>NZ_LMFJ01000004.1 GCF_001426755.1 Aeromicrobium sp. Root495 | reverse complement strand
GGGGTTGCCCGGCATCTTCTTGTCGGTGACGTTGGGGTCGTCCTCGACGTCGCCGGACGGCTCGACGACGTAGATGCGTCCGCGACCTTCGCCCTGGGCCAGCTCTGCGCCCCAGGTGGCGGCGTCGAGCGTCTCCGTGACGTAGACGTGCCGCATGGCGAGGTCGGCCTCGAAGTTCGACGGACGACCGGGGACGAGCAGGTCACCGGGCTGGAGGTCGGCCTTGGTCCCGTGCAGGTAGGTGCCTTCACGGAACACCTCGAACGGGACGGGTGCGTCGGTCATCGTCTCTCCCTGGCAGGTGGCGTCGCTCTGACTGTAGGCGCGCGTGGCCGCGCTGTCTCCGTGTCTCGGCGGTGCCAGGATGGACGCATGAGCGCCTACTGGATCAGCACGTACTTCGAGATTCACGACGAGTCCAAGATGCAGGCCTACGCCGAGCTCGCCGGGCCCGCCCTGGCCGCGGCCGGCGGGACCTTCCTCGCCCGAGGCCTGCCGGGGGCCTTCTTCGAGGAGGGCAGGAACGAGCGCTCGGTGCTCATCGAGTTCGCCTCCGTGGAGGCGGCCGTGGCGGCCCACGACGGCGAGCCCTACCAGGCCGCCCTGGCCGCGCTCGACGGCGGAGCCTCGCGCGACATCCGCATCGTCCCAGGCGCCTAGCGCCCACAGAATCAGTGGTCAGATCCGTCTCTCACGATGGATCGGTCTGGTTTACCTGCCCGAAACGCCTCTAATCCGCAGTGTGTGTGACACTGGACCATGGCTTCGATGCGTCACACCACGGTCTTCGAGCGGCAGGCGCCGCCGGCCGGTCTTGTGTCGCGTGCGCTCGAGTCGTCGGAGCACCGGGTCTTCTGGCTCGACGACGCCCCCGCGTCCGGGCACGGCTCGTTGCAAGGGGTGGTGGAGACCGACCTCGCCGTCGTGGGCGGCGGCTACGCCGGGCTCTGGACGGCCGTGCTGGCCAAGCGCCGTGACCCGTCGCGCCGCGTCGTGCTGCTCGAGGCGCAGACCATCGGCTGGGCCGCCTCCGGCCGCAACGGCGGCTTCGCCGAGGCCAGCCTCACGCACGGCGAGGACAACGGGCGCAGCCGCTGGCCCGACGAGTACGACACCCTCGAGCGCCTCGGGCTCAAGAACCTCGACGCCCTCGAGCGCGACGTCGCCGAGCTCGGGATCGACGCCCAGCTGGAACGGACCGGCGTCCTGGCCGTGGCCTACGAGCCGCACCAGGTGAGGTGGCTCGAGGAGCAGACGCACGGGACGCTGCTCGACGCGGCCGGCTTGCGGGCCGAGATCGACAGCCCCACCTTCCTGGCAGGTCGGTGGACGCAGGGCGACAGCGCGCTCGTGCACCCGGCCAGGCTCGCCCGCGGTCTGGCGCAGGCTGCAAGCGACCTCGGGGTCGAGGTCCACGAGCACTCGCCCGTGCAGCGGCTCCGTGCCGGCCGCACCGGGGCGGTCGAGCTCACGACCCCCGGTGGGGTGGTCCGCGCCGCGCAGGTCGCACTCGCCACCAACGTGTTCCGTTCCGTGCTGCCCAGCCTGCGCTGGTCCACCGTGCCCGTCTACGACTACGTGCTCATGACCGAGCCCCTCACCGCCGAGCAGCGCGACGCGATCGGCTGGCGCAACCGGCAGGGCCTGGCCGACCTCGCCAACCAGTTCCACTACTCACGGCTCACGGCCGACGGCCGGATCCTCTACGGCGGGTACGACGCGATCTACCACGCCGGCCGCAAGGTCAACCCCGCCTACGAGGACCGGCAGAGCAGCTACCGCACCTTGGCCTCGCACCTGCTCACGACGTTCCCGCAGCTCGAGGACGTCCGCATCAGCCACCGCTGGTCCGGTGCCATCGACACCTCCACGCAGTTCTGCGCCTTCCACGGCCTCACCAAGCGAGGCCGGGTGGCCTACTCCGCCGGCTTCACCGGGCTCGGGGTGGCCGCCACGCGGTTCGCCGCCGAGGTCATGCTCGACCGGCTCGACGGCACGCCCACCGAGCGCACCCAGCTCTCGATGGTGCAGAAGAGGCCGCTGCCGTTCCCGCCGGAGCCGTTCGCGTCCGTGGGCATCAACGCCACGCGCTGGTCGCTCGACCGCGCCGACCACCACGAGGGCCGCCGGAACCTGTTCCTGCGCACCCTCGACCGCATGGGACTGGGGTTCGACTCATGACCGGCACGACCCCACTGCGGCCTGGACAGGTCGCACCCCACCCGGAAGCACAGGAAGAGGCACAGGCATGAGGCACGAGGACGTCGACGTCGTGGTGGTGGGCGCAGGAGCGACAGGGCTGTCGGCGGCTCACGCCCTCGTCGAGGCCGGGCGATCCGTGCTCGTCCTCGAGGCACGAGACCGCGTGGGCGGCCGGCTGTGGTCCGACACGGTCGACGGCGTCGACCTCGAGCTCGGCGGTCAGTGGGTCTCGCCCGACCAGACCGCGCTCCTGGAGATGCTGGACCGGCTCGGGCTCGAGACCTTCGAGCGCTACCGCGAGGGTGAGTCGGTCTACATCGGCCTCGACGGCCGGCGCACCACCTTCACCGGTGAGCAGCTGCCGGTCGCCCCCGAGGTCGAGGCCGAGATGGACCGGCTCACGGAGCGCCTCGACGAGCTCGCGGCCGCGATGGACCCCGACCGTCCCTGGGAGCTCCTCGGGGCGGAGGACCTCGACCGGGTCACGTTCTGGTCGTGGCTCCAGGACCAGACCAAGGAGCCCGAGGCCCGCGACAACGTCGCGATGTTCATCGCGCAGGCCATGCTCACCAAGCCTGCCCACACGTTCTCCGCCCTGCAGGCCGTGCTCATGGCGGCGAGCGCCGGCAGCTTCAGCAACCTCGTCGACTCCGAGTTCATCCTCGACCGGCGCGTGGTCGGCGGTCTGCAGAGCGTCCCGCTGCGCCTCGCCGAGCGCCTGGGCGACGTCGTCCGGCTGGGGGTCGACGTGGAGAAGGTGTCGTGGTCGCACGACTCCGTCGTCGTGGCGGCCGGTGACCTCGAGGTGTCGGCGCGGGCCCTCGTGCTGGCCGTCCCGCCCACGGCCGTGAGCCGCGTGCGGTTCGACCCGCCGCTGCCCGCCCGCCAGCGCGAGACACGGGAGCACCAGTCCTTCGGACAGGTCATCAAGCTCCACATCACCTACGACACGCCGTTCTGGCGTGATGCCGGCCTGTCCGGCACGGCCTTCAGTCCGTACGAGCTCGTGCACGAGGCCTACGACAACACCAACCACGACGAGACCCGCGGCACGCTCGTCGGCTTCGTGTCCGACCTCGAGGCCGACGCCGTGCTCGCGCTGCCCGCCGAGGAGCGCCGCGCCCTCGTGCTCGACTCCCTCGCGCGCTACTTCGGCCCGGAGGCCGAACGTCCGCTCTCGTACTTCGAGAGCGACTGGACCTCCGAGGAGCTCGGCAGCGGCGCGTACGGGTCGAGCTTCGAGATCGGCGGCCTGACCCGGTTCGGCCCCGAGCTGCGCAAGGCCGTCGGCCCGATGCACATCGGCAGCTCCGACATCGCCGGGCTCGGCTTCCAGCACGTCGACGGGGCCCTGCGCGTGGGCGCGCAGATCGCTCGCGCCGTCATCGACCAGACGCAGTCCTGAACACCCCATCCCGAGGTACGCCATGACCATCCACCCCGACCACGACCGGCTGCAGCGCGTCGCCAAGGACCGTCTCGTCCTGCACTTCTCCAAGCAGGAGGTCGACGACCTCCTGGTGCTGGATCGGGGCGAGGGCCCGTACGTCTACGACACGAAGGGGAACCAGTACATCGACGCGCTGTCGAGCCTGTTCTGCTCCCAGCTGGGCTACTCCTACGGCGAGGAGGTGGCCGAGGCCGCGAGCGCGCAGCTCACGCAGCTGGCGTTCAACACGAGCTGGGGCACCGCCCACCCGCCCACGATCGAGCTGGCCGAGACGATCACGAGCCTCGCACCGGCCGACGACTACAAGGTCTTCTTCACCAACGGCGGGTCGGAGTCGGTGGAGTCGGCCTGGAAGCTCGTGCGCGAGCACTTCATCGCGATCGGGCAGCCGCAGCGCACCAAGGCCGTCGCCCGGCACACCGCTTACCACGGCGTCACGCTGGGAGCGCTCTCCTTCACCGGCGTGCAGCCGTTCAAGGAGGGCTTCGGCGAGGCCCCGGTCGAGGTCCACCGGGTCTCCACCACCAACGCCTTCCGTCAGCCCGACGGCGACGACCCCGCAGCGTTCTGCGCCCGGCTCCTCGCCGAGGTGGAGGACACGATCCTCGCGGCGGGTGCCGACGAGGTCGCGCTCATCATCGCCGAGCCGGTGCAGAACGCCGGAGGCTGCTTCGTGCCGCCGCCGGGCTACTGGGAGGGACTGCGTCGGCTCGCCGACCGGTACGGCGCGTTGCTCATGGCCGACGAGGTCATCACGGGCTTCGGTCGCATCGGCGAGTGGTTCGCCTCCTCACGGTTCGGCGTCGCACCGGACCTGATCAGCGTGGCCAAGGGCATCACGGGGGCCTACGCCCCGATGGGAGCGGTGCTCGCCCGTCGCCACGTGGTGGCGCCGCTCGTGGACGGGTCCAAGGTCTTCCGGCACGGCATCACCTTCGGCGGCCACCCCCTGAGCTCGGTGGTGGCGTCCAAGACCATCGAGATCATGCAGCGCGACCGGGTGCTCGAGAACGTCCGTGAGCAGGAACAGGCGCTGGGCGACCGGGTCCGCCGGCTCCTGGACCTGCCGATCGTGGGCGACGTGCGTGGCGCCGGGTTCTTCTGGGCCATGGAGCTCGTGAAGGACGACGAGGCCACCCGCTTCGAGAAGCGTGAGCGCGACGAGCTGCTGCGCTCGTTCCTGCCCCGACGTCTTCGCGAGGCCGGACTCATCGCGCGCTGCGACGACCGCGGCGACGCCGTGCTGCAGATCGCCCCGCCGCTCGTCAGCGACGCGGCGCTGCTCGACGAGATCGTCGACCGGCTCGAGGTGGTCCTCACCGACGCCGGCAAGCACATGTGCGAGCTCTGACCCGACCGTCGGACCACCGCCCAGGGCGGTGACCTGGCGTCCGTCTGGAGCCGTCCGGGACTCCGGAACGGACGCTGGCTCACCGCCCCCAGGGTGGGTCAGGTCGGTCACGGACGCCAGGTCACCGCTCGCGGGCGAGCAGGTCCGCGAGGGCGTCGGGGAACGACTCGAGCGAGTCGATGACGACCGCTGCGCCGGCGGCGCGCAGCTCGTCGGGGCTGCTGGGACCGGTGCTGACGCCGATGCCGGGGATGCCGGCCAGGCTCGCAGCGACCATGTCGTGCTCGTGGTCGCCGACGTAGGCCGTGGCCGCGACCTCGCGCAGCGCGTCGGCCTTGCCCTCGCGCCATGCAGAGCCCCGGACGTCGTCGAGGTCGAGACCGAGGGCCTCCACGTGGAGCCGGGCGTTGTCCGCGACCTTCGCCGTGATGAGGACCGTCCGGCCCCCGGCTGCGCGGACAGCGGCCAACGCCGCGGCCGCGCCCGGCCAGGCCTGCACCCGGTCGATCGCGATGTCGGGATACAGCTCGCGGTACCGGTCGCCCAGGGCCTGGACCTGGTCCTCGGGGAACCAGTGCGCCAGCTCCCACTCGACCGGCGGGCCGAGCCGCGAGACGACGAGCTCGGTGTCGATGAAGGTGCCGGTCTCCTCGACGAGCGCGTCGTAGACCGCCTTGATCCCGGGGCGGGAGTCGATGAGCGTCATGTCCAGGTCGAAGCCGATCACGAGGTCGTTCACGTCTCGAACCTACGGGGCGCTTCTCTGGGAGGATGGTCGGCATGGCGGAATCGGGACGCCCAGGACGTGGCCGCGGACGGGGGCTCTCGCGCGAGGTCGTGGCGCGCGCGACGCTCGAGCTGATCGACGCCGAGGGCGTGGGCGCGGCGAGCATGCGGGCCATCGGCACCCGGCTCGGTGTCGAGGCCATGTCGCTGTACAAGCACGTGAGCGACCGCAACGACCTCCTGGACGCCGTGGTCGACCTCGTCGTCGCCGAGCTCGACCACGACCCCGAGGTGCGCAGGACCGCCGACGAGGGCTGGCGCGACTACCTGCTCCGCCTGGCGCACGGCGTCCGGCGTTTCGCGGTGGCGCACCCGCATGCCTTCCCTCTCGTCGCGACCCGCCCCGCCGAGGCGCCGTGGATCAACCCGCCCCTGCGATCCCTCGCCTGGATCGAGTCCATGCTCCAGACCCTCGGCGAGGCAGGCTTCGACGACGAGCAGGTGCTGTTCGCGTACCGCTCGTTCAACAGCTTCCTGCTCGGCTACCTGTTGATGGAGTCCGGCGCCAGGACGCTCCGCGACCCGCAGGCGGGCGACGGCGCGCTCTCACCGGGCAGCGCCGACCCCGAGCCGGTCCCGGGCGGCCTCACACCCACGCGCGACGTCGAGGAGCGCGAGGCCATCGCCGACGCCGACGACGCCGAGGACCTGATCGACCCGCTGGGCGAGGTCGACGAGGACTCCTATCCCACCGTCCACCGGCTCGCGGAGCAGCTGGCGCAGGACCACTACGTGGAGGAGTTCACCCGAGCGCTCGAGGACATGCTCGACCGCATCGCCGCCCAGATCGCCTAATCTCACCAAACTTGTTCACCGCGCCGAGCAGGTTTTGGCTTACGCCGTAATCTTGTAGATGTCAGATCAACACAGCATCTCCGAGAGGACGAGTCATGAGCTTCATCGACAAGGCCAAGAACACCGCTGAGAAGGTCACGGGCGAGGTCAAGGAGG
>NZ_LMFJ01000003.1:22732-116015 GCF_001426755.1 Aeromicrobium sp. Root495 | reverse complement strand
CCCGCCGGCGCCTGTCACCAGAACTGTCATTTCGATCCTTTGTCTAGTCGCTTATAGATGATTGCGTGTCAGAGCGAAGTGGCCGGCGTGACATCCACGCCCCACTGATCCACGGCCCAGCCATAGTGACGCTCAAGCCCCTCACGAAGGTCGACCTCCGCCTTCCACCCGAGATCAGACTCGATCAACGAGGTTGAGCCTCGTGTCACGCGCACGTCACCAGCCACGGACGGCTGATACTCGACGAGCAGATCCTTCTGAGACATCTCCTCAATCAATGCAAGTACTTCGCGAACAGAAACGTTACTTCCGCCCGCGACGTTATAGACCGAGCCCGGACGAACTTCGGCACGAGCTGCCGTCACGTTGGCCCGGACGATGTCGTCAACGAACGTGAAGTCTCGGGTCTGGTGTCCATCGCCGTAGATGTGAATGGGCGTTCCCTCGACTGCGGCGCGCACGAAGCGAGTGAAAGCCATATCCGGCCTCTGGCGAGGTCCGTAGACCGTGAAATAGCGAAGCGAGACGGTCGGGACCCCGAAATTCCGAGCGTACAAACCACACATGTGCTCTGCCGCGAGCTTCGTGACGCCATAAGGACTGAAGGGTCTCGGCATATCGGTCTCCACTGTTGGGAAACGTTCGGCATCCCCGTAGACCGAGGACGAGGATGAGTAGACGAACCGCTGAAGACGGCTCGAACCCTTGGATGCCTCGAGAAGCCACTGCGTGGCCTCGATGTTGGCCGAGACGTAGTCCGCAAAGGTCCGTCCCCAAGACGCGCGTACACCTGGCTGGGCTGCCAAGTGGAAGATCGCGTCGAACTCTTGAATCTCCTCGACCGACAGCGAGCGCACATCGGCGCGTCGGAACTCAAACGCTCCGCCTCCGATGGCGTCGAGGTTGCGCTGCTTCAAGTCGGCGCCGTAATAGTCCGTGAAGGAATCGACCCCGACGACTGAGACTCCAGGCGTCGCTATCAGACTCTCAGCGAGGTTGCTGCCGATGAAACCGGCGACGCCGGTGATGAGCGCGCGCATGACACCTTCTCTATAGGGGAAACGGGACGGTGCTGTCCGGAGGGTTTAGTAAGCGCCGTCCGGACGCACCACGGCCCGGATCGTCTTCCACAAAATGATCAGATCGCCGGTCATCGACCAGTTCTCTACGTAATAGGTATCCAACTGAACTGCGTCCTCCCAGTCCATGTCCGATCGCCCGGAAACCTGCCAAAGGCCGGTCATTCCTGGCAGTACACGGAGGCGTCTGGACGCGATGTCGTCGTACAGATCGACCTCGAACTGACGTTGCGGGCGAGGACCAACCAGACTCATGGTTCCTGCGAGAACGTTGAAGAGCTGAGGGAGCTCATCGATAGAGAAGCGCCTGATGAACCTGCCTACCGGCGTGATTCTGGGGTCATCAACTATCTTGGCCAGCGGCCCCGCCAACGTACCCTGCGCCTCAAGCAGTTCCCCAAGCTCAGCGTCTGAGCCCGAGCGCATCGATCGGAACTTCATCATCCCGAACGGCTTGCCGTCTCGTCCGATACGTTCCTGCCGATAGAGGACCGGGCCTCGACTTGTGAATCGGACGGCAGCAGCAGCGAAGAGCAGAATCGGTGCGGCAACCAGAATGATCATGAGCGCCCCGACCTTGTCGAACAGCGTCTTCGGCCATGCCGCGGCATCCTCGTAGGTCGGCTTGGCGACGTGGAGAAATGGCATGCGCGCAACGGTGCTGAGTTGGATGCGTGAGCCGCTGACGTCTACTACGTTCGGAGCCACAAGCAGATCGATGTCGGCGGCTTCTAGTTGCCATGTCAAGGCCTTCAGGCCCGAGGTTCCGAGATGTTCGGTGTCGGTCACGATCACGATCTCCGCCTCCGCCTGATCAATAGCATCAGCGAGAGTGCTATTGGTTCCCATGACTGGGATAAAGCCATCCCCGGCCTTGAGCGTCTTGCGAAACACGGCCTCAGAGTCCGGGGTCCAGACGCCGGTCACCCGGACACCCGCCACCGGATGTCCGCCTAGCCATCCTGTCAAGGCACTCGCGGACCGAGTGCCCCCAATAACCAGCGCATTGGCGATCATTTCGCCGCGACGACGACGCCGATGTAGGAAGACACGCCACGACTTCCGTCCTAGGAGAACAAGAACGACACCCAACGGAAACGCCACCGCCAGATACCCGCGGGAGCTATCAATCTTGAGCGCTAGGGAGGCGATTGCGAACCAGCCAAAGAAGACAAACGAGGCGCGAACGACCCGCCGGTACTCCTCGATGCCATCGCCGATGATTCGGGTTTCTCTCGTCCGCCCGACATGCAGCGCAACCACCCACCCTGCCGCCAATAGCAGACCGAACGTGGTGTAGTTGACCGAGATAAAGCCGTTGGTCTCCATCCTGGAGTCTCCGAACCAGATAACGGAACTCAGCAGCACGGCGGCGACCAAACAGACCACGTCGGTGACGATCAGCCGGAGAATGTAGGCCGAGTGCCAGCGGGCGATAGTGACGTGCACTTCCTGCTGCTGACCGTGGGAGCCGCTTCTCGCGCGAAATACCTCTGGGAGAACTGTCACCCGTTCACCTCGCTCTGTTGACTCGCCGTTCACCGCATGTACACGTCCAACCCCCTGGCGACAGTAGCGATTGCCGCTTGACTTGGGGAGCGGTTTACGTGAACCCGATGTAACATCGCAAGTCGATTCCGTGACGCAGATGCACAATGAAGGGTTTCCTTCGATTGGCGTCCCGGATCAATGTGACGAAGGACCCGGTTGAATCCTTCCTCATACGAAGGCGTTGATGCCCGTCTCTGCCCGCCCGATCAGGAGCTTCTGCACCTGACTCGTGCCTTCGTAAAGGGTCATCACGCGGGCGTCGCGAAGGAACTTCTGCACCGGGTACTCGTCGATGAAGCCGTAGCCGCCGAAGGCCTGGACCGCGAGGTTCGAGGCGCGGACCGCGGCCTCTGACGCGAACAGCTTGGCCTTGGAGGCGGCCGTGCCGAAGGGCTCGCCGCGCTCGACGAGGTCGGCGGCGCGCCAGGTGAGGAGGCGCGCCGCGTCGGCATCGAGGGAGATGTCGGCGATCATGTCCTGCACCAGCTGGAACGACGCGATGGGCCGGCCGAACTGCTCGCGCACGGTCGTGTACTTCACGACCTCTTCCAGGCAGCCCTGGATGATGCCGGTGCAGCTGGCGGCGATGGTGATGCGCCCCTTGTCCAGCGTCTGCATGGCGATCCGGAAACCGCGGCCCTCTTCACCCAGGAGCGCGTCGGCAGGGACGCGCATGTCCTCGAACGAGAGCGCGGCCGTGGCCTGACCGCGCAGGCCGAGCTTGCCCTTCACCTCGGTGCGACCGAAGCCGGGAGTGTCCGTGGGCACGATGAAGGCCGAGACGCCGCGGGGACCGTCGTCGCTCGTGCGGGCAAAGACCAGGGCGACGTCGGCCCAGGTGCCGTTGGTGATGAAGATCTTGCTGCCGTTGATGACCCACTCGTCGCCCTCGCGGACGGCGCGAGTGGAGAGGTTGCCGGCGTCGGAGCCGTTGCCGGGCTCGGTGAGTCCGAAGCAGCCGAGAGAAGTGCCGGCGGTGATGCCCGGCAGCCAGCGCTGCTTCTGCTCCTCGGTCCCGTGCTCCAGCACCGACTTGCCGAAGAGGCCAGCAGAGACCGAGACGATGCCGCGGATGGAGGAGTCGGCGCGGCCCAGCTCCTCGTGAGCCAGGACGTAGGTGATGTAGTCGCCACCCACTCCCCCATACTCCTCGGGGATGGTGAGGCCGAAGAACCCGATCTCGCCGAGCCTGGGAATGATCGCAGTGTCGACCGACTCCCGCCGGTCCCACTCAGCACGGTGAGGAACGACCTCTCGGTCGAGGAACTCCCGCGCAAGCTTCTGGAAGCTGCGCTGCTCGTCGTTCAGGCTCAGGTCCATGGCTCCGATCGTGCCACCCCTGTCGCGACCCTGGAGGTCCTCGCAGAGACTTCCCTCCATGCGACGCTCCGGCCTCTATTGCTGCTTGACCGCTTCGCCTTGACAGTCGCCAGCGGATTTCGTGGCAATTTGCTCATTCTCTTGCGGAATCGACAGTTGAAGGTTCATCCTTGGGAACAGATGCGCGGGAGCCGCATCTTGGTCAGGGAGGGCCACATGTTGCATTCACGCACGCTCACGCCCGAAGGGCGCTTGTCCTGCTGCGGCGTCTCGCCGCTGATGATGCCGCTCAACGATCGCGTCGCTGGCGAGCACGACGAGGTGACGT
This sequence comes from Aeromicrobium sp. Root495, assembly GCF_001426755.1. Lineage (GTDB taxonomy): Bacteria > Actinomycetota > Actinomycetes > Propionibacteriales > Nocardioidaceae > Aeromicrobium. The sequence continues at coordinate 111,737 of NZ_LMFJ01000003.1, read as the reverse complement.
GCGCCGAGCACGGCCACGTCAACAGCCACGCACGTAGAGGAAATCTCTGCGTGGTGTCCTGACCAGGTCATCGCGACCGGGTCGACCAGCGGTGGTCTGATCCGCCCAGGACCAGCGCAGCTGCGTCCGTCAGCGTCTTCGTCGTGCCGTGGGTCCATCAGAGAACTCACGGCCGCCGGGCTACCTGGGGCGTTGCCGTGGCGAGACTGCCGGGCTGGGAACGGCCCGGCCATGGAAGCCCTGACGGTGCGGGCACCTGGTGCCGTGGCGAAGCCAGCAACGGGTCCGTGACCGGTGCCAACGTCGTCGAAGAGTCATGAATCCATGGTGTGGCGGACCTGACCGCGGCGGCAATGTCATGGCGGACACACCGCCCGCACGAGCGATCCGATCAGGGAGGCGCTCCCCTCCAGGAATCCCCGCAGCTGAGACAGGCGAACGAATGGGTGGACACGCCTCGGTGGGTCTCCGCCTCGACCTGGGGGTGACCACAGGCCGGCTCGCCGGCTCGGATCCAGGCCACGCGGCTTTCCCACACGTCGGTGAACTCCACCATGGCCACCGAGACTAGGAAAGCGATGTTGCCGTGACAGGCGGCTCCGCAAGAAGAAGAGGTTACGCCTCGTCGTTTCCAGCGGGACCGGTGCCGGCCGAGCCCAGGAAGGTGGCCAGGAGCTCGTGGCCATGGCTCGTCAGGATGGACTCGGGGTGCCACTGGACACCCTCGACCGGGCGGTCGCGGTGGCGCAGGCCCATGACCACACCGCCCGCGGTGCGACTCACGACCTGCAGCTCGGGCGGAAGCGTGGCCTCGTCGACCACCAGCGAGTGGTAGCGCGCCACGACGAGCGGGGTGGGCAGGCCGGCATGCAGGCCGAGACCGTCGTGGTGGACGAGCGACGGCTTGCCGTGCACCACCTCGGCGGCCCGGACGACGTGGGCACCGTGGGCCTCGGCGATGGCCTGGTGGCCGAGGCAGACGCCGAGCAGCGGGACCTCCGGCGGCAGCGCGCGGACGAGCGGGACGCACAGTCCGGCGTCGGCCGGGGTTCCAGGCCCGGGTGAGAGGACCACGTGCGTGAAGTCTCCGCGCAGCAGCTCCTGGAGGCTGGTCTCGTCGTTGCGCACCACCTCGGCCTGCGCCCCCAGCTCGCGGACGTACTGCACGAGGTTGAAGACGAACGAGTCGTAGTTGTCGACGAAGAGGACCCGCGCCTGCCCACCCGACCGAACGGTGGGCCCTCCGCCGAAGGAAGGCCCAGACCCGGGCGCATCCACCGCTCGACGGTCCTGCACGACGTTCGGTGGAAGATCCGCCGCCCGGAGGAGGGCGGCGATGGGGCCGGAGGTCCAGCTGCCGACGCCGAGGACCTCGGCCACGGGAACGGCTCCGCGCAAGGCGTTGGCGACGAGCACCTCGCTGGCCCGCTCGAGGTCCGCTGCGGTGAGCCGGCGCTGGTGCACCGGGATGCCGGCGGCCATCAGCCGGTCGACGACCTGGGCACGCATGGTCCCGGGAAGGATCCGTCCGTCGAGGGCGGGAGTGTGCACGCCGTCGTCGTGGACGACGAAGACCGACGCGCGGCCGGCCTCCAGGACCGAGCCGTCGGTGTCGAGCAGGAGGACGTCGTCGGCCGCGCCGTCCCCGACGTGGAGAGCGGCACGGTCGACCCACTTGTGCTCACCCCAGCCACCCGCGACCACGCGAGGCACCAGCCGCCAGGCCGGCGGACCCGCCGTGAGGGGCGCAGCCGTGAGGGGCGCAGCCGTGAGGCTCACCTCGACCTCGACCTTGTCACCGCTGGGCACCGCGTCGACGCGCAGACGGCTCGGCCCTTCGAGACCAGCCGCCTTGCGCCGGACCGCGTCCTCGAGCCCGGCCCGCACGGTCTGCCGGTAGAGCGCTCGCACGCTGGCATCGAGACGGGCGAGGTGCGCGTCGAGGTCGCGGGCCTGTCCGTCGACGACGAGCAGCGTGGTGAAGACGCCTTGGCCGGGGTCGGCGGACCCCGCGACGGGCTGGGTGGCGGACGGGGCGGGCTGCGCCCCGTGGGCCGGCTCATCGGGCAGATCGAGCGTCCCGCCGACGGCCTCCACGAGCGGCCTGGCCTTGACGAGCAGCTCGGCGTACTCCGCCTCCGGCGTGGAGTCGGCCACGATCCCTCCGCCGACACCCAGCCAGATCCGCCCGTCCGACACCTCGAAGGTTCGGATGGCCACGTTGAGCTCGAGTCCGGCGGCGGGACTGACGTGACCGATGGCGCCGGTGTACGTCTCCCGAGCCGTGGGCTCCAAGGACGCAGCGACCTCCATGGCGCGCACCTTGGGTGCACCGGTGACGGATCCTGGGGGGAAGGTGGCCCGCAACAGCTGGGCGTCGGTGACGCCGGGCGGGAGGTGGCTGACGACGTCGGAGACGAGGTGCCAGACCGCGTGCCTCTCCGCCCGGACCAGCGCCGGGACCCGCACGCTGCCGGGCGCGCTCACCCGGCCGAGGTCGTTGCGCATGAGGTCGACGATCATCACGTTCTCGGCGCGGTCCTTGCCCGACGCCTCCAGCTCGGCGGGGTCGGACGTGAGGGGCGCCGTTCCCTTGATGGGCGAGGTGAGGACCTCGTGACCGGTGCGGCGCAGGAACAGCTCGGGCGAGAAGCTGGCCACCGCTCCCTCCGGGGCATCGACGAACGCGGCGTAGGCGGGGTGCAGCGCATCCACCCCGGCGCAGAAGAGCTCGAGGGGGTCTCCAGCGAACGGCGCCTCCAGGCGCGCGCACAGGTTCACCTGGAAGATGTCGCCCGCCCGCACGTGCTCGAGCGCGCGCTCCACGCCGGCCCGATGCCCGGCCGGTGAGGGGGTGAGAACGAAGGCCCCGACCTCGAAGGCTGGACGTCCCGGCTGGAGACCGAGGGTCTCCAGGACGTCGTGGTCGTCGGTGCGGCCCAGGGTCTCGAGCCACCACGTGCCGTTGCTGCGACGCAGGACCCGGTCGTAGAAGCCGATCCGGTGGTCGGGCTGGGGCACGGGACGCGACGCAGGCTCCGGTACCGACTCCACCTGCTGCCCGAGGCGATAGCCCCAGACGCCGATCCAGCCTCCACCGAACGTGCCCGGCGCCTGGACGGGCTCGGTGACGACGTCGTCGAAGGGGTGCTCGGCGAGCCGCACGGGGTCGAAGGCGATGAGCGCCTCGCCGTGGTGCCACGCACCGAGCAGCGCGACGAGCCGCTCGCGCCCCCGGAACAGGCGTAGGACATCGAGCGGCTCGAGGTCGACGTCGAGGCGGACCCGACGCACGGGCGGGGACACGCCCTGGTTACTCGCGGTGCTCGCCAATGACCTTGGCTCCGAGCTCCCGCGAGAGCAGCTGCTCCGGGTCGTCGCCCTGATCGAGGATGGGGTCGTCGGGGTGGGCCCCGGCGTCGGGGTCGTCGGGGACGCGCTCGCCGGCAGGCGCCGCCATGGCCTGGCGCACGGACTCCGGCGCCTTGACGCCCTTGGGCCGGGCCGGCTGCGAGGAGGACGGCTCAGGAGCCTGCTGCACCAGTGCAGGTGCGGAGGCCCCGGACGGGTCGGCGGAGGGATCGACGATGGCCTCGATCTTCCAGCTCACGCCGACCACCTGCTGCAGCGCCTGCTGGACCACCTCGACCGAGCCGCTGCCGAGGAAGGAGTCGCGGGCGCCCGTGTTGACCAGCGCGATGGTGAGGGTGGAGCCCTCCAGCTGGGCGACCTGCGCGTTCTGGCTCAGCATGATCCAGGAGAAGCGGCGCAGTCCCTTGACGACCTCGAGGACCTCGGGCCAGAGCCGCCGGACATCGGCGGTGCCGAGCTGGCCGGGTGCCTGGGCAGCGGGCGGGGCGGGCGCGGGGGGCTGGACGCTCTGGGGTGGTGCGGCCACAGCCGCCTCCCTGCGCTCGTCGGGCGCACCCCCACTCGCTGGGCTCGCGGGAGGGACCCCCGGACCGGCGGAAGGCTGGGGGGCAGGAGCGGGCTCGGCCGCGGGAGCCCGAGGGGCAGGGGTGGGCTCGGGCGCCGAGACCTGGGGGGCCGGAGCGGGCTCGGGCGCCGGGGGCTGGGGAGTGGGTGTGGGCTCGGGCGCGGCGGGCTGGACCGGCCGGGTGTCGACGGGCTGGGCGGGAGCCGGGGTGGGCTCGCCGCCGGCGACGGCGAGCCGCTTCTCGATGCGGTCGAGGCGGGCCGCGAAGCCCTGCGTGGTGTCGTCGGCGCCGGGCACGAGGATGCGCGCGCACATGAGCTCGAGCAGGAGGCGCGGAGCGGTGGCGCCGCGGAACTCCACGAGAGCGGTGTTGACGATGTCGGCCGCGCGCGTGAGCTGGGACGGACCGAAGCCCTTGGCCTGGCTCAGCAGCCGTTCGGCGCGGTCGCCCGGCACCTCGAGCAGACCTGTGCGCAGGGCGTCGGGGACGGCCGTGACGACGATGAGGTCGCGCAGGCGCTGGAGCAGGTCCTCGGCGAAGCGCCGAGGGTCCTGGCCGGACTCGATGATCTTGTCGACGACGCCGAACACCGTGGAGCCGTCGTGCGCGGCGAAGGCGTCGATGGCCTCGTCGAGCAGGGAGTCGGGCGTGTACCCGAGCAGCTGCACGGCGAGCGAGTAGGTGACGCCCTCGGGGCCCGCGCCACCGAGGAGCTGGTCGAGGACGCTGAGCGTGTCTCGGACCGAGCCGGCGCCGGCCCGCACGACGAGCGGCAGCGCCGTGGGCTCGAGCACGACGCCCTCGCTCTGGCACAGCTGGAGCAGGTAGTCGCCCAGGACCTTGGGCGGCACGAGCCGGAACGGGTAGTGATGCGTGCGGGAGCGGATGGTGCCGATGACCTTGTCGGGCTCCGTGGTGGCGAAGATGAACTTGAGGTGCGGCGGGGGCTCCTCGACGAGCTTCAGCAGCGCGTTGAAGCCCTGCGGGGAGACCATGTGAGCCTCATCGATGATGTACACCTTGTAGCGGCTGCTGACCGGCGAGAAGAACGCGCGCTCGCGCAGGTCTCGCGCGTCGTCGACACCACCGTGGCTGGCGGCGTCGATCTCGATGACGTCGACGCTGCCGGGCCCGCCGCGCGCGAGATCGCGGCAGCTCTGGCACTCACCGCACGGGTCGGAGATGGGCGCCTGCTCGCAGTTGAGGGCGCGAGCGAGGATCCGGGCGCTCGTGGTCTTGCCGCAGCCGCGCGGACCGGAGAACAGGTAGGCGTGGTTGACCTTGTTGGCGGCCAGCGCGTGCCGCAGCGGGGTGGTGACGTGATCCTGCCCGATGACCTCGGCGAAGGTCTCCGGCCGGTAGCGGCGGTACAGGGCAAGGGGGGCATCCACGACCCCGAGCCTAGTCGGCACGGCGGACACCCCACACCCATCCCGGGATCGGCCAGGGAATCAGGCCAGGTGGTGACGCGTGAGCCAGCTGTCGACCGTCTCGTAGGCCAGCTTGCGCGGCTCGTCGAGCGACAGGAACAGGTCGTGGCGCCCGTCGGGGATGGGGACGGACTCGACCGGCCCACCGAGGCAGCCGGCCCACCGGGCGATCTGCTTGACGTCGAGCACGACGTCGGCCCGGTCGACCCGCTCGCTCCACTTCCGGGTGAAGTAGCTCTTGTCGGAGCGGAGCACGAGCGACGGCACGCCGACGTCGAGCCCGCGGTGCAGCCGCGCGTGCCCGCGGCGGACCGCGTTGAGCCAGCCGTACGTGACGGGGTAGCCCTCGAGGGGCTTGATGGCGACGTCGTAGTCCCACACCCCGTTGGCTCCGCTGAAGAGGCTGGACCCGTAGGCGTCGGTGAAGGGCAGCTTCATGCGCTCGAACGGACGGACCCGGGCGAGGGCGCGCACCACCTGGGTGCCGACGGTCCGCACCTGCGGCTTGCCCTGCAGGTCGAACCAGGGACTGTTGAGGACGAGACCGCTGATGCCCGCGCCGACGCTGCCGCCGGGCTGCGCGTTGAGCCGGTCGACCCACAGCGGAAGGACGAGCCCGCCGGTGGAGTGCCCCGAGAGCAGCACGGAGGCGTCGGACGTCTCGTGGCGCACGATGGCGAGCGCCTGGCTGAGCTCGGCGTCGTAGAGCGCGAGGTCGGAGACGTAGTGCGGCGTCTGGCCCTCGCGCTTGGAACGGCCGCACTTGCGCAGGTCGAGGGCGTAGAACGCGAAGCCGCGCTCCACGAAGAAGTCGGCCAGCTCCTTCTGGAAGAAGTAGTCGCTGAAGCCGTGGACGTAGATGACGGCCCGCTCCGGCGCCTTCTTGCCCGTCCACGTCCGACGCACGAGGGTCGCGACGATCTCGCCCTGTCCGTCGGGGTCGTCGCCCAGCTCGAGGACCTGCTGCTCGTAGCCCTCACCGAGGACGTCTTCCTGCCACTTCGCCATGGCTTGAGGATAGCCACCACACTGGTGGTGATGTCTGAGATCCTCGACCGCCAACGCACCCTCGACCTCGCCCTGCGCGTGGGCGAGATGTTGTTGTCCAACGGCGCCGGCGCCGCCGACGTGACCGCCACGATGTCATCCGTCGCGCACCACCTCGGCCTGCGGTCGACGCTCGTCGACGTGACGTTCACGACGGTCACGATCAGCCACCAGACCGCCATCGACGAGCCCGCGCTCTCCATGACGCGCCACGTCAACCAGCGCGAGACCGACTTCGCCGACCTCACCGCCGTCGACCACGTCGTGGCGCTGCTCCTCGCCGACGAGATCGACCGTGAGGAGGCGGCGTCCCGCATCGCGCAGATCTCGTCGTCGGGCCACCCGCGACCCCGCTGGGCCATCACGATCGGCTGGGGCGTCTCCGGCGCCGGGGTCGCGCTGCTCCTCGGCGGCGACTGGATCGTGCTCCTCATCGCCGCCATCGCAGGGTCGGCCGTGGAGATCCTGCAGCGCAAGATCGCCCGGCTGCGTCTCCCGTTCTTCTACTCGCAGGCGGCCGGCGGGCTCCTGGGCACGCTCATCGCCGTGGCCGTCGCCGCGGTCGACGTGCCGGTCAACCCGTCCATCGTCGTGACCGCCGGCATCATCATGCTGCTCGCCGGCCTCGGGTTCATCGGCGCGTTCCAGGACGCGCTCACCGGCTTCTACATCACGGCCAACGCCCGCATCCTCGAGGTCGTGATCGCCACGGTGGGCATCATCGTCGGGGTCTCGGCGGGCCTGAGCATCGGCAGCTGGATGGGGGTCGACGTGCGCATCGACCCCGGCGCCACGGGGCTGTCCGACCTCCCGGCCATCATCACCGGGGCTGCCATCACGGCGGCAGGGTTCGCGTTCACCGCCTACTCCCCCGCCCGGGCCATCGCACCCATCGCGACCATCGGCGCAGGGGCCTCGGCGGTCTACGCCGTGCTGCTCCAGCACGAGGTCGGCCGAGCCGCTGCGGCCGGCGTCGCCGCCACGCTCATCGGCCTGGTCAGCTACGCCGCGGCCCGCTGGGCCCGCGTCCCACCGCTCGTCATCATCGTCGCGGGCATCGTCCCGCTGCTGCCAGGCCTCTCCATCTACAAGTCGCTCGCGCTCCTGGCCCAGGACGACTACGCGGGGCTGCTCGCCATGATCACGGCCGTGGGCGTGGCCATCGCGCTCTCGTCGGGCGCGATCCTGGGCGAGTACATCGCGCAGCCACTGCGCCGCGAGGCCCGCCGTCTCGAGCAGCGCCTCGCCGGGCCGCGCCTCGTCGGTCCGTTCCGCGCGCGGTCCAAGCGCCGCTGAGCGCCGGACGGGCCGGGGTGGTCTCGCAGGTTCGGCGGCCCTCGCCGTGCGGACGAGGCGGACCGTGACACCATCGGTGTCACCGGGATCCGGCACGTGCTATCAAGGAACCCCACCCTGCGAGGAGACCCATGAAGCTTCGCCTGTCCGACGAGGACGCCGCCTTCCGCGAGGAGATGCGTACCTTCTTCACGACGCAGATCCCGCAAGACATCCGAGACACCGTGGCCGCGCGCCGCGAGCTCTCCAAGGAACAGATCGTCGAGTCCCAGCGCGTGATGAACGCCGCCGGCCTCGCCGTGCCGAACTGGCCGGTGGAGTGGGGCGGCAAGGACTGGACCCCGCTGCAGCGCCACCTGTGGCACGAGGAGATGCAGCTGGCCGCCGTGCCCGCGCCGCTCGCGTTCAACGCCTCCATGGTCGGGCCGGTCATCGCCGCGTTCGGCTCGCAGGAGATCAAGGAGCGCTTCCTTCCCGCCACGGCCAACCTCGACATCTGGTGGTCGCAGGGCTTCTCCGAGCCCGACGCCGGCTCCGACCTCGCGTCGCTGCGCACCACCGCCGTCCGTGAGGGCGACGAGTACGTCGTGAACGGGCAGAAGACCTGGACCACGCTCGGCCAGTACGGCGACTGGATCTTCACGCTCGTGCGCACCGACCCCTCGGTGAAGAAGCAGGCCGGCATCTCCTTCCTGCTCATCGACATGACGTCGCCGGGCCTCACCGTGCGCCCCATCGAGCTCATCGACGGCGGCCACGAGGTCAACGAGGTGTTCTTCGAGGACGTCCGCGTCCCCGTCGAGAACCTCGTGGGCGAGGAGAACAAGGGCTGGGACTACGCCAAGTTCCTGCTCGGCAACGAGCGCGTGGGCGTGGCGCCGGTCGGCTCCACCAAGCGCATCCTGGCCGAGGCCAAGGAGATCGCGGGCGACCGCATCGCCCAGGAGCCGCTGCTCGCGGCTCGCGTCGCCGAGCTGGAGAACGAGCTGTTGGCCCTCGAGCTCACGGCGCTGCGCGTCGTGGCCCACTCCGCCGACGGGAAGCCGCACCCGGCCTCCTCCGTGCTCAAGCTCAAGGGCACCGAGCTGCAGCAGGCCGTCACCGAGCTCGTCGTCGATCTCGCCGGGCCGCTCTCGCTCGCGTCCGGCGCCGGCGAGGGCTCCGACGTCCCCGACTGGGCGCGCGTGGCCACCCCGCAGTACCTCAACTACCGGAAGGCCTCCATCTACGGCGGCTCCAACGAGGTACAGCGTCAGATCATCTCCAAGACCATCCTGGGACTGTGAGGAAGAGCCATGGACTTCACTCTTGACTCCGAGACCGAGGCTCTCCGCGACGCCGTGCGCGGGCTCATCGGCAAGGCGTACGACTCTTCCGAGACCCGGCGCGAGGTCACCAAGACCGACCCCGGCTTCGGCGAGAAGACCTGGCAGCGTCTCGCGGAGATGGGTGTCCTCGGACTCCCCTTCAGCGAGGAGGACGGCGGCACCGGTGCCGGTCCCGTCGAGGTGTCGGTGGTGGCCGAGGAGCTCGGGCGCGTCATCGCCCCCGAGCCGGTCATCGAGACCCTGCTGGCCGGCGGGCTGGTCGCCGACCTCGGCTCCGACGAGCAGCGCGCCGACATCATCGGCCCCATCTCCGAGGGCCAGCTCGTGGTGGCCTTCGCGCACCTCGACCTGGGCGAGGCCGTCACGGCCTCGGGCTCGGGCGACTCCTGGACGCTGACCGGCGTCAAGGAGCCGGTGCTGCACGGTGCTCGCGCCGACCGCCTCGTGGTCACCGCCATCACCGAGGCCGGCGTGGGCGTCTTCCTCGTCGACCCCGCCGACGCCGACATCACCGGCTATCGGACCTTCGACGGTGGACGCGCTGCTCGCATCGCGTTCAGCGGCACGGCGGCCACCCCGTTGGGTGACCCGTCGGCCGACGCGTCCGACGCCGTGGCCAAGGCCGTGGCGCGCGCCCAGATCGCCTACTGCCACGAGGCCGTGGGCGCCATGGAGACGGCGCTGCGCACCACCACCGAGTACCTCAAGACGCGCAAGCAGTTCGGCGTCCCGCTCAACACGTTCCAGGCGCTCACGTTCCGCGCGGCCGACATGTACGTGTCGCTCGAGCTGGCCAAGAGCGCCACGGCGTGGGCCACGCTCGTCCTGGCTGACGCTCCTGAGCGTGCGGTCGAGGCGGCCTCGCGGGCCAAGCTGCAGGTGGCGCGTTCCGGCCGTCACATCGGTCAGGAAGCCATCCAGCTCCACGGTGGCATCGGCATGACGGCCGAGTACTCCGTCGGCCACTACATGAGCCGCCTCACGGCCATCAACCACTACCTGGGCGATGCCGACGACCACGTGGCCAGCCTGTCCGCCGGTCTGCGGGAGTACGGAACCGTCGACCCGCTCTGACGGACCTTCGCGAAATGTGACGGCCCCACCCGATCCCAGCCCGGGATCGAGTGGGGCCGTCACACGTCTGCCACGACTAGTGGCTGCCGAGTTGGCCGGTCAGGCGTGCGTGCCGCTCGGCGCTCGCCGCGTCCAGGCCGACGATGGTTACGCGCTTGCCCTTGCGCTCGTACTTGGTCGTGATCGCGTCGAGCGACGCCACGGTGGACGCGTCCCAGACGTGCGCGTCGGCCATGTCGATGACGACGCACTCGGGGTCGGCCGCGTACTCGAACTGCGTGTAGAGGTCGTTGCTGGAGGCGAAGAAGAACTCGCCGGTCACGTGGTAGGTCGCAGTGGTCACACCGTGCTCGTCGGTCGAGAGCGACCGACGGGTCTCGGTGAGGTGGGCGACGCGACGGGCGAAGAGCGTCATGGCCACCAGCACCCCGACCCCGACGCCGATCGCGAGGTTGTGGGTGGCCACCGTGACCACCACGGTGGCCAGCATGACCGCCGTCTCGCTGCGCGGCATCCGCCGCAGCGTGGCCGGGCGGATCGAGTGCCAGTCGAAGGTGCCCACCGAGACCATCACCATGACGGCCACGAGGGCGGCCATCGGGATGATCGCCACGACGTCTCCGAAGCCGACCACCAGGACCAGCAGGAGGACACCGGCCAGGAAGGTCGAGAGACGGGTCCTGGCACCCGAGACCTTCACGTTGATCATCGTCTGACCGATCATCGCGCAGCCGCCCATGCCGCCGAAGAAGCCGGTGATGATGTTCGCAGCGCCCTGGCCCCACGTCTCGCGGGTCTTGTCGGAGGGGGAGTCGGTGATGTCGTCGACGAGCTTGGCGGTGAGCAGCGACTCCAGGATGCCCACGAGGGCCATGGCGATGGCGTAGGGGGCGATGATCTTGAGCGTCTCGAGCGACAGGGGGACGTCGGGCAGGAACCACGCCGGAAGGCTGTCCGGCAGGGCGCCCTCGTCGCCGACGTCGGGGACGTCGACCGCACTGACGACCGTGAAGGCGGTCAGCGCCACGATGGCGACCAGGGGCGCGGGGACGACCGCGCTGATGCGGGGGAACCCGACGATGACGGCGATGCCGATCGCGATCATCGGGTAGACCGCCCACGGGACGTCGACCATGTGGTCGACCTGTGCCTCGAAGATCAGGATGGCCAGGGCGTTGACGAAGCCGACCATGACCGAGCGCGGGATGAACCGCATGAGCCTGGCCACCCCGGCCAGCGCCAGCAGGACCTGGATGACGCCACCGAGCAGGACCGTGGCGATCAGGAAGTCGTAGCCGTGCTCCTTCATCACCGGCGCCACGACGAGCGCGACGGCCCCGGTGGCGGCCGAGATCATCGCCGGGCGGCCGCCCAGGAACGAGATGGCCACCGCCATGGTGAACGAGGCGAACAGCCCCACCTGCGGGTCGACGCCCGCGATGATCGAGAAGGAGATGGCCTCTGGGATGAGCGCGAGGGCCACGACGAGCCCCGCCAGGACCTCGGTGCGCAGGAGGGCGGGCGAGCGGAACGCGTCGCGGACGGTCGGCTCGGGCATACTGGTCACGATGCCCCACCCTACCCTGACGTAAGGGTAGAGTTGTCCCGGCCCGAGCGTGAGAGGGACCACCATGACCCAGGCCATGCACATCGGCGAGGTCGCCGCACGCACCGACCTCTCGATCAGGAGCCTGCGGCACTGGGAGGAGGTCGGGCTCCTCACGCCGTCCGGTCGGACCGACGGAGGCTTCCGTCTCTACACCGAGGACGACGTGGAGAGGATCCTCCTCGTCCGCCGCATGAAGCCGCTCGGGTTCTCGCTGGACGAGATGAAGGTGGCCTTGACGCACCTCGAGGCCCTCCGCCGTCGCGAGACGACGCCGACGGAGCGTGACCGCGCCCTCGAGCACTTGGCCGCCGTCAAGGACGACGCCTCCGAGCGCCGCAAGAAGCTCGTCCGTCAGCTCGACATGGCCGACGAGTTCATCGGCATCCTGGAGCGGCAGACCGCGCGACCCTGACCGCGAAGCGACGTTTCGGCCACCTCCGTCCCGGGTAGGTGGACCTCGAGGCGTCGAGACGATCGGGGGATCACATGGACGCGCACGGCAGCACCACCGAGACGGGCCGGCGCGGGCCGCGCAGCCCGCAGGTCCGGTCCCGGGTCGAGGCTTCCGCCACGCCCCTCGACCCCGACCGCCTCCGCTCGCGGACCCTGGCCAAGGCCCGCGCGGCAGGACTGCTGCACGCGCGAGCCGCCTGAGCCGCGCTCGGGAGCGGCCCGAACCTCACACAGGCTCGGCGTCGGCCAGGTCGGTGAGTCGGCGGACCCTGCTGGCCACCAGCCACAACGGCGCAGCCAGACACAGCGCACTCGTGACCCACAACGCGGCGTGGATGCTGACGAGAGACGCGACGACACCGGCGAAGATCGCGCCCACGGGCGAGGCTCCCCACGACACGAACCGCACCGTGGCCATCACGCGAGCCAGCAGCGTCTCTGGCGTCTCCGTCTGTCGATGGGTCCTCGTCACGACACTGCCCACCACCACGCCGGCGGCGAAACCGGCGTTGCCGACGGCGAAGAGAGCCATGCCGAGGTAGCCCTGGCCCAGCGGCATGAGCAGCGCCATGAGCCCGCCTGCGATCGTGGCCACGATCATGGCCCGCGCCGTGCCCCCGGTCCTGCGCACGAGACGCGTCGTGAAGGTCGCCCCGATGAGCGTGCCCAGTCCGTCGGTCGCGATCAGCACGCCGACGACGACGGGAGAGGCATCAAGGACCCTCACCAGGTAGAGCGGTGTGATGGCCAGCAGGGCACCACACGCGAAGTTCGTGACCGTGGCCCACCCCACGCAAGGGAACATCACGGGGTGGCGGCGAACGAAGCTCCAACCCTCCGCGATGGCCGCCCACATGGGCGCCGGGGGGCCCTGCGGCGCTCGCCGTTCAGGAAGACTACGCAGCAGGACGGCGCTCACCAGATAGCTCACGACGTCGAACAGCAGCGTCGGGATCGCACCGATCCCCTGGACCAGGAGACCGGCCACCGACGGTGCACCCATCTGGGTCGCCGCCTGGGTGCCGGAGACGAGACTGTTGCGGGCCGTGAGCTCCTCCCGACTCACGATGGCCGGCAGGAACGTCGAGTTGCCGACGTCGAACAGCACCGTGGCGCACCCCACCACCACCGCCACCGCGATGAGGTGCCCCACGGTCAACGCGTCGAACGCATAGGCCAGCGGGATCGTGACGATGGCGACGGCGCGGACGAGGTCGGTGCCCACCTGGACGGCCCGCAGCGGCAACCGCTGGACGATCACGCCCGACGGAAGACCCAGCACCACCCAGCCGAAGTAGCCGGCGGCGCTCAGGAGGCTCACCTCGAACGCACTGGCGTCGAGCAGACTCACGGCGATCAGAGGGAAGGCCACCAGCGTGAGTCCAGAACCGAACTGGCTCGTCGTGGTCGCACTCCAGAACGTCCAGAAGGTCCTGCTGGAGCTGTGCTGCGTGGTCATGTGACGTTCTCCCCCGAGATGTCCATCGATGACGGTGGCGCGGCGGCCCCAGGCCGGTCGCGCGGTCAGTCGTTTCTATCAGATCGATGTTCCGCCGCGCCCTCGCGCGACGGCGGGGCCACAACCTGGACGCGCCCCTCCTCGACGGATTCGTGCCACGCCGAATTCGTGGTGGCTCCGGGACACGCCGACTAGTCTTCCTGGAGATGCCTGCCGGGGGGAGTGCACTGTGAGCTACGAGGACGCGGCCCGCGCCGACCTCGTCAAGACGCATGCCGAGCACCGCGCGGTCGCCGAGGCCAGGGCCCAGGAGTACCAGAGCCGCTTCGAGCACTGGGAGGACCGAGCGAGCGTCCGCCGCAAGCCGCTCCGCCGGATGCGCCCGGACGCCTCGCCCTATCTCTACTTCCCGCCCGAGCTGATGCCCGTGGCCGACCACCCCCTGGTCCTCTCCGTCGGTCCGCAGGCGAGGGAGCAGCTGCTGCTCCAGAGGTTGTACGACTACCTCGACTTCACCACGGAGCTCGAGTCGCTCGCCGTCATCCCCATCGGGCAGAAGCTCAGCCGTGGCCGCGCCGGGTTCAGCCTTCCCCCGGCGATGCGGGCCGACGCGTTCGCCATCGTGACCGACGAGGCGTGGCACGCTCAGTTCTCCTACGACTTCGTGCAGCATCTCGAGGCAGAGACCGGCGTTCAGCGAGCCCACACCACGCCGGCCCCCACCTTCGCCCTGCAGCTCGACCGGGTGCGGGACCGCCTGCCGGACCGCGTCCAGGGCGTCGAGGGCGTCCTGTTCGCCATCGTCAGCGAGACCCTCATCTCCGGCATCCTGGCCGGGCTGCCCAACGACCGGCGGCTGCCCCCTGCGGTCCGCGAGCTGGTTCGCGACCACGCCGAGGACGAGGGGCGACATCACGCCTACTTCCGACAGCTGTTGCGCTACCTCTGGCCCGCTCTCTCGATCGAGGACCGGGCGGCGGTCGGACCGTGGCTGCCGGAGATCATCCGGATCTTCCTGTCGCCCGACTTCGACCAGATCACCCATCACGTGGCGTCGCTGGGCCTCATGCCGGACGCCGTGGCCCAGGTGATGGCGGAGTCGCTGCCGGCGGACAAGGTCCGTACCGACATCCGGACGGGGTCGCGGTCCACCGTGCGCTACTTCGCCGAGGCGGGCGTGCTCGACGACCCGGCCACCCACGCTGCCTTCGAGGACGCCGGGCTGCTGCCCGACTGACGTCCTTCGTGCTCACACGAGCAGGACGGCTCCGTCACTGATCAGCTGGCGCACGTCGTCGCGGATCGTCTCGGGCTCGAGTCCGGCCGTGGCACAGATCTGCTTGATCGAGCTGGTCGAGCCCTCGAGGGCACGCAGCAGCACCAAGGTCTCGCTGTCGCCTTCCAGCTCGTACTCGATCGAGCCGTCGACGGCCAGGAACCAGGTCCCGTCCTCGGGGCGGGAGAGCAGCAGCACCCGGGGGCTGAGGCCGATGGACCGGTCGTCGGTCAGGGCGAGCGGACCGTTGAGCTCCAGCTCGCGCGTCGAGCTGTCCACCGCATCGCTGGCTCGCGCCATGACCTGGACCGGAGCCGCGTCGATCATGGGCGGGGGCGGCTCCTCGGCCATGCCCGACAGGAGCCCCATGTTGACGAGGCGGAGGACGATCTCGACCTGGGGTGACGACGTGGGCTGAGCCGCCAGCTCCGCGACCGCTGCGTGCAGGGCGTCGCCGTCCAGCATCTGCGCAGCCTGCGGGCCGTCGAGGGCGCGCTCGATCAGCGCCCCACCGTCCTGCTCCAACATGCTCAGGAAGGTTCGATACGTGTGGTGGACACCGGCGCCGTAGAAGAACGGGCCCTTGGGACGGTCGACCATGTCCTGCGGGAGGAAGGGGCTCGTGGCCCGACGCAGGATGGTCTTGTCCCAGAGCAGCTCCGGCCTGAGGTCGAGCGGAAGACGCGACGTGAAGTCCACCAACCGGTGGTCGAGGAACGGCACCCGTGCCTCGATCCCGCTGCCGGCTGCCGTGCGGTCCTCATGCCAGACGTTGTACTGCTGAACCTTCCGATGCTCCCAGGCGACGTACTCCGCGTAGGTATCGTCCACGTCGCCGCCGAGCCCGAGGGCACCGTCGCGCAGGAAGGGGGCATTCTCGCCGTCCCACCAATGCTGGCGCGTGGGGTGGGTCCTACCGCGTCGGGCCAGCTGCGAGACGCTCGAGCCGAAGGCGGACCAGCCCCCGCCGGAAGCCATGTCGAAGCTGTAGCCGGCCGTGAACTCGTCGGCCGCGGCGCCCAGGAGCATCCCACGCAGCTGGGGCCTGGCCTGTCGGGCGTATCGGTGCAGCTGCCACTTGTAGTAGACCTCGGGACCACACATGGGGGTCTCGCTGAGCCACAGGACCTGCTGCCACTCATCGGGCGTCGGCACGGCCTCGGCCGGGAACAGCACCTGGTGGTTGGGGCTGTCGAAGTGGGCGGCGATCGAGGCGGCACTGTCGGCGTCGCCGTTGAGCCGGGTGCTCGCGTTGAGCGCGGTGAACGTGTGCAGCCCCGGGGTGACCCGCGAGGCCAGGGCCAGGACGGCCGCCGAGTCGAGGCCGCCGGACAAGAAGAGTCCCAGCTCGGTGTCGGCCGTGGCACACGCCTCGACGGCGTCGACCAGAAGGTCTCGGTACTGCTCGACGGCATCGTCGGCACTGAGGCTGCCGGACTCGTCGGGGCCGGGCAGCTCCCAGTAGCGGTGCGAGGATCGGGTGCCGTCGACCAGGTCGATGGTCATCACGGTGGCGGCGGGGATGGACTCGATGCCACAGAAGAACGTGGTGAGCTCGAAGTCGTTGGTGCGCGTGGCGGCGGCGACGCTCGGATGGGTCAGCGCAGCGTCCCAGTCGAAGAGGCGAGGCGTGGCGGGATCGCTGAACAGAGCCTTGATCTCAGAGGCGAAGACGAGCCGGTCCTCGTTCTGGTGGAAGAACAACGGCTTGATGCCGAAGCGGTCCTTGGCGAAGATGATCTGCCGCTCGCGGCGGTCCCACAGCACGACGGAGATCATGCCGACGACGTCCTCCAGGAACCGCAGGCCGCGCTCCCGGTAGAGGTAGAGCAGCACCTCGCAGTCAGAGTCGGTGCGGTACCGAGGCCGGTCCCGGAGCGTGGCCGTCAGCTCCCGATGGTTGTAGACCTCGCCGTTGGCGATGAGGACGTAGCGCTCGTCGTCGCTGACGAGCGGCTGCGACCCCAGCTCCGGTGCGACCAGCGACAGCCGGGCGAACGCCATGCCGACGTTGTCCAGCTCGAGGATGTCGGACTCATCCGGCCCGCGGTGCGCCACCGCGCGACTCAAGGTGTTCAGCAGAGCACGGTCGGAGTCGACGAGGGTCGTCGTCCCGATGCGGCAGATGCCTGAGAGCCCGCACATGAGGTTCCTTTCCGAGAAATGAGGCGCCACCCCGCTCTCGCGGCGTGGCGCCTCATCGTTCCAGCACCTGGTCTCAGGTGTGGGCGCGAAGGATCGTGCCCTGCGTGACCGGAGCAGCGGCCGGCTTGGTGTACTTCTTCATGGTGTCACCCCCAGTTTCCGTCAAACGGTTCACCGCCCCCGATGAGTGGTGATGGGTCGAGACTAGGCAGAGGTCGCACCGGATGCCACACATTCGGCATGGGCCGAATCTCTGCGCCGCACCTCACGCCAGACGGCGCAGCAGCTCGAATCCATCGGCCGTGAGCTGGTAGAGGACACGCCGTCCTTCGCGGCCCTTGGCGATGACGCCCGCCTCCGCCAAGGAGCTCAGGTGCTGCGACACCGTGCTGGGAGCGAGCGCCAGCCGAGCCGACAGCTCGGTCGTGGTGGACGGCTCCACGAGGGTGCGCAGCACGGTGGCACGCCCGGACCCGATCAGGATGGCGAGACGGTCAGGTCGCGATCCTCCGGTCGGCGTGGTCGAGCACAGCGGCAGCGATCCGGCCCCTCGCGCCGGAAAGGTGAGGAGGGCGCCACACCGGTCGTCCACCGTGAGCAGGTGCGCCCCCCGCGTGAAGGCCGTCGGACCGACGGTGAGGCCCGACGCCACGAAGTCGCCCTGGGGGATCGAGACTGCCGTGGGGATGCTCAGCACGGGCGAAGCCCACCTCAGCCTGCTCTCCAACGTGTGGAGAAGTTCTTCGCCGTGACCGTGGGCGAGGACCTGCTGACAGCGCTGGGCCTCGGCGTCGAGCAGCCGCCTGAGCTCCGGCCACACCGGCGCGATGGCGACCTCGTGCAGCGTGACGACAGCATCGATGAAGTCTCCCCGACCGAGCTCGAGTTCCGCCGCGGCCGGGCCCACCGCTGCCAGGGCGCTGTCGAGGTCTGTTGCAGCGACCGCCTCGGCCGGCGCCAGGCTCGACGGGATGGGCGGGTCCTGCAGGTGTGCGCCGACCTGCACGAGCTGGCGCCACCGACGGGCCCCCACCTGGCTACGGGTCCGACGCGCCCACCGGGTGTGAGGTGGCGGGGCTTCGTCGCCGTGCCGCCCCAGCAACGCCAGCGCCTCGATCGTCTGGACGAAGGGGCTGACGACGACGGTCGTGCCTCGGAGAGCCTCTTCATCCAACCTGAGGGAGATCATGACGCGCGTCCCCCTGCCCGCGGCCGGGACGTCGCGTCGAACAGCTGACTCATCCGGCGAACATCGGACGCAACGGCGTCCCCCCGTACCGGGAGACGAGAGCCGCGAGCGTGGAGATGGCACGCTCCGGGGACGATGCGATCGTCGTCTCCGTGGCCAGCATGAAGCCCTCCACGCCCTGCTCCACCAAGGAGGAGATGTAGGCCAGCTCCGACCGGTGCGGCAACCAGGAGTGGGCCAGGCTCGAGAGGAGCTGAGTGCCGACGATCAGCGGCCTGCCCTCGTCCTTGCACGCCCGGACCACCTCGACGCACGCCGCGTGGAACTCGAGCTCGCCGGTCTCCAGCAGCAGGTCTCCCCGACCGAGCAGCACGCCGTCGGCGGCACGGGCGATCTCACGGGCCGCCGCCACGCCGGCTGCCGTCTCGATCTTGGCGATGACCGCACCGGCCGTCCCACCGCCGGCGACCATGAGACCCCGGGCCCGCTCGACCGTGGCCGACGACTCGACGAACGACACGATCGCGCCGGTGAACGGGGAGCTGCTCAGCGCCGACAGGGCGGTCTCGTCGTCAGGGGTCAGAGCCACGTGCGGCTGGGGCACCCCCGCCACGGCGATCCCCTTGCGCGGCCCCACGACACCACGCGTCAGAGGAACGACGTCGCAGTGCTGAGGGGTGGCCGCCACCACGCGGCCCGCGTCCTCCCCGTCTCCCCAGACCACGACGTCGCCCACCTGGACACGGCGGCCGAACAAGGAGTCGGAGACGCGGACCTCACGACGCCCGGCCGAGGGCTCCACGTCGTAGAGGAGGCGGACCGAGTCGGCCGACCCGAGGTCGAGGGGCTCGTCGCTCGTCAGCCGCGTCTTGGTTCCCGGCAGGTCGATCCAGAGGTCGACGGCGACCCCGGCCCGCGCAGCCGCTGCCGAGGCGTCGCGAGCCATCTCGAGGAGCTCGGCGAGCTCGAACTTAGACGCCGAGAACCGGAACGAGGTGGCGCCTGCGCCGATGGCGTCGTACAGCTGTCCGACCTCGCGCATCGCAGGTCCCACGGTGGCGACCAGGCTGGTCACCGCTCCACCGCGAGGCTCAGCACCCGGAGACCCGGGATGCGCTCGACGATGTCGCGCCGCACCTCGTCGGCCAGCTCGAGAGCGGCCCGGACCTCGGCCTCCTCGTCGACGTCGTGCCAGACGCACAGCGCCTTCACGAGACGGTCCACGAGGTCGTGACCCAGCACCTCCTGATGACGTCGCGCGAGGCGCAGGTGCCAGCGTCGGTGCGGATTGGTCTCGCCGATCGAGGCCAGCAGGGCGGCCAGCAGGTCCTGGAGCGACTCGCGCAGCATCCACTGCGCCGACTCCAGGTGCTGGTCCACGAGCTGCTGCTCGACGTTCTCGCGGCGGTCGAGGTGTCGCAGCAGGTGGGTCGAGGCCAGATAGGTGGGCAGCTGGTCCACGTACAGCGCCTCACGCCAGGCCTGCGCGATCGACTCGTGGGCGATCGTGATCCCGTTGCGGACCTCGTGCAGGAGCACGTGGGTGGGGTGGTCGAGCGACGGGATGTTGGCCCACGCCGACGGCTCCACCATGGCCTCGGCGAAGTGCATCACCACGTCGCGAACCGGGGCGAGCTCCTGCGTGCTGCAGAAGCGCACCGTGACGGACTGGCCCGATGCCAGGACGTAAGAGCCCGAGCGAAGCCCGGCCACGGACGCCGCGACGCTCTTGGCCGGCGCGCCCGGTCCGATGAGGAGGAGATCGAGGTGGGTCGAGCTGCTGGCGAGTCCGCTCACCACCGATCCCACGGCCAGCAAGGTGTCGGAGGTGCGGATCGCGTCCGCGAGGCCGGCGAGGTCGGACCTCAGGCTCAGGCGCAGGTCGTCATCAGTCGTCACGGGGTTGCCTCGGTCCTCAGATGAACGGAGTGGTCGGCTCGTTGCCGGTCAGGAGCTGACCGGCCCACTGCTGGATCTTGCGCTGTCCGACCACGTGCTCGCAGGCCGTGACCATGTCGCGCATGTTGCGGTCCAGCGGGGTCTTGTGCCGATAGATGGACTCACCACCGACCAGGTCGTAGAGGGTCAGGGTGACCTCGCGCGCCGTGCGGAACGCGTTGAAGCGAGCCAGGGCGGCGTTGGCCCGCTCGTGCGGCGTCATGGGCTCGTCCGCCTCGAGCCTGCTCCACTGGGCCTCGACCGTCGCGAAGACGTACGAGCGGGCCGCCGAGAGTCGCATCTCGCACTCGGCCAGCACAGTCTGGACACTCGCCGACCTCCGCCAGGTCGTGGACCCGTCGGTCTTGGAGTCGAGCAGACCGTGCACGTAGTCGATGGACCCTCGCATGACCCCCAGCGGAACGCCCGACATCTTGCGCAGGATGACATCGCTGCGCCGGTAGAGCGGAGTGTCCAGCACGGGCTCGGCGAACGAGACCGAGTGCTCACGCGGGACGTCGATCCCTGTGGTCGTGTAGTCCCGGCTTCCCGTGCCGGCCAGGCCGGTGGTGTGCCACGTGTCGACGATCTCGTACTGCGAAGGGTCGGCCAGCATGACGCGCCACACCGGAGTGCCGCGCGCGTCGAGGAGCGGCTCCCCGTCGCGGTAGACGGTGCACCCCGCTGCCATGACGTCGGCGTGGGTGCACCCGGACCCGAAACGCCAGTGGCCCTCGACCCGGTAGTGGTCGCCCTCCTCATGTGCCCGCCCCATGGGAGGCACCCAGCCGGCCGTGACCATGTCGAGACGCGGGAAGATCTCAGCGGCGACGCCGGGCTGGAGGTGGGCCGCATAGACCCCGGAGTCCATGCCGATCATGGCGCACCAACCCACCGACGCATCGACGACCGACAGCTGCTCGATGAGCTCGACCTGCTCCATCGAGGACAGCTCCGGCCCGCCCATCGACGCGGGCATGGTGGCCCGGAAGATCCCCGTCTCCCTCAGCTCGGCGACGAGCGTCGCCGGGAGGTGTCGGCCCGCGTCGATCTCCTCGCGAGAGGCGGCGATCCGGGGTGCCAGCGAGCGCACCCGGTCACCGATCTCGGCGAACCCGAGCGGCTCGACGACGACTTCGTGCTGGGCTGCTTCGTGGACGTGCATCAGCAATCCTCCTGGAGTTCAGCTCGGTCGGGAGTACGGACCTGCCCCGCACACGTAGGTCAGCGCTGCCATCCGCATCTGCAGCGAGTCGCGGACCTGGTCGAAGAACAGGCCGTTGGGCAGGTCGTCGACATCGGGGTGCATCTCGTCGCTGCGAGGACCCGGATGCATGATCAGGGCCCGCGAGCCGGTGGCTCGGATCTTCTGGGCGGTGACCCTGTACTGCTCGGGAGTCACGTTCTCGCCCTTGGACAAGGACCGAGGGTCCGACTCCAGGCCAGGGATCGAGACCGGCATCATCTCGATCGCATCGGCCTCGGCCAGCATGTCGCGCACGTCGGAGCAGAACTCGTAGGGAACCTTCGCGGCCTTGAGCGTGGCCACGATGTCGGCCGGCACCGTGCAGTGGGTGATCCCCATCGACCCACCGATCCGCAGCGGCGCGCTGGGCGGCACGAGGAGCAGGATCTTGGCGACCCCCAGCAGGGCCAGGATCTGGATGAGGGAGCGGTGGACCCTGGTGCCGGGGTCGCCGACGATGCCGACCACAGCACCCTCGACCGATCCGAGCCGGTTGGCCATGGTCCATGCGTCGCTCAGCGCCTGGGTGGGGTGCTCGTTGGTCCCGTCACCTCCGTTGATGACCGGGACGGAGGAGACGGCTGCTGCGTGTCGGGCCGCCCCGGAGACGAAGTGCCGCAGGACGATCATGTCCCCCAGCTCGGCGATGACCCGGATGGTGTCCTCGAGCGACTCGCCGATGTAGTCGACCGAGCGCGTGGTGGAGGGATCGGAGAACCCGCTCACGGTGGCGCCCAGCTTGAGGCCCGCGGACTCGAAGCCGATCCTGGTGCGGGTGCTGGGCTGGAAGAACAGGACGGTCAACAGGCGTCCGCGAAGGATCCGGCTGCGGTCCTCCGGTGCCATGGCGCCCAAGGCGGTGGCGGCCTCGAAGATCGACGTGATGGTGGCGACGTCGAGGTCTCGGACGGAGATGAGGTGGCGAGGATGCACCGCGTCGACCTCAGGCATAACGACCCCGCGCCAGGACGCCCTGGGGGTCCAGCGCCTGCTTGATGCGGTCGAGGACCTCCTCCTGGCCGGCGTCGCCCCGGAGCCCGGCTGCATCGTCCATGTGGTCGATGTCGAGCCGGTAGGGCGGGAAGCCGTGCTCCGTGAAGGCGACGTGCAGCTCGTCGAGGAGCAGGTGAGCGACCGCGACGTGCTCCGTCGAGCGTTCGAACCTGATGGACACCACGACGTCGACCCATCCGGAGGGCAGGACGTTCAGGGTGTGCCCGACCACGATCTGGCCGAAGCGGGCCGACGCGACCTGGATGATGTCGACCACCTCGACCAGGGCCGAGGGCGCGAGCGGGGCGACCGGGACGCAGAACAGCCATCCGTCGCGGCCTCGGACGTCGACCTCGTCGAGCGGGGTGTCGAAGATGGCTCGCACCATGGCGTCGTTGGCCGAAGGGTCGCCGGCGTACCCGCGCAGGGCAGCCTGCTCGGCCACCGATCCGACGGGCTGGTCGGGGTCGAGGACGTCGACCTCCTCGAAGGTGCCTTCGGCCGTGGCCTCCTGCTCGATCAGCTCCGTGATGACCGCGACCACTGCGGCTCGTCCGGCCACGGGCAGGTAGACCTGATAGGTCGGTGGGCTGTCCCCGCCATAGGCCGTCACGGCCGACGTGTCGAACACCTTGATGACTCCCGCCACGAGTCGATCGGCGTGCCAACCCTTGAGATGCGTGAGGGCGGCCTCGAGGTGGTCGCGCGTGAAGCGCAGACGGACCACCCTCAGCTCCTCGGTGTCGGGGATCAGTCGCACGACCGCCGCCGTCACCACAGCCAGGCTCGACTGCGCGAAGAGCTGGACCGTGCCCGGGCCAGGCACGTGGTCGTACGGCGTGGTGCGGGCACCTTCGCGCGGCCAGCGACCCACCTTGGCGACGGTGCCGTCGGCGAGGACCACCTCGAGCCCAATGACGTCCTCGGACCGTTGGCGACGCAGCCCGACCCCCCGCTCGAGGATGTTGCCGACGACGCTCGTGGCGGAGGCCGAGGCCGTGACGTTGAGGAGGAACCCCGATCCGACCAGCTCCTGGGCGAGCCGTCCCTGACTGACCCCTGGCTCCACGACGCAGACACCGGCGTCGGTGTCGAGGACCCGGATGGCGTCGAGGCGTCGGAGGTCCATGACGAGCGCGCCGTCGGTCACCGGCTCCGCCGATCCGAAGCCCCAGTTCTTGCCGGAGCTGATGGCGTGGACATGCAGACCCGCCGGGTCGTCCGCCACCTCTTGCACCAGGCGACTCACCTCGGCGACCGACGTCGGCTCCACGCGGGCACGAGCATCCCGCACCCGAAAACCACCACTGTTGGATCGGGGCGGCTCGGTGGCTCGGTCCGCCACCAGGTCGTTCCCTCCGGCGTCCGCGGTCGTCGGCGCGTCCATGTGCCCCCCGATCAGGACCCCCCGAGGGTCACGTCGATCACATCGTCTGTATCAGAATACGCGCCGGCTCCTCGGGCCGCCGGGGTGTCTACCAGGCGACGATGCCCTGTGCGCCGAGATCGCCGAGGAACGACGTGGTGTCCTCCAGGGCCTCGGTCTCGTCGAGACCGTACTCGAGCACCAGCGCCTGCGAGACGTCGGTGACGGTGCGCCGTCCGTCGAGCGTGCTGAACAACAGCCGGGCCGAGTCCGTCAGGTGGAGCGCCTGGTCGGCGACACCGATCACGAGGTCGCCGGAGACCTTGCGGATCTTGATCCCGAGCACGCGGCGCGGGACGTCCTGCGGGCCCGGTCGCCCCAGGGCGGTCATCGGGTCTCCACCGTCATAGCGATGTCTTGGCAGAGGGTGAGCACTGCGGTGATCCACGGCGCCGGGTCTGAGGGGTCGAGGCCGCGCATGGTCTCGTACGCCCAGTAGTCATCGAAGGCAAGGACGGACGGCTCGGCGATGCGGTACTTGTGCGGACGCCACTTGGGCATGTGGCTGCCGTACTCGCCATGGCTCTCGAGGAGCGCGTCGATCGTGTGCCCGAAGGCCAGGCGTGCCGAGATGGTCGCGCTCTCCGCGTTCCCCGCCTCAAGCTGGCCCAACGCGTCCTCCACCGCACCGTCGGCCGCCTCCAACGACCTGGCCACGACGAACGAGCGGAACGCGGAGTCATGGAACTGCTGGCGCCGGGCTGCGAGCCAGTCCTGGCCCAGGAGAGGCAGGCAGTCACTCACGCGGGCGAGTGACACCTCCTCTCGTGGCGTGAGCACGCCGCCGGCCATCACGTCGCTGTCGTAGTGGTCCCAGGAGACCTTCGTCAGCATCTGGTCGATCTGCGCGTCGAGCCAGTAGGTGACCTCCCATCGACGAGCGTCCTCGTAGAACATCTCGCTGCGGATGTGAGGGGGATTGAGCGGCATCGAGATTGAACGGCTCGACTCGCTCTCCCGGTCGGACGGCGACACGACGTAGATGTCGAAGTCGCTCCGGCTGTTGTGCCAGCCCCGGGCCGCGGACCCGACGACGAAGGCCGCGAGGACGTCGTCAGGGATCAGGCCGCGCTCACGCAGCGGCCGCAGCCAGTCTTCGGTCTCCATCGCAGCTTCCCCCTGTGGTGTGCGTCCGTCGTCAGCTCGGTGAGGCACTCGGTCGGTGCAGAATGGTCCCCAGCGCCTGGACCAGAAGCGTAGACGCCTCCTGGACGTCGGTCACCGCGCTGTCGTGTCGCCACGCGACCTGCCCGTCAGGGCGGACCAGGAGGGCCCCGGCCTCGTCCATGTGCTGGGTGACACGGGACCAGGTGCCGTAGACGTCGAGCGCCGTGACCCCGATGCGAGCCACGCGGGGCTTCAGACCCAGCACCTCGCCACAGCTCTGCGCCGCGCCGTCCCACACCACCCCTGACAGTCCCGTCATCAGGGTGAAGGCACCCTTCCCGACGAGGTCCAGGGTGGAGATCCGTCGCCCCTCGAGATCGGTGAGCCAGACGTGGGGCAGCTTGGCCCCGGGCCTCGTCGATGCCTGGTGGTAGAGCTCAGAATCGCGAGCCCAGACCTCTGGGCCGTCGTCCGCGGGGATCACGGCGGACGAGGTGTACCGCTGATTCATCTCGACACCATGGGCGCTGAACTCGTCGTGCTTCAGCTCGACGGCTCGCGCGAGGGCGCGGCGACGGGCCGCTCCCGCCGCGTCCGGCACCTGCAAGGCGTCGAGTCCGTCCTCGAGCCGCGCCGAGGCCTTCCCGTCGCCGAGCCCCAGGGCGTTGAAGAGCTGCCCGAAGTCGGAGGCGCTGCGGCTCGCCCGCTCGACGACCTGCTGACCCACCGGCACCCGCTCGGCGTCGTAGGTGTCCAGGAGCCCAGGCCCAGCGACGCCCTTGATCACGGCGGCGAGCTTCCAGGCCAGGTTGTAGCTGTCCTGGGCCGAGGTGTTGGAGCCGAGACCGTTGGCAGGGGAGTGCCGGTGGACCGCGTCGCCGGCACAGAAGACCCGCCCGTCCGAGTACCGGCTCGCACTGCTCTCGTTCACGCTCCAGACCGAGGCCGACTCGATGACGACCTCGATGCCCCGGTCGCCGAGCAGCTCGTGCACGATCGCGCGGGCGGCCGCATCGTCCATGACCGGGCGCTCCCCGGTGATGTCGTAGCCCCAGACCGCCATCCACCGGTTCCACGGACGCACCATGCGGAGGACGCCCATCCCGACCCCGCCGACACCTTCGCCGGGCCGAAGGACCCAGTACAGGACTCCCGGGCGGTGCTCGACGTAACGGCTCAGGTCGGCCGAGAAGACGATGTTGATGCTTCCACCGGTGGCGAGCCGACCCTCGAAGGGCAGGCCGAGCTGTTCCGCCACGCGGCTGGTGGCGCCGTCGGCCCCGATCAGGTAGCGGCACCGGACCAGCTGCTCATCGCCTCGGACACGGTCGCGCACGAGAGCCGTGACGCCCTCGGAGTCCTGCGTGAACGAGAGGAGCTCGGTGTCGAACCGGACGGTGGCCCCACGGCTCGCCGCCGTGCTGACGAGTACCGGCTCCAGGTACGGCTGCGGAAGGTCGAGCATGGCGCAGGGGCTCGACTCCACGTAGTCGCTGAGGCGGGAGTCGTCGGTGCCCCACGCCCTGAGCCTTGCGATCTCGGTGCCCACCAGGCTGGTGCAGAAGACGTTCTCAGCCATCTGGGTCTGCGGCGTCCCCCGTTCCAGGAGCTCTGCCTCCACCCCCAGGTCGCGCATGACCTCCATGGTCCGCTGGTTCGTGATGTGAGCACGCGGACTGTTGGCCACCCAGCCGTACTTGCTGATCATCGTCGTGCTGACGCCGTAGGTGGCCAGCAGCGACGCGGCCGTGGCGCCGGCCGGTCCGCTGCCCACCACCAGGACGTCCGTCTCGATCGGCTCGGGGGTGCTCATGCGCACGCTCCCCGACGCCCTGTTTCAGTGGACCTGAGGCACAATCGATGTCCTGGCCTCACCGCACGGACCGATCCGGCCCGGCCGCGGCGGGCCGTTCGACGCGACCGTGGGGGAACGCAATGAAGCAGAGCGAGCTGTTGATCCCGGCAGAGCTGCACGCCTACATGATGGCGCACAGCATGCCCTCCGACCCGATCCAGGACCAGATCTCCGAGCGCACTGCGCAGTTCGAGGAGGTCGCTCACTGGCAGACCGCTCCGGAGCAGAGCGGCTTCCTGACCCTGCTGGTGCAGATGCTCCAGGCGCGCCGCGTCGTCGAGGTCGGGACCTTCACCGGGATGTCGGCCCTGGCCATCGCCCGGGGACTCAGGCCCGGCGGGGAGCTCATCTGCTGCGACGTCACCGACGACTGGACCGAGATCGCCCAGGACGCCTGGCGGGCCGCCGGCGTGGACCACCTCATCGACCTGCGCATCGCGCCGGCGATCGAGACCCTGCGCTCCCTGCCTGTCGCGGCAGACGTCGACTTCGCCTTCGTCGACGCCGACAAGCCGGCGTACTGGGGCTACTTCGAGGAGCTCGTCGGCCGCATGCGGCCCGGCGGCGTGATGGCCTTCGACAACGTCTTCCGCAGTGGACGTGTCCTTCACCCCAGCAGCGACGTGGACGAGGCGATCATCGACTTCAACGATCGTCTCGCGCGCGACGAGAGGGTGGACGTCATGATGTTGCCCATCGCCGACGGCATGTCCCTCGCACGGGTGCGCGACTGACGGGCTCATCGGGTCGTCGGCCTCACGGCGCAACGTCCCGGCGCAGGCCGTCGTCCGCACTGAGCTCGCGGACGAGTCGGCGCAGCAACGCGGCATACCGATAGAGGTCGACGCGCAGCGGATCGCCGCGGCGCCCGGCTTCAGGCGGTAGGTAGTCGCTCGGACCGTAGGCCGCCAGCACTGCTCGCACCGGCTTCGACGGTCGGCCGTCCCTCGAGCAGGACGCGATGATCTTCGCGATGATGGCGCCCTGGTCGTCGAAGAGCTGCCAGGTGCCCCCGCTCGGCTGGATGTGCCCTGCGTAGAAGACGCCGTCGTGACGCTCGTCCACCAGGTGCAGGTGCATGGTGGTTCCCAGCCCCAACCCTCCGTCGTCGACGCCCACCGATGCATGGAAGCCCGTCGCGTGGACGATGACGTCGACGTCCTCGACCGTCCCGTCGTCGAAGTGCACCTGACGACCGTCAAGACGCGACACGCCGGGCTTGGGCGTCACCGCACCGCTCGCCACCTGGTGCACCAGCTCGGAGTTCAGGACCACCCGGCCCTCCAGCATCCGGCGTGAGGGCCGGGGCAGTCCGAACGACGACGGGTCGCCGAACGCGGCACGACTGATGAACGAGCACACGAGACGCCGGACGCCGGCGGGGAACCTCCATCGCTCCATCGCGGCCAGGATCTCGTCGATCGGCTTTCCCCAGAAGTACTTGGGCAGGTAGTGGTAGCCGTGTCGCAGCGACTGGAAGGTGCGGTCGGCGATCCGGGCCGACTCCACGGCGATGTCGCTCCCGGAGTTCCCGCCGCCCACCACCAGCACGCGCAGACCGGCCAGCATCGCGGGCGTCCGATAGTCCCCGGAGTGGAGCACCGTGCCGTCGAAGGTCCCGGGGTGATCCGGCGAACGTGGGTCCCAGTGATGACCCGTGGCCAGCACGATGCCGCGGTAGAGCCGCTGGGTCCCGTCCGAGAGGACCACCAGCCAGCCGTCGTCGCAACGACGGACCGACGCGACGCCTCGACCGAGCTCCAGGTTCGGGGTGATGCGGAAGTGGTCGGCGTAGGCCACCAGGTAGGACAGTGCCTCGCGGTGCGTCGGGTAGTCACGCCAGTCCGCCGGCATGGCGAAGCCGCGGAACTCGATGAGCCGACGTGAGGAGATCATGGTGGTGGAGGCATAGACCGTGCTGCCCGGCTCCCCGTAGCGCCAGACGCCTCCCGGGCTGTCGTGGCGATCCACGACGTCGTACGGGATGTCGGCATCGCCCAGGTTCTTCGCTGTGGCCAGTCCTGCCGGCCCCGCTCCCACGACGCACCACCGGTCGCTGCGATCCTCGACTCCGGGACCTCGTCCCGGCGTGGTCACGGCGCACCTCGATCGGCGGCGTCGAACTCGGCCAGCACAGCCCGAGCCAGCTCGCGGGGAGCTCGGCCCTCGGAGCTCACGACGCGTCCTTGGCCGCTCGCGACCAGATGCTCGCAGAACACCCTGTCCAGCTCGATGACCTCGTCGAGGTGCCGCACCAGGAAGGCATTGATCGCGTGCTTCGGGCCACGCTCCGCGGCCCGAAGACGTCGCGTCTCCGGTGAGCACGTCACCCAGACCTGCAGGGTGAAGCGTGGGGCGCTCCGCTCGATCCAGTCGTCTCCGAGGAAGCCCCGACCGGGCGTCATCTGGCGGTTGAAGCAGTGCTGCGTGAGCCAGTAGCGATCCTGCACGTGGATCCGGTCCCTCGACGGTCGGGCGGGCAACCGCGCCGCGTCGATCATGAGCTGGGCCGAGCGAACACTGTTGAACTGGCTCCAGAGATCGGGATCGTCGAAGGCGCGGTCGTGGCGCTCCGCGAAGATGGCCACCTGGTCGCTGTGCAGACGTGCGACGAGGTCGTCATCGGTCATGGTGCCGTGGGCTCGGGAGACAGGGTGCCCTCGCTCCTCCAGCGCGCTCCCCAGGGCCTCGGCCAAGGCGGTCTTGCCGCTGTACTCCAGTCCGTCGAGCGCCACCCCACGGGTGAGTGAAGCCGTCACCACGACCGCTCCACGCGTCCGAGGAGCGGAGCACGCGACGCGGTCGAGTACCGCCCACGCAAGGCGTCGAGCAGCTCGACGGCGCGCGCCGGCTCGCGGCTCGCGGCTGTCTCCTCCGCCAGCATCAAGCCGGAGACGCCCCGACTCATCGCGTCACACACGAACGACAGCTCGGACCGGTGTGGGAGCCAGCCGTCCTGCAGCGAGGTGAGCAGCTGCGTCCCGACGACGACCGGGCACGGCAGCTCGCCGATGCGCGCCAGCACCCCGTCGACCAGCTGATGCAGGTCCAGCACGCCGGAGTCGAGCAGCAGGTCACCCCTGCCGATCAGGATGGCGTCGGAGGCCTCGGCGACCGCGTCGAGGGCCAGGATGCCCGCGCGGCTCTCGATCTTGGCCACGAGTCGGCGGGGCGTGCCCTCGACCACAGGTCCCAGCGCTCGTCGCGCCGTCATCATGGTCTCGGCGGACTCGACGAAGGAGATCACCGCCGCGTCGAACGGCGAGGAGGGCAGCAGGCGAAGGGCCGCCAGGTCGCGCTCGGTGAGCGACTCGTTGCGCACGCTCTCGTTGGGCCAGGCGAGCCCGCGGCGTGGCCCCATCGTCCCGGTCGTCAGCGGGCGCACCCGCCAGCCATCGGTCAGCACCTCGACCACCTCGAGGGCGTCCTCCCCGTCACCCACCAGGAGGACATCGCCTCGTTCCAGGCGCGCGCTGGGGCCGAGGCCGGTGACGCCGATCCGCGGCCCTCCCGGTGACGCTCCCTGGGGCGCCGGATCGCGGAGGAGGTCGAGCGTGGAGACCGCCCCCAGGTCGAGGAGCTCCGTGTTCGCCAGGCGTGGCTTGGAACCAGGGAGGTCGAGCACGAGCTCGGGATCGAGGGACATCGACGCCGCTGTCGCCCTGACCTGGATCGCCTGAGCCGCCAGGTCCTCCACCGAGCTCTTGGATGCGGTGAAACGCAGCACGTCGGCGCCGGCCAGCAGCACCGCGCGCCAATCGTCGGCTGTCGCCGTCCCTGGCCCGAGAGTGGCCACGATCAGGGTCATGTCAGCCGTGGGGCGACGAGGTCGCTGAGGCCGAGGACCTCCGCCGCGCGGGCCGTCTCAGGACTCGCGAGACGGGCGAGGCCGCCAGAGGCGAAGGCCAGGCTCAGGCGGAACACGGACCAGCCCAGCTCCTCGCCCTCGGGTCGGGCGAAGACGAACGGCTCGCCGACCTCGTCGTCCCTCCAGGAGGACATCCGCGATCGAAGATGCTCGGGAACGATGGACAGCGCGCTGATCCCGTAGCGAAGCAGCACGAGGCATGACAGCAGCTGCAGGCGGGCGGTCTCCTCGGCGCTGGCCTCACGTCCGAAGTACTGCTCCAGGAAGGCCGTCCGAGCCGGTCCCGTGATGTCGAGCGAGAGGAACACCGTGGCGACGTCGAACAGGGGGTCGCCGTGCCCGAGGTGGTCGAAGTCGATCAGCCAGGCTCGCGAGTCGTCGAACAGGACGTTGCCCGGGTTGAGGTCGTTGTGGCAGAGCGCGTCGGGCACCTGAAGCGACCTCAGCGCCGCTCGAACGCGGTCGAAGCTCGCGACCGCCTCGCCGTACAGGCCCAGACGGGGGGTCTGCGAGACGAGGCTGAGAGTGACGTCGTTGGCAGCGTCGCGGCGCGCCACGTGGAGCCGTGCATCGTGGTCCCACTCGATCCCGTGCAGCTGCCTCAGCACCTGCGCCAGCGAGACGGCTTGCTCGACCGACGCCGGGCGTGACGGCTCACCGTCGACCTGCTCCATCACGAGCATCCCGGCGTCGACGTCGCTCACGAGCACGGCCGGACCGATCCCTCGGTCGCCGAGCAACGCTGCGGCCGCGAACTCGGTGGCGACGACGTCTGACTCTGCCAGGTCAGGCCTGATCAGTCGGACGACACAGCGCTGGCCGGACCCTGGCCAGGACACCGCGAAGGTGGAGGCCCAAGGCGTCGGGGTCTCCGGGAAGGCGCGTATCTCGACGCCCTCACCACCCCCCACGCGCTCGACAGCCGCGGTCAACCGGTCGTCAGAAGTCACACGTCCCCCTTGGTCGCCTCTCGGCCGGAGACCCCCACACGGATCAGATCGATGCGATCCACCGACCGCATGAGCCGCTGACGGTGCAGCCTCCCGACCCGGCCAACGTACAACAGCCGCTGCCTGACAGACCTTCGCGAGCGGGGGCGGCTAGAGGCGCGGTCGCGGCTCGGGACCGCTGATCCAGTAGCGCCGCTTCCGGCCGCGAGCCGTGTCACGGACGTCCTCCAGGACGCCCCCGTTGCGCTCGATCGTGCGAGCCGAGGCCTCGTTCCCCTCGTCGCAGGTCACCAGGACGCTCGGCAGGCCGAGCGACCAGGCGTGGGGAAGGGTCTCGCGCAGGGCCCAGGTGGCCACGCCGCGCCCGCGAGCACTGGGGCGGACGCTGTACCCGACGTGTCCCACGCCGTCGATCATCGCCGGGGTCAGCTCGTGACGTAGCTCGATGACCCCGAGGTACTCGCTCTCCTCGACGATCCACCAGCGGGTGGAGGGCACCTGACCGGATCCCGGTCTCGTCTCGCCGTCGGCCTCACGGCGGAGACGGTCGAGCCAGCTCGAGAACCCCTCGGGCGTCTCGACGAGGTCGTCGGGGCGCAGCCCCGAACCGTCCTGGTGGCCCGTGGGCCACTCGGCTCGCGCTCGGAGCCAGGAGGCGTGCAGGTCCACGGACGGCGGGAGGAGCGCGAGCATGGGATCGACGCTAGCAACCTCCTCGATCGATGGACCTCGCCCGGGACGCGACGGCGAGCGCGAGCTCCTGCGCGGCCGGGCTGGCGTCCCCGACGTCAGCGACGTACTGTCGAGGGATCGACCTGAGGGCCTGAGCACGTGGCCTCTCGTCGTGACGTGGGCCCTCGTGGCCGGTCTGTCGAGCAGCCGGCAGCGCGTCGACTTCTCCCGAGAGACTTCTCATGCACGAGCTCTCCAGCACCACGTCCCAGCGATCGGCCTCCTGGCTGGTCCTCATCTACCAGGCGCCGACGCACGCGTCCCAGCAGCGCATCCTGCAGCGGTTGACCGGCGTTGGCACGAGCGACCTCACGGTCCTCGGGGCAGCCAGCGGACCCGACGCCTTCGTGGTGGCCGAGTGCGCAGGTCCGCGCGAGCAGGCCCTCATCGACCAGGCGGTCGCCGAGGTCGAGCCCGCCGCGACTCTCGTGTACGCCTCCGCCCCCACCGGGCCGCTGGTCGCGATGGTGCGCGGCGACGACGTGCTCTGAGGTCTCGACGCCGTCTGCAGCGCGACGCACCGGTCAGCGCAGCAGGCCGCCCGTGAGCCGACGGACCCGGGTGTGGGCGAGGGCTGCGCGGGCCGCGTTCATGCCCGGTGCCCCGTGGACACCGCCGCCAGGGTGCGCCGAGGCGGAGCCCAGGTAGAGGCCGCGGATCGACGTCTCGGCCCGTCCCATCCCGGGGACCGGGCGGAAGATCAGCTCCTGGTGGAGCTGCGACGTGCCGCCGTTGATGGCACCGCCGAGCAGGTTGGCGTCGCGGGCCTCGAGCTCGTGCGGTCCGAGGACCCGACGCGCGATGATCCTGCTGCCGAACCCGGGCGCGAGCCGCTCGATACGTGCCTGCATGCGGTCGGCGAAGCGTTCGCACTCGTTGCGGTCCCAGACGCCGCGCAGACCGTCGGGCCCGGCGTCGGCCACGGCCTGCTGCGGCACGTGCGTGTAGGCCCAGAGGGACTCGGTGCCGGCCGGTGACCGGGTGGGGTCGGAGGTCGTCATCTGGCCAGCGAGCATGAACGGTGCGGCCGGGATGACGCGTCCGGCCACCTGGCCGTGCGCCTCCGTCATCTGCTCGACCGAGTCGGCCACGTGGAACGTCCCCACGGCATGGGGTGGAGCGCTGGCCCACGGCACGGGGCCGTCGAGCGCCCAGTCCACCTTCACGGTGGACGGGTCGATCTCGAACGACCTCATGCTGCGGGCCGTCCGCTCGGGCAGGTCCTCGAGGGCCACAAGGCCGCCGAACAGGTGCGGTGCGACGACGTCGGCCACCACCGCGTGACGGGCCGCGTACCGCTCGCCGTCGGCCGTGACGACGGCCGTGGCCCGCCGGTCGACGACCTCGACCCGGGTGACCTCGGCTCCGCAACGGACCTCTCCCCCGAGGGACTCGAGTCGACGCCTCAGCGCCTGCGTGAGCTCTCCCGCGCCGCCCTCCGGCACGGGGAACCCGACGGTCTGGCCCAGCATCGACATCAGGATGCCCATGAGGCCGGAGCCGGGCGCGTTCAGCGGGATGTCGGCGTGACCGGCGTTGCCGGCGATGACGAGCCGGGGACCCACGCCTCCGAACCGCGAGCGGCCCACCTCGCTGGCGGGGGTGAGCAGGGTCTTCACGAAGTCCAGGCCGCCCACGCTGCGCAGCCGGGCCAGGGCACCCACGCCGTGGCGGACCGGCGGGAAGGGCGAGAGCAGCGCCTTGACCATCTGGTCGCCGATCTTGTCCCACTGCTCACACAGGGCGATCCAGGCGTCGCCGTCGCCAGGCCAGGCCTGGTCGAAGAGGTCGGCGGTGATGGTGCGGTCGCGGTGCAGCACGGCCCAGCTGCCGTCGAGCTCCGGATGACCGAGCACCGCCGGAGCATGGCGCCAGACGAGTCCGTGCTCCTCGAGGTCGAAGGACCGGATGGTCGGCGAGGCGTGCGCGAGCGGGTAGAAGGCACTGAAGGTGTCGTGCACGAAGTCCGGGTGCACGTCGCGGGCGCTCTTGACCGCTCCGCCCACGTCCTCCTGTGCCTCGAGCACCAGGACCGACCAGCCCTGGTCGACCAGGTGGTTCGCGGCCACGAGGCCGTTGGGTCCGGCCCCGATGACCACTGCGTCGTGCGTCATCGGCTCGACCTGCTGCCGCTGAGCCCCGCCTTCACGTTGGCGGCGACACCCCGCACCAGCCCGCTCGCCGTGCCGCGCAGGGCGTTGCGCGACTCCTGCGACTCCAGGACGTTGCCCGGCGTCGGCTCCACCGGACGGGTCCCGTCGAGGGCGGCCAGCCGGAAGAGCGGGCCGACCAGCACGTCGAACACGCCCGGCATCGCGCTGAAGCCGAAGCGCATCACGCCGTTGGCGAGGCCGACCTGGGTGCGCTTCCTGCTGTGGCGCAGCTGCCGCAGTGCGGCGCCGGCCACCTTCTCCGGCGAGTCCACCGGCGGCGGGGGACGCCCCAGGAACCCGTCGTACGTGGCGGCCTGCTGGTAGATGGGCGTGTCGACCCCGCCCGGGGCGACGTAGGAGACGTGCACGTGCCGCAGGTCGCGGTTCTCGATCTGGAGCTGGCGCGCGAGGGCTCGCACGCCCCACTTGCTCACGACGTAGGGACTCATGGTCGGGACGGCGATGTGGCCGATGACCGATCCGATGAGGACGAGCGTCCCGTGCTCCTGCTCACGGAACCAGCGGACCGCGTGCCGGGAGACGTTGACCGAGCCGACGACGTTGGTGCGCAGCACGCCCTCGAAGACGTCGGGCGGGACCTCCTCGGTCCGTCCGTACGCCACCACACCGGCCGCGTGGATCACTGCGTCCAGACCTCCGTGGCGAGTGCTGACCTCGGCGAAGCAGCTCGCCACCTCGGCGTCCGAGCCGACGTCGGCAGGAACCACGAGGACGGAGGCGGCGCCGGCTGCACGCGCCTCGTCCGCTGCGGACTCGAGGGCGTTGCGCCCCCGAGCCACCAGCACGACGTGGTGACCGGCCGCAGCGGCCTGGACCACTGCTGCTCGCCCGATGCCGCTCGACGCCCCCGTGACGAGGACGACCTTCGGCTCGGACGTCACGGCTTCAGCACGACCTTGATGCAGCCGTCCTGCTTCTTCTGGAACATCGAGTAGGCGCCCGGCGCCTCGCTGAGCGGCAGACGGTGCGTCGCGAGCGACTCCGTGCCGAGGACGTCGGCGTCCTGCTCCAGGACCTTCGCGATGTCGTCGGTCCAGCGCTTCACGTGGCACTGGCCCAGGCGCATCGTGATGCCGCGGTCGAACATCTCCATGAGCGGCATGGGGTCGACCTCGCCGCCGTACACGCCGCTCACCGAGACGGTGCCGCCGCGGCGCACCGACTTGATGGCCGTGGTCAGTGCTTCCAGACGGTCGATCGCGAGCCGGTCGATGACGGGCTTGGCCACCTTGTCGGGCAGGAGACCGGCCGCCGAGATGGCCTTCTCGGCCACGGGGTTGCCGTGCGACTCCATGCCCACGGCGTCGACGGTCCCGTCGGCGCCACGTCCCTGCGTGAGGTCGAGGACCGCGGAGGCGACGTCGTCGACCTCGTCGAGGTCGATCACCTCGAAGCCCCAGGACTGCGCCAGGTCGAGGCGCTCGGGGACGCGGTCGATGCCGATCACGCGGACGCCGGCGTTCTTGGCGATGCGGGCCGTCATCTGGCCGATCGGGCCGAGACCGAACACGGCGAGGGTCTGACCCTCCGAGACGTCGGCGAAGGCGAAGGCCTGCCACGCGGTGGGCAGGACGTCGGAGACGTAGAGGTACCGCTCGTCCGAGACCCCCTCCGGCACCTTGACGGGTCCGAACTGCGCCTGCGGGACACGCAGGTACTCGGCCTGGCCGCCAGGCACGGCGCCGTACATGTCGGTGTAGCCGAAGAGCGAGGCGCCCTTGCCGTACTTGGTGACCTGCGTGGTCTCACACTGCGCGAACAGCCCGCGGGAGCACATCCAGCAGTGGCCGCAGGAGATGTTGAACGGCACGACGACGCGGTCGCCGACCTTGAGGTCGCCTGCGTCGGGCCCGACCTCCTCGACGATGCCCATCGTCTCGTGCCCGAGGACGTCGCCGGGGTGGAGGTACGGTCCCAGGATCTTGTAGAGGTGCAGGTCCGAGCCGCAGATGGCCGTGGACGTCACCTTGATGATCGCGTCGTTCGGGTGCTCGATGCGGGGGTCGGGGACCTCCTCCACCGAGACGTTCTCGGTGCCTTGCCAGGTCAGTGCCTTCATGCGCTTCTCCTCGTTCGGTTCTCGGGCGGGCAGAGCGGACGGCTGGGGGCCGTCACTGCTGCGGACGGTTCTCGACGACGTACGCCAGGCGGCGCAGCGTCTCGACGTTGCGCCACTTGATGGCCGGGCTCGTGAGGGCAGGCGGCACCACGGCGCCGGGGCCCGCCGTGGGGACCTCCTCGATGGAGATCTCGCTCTGGCTGCCCACCGCGCTGATCACCAGCTCGACGTGGGCCTCCCCCAGCGGCCAGCCCTTCGCCCGAAGCTTGATGCGGTGGCCGGGGACGGACTCCAGGACGACGGTCTCGTCGTCGATGAGGGCGGGCCAGACACCCACCGAGTGCTGGATGGCACTGCCGGGCTCGGGCCAGGAGGGGTCGACGCCGCGGATGCGGGACGCTCCCACGACCCACAGCGGGTACAGCCATCCGTCGGCCAGCACCGACCACACCTGGTCGGGCGTCGCGTTGACGGTTCGGGTGTTGATGGTCATGCGGCAGGAGTACCCCTCCGGCTGCTGGTCAACCGCGGACGTCCAGCACGCAGCGCGGCTCGGGGGGCATCCGCTGCAGCCCGGGTCGCGGACCGACGACGTCGAACGGGACCTCGGCCAGGCGCGGACACAGCGTCATGAGCACGGCGAGCACATGTCGTCGCCCTGGCACCGGTGACCACCCCGGGTGCGATCGCGCAGGCCGTCGGAAGACGGTGCGCTACTTCTTCCGGCCCTTGCCCTTGCCCTTCGCCTTGCCCTTCGAGCTGCCCTGCTTGGCTTTCTTGCTGCTCGACGCCTCACCTTGCGCGGTCGCCCGCGACGAGCCCGTGGTGCTGACCACCGTCGGCTGCGCCATGGCGACGGCGACCTCCAACGTGATGGTCGCGCCGTCGGGAACACGGCCGGTCTTGTCGAGCGACACGACCTTGCCTACCCCAGTCGCCCGGGGGACGTCGACGCGCGAGACCACCAGCCCCAGCTTCGTGAGCCGCGCCGCGGCGGCCTCGAACTCGGCGCCCACGACTCCCCGGGCACCGACCGCGACCTTCCCGGACGCGACGACCACAGCGACGCGGCCACTCTCCGGCAGGTCCGTCCCGGCCGCGGGCGACTGCCGCACGACGAGCCCGGCCGGCGAGCCCGGGTGGTCCACGATCTTGCGCCGGACTTCCATCCCCTCGTCGTCGAGGCGGTTGGAGGCGGAGACGACGTCGAGTCCCACGACGTCGGGCACCGGCAGTCGCTCGGCGCGAAGCTGGTCCACCCCGGCGAAGACGAGCAGGGCGGTCACCAGACCCACGCCGGAGAAGACGGCGGTCCGCCGTCGCGATCGATGGCGCAGCGGCGCCATCGTCGTCGCGGTGCGTTGGGGATCGAGAACGGCCCGTCGATGGACGGCTGCGAGTGCCGGGGGGACGTCGATCGAGGCGTCGGCGCCGACCTCGGCCGCCTCGGCGGCCACGGCGGCGGCGTCGGCAGGCCGGTCGTACGGGCTCTTCGTCGTGAGACGGGCCACGAGCTCGGTCACCCCCGCCGGCACCGACGGCGGGAGCTCGGGCAGGTCGTCGTTCAGGTGGGCGAGCGCCGTGGCCACCTGGCTCTCCCTGCGGAAGGGGGAGGTCCCGCTGAGGCAGTGATGAGCCACCACGCCCAGGCCGTAGAGGTCCGAAGCAGGCGTCGCCGCGCGGCCTGCCGCCTGCTCGGGGCTCAGGTAGTCCACCGTGCCCACCAGCGCGCCGGTCGCGGTGAGCGGCTCGCTGTCGTCGGAGCGAGCGATGCCGAAGTCGACGAGCACGGTCCGACCGGCCGCGGTGAGCATGATGTTGGCGGGCTTGAGGTCGCGGTGGACGACCCCGGCCGCGTGTGCGGCCGCCAGCGCCTCGGCCACCTGGACCACCACCGACATCACCTGGTGGGGTGACATCGGCCCCTGCTCACGCAGCAGCTCCGCGAGGCTCCGCCCATCGACGTGCTCCATCACGATGAAGGACGTACCGGGATGGGTCGCGCTCTCCTCCGAGAAGTCGAAGACCTGGGCCACCCCCGGGTGGAGGATGCCGGCCGCAAGGTGAGCCTCGCTCCGCATCCGGGACCGCGAGACGGGATCGTGCGAGGCGCGGAGGACCTTCACGGCGACCCTGCGCTCCAGGCGGACGTCCTCGGCCACGTAGACCGCACCCATGCCGCCCGAGCCGATGACGTTGCCCAGCAGGTATCGGCCCTCGAGCAGCTCACCGGTCAGGTCGCCGGCTCCGTTCGACACATCGATCACCGCGGGGGCCGGTGGTCAGCGTGGTTCATGGACATGCCCTTCCAGCACCGCCCACAGCCGATCGGCGCGGGGTCGTCAGGAAGTACCCCCGCCCTCCATCGCCAAACGCGGCGACGTGAACGTCGTGCGTGCATCATTCCGGTCACCGATGGGTACATGTCGCGTGGAACCGCACGCACGGCAGGGAGAAGAGAACCGTGAAGCCGATCGAGGAGACCCAGCAGGTCCTGGACGACCTGGCCACCTATGGCGACGAGGGGACCCTGGCCCAGCTCAGCGAGATGAGCGACCTCATCCGTCAGATCGTCCCGGAGTGCGTGGGCCTGAGCGTCTGCATGGTCGACACCGGCATCACCTTCACCCTCGTGGCCACGGACGAGGAGATCGCAGCCCTCGACGCCGTGCAGTACCTGGACGGCGGGCCCTGCCTGGACGCCGTCGAGACCCGCCAGATCATCACCGCGCCAGCCGGCGACGCCCTCGCTCTCGACGAAGACATCTGGCTGATGCACGCCCAGGCGACGGCGGCCGTCGGCATCCGGAGCACCATGTCCATCCCGCTCAACGAGGATGACGAGGTCGTCGGCGGCATCAATCTGTACGCGTCCACGCCCCACGCGTTCGACGAGCAGGTCGAGGTGCTCGCCCGGGCCCTGGGCAGCTCGGCCGCCGAGGCGGTCCGCAACGCCGACCTCACCTTCGGGACCCGGGAGCAGGCCCGACTCGGTCCCACCCACCTCGACGAGTACGACCAGGTCAACCGCGCCGTGGGTGCCCTCGTCCACGCCCGCGGGATCGAGTCAGGGTCGGCGCGGAAGGTCCTCCGCGACGCGGCGGCTCGCGCCGGTCTCAGCGAGGGCCAGGTCGCCCGGGCCGTGCTGGGGCTTCTCGCGGACTGAACCGGCCTCCCTCACGGTTGAGCAGCTCCGTCAGCACCGTGCTGGGGTGACCCCGCCGTGGGC
Organism: Aeromicrobium sp. Root495; assembly: GCF_001426755.1. Lineage (GTDB taxonomy): Bacteria > Actinomycetota > Actinomycetes > Propionibacteriales > Nocardioidaceae > Aeromicrobium. Next base: position 71,916 of record NZ_LMFJ01000003.1, on the reverse strand, counting down.
AAGGTGATTCGGACCATCGTGGTCCCGTCCACACGGCCCACCTCGATCGTTCCGCCGACCGCCTCGGTCGTCGACCGGGCGATGTCGAGCCCGAGCCCACTCGAGCCACGGTCGCTCTGCCCCCGCGAGATCGCGCCGGAAGGGATTCCCGGGCCGTCGTCGTGCACCTCGATCGCCACGTCCTCGGGCCCGGGGACGAGCCGCAACCCGAAGGGTGTGCCCTCAGGTGTGTGGGCCATGACGTTCTCGAGCAAGGCGTCGATCGTGGTCGCGAGGTCGTCGGCCGAAGACCTGACCCAGGACTCCCCGCCGGCCACGTCGACCGTGACCGCCCGCTCCTGGTCCTCCGCCAGCGGGGTCCAGAACTCGAGGCGCTCGCGGACCACCGCCGCGGCGTCTGCGCGCGGATGGACGCCCTCGCGCTGCGGTCGGCGGGCCGCGCGGATGACCTGGGTGAGAGTGCGCTGCAAGGACGCGACGTGCTGCTCGAGCTCGACCTTGCGTTCACTCGCCGGAAGCGCCTCGACGCCGAGTCGGACGGCCGTGAGCGGGGTTCGCAGCCGGTGCGAGAGGTCGGCGGTCGACTCGCGCTCCGTGGTGAGCAGCTCGTCGATGCGACCGGCCAGGGCGTTGAGCTCGACCGCGACCTGTGCGACCTCAGCGGGTCCTTCCTCCGGTGCGCGAGCCGCGAGGTCGCCGGCACTCAACCGACCCGCCGTGTCCGCCGTCCGACGCAACGGTCGGACCAGACGGCGCGAGGTGACCTCGGCGGCCGCACCCGCGAGCAGCAGCAGCCCGAGCGCTGCGACCCCCACCAGGGCGTACCGCGTCCGTACCGAGGAGAAGATCACCGAGTTGTCGACCGAGGCCACGACACGCGCCTGGCCATCCCCGTCGTCGGCCAGGATCTCGACGAGCCGGCCGTCGTCCACCGAGATCGTGCGGGCGTCGCTCACGAAGCCGAGGTTGTCGGCGTCGCCGTCGCCGTCGCCCCTCTGGTCGCCGTCGCCGTCGGCGTCGATGGCCCGTCCGCCGTCACGTGTCGCCGACTTCAGCGCTGCACTGGAGAGACCGGCGCCCAGGACGTCTCCGTCGGACATCACGATCGTCACCGGCCAGCTCGTGCGGCCATTGACCCGCTTGAGGTACTGGTCGAGGACCTGGTCGTCGTACGTGCCGGAGCTCAGGTAGTCGGAGACGTTCTGGGCCGCGTACGTGGCCTCACGCTCGGCGTCGTCGTAGGCGGCAGATCGCAGGAGCAGCGCCAGGGGGACCGCGGCCAGGAGGATCACCAGACCGGCGATCCCGACGGCCAGGAGCAGCACGCGGCCACGCAGGCTCGCCAGGCCGGGAATCGTCACCACGGTTCCGGAGCCACGAGCTTCACGCCGACCCCACGGACACTCACGATGTAGCGCGGCTCCGCCGCCGACTCCCCGAGCTTGCGTCGCAGCCAGGACAGGTGGACGTCGACGGTCCGGTCGGCGCCGCCCCACGGAAGCTGCCACACCTCGGCCAGGATCTTGGGCTTCGAGAGCACTTCGCCGGTGTGCTGCATGAGGACGTGCAGGAGGTCGAACTCCTTGCGGGTGAGATCGACGGCAACGCCGTCCACGTGCACCGCGTGCCCGACGGGGTCGAGGCTCAGTCCGCCCACGGTGAGCGTCCGCTCCTCCGCGGGGGGTGGCGTGGCACGGCGCAGGACGGCCCGGATGCGTGCGTCGATCTGCGCGGCCGAGAACGGCTTGACGACGTAGTCGTCGGCGCCGGCATGCAGCAGCCGGACGACCTCGCGCTCGTCGTCGCGGGCGGTGGCGACGATGACGGGGGCGGAGCCGAGAGCCTGGCTCATGGTGAGGACAGCCGTCCCGTCGATGTCGGGCAGGCCGAGGTCGAGCAGGATCACGTCGGGCTGGTTGGCGGAGAGGGACGAGATGGCTTCGGCGCCGGTACGCGCCGCCGTGACCGCATGACCCAGCTGTGCCAGGCCGCGTGTCAGGGCGGAGCGGATCGCGTCGTCGTCCTCCACGAGCAGCACCTGCACCATGCCGCCACAGTAGTGGCGCATTTCGCGCCCACCGAGCGACTTGAGGTCCTCTTAACAGTCGCTTGGGTTGAGCACGATCCTTCGGCTGCCAGCGTCGGTCAGGTCAACGACCCGCACGATCTCGAGGAGCTCCATGTTCGACCTGATTGACGGACTGCCCTGGCACCCCCTGGTGGTGCACGCCGTCGTGGTGCTGCTGCCTCTCGCGGTGCTGGGCACCATCCTCATCGCTGTTGTCCCCCGCTGGCGGCGTCCTTACGGGCCGCTCGTCGTGGCCGCCGCAGCCGTCGCGACCGCTCTCGTGCCCGTGGCCACCTCGAGCGGCGAGGCCCTCGAGAAGCACGTGGGCGATCCCGGCGAGCACGCCGAGCTGGGCGACCAGCTGATCTGGTTCGCGGTGCCGCTGCTCGTCCTCACCCTCGCGCTCGTGGTGCTCGAGCGAAGGTCAGGAGCCGGCGCTCGACGGGGGTTGGTCGCCGGGGTCGCGGTCCTGGCCGTCATCGCCTCGCTCGCCACGGCAGTGCAGGTATATCGCGTCGGCGAGTCCGGAGCTCGAGCCGCGTGGGCCGACCGGGTCTCGTCGAGCGCCGGCCGCTGAACCGCGGCCCCGGACCCGTTCCCGGTCCTCAGCCGTGGGCGAAGGTGATGTTCGGCAGCAGACGTCCCAACCAGGCCGGGACGTACCAGGCAGCGTGGCCGGTCAGGCGCAGCAGCACGGGAAGAAGGACGAGGCGCACGAGGAACGCGTCGAGAAGAACCGCGACGCCCAGCACGACGCCCATCTCCTTGGGCGGCAAGGGCCCTGACAGGGCGAAGGTGAAGAACACGGCGACCATCACGGCTCCTGCTGCGAAGATGACACGCCCTGAGTGCGCGAGCGCACCGACCATCGCTTCCTTCGGGTCGCCAGATCGTTCGTAGTGCTCCTTCGCCGAGGCGAGCAGGAACACGGTGTAGTCCATGGCGATCGCGAAGATCATGGCGAAGAAGAACACGGGCGCCCACGCGTCGAGGAAGCCCTGGGGCTCGAAGCCGAGCAGCCCGGCACCCCAACCCTCCTGGAACACGAGGCGCGCGACCCCGAACGCAGCGGCGGTGGAGAGCAGGCTCACCAGGGTCCCGAGCAGCGAGATCAGCGGAGCCTGCAGCGTGACGAGCAGGAGGAGGAAGCCCAGGGCGAGGATGACGCCGATCACGAGAGGTGTGGAGTCGTCGAGCTGGGACTTGAGGTCCAGGTTCTCGACCGCCGCGCCGCCGACGTAGGCCGTGTCGGGAAGGTCGGCGCGCAGACGTTGAACCGTGTCGGCCAGGCCGGGGTCTGACGGGTCGACGGTGGGCACCGCCTGAAGCATCGCGAGTCCCGAGTCGTCGGCAGCGCTCTGAGCCGGCATCGCCGCGACGATGCCGCCGTCGGACTGGACGACGGCCATGGCCTCGGCGGCTTCCTGCTCGGCCACGACGATCTGGAGGGTGCCAGGCGCACCGTCGCCGAACTCCTTCTGGACGCGGTCGTAGCCGACCCGGGCCGAGGCGTCCTCAGGCAGGACCTTGATCGACGGCATGGCCGTGGACAGACCGACGACGGGCGCGGCCAGCGCAAGCAGGATGACGAGCGAAGCAGCACCCCAGACCAGGGGACGCCGCCACAGCCGCTCACCCCAGGCCGCGAAGCGCGGTGAACGATGCTCCCCGGTCGTGGCCCAGGGCAGGGAGAGCTTGTTGATGCGGTGGTCGAGCGTGAACAGGACCAGCGGCAGAAGGGTGAGGGTGGCTCCGAGGACGAAGACGACCGAGAGCATGATGCCGCCGGCCATCGAGCGGAACGACGGGGAGGGGACCAGCATCACGGCCGACAGCGACACCAGGACGGTCAGCCCGGACAGCAGGACGGCCTTGCCGGCGGTGTCCATCGTCTCGGCGACGGCGTCGCGTGCCGAGAGGCCCGCGCCCATACGAGCGGCCCGGTAGCGGACGACGAGGAACAGGGCGTAGTCGATGCCCAGGGCGAGGGCGAACATCATCGCGAAGTTCATCGCCCAGATCGACACGGGCACCAGCTCGTTGATGAGCACCAGCGAGCCGGCCGAGGCGACGAGTCCTGCGAGGGTCAGCAGCAGTGGGAGGCCAGCTGCCACCAGTGCACCGAAGGCGAGCACGAGGATGGCCAGGGTGACCGGCCAGGACACCATCTCCGACTTCAGCATCGCGTCCAGGTTGGCCTCGTTGAAGTCCGACCACAGCAGGGATGATCCGGTCGGGTTCACCTCGATGCCGTCGCCGGAGAGCCGCTGCAGCGGTCCCTTGAGCTCTGTCGCGACACGCACCATCTCGTTGGTGTCGGCACCCGCACCGGCCAGGACGATGGCCGTCGATCCGTCCTGGCTCAGCGTCGCTCCGGACCGCGGCGCCAGCACGTCGGCGATGCGGGGGTCGGACTCGAGCCGGGAGGTCACCTCGGCCAGCACCTCGGCTCCTCGACCTCCCGTGACCGGACCGTCGTCGCTGTGGACGACGACCTGGATGGCGGAGGACGAGTTGCCGCCGAAGTGCTGACGAGCCAGCTCGCGAGCTGCGACCGACTCTGAGCCGTCGGCCTGCCAGCCGGCGCCGGAGAGGTTCTGCTCGACCTTGGGCGCGAACCCGCCCAGACCGATCACGACGAGCAGCCACGCGACCGTGACCAGTCGGGCATGGAGCGTGACCCAGACACCCAGACGCCCGAGGGCGCCCGGGCCCGGCGAAGCATCACGTCGGGTGTGGGGGCTGGTGGTCGCGGCCATGGGTCCTCCGTCTTGCATCGCGTTCACGGGATCTTTTATCCCCCCGGGGGGATGCGGCCGAACGTAGCATAACCCCCCGGGGGGATGTACAGTCGTCCTTGAACGCACCTCTCCAGGTGCCGACCGAGGAGGACCTGGTGCCAGACCTGACCATCAAGATCGCCACCGACCGGGGGTACGACGAGACCGTCGCCCTGGTGCGCGCCGAGCTCGGCGAGGTGGGCTTCGGCGTGCTGACCGAGATCGACGTCCAGGCCACGCTCAAGGCCAAGATCGACGTGGACGTCGACTCGCAGATCATCCTGGGTGCGTGCCGCCCACAGCTCGCGCACGCGGCGATGCAGGCCGACCCGTCCATCGCGGCGATGCTGCCGTGCAACGTCGTCGTCCGCAGCGTCGGCGACCAGACCGTGGTCGAGGCGTTCGACCCCATGGCCATGACGGCGATGTCGCCGGAAGCGCCGAAGGCCCTGCACGACATCGCGCAGGACGCCCGCCAGCGGCTGACCGCGGCGCTCGAGACCGTGAGGACCGCCTGATGCCCGACGCAGCCGCCATGGGACTCGAGCCCGCTGAGATCAAGGCCATCATCACCCGCATGAAGCGCGCCCATGGCCACCTCGGAAGCGTCATCCGCATGATGGAGGAGGGATCTGACTGCGAGTCCGTCCTCACCCAGCTGGCGGCCGTCAACAAGGCCCTGTCACGGGCCGGCTACGCGATCGTCGCCACGGGGATGCAGCACTGCCTGACCGAGGGGGACGGCCCGGGCGGCGTCGACGCCAAGAAGATGGAGAAGCTGTTCCTCGCCCTGGCGTGAGGTGGGCCGAGGAGCACTCGGGAGCAGGTCAGGCGGGCCCGGCGAGACCAACCACACCGCTACGGCGCTCCACGAGAACCGTGTCACGCCACGCTCCTGCGGCCGGCCCGACGATCGCCCGGGCCACGCGCTCGCGCGTCCCGACGACCCGGAAGCCATGACGGGCGTGAAGCCTCAGGCTCGCCTCGTTCTCGGGGAAGATGCTGGACTGGATGGTCCAGATGCCCGCCTGCTCGGTCGACTCGACGAACGCCTCGAGGAGCTGGCGCCCGATCCCGCGACCCTGCGCGGCAGGACTCACGTAGACCGAGTGCTCCACGACGCCCGCGTAGACCGCACGACTCGAGACGCTCGCACAGGCTGCCCACCCGAGCACGCGTCGGTCACGATGGACGGCGACGAGTCGATGCTCATCCCGCCTGGAGCCGTCGAAGTCCTTCCAGGTGGGTGTCGAGGCCTCGAAGGTCGCGTGGCCGGCCTCGATGCCGGCGGCGTAGATCGCCTCGACCTGGGGCCAGTCCTCGGGAGCCATCTGGACGATGACGACGTCGTCGCTCACCCGGCCATCATCCTTGCCTGGGCAAGGGTGCTTCCAGACCCTGGGACGTGATCGTCACGACGTCCCGAGTCCGCCGAGAGAGATGAGCTCGGGCCCGGCCGTCGGGGCGCAGCAGCTGCCGCCCTCCGCGGCCTCGTCGTCGAACGTCCCGGCGCCGCCGCAGACTCCGGTGTCGGGGAGCGTCAGCTCGACGCGCGCCGCGGCCTCGAGATCACCGGCGATGGCGGCCGCGACGGAGCGGGTCTGCTCGAAGCCCGTGAGAGCCAGGAACGACGTCGCCCGCCCGTAGGACTTCATGCCCACGAGGAAGAAGCTGCTCTCGGGCTGGGCCAGCTCCTTGGCGCCGTGGGGGTAGACCGTGCCGCAGGAGTGCTCGTTGGGATCAATGAGCGGCGCGAGGTCTCGCGGGGCCTGCAGGACCGGGTCGAGGTCGAGACGGATCTCGGAGAGCATGTCGAGGTCCGGACGGAACCCGGTGAGCACGATGACCTGGTCCACGCCGGTGACCGCCTGGCCGTCGAACGACGTGATGGTCAACGAGCCGGAGTCGTCGCCGGTGACCGACGCCGTGCGGAAGCCGTTGAGGGTCGCGACCGGGCCGGCATCGACAGCAGCCTTGGCCTGCTCACCGAGGGCGCCCCGCTCGGGAAGCTCGTCCTGGCCGCTGCCCGCGAAGGCCTCCCCCACGCTCGCTCGGCGGACGAGCCAGGTGATCCGGGTGTCCGGGGCCTCCTTGGCCAGAGCGGTGAGACCGATCAGCGCGCCCTTGGCAGAGGCACCCGTGCCGGCCACCACGACGTGCTTGCCTGCGTACCGGGCGCGGACCTCACCGTCGCGCAGGTCCGGGATCCGGTAGCTGATCCGGGCAGCGGCCTCGCGCTCCCCGATGGCCGGGACGCCGTCGCCACCCAGCGGGTTGGGGCCACTCCAGGTGCCGGAGGCATCGACGACAGCGCGAGCCAGGACGTGCTCGGCGCCGGATCCGGTCCGGACGTGCACGGTGAACGGCGCGTCCTCGCGGCCAGAGCTCACCAGCCGGTCGCGCGACTGCTTGGCCACGGAGGTCACCGTGACGCCGTACCGCACGGACTCGCCGAGCGCGTCGGCCAGGGGCCGCAGGTAGGACCCGACCCAGTCGGCGCCCGTGGGGTGACGGGCCGGATGAGGCGCGGACCACCCCGCCGCGGACAGCAGCTTCTCGGCTGCGGGGTCGATCAGCTCCGACCACGCGGAGAACAGGCGGACATGACCCCACTCCGAGACGGCCGCGCCGGCCGAGGGACCTGTCTCCAGCACGACCACCGGCACGTTGCGGGCGCGCAGATGAGCGGCAGCAGCGAGGCCCGATGGCCCCGCTCCGATGACGACGACGGGCAGGTCCTGGACGGTCGGGGCGGTCATGAGTGGTGCACTCCTCGTTCAACAAGCCATTGACATTCTTCGATGGAAGCCTCCCCCAATCATCGACGATTGTCAATGAAAGGTCTAGACTGGCGGCATGCCTCACGCCCTCCCGGTCCTGGACACGGCCGCTGCCTCCTGCTGCTCGCCCATCACCGGCGGCGTGATTGCCGACCACGATGCCGCAGCCCTGGCCGCGAAGTTCAAGGCGATGGGCGATCCCACCCGGGTCAAGCTGCTGTCAATGGTGGCGGCGTCGGGAGGCGGCGAGGCCTGCGTCTGCGACCTCAACGAGTCGCTCGACCTCAGCCAGGGAACGGTGAGCCACCACCTCGGCCTCCTCGTGAAGGCCGGGCTGCTGACGCGCACCAAGCGAGGCACGTGGTCGTACTACGCGCTCGTGCCGGGGGCCTTGCCTGCGTTGGCCGAGACGCTCCAGGTCTAGCGGGCGTCGGCCGACTCGAGCGAGGCGATGAGCGCCTCGATCCGGACCTTGATCTCGTCGCGGATCGGGCGGACGGCGTCGATGCCCTGACCCGCCGGGTCCTCGAGCACCCAGTCCTCGTAGCGCTTGCCTGGGAAGTAGGGGCACTCGTCGCCGCAGCCCATCGTGATGACGACGTCGGAGGCGATGACGGCGTCGTCGGTGAGCTTCTTGGGCTGCTCGCCCGCGATGTCGATGCCGACCTCGGCCATGGCCTCCACGGCGACGGGGTTGACCTGGTGGCCGGGCATGGAGCCCGCGGACAGGACGTCGACACGGTCCCCGGCGAGTGCGGTCAGGAAGCCTGCGGCCATCTGGGAGCGGCCGGCGTTGTGGACGCAGACGAACAGGACGCTGGGGCGGTCAGACATGCGTTTCTCCCTGGTGGGGTCGCGGTGAGGCCGCGACCGGGTAGAGGAACAGGACGAGGGCGGTGCCGACGACGGCACCGACGAGCTGGGCGACGACGAACGCCGGTGCCGAGCTGGGGGCGATCCCGGCGAAGGTGTCGGAGAACATCCGGCCGACCGTCACCGCCGGGTTGGCGAACGACGTGGAGCTGGTGAACCAGTAGGCCGCGCCGATGTAGGCCCCGACGGCAGGCGCCGCGAGGGCTGCGCGGTCGGTGCGCACGAGCGAGAAGATGAGCAGCACGAGGCCCGCCGTCGCGACGACCTCGCCGAGCAGGTGGCCGCCACTTGCACGCTCGTTGCTCGCGAAGCTCGTGCCGACGTCGAACATCGCGTTGGCGAGCATCGACCCGCAGATCGCTCCGGCCACCTGCGCCGCGAGGTAGGGCGCGATGTGCGAGGCGCTGAAGCCCTCGGGGTCGCGCCGGGACGTGAACCAGTCGACGGCCGTCACGACGGGGTTGAAGTGCGCTCCCGACACCGGACCCAGCATGAGGATCAGGGCCGCCAGCCCGAAGACCGTCGCCATGCTGTTCTCGAGCAGCTGCAGGCCGACGTCGTCGGGCGAGAGATCGGCCGCGGCGATCCCGGAGCCGACGACCACCGCGACCAGAAGGCCTGTGCCGAGGAACTCCGCCAGGACGCGCCGCGACAGCGAGTGGGGCGCGTGTGGCTCGGGTCCGGCAGGAGTCTGCTTCACGGCGCTATCTTGACGGCTGGACATGGCTCAGTCAAACTCGACTCAATGAACGTTGAGAGAAATACCGTCCTGGCCGCGCGCGCAGCACGACATGCTGCGCTCGCGGACATCGGCCGACTCCAGGTGCTCGACGCCCTGGCCCTGAGCGACCGCTCCCCCAGCGAGCTGCAGGCGATCACGGGGCTCCCCTCCAACTTGATGGCACACCACCTCAAGGTGCTGGAGGCGGCGGGCGTCGTCGCTCGGCGACGTTCCGAGGGCGACCGGCGCCGCACCTACATCACCCTGAGCGACGAGACGGCGCTCGACGACGTGGGTCCCAGCCTCTCGGCCGAGCGAGTGCTCTTCGTCTGCTCGGCCAACTCGGCTCGCTCGCAGCTCGCGGCCGCCCTGTGGGCCCAGCTCAGCGACGTTCCCGTGGGATCTGCCGGCACCCACCCAGCCGAGACGATCTCCGCAGGCGCCCGCGAGGTCGCCGCCCGGAAGGACCTCGACCTCGTCAGCGAGAGCCCCCGCCTCTTCGCCGCGTCGCGGACGTCCGACGACCTGGTGGTCGCCGTGTGCGACAACGCCTACGAGGAGCTCGGGAACGTCGTCGACGTCCACTGGTCCGTTCCCGACCCGGTCCGCGTCGGTGGTCAGGGCGCCTTCGACGACGCCTTCGACGAGATCCGCCGCCGCGTCGTCACCTTGGCGCCGCGCCTCCTCGCGTCCTGAGCGTCGATTCGGACCCTGGCCGAGAGGACAGGTGGGGAGGTCTCAACGTCCTGCGCCGACGTGCCGCAACCACGTCACGATGTCGTCGGTCAGGAGCTCGCTCGCCTCGACCGGCACCAGGTGCCCTGCTTCGGGGATCGTGAACACGTCCACCGGGCCCGGCAGGAGCTCGGCGAGTCGAGCGGCCTGCGCCACCGGGATCCACGGGTCACGCTCGCCCCAGCCGATGCGGACAGGGCATCGGACGCGACCGAGGTTCTCCACGATCGGCCTCGTGTGGGCGGGGACGAGCTCCGCCATCTGCCGGTAGAAGCCTCGCTGCCCCTCCGGCGTGCACCAAGGACGCGACAGCTCCTCGATCCATCCCGCCGGGAGGTGGCCATGGCTGGCGCCGGCGACGTACTCCCGCACCAGCGCCGCGTGAAGATTCGCCGGCAGTGCAGCGAACACGTCCTGGTGCTGGGCAACGAGCCGGAAGAACGGCGATCCCCAGGGATCGAGAGTCACGACGTCGAGCAGGTAGAGCGATGCCATGGGGACCGACTCCAACAGATGGGCCCCCAGGGCCACCGCGCCGCCGATGTCATGGGCTACGACGTCAGGACCGGTCAGCTCCCAGTGCTCGAGAAGGAGACCGAGACGCTGGCGCTGGGTCTCGAGATCGACCCTCGGAGCCCGTGACCCGATCGACGCGCCGTACCCGGGCATGTCCCACAGGAACACCCGTCGCTCGGTCGCGAGGCGTCTGGCCACGGGCGCCCAGACCGCCGAGGACCACGGCGTTCCATGGCACAGGACCACGTCCCCACGCGGCTCCCGGTCTGGCGGCTCGATGACATAGGTGGCCACGCACGCTCCGTCGATGTCGACGTGCCGGGGCGGCGGGAGATCGATGGGGTCGAGCATGCGATCCACGCTAGAACCTCAGGTCGACCTGAGGTCAAGATGCCATCATGGAGGGGTGAAGATCGGAGTCGTGGCCGCCAGGACCGGGGTTGCCGTCCACGTCCTGCGCCACTGGGAGGACGAGGGAGTGGTCGTCCCCGATCGGACCGCCGCAGGGCACCGCGACTACACCGAGGAGCACGTCAGTCGGCTCCGGATCGTTCGATCCTGTCAGCGCGTCGGCCTCAGCCTGGCGTCGATCCGACTGATCCTCCACCGCGACGAGGCTGGACGGACCGAGGTGATCGAGCGACACCTCCAGCACGTCCGGAACCAGAAGAACGAGCTCGATGCGGCCGAGGCGTTCCTGACTCACGTCCTCACGTGCCGGCACGACCTCATGAGCCGTTGCGACAGCTGCTCGGCCTACGCCGCTGGATGAGTACATGCTGGGGTCGGCTCTTCGCGGGTACGGCAAGGTTCGGAGGACAGGGGACTCCGTCGCTCGTTCCTCGCTCCTCCCCGAATCCACTCTGCTGCATCACGTGCCAAGGCCCCCCAGCAAAGAACGCTGGGGGGCCTTGGCACGTGGCGGAGGATAGGGGATTCGAACCCCTGAGAGCTTTCACTCAACCCGCTTTCCAACTGCGGGACGGAACAGTTGGTGATGATTGGAAGTCTGCGGTTGCAGTGGATCACGGGTCTCGGGGCTCTTCGACGAACGGTGGTGAACGAGCCCAACTGAGACTAAAACTGAGACTAAAAGGCAGGACGCCGAGGATTCGGTCTGCGGCTTTGCGCCAGCGAGATGGCCTTCCAGACCGCGACTGCGTGGCGGTTGTTCGGGTTGTCCAGAAGTGGACGGCTGGCCTTCCGGACTTCGCTGCCTGAGCTTAGGTCACTCAGTCGCGGACGGCGCTCCTTGACTGAGCAGCCACTCGACGACGTCGTCAGCGCCAGATCGTCGTGCCGCTTCGAAAGGCGTGAGGTCGTCGTAGCCGACCCAGGTCACGTCCGCGCCTCGGTCGAGAAGGATCTTGGCCGTTGCGAGCTGCCCGCCATGGCAGGCGCCCCACAGGGCGCTGGCGAGGTCCGCCTCACTGTGCGCGCCGGCAAGATGGTGCTCAACTCGGGCCTCCAAACCCAGGGCCGCGGCCTCGAACAGGTTCGTGCTCGCACCGCGTTCGAGGAGCAAGTGGGCGGCTTCCCACTGACCGAACGCGGTCGCGTCGGCCATCGGGGTGCCGTCTGCGATGACTGCCCCCGGCGCGTCGATGTCGGCTCCCGCGTCGAGCAGCGCATTGATGGCCTCGAGGTCACCGCTGCTCGCTGCCCAGTGGAGGGGCGTCTCTGCATGGTCACCGACATATGCGGCGCTCGGATCGGCGCCGGCCCTGACGAGTGCGGCGACGACCTCCCCGACCCGGGGGTGGTGACCGGGCCAGTCCGTCGCGACGTGCAGGAACGTGCGACCCTCGTGGCGTGGTAGCCGTGCGGACGCGAGGTCAGGATCTCCCTGCAAGAGGCGCCGTAGCTCTGCGAGATCCCCCGAACGTATAGCCGCAATGGCCGCCTCATGTGGGGGGGTGTCGACCAGGGCATCGACGATCCACTGGTCTGGCGGCGTGCCTCGCATGCCCGCGGGCGTGGGATAGACACGGCACTGGAGGGCGTACCTGTCGGGGTTCTCGCTGCCGACTGAGGGATCCACGTCTCGGCCATTGACTCGGAGGGTGGGCGACCCGAGGAACTTCATCCGAAGCGCCTCCTCATGCCCCTCGACAGGGACCAGCGTGACGGGCAGGTCGATGCCGAGCGATCCGAGGAGGGACTCAAGGTGGGGTAGAAAGGTCTCGTGGTTGGGGCACCCTTGGAAGTAAAGAAGCTCGATCAGCGGAGGCTGGTCAAGCTCGCGGATCTCCGCGATCAGTCCGTCACGCACCGTGAGTCTGACGGTCAAGGCGTCCGGATAGATGTCGGGATCGGCTGATCTAACGCCGAGTGCGATGAGCAGCCTGAGGTCAGAATGGCTCTCCTCCCGCGCGGCCGTCGAGTCGTCCGCCCCGGTGTCGGCGTGCGCATGGTCTTCAGGAGATGCATCCAGGATGCTCAGCGCGACCCCCGCAGTGCGAAGACCTTGATAGTGATCGCCCGCCTCGTCCCGACCATGGCACTCGTTCCCTCCGTGCTCGCCACCCCAGCGGACATCTTCAGCGAGCAAAGCAGTGAAAGCTTCTCTGGTGCCGTCGATCAGTGCGGCGCGAAGGACAGCGACGAACGCGTCGGCACGTCGCCCTTGGTCACTCAGGCCTGGCTCCATGGCGGCCACCCTTCCATGCGCGCGCAGGATGTTCACCAGCAATACCAGTCTTCATCGGTGGCTCAAACCATTCCAGGCCTGCTAGAAATCAGAACCGACCCACCCGTCGTCCCTATTCGGCCAGCGCACCGTCGATGGCTTCGATGAATTCCTCGGTCGTGGACGGTGCGAGCCTCTGGCCGTTGAGGTAGAACGTCGGGGTGCCTGAGACACCTAGACGCCTGCCGTCTGCGACATCCCTCTCGATCCGCGCTGCCACGTCAGGGCTTGCGACGTCGGCGTCGTAGCGTGCCATGTCGAGCCCGAGGTCCTGGGCGAACTGGCGGAACAGGGCCGCCTTGGAGTCCTGGGACTCCCCCCACTCGGCCTGGGTGTCGTACATCTTCTTGTACATGGCTTCGAGCTTGCCTTGACGCGCGGCCGATTCCACGGCATAGGCGGCGTTGTTCGCGTTGGTGTGACTCGGAATGGGGAAGTACCGCAGCACGAAGGTGACCCTGCCCTCGTAGCGTTGGCGCAGCTGCTCGACGAAGGGGTAGGCGGCGCGGCAGGCCTCGCACTCGAAGTCGAGGAACTCCACCAGCGTCACCTTCCCGTCCTCAGCCGTGTCAAGCCTGTGGCTTTCGGCGCGCACGCTGACGTCTCGACGTTCGGAGGCGTCGGCAGGGGCTGGCGCGGTGAGGTTCTCGTAAGCGAAGACTCCTCCGAACAGGGTCACTGCGATGACTCCGAAGATGATGGCGATCTTTGTCTGTCGGGTCATGGTCCTCACCGGTCGTCTCTTTCTCGGTCGTGGTTCACCAGTCGATCTCGTGGCACTCGGGCGCAGCGGAGCGCTCGACCTGCAGGGTGGCGTGCTCGATGCCGTAGGTGTCCTTGAGGGTGGAACGGGCCTGCTCGAGGACCTGGGGGAACTGGTCGGTGTCTTCGGCGACCAAGTGGGCTGTGGCGACGTTCATGCCCGACGTGAGCACCCAGATGTGGAGGTCATGAACATCAGTGATTCCTGGGATTGCGGCAAGGTCCTCGGCCACGGCATCGATTGACATGCCTTCGGGGACGTGCTGGCCGAGGACAGCTAGCACCTGTCGCCCGAGCATGACTGCGCGGACCGCGACGAAGGCTCCGATGGCGAGCGCGACGACGGTGTCCCACCACACCTGTCCGGTGGTCGCGATGAGGATGCCCGCGAAGACGACACCGACGGATCCTGCTGTATCTGCGACGACCTCGAAGTAGGCGCCCTTGACGTTCAGGCTCTCTTTGGACCCAGCTCGCAGGAGGAGCATGACAATGATGTTGACGACCAGCCCGATGCCACCCACGACGACCATCGGGCCGGACGAGACGTCGGGGTCGCTGCCGATACGGCTGAGGGCCTCGATGACGACGTAGGCCGAGACGCCGAGCATGAGCAGGACCGTGAGACCGGATGCGAAGACCTCAGCGCGGTAGGACCCGAAGGTCCGGCGGCCGGTCTTGTCCTGGCGGGTGGCGATCTTGGTCGCGGCCAGCGCGGCACCGAGGGCCACGACGTCCGCTGCCATGTGGCCGGCGTCGGAGATCAACGCCAGCGAATCGGCGAGCAGGCCGTAGACGAGCTCGACGACGAAGAACGTGGCGATGAGCCCGAACGCGACAGCCAGCTTCCCGCGGTAGCGCGAGCCGGCGTGGCCGGCCGGCGGGCCGTGGCTGTGTCCTGTTCCCATCAGCGCGCCTCGTCGATGGTGAGGCTCTGGACCTGGAGCACGTCTGACGGTGCACAGCAGTCGTCCTGGCAGTCGCTGCAGCCGCAGCCATCGTCGGTCTTCTGACTGATCGGCGAGCAGCAGCCATCGCCCCGCCACGCCTCCAGACCCTCGCGTGCAGCGACTGCAGCGATGACGAGTCCGGCGATCGGGTCGGCCCAGGACCAACCGAGCGTCGCGTTCAGCACCAGCCCGACCAGCAGCACCGCGGACAGATACGTGCACAGCAGCGTCTGGGTGCCGTCGGCGTAGACAGCGTTGGACCCCAGCGCCCGACCGGTGCGGCGCTGCGCGTAGGAGATGAAGGGCATCACGACCAGCGACACTGCGGCCAGCACGATGCCGACCGTCGAGGCGTCAGCGTCCGAGCCGACCACCAGGGAGCGGACCGACTCGAACCCGACGTAGGCCGCCAGGGCGAAGAACGAGAACGCGAGCAGTCGAAGCGCCTGACGCTCTCGCGACTCTGGGATCCGGTGGGAGAACTGCCACAAGATGATCAAGCCGCTCGACACCTCGACGACGGAGTCGAGACCGAAGCCGACCAGCGCCACCGACCCGGCCACGATCCCCGCAGTGACGGCGATGATGGCCTCGATGACGTTGTAGGTCACCGACAGTCCTGCAAGCATCTTGGCGCGACGGCCGAGTCGCTGCTTGGCCGCCTGGTCGAGATTATTCATGGGTGCTCATTCCGTGGTTGGGGCACAGCGTGACGGCGAACCCGGTGAGATCCAGCAGCGTCTCGGCTGCGGACAGCAGCTGGGCGGTCGCTTCAGGGTGAGTGACGCTGAAGATCGACGCGCGACCCTGGGGACGGGACGTGACCAGTCCGCAGTCCCGCAAGCAAGCCAGGTGCTTGGACACGGTCGACTGGGCCAAGCCCAGGTGGTCGGTGAGCTCGACCACTCGGTGCTCACCTAGAAGCAGGTGCTGAAGTATCACCAGACGTGAGCGGTCGCTGAATCCGTGGAACAAGCACGCGGCCGCCGTCATCGGATCTTCCGCAGGAAGATCGACCGTATCTAATATCATCGTCACTAGGCGATGGTATCCTCAGACGATGCTGCTAGCAAGAGCGTGACGGCGACTTCGCCCCTCAGCGAACTTCGACATCAACAATCTACTACGATCCGTAGTACTCTACGGGATGGGTTCTAGGTCACGATGGCCTTCCCGGGTTTGGAAAGGCAGTACGGCATCTCTCCCTTCGCTAGTCTGGCGCCGATGAAGGCCCTCAGGCGTTTCCGCGCACGCCGCCACGTGGCGCGTGTCGTGGTGGGCGTCTTAGCGGCACTCATCATGCTCGCGATGCACGAAAGTGTCGCGGGCGCTTCGCCCTCAGACTTAAGCGACGCACCTCCGACCTCCAGCGCTGCGGGTGTACTGGGGGGTACGGAGGACCGAGATATCGCTCCGGCAGATCCCGGAGGCTGGCCGGCAGGTGAGTGCGGTCTGGCGGTCCTGTGCATCGCGGCGCTGGGAAGTTTGGGCGCGCTGATACTTCTCTCCGTCCGCCGTCGCCTCGCCCTTCTGTGGTCCGCTCCCCGAGCTGGTCGAGGCGCGCACGAGAGCGCGCGGGCACGGCCGCTCTCCCTGTCGTTTCCACAGCGCAGCCTTGTCCTGAGGTGCTGACGGGCCGTCGCTGAAGCGACGGCCTGATCCACGTGCACCTCCCACCTAGGACAACCATGCGTATGACAAAACTGTCTGCGGCAACCCTTGTGGCTACGACCACCTTCTCGATCACGGGTTGCTCCGGCACCGGCTCCATCCGCGACACCTACAACACGGCCGACGTCAGGTTTGCCAAGAATCTCATCAGCGCGCAGCAGCGCACGCTGACGCTCATGGAACTAGCCCGAGTCCGAACCCAGGACCGCGGCTCCCTCGGTTCCATTGCCGGCGCAGAAGCTGAGGCGCGCGCGCAGATCAAGATGGTCGCGGGTTACATCAAGGCCTGGGGTGAATCCCCCAATTCCACGACCCTTCGGCACGCAGCCGAGGTAGACGATCCTCTGCTTCGCGGCAAGGAGGAAGTCACCGCGCTGCGCTCGTTGGACGGAGCGAGCTTCGATCGAGCGCTGGAGTTGACGATCGCCGCCCATAAACGCGAGCGCATCGCCCGCGCCCGAAGCCAGGTTGAGGACGGCTACGACCAGCTCATGCTCAGCCTGGCTCGCAGCGTCCTTGCGGCTCCGGGAGAACAGTTCCCGCCATGATTCGCATGCGCCGGTCCAGACGAGGACACCTGCCCCGCCCGCCAACCGACATCAGCAAAGCGCGACTTCCAGAACGGGAAGAACCTATGGTCACGATCACTCGCATACGCGGTCTTCGACCGCTCAGATCCACCGCCAGCGCCGCGCTCGCACTCATGCTCACCACGGGCTGCGGCGGCGGCGCACCCACGCCGAATGACGGCGGCCCCATCCAGGGAGAGGGGGGAATCACCCGGCTGCAGCCCACGGAACGCGGCAAACCCGTGGAGATCAAGGGCTTGGACCTCGATGGGAAGCCGCTGTCGTCGAAGCAGTGGAGCGGCAAGGTCGTTGTGGTGAACGTCTGGGGGTCGTGGTGCCCTCCGTGCCGGATCGAACAACCCATCCTCAGCCGACTTGCCACCGAGATGAAGCCTCGCGGCGTGGAGTTCCTGGGCATCGCCATTCGTGAGAGCGCGGCGAATGCCAGGGCGTTCACAACGGCTCGGAAGGTTCCGTACCCCAGCATCGGTGAAGGCGATTCGGCCATCCTGGCGTTCGCGGATTCCCTGCCGGCCGTCGCCGTTCCCACCACCTACGTCCTTGATCGCCAGGGCCGCGTGGCCACCCGGCTCCTCGACCGCGCCACGTATTCAACCCTCAGGGGCCTCATCGAGGACGTTGTCAGCGAGGCCAACGGTGGGTGACTGGTTCGCGGCCAGCGCCGCCTCCGGGACCTTGCTGCTTGCCGTGCCGGTCGCGGTGGTCGCGGGGCTCGTGTCCTTCTTCTCCCCATGCCTGCTGCCCCTGCTCCCCGGCTACCTTTCATACGTCAGCGGGCTCAGCGGCGCCGACCTCCAGGCCAGACATCGGGGAAGGGTGCTTGCCGGCGCAGCATTGTTCGTGGCCGGGTTCAGCGCCGTCTTCATCTCCTACGGCGCCCTGTTCGGCGCGATCGGGTTCAAGCTTCTGGTACACCAGAGCACCGTGAACCTGGTCCTCGGGATCCTGACGATCGCGATGGGTCTGGTGTTCATGGGATACGTCCCGTTCGCACAGCGTGAGCTTCGCATCAACGCGGTTCCGAGAATTGGTGTCGCAGCGGCTCCCGTTCTGGGCATCCTCTTCGGGGTCGGCTGGACGCCCTGCTTGGGGCCCACGCTGGCCGTCGTCCTCAGCCTCTCGACCACAGCCGCCGACGCCGGACGCGGCTCCTTGCTGACGTTCTTCTACTGCGCCGGGCTGGGACTGCCCTTCATCCTGGCGGCCGTCGCCTACCGCAGAATGCTCGGCACCATCACCTGGGTGCGGGCACACGCCCACATCATCACCCGCGTTGGAGGACTGCTCATGGTCGCGGTCGGAGTCCTGCTGGTCACGGGGCTCTGGTTGGAACTCATCAGCCAGCTTCAGCAGCTCACCCTCAACTACGTCGCACCGGTCTGACCCGGTCACCGTGTCTTCGCGACATATCCGAGCCGGGCCGAACCGAGCGCCCGCGTCCATCGGAGATAACCCGACGAACAAGCGCGGCCAAGGACCACCCGAACGAGCAGAACGGACTGACATGACCCATTTGACTACTAGAGAAACCGATTACTTGTGGGCTGCGAGGACGCTCACTGAGTCAAGGTCTCGACGGCTCCCAGTGATCACAGGGAGCCACGGACGGCCAGCGCCGGCGAGAGCCTTGGCCTGCCTTCTGCTCTTGGCGGCCTTCGTCCTCTGGCCGTCCTCGTCCGCGGTCGCCCACGCCGAGAAGGTCGGTTCGAGTCCGCGCGACGGCGCGACCGTGAACTCGCCCCTGCGTGAGGTCTCGGTCGACCTAAACGAGGACGTCCGAGAGCCTGCTTACGTCGTGGTGACGGACTCATCAGGTAAACGCGTCAATAGCGAGACAGCTTCGGTCAGTGGCAAGCGCGTCACGAGCAGGATCGAAGCCGGGATGGAGCCTGGCGAGTACACGATGAGCTACCGGATCGTGTCGGTCGACGCACACCCAGTCAGTGGCAGCCTCCGCTTTACAGTCTCGTCGAGCGGCGCGACCGAAGCGCCAGCTGCGCCGCAGCCCTCGAACACGCAGACCAGTCCCTCAGCGGGACTGCCCAGCAGCCAGGTTCCGATACCGGACTCCAATAGGTTCGATGGCGCTTACGTCGTCGTCATCTTCTTCTTCGTCGCGATGCTTGTACTCGTCGGCATCCTCCGCGCTGGCCTGAAGTCCAGAGAGGGTGAATAGAGCCTTCGGGTTGGCAGCGCTTTGACTCGGACTGCCGAACCCGCCGCCGCGTCACCACCCCCGGACCGGGCTCGAGGTGAAGATCTCAAAGGACCTCGGCTCGGTCATCGACGTGCACTGGTCAATCCCCGACCCGGTACGGGTCGGTCGCGCTCAAGCCTTCGACGACGTCTTCGACGACCTCGATCGGCGGATCGCGGAGTTGGCACCGCTAGTCTCCTCGCCCTGAGCAGCCACCTCCTGGACAGGACACTTCACGGACCGCGAGTGTCCGTCCCAGGGATGCGATGACTTGAAATCGTGGGCGGCCTTCGCTCTTGCTGCGTCGAGAGTGAAGCGGGCAGTTCTCGAGCCGGTTCGTGCCTTGACGTCAGCGCATTTTCCGGAAACTCCTGGGAGCCCGTCCGGCCCTTGTCTGCCACTGTTGCATTGGAGTGATTTTACCGATGTCACGGAGGCGTCGATGATGTCCACTCCGGGTCCTCGATACGGGCTCGGGTCTTTCGGGACGGATTCGGCCGCCGGCCAGAGCAGGGATCACTCCCATGCAGTGACATCGACCAGCGCGGCGACAACGCCGGTCAGCGTCGCTACCAGTCGAGGACGAGGTAGGTCGGCGCCGCGGCCAAGTGTGAGTTCATGCGTCTTCCTCGGTTCGTTTCGACTGGAGGTCCGTCGACGGGTATTCAGTAGGGCCACGGGTTCGTCAAGCATCCCTGCAGACCTAGGGTTTGTTGCAGCATGACGGGTGCTTTCGCGCCTGCTAAGGGGCATGCGGCGTGAGGCAGGCCCAGGCTGTGGCCTACTTCGTGGTTGATGACGTACAGCCGGTAGCTGGCGAGATCGTCGTCGTAGGACCGCGCACCCAACGTCCATCGTTTGGCGTTGATGACGACGTCGTTGCCGTTGCGACATGACACCTCGCCCCCGGTCTGGAGAGGTGCGCACAGCTCGTCAGTGGTGCCCGGGGTCGCAAGCACTATCCGAAGAGCTGCAGAGGGCTCGCGCCTGAAGGCGTATCGACCCCGGGCTGTCCAACCACGCGGATGAGCCAGGGTCCGGTCGACCGCTGCGGCGAAAGCAGCTGTACCGATCGGGATGGTTTCCTCAACCTCGACTCGGTACGTCACGAGGTTTCCGCGTCCGACGGTCTGCGTGCTGCCCTTTGCTTTGACGAACAGTCCCGGCCCGTTCTCCGGGACCAGCAAAGTTCGGCTCGGCTTCGTCGCCGCGCTAACGACCGCCCGAGCTCGCGGCGTCGGCAATGGCTGCAGGGTTGCTTTCACCATGGACGACGTCTCGACAACTGCACTCCCTGGCGATTCCGATCCGGCTGCGGCTATCACCAGTGCAGTGATGGCGGTGACCACGATGCTCAGCATGCCCAACACGGATGCGCGAAGAAGTCGCGGTCGCTCCTGCCGATGACGAGCGGGCGGAGTCATCTGTTTCTCGAGATCAGCTGCTGCCAACTGCTTCCGCCGTCCACGCTGGAGTAGACACCCCACTCGGTCGCGGCGAGCCATGTGTCAGACCGGACGTTCAGGGCCTCCGGCACGCCCGGCAACGAGGAGAGTCGAGTCCACGATCGAGCGTCCTGGTTGGCAGAGAAGACCCGGCCGCTCTCGTCGATTCCGACGACGTCCCCTTGAGTGGTCCGATCGATGAACGTCAGTTGAGGCGCCCCCGACACAGGACGCAGTCGCGGCGAGCCGGCGACATTCAGCCGCAACAGCTCTCCCGCCTGAGTGGTGACCAAGACCTGGTCGACCTGCTCGGGATTGGTCGCGATGTCGATGAGATCGGCCCCCCGGAGCACCGTCGACCACGACCGGCGGTCGGTGGTCCGCATCAGTCGTCCGTCGGACCCGTAGGCGTAGAGGAGCGGACCCGCCGTGTCGATGGCGTGGAAGTCGGATCGGCCGCCGAGCGCCACAGGCCGCCAGGACTTCGCACGATCGGTCGATCGAATCAGGCCAAGCGGGTTCGGGGTGTCTTCGTCGACGGCGGGGTGTCCGCTCGCCAGGAAGTCATCAGCTTTCACGATGGTGAAGGCCATGGTGTCTTGGAACCTGTTGGCGATGAGAGCCGGCTTTTGCCCTGGCTTCAGTCGGTAGACGCCGGTATGGGTGGCGAGATAGATAAGTTGATCTGCTGGGTTTTGCGCGATTCCGTGGACGTGACCCATCGGCACTGCTGGTTGCGCTGGTGTGGGCGCGTCCGATGAGCTGCAACCAGCGGTGAGGGCGGCTGCCAGAAGAAGCGGCCCGAAGATTGGCGTGACGAATTTCTGCACGATCGATTCCTTGCTAGGCGAAAGCCCGGCCGCTCAGCAGTGCTGAGCGGCCGGACTGGACTTCTTGGTCAAGATCGCAGGAGCGTCTGCATCTCGGAGATCTCCGAGGCCTGGTCCTTTTGAATCTTTTTCGCCAGATCGACAGCTTCCGGGGACTTGCCGTCGGTCTCCTCGGTTTCAGCCATCGTGATGGCGCCCTTGTGATGGGCGATCATCATCGTGAGGAAGGCTTCGTCGAATGCCGCACCGGACGAGGACTCAAGGGCCTTCATGTCCTCGTCGCTCATCATCCCGGGCATGTCCATGTCGGATGACGACCCGTGATCCATTCCCTCCATGCCACCGCTCTCGCTCGGCACCTTCTTGTCCCAGGACTTGAGCCAGTCAGTCATGGACTTGATCTCAGGTCCTTGCGCTGCGGTGATCCTCTTAGCCAGCGAGAGGACCTTTTCGTTGGTGGTGCGTCCGTCGGCGAATCCTGCCATCTCAGTGGCCTGACGGTGATGCGGGATCATCTCTTGGGCGAACGTGACGTCCGCCTCATTGAAGTCGGCAGCGGCCGACGAGTCGTCACTGTTCGAGCAGGCGGTCAGGACTGCTGCCGCCACGGCGACAAGGGTCGCCACTTTCATTCGCGTACGCACGAGCTGTTCTCCTTGGGGTCTGTTGACAGGGTTCTCTTCGAGGCGCGACCGTGAGGTACGCGCTAGAGCTGCCTGTCAGCAGCGGATCACAGTGGTGCGTTGTCGCGTGGTCATGTCCTCGAACGCATCACGCAGTGCTCCCAGTCGGACCGATGTCGGAGGGGGGCGCTGCCACAGCACCCACCTCGACGCCCCCCGGCGCCAACCGATCAAGGCGACGAAGGAGACCAGCAACGCCAGGCACACCGCCAGGAGGCCGCTGCAGTCGGACATGCCGCCCTCGTCGCCGTGACCCATCGGATCATCACCCTGGTCGCTAGCTGCCATGGCTGATTGCATATGGTCTCCATGCACTGCAGCAGAGCTCATGTTCATCGACGCGTCGTGCTCGCTGTTCGAGACCGGCTCGAGCAGGAGGCTGTGCATGAACACGACCCCCAGGATCAAGGCAGCAGCCAGCAACGCCATCGGCCCCACGGGGCCTGAAGGCGCTGTTCGGCGCGCACCTGGGCTCAACATCAACCTCATCCTACGGAACTCATGCGCCGCCTGGTCCGATCAGGACCCGTGAGCACGCGTCTGACATTTCCAACCACAGTTAAAGTATATACCCCAGGGGGGTATAGTCCAGAGGAGAATCGTCCCGTGACGGCAACCCCAGGAGGTCCGCGATGAACGAGCACCACACTCACCACGACATGCACCACGAAGATCACGGTGCGCTGGGCCACCACGACCACGGCGGGGGACTGAAATCGATGGCAGCCAGCGCAACGCTGCACTGCCTCACTGGGTGTGCGATCGGCGAGATCATCGGCCTCATGATCGGTACCGCTGCGGGCCTCTCGAACGGCGTCACGATCGCGATGTCGATCGGACTCGCTTTCGTGTTCGGGTACACCCTGTCGACACTTCCGCTGCTGAAAGCGGGCCTGGGGGCCGGTGCCGCCCTCAGTGTGGTCCTGGCTGCTGACACGCTCTCGATCGCGACCATGGAAGTCGTCGACAATCTCGTCATGGCGATCATCCCCGGCGCGATGGACGCTGGCCTCGTCAACGTCCTGTTCTGGATCGGCATGATGATCGCCCTGACGGTGGCGTTCTTCGCCGCATACCCAGTGAATCGGCACCTGCTCCAGCGCGGCAAGGGGCACGCACTGACGCACGAGTACCACGCAGCGCCGGCCGCGACCTCGGGTTTACGACGCCTCATCCCCTCCATCCCTACCGGCGCACTAGTCGCGGCGATCGTTGCCTTCATGCTGGGTGGTCTCGTCGTTGCTACCGCCGACGATCTGGCCGATACGAGCACGAACTCTCATTCCAGGTGACGTCTTCTGCACGACTGATGCCACGTTCGACCGCCGCAAACTCCACGGGTGCGCTGGTCCTTTCCCGACCTGGTACGAGTCGGCTGTGCTCAAGCCTTCGACGACGTTCCGACGACCTCGACCGGAAGGTCGCCGAGCTGGCGCCGCCAGTAGTCTCCGCCCCCTGACGTGGTCGAGCAGGCAGCATCAGACATGAGGCGGCGCGATGCCTCGAGCGGAGACACGCACCGAACGATCGAGGTAGCCCGACCGTTGCGGTTCGAGCTCCCTCGGCTGTCCTTCTGGCGGCTGTCCAGCGGCCCCCACGCCCTCTCCACGGCACCGCTCGATCCTCCACCAAAGGGCTGCCGAAGCATGGTCATCAGGAACAGGGCCTTCTGCAAACGCTGCCTGGAGCATTGAGCCGGGATCGAGCCCTTCCGCCTCGAGCCTCGAGAGGCGCGCGGACAGCGTGGCGCTGAACGGGTCGTGAAGAGGCTGGAGCTCGTTTACAGCTGCGACCCACCGCGCCCTCGCGACGCCGCGGTGGTCGAGCTCATCGCCAGTCCTTCCGGGCTGTTGAGGCGCTGCTCCGGGTGCAGTCTCTTCGCTGAGGCCCGCGACCAGCTGGGCGCGGCGCAGCAGGTAGTCACCCCAGGTGGGGTCCGCCAGCAGCCTTCGGGGGATGCGCGGTGGGCCCTGCCTGGACGAGCCCGGCGAGGTCGGTGTCACTTCACGCATGCGCCAGTCGATGAGGGCGGCGCGGTCCTCGATGCCATCGAGATCTTTGCGGCGCACAGCACTCTCGAGCTGAGCATCCGCATCGGCGGTGTCGGCTTGCCGCAGGATCAGGTTGGCTCGCAGGGTCGGCCAAGCCGGTTCGCCACTGATCCCCGGCACGAGATCCTCGGCGATCTCGGTGAGAGCCTCAACCGCCTCCGCCCCGACGACATGTCCGGCTGCGAGCCGCATCCCGTCATCCAGACGCGCAACAGCGGCCGCGAGCCTCGTCGTTCCGGTGTCGGCTTCGCGCCGAATGGACGTTGCCGACTTGGCCGACAAGTCACGATCGAGAACACTCTCGAGGATGCCCGTGGCGGTCGGTTGATCCGCCGCTCCCGGATCAGGTGGCGCGTCCCGGTCTCCTTCAGTCGCAGTGATCACGTAGGCATGGTTTTCGAGGCGGCCGCGCGTGAGAAGCGTGTAGAGCTGCCGGCGTGATTCTTGTCCGGTCACGATGCCTCGCACGGTGTCGACAGAAACCCCTTGAGCGGCGTGGACGGTCGTGGCATATCCCAGCTCAACGTGGTCGGCAACGTAGTCAGCCGGCAACGTTGTCCTGAGCCCGGAGCTGACGTGGCGGACCCAGAGCGAACCTGCGTCTTCGAGGCCGACGATGATCCATCGATCCCCATTCTTGACCCAGTCGGTTGCGCTGCTGCGGAGCTTGCGGCTGTTGTGTCGAGTGATCACGAGATCTCCAACGCCGGCTCGGTTTCCGTCGGACAAGAGGAGTTCCTCCGTCGGATGGTCTGCCAGGGCTCGGAAGTACTGGCGGGCTCGCGCGTTGAGTTCCGCGACGACCTCGCGCGTAGGGCCGAGCATGATCGACTCTCGTCCGCTGGCCACGTCCGTTCTCCAGTCGTGGAAGACCTCCTCGATGAGTTGAGTTCGTTCGCCGATATGGACCCGTTGGTTGTCCAAGTAGAACCCGATGGCCTCATGCCGACCCTCTCGGAGCGCGAGAGTGGCCGCTCGTTCGCCCGCGTCCTGAAACCGCATGAGCTCTCGAAGCCGGATAGATCCGTGCTCCGCATCGATGTCGCGCAGGACCCCTCCGGCGCCGACTGCGGCGAGCTGCTGGTCGTCGCCGACGAGCCTGACCGTCGCGCCGCGCGCTCCGGCGTGGCGGATCACGTCGTCCAACGAAAGCGTGTCGGCCATGCCAGCTTCGTCGATGAGCACGAGCGACCGTGCTCCGATTTCCTGGCTCCAAGCCGCTCGGTCCCCTCTGAGATCGTGAACGAACTTGGCGATCGTCTCTGAGGGAGCGCCGATCTGTTGGCCCAGCAGGTTGGATGCTGCGGCTGATGGTGCGAGAGCCACGACTTCGCCGCCGGCCTCGGTCCAGGCCTTGGCCAGGGTGGCCATCGCGGTCGTCTTTCCGCTCCCCGCGGGCGCCAAGGCCACCTGCACTGCTCTGCCGCTGGTCGCCAGTTCCCGCACCAGCGCTTCCTGACCAGAGTTGAGTGGGGTTCCGAGCGCCCGGGCTTCGGCCAGTGCCAGGTCGACCAAGGCATGGGGAACGCGTGGCCTGTCCGTGAGCCCTGCAGCTTCGACGATTCGCGCCTCGGCGTCGAGGATGCCCTGCGATGAGTAGAGATCACTTCCCGCCACGGAATAGATGCTCGACTGATCCTGCCGCGTTAAGGACGACGGTTCATCGATGCCATCCCTGTCAGTCACGATCAGTACGGACATGTCGCGCGCATGATCGAGGACAAGTCTTGTGACGTCGTCGACCTGCTCGGGAAGCAGATCGGCGGTTCGGACCCGCCGTAGAACTTCAGCCTGCAGGTGCCGCGTCTGCCAGGTCGACCGATGACTTTGGACCGTCCTGACGACTTCGCTTGCCGTCCGATTCACCCAATGCGAGTCGACGTGCGACAGGTCGTTCTGGGAGGTCGAGAGTGCCGTGGCCACCATGCGCGCGACCGCCGGTTCGGCGCCGAGAATCTCAGCTGCCTGCCGCCGCCATTCCCGGCGTTGATCCCGCCTGGAGCGGTGCGCGTGCTTTGGATCGCGCGTCTCGAGCGTGGCCCGTTGGCTCAGCTCGAGCGCTTCGGTCGGGGTCGGCGGGCGTCCATGAGCCTGTTGAAAGTCGGCCGCGAGCTCACCCGTTCGGGTGACGATTTCCGCCCGCCGCGAGGACCATCGCGAGTTGAGCGACTCGTCGACGCCCACGATCTCGCGCACCGCCCGCTTGCCGCGTGACTGGCCTGGGCGCTCAGCGAACTGGACTCCGAGGTCTTGCACCAGATGCTTCTCTAGCGCCGTGTTGTAGACCTCCGACGCCGTGACCGCCGATTGGTAGAGCAGGCGGCCGTCGATCGAAAGCCAGGCGCCGTCGTCGACTGCCTGCACCTTGTTGGCGACCGCAACGTGGGTGTGGAGGTCTGGGTCTCCCGCGCGCGAGTCGCGGTGCGTGAAGGCGGTGGCGACGAGGCCTCGTACGTCAACCTGACGCACGCCGTTCATGCCTCGACGCGTGAATAGGGCCTCTCGCTCGATGAACTCCAAGGCGGCGGCGACGGCCGCATCGTGGGCTCGCTCGACTCGGGCCGACACCTGTTCGTCGGCGACAGCCCACAGCGTCGAAACACTCTTGACCGGAGAGAACGTCAGGTCGTACCCAGATACCGCTGATGACTTCGGCCGTGAGTATCGAGCGATCGCTGACGCCAGCTCGCGCGAGTCCGCAGGCGCGCGCCCTTGCCGGCGTTCGAAGAATTCAGCCGCTACTTCACTACGGACCCGAGCCCTGACCTCCAGCGGCAAGGAAGCCTTGCGCGGTCGACCAGCAGCGACATTGAGCGAGTCGAGCCGCCTGGCGACCTCGACGATGTAGTCCGGCGCGTCAGCGTCGAAGACCTTGAACGGAGCGCCGAGATGGCGTGGAGATTCAGACTCCGACGCCGCGTCTTCCGGTCCGTCCTGTTCGGCGGCGAGGGGGTGAAGGCCGTAGGCGAAGAGGGCTCTCATCTGATCTGACGTCACGACATCGCCATGCACGAGGCCATCAATTCCAGCCAGCCCGGAACCCACCCAGCGACCAGGTGCCTCGCCGTTCTCGGAGTAGTAAGCGTCCAAGGTGCTGTGCCCCTTGTCAGTCGCATCCAACGCCGCAACCTGTCGAGTCAGGTAGTCATACCTCGACCCGGCCGACAGTTTGTGGAGGGACATCGTCACTTACCCCCAGGGCAATCGGACCTGCCTCGGAGGACTCTACGACCGACAATGCAAGAGGTGTGTGGCGGTTGTATGGGGTCGGTCGGAGCGGTTGGGACAGAACCGGTAAGCGGCATGATGCTCGGCGACGAGTCGTGGTTTTGGTCATGGGGGCTGTCTGAGGGGTCGTCAAAGTCCGCCCGGCTCGGTGGCCGGGTTCGTTCTGGCTCGATCGGAGCCGCGAGCGGTGTTGTTTGAGTCGGCGGCGGTGCGCGCGCCTGTGTGAAGCGCACGGCTCAGCGCCCCCTTAAGGCCTGGACGAGTCGGATGACGTCTTCTCGCACGCGGCCACTCTGGTTCCTGAACCAGACGAACAACACGGCGCGCCCAAGAGCGCGCAGGGGCCAGTACATAGCGGCGATCCAGACCAAGGCTGTTCCGTCGTCAAATCGCGACAGCGACAGTAGATCAAGCATGGTGTGCCTGCTTTCGGGCATAAAAAAAGCCCGCCGGGGGCGAGCTTCGTTGAACGGGGATGAGTTGGAGGGCGAATTTGGGTAGAGCTACGCCTAGGGAGGTCTCATGAGGCCTCCCTTCTCCGAGTCAGGAGTGGGCCAAGATGGGGCCGCTAGCGGCGGCTTCGACCGTCGCCGCGGCGTGAGGCCGCGAGGACGTCACCGATGCGGATCCTCGTGTGGCGAGGGCGCGAGGTCGGCGATGGTGTGAGGTGCCCGCGGCGGATCCACGAGCGGATGGTGGAGGGCGCTACCGACACGAGGCCTGCGGCCTGATCTATGTCGACGAGGACGTTGTGATGCTTGGCTGGGATGCTGAGTCCGTCGAATGCGTACAGCGACCATCTTCCAGGCTCGACCTTGCGCCCGGGGCGTCGCGTGCGGTCCTTCACGGAGTCGCTCGCCACCTGAACGTCGTAGGCATCAAAGACGTGGGCTGGGCCCTCTTTGCCCACTGGCACGAGGTATCCGCGATGAACCCATTGGCGAATCGTCGACATGCTGACGCCGCAGGCAAATGCAGCGTCGCGAGTCGTCATTCGTTCGGCGCCCCTCGGCCGAGGCCGGCCGACACGAAAGTCACCGTCGCTCTGCCGCGCCTTAAGCATGATGCGGGCTGGTCCCGGTCTCCGCCGCTTGGGCGCACTCACTTCCCGAGGAAACGGTGCAAACGAGTCGCTGCGCAAAGCCGGTCCGGGTGTAGACCGCACCTGCGGCCTGGCTGCGCGCGAGGGCGGGGGCGGGTCGGCGATGATTCGCTGGGCTACCGGATCGGGGACCGAGCTCAGATGCGATGCAACCCATTCACCGTCGCTTCGCAACAGGTCGATGAGCGTGCGCGCCTCGATGTGCAGTTCAGCCGCCAGCTCATGCACTCGCATCGAGCCAGAGTATCTGCGTGACAGTGCAACGAAGGCGACCGTCGGCTCTACAGGCTCTGCCCGCTGGGCAACAAAAAACCCGATCGACACTCGATCGGGTCGGTCTCAGGGCGCACCTCTGGACCACCTCAAGCGTGACATAAGGGTCGTTGCTCGTCAACGTCTCGGTTGATTCCTAGCCATGGCGGCTCCGTCCACAACCCCGACGGGGTCATCAGTTCGCCTGTGGACGAGTTGCCTCGATATCGGTTTAGAGATGCACTCTGCTCGATACTGACCTCTGGACTCCCTCGGCAGACCCTGAGTCGCTAGGAGGAAGAAATGATCCGGGAAACCGCATGACAGCCGATTCTTCTGCACCCGAGCCGCTGCTCGTCACGGTTGAGGACGCGGCACGCCGTTTGGGCATTGCGAGAACATCGATGTTCAGGCTTATCCAGGAGCAAGAGGTCGACTCCGTCCGGATAGGCCGACTCCGCCGCGTTCCCGTCGTCTGCCTCGACGAGTACGTCGCACGGCTGCGCTCCCAGGACGCTCCTGGCGAGAAGCCTCCTCTGCCATGAGTCCACGCAACCCGAATCTCGCCTCGACCGTCTACCTCGGCGCCGACGGGTACTGGCATGGCCGGATCACGGTCGGAGTTCGTGACGACGGGAAGCCGGATCGCCGCCATGTCTCGGCCAAGTCCAAAGCAAATGCCGTTCGCAAGGTTCGTGCGCTGGAGCGGCTTCGGGAGCAGGCCCGCGTTCCGAACGCTGGGTCGAAGTGGACCGTCGAGAGCTGGCTCCGGTACTGGCTCGACGCCATCGTTCGGCCTGGGCTTCGCGACTCGACCTTCCAGGCGTACCGGACCGCAGTCCACAAGCACCTCGTGCCGGCCGTCGGCGCGCACCGTTTGGAGCGACTGACGCCAGAGCACCTGGAGACCTTGTACCGAAGAATGGTCGACGGAGGCGCGCGTCCTGCCACCGCCCATCAAGTGCACCGGACGGTCCGCGCGGCGCTCAGCGAAGCGGTGCGACGCGGCCACGTGGCACGCAACGTCGCGCAGCTCGCCCGCGCGCCGCGCATCGTCCCCGAACCGGTCGAGCCGCTGAGCGTCGCCGAGGTCCAACAGCTCCTCGCCACCGCGCGAGAGGCGCGCAACGGCGCGCGGTGGGCGCTGGCCCTCGCGCTAGGCCTGCGTCAGGGCGAAGCGCTCGGTCTGCGCTGGAGCGACGTCGACCTCGAGACGCGCTCCCTCCGCATCCGATCCACACGACTGCGTCCCTCGTACGAGCACGGCTGCGGAGGAACGTGCGGCAAGACGCCTGGTCGGTGTCCCGAGAGAGTCCAGCGGAACGACCTCATCGGTCCGACGAAGTCCGTCGCGGGCTATCGCGTCATCGGCCTACCCGCCGCGCTAGTAGGGCTGCTGGAGCAGCATCGCGCCGTGCAGACGTCGGAACGACGTCGCGCAGGTGAGCGGTGGGTCGACGAGGGCTGGCTCTTCGCGAGCGAGATCGGCGAGGCCCTGAGCCTGAACACCGACTACGTGGCCTGGCGGGCACTGCTCAAGGAAGCGGGAGTGCGTCGCGTCCGGCTGCACGACGCGCGGCACACCGCGGCGACGGTCCTCCTCGTCCTCGGCGTCCCGGAGCGGACCGTGATGTCGGTGATGGGATGGTCGAGCACGTCGATGGTGGCGAGGTATCAACACGTGACTGACCCGATCAGGCGCGAGGTGGCCGACCGCGTCGATGCTCTGCTGTTCGACGCTGACAACAGCATCAACGACTGACCAACGATGACCCGTCGTGGCCAACTGAGACTAAAACTGAGACTAAGCACGATGCCGGCCCGCATTCGTCGAGAACGTGAACCGGCATCTGCCTTGGTATCGCTGGCGGAGGATAGGGGATTCGAACCCCTGAGAGCTTTCACTCAACCCGCTTTCCAAGCGAGCGCACTAGGCCACTATGCGAATCCTCCGTCGAGAAGGTTACCCGGCCCGGCCGGGTTGGGCTGCGCCGGGGCCGGTCCGTATGATGATCGACAGCCCCTCGCGTGGCGCTATCTCACCCAACTCCCCCAGGGCCGGAAGGCAGCAAGGGTCAGTGGGCTCTGGCGGGTACGCGAGGGGTCCTTTCGTTCCTCCCGCTCAGCGCAGTCGGCTCACGACCCCGGGGATGACGACGAAGGCCGTCACGAGGTGCGCCAGCACGAGAGCCACCCGGGTCGACGTCTCGATGTCGGGCATCAGCACGTCCGGCACGAGCGAGAGCACGAGCAGCACGAGCGTGATCCGCACGAAGACCGTGCGGGGCGACGTCGTCCACCGCCGGAGGCCGGCGGCGATCACGAGGCCGAGGAGCGAGAAGCCGAACGCGAGGACTGCGAATCCCGTCAACGGGACCGCCTCGCCGTCGATCTCCAGCGTCGCTCCTGCAGCCTTCGCGATGGACGCTGTCAGCACGGCCGCGGCGGCACCGGCTGCGGCGAACGCGACGCCCGGGAGCCAGAGCGAGCGGTCATGGGTGCGGGCGGTGGTGTCAGTGGTCATGGTCTTCTCCGATCAGGGGCGGCGGCCTGGAGCTGCCTCTCACCCAGACGACGAACACCATCCCACTGATACGACACCGCCAGCCAGAAGAACTAAGCGGTCGACCAGCGCAGGATCGCGCCGCTCTCCTCGCCGAGCTCCACGGTCAGGCCCGTGAGGTCGGGGAGCTGCACGAGCACGCCGTCCACCGCGGGCTCGTGCTCTCCCACCTGGATGGCCCTCATCCCGGCAGCCGCCGCGGCCGCAAGACCGGCAGGCGAGTCCTCCAGGACGACGCACCGCGACGGGTCCACGCCGAGCGCCTCGGCGGCGCGGAGGAACGGCTCGGGGTCGGGCTTGCCGTGCTCCACGTCGTCGGACCCGACCAGCACGGTCGGCAGGGGCAGTCCGGCGGACCGCATGCGGTGCTGGGCCACCGCGCGCGTGGCCGAGGTGACGAGCGCCCACGGGAAGCCGTCGAGCGAGGCGACCAGAGCGACCGCTCCGGCGATCGGGACCACCCCGTCGCCGTCCAGCTCGTCGCGCTCCAGCACCTCCAGCTCGGCCTCCAGCGCCTCGGCCGGCGCGTAGGCGCTCACCGTGGCCGAGGTGGGACGGCCGTGGGCGAACTCCACCACCTCGTCGCCGTCCACATCCCACCGTGAGGCGAACCGGCGCCACAGCCGAGCGCCGAAGGCGGTGGAGTCGACCAGGGTGCCGTCCATGTCGATGAGGATCGCGTCGCACTGATGCACGACACCTGCCTACCCCTCAGGCCACTGCGTCGCGGGCTCGGGGTGCGCTCTGCCGGTCGGGCGGTGAGTCAGCGTCCGTTCTCGGCACGGCGGCCGCCCAGGACGGACGCCAGGTCACCGCCCGACGGCCGAGCCCCGCAGGAACGGACGCCAGGTCACCGCCCCACGGCCGAGCCCCGCAGGAACGGACGCCACGTCACCGCCCCACGGGTCAAGGGGCGGGGACGAAGCCGCGGGAGCTGAGGATGGGCACGACGGAGTCCACCGAGACCTGGGCTGCCATGTCGAGGGCGAGCTCGCGGCCCGCGGCGGCGTGGGCCTCGCCCGACGACGACGCGAGCAGGTGACCCGGCTCGCGTCCGGCGATGAGCCGGTAGGCGTCCGCCGCCATGGCGGCCTCCGGGGAGAGCCCCGGCCAGTCGAGGTCCTCGAGCGCCGACAGCACGGCACCGGCTCCCCACAGGTCCTCAAGCCCCGGGCGCAGGGTGCCGTCGGGCCAGTGCTCGCCGCACGCGATGACGGCGACCGTCGCGGTCTCGGGGTCGTGCTCGCGCGCCAGCCAGTCGGCCACCGCCCGAGCGTTGCGCAGCGATGCGAGCGCGACCGTGGTGGCGACCTCGTCGAGCACGTTCACGAGAGGCGCAATGGCCATGCCGTCCACCGACACAGGAAGGCCGGACTCGCGCATGAACAGCGCGCTCAGGCGCGTGGTGTCGTCGAGGACGTCGACCACGACAGCGACGTCGGCGCCCTCGGCGATGGTGAGTCCGCCCGTGACGCCCCACTCGAAGCGCACGGCGTACGAGCCCTGGGTACCGACCTGGTCCATGGGACCAGTGTGCCGGTCAGCCGGTGGCGGGCTGCGGCTCGTCGAGGAGGTCGTCGCCCGCGACGTCGGTCTCCGGCAGAGGCGCGTCTCGTCGACTCACCGCCTGGACCACCGCCCAGGCCACCAGCACGACGGCCCAGCCGACCACGGCGTCGAGCAGCCAGTGGTTGCCCGTTCCGATGATGTCGATGGTCATGACAGCTGCGTAGACCAGTCCGATCACGCGCCACGTCTTGGGGACGCCCATCCAGATGAGGACCAGGGCGACCCACAGGGCCCAGCCCGCGTGGAGCGACGGGAACGCAGCCAGCTCGTTGGTGAGCCCGCCGAGCCCCTTGGGGGCGGATGCGTCGGCGCCCCACCAGCCCGCGGCCTGGTACTCGGCCAGCACGTCGACGTACTTGCCGTCGACGAGGCGCGGCGGCGCCGTGGGAAGGAACAGGTAGAAGACGAGACCGATCACGGTGGCCAGCACGAGGGCACGGCGGGCGATGACGTACTGCCAGTGACTACGGCGGTAGAGCCAGATCAGGATGCCGGCGGTGACGATGTAGTGGGTGGTGGCGTACCAGAAGCTGCTGGCCACGCCGAGCCAGTGGACGTCGGCGAACAGTCGGTTGAGCGGGGCCTCGATGTCGATGCGCCAGGCCTTCTCGATGGCCAGGATGTCGAGCGCGTGCCCCCGCGCCGGGGCGAACGCGTCGGAGGCGAGCATCCGCGAGGCGCAGTAGAAGACGTAGAGACCGCCGATGAGCGCGACCTCCACGACCGCCCGCCGGACACCGAGGTGGCGGCGCAGCAGGACCGCGTCGGCGACGCGCTGTGGACGGGTCCTGGACAAAGAAGAACGCCGCTGCACTCCGGCATCGACGTCGACCATGGTTCATATCTTGGCCCTCAGGTCCGACACAGACAACCGGTGGTTACCCCCAGGTTCACCCTGGGGACACCCCGAGGTGGTCAGCGACGACGCTTGAAGAGGTTCTTGACGAGCTCACGGGCGATGGTCCGAGAGGCCTCGCCGACGGCCTTGTCCAGCGTCGACTGACGCCGCGACGAGCTTCGCGAGGTGCGCCTCGACCCTGTGGTCCGCGTGCTGCGACCGGCCTCCTTCTCGAGCCGCTCGGCCTCCTTGCGGGTGCGCTCGGCGGCCAGGTCCGCGTCCTTCTGCGCCTGCGACGCCTGCTGCTGGGCCTGCAGGTCCTCCGCCGCGGAGGGCGGGTCCACCGCGGCACCGTACTTGGCCAGGAGGGGCGACGCGGTGACCGTGGCCTCCATCTGCGGGGCAGGCGTGGGAGACATGGATCCCTGCGGTGCGCGCAGGCGGGTCCAGGCCACCGGGGTGGGCGCGCCCTTCTCGTTCATGACGGTGACGATCGCCTCGCCGATCGAGAGCTGGGTGAGCACCTCCTCGAGGTCGTAGTCCGACTTCGGGTAGGTCGAGACCGTGGCCCTCAGCGCCTTGGCGTCGTCGGGCGTGTGGGCCCGGAGCTGGTGCTGGACCCGCGACCCGAGCTGGGCGAGGACGTCGGACGGCACGTCCTTGGGCGTCTGGGTCACGAAGAAGATGCCCACACCCTTGGACCGGATGAGGCGGACGGTCTGGGTGACCTGCTCGAGGAAGTCCTTGGAGGCGTCGGCGAACAGCAGGTGCGCCTCGTCGAAGAAGAAGACGAGGCGCGGCTTCTCGACGTCGCCCACCTCGGGCAGGTCGCGGAAGAGCCGCGACAAGAGGTACATGAGGAAGGTGGAGAAGAGCTCGGGCCGGTCCTGGACCCCCGGCAGCTCCAGCAGCGAGACCACGCCCTGCTCGCCGTCAGGGCCGGCGACGGTGCGCAGGAAGTCGGCGGGGTCGATCTCGGGCAGACCGAAGAACGCGTCGGCGCCCTGGTCGGAGAACGCGATGAGCTCACGCAGGATGACCCCGGCGGTCGACGCCGACAGTCCGCCGAGCGCCTTCAGCTCGGCCTTGCCGTCCCCGGTGAGGTGCGTGAGCACGGCCCGGAGGTCGACGAGGTCGACGAGCCGCTTGTCGGCGTTCTTGGCGTAGTGGAAGACGAGTCCGAGCGACGACTCCTGGGTGGCGTTGAGCCCCAGCACCTTGGCCAGCAGCACCGGCCCGAAGGACTCGAGACTGGCGCGGATCGGGACACCCGTCCCCTGGCCGCCGAGGGTGAAGTACTCCGTGGGGGCCGCCGCAGGCTTCCAGTCCTGACCGATGCTCGTGCAGCGTGCCTCCAGCTTGGCGTCGGGCGTCCCGGGGGTCGCGATGCCGGAGAGGTCACCCTTGATGTCAGCGGCGAAGACCGGGACGCCGGCGGCCGACAGCTGCTCGGCCAGCACCTGCAGGGTCTTGGTCTTTCCCGTGCCGGTGGCGCCGGCCACGAGCCCGTGACGGTTCACCATGGCCAGGGGGATGCGCACCTGGGCCTCGACGACGGGCTCTCCGTCGACCAGGGCACCCAGCTGCAGCGCCGGGCCGTCGAACG
The DNA here is from genome assembly GCF_001426755.1 of Aeromicrobium sp. Root495. GTDB lineage: Bacteria > Actinomycetota > Actinomycetes > Propionibacteriales > Nocardioidaceae > Aeromicrobium. The sequence goes on along the minus strand of NZ_LMFJ01000003.1, from coordinate 36,417 downwards.
CGTAGCCGGCCTGCACCGCGGCGACGACGGCCGACGCCCCGGCCGCGGGAGCTGCGGGAGCAGCGGGAGCAGCGGGAGCAGCGGGAGCAGCGGTCTCCGGCGCGGTCTCCGGCGCGGCCTGCTGCGCCGCTGTTTCCTCGGCCTCGGCCGCCCGAGCCAGCTCCTCGGCCTTCGCCCGGGCCTCGCCGGCGAGCCTCTCCGCCTCGACGGCTGCCTGCGCTGCGGCCTGGGCGGCGGCCTCGGCCGCGCTCGGTGGGGGTTGGGTCGGCTCGCTCATGCGCGTCAGGCTACCCGCGGCTGGATCCAGCCTGTCTACACTGACGACGTGATCTTTCGGCGGGTGAGTGACGGGCGCCCCTACCCCGCGCACGGCCTGACGGCTCGGGAGTGGGCCGACATCTCCCCCACCCAGGTCCGCCTCTCCGACCTCACCACCACCAAGACCCAGCTCGACCTCGAGCACCTGCTCGACGAGGACTCCACCTACTTCGGCGACCTCTTCGCCCACGTCGTGAAGTGGAAGGACGAGCTCTTCCTCGAGGACGGCCTGCACCGGGCAGTCCGCGCGGCCCTCCAGCAGCGCGGCATGCTCCATGCCCGCATCCACACGATCGGCAAGCACGTATGAACCGAGCCTCCACCCCCGTCGCCATCGGCGTCAGCGCCATCGTGCTCGTGCTCGGGCTGCTCCTGGGCGTGAAGCTCGTGACGGCCAAGGCCGACACCACCGACGACGCCGCCGCCACGTGCACCGACCAGACCGTGGCCCGCGGCGAGACGCTCTCGAGCAACCTCGTGAAGGTCAACGTGCTCAACGCCAGCCAGCGCTCCGGCCTGGCCAACCGCGTGAGCATCAACCTGCAGCGCCGCGGCTTCCTCGCCGGCGACGTCGCCAACAGCACCAGCAAGGTGGCCGGTGAGGGCGTCACGATCCTCGACGCCGACAAGGACGACCCCATCGTCCACCTCGTCGCCATCCAGTTCACCGACGTCAGCTACGTGGAGTCCGACCTGCCCGCCACCGACGGCGTCACCGTCGTGGTGGGCGACGACTACAAGGCGCTGCGCAAGAAGTCGCGCACCTCGTTCAAGACGCCGTCCGAGGTCTCGGTCTGCGTCCCCCAGGTCACGATCGAGGAGTAGGCCCCGGCGGGCGGTGGATCCTCCACCGAATACCAGGCTCGACGGCTGAGCGGTGGATCCTCCACCGAATGAGCCCTCATACGGTGGCAGATCCACCGCCCGCAGGCTTGGCGCCTTGCTCAGGGTGCGGAGGGCTCGCCCCAGCCGGCGAGGCGGCCGCCGCGGCCGACCGCGCGCAGGCGCTGCTCGGTGGCCTCGCGCACGTCGCGGGTGGCCACGACGAGAAGGTCGTCGCCGCGCTCGAGCCGCGTGGTGCGGTGCGGCACGAAGGGCTTGTCCTGGCGCACCACGAGCGAGACCGAGGCACCGTCGGGGAGTCGCAGCTCGCCCACCTCCACTCCGGCGAGGCGTGAGCCGGGCGGGACGTGCACCTGCAGGAGGTCGGCCGAGACCCGCTCCAGCGGCGCTGCCTCCACCTCGACGTCGCGAACCTCGGCGCTGAGGACGCCGCACCAGGCGGCGAGGCGACCCAGCGGGGCCACCTGCACGAGCGTGTAGATCACGACGGCGACGAACACGATGTTGAAGAGGTCGCGCGAGCCCGGCACGTCGGCGGCGAGCGGGATGGTGGCCAGGATGATGGGCACCGCTCCACGCAGGCCCGACCACGCGACGAACAGCTGTTCACGGCGGGTCTGTCCCTGTCCGATCGCGCACACCGCCACCGAGAGCGGGCGTGCCACGAACGTGAGCACGGCTCCCACCCCGAGCCCCGTGTAGACGTGCCACCACTCCACCTCGTCGGGGCTCGCGAGCAGACCGAGCATGACGAACAGGCCGATCTGCGCGAGCCACCCGATGCCCTCGACGAACGAGCGGGTGGCCACGCGGTGCGGGAGCTCGGTGTTGCCGAGCACGAGCGCCGAGACGTACACGGCCGCGAAGCCGCTCGCGTGGATGGCGGTGGCCCCGCCGTAGGACAGCACCGTGAAGGCCAGCACCACCAGGGGGTAGAGGCCGGACGCGGGCAGGGCGACCGAGCGCAGCAACCGGCCCGCACCGAACCCCACGCCGAGGCCCACGACCGCACCGGCCACGAGCTCGAAGACGATGAGCGCGCCGAACTTGAGCGGACCGTCGTCGACGAGGTGACCTGCGCTGATGGCGGTGACCAGCACGACGATGGGTGCGTCGTTCAGGCCGGACTCCACCTCCAGGACACCGGTGATGCGTGACTTGAGGGGGACGGCGCGCAGCACGCTGAACACCGCGGCAGCGTCGGTGGGCGTGAGGACCGCGCCGAGCAGGATGGCGATCTCCCAGCGCAGGTCGAAGAACTGGTGCGCCGCGAAGGCGACCACCAGCACGCTGATGGTGGAGCCCAGCGTCGCCAGCAGCAGCCCGTAGCCCAGGCTCGGCCGGACGTGCTCCCACTTCGTGGTGAGACCACCCTCGGCGAGGATCAGGATGAGGGCGCTGAGACCCAGGCCGAGCGCGACGTCGGCGTCGTGGAACTGGATGCCCGCACCGGAGCTGCCAAGCGCGAGCCCCAGCCCCAGGTACATGAGGAGGGACGGCAGTCCGGCCCGGACCGAGACGCGGACCGCCAGGACGGCCGCGATGAGGACAGCCGCACCGATCAGCAGGAACGTGTCGAGGTCGTGGACATCCACCCGGCCTCCTCGTTCGCGTCGGACCTCCATCCTATCGGCGGACGCCGCGGCCCCGACCACCCGCTCGGCTGCCCGGCGGAGCCCTCCGGAGCGTGGTTGGCTGGGCCCGTGGATCGTCGACGTCTCCTGCTCGGGTCGCTTGCCACCGCGGCAGCGGCCGGGCTCGCCTCCTGTGGCCTGGGCGGCTCCGACGACGCTCCGAGGACGAAGGGCGGGCGAGGCGTGGAGACCATCCGGTACGGCAAGGACGAGTCCCAGCTGCTCGAGCTCACGCGACCCGAGGGCCGCTCCCGCGGAGTCGTGGTGGTGATCCACGGCGGCTTCTGGAGCTCGCAGTACGACCTCTCGCTCGGCCGGCCCCTGGCCGCCTCCCTCGCCAAGGAGGGCTGGACCGCGGCCAACCTCGAGTACCGCCGCGTCGGCAACGGAGGCGGGTGGCCCACCACGTTCGACGACGTGCGCAACGGCATCGACGCCCTGGCCGACGTGGAGGGTCTCGACCTCTCCACCCTCATCACCCTCGGGCACTCCGCCGGCGGGCACCTGGGCGTGTGGGTGGTCGGGAAGACGAAGAAGGTCAAGATCACCGCCGCGGTGTCCCAGGCGGGCGTGCTCGACCTGCAGACCGCTGCTCAGGACGCGCTCGGTGGCGGCGCGGTGCTCTCGCTCCTGGGCGACGCCCCGATCAAGCCGGCCGACCCCATGACGTTCGTGCCCCTCGACGTGCCGGTCCACTGCGTCCACGGCACCGACGACCAGGTGGTGCCTCTGGCGCAGTCGACGGCTTATGTCGACAAGGCGACTTCAGCCGGTGCCACTGCGGTCCTGCACGAGGTCCCGGGCGACCACTTCGTGCTGATCGACCCGAGCACCCCGGCCTGGTCCGAGACCCTCAAGGTCCTCGACGGCCTCGAGCGCTGAGCGCTCCGAGGTGCTCGGGGCTCAGCGGTTCTCGTCGACCCAGCCCCCGGTACGGCGGTGCAGCTCGGCACACACGCTGCGGTAGAGACGCTCCACCTCGGGGCCGCTGAAGCCGGCCGCTCCCGACATGGTGTCGGAGCGGGCCTGGAACCACAGCGCGGCGCGGAGCAGCACCACCCCGAGCTCTCCGTCGTCGAGGGTCCCGGCGTCGGCGGCGGCGAAGGCCGGCCGGTAGGCCACCGTGGCGACCTGTGCCATGGAGCTCGAGAGGAAGAACGAGGCGTCGAAGGTCTGGGCGAAGTCGCGGAGCGCGGCCCAGTCGGCGTCCGCGCCCGGCACGCGGACGCGACGGCTCACGGCGAGCTGCTTCTTGCGGGGTGCCTCAGCCACGAGCAGCCTCGATGATCACAGCGAGCTCCTGGACGGCCTGGGCGTACCCGGGCACGCCCTGGCCGACGACGACCGTCGTCGCGACGTCGCTCAGGTAGGAGTGGTGGCGAAACTCCTCACGCGCGTGGACGTCGGAGATGTGCACCTCGGCGAACGGGAGCGCGACCCCGGTGAGGGCGTCGCGCAGCACCACGGAGGTGTGGGTGAGGCCGCCGGGATTGATGACGATGCCGAGGCAGTCGGTGCGAGCAGCGTGGATGGCGTCGATGAGGACGCCCTCGTGGTTGCTCTGGACCGATCGGACCTCGAGGTCGTGCTCGGCGGCGGTGGCCGTCACGAGCGCCTCGACGTCGGCGAGCGTCTGAGACCCGTAGACCTCGGGCTCGCGGGTCCCCAGCAGGTTGAGGTTGGGCCCGTTGACCAGCAGCAGGCGGCGGGTGTCACTCACCCTCGTACCGTATCGGTCGTCTGGCGATCACCCAGGAGGACGCCGGAACACCCCGAGATGCATGCGCGCCGGCGTCACCGCAAGAACGCCCCGCGCCCGATCATCGGTCGGACCGGTGGCAGCTCCCACAAGCCACCGGTCCGACCTCGATCGTGCGACGCGACAGTCCCCTCTCCCTGGCGACGAGTCGCTTCGTCCCGTCAGCACCTCTCCCGAGTGCTGCCCCTCGATGCCCTCCCAAGCGCCGAATGGACCGGTCCGAACTCCCTCTGGGATCGAACATACCCCGGCCGAACGTCCCGGGTCCCTAGTTCGAAAGGACTAACTTGGAACTACCTCGACACCGATCTTTGCCCGGTATAACAGGGAGTTACAGCACGCGCCCGAGCCGTTCGAGGAGCTCCGTGAGGACGGTTGGGGAGGTGGCGTAGTTGAGCCGCGCGAACCCCCGGCCCTCGCCGAACGGGGGGCCCGATCCGAGCGCGACACCGGCGCGCTCCAGCAGCACGGCGGCCGGGTCGTCGCCCAGCGCGTAGGGCCTCAGGTCGAGCCACGCCAGGTACGAGCCGTCCCCCACGACCGCGCGCGCCCGCGGCAGGTGCTCGGCCAGCAGGGTGTGCAGGAGCTCGCGGTTCACGGCGAGGTCGGCCCGGACGTCGTCGAGCCACTCCACGCCGTCGGACCAGGCAGCCGCCTGGATGCGCTCGCCCACCTGGCTCGTCCCGTGGGACACGAGCTCCGGCAGATCCTCCAGCTCGGCACGGGCCGCCGTGCCCGCGACCATGAGCGCCGCCTTGATGCCGGCCAGGTTCCACGCCTTGGAGGCCGACGTGACGACGACTGCGTCGTCCGTGCCCGGGACCCGGAGGTAGGGGACGAACGAGACGGGGTCGGCGAGCGGGGCGTGGATCTCGTCGACGACCACCCGCACGCCGTGCTCGGCCGCGAGCCCGGCGATGCGCGAGAGCTCCTCGAAGGTGCCGGGGTAGGAGGTGGGGTTGTGCGGGTTGCAGAGCAGGAAGGTGGCTCGACCGGCGTGGCGGCGGAACGCCTCGGCCAGCGCGTCGACATCGAGGCGGAAGTCGGGGCCCAACGGCACCCGGACGGGCTCGGCGCCGGCGAGGCGCACGGCGTCGTGGAAAGGCGGGTAGACGGGCGGGCTCACGATCACCGCTCCCCCGGGCGGCGTCACGAGTCGGAGCGCCTCGACGACGCCGATCATGACGTCGGCCACCGGCAGTGCGAACCCGGGACGCCAGTCCCAGCGTCGCTCCGCGAAGTCGCGGAAGGCGTCGTCGAAGCCGCTCGCGGCGGGGTAGCCGAGGTCGCCGGTCCGCGCCACGTCCGCGAGGACGGCCGAGACGGACGGCGCCAGAGGCGCGTCCATCTCGGCCACCCAGGCGGGCAGCACGTCGGGTCCGTAGGTGCTCCACTTCATGCTGGTCCGGGCGCGGAGGTCCTCGACGGAGAGGGCGGAGAGTGGTCGCACGGAACCCATCATGACGGGCTCAGACAGCGTCGGCGAGGGCCTGCTGCTCGTCCTCGCTCAGCTCGATGGCCGCGGCGCCCACGTTGTCCTCGAGGTGGTCGACGCTCGACGTGCCCGGGATGGGCAGCACGACGGGCGAGCGGTGCAGCAGCCAGGCGAGCGCGAGCTGCGAGGGCGAGGCGTCGTGCTCGGAAGCCAGCTTCGTGAGCGGGCTGCCCTCCTGGGAGAGCTCGCCCGTGGCGAGCGGGAACCACGGGATGAAGCCGATGCCCTCGGCGGTCGCGTAGTCGAGCAGCTCCTCGGCGTCGCGCTTGGCGAGGTTGTAGAGGTTCTGGACCGAGACGATGTCAGCCACCTCGCGCGCCTGCTTCACCTCGTCGACCGAGACCTCGCTGAGTCCGATGTGCCGGATCTTGCCGGCCTCCTGCAGCTCCTTGAGCGCACCGACCTGGTCGGCGAGCGGCACCTCGGGGTCGATGCGGTGCAGCTGGAGGAGGTCGATGCGCTCGAGCTTGAGCTTGCGCAGGCTTAGCTCCACCTGCTGCTTCAGGTAGGCCGGACGTCCTACGGGGATCCACTCGCCGGGGCCCGTGCGGGTCAGACCGGCCTTGGTGGCGATCACGACGTCGTCGGCGTATGGGTGGAGCGCCTCGGCGATGAGCTCCTCGGACACGTTGGGGCCGTAGGAGTCAGCCGTGTCGAAGAGGGTGACGCCCAGCTCGGCGGCCCGGCGCAGGACGGCCACGGCTCCCGCCGGGTCCTTCGGCGGCCCCCACACCCCCTCGCCGGTGATCTGCATCGCGCCGTAGCCCAGACGGTTGACCGTGAGGTCACCGCCGAGGGTGAAGGTTCCGGATGCTGCGGCAGAAAGGGACTGCGTCATGGGTATCTCCTCGAAAGTCGGTTCCCTTGGACAACCACCTGCGGCGGCCCGCTGTTCCCGCGCCGCCCGACAGCCGGCTCCCGACGCCCAGGCCCGATGCCGTGCCCACCGACGGTCGGCACTTGCTCGTTCGGCAGGCGTCACGGATTGGATGCTTGCGACATGTGGTCAGGACGTCTTGAGCCGCTAGGGTGACCAGCACATCGGGGGGCGTGAGCCTGAACGTCTCCCTTTCACCTCGGGGGAACACCATGGCTGTCAGCCGCAGATCTCGTCCTGTCCTGCTCCTCGTCGCGATCCTCGCGCTCGTGGCCGGCCTGCTCGCCGCGTCGCCCGCCGAGGCGGCCACGGGCTCCATCACCGGCCGCGTCCTGGCCAAGCCCACCGGTGGCACGGCCACGGTCTTCGGAAGCAACGGGGCCTCGGTCTCGCTCTACCGCGCCACCGAGCCCGGCAGCTTCGTCGGCGACTACGTCGGCAACTACCGCACCGGCTCGACCGGCCGCTTCACGGCCTCCAGCCTGGCCGACGGCTACTACACGCTCCGCGCCACCGACGACCGGCAGGTCGCGGACACCACGCGACTCACGTCGGAGTACTACGACAACGGCTGGAGCCCCTACGGGACGACGCAGGTGCGCATCCTGAACGGGAACGCCGTGACGGTGCGGGACATCGTCCTCGAGCGCGCCGGCCGCTTCGCCGGCACCGTGCGGAACGCGGCAGGCCAGCCCATCCCGAACGCCTCCGTCACCGTCTCCCCCAGCGACGGCGCGGGCGGGTACGGCTTCCAGGCCGACGCCCAGGGTCGCTACGACAGCAGCCAGCACGACCTGACCGACGACCTGTTCCCCAAGACGTACTCGGTCTCCATCTCGGCCGACAGCGGCATCGGCCAGCCCGTCTACGAGGGCAAGACGGTCCCCGTCACCATCGCCGCAGACCAGACCACCGCGCTCGACGTCGTCCTCACGCGACGCTCCACCCGGACCTTCGCGGTCAAGAACGCCAACGGCACCGCCGCGGCCAACGCCGCCGTGGGCCTCTGGATCCGCCGTGACGGCGTCTGGGGTCCCGCGCAGTACGGGCCCATCTGCACCGACGCACAGGGCCGCTTCCGCCTGACGCAGTCCGGCGACACGGCGTACAAGGCGTTCTTCAACCCGGCGACGGCCACGGCCTGCGGCCAGGGCACGAGCCAGACGCCGAGCCCCGCGGGCACCGTGGGCGAGTACTGGAAGGACGCGTACGCGCTCGAGGACGCGGCCGTCATCGACTTCGCGGGCGCCCAGTCCGACCTCACCTACCCGGTCACCCTGGGCTCCCAGCCGACCATCACCAAGGGCGCCGTCACCGTCACCGGCACGCCGGAGGTGGGACGCACCCTCACGGCGAACCCGGGCACCTGGGGCCCGTCAGGCGTCACGCTCTCCTACCAGTGGTCGGCCGGAGGCACCGCGATCGCGGGAGCCACCGGCAGCACGCTCGCCCTCACGTCCGAGCTGGTCGGCAAGTCCGTCAGCGTGCGCGTCACGGGTCGACTCACGGGCTCGCCGTCGGTCGACCAGGAGGCTTATGCCGGCCAGCCCGTCGCGCCGCGCATCACGGCCGTCAAGCCCACCGTCTCGGGCACCACCACGGCGGGCAGCACCCTCACGGCCAAGTCGGGCGTCTGGGGCCCGTCGGGCGTCACGCTCGCGTACCGCTGGCTCGCCAACGGTGTGGCCATCAGTGGTGCCACCGCCAAGACCTTCGTGCTCACCAACGCCCAGGCCGGCAAGACGATCTCGTTCAAGGTCACCGGGTCGCGCTCGGGGTCCACGAGCGTCTCCAGCACGTCGCTCTCCACCGCAGCCGTGCGGGGCGTGCTGACCGCCCGGAAGCCCACCATCACCGGCACGGCGCAGCGCGGCAAGGTCCTCACCGCGAACGTCCTCACCTGGACGCCCAGCCCGGTGACGCTTCGCTACCAGTGGCTCCGCGACGGCGTGGCCATCACGGGCGCCACCGGCCGCACGCACACGCTCACCTCCGGCAGCGTCGGCAAGCGGATCACCGTCCGCGTCACCGGCAGCAAGACCTCGTACATCACCCGGTCGAGCACGAGCGGCGCGACGGCGGTCGTGAAGAGCTGACGGATCGGTTCACTCCCGCGTGGCGCGCGGGTCCGCGACCCGCCCTAGGCTGGCGGTGATCGGTCACACCGACCCACCATCCCGAGGGAGTCCCGCATGCCGCAGACCGTCCGAGGAGTAGTCGCCCGAGCCAAGGGCGAACCCGTCAGCGTCGAGAACATCGTGATCCCGGACCCGGGTCCGGGCGAGGCCGTCGTGGCCATCCAGGCCTGCGGCGTCTGCCACACCGACCTGCACTACCGCGAGGGCGGCATCAACGACGAGTTCCCGTTCCTGCTCGGCCACGAGGCCGCGGGCCTCGTGGAGTCCGTCGGCGAGGGCGTCACCGACGTCGAGCCCGGCGACTTCGTGATCCTCAACTGGCGCGCGGTGTGCGGCGAGTGCCGCGCCTGCACGCGCGGACGGCCCTGGTACTGCTTCAACACGCACAACGCCACGCAGAAGATGACGCTCGAGGACGGCACCGAGCTCTCGCCCGCGCTCGGCATCGGTGCGTTCGCCGACAAGACGCTCGTCGCCTCCGGCCAGTGCACCAAGGTCGACCCGAGCGCGTCGCCGGCAGCCGTGGGCCTCCTGGGCTGTGGCGTGATGGCCGGCCTCGGTGCCGCCATCAACACCGGCAACGTGCAGCGCGGCGACTCCGTGGCCGTCATCGGCTGCGGGGGCGTGGGAGCGGCGGCCGTCGCCGGTGCGCGTCTGGCCAACGCGGCCACGATCATCGCGATCGACCTCGACGACCGCAAGCTCGAGGGCGCCAAGAAGCTCGGTGCCACCCACACGATCAACGCCGGTGACGGCGATGTCGTGGAGGCCATCCAGGCACTCACCGGCGGCTTCGGCGCCGACGTCGTGATCGACGCCGTCGGCCGACCCGAGACCTGGAAGCAGGCCTTCTACGGGCGCGACCTCGCCGGCACGGTCGTGCTGGTCGGCGTCCCGACGCCGGAGATGCAGCTCGAGCTGCCGCTCATCGACGTCTTCGGGCGCGGCGGCTCGCTCAAGTCCAGCTGGTACGGCGACTGCCTGCCCAGCCGCGACTTCCCGATGCTCGTCGACCTCTACCAGCAGGGCCGCCTCGACCTCGACGCGTTCGTGACCGAGAAGATCGGCATCGACGACGTGGAGGCGGCCTTCACCAAGATGCACCACGGCGACGTCCTGCGATCGGTGGTGGAGCTGTGAGCACGGCACGCATCGAGAAGGCCGTCACGTCGGGACAGTTCGAGCTCGACGGCGGCAGCTGGGACGTCGACAACAACGTCTGGATCGTCGGCGACGACACCGAGGTGATCGTGATCGACGCACCCCACGACGCCGCGCCCATCCTGGCGGCCGTCGCCGGTCGCACGGTCAAGGCCATCGTCCTGACCCACGGTCACAACGACCACATCAACGCAGCCGTCGAGCTGGGCCGCGCCACGGGCGCGCCCGTCTGGTTCCCGCCGGCCGACCGCATGCTGTGGGACGCCGAGCACGACACCGCGCCCGACGAGGACCTCGTGGACGGCACCACGTTCACCGTGGCCGGCACCGAGCTCCGGGCCATCGCCACGCCGGGCCACTCCCCCGGCAGCACCGTTCTCCACGCCGAGGAGCTGGGCGCCCTGTTCAGCGGCGACACGCTCTTCAACGGCGGTCCCGGCGCCACGGGACGCTCGTACTCGAGCTTCGACACGATCATCGAGTCGCTGCGCGACCACGTGCTGGGTCTCCCGCCCGAGACCGTGGTCCACACCGGGCACGGCGACGACACCACGGTCGGTGCCGAGGCGCCCCACCTCGATGAGTGGATCGCGCGGGGCCACTGAGACCGGCCTGACGCTTGACCGCGCGCTCGTCGGGTACCTCCGGGCATGTGCTTCTCGCCTGAGGCGGACGTCGTGGGCGGTCTCGTCATCAGCGCCGCGGGCATCGACGCGCTCCGGCACGCGGGACCCCGCCCGGCACGCCTCGCGCTCGGTGCCCTGCCGCTGCTGCTCGGCCTGCACCAGCTGACCGAGGCCGTCGTGTGGTGGGGGCTCCGCGGCGACCTGCCGGCCGGTTGGACCGGGCCCGCCACGTGGGCCTACCTCTTGGTGGCGTTCGTCGTGCTGCCGCCGTACGTCCCGCTCGTCGTCCGCGCGCTGGAGCCGCGCGGCCTGCGCCGGCACGTCATGACAGTGTTCGCCGTCGTCGGCACCGCCGTCTCGGCACTTCTCCTGGCCGCCCTGTTGAGGGGACCGGTGAAGGCAGCGCTGGGGGACCATCACATCGCCTACAGCACGGGCCTGCCCGCCGAGATCCCCGTCACGGCGGCGTACGTCGCGGCGACGTGCGGGTCGGCCCTGTTCTCCCGCCACCGGGCGATCGCCGTGTTCGGGGCCGTGAACCTGGTGGCCGTGGCCGTCATCGCCTACCTCACCATCGACGGGTTCGCGTCGATCTGGTGCGCCTGGGCAGCCGTCGCGAGCCTCCTCGTCGCCGTCTACCTCCGCCGCACCGATCGACGGGCGCGCACCGTCCCGGTCTGATCCCGCAGGGGGCGGTCCTGGCCCTCACGGTCCGGTGGGGGCAGGCTGTCCCCATGACCGCTGCCCCCGGGACCCACGCCGAGAGCTCCGGCGACCTGATGTCCGACGCCACGCTCCTGCGCTCCATGGTCCAGGTCGAGGCGGCGTGGCTCGACGCCCTCGTCCGGGCCGAGCTGGCCCCCGGCCTTCACCACGACGACCTGGTCGGGCACCTGCTCGGGCTCCTCGACGACGAAGCCGGCGCGGTCCTCCTCGAGGCTCCCGACAACCGTCCTGTCGAGGGCCTCCTGACGCTGCTGCGCTCACGGACCGATGCCGACACGGCCGCCTGGCTGCACCAGGGTCTCGCGCAGCAGGACGTGCTCGACACCGCGCTGGTGCTGGCCGTCAAGGACGTGCTCCACCACGTGGTCGAGCAGGTCAAGGCCCAGATCACCGCACTCACGGCGCTGGCCGAGCGTCACGCCGTCACGCCCATGGCAGCCGGCTCCGCCGAGACGCCCACACCGACGACGTTCGGCGCCGTGGCCGTCGTCTGGCTCGACAGCATCATCGACGCGGCCGACCTCGTCGTCGACGCGCGCTCGCTCCTGCCGGGTCAGCTCGGAGGATCGTCCGGGACCCTCGCCTCCCTCACCGAGATCGCCCGGCTGCGCGGGGAGGCCGACCCGCTCTCCGCGGCGGCCGACGTCGTGACCGACGTGGCGGAGAGGCTCGGCCTGCGGGAGCGCCGCGCCTGGCACACGGCACGCGGGTCCTTCACCCGCACCGCCGACGCCCTGCTCGCCTGCACCGACGCCTGGGGCCGCCTGGCCGGCGACGTCGCTGCGCTCGCCGACCCTGCCGTCCGCGAGGTGGAACCGGCCGAGCCCCGTCTGCCGGCGCTGATCCGTCAGACGGCCGAGGCCGCGCCGCCGCTGGGCGCCACCCTCCACCTCGCCTCCGCGGGCGCAGCCTGGGCCGGGTCGCCCGGGTCCCTCGGGGCGGAGTGGAGAGCGATGCGCGAGCTGGCCCGTGACGCCGCCGCGGCCGCGACCTGGACCACCGAGCTCCTGGACGGACTGGGTGCGGACGAAGCCAGGATGCTGGCCGGGCTCCAGGCCTCGGCGAGCGCGGTGCTCGAGGAGCGCAGCGCGTTGGCCGCGCTCGTCGGCGCAGACGCCGAGGACGACTCCGAGCCGGAGCCCTACCTCGGGATCGCCGAGGACATGGTCGTCGAGGCCCTGGAGCGAGCGGAGACCTTCATGGAGGAGAACGCGTGAGCCTCCCGCAGATCGCTGCGGTGCGGCTCGGCGGCTCGCCGCGACTCCCCCTCCTCGTGCTGGGGCCCTCGGCGGGGACGTCGGCACGCGACCTGTGGTCGTCGAGCGCCGTCCACCTCGCCGAGCACTTCGAGGTCCTGGCCTGGGACCTCCCCGGTCACGGGTCGAGCCCTGCGGCCGACGGCTCGCTCACGCCGGGCGAGATCGCTGCCGGGGTGCTGGAGATGGTGGACGAGATGCTCGCCAACCGAGGTGAGCTGCACCCGTCGTTCTTCCACGCCGGCGCGGGCCTGGGCGGCACGGTGGGGCTGATCCTCGCGCTCGAAGCCCCCCAGCGCATCGAGTCCGTGGTGGTGATCGATCCCGAAGCATCCCCCGAGCTCGAGGCCCGGCTGCCCGCGGTCTCCGCGCCGGTGCTGGTCGTGGCCACGAGCGACCACGCGGCCGCGTCCCACCAGGTCTCGCACGCCGTGATGCGAGGACAGCTGGCCGTGCTCGACGACGTGACCGGCTCGGCACCGCTCGAGGCTGCGGCCGAGGTCGCCCGGCTGATCGTCGCCCACGCGGGCGGCGACGAGGCCATCGAGACCGTGTCCCGCGCGCGGAGCGCGGAGATCCGCGCCTTCGTGTCCGAGCACGACGACCACACCGTCCTGGCGCGTCCGGGTCTCGACCCACGCAGCCGGTCGGTCGCCGCGCTCACGGCAGCCGCGGCGCAGGGCCGCCACGACGACCTGCCCGACCTCCTCCTGGCCGCCCGCGCGAACGGTCTCACGGACGCCGAGCTCCGCGAGCTCGTGCTTCAGACCGCGCTCCACACCGACCTCACCTCGACGGCCGCGGCGCTGGCCGTCACCGAGCGGGCCCTCTCAGCTGACTGACCGAGCTCGA
>NZ_LMFJ01000003.1:0-22682 GCF_001426755.1 Aeromicrobium sp. Root495 | reverse complement strand
ACAACCCCTCATCGTCCGTCCCCCCGAGACCCACGATGAGGGCTTCGGGTCGCTGGGACGACCGAAACCCCTCATCGTTCGTCGGGGGCGGCTAGCTGATCTCGGCCCAGGCGAAGAACTCGTCGGCCGAGATCACCGGCTTGCCGTAGTCGCGGGCCTTGCGCGCCTTGCCCGACTGCGTCCCGACCTCGGCCACGACGAGGACGTCGCAGCGTGTCTTGGTGACGCTCTTGACCGCTGCCAGGCCGTGCTGCTCGGCCAACGGCATCATCTGCTCGCTCGTGTAGGAACGACCCGACGGCGAGACGGCGGTGCCGGTGAAGCACACCCGCGCGCCGGGCACGAGCACCTCCCCCGGCGGTGGGCTCGTCGCGGCCACCGCCGCCAGCACGTCGTCGACGAACGTCGTGCCGAGGTGCTGCTCCACGGCGCGCATCCGCTCCACGAGCTGCGGCGAGAGGCTCGAAGCCTTGGTGGCCACGTCGGCCAGGCGGCTCGTGACGGCGGCGGCGGCCACGCTCCCCGCCCCGAGGGAGGGTCCCTGCGCGTCGACAGGGCCCGAGCCGAGCAGCAGCCGGCTGATCGCGTCACTCGCCTCGACCAGCGCCGAGAGGGTGGGGAGCCGGTCGGTCGACGGGACCGTGACGTCGAGGTCGCGACTGAGCAGGTACCCGAGGTGCCCGGGAGCGTCGACCACCTCGAAGGACGTGCCCGGCTCCAGCTCGTCGCGCAGCCGCTCGAAGGCGCTCATGGCGGCGCGCGCCCGGGTGAGGGCGCTGGGCGAGGAGTCGGCGGACCGCTCCTCGTGCGTCAGCGCTCCCAGACCGATGTCGACCCCGAACGGCATCGAGACGACGCTCCGCAGCCGCTTGAGCTCGAAGTCGACCTTGCCGAGCTGTCCGTCCACGTCGACCCCCACGGGAATCATCCCGCCGAGCAGCGCCGACATCACGCCCCACGCCTCCGGCAGGGTCGGGGCGAGCAGGACGTCGTCGGCCGCGATCGCGTAGGCGGAGCGCGCGTCGCCGAGGTCGCGCTGCGGGTTCACCAGGGTGCTCAGGGCCGTGCCGTCGTCGAGGACGACGGCGATCTCCACGGGACGCGGGCGCGAGAACGTCCCTTCGTCACCCACGAAGGAGATGCCGAGGGCGCAGTGACGGGCCGGTCCCGGACGCACCTCGGCGGCGTGCAGGAAGCGGGCGACCCGACGGTCGGTCCGCAGGTGACGCGGCTCCACCGGTCGCCTGAGCACCAGCCCGGCCATGGAGGTCGCCCGGCTGAGCGCCACGTAGACCTGTCCGGTGGCGAACACCCCGCCCGTGAGGTCGACGACGAGGCGGTCGAGCGTCTGGCCCTGGCTCTTGTGGATCGTGATCGCCCAGGCCAGCTTGAACGGGAGCTGGGTGTAGGTGCCCACCACCTCGCGTCGCAGCGTCGATCCCTCCACAACGGGCCGCGTGACCTCCCACGTGTACGGCGGGACGGTGAAGACCGAGCCGTCGTCGGTCTCCACGTCGACCTCGCGCTCCCCGTCGATCACGCGGGTGGCCGTGATGCGGGCAAGGGTGCCGTTGACCCATCGGTCGCTCGGGTCGTTGGTGAGCATCATGACCTGCGCACCGACCTTGAACCGGAGCACCGCGTCGGTGGGCGGGTCGAAGCCGGAGACGTCACCGCTCTCCAGCGACGCGTGCTCCACGAGCGGGGTCTCGAGCCGCTCCAGTCGTTGCCGGTTGCGTGCCGTGACGATGGAGTTGGACGGCGCCAGCGTCAGCCAGAGCTCGTCGTCCGGCGGCTCGAAGTCCGGGTCGACCCGGGCGTTCAGCTCCTCGCGCGCCTCGTCGAGCAGGACTCCGTCGCGCACGGCGTTGAGCAGCGACGTCAGCCGATCGTCGCCGACCTGGCGGAACACGGTCGTCAGCGAGATCGTCGGGAACACGGCACGGTCGAAGCAGCGTGCCGAGTAGAAGTAGGGCGTCTCGTAGTGGGTGGCGAAGAACTCGGCCAGACGGTCCTCGACGATGGGCGGCAGCTGCAGCAGGTCGCCGACGAGCACGACCTGGACCCCGCCGAAGGGGGTGCCGGGCTTGGGGCCGAACCGCTCGAGCGAGGCCGCGACCATGTCGAGGACGTCGGCTCGCACCATCGATGCCTCGTCGATGATGAGCGTCTGCAGACCCTTGAGCGTCTTGGCGAACCGCCCCGGGTAGTACCGGCCGGTCCGCACGTCGTCGAGGCTCGTCGTCGCCTGGAAGCTGAAGAGCCGATGGATCGTGTAGCCCTCGACGTTGAGCGCGGCGATGCCCGTGGGTGCGGCCACCACCACACGGCGGTCGGTCGTGGCCATGAAGTGTCGGATCAGCGTCGACTTTCCGGTGCCCGCCTTGCCCGTGAGGAACAGGCTGCCGCCGGACTCCAGGATCCTCAGGGCCTCGGAGAGCTCCGGGGTGATGGTCAGGCTGGGTGTCGGCACGGCACGTGCCGGCTCAGGCGGCGTCGGGGAGGGCGTCGAACGAGACCGCGGCGATCTCGTCGAGCCGCTCGCGCGGGACGCCCTGACGGCTCAGCTGGATCAGGCCCTGCGAGACCAGCACGAGGTTGGCGCTCACCGTGGCCAGCTCGTCGCCCGAGCGCTCGAGCACCTCGGACAGCCGGTCCGTGAGGCTCTGCTCCATCCGGGCTGTGGACCGTCGCCCGGCCGCTGCCACCTCGGGGACCTTGGGACCCAGCGAGGCCATGCTGTTGATCATGAGGCAGCCGCGCCGCCCGGGCTGGGTGGAGCAGTCGACGATGATTGCGTCGAAGAAGGCGCGGGCGGCCTCCCGGGCCGAGTCGTACGACGCGTCCATGACGCCCTCGACGAAGGCGGCCCGCCGGTCGCAGTAGCGCTCGAAGACCGCGAGGAAGAGTCCCTGCTTGCTGCCGTACGCGGCGTAGATGCTCCCGTTGCCCACGCCGGAGGCGGTGGAGACGTCGTCGACGGACGTCTCGTCGTAGCCCTGGGACCAGAAGAGCTCGGTGGCGGCGTCGAGCAGAGCCTGCTCGTCGAACTTCCGGGGGCGCGCCATGGCTGCACCGTACAACGCCCCGTCATACCGGCGCTTTCGGACAGCGCCCAGAAGAGACTCGCGCTGAACCATTGATTATGGAGGCGTGACTCCATAATGTCGTGGTCATGCCCTTCATCACCACGACCGACGGAACCGAGATCTACTACACCGAGCAGGGCACGGGTCAGCCCGTCCTGTTCAGCCACGGATGGCCGCTGTCGTCCGACGCCTGGCAGTACGAGCTGAAGCTGCTCGCCGACGCCGGCTACCGGGCCATCGCCCACGACCGCCGCGGCCATGGCCGCTCGTCCAAGACGTACACCGGCAACGACATGGACACCTACGCCAAGGACCTGGCCGAGCTGGTCGAGGCCCTCGACCTCCGCGACCTCGTGGTCGTCGGCCACTCCACTGGTGGCGGCGAGGTCGTCCGCTACGCAGCGCAGCACGCGGCCGGCCGCGTCGTGAAGGTCGTGACCATCGGCGCCGTGCCGCCCATCATGGTCAAGTCCGAGACCAACCCCGAAGGCACGCCGATCGACGCGTTCAACGGCATCCGCGAGGGCGTCCTCAAGGACCGCTCGCAGTTCTACCAGGACCTCTCGGAGGCGTTCTTCGGCGCCAACCGCGAGGGCGCGACGGTGTCGCAGGGAGCCAAGGACGACTTCTGGCGCCAGGGCATGCTCGTGAACCTCGCCGCGGCGTACGACTGCGTGAAGGCCTTCTCCGAGACCGACTTCACCGAGGACCTCAAGGCCCTCGACGTGCCGATCCTCATCGCTCACGGCGACGACGACCAGATCGTCCCGATCGAGGCGGCGGCGAACAAGACGATCGATCTCGTGAAGGACGGCCGCCTCGTCACGTACCCGGGCGCGCCCCACGGCATCTACGGCACCTACCAGCAGGAGCTGGGCGCGGAGATCCTCGCGTTCCTCGGCCAGTGACCCGCTGAACGACCGGTCGCAGGACCGCAGCCCTCTTCGGGGGTGCGGTCCTCGGCCGGGCCGGAGCGCAGCGCCGCGAGCGGGGTGGACGTGCGGGCCCGCACCGAGGTCCGTAGCGTCGAGTCATGAACAAGCCGAGCTACAGCGCCCTCATGTCCACCGCGACCGCCGGCTACGCCGTGTTCGCGCTCGCCAAGCCGCGGCACCTCGGCAAGGCCCTGACCAAGAGCTCGCTCAAGCAGCCGGAGTACGACGTGGTGGCGCGTCTGTTCGGCCCGCGCGACCTCGCGATCAGCGCTCTGGCCCTGTTCGCGCCGTCGCCCCGCGTCCGCGAGCACGCCATGGTGGCCCGCGTCGCCCTCGACCTCACCGACGCCGCCCTGCTCACCGGCGAGGCCACCCACACGACCGGCAAGGCCAAGGTCCTGGGTGCCACCCTCACGTGGGCCGGACTCAACGTCGCCGCGATCGTGGCCGACCGCAAGGCCTGACCCCGGACGGAGCGTACGTCCGCCTCAGCGGGCCCCTTCGACGACCAGCTCGAGCACCTGGCGCTGCTCCGCCCGGGGCAGCTCGTGCATGAGCAACCCCTCGACGGCGAAGACGCCGAGCCTGGTCCTCGCCGCCACCTGCGCCTCGGGGACGCCGGCGCTCGTCAGGATCTCGGCCAGCATCGTGTCCGCGAGCGCGTGGAAGCCCTCGTGCCACGCGTCGATGGCGGGCGAGTCGGCAGCCAGCGCGTGGACTGCTGTGACCAGCTTGTCGAAGCGGCGCAGCTCGTCCACCACCCAGAGCAGCTGCTCGACCCACGGCCGGTCCTCGAGGTCCTCGACCCCCGCGAGACCGTCGCGCAGCAGGCCGTCGAGGACTGCGACGAACAGGGCGTCCTTGTCCTGGAAGTACCAGTAGATGGTGTTGGTGGTGACGCCAGCCGCGGCGGCGATGCCCGCGAGCGAGGTCTTCTCGTAGCCCTCCTCGCTGAACAGCGAGGTCGCGGCCGCCACGATCTCGGCCGACTTCTCCTCGCGGTCGCGGGGTCGGCGGTTCCGAGGCATACGTCACCTTATCTTGCACGCCGTTCAAGAACTTCGGTACCTTCTTGATCGTCGTACAAGAACGACCGACCCAGGAGACTCCATGGCCACCGCGCCCACGCCCGGCTTCACCCACTCCGAGGAGTGGTTCGCGTCCGACGGCACGCGTTGCGCGGCCCGGGTCTACCGTCCCGACGCCGGCCAGGAGGACCGACCGGCCATCGTCATGGCGCACGGCTTCGGCTCGGTGCGCGCGCTGCGGCTCTACGCCTACGCGGAGCGGTTCGCGGCCGCGGGCTACGTCGTCGTCGCGTTCGACTACCGCGGGTTCGGCGACAGCGAAGGTGAGCCTCGCCAGCTCCTGAGCGTCGCCATGCAGCACCAGGACTGGCGGGCGGCCATCGCCCACACCCGGACGCTCGACGGCGTGGACCCGGCCCGGGTGGTCGCCTGGGGGACGTCGTTCGGGGGCGGTCACGTCATCGCCGTCGCCGGCCAGGGCGAGCCCTTGGCGGCCGTCATCGCCCAGGTGCCACACGTGAGCGGTCCCGCCGCCGTGCGGTCCACCGGCCTGAGGGCCGTCCTGAGGCTCGCCGGGCCGGCAGTCCGAGACCAGGTCGGGGCGTGGTTCGGACGCGCGCCCGTGCAGGTCGCGAGCGTCGACCTGCCCGGTCGCACCGCGATGATGACGTCAGCGGACGCCTACCCCGGAATGATCCGGCTGATCCAGGAGTCCGGGCTCCAACTCGAGGACTACCCCACCTCGGTCGCCGCGCGGATCGCCCTCCGGATCGGCGCCTACTCGCCGCAGCGGTGGGCCGCCGGCGTGAGGTGCCCGGCGCTCGTCCAGCTGGTCACCGACGACGCCATCACCCCTCGCGCGGTCGCCGAGAAGGCCGCCAGCCGGATCCCGCGTTCCACGGTCCGGGTCTACGAGGGCGGGCACTTCGACCCCTACGTCGAGCCGTTGTTCGACTTCGTCGTCGGGGACCAGCTCGCTTTCCTCGCCACCCACGTCCCCGTCCCACCCGCATCCCTCCAGAAGGACGTCCCATGAGCCCGACCCCTCGCACCGCCCTCGTCACCGGAGCATCCGCCGGGATCGGCGAGGCATTCGCCCACCTCCTGGCCGCTGAGGGTCTCGACCTCGTGCTCGTCGCGCGCAGGAGGGAAAAGCTCGTCGCCCTGGCGCAGACGCTCTCGGACCGACACGGTGTCCGCTGCGAGGTCGTCGGCGCGGACCTCGCCGACCCCGACGCTCCGCAGGCCGTCATGGCGTCCGTGGCCGAGCTCGGACTCCAGGTCGACGTGCTCGTGAACAACGCCGGCATGTCAGGCAACGAGACGTTCGCCGACACGGCTTGGACGTCCCTGGCCGCGGAGATCCAGGTCATGGTGACGGCCGTGACGGAGCTCGCCCACCTCGTGGTCCCCGGCATGAAGGAGCGCGGCTGGGGACGGATCGTCAACGTCTCGTCACTCGCCGCGTTCGCACCGCCCGGGGAGAGCCTGCTCTACACCGGCATCAAGAGCTACGTCCTCGACATGTCGCAGGCGCTGGACATGGAGCTCAAGCCGCACGGCGTCCACGTGACGGCGCTGTGCCCCGGTTTCACGCACAGCGAGTTCCATGAGTCGATGGGCAGCAAGGACGCCGCCACGCGCCTGCCGTCCGTGCTGTGGCAGCAGCCCGAGGCGGTCGTCCGAGAGGCCTGGGCGGCCGCCGACAGCGGGCGTCCGGTCTGCGTGCCGGGCAGGCTCAACAAGGTGATCTCCCACGCCATGCGACCCGTGCCCTACCGCGCCCAGTACCTCCTGGGGAAGAAGCTCAACCCGTTCAAGCACTGAGGCTCGCAGACGCCTGAGCTCCGTCCGGCGACCTCCGTCAGGTCTGCTTGTTCTTGCAGCGGGAGTCCTCGACCGGGAGAAGCTGCTCGCCCACGCACCAGAGCTGAAGACCCTCGTCGAGCGACTCGCCCTCAGGGTTCCACTGGTTCACGACCGGCTTGGCGCAGTCCTGCTGGACGTCGCGCAGGACGAGCGCATCGAGCGAGGAGCCGCTGACGTCGAAGTCGGCCCTGAACCTGGGCTCGTCGAGGGACGTCGTCCCGACATGGGTGTACGAGCGCATCGGCGCGTTCTTGACGACCTCGGTCCGGGCGATGTCGCCCTCCGCCTCGGCGTTGTAGAAGACCAGGTCACCGTTGGCGATGGAGCCGTCCCGCACCCCGACCTTGAGCCTGATGGCTCGGCACGCGTAGAGCCCGGTGTACTGGGTGACCGAGGTGTCGTGGGCCAGGACGTAGGCCGAGCTCGGCTGCACCACCCCGGCGACCGTCGTCGTCGCGCCGGCGTTCCCGTCGGGCTGCGTGTTGACCCAGCGGTAGACGGAGAACGACCTCGACGTCACCTTGACGGCCTGGTGACCCTGGTAGGCACCCTTGACGACTCGCAGCTGGAACACGCCGGCGTCGTCGGTCCTCCACTTGTACGTGTAGCGGTTCTCCGAGTTGATCGACGCCACCGCGAGACGACGGGTGAAGGCGCCCGGAGCGGTGATGTTGTCGATGTAGATGCCGACCTTCTGGTTCTTGACCGGCCCGCCCCACACCTTGCCGGAGATCGTGATGGTCTTGCCCATCGCGACCTTGCCCCCCTCGAGGCCGGTGGTGCCGACGCTGGCGTGGTACGGCGTGGCAGCCTGCGCCGGCGAGCCGGCCACGGCGAGTCCGACCGCCGTGAGTCCTGCGAGGAGTACTGCGGCGATGCTGCGGGGTGCACGCACGGTGTTCTCGTCTCTGTGGGGTGACGGCCCCTGCCGGGACGCCATCGGCTCCAGGCTAGCCATCGCGGAGCGGCTCGACCCCTGAAACAGAAAGGTCGGGACAGCTGTCAGCCCATGCCGAGGGCACCGAGGATCTGCTCGTAGCGAGCCGCCGGCTCGAGGGTGAGCCCCTTCTTGATGAAGGCCGCCCAGTCGTCGGCGAGGACCTCGTCGAGGCCTTTCTCGATCGCGTCGAGACCGGCGGACGCAAGGGCCGACGGTGAAAGCTTGGGGGCGTCGAAGCCCTTCGTCATGTCGGTGTCGACGAGACCCATGTGCACGGCCACCACCTGGGTGCCCTGGCCCCTGAGCTCGAGCCGGGCGCTGTCGGAGAGGCTCCACGCGGCCGCCTTGGAGGCGGCGTAGGCGCCTCCGCTGGGGAGGGTGAACCACGAGAGTGCCGAGACGACGTTGACGAAGGCGCCGCCACCGTTGGCCTCGAGGATCGGGGCGAAGGCGCGAGTGATGGCGAGCGGGCCGAAGAAGTTCGTCTCCATCTCCCGACGGATGGTCGCCTCGTCGCCGGTGACGAGCGGCGTGCCGGTCGAGATGCCTGCGTTGTTGATGACCACCTGGACGTCGCCGGCCGCCTCGGCCGCGGCACGGACCTGGGCCGCATCGGTGACGTCGAGCTGGAGAGGCTCGACGATCCCGCTCGCCTCGATCGTGCTGGTGTCGCGCGCGGCGGCGTAGATCTTGGCGGCGCCTCGCTCCTTGAGCTGCTCGACGAACTGGGCGCCGATGCCGCGGTTGGCTCCTGTCACCAGGACGACGGAGTCTGCGATCTTCATGGAGATCCTCTTTCTGTAACGATCACTACGTATTGGAGGACCGACGGTAGCACATTCTGTAGCGACCGTTACGGTATGCTCGGACCATGGCTGGCCGACCCCGGAGCTTCGACCGCGAGACCGCACTCGCGGCCGCCGTCGAGCAGTTCTGGCGCAACGGCTACGAGGAGACCTCGATCTCGACGCTGACGAGGGCCATGGGCATCACCGCGCCCAGCCTCTACGCCGCGTTCGGCGACAAGGACCACCTCTTCGAGGAGGCCTCCGAGGCCTACTTCCGACGCACCTGTGAGGGCGTCGAGGCCGCCGCCGCGCAGCCGAGGGTCCACGACGCGATCTCGCACCTCCTCGACGGCACCGCTCGCGCCCACACGGCCCCCGACACCCCGCCGGGCTGCCTCATGCTCACCGAGCCGCGACTCACGGCGCAGCGCCGAGCCGTCACGGCCCAGATCAAGGACCGGCTCGACCAGGGCGTGAGCGACGGCGACCTCCCGCCGGGCACGTCCACCGCACAGCTGGCCAGCTTCCTCGTGGCCGTCATGCGCGGCATGTCCGGGAGCGCCCGCGACGGCGCCGACGCCGAGGAGCTCCTGGCCATCGCAGCGAACGCGATGGCGGTCCTGCCACCTGCCCCCTGACGCGACGAGCCCACCCAGGCACGACAGGCTCGGGTGGGCTCGTGCATCAGCCGGCAGAGTCCTCGTCAGCCGCGCAGCTTTCCTGCCACGTGCAGGACGCGGTTGACGAGGTGGTCGAGCGCGGCCTTGTCGGAGTCGTCGAGGTCGCTCCCGGCGGTCTTGCTCACGCCATAGGGGTTGCCGTCGTCGAACTTGACCGCGTCGGTGTAGCCGGGCGGCACGATGATGCCGCCGAAGTGCGCGAACGTCGTGTTCATCGCCTCGAGCGTCGTCTCCTGGCCACCGTGCTTCGTGGACGTGGAGGTGATCGCGGCGTACACCTTGTCGGCGAGCTTCCCCTCCTGCCACAGCGGGCCGAGGGTGTCGATGAAGGACTGGAGCTGGCTCGTCACGTGGCCGTAGCGCGTGCCGGAGCCGAAGATGGCGGCGTCGGCCCAGTCCAGGTCGTCCGGCTCGGCGACGGGCTGGTCGGCCACCGAGGCTGCGTGCGCGGCCCAGGGCTCGACGCTCTGCACGACGTCGTCGGGCGCGGTCTCGCGCACCCGGCGCAGGCGCACCTCGGCGCCGGCGCTCTCTGCCGTCTCGGCCAGGCGGGTGGCCATGGAGTGGATCGTGCCGTAGCTGGAGTAGTAGATGATCGCAAGCTTCGTCATGTCCTCGACGCTACCCACGGCCCGAGTACTCCGCATGGCGCGGCGAGCAGGTCTCATGGCACCCCTCGGACGCGAAGAACCCCCGGCCCTGACTGTCTTTCCAGTCGGGACCAGGGGTTCTCTTGACGCGGTGGCGGTGGGATTTGAACCCACGGTGGGCGTGAACCCACACAACATTTCGAGTGTTGCACCTTCGGCCGCTCGGACACGCCACCGCCGGGAACTCTACCGGACCTGCGACACGCCTCCGACAGGGGTTCTCGGGCGTGGGAGCATGCGGCCATGGACCTCGACCAGCTGGCCGACGACCTCGCGGCGCGGGTCGCCGCCGCGCCCGGCCGGCTCCTCGTCGGTGTGGTGGGCGCGCCGGGGAGCGGGAAGACGACGGTGGCCAAGAAGCTCGTCGACCGGCTCGGGCGTCGCCAGGTGTCTGCCGTGCGGGCACCCATGGACGGCTTCCACCTCGCCGACGTCGCGCTGCGGGAGCGGGCGCTGCTCGAGCGCAAGGGAGCGATCGAGACCTTCGACGCCCACGGCTACCTCGCGCTGCTGCGCCGCATCCGCGACGAGCGGGACCACGACGTCCTCGCGCCCGCGTTCGAGCGCGACCTCGAGCAGCCGCTCGCCGGCGCCATCACCGTCGCGCCGGAGCACCGGGTGGTCGTCACCGAGGGCAACTACCTGCTCGACGACGCCGAGCCGTGGCCGGACGTCCGGAGCGCGCTAGACCTCGTCGTGTTCGTGGAGCTCGACGACGACCGTCGGCGCTCCCGCCTCGTCGAGCGCCACGTGAAGTTCGGCAAGGAGCGCGCCGCCGCGCAGGCCTGGGTCGACGACGTCGACGAGCCCAACGCCCAGCGCGTCCTGGCCCGGCGCCACCTGGCCGACGTCGTCCTGACGCGCTAGCCCCGTGGCCGACCCGGCCGCGGTGTCTCAGCGTCCGTCCGGGAGGTCCGACGGCCCACGGACGGACGCCAGGTCACCGCCCCCGCGGCAGCGGACCACGGAACGGACGCCACGTCACCGCCGCGGTGTGGAACGCCCGCGTCTCGCCCCTGCACCCCCGCGGCTCTACCGTGTGAGTCCAGGGAAGGGGGGGACCGCTGTGTCCGACGTCGCGCAGGAACCGTCATCGGGGCCCACGCTCGCCTTCGAGGCGCTGCTCAGCCAGCTCATCGACCAGGCCGAGACCATGCAGCGCTCCCACTCCCGGCTCCGTGACCTGATCCGGGTCAACAACGACCTCACGTCCAACCTCGACCTGCCCATGGTCCTGCGTCGCATCGTCGAGCTGGGGCTGGAGCTCCTCGACGCTCGGTACGGCGCCATGGGCGTGGTGGGCGACGAGACACGACTCGACCAGTTCATCCACGTCGGCATGGACCCGGGAACCGTCGAGGCCATCGGCGACCTGCCCCAGGGACGCGGCCTGCTCGGCGCACTCATCGACGACCCGGTCCCGGTCCGTCTCACCCGCATCGCCGACGACCGGCGCTCGAGCGGGTTCCCGGGCGAGCACCCGCCCATGAACAGCTTCCTCGGCGTGCCGATCCGTGTGCGAGACAAGGTCTTCGGCAACCTCTACCTCACCGACTCCCGGGCCGGTTCTTTCACCGCCGACGACGAGGAGATCGCGCAGTCGCTCGCGGCCACGGCCGGCATCGCCATCGAGAACGCCCGACTCTTCGAGGACTCCGCGTACCGGGCCCGCTGGTCCACGGCGCTGGCCGAGACCTCCCGGCGACTCATGCGCGACGACGAGGGCGACGACGTCTCCGGTCTCATGGTCCGGCTCTCCGAGCTGGCCGAGGCCAGCGTCATCGCCATCCTCGTGGTGGAGGGCGACGAGCTCGTCGTCCACCACGTGCACGGCACGCTCCCGGGCGTCGAGGCAGCGCTGGACCGACGGTTCTCCATCCAGGACTCCGTCGCCTTCGCCCTCCTGGAGTCGGGCGATCCCCTCACGGTCGCCTCGCTCGCAGAGGTCTACGACCTCTCCGACAGCAGCCGCCTCGGCCCCTGCATGATGCTGCCCTTCGCGGTCTCGGACCACGAGCACGGCGTCCTCTTCCTCGGACGCCCCCCGGAGGCCTCGGCCTTCGCCGACCGCGACGTCGAGATGGGGGTCTCCTTCGCCGGTCACATCAGCCTGGCCATGGAGCGCGAGGAGTCGCGCGAGAACCGTCAGCGCATGGAGCTCCTCGAGGAGCGCACCCGGATCGCCCGCGACCTCCACGACCACGTCATCCAGCGACTCTTCGCGATCGGGCTCAACCTGCAGTCCATCTCCACCCGGCTCGACCCGGCGCTCGCCGCGAGGGTGTCCACCCAGATCGACGAGGTCGACGGCGCCATCGCCCAGATCCGGCAGAGCATCTTCTCGCTCAAGCGCACTCCGGAGGACGCCGACTCCTTGCGATCGCGCATCATCGAGGTCGTCGAGCGCATCGACCCGCAGCTGCCCGGCCGCGCCCGTCTCGAGTTCAACGGCCCCGTCGACACCCTGGCCGACGGGCCTCTGGCCGAGGACGTCGTGGCCGTCGTGACCGAGGCCCTGAGCAACGTGGTGCGCCACGCCGGCGCATCCGCGGCGAGGGTCGTCGTCACCGTGGCCGGTGGCCGTCTCAGCATCGAGTGCACCGACGACGGCTCGGGACCGCCGGCGCGGGCGCCGCACCGCAGCGGCCTCGCCAACATGCGCGAGCGGGCCGTGAAGCGCGGCGGCGCGTTCGAGATCGGCCCGGCGAGGCCCGGCACCCGGGTCCTCTGGTGGGCCCCGGTCTAGCCGAGCGTCACTCCGGTCGGTGCGGGTCCGAGATCGACAGCATGGTCTCGCTGAACAGGTCGATGTCGTCGGAGAAGCTCCGACCCGTGCCTGCTCCGGCCAGGAGCGACACGAGCTCGTCGACAGCACGCTCGACACGCGACGTGAGCGCTCCCGTGCCCTCGCTCCCCCAGTCGTGCGGCGAGGCGAAGACGCCCGTGGGCACCGGGACGGTCTGCAGGTAGGCGAAGAGCGGACGGAGGGCGAAGTCGAGCGCGAGCGAGTGGCGCGCCGTGCCGCCGGTCGCCGCCAGGAGCACCGGCTTGCCGATGAGGAGGTCCTGGTCGAGGGCGTCGAAGAAGGCCTTGAAGAGTCCCGGGTAGGACGCCTTGTAGATGGGCGTGACCACCACGACCGCGTCGGCCTCACGCAGCTGGTCGTGCACGTGTGCGAGACGCGGTGCGGCGAAGCCCGTGATGGAGGCGTCGATGATCTCGTGGGCCAGCGGACGGAGCTCGACGGTCTCGATGGAGACCTCGGCCCCGAGCCGCTGCCCGAGGGCCGCAGTGATGCGGCCCGCGAGCAGCGTGCTGCTGGAGGATTCGCTCAGGCCCGAGGAGAGGGCCACGACCCTGGTCGTCATGCGGTCACGCCTTCCTTCTCGGCGGCCTCGGCGGCCACCTTCGCGTCGCGGGCGGCCACGCGAGCCGCATGGGTGGGGGCGTCGGGGACGTCGGCCGGACGGCGTGCATCGAACTCGGCACGCAGGGTCGGCAGGATCTCACCGAGGAGGTCGAGCTGCTCGAGGACCGTCTTGAGCGGCAGACCGGCGTGGTCGATGAGGAACATCTGCCGCTGGTAGTCGCCGAAGTAGTCGGCGAAGGCCAGCGTCTTCTCGATGACCTCCTGCGGGCTGCCGACCGTGAGCGGCGTCTGGGCCTGGAAGTCCTCCAGCGACGGACCGTGTCCGTAGACGGGGGCGTTGTCGAAGTACGGGCGGAACTCGTTGATCGCGTCCTGGCTGTTCTTGCGCATGAAGAACTGGCCGCCGAGGCCGACGATGGCCTGTTCGGGCGTGCCGTGTCCGTAGTGCGCGTACCGCTGCCGGTAGAAGTTGATCAGCCGGATGTAGTGCTCCTTGGGCCAGAAGATGTTGTTGGCGAAGTACCCGTCGCCGTAGTACGCGGCGATCTCGGCGACCTCAGGAGTGCGGATCGAGCCGTGCCACACGAACGGCGAGACGCCGTCGAGCGGGCGCGGGATGGAGGTGAAGCCCTGCAGCGCGGTGCGGAACTTGCCCTCCCAGTCGACGACGTCCTCGTCCCAGAGGCGGCGCAGCAGCTGGTAGTTCTCGATCGTCAGCTCGACGCCCTTGGACGGGTCCTTGCCGAACCACGGATAGACCTGTGCTGTGTTGCCCCGGCCGAGCACCAGGTCGACACGGCCGTCCGACAGGTGCTGCAGCGTCGCGTAGTCCTCGGCGAGCTTGACGGGGTCGTTGGTGGTGATGTGCGCGATCGAGGTCGACAGGATGAGTCGTTCGGTCTGAGCCGCGATGAACGCGTGCAGGGTGCTGATCGACGGCGGGACGAACCCGGAGTCGTGGTGCTCACCCACCGCGAAGACGTCGCCGCCGATGTCCTCGACCTTCTTGGCGATCGTGACCAGCGCCTTGAGCTTCTCGTTCTCGGTCGGGATCGAGCCGGTGGTGGGGTCGATCGTCAGGTCGCCGACGGTGAAGATGCCGAACTGCATGCTGCTCATGGTCTTAGCCTCTCACGAAGTAGTTCAAGTTTCAACTACTCACCAGAACCACGTCCCTGCCCGGTTCATTCCCCGGGCAGGCGGTCCCGCCTCAGCACGTGGTGGAGCGGAAGGTCGACGGGGTTGTCGGGCTCCGCGTCGCCCGAGCCGACGATCCGGAAGCCAGCCTTCTCGAGCGCTCGCCAGGACCGACGGTTGGCCGCCACGACGGCCACCAGGACGTACGGAGCGTCGGGACGCTCGGTGAACGTGAGGCGCGTGACGGCATCGAGCATCTGCGGCCCGAGGCCTCGGCCCCGGTCCTCGGCCGACCCCACGAGGTAGTCGAGCGTGACGGCCGCAGGGTGCACCGGACCGAGGATGCGCTCGAACGCCGCCAGGTCCTCGGGGTAGTCGGTCACGACCGCTCGCTGCACCAGGCCGAACGGTCTGCCGTCCTGCAGCACGAGCAGGTCCTCGCCCGGCTCGAGCCCGTCCACGCCCGGACCGAAGTCGCGCTCGACCGCCTCGGGCGTGAACGCGTGGAACCACCACCGGTGGACGTCGGGGTCGGCGAGCCAGCAGGCGAGGAGGGGGAGGTCGGCACGCGTCAGGCGCCGCAGCTCCCACGTCATCAGGGGCTCCGCTCAGCGTCGCTGGGTGAAGAACGCCTGGAGGAGGGCCGTGCTCTCCTCCGCGAGGAGGCCGGAGAGGACGTCGGGACGGTGGTTGAGCCGCCGGTCGCGGACGACGTCCCACAGAGAGCCCACGGCGCCGGCCTTCTCGTCGAAGGCGCCGAACACGATCCGACCCACCCGCGCGGCCACGGCCGCGCCGGCACACATGGTGCACGGCTCCAGCGTGACGACGAGCGTGCAGCCCTCGAGACGCCACTCGTCGACCCGCGCGGCGGCCGCCCTCAGCGCCACGACCTCCGCGTGACCGGTCGGGTCGCCGTCGCGCTCGCGCACGTTGAAGCCCTCGCCGATGATGTTGCCGTCGGGAGCCACGACCAGCGCACCGATGGGCACGTCGCCGGCGTTCTGCGCGGCGCGGGCCAGCGCCAGGGCGCGCCACATGTGGTCGACGTCGTTCATCGGACTGATCGTCGCAGACGTCGCGGCCGCCGCGCCAGGGTTGAGGCCCTCCCATCGCACTAGGCTCAGGGCATGCAGGTACACGTCGCCGACCATCCCCTCGTCTCCCACAAGCTGACTGTCCTGCGCGACGAGCGCACGGACTCCCCCACGTTCCGCCGTCTCGCCGACGAGCTGGTGACGCTCCTGGCGTACGAGGCCACGCGCGACGTCCGGGTCGAGCCCGTCCAGGTGCGCACCCCCGTGGCCGAGGCCACCGGGGTGAGGCTCAGCGAGCCGCGACCCCTCGTGGTCCCGATCCTGCGCGCCGGGCTAGGCATGCTCGAGGGCATGCAGCGCCTCGTCCCCACGGCCGAGGTGGGCTTCCTCGGCATGGTCCGCAACGAGGAGACCCTCGAGGCCGACACCTACGCCGAGCGCCTGCCCGACGACCTCTCCGGCCGCCAGTGCTACGTGCTCGACCCCATGCTCGCGACGGGGGGCAGCCTCGCCGCAGCCATCCAGTTCCTCGTGAGGCGCGGCGCCGACCACATCACCGCGGTCTGTCTCCTCGCCGCGCCCGAGGGCATCGCGCGCATCGAGAAGGAGATGGAGGAGATCGGCGTCCCCGTCACCCTCGTGGTGGCCGGGCTCGACGACCACCTCAACGAGCTGGGCTACATCGTCCCGGGCCTCGGCGACGCCGGCGACCGCCTCTACGGCGTGGCCGACTGACCCCGCCGTCCCCGCTGAGCGTGACCGTTCTGTTGGTTTCAGGGCCTGGATCCAACAGGTTCGTCACGCTCAGCGGGTGCGGGGGCTGGCCTCCCGCGCAAGAGTGGTGCAGTGCACGAAGAGGCGATCGACACTTCCCCGGACACGACGCCCTACCCCGACAAACCTGACCCCCGACGGTGGCGGATCCTCGCGGTCACGCTCGTGGTCGGGTTCATGTCGCTCCTCGACGTCACCATCGTCAACGTCGCGATCCCGTCGATCCAGGAGGGCCTCGACTCCAACGCGTCGACCGTCCAGTGGGTCGTCTCCGGCTACGCCCTCACGTTCGGCCTGACCCTCGTCGCCGGCGGACGGCTCGGCGACGCCTACGGCCGACGTCGGCTCATGGTCGTGGGTCTCGTCGCGTTCGTGGTCTCCAGCGCCGCCGTGGGTTTCGCGCCCAACGCCGAGCTCGTCGTGCTGGCCCGCCTGGCGCAGGGCGCCGCGGCCGGCTTCCTCACGCCGCAGAGCTCCGGACTCATCCAGCAGCTCTTCTCCGGGGCCGAGCGGGGCAGGGCGTTCGGCTACTTCGGCCTCACGGTCTCGCTCGCGTCGGCGACCGGACCGCTGCTCGGCGGTGCGATCATCGGGGTCGCGGGCGAGGAGAACGGTTGGCGGCTGCTCTTCCTGGTCAACGTGCCGATCGGACTCGTGGCGCTCGTGGCCGTCGCCCTGCTGGTCCCCGGCCGCGACCACGACGCGAAGAACGAGCGCATCGACGTCGTGGGCGCGGTCCTGCTGGGCCTGTCCGTGCTGTGCCTGCTCTACCCGCTCGTCAGCGTGGAGTCCGGAGCCCGCCTCCCGCTGGTGCTGCTCGTGGGCGTCCCGCTGTTCGGCTGGGCCTTCGGCGCGTGGGAGCACCGGCTCCGCCGACTCGGCCACGCGCCGCTGCTCGACGTCGAGCTGCTGCGCACGCTGCCCGGCTACAGCAGCGGGCTCCTCATCGGTGCGCTCTACTTCACCGGCTTCACGGGCGTCTTCCTCACGGCCTCGGTCTGGCTGCAGGACTCGCGCGACGTCAGCGCCCTGCACGCCGGTCTGCTGCTCACGCCGTTCGCCGCCGGGTCGGCCATCTCGTCCCCGCTCGCCGGACGGTTCGTGAGCACGGTCGGCCGGCCGTTGACGGTCGTGGCCATCGCCTCGATGATGACGGCCGTTGCGCTCGCCGCCGCGGTCGGACCGGGGCAGAGCACGCCGTCGCTGTGGTGGGCCTTCGCCCCGTTCCTGTTCGTGGCCGGGCTGGGCGGCGGTGCCGTGGTCTCGCCCAACATCACGCTGACGCTCGCGGAGGTGCCTCCGCGCATGGGAGGTGCCGCCGGCGGAGCCCTGCAGACGGGTCAGCGCATCGGCTCGTCCCTCGGCGCTGCCCTGCTCATGACGGTCTACCAGCTGGTGTCGGCCTCGCACGGCGGCGACGCCGGCTTCCGGGCCGCGCTTGCCACCGCCCTCGCGGTGCTGGCCCTCGCCCTGGCCGCGGCGGTCGCGGCCTGGCGTCAGGCCCGCTGACCCGCTGACCCGCTGACCCGCTGAGTGTGACGTTTCCGGGGTCGTTCGGGCGGTTTCAGCCCTCGAACGTCACACTCAGGGGAGGAGGTCGCGGAGGAGCGCGTCGGAGGTGAAGAGGGCGTCGCGGTCGTAGGTCGACGACGACGCCATGAGCTCGTCGGCACCCGTGCGGTCGGCCAGCTCCTCGAGCGTCTTGCGCACCGCCGACGGCGACCCTGCCACCGAGCGGTCGAGGGCGGACTCCACGCGGCGGCGGACCTGGTCCGTCCACGGCTGCCGCCGGATCGACTCGGGCGGCTCGAGCGGAGGGAACTCGCCGGTCTGCCGCGACCGCGCCATGGCCCACACCTCCGGGAGGGCCAGCTCGCGGGCAGCGGCGTCGTCGTCGGCGACCAGGACGTCGAGGGAGATGGTCACGCGCGGCTCCGCGGCGAAGGCCCCCGGACGGAAGTCGCGCCGGTAGGCCGCCAGTGCGGCGGCGCCGTCGTCGGTCCAGACCATGGGACCCCCGACGACGAGCGGCAGGCCGAGGCGTGCCGCGATCGAGATGCCCGCGCCCGTGGCCAGCAGGGAGACCGAGATCGTGCTGCCCGCCGCGGGTCGGGCGGTCACCGGGCCGGAGCCGTCGAGCAGCGACCCCAGCTCGAGGAGGTCGGCCTCGAACGTGTCGGGGGCGTCGACGTCGTGGCGCAGTGCTCGGCGGACCGGCTCGGTGAACCCGAGCGACCGGCCGATGCCGAGGTCGACGCGGCCAGGGTTGAGCGCCTCGAGCATGAGGAACTGCTCGGCGACCACGAGGGGCTGGTGGTTGGGCAGCATGACGCCGCCGGAGCCGATGCGGATCGTGCTCGTCGCAGCACCGACCGCGGCCAGCAGGACCGCCGGGGCACCACTCGCGATGCCCGGGACGGCGTGGTGCTCGGCCACCCAGAACCGGTCGTAGCCCAGCGCCTCGGCGCGGACGGCGCGATCGACCGAGCCTGTGAGGCCCTCACCCTCCGGACGGCCGGAGCGCGTCCTGGACCGGTCGAGAAGGGAGAGCCTCACCTCTCGTACAACCCGTCGGAGGCGGGGTTGCTTCCCGCCCTCGACGGATCAGAGTGCCTTGAGGATGTCCTCGACCCGGTCCTTGGCGTCGCCGAACAGCATCTGGGAGTTGTCCCGGAAGAACAGCGGGTTCTGGACGCCGGCGTAGCCCGCGGCCATGGAACGCTTGAACACGATCACGTTCTCGGCCTCCCACACGTGCAGGACCGGCATGCCCGCGATGGGCGAGCTGGGGTCCTCCGACGCGGCGGGGTTCACGGTGTCGTTGGCGCCGATCACGAGCACGACCGACGTCGACGCGAAGTCGTCGTTGATCTCGTCCATCTCGAGGACGATGTCGTAGGGCACCTTGGCCTCGGCCAGGAGCACGTTCATGTGGCCGGGCAGACGGCCGGCGACGGGGTGGATGCCGAAGCGCACCTCCACGCCGCGCTCGCGCAGCTTCCTGGTGAGGTCGGCGACCGGGTACTGCGCCTGGGCCACGGCCATGCCGTAGCCGGGCGTGATGATGACGGACGTGGCGTTCTTGAGGAGCTCGGCGGTGTCCTCGGCCGTGATCTCGCGGTGCTCGCCGTAGTCGGTGTCCTCGCCGCCGCTCGCCGCGATGCCGAACCCGCCGGCGATCACGGAGATGAACGAGCGGTTCATCGCCTTGCACATGATGTAGCTGAGGTACGCACCCGAGGAGCCGACGAGTGCGCCGGTGACGATGAGCAGGTCGTTGTTGAGCAGGAAGCCCGCCGCAGCGGCGGCCCAGCCCGAGTAGCTGTTGAGCATCGAGACGACGACGGGCATGTCGCCGCCGCCGATGGAGGCCACGAGGTGCCAGCCGAGGGCCAGCGCGACGATCGTGACCAGGATCAGCAGCCAGAGCGCCGGGGACGCGACGAACCAGATCGTGAGGATCACGAACAGCACGAGCGCGCCGACGTTGATGTAGTTCTTGCCGGGCAGCACGAGCGGGGCCGACGAGATCTTGGCCGACAGCTTCAGGTTGGCCACGATCGAGCCGGTGAAGGTGACAGCACCGATGAAGACGCCGATGAAGACCTCGGCGTTGTGGATGTTCTCGAGCGACTCGAGCGGGAAGTACTGGTGCTCGAGGTAGCCGTTCCAGCCCACGAGCACGGCGGCGAGGCCCACGAAGGAGTGCAGCAGCGCGATGAGCTCGGGCATGCCGGTCATCTCGACGATGCGGGCGCGCCAGATGCCGATGGCACCACCGATCGCGAGCGCCACGAGCAGCAGCACGATCGCGACGGCCTCGGCGTTCTGCACGGCCAGGTTGATGGTCGCGAGCAGGGCGATGACCATGCCGGAGATGCCGAAGACCACACCGTTCTTGGCGGTCTCGTGCTTGCTCAGCCCGGCGAGGCTGAGGATGAAGAGGAGCGACGCGACGATGTACGCCGCGGTGGCGATGCTGGAAGCAGTCATGTGGCGCGATCAGCCCTTCGAGAACATCGCGAGCATGCGACGGGTCACGGCGAATCCGCCGAAGATGTTGATGGACGCGAGCAGGACCGCGACGGCCGACAGCACCAGGACCGAGGCCTTGGGGTCGGGCTCGCCGATCTGCACCAGCGCACCGACGACGATGATGCCGGAGATCGCGTTGGTCACCGACATGAGCGGCGTGTGCAGCGCGTGGTGCACCTTGCCGATCACGTAGTAGCCGATGACGATGGCCAGGACCAGCACGGTGAAGTGCTGCGGCAGGGGCTCGGGGGCGTAGGCGTTCACCAGGAACAGGGCCAGGATGCCGACGCCGATGAGCGCGAACTTCTGCCCCTGCGTGACCGGCGGCTTCTCGGGCTTCTGGACCGGGAGCTCGGCGGTCGGCGGAGCCGCGGGCGCGGCCGAGACCGTCACGGGCGGCGGAGGCCAGAGCTTCTCGCCGTTCTTGACCACCGTCATGCCGCGCTGGACGACGTCGTCGAGGTCGAGGACGAGCTGACCGTCCTTCTCGGGGGTCAGGAGCTTGAGCAGGTTGACCAGGTTCTGGCCGTAGAGCTGCGAGGCCTGCGTGGGCAGGCGTCCCGCGAGGTCGGTGTAGCCGAGGATCGTGACCCCGTTGTCGGTGACGACCTTCTCGCCGGCCACCGAGCCCTCCACGTTGCCGCCCATGGCCGCGGCCATGTCGACGATGACGGAGCCGGGCTTCATGCCGGCGACGTCGGCGGCGGTGATGAGGACCGGTGCCTTGCGGCCCGGGATGAGCGCCGTGGTGATGATGATGTCGACGTCAGCGGCCTGCTCGGTGTAGATCTCGGCGGCGCGTCGGTCGTAGGCCTCGCTCGTGGCCTTGGCGTAGCCGTCGGTGGACTGCTCCGTCTCGACGTCGACGGCGAGGTACTCGCCGCCGAGGGACTTGACCTGGTCGGCCACCTCGGCGCGCGGGTCGGTGGCGCGCACGATGGCGCCCATGCTGGAGGCGGCGCCGATGGCGGCCAGGCCGGCCACACCCACACCGGCCACGAGGACCTTGGCCGGCGGGACCTTGCCGGCAGCGGTGATCTGGCCCGTGAAGAAGCGGCCGAAGACGTTGGCGGCCTCGACCACGGCGCGGTAGCCGGCGATGTTGGCCATCGAGGAGAGCACGTCGAGGGACTGGGCGCGCGAGATGCGCGGCACCGCGTCCATCGCCAGGACCGTGATGGGGCGCTTGGAGAGCGCCTCGACCAGGTCGGGGTTGTGCGCCGGGGCGATGAGGCTGATGAGGGTCGCGCCGTCCGTCAGCCGGGCGATCTCCTGCGTCGTGGGGGCGTTCACCTTGAACACGACGGGGCTGGACCACACCTCGTCGCCGCCGGCGACGGATGCACCGGCCTCGACGAAGACGTCGTCGGCGAAGGCAGACTTCTCGCCTGCGCCGGCCTCGACGACCACCTCGTACCCGAGCTTGATGAGCTGTGCGACGGTCGCGGGAGTGGCAGCGACACGGGTTTCCCCGGGGCTGGACTCGGCGACGACTCCGATCTTCACCTGGCGCACACTAGCCGAGGCACACCCGGGCCGCCCACCCCATGAGATCTGCGTCTCAGATCGTGGCAGTCCGGTCAGGACCTGCGCCAGGGTCGGCGCCGCCCGGACGGCGCGGGTCAGCGCCGACGTCGGGGGACGATCAGGACCCGCGCCACGCTCGGCACGAGCAGGATGAGGCTCGCGGCCACGACGTCGACGAGCACCACGAGGGCGACGGAGACCTCGCGGCCCAGGTCGAGGGCACCCACGATCGCTCCGGCGTCCTTCATGACGAGCGCCAGGACCAGGATGACCGCGCCGGCCGCCAGGAGCACCGCGGTGCGCCGCAGCTGGCGGACCGAGAGATGGCCACGTTCCGTGCGCGGGGCGACGGGACGGACGGTGTGCGTTGCGGTCATGACGGTCCCTTTCTCAGTGCTTGCTCTGGGGGTGACTCAGTGCTTGCTCTTGGCGGTGCGCCGCAGCGAGCGACGCAGCTGCGCGATCCGGACCATGCCGGGGATCGCGACGACGAGCGCGCCGACGGCGGCCGACAGGAGCAGCGCGACGGCCAGCGACAGCTCGCCGTCGTAGCTCAGGAAGCGGATGGTGACCGACTCGGCGTTCTGCGCGATGAACACGAGGAAGACCAGTGAGACCAGTGCGACGAGCACGAGGGCGGTCCACCAGGCGCCGGCGCGGGTGCGCTTGACGCGACCCTTGTCGTTGATGCCCGGGGTGGGGCGCGGCTCGTCGGCCTCGGCCGTCGTGGGCTCGAGGTCGGGGCGGTCGGTGCTGCTGGTCATGCGGTCCTCCGGGGGGTGGGGGTACGGCCGTGCCGGCCCGCCGAGGCGAGCCGGCACGG
>NZ_LMFJ01000002.1:524608-608412 GCF_001426755.1 Aeromicrobium sp. Root495 | reverse complement strand
TGGGAGCCGTCCATCTCCCTGCGCGACGGCCTGGAGAAGACGTACAGCTGGATCTACGACCAGCTGGCCGCCCGCGCCTGACGCATCGACCCAGAAGAGCCGGCGCCCCATCTCGGGGTGCCGGCTCTCGTCGTCTCCCTGCCCGCCCGTCCGTCCGGTGGGCGGTGGGCGGTGACCTGGCGTCCGTTCCGCGACTCGGGCCGGGTGGGCGGTGTCCTTGCGTCCGTTCCGCGACTCGGGCCGGGTGGGCGGTGACCTGGCGTCCGTTCCGCGGCTCGTGAGGGGCCAGGACGGACGCCACGTCACCGCACCACAGGTCCGGCCCGCCCCGACGGACGCCAACTCACCGCCCCACGGCTCGGGCCCGCCCAGACGGACGCCGGCTCACCGCCCGACGGGGTCGTCAGGGGCTGAGGTAGTCGGGGTGGTGCTCGACGCCGGTCTCGGCGCGGAGCACCTCCACGCGGACCATCTCGGCGATCATCTCCTCGAGCGAGGTCGTGGGGGTCCAGCCCAGGAGCTCTCGCGCCGCGGTGGGGTCACCCGGCACGCCCTTGGTGTCGGCGGGACGTGCGAGCGACTCGTCGACGTCGACGAGCGACCAGGGGTCGTCGATGCCGACCGCGCCGAAGGCCGCCGACACGACGTCGCGCAGCCGCGAGAGCCGGCCGGTGGCCACCGCCACGTCGACGCCTGACGCGAGGTCGGCGAGGCCGGCGAGCGCCCGGACGTGGTCACGGGCGTCGCCCCAGTCGCGCTCCACCTCCACCGGCCCCAGCACGAGGCGGTCCTGGCGGCCCGCCGCGATCTCGACCGCGGCGCGAGTGATCTTGCGGGTGACGAAGCGCTGCGGACGCAGCACGCTCTCGTGGTTGAAGAGGACCGCGACCGACGCCACGAGACCCCGCCCGCGCGCCGCGACCGTGGCGGCGTGGGCGGCGCTCTTGGACTCGCCGTAGGGCGTGACCGGGGCGTGCTGACCGTCGGCACGGCCCGAGGCACCGCCCAGCACCTCCGCACTCGAGGCCAGCACGAAGCGCGGCGGCGACTCCAGCCGCTCCAGCCCGTGGACGAGGCGCTCGACGGAGGCGGCATTGACCTCGTGCGTGAGCGCCGGGTCGCGCCAGCTCTCGGCCACGGAGGACGCCGCAGCGAGGTGCACCACGCGGTCGACGTCGGCGTTCCTCACGCACGCGAGCAGCGCCTCGGTGTCGCGGACGTCGATCCCCGCCACCTCCACGCCGTCGAGGTACACCTCGGTCGCGGCCGGGGGGCCGGGCCGTCGGGTGCCGACCACCCGGTGTCCCTCGGCCAGGAGGTGGCGCGCGAGCAGGACGCCGTCCTGTCCGGCCACTCCGGTGACGAGCGTCGTGGGCACGGTGTCCTCAGCGCCCCGAGAACAGGGCGAGGTCGGCGTCGACCATGAGCCGGGCCAGGTCGGCGGCGTGGGTGGTGGCCGTCCAGCCCAGCTTCTCCGTGGCCTTGGAGGGGTCGGCGATGAGGGCGTCGACCTCGGTGGGCCGCTCGTAGCGGTCGTCGTGGTCGACGTGGTCCTGCCAGTCCAGGCCCACGTGGGAGAAGGCCGTCTCGCAGAACTGCCGCACCGAGAACCCGGCCCCCGTGCCGAGCACGTAGGTGTCGGGCTCGTCCTGCTGGAGCATGAGCCACATGCCCTCGACGTACTCGCGGGCGAAGCCCCAGTCGCGCACCGCGTCGAGGTTGCCCAGGACGAGACGCTCCTGCTGGCCCAGCTTGATCTGGGCGACGCCCCGCGTGATCTTGCGCGTCACGAAGGACTCGCCCCGCCGCGGCGACTCGTGGTTGAAGAGGATGCCCGAGACCGCGTGCAGCCCGTAGGCCTCGCGGTAGTTCACCGTCATCCAGTGCGCGTAGAGCTTGGCGGCGCCGTACGGCGACCGCGGGTAGAAGGCCGTGCTCTCCGACTGGGGCGGCTGCGACGCGCCGAACATCTCCGACGTCGAGGCCTGGTAGAACCGCGCCTGCGGCGCCGAGGCACGCATGGCCTCGAGGAGCCGCACGGGGCCGATCGCGTCGGCCGAGGCCGTGTACTCCGGCATCTCGAAGGAGACCTTGACGTGGCTCTGCGCGGCCAGGTTGTAGATCTCGTCGGGGCGGACGGCCGCGACGAGGTTCACGAGGCTCACGCCGTCGGTCATGTCGCCGTAGTGCAGGTGCAGCGCGTCGGCGGCTCGCGGGTGCGAGGTCCGGAGACCGTCGATGCGTCCGCGGTTGAAGCTGGACGAGCGACGGACGAGCCCGTGGACGTCGTAGCCCTTGTCGAGGAGCAGCTCGGCGAGGTAGGAGCCGTCCTGGCCGGTGATTCCCGTGATGAAGGCGCGGGGCATGACGGTCCTTGCTGACGGGGTCGGGGCCCGGTCAGCGTAGCGAAGCGAGGAGGTCGCTCCGCTCAGGTGGCGTCGGCGCGGCTCGCCGCCCCGACACCGGCCACCACGAGGTCGAGTCCCGCGGCGAACGTGGCCGCGCCCTCGGGCCGCAGGTCGGCGCCGACCCGGGCGCCGGCGCTGTCGGCGTGGGCGTGCAGCTGCTCGGACTGGACGTGCCCGAGCACGAGGAGGAGAGCCGTGCGGGCGGCGGCGTCGACGACGTCGGGGCGAAGCCCTGCGAGCGCGGACTCGAGCCCGGCCCGCGGGTCCACCTCGCCGAGGCCCAGGGCGTGCGCGGTGGCCACCACCTCCGCACCGTCACGGTAGGCGAGCAGGGTGTCGCGCAGTGCCGTGGCCGCAGCCGTGAAGGTCACGTCCCAGGGTGCTTCCCGCGGGACGGGGCGGGCCGCCGCGCCGCGCCGCAGGACCTCGTCGGCGACGGCTGCGAGCAGCGTCTGCTTGTCGCTGAAGTGGTGGTACAGCGCGCTGGGGCGGACGTCGAGCTCCGTGGCCAGGCGCCGCATCGTGAGGTCGGGCAGGCCGTAGGCGTCGAGGATGCGCAGGGCAGCATCGACGACGTCGGCGCGGCGGTGGGCCATGGGGTTCCTCGCGAGTAGGGAAGCGTCCGTGCCACACTACCTGAACATTGTTCACCTGAACGTCGTTCAGTTCGACGTCGCAGCACTCCGAAGGACACCATGAGCAGCATGACCGATCCCGCGTCGACCTCCACGACGACCAGCTCGCCGGCACGGCGCCCGCTGTTCTCGGCCACCGACCTCGCGCTCGTCGCGGCGTTCGCCGCCCTCATCAGCGCCCTGGCCTACGTGGGCGCGATCCCCGTGGGTGGCACCGGCGTCCCCATCACCCTGCAGACGCTCGGCGTCGGCCTGGCCGGGGCCCTGCTGGGGCCCCTGCGCGGCTTCGCGGCCGTGGCCCTCTACCTCGCGCTCGGCGCGATCGGCCTGCCGGTCTTCGCCGAGCACAGCAGCGGCGTGGGCGTCTTCACCGGCATCAGCGCCGGCTACCTCTACGCCTTCCCGCTGGCCGCCCTGCTGATCGGCGCGCTCGTGAAGTACGTGGCCCGCGACGCCGGCAAGACCCGCGCCATCGTGGTGTTCGCCTGCGCCTTCGCCGGCAGCGTGCTGGTGATCCACCCCCTGGGCATCGCCGGCATGAAGCTGCACCAGGACGTCTCCTGGGCCACCGCCGCCGGCTGGGACGGACCGTTCTGGGTGGGCGACGTGCTGAAGACCACCGTGGTCGCGCTCGTCGCGGCCGAGGTGCACCGCGCGTTCCCGCAGCTCCTGCGCCGAGGCTGAGCACCACCGTGCCCACCATCGCGTTCGACGCGGCCGCCGTGACGGTGCCCACGCCGCACGGCGACCGCGTCGTCCTCGAGCCCGTGAGCCTCACGCTCACCGAGCCCCGGGTCGCGGTGGTGGGGGCCAACGGCTCCGGCAAGTCCACGCTGGCGCGGCTCGTGAACGGGCTCGTCCCGGTCACGTCGGGCCGCGTGCTGGTGGACGGAGTCGACGTCGCCCGCGACGCCGGCGCCGTGCGGCGCATGGTGGGGTTCTGCTTCACCGACCCGGCAGCCCAGCTCGTGATGCCCACGTGCGTGGAGGACGTCGAGCTGTCGCTGCGGCGTCACGTGAAGGACAAGAAGGAGCGAGCGGCGCGGGCCCGGGCGGTGCTCGAGCAGCACGGCCTCGGCGACCACGCCGACGTGAGCGTCCACGCCCTGTCCGGCGGCCAGAAGCAGCTGCTCGCCCTGGCCGGCGTCCTGGCCACGGAGCCCCGGGTCCTGGTGGCCGACGAGCCCACCACGCTGCTCGACCTGGCCAACACCCGCCGCGTGGGCGACCTCCTCCTGGGCCTGGAGCAGCAGCTCCTGCTCGTCACGCACGACCTCGACCTCGCCGAGCGCTGTGACCGCGTGGTCGTGGTGGCTGACGGCCGCATCGCCTTCGACGGCGACCCCGTAGCGGCCGTGGCGCACTACCGCGACCTCGCGTCGGCGGACTCATGAGCAGCACGGCCGTCCTCGTCGGCGTCTACCAGCCGGGCACGAGCGTCCTGCACCGGCTGCCGGTCGGGCCCAAGCTGCTCGGCGTCGCGGCCCTCTCCGTTGCCGTCGTGGCGGTCCGCAGCATGCCCGCCGCCTTCGCCTTCCTGGCCGTGGCCCTCCTGCTGGGCGCCGTGGCGCGGCTCCGCGCCCGCCTGGTGTGGCGCGCCACCCGGTTCGTGCTGCTCGTGGCGGTCGTCGTCGGCGCGTTCCAGTGGTTCTTCTACGGCCGCGACAAGGCCGTCGAGTCGTTCCTCGACCTCGTGACGCTCGCCCTCGTGGCGCTCACCCTCACGGCCACCACCCCGGTCAACGCGATGCTCGACGCCATCGTGCGGTGGATCGGCCCGCTGCGACGCGTCGGCGTGGATCCCGAGCGCGTCGCGCTCACGTTCTCGCTCGCCATCGCCGCCCTGCCGGGCACCGTGGCACTCGCCCTGGAGACCCGCGACGCGGCCCGCGCCCGGGGCCTGGGGAAGCACCCGCGCGCCTTCCTGACGCCGTTCGTCATCCGTGTCGTGGCCCGTGCACACGAGACCGGGGCCGCGCTGGAGGCCCGCGGACTCGCGGACTGACTGGAACCGCAGCGCTTTCCGGCTGTGAGGTATTACATGCTGGACGCCGGGGTCAGGCTAGCCTCACCCGTCTAGACTGGGAGGTCGGACCAGACCGCCCCCCGCACGTACGGAGCACTCCATGAGCAGGAACCTGCGCGTCGCCATCGTCGGCGCCGGACCGGCCGGCGTCTACGCCGCCGACATCCTCACCAAGGCCGGAGCCGACGAGGCCCGCGAGGACCTCGGCAGCGTGTCGGTCGACATCATCGAGCGCGACCCCACCCCGTTCGGCCTCATCCGCTACGGCGTCGCTCCGGACCACCCGCGCATCAAGGAGATCGTCAAGGCGCTCAAGCGCGTCATGGCCAACCCCGACATCCGCTTCTTCGGCAACGTCTCGTTCGGCGACGACGTCAAGCTCGACGAGCTCCGCTCGTTCTACGACGCCGTCATCTTCGCCACCGGCGCCCGCCGCGACCGCGACCTCGACATCCCCGGCATCGACCTCGACGGCTCGTACGGCGCCGCCGACTTCGTCTACTGGTACGACGGCCACCCCGACGTCGAGCGCGACTGGGACTTCCAGCCCCACGCCGAGTCGGTCGCCGTCCTGGGCGTCGGCAACGTGGGCCTCGACGTCGCGCGCATCCTGGCCAAGACGGCCGAGGAGCTCCTCGTCACCGAGATCGCCGACAACGTCTACGAGGGCCTCAAGAAGAACGTCACGAAGGACGTCCACGTCTTCGCCCGTCGCGGTCCGGCCCAGGTGAAGTTCACCCCCATGGAGCTCCGCGAGCTGTCGCACTCCCCCACGATCGACGTCATCGTGCACCCCGAGGGCTTCGAGCTCGACGAGGGCTCGCTCGAGGCCATCCGCGCGGCCAAGAGCCAGAAGCTCGTCGTCGACGTGCTGCAGAACTACCTGGCCAAGGAGCCCACGGGCGCTCCCCACCGCATCCACATCCACTTCTGCCAGAACCCCGTCGAGATCCTCGGCGAGGACGGTCGGGTCGTGGCCCTGCGCACCGAGATCACCGAGCTCGACGGCACCGGCAACGTGCGCGGCACCGGCGAGTTCAAGGACTGGCCCGTCCAGGCCGTCTACCGCGCCATCGGCTACTACTCCGACAACCTCCCGGGGCTCCCCTTCGACGTCAACGCGGGCGTCGTGCCCAACGACGGCGGTCGCGTCCTGGAGATCGACGGCTCCGCCCTTCCGGGCGTCTACGTCACCGGCTGGATCAAGCGCGGACCCGTGGGCCTCATCGGCCACACCAAGTCCGACGCGGCCCAGACGATCGACCTCCTGCTCTCCGACCTGGACTCGCTCCAGGCCCCCGAGCACCCCGACCGTGAGGCCGTCGACCGCTACCTCGACTCCCGTGCCGTCGAGTACACGACGTGGGAGGGCTGGGAGCAGCTCGACGCCCACGAGCTGTCGCTCGGTGAGTCGCACGAGCACCAGCGCGAGCGCGTGAAGGTCGTCCCCCGCGACGAGATGGTCCGCATCTCCCGCGCCTGACCCCACCGCGCCCGTGGGGGAGACTGGGTGCATGCGCATCACGGTCCTCTCCGGCGGTGTCGGCGGCTCTCGCTTCGTGCAGGGTCTCCTGGCCGCAGCCCCCGACGCCGACGTCACCGTCGTCGTCAACACCGCCGACGACGTGTGGATGCACGGCCTGCGGGTGAGTCCCGACCTCGACACGGCGATGTACACCCTCACCGACGCCATCGACCCCGAGCGGGGCTGGGGCCGACGCGACGAGACGTGGCACGCCAAGGAGGAGCTGGAGGCCTACGGGGCCGAGCAGGCCTGGTTCGGTCTGGGTGACCGCGACCTGGCGACGCACCTCGTCCGGTCCATGGTCCTGCGCGAGGGCGGCACGCTGAGCGACGCCACGCGCCGCCTCTGCGAGCGCTGGCAGCCGCCCGTCACCCTGCTCCCCATGAGCGACGACGAGGTCGAGACGCACATCGCCACCACGGTCGACGGCGCCGACGTGGAGATCCACTTCCAGGAGTTCTGGATCCGCCACCGGGCCCAGGTCCCCGTCCACGCCGTCGAGGTCCACGGGCTCGCCGACGCGGTGCCCGCACCGGGGGTGGTCGAGGCCGTCCTCGAGGCCGACGTCGTGGTGCTGCCGCCGTCCAACCCCATCGTCTCGGTGGGCCCCATCCTGGGTGTCCGGGCCGTGGGCGAGGCCGTCCGGACCACGAGGGCGCCTGTCGTGGGCGTCTCCCCCATCATCGGCGGGGCAGCGGTCCGGGGCATGGCCGACCAGCTCCTCACCGGGCTCGGCATCGAGCTGAGCGCCGGCGGGGTGGCACGGCACCTGGGCGCCCGACGCGACGGCGGGGTGCTCGACGGCTGGCTCGTCGACGCGTCCGACGCCGACCACCTCCCTGGCCTCGACGCCCTCGGCGTGGTCGGTCGGGCCGTGCCGCTCTGGATGCGCGACCCCGCCACCACACGCCGGTTGGCGGAGGACACCCTCGCCC
The DNA here is from genome assembly GCF_001426755.1 of Aeromicrobium sp. Root495. Lineage (GTDB taxonomy): Bacteria > Actinomycetota > Actinomycetes > Propionibacteriales > Nocardioidaceae > Aeromicrobium. Next base: position 600,883 of record NZ_LMFJ01000002.1, on the reverse strand, counting down.
TGGCCGACGAGCTGCGCGGATGAGCCTCCACGTCGTCCCGGTGGAGGGCATCGGCGAGGTGACGGTCGGCACCGACCTCGCCCGGCTGGTCACCGAGCACGCCGAGCTGCTCGAGGGCGACGTCGTCGTCGTCACCAGCAAGATCGTCAGCAAGGCGCTCGGGCTCACCAGCCGGTCGGACCGCGACACCGTGGTGGACCAGGGCACCGACCGCGTCGTCGCCCGCCGCGGACCCACCCGGATCGTCCGCACGTGGTCGGGCCTCACGCTCGCCGCAGCGGGGGTCGACGCGAGCAACGTCGAGGTGGGCACCGTCCTGTCGCTGCCCGACGACCCCGACGACGAGGCCCGCGCGATCCGGCACGGGATCGCCGCGAGCACCGGGCTCCAGGTCGGGGTCGTCATCAGCGACACCGCCGGCCGCGCGTGGCGGGTGGGCCAGACCGACATCGCCATCGGGTGCGCGGGGCTGAGCCCCTTCGAGTCGTTCGCCGGACGTGAGGACGTCCACGGCAACGCCCTGGCCGTCACCGCCCCGGCCGTCGCCGACGAGGTGGCCTCGGCGGCCGAGCTGGCCTCGGGCAAGCTCGGTGGCCTTCCCGTCGTCGTCGTGCGAGGGCTCCCGGCACACCTCCTCCTCCAGGACGACGGCCCCGGCGCCGCGGCACTGGTCCGGGCCGAGGACGACGACCTGTTCGGCCTCGGCTCGCGCGACGCCGTCGTGGCCGCGCTGGGCGGTTCCGACGGTCGAGGCTTCCCCACCGACCCCCAGGCCACGCTCGCCCTCGTGGTCGACCTGGCTCGGCCGAACGCCCTGCCCGTCGTGGTCGCGGGCGAGGTCGTGGAGATCACGGCACGCCGCGACCGGCCCGACGAGGTGCTCGAGGCCGGCGCCCTGCGTCAGCGCGTGGAGTCCCTCGCGCTGGCCCACCGGCTGCACACCACGGTGAGGGTGACACTGGCCTGAGTCAGGCCGCTCCGACCCTCGCCACGAGCGCGTCCACCACGGCCAGGGCGTGCGGCCGCAGCCCCAGGTGGCGGGCCTGCTCGAGGTGCTCGGGCAGGTCGACGTCGCGGCGCACCCGTGGGTCGACGTCGAGCTCGATGGTCGAGCCCTGACGACGGTGCGTGGCACCCGAGCCCCGGCCGTACGCCGTCCGGAGCAGGGCCGGACGTGCTGCCGCGACCAGGGTGGTGCCGTGGCCGTCGGCGTCGACGACGTGGGCCCGGTCGTGCCGGCCCAGGGCGACGAGCGCCTCGTCGAGGTCCTCCGGGCGCATCGCGGGAAGGTCCGACGGCACGACCACGACCGGTGCTCCCGGGCGACGCCCCACCGCCCAGCTGCGACCCAGCCGGATGGCGGCGTTGAGGTGGTCGCGCGACAGCATCGGCCGATCCTCACGGACGACGGTCCCGGGGACGCCGGCCGCGGCGGCGGCCATCTCGGGCTCCGCGGTGACCACCACGATGGACGTGACGTGCCGGCTCTCGACCAGGGTGTCGAGCGTGTCGAGCGCGAACGCGCGGGCGAGACGCTCCCGAGCGTCCCCCGGGAGCGCCAGGCGCGTCTTGGACAGGGTCCACGGCTTGACCGGCACCACGGCCGTCCAGCCGGTCATCCGTGCACCGCCTGCGGGACGCGTCCGTACGAGGTGGTCCGCTCCTGCGCCGGGCGTCCGGCGGCGTGCGCCATGGCCTCCAGCTCCGCGACCTCCTTGCGGCTCCCGTTCTGCGAGCCCGCCATCCGCGAGATGGTCTCCTCCATGAGGGTGCCTCCGAGGTCGTCGACGCCGCCGTGGAGCACCTGCGTGCAGACCTCCGGCCCGAGCTTGACCCATGAGCACTGGACGTGGTCGACGAGTCCGTGGAGAAGCACGCGGGCCATCGCGTGGACCGCGCGGTTGTCGCGCACGGTGGGCCCGGGCCGGGCCACGCCGGCGAGGTAGATGGGCGAGCTCTGGTGGACGAACGGCAGCGGCACGATCTCGGTGAAGCCACCCGTCTCGCGCTGCAGCTCACCGAGGAGCCGGAGGTGGTCCACCCAGTGGTGGGGCTGGTCCACGTGCCCGTACATCATCGTGGCCGTGGTGGGCAGGCCCACCGAGTGCGCCGTGGTCACGACCTCGATCCACTGCGCCGTGGGCAGCTTGCCCTTGGTCAGGACCCAGCGGACGTCGTCGTCGAGGATCTCGGCGGCCGTCCCGGGCAGGGAGTCGACTCCCGCCTCCTTGAGCGAGACCAGGAGCTCACGGATGGACAGCCCCGTGCGCGCGACCCCGTTCATGATCTCCATGGGCGAGTACGCGTGCAGGTGCAGCCCGGGCTCCGCCGTCTTCACCGCGCGGGCCAGCTCGGCGTAGTAGGTGCCGGGCAGGGCCGGGTCGATCCCGCCCTGCACGCACACCTCGGTGGCTCCGGCGGCCACGGCCTCGTGGGCCCGCGAAGCGACCTCGTCGAGCGAGAGGCTGTACGCGTCGGCGTCGGTGCGCCGCTGCGCGAAGGCGCAGAAGCGGCACCCGGTGTAGCAGACGTTGGTGAAGTTGATGTTCCGGTTCACGACGTAGGTGACGGTGTCGCCCACGGCCTCGCGACGCAGGTCGTCGGCCAGGGCGCACAGCGCCTCGAGGCCGGGTCCCGAGGGCACCGACATGAGCGTGAGCGCGTGGTCGCGCGACAGACCGGCGGGGTCCGACTCGGCGGCGCGCAGGGCCGCAGCCACCTCCGAGGAGCCCACCGCCGTCCCGAGGAGGGCGGGCGAGCCGGACCGCACGCGCTCGCGCAGCTCCGACCAGTCGCCGAAGACGTCGTCGAAGTCGGAGCGGCGCTCGGTGGCACGGCCCTCGGTGTCGATGGCCACGTGCAGGTCCGTGCGGCCGGAGTCCTCGAAGCCGCCGTCGGGCTCCTGCCACGGCAGGCCGCGCGGCACGACACCGTCGCGGAGCAGTCCGTCGTCGTCGCGCAGGGCGTCGACGTGCGCCTTCAGCCGCGGGTCGAGCCACGGGACGTCGAGGAACTCGGGGTGCGCCGTGAGGCGCCTGCGCAGCGTGAACCCCGCCTCCTGGCACAGCGTCGCCAGGTCGTCGAGCGCGGGCCACGGTCGCTCGGGGTTCACGTGGTCGGGGGTCACCGGGCTGATGCCACCGAAGTCGTCGACGCCCGAGGCGAGGAGGGCTCGGCACTCGTCGAGGTCGACCAAGTTGGGCGGCGCCTGGACCCGGACCCCCGGGCCGAGGACGACCCGGGCCGTGGCGATGGCGGCGAGGTACTCCACCGTCCCGAGGTCGTCGACCGCGCGCATGGCCGTGCTCTCCTTGGCCCGGAAGTTCTGGATGATGACCTCCTGCACGGACCCGTACGAGCGGTGCACCCGGCGGAGCTCGAGGAGGGAGTCGGCGCGCTCGGCCAACGTCTCCCCGATCCCGACGAGGAGTCCGGTGGTGAAGGGGACCGAAAGACGCCCGGCGTCCTCCAGCACGCGCAGCCGCACGGCCGGGTCCTTGTCGGGGCTCCCGTGGTGGGGCTGGCCCTTCTCCTCGAAGAGGCGCCGGCTCGTGGTCTCGAGCATGAGGCCCATGCTGGGCGCGACGGGCTTGAGCCGCTGGAGCTCGGGCCAGGTCATGACGCCGGGGTTGAGGTGCGGGAGCAGGCCGGTCTCCTCCAGGACGCGCACGGCGAGGGCGCGCACGTACTCCAGGGTGGAGTCGTAGCCGGCCTCCTCGAGCCACTGCTGGGCCTCGGGCCAGCGGGCCTCGGGCCGGTCGCCGAGGGTGAACAGCGCCTCGGCGCACCCTTGGCGGGCACCCTCGCGGCAGATCTCGAGCACCTCGTCGACCGAGAGGAAGGGGGCCTCGTCGCTGCGCTCGAGCTGGCCCGGGGTGGAGACGAACGTGCAGTAGTGGCACCGGTCGCGGCACAGCCGCGTGACGGGCACGAAGACCTTGGGCGAGTACGTGACCGTCCCGGGGCGGCCGACGGCCACCAGGCCGGCGTCGCGCACCCGCGACGCCACGACCTGCAGGCGCGCGAGCTCGTCGCCGCGGGCCGCGAGGAGCGCCGTCACCTCCGCGAGGTCGAGCGTCTTGCCCGCCTCCGCGCGGGTGACGGCCCGTGCGACCTCACGGTCCACGGGTCGTCGGGCCGGCATGGTCGGCATCCCCAGGTCGGGCATCGGGCTACTCCTGCGTCGGGAGACCGGTGATGGCGACACCGGTCCGGGTCTTGTACGCCTTGTTCATGCTGATCAGCACCGCCGTGAGCGGCTCCAGCTGACGGGCCAGGCGCAACGCTCCCGCGTCCACGCCCCGCTTCCCCGTGACGCTACGGGCGAGCTCGGCCACGACGTCCTTGGCCTCCGCGTCGTCGCCGCAGACGAGGACGTCCTCGTGGGTCAGGGGGTCCGGCGTGCGCCACAGCGACAGGGCCGCGACGTGGTGGAAAGCCCCCACGACGCGCGCGTCCGGTGCGATGCGCTGCGCGCGCTGTGCCGCCGACTCCTCCAGCACGAGCCCGTAGGGGCCGTTCGCGTCGAAGCCCAGCGGGTTGACGCAGCTGATCACGAGCGACCCGGCCAGGGCCGGTGCGAGGTCGGCGACGGCCTCGTCGTGTCCCTGCCACGGGATGGCGAGCAGCACGACGTCGGCGCGCTGGGCGGCGGCCACGTTCTCGTCGCCCTCCACCGTCACGTCGAAGCCGTTCTCGGTGGCGCGCGCGGCGATCTCGTCGGCCTTCTCCTTGGCGCGGTCGGCGGCACGCGAGCCGATCACGACGTGGTGCCCGGCCAGGGCGAAGCGGTAGGCGAGGCCTCGGCCCTGGGGTCCGGTGCCGCCGATCACGGCGATCGTGCGGCTCGGGGTCTGGTCGGTCATGACGCGTCTCCTTGCGGGGCGGGGCTGGTGAGGGTCGGGGGTGCCGGCGCGCGGGTCGCGATGGCCGCGATGGTCCGGGCCTCGTCGTCGAGGTGGTCGCGCAGGGAGTCGTCGGCGTGCAGGAGGCGCTTGGTCTCGCGGACCACCTCCGGGTCGAGGGCGCGCATGGCGTCGACGAGCTGGTCGAGCTCGGCCCCGAGGAGCTCGTCGTCGACGACCCGCGTGACGAGGCCCCACTCCACGAGCTCCGCCGCGGGGTGACGGCGGTTGGCCAGCACGACCTCGAGCGCGCGGGCAGACCCGATGCGCCGGGGCAGCGCCCAGCTCACGCCCGCGTCGGGGGTGAGGCCGGCGGCGGCGTACGCGGGACGGAAGGAGGCCGAGGCCGCGGCCAGCACGACGTCGGCGGCGAGGACGAAGCCCCAGCCTGCGCCGGCCGTGGCCCCGTGGACACCCACCACGAGCGGCACCGGGAGCTCGTGCAGCCGGGCCATCGAGCGGTGGGCGTGGACCGTCATGCGGTCGAGGTGGGCGGGCAGGTCGGAGACCGACTGGAACTCGGCCAGGTCGCCGCCGACGCAGAAGTGCCGGCCCCGGGCCCGCACCGTGACGACCGTCAGCCCGCCGGCCTCGGCGAGCCGGGTGACCTCGGCCGTGGCGTCGTCGAGCTCGCGGACGAACGCCAGGTCCATGGCGTTGCCGCCGCCACGTCCGGTCAGGGTGATGGCGCCGACGGCGCCGTCGACCTCGAGGACCACGCGGGGCTCGCCCATGTCGCTCACTCCACCAGCTCGAGGATGGTGGCGTTGGCCTGGCCGCCGCCCTCGCACATCGTCTGGAGCGCGTAGCGGGTGCCGGTGCGGCGCATCTCGGAGAGGAGGGACGTCATGATGCGCGTGCCGCTCGCCCCGATGGGGTGGCCCAGCGCGATGGCCCCGCCGTTGACGTTGACGCGGTCGAGGTCGACCCCGAGCTCACGCTGCCACGCGAGGACGACCGAGGCGAAGGCCTCGTTGACCTCCCACAGACCGATGTCGTCGACCGACAGGCCCGAGCGTGCCAGCACCTTGTGGGTGGCGTCGATCGGCCCGGTCAGCATGAGGATCGGGTCCGACCCCGCGACGGCCATCGTGTGGACCTTGGCCACGGGGGTGAGGCCCTGCGCGCGGACCGCCTCCTCGCTCGCGACCAGGACGGCCGACGCGCCGTCGGAGATCTGGCTCGAGACCGCGGCCGTCAGGCGGCCGCCGGGCTGCAGCGTGCGCAGGCCCGCCAGCTTCTCCGGGGTGCTGCCGCGGCGGGGTCCCTCGTCGGTGACGGCGCCGTCGACGGCCACGACCTCGTCGGCGAAGAGCCCGCCGTCGATGGCGGCGAGCGCGCGGCGGTGGCTCTCGAGCGCCAGCCCCTCCATCTCGAGGCGGCTGACGCCCCACTGCTCGGCGATGAGCTCGGCGCCGTGGAACTGCGAGACGGGCTGGTCGCCGTAGCGCTTCACCCAGCCGGTGGAGCCGCTGAAGGGATCGGGGTCCAGGCCGAGGTCGGGACCGATCGTGGTGGCGGTGCCGATGGGGATCATGCTCATGTTCTGCACGCCGCCCGCGACGACGAGGTCGGCCGTGCCGCTCATGACGGCCTGGGCCGCGAAGTGCACGGCCTGCTGGGACGAGCCGCACTGGCGGTCGATCGTCACGCCGGGCACGTGGGTGGGCAGTCCCGCTGCGAGCCAGGAGGTGCGGGCGATGCAGCCGTTCTGCGGGCCGACGGTGTCGATGCAGCCGAGGATCACGTCGTCGACCAGGTCCGGGTCCACCCCGGAACGCTCGACGAGCTCGCGCAGCACGATCGCGCCCAGGTCGGCGGGATGGACGCCCGCGAGGGATCCTCCCCGCTTGCCCACGGGGGTCCGGACGGCCTCGACGATGTATGCGGTGCTCACAGCTCTCCTCGGTGTGGACGACAGTGGTTCATCGGGCCCGCTCGACGGCGAGACGGCCCAGGGCGCGGCGGTGAGAGACGGGGTCCCCCAGCAGCGGGCGGTCGGTGAGCGCGCGCCGCAGGTGCAGGTGGGCGTCGTGCTCCCACGTGAAGCCGATGCCGCCGTGGACGTGCACGTTCTCGCGCGCTGCGCGGCGGTAGGCCTCGCTCGCGGCCACGGCGGCGACCCGCACGGTCTCCTCCGCCCCGCCGCCGGGCTCGTCGACGGACCGGACGGCCGCACCCACTGCGGCCCGGGCCGAGACGACGTCTCCGAAGAGGTCGGCGAGGGCGTGCTGGAGCGCCTGGAAGGCGCCGATGGGCCGGCCGAACTGGCTGCGCAGGCGGGCGTAGTCGAGAGCGGCGTCCAGGCAGGCCTCGGCTCCGGCGATGCTCTCGGCGGCCAGCAGGCACGTGGCCTCCAGGACGGCACGGCGCACGTCGTCGGACGTGGCGTCGAGGACCTCGGCCGGAGCGGAGTCCAGCTCGACGCGGGCGCGCCCGCGGGTCAGGTCGAGCGCCCCGACGGGAGTCACGGTGACGCCCACGCTGTCGGTCTCGACCACGAGGACGGCGTCGCCGGACACCACGACGAGCAGGTCGGCCACGTCGGCGTCGAGGACGGCGGGCAGGCGTCCCGAGACGGTTCCGCCGCGGACCTCGAGCACGGGTCGCGCTGCGTCGATGCCTCCCTCGAGGCCTGCGACGGCCACGATGCTGCGGCCGTCGAGCACAGGAGCCAGGTAGCGGTCGCGGTGGCCGGAGGAGGCCTGCGCGAGCAGCCGCGTCGCCGGTCCGAGCGCGCCCAGGTGGGGCGCGGGGGCCAGCCTGCGTCCGAGGGCGGAGGCGACGGCCGCCGTGCAGGCGAAGGGCTGGTCCTGGCCGCCCAGGTGCGCCGGCAGGTGGAGGCCCACGAGCCCCAGGTCGCCTGCCAGACGCCGCCAGGCGGCCCGGTCGAGGCTGCCGGAGTCCACCCGCCGACGGGCGGACCCGGCGTCGTAGGCGCCGGCGACCATCACGTCGATCTGCGCGAGCAGGTCGGCGAGGTCGGCGTCGACGGCGGTGTCGCTCATGCGGTCGCGACGCTCTCGCGCAGGACGCGGCGGAGGACCTTCTGGCTGGCGTTCCGCGGGAGCTCGTCGAGGAAGCAGACGCGGGCCGGCCGCTTGTAGCGCGCCAGGAACGTCGCGCAGTGCTCGATGACGTCGGCCTCGGTGAGCTCGGAGCCCGTGGCTCGCACCACGAAGGCCACGGGCGTCTCGCCCCACCGCTCGTGGGAGGTGCCCACGACGGCCACCTCGGCCACGCCGGGCAGGTCGGCGATGCAGTACTCCACCTCGGAGGGGTACACGTTCATGCCGCCGCTCACGATGAGGTCGGTCCGCCGCTCGGTGACGTAGACGTAGCCCTCCTCGTCGAGGGAGCCCAGGTCGCCGGTGTGGAACCAGCCGTCGCGGAACGAGCGGGCGGTCGCCTCCTCGTTGTTCCAGTACCCCGCCACCATGGCGGGCGACCGCACGACGAGCTCGCCGATGGCCTCCCCGTCGTGCGGCAGGTCGTTCCCGTCCTCGTCGACGACACGGACCACGACGTCGATGCAGGGGCGGCCGGTGGACGCGTAGAAGTCGCGGGCCTTGGAGCCCTGCACGACGTCGTCGACGTCGGTGACCGTGAAGAGGCTGCCCGAGCCCTCGGTCATGCCCCAGCCCTCGAGGAACCGGTGGCCCACGACGTCGGCCCAGCGCTCGAGCGTCGAGGCCGGCGCCTTGGACGCCGAGTGCACGAAGCTGCGCATCTGCTGCCACTTCTCGGGGTGCTGCCGGGCGTACTCGGTCATGGGCTGCAGCCACGGCGACGGCACGAACGTGAAGGTCCCCTGGTGCTTCTCGATGGCGTCCATGGCCTGCTCGGGGCCCTCGAGCGACGTCAGCATGACGATGGTGCCGCGCACGAAGACGTGCCCCATGAGCAGGCCCAGCACCGTGGCGACGAACGACATGTTGGCGTAGTAGATGCACACGCTGCCCTGGGGCGTGCGGTAGGAGTGCGCGTGGTTGCGCGCCGTGTTCTTGAGCGAGCGGTGGGTCACCATGGCGCCCTTGGGGCGACCCGTGGTGCCGCTTGTGTAGGAGAGGACGAACAGCGCGTCGTCGGCGGGCTCGGGCGGTGCCGTCGTGCTGCCCGCGGCCACCAGCTGCTCGAAGACGCTGTCGGCGTCGTCCCAGATCCCGACGTCGTAGTGCGCCTGCAGCCCGTGCGCGGCGGCGAGCGAGGCGGCCTGGTCGGCGTTGGAGGCCTGGTGGAAGAGCGCCGAGGCGCCGGAGTCCTCCACCTGGAAGGAGGCCTCGTGCTCGGTGAACAGGACGTTGACCGGGACGAGGACCAGGCCCGCCTTCGCCACGGCGAAGTAGAGCTCGAGGTACTGGGGGCAGGTGCCGAGCCAGGCGGCCACGCGGTCGCCGGGCTCCAGGCCCGTGCCCAGCAGGGCGTTGGCCAGGCGGGTGGTGCGTTCGTCCATCTCGGCATAGCTGCGCTCGAGCCCGTCACCCGTCTTCAGCGCGATGCGCTGGGGGTGCTGGACAGCCGCGTTGGTGAGCATGCGCCCGATCTGGTCCATGTTTCTCCTACCAAGTGTTTGCTTGGTTTTACTCTAGGGAGTGCCTGCCCGTGTGGCAAGCCTCAGGGCTCGCGGGTGCTGATCCACCCGAAGGGGAAGTCCTGCTCGCCCGCCACGCGGAGCTCGCGGACGGCGAAGCGCCACACTCCACCCTCTCGCACGACGGTGTCCCGGTATCGGCCCCACAGGATGCCGTCGGGACGCTCGGACGGGAAGCGGTGCCAGGCGTGCAGCGCCGTGACGACGTCGGCCCGGTCCTCCCCGGAGAAGGTCACGCGCGTGTTGGAGACGTGGTGGCTCGTGGCCTCGAACGTCCCCAGGAGCTTCTGCAGGAGCGCCTCGACGGCAGGGCGACCCTCGGCCGTCCCACGCTCACCGCGGTACGCACGGAACACGCAGTCCTCGGCGAACAGCGCTGCGACGTCGGCGCTGCGGCCGTCGTCGACGCCTTCGGCGTAGGCGCTCACCAGGTCGGCGATCTCCCACCGGTCCTCGAGTCGATCCATGTCGTCCACCTCTCGTGATGCGTTCGGGTCGTGCGTCGGCCTCAGACGACGGCGACGGCGTTCCCCGGCGAGCCGACGCCTCCGGGAAGGTTCAGGGGCACCGAGACGAAGAGGAAGTCCCATCGTCCCCGCTCCCGGCAGCTGCGGGCCAGCTCCTCGAAGTCGAAGAGCTCGCCCAGCGGCATGCCGAGCATGGTGAGGAGCCGGTGGTGGAGGAAGCCGTCGGCCTTGTCTCCGGGCTGCACCTCCACCGTGACGTTGTCACACGCCACGGCGGCCACCCGCTCGTCCCAGAGGAAGGCCGCGGTCGCGGGACCCGCCGCCAGCCCGGCGCCCACCGGTCGCGTCATCACGGTGCGGGCGTCCTCGACGGACAGCGTGCGGAAGGCGGCGTACCAGCCGAGCCGCACGCACAGGACGTCGCCGGGAAGGATCTCGGTGCCTTGGGCCCGGACCGCCGCGAGGAGGTCGTCGGGCGAGACGGCTCGACGCTCGAGGGCGTCGTAGGGGCCTTGCGCCTCGAGCCAGGCCCCGACGTCGACCAGCACGCCCCGGCCCACGATCCCGCTCCTGCCCCAGGCGTCGATGCCGAGGTGCGGCGCGTCAGCAGGGGGCCCCGGGTGGCCGCCGTAGAACCCGGCCTCGCGGTGCTGGACGTGCAGCAGCCCGTCCCACTGGGTCGAGGCCTGGAGGTCGAGGCCGTCGAGGCGGTCGCCCCAGCTGAAGCCGTTGGCCGGGTAGACCTCGTGCCGCAGCCCCACCCGGCCGAACGGCGGGACCAGCGGCTCGCCCAGCGGCAGGCCGAGCCCGATGGTGCGGCCCTCGCGGGCGGAGGCGAGGGCGTCGAGGCGCCGGCCCGGGGTGAGGTGGTGCAGCGTGCCGAGCCCCGAGGCGGGGTCGAAGACGTCCCACGCGTGCCTCAGGTCGGTGCCGTCGACGACGGGAAGCTCCTCGTACGAGGGCAGGTCGTCGACGTGATTGCTCATGGCCATGGTCTTGGATACCATACCAAGCAAGCGCTTGTGTAGGAGTTCGGGCGCATCCATCGTCGAAGCCTCGAGGAGGCAGCCGTGCAGGCCACGCCGTTCGGAACGTTCACCGCCCCCCTGGCCAAGGTCGAGCTCCGGGCGGACGGCCCGCGTGGCCACCGACTCGTGGGGCCCATCGTCGGCGGCCGGTTCGAGGGGCCCCACCTCAACGCCGACCAGCGAGGGACCTCCGCTGCGGACTGGCTGCTCTGGGGGCCGGACGGGACGGTCGTCGTGGACGTGCGCATCAGCCTGCGCACCGACGACGGCGCCTTCATCCAGGTCACCTACGACGGCAAGGCCGACTGGTCCGACGGGGTGGGGAGCGGACCTGTGTACTCCGCCTTCCGCTTCGACACCTCCGACGAGCGCTACTCCTGGCTGACCGGCCGACTCGTCGTCGGCCGCGCGGAGGTCGGCCCGACCCAGGGCGTCTACACCCTGTCCCTGCTCGACTGACCCGCTCCCGAGAACGAGGATCCCCATGTACAAGCTGCTGTTCTGCCTGCGCCGCCGCCCCGAGCTGACCCGCGCCGAGTTCCTCGAGCGCTGGCACGGGCGTCACGCCGACATCGCCCGCAGGGGCGCCCAGGCCATCGGTGCCGTCCGCTACGTCCAGAACCACACCGTGGACGACCCGATCAACGCCGCGCTGCAGGCCTCGCGGGGAGGACCGGAGGCCTACGACGGCGTCGTCGAGCTCTGGTTCGAGTCGCTCGACGCTCTCGGCGGCACCTTCACCGAGCCCGACGCCCGACGTGCCATCGCGGCGCTCGTGGCCGACGAGCCGACGTTCATCGACGTGGAGCGGTCCCCCATCTTCGTCACCGAGGCCCACCCCATGTGGGACTTCTCGGAGTGAGCCGACCCGCAGCCGGGGGCACCACCTCCGGCCGTCCCGTGCCCGACTGGTTCGTCGACGCCCTCGCCGACGTGCCGCAGCACCGGACCCTGACGGTGGCCGGACACCGGGTGGCGTACCGGGCGTGGGGCGAGCCGGGCGATCCCGCGATCGTCCTGGTGCACGGCGCCGCAGCGCACTCGGGCTGGTGGGACCACGTGGCACCTCTCCTGGTCCGCGCCGGGCACCACGTGCTCGCCCCCGACCTGGGCGGGCACGGCGACAGCGACCGGCTACCCGCCTACGGGCTCTCGGCCTGGAGTGAGGAGGTGGCGGCGGTCGTCGCCACCGTGGATCGGCCGCTCCTGGTGGGGCACTCGCTGGGCGGGCTCGTCGCCTACCTCGTCGCGGAGTCGGGCGCCGACCTGCGCGGACTGCTCGTGGTCGACGCCGAGGTCCCCGAGAAGGCCGAGGAGTTCACGCCGCCGGACTGGCGCCCGCCACGACAGGCCCGCACCTACCCCGACGAGCAGACCATCGTGGGTCGGTTCCGCACCCTCCCCCGCGCCAGCACCTCGGCCGAGCACGTCGTCCGCCACGTCGCGCACGGCTCCGTCGTGGAGACCCCGGACGGCTGGACCTGGAAGTTCGACCCGCGCTTCTTCGAGCACGACCGCATCGGGCTCGACGACCTGAGGCCCGTGGACGGCTGTCCCGTCCGACTGGTCCGCGGCGCCGACGGCCTCGTCGACGACCTCATGGCCTCGCGCGTGGCCGAGCGCCTCGGGCACCCGGGCCCTCCCGTCACCATTCCCGACAGCGGGCACCACGTCCCGCTCGACCAGCCACTGGCCCTCGTCGAGGTCGTCCTCGACGCCGCCACCCGGTGGGCGTCCGCGCCCCACCCCGCCCGACCCGCAACCCTGGAGGAAGCACCATGAGCCACTACCGCAGCAACCTGCGCGACATCACCTTCAACCTGTTCGAGGTGTTCGGTCGCGACCGGCTCCTCGGCACCGGTCCGTGGGAGGACGTCGACATCGCCACGGCACGCGACATGCTGGCCGCCGGCGCCGAGCTGGCCGAGACCGACCTGGCGGAGTCCTTCGCCGACAGCGCGCTCGGCACGATCGACTTCGACCCGGCCACGGGCACGGCCCGCCTGCCCGAGGCGTTCGCCAAGTCCTACGCGAGCTACGTGGCCGCCGAGTGGTGGCGCATGGACGTGAGCCCGGAGATCGGTGGCATCGCCGCGCCGCCGTCGCTGCGCTGGGCCATGTCGGAGTTCCCGCTCGGCGCCAACCCCGCGATCTTCCTCTACGCGGCCGGCTGGCCGCAGGCCGAGATCCTCTACCACCAGGGCAACGCCGACCAGAAGCGCCTGGCCGAGCTCATGAGCGAGCGGCACTGGGGCGCCACCATGGTGCTGACCGAGCCCGACGCCGGCTCCGCCGTGGGCTCGGGCAAGACCAAGGCCGTGCCCCAGCCGGACGGCACGTGGCACCTGCACGGCGTGAAGCGCTTCATCACGAGCGCCGAGCACGACCTCGCCGAGAACATCGTGCACTTCGTCCTCGCGCGGCCCACGGACACGCCCGGCGCCGGCGGTCCGGGCACGAAGGGCCTGAGCCTCTTCGTGGTCCCCAAGCACCACGTGGACCTCGAGACCGGCGAGATCGGCGCGCGGAACGGTGCCGTCGTCACGAACGTCGAGAAGAAGATGGGGCTCAAGGCCTCCCTCACGTGCGAGCTCACGTTCGGCGACGCCGACACCCCGGCCGTCGGCTGGCTCGTGGGCGACGTCCACGACGGGATCGCCCAGATGTTCGAGGTCGTCGAGTACGCGCGGATGCTCGTGGGCACCAAGGCCGTGGCCACGCTCTCCACGGGCTACCTCAACGCCCTCGACTACGCCCAGCTGCGCCGCCAGGGCGCCGACCTCGCCCGTCGCGGCGACCGGTCCGCGCCCGACGTGCCCATCATCGACCACCCCGACGTCCGGCGGTCGCTCATGACGCAGAAGTACTACGCGGAGGGCATGCGCGCGCTCGTGAGCCTCGCGGCCTGCACGCTCGACGACATCGCCCTGGCCGAGCACACCGGCGAGGACGCGAGCGCGGCCCGCACCCGCAACGACCTCCTGCTCCCCATCGTCAAGGGCTTCTGCTCCGAGAAGGCGTACGCGCTCCTGTCGGAGTCCCTCCAGGTCTTCGGCGGCTCGGGCTACCTGCACGACTACCCCGTCGAGCAGTACATCCGCGACGCCAAGATCGACACGATCTACGAGGGCACCACCACCATCCAGGGCATCGACTTCTTCTTCCGCAAGATCCGCCGCGACCGTGGTGCGGGCTTCGGGCTGCTCCTGGGCGAGCTCGAGGACGAGGCCACGGAGCTGCGCGACGGCTCCACCCCGCTCGCCGGTGTCGGCGAGGCGCTGCTGGAGGGACTGCGGTCCGTCCGTAGCGTGGTCGCGACCCTCGACCACGCCGCCGACGAGGCGCAGGACGAGCCCACTCGCCTGTACGACGTGGGGACCCACACGACGCGCCTCCTCCTCATGACGGGCGAGCTCGTGGTGGGCTGGATGCTCGCCAAGCAGGCGCGGGTCGCGCTCGAGCGGCTCGACGAGACGCCCGAGGACGGCTTCTACCTGGGCAAGGTCGCGGGGGCCCGGCAGTTCGCGGCCGAGCAGCTGCCGCACCTCTCGGTCCAGGCCGACCTCGTCGAGCGCGCCGACGCAGTGGACCTCATGGCGCTCCCGGTCTCCGCCTTCTAGGCCGGCGGGCCAGCGCCCGAGCAGGAAGGAGCGCCCCGGGACCTCGGTCCCGGGGCGCTCCTGTGCGTGGTGGCCGCAGCGGCGTCAGTGCGCCATGGAGATGGAGAGGAAGCGGTCCTGCAGGTCCGCGTCGCGGGCGAACTCGTCCGTGGGCCCGGCGTGGACGACGCGACCGGTCTCCAGCACGTAGACCCGGCTCGTGAGCTGGGTGACGAACGGGAGGTTCTGCTCGGCCAGCAGGATCGTCACGCCGTACGCCGCGGGCAGCCGCGAGATGGCCTCGGCGATGCCCTCGACGATGAGCGGCGCGAGACCCTCCGTGGGCTCGTCGAGCAGCAGGAGCCGGGGACGGGACACCAGAGCACGCGCGACAGCCACGAGCTGCTGCTCGCCGCCGCTCAGCTGGTTGCCCTTGCGGTCGATGAGCTTGTCGAGCAGGGGCAGCGAGTCGAGCAGGTCGTCGACCGAGACGGGCTCGCGGTCACCGGCGGCGAACCGGGCCAGCTCGAGGTTCTCGCGCACCGTCAGGTTGGTGAAGATGCGTCGGTCCTCGGGCACCCAGGCCACACCGCGGCGCGCGATGGCGTCGGCGCCCATCCGGGCGACGGGCTCGCCGTCGAGCGCGATGTCGCCGCTCGAGCGCACCTGCAGGTTCATGATCGCGTTGAACGTCGTGCTCTTGCCGGCGCCGTTGCGGCCGAGGAGCCCCACAATCTCGCCGGAGCTCGCCGTGAGGTCGACGTCGAAGAGGGCCTGGGCCGCGCCGTACCAGGCGTTGAGCCCCGTGGCCGAGAGGACGGTCTGCTGCGCTGGCGAGGTCATGATGCTCCCTGTCCGAGGTAGAGGGTCTTGGTGGTCTCGTGCCGCGCCACGTAGTCGGGCGTGCCCTCGAGCACGACCTCGCCGTTGGCCATGAGGACCACGCGCTCGGCGAGCGAGTGGATGACCTCCATGTCGTGGGCCGTGAGGATGATCGTCATGTCGCGGCGCTGGTCGAGCAGGGCCTTGAGCTGGGCGGTGGCCGCGCGCGCGTCCTCGTAGCCCATGCCCGCCGTGGGCTCGTCCAGCAGCAGGATCGCGGGACGCTGCACGACGGCCATGGCCATCTCGAGCGTCTTGCGCGCACCCTGGGCGAGCGACGAGGCGACGGTGTCCGAGAGCTCCAGGAGGCCGGCGTCGGCCAGGGCCAGGTCGGTCTCGTCCCACACCTCGCGGTGCGAGCGCAGCGTGTCCCACCAGCGCACCCCGCGGCGCCCACCCGTGAGAGCCGCGAGGAACACGTTCTCGCGGACCGTCATGGTCGACATGAGCCGCGCGACCTGGAAGGTCCGGCTCATGCCGGCCACGGCGCGCGTGGACGAGCGGTGCTTCGTGACGTCGCGGCCGTTCACGAGGACGCGGCCCGTGGTGGGCCGGTGCTCCCCCGCGATCGTGCCGAAGAGCGTCGACTTGCCGGCTCCGTTGGGCCCGATGATGGCGAGTCGCTCGCCGTCGGCGACCTGGAGGTCCACGGCCCGGACGGCCGGGACGCCGTCGTAGGACTTGGAGACGTTCTCGAGCTGGAGGATGGCACTCATCGGACGACCTCGCTGACGGGGGACGGCTCCTCCACGGAGACGTCGGAGGGGACTGTCGCTCGACGGGCCGGCCGTCGACGCCCGCGGATCCTTGCCGGGATGGAGACGAGTCCGTCGGGCAGGGCGATCACGATGACGAGCAGGAGCAGGCCCACGAACACGTTGGAGTCGTGGAAGACGTTGGCCAGCATCGTCTGCGACCAGATGAGCACCACGGCGCCGATCATGGGGCCGACGAACCGACCCATGCCGCCGATCAGGCAGGCGACGAGGATCTCGCCGGAGATCGCGAACGTGACCATCGCGGGGCTCACGACGCCCTGGCCCTGGGCGACGAGCGCCCCGGCCACGGCGGCGAACCCGGCGCTCACGGCGTACGCCGTCACCTGGACGCCACGGACGCGGATGCCGAGGGCGGCCGCACGCCACGGGTCGTCGCGGACGGCCCGCATGGCCATGCCGAGCGTGGAGCCGCTCAGGAGCCAGAGGAGCCAGACGCACACCGCCACGACGGCGATCGTGTAGTACCAGAGCTGCAGGTCCGACGTGAGCGGCGAGCCGAGGATCTTGATCTGGAACAGGCCGCTGAACCCGTCCTCGCCCTTGAGCCACGGCACGCGGTAGATCAGCAGCCACAGGACCTGGGCCAGGACGAGCGTGAGGATGGCGAACTCGGCGCCGCTGGTCCGCAGGGCGAAGGTCGCGAAGAGGGCTGCCACGACGGCTGCCACGGCCGCGGCCACCACGAGCATGGCGACGCCCGGCAGGTCCGGCACCTCCTGGTTCAGCAGAGCCATGGTGTACGCGCCCATGCCGAAGAAGGCGGCCTGGCCGAAGGACAGGAGCCCGGTCCAGCCGAACAGGACGCTCGTCGCCGTGGCGAAGAGCACCCACGCCGCGGCCGTCGTCCACGTGAAGAGGGAGCTGCCGCTGAACACGAGCGGCATGAGCACCGCGGCCAGGGCGAAGCCGGCGAGCAGCGGGACGCCCGCGCGCTGGAGCATCGGAAAACGGTCTCGAAGGGTGTTCACGGTGTCCTCACCTGGCCATCTGGATAGAACGAGAGGCGGAGCCGAAGATCCCCTGGGGCCTGAACATCAGGAACAGGGCGACCACGAGGTAGTAGCTGAAGCCGCTCAGCGACGGAGCGACCTTGAAGATCACGCTCTCGATGATGCCGAGGGCGAGCGCCGCCACCAGGGCTCCGGGGACCGAGCCCAGGCCGCCCACGATGATGACGATGAAGGCGGGCAGCATGTAGTCGGTGCTGAGCGCGAGGCCCTCGTCGATCGAGGAGACCGGCGAGATGAGCGCCCCGGCGACGCCCGCCAGGAAGGCGCCGATCGCGAAGACCGTGGTGGAGACGCGCCCCACGCGGATGCCGAGGGCCGAGGCCATCGTGCGGTCGTGCGACACGGCCCGGACCCGGGTGCCGAGCGAGGTCTTGGTGAGCAGGACCCACAGCCCGATCGCGATGAACACGCCCATGACGATCATGGCGGCCTCGTACTGACCGATGCGCGCCCCGAGCAGGGAGAACGAGCCGTCGAGGGCGTCGGGGTAGTCGACCGTGCGCGGGTTGGTGCCCCACACGGAGATCGCCAGGCCCACGAGCGCGAGGAAGAGCGCGAACGCCCCGAGGAAGCTCACGGTGGAGCCGGCCTTGTAGAGCTGGCGGAAGACGAGCAGCTCGCTCACGACCCCCACGACCATGACGCCGGCCCCGGCCACGAGGACCGAGCCGAGGAAGGCGGCGAGGCTGCCGCCCTGGATCGTCGAGGTCACGAGGAACGCGCCGATGAGGAAGAAGCCGCCGTGCGCGAAGTTCAGGACGTGCAGGACGCCGTAGATGAGGGTGAGCCCGCTGGCCACGATGAAGATCGGGACGCCTTGGGCGAGGCCCGCCACGAGGACGGAGATGATGTCGTTCACGGGGGCAACTTTCGTGAGGGGGACCGGTACCGGGGCCGGCGTCCTGGGACGCCGGCCCCGGTCAGGGGATCAGCTGCTCGGCGGGACGACGTCGCAGTCGGAGATCTTGACGCCCTGGGGCGCCGAGGGGTCTCCGGCTAGGACGGCCGTCGTGACGCCGCCGGAGCCCGCATGGGTCTCGGCGCCGATCTTCATCGTCGTGCCCATCGGGGTCTCCAGGGAGATGCCCTGGAGCTCCTTCTGGACCTTGGCGGTGTCGGTGCTGCCCGCCTTGGAGATGGCGGCCTCGAGGAGGCGCACCGCGAGGTAGCTCTGGTAGGCGCCGGCGTCGGGCTTCTCGCCGGTCTCCTTCTCGAACGCGGCGACGAACTCCTTGTTCTCCGCCGTGTCCTGGCAGGCGTAGAAGTAGTCGTGCACGTTGTAGATGGCCGGAGCGGCACCCTTGAGCGCCGTCGCGGTCGGCCAGTAGACACCGGTCTGGGCGAGGACGCCGTAGTCGTCGAGGAGCCCCGTCGGCTTGGCCTGCTGGATGAAGCTCGTCGTGCCGGCGCCGTAGACGCCGAGGAACAGGCCGCGCTTGGACTTGTCACCCGTGGAGTCCAGGCCCGAGATCTCCTTGCGGAGCGTCGTGGCGGTGACCGGGACGGCGTACTTCTTGCCGACCTTGACCGGACGACCGAGCTCCTTCTCCATGGCCTTCTTGGCCACGTCCCACGAGAGGCGCATGGCCTCGACGTCGTAGGTCATGACGTCCCACGTCTCGATGTCGGGGTAGCGCTTGGCCAGGCCCGTGCCGATCGCGGTGGCGATGTCGGTCATCTGCTGACCGATCATGTAGAAGTTCGGCGTGATGGGCGGGTCGACGAGGTCGGGCGACGTGCAGTGGGCCCCGATGAACGTCATGTTGAAGCGCTGCGAGGCCTCGGCCGACGACTTGCACAGGTCGGAGGTCTGTCCGCCGATCGCGAGGTCGACGCCCTTGTCGTTGAGGTCGCGGATCACGGTGGCGCTGCGTCCGGGGTCCAGCTGGTCGTCGACCTTCACGAGGTCGATCTTCCACTTGCCGTCGACGCCGCCGTCGGCGTTGATCAGCTTGGCGGCCACCTCGGCTCCCTGGCCCTCGAGCTTCGCGATCGTGGCCTGGACGCCGGTGAAGGGCAGCACGACGCCGACCTTGACCGTTCCGTCGTCACTCTCGTCGCCGGAGCTCGCGCATCCGCCGAGCACGAGCGCACCTGCCGTGGCGAGCGCCATCGCGCTGCGCGTGATGTGTGTTCTCATCGTCACTTCTCCTGTCTGAAGCTCTCGAAGATCGAGGCCAGTCGTGCTGTGTCGTCCACCGGCCAGCCGTAGTAGGCGGATGTCCGGTGGACCTTGTCCCCCAAGTGCTTCTTCGCGAGCTCCGGCATGTCCTCAGGACGTCCGGTGACCGCGAAGTGGTCGATGAACTCGTCGGGCATGACCGCGGCGAGCTTGTCCCAGTCCCCGGCCTTGGTGAGGGCCGTGAGCTCGGGCTGGAGGTCTCCGAACCCGACCGCCTCCATGACGGGGCGGTACGACGGGGTCGAGGCGTAGAAGGCGAGCTGGGCGCCGATCGCGCGGCGCTGCTTGACGATCGACTCCTCGTCGTCGCCCATGGCCATGAACATGGGGAGCGAGATCTCGATGTCGTCCCACGTGCGGCCGGCCTTCTCGAGGCCTCGCTCGATCGCGGGGAACGTGACCTCGTCCATGTAGGCGCGGTTCGTGAAGGCGTGCAGGATGATCCCGTCGGCCACCTGCGCGGCCATCTCGAGCATCTTGGGCCCCACGGCGGCGAGGTGGATCGGGATCTCGTGGTCGTGCTGCTTGGGCGCCCAGAAGGGGCTCATGAGCGAGTGCGTGTAGTGCTGGCCCTCGAACTCGAGCCGCTCGCCGGTGCGCCAGGAGTGGAAGATCGCGCGCAGCGCCTCCACGAACTCGCGCATCTGGCCCACGGGGCTGTTCCACGGCATGGAGTAGCGGCGCTCGACGTGGGCCTTGATCTGGCTGCCGAGGCCGAGGGTGAAGCGGCCGTTGGAGACGTCGGCGACGTTCCACGCGCTGTAGGCCACCGTCATGGGCGTCCGGGCGAGCGCCACGGCGATCGCGGTGCCCAGCTCGATGCTCTCGGTGCGACGTGCGACCTCGTAGGCCTGCATGAAGACGTCGAGGCCGGTCTCGGTGCACCACGCGCGGTCCAGGCCCGAGGTCTCGGCCTGGACGGCCCGGTCGCCCGAGACGATCAGGTCCTTCTCGACCAGGGTGGTGTCGATACGCACGATGTCGTTCCTCTCAGCGCCTCTCGGCGGCTTAACCAAGCGTTTGCTTGTTTAGTAAAGCGGGGGTCGGATGTGATGTCAAGCACAGTTTCGGCGCGCATCCAGATCACTGGAAGCGCAGCACTTCCTCGGCTCCGGGATCCAGGAGCGAGGCCCGTAGCCGCGTCTTGACGACCTTGGCGTTGGCGTTGCGCGGCAGCTCCGTCAAGAACACGACCCGCGTGGGCTTCTTGTACCCCGCAAGCCGCTTGGCCACGTGCTCGACGACGGCGTCGGCGGTCAGGGCGACGCCGGCGCGCGGCACGACGACGGCACACACCGTCTCGCCCCAGCGCTCGTGCGGCACGCCCACGACGGCTGCCTCCAGGACACCGGGGTGCTCGTGCAGGACACGCTCCACCTCGGCGGGATAGACGTTCATCCCGCCGCTGATGATGAGGTCCGCAGCCCGTCCGTCGACGTAGAGGAAGCCCTCCTCGTCGACGTGGCCGAGGTCGCCGGTGAGGAACCGGCCGTCGCGCAGCTGTCGACCCGTGGCCTCCGGCCGTCCCCAGTAGCCCACGAACAGGGAGGGCGACTCGATCACGATCTCGCCGACCTCGCCCGGCGGGAGGGGCGCCCCGTCGGGCCCCACCACGAGCACGTCGGCCGGCGCGAGAGGCCGCCCGATCGTCGCGTGCGGCACCGAGGCACCGGTGCTGCCGTCGGCGTCCAGCCGCGTGGTGGCCGCGACGGCGGCCAGGCTCTCGGTCATGCCGTACGACTCGACGTACGCACCGCCCAGCACCTCGACCATCGCCGCACGCTGCTGCTGGGTGGCGGGGGACGCCGAGTGGCACACGCCGGCCAGACGGACCAGCGCCCTCGGTCGCACGCGCGCCGTGCGCGCGAACTCGTCCATGAAGGGGGTCGGCACGAACGTGAAGGTGCTGCCGTGCCGTTCCATGCGGTCGAACCAGCGGTCCATCGTGAGCCGCGGCTGCAGGAGGTCGAGGCTCGCCCCCACGGCGAGGTGCGGCATCACGAACGCCCAGACGAGGGCGGTGAAGGAGATCGAGCCCGAGAAGGCGCAGGCTCCGTACGGGACGACCCGGAACGCGACGAGGTTGGCCCGGACGGCCGCCACGGCACCGGCGTGGGACATCATGGCGCCCTTCGGCACCCCGGTCGTGCCGCTCGTGTAGCCGATCATCACGAGGTCGTCCGGCGAGACCGCCACGTCGGGGAACGGGGACGGCCCGGCGCCCACGACCTCCTCGTAGGCGTCGTCCGTGTCGGCGGCGGCGCCGCCGCCGGTGGAGATCCGCACCAGGCCCGCGGCAGCCGGTGCGCCGTCCACGACGCCCGAGACACCCGCCGAGTGGACGACGGCACGGGCTCCGCAGTCGTTCAGGATGTGCTCCAGCTCGTGGCTCCTGAACCTCGCGTTCACGGGGACCACGACGAGACCCGCCAGGATCGCGGCGAGGTGCGGCTCCACCGAGCGCAGCCCGTCCTCGACCATGACGGCCACGCGGTCGCCCGGCTCGAGCCCGGCCGACAGCAGCCAGCCACCCAGCCGCGCGGCGCGTGCCGTGAGGTCGGCGAAGGTCCGCTCGTGCTCCTCCGCGCGCAGGGCGACCCGGTCGCCGAAGCGCGACGTGCGGGTCACGAGGTCGCGGACGGTCACCCAGTCCGACATGCTCAGGCCTCGGCGGGCTCGAGCAGGTCGGAGAGCTCGGCCAGCTCGTCGGCAGCCGACTGGGGCACCGTGAAGCGCTGCGTGTCGCAGATCTGCTCGAGGTGCCGAGCGACGTCCTCGGCCGAGGCGGCCGCCCCGTCCGGGGACACCCAGCCCTCGCTCAGCCCCGTGAACACGCGGGAGTACCGGCCGGCCCCGGCGGAGAAGACCTGGTGCGTCACGGCGCACGCCTCGCTCGCGAGGTAGACGACGAGCCCGGCCACGTGCTCGGGCTCGGCCGTGCCGGGGGCGAAGATCGACTCCGTCATGCGGGTCCGCGCGATGGGGCACACGACGTTGCTGAGGATGCCGTCCCGGCCGCCCTCGATGGCGAGCACGTTGGACAGGCCGATGATGCCGGCCTTGGCCGAGCCGTACGCGGCCTGACCGAAGTTCCCGAACGTGCCGGCGTTGGACGAGACGAAGACCAGCCGGCCGTAGCCCTGCTCCTTCATCTGCAGGAAGGCCGGCTGCGTCACGTGGGCGGCACCTCGCAGGTGGACGTCGTGGACGGCTCCGAAGTCGTCCCAGTCCAGCTTGGCGAAGCTGCGGTCGCGCAGGATGCCGGCGTTGTTCACGAGCACGTCGACGCGGCCGAACCGCTCCACCGCCGTGCGCACGAGCGAGCGCCCACCCTCGACCGTGGCGACCGTGTCGGTCGAGGCGATCGCCTTGCCGCCGAGCGCCTCGATCTCCTCGACCACGGCCTGGGCGGGAGAGTCGGCGGCGGCTGCGCCGTCGACGGACCCG
Organism: Aeromicrobium sp. Root495; assembly: GCF_001426755.1. Classification (GTDB taxonomy): domain Bacteria; phylum Actinomycetota; class Actinomycetes; order Propionibacteriales; family Nocardioidaceae; genus Aeromicrobium. The sequence continues at coordinate 577,994 of NZ_LMFJ01000002.1, read as the reverse complement.
CCGACGTCGTTGACCACCACCTGGGCGCCGGCCCGGGCCAGCTCGAGGGCGTAGACGCGGCCGAGGCCGCCGCCCGCACCGGTGACGATGGCGACGCGGCCGTCCAACGAGAGCTCTGACATGGTCGTCCTCCTGTCTTCCCGGCTCAGACCAGGCCCTCGGCCGGCAGGATGCCGTCGAGGTCGGCCCGGATCTGCAGCGCGAGGTAGGTCGAGTACAGGCGGGCCTCCATGAGGGCGCCGCCCATGATCCACAGGCCGTCCTGCGGGGTGCGGACCCACATGTTCCGCATCACGTGGTTCTCGTCGAAGCCCCAGATGGGACCGACCTTCTCCGCGATCTCGTCGCCGAAGAGGATCCGGACGCCCTCCTGCTGGTTCTGGTACCCCGTGGCGAGCACGAGCGTGTCCACCTCGGCCAGCGAGCCGTCCTTCAGCCTCAGGCCCCGTGCCTCGAGCGTGTCGATCTCGGCGGCCTGCAGGACGGCGATCGAGCCGTCGATGATGAGGTCCGAGCAGCCGGCGTTGATGTAGTAGCCGCCGCCCTTGCGCAGGTACTTCATGTGGAAGCCCGTCGCGTCGGGCTCGAAGTCGGTGCGGAAGCCCGCGCCCTCGAGACCGGCGATGAGGTCCTTGTCGAGCTCGCACGTCTTGCGCGTGAGCCACTGGTAGGTGGCCTTGAGGATGGGGTACGGCGTCGCGGCCTGCACGAGGTCGACGTCGACCGGGTCGCGGTCGTCGGTGTAGGCGGCGTAGACCATGGTCCCGCACGGGTCGAGGCTGATGACCGCCGTGGGGTTGCGCTGCACCATCGTGACCGACGCCGCGCCGTTCTCGTAGAGGTCCTGCGCGATGTCGTGCGCGCTGCTGCCCGTCCCCATCACGACCACCCGCTCACCCACGTGGTCCCGGCCGGCGCGGTACTCGCTGGAGTGCATGACGCGACCCCGGAAGTCGTCGACGCCCTCGGGTCGCGCCACGTTGGGCACGCCGCTGTGGCCGCCGGTGGCGAGGACCACGTGCGGCACGCGCAGCACGCGCTCGCCGTCGGAGCGGCGGACCGTGAGGGTCCACGTGCCGTCCTCGTGACGCTCGCCCGAGGTGACCTCGGCGCCGGTCCAGACGTTGAGCTCCATGGCCTCGGCGTACGCCTCGAGCCAGTGCGCCAGCTTGTCCTTGGGCAGGAAGGCGGGCCAGGTCTGTGGGTAGGGCATGTAGGGCAGCGTGTTCGTCGCGACCTCGTTGTGGAGCGTCAGCGAGTGGTAGCGGTGGCGCCAGTTGTCGCCCACGCGGGCGTTCTTCTCCACGATGAGGACGTCGACGCCCATCTGGCGCAGCCGGGCGCCCAGGACGAGGCCGCCGTGGCCGCCTCCGACGATGACCACCTCGGGCTCGCGGTCGTCGAAGCGACGCTCCTTGAGCCGGCGGTCGAGCCAGTTCTCCGGGCCGGCGCCGTGCTCACGACCCTTGGGCCGGTCCACGCCGACGAGGGACGGGTAGCCGTCGAGCTCCTGGAGCGTGGTCAGCATGATCCAGATGCGCGGCTCGCCCGACGGGTCGTCGAGGCGCAGCCGCACGTAGGCCGTGCCCCGACCGGCGGCCACCTCGTAGTCGAGGTAGCCCTCCAGGACGTCGACGCCCGAGCGCCGGGCCAGGCGCGGGCGAGCGCGCTGCGCCGAGATCTCGAGGCCCTTGAGGCGCGCACGCTCCTGCGTGCGCGCGAAGGCGTCCTCGATCGCCGGGCGGCCCTCGAACGTGCGGTACCTCCACGTGAAGGCGAGGTAGTCCATCCAGTAGCCGTCCTCGGCGAACAAGGCGCCGAAGGCTCCGGCGTCGCCCGAGGCCGTGGCGGCGCGGGCGCCGTCCAGCCAGGACTCGAACTGGCGGACCGCCTCGAGCTCGCGTTCCAGGTCGGTCGTCATCACAGATCCACTCACGCGTCGTAACCTACCAAATGGTTGCTTGGTTGAGAAGAGCAAAAACAATCAAGCGCTAGAGAGGGTCGCTGGTCTAGACTCAGAGGCATGACGTACGACAGGCTGGCGCGATGACCAGCACGACAGCCGCGACGACGGCCACCCCCGGACGACGGGGAGCGAGCGACCGGCGGGCCGAGCTCATCCAGATCGCGGCGGAGCTCTTCGCCGAGCGAGGCTTCCTCGCCACCACGATCCGCGACATCGCGGACTCCGCCGGGATCCAGTCCGGCAGCCTCTACCACCACTTCACGTCCAAGGAGTCGATGGTCGAGGACCTGCTCGTCGACTACTGGTCCAAGCTCCTCGAGCGCTACCGCGACGTCGTGGCCACCGAGGACGACGTCACGGCCGCCGCGAGCGGGCTCATCAAGGCCTCGGTGCACCTGCTCGACGAGTGCGCGCTCGCGCTGCGCGTCATGCTCAACGACTGGACCTACCTGTCGCAGACCTTCCCGTTCATGGAGACCTCCCTCAACGAGTGCCAGGGCATCTGGCTCGAGGTCATCCAGCGGGGCGTCGACTCGGGCGACTTCAGCGCCGCCGTCGACCCCACGATCCTGTACCGGACGATCATGTCGTCGGTGAGCGGCACGGCGCGCTGGTTCCGGCCCAACGGGTCCGTGAGCGTCGACCAGCTGGGCGAGGACGTCGCCACGCTGTTCATGAACGGCATCTCCTCGCGTCCCTGAGGCCCCTGCACGACGGACGGCCCGCGCCTCACCCCTCTCGGGTGGGCGCGGGCCGTCGTCGTCTCAGCGCAGCTGGAAGATCTCGTACCGCACGGTGCTCGACGACGTGTCGATCGAGCCCTTGCCCACGAAGAGCGACGTGTTGAGCCACGCGTACCGCTCGTCGGCGACCTCGAAGGTCACGGCGGTGTACATCGTCGCGCCGTCGAGTCCGTCCGAGGCGTCGCCGCGACCCTGGTAGGTCATGTAGATGAACGCGCCGTCGTCGGTGCGCAGCGCCATGCGGACGTCGGGGATGGCCGTGCCGTCGGGGCCGATGATCAGCCAGTCGGCAGCGGACTCGCCGCGCTGGGAGGCCATGAAGCGCTCGCCCTCGCACCGCCCGTCGCGCACGCCCACCACGACGCGCTGGCCGAGCGGCGTGCGCCCGGCGAAGTCGGGCTTGTCCGCGAGCGGACGCGCCGTGAACACACAGAAGGGAACCAGTTCCATCATCTCTCCATCACTCGGTGGTGAGCACGTGCGCGGCCGAGACGGCCGTCGTGCCCTTGATCAGACCGCCGCCGCACTGCAGGAAGGCCCGCCGTGCGTTCGCGACCTGGCGGTCGCCGGCGGTGCCGCGCAGCTGCTGCACACCCTCGAACACCTGGGCCACGCCCGTGGCGCCGATGGGGTGCCCGCGGGCGATGAGCCCGCCGGAGGGGTTCACGGGGAGCGGGCCGGACAGGGTCGTGTGACCCGTCTCGATCCACTTCATCTCGTCGCCGGGACGGCACAGGCCGGACTCGACCCACGACACGATCTCGCCGGGGGTGGTCGCGTCGTGCACCTCGGCGAGGTCCATGTCCTCGGGCCCGAGGCCGGCCTGCTCCCAGGCGGCGGCCGCGGAGTACTCGTGCGAGTCCGAGGGGCCCGTGCTGTCGGCGGAGAGCGAGCGCATCTGGGAGGCCAGGATGCGCACCGGCGACTCGCTGGGACGCCGGCTCGTGATCACCGCGGCGGCCGCGCCGTCGCCGACCGGCGAGCACATGAGGACCGTGAGAGGTCCGAGCACGTGGCGCGAGGCGAGGATCTCCTCGGGCGTCAGGGCCTTGCGGCGCTGCGCGTACGGGTTGAGGGCGCCGTTCGAGTGGGCCTTGGAGGCCACCTGCGCGAAGGCCTCACGGGTCAGGCCGCGCTCGTTCAGCAGCAGGTCGGCCACCTTGGCGTAGCGGTCGATGAAGGGGCTGCGCGTGACGCCGGCGCCGTCGCCGAGGTCGAGGTAGTCCACGTCCATGCCGCCGAGGAACGCCGAGAAGCTCTTCTGCTTGTCCTGCGAGTAGAGCTTCTCGGCACCGACCACCAGGACCGTGTCGTACTGGCCGCCGGCCACGGCGCTCCAGCCCAGGTGGAAGGCGTTGGCCCCGGAGGCGCACGCGTTCTCCACGTTGGTCACCGGCAGCGCGCCCGCGCCCATCGCGTGGGTCACCGTCTCGCCGCGGATGGAGTGCTGGCCGTACATCACGCCGGCCGCGACGTTGCCGAAGAACACCGCCTGGACGTCGTCGAACCCGACCCCTGCATCGTCGAACGCCGAGCGGATGGCCCGCGCCGACAGCTCCTTGAGACTGACGTCCTCGTACCGTCCGAACGGCGTCATGCCCACTCCGGACACGAATGCGTCGCGCATCGTGTGGTCCCTTCTCATCGGGACGCGGCCGGGGAGGCCGCGTCGGTGCTGGCTGCCCGGGCGTAGCGCGCGTCGTAGCGACCGTCGGCCGTGCGGCCCCCGTCGACCACGAGGCACTGCCCGGTGATGAAGCTGGCGTCGTCGGACGCGAGGAAGGCCACGGCCGCGGCCGCCTCGTGCGGCGTCCCCTGCCGACCCATGGGCTGCATGAGGTCGCGGGCGCGGCGCAGGCTCTCGGCGTCGCCGAAGTCGCCGCGCACCATGTCGGTGTCCACGACCCCGAGGACGACGGCGTTGGAGCGGATCCCGCGGTCCGCGTACCGCGTCCCGAAGTGGCGAGACACCGCGAGGAGCGACGCCTTGGAGGCCTCGTAGGAGAGGGAGTAGCCGCTCGCGATCATGCCGGCGATCGAGGAGACGAAGACCAGGCTGCCGTGGCCGCGCTCCATCATCTGCGGAAGGGCGGCCTGCGCCACGAGCCAGTGCGAGCGCACGTTGACGTCGTTGACGAGCTGCCAGTCCTCGACCGTCTGGGTGCGGCCGGGGTACTTGCCGGTGATGCCGACGTTGCAGACCACGACGTCGAGGTGGCCCAGCTCGGCCTCGGCGCGCGCGACCAGCTCGGTGCAGGCCTGCGCGTCGGAGGCGTCGGACTCCAGGGCGACGCCGTCGTCGCGCGAGAGCGCGGCCACGGTGTTCTGCGCCCGCTCCAGGCTGACGTCGGAGACGGCCACCCGCGCTCCCTCGGCGGCCAGGCGGAGCGCGACCTGCGCGCCGTTGGCGGTGGGCGAGTCGGGCTGTGCGGCTCCTCCGCCGAGGACGAGGACCGTCCGGCCCTCGAAGCGGGAGCCCGCGGCCCGGGCTGCGTCGGTCACGGCGTCCATGTCAGTGCCCGCCTCCTGCGGTCGAGTTAGCCAAGCAAGCGCTTGGCTTGTACGCTAGCACACACCTCTGCCCCCGACGGAAGGCCTTTGGCATGAGCCGCTCGACATCGATCGACCTCGAGGACTTCGTCCGGGAGTCCGAGGAGTTCGTCGCGGCGCACCACCCGCGCCGGACCCCGGCCTCCGTGCGCGAGGCCGTGTCGTTCAGCGTGCTGCCCGAGAAGTCGGCCGAGGTCGAGGCGCGCGAGCTGGCCGAGGCCCTCACCTGGCGCCGCACCACCTACGACGCCGGGTTCGGCTGGATCGACGGGCCCGTCGAGCACGGCGGCCGGGGGCTGCCGTCGCACTTCGCCGACGCCTACCGCACCGTCGAGCGTCGCTTCCAGGTCCCCGACGAGGCCTACACCCGCTTCAGCGTCGCGATCCTCTGCCCGACGCTCCTCGAGCACGCCGACGCCGGCCTGCGCGCCGAGCTCCTCTCCCCGCTCCGCCGGGCCGACCTCGTCTCCTGCCAGCTCTTCTCCGAGCCGGACGCCGGCTCGGACCTCGCCTCCGTGCGCACCCGCGCCACCCGCGAGGGCGATGCGTGGACCGTCACGGGCCAGAAGGTCTGGACCTCGGGCGCGCACTACAGCCAGGTCGGCCTGCTCCTGGCCCGCACCGAGGCCGGGTCGCGTCGGCACCGCGGCCTCACGGCCTTCCTCATCGACATGGACCAGCCCGGCATCGAGGTGCGTCCCATCCACCAGATGACAGGTGGCGCCTCCTTCAGCGAGGTCTTCCTCGACGGCGCCGTCGTGCCCGACTCGCGACGCATCGGGCCCGAGGGCCAGGGCTGGTCGGTCATCATGGCCACGATGCGGCACGAGCGCTCCGTCATCGGCACCGAGGGCGGCGTCGACCTCGCGCTCATCGACCAGCTGGCGTCGGTCGTGGCCGCAGAGCCGGACCTGCAGGAGGACCTCTCCGTGCTGGAGCGCCTCGGCGAGGCGCTCGTGCGCGGACGCAGCGGCGCCGCCATGACGCAGGCGTTCCTCGCGGCCGCCGGGGGCGAGCCCGGGCCGGAGATGTCGATGTCGAAGGTCCTCCTGACCGACAACCTGCACCGCATCAGCGAGCTCGCCCAGGACGTCCTCCTCGATCGGGCCGTCGTGGCCTCGGGCACACCGGCCGAGCTCGCGTGGAACCAGCTGACCCTCAGCCTCGAGGGGCTGCGCATCGGCGGCGGGACCGACGAGATCCTGCGGACGGTCGTCGCCGAGCGCGTCCTCGGGCTCCCGCGCCCCGAGGCGCCCACCTCCCGCTGACCGCAGGACCACACCCGAGCCTGTGCCAAGCAAGCGCTCGGTCTGGTACGGTGCGAGGACCTGACCCCTGAACCACGGAGACGACGAGATGACCGACAGCACTGCCCTGGGAATCTTCGACCTCGACGCGCTCGTCGACGACGAGTCGCGCGCCATCGCCCAGACGGTGCGCCGCTTCGGCGAGCAGCGTCTGCGCCCTCACGTCGCGGGCTGGTTCGAGGACGGGAAGATCCCGGCCAGGGACCTCGCCCGCGAGCTGGGTGGCCTCGGCGTCCTCGGCATGCACCTGGAGGGGTACGGCTGCGCCGGCGCCTCCGCCACGGCCTACGGCCTGGCGTGCCTCGAGCTCGAGGCCATCGACTCCGGGCTGCGCTCCCTCGTCTCCGTGCAGGGCTCGCTCGCCATGTTCGCCATCTGGCGCTTCGGCTCCGAGGAGCAGAAGCAGGAGTGGCTCCCCCGCATGGCCGCCGGCGAGGCCATCGGCTGCTTCGGCCTCACGGAGCCCGACTTCGGCTCCGACCCCGCCGGCATGCGGACCCGCGCCCGCAAGGACGGCGACGACTGGGTCCTGAACGGCTCCAAGATGTGGATCACCAACGGGTCGGTGGCCGACGTCGCCGTCGTCTGGGCCCGGACCGAGGACACGGTCCGCGGCTTCGTGGTCCCCACCGACACCCCCGGCTTCAGCGCGCCGGAGATCAAGCAGAAGCTCTCGCTGCGCGCCTCCGTGACCTCCGAGCTCGTGCTCGAGGACGTCCGGCTCCCCGCCTCCGCCCAGCTGCCGGAGGCCAAGGGGCTGTCCGGCCCGCTCTCGTGCCTCAACGAGGCCCGCTTCGGCATCGTCTTCGGTGCGCTCGGGGCCGCCCGCGACTGCCTCGACACGGCCATCGCCTACGCCAACACCCGCTCGATCTTCGACAAGCCGTTGTCGGGCTACCAGCTCACGCAGGCCAAGCTCGCCGACATGAGCCTCGAGCTCGGCAAGGGCATGCTGCTCGCCCTGCACCTGGGCCGGCTCAAGGACGCCGGCCAGATCCGTCCGGCGCAGGTCAGCCTCGGCAAGCTCAACAACGTGCGTGAGGCCATCGCCATCGCCCGCGAGTGCCGCACCATCCTCGGCGCCGCCGGCATCACCGGCGAGTACCCGATCCTGCGGCACGCCAACAACTTGGAGTCCGTGCTCACCTACGAGGGCACCTCGGAGGTGCACCAGCTCGTGATCGGCAAGGAGCTGACCGGCCAGGCGGCCTTCCGGTGACCTCTGCCGGCTCGTCAGTCGGTGACGACGACGCGCAGGTGGCACGGGCCGTCGGGCGAGCTGGTGGGCAGCTTGGGCAGGAGGAACGACTCCGTCGAGCGCGCCGGGACCGTGACCTTCACCCGCTTGGCCGCCACCTGCTCACCGTCGGCGGGGCCCACCTGGGCCGTGACGCTGTAGGAGTGGGCGGTCTTGGCCGGGTTGGCGATCCTGCCCTCCGCGTTCCAGTCGCCCTCGGCGTCGGCGCGGCACTGGAACGACCGCAGCGCGTCGGGGGCCGGCTGACCCTCGACCGGGACGTCGAGGGACGGCGAGGCCGACCCGCTCGCCTCCGGTGTAGCCGTCGAGCCGCCGCCGCTGCATCCGGAGAGCAGCAGCAGGCTGGCCACGAGGGCGGGCACGGCGGTCTTCACCGCACCATCCCAGCACAACCGGACGGGGCCTCGGCCACGGACGCGCCGGACGGCCGCACGCGGTCGGCCTGTACCGTCGAACATGAGGATCCCTCAACTTTCAGGAGGCCGTGACATGGCAGGAATCGATCGACTCGGCGTGGTGGGCGGCGGGCTCATGGGCTCGGGCATCACCGAGGTCGGGGCCCGCGCGGGCCTGCACGTCGTCACCGTCGAGGTCTCTGACGACGCCGCCAAGCGCGCCGCCGAGCGCATCGAGGCCTCGCTGCGCAAGGCCGAGTCGCGCGGCAAGATCACGCCCGAGGAGGTCGAGGCCACCCTCGACCGGATCGTCGTCACCGCCGACCTCGACGCCCTGGCCGACCGACGCCTCGTCGTCGAGGCCGCGAGCGAGGACGAGCAGACCAAGCTCGACCTCTTCCGCAACCTGGGCGCCCTGCTGAAGGACGACGAGGCCATCCTCGCCTCCAACACCAGCTCCATCCCCATCGTGAAGCTCGGCGCCGTCAGCGGCCGCGCCGACCGCGTCATGGGCGTGCACTTCTTCAACCCCGCCCCCGTCATGAAGCTCGTCGAGCTCATCCCCTCGCTCACCACGTCGGGCGACACCCTGGAGCGGATGAAGTCGTTCGTCTCCGAGGAGCTGGGCAAGCAGCCCATCGAGGCCACCGACCGCGCCGGGTTCGTCGTCAACAGCCTGCTCGTCCCCTACATCCTCTCCGCCATCCGGATGTACGAGGCGGGCTACGCCAGCGCCCAGGACATCGACTCCGGCATGGTGCTCGGCTGCGGGCACCCCATGGGGCCGCTCGCCCTCGCCGACCTCATCGGCCTCGACACGGTCCGCGCCATCGGCGTCTCCATGTACGAGGAGTTCAAGGAGCCCCTCTACTCCCCGCCGCCGCTGCTCGACCGCATGGTCGACGCCGGGCTGCTCGGCTCCAAGAGCGGGCACGGGTTCTATCCTCACTGAGTGACCGCTCCTCACCTCGCCGACGTCACCTGGCCTCGACGGACCGAACGACTCGTCGTCCGGCCGTACCGCGAGGAGGACCTCGGCGCCGTCTGGGCCTACCGCTCGGACCCTGACGTCGCCCGCTGGGTCGGGCGCGCCCCGCGGACCCGGGACGACCTCGCCACGGGCTTCGTCGCGCGGCCCGGGGAGCCCGCGCTGGTGGCCGAGCACGACGGCGTCGTGATGGCCGACCTCATGGTGCGGGTCGGCGACGGCTGGTCGCAGGCCGACGTGAGGGACGGCGCCGCGAGGACGGAGGCCGAGCTCGGCTGGGTGCTCGCGCCGAGCCACCACGGCCTCGGTCTCGGGTCGGAGGCCGTCACCGACCTGCTCGACCTCTGCTTCGGCGAGCTCGGGCTGCGCCGCGTGACCGCCGGGTGTTTCGTGGAGAACGCGCCGTCCTGGAGGCTCATGGAACGCCTCGGGATGCGGCGCGAGGCCCACGGTGTGCGGGACTCGTTGCACCGCGACCTGGGCTGGGTCGACGGCTACACGTACGCGATCCTGGCCGACGAGTGGACGGCCCGACGCGGGGGCTGAGGCCGCAGCGCCCTCGCAACGTCGGCCGGGCATGATGGACGTGACCCACGCCATACATCTGCCTCGGGAGGGCCCGTGAACGTCCCGTTCAGCATCCGCGACTTCCTCGACCGTGCCGCCACGGTCTACCCCGACCGTGTCGCCGTCGTCGACGAGCCGGACCAGCCGGCCACCCCGTGGCCCGACCTCACCTACGCCGACGTGCAGCGTCTGGCGCGGTCACAGGCCGCCACGCTCGACGCGCTGGGCGTGCCCGTCGGAGGACGGGTCGCCGTGGTCTCCCAGAACGCCGCTCGACTCCTGGTCTCGTTCTTCGGCGTGTCCGGGTGGGGCCGCGTGCTCGTCCCGGTGAACTTCCGGCTCGCGCCCGCCGAGGTCGAGTACATCGTGCAGCACTCGGGCGCCGAGGTCGTGATCCTCGATCCCGACCTCGAGCACCTGCGCGACGTCTGCTCGTCGGCCGAGCACGTCTTCGTGGCCGGCGTCGACGACGACAAGATCTGGGACCCGGCGCTCACGACCCCGCAGGAGTGGGCGGCCGACGAGGACGCGTCGGCCACGATCAACTACACGTCCGGCACCACGGCGCGGCCCAAGGGCGTGCAGCAGACCCATCGCGCGCTGTGGACCAACGCCACGGTCTTCGGCTGGCAGGCCCTCGTGAACGACCGCGACGTCTACCTCCACACGCTGCCGATGTTCCACTGCAACGGCTGGGGCCAGGTCTACGGGGTCACCGGCATGGGCGCGCGGCACGTCGTGCTCCGCCAGATCGACGGCGCCGAGATCCTGCGCCGCATCCGCGACCACGGGGTCACGTACCTCTGCTGCGCGCCGGCCGTGCTCGCCTCCGTGCTCGACGCGCTCAAGGACTGGGAGGGCGAGGTCCCGGGCCGCGACCAGGTGCGCTGCGTGGTGGCGGGCGCTCCCCCGCCCACGCGGACCATCGAGCGGGTCCGCGAGGAGCTGGGCTGGGAGTTCATCCAGATCTACGGCCTCACCGAGACGGCCCCCCTGCTCACCATGAACCGCATGCGCGAGGAGTGGGAGGACCTCGACCCCACGGAACAGGCGCGCAACCTCGGCCGCGCCGGTGCCCCCGCGCTCTCGACGCAGATCATGGTCGACGACACGGGCGAGGTCCTCGCTCGCAGCAACACGGTGCTCGCGTCCTACTGGGACAACCCCGAGGCCACGGAGTCAGCGCTCGCCGGGGGATGGTTCCACACCGGTGACGGCGGGACGTTCGAGGACGGCTACGTCACGATCGCCGACCGCAAGAAGGACGTCATCATCTCCGGCGGCGAGAACGTGACGTCCATCGAGGTCGAGGACGCCCTGTCGTCGCACCCGGCCGTGCGCGAGGTCGCGGTGATCGGCATCCCCGACGAGAAGTGGGGCGAGATGGTCACGGCGCTCGTCGTCGTGGAGGACGACCACGAGGTGTCGGCCGAGGAGCTCATCGCGCACTGCCGCGAGCGCCTCGCGGGCTACAAGTGCCCCAAGCGCATCGACTTCCGCGACGAGCTGGCCCGCACCGCCACCGGCAAGCTCCAGAAGTTCAAGCTCCGCGAGGAGTTCTGGAAGGACACCGGCCGCCAGATCAACTGACGGTCGGTTTACCACGTTAAGCGTGCAAGCCGACCCATACCTCGGGAAGCTTCCGGAGGTATGGGTCAGGTTGCCAACACCCCGTGGTAAACCGTCGGGGGGTCAGGGCAGGCCGACGAGGTCGGCGAGCGCGTCGACCTGGTGGGAGAAGAACGCGCGGCGGTCGCTCAGGGTCTGGGCGCCGTACTGGTCGAAGACGTCGAAGCTCACGGCACCGAACAGGCTCGACCAGAGGGTGAAGCCGCGGGCCAGGAGCGGTGCCGGCATCGTGATCCCGTACTCCCGCCGGATCGCGTCCATGTCCTGGCGCACGCTGCGCGGCAGCCGCTCGTCCGACGCCGGCAACCGACCCTCGACGAAGGCCGAGTCGAGCAGGACCGTGAGCGCCACGACCACCCTGGTCCCGGGCTCGACCGTCCGATCGGCGGGGGCGCGGTACCCGGGCACCGGCGTGCCGTAGAGCAGCGCGTAGCGCGAGGGCTCGGCCAGCGCCCAGTCCCGCACGGCGTCGGCCGCCGCGTGCAGCTTCTTGCGCGGATGCGCCGGTGCTGCGGCGATGGCGGCATCGACGCGGTCACCCATCTCGTCGTAGGCGTCCACGATGAGGAGGGTGAGCAGCTCGTCGCGGCTCGCGACGTAGCGGTAGACGGCCGACGAGACGATGCCCAGCTCCCGTGCGACCGCCCGGAGCGAGAGGTCGGCGGGCCCCACCTCCGCCAGCTGCTCACGGCCGATGCGGACGATCTCGCGCATCGTGTGCTCGCGTGCCTGCTGTCGCGGGGTGCCTGCCATGCCCTGATCCTGCCGGAAGCGATCACCAGACGCAAATGTGAGCACTGCTCTTGCTTTTCCGTTCGACGTGATGCATGGTTGAGAAGAGAGAGCACCGCTCACATTTCTTGGAGGAAACCATGATCGTCATCACCGGCGCCGGCCCCATCGGCACCACCATCGCCCGCACCTACGTCGAGCAGGGTGTCGCCGTCCGCGTCGTCACCCGCTCCGGCTCGGGGCTGGACCACCCGCTCGTCGAGCGCATCGCGGCCGACGTCAACGACCGTGCCGCACTCGTGGCCGCCGCCCAGGGCGCCACCGTCATCCATCACTGCGTCCACGCCTCGGCCTACCTCGCCGACGCCTGGGCCCGGGAGCTGCCCGCCGCGGAGGCCGCCGTGCTGGGTGTGGCCGAGGAGGTCGGCGCCACGGTCGTCTTCCCCGAGAGCCTCTACGCCTTCGACCCCGCGCCGCCCATCACCGAGCGCTCGGCGATCGTCGCGACCGAGGGCAAGCGTGGCATCCGCACGCAGCTCCTCGCCGCGCGCCGGGCCTCGAGCACGCCGACCATCAGCGTCGTCGCGTCGGACTACTTCGGTCCGGGAGCCGGCATCGGCGCCCACGCCGGTGAGCGGATGCTCGGCCCCATCACCCAGGGCAAGACCGTCCGACCCATCGGTGACGCCGACCAGCCGCACTCCTGGACCTACCTGCCCGACCTCGCCGCCGCCATGATCGCCGCGAGCGAGCTGCCCACCGAGGACGACCGCGTCCTCATGGCGCCGACCGGCTCGCCCCGGACGCAGCGCGAGGTGGCGAACGACTACGCCACCGCCGTCGGCCGGCCCGCCCCCAAGGTCTCGACGGTGCGTCCCGGCCTCCTCCGGCTCGTCGGACGGTTCCACCGCGAGACGGCCGGCGTCGCCGAGATGGTGGAGCAGTTCGACCGGCCCTTCACGATGGACTCGTCGGCGTCGGAGGCGCTGCTCGGCCTGAGCCCCACGCCGTGGGACGTCGCAGTCAAGGCGACCGTCGCCGACTTCCTCGACGCCTGATCACGACGCACCACGGCAAGCACCGACGCCCCACGGGCTGCAGCCCGTGGGGCGTCAGGTCTGCCCAGACCCCGTGGTGAACCGGGACACTGGTCAGAGGGGGTCGAGGCCGGTGATGGTCCACGTGGAGCCCGTCCTGCGGGCCTCGACGGCGATCTGCGCGGCCGACACGGCCGCCTGCTCGTCGCCCTTGCGGCGGGCCGACTGGTCGACGAAGACGAGCAACGAGGCCGTGTCGTCGCTCAGCTGCTTCACGCCGGCGGCCGTGACCCGGGCGGTGAGCACGAGCTTCTGGCCCGGCGCCTCCTTCTTCAGCGTCGCGAAGAGGGTGTCGTACTCCTCGCGAGCCTTTCCGGTGAGCACGCGGTCGGCGGCGGCCTGCGTCGTGGTCGGGTCGGAGTAGGTGTAGCTGAGCACCTGCTCGAGCCCCTGCGCCACGGCGGACTGCACCCGGGCCGTGGCCTTCTCGTCGACGATCGAGGCGTTGGAGGCCGACGACGAGGCGTTCTGGCGGACGTACTGCGCCCAGCCCACGACACCGACGGCGAGCGCTGCGGCAGCGAGGAGCCCCACGACCCCTTGCACCCAGCGGCTCATGAGACGTTCACCGCGACCTGCTGCAGGTTGGCGACCTTCCACGTCCCGCCGGACCGGGCGAGGTCGGCACTGAACCGGTTGCGCTTCACGACGGGCTCCGCGCTCGGGTCCGTCCCGTCGGTCACGGTCACCTCCACCGCCGCGAGGACGGTGGCGGAGTCGCCGTCGACCTCGAGCACCGCAGCGTCGACGACCTTGCCCTTCGAGATCTTCTTCTGGTCCGCGAGCACGCCCTGGTCCTTCGTCGAGATGCCGGCGAACTGGTCACGCAGTGTCCCCGTGCTGGCGGACTGCCACGCCTTGAGGCCCTTGGCCACCGAGCGGTAGTCGAGGGTGTTGAGCACGGCGATCTCGGTCTTGGCCGACACGAGCACGGCGTCGCGCTCCTGGGCGAGCGACAGGTCGTCGCTCGACGTGGCGGACCACCACGCGACCCCGCCCGTGACGCCGAAGACCACGGCGACCGCGAGGCCCACGAGGGCCGTGGGGCCGACGCGGCCCGGCTTCTTCTCCTCGGCCTGCACCGACTCGTCGACCTGGTCGTCGTCCACCCGTCCCCCGTCCGTCTGGTCCTGCACCGATCCTGCTGCTGTCATCGTGCACCACCCATGAGGTCGGCCAGCGAGTCGGCCGAGGAGACCCGCGCGGTCTTCAGACCGCCCGGGGCGGGCACGCTCTTGGGGCCGCGCACGTTGGACGACGGATCCGACGAGCGACACCCTGCCTGGAGGTTGAACGGCTTGCCCTTCGACGTGACGAGTCCCTTGCGGACGTCGGTCCCGCCGTAGCCCGTGGTGCAGGGCAGCGGGTTGAAGTAGGTCTGCGCCAGGCTGAGGTTGAGCCCTCGGCTGCCCGAGACCGCCCAGCCGATGCTCGCGACCTTGGGCACGTTCACCAGGGCGTCCTCCACCCCGCCCGCGTTGATCCCGAAGACCTGGGCGGGTGTGACGAGGTTGCTCAGCAGCAGGCCGAGCGGCTTCCCGACCTCGCGGAACAACGCGTCGACCTCACGAGCGGCTCGCGGTGAGCTCTCGATGAGCTGCCGCAGCCCGCCGTCCGACGACTTCAGGGTCGCGGCGATCGTCGAGAGGTCCTCGCTGAAGGACAGGATGCTCTGCGACGCCTCCTGCTGGGTGGTCAGCACACGGTCCGAGTTCTCGATGAGTCCACGGGTGGCCACGAAGTTCCGGTCCGCCGCACGCTGGAACCGCTGGGACGTCTCGAGCAGGGTCCCGAAGCTCTCGCCCACACCGCGCGACAGGTCGTACGACTCGTCGATGACGGTGTTGAGCGAGTCGGCCGGGACGGAGTCCACGAAGCTCGCGCCGGAGCGCAGCAGGTCGTCGACCGGAGGCGGTTGGGACTCGGCCCCCGCGGAGAGCACATCGCCGTCAGACAGCGCCACAGCCGTCGTGGTGCCCTCGCGAAGGTCGACGTACTGCTCGCCGATGGCCGAGCGGTTGGCCACGACCGGGCGGACGTCGGCGGGGATGCGAGGTCCGCCGCCCTCGATGTGGAGGGTCAGACGCGTGCCGGAGTCGGTGGCCTCGAGGCCCTTGATCCGGCCGACCGGGACACCGCGGAAGGTCACCTCACCGTTGTCGAAGGTGCCACCGGCGTCGGGCAGGTCGACCCTCACCGTGTACCCGGTGCCGAAGGGGTTGATCCCCACGTAGCGGGCGCCGAGGTAGGAGGTGGCCACGAGCGCGAGCACCGCGAAGATCACGAGCTGGATCTTGATCCGTCCGGTCAGCATCACTCACCACCGTCCGTCGGCCTGGTGCTGGGCGACGGGTCGGACGACGCCGTCGAGGTGGGCGTCGGACTGGAGCCCGCCGACGGCGAGACCGACGGGGACGGCGAGGCCGACGGAGAGGTCGGCACGTTCCTGCTGGGGACCGGCATCGTGGGGGACGGCGTGCCCGGCATGGGCGACGACGTCGGCGGGAGCAGCGACGGCACGAGCCTCGGGTTCTTGACCCGCTTGCCGGACCTCAGGGCCGAGGCCGGGTAGTTGGGGTCGCCGACCTGGTTCCACGCACAGCCCATGGCCGAGCAACCGGCCGGCAGCGAGCGGAAGTTCGTCACCACGAAGAGGTTCATGTAGTCGCCCTTGATGGCGCCCAGGACCGAGTCCGGGAACGGGTAGGTCAGCAGGACCTCGAGAGCATCAGGCAGGTCCGAGCCCGCCTTGGCGAGCTGCGTGATGATCGGCTCGAGCGCCTTGAGGTCGGCCACGATGTCCTCCTGCGAGGCGTCGAGGGTCTTCACGGTGACGCTCGAGAGCCGGTCGAGGGAGCGCAGCATGGACACGAGCTGCTTCCTCTGGTCGGCGATGACGCGCATGCCGGGCTCGAGGCCGTCGAGCGCCGACGCGATCTTCCCGCGGTCGGCCTCGAGATTGGCCGAGAGCCGGGCCAGCCCGTCGATCGCCCCGGTGATGGACTCCTTGCGGTCGTCGAGCACCGTGACGAACGAGCTGACCTGCTTCAGGAAGGCCTTGATCTCCTCGGGACGACCGTCGGAGACCTTCTGCAGCTCGCGGGAGATCTCCTGGAACTGCCCGATGCCGCCCCCGTTGAGCACCATGGAGAGTGCGCCGAGGACCTGCTCCACCTCGGCGGCCTGGGAGGTGGCCGCCAGGCCGATACGGTCGCCGCTGGCGAGCGCCGGACCGGCCACCGGCTGCTCCGGCCGCACGAGCGCGACGTACTTCTCACCCAGGAGTGATGTCTGCTGGAGGCGCGCCTCGGTGCCGGCCGGCAGGGCGGTGGACCGGTTCACGACGAGGGTGACCCGGGCACTGCGGCCGCCGTCGTTGAGCACGATCTTGGAGACGCGGCCCACCGCGACGTTGTCGACCCGCACGCTCGACTGCGGCACGAGGTCGAGGACGTCGGCGAAGTCGGCGGTGAGGGTCAGCGGGTCCGAGCCGACGTCGGCGCCGCCCGGCAGCGGGGTGTCGTAGACGCCCCGTCCGAGCATGCCGCAGCCCGAGACCAGGACCAGCACGAGTCCCGCCGAGAGGGCGGCCACCAGGGCGCGTCGTGTGCGCATCACTCGTCACCCCAGATCGAGACCTCGTTGAGGTTGCCGCGGCCCTCGATCGTCTTCAGGTCCGGGTTGTAGGCCCGGAGGAAGTTCTGCAGCACGAGCGGCACGAGCCGGATGGACTCCTCGAGCGACTTCTTCTGGTCCACCAGCACCTGCGTGGGGCCCACGAGGTTGTCGACGCTCGTGGCGAGGTTCCCCCGGTTGTCCCGGATGAAGTCGTCGACCACCGCCAGCGCCGAGCCGAGGTTGTCGATGGCCCCGGCGAGGTCGTCGCTGTCGTCGGCGAGGTAGTCGGTCACCTCGGCGAACTGACGGTTCACGTCGGCCACCGAGTCGTCGTTGGCGACGAGCATGTCGTTGAACTCCTTGAAGTTCGCGACGGTGGCGAACAGGTCGTCGCCGCTGTCGGCCAGGGTGCCCGAGGCCTTGCCGAACTCACGGATCATCGTGTTGATCCCGTTGCCGTTCCCGCGCAGGTTCTTGGCCGCGACGTCGAGGACGTCGGACAGCGCACCCCTGCGGTTGGCGCCGTCGGGGCCCAGCTTCTGGCTCACGTCGGTGAGGCTGCGGTACAGGTCGTCGATCTCGACCGGCACGGCTGTCCGCGACGCGGGCAGGACCGCTCCGGCCTCGAGACGCTCCCCCGAGACGAACGCCTTGGTGAGCTGCACGTAGCGGTCGGACACCAGCGTGGGTGCCACGATCACGGCGTCGGTGTCCTTCGCGACCTCCTGGCCGCGGTCGAGACGCATCGTGACCTTCACGCCCTCGCGGCCCGGGGTCACGGCCGTCACCTTGCCCACGGGAACGCCCAGGACCTGGACGTCGGAGCCCGGGTAGAGCCCGACGGTGGAGTCGAAGACGGCCGAGAACGTGGTGGTCCCGCGGTCCGCGGTGGCGCGCCACGTGACGACCCCCGCGAGGGCGAGGGCGAGCACCAGGGCGGTGACGATCCGGCGGCGGGTCATCGTCCGCCTCCCTTCTTGGGCGTGCAGTTCCGGACCACGTCGTTGCGGAGCTCGGGAGCCTTCTGGTCGTCGAAGAGCCCGCAGATGTAGGCATCGACCCAGGGCCCGTTGCCGAGGGACGAGCCGACGGTCCGGTAGTAGGGGCCGAGACGCTTGAGCGCGGCGTCGAGGTTGTCCTGGTTGCGCTGCAGGATGGCGGCGACGTCGTCGAGCTTGTCGAGCGCGGGGCGCAGCTGTTTCTCGTTGTCGCGCACGAGGCCCTCGAGCTGCACGCCGAGGCGCGACGTCCCCTCGAGCAGCGCCTCCACCGTCTCTCGACGCTTGCCCAGCTCGTCGAGCAGGCTGCTGCCGTCGGTGAGCAGGGCGGCGATCTCCGTGTTGCGGTCCTTCAAGGTGCCGGAGACCTTGCGCGTGGCCTGCAGCAGCGTGGCGAGCTCCTCGTCGCGCTTGGAGACGACGCGCGAGAGGTCGGTGAGCCCCGAGACCGCCTTGCGCACCGAGGGTGCGGTGTTCCGGAAGGTCCCCGCCAGTGCCTCCAGGCTCTGCTCGAGCTTCGGGGTGTCGATCTGGCCGATCGTGTCGGAGAGGTCCGAGAACGCCTCGTTCACGTCGTAGGGCGTCGTGGTGCGCGCCAGGGGGATGGGCCCGTCGAGCTCACCGCGCCCCAGGGGATCGATGGCCAGGAACTTCTGGCCGAGCGTGGTCTTGACCTTGACCGCAGCCGTGGTGGCGTCGCCCAGCTCCACACCCTTGGCCCGGAAGGTCACGACGACCCGGCCCCGGTCGAGCTCGAGGCCGGTCACCTTGCCGACCTTGACGCCGGCGACGCGGACCTCGTTGCCCTCCTTGAGCCCCCCGGCCTCGGCGAAGTAGGCCTGGTGCTTCGCCCCTCCGCCGATGATCGGCAGGGACTGCGCGTTGAACGTCAGCAGGAAGAGGACGGCCAGCACGAGGATGCCGACCACCGCGATGGTGATCTTGTTGCGCTCGCCGAAGGCGGTGGGATAGTGCTGTGTCCGTCGGTCGGTCATGAGGAGCACCTGTCTGCGACGGGCTGGGCCCCGAGGTCACCGAAGTACCCCTCGGGCTTGGGGATCGTGCCCTTGATCTGGCACTCGTAGAAGTTGAGCCACGAGCCGTACGAACCGATCCGGCCGATGCGGTCGAGCTTGAGGGGCAGCTTCCGGAAGAACGAGTCGAGGACCGCGCCGGAGTCGGCCAGCTGCCTCGAGAGGGTCTCGAGCGAGGCGATGGAGCCCTTGAGCGGCGCCCTGCCCTCCTCCAGCAGCGTGGCCACGCTCGAGGTCAGGCTGCCCATCCCGTCGAGCGTGCTCCCGATGGTCTTGCGGTCCTGCGCGAGGCCGCTCACGAGTCGCTGGAGCGTGATGATCGTGGTGTCCAGCTGGTCGGAGCGGTCGTTGACCACCTGGAGGACCGAGCTGAGGTTCTTGATCAGCTCGCCGATCACGCGGTCCTTGTCGGCGAGCGTCGACGTGAGGCTCGCCGTGCTGGACAGCAGCCCCTCGACCGTGGCGCCCTCGCCCTGGAAGACCGCGATGATCTGCTGGCTGAGGGCGTTGACGTCGTCGGGGTCGAGGAAGCGCAGGAGCGGCTGGAAGCCGTTGAACAGCATCGTGAGGTCCAGGGCCGGGCGGGTCTCCTCGACGCCGAACCGGTGACCGCGCGCAAGCATGCCCGACGCACCTTCCTGCGGCGGGTCGAGCGAGATGTACCGCTGCCCCACGAGGTTGCGGAAGCGCAGCTGCGCCACGGTGCCGCGGGGCAGGGACACGGAGTCCTGCACCGTGAATCTCACGCCGGCGAGGCGCTTCTCGGTGACCTCGACCGACGTGACGGTGCCGACCTTCACGCCGGCCATGCGCACGTCGTCACCCCGGTTCAGGCTCGTGGCATCGCTGAAGACCGCGTCGTAGGTGGCACCGTCGCCTCCCGTGGAGTTCCGGATGGTGCCGGCGAGGACCACCGTGGCCATGACCGTGACGAGCGTGAAGACGATGCTCTTGATCGCGACGACCTTCATCGGACGCTCACCTCCGCCCCGCGCAGGACCGGGCCGAGCAGGAGGCTGCCCCAGGCCGGGAAGTCCTGCGGTGACATCTTCTGCGACGGCGCGACCAGCTCCGCGATGAGCTGGTTCTCGGCCGGCGAGTTGGCCTGGCCGAGGCCCGTGGCCGCCACGGCGGAGCCCTCGAGGGCGTACGTCGGGGCAGCGATCGACTCAGGGTCCGACGCCGAGGCGCGGCTCGCCTGCGCGGAGCGGGCCTTCTTGTCCGCGGCCTTCACCGAGCTCGGCACGTACGGGCACGACGGCGAGCCGCTGGCCTTGAAGGTCGGCTCGTCCCTGCCCGCCTGGTAGGGGCGCATGCCCTCCGTGACGTTGAGGACCACGTGGATGCCCGGCTGGTCGGTGCCCTGGCCCAGGTTCTTGTCCATCGTGGGGATGAACTGGCGCATCGAGCGCAGCAGGCACGGGAACTCCGACGCGTAGGGGGCCGCTGCTTCCAGCGCCTTGCGTCCGTCGCGCGACAGCACCTCGATGGTCTGGCGGTTGTCGCTCACGAAGCCGCGCGACGTGTCCGCTGCGGCGATGACGCGTTCGTAGACGTCGGTGAGCGTGCGGCGCTCGTCGACGACCGTGGCCGAGGTGGTGGTGAGGTCGTCGAGCGCGGCCAGGAGGTCGGGGGCGGCCGCGGCGTACGTGTCGGCGACCTTGCCCAGCTTGTCGAGGTCGATGGCGAGCTGCGGCACGCTGGGCTGGAGCTTCGTGAGGTACGTGCCCCAGGCCTGGAGGGTGTCGCCGAGGTCGTTGCCGCGACCGCGCAGCATCGTGGCCAGCTCGCTGAGGGTGGCCTGGAGCTTCTCGGGCTGGATGGACTGCAGCAGCGGCAGCAGGCCGTCGAGGACCTCCTGCAGCTCGGCCGCGCCGGCCGACGTGTCCTGGGCGATGGCGTCGCCGGACTCCACGGTGGGTCCGCCGTCGACCGCAGGCGCCTGCAGGTCGACGTACCGCTCGCCGAAGAGCGTCTTGGGCAGCAGCCGTGCGGTGGTGCTCGTGGGAATCTCCTTGGTCGCCTCCGGTGACAGCGCGAGCGTGAGCAGCGCGCCGTCCTCGGTGGAGCGGATGGAGGAGACACGGCCCACCGGCACGCCCCGGAGCTTCACGTCGGACCCCTTCTGCAGCGAGCTGCCGACCTCGTCGGTACGGAGCTTCACGTCGACGCTGCTGATGAACGTGCGGTTGTAGACGAGCGCCGCCGCGGCGAGGAGCGCGGCGATGACCACGAAGTAGCCGACGCCGGCCAGGAGGTCGCCGCGGCGGGTGGAGGGTCGGCTCATCCGGCGATCCTCACCGTCGTGGTGGTGCCCCACAGAACCATCGAGAGCACGAGGTCGAGCACGGCGACGGTCACGATGCTGCGGCGCACCGCGGTGCCGACGGCGATCCCGACACCGGCCGGTCCGCCCTTCGCGGTGAAGCCCAGACGGCAGTGGATCAGGATGATGATGACCGAGAAGACCAGGACCTTCGCGAACGACAGCAGGATGTCGATGGGCGGCAGGAACAGGTTGAAGTAGTGGTCGTACGTGCCGGCCGACTGCCCGTAGAACGTGACCGTGACGAACCGGGCACCGGCGTACGACGTGAGCAGGCCGATGACGTACAGCGGGATGATGGCGATGAACCCGGCCACGACGCGTGTGGTCACGAGGTACGGGACGCTCGGGACGGCGAGCACCGTGAGGGCGTCGACCTCCTCGTTGATCCGCATGGCCCCGAGCTGCGCGGTGAAGCCCGAGCCCACGGTGGCCGACAGCGCGAGCGCCGCGACGAGCGGCGCGATCTCGCGGGTGTTGAAGTACGCCGAGATGAAGCCGTTGAGCGTCGACGTGCCGATCTGGTCGAGGGCCGCGTAGCCCTGCATCCCCACGACGCTGCCGACGAACAGGGTCATGCCGAGCATGACGCCGATCGTGCCGCCGATGACCGCGAGAGCGCCCGAGCCGAACGAGACCTCGGAGAGCAGGCGGAGGACGTCGCGCGGGTAGCGGCGCAGCGTGGCCGGCGCCCACAGCAGGACGCGACCGTGGAAGCGCATGCTCTGGCCGGTGCTCGCCAAGGCGTCGAGCGGCGTGTCCCACCAGTGGCGGCGGGGCTCCGGCGGACCGGACTGGTCGATGGCTGCCATGTCAGGCCCCCTTGCCGGGCACGAGCTGGAGGTACAGCGTCGTGACCACGAAGTTGACGAAGAACAGCAGCAGGAACGTGATGACGACCGACTGGTTCACGGAGTCGCCGACGCCCTTGGGGCCCGGCGGGGTGTTGAGGCCGCGGTGGCACGCGATGACGCCGGCGATGAAGCCGAACAGCACGGCCTTGATCTCGCCGACGTAGAGGTCCTGGATCTGGGCCAGCGCCGTGAAGCTCGCGAGGTAGGCACCCGGCGTGCCGCCCTGGACGATGACGTTGAAGAAGTATCCGCCCAGCACACCGACCACCGAGACGAGGCCGTTGAGCAGCACCGCCGCGCCGATGCAGGCGATGACGCGCGGGACCACGAGCCGCTGCACGGGCGACACGCCCATGACCCGCATCGCGTCGATCTCATCGCGGATGCGTCGCGAGCCGAGGTCGGCGCAGATGGCCGCACCGCCCGCGCCCGCGATCACGAGGCTCGTGACGATGGGCGCCGCCTGCTGGATGACGGCGAGCACGCTCGCCGCACCCGTGAAGGACTGCGCGCCCACCTGCACGGTGAGCGTGCCGAGCTGGAGCGCGATGACGGCGCCGAACGGGATGGCCACGAGGATCGCGGGGACCCAGGAGACGCTCACGACGAACCAGAACTGCTCCAACGCCTCGCGAGCAGCGAAGGGCCGGCGCAGCGTGCCGCGACCGGCGTCGAGCGCGAACGCGAAGACGTCGCCGGTGGAGGCGAGCGCGCGGCCGACGGGGCCGCGACCACGAGCGGTCGGGACTCGGTCCTTCTCGTCGTCGTCGGCCACGTAGAGCGGCGCCTGGCCCGACGCCACGCGCTCGCGGTGCCGGCGCGCAGCCGGTCGGACGCTGCCCGACTTGGGCTCGAGCTGGCGGGGCAGCACCTCGATCGCCCGCGCTCCGGCGTGCCGCGACATGATCGCGGTCGCGCCGGGGGCGTCGTAGTCGAGCGGGCCGTCGAAGAGGTCGGCGCTGCGGTGGTCGGTCTCCTCGCTCATGCCGATGGGGCCCTCGGGGTCGCCGCTCATGAACTGCGAGACCACGGGGTGGTCGGTGAGCAGGAACTCCTCGCGCGGACCGAACATGACGAGCTCGCGGCGGTAGAGCATGCCGAGGTTGTCGGGCAGCGTGCGGGCGAGCTCGATGTTGTGGGTGACGACGAGCATCGTGGCGTCGGTCGTGAGGCTGACCTCCACGAGCAGCTGCGCCAGGTTGGAGGTGCGGACCGGGTCGAGGCCGGAGTCCGGCTCGTCGATCAGGATGATCTCGGGGTCGGTCACGAGCGAGCGAGCCAGGCCGGCCCGCTTCTTCATGCCGCCGGAGATCTCGCCGGGCAGCTTGTGCTCGGTGCCCAGCAGACCCACCATGTCGAGGCGATCGAGCACGATCTGGCGGATCTCCGCCTCGGTCTTGCGCGTGTGCTCGCGCAGCGGGAAGGCCACGTTGTCGTAGACGTTCATGGAGCCGAAGAGCGCACCGTCCTGGAAGAGCACGCCGAACTTCTTGCGGAGCTCAAGGCGCTGCGACTCCTTGGCGGTCACCATGTCGATGCCGTCGATCAGGATCGTGCCCTGCTCGGGCTCCACGATCCCCATGAGCGACTTGAGGAAGACCGACTTGCCGGTGCCCGACGGACCCAGCAGTGCCGTGATCTCGCCCTGCGGCAGGGTCACCGACACGTCACGCCAGATGTTCTGGCGTCCGTAGGACTTGGTCAGGCCTTGGACCTCGACGCTTCCGCCCATGCGGGATTCCCTCCGAGTGGTCTTGAGAAGTGAGGGGCGCCGTCCCCGTCCCCCTGAACCGGGAGCGGCGCCTCCCAGGAAGTTAGGTGGATCACAGGCCGCGGTCACCCCTCGCCCGCCCTCGTCGCGTCGGATCCGACGTTTTTTGTCAGGTGGGTGACAACTTCTCGTCTGTCTCGAACTGGAACGGTGCAAGACCCCGTGTCCCTGATCCCTCCTCCGCTTCACTACGGGGTATCGGATGCACATCGATCGCGATCGCACCCGACAGCGCCGGACGTCCTCCCTCCCTCCTGGACGTCCGGCGCCGTCGTGGTCAGAACTTGTTACCCGGGTCACAACTTCCTGACCGGATCGAATCCGCCGCCCCCTCGGACCTGGACCTCGCCCCCGCTGCCGGTCTTCACTGAGGATCAGGCGAAGTCGGCCGCATCCCCGCTGCGACCGGTCGCCTCGAGGGGGAGGTACTGCATGACCGCTGTCGTTGAGGAAGTCGTCCGTCCGAACGGGCGAGGACCGCATCGCTCGCAGCTCCGGGAGACGCTCCGCGTCCCCGGGCTCGACCCTGCCGTCGTGGCCGCCTACCGCCCGCAGTCGGCGCGGCTGGCCGATCGCATCGTCGGCCGGATCGCTCGCGAGGTCTCCGGATTCGCCGCCGCCGCCGACCCGCAGGTCAAGGCAGGCATCGACGCCGCCATCACGAAGGCCGTCGAGCTGTTCGTCGACACGGTCGCCGGGGCTCCCACGCAAGGAACCGAGGTGCTCGCGTTCTACCGCTGGCTCGGCCGGCACGAGGCCACCGTGGGGCACAACCTCGACGCCATGCAGGCCGCCCACCACATCGCGACGCAGGAGTCCTGGGAGGACCTACGTCGCGCCTCCACCGAGCTGGGCGTCCCCGCGCAGGTGCGGGGACCGCTGGGCGACGCCCTCATCACCTACCAGAACACGCTCTACGAGCAGGCCCTCATGGGCTTCATGGAGGTGCGCACGAGCGCCGCCCGTGAGCGCGAGGAGGCCCGGGCCGAGCTGCTCGTGGCCCTCATCGGCGGAGCACCCGCCGATCAGCTCCGGGAGCTGGCGTGTCGATGTTCGTGGATCCTTCCGGCCTCCATCGCCGTGGCCGTCACGACGGCCGACGCCGCCACCTCCGAGGTCGTCGCCTCCGCGTGCCAGGCGGTGTCCGGGGTCCGCCACGGCCGTCTCATCGTCGTGGCCGACGCCGGCGTCGCCGAGGACCTCGCCCACACCATCGCCTCCGGGACCGAGCACGACGTCGCGCTCTCCTGGGGGGTGGAGGCCGAGCAGGTGCACGACGCCGCCCGCTGGGCCGGAAGGGCTCTCGACCTCGTGCGCGACCGCGTCATCGAGTCACCCGACGACCACGTGGTCCGCTGCCAGGACCACACCTCCCGGCTCTGCCTCCACGCCGATCCGGCGCTGCGTCAGCTGGCCGACGAGGCCGTCCTCGCACCGCTGCTGGAGCAGTCGCCCAAGCGTCGCGTGGCTCTCGCCGAGACGATGCTGCTGTGGCTCCAGACCCGCGACAGCGCCCCCGCTCTCGCGGCGCGCCTCGGCATCCATGACCAGACGGTCCGGCACCGCCTGCGTCGGCTGCGTGAGCTCTTCGGTGCCCGGCTCAGCGACCCCAGCCAGACCACTGTGCTGCTCATCGCGCTCGAGTCGAGCATCACGAGCTGGCGGCGCTCGCTCACCTGACCCCCTGGAGCGGCGCGGGCCCTGGAGGTTGTCTTATCGGCAGATCGGATGGCCACCCGGGGCCCGCGCCTCCTACAACCCTAGGCCGTGAGGCCGTCTACCACTCTCGGATCTACACCTCCCGGCGCGCCGAGGCCCCGCCGCCGCGAGGACGTCGGGACCTGGCTCCTCCTCAAGCGGGACTAGCTGATGTCGATGACGCCGTCCGCAGACGACACGGGGAAGGTCGCCGAAAGGTCGAATGCCTGGCCGTTTGTGAACTGGCTCAGGCAGCCGACCGCACCAGAGACCTTCAGGCGGCCCGAGTACCCGGTCTCAGCGATGATCAGACGCTGCGTCGCCTCGTTGAAGTTGGCTGCGGCCTGCCCGGTGACGGTGAACTTGCAGATCGCATTGGAGACGGTGATACGTACCTGGTCGATATGACCAGCTATGACGTCGGACGTTCCCGTCGTCGCCGCAGAGGCCCCATGGAACACCCACCCGGCGGACTGCAGGAGAAGTGCCCCGCCGGCGAAGGTGCATCCGACCCAGTTGATCTTGGAGATATTGAAGAGGTCAACCAGTCCTCGACCTGACCCCACCACCGACGTAGGCGACGCAGGAATGTTCGCACTGGTACACCCCATGCGCATAGTGGGTGTCCCCCACGAAATCGTGCCGGACGACGCTGCGGTGAAGGTGTGGGTGCCCGGCGCCGACGTTCCGCCGACGGAGACCGTGTAGGTCGAACCGGTGGCGGAAGCAGGTCCCAGGGCGAGTGCCGAGCCGAGGCTCAGCAGCAGGAGAGTGATGAGTGCGCGAAGGCGCATGAGAGTTCCTTTCTCGGGAGGACCCCACCGGCCGGCCCGCGTCCCGAGCACGCGGACCGGCCGAAGGAGTCACTCGGCGATGACGCCGTTGCTGACCTTGATGTCCACGGTGTTGCCGGCGCCGGGGACCAGGGCGTTGATGAGCGGGGTGTTGAGGCCACAGTTCTCGAACTGACCGATCGTGTAGGTGCCCACCAGCTCGCCACCGTTGATGAGGTCGAAGCCCTCGTTCGGCTTGGTGCCCACCGGGATGGAGACCGGCTGCTTCGTCTGGCACTTGCTGCCCGCGAACGTGGGGAAGCCGACGATCTTGATGTTGGAGAGCTTCACGTAGTACGTGGCCGTCGAGCTGACCTGGGCCTGCGTCTGCGTCAGGTTGATCTTGCCCACGAGCGGCTTGGCCTCGACGAAGTTGACGTTGGCGGTCACCGGAAGGAGCCCGAGCACCTTGAACTTCGTCGCGGTGCCGGGGAGCGGGAGCGAGCCGGTGAAGTCACCGGTGTCGATGTCCAGGTTGGTCGTGAGGGTCGTGGGACCCAGAGCGACGTCGGAGTTGGTCTTGGCGATGTGCGACGTGCCCGTCGCGTCGTACGAGATCGTCACGATCGTGGCGGCGTGCGCCGCGACCGGGACCAGCGCGAGACCTGCGGTGGCTGCCACCGCTGCCGCGCGTCGGCGCCAGCGGGTGGGGGTGGTGGTGATGGTCATGATGTCTCCTGGATGTGGATGAGTGGTCCGGATCGTCATTCGTGGACGATGCCGTTGCTGACCTGGATGTCGACGGTGTTGCCGCCACCCGGGACCAGCGCGTTGATGAGCCAGGTGTTGGCCCCGCAGTTCTCGAACTGACCGATGGAGTACGTGCCGACGAGCTCGCCACCGTTGATGAGGTCGAAGCCCTCGTTCGGCTTCGTGCCCACCGGGATGGAGACCGGCACCTTGGTCCGGCAGCTGCTGCCGGTGAACGTCGGGAAGCCGACGATCTTGATGTTCGAGAGCTTCACGTAGTAGGTGGCCGTGGAGGCCACCTGGGCCTGCGTCTGGGTGAGGTTGATACGTCCGACGAGCGGTGCCGCCTCCACGAAGTCGACGTCGGCCTTGACCGGCAGGAACCCTGCGGCCTTGAACTCCGTCGACGTCCCCGGGAGCGGCAGCGAGCCGGTGAAGTCACCGGTGTCGATGTCGAGGTTCGTCGTCAGGGTCGTGGGACCCAGGGCGACGTCCGAGTTGGTCTTGGCGATGTGCGACGTGCCCGAGGCGTCGTACGAGATCGTCACGATCGTGGCGGCGTGCGCCGCGACCGGGACGAGGGCGAGGGCGCTCGCAGCAGCTGCTGCAGCGGCGCGACCTCGCCAGCGAGAGGTGGTGGTCATGAGTGCTCCTGGAGTGCACGAGGGAACGGGAGGGTGGGGGTGGGACCGAGCACGAGGGCTCGGCCCCACCCCTACCAGGGGCGTCAGCCGGTTGGAATCAGCTGGCGTTGATGAGCCCGTCCGGCGAGACGACGTTGAACGAGCCGGTGAAGTTCGCCGACTGACCGTTCTGCACCTGGCCCAGGCAACCGACCACGTTGGAGACCTTGAGGTTGCCGGTGAAGCCGGTCTCGCTCACGTTGAGCACCTTGGTGCCCTCGTTGTAGGTGCCGTTCGCCTTGCCCGTGACCGTGAACTTGCAGACCGCGTTGGCCACGTTGGCGGTGATGCTGTCGACGTGACCGGCGATCACGTCGGTCGCTGCCGAGGTGGCGGCCCCCGTGGCGTGCAGCTTCCAGGAGCCGACGGTGGTGACCGTCAGAGCGCCGCCGGGACCGGTACAACCCGTGAAGTTGATCTTGTTGATCGAGGCGATGTCGGTGATGGCGGTGCCGCTCGCAACGGTGGAGACCGGCGACGCCGGGACAGCAGCGCTGGTACAACCCATGGTGAGGGTCGGGACCGCGAAGCCGAGAGGCCCGCTGGACGTGGCGGTGATGTTGTGCGTGCCGGCCGCGGAGCTGCCGCCGACGGCGACGGTGTAGCTGCTGCCGGTGGCCAGCGCGGGGCCAGCCACGGCGACACCCGCGAGAGCGAGTCCGGCGGTGGCGATGGCTGCGTTCTTGATCTTCATGGTGGGTTCCGATCTGCCGAAGGGATGCGTGACGTGTGTCACGAAACAAGTACTCAACGACCGGCCCCCGACGCGCAAGGCCCAATCGATCCGAGGCGCCGGACAAGCCGAGAAGTTGTCACGCGCATGACAACGTTGCGTCGCGGGACGCCGAACGAGCCGTTCGACGACCGGGACGAGGATGAGGTCGAGAGTTGTCATGGGCGTGACAACATCGGGGCCGTGACGCTCGACGCCCGCCGTGCACCGTTGACCTGAGACCGGACGCGGCGCGAAGGTCGCCCCATGCGAATGTGGGAGAAGTTGTTGCTCGGCGGGGTCGCCGCGCTCGTGACCGCACTGGTTCCGATGAGCGGCGCGACAGCCGAGGACCAGGAGCCCGGGATCTACCCCGGGCTCCCTTTCGTCCCTTGCAGCTACGACATCAAGGGTGAGGGCGTCCCGAGCGAGAACCTTTCTTGCGACTTCGTCGGCCCGACCGCGACCAACGACTACAGCTGGCTCAACTTCCCGCAGGTCGGACTTGCAGGCTCGGTCAAGGCGAAGCAGTGGACGAAGGTCCCCATCTCGATGATGGCCAGCACGATCGAGCTCATCAGTGCACCAGATCCGGCGAACAACATCTCCAACCAGTATTGGTACAAGGTCCAGGCCTTCTTCGTGTCGCCGACGGGCTCGAAGCAGAACTACGGAAATTCGCAGCCGATCACGGTTCGCACCGTTGCCTTCGGGTCCGTGCCCGCAGAGATCACGCTGCAGGTGTCCCAGCGTCGTGACGGCAACGGCCTCCCCCGTCCCCTGGTCCTCAGACCCCACGACTACGTCAACCCTCTCAGCCCCAACGTGGACCGGCAGACCGTCGATCCTGCAACGATCAGAGACCTCGTCAACGTCCGCGTGCTGGACCTGAAGGTCGACGGGGTGCCGGTGCGCCTCGGAACGTCCTGCCAGACGGGGTCACGGTCCGAGATCGTCCTGTCCTCGAAGGAGCTCGTGGTGACGACCGACTACAACACCTGGGACCAGTCGCTGGGCACTGATCGGTTGGTCGGCGAGTTCGACCCGACGACCTACCAGTACGGCTTGTACGGCGGGACGCTGGACGGGTCCATCGACATCCAGCCCTTCTCCGGATGTAGCACCTCAACGGGAGACGACGTCTCCCGTCTTCTGACCTCAGCGTTGTCGGGCCCCGACAATCCGCTCGCCGTGCGCATCGGGGCGGCCGGCGGGTGCACCTCCTACGACGAGAACGGGCACTCGCTCCCCACTGCGCCCGACGCTGCGACGCCAGCCAAGGCCTGTCCAGTGACCGACCTCGGCTATCCGAACAAGCAGATCGTGGTCATCCCGAAGGAGTTCGACATTCCTGACCAGGCCCCTAGCCCGACGTCGAACTGACCCAAGGTCGCGCTGCCCGCTGCACACTCGGGCGGACAGGTCCGCGGCCGTCGGCTGTCCACCGAAGGACTGACATCACCGTGCCATCGAAACCCTCGTGTCGCCGTTCCCACGGTCCTGTGATTGACGCCACACGGACTGCAAGGTAGAAAGCAGGTGCAGTCGAAAGAGTCGTCGGGGCGGGGGGCAGGGCATGATTCGTGGACCGCGCGCCTGCGTGCTGCCATGACGATCTCCGCCAGTCCGGAGACCGCGGACCTCATCGCCGCGCAGGCCCGACGCGTCCGCCGTGCGGTGCCCGACGTCGCGGCCGAGATCGTCGACGCCGTCTCCGAGAGGGTTCCGCGGTACGCCCGGCCCGCGCCCACCGCGCGGTCGGCGCTGGCCGAGGCCGCCACCACCGCGCTGCACCGCTTCCTCGACGCGCTCGACGGTGCGCCGCACCGCGACCGTGGTGTCGAGGACATGTTCCGGGCGCTCGGGCGTCATGAGGCCCGTGCCGGACGCACGCTCGTCGACTTCCATGCGGCCATGTCGGTCGCGACGCGGGTGGGCTGGCGCCGGTTCCAGACCTTCGGCGAGGAGGAGGCCACCCCCGTCGTCGTGTCCGACGGGCTCTTCGCCTTCATCGACCGGCTCGCGCAGCTGGCGGAGGCCGGTCACGCCGAGGCCCTGCGGGTCCGCGCCACCGACCCGCACCGGGCTCGGGCCGCGCTGGCCGAGCACCTCCTCAAGGGAGCCGTCCCCGAGAGCGTCGACGACGTCTGGCCGCTCCCTGCGACCGTCGTCGTGGCAGTGGCCGATGTCGCCGGTCAGCGGCCGGAGCTCTCCGCGCTGGCCCGCACCACGCTCATGGTGGGGCACGACGACACCGTGGTGGTCATCGCCGACGCCGACGACCGTGACGAGGTGGTCGGCGCCCTCACCGCTGCGGGCGTCCGCCGCGTCGCGTTCAGCTGGTGGGTGGAACCCGCTGCCATCGCCTCGGCGTTCCGCTGGACCCGCCGGGCCCTCGAGCTGGTCGAGCACGGCGTGATCCCCGAGCAGCCGGTCATCGACTGCGAGCAGTTCCGTACGCAGATCTGGCTGCACTCCGAGCCGGCGCTGCGTCAACGCATGTGCCAGGACATGCTCAAGCCGCTCCTGGCCGAGACGCCCAACTCCCGCGAGATCCTCTCCGAGACCCTGCTCGTGTGGCTGCAGACGCGCGACAGCGCACCGGCCATCGCAGCCCAGCTGGGGGTGCACCCCCAGACCGTCCGGTACCGCTGGAAGCGCATCAACGAGCTGTTCGGCGAGGACCTGCACGACCCCGAGTTCATCATCCAGATCACGATGCTCCTCAAGGCCAGCGTCCCGCTGTGGAAGGCCGGCGACCAGAGCGACTTCGAGCGGTTCCGCGTGGCTCAGGAGGTCTCGTGACCGCGGCGCGGCCCTGGTGGTCCGTGCTCGGACCTGCCCTGGCAGCGGCCCTGCTGGCAGCCGGGACCGTGGTCGTCGCTGTCTCCGGCGCGCTGCACTTCGACGGTTGGCAGTGGGCCGCCCTGGCCGCTGCCGGTCTCGTGAGCCTCGTCATCGCGGCACCGGCCCACCTCACCGCCGCGCGGGCATGGCGGCGCCCGGCGAGCCCGACCGTGCTGGCCTCGGCCGCCGCGTTGGCTGCCTTCGCATGGGCCGCCGTCTCGGTGCTCGACGGACTGGAGCGCACGAGCCTCGCCGCTGCGGCAGTCCCCGGGGCACTGCTCACCATCAGCGAGACGGCCCGCAGGCAGGCCCGTCTCAGCCCGGCCGAGAGCGAGTCCCGTCCGTTCTCGGTGCTCGTCGCCGTGGCTGTCGTGACGAGCGCCGTCTGGGTCGTCCTCCGCGGGATCGACGACGGAGTGGTCGTGGCCGTGGCCGCCGCCGTCGGGCTCGCCGGAGCCGGCCACGTCGTCGCTCCCGGCGCGGCACTGCTCGCGGGTCGTCGTCGCGCAGCTCCGCTCGGGGTCCGGCTCGAGTCGCTCCGAGCGGCCCAGCGTGCCGCACTCATCGACACCGTGGTCCTCGACCAGGACGGGACCGTCACCACGGGTCGCCTGCGGGTCACGTCGGTCAAGCCGCTCGAGCCCGACCACGAGCGCAACCTGCGCTGGTTCGCCGGAGCGCTCTCCCATGCCGGCGACCACCCCATCAGCCAGGCCATCGCGCAGCTCTCGGCGCGCGGTCACGTGGCCGAGGTGCAGCACGTCGACGGCCGGGGCGTCCTCGGCTCGGTGGACCGCCACCCCGTCCGCGTGGGCTCGCCGGCGTGGCTGGGGGCACCGGCCGAGGAGTCGCTGTGGCGCACCGTGGCGGTCGAGGTCGACTCCCGCGTGCTCGGCACCCTCGAGGTGGCAGACGACATCCGCGAGAAGGCACCCGAGTCGGTCCGGCGACTGCGCGACCTCGGGCTCGACGTCCACCTCGTCTCCGCCTCCCGCCCCGACCGGGCCGAGCACGTGGCCCTGACC
Source organism: Aeromicrobium sp. Root495 (assembly GCF_001426755.1). Taxonomy (GTDB): domain Bacteria; phylum Actinomycetota; class Actinomycetes; order Propionibacteriales; family Nocardioidaceae; genus Aeromicrobium. The sequence continues at coordinate 545,673 of NZ_LMFJ01000002.1, read as the reverse complement.
GTCGGCCTGACGGAGGCGCACCACGGCAGTGCGGCGGACCTGGTGCAGCAGCTCGCGGCCGAGGGCAGGTCCGTCGCCGTCGCGTCGAGCACGTCGGTGGACGGCGCGCTCCCCCTCTCCACCACGGCCGGGCACGACGGGATCGTGCTCGACGACCTCGACGTGCGTCGTGTGGGTCAGGCTCTCGAGACCGCTCGTACCGTCACGGCGGGCGTGGCCCGCGGACGCACGGTGGCGACGATCGGCACCGTCGTCGGCGTGGCGGTCGCCGCAGCCGGACTCGCCGGACCCGACCTCACCGCCGGCGTCGCCGCCCTCTCCACCGCCGCCGCAGCCTTCGCCGCCACCCGCTGACCCTCGACGGTTTACCACGTTAACGTGGTAGACCGACCATACCTCGGGAAGCTTCCGGAGGTATGGGTCGGGTTGCGGAGGGGAGTACGCCCGGCCGTGTCAGGCGAGGGTGAGGAGGACGTCGCCTCCGGACACCGGACCGTCGACGACCGACACCGACTGCACGGTGCCAGCCCGCGGCGCCGACACCGCGGCCTCCATCTTCATGGCCTCGACGACGGCGATCGCCTGTCCCGACGTCACGACGTCGCCCACCTCGACGAGCAGACGGAGGTACCCCGCGAACGGGACCTCGACGTCGGTCACACTCAGGCCTCGGCGCGACGGAACAGGTAGATGCCGACGGTCTTGCCCGTGACGGCGATGCGCTGACCGGTGCTGACGAACTTGTCGGTGGACTCCTGGCCGGTCTCGACGAAGACGTAGCCAGCGTGCTCCAGGCGCCATCCGACCGCCTCGATCTCGCCGAGGACGCCGAGGTGGGCATCGGAGCGCGACTCGTTGCCACGCACCTCGCCGAAGAACGCGGTGCCCTGGGTCTGGCTGACGTCGAGCTGGATCTCGAAGAACCGGTGGCCCGCCTCGTGCGCCAGCTCAGCCCGACCGACAGGGCTCGCGGCACGGGCGGCGAACGCACGCGCGGCGGCGTCCTTCTTGTCCTGCTCGGCCTGGGCCACCTGACGGGCGGCCTCGACACGCTCACGCTCGGCCTGTGCGGCCAGGCGCTCCTCCTCGGACTTGAACAGACCCATGGCCGAGAGCATAGGGCCCTGCACTAGCGGCGGGGGCGCTTCCAGACCGCGATGTGTGCCTGGGTGGCGAGCACGGGCAGGTTCTGGACCGTGCCGAGGGCCTGGTGGGCCACGGCCAGCTCGGCCTGGAGCTCGGCGACCCGCTCCTGCAGCGCCACCACCTGGTTCTCGAGGTCGATGACGCGCTTGACGCCCTCGAGGCCGAGGCCCTCGGCGGTGAGGCGCGCGACGGTGCGCAGGAGCTCGATGTCGCGCAGCGAGTACCGGCGTCCGCCGCCGCCCGTGCGGCCCGGCTCCACGAGACCCATGCGGTCGTAGGTGCGCAGCGTCTGGGGGTGGAGGCCGGAGAGCTCGGCGGCGACGCTGATGACGAAGACCTTGGCCTCCGGTCCCGGGGGGACGAACGGCGTGTCGGTCATGTCGCAACCTCCTCGAACAGTCCGTCACGCGGAGTGGACGTCCCGCGCGCTTCCCTCAGCGCCTCGAGGGCCGCGCGCTGCTCGTCGGAGAGCTCGGTGGGCACCTGCACCTCGATGGTCACGAGGAGGTCACCTCGTCCGCCGACCTTCGTGGAGGCACCCTTGCCCTTGGCACGGAACGTTCGTCCCGTGGGGGTGCCGGCCGGGATCTTGAGCCGGACGGGCGGGCCGTCGAGCGTGGGCACCTCGATCTGCGCGCCGAGAGCGGCCTCGTCGAGAGCCACCGGAACGGTGATGGTGAGGTGCTCGCCCTTGCGACCGAACAGCTTGTGGCCGTTGACGTGCACGAGCAGGTAGAGGTCGCCGTCGGGCGCTCCGCCCTGCCCCTTGCCGCCCTTCCCCTTGAGCCGGATGCGCTGACCGTCCTTGACGCCTGCAGGAACGCGCACCTGCATGGTGCGGCTGGCAGGGGCCCGCCCGGAGCCGCGGCACAGGTCGCACGGGTGCTCGACGACCATGCCGCGACCGCGGCACTCGCTGCACGGCTCGGTCATGGCGAAGACGCCACCCGACGTGCCGGTCTGCATCCCGCTCCCCTGGCACTTGGTGCACACCTTGGGTGCGGTGCCCGGGCGCGCCCCCGTGCCGTGGCACGTGGGGCACGCCTCGTCGGACGTCATGCGGAGTGGGAGCGTGGCCCCCTCGACCGCCTGCTGGAAGGTGATGGTGGCCTCGGTCTCGATGTCGTCGCCCCGACGACCCTGCGGCTGACGGGCCCGACCGCGGCCGGCCCGGCCGCCACCGAAGAGGCCGCCCAGCAGGTCGCTGATGTCGAAGTCGCCGGTCTGGCCGCCGGGCTGGCCGAAGCCACCGCCGCCGCCGAAGCCGCCCCCGCCACCGCGGAACTGACCGAACATCGAGCGCTGCTCGTCGTACTCCTTGCGCTTGTCGGCGCTGGAGAGGACGGCGTAGGCCTCGGAGACGCCCTTGAAGCGCTCCTCGGCCGCCTTGTTGCCCGGGTTGGAGTCGGGGTGGTTGTCACGCGCGAGCTTGCGATAGGCCTTCTTGATCTCGTCCTGCGACGCGTCCTTGGACACGCCCAGCACCTTGTAGAAGTCCTTGCTCGCCCAGTCACTGGCTGCCATCGCGCTTCACCACCCTTCCTTCTCGTCGGTCAGTCGTCTTCTGAGGCCTCGGCGGGAGAGGCATCCGCCTCGGCCGGCGCCTCGGCCGGCGCGCTGGCCGGGTCGACCACGCCGACGACAGCGGCGCGCAGCACCTTGTCGCCCACGAGGTAGCCGCGGGCCATGACCTGCGCGACCGTCGTGGTCTGCACGTCGGCGGACTCGCCGGCGTGGAAGACCGCGTCGTACCGGTTGGGGTCGAACGCGTCGCCCTCCTCGCCGAACGCCTCGAGCTTGTGGCTCTTCACGGCGTTCTGGAGGGCGTCGGCCACGGCCTTGAACCCACCCGTGAGCTCACCGTGCTGCTCGGCCCGACCGAGGTCGTCGAGCACCGTGAGCAGGGAGGCGAGCACCTTCTCGGCGCCGGCAGCCCGAGCCGCCTCGCGCTCCCGCTCGGCCCGGGCGCGGTAGTTCTTGTACTCCGCGGCCAGGCGCTGCAGGTCGTTCGTGCGCTCGGCGAGCTGGTCCTCGACGGTCGGCTCCGAGGGGGCCTCGGGCTCGGCCGGCGTGTCGCCGGCCGAGTCCTCCGAGGTCGTGTCCTGCGGCTCCTCGACGGGATCGGTCACTTCTTGTCATCCTCGTCGTCCACGATCTCGGCATCGACGACGTCGTCGTCACTGCCCGCGTCCGCGGAGTCGGCCGGCGGGGCGTCGGCACCGGAGGCAGCAGCCTCGGCGGCGGCCGCCTCGTAGATGGCGGTACCGATCTTCTGGGCCGACTCGCTGAGCTTGGCCGTCGCGGCCGACACGGCCTCGTCGTCCTCACCCTTGAGCGCCTCGTTGAGCGCGTCGAGGTCGGTCTGCACCTCGGCCTTGAGGTCGTCGCCGATCTTGTCGGCGTTCTCGGCGAGCTGCTTCTCGATGCCGTGCGCGAGCGACTCCGCCTGGTTGCGGGTCTCGACGGCCTCGCGGCGCTTGCGGTCGTCCTCGGCGTACTGCTCGGCGTCCTTGACCATCTTGTCGATGTCGTCCTTGGACAGTGCGGAGCCGCCCGTGATGGTCATGGACTGCTCCTTGCCCGTGCCACGGTCCTTGGCCGAGACGTTCACGATGCCGTTGGCGTCGATGTCGAACGTGACCTCGATCTGCGGGACGCCGCGGGGGGCCGGCGGCAGGCCCGTGAGCTCGAACGTGGCGAGGAGCTGGTTGCCCGACGCCATCTCACGCTCGCCCTGGTAGACCTGGATGGCCACGGAGGGCTGGTTGTCGTCGGCCGTCGTGAAGACCTCGGAGCGCTTCGTGGGGATGGTCGTGTTGCGCTCGATGAGCTTGGTCATGACGCCGCCCTTGGTCTCGATGCCGAGGCTCAGGGGGGTGACGTCAAGCAGGAGCACGTCCTTGACCTCGCCACGGAGCACGCCGGCCTGCAGGCTCGCGCCCACCGCCACGACCTCGTCGGGGTTGACGCCCTTGTTGGGCTCCTTGCCACCGGTGAGGCTCTTCACGAGCTCGGAGACGGCCGGCATGCGGGTGGAGCCACCCACCATGACGACGTGGTCGATGTCGTTGACCGTGATGCCCGCGTCCTTGATGACGTTGTTGAAGGGCGCCTTCGTGCGGTCGAGCAGGCTCGACGTGATCTTCTCGAACTCGCTGCGCGTGAGCGTCTCGTCGAGGAAGACGGGGCTGCCGTCCTGCACCGTGATGTAGGGCAGGTTGATGGCGGTGCTCGAGGAGCTGGAGAGCTCGATCTTGGCGCGCTCGGCAGCCTCGCGGATGCGGGGCATGGCCATCTTGTCCTTGGTCAGGTCGATGCCCGTCTTGGACTTGAAGGTGGTGACGATCCAGTCGACGACCGCGTTGTCCCAGTCGTCGCCGCCGAGGTGGTTGTCGCCGCTCGTGGCCTTGACCTCGATGACGCCGTCGCCGATCTCCAGGAGCGAGACGTCGAACGTTCCGCCGCCCAGGTCGAAGACGAGGATGGTCTGCTCATCGCCCTTGTCGAGGCCGTACGCGAGGGCCGCGGCGGTGGGCTCGTTGATGATGCGGCTGACGTTGAGGCCCGCGATCTCGCCGGCCTCCTTGGTGGCCTGGCGCTGGTGGTCGTTGAAGTACGCCGGCACGGTGATGACCGCGTCGGTGACCGGCTCGCCCAGGTAGGCCTCGGCGTCGCGCTTCAGCTTCTGCAGGATGAAGGCGCTGATCTGCTGCGGGTTGAACGACTTGCCGTCGATGTCGACGTTCCAGTCGGTGCCCACGTGACGCTTGACCGACCGGATGGTGCGGTCGACGTTGGTGACGCCCTGACGCTTGGCGACCTCGCCTGCGAGGACCTCGCCGTCCTTGGCGAAGGCGACGACGGACGGCGTGGTGCGCGCGCCCTCGGCGTTGGCGATGACGACGGGCTCGCCGCCCTCCAGGACGGCGACGACGGAGTTCGTCGTGCCGAGGTCGATTCCGACGGCTCGTGCCATGGGTGTTCCTCCTGCTGATCGGGGGTGCTGCTGATGTTGAAAGATCTCAGTCAACTGACTTGAGTCTTACTCTATCAACTTCGATCAAGCCCGGATCATTCCCCCTACCCCCTCCGATCTTCCGCTGCGACGGCAGGGGTCAGAGGCGGCCGAAGGCGACGGCCAGGGACGCGAAGGCGCAGCAGCTCGTGACGGCCCGGACGACGTTCCACGCCGTCCACGTGTTCTCGAACTGCGCCCGGAGGTGCGCGGCCGAGCCGGATCCGTCGCGCAGCGCGTCGTTGAGGGGGACGTTCACGGCCATCGTGATCACGAGCGTCAGCACGTAGAAACCCGCGCCGACGAGCACCCAGACCCGGACGTCGGGGAGGTCCCGTGCGAGGAACGCTGCCGCTCCCGAGGCGATGAGTGCTCCGGCGAACAGGACGCCGAAGACCGGGTTGAGGATCGCGTGGTTGATGCCCCGCATGGCCGAGACGAAGGCGGCGTCGTCGGCGCGGCGCAGCCCGGGCATGACGGCGTAAGAGAACGCTGCGAACAAGCCGGCGACGAGGCCGGAGGACAGGGTGGCGATGAGCAGCATCGTGCGGGTCATGACTCCATGACACCGCGGATGAGCGGGACGATCCATGGTCTCATCGCCTGCTGACATACGCCATCGTCTCGGCTACGCTCCACGGATAGACATCGTGGGCGGGCTCCTCGACGGGACGCGGGCCAACGGCGCGTTCCTGATCCGGTCCGTCTTCGACCCGCCGTGGTCGCTGCGGATCCGCGACGAGGCCCCGCTCTCGGTCGCGGTGGTCGTCAGCGGCCAGGCGTGGGTGGTGGCCGACGACGAGCCGGCCGTGCTCCTGGGGCCGGGTGACGTCCTGCTGGCCCACGGCCCTGACCACTACACCGTCGCCGACGCCCCCGGCACCTCGCCGCAGGTCTTCATCGACCCGGGCGGCGTGTGTCTCGACGCGTCGGGTCGCTCGCTCACCGAGGAGCTCCTCTTCGATCCGGCCACGCGCAGCTGGGGCAACGACCCCGCCGGCCGCGACGTCCTGGTCACCGGTACGTACGAGACCGCCACCGCCGTGAGCGAGCGCCTGCTCCTGGCCCTGCCGCCGCGCCTCGTCCTGCGCCGGGCCGACTGGAGCGCCGACCTCGTCGACCTGCTGTGCGCCGAGGTGCAGCGCGACGCCCCCGGCCAGGACGTCTTCCTCGATCGGCTCCTCGACCTCGTGGTGCTCGGCGTCGTGCGCGCCTGGCTCGCGTCGGCGGAGCACGAGGCACCTGGCTGGTACCGAGCCGCCTCCGACCCCGTGGTCGGCGAGGCGCTGCGCCTCGTCCAGCAGAGGCCCGCCGACCCCTGGACCGTCGAGTCCCTGGCCCGCGCGACCGGCACCTCGCGCTCAGCGTTCGCCCGCCGGTTCAGCGAGGTCGTCGGCGAGTCACCCATGGCGCACCTGACGTCGTGGCGGCTCGCACTCGCCGCCGACCTCCTCGATCGCACCGACGCGACGATCGGCTCGATCGCCCGCCAGGTCGGCTACAGCACGCCGTTCGCCCTGAGCGCCGCCTTCTCCCGCGTGCGCGGGATCAGCCCGGCGCAGCACCGCGCCGCGCGACGAGCCGTCAGCGCGAGCGCCACTGCGGGTCTCGCCCGATGAACGCGGCGAGGCGCTCCTCGGCGGGGGCGTCGCCAGGCACCTCGACGCGCGGTCCGTACTGACCCGAGGACCGGAGCATCGCGTCGTGAGGCTCCATGCCCGCGAGCATCTCGGCACACTCGAGCTCGGGCAGGCCCGAGGGCCTGCCTGCGGCCTGGGCGAGGTCCCACGTGTGCATGAAGACGTCGGACGTGTAGAAACGGTCGATCGCATCCTCCAGCGGCAACGTTCCGAGGTGCTGGTGCGTGAACGGCCGATCGGCGTCGGGTGCGTCGAGCAGCGCCTGGACCGCCGCGGCATGAGCCGTCCAGGCGGCCACGGGGCCGTCGGCGACGGGCGGAACCGCGCCCAGCTCCTCGCCGTCGGCCGCGAGCAGCCCCGGGAGCCACTCCACGAGGTGGGCCACCACGTCACGCGCGACCCAGCCGTCGACGGGAACAGGCGCATCCCAGTCGGTCACCGCCGCGACGTGGCCGGCGAACCGCCCGGCCACGTCGCGATGGCGCTCAGCGGCCGTCACAGCGCGCCGTCGGCGAGGAGGTCGTCGAGCTTCTCGTACCCGTCGCTCACGCCACCCTCCATGCCGCTCGACAGCATGCCGTCACGGGCGGGGAAGCTCTCGAAGAACGACTTCGTGCGCAGCCGCGTCCGGCCGTCGCCCAGGTCCTCGAAGGTCAGGGTGTCGACCGAGACGGAGGTGGGCATCCCTTCCCACGTGAACGTCTGCACGAGCCGGTCGTGGCCGACCTCGTGGAAGCTGCCGAAGAAGCCGTGCCCCTGGTGCGTGAAGCGCCAGCTGCCTCCCGTCCGCGCGTCCCAGCGGTCGATCTCGGTGACGTAGCCCTTGGGGCCGATCCACCGGGCGAAGATCTCGGGGTCGAGGTGGGCCCGGCGCAGCTGCGCGGGGGTGGCCGCGAAGTCTCGGGTCATGAGGATGACGGGGGCGTCGTCGGGCGCCTCCACCTGGACTCCTGCGTGCCTCGTCGGTGCGTTCATGATGCTGTCCCCTCCTGCGGGTCGGTCTGCACTGTTCCGTCTGCTGGGCCGTTCATGGCGTCCAGCACCGCGTCGAGGCGCTGGTAGCGCTCCTCGGCCTGCTGCTGGTACCGCTCGATCCACTTGGTCATGAGGTCGAACACCTTCGCCTCGAGATGGACGGGGCGGGTCTGTGCCGCGCGACCACGGGTCACGAGGCCGGCGGACTCGAGCACCTTGAGGTGCTTGGAGACCGCTTGGAGGCTCACGTCGTACGGCTCGGCGAGCTGGCCGACGGTGGCGTCGGCCACCGCGAGCCGCGCGACCATGTCACGCCGGGTGGGGTCCGCGAGGGCCGCGAACAACTGGGAGAGCTGGTCGGCCATCTCCCGCCTCCTTCGTCGTCAACCTTCTGGTTGATCAACGGTACGATCCCGCCGGGCTCGTTGTCAACCATCTGGTTGATCAAGGTCTGGCATGCTGGCCCCATGGACGACGAGCTGCTGGACGGACGAGGCGGGCTGACCTACGCCCAGCTCGACGACGCCGCCCGCACGCTCCAGGCCCTCCTCGTGCGCACTGCCGAACGACAGATCTCCAGGCCCCTCGTGCACGAGTTCGAGGTGCTCGCCGACGACGACCCGGCCCACCGCGCCGACCCGCCCGCGGGCTACCGGCGCCCGGCCGCCGGATCCATCACCACGCTCGTGCAGGCCCGGTCCCGCTCGGCCTCCGAGGTGGGTATCGACCTCCGCGTCACGGTGTGGCCGGCCCTCGGCGGCGCCGACGTCACCGACCTCCTCATCGACCGCGAAGGCACCGACCGCCGGCTCGAGGTGCGCCTCGACGAGCTCCTGCCCGAGCCCGGCGAGAGTCTGCGCCACCGGCTCAACGACTTCGTGGCCCGGCAGGTGTCATCCGTCGTCGCCGAGCTCAACGTCGCCATGCAGCGTCACCTCGGCGGCCGCTGAGCCTCGCCGCCGCGGGACGGTCCATCAGCGGGGCCGGTCGCAGCGGTGGTCTGTCGTCGCACAGGCGGGGCACCGGACCATCTGGCGCACGCATCCGCCGTCGGCGCAGTCCACCACGTCCTTGGTGGGGGTCCCGCAGTGGTCGCACCGACCCACGACCGCTGCGTGGTCGGAGAACTCCACGGTGTCGCGGGCGTCGAAGACGTACAGGGAGCCCTCCCACAAGCCGTCGTCACCGTACGCCTCGCCGTAGCGGGCGATACCGCCGTCGAGCTGGTAGACGTCGGTGAACCCCCGGTTGCGCATCAGAGGCGTCAGGACCTCGCAGCGGATCCCGCCGGTGCAGTACGTGACGACGGTCTTGTCCTTGAGGTGGTCGAGCGCGCCGGACTCGAGCACGTCGACGAACTCGCGCGTGGCCTCGACGCCCGGCACGACCGCGCCCTTGAACCGGCCCACCTGCGCCTCCACGCTGTTCCGGCCGTCGAGGAAGACCACGTCCTCACGCTCGACGAGGGCGTGCAGCTCCTCGGGAGTGAGTCGCGGCGCACCGCCCACGACGCCGTCGGCATCGACCTCGAGCTCGCCCACGGCCCCGAAGGTCACGATCTCGTCGCGGACCTTCACGCTCAGCCGGGGGAAGAGGGCGGACGAGCCGTCGGGCAGCGCCTCGCCCGCGCTCCACTTGATGTCGGTGCCGCGAAAGGGCGCGAACGACCTCAGTCCCTTGACGTACTTCTTGAGCTCGAGCACGTCGCCGCCGAGCGTCCCGTTGATGCCGTGCCGAGAGATGATGACGCGGCCCTTCAGGCCCAGGGACGAGGCCAGCGTGTGCTGCCACAGGCGGACGGCGTCCGGGTCCGGAAGGGGCGCGAACGCGTAGAAGAGGATGACCTTCGGCGTGCCCACCCGAGCATCCTAGCGACGTGACCCCGTCCGCGAGTTGAACATGTTCAACTCTTGGTCTATGGTCGGTCCATGACTACTTTTGAACACGTTCAAGCAATCGTCGGCCCTGCTGCGGCCCCACCGAGCGGGATCGACTGGACCCTCGTGGGATACCTCGTCTACCTCGTGACGGCCGTCCCGGTCACGATCTGGGTGGCCCGCACGCTGTCCCGCAACGGAGCGGTCTTCCTCCGGGACGTGTACGAGGAGAACGAGGGCCTCGCCGACGCCGTCAACCAGCTGCTCGTGGTGGGCTTCTACCTCTTGAACCTCGGCTTCGTGCTGCTCTTCCTGCGGACGGGCGGACAGCAGGACGGTGCGGCCGACATGATCACCGCAGTGAGCGTGAAGATCGGCTCGGTCCTGCTGGTGCTGGGCATCGTGCACCTCGTCAACCTGGGCGTCTTCACCTCCATGCGTCGCAACCACCGAGCCCCGACCTACCAGTCCACCGCCGTCAGCCCGGCCACCTACGCCGCCTACCCGCAGAGGTGAGCGCCAGGACGAGCGGGACACCCGGACCCCCGGATAGGTTGACCGGGTGACTGAGACGCCGGCGACGGAGAAGGCCCGCCAGACCAGGGCCGCCATCCTCGACGCGGCCCTGGACCTTTTCCGCTCCCACGGATACGACGGGACGACGATGCGGGCCGTCGCACAGCAGGCCGGCGTCTCTGCGGGCAACGCCTACTACTACTTCAGCTCCAAGGAGCACCTGGTCCAGGCCTTCTACGACCAGCTCCAGGAGGCTCATGCCGCCGCGGCGGCGGAGGCGCTCCAGGGCCTCGAGGGCAGGACTGCGTACAGCGACCGGTTGCGGGCGGTGCTCTCGGCGTGGGTCGACATCGCCTCGGAGTACCACGAGTTCGCCGGGACGTTCTTCAAGAACGCCGCCGAGCCCACCAGCCCGCTGTCCCCCTTCAGCGAGGCGTCCACGCCGGCCCGCGAGGCCGCGGTCCAGATCCACCGGGCCACCATCGACGGCTCCGACCTCAAGGTGTCCAAGGCGCTGCGCGAGGAGCTCCCGGAGCTCATGTGGCTCCTGCAGATGGGCGTCGTCCTGTTCTGGGTGCACGACCGGAGTCCCGACCAGAGACGGACGCGCGAGCTCGTCGAGCGTGCCGTGCCGCTCATCGATCGGCTCCTGCGACTCACGCGCGTGCCGGTGGTCAGGGGCGTCGTGGACGACGTCGTCGGACTCGTCCGTTCGGTCAAGGGGCCCTAGGGTGATGTCATGACCCGTACGCGCATCGCCGCTGTTGCCCTGACCGCCTCCCTCGCCCTCACCGCCTGCGGCGGGGGTGATGACAAGAAGTCCTCCGACGACACGTCCGGCGACTCGAAGGCCACCGCGGCCGCGGCCACCGGCGCCGAGCAGAGCGCCGACGACTTCACCTTCAACGCGCCCGACGGCTGGGAGGCCAAGGACGCCTCCGCCATGCCCTCGGTCAACTTCGAGGTGCTCGCGGCCGACCCCAACGACAAGGACGGGTTCACCGACAACGTCAACGTCGTCTCCGACCCCGCCATCGCGAACTTCCAGGACCTCGACGACCGCGCCGACGCGGCCAAGAAGGGCCTCGCCATGCTCTCCACCGAGAACATGAAGGTCGAGGACCCCGTCTCCCTCGACGGCGACGACGCCACCGTCATCTCGTACACCGCCAAGGTCGGCTCCAACAAGATCGACCAGCGCCAGTACTACGTCGCCCACGGCGACAACGGCTACGTCGTCACGTTCAGCTACTCCGAGGACCGCCCGGACGCCGAGCAGCAGGAGATCGCCGAGTCCGTCGCCGCCAGCTGGTCCTGGAAGTCCTGAGGCGCGAGGCGTGACCGAGCTGCACGCCCTCGACGCGCACGACCAGGCCCGCCTCCTCGCGAGCGGTGAGGTCTCGTCGGTCGAGCTCGTGCAGCACCACCTCGACCGCGTGGCCGCGTTCGACCAGCAGCTCGGCGCGTTCGTCACGGTCACCGACGAGGCCGCGCTCGCCGAGGCCAGGTCCGTCGACGAGAGGCGCGCCCGCGGAGACGACGTACCCGTCTTCGCGGGCGTGCCCACCGCCTTCAAGGACCTCAACGCGACGGCCGGCGTGCGCACGACCATGGGATCCGTCCTCATGCGCGACAACGTCCCGCAGGTCGACGCCAACGCGGTGACGCTCGTCCGACGAGCCGGCTTCATCAGCCTGGGCAAGACCAACACCCCGGAGTTCGGTCTGTCCTCGTACACCGACAACGACCTGGTCGGCCCCGCCCGGACCCCCTGGGACCTCACCCGGAACGCCGGTGGCTCGAGCGGCGGTGCGGCCGCGGCCGTGGCGGCGCGCCTCGTCCCGGTGGCTCAGGGCAGCGACGGCGGAGGATCCCTCCGCATCCCGGCCAGCTGCTGCGGCATCGTCGGATTCAAGCCGAGCCGTGGACGGGTGAGCGCCGGACCGCTGGGCAGCGACTGGAGCGGCCTGGCGGGCGACGGGCCGCTGTCACGGACCGTGCGCGACGCCGCGGCACTCCTCGACGCCATGGCCCACCCCATGCCGGGAGACCTCCGTCCCTTGCCCGATCCGACCACGCCGTTCGTCGACTGGGCCGGCCGCGAGCCGCGACGGCTGCGGGTGGCCCGCTGGTCCACCCCTTACCTGCCGGGCATCGAGGCCTCGCCGGAGTCGGTGGCGGCCTGGGAGGAGACGAGCCGGCTGCTCGCCTCGCTCGGTCACGAGGTGGTCGACGTCGACAATCCCTTCCCGCCCGAGCTGGAGCCGCAGTTCAACGCCGTCTGGTCCAGCGGCATGGCAGCAGCGCCGGTCCCGGACGAGGCGCTCGAGGTCCTGCGCCCCAACACGCGGTACTGGCTGCAGCGTGGGCGAGAGGTGACAGGCCCGCAGCTCGCCGGTGCGCTGCAGTACCTCGAGGCCACCACGCGGGCGCTCCTGACGGCGATGCGCGACTTCGACGTGTGGCTGACGCCCACCCTCGCCCTGCCGCCCCAGCCCGTGGAGTGGTTCAACGAGTCCGGCGACCCCGCCGAGGACCATCGGCGCGAGCTCCTCTTCACCCCGTACACCGCGGTCTACAACATGGCCGGGGTCCCGGCCGTGAGCCTTCCGCTGCACGTCACCGAGGCCACGGCCGAGCGACCCGCCCTGCCGGTCGGCGTCATGCTGGCCGGACGACCGGGCGAGGACGGCCCGCTGTTCAGCCTCGCGGCGCAGGTGGAGCGGGTCGCGGGTCCGTGGCCCGTCGCCGACCTCGGCCGCTAGCCGACCTTGGCCGTCCTGGCCGACGTCCTGGAGACGGTGGTGTAGCCGGACCTCCGGCCCGTGACCTTGACCGTGATGGTCTTGCCCTTCTGGGCCCTGGTGAGCGTGAAGGAGGAGCCGGTGGCCCTGGAGATGGCCACGCCGTTGGCGTACCACCGCTGGCTGAACGTCGGCGTCGGGCTCCAGGTGCCTCGGGACACCGTCAGCCTCTTCCCGACCTTCGCCGTGCCGATGATCCTGGGCGTCGCCGGCTTCAGGGTGCCTGCGACGACGGCACCGGTCTGGGCCGACGCGCGCGACGCCGTGACGTACCCGGTCAGGGCGCCCTGGACCCGGACGCTCATCCTCTTGCCGAGCTGCGCGGCCGTCAGCCTGAACGTGGCCGCGGTGGCGCCTGCCACGGGCGATCCGTCGGCGAGCCACTGGTACGAGAAGACCGGGGTCGGCGACCAGGCGCCGCTGGCCGCCGTGAGCGTCGAGCCGACCTTCGCCGTCCCCGACGTCGACGGCGTGCCGCTCACGAGGTCGCCCGGCGCGACCTGCACCGTCTCGGCCGACGTCCGCGGCGCAGACACGTAGGCGGGACGGACCGCCGAGACGCGGACGGCGATGTTCTTTCCCACCTGGGCAGCACGGGGCACGAAGGTCTTCCCGGTGCTCCCGCTGACGGCCACCCCGTCGGCGAGCCACTGGTACGTGAAGCTGTCGGGGGCCGGCGTCCACGTGCCGGTCGAGGCCGTGAGCGTCGCCCCCAGCTTGGCCGTTCCCGAGACCGTGGGCGTTCCTGGCGTGAACGTCCCCGAGGCGACGGGGCCGACCCCGGCCGACGTCGCCTTCCCCAGCGTGGTCCCGGAACGGATCGCCGTCACCTCGACGCTGATCCGCTGTGCCAGTCGGGCCGCGTCGGGCGTGTACGTCCGCGCCGTGGCTCCCGCGATGACGACGCCGTCCGCGAGCCATCGGTACGTGTACGCCGTCGGCGTCGGGCTCCACGTCCCCTCGGTCGCGGTGAGTGGCACGCCCACCTTCGGCGTCCCCGTCACCGCGGGCGTCCCGATCGTGGTCGGCGCGTCCTCGGTGTTCGCGACCGTGACGCTCGCGGCGCTCCCGATGCTGTTGACCGTGACGCTCACGCGGCCCGCCGTGAAGGTCTGGCCGGCGGCGTAGGCGCCCGGGTACTTCCCCCCGCCTGCGTCCCGTGCCATGAGCGCCGTCTCGTCCCGCGTCCCCGTGGCCTGCCGCGTCACCGTGACGCCGTAGGGGTAGCTGCGGCTGCTGCTGAGGACGTAGCCGTCCGTCACCGACGCCTGGTAGAACGTGTTGGCGTCACGCGCGGACCCGTTGCGCCACTCGACCCAGTAGCTCGTCGAGCCGTCCGTCACCTCGATGCCTCGCAGCCCCGAGGCCGACGACCGCGGTGCGAGGCTGCGCGTGACGGACTGCCCGAGGCCGACCTTCTCGATCTCGCCCGCGTCCGTGACGGCCAGCTGGGCGCGGTAGACCGAGTCGAGGGCCGGCGGGCCCCACGTCGATCCGGAGACGCCGAAGCCCATGACGCTGTAGACGTTCCAGTACTCGTCGGGCGACGTGCAGCCCGGGTCGCAGAAGCTGGCGTGGTCGAGCCCGAAGTTGTGCCCGAGCTCGTGGTCGAGCGTCGCCATGAACGTGTCGGCGCCCTGCTTCACCGTGACGAGGCCACCGTCCGAGATCGACGTCCCCATGGTCCCGATGCCCAGGCCGGACGCGGCGCACGTGCTCGACACGATGACGACGAGGTGGTTGCCCGCGACGTTGAAGTTGACCCCCGGGAACTGCTGAGCAGCCTCGGTCCACAGCGGGCCCGGGTTGCCGAGGCCGCAGCGGAGGGTCGTGTCGCTGATCGACGACGTGTAGCGCCGGGTGCCGCCGGCGCGGTCGAACGACGTGATGGCCTCGTCGGCCTCCGTCTCCCACCACTGGAGCGCCGGGTCGACCCGCGCCTCCAGGGTGGCGTCTGCGTCGAGGTCGCTGTTCCCGCTGTTGGCCACGACGGCCACGTAGGCGCGCTGCGGGGCCGGCGCCACAGCAGCAGCAGCGACAGCGGGCTCGACGCGGGCCGACGCGACGTCGACCGGGTCGGCCCGTCGACCGTCGAGGGCTGCGTCGAGGTCGGAGCCGTCCACGAGCCTCGCCACGACCGGAGCCTCGGTGCGATCGACGCGGTCGTCGAGTGCCACCGGCACCACGGTGCCGTCGTCCGTCGTGATGACCGTGGTCTCGCGGCTCTCGCCGTGCTCGCCCTCCTGGACGACGGTCCGCAGGAGTCCCTCGACCGTCGTCGTCGGATCGTCCAGGAGCTCGGCGTCGCGGTAGGTCACCGTGCCGTCCGAGGCCGTGGAGACGGTGGGATCGGCGGCGGCCGGCGCGGCCGACGCCGGCGCCATGACACCCGCGGACAGCCCGACGAGGACTGCGACGACTCCGATGCGTCGTCGGGACGTGCGCGTGCTGCGCATGGTCAGATCTCCCAGCTCCCCCGAGCTACCCAGTCGAGAGTACGACGACGGGAGTCCAGCGGGGCAGGAAACAGGCAGTCGGCATCAGCCGATCGTGCCGGTCCTGGCCGAGCCTCTCTTGACGGTGAGGTAGCCCGACCTGCGCCCGGTCACCCACACGGTGATGCGCTTGCCCTTCTGGGCCCTGGTCAGCGTGATGGTCGAGCGGGTCGCCCTCGAGATGGCCTTGCCGTCGGCGTACCACTGGAACGAGAAGGTCGGCGTGGGGCTCCACGTGCCGGTCGAGGCCCGCAGCGTCCTGCCGACCTTGCGCACCCCCACGATGGTCGGAGTCTTGGTCGTGAACGTCCGCAGCACCGTCGTCGAGACGACCGCCGAGGTCCCGATGGAGTCCACCCTCACGGTGACCGGGCCGGCCTTGAACGACTGGCCACCCTGGTAGGAGCCGGACCGGGTGCTCCTGGCCATCAGGGCGCTCGACCTCGTCCCGGCCGTCCGTCGGGTCACCGTCACGCCGTCGGGGAAGCTGCGTCCGCCGATGCCCTGACCGTCGGCGGCGGCGTAGAAGGACGCGGCGTCGCGCCCAGTGCCGTCACGCCACTCGACCCAGTAGGTCGTGGTGCCGGCCTTGACCTTGAGGGCGCGCAGCCCGCTCACGGAGCCCCGGGACGCGAGGGATCGCGTGACGCTCTGACCGGCCGACACCACGCCGACCTCACCGGGCGTCGTGACGCCCAGCTGCGAGCGGTACACGCTGTCGAGCGACGCCGGCTGGTACGCCGTCCCACCGGCTACAGCGAGGCCCATCACGCTGTAGAGGTTCCAGTACTCGGACGGCGCCGAGCACCCGGCCGCGCAGAAGTTGGCGTGGTCCAGGCCCACGTTGTGGCCCAGCTCGTGGGCGATGGTCATGGGGAAGACCGACGGCGTCTGGGCCATCGTGACGAGTCCCCCGCTGGCGAGGGACGACCCGAACGTGCCGAGCCCGGTGCCGCTGCAGCCGTCAGAGACGATGACGACGAGGTGGTTGCCGCTCGCGTTGAAGTCGACGGCGGGGAACCGTCTGGCCGCCTCGTTCCACAGGGCGTCGGCGCCGGTGAAGCCGCAGCGCCGGGTTGCGTCGAGCGACGACCGGAACCGCACCGTGGCGGCGGGCCGGGTGAAGGAGGAGATGGCCCCCTCGGACTCGGTGGCCCAGTACGCCAGGCCCCGGTCCACCCCGGCCTCGAGCGTCGGCGACGGCTCGAGGTTGCTCGAGCCGCTGTTCGTCACGACGGCCACGTAGGCGCGGTGGCTGGTGACGGCCGCCGCGACCGCGGCCGTGCCGACGCGGGCCGACTCGACCTGCACGGGCGCTGCGGCCCGACCGCCCAGGGCGGCGTCGAGCGCCGGGCCCTCCACCAGCTCGGCGGTGACGGGAGCGTCGGACTGCGGGACCTCGGTGCCGAGGTCGACCGGGATGATGTCGCCGTCGTCGGTCGTGATGACCGGAGCCTGGTCCGAGGCCCCTTCGGTGACGACCTCGCGCAGCACGCCCTCGACGGTGCGGGTGTCCTCGTCCGACAGCGCAGGGTCGCGGAGGGTGGTGGACCCGTCGGCAGTGGTGCGCACGGTCGGCTGCGGCTCCGCGGCCGGCGCCGGTGCTGCGCCGACGAGCGTCGCGACCACCAGGGCGGCGACGACCGTCAGCGACCGGATGTTCCTGGCGCGGCCCGACATCGCGTTCTCCCCTGCTCTCCCGGCGGGACCCGTCGGTCCCGCGGCCTTCCGAGACTACGGGCGACGACGGATCTGCGAGGTCAAACGCGTGCAGTGAGGATGATGGGGTCGCCGTCGGTGATGGCGATGGTGTGCTCGCTGTGGGCGCCGCGCGAGCCGTCGGCGCTGCGGATGGTCCAGCCGTCGTCGTCCATGCGGATCTCGTCGGTGGTGTGGAGCAGCCAGGGCTCGATGGCGATGACGAGGCCCGGCTTGAGCGGCAGTCCACGACCGGCGCGACCGTCGTTGGAGATGTGCGGGTCGCCGTGCATGGTGCGGCCCACGCCGTGGCCCCCGAACTGGGTGTTGACCAGGTAGCCGTGGGATCGGGCCACCTCACCGATGGTGGCGCTGATGTCGCCGATCTTCTTCCCGGGACGTGCCACCGCGATGGCGGCGTCGAGTGCCTCCCGGGTGGCGTCGATGAGGGTGAGGTCCTCCTCGCGCGGGGTCCCCACCACGACGCTGACGGCCGAGTCGGCCACCCAGCCGTCGACCGAGACCGCGAAGTCGAGGCTCACGAGGTCGCCGTCGGCGAGCGTGTAGTCGTGCGGGAGCCCGTGCAGGACGGCGTCGTTGACGGACGTGCAGAGCACCTTGCCGAACGGTCCGCGGCCGAAGGACGGCGCGTAGTCGATGTAGCAGGACTCGGCCCTGCGGTCCGTGATCATGCGGTGGGCCAGGGCGTCGAGCTCGAGCAGGTTGACGCCGACGTCGGCCGCCTCGACGAGGGCGGTGAGCACCTCGCCGACGAAGCGTCCGGCGGGACGCATCTCCTCGATCTGCGCGGGGGTCCTGAGCTCGATGGCCATACGACCCAGCCTAGGTGGTGGGTGAGCGCTTCGAGGACTCAGCCGTGAGGGCGACGACCGCGAAGACCAGCGCCACCACGCCCACGACAGGCAGCGGTCCGCTCGTGAGCACCTCGCCGCTGGGGGCCGACGTGACGGCGGAGGCGAAGGCTGCGCCACCCACCAGCGACACGATCATCGAGGAGACGACGAGCGGCGTGCGCGGAGGGTTGGTGCTCCAGGTCTGGTACGCGATGCCGGCGATGGCCACGGCCGCGACGAGCAGCACGGCGCGGACGACGGGCACGGCCCCCTCGGGCCACTCGACGTCGGCGAGCCGGTCGAGGATCCACACCGCCACGACGACCGCCAGCGCGACCGCCGCGACCTTGATCCGCCCTGCCCAGACACCCATGACCCGACCCTAGCGCCGTCGCCTACTCCAGGCTGGAGCGGAAGCGCTGCATGCCGCTGATCCAGCGGTCGCGGTCGGCGGCCTTCTGCTGCTGCATGCGGTCGACCTCCGGATGGGGCAGGGCGAGGAAACGACCCTCGGCCAGCGCCTGGAGCGCGGCGTCGGCCACCGCCGACGCCTCCACCGGCTCCCCGGCGCTCACGACCGACCTCATGCCCAGGCGCGCGTCGGGGACCTCGCTCGTCTCGCCCTCCTCGAGCATGGCGGTGCGCACCCCCATGGGGCACACGGCACAGACCTGCACGCCCTGGTCGCCGTAGGTGGCGGCGAGCCACTCGGCGAGGCCGAGGGCAGCGTGCTTGGTGGCGGAGTACGTGGGCGAGCCCAGCTGGGTGAGCAGCCCGGCCGCCGACGCGACGCTCACGAAGATGCCGCCGCGCCCGCCCTCACGGGCGTCGGCCACCCACTCCGGGACGAGCGTCCGGGCCGCCACGACGTGCGCCATGACGTTGACGTCCCACGAGAGCTGCCAGTCGTCGGGCGACGCCTCGAGGCCGAACCCGCGGAAGACGCCCGCGTTGGCCACGAAGAGGTCGACGGGGCCGGGCGACGTCTGCAGGAGCGCACCGACGCCGAGGTCGCTCGTGACGTCGACCGCTCGGCGCAGCACCCGCTCCTCGCCGAACTCCTCCGCCAGCGGGTCGGCCGCCGCGTCCAGGAGGTCGTCGTCGATGTCGGCGAGCACGACCGAGGCCACGCCCTCCTCCAGCAGACGTCGCGCGAACGCCGCACCGATGCCGCCGCCCGCACCGGTGACGACGGCGGCCCGGCCCTGCAGGTCCACGGTCACAGGTACTTCTTGATCTCGGCCCGGGCCAGGGCCGCCTTGTGCACCTCGTCGGGGCCGTCGGCGAACCGGAGGGTCCGGATGCCGGCGAACATCTCGGCGAGCGGGTAGTCCTGGCTGAGCCCGCCGCCGCCGTGCACCTGGATGGCCTTGTCGAGGATCCACTCCACCGTCTTGGGCGTCGCGATCTTGATGGCCTGGATCTCGGTGTGGGCCGCACGGTTGCCCTGCGTGTCCATGAGCCAGGCGGCCTTGAGGCACAGCAGGCGCAGCTGCTCGAGCTGGACGCGCGACTCGGCGATCCAGTCCTGCACCACACCCTGGCGAGCGAGCGCCTTGCCGAACGTCTCGCGCTGCGTGGCGCGACGGACCATCATCTCCAGCGCGCGCTCGGCGAGGCCGATGGAGCGCATGCAGTGGTGGATGCGGCCGGGCCCGAGTCGGGCCTGCGCGATGGCGAAGCCCTCTCCCTCGCCGGCGATGAGGTTGGACGCCGGCACCCGGACGTCGGTGAAGCGCAGCTCGGCGTGCCCGCCGTGGTCGCGGTCGTGATAGCCGAAGACGTGCATCCCGCGCACCATCTCCAGGCCGGGGGTGTCGCGCGGGACGAGGATCATCGACTGCTGGCGGTGACGGTCGGCCGACGGGTCGGTCTTGCCCATCACGATGAAGACCTCGCACGCCGGGTTCATGGCGCCGGTGATCCACCACTTGCGTCCGTTGATGACGTACTCGTCGCCGTCGCGGACGATGCTCATCTGGATGTTGGTGGCGTCGGACGACGCGACGTCGGGCTCGGTCATGGCGAAGGCCGAGCGGATCTCACCGGCGAGCAGGGGCTTGAGCCAGCGCTCCTTCTGCTCGTCGGTGCCGAACATGTGCAGCACCTCCATGTTGCCCGTGTCGGGCGCCGCGCAGTTGAAGGCCTGGGGCGCGAGCTGGATGCTGCGGCCCGTGAGCTCGGCGATGGGGGCGTACTGGAGGTTGGTGAGTCCGCCCTCCTCGGGCGCGCCCGGGAGCGCGAAGTTCCAGAGACCGGCGGCCTTGCCCTTCTCGCGGACGTCGAGGATGGCCTGCGGGAACGACCACACGTCGTCCTTCACGCTCTGTTCGAGCTGCTGCTTGAGCTCGGCCTCGCGGGGGAACACCTCGGCGTCCATGAACTCACGGACGCGCTCGAGGAGCGCGTTGGTCTCGGCGTCGTGGAGGAAGTCCATGTCAGGCCGCCGCGAAGACGTAGACGACCTCGGCCACGACGGCGGGCTTCTCCGCACCCTCGCGCTCGACCACGAACGTGATGGTGACCTGGGTGCCGATCGGGATGTCGGCGGTCTCCTTGAGCGTCGCGGTGGCGCGCAGGCGCGAGTCCACCGGGACGGGGTTGGGGAAGCGCACCTTGTTGGCGCCGTAGTTGACGCCCATGGCGATGTTGCGGACCTCGTAGATGTCGGCGCCGAAGACGGGCAGCAGCGAGAGGGTGAGGTAGCCGTGGGCGATCGTCGTGCCGAACGGGCCGTCGGCGGCGCGCTCGGGGTCGACGTGGATCCACTGGTGGTCGCCCGTGGCGTCGGCGAACGTGTTGATCTGCTCCTGGGTGACGGTGATCCAGTCGCTCGTGCCGAGCTCGGTTCCGACGGCGGACTTCAGCTCGTCGAGGCTTTCGAAGACGCGGGGCATGCGGGACTCCTCCGGTGTGGGTACAACTAAGCGCTTGCTTACCTGGCACCCTAGCCGCCCCCGAGGCCACTGGCTAGGTCCGCCCGCGCCCCGCCCCGGGCGGTGAGCCTGTCACCTGTCTTAACCCGGGCGGTGAGCTGGCGTCCGT
>NZ_LMFJ01000002.1:524383-524528 GCF_001426755.1 Aeromicrobium sp. Root495 | reverse complement strand
CGGGGGCGGTGAGCTGGCGTCCGCTCCCGACGGCTCGGCCCGGGGGCGGTGAGCTGGCGTCCGTTCGCGGCGGCTCGGCCCGGGGGCGGTGAGCTGGCGTCCGTTCGCGGCCCCTCAAGACGCTCGAACGGACGCTGACTCACCG
>NZ_LMFJ01000002.1:348037-524321 GCF_001426755.1 Aeromicrobium sp. Root495 | reverse complement strand
GCAGGGGGCGGCAGACGGACGCCAGGTCACCGCCCCCCACGGCAGGGGGCGGCAGACGGACGCTAGGTCACCGCCCACACGGTCGGGGCGACGAGGCCGAGGAGCAGGCCGCCGACGGCCACCGCGACGTCGGTGCGCGACCAGTCGGCGGACTCGGCCCACGTGCGGTCCTGTGCGGTGGCGAAGCCGCGCGCGTCCATCGCCACGGCCGTGCGCCCCGCCCCGCGCAGCGCGTGGACGAGCAGCGCGAACGCCATCGACAGGCCCCAGCGCACCGCAGCGACAGGGTGGCGCCACTCGGGGCCGAGGCCTCGGGCCCGCCGCGACCGGTCCAGCTGGGTCCAGGCGTGCGCGAGGGTCGTCAACCGCTGCAGCGCGGCGACGAACGCGGCGACGAAGCGCGCCGGCAGGCGCAGGCCCTGCGCCAGGTGGTCGCCGAGCCGAGCGGGGTCCAGGTACCCGATCGCCACCGACCCCGGCCATGCGACGACCAGCACCCGGACCCCCTGCACGAGCGCGGCGTCGAGCTCCTGGCCGTTGCCGCGCCACGTCGAGTACGTGACGGTGGCCCCGGCCACCAGGGCGAACGCGAGACACAGGAGCGGGTAGCGCCACGTGGGTGCGACGAGGGCGACCACGACGAGGTAGGCCGACAGGGCGACGACGCCGATGTCGAGGTCCGTCACGAAGAGCCCGCCCACGAGGGACCAGAGCCCGACGGAGAGGAGCGCCAGCGGGTTGCTGCGCAGGAACGCCCCGCGCACGAGCCGGGCGGCACTCATGACCGGCCCCCGGCGACGATCTCGACCACGGCGTCGACGGGGAGGTCCGCGTCGTGGGTGCTCACGGCCACCGCTGCACCGGCGTCGGCAGCGGCGCCGATCCACCCGGCGACCGCGGCCCAGGTCCGACGGTCCTGCCCCACGGTCGGCTCGTCGAGCATCACCAGCCCCGGCCGGTGGGCGAGCCCGGCAGCCAGCGCGAGCCGACGCTGCTCGCCGCCCGAGAGCCGGAAGGGGTGGGCCGAGGCGAGGGAGTCGAGGCCGAGAGCCGCCAGCACTCCGTCGACGTCGACGACCCGACCGAGGCGGGCCGCGCTCACCGCGACCTCGTCGCGCACCGACGTCGTGACGAACGCGTGCTCGGGGTTCTGCGGGACCCAGCCCAGGACCGCGGCAAGGTCTCGGCTGCGAAGACGGGAGAGGTCGGGCGTCACGCTGCCGGCCGTGGGGCGGACCAGGCCGGCGAGTGCCGCGAGGGCGGTGGACTTGCCGGCTCCGCTCGCCCCCGTGAGAGCGAGACGCCGACCGGGCACCGTCGCGACGTCGAGACCGTCGATCGCCCGGGTCCGCTGCGTCCCTCGCAGGAGCCGGGTCACGAGGTCGACCACGAGAGCCTCGGCGACCGGCGCGACCACTTCTCCCGCAGGAGCCACGAGACGGCCCTCGACCGCGAGCGGCTCGGGGACGGTCGCACCCGGCATCCACAGAGCGGGGAAGGCGCCACGGAGGAAGTGGTCCACGGAGCCGTCGAAGGCGATGCCGCCGGACTCGAGGACGACGACGCGGTCCACGTGGTCCAGCCACGGCTCGAAGCGGTGCTCCACCACCACGAGGGTGCGGTCGCCGAGGACCCCCACCACCGCGTCCCGGACCACTGCGGCCGTCACAGGGTCGAGCATCGAGGTCGGCTCGTCGAGCACCATCACGTCAGGGCCGAGGGCCAGGACCCCGGCGAGCGCGAGCCGTTGCTGCTCCCCGCCGGACAGCGCGACCGTGGGATGGTCCCGCCCGTAGGGCAGGCCGACGGCGGCGAGCGCCGCGTCGACACGGTGCCAGATCTCGGCACGGCCGAGCCCGAGGTTCTCGGGCCCGAAGGCCACGTCTCGCCCGATGCGGTCGGCGACCACCGAGTCGGTGGGGTCCTGGGGCAGCAGACCCAGCCGACCGCCCACGGACACCGCGCCGTCGAGCGTGCCGGCGATCGTCCCGCCCAGCGCGCCCGTCAGGGCATGCAGGACAGACGACTTCCCGGCGCCGCTCGCGCCGAGCAGCAGCACCCGCTCACCGGGCTGGACGTTCAGGTCCAGCCCGATGAGGACGGGCGAGCGCCGGCCGAGCGGCGTCCACGAGAGCCCGGAGACCCGGACCTCGCCCGGCCGCACGGCTGGAGGAGTCACTCCCGGTCGGTGGCCTCGGCGGCCTCGCGGCCGGGCTCGAAGGCGTCGAGGACGCCGGCCTCGGCGAGCGCCTTGACGAGCAGCCAGCTGCCGAGGCCCGCCACGACGATGCCGGAGGCGGTGAGGAAGCCCAGGTGCGCGAGCTTGTAGTCCCAGCCCCAGCCCTTGGCGAACTGGGTCCACTCGTAGAAGGCCTCGATGATCCCTGCGAGCGCGCCGGACGCCATGGCCACGACGACACCGAACTTGCGGTAGAAGACGAGCAGGAAGATGAGCTCGGCACCGAGGCCCTGGAAGAACCCGGAGGCGAAGACGGTCCAGCCCCACTGCGTCCCGCCGATGACGACGGTCGAGACGGCAGCGGCGAGGAACTCCGTCGCGAAGGCAGCGCCCGGCTTGCGGACGATGAGCCCGCCGATGACGCCCGCGGCGAGCCAGGGTCCGGCGAGGACGGCGGAGCTGGGCGGGTAGGAGAACAGGGCCAGGGCGCTCAGCGGCTCGTAGGCCTTGCCCCAGCCCCAGAAGATGACGCCGAACGCGACCGCCAGCGTGGCGATCGTGACGAGGTCGATCGTGCGGTACCGCACGTCGAGACCTCGGGCCTGGTCGGTCGTGGTGGTCGTGGATGCAGAACTCATCGTGACTCCCTTCGCCGGTACTAACCGGAGCAGGTTCTAGGGTCTGCGGCTGTTCCGCACTCTCAGCGCCCTCTGCGGTGGCGCTCCCCTGTCGTGGTGAGCCCACACTACCCCGGCGCCGAGCGGTGGTCCTTCCACCGTCTCAGGGCTCATGCGGTGGCCGATCCACCGGCACGGCCCCGGGGCCGTGCCGTTCGGTGGCGGATCCACCGCCCGGGGTCAGCCGAGCGTCTGCTGGAGGCCGCGGAGCTCGACGATCTCTTGGGCCTGCTCGCGAGCGATCCGTCGGCCGAGCTGGCGGACGTCGGAGGTGCCGGCGCGCCGGGCGGCCTCGCCGGCCATCTCGAGGGCGCCCTCGTGGTGGGCGGTCATGAGGGTGAGGAAGCGTCGGTCGCAGGCACGGCCCGTGGACGACTGGAGGTCCTCGAGCTGCTTCGTCGTGGCCATCCCGGGCATCGTCGATCCGTGGTGGTGGCCGTCCATCCAGCCCATCGGCGCGGCCGAGGCGAGCTGGGGCTCACGCCACAGCACGAGCCAGCCGCGCATCGTCCCCACCTCCTGGCTCTGCGCCTGGACGATCCCGCCGGCGAGTGCCCGCACGACGCCCGTGCACTGCCGCGCGGCGACCTGCGCCATCAGGACGCCCTGCTCGTGGTGCACCGACATGTCCTGGGCGAACCCGACGTCGACCGACGACGGCGCGGCCTCCTCGGGCGCGCCCTCCGTCACGGCTCGGAGCGACCAGCCCGCCGTCCCCGCCACCACGAGCGCGGCGAGGACCGCCGCGAGCAGGATCGGGAGCCCGACCTTCTGGCCCTTCACCTCAGCGGGAAGGCGTTGTTGGTGAACCTGAGCGCCAGGAAGCCGGCGTCGCTGCAGCTGACCCACAGCTCGTTCCTGCCGACGAACTTCGGCGGCGACATGCACCAGTCGGCCGTCAGGTCCGGGCGCAGCACCGAGTCAGCGAGCGACTCGAGCGAGAGCGTCGAGATGACGGGCGGCAGGTAGGTGGCGATGGCGTGGAAGGAGTTGGGCAGCTGCAGAAGGGTCTTGCCCTTCTGCGCCGCCGGGTTGAAGTAGGCGATCTCCTTCGGGGCCGTCGGCCTGCGGATGTCGAAGACCCGGATCCCCGACTGCACGTAGCCGCAGGCGAGGGCCGTCGGATCCTTCGGCCGGTCGATCGTGCAGTAGTGGGACTCGTAGCCGAAGAGGCCGTCGCCGCCCACGTCCTGGCTGCGTCGGGCTGCGCTCGAGGCGAGCCCGATCTCCAGACGGACGTGCCGCACGATGCGCGGCTTGGCGAGGTCCTGGACGTCGACCAGCCGGATGCCGCCGTTGCCCGCCTCGTCCACCGTCCACAGGTACTTCCTGCCCTTCGACGTGAAGGGGACGGTCATCTGGCTGAAGAGACCGTCGTTCCACGGGAGCGACGCGACCTGCCTGATCTGCGGGACGGCCTTGCGGGTCTGGATGTCGCTCACGTCGAGGATCTGCAGTCCGGCCGGGACGGCGGTGACGCCGTACATCGTCCTGCCGTCTGCGCTGAACGAGAAGCCGTGGTTGGTGAGGCCGGCGGTACCGGTGTAGACCGTCCTGGGCCTGGTCGGATCGGTGAGATCGATCGCCGTGATCTGGCCGGTGTAGGCGCTCGTGGCCCAGTAGGTCTTGCCGTCAGGGGAGAAGCCACCCTCGTGCGCGACGTTGAAGATGGGTTGCGTGAGCTGGCCGATCCCGGTGCCGTTCAGCAGCGTGGGTTTCGCGCAGTCCCGGCCGACGTCGTAGACGTCGAGCGCGCCCACACCGATGCCCGGCAGCGACTGCACTCCGGCGCCGACCAGGAGCTTGCGCCCCTCGTGCACCTTGAGCGACTCCCACGTGCTGATCGAGAACGCCGTGGAGCCCAGCACCGCCGAGCGCCGGGGCTTGGCGGGGTTGCTCGCGTCGACCACCTGGACGCCCGGGTTGCCGCTCAGGATCCCCGTGTTGGCGGTGCCGAGGTAGGCGCAGTGACCGTAGATCGGGCTCACGATGCCGCCGCCGGTCCCCTGGTACTGACCCACGAGCTTGAGGTTGCACCAGTAGCCCTTGGTGCTGTCGCCGGAGATCCGCTGCGCGCGCGGGATCTGGCCCTGCACGCCGGGCTCCGGGCGGGCTCCGGGGCCGCACTTCGCGCGGGGGACCCGGTCGTCGGAGTCAGCAGCCTGCGCCGAGGGCACGGTGGCCACCAGGACGCCCACGAGGAGTGCGACGACCGCGACGGCCAGGACGAGCGGCGGCCAGGCGGCGACGCGACGGGACATGGAGTGCCTTTCCTCAGTGACCGGGGTCACCTCAGCAACGGGCGGACGGGTCTCCGGGTTACGCAGCCCGTGCCGACGACCACGGCCCAGCGAGACGCACCTCTCCCGCCGTGTCGACGTGGAGCCGCCCACCCGTGCGACAAGATGGTGCCCATGTCGTCCGTGCGCACCCCCGACCCGAATCCCGGCTGGCTCTCCGACATCGCTCTCGACGAGACCCGGTCGCGCGTCCCGATCCTCTACGTGGAGGCCGTCCCGGCCCGCGTCGACGCCTTGGGCCAGATCGAGCAGGTCGGCGTGCTGCTGCGCGGCTCCGCCACCACCGGCGAGCTGAGCCGCACGATCGTCTCGGGCCGCGTCATGCACGGCGAGTCCGTGCGCGACGCGCTGCTGCGCAACCTCGAGAAGGACCTCGGTCCCACGGCGTTCCCGCAGCTGCCCGCCGCAGTCGTGCCGTTCACCGTGGCCGAGTACTTCCCGCTTCCCGGCGTCACGCCGCTGCACGACCCGCGCCAGCACGCCGTGGCGCTCGTCTACCTCGTGCCCGTCACGGGTGAGTGCAACCCGCGCCAGGACGCCCTCGAGCTCACCTGGCTCACGCCGGCCGAGCTGCTCGACCCGTCGGTCCTCGCCGACATGGAGGGTGGCCGCGGCCAGCTCCTCAAGCAGGCCCTCGCGTGGGCCGGCGCCCTGCCGTGACCACGGCCTGACACCGCGCCGCTGATCCCGAGGGCTGGGATCACACCCACCCGGCCCGCTGTGGTGGCCGCCACGCGAGCAGGATGAATGGGTGAGCACCGCAACCGTCGTCGCCCCCAACCGCTGGCTCATGCTCGGGGTGAGCATGGCGGCGCAGGTGGCCGGGACGATCGCCAACAACGCGGCGCCGTTCCTCATCACCTACCTGCACCTCGAGCGCGGGCTGAGCCTCACCCAGGCCGGCCTGCTCGCGTCGGCCCCGCTCGTCGGGACGATGGTCTCCCTCGTGGCGTGGGGCATCCTCGTCGACCGCCTCGGTGAGCGGCTGTGCCTCACCCTCGGGCTCGCCGTCGTGACGGCCGGCTCACTCGCCGCCGCGGCGTCGTCGGGCTACGTGGCGCTCGGGCTCTGCTTCTTCCTGGCCGGGGTGGGCGCAGCCTCCACCAACTCCGCGAGCGGGCGCCTGGTCGTCGGCTGGTTCCCGGCCAACCGTCGTGGCACGGCCATGGGCATCCGGCAGACGGGGCTCCCCCTCGGCGTCGGCGCGGCAGCCCTGCTCGTGCCGCAGCTGGCCAGCCACTCGGGCATCGGCACGACGATGGTCGTCGTCGCGGGCATCAGCGCCGTGGCCACCGTGCTGTGCTGGCTGCTCGTGGTCGATCCTCCGCGGCCCGACCGCGCTGCCGCCATCGACGACGGCACGCTCGTCAACCCGTACCGCGGCGACCGCACCCTGGTGCGCATCCACGCGGCCTCGATGCTCCTCGTGATCCCGCAGTTCACCGTGTGGACCTACATGCTCGTGTGGCTCGTCGACGCCAAGGGCTGGTCGGCCTGGGCCGCCGGCGCCCTGGTGGCCTCGACCCAGCTCCTCGGGGCCGCCGCCCGCATCGGCGTCGGCGCCTGGTCCGACCGCGTCGGCAGCCGTCTGCGACCCATGCGCCAGGTGGCCGTCGCCGCGTCCGTCACGATGCTCGCCCTGGGTCTGCTCGAGCCGACGTTCCTGGCCATCGGGCTCATCGTCCTGGCCACCGCGGTCACGGTCGCCGACAACGGTCTGGCCTTCACGGCCGTGGCCGAGATCGGCGGCCCCTTCTGGTCGGGCAAGGCGATGGGCTGGCAGAACACCGGCCAGTACCTCGTGAGTGCCGGGGTGCCTCCGCTCGTGGGCGCCCTGGTCACCGAGCGGGGCTACGCCGTGGCCTTCGCAGCGGTGGCGATCTTCCCGCTGCTGGCCATCGGCATCGTGCCGGTGCGCCGTCGCGACGC
Organism: Aeromicrobium sp. Root495; assembly: GCF_001426755.1. GTDB lineage: Bacteria > Actinomycetota > Actinomycetes > Propionibacteriales > Nocardioidaceae > Aeromicrobium. The sequence continues at coordinate 517,236 of NZ_LMFJ01000002.1, read as the reverse complement.
AGTCGAGGCCTGAGGCCCGCGCCACCGTCGCCCATCGCGCCCCACGGGCACCACGTGAGATGCCTTTCACCGGCGCCCGGTATGGCATGCCTTAGTGCGCGCAGCGCCTGCGAACGCACTATCGTCAGCCCTACTGTCCAGTACGCGGGTGGCGCGTACATCCAGTGATTGGTGGCCTCCATGCAGCTCGTCGCGATCATCGTCTCGCTCGGCTTCACCGCCGTGGCGGTCCCGTTGCTGACGATCACCGTCCGCCGCATGCTCAAGGTCATGCGCGCGGGCCAGCCCGCGATCGGTCGGACCAACGACCCGGTCGCGCGCACCGTGAACATGTTCAAGGAGACGTTCCTCCACACGCGCATGCTGCAGTGGACGTGGGTCGGCATCCTGCACTGGTTCGCGTACGCCGCGTTCCTCGTGCTCAGCACCGCGGTCGCCCAGGCCTACTTCCAGCTCTTCGATGCCGAGTTCGCCTGGCCCATCATCGGGAAGTTCTTCCTGTACGAGTGGGTCGCCGAGGTCCTCGGCCTCCTGGGCGCGCTGGCCATCATCCCGCTGTTCATCTACCGCGTGACGCACCTGCCCTCGAAGCTCGGCCGCAAGAGCCGCTTCTTCGGCTCCACCATGTGGCAGGCCTACTTCGTCGAGGCCATGGTGCTCATCGAGAGCGCCGCGATCCTCTTCATCCGCGGCGCCGAGTACAACCTGGCCAAGGCCCACGGCGACGCCGACCACGCCACGGGACTCCACTTCCCGATCTCGCAGCTCTTCGCCAAGCTCTACCCCACCGGCGAGGACTCCATCGGGTCGCTCGAGAACATCATCTACGTCATTGCGATGATCAAGATCACCACGGCGATGCTGTGGCTGTTCATCATCGCCCGCAACATCACCATGGGCGTGGCCTGGCACCGTTTCACCGCCTGGTTCAACATCTGGTTCAAGCGTGAGTCCGACGGCAGCACGGCGCTCGGCGCCCTGAAGCCCCTCTACATCAACGGCGAGCCCATCTCGCTGGAGAAGATGGAGGACCTCGAGGAGGAGGACTTCGAGAAGCTCGGCGTCGGCAAGGTCGAGGACTTCTCCTGGAAGGGCATCCTCGACTTCACCACGTGCACCGAGTGCGGCCGCTGCCAGAGCCAGTGCCCGGCCTGGAACACCGAGAAGCCGCTGAGCCCCAAGCTCCTGGTGATGGGTCTGCGCGAGCACGCCTACGCCAAGCTGCCGCTCCTCGACATCCCCGAGGACCAGCGCACCGAGGAGCAGCAGAAGGAGATCGACCGCCCCCTCATCGGCGACGAGTCGGTCTACGGCGTCATCGATCCCGACGTCCTGTGGTCCTGCACCAACTGCGGTGCCTGCGTCCAGCAGTGCCCGGTCGACATCGAGCACGTCGACCACATCGACGACATGCGCCGCTTCCAGGTGCTGGTCGAGTCCAACTTCCCGGCCGAGCTCAACAACATCTTCAAGGGCCTGGAGCGCAAGGGGAACCCGTGGGGCATGAACCCCAAGGACCGGATGAACTGGGCCAAGGACCTGCCGTTCGAGGTCAAGCAGGTCGGGACCGACGTCGAGAGCCTCGACGAGGTCGAGTGGCTGTTCTGGGTCGGCTGCGCCGGTGCCTTCGAGGACCGCGCCAAGAAGACCACGCAGGCTGTGGCCGAGCTGCTCGACACGGCCGGCGTGAGCTTCGCCGTGCTGGGCGACGGTGAGACCTGCTCCGGCGACTCCGCCCGCCGCGCGGGCAACGAGATCGTGTTCCAGCAGCTCGCCATGGAGAACACCGAGGTGTTCAAGGAGATGAAGGTCAAGAAGGTCGTCTCCACCTGCGCGCACTGCTTCAACACGCTCAAGAACGAGTACAAGGAGTTCGGCGTCGAGCTCGAGGTCGTCCACCACACGCAGCTGCTCAACCGGCTCGTGCGCGAGGGCAAGCTCAAGCCGGTGGCCCCTGCGGCCGAGGCACCCAGCAAGACCATCACGTACCACGACCCGTGCTTCGTGGGCCGTCACAACCAGGTCTACGAGGCTCCCCGCGAGCTGCTCGAGGTCATCCCCAACGCCACCTTCACCGAGATGCCCCGCAACAAGGAGCGCTCATTCTGCTGCGGCGCCGGCGGCGCTCGCATGTGGATGGAGGAGAACCTCGGCTCACGCATCAACGTGAACCGCACGGTCGAGGCCGTCGCCACGGGTGCCGACCAGATCGCCGTGGGCTGCCCCTTCTGCCGCGTCATGCTCTCGGACGGTCTCACCGCCCAGCAGCAGGCCGGCGAGGCCCGCGAGGAGGTCGAGGTCCTCGACATCGCGCAGATGCTGCTTGCTGCCGTGAAGCGTGCGCCCGAGGCCGAGCCCACGGCCGACGAGGACGCTGCCGTCGTGGCCGAGGCGGAGGCCGCCACCGCTGCTGCCGCCGGTGGCGACGGCGACGACGCCGAGGCCGAGGCGAAGGCCGACGAGCCTGCTGCCGAGGAGCCGGCCGAGAAGTCCGAGGCCGAGACGACCGACAAGGCCACCGAGGCCGAGCCTGACGCCGAGGACGAGGCTGATCCGTCGTCCATCTCCGAGACCGCCGAGGTCGGCGAGGCCGCCGAGGCCCACGAGGAGCCGGAAGCGGCCGTCGCCGAGGCCGAGGAGAGCACCACCGAGGACGCTCCGGCCGAGGACACCGCGGCCAGTGACGCCGAGGTCGCCGCCGAGCACAACGTCGAGGTCGACGACGACGGGAAGTCCGAGAAGGAGTGGGGCGACGACGGCAAGCCCGAGGTCGAGGAGACCGAGGACAAGGCCGACGAGCCCGCCCCCGAGCCCGAGGCGAAGGCCGACGAGCCCGAGGCCAAGGACGCCGACGAGGAGTCCGTGCCTGCGCCGGAGCCTGCTCCGGAGCCCGCGGACGACGACACCGACGCCGACGGCCCCGCCACCGCGGAGCCCGACGACGACGAGCCCGGTCCCCGCGAGGAGGAGGCCGAGACCGTCGCCGAGCCGGAGGCCAAGGCCGACGAGCCCGAGTCCGAGGGCGTCACGTCACCGGAGGCGCCGACCGAGGTCGTGGCCGTCGAGGACGCGCCCGCCCCCGACCCCGTCTCCGACGACGAGGCCGAGCTGACCGACGCCAACCCGTCGGGCGGCGACCTCACCGTCGCGGCCGGCAAGGCCGCGTCCGACGACGAGGCGGCCGCAACCGCGACCGACGACGAGCCGGACACCGAGGCCAAGGCCAAGGACACCGACGAGGACGACGCCAAGGCCTGAGCCAAGCACTGTCCAGGACCCCGTTCCCGCCATCGGCGGGGGCGGGGTCCTTCGTCGTCGAGCGACGCACCAGGCCCGATGACGAGGGCACGGTGGCCGCCAGGACGACCACGACCCCTCATCGTCCGTCTCCCCGGACGTGACCTGGACCACGCTTGATCGTTGATATCTGAAACGGTCGTCCCACTTCAGGAGCTCCTCGTGCGTCTTCGGTCCCTCGTCGCCGGCCTGGCCGCCGCGGCCCTGACGGCAACCGTCCTCGGCTCACCCACCGCCGCGGCCGCAGCCACCAGCTACACCGCCACACCGTTGTTCTTCACGGTCAAGGCGGGGGCGCAGACGTGCAAGATCCCGGCGGACCTCTATCTGCCCAAGACCGCGAGCCGCACCAAGCGCGTGCCTGCCGTGCTCACCACCAACGGCTTCGGCGGATCCAAGGACGACCAGGCCGGCCTCGGCAAGTACCTCGCCGGCCGGGGCTACGCCGTGCTGTCGTACTCCGGCCTCGGCTTCGGCGGGTCCACCTGCAAGATCACCCTCGACGATCCCGCCGTGGACGGACAGGCCGCCAGCCAGCTCATCAGCTACCTCGCGGGCACGCGCGGCGCCGCGTTCCTGGACGCCGGCCGCACCCGCCTCGCCCCCAGGCTCGACGTCGTGAAGCTCGACAAGCCCGGCGACCCGCGCATCGGCATGATCGGCGTCTCCTACGGCGGCGGCATCCAGTTCGCGACCGCCTCCATCGACAAGCGTCTCGACACGATCGTGCCCGGCGCCACCTGGAACGACCTGTCCTACTCGCTCTCGCCCAACAACACCTCGCAGACCACCGGGGTCAGCACCTCCACGCCGGGCGCGGCCAAGCTCTTCTGGGCGCTCGGGTTCTCGGCGCTCGGCGTCACCGGCGGCGTCTCGAAGGCCCTGGACGATCCCACACGACTCGTGCCGTGCCCCAACTTCGCCGACTTCGTGTGCCCGGCCCTCGTCACCGCCGGGGCGACCGGCACGGTGGACCCTGCGGCGGTCGCGGAGCTCCGCAAGCGGTCCGTCGCGAGCTACATCTCCAAGGTCCGCGTCCCCACGCTCCTCTTCCAGGGGCAGGAGGACACCCTCTTCAACCTCAACGAGGGCGTCGCCACCTTCACTGCGCTGCGCAAGGCGAAGGTCCCGGTCAAGATGCTGTGGGTCAACGGCGGCCACTCCGGCCCCAACGCCCCCGGCGAGATCGACTTCGCGGCGCCCAGCGCGAAGCAGTACGTGACCGAGCGGGTCAACGCCTGGTTCGACCACTACCTCAAGGGCTCGTCGGTGAGCACCGGCCCGCTCTTCGGCTACTTCCGCGACTGGGTGAAGTACTCGGGCAGCGCCAAGCCCGCCTATGCCACGAGCGCCACCTTCCCCGTGGGCGCCGCACGACGCTATTACCTCTCGGGGGCGTCGCTCACGAGCGACGCCAAGAAGGTCGTCGTCGGCTCCCAGACGTTCGTCACCCCGCCGGCGGGACTGCCGACCACGACCAACAAGATCGATGTCGTCGGTTCGTCGGTCCCGCTGCCGGAGGCTGATCTCCCGGGAACCGCCGCCACCTGGACCGGTCCGGCGTTGTCGTCCCGCCTCGACGTGGTCGGGTCGCCCCGCCTCGACCTCACGGTGAGCGCACCGCTCGCCCAGGCAGCGCAGGTGATCGATGCCGGCAAGCTCGTCGTCTTCGTCCGCATCGAGGACGTCGACGCCGCGGGCAAGGCCGCCACCGTCCGCAACCTCGTGGCACCCGTGCGGGTCCCCGAGGCGGGCGCCCGCTTCACGGTCACGCTGCCCGCGTTCGTCCACCGGTTCGCGCCGGGCCACCGCGTGCGGCTCGTCGTGGCCGGAGGGTCCACGAACTACCGCGGCGGACTGGTGCCCACCCCCGTCACCGTCGCGACCGGCTCGGCCGGCCAGGTCCTGAGCCTGCCCGTGGTCCCCTGACACCTCCACGGACGAGGACCGCCCACCACGCGAGCGTGGTGGGCGGTGCGGTCCGGCTTCGAGCGCCCGGCGCTACTTCCCCTGCTTGGCCAACGTGCTGGCAGCCAGCATGCCGGTGAGGGCGCGCCGCAGCCAGCCTTCGTAGCGGGCGTGGTCGTAGCCCCAGTCGTGGACGAGCTGGATGTAGGTCTCCGGCGACACCATGACGTTCACGGCACCGGCGAAGTCGATCAGACGGTCCTCGGGCGGCTCGCCGTCGAGCAGACCCGCGCGTGCCATCCAGCGGACGGCCCGGACGTAGCCCTGCAGCCGGGCCTCGATCTGCTCCTGGAGGGCCTGCGAGATGGCGGGCTCCACCGCAGCGGCGGCGCGGCACGCGAGCCAGAGGCCGGCAGCGCGCTCGTTGGCCGCGATCTGCTCGGCGATCCAGAGGTCGAGACCCTTCTCCGGGTCGTCGGTGGCGTCGACCTGGTCGAACCACGACGGGTCCGTCACACGGCTGTCGCCGTTGTACGCCAGGCGGAACGCCATCAGCAGGAGGTCGCCCTTCTGCCCGACGCCGTGGACCGACTCCACCGAGACGGCGGCGCGCTTGGCGATGGCCGACATCGTGGTGCCGCTGTAGCCCAGCTCGTTGAACAGCGAGAGCGAGCTCTCGATGATGCGCTGGCGCGACTCAGCCGCGCGCCTCTGTCGAAGCGGCGAGTGGTAGGCCCGCTTGGTCCTGGTCTCCGTCACGTCATGTCCTCAGATCTCGCTCCCCGACTCAGAGATTGCCCCAAAAATCCGACTTGTGCCAGTCGACTGGCCCAGAAACATGCGCAGGCTCAGCACCTTCTCAGGCGCGGGCGTGCGGTCTGGCACCCAAGCGTGCCACACACTGCTCCGCTGCAGCCCGACCAGCCTCGAGCGCTGGGAGGGGCTTCCGGTCGACCAGCCAGGCGCTCAGGAACCCTGCCGCGAAGGCATCGCCGGCCCCCGTGGTGTCGACCACCTGGACCCGCGGGGCGGTGACCTGCTCACGGACCTCGGCCCCGACGTAGGCGGCTCCCATGGCACCCAGCGTGATGACGACGTGGGGGAACCGTGCGGCCAGGGCCTCGAGGTCGATCTGCGGGCCACGGGCATCCACGAGGACCCGCGCCTCCTCCAGGTTGGGCACCACCAGGTCCACGTCCGACACCCAGTCGAGGAAGGTCGAGGCCCCGGCCTCACGCAGGAACGACACGGTGCTGGGGTCCACGCTCACACCGGCTCCGATGCTGCGCGCGTGCTCGACCAGGGCCAGCGCCAGCGGACGGGTGTCGGCGTCGAAGAACGTGTAGCCGGTGAGGTGCAGCCAGCCGACGTCGTCCCACGCGGACGCAGGGACGTCGTCGGTCGTGAGGCCACGGTTGGCTCCGCGGTCCACGAACATCGTGCGCTCCCCCGCGTCGTCGAGCTGCAGCACGATGGTGGCCGTCGTGAGGACCTGGTCGCCTGCCAGGAAGGGCTCGACACCGTGCTCGGCCAGGGCGCGCCCGTGCCGCTCCACGGCGTCGGCGCCCACCCGTCCCACGAACCGCGTGGGAACACCCAGGTGCCCGAGCCACGCGGCCACGTTGGCGGCGGAACCGCCGGGACGCATGCGGATCTCGGCGTTCGTGTCGCTCGCCGCCGTGACCTCGCCGAGCAGCCGAACGCTGATGTCGTCGACGACGTCGCCGACGACGAGGACGTGCTTCATCCCTAGAGCGCGGACCAGGCGGTGGCGATGTCTCCGGCGACCCGGATGTTGTTCTCCGCGATCTTCAGGTTCACGGCCAGGCTCTGGCCACCGGTGATGTCCACGATGGTCTGGAGGAGGAAGGGCGTGACGTCCTTGCCCGTGAGGCCCTTCTCGTCGGCCAGACGCAGTGCCTCCTCGAGCGCACTGTCGTGAAGGGCCGGGTCGAGCTGGTCGGACTCGGGCAGCGGGTTGGCCACGACGACGGCCGAGCACAGCTCCAGCTCGTCGCGGGACTCCATGACGGCGGCGACGCCGGCGGCGTCGGGCACCGACCAGTCGAGCCGGTGCCCCGACGAGCTGAGCCAGAAGCTGGGGAAGTCCTCCGTGCCGTAGCCGACGACGGTGACGCCGAGCGACTCGAGCCGCTCCAAGGTGGCGCCGATGTCGAGGATGGACTTCACGCCGGCCGAGACCACCGTGATGGGGACCTCCGAGAGCGTCTTGAGGTCGGCCGACTCGTCGAAGGACTCCGACGCCCTGCGATGCACGCCCCCCAGGCCACCGGTGGCGAAGACCCGGATCCCGGCGTGGTCGGCGATGAAGGAGGTGGCGGCCACCGTGGTGGCGCCGCTGCCGCCCTGGGCCAGCGCGACGGGCAGGTCACGGACGCTGAGCTTGGGGACGTCCTCGCTCGCGATGCGCTCCAGCTCGTCGGGCGTGAGACCGGCCTTGAGCTCACCGTCGAGGACGGCGATGGTGGCGGGCACGACACCACGGTCGGCCAGGAGCGCCTCGAAGCGGCGCGCAGCCTCGAGGTTGTCGGGACGGGGCAGGCCGTGGCTGATGATGGTGGACTCCAGCGCGACCACGGGCCGGCCGACGGCGAGGGCGTCGGCGACGGCGGGAGCCACGGAGAGGGGCAGTGTCATCGAGGACTCCTCGGGTTCAGATCGCGGTGCGGTGGAAGTTGGCGTGCGAGCGCGACGCCGTGGGGCCTCGCTGGCCCTGGTAGCGGGAACCATACTTGCTGGAGCCGTAGGGGTTCTCGGCCGGAGAGGTGAGGCGGAAGAAGCAGAGCTGCCCGATCTTCATGCCGGGGTAGAGCTTGATGGGCAGCGTGGCGACGTTGGCCAGCTCGAGCGTCACGTGGCCGGAGAAGCCCGGGTCGATGAAGCCGGCCGTGGAGTGCGTCATGAGGCCGAGACGCCCGAGCGAGCTCTTGCCCTCGAGCCGGGCGGCGATGTCGTCGGGGAGCGTGATGAGCTCGTACGTGGAGCCCAGCACGAACTCGCCGGGGTGGAGGATGAAGGCCTCGTCGCCCGTGACGTCGACCTCGCGCGTCAGGTCGGACTGGTCCGCCGCGGGGTCGATGTGCGGGTACTTGTGGTTGTCGAAGACCCGGAAGAACTTGTCGAGGCGCACGTCGATGCTCGAGGGCTGGATCATCCCGCGATCGAGGGGGTCCAGCTGGACCCGCTCTGCGTCGATCTCGGCCAGGATGTCGCGGTCTGAGAGGAGCACGAGCAAACCTTAACGCCCGCCGGGCCTGCCGTGGGGCGCTCGTCCGCCCTCGGCCCCAGGACGCGGCCCTCGACGGACACGCGAAGGCTCTCCCGTTGCCGCGAGCGTCGCGGGGCGGACGTCGTCGGCTAGCATCGGGACCAGTGCCCCAGGGCGCTGTCGCCGATGTAGCTCAGTGGTAGAGCGCTTGCTTCCCAAGCAAGATATGCGGGTTCGATTCCCGTCATCGGCTCCGAGTCTCACGAGGAGACGGTGACGCGTCTCGAGTCGGGCCCCCCACCACGCCGCAGGCGTCCCCGAGGGATCCCGTCATCGGCTCCGAGTCTCACGAGGAGACGGTGACGGGAATCGAGTCGGGCCCCCCACCACGCCGCAGGCGTCCCCGAGGGATCCCGTCATCGGCTCTCTTCACGCAAGAGGCCGACCACTCCTCCGCGCCTAGGGCTGCTTCACCGACCGCTGGGCTGCCAGGGTCGCCGTGCCGGCCCGGTGGACCAGGCGGTAGGTCCCCTTCTTGAGCTTCGGCACCTTGAACCGGCCGGAGGGATTGGTCCGGAGACTGTCAGGGTCGTCCTGCCAGATCGTCTTCCACCTCGCGCCGACCTTCTTCTGCAGTCGGATGTCGGGCGAGTGGAACGTGACCTTCCGGTCGATCCCGCGAAGCTGCCACGTGCGCGTGCTGAGCTTCACGAACCGCACGGCCGATCGTCGGATCGTGAACGCGGTCCTCAGAGCGATGCTCCTCTGCTCGCCCGTCTGAGGCACCGTGTAGCTGAACGTCCCGCTGAACGTCTGGACGCCGGGAGAGACGAAGAGGGCATTCACGGAGTGGTAGGTGTCGACGTGTCGTCCCTGCGACGATCCGTCGGGGGTCCAGTTGGTCAGCCACGAGGTGCCCCCGTCCTCGGGCTCGAGCTTCTGCTTGTCCGGCCCGACGACCTCACCGGCGACGCTCCAGCCCAGGTCCGACCCGTCCGACCAGGTCGGCAGGCCCGACACGTCGTAGATCATCGGAACGGCGTGACTGCCGTTCTCCTTGTTGAGATAGACGTCCTTGATCGTCAGGACCACCGTGGTCTCGCCGTTCGTCCCCGATCCCGTCCCGGCGTGGACCGCGGACGGCACCAGGAGGACCGCAGCCAGAAGCGTGAGAGCCGAAGGTCGAAGGAGCTGACGAATCATGGACGGCAGCGTACTGAGGATCCGCCGGCCTCGAGGGCACATCAGGAGAAGCGGTCTTCTCGGACGCGGGAGAGCGATCGCGTCGTCGGTGCGTCGCCGCGAGGGGCGGAGACACCGGCGCCGGACTGGCTGCTCAACCGAGGCCGGTGTCCCCTCGGCCCGCGCCACGGCGGGCCGCAGCTCGCCACTCGCTCGGACCGTGACGAGGAGGTACCCGTGCTGCGGCGACGGGAAACCGTGCGCCGCCGCTAGGCGTCGACGCTCGAGTCCCCGCCGGCCAGGTCGCGGCCGGCGATGACGTCCTCCGCGACGGTGTGGAGCTTGCGGTTCTCGTGCTGGGAGATGCGGACCAGGAGCCTGAAGGCCCGGTCCTCGTCCAGCTCGTACCGTTCCATGATGATGCCGAGAGCCATGCCGACGCGGCCACGCGTCTGGAGGCCGCTCTTCAGCTGAGCGATCTGCTGCTCGAGGTCTTCGTGCTGATCCAACGTTGGTGCTCTTCCGGGTTCGCCGATACAGGTCGCCGCGACCTGCTGCACAGCAACGAACGGAGCAATCCTAGTCAGGCGCCTCGGAGCCGACGACCGAGGGCGCAGGTGCGACGGGGCTGAACCCCTCGTACCGTGGTGCCATCCCTGAGACGCACCACGGAAGCCGCTCGATGTCCTGCACCACCACCTCACTCCCGTTCACCATCTCTGCGGCGTCCCAGGCACGCCAGCTCCTCCGAGACGACCTGAGCTCGGCGGGCCACGCCGACGAGACGTTCATCGAGATGGCCGAGCTCATCGTGAGCGAGCTCGTCTCCAACGCCTTCCGGCACGGGCGGCCGAGCCCGCAGCAGACGCTCGAGCTCTCGTGGCACCTGGACGAGTCCCATCTGGTCGTCAGCGTCTGTGACCACGGGGACTTCCACCCGCTCCAGCCACTGCACCCCCCGCGCGAGGCAGAGGGCGGACGCGGCCTCGGCATCATCGATGCGCTGTGCGACGAGTGGACCGTCACCCACGACCATCTCGGGATGCGCGTGACCGCCCGGCTGAGCCGCTCCACCCGCTGACGCGGGCCGGCCGCAGACGCCGGCTAGAGAGCCCGAGCCACCCCGAGCGCCACCATCACGAGTCCGGCCGTGCCGATCAGGGCGCCGAGACCCAGGCCGAGGATCCGAAGTCCACGGTCCTCCTCGGTGGTGTCCGTGCTCCAGATCTTCCAGAAGCCCAGGCTCGCCAGGACGAGGAACGTGCCGAGCGAGAACAGGACGCCCCAGTGGCTCATCGCCGCGCACCGCTCGTTCTGGACGTGCTCATGCTCGCGCTCCCTGGCGGTCGTCGGACGTGCTCCCGTCCCCCGACCCGAGAAGAATAGGCGCGGAGTCGCGCGATGGGCAGTAGGACCCTCGAAGTCTTCTCAGTCGGGAAGGACGAACCACGCCTCCGTGCCGCCACCGGCCCGGGGTCGCAGGCCGATGGAGCCGCCGTGCGCCTCCAGGATGCGACGACAGGTGGACAGCCCGATACCACTGCCCTCGGCACTCTCGTCGACCCGGACGAGCGGCTCGAAGACCCGCACCGCGTCCTCGTCCGCGATGCCGATCCCGCGGTCCGCCACCGTGACGAGCCAAGCCTCCTGCTCGCGACGGGCCGTGATCTCGACGCGAGGGTCGTCGCCACCGAACTTGAGCGCGTTGGACACGAGGTTCTGCAGCGCGGCACCGATCTGCACGGGGTCGACGTGGAGGACCGGCAGCGTCTCGATGCGCAGCCGCTCGTCGCCCGCCTCGAGGCCGAGGGCCTGCCCGGCTGCCCGCGCGAGGAGGCTGAGGTCGGTGGGCTCGCGTCGCAGGCTGCCGCCCACCCGGGCGAAGGCCAGGACGTCGCGGATCAGTGTCTCCATGCGATCGGCCCCGCGGAGACCGGCCTGGACCGACGAGACCATGGACGGGGAGGGCTCCGACGCGTTGTCCAGCTCGTCGTCGAGCACGCCCAGCGCCATGGTGACGGTGGCGAGGGGGCCGACGAGGTCGTGGCTCACCTGGCCGGCGAACGCCGAGAGGTGCTCGTTGGATCGTCGCAGCTCGTCGCGCAGCCCGGACATCTCCTGGAGCGCGACGTCGAGGTCGTGCGTGCGACGGGTGAGCTCGAGGATGTCGACGAGTCGGTCGGCCAGGCCGAGCAGCGCCTGCTCCTGCTGGTCGTCGAGCTCGCGCGGGACGGTGTCGAAGACGCACAGCGTGCCGATCACCACGCCGCTCGGGGTCACCAGCGGGTGCGTGGCGTAGAACCGGACGTCGCCCAGCTCACCGGTGACGAACGGGTTGGCGGCGAACCGGGTGTCCTGGCTGGCGTCGGCCACGACCACGGGGGCCTGGGACTCGACGCTCGCCACGCACATCGAGTCCGACCGTGCGCAGATGGAGGCGTCGAAGCCGAACGTCGCCACCTGGTGCTGCTGGTCGGTCGTGAGGATGTTGATGGTGGCCATGGGCACGGCGGCCACGAGTGCCGCCATCTCCACGACGGACGCGAAGGCGTCGGGCGTGTGCCCCACGACGTCGTACTCCGCGATCAAGGCATCAGCGGTCATGCGTCCTCCTCCCACCGGGACAGGACCACTGTAGGTCCGGGCCCCCACCACGTGCCGGAAAACGCCCTCGGCAGAGCGATCCTGGGCGTACCTTCGGGACACCCGACGAGCCCAGGAGACCTCCATGCCCCGCACCATCCGCACCGTCCTCGCCGTGATCGCGGCCTCCGCGCTCGGCGCTGTAGTTCTCGCCCCGGTGGCGGCCCAGGCCGCCACCCCGTACAAGGCCACGATCAAGACCAGTGCCACGCGCACCAACGTCGGCTCGGTCGTGACCGTCTCCGGCACGGTGACCGGCGGTCCCGTGGCGGGTCGCAAGGTGACGATCTACTCCTACAACGCCTCGAAGGACAACGCGCCCAGCGAGAAGGAGAAGGTCGTCGGCCTCACGAGCACCGGCAAGTACTCCGCCAAGATCCGGCTGCGCGACGGAGGCTTCCGCATCTTCCGCGTGGTCAAGGGGGCCGAGGGCGGCCACGCCGCGGTCAAGACGTCCTCCGCCGCGATCCGGGTCTTCCGGACGGTGGCGGGCTTCGAGCTCTCGGACCGCAAGATCGACGGCACGAGCGTCGACGGCGTCAGCTCGCGCGGCGGCTGGGAGGTCTACAACGCGAGTCCTGTCACCTTCGACCTGTCACCGCACGGCTGCATCTCGTTCTCGGCCAGGGCCGGGGTGGACACCGGCGCGGCGGACTCGTCCGTCACCGGGGTGTTCCGCGATCCCGACTCGTTCATCGGCTTCTACAGCGGCTTCACGGTCTTCCAGACCCGAGGGACCACGGCGTACAGCTCGGCTGTCGTCTCCGGCCACGACTTCCAGGTCAGCGCCGACACCGGCGAGGCCAGCAAGCTCGCCCTGACCGAGATCAGCTTCAAGTGCAACGCCCCGTACGACCTCTGAGGGGTCGCCGACCTCACACGGGACCGCGAGGCATGACCGCTAGCCTGCGGTCATGCCTCTCGTCCTGCTGGAGTCCGACGGACCGGTCCGCACGATCACGCTCAACGCGCCCGACCGGCTCAACGCCCTCGACTGGCCGCTCCTCGAGGAGCTCAAGGTCGCCATCGCCGCGGTCGCCGACGACGCCGACGCCCGCGCGCTCGTGGTCACGGGCGCCGGGCGCGCCTTCTGCTCCGGTGCCGACCTGGAGAACCTCTTCGGCGACCGCACCCGCCCGGTCGAGGTCCTCAAGGACCACCTCATGGGTGTGTACGCGTGCTTCCTCGGCCTGCGTGACCTCACGATCCCCACGGTCGCGTCCGTCCACGGACCGGCCGTCGGCGCGGGCCTGAACATCGCACTGGCGTGCGACGTCATCGTGGCCGGACCGAAGGCAGGATTCGGGCCGACGTTCGCCAAGATCGGGCTGCACCCCGGCGGCGGTTGCACCTGGATGCTGACCCAGCGCATCGGCGCCGCCAACACGGCCGCCGCCCTCTACGCCGGCGACCTCATCGGTGCCGACGACGCCCTGCGGCTCGGCATCGCGCAGTGGGTCGACGACTCGCCTCTCGAGCGGGCCACGGCTCTCGCAGCCGACTATGCCGGGCGCGAGCCCGAGGTCATGGCTGCGATCAAGCAGTCCGTCAGGCTCGCGTCCACCGCGAGCGCCGAGGAGTCGCTCGCCTTCGAGGCCCTGGCCCAGGCCAGGTCCCTCAGCTCCGAGACGTTCGAGAAGTTCGCAGCTCGCTTCAGCCGCTGAGACGAACCCCACGGCCCGGTTCCCCTGCGGGCGGACCGTTTTCAGGCTGCAATGGAGGCGATGTCCTTCACCTACTCCAACCTCAACGAGCGCGGCCCCGGCCGCGTCGTGTCCAAGCTGGCCTGGGTCCTGCCCGGGATCCGCTCGGTCCAGGCCCAGGTCGAGCCGTACGCCCAGTGGTGGGCCGAGAGCAACCGACGTGCTCTCGACTCGGGGCGCGGGCTGTGGGTCGTCCTGGGCGACTCCATGTCGCAGGGCATCGGCGCGAGCGCGCCCGACCGTGGCTGGGTGGGCCAGCTCCTGGCTGAGCCCCCGCCGCGGATCGAGGGCCTCGCCGCACTCAACCTCTCCTTCACGGGAGCCCGGGTCGACGACGTGGCCGGACGGCAGCTCGACGCGCTCGAGCTGGTCCGCGACCAGGGACACCGGATCGAGCTGGTGACCCTGCTCATCGGCAACAACGACCTCATGAGCCCTCGCTGGCGCAAGACGCTCGACGCCTCGATGAGTGCCCTCCTCGACCGGGTCCCCGAGGGCACCGTCGTGGCCACCCAGCCGGGCTTCCAGCGGGCCGCCGCCTCCCTGAACGCGGTGATCGAGGACGCCGTGCGGCGTCGGCCCCTCGTCGTGGCCGACTTCCGCGTCCCCCACATGCGGGACTGGCGCGGTCGGCTGGCGCAGGACCACTTCCACCCCAACGACCGTGGGTACGCCGGCATGGCTTCTCTCGTGCGCGACACCCTGCAGGGCGTCCACTCCGCGGGCTGAGCCCGCTCCTCGTCAGGCTCGGGGAGCCCTGCGTTCAGACCGACGTGTGGGTGTCGGCCACGTGGCGCGCCTCGTCGCGCAGGGCCTGCACGACGGCCCTGACCGACGGGCGCTCGAACCGGTCAGGACGGAGCAGTGCCGCGATCTCGCGCTTCGCCCTGATCCCCACCATGGGCCGGGTCACGAGCCCGTTGCCGTGCTCGCGCGTCGTGAAGCGCGGCAGGATCGCGATCCCGTGGCCCGCTGCCACCATGGCCTCGATGATCCCGTTGTCGGCGAACCGCTGAAGGACCCGCGTGGGCTGGCCCGTCGCCACGACGACCTGCTGCAGCACCCGGTCGTACGGGTAGTCGTGTGGCACGCCGATCCAGGCCTCCCCGACGACGTCCGACGGTGACAGCGTGGCCTTGCGCGCCAGCGGGTGGTCCTCAGGCAGCGCGACGTCCAGCGGCTCGCTCAGGAGCGAGACGACCTGCAGCCCGCGCTGGTGCCACGCGGCCGAGACCATCCCGCCCGAGTCGGCGAGCACGATGTCGTGGTCGGGGGTGAGCTCGGCGAACTCCACCCGTACGCCGTCCTCGTCGAAGCACTCCAGCTCGATGTCGGGGCGTCCGGCCAGCCTCGTGAAGACTCCGGGAAGCAGCATCTCCCCGCCGGTGGGGAACGTGGTGAGCGTGACGCGTCCCGCCGGCTGCTGCATGAACTCCCGCCAGCGACCCTCAGCACGCTCCCGCGCCACCGCAATGTCGGCGGCTGCCTCCGCCAGTGCCTGGCCCGCCACGGTGAGGGCCACCCCACGTCCGGCGGGCTCCACGAGCACGTATCCGGCCTCGCGCTCCAGGACCTTGA
This sequence comes from Aeromicrobium sp. Root495, assembly GCF_001426755.1. GTDB lineage: Bacteria > Actinomycetota > Actinomycetes > Propionibacteriales > Nocardioidaceae > Aeromicrobium. The sequence goes on along the minus strand of NZ_LMFJ01000002.1, from coordinate 501,696 downwards.
GCTGCTGCGAGACCGCGGAGGGAGTGACCTTCATCGCATCGGCGACGGCGCCCACGGTCCCGCGCTCCGACAACTCCCTGAGAATCTCGAGCCTGCGCATGTCCATGTAGAAACGCTACACGTACTACCTAGTTTTGTTCGCTTGTCCTTGACGATTCACGGTGCAACTCTGGAGGTACAACCTGACCTTGAAGGAGGCCACCATGATCGCCCTCGGCATCACCATCACCGCCATCTCCGTCGCCGGCATCGTCCGCACGCTCACCACCGTGGCCCACGACAGCGGCCCGCGCGCGACCGTGCAGCAGTTCGACTGAGCGCACCGACCCGCAGACGTACGTCACCCCGCTGAGCCGTGCTCAGCGGGGTGGCGTGTCTCTGACGACCGTGGTCAGGCGGCGGCGGTGCGGTAGCCGGGAAGCAGCTCGTCGACGAGCGTGTCGGTGGTGGCCGAGGCTCCCACCGGGGACCCGTGCTGGGCGATCGCCGCGTACATGTCGTCGGCGACGGACTCGACGTCCTCGCGCTCGCCGAACGCTGCTGCGAGACGCAGCGCAGAGCGCCACAGCTCCTCGCTGGCGGGCAGCAAGGTGAGGCCTCGCTCCAGGGCGCCACGGGCGGTGGCCTCGTCGCCGCGGCCGGCCGCCAGCTCGGCGCGGGCCTGCGCCGTGAGCGCCACGGCCAGCGAGACGTCGGTGCTGATGGACGAGCCCTCGAGCCAGCCGTAGCGACCCGCCGGCACGCCCGCGAACGCGAGGCCGTGGACCAGGTCGAGCGCAGCGCGCAGGTGGGACTCGCGCTGCTTGCCGTCGTGACCTGCCCGGTTGAGCGCGTCGCGGAAGTCGTCCCAGTCGAGGCGTACCGCGCCGGGGGCGAGCTGCCACACCCCGGCGGCCGCGGTGAGGACCGGCTGGCCGTCCTCGGTGCTGCCGAGCCACTCACCCGCCTGGGCCAGGGCCGCCTCGCGGTGCTGCTCCTCCACCCCGCGCGGCCAGATGGCTGCGGTGAGGCGGTTGATGTGGACGCCGTCGGGGTGCAGAGCCAGGAAGCAGACGATCTCGGTGAGGAGCGCACGACGCTGCTCGTCGACCGGTCCCGGTGCGGTGACCGCGACCGGTCCGAGCACGGAGACCCGGGCGACGACGGCCGTCCCGGCCTCGGCCGCGGCCCGCTCGGCCTCGAGCACGTCGACGAGGTCGTCGAGGCCCACCTGGCGCGTCCTCTCCGGCAGGGCGTAGAGCGACGTGAGCGCCTTGACAGCCTGGACGTCGAGGACCTGGGCCTCGACGTCGACTCCGTGCAGAGGTGCCACGAGGCGTCCGTCGGCACGCGCGGAGAGCCGCAGGGCGGCGTCGTCGACTGCACCGACGACCACGACGCCGAGCGAGACGGCGGGGTCGGCTGCGAGGTCGTGCAGGCGGCGGATCTCGTCGCTGGACGGCAGTCCCGAGCAGAGCACGAGCTGGTACGTCCAGTCCGTGGTGGTGTCGACGCGGCGGGCCTCCCGGACCGAGGTGACACCGGCTGCCCGCACCGCAGCACGCTGGAGCCGCGCCACGTTGTCGAGCGAGTCGAGGACCCGCGAGAGGTCGTCGTGGCGGCGGATGGCGCCCTGGCCCACGGCGGTGAGGTCGTCGGCGAATCCCACCAGGCTCACGACCCGACGATCGGCCCACGGATGGGTGGCGGTGTCCACGGCGATGCTGAGCGCGGTGCCGCGCGCGACGGCGTCGTCGCCCTCGAGCGCCACGACGCCTCCGACGGACTCCAGGTCGAGGAGGAGCAGGCTCGCGTCGTCGCGTCGTCCCACGCTCACGAGACCGGGCAGCACAGCAGGGCCGCCCGCCTTGGGCACGACCGAGCGGTCGAGCGCCCAGGCCGACTCCCCGCGGCGGGTCCAGCCCGTGGGCGGCCCACTCTCGGGCGTCGACTCCAGGACGACGGCCACACCGGCCGGACCGACCGAGACGCGGGCGGGTGTGGCGGTGCCGAGCGAGCTGCCCAGCGAGCGCAGCGCGCGATCGAGCCAGGTGGCCGTGTCGACGTCGGACTCCTGCGTCAGGCGTCCTCCGGGGCCCGGGAAGTCCGGGTCCGGATCGGTGTCGGGACCGCCGCTGACGGCCGGGCGACGCAGCGTCCAGCGGGCGCCCGTGGAGAGCGAGGCGCGGTGGCGACGCAGGCCCAGTGCCGCGCCGGCCAGCGCGAGCCCTGCTGCGACGCCGAAGAACGGCTCGAGTCCTGCCGGGACGAGGTCGGAGTCGGCGGCCTCTGCGCCGTCGGTGACGGCCGTGGCGTCGGCGGCGGTCTCGGCACCCTGGTCGGTCACGGACGGACCGCCGGCCGGATCGGCCGGGACGGTCACGTCGTCGTGCGTGACGACCTTGAGCCCGGGGCCCTCGGCGTCGGACGGCATCTTGAGGACCCAGCCCGGGTGGATGAGGTCGGCGTTCTTGAGCACGCGACCGTCGGGCTGCTGGACGCCCTCGTTCAGCGCCCAGATCTCCTTGTAGCGCAGGCCGTCGCCGAGGTACCGGTCAGCGATGTCCCACAGCGTGTCGTAGTGGCGTCCGTTGGGCGGCTTCACGTCGTAGAAGGTGGTGGCGCCCCCGGCCTCGTCGGCTGCCGTGGCGTCCTGGAGGTCTCCCAGTCCGGGCAGCTCTCCCTCCTCGACCTGGCCTGCGACCTGGACCACCTGCGGCGCCGTGAGCGAGGCCGACTGGAGCGCGGAGACGCTCGGGCTGTGCTCGACGGGCGCAGCGGACGCGGACCCGGCCGTGCTGAGGGCGATGCCGCTGGCGGCGCCGAGCAGGACGATGGCCGAGACGAGACGCCGGGCCAGGGCCTGCGTGCCGACGCTTCCGCCGACCACCTGGGGAGCCATGCCGCGGTCGCGGCGCTCCGCCACGGCCTCGACCACGAGGCAGATGACGAAGTGCAGCCATGCGAGCCACACGACGACAGCCAGCACTCCGAGCACGGTGTCACCGGTCGTGGGCTGGGTGAGCCACTCGGTCGTGGGCTTCTCGTCCGGCCACGGCGTGCCGAACGCGGCGAGCAGCGCGATGGGCACACCCACCACGACGACGATCGTGCCGAGGAGCGCGGCCAGGCCCTTGAGCACCTGGGCGCGGCGGCTGGGCAGGTCGACGGCCACGGGAAGACGGCTCGATGACTGCTGGGTCGTGGGCGACATGGTGCTCACCTCTGCTCTGGTGCTGCGGTACGTGGTCCCCGCGGGGATGGACTAGTAGATGACGGCCGGCGGCTGGTTGGGGGTCTGGACCTCCTGGACGGGCACCGCCTGGTGGAGCCTCATCCAGAAGCCGTCGCCGAGCTCCTGCATGTTTGCGGTGTCCTCGCCGTACGTCACGCGCCAGTGGACGGCGATGACGGCGTAGAAGGCGTCGTCGACGCCGTCGGGGATGTCCTCCGTGGCGAACTTGCGCGCTGAGGCGCTCGAACGCTCGAACGTCATCTGGCACGCGTCGGCCGGCTGGTCCGAGGACTTGGCGCCCTGGACGTACGGGGTGGACGGGTCGCAGTTGATGGCCTTCATGTCCGACTGCGCCGGGTTGATCCGGATCTGGTCGGCCCGGGCCCGCATGGTGACGCCACCGGCGGCGAGGTCGATCTGCTTGTAGGGCCCACCGTTGGGGTTGCCGTCGTACGGGCCCTGCGCCACGACGTTCTTCTTGACGGGGTCGATCCAGCGGAAGGTGAAGAACGTGGGGATGCCCACGAGCGGCGTGACGTTGGGCTGGGTGCGGAGGAACGGCACGGGCATCTGCTCGCTGGCGCCCATGCGGCGCCACAGGAAGTCGGTGATGCCGTTGTGCCGGTCCTCGATGTCGGTGCCGTTCTTCACGAAGACGATGGAGATGTCGAGCGTGCGGTCGGGGCCGCCGGCCACGGTGTCGAAGTCGATGTTCCCGAGGCAGGTCATGATCATGTACCGCCCCTCCTCGGGGCGGCTGTTGAACGGCTGCGGGACGCCCGGCGGGATCTCGCTGTAGCGGCAGCGCTGCAGCTTCTGCTTGCCGAAGCGCTCGCGCAGCGACTCGGCCGTGGCTCCACCGGCGGTGACGCAGTACGAGCCCATGCCGGCACCGTTGGCGTAGACGCTGCACGAGCGTGAGGGCGTGTTGTAGCTCTCGGTCTTGGTGCCGCTCGTGAGGTCGCCGTTGCCGCTGGAGCTGCTGCCGGAGTCGTCGCCCGTGCAGCCGTCGGAGTTGCAGCCCGCCACCGCGGCGGGTGCCACGACGACCGCGGCCAGACCTCCGGCCACGAGAACGGCGAGGAGTGCACCGACGAGGGTGCGGCGCAGCGGCGCCTTGCGGACATGGCTCATGCGGGTGCCTCCAACGGGCAGGTGCCCTTGACCTTGCGGGTGTCGATCTTCCAGGCCCCGCCGGACTTGACGAGGACGGCGGTGCGGCGGTTCCACTGACGGGTGCCGTCGGGGTCGACGAACGCACCCTTGGCGTTGCGGTAGTCGGTGCTCTCGCCCCAGGCGCAGACCTCGATGGATGCCTTGTTGCCGGTGGTCTTCACGCTGCGGACGTCGATCAGGGCCTCCGACGGGACGCTCCAGTCGTCGGGCCAGGCGAGCTTGATGCCGGGCAGCTGGTCGCGGAGCCCACGCTGGGTGAACCCGTCGCGGAACTCGGGGTAGATCTTCTTGTCGTTGGCCGAGGCGAGTGCGCCCTCGTAGGCCTGCTTGTAGGCGAGGACGACGGGGTCGTCGGCGTACTCCTCCCAGTTGCGGACCGTGTACGTGACGCCGTGGGCACCGGGGGGCTGCGGGGCGACGCTGGGACCGGTGGCCGTGGGACTCGGGGTGGCGGACGCCTCAGGATCCTTGGCGTCGCTCGAGCCGCTGCAGGCGGCGAGCAGCACCAGGAGCGCGGCAGCACAGGCTGCGGCGTCGACCCGAGTCTTCCCCCGTGTCCTCACGACTTCCCCCGTCGTCGTCCATCACTGGCAGAACGGTCCAAGGATAGCGACGACGGGCCGTTTAGCACATTCGAGCCCGGAGAAGTTCACCGAGTGGACCGGTTCACTCCGGCTTCTTGCACTCCTCGAGGTCGTCGTCCTCGTCCTTGTCGTCCTTGTCCTTGTCGTCCTTGTCCTTGTCGTCCTTGTCGCCCTTGGGCGTCTCCGTGGGCCGGGGCGCGCACGGCGTCACCTCGATCTCGTCGGGCGTGGGCGGCGCCGTCTCGGTGGGCGTGCCCTGGCTCGGCGGCGACAGCGACGGCGGGGCCACCGTGGGGACCTTGCCGCTGTCGGCCTCGGAGATGCCGCTCACCGGTCGGGCGAGGGCCGCACCGCTGGACGTCAGCACAGGCTTGCGGATGATGCCGAGCAGGATGGCGTCGATCTGGATCTGCGCGTCCACCCGGACGGCCGTGAAGGTGCCGGCGCCGTCCCGCACCTGCTCGAGCGACGCGGCGCACCGCACCAGCTGCGGGTCGTTGGCGCGGGCCTGGTCGCAGTAGGCCGAGGCGGCGCGCAGCGCGAGGGCCGGCACGAGGTCGAGCCGCGGGTCGGTCACGTCGATGGCCTGGGACCCGGCGCGGGCGGCCTCCTGCGCATACGCGATGGCCCGGCCCTTGGCGTTGAGCTGGCGCCCGCCGTCGACCACGAGCGCGGCCAGCATGATGAGGGCGAGCGAGATGATGACCACGAACGGGGTGATGGACCCGCGCTCGTCACGGCGCCTCATCGGTAGCCCCGGTAGCGGTCGAGCGGGCTGGTGAAGGTGCGCGAGATGGTGACGTTCTTGAGCGGGAGCCCTGCCAGGTCGCTCAGGTCGAGCGTGCACTCCACCGTGACGGTCACCGTGTCGATGGCCAGTGGGTCGTCGGGGTCGGGCAGGCCGAAGGCGCCGGGCGTCATGTCGATGGAACCCACGCCCGAGGTGTCCCGGCACGACGACGGCGCGTCCACCATGGACTCCTTGAGCACCTGCTCGGCGGCCTTGGGCACCGCGTCCTTGGCGTTCTGGGCCGTGGCCGCGCGGGCGGCGTCGCGGGCGGCCTGGTCGACGAGGTTCTCGGTCTGCGCGTAGCGGCCGAACGCGATGATGAGCATCATCAGCGCGAACAGGAACGGCGCGACGATGACGAGCTCGAGGCTCGCCGTGCCTCGTCCGCTCCGGCGGTCAGTTGCGCAGGTCGCCACGGAACTGCTCCAGGGTCGCTTGCGAGGACTGTGAGACCGAGACGTTGCCGCCGAGCGGCAGCACGACGTCGCCGACCACCGTCATGGTCACCCGACCCGTCGTCTCGTCGATGGTGCCGACCGCCGTCACGTTCTTCAGCCGGCCCAGCTTGGTGGCGTAGCTCTCGGTGAGCTGCTCGGCGCCGCCCCGGAAGGATCGGGGGTCGGAGTTGTTGCCGGCGAGCCTCAGGTACGAGACACCCTCGCGCGCTGCCGACTGCGCGGTGTTGCGCGCGTAGAAGTACAGCCCGGTCTGGATGATCGTGAAGACGAGCAGCAGGAAGACCGGCGCGATGATGGAGAACTCGATGGCACTCGTGCCCCGTTCACCGCGCCGGCTCATGACCCGAGGCTCAGTTGGAGCCTTGCTCGATCTGGTTGGCGTTGTCCTCGACCACGCCCTGGATGACCCGCGCCACGAGAAGCGCGAGGACCACGACGACGGCAGAGATGATGGCCCACTCGATGGCCGATGCCCCGATCTCGTTCCGACCGTTGCGTCGTGCCTCCTCGGCACGCGCGCGCACGAACATGATGACAGCCCGTGCGTAGAAGAACTCCGGTGCCACGTCGATTCACCCCTCATCGTCGATTGTCTTTCATCCGAGCTGACTGACAGCCGGATAGGCCAAGAATACTAGGAAAGCGATGCACATGAGCAGTTGTGCCATCAGCATCGACTGGGAGGACTCCCCGGCCGCCCCCTCGACGTCGACCAGCTCCTTGCGACGCATGGACTCGGCTCGTGCCATGAGGGAGGAACGGATGCGCGCGCCCTCGTCGCCGGCGAGCGCCAGGGCCGAGGCGAGGTCGCGCAGCTCGTCGATGCCGAGCTCCTTGCCGAGCTGGGAGATGCTCTCCCACGGCGTCCAGCCCATGATGCGCGCGTTGGACAGCGCCTGACGCAGCCGGACCATGGCCCAGTGGTCGCCGAAGGAGGAGGCCGCCATGAGCGCCTCGGGCAGTCCGCGGCCGCCTGCCAGGTTCATGGCCACGAGGTCGAGGAACGACCCCACCACGTGACGGAAGTCGCGGCGGCGGAGCTCGGCCTCGCGACGCAGCGTGAGGTCGGGGAGCAGGAAGCCGAGCACGGCGGCACCGAGGGCCACCACGACGGGGACCCCGACGCTGCTGCCGTAGCCCAGGAGCACGACGGCGGCCGGGAACCAGACGAAGGCGGCCAGCGACAGGAGCGCCTTGGTGCCGAGGTGCGTGGTCATGGAGCGGTTCATGACCGCGAGGTCGGCGCGGGTGCGGCCGAGGCCCCAGCCACGAGCGCCGTACTCGTCCTCGAGCCGGCTGCCGAGGCGGGTCCGCACCTGGTCGAGACGATCGGTCTTGCCAGCCGCTGCGCTCTCGGTGAGTGCACGCCGCAGTCCACCACGCGACCGGTCGAGACGCGCCAGCGTGGCCGCGATGCCCGGCACCGGACGGGAGGAGAGCTGGACCACCAGGAAGATCCCGAGGCCCACGGCGGCGCCCGCCAGCAGCTCGCCGATCATCGGACGGTCCCCCGCGGTCGGCCGCCGCTGGACGGCAGGGCCGTGCTTTCCCGGGCCGGTCCGGTCCGGGCGGCAGGCGATGCCGAGATGGTGGGCCGCGTCTCCACGACCTGGGCCCCGATGAGGAAGCGCTCGGGCTCGGTGACGCCGGACAGCTTGCGCAGCCACAGGACGCTCAGGCCGAAGACGCCCAGGACGCCGGCCAGCACGAGCTGGCCCTGGAAGGAGCCGTACGGCTCGACGTACTCCTGGTTGAAGACCACCAGCGCGGCCGCGACGGCGAGGATGACGCCCACCACGACCTGCACGCTGCGGCGCGTGGAGCGTCGGCTCGACTCGACCCGGCGGCGGACGTCGAGCTCGTCGCGTGCCGACGTGGCCAGGGCCGAGAGCACGTCGCGCAGGCCTGGTCCGCGCAGCCGGGCGTTGAGGATGAGCGCGGCGACGACGAGGTCGGCCGAGGCGTCGTCGAGGTCGTCGGAGAACTTCATGAGCGCGTCGGGCAGCGGGTCACGGACGCGCAGCCGGTCGACGAGGAGGTTGAGCGCCGGACGGATCGACGGTGCGGCGTTGACCGCGGTGGCCGGGATGGCCTGCTCGAGACCGACGGCGCCGGCGATGGTGTCGCGCAGCGCCTCGATCCAGGCGGCCAGCCCCTCGGCGCGGTTGATGGCTGCCCGCTCCTGGCGGACCCCACCGAACAGCTTGGTCCAGAACGCGACGAGGAGACCCAGGACCACGGCCAGGACGACCCACCGGGTGGCGGCCAGGACCACGACGGCGACCGCGAGTCCTGCGAGCAGCTGCTTGGTCTGCGAGCCCGACGGGACGATCTGCAGCCGGCCCGAGGACGTGCCGCTCTCGCGCTGCGGACGGAGCCGCCGGCCGCTGAGAGCCAGCAGCAGCAGGACGATGCCGACCCCGGCGACGGCCCCGGCCGTCGTCGCGAGCGGAACTCGCAGCTCCTCGATCATGGGGTGCCCCTCACGCCCACTGTCCGTGGACGTCGGGCTCGTAGCCGAACTCGCGCAGGTCGTCGCTGCAGGAGATGGGCGCGTGGGCCGCGGCGCGACCGTCGGGGCCCGGCGCGAACACCTCGCTCGAGAGGACCTGGCCGTCGTGGCCGACGACCTCGCGGATGCTCTCGACCACACGGGCCTGACCGCCGCCGGTGGCGTGGTCGTTGTGCTTGCGCAGGAAGACGACGAAGTCGAGAGCACCGGCGATGAGCATCGTGGTGGCCTCGAGCGGCAGGCGCTCGCGGGCCTGGATGGCGTACGTGCCGATGCGGTTGAAGACCTCGAGCGAGGAGTTGGCGTGGATCGTGGAGAGCGAGCCGTCGTTGCCCTGGCTCATGGCGTTGAGCATCGTGACGATCTCGTCGCCCAGCACCTCACCGACGATGACGCGCGACGGGTTCATGCGCAGCGAGCGTCGGACGAGCTCGGCCATGGACACCCCGCCCAGGCCCTCGGAGTTGGGCAGCCGCTCCTCGAAGGAGACCACGTTGGGGTGCAGGTCCTGGTACTCGCCGAGCCCGAGCTCCAGGGCCCGCTCGACCGTGACGATCCGCTCCTTGGAGTCGATCTCGTTGGCCAGCGCGCGCAGCATCGTGGTCTTGCCCGCGTTGGTGGCGCCCGCGATCATGATGTTCTTCCGGGCCCGGACCGCGGCCTTGAGGAAGTCGGCGATGTCGGGCGAGACCGTCCCGTTCTCGGCCAGCTCGTCGAGGAAGACCCGACCGAGGCGCGCCTTGCGGACCGAGATCGAGGGCCGCGCGCAGACGTTCATGACGGCGGAGAGGCGGGAGCCGTCCGGCAGACGCAGGTCGAGCTGCGGGTTGGCCGAGTCGAAGGGGCGGCTCGAGAGCCCGGTGTGCGCCGCGAGCACCTGGATGAGCTCGATGAGCTCCTCGTCGCTCTCGGCCACGGCGGGGTGCCGCTCCTCGCGTCCGTCGCCGTACTGGACGAAGACGTTGTCGCAGCCGTTGATGTCGATGTTCTCGACGTCGGGGTCCTCCAGCAGCGGCTGCAGGCGACCGACGCCGAAGAGGGCGGAGTGGATCGCCGTGGCGACCTCGGCCTCCTCCTCCGGCGGGATGGGCGAGCGTCCCTCGGCGACCTCGTACCGGGCGTGGTCCTCGAGCACCTGGACGATGAGCGAGCGCGCGTACTCGCGCTCGTCGTCGGCGCTCATGGGCGAGACGCCGCTGATCTGGTCGCGTCGCCGCTGCTCGTTGAGGCGGTCGGCCACCTGGGTCCGCAGCTGGCGGACGAGGTCGTGGTCGGTCATGCCTGACCCTCCTGGTCGAGGAGGGACTCGGAGTCGTCCTGCGTGGAGACCTGCGGCACGAAGTACGGCTGCGTGCGCTCCGAGAGCTCCTGCACGATGGGGCGCGCCGACCGCACGAGGTGCGTCCGGTCGGGGTTGCCCGAGACCTGGCCGAGGAAGAAGCCGGCTCCCGGGACGTCGTGCGCCAGGTGGTGCACGCCGGCCAGCTGGAGCTCGGCGCGCTCGAGCGCCTCGGCCACCTCGCGGACGGCGCGCGCACGCTTGGGCTCCGCCACCACGGCCACGTGGACGGGCACGCCGACGGGACCGCCGGTCTGGTCCTTCACCCGACGCAGGCGCTCCCGCAGGTGGATGACGTTGCTGGGCACGGTGTCGACCACCATGACGAGCGCCGCCGCGTGCGTGAGGAGCGCGTTCTGGGGGGTGCCGGCGCCGATGCGGCCGAGGTCGGCCATGACGTCGCTGCCCGGCAGCTCGGCGAACAGCTCGCCGAGCTGGGCCCACTGGCCGATGCCGGCCGACTGCTCCGGCGACGAGACCCCCGCGACGACCTCCTGGCCGCCGACGAGCCGCTGGGCGTGCGCCGGGACGAGGCCGGGGTAGAGCGACTTGCGACCCGCCGCGACCAGGCTCAGGAGCCCCCGCTGGGGGTCGAGCGGCTGGCCGTCGTCGCCCGGCATGCGCAGCGCGACGTCGCCACCGGAGGGGTCGCACTCGACGACGATGGTGGGACGGGGCCAGAGCGCACCGACGAGCAGGGACGCCGTGGTGACGCCCGGCGATCCCTTGGCCGAGGCGAACGCGACGAGACCCATGTCAGGCTCCGCAGGTCTTCTGCACGGACGCCGCCTCGTCGCTGCCGAGGAGCGCCGGGGTGACGGCGTTGTCCTCCACGCCCTTGGCGACGGAGGTGAGGCACGAGAGGTCGATGGAGACGACGAGCGGGATGTCGTTGCCGCCACCGCCGATGCCGGAGTCCTCCGCCTCTCCCACCGCGACGAGCTCGGCGAAGACCGAGCGGCTCGCGCCGTCGGACCCGCCGACGGCGAGCGCCATCTGGGCGCCGGGCTGCAGGTCGCGCACGAAGGGGCTCGAGGCCACCGGGATGGTCAGCTGGGTCTGGTTGACCGCGACGCCGGACTTCTCGGACGTCATGTCGGGGGTGAGCACCGTGCCGGGCAGGATCCGCGTGGTGGCGGACTGGCCCACGACCTTGTCGGTCTGCGACGACGCGACACCGCCCTGGAAGTCCTCCGGCAGGCTCACGGTGGTGAGGTCGTCGGGCGTGATGCGCGCGCCCTGGGCGATCTCCTGCTTGACCTGGACGAACGACGCACGGTTGCCGGACTGGATGGCGAGGTACGCCGAGGCCAGCGCACCGCCGAGGATCAGCACGACCGCGAGCGCGAGGAGCGCGGGTCGGGACTCCCGGGTGGAGGGAAGTCGGGACACGGTGGCCTGACGACCACCCTGCGGCGTTACGGACCGGGCCATCGAGTCACCTCTCACGAAGACGCGGGGGCCGCTGACCGTGTCCCCCGATCGATCTCGGCCAAACCGTACACGGACCGGACCGCGTCCGCTCATCCAGAGGTGTACCGAACGTCTAGGGCCGGGCGGAGGGCGAGGCGGGCGCCGAGGTGGAGGTGGCGGGAGCCTGCCGCTCCTGCTCCTGCTTCTTGGTGTTGTCCTCGGTCACCTGCACCGCGTTGTAGACGATGATCCCGGCCACGATGAAGGCCGCGACCAGGAGACCGACCGTCACGGCGGGCCAGCTCCGCTGGTGCTCGCGCCAGGTCCGCCGGCTGCCGTGCAGCAGCGCCGAGCGCAGCTGCCGGCGGCGCATGGCGTCGGCCTCGAGGACGTAGCGCTCCGCGTTAGGGGTGTTCTGCAGGGCCGACACCGGCCCGGTGCCGGGGCGGCGCGGCGAGCCGGGAGGCGGCTCCGGGGTGCTCATGAGGGACGACCCGACGGACCGTGCGCCCCCAGTGCGACGGCTGCGGCGACCCGGAGGTACGCCTCGCGGGTGGCCGGCCCGACCTTGGCGGGGTCGAACGGGTGGCCGCCCCCGAGGTGGGCGTCGGGCGGGACCAGCACGACGGCCTCGGGCCGGACCGCCAGCTGCGCCACGACCTCGCGGTGCGCCTGGCGGAACGACTCGTCCTGCGGGCAGACGACGACGTGGACGAGGCGGCTCGCCGCCGTGGGGTTCACGTCACGCACGCGGTCGACGGCCTGGGCCAGGGCCGTCACGCCGGTCATGCCCGGGCCGCCCACCACGACCACCTGGTCAGCGCGAGCGAGTGCCGCGTGCGCGCCCGCACCGGCGTCGTCGCCGGCGTCGAAGAGCACGAACGTGTGGTCGGCGCCGAGCGCGTCGAGGGCTCCGACGACCTCGCGGCGCGAGACCTCGGCGTCCCAGCTGCCGCCGTCGACGAGGCCGAGGCCCGAGGGCGCCTGCGGAACCGCGAGCGCCTCGCCCGCCCCGGCGGCCGCGGCCAGCGTGAGGAGCGTGTCGGCGCCGTGCAGGGCACCCAGCGGCACCGAGCCCTGCTGGACGTCGGCCACGACGGTGCGGTCGTCGCGCATGGCCATGAGGCTCGTGCCCACGCCGACGGCGACGGCCGTGCAGCCGGTGCCGCCCTTGCCCGAGAGGAACGTGACGACGCGACGGTCGACCTGGCGATGGCGGATGGCCTCGACGACCTCGCGGTCGCCCTGCACCGCCTCGGCGGCGTCGGGCGTGACGAGTCCCTTGGTGACCGAGCGCACGAGGCCCCGTGAGCGGTGGGGCGCCGGTGCGGCCACCTGGGTCCGGGCGAGCAGCTGCTCGATGCTCGAGACCGTGCGCGGCGCCGCCGAGGGCGCGGCAGGCTGCTCCGCCCGGGCGTCGACGCTGAACGTGGGTCGCGCCGGGGCGGGCGCCGCGCTCGCCGCGTCGTCCTGCGGCTGCGACTCGCGGACGAGGTCGGGACGGATGGGCACCACGGGGGCCCGAGGGCCCTCAGGCTCGTCGGGCGCCTCCGGGGCCGGCGGGCGTGGCGGCGGCACGGCGTCGCCGAGACCCAGGCTGCGCGGGTCGATGCCCATGCGCGCCAGGTCGGCCGCTGCGCCCTCTGCGTCGCGGCGGGACCGCCCGAGGGTGTCCGGCGTCTCGTCGTCAGGTCCGTCGTGGTCGTCGTCGGCCATCAGATGATCCCCCCGAGCTTGGAGTAGAGGTCGAGCGATCCGACGAGGACGACCAGGAGGTCGACCACCACGAGGAACTCGACGAGGTTGAGCAGCCGCTTGACGCGGGCCCGCGTGATCTCCGACATCGGCAGCGACGCGAGACCCAGCCCCACGACGGCCGCCACCGCGACCACGGGGACGACGAAGGCGAGCGTGTCGGCGTCGGAGTCGGCCGCGAACCGCACGAGCACGACCGTCGCGACGATGATGCCGGCCGCCCGGAGCGGCACCATGTGCTGCGTCCGGGAGAACAGTCGTGACCGCAGGAGTGCGGCGCCGGCCAGGCTGAGCGCCAGGGTCCGGTCCCAGGGTCCACCCAGGTCGAGGACCGCGGCGCAGACCACGACCACGGTGGCGATCCCGACGAGCGATCCCACCAGGATCGCGTTGCTGTCGCGGTACCGGCGCTGGAGGGCGGCCAGGTCGAGCTGACCCACGTGACGCACCCGGTAGTCGGCGCTCGCCAGCCCGCCCACGGAGAGCGAGACCCTCGGCATCACGCCCACCACCAGGATCGCCAGCACGGGTGCGATGCGCAGGGCGTGCTGACCGTCGAGCCCGAGCGCGGGGACGAGGGCCTGGAAGCCGGCGGCGACCAGGAGCACGACGCCAGTGGCCACGTGGGCCGTGGCGGCCGGGGTGAGGAGGCGGCACAGCCCGGCCACGGCCGCGGCGAGCGCCGTGGCGACGGTCAGGCTCTGGGCCATGTCGAGGTCGAGGGCGGAGCCGAGGTCCAGACCGGCGAGGCCCGCCCAGAGCATGGCGACACCGGCGGCCCACTGGGCGTCGAGCTCACGGACGAAGCGTCCGGACCACGCCGTGAGCCCCACCAGCACGACGGTGGCGGTGCCGGCCGCGATCCCGTCGTCGAGGCCCTTGAGTCCGCCGCCGACGTCGAGCGAGGTGGCGAGCCAGCCGCCGATGCCGAGGAGGAGGAGGGTCACCGATGCCGCGAGCACCACGAACGACCCGGTGGTGCGGGTGGACCAGGCGCCGCCGGCCGCATCGACGCTGTCCTCGACCGCGTCGCGCACGTCCTCGACGAGCGCCGGGCGGACGTCGTCGGCCTGGGCGCGCAGCTCCAGGACCTCGCCGTCGAGCACGCCGGCGTCCTGCAGCGTCTGGGTCAGGGCGAGCGAGGCGCCGCCCATGCGCGCGAGGGTCCACGTGAGCGGGCCACCCTCGGCGCGGTCGGGGGCCGCGTAGCGCAGCACCTGCGGCACGACGTCCGACAACGGCAGCCCGCTGGGCAGCGCCAGGTCGATCGTCCGCTCGGAGGTCACGACCGTGACCAGGCTGTACGCGGTGAGCACTCGTTCCCCCTTGGACACCAGGTCCCGTTTGGCCTTGCACCGGTCTGCCTTGCAAACCTGGTCTGCGACCGCGAGCATAACGGTGCCGGGAGCGACCGGCCACGGAACGAGTCCAGGGGGACCATGACGACCACGCTCGTGCGCCGACCCGCGAGGATCGAGCCACCCACCACCACGAGCGAGCCCATCCAGATCGAGCCGCCGCCCAACAAGGGCCAGGCGGCGCCGGCCATGGCGGGCGCCAGCATGATGATGATGCCCATCATGAGCGGCACCGGCTCGCTCACCGTGGCCATCACGCAGCGCGACCGTCCCATCGTCGCCGTGGCGGCCGTCCTCGCCCTCATCGGCTCGGTGGCCATCGGCCTCGTCATGATGATCAGCCAGCGCAGCGGCACGAAGCGCCAGGTGCGGGAGAGCCGAGAGCGCTACCTCGACTACGTGGAGGCCCTGCGGCACTCGGTGCGCGACCAGATCGCGGGTCAGCGCGCCGAGCAGGCCTGGCGCCATCCCCGGGTCGAGCAGCTCCTCGACGTCGCGCGCGACGACGGCCGGCGCTGGGAGCGTCGGCCGAGCCACCCCGACTTCCTGGCGCTGCGCGTCGGCACCGGCGAGGTGCCGCTCGCGTCCGGGCTCACCCTCGAGGCCGACACCGGCCCGCTCAACGACTTCGACCCCGTCTGCCTTCAGGCCGCGCAGGAGCTCCAGGAGCGCTACGCCGCGCTGCGCGACCAGCCCATCGTGCTGCCGCTCGCACCGCGCGGGAACGTGAGCGTCATCGGTCACCCGCAGGCCCGCCGCGCCCTCGCCACGCACCTCGCGCTGCAGGTCGCCACCCTCCACTCCCCCCACGACGTCGCCCTCGCCGTGGTCCGCTCCGACGACGCCGCCTCGGCGTGGGACTGGACCAAGTGGCTGCCCCACGTCCAGGACCCCACGCGCACCGACGGCGACGTCCCGTCGCGGCGCGTCACCTCCTCCGTGGCTGCCATGGCCGAGCTGCTGGCGCCGGAGCTGGAGCAGCGTCTCGACCGGCACTCCCGCTCCCGCGGCGGACAGTTCTCCCAGAGCTCGCACCTCGTCGTGATCGTCGACAACGACGGCCTGCAGGCCGGCCAGCACCTCTCCTCGCCCGATCCCAACGTCCCGCTCGCGCTGCTGGGCGTGCACGTCGTCCACCTCCTCGACGTGGCCCGCGACGAGCCCGAGACGGTCGACGACCGCCTCGAGATCGCGGCCGACGGCTCCGTCACCGCCGCCTCCCACCCCACCGCGTTCCGGCTCGACGTCCCGGCACCGGGACTCGAGTCCTCCGTGGCGCGGCAGCTGTCGGCCCTGCGCCTCACCGCCGAGGAGATGGGTGGGGAGGGCCTCTCCGACACCGTCGGTCTCACCGAGATCCTGGGCGTCGCCGACCCGGCCCACCTCGACCTCCGGCGCTCCTGGCAGCAGCGCGCCCTGCGCGACCTGCTCCGCGTGCCCATCGGCGTGGGCACCAACGGCCAGACCGTCGTGCTCGACCTCAAGGAGTCGGCGCACGGCGGCATGGGCCCGCACGGGCTCGTCGTGGGTGCCACCGGCGCCGGCAAGTCGGAGATGCTGCGCACGCTCGTGAGCTCGCTCGTCATCGGTCACGGACCCGACCGGCTCGCCCTCATGCTCGTCGACTTCAAGGGCGGCGCCACGTTCGCGTCCATGGAGCAGATCCCGCACATCGCGGGCAGCATCACCAACCTCCAGGACGACCTCACGCTCGTCGACCGGATGCGCGACGCGCTGTACGGCGAGATGCAGCGCCGCCAGGAGATCCTGAAGCGCGCCGGGAACCTGCCCAACGTCACGGCCTACCAGGACCGGATCGACGCCGGCGAGGACCTCGAGCCGCTGCCCCACCTGCTCGTCATCGTCGACGAGTTCTCCGAGCTCCTCACCGCCAAGCCCGACTTCGCCGAGATGTTCGTGGCCATCGGCCGCATCGGTCGATCCATCGGCGTCCACCTGCTGCTCGCCACGCAGAAGCTCGAGATGGGCAAGATCCGCGGCCTGGAGTCCCACCTGTCCTACCGCATCAGCCTGCGCACGTTCTCCGAGAGCGAGAGCCGCGACGCCATCGGCGTGCCCGACGCGTTCCACCTTCCTCCGGAGCCCGGCTCGGGCTACCTCAAGGTCGACACCACCGTGTTCGACCGCTTCAAGGCAGCCCTCGTGTCGTCGCCCTACGTGCCCCCCACCGACGGCCCCAAGACCGCCGTGCCGGTGGTGCCCTACGTCGCCACCAACGGCCTGGGCGCCTGGCTGGCCCAGCAGGCCGCCGCCCTCGAGAAGATGGAGATGGCCGCGCAGGCCGCCGAGGCCACCGCCACGGACCCGCGAGCCAAGAGCAGCGTCCTCGACGTGATCTGCGAGCAGATCGAGACCTCGGGCCGCGACCGCGTGCGGCCGGTCTGGCTCGACCCGCTCCCCTCGCGGCTGCCCCTGGGGTCCCTCGTCGAGGTGGGCGACTCGCAGCCGGACTCCTCCTGCCACGCGGTGCTCGGCCTCGTCGACGACCCCAAGCACCAGGACCAGTTCCCACTCGAGTGGGACTTCACCGGTGGCGGTGCCAACCTCATCATCACGGGGTCCCCGCAGACCGGTAAGTCCACGTTGCTGCGCACCATGATCATGTCCATGGCCATGACGTACGCGCCCGGCGCCGTGAGCTTCTACTGCATCGACTTCGGCGGCGGCTCGCTGTCGGCGCTCGAGGGCGTGCCCCACGTCGCGTCGGTGACCTCGCGGGTCGACCCCGAGCGCATCACCCGGACCGTCAACGACGTCCGCGCCGTCCTCAACCGTCGTGAGTCCCTCTTCCGCGAGAAGGGCCTGGACTCCATGGCGGCCTACCGCCGGGCCCGGGCCGCCGGCACCCTCCCCGAGGGTGAGCCGGGCGACGTGTTCCTCGTCGTCGACGGCTGGGGCACGTTCCGCGACGAGTACGACGACCTCGACTACGCCATCGCCGACATCGCCGCACGAGGCACCAACTTCGGCGTCCACGTCGTGGTCACGGTCACCCAGGCCATGCAGGTCCGCATGCGCATGCAGGGCTCCATGGGCGGTCGCCTCGAGCTGCGCCTCAACGACGCGTACGACTCCGAGTTCGAGCGCGCCGTGATGGAGCAGATCCCCAAGGACATGATGGGGCGCGGCATCACCGGCAGCCGCAAGTCGGCCACGATCTTCCAGACCGCGCTGCCCGTGCTCGCCATCCCCGACGGGGTCGAGGACGACCCCTCGGTGCTCGACGACGCCCAGCGGACGCTCATCGAGGCCGTCAAGGAGCGTTGGGGCGATCAGGCCGTCGCCCGCGTGCAGGTCCTCCCGCGCCACGTCGGGATGGCCGACCTGCCCGAGATCAAGCTCGGCGACAAGGGTGTGCTGGTCGGCCTCTCCGAGATCAACCTCGGCCCTGCGGAGATCGAGCTGTGGGGCGCCGACCCGCACCTCCAGGTCTACGGCGACGGGGAGACGGGCAAGTCCAACCTGCTCAAGCTCATCATCCACAACCTCGTCTCGAGCCACTCGCCCGAAGAGATCGGCATCGCCGTCGTGGACTACCGGCGCTCCCTCCTCGACGTCGTGCCGCAGGAGTACCTGCTGGCCTACGCCACCGGCGCCGAGCAGGCCACCAAGACGGCGCAGGACCTCGCCGGCGCCATCCGCGCCCGCATCCCGGGTCCCGACGTCACGTCGGAGCAGCTCCGCACGCGCACCTGGTGGGAAGGTCTCGAGGTCTTCGTCATCGTCGACGACTACGACCTCGTCTCCACCTCGCAGGGCGATCCGCTCACGGCACTCGTCGACCTGCTCCCGCAGGGCCGCGACCTGGGCTTCCACCTCGTCCTGACCCGCCGCACCGGCGGCATGAGCCGCGCTGTCTTCGACCCGCTCATCCAGCGACTCATCGACCTCAGCGCACCCGGCTTCATGTTCTCCGGCGACCGCATGGAGGGACGTCTCATCGGCGGGCACGCCTCGCGGCGCCTGCCCAAGGGCCGCGCCCTCTACGTCACGCGCGACGGCGCCGCCTCGCTCGTGCAGACGGCCCAGGTCGATGATGAACATCACACGACCTGAACCGGTTGCGCTTTCGCTCCATCCGAAGTTGTGCAACCCTGAATGGACTGTCGCATCAATTCAGGGGGATTCATGACCGCAGATCGCGTTTCACTGACCGAGGGCTACGAGGGCGCCATCGCGGGCCACCGCAGCGTCGCCGGCTCCGGCGAGGGCGTCCAGGGCCTGGCCAAGAAGCAGCACGGGCAGACGTCCGAGCTCCAGGGCCAGAACAAGGGTGCGTTCGCCACGCAGGCGGCCAACGGCTCCACGGCCACCGCCAACAACCTGGGTGCAGCCGCGCTGCTCCACACGGCCAACGCCGAGGGCGGCGCCCGCTACGTCAAGCAGACCGCCGCGCACGAGGACGAGGCGTCCTCCGGCCAGGCCGCCGAGTCCAACGCACTCGACCAGGCTGCTTCCGACCTTCACAGCAAGATCAACCGGGCCTGAGGCCCGAGAGACGTCAGGAGAACACCATGTCCGGAGATCAGCTGCGCGTCGATCGCGCCTCCATCCAGAACCACGCCGACGCCACGCGGAGCAACGCGGGCTCGGCCAAGAACATCAACGACGAGGTCGACCGCCAGCAGGCACACCTGCAGCGGATGAGCGAGGACGGTGTCGGCTCCGAGCAGCTCAGCGCCATCCGCACCTCCACGAGCCGTCACGCCACCGACATCGACTCGGGCATCAACCGCACGGCTCAGAAGACGGTCGAGAAGACCGACGAGTTCGTCAGCAACGTGCAGAACGCTGCCAACAAGTCGCTCCGGAACATCTGAGGCTCGTCATGGGTGAGGGTTCTTCGAACGTCACCGGCGTCGACGTCGACGGTCTCCACGGGACCGGCCGCAAGATCGCGGGCCGTTCCGAGGGCGCTCGCGCGGCGGCTCGAGGTCTCAGCACCGGGCTCGACTCGGCCTCGGGCACGGTCGGGCACGGTCGGATCAAGAGCGCTCTCTCGAGCTTCGTGACCGACCACCTGGTCGACGACAGCAACCAGCTCGGCGTGCACCTGGACACCGGCGGGAACAACGTGTCCAACGTGGCTTCCACGGCGCGCTCGAACGACGAGGAGGGCGCCCGCGCCCTCCAGGCCGACATCGGTCTCGACACCGAGATCGGCGACCGCATCAACCGCCAGGTCTGACCAGACCTGGCACCGAGCAGGGGCACGGCGCGACCACGCGCCGTGCCCCTCGTTCGTGAACGACCACCACCACACGACTTCTGGGGGGAAGTTTCCGATGGTTGCAGACTTCGAGGACTACGCAGAGCTCCATGGCGGCGTGACCGCCGACAAGATCAAGAGCGCGGCCGACGATCCCACCGCACACACCGCCACGGTGCAGTCGCTCATCGGCGACCTGGCCGACGACGATGCCGCCGTGGCGAGCAACATCGAGGGAGACGTCACCGACGCCACCCAGATGAACCTCGAGCCGGCCACCAACGCGGCCCGGCGCCTGGCCCAGAACGGCACCTACGCCATCGGACTGCTCACCAGCTTCGCGGCGACGGTCTCCACCTTCGACTCGACGGTCACGACGCTCAGCGAGGAGCTGAACGCCAACACCACGGCGCGCTTCAACGCCCAGCCCAGTCCGTCCGAGGACGAGGGGAGCGGCGACGGCGCCGACACACCGGATCCGCTCACGTACCCCGAGATCAAGGCCCAGGAGAAGGCCAAGCTCCAGGGCCGCTACGACCGCGCCCTCGAGACGCTCGAGACCGAGGCCGACTCCGTCGCCGGCAAGTTCGAGTCAGGGCCCACCGAGGCCGACGTGAGGTCGCTCGTGCTCGCGGGCCTCATCCCGCTCACCCAGGCGAGCCTGTGGCCCGGCCTCACGCTCAACGCCGACGACAAGTTCCAGTACTACAAGAACCGCGTCAACGCCGGTCTCATGACCGAGGAGGAGCGACTCGCGTTCCGGGAGGCCAACCCCGAGCTGCTGGAGCAGTGGATGGAGGTGCCCCACCCCAGCGAGGACCTGCAGGCCGCCATCATCTCGCTGGCCCTGCCCCGGGTGGACGCAGACGACGGCGAGGCCGACGCCGACCGGGTCGTCCGCGCGCTCGACGACGCGAACAGCTCCGGCCCCGCCGGGTTCCTCTCGGCCATGGAGAACGTGCAGGACGTCAACAACGGGCTCGCCCTGCTGGCTCCCTGGGCGGCCAAGAACGGCATCGACCTGGCGCGCAACGCCTCGGTGACCGGCGCCCAGGACTACCTGCAGAAGTTCGTCGCCGACACGTGGGACAAGCAGAGCGACATCCAGGACTACATCAAGGACGACAAGCACCGCTGGACCACCAGCTACACCGTCTCTGACGGCACCCACTTCGAGTACCACGAGGGCGACGGCTACAGCGACGGCCAGCAGTCCAACATGTTCAAGGCGTACGCCAACGCCATCCTCAACACGTCGCAGGAGGACTTCGGCGGCGGGTACACCGACCTGCCGGAGGACCTGCGTCACGACGCCGAGCAGGTCTTCTCCTCGGAGATGAAGGGCAGCATCAGCGGCGCCTACTGGACGTTCGACGACGCCGGCGACTTCCAGGACCTGGCCGAGCTCATGGTGCACGGCGACGCCGCCCCCGGCGACGACCTGGCCAAGCAGATGGCGTCATCGGCCGCCACGTCCACCGCCAACTCCGAGGACTTCTGGGCCAACCAGCCCGGCGGCGACCGTCAGGACCCCTGGAACACGGGGCTCCTCGCCGACGTGCTCGACATGACCAGCCGCAACCGCGACGCCACGGCCGATCTCGTGGCGGGCGAGGACGTGCCGCCCAACTACCGCTCGGACTTCAACGCCACGATCCTCGACCAGCCGTTCGACCTCGAGAACGGCGACGAGGCCAAGGCGGCCCAGATGTACTCCTGGATCCACGACGACGCCGTCTCGGACGACCCGGCCGCCGTGGAACGCGCCGACCGCGCCTTCGACAAGCTGAGTCAGGACATCACGTCGACGGAGGACGGGAACTTCCGGCACCTGATGGGCGGCGAGGGCGAGTCCGCCGCCTACCGGAACACGCTGATCACCCGTGAGATCGCCGACGCCTTCTCGGACCACCTCGACGAGTTCGCCTCGGAGTCCGGGACCGACGGAGCAAGCGGCAGCCCGCTCTCGGAGGGCGACCGCATCCGACTCATGACCTACATCGCGAGCGACCACGTGGGCGACGCCGACACGGGTCAGCCGTCCTCCTTCGACTACGACCGGGGCGCCGGACGGCTCAGTGCGTACGTCGCCGCCTACCAGCAGGACGCCATCCGGGAGTGGTCCGAGCACCCCACCACCGAGAACACGCTGGTGCTGGGTGACAAGAACGGACGCCTGCAGGGGTTGTGGGACGCCGCCCTCATCAACGAGGCGCAGGAGCGTGGCCTGAACGCCGACGACCAGGAGGCCGAGCGGGTCCGCAACATGAAGATCGCCTCCGGCATCGCTGCGACCCTGGCCGGGAAGATCCCCGGCGCCGGCGACATCCTCGGGCCTGCAGCGGGTGTGGGCAACACCCTGCTGTCCAACCTGCTGACGGCCGAGCACATGCCCGAGCCCAACGCCGAGCAGCTGCCGGACTGGCAGGCCGACGGCGCCAACGTGACCACCAACAACACGCTCGCCATGGTGGACGCGCTGGTGGACTCCGGCCGGATCGACCGAGCCGACCTGCCCGCGTCGCTGGCCAACCCCGAGGGCACCTCCAACGCCAACGTGCAGGGCGCGGCGATCGACTTCTTCAGCGACTACTTCTCCCAGAACCCGCCGCACCAGGACTCCGTCTACACCAACTTCACGACCGAGCTTCACTCCACCTACAAGGGGTACAACGACCAGTACAAGCTGGACCAGGCCGACAAGCTCAACAAGGACGACTTCCTCGACCAGGACGACTGGGGTCGCCCGTGACCTCCTGCGCCGTCGCCTCCCGTGCGCTCGGGAGGCTGCTGGTGGGCGCGGCCGCCGTGCTCGTGCTGACGGCCTGTCAGTCCGACGACGGGTCCGAGCCCGCAGAGCCCTCCCCGGCCTCGACGCTCGCGACGTCGGTCGCGTCGCTGGACTCGTACTGCCAGGTCCAGCAGCTGCGCCAGATGATCGACGACGGCGAGCTCGAGCGCTCGGAGCTGCCCTCGTTCGCCGACCGGACCGAGGTCGAGGGGACGCCACGCATCGTGGACTTCACGAAGCAGCCCTCCGACAGCTCGGCCGCTCTCGTGGGTCGCCTGCTGTCGTCGCCCGGGCTCAAGAGCGTCGAGCTCGACCCGGCCGAGGTCGAGAGCTGCATGGAGAGCACCACCGACGCCGACGTGGAGAGGTCGCAGGGCGGTCCTGGCTACCTGGCCGACCGGTGACGCCCTCCCGTCGTCTTCTCTCGGCGGTCACGGCGGTCCTGCTCCTTTTGGCGGTCTCCGGGTGCGACGACGACTCCACGGCGTCCCGTGCGCCGTGCGGTGCCGGCACCTCGAACGGCTGCTTCGACCTCGGCTCCTACGGCAACCTCTACTGCACCGTCCAGGCGACCCGCGCGTGGCTCGAGAGCGGCCGTCTCACCACGGACGACCTCCCGGCGTGGGCCGACACCAGCCGCCGCGCCGGTCGGGTCCAGGTGTTCGACTTCCGCGACCCGCCGGCCAGTGGGGGGACCGGAGCCCAGCGCACCCAGGAGCTCTTGAACGCGTTGCGTGCCAAGGGCCTGCTCCAGGACACCGCCTCGCTGGAGAGGCGCGACGACTGCCTCGACGGCCTGACCCAGGCAGGCGTGGCCCGGACGGAGGGCGGTTGGCCCGCACGGTGACGTGCGGCGCCCTCAGTCCCGAGCGGTCGAGCTCCCTCGAAGTCGTCACGCGCTGAACCTCACACCGCAGGACTTGTGTTCTGACCCAGGTACGACGGATACTTAAGTTACCCGCCGGTAGCCGTCGGACCGTCTCGACGTCAACGGCACCGGACGACCCCCCGGATTCCTGACTATGCGACAAGGAACGAGCACGGCATGAGCCACTACAAGAGCAACCAGCGCGACATCGAGTTCAACCTCTTCGAGCTGTTCGACCGCGGCGAGGTCTACGGCCAGGGCATCTTCGAGGACTTCGACGTCGACACCGCCAAGAGCATCCTCGGCGAGATCGAGCGCACCGCCCGCGAGGACCTGGCCGACTCCTTCGAGGACTCGGACCGCAACCCGCCGGTCTACGACCCCGCCACGCACTCGGTGACGATGAACAAGTCCTTCGCCGACAGCTACCAGAAGTGGATGGACGCCGAGTGGTGGCGCCTCCAGGTGCCCGAGGCCCTCGGCGGCCAGACGGCCCCCAACTCGCTCGTGTGGTCCTCCGCCGAGTTCGTCCTGGGCGCCAACCCGCCCATCTGGATGTTCGCCTGCGGCCCCGCCTTCGCGCGCATCGTCTTCGAGAACGGCACGCAGGACCGCGACGTCAAGATCGCGCAGCACATGGTCGACCGACGCTGGGGCGCCACCATGGTGCTCACCGAGCCCGACGCGGGCTCCGACGTGGGTGCCGGCCGCACCAAGGCCTTCCCCAACGAGGACGGCACCTGGAACATCGAGGGCGTCAAGCGCTTCATCACCTCGGGTGAGCACGACATGGCCGAGAACATCATGCACCTCGTCCTCGCCCGCCCCCAGGGCGTCGAGGGCCACGGCGGCCCCGGCACCAAGGGCCTGAGCCTCTTCCTGGTCCCCAAGTACCACTTCGACGTCGAGACGGGCGAGCTCACGGGCGAGCGCAACGGCGCCTACGTGACCAACGTCGAGAAGAAGATGGGCATCAAGGTGTCCACCACGTGCGAGGTCACCTTCGGAGACTCCTCCACCGGCGAGGGCCAGGCCGCTCGCGGCTGGCTGCTCGGCGAGGTGCACGACGGCATCAACCAGATGTTCCGCGTCATCGAGAACGCCCGCATGATGGTGGGCGCCAAGGCCATCGCCACGCTGTCCACCGGCTACCTCAACGCGCTCGAGTACGCCAAGGAGCGCGTCCAGGGCGCCGACCTCACGCAGGCCGCCGACAAGACGGCCCCGCGCGTCACCATCACGCACCACCCCGACGTCCGCCGCTCGCTGCTCACGCAGAAGGCGTTCGCCGAGGGCCTGCGCTCGCTCGCCATCTACACCTCCACGTGGCAGGACGCCATCACGCTCAAGGCCAAGAGCGGCGAGGACGCCTCGCTCGAGGAGGCCGTCAACGACCTCCTGCTCCCGATCGTGAAGGGCTACGGCTCGGAGCGCTCCTGGGTCGTGCTGGGCACCGAGTCGCTCCAGACCTTCGGTGGTTCCGGCTTCCTGCAGGACTACCCCATCGAGCAGTACGTGCGCGACGCCAAGATCGACACCCTGTACGAGGGCACCACGGCCATCCAGGGCCAGGACCTGTTCTTCCGCAAGATCGTGAAGGACAAGGGCCGCGCCATCGGTCACCTCGCCAACGAGATCCAGGAGTTCGCCCAGGGCGACGCCGGCAACGGCCGCCTCAAGGTCGAGCGCGAGCTGCTCGCCAAGGGCCTCGAGGACACGCAGGCCATCCTGGGCGCGGTCTTCAACGACCTCATGGCGTCCAACCCGGCCGACGAGAAGGGCGACCTGAAGAACATCTACAAGGTCGGTCTCAACACGACCCGTCTCGTCTACGTGCTCGGCGACCTCACCGTCGCGTGGCTCCTGCTGCGCGGTGCGGCCGTGGCGCAGACAGCGCTCGACGCCGGCGCCACCGGCACGGAGCAGTCGTTCTACGAGGGCAAGGTCGCCGCGGCCTCGTTCTTCGCGCGCAACATCCTGCCGAAGCTGGCCTCGGAGCGCGCGCTCGCCGAGAACATCGACGACAGCATCATGGAGCTCGACGAGGCTGCGTTCTGATCCGCAGCTGAACAGCACGAAGGCGCCCCGGCTCATCGAGCCGGGGCGCCTTCGTGTCGGGTCACCAGTTGATGAGCGAGCCCGTGATCGTGTACGGCGCGAAGTCGTTCGACAGCAGCACGAAGAGCGCGAGCGCACCACCGGCGAGCGAGACGTTCTTGTTGAAGCTGACCATCTCGGCCTGCCTGGCCTGGGCGTCGGACTCCTTCCAGAACGCGTGCATGACGACCGCGATGACGAGGAAGAGGATCGCGAGGCCCAGCGAGCCGATGTCGCCCCAGATGCCGAGGAGCACCGAGATGCCACCGGCCAGGAGCGCGACGCCGCTCACCTGGACCATCGTCTTGGCGTTGGAGAGACCCTTCGACTCGGCGTAGCCGGCCATCGCGCCGGTGGCGGTCAGGTGGCCGATGCCGGAGCCGATCACCAGGTAGGCGAACAGGATGCGGGAGATGAGGAAGACCTCGTCCATGGGATGACCTCCAGGTCATTGAGTTTTCAAGGATCTTCGCGCGCAGCCCTCGGCAGCGTCAAGCGCCCGCGCCGCGGTGTCATGGGGCCACTTCGTGGTGGACGTGTGCCAGAGTGAGGCGGTGCGTCCTGTGAAGACCGGCTGGTACCTGGTGGCCATCGTGCTCATCTTCGGCGGCTGGATGGTCGGCGTGGCCACCGCCGGCACCTCCTGGAACCTCGTCCGCGAAGCGACGCTGCAGCCCTCCACCTCACCCGTCGACGCACCCAACCGGTCCGTCGCCGTGTTCACCGACGTGCCCCAGACCGACCGCGACGTCCGGTGCCGCTACCGCAACGGCCCCAAGGGCTCGGAGTCCAAGCAGGTCGACGACGCGTCCCTGACCCTCACCGTCACACGCGACGGGACGGTCTGGACGCTCATCGGCTTCGTGCCCGACGGCGGCAAGGACGTCCAGGTGGCCTGCGCCCCGAAGGACCGGGCCACCGATCCGGCCACGTACGCGGTGGCGGCGGTCGAGGGCTTCACCGACCGCCAGCGGCTGGGGCTGGGCATCGGGATCCTGTCGTCCCTGGCCGGCTTCGCGCTCGCCGGCTGGACCTGGTGGTGCCGGCGCTCTCGGCCTACCGTCGAGTCATGAGCGACGTCTGGACCACCGACGAGGACGACCCCCGCACCTACGGCAACCCCGAGGGCGAGAAGGCCACCTACGCCGAGTACCTCACCAACTACCGGATCACCCTGCGCCTCAAGTGCGACGGCCTCACACCGGAGCAGCTCGCCACCCGGAGCGTGCCGCCCAGCACGATGAGCCTGCTCGGCCTCGTACGCCACCTCGCCGCCGTGGAGCACTACTGGTTCCGGGTCGTCGCCCAGGGCAGCCCCGTCCCGCGCCCGTACCGACACGACGGCGACCGCGACGCCGACTTCAACGAGGCCTTCGGCACGCAGGAGTGCCTCGACGAGGCCTTCGCCCGCTGGGACGCCGTCACGGCCGAGGCCGCCGCCTGGCTCGACGCCCTGCCCGAGTCCGAGCTGGCCACCCAGCTGCCCGTCCCGGGCGTCGACGACGTCGTGAGCGTGCGCGACCTCGTGGTCCACATGATCGAGGAGTACGCGCGGCACGTCGGCCACGCCGATCTCCTGCGCGAGTGCATCGACGGTCGCACCGGCCAGTAGCCGCGTGGCGCCACCCAGTGACCAGCGGGGCCAGGACGTCGCCGCTACGGTGACGGCATGACCTGGAAGAAGTCCGACATCCCCGACCTCAGCGGTCGCCGCGCCATCGTCACGGGCGCCACCGGAGGCCTCGGCTTCTACACGGCGCTCGAGCTGGCCCGTCACGGCGCCGACGTGGCGGTCACCGCGCGGAACGAGCAGAAGGCCGCCGACACCGTGGCCCGGCTCGAGAAGGAGCTGCCCGGCCGCACGTTCGACGTCATCGCCCTCGACCTCGCCGACCTCGGGTCGGTCCAGGAGGCCGCCGAGACCACGGCCGAGCGGTACGAGCGCATCGACCTGCTGGTGAACAACGCCGGGATCATGGTGCCCCCGGAGTCGCGGACGGTCGACGGCTTCGAGCTGCAGATGGGCACCAACCACATCGGCCACTTCGCCTGGAACGCGCGACTCTGGCCCAACCTCGCGCCCGACGCCCGCGTGGTCTCGGTCAGCTCCATCGCCCACAAGCAGGCCACCGGGCTCGACCTGCGCGCCCTCACCCCCGAGGGGTCGCCGCGCAAGTACCGCCGCTGGCAGACCTACGCCGAGTCCAAGCTCGCCAACCTGATCTTCGCGCAGGAGCTGCACCGCAGGCTCGAGGCGGCGGGCTCGGGCATCGCCAGCATCGCCGCGCACCCCGGTGTCGCCTCCACCAACCTGCAGAAGACCGGAGTGGCCATGGGCAACCCCGTCCTGGGCTCGGCCTTCGCCCAGGTGAGCAAGCCGTTCTCGCAGTCGGCCGCCGCCGGAGCGCTGCCGACGCTTCGCGCCGCCACCGATCCCGCGGCGAAGAGCGGCGAGTACTACGGACCTCGCGGTCTCGGTGGCACCCGTGGAGCTCCCGAGCTCTCCGGCATGACGCGCTGGGCCCGCGACGCCGACCTCGCGGCCAACCTCTGGACGGCCTCCGAGCAGGCCACGGGGCTGTCGTTCCGGGTCTGACCGCCCAGACGTGACCCGCATCACACGAATTTCGTGAGATGCCTCATGGCGGACCCCTCTCAGGTGGCCAGGCGCGCCAGGTTGACGTAACGTCGAATTCGATGAGCCTAGACATGACTGAGACGACGACCCCGGCCGACCAGATGACGGTGCGCGACATCCGCCCGTCCGACCTCGACACCGTGGTGGAGATCAACCAGACAGCCCTGGAGGGTGTCGGTCCGCTCGACCGCGAGGACCTCGCGCTGCTCGTGAAGCAGGCCGACCAGGCCCTCGTGCTCGACGACGACGGCGACATCGCCGGGTTCGTCATCACGCTCCCCACGGGCGCCACCTATGACTCGAGCCGCTACGACTGGTTCGAGAAGCGTCTCGACGACTACGTATACCTCGACCGCATCGTCGTCTCCGAGGACCACCGTCGCCAGGGCGTGGCCTCGCGTCTCTACGAGGAGATCGAGGGCGACAAGCCCGTCGCCCTCGAGGTCTACGACCACAACGAGGGCTCGCTGGCCTTCCACCGCGGACGCGGCTTCGAGCCCGTCGGCGAGCTGGAGCACAACGGCACCACGAACGTCATGTTCGTGCGTCAGCCCGACGCCGCCTGACCTTCACTCGGAGCAGCCCCCGGAGCGATGCTCCGGGGGCTGTCCTGCGCCTGCACCACGAAGCCGACCCACGGGAGCCTACGAGCGCGGGACCTGGGCGCGGGTCTGCCGCCGGTAGCGCCAGATCTGCACGAGACCGAGAGCCCAGAGCACGTACTGCACCGACATCGCCCAGCGGAACGCCTCCGGCGTGTACGCGGTGCTGCTCCCCGGCGTGCGCCAGTCGAGAACGAAGCCGATGGCCAGCACGAGCACGAGGCTGGCGACGAAGCCGGCCTGGTTGACGATGCCCGTCGCGGCACCCAGCCGGTCGGGCGGGTTGAAGGACCGGGCGAAGTCGAACCCGATCATCGACGCCGGCCCGCCGATCCCGGTGACCACCACGAGCACGAGCAGCAACCACCACGGGGCGTTGCCCGGCCAGACCAGGACGACGGTCCATGCCCCGACGATCGACCACACGATGCCCAGCACGAGCGACGAGCGGTGCCACGGCTCGCGCGTGATGAGGTAGCCGATGAGAGGGCCCGCCACCATGAGGGAGAGCACGAGCATCGTCAGCAGGAACCCGGCCTCGCCCGGCGTCCTCCCCTCACCACGCACGAAGAAGGGGTAGCCCCAGAGCAGTCCGAGGGTGGTGGCGCTGAACTGGGTGGTGAAGTGGGTCCAGAAGCCGAGCCGGGTGCCGGGGTGGGCCCAGGAGGCGGCGAGGCTGGAGCGGATCGTGGACCACGCGAGAGCCGGGCCCGAGGCCGACCGCTCCTGGGGCGAGTCGTGCACCACGGGGACCACGAGCAGGAGCAGCACCGCTCCGATGCCGGCCGCCGTGAGGTAGGTGGGCGTCCACCCCTGCTCGCGCAGGGCCCAGGCCATCGGCGCCGCGGCGAGCACCGCGCCGAGCTGTCCCGTCACCCCGGTGATCTGCGTGACGACCGGGATGCGGCGAGGTGCGAACCAGGTGTTGACGAGGCGCAGGACGCAGACGAACGTGAGGGCGTCGCCGAGCCCCACGAACACGCGGGCCACGAGGGCCACGAGATACGAGTCCGCGAAGGCGAAGCCGGTCTGAGCCAGCGTGAGGATGACGGTGCCGAGGATCAGCAGGCGTCGCGGCCCGAAGCGGTCCAGCAGCAGGCCCACCGGGATCTGCATCCCCGCATAGACCACGAGCTGGAGCATGACGAACGTCGAGAGCTGCGCCGCGCTGATCCCGAACCGGTCGCCGGCCGCAAGGCCGGCCACGGCGAGCGAGGACCGGTGGAACACGGCGAGGAGGTACACCGACAGACCCACGAGCCAGATGGGGACGGCCGACCTTCCCGCCCGCGCCGCGGGGGTCGAGCCTGCCGTGGTCACCTCGTCAGTCTAGGACCGGGGCCTCCGGCGGACCGCCCCAGGATGTGGCAGCGTGACGGCCATGGAAGCCTCCCTCGTCGACTGGCGGCTCCGCGTCGCGGACCTCTACGCCGCAGTGCGCGCCGACGCCGATCATGACCGGGCCCATGCCCGCTGGCGATCAGGCCGCGACGAGCTGTTCCGCACCCACCCGCAGTCGCCCCTCCCGGCGCGTGACCCGCTGCGGGAGACGGGCCTGCCGTACTGGCCCTACGACACCGACTGGCGGCTCGTGGTGCCCGTCGTTGCCGCCGAGGACGACGAACGGGTCCTGGACACAGGGGACGACGGATCGCTGGTGATGCGGCGCGTCGGGCGCGCGACGCTGCCCGAGGGCGAGGGTCTCGACGTCTGGCGCATGCACCAGTACGCCGGTGGGCTCTTCGTGCCGATCAAGGACGGCACGAGCGGACGCGAGAGCTACGGCGCGGGCCGCTACGTGCTCGACACGGCCAAGGGCTCGTGGCTCGGGGGCACTGACGACGAGCTCGTCCTCGACCTCAACTTCGCGTACCACCCCTCGTGCCGGTACGACGACCGCTGGCGCTGCCCGCTCGCTGCTCCGGGCAACACGATCGGGTCGTCGGTCACCGCGGGCGAGCGCCTGTCCTGACGCCCACCCGCGGTGCCGGTGCTCAGAAGGTGAGCGCCAGGGCCGGGTCGTGGAGCATCGCCGCGACGTCGGCGAGGAACCGCGAGCCCTGCTCGCCGTCGGCCACGCGGTGGTCGAAGCTCACCGACAACGTGGTGACCCAGCGCGGGACCACGACGTCGTTCTCGTCCACCCACGGCCGACGGGCGATGGCCCCGACCGCGAGGATCCCCGACTGGCCCGGGTTGAGGATGGGCGTCCCGCCGTCGACGCCGAAGACGCCGACGTTGGTGAGGGTGAACGTGCCGCCGCTCATCTGCGCCGGCTGCGTGCGGCCCTCGCGCGCGGTGCGGGTGAGCTCGCCCAGCGCCGTGCCGAGGTCGGCCAGGCTCATGCGGTCCGCTGCCGGCACCACCGGGACCACGAGGCCGCGCTCGGTGGCCGCCGCGACGCCGAGGTTCACCCCGGCTCGCAGCACGATCTCCTGGGCCGCCTCGTCCCACGACGCGTTGAGCTGGGGCGTGCGACGCAGCGCGAGGCACACGGCCCGCGCCACGAGGAGCGTCGGCGTGACCTTGACGTCGGCGAAGCGACGGTCGGCCTTGAGCCGGTCCACGAGCTCCACGGTCCGGGAGACGTCGACCGTGACCCACTCCGTGACGTGGGGCGCGGTGAAGGCCGAGGCCACCATGGCCTCGGCGGTGGCCTTGCGGACGCCCTTGACGGGGACGCGGACGTCTCCCTCGACGGAAGGAGCAGACGTGGGCGTGGGTGCCGCCTGCGGCTGGGCGCCGCGGGCGAAGGCCTCCACCTCGGCCCGCGTGACGATGGGCCCCGCGGCCGGGACGGACGCCAGGTCGACGCCGAGGTCCTTCGCGAGCTTGCGGACCGGCGGCTTCGCCAGCACCCGCACGCCGTTCGCTCCCTGAGCCGCGCTCGCCCCCTGGGAGGTTCCTCCCGGGACCGAAGCGTCTGGGGGCGACTGTCGAAGGGCCTCGACGGGCTCGACCGGTGAGGCCGACTTCTTGCGTCGGCGCGTGGTGGCGCCGGACCGGGGCCCGTAGCCCACGAGGACGGGCTGGCGGGTCTCTGCAGGAGCTTCGAACGGCGGGTCCTGGTCCTGTGGAGGGGCAGCCGGCGACGCGGCGCCGATCGTGATGATGGGTGTTCCCACCGGCACGGTCTCGCCCTCGCCCACGAGGAGGCCGGTGACGGTCCCCGCGAAGGGGCTCGGCAGCTCGACGATGGACTTGGCCGTCTCGATGTCGACGAGGACGTCGTTGACCTTGACGACGTCGCCCTCGGCCACGCGCCACGTGACGACCTCTGCCTCGGTGAGGCCTTCTCCGACGTCGGGGAGGTTGAAGGTGCTCGCGTTCATCTCCGCCTCCTCAGAACGCCAGCGAGCGGTCGACGGCGTCGAGCACCCGGTCGAGGTCCGGCAGGTACTCCTCCTCGACGCGGCTCGGCGGATAGGGGACGTCGTAGCCCGTGACGCGCAGCACCGGGGCCTCGAGGGAGTGGAAGCACTCCTCCTGCACCCGGGTGGCCACCTCCGCGGCCAGGCCGAGCGTGCGCGCGGCCTCGTGCACCACGACGAGGCGACCGGTGCGACGCACGGACTCCAGCACCGGCACGAGGTCGAGCGGGGAGAGAGTGCGGAGGTCGATGACGTCGAGCTGGATGCCGTCGGCGGCGGCAGCCTGGGCCGCGTCGAGGCACGTGCGGACCATGGGTCCGTAGGTCACGAGGGTGGCGTGCGAGCCGCGGCGGAGCACGCGCGAGGCGTGGAGCGGATGGGGCTCGTCGCCCACCTCGCCGTTCTCCCAGTACCGCCGCTTGGGCTCCATGAAGACGATCGGGTCGTCGGAGGCCACCGCCTGCTGGATCATCCAGAAGGCGTCGTGGGCGTTGGACGGTGAGACCACCTTGAGCCCGGCGGTGAGCGCGAACTGCGCCTCGGGGCTCTCGGAGTGGTGCTCCACCGCGCCGATGCCACCGCCGAACGGGATGCGGATGACGACCGGCATGGTGACGAGGCCACCACTGCGGGCGTGGAGACGGGCCACCTGGCTGACGATCTGGTCGTAGGCGGGGTAGACGAACCCGTCGAACTGGATCTCCACGACGGGGCGGTAGCCCCGGAACGTGAGGCCCACGGCGGCGCCGACGATGCCGGACTCGCCGAGCGGGGTGTCGATGACCCGGTGCTCGCCGAAGTCTTTCTGGAGACCGTCGGTGACGCGGAAGACGCCGCCGAGACGGCCGACGTCCTCGCCCATCACGAGGACCTTCTCGTCGTGCTCCATCGCGGCGCGGAGGCCGGCGTTGACCGCCTTGGCGATGCTCAGGGTGCGCGTGCTCATCGGGCCACCTCCGGCTCGAAGCCCGCCCGGTAGGCGAGCAGCTCGGCCTTCTGGGCCGCCAGCTCGGGCGTGATCTCGGCGTGCACGACGTCGAACATCGCGGCGAGGTCGGGATCGGGCATCGCGCGGCACACGGAGCGCAGGTGCTCGCCGAGCGCCTCGGCATCGGCGTCGAGGTCGGTGAAGAACGCGTCGTCGGTGCCGACCGACCGCAGGTATCGCTCGACCCGCAGGAGCGGGTCCTTGGCCTTCCACTCGTCGGTCTCGGCCTGCTCGCGGTAGCGCGAGGGGTCGTCGGACGTGGTGTGGGCTCCCATCCGGAACGTGACCGCCTCGATGAGGACGGGGCCCTGGCCGGAGCGGGCCCGGTCGAGCGCCCACTCGGTGACGGCCTGGACGGCGAGGACGTCGTTGCCGTCGACCCTCACCCCGGGGAAGCCGAAGCCCTGGGCGCGCTGCGCGAGCGGCACGCGGGTCTGACGCTCGAGCGGCACCGAGATGGCGTACTGGTTGTTCTGGCAGAAGAAGACGACCGGCGCTTGGAACGAGGCCGCCCAGACGAACGCCTCGTTGACGTCGCCCTGGCTCGTGGCGCCGTCACCGAAGTAGGCGATGACGGCGGCGTCCGTGCCCTCGGTGCCGGCGGCGGCGTCGTGACCCACGACGCCGTCCATGGTGAGTCCGAGGCCGTAGCCCACGGCGTGCAACGTCTGCGCGCCAATGACGATGCTGTAGAGGCCGAAGCCCGTCTCGGCCGGGTCCCAGCCGCCGAGCTCGACGCCGCGGAAGAGTCCGAGCAGGCGGGCCGGGTCGATGCCGCGGCACCAGGCGACGCCGTGCTCGCGGTACGTGGGGAACGCGAAGTCCTGGGGCGAGAGGGCCCGTCCGGAGCCGACCTGTGCCGCCTCCTGACCCAGGCACGGGGCCCAGAGCCCGAGCTCACCGTGGCGCTGCAGCGCGTGGGCCTCGGTGTCGATGCGGCGGACGAGCAGGAGGTCGCGGTAGAGCGCGCGGACGGTGTCGTCGTCGCCGTCGAAGCGGATGGCCGGGTCCTGCCCGGCGGACGCGCTGCGCTCCCCCTCAGGCGTGAGCAGCTGGAGGACGGGTGCGTGGACTGCGGGATCGCTCATGGAGCTCCTCGGTCTGCCGGCCCGGGATCACCGAGGCGGAGGCGAAGCTGCGAGCCGTGGGACCCAGGGGTGGCGGGTCCGGCCGACTCACACGGGGGTGACGGGTGTCACACCTGGGTCCACGGTAACCGCTCAGCGCCCCGTGATCCAGCGTGCGGCGCCCTCGACCAGGCGCGCGTTGACCTGCGGGTCCCCGACCGTGACCCGGACGCCCTCACCCGCGAAGGCCCGGACCGAGATGGGGTCGACGGCGGCCGCGAAGTCGAGCGCGTCGTCGCCCAGCGGCAGCCACACGAAGTTGGCCTGGCTGTCGGGCACCGACCAGCCCTGGGCCCGCAGCGCCGCCAGCATCGACGTCCGCTCCGAGACCACGGCGTCGACCCGTTCGGCCAGCTCGTCGACGGCGGCGAGCGACGCGACGGCGGCGGCCTGCGCCACGTCGGTGACGCTGAACGGCGGCGTCGTCTTGCGCACCGCCTCGGCGATCGCGGCCGGACCGCACAGGTAGCCCACGCGCAGGCCGGCCAGGCCGTAGGCCTTGGAGAAGGTGCGCAGGACCACCACGTTGGGTCGCTCCTCCAGCACCACGTCGAGGCCGCGCGCCGCGTCGGGGTCGCGGACGAACTCCACGTAGGCCTCGTCGACCACCACGACGACGTCCTCCGGCACCCCGTCCAGGAAGGCGATCAGGTCGTCGTGCCGCACGACCGGCCCGGTCGGGTTGTTGGGGGTGCAGACCAGCACGACCTTGGTCCGCGGCGTGACGGCGGTCGCCATGGCCTCGAGGTCGTGCGTCCCGTCCTCGCGCAGCGGGACACGGACGGAGGTGGCGCCGCTCAACTCCACGGCGATGGGGTAGGCCTCGAACGAGCGCCAGGCGTAGACCACCTCGTCGCCCGGCGAGCAGTAGGCCGACAGGAGCCCGTAGAGGACCGCCACCGACCCGGTCCCTGCGGCGAAGCGGTCGGCCGGGATGCCCGACGTCTGCTCGAGGGCGCCGTAGAGCCGCGTCATCCCGGCGTCGGGGTAGCGGTTGATGCGGCGCAGCTCCGCGGCGGCCGCGTCGGCGACGCTCGGCAGCGGGCCGAACGGGTTCTCGTTGCTCGAGAGCTTCAGTGCGTCGTCGGATGCCGGGCGGCCGGGACGGTAGGCGGGGACGGCATCGATCGCGGGGCGGGGGACGGGTGCGGCCATGTCGGCAGGGTAGCCCTGGGAGGATGCTCGGGTGCGCCTGAGACCCACGAGCCCGTTGCTGGCCTACGTGCTCGTGCTGACCGCCGCGACCCTCTTCGGGCTCAACGCCGGGATGTCCCGCGTCCCCCTTCGCTCGGGCACGGACACGGCCACGTTCACGACGCTGCGCATCACGGCCGGACTGCTCGTCCTGGTGGTCGTGGCGCTCGTCGTGGACCGCTCCGCCCTGCGGGTCCCGCGGGGTCGCCGGCTCGTCCTGGTCCTGGCGCTCGGCGTGGTCGGCATCGCCGGCCTGCAGTGGACGTACAACATCGCGATCAACCGCCTGCCGCTCGGGATCGCGCTCCTGCTCGAGTACCTGGGTCCCGTGCTGGTGGTGCTGTGGGTGCGCTTCGGCCGCCACCAGGCCGTGCACTCCCGGGTCTGGCCGGCGCTCGGGCTCACGCTCGTGGGTCTCGCCGTGGTCAGCCAGGTCTGGGACGGCCTCGCCTTCGACGGCTTCGGCGTCGTGATGGCCCTCGCCGCCGCGGTGTGCTTCGCCGCCTACTTCCTGCTCGGCGAGGACGATGCCGTGTCCGACGAGCCCCTGCGCTACATCCTGTGGTCGTTCGCCGTGGCCGCCGTCGTCATGAACGTCGTCCGACCCGTGTGGAC
The DNA here is from genome assembly GCF_001426755.1 of Aeromicrobium sp. Root495. Taxonomy (GTDB): domain Bacteria; phylum Actinomycetota; class Actinomycetes; order Propionibacteriales; family Nocardioidaceae; genus Aeromicrobium. Next base: position 465,576 of record NZ_LMFJ01000002.1, on the reverse strand, counting down.
CGCCGACGCGCTGGGCGCCGACGCCTCCCTCCTCGGGCGGTTCTCCGAGTACTCCGTCCCCGCCTGGATCCCGATGCTCTGGATCGTCGTGCTCGGCACCGTGGTCCCCTTCTTCCTGTTCCTGCTCGCGATGCGCGGCCTTCCCGCCACCGTCGTGAGCGTGGTGGCGATGTTCGAGCCCGTCATGGCCGCCACCGTCGGCTGGGCCTGGTTCGAGGAGGCCCTCAGCCCGCTCCAGCTCGCCGGCATGGCCGCCGTCCTGCTCGGGATCGTTCTGGCGCAGACCGCCCGGGTCGAGGCGCCGGAGCCGGCGCTCCCGCCCGCTCAGTAGCGCTGGAACGCCTTCCACGGGACCACGCCCGACTGCCGGGCATCCGGCAGACTGGACCCATGTCACGCTTCCTGACCTCGTGGGTCCTGAGCGCCGCGGCCCTGTCCGTGGCCGCCTGGCTCCTCGGCACGCACATGTCCATCGGCAGCGACGCCGACTCGATGTCCGAGCAGCTCGTCGCGCTCGCCGTCATCTCGGCCGTGTTCGCCGCCATCAACCTGTGGATCGCACCGGTCGTGAAGCTGCTCTCGCTCCCCTTCATCGTGCTGACGCTGGGCCTGTTCCTCCTGGTCGTGAACGCACTCCTGCTGCTGCTCACGTCCACGATCGCCGACGCCCTCGACGTCGCGTTCCACATCGAGAGCTTCGGCTGGGCCGTCCTCGCGTCCGTCGTCATCTCGGTCGTCAACGCCCTGCTGGGTGGCGGCGTCAAGAACCCCGCATGACGAGCTCTCCCTGGGGCGTCGAGCTGGTGTGCCTGGGCAACATCTGTCGCTCGCCCATGGCCCACGTCGTCCTCGAGTCGCGCCTCCAGGACGCCGGCATCGACGACGTCGTGGTCACGTCGTCGGGCACCGGCGGCTGGCACGAGGGCGAGAGCATGGACCCCCGGGCCGCTGCGGCCCTGGGCGCCGCCGGCTACGACCCCACCCGGCACCGGGCCAGGACGTTCTCCGTCGACACCTACGCCGAGACCGACCTGATGCTCGCGATGGACCACAGCAACCTCGCCGACATGGTCGAGCAGGCACCCACGGTGGCGGCGGCCGGCCGGGCCGTGCTCTTCCGCTCCTTCGACCCGGAGTCCGGCGAGGGTGACGACGAGGTCCCCGACCCCTGGTACGGCGGCGACGAGGGCTTCCAGCACGTGCTCGCGATGGTCGAGCGGACCGTCGACGTCCTCCTCGAGCGGCTGCCGGACCTGCGCGACCGGTACGCGCGGTAACGTCGAGTCCATGGCTCGCATGACAGGAACCGCGCACCGCGCGGAGACGCTGCTGGGCCACGGCGTCATCTCCACGACGCCCGTCGCCGGCGGCGACATCTGCACCACCACCCGTCTGCGCCTCACCGACGGTCGCAACGCCGTCATCAAGACCAGGCCGCACCCGCCCACGGGCTTCTTCCAGCGCGAGGCCGCGGGCCTGCGCTGGCTCGCCGAGGCCGGCGGCGCTCCCGTGCCCGAGGTGCTGTCCGTCGCGGACGACTGCATCATCCTGGCCTGGGTGGAGTCCGAGAAGCCCTCGGGCGACTCTGCCGAGCGTCTGGGACGGGCTCTCGCCGCCACCCACGCGGCGGGCGCCGACACGTTCGGGCTCGACGTCGACGGCTTCATCGGCCTCGCGCCGCTGCCCAACCGGCCCCTGCCCACGTGGCCCGAGTTCTTCGCGTCGCGCCGGGTCATGCCGTACGTCCGCGCCGGAGTCGACCGAGGCGCACTCACCTCCGACGAGGCAGCCGTCATCGAGCAGGCCATGCGCCGCATCCACGAGCTGGCCGGACCGGCGGAGCCGCCGGCGCGCCTGCACGGCGACCTCTGGTCGGGCAACGTCGTGTGGGGGACCAACCACACCGCCTGGGTCATCGACCCCGCTGCGCACGGTGGTCACCGCGAGACCGACCTCGCCATGCTGTCGCTCTTCGGGCTGCCCCACCTCCAGCGCGTCATCGATGCCTACGACGAGGCCGCTCCCCTCGCCGACGGCTGGCAGGACCGTGTGCCGCTGCACCAGCTGCACCCGCTCCTCGTGCACGCCGTGCTGTTCGGCGGCTCGTACGGCAGCCGTGCCGCAGCGGCCGCGCAGGCCGCCCTCTCCGCCTGACCCGCCTCCTCCGCGGCCCGGGTCCCCAGGGCGGTGAGTGTGTCACCCATCGGCACGTCGGAGCGGTGACAGGCTCACCGCTGCGGGGGCGTCAGGTGACAGGCTCACCGCCCCGGACGGGTCCGGCCGGGCCGAGACTCAGCCATTGCTCAGCCGGAGCGGGCAGACTGGGCACCATGAAGATCCTCGTCGTCGACGATGACCGCGCCGTGCGCGACTCGCTCCGCAGGTCCCTGGAGTTCAACGGCTACTCCGTCGAGCTCGCCTCCGACGGCGCCGAGGCCCTCGCGCGGGTGCCGGCGACGTCGCCCGACGTCATCATCATGGACGTCATGATGCCGCGGCTCGACGGCCTCGAGGCCACCCGCGCGCTCCGGAGCGCGGGGAACGACGTGCCCATCCTCGTGCTCACCGCGCGCGACGCCGTGACCGACCGCGTCGACGGCCTCGACGCCGGGGCCGACGACTACCTCACCAAGCCGTTCGCGCTCGACGAGCTCCTGGCCCGCGTACGCGCGCTGCTGCGCCGCACCGCTCGTCGCATGGACGGCGAGGACGACGAGGAGCCGCTCGTCTTCTCCGACCTCACGCTCGACCCCGTCACCCGCGACGTCAGCCGCGGCCAGCGCGCCATCTCGCTGACGCGCACCGAGTTCGCCCTGCTCGAGCTGTTCATGCAGCGCCCCAAGCGCGTGCTGGAGCGCTCGTTCATCCTCGAGGAGGTCTGGGGCTTCGACTTCCCCACCACGGCCAACTCGCTCGAGGTCTACGTCGGCTACGTCCGGCGCAAGCTCGAGGCGGAGGGTGAGGACCGGCTGCTGCACACCGTGCGGGGCGTGGGCTACGTCCTGCGCGAGACGCCTCCGTGAGCCAGCCCGGGTCCCCTCGGGGCACCGCCCTGGGGCGGCCGCGTGAAGCCGTGGACCGGACCATCGAGGCCGTCCACGAACGCATCCAGCCGCTCACGAGTCGCGCCTCGCTCGCCACTCGCGTGGTCGCCCTGACCGCTGCAGCCGTCGTCGGGATCCTCGCCGTCGTCAGCATCGGTCTCTACGTCACGGTGCGCGCGCAGTTCAACACGTCCCTCGACGAGTCGCTCCTCCGCCGGGCCCACACGGCCGTGGAGGCGGGGTTCGCCGAGCAGACCATCCAGGGCACGCCCACGGCCTCGCTCGCCCTCGCCGACGTCAAGGTCGCCGTGGTCCGCGGCGGACGACTGTTCTCCGACCTCGGCACGGCGGCCCGGCCGTACATCGGCTACCAGGAGCTCGAGGTCTCCATCGGCGAGACAGCGGAGTCGGCCCGGTCGGTCAAGATCAGCGGGCGGCCCTACCGGGTCGTGGCGATCCAGGCCGGAAACGGCACCGCACTCGTGCTGGCGCAGTCCATGGAGGGTCAGCAGGACGCGCTCGAGCGACTCCGCCTCATCCTCATCATCAGCACGCTCGGCGGCGTGTTCGTCGCGACGGTCGCCGGCTGGGCGGTGGCCACCAACGGCCTGCGCCCCGTCCGCAGGCTCACGGGCGCCATCGAGAACGTGGCCCGCACGGCGGAGCTCACGCCCATCGAGGTCACCGGCACCGACGAGCTGGCCCGCCTCACGATCGCCTTCAACCAGATGCTCCTCGCCCTCGACGCGTCGCAGGAGCGTCAGCGTCAGCTCGTAGCCGACGCCGGGCACGAGCTGCGCACGCCGCTCACGAGCCTGCGCACCAACATCGAGCTGCTCGGCCAGGCCGCGGAGGACCAGGAACGCAGCCTCTCCGAGGGCCAGCGCCGCGAGATCATGGACGACGTCCGCGCGCAGCTGCACGAGCTCACGACGCTCGTGGGCGACCTCGTGGAGCTCGCGCGCGAGGACCCGGTCGGCCGCGACCCCGAGGAGCTCGACCTCGCCGACGTCGTCCAGGCCGCCGTCGACCGCGTCAGGCCACGCGCCGCGGGCGTCACGCTCGACGTCGAGCTGGAGACGTGGCAGGTCCTCGGCGAGCCGCCTCTGCTCGAGCGCGCCGTCACCAACCTGCTCGACAACGCCGTGAAGTGGAGCCCTCCCGACGGCACGGTGACGGTCCGCCTCACGGGCGGTCAGGTCGTCGTGTCCGACGAGGGCCCCGGCATCTCCGCCGAGGACCTCCCGCACGTGTTCGACCGGTTCTACCGCTCGAGCGAGGCCCGCACCCTGCCCGGCTCCGGCCTCGGCCTCTCGATCGTCCGCAGGGCCGCCGAGCGCCACGGCGGCACCGTGAGCGCTGCGTCCGCGCCCGGCGAGGGAAGTGTCTTCACGATGACGCTTCCCCTGGCATCGGAGGGCTAAACGCCCAGGTCAGGGCCAAGATCTTCTCGGACTCACACGCGTGGCTCAGCGGGTTCTCAGAGATACGGAAGAATCTTGTCCCATGACCGACCCGAACGATCCCTTCGCCGCGCGCCCTTACGTCCCGCCGACGCAGCGAGGCGACGACGCGTCCGAGCAGACGCCCGCCCCGCACGACCCCGCCCCGCAGGGCGAGGCACCGACCGGCTCTGCCCCCGCTGCGCCGTCGTCCTCGGTCCCCCCGGAGCGTGAGCCGGAGCAGCCCGCGCCCGCGTCCGACCCCTACACGCACCGGTTCGAGTCGCCCGATGCCTCGAGCCGGCCGCAGCAGCCGCCCGCCGGCGACGAGCCCACGGTCAGCTTCCCCACGGCCGTCACGCAGCCCACGCCGCAGCAGCCGGCCGACACCCAGCTCTCGGGTGGCAACACCTACGGGTCTGACCCCTACGCCGCGCCCCAGGCCTCGTCGCACCCCACCGCCGAGCAGCCGTCCCACGCCGAGGGGTCCGGCCACCCGTTCGGCGTGGCCGCAGCGCCGGCGCCCTCCTCGTCCGGCCCCGACAAGCCGCGCAAGGGCGGACGTCGGCTCGCGGGCGCGCTCGCCCTCGTGGTGCTCGCCGGTGCCGCAGGCGTCGGCGGCGCATGGGGCTATGACGAGCTCCGCGGCGACGACGGCGGAACCTCCACCGTCTCGGCCCTCGAGGCCGACACCTCCAGCACGGGCGACGACACCCCGGCCGGCCAGGTCGAGAAGGTGGCCACCGCCGTCCTGCCGTCCACGGTCCAGATCAACGTCTCCGGGTCCGGCGAGGCCGGCTCCGGCACGGGCATCATCCTCACCTCCGACGGCGAGATCATGACCAACAACCACGTCGTCGAGGTCGCCGCCGAGGGCGGCACCGTCACGGTCGCGTTCAGCGACGGGACCAACGCCAAGGCCAAGATCCTGGGTCGCGACCCCAAGACCGACCTCGCCGTCATCAAGGTCGACGGCAAGACCGGGCTCACGCCCGCCACGCTGGGCAGCTCGGCCGACCTGAAGGTCGGCCAGGACGTCGTGGCCATCGGCTCGCCGTTCGGTCTCGAGAGCACCGTGACGAGCGGCATCATCTCTGCGCTCAACCGACCGGTCGCCTCGAGCGACGGCACCGGCGGCGACACCACGGTCTTCCCCGCGGTGCAGACCGACGCGGCCATCAACCCGGGCAACTCCGGCGGCCCGCTCGTCGACCTGAAGGGACGCGTCATCGCCATCAACTCCGCGATCCGTTCCAACGGCTCCACGAGCGCCGACTCCGGCTCCATCGGCCTGGGCTTCGCGATCCCCGTCGACCTGGCGAAGAACGTCGCCCAGCGACTGGCCAAGGGCGAGAAGGTCGAGCACGCCCGCATCGGTGTCACCGTGTCGCCGGCGGTCTCCACCGACGACATCACGGGCATCGGCGCCGAGGTCGAGAAGGTCACCGACGGCAGCGCCGGCGCGAAGGCCGGCCTCAAGAAGGGCGACATCATCACGGCCGTGAACGACATCCCCGTGGGCAGCTCCAACGCGCTCGTGGCCTCGATCCGCGGCTACCAGCCCGGCGAGGAGGTCACGGTGACGTACCAGCGTGACGGCAAGACGGCCACCACCAAGGTGACCCTCGAGTCCGACGGCGGAGACACCGAGGGCTGATCGCGCATCACCCCGACGTCGGACCCAGGGAGCACTGCTCCCTGGGTCCGTCGTCGTGAGGGGTCGGGACGGTGCGCCGGGGTGACGGGATCTTGCGGTGACCTGACCGGAACCCTGCTCGCCCCTGTCCGGGGCGACCCCTAGGTTGTCGACGTGAGCTCCCGCGACCTGTCCGTCCCCGCACTGGTCGTCACCGTCGTGCTCTGGGCGTCGGCCTTCGTGGGCATCCGGGCCGCGGGCGACGCCTTCGAGCCCGGTCCCCTGTCGCTCGGGCGGCTGCTCATCGGTGCCCTCGCCCTCACCCTCGTGGCCAAGCCATGGAAGCAGACCTTCCCTCGCGGCGGCACGCTCGGCCTCGTCGTGCTCTACGGCGTCGTCTGGTTCGGCGCGTACAACGTGGCTCTCAACGCGGGCGAGACCTACCTCGACGCAGGCACGTCGGCCCTCGTGGTCAACATCGGCCCCATCCTGATCGCGCTGCTGGCCGGGTGGATCCTCAAGGAGGGCTTCCCCAAGCCGCTGCTCGTCGGGATCGCCGTCGCCTTCGCGGGCGTGGCCGTCATCGCCGTCAGCACCCAGCACAGCTCGTCCGTCGGATCGGCCAGCTCCACCGGTGTGGTCCTGTGCCTCGCGGCTGCGGTGTTCTACGCCGTCGGGGTCCTGGCGCAGAAGCCCACCCTCGTCACGGTCACGCCGGCCATGTCCGTCTGGATGGCGTGCTGCATCGGCGCCGTGGTGTGCCTGCCGTTCGCCCCGGCGCTCGTGCGCCAGCTGGGCGACGCCTCGGGCTCCGACATCGCCTGGCTCGTGTACCTCGGCATCTTCCCCACGGCCGTCGGCTTCAGCACGTGGTCGTACGCGCTCAAGCGCCTCTCGGCCGGCCAGGTGGCGTCCACCACGTACCTCGTGCCGGCGGTCGCCACCCTCATCTCCTGGGTCGTGCTCAGCGAGGTGCCGGCTCCGCTCGCGTTCGTCGGCGGTGCGTTGTGTCTCGCCGGTGTCGCCGTCACGCGCTACAGGCCTCGCCGCCCCGAGATGCGCGAGGACGAGGACCGTCGCACCGTGGAGGCATGAAGGTCGGAGACAAGGTCAGCTGGGACACGTCCCAGGGCACCACGCACGGGAAGATCGTCGAGCGCAAGACCAAGGACTTCCAGCTCGCCAAGCAGCAGTGGCGGGCGTCCGAGGACGAGCCCATGTTCGTGGTCGAGAGCGAGAAGACCGGCGCCCGGGCCGCGCACAAGCCTGACGCGCTGCGCGCCCGCTCCTGACTCAGCCGATGAGGTCGAGCACGAGGTCGCGCAGGATCCCGAACCCGTTCTGGGTGAGGACCGACTCGGCGTGGAACTGCACGCCGCGGTAGTGCGGGCCTGCCACGAGGTGGATGTCGCCCGTGGCCTCGTCGCGCTCCACGGTCACGCCGTCGGGCAGTCCCGCGTCCGGCACACGGGCCACGAAGGTGTTGTAGAACCCCACGGTCTCCTGACGACCCAGCACCGGCAGCCGGCTCTGCGTGCCCTGGAAGACGATGTCCTTGAACACCAGGTCGAGACCGATGGTGCGGCTCAGCACCTGGTGGCCGAGGCAGACCGCGAGGAAGGGCTGCTCGCGCGCGAGCAGGTCCTGGACCACGCCGCCGATGACGGCGATCTTGGCGTCGTCGGTGTCGCGGGGGTCGCCCGGACCGGGGCCCACCACGACGAGGTCGTAGTGGTCGAGCGCGTGACCGTCGTCGGCCCACTGCGCATAGTGGTCGTGCCGCACGACGTCGGTCGTGAGGCCGAGCACGCCGAAGACGTGGCCGAGCATGTTCACGAAGTCGTCCTCGCCGTCCACCACGAGGACGCGCTTGCCCCGGAGCGTGGCCTCGGGGGCCGCACCGGACTGGTCGGTGAGCCAGAACTGGCTGAGCCGCTGGTTGCGGGAGCCGAGCGCGATGAGCACCTCGTCGTCGCGCGTGTAGGCGTCGGGGTCGAGCGTGCCCGGTGCCGTGGCAGGGACCGGGGCAGCCTCGACGAGCCCGAAGGCCGACAGGATGCCCGATGCCTTGGCCCACGTCTCCTGCGTCTCGTAGGCGGGGTCGGAGTCGCGGACGAGCGTGGCGCCGGCGGTGACCTTGAGGTGTCCCTCGAGGTCGACGTCGGCGGTGCGGATGAAGATGGGAGCGTCGGCCATGGGCAGGCCGTCGGCGTCGTGGCCGATGAGCGCGCCGATGGAGGCGTAGTACCCGCGGCCCTGCGGCTCGTAGCGGGCGATGAGGCGGCACGCGTTCTCCACCGGGCTGCCCGTGACGGTGGCGGCGAACATGGAGTCGCGCAGCACGGCCCGGACGTCGCGGTCGGTCCGTCCCGCCAGGAGGTACTCGGTGTGGACGAGGTGGCTCATCGGCTTGAGGTACGGACCCAGCACGAGCCCGCCCTCGTGGCAGATGTCGCACATCATCTTGAGCTCCTCGTCGACGACCATGAAGAGCTCGTAGATCTCCTTCTCGTCGGCGAGGAAGCGGAGCAGCTCGCGCTTGCGGTCGGCCTGCGTCTCGAGGCCGCGCATGCGGAACGTGCCGCTGATGGGGTTCATGCGGACCTGGCCCGCCTCGACGCTCACGTGGCGCTCGGGGGAGGCGCCGATGAGGTAGCGGTCGCCCGTGAAGATGCAGAACGTCCAGAAGGCGCCGCGCTCGCGCTCGAGCAGCCGGCGGAAGACCGTGAGGGCACGGTCGTGGCCCCAGTCGGAGACCTGGGCGCGGTAGTGCCGACCGATCACGAGGTTGGCGCCCTCGCCCTGGCCGATCTCCTCGTCGATGATCTGGCGGACCACCTGGGCGTAGTCGTCGTCGGAGGTCTCGAACCCGCCGCGCTCGACGAACTCGATGGGGGTGTCGGGCAGCTGGTCGAGGAGCTCCGCGAGGGCCACCTCGGCGCCGAGGTCGGCGCGGATGACGCTGAGCGGGGTGCCGTCCTGCTGCGCCTCGAAGCCACGCTCACGCACCTGGGCGAACGGCACGAGGGACAACGAGTCCCAGGCGATGCCGTTGTCGACCCGCTCCATGGGGATGTCGGCGAAGGAGTCGACGTCGACGCGCGGTCCACCGACGAGCGTGACGACGTCGGAGTCGCGCACGCGGATGACGGCCCACGCGGGCTGCTGGAGCAGGGTGTCGAGCTGGGTCATGTCTGGGTCTTCCTCGTGGGCTCGCCCGCGGACGGGACGAAAAACGCCCAGCCCCGGTGCGAGGGGTCTGGGCGTGCAGCGGACAGTCCTCCTCTAGCGGAGGCGCCACCAGGTGATGGTCGAAAGGGCTGTCATGGGAGAGAGCCTAGCGGCTCGGGCCGACGGCACGAGCGACCACCCGGACCGTCCTGGTCCTCCGCCGGACCGGAGCGGTGCACGGACCGAGGGGTGCGCGCTGCCAGACTGGCCTCGTGGACATCGACGTCGACCTGATCCGGCGCGACCTCGCGCAGCTCGTCAGCTATGCCAGCACGGGTGGCAGCGAGGCCGAGGTGGGGGCGCAGCGCTGGTGCGCCGCCACGATGCAGGGCCTCGGGCTGGAGGTCGACCTGTGGTCCCTCGACCTCGACGCGCTGCGTGCCGACCCCGACTACCCCGGCGAGGAGGTCGAGCGTCACGAGGCGTGGGGCTGCGTCGGCACCGGCGGTGGCGAGGGCACGCCCGAGCTCGTCCTCAACGGCCATGTCGACGTGGTGCCCTCGGGCGACCCCGACTGGTGGACCGGTCACGACCCCTGGGGCCTGCACGAGTCCGACGGCCGGTGGTACGGACGCGGGGTGTGCGACATGAAGGGTGGTGTCGTGGCCATCCTGGCCGCCGTCCGCGCCGTGGGCGACCAGCTGACCCGCCCCTTCGCGGTGCACACCGTCATCGGCGAGGAGGACGGCGGTCTCGGGACGTTCGCCACGCTGCGTCGCGGCCACACCGGCACGGCGTGCCTCATCGCCGAGCCCACGGCAGGCACCGTGGTCTCCGCCAACGCCGGCGCCCTCACCTTCCGCCTCGAGGTGCGCGGTCGCTCCACGCACGGCTCGCGCGCAGGCGAGGGTGTGAGCGCGCTCGACCTCTTCGAGCACGTCCACGCCGCTCTTCGCCGCCTCGACGCCGAGCGTGCCCGTCTCACGGTCCCGCCGTTCGGCGAGCGGCCCTGGCCCATCAGCGTCGGCATCGTGTCGGCCGGCGACTGGGCCAGCACCGTGCCCGACCAGCTCGTGGCCGAGGGACGCTTCGGCATCATGCCGGGCGAGTCCTTCGCCGAGGCCACGGCGGTGTTCGAGCAGGCCGTCGCCTCGGTCGACGACCCCTGGCTGCGCGACCACCCCGTCCAGGTCACGTGGCCCGGCGGGCGGTTCGCCGCCGGCTCGCTCCCGGACGGTCACGCCTTCGGCGCCGACGTCACCCGTGCCGTCGAGGCCACCGGCGCGGACTCGCCGCCGTTCGTGGGAGCCCCCTACGGCTCCGACCTGCGCCAGTACGCGGCTCACGGCGTGCCCACGGTCCAGTACGGACCGGGGCACATCGAGGACGCCCACGCCGTGGACGAGCAGGTGGCGATCGACGAGGTGGTGCGGTGCGCCGAGGCGTACGCGCACCTGCTCCTGCAGCGCTGCCGCTAGGCCCGGGCCGGCCGCACGGTCACGGCGTGGTGCTGGAGTCGTCGCCGCGCGGGCTCGGGGTGAGCGGGACGTAGTCCTCCGGCTCGATCGAGCCTCCGGGCTCGATCCGGACGACCTGCAGACCCACCGGTCGGCCGTCCTCGAACGTCACGATCGTGGTCTGGGCCTCGCGCCGCAGGCCTGTCCCGAGCGCGAAGGCGTACACGGCGCCTCCCGTGGTGCCCGTCGTCAGCGCTGTGGTGCTGCGACCGTTCTCGCCGGTGACCGTCGTCGGGCCCACCTGGCGGTGGAGGTGACCGGAGAGGACGAGGTCGACGCAGCCCGAGCGCGCCAGCTTCTTGGACGAGGCTGCGCTGTGGGTGATGGCCACGGCCGAACGACCGTCCTTGCACGCGGCCTCGGTGAGGGTGGAGTCCTGCTCGCGCACGGCCGAGATGTTGTCGGACTCGTCGCCGCTGTACCCCGCCGTGAGGCCGGAGCTGCGGGGGTCGGAGTCGCCGATGAAGCGGATGCCGGCCACGTCGACCGGCTCGCCGGACAGGAGCGTGAAGCCGTTGCGCCGCATGGCCTTCTTCACCATGGTGCCGGTGTCGTGGTTCCCGGCCACCGAGACGACCTCGAACCCGCGGAAGATGCGCGCCAGGGAGTTGATGCTGAACTCCTCCCACGAGGCGCCGTTGGACGTGTCGTCGCCGAGGTCGAGCAGGATCTTCGCCTGGGCCGTGTCGGCCAGGACGCGCACCACCGGGTCCATGGCAATGTTGTCGTGCCGGTCGGTGACGACCACCGCCGTCGTCTGATCCTCCTCCGGCTCGCGGATCCCGGTGACGGACCGCGCGGTGGTGGCCAGGGTGTCGTAGAACTTCTGCGACTCCTGGTAGGTCCGCACCGCACCCTCGACGAGCGACTTCCCGCTCGTCGTGGCCGAGCCGGTGGAGACCTCGAGGCGCTCCAGGACGGGGTCGGACGGGAGCTCGGGGAAGACCGAGCGGATGGGCGCCCACCCCGGAGGCGTGGCGCCTCCGCCGGGCTGCGGCGCCGCGACCAGGACCAGGCCCGCCGCCGCCACCACCGTGCCGGCCGTCAGGCCCACGAGGACGCGGCGGCCCGGACGACGCACCGTCCGGACGATCTCGGAGCGGCGGGCGGGTCCCACCGCGATCCAGCCCACCACACCGACCAGGACCACGAGCAGCGCGACACCCGCGCCACGGGCGACGGACTGCCACCACACGGTCTGCACGGTGTCGCGGATGCGGGCGATCTCGCCGTCGGGCTGGGACGCGATGACCGCGTCGCGCGACAGGACCTGGTCGAGGTTGCCGGAGTCGCTGTCGCCCAGGTCGAGCCGCACCCCGATCCCCAGCGGCGCGTCCGACGGGATGCGGAGCTGCGGGAGGAGTGGTCCGGCGTTGATGACGACGTTGCCCGAGAAGGTGGGGCGCAACGTCGCCTCATGGGCCCCGATGGCGACCGCGCGCTCCTGCGACTCGAAGTGCGCGCGGGCGACGCCCACCCCTGCCGCCGCGGCGAGAGCCAGCAGCAGCAGGACGGCGGGGAGTCGCCTCAGGACAGTCGGGAGCGCCACGTGTCCGAGGTTGCCACGGTGCTCAAGCGCTGGGTGGCGCGGGTCAGGACGACGTAGAGCGTGCGCCAGCCGGCAGCCGACTCGGCCACGATGGCGTCGGGCTCGACCACGACGACGCCGTCGAACTCCAGGCCCTTGGTGTCGAGCCCGTCGAGCAGGCGCAGCCGGCCCTCGTGCTCCTTCAGGAGCGGGCCGAGCGGCACGGCGAGCCACTCCAGGTCGTCGTGGGCGGCCACCACGGCCACGCTGCCCTCGACGTCCTGCAGCATCCGGGCGACCGCCTCGACGAGCGTGGGCTCCAGCTGGGCGCCGGGCACCACCGCGTGCTCGGGCTCGAAGCCCGTGCGCCGCACGGCCTCGGCGAGGTCGGCGTCGGGCACGGCGTACGCCACCACCTTGGCCGCGAGGTCATAGACCTCGGCGGAGTTGCGGTAGTTGGTGGAGAGTCGGAACCGGTGCTCGGGCTTGTTGGCGAGAGCCTCGTCGCGTGCCGTCTGGGCCTCCTCCGGGAAGGGCCACGACGACTGTGCGTGGTCGCCGACGATGGTCCAGCTGGCGCCGCGGCCGCGTCGGCCGAGCATCCGCCACTGCATCGGCGAGAGGTCCTGGGCCTCGTCGACCAGCACGTGCGCGTAGCCGTCGTCCTCGATGCTGCGGGTGGAGCGCATCCGCTCGTCGCGCTCCTCGTGCTCGCGGCGCTCGAAGCTCATGAGCTGCTTGGGGCCGCCCTCCCCCTCGTCGTCGGTCTCGGGCACCTCGCCCACGAGGTAGCGCAGCTCGTCGATGAGCGGGACGTCCTCGATGGTCATGGCACCGTCGCGCCACGACGAGCGCAGAGCAGCCAGCTCCTCGCCCGTGAAGGCGCCGTTGGCCAGCTCGGCGATGCGGTCGGGCAGGGTGCGCCAGAGGTCGACGGCCTCGACGACGGGCCACCACGCCTCGACGAAGTCGACGAAGGAGTCGTCGCCGCCGATGGTGTCGGCGAAGCCCTCCTCGCCCTTCTCGAGGGCGCGCTCACCGGCCACCTGGCGCCAGAGCTCACGGACGAGAGCCTCCGGCACCTTGGCGTACGCCCGGTTGCGGGGCTGACCCGAGAGCAGACGGCGACGGACGCCCGAGAGGATCTTGGCGTCGAGCACCAGGACGTCGTCCTTGTAGAAGTACCTGAACCTCGTGGGCTCGCCCCGCTGGGGCGACGTGGCGAGCCGGCGCAGGACGGGGAGCATGCGCGACGACCCCTTGGCGGCGGCAGCCACCGGCGGGGAGTGGTCGTGGGCGCGGACGCCGTCGACGACCTCACCGAGCGAGCGAAGGCTCACGCTCGTCTCACCGAGGCTCGGCAGCACCCGCTCGATGTAGCTCATGAAGACCGACGACGGACCCACGACCATGACGCCACCGGCCTCGAAGCGCCGCCGGTCGTTGTAGAGCAGGTAGGCCGCACGGTGCAGGGCCACGACGGTCTTGCCGGTACCGGGGCCGCCACCGATGATCGTGGCGCCCCGGGCCGGCGCGCGGATGGCCTCGTCCTGCTCCTTCTGGATGGTGGCGACCACGGAGTGCATGGAGGAGTCGCGGGCGCGGCTCAGGCTCGCGAGCAGCGCACCCTCGCCGACGACGACCATGTCCTCGGGCGCGTTCTCGGCGTCGAGCAGGTCGTCCTCGACGCCGATCACGGTGGAGCCGACGTTGCGCAGGACGCGGCGCCGGATCACGCCGAGCGGGTCCTGGGCGGTGGCCTGGTAGAAGAGCGCGGCCGCCGGGGCCCGCCAGTCGATGAGGATGATCTCGCGCTCGGCGTCGCGGACACCGATGCGTCCGATGTAGCGCGGCGCGTCCTCCACGAGGTCGAGCCGGCCGAACACCAGGCCGTCGTGGGCGGCGTTGAGCGCGGCGAGCCGCTTGGAAGCCTGGAAGACCATCGCGTCGCGCTCGACGAGACCGCCCTCGTGCCCCATGTGCCCGCGCTCGTAGCCCTCCTTGACGAGGGACCGGGCCACCTCCGCGGACTGCTCGAGGCGTTCGTGCACGTGGTCGACGTAGGCCTGCTCGGCCTCGATCTCGGCCTCGGCGACTTCTTGTGACGTCACGCCACTCCTTGCTCTTTTACGGGCACCTGAGTCTACGCCGTCGCGAGCCCCTGCGGACCGACGGGCGGGGTCGCGCCCGTCACGTCGACGACGCCCGCTCACCCCGGCGTTGCAACGGATGGTGTTCCGGCACCGACCCGGTGGACGAATTCTCATCAGCTTCCGAGACGGCCACGCTGTGCCGGTGTGATCCACCTGACGTCGCGCTCGGCACACTGACCCTCGGCACGGGCCTCCCGGAACCTCTGGCCAAGGGCCCCCTGGTGTGAGAATCTCGCGCCAGGGGGTTCTTCATGTCAATCCGTATGTCTTCGATGTCCATCCGCTCCGCCACCGTCTCGGCCGTCGCACTCCTGCTGGTCGTCGCCGCGCTGGTGTCACCGCCGCGTGCCGACGCCGCCACGGCCACCAGCACCGTCCGCGGCGCCGTGACGCTCGGAGGCAAGCCCGTGCCCGGGGTCACCGTCACGGTCTATGCCGCCGAGGACGAGAGCCGCGAGCAGTTCGCTCGCGTCGCCACCCGGGCCGACGGCTCGTTCTCCGCGCCGTTCAGGACGACGAAGAACGAGATCGCGTCCAACCGGTACTGGATCGAGATCGACGACCCGACCCATACCGTCATCGCGGCACGACGCGACTTCACGCCCCGGTACGGGCAGACCGTGGTGAGGAGCGCCGCGGTGCACTCCGCCGGTCAGGTCACCGGCTACGTCAAGCTCCCCACGGGTACCGACTTCTCACGCCTGCGCGTGCAGGTCGAGGGCCCCACCGACGGACAGGCCAATCGCGGCAACGAGGACAACCCGCGCCTGGTCTACCCCTCCACGGTGGGCACGCGCCCCTCCGGCTTCTTCCGCGTCTGGGGACTTCCGCCGGGCGACTACCGTCTCACCCTCACCGACCCCACGCTGGAGTACCAGCCCGAGTGCCACGACGGCTCCGTGCCCGCGGCCGATCCCGAGGCCGGCGGGTACGAGGCCTGCACCATCACACCCATCTCCATCGCCTACGGCCAGAAGAAGTCCACCACCACGCAGGTGCTGAACGTCCGCTCCGCCACGATCTCGGGCCGCGTCCGCACGGTCGACGGGACGGCCGTCGACCTCAGCGACGGCAACGCGGTGCGCGCCGTCGACTCCCAGGGACGAGGCGTCTATGCCTCCTCCAACTCCTCGGGCGTCTTCCGCTTCCGCGGGCTCCGACCGGGCAGCTGGAAGATCTCCACCTTCCTCGACTCGCGGTACGAGGACTCCTACTACGGCGGCGACGGCACGGCTGCCGACGCCGAGCCCGTCGAGGTGGGGGCCGGCGCGAAGGCCACCGGCGTGAACATCTACGTGCGCCAGGCCTCCCGCACCTACGCGACGGTCAAGCCCGTCACCGGCGGGGCTGGCTTCACCGTCGCGGTCCGCAAGGTGGCCGACCGGTCCCCCGTGCAGGGCGTGGTGGTGGTGGTGCTCGACGGCGAGCGGCGCACCGTCGACCTCGACAGCGTCGGCCGAGGCACGGTCACCATCACCGGCATCCCGAAGGGCAAGCGGTCGTGGAAGGTCGCCTTCCTGGGCACCGCCGAGGCCGGGACGTCCCGCGTGCTGGGCTCCGTCACCGTCCCGTGAGCCCGTCGCACCGACGGACCCGGGCGCACCGCCGGACCGCCGTCGCCCGGTCCTAGCCCCGCTTCCGCTCCAGGAAGGCGAGCATCGCGGCGCGGGCCTCGTCGCTGCCGAACAGTGCCGCGGACTGCTCGGCCACACCACCACCGAGCGCGTCGATCCGGGCGACGAGGTCGTGGTTGAGGAGCTTCTTGGTCTCGCGGAAGCCCTGCGGGTAGCCGGCCGAGAGATCCGTCAGCACGGCCGCGAGCTCGCCGGCCAGGGAGTCGTCGGGGACGGCGCGGGTCACGAGGCCCAGCCGCGCCGCCTCGGCCGCGTCGAAGGTGCGACCCGTCAGGAAGAGGTCGGCGGCGGCTCGGTCGGTGAGTCGCGGGAGGAGCGAGAGCGAGATGACGGCCGGCGCGAGCGCGAGACGCACCTCGGTGAGGGCGAACGAGACCGACTCCGCGGCGAGCACGATGTCGGCCGCGCCCACGAGGCCGAGGCCTCCGGCCCGGACCGGGCCGGCCAGGACGACGACCACGGGCTGGGGGAGCGTGGCGATCTGGCGCTGCATCGCCACGAGCGCCTGCGCGCCCTCGACCATGCCGCCCGACGCGGCCTCCGAGAGGTCGGCGCCGGAGCAGAAGACCCGGTGGGCCGAGCGCAGCACGACGACCTTGGCGTCGGGGTGCTCCCCCGCCGCCGTGAGCCGGTCGGCCAGCTCGGTGACGAGCTGGCGACTCAGGGCGTTGCGGTTGTGCTCGCTGTCCAGCGTGATGGTGGCGACGCCGTCGGCGACGTCGAGGTGCACGAGCTCAGTGGGCATCCGGACCTCCGGGAGAGTTGAAGTGACCATAGGCCGGGCGGAGCCCGGCCAGCCGGCTCGGTGCGAGCCCTTGCGAGCACCGAGATCGAGCGGTGGGGGTACCACCCGCGAGCTCCGCGAGTGGGGGCGGAACGAACGCGGCCGGCTAGTAGGACTTGGGGAGGCCCAGGGAGAACTGGGCCACGAAGTTGAGTGCCATCTCCTTGCTCACCGGCGCGATGTTGGACAGGCGCGACGACGCCACGGCCTGGACCAGACCGTACTCGTTGGCCAGGCCGTTGCCGCCGTGCGTCTGGATGGCCTGGTCGACGGCCTTGGCCGCCGCCTCACCCGCCGCCACCTTGGCCATGTTGGCCGCCTCGCCGGCACCCAGCAGGTCGCCTGCGGCGTAGAGCGCGGCGGCCTTCTGGGTGAGGAGGCGCGACATCTCGACGTCGATGTGCAGCCGCGCCAGCGGGTGCGAGATGGCCTGGTGCGCGCCGATCGGCTTGCCCCACACTTCGCGGTCCTTGGCGTAGGCGACGGCCTTGCGGATGGCCCAGCGCGCGGTGCCGGTGGCCATGGAGGCGGCCATGATGCGCTCGGGGTTGAGGCCCGCGAAGAGCTGCTCGAGCCCGGCGTCCTCACTGCCGATGAGGGCGTCGGCCGGGAGGCGGACGTCGTCGAAGAAGAGCGTGAACTGCTTCTCCGGGCTGATGATCCCCATGTCGATCTCCTGGGCCGTGAAGCCCTCGGCGTCGGTGGGCACCATGAAGAGGGCCGGCTTGAGCTTGCCCGTCTTGGCGTCGGACCGGCGCGCGACCACGAGCAGGTGGCTCGCCTCGTCGACGCCGGAGATGTAGGTCTTGCCGCCGTTGAGCACCCAGCCGCCGTCCTCTGCCTTGGCGGCGTTGGTGACGATGTTGTGCGAGTTGGAGCCGGCGTCGGGCTCGGTGATGCTGAAGGCATAGGTGGCGGTGCCGTCGGCGAGACCCGGAAGCCAGCGCTCCTTCTGCTCCTGCGTGCCGTACTGCGCGATCGTGGTGCCGACGATGGCCGGGCTCACGACCATGAGCAGGAGCGGGCAGCCGGCCGTGGCCAGCTCCTCGCACACCGCGGCGAGGTCGCCGATGTCGCCGCCTCCGCCGCCGAACTCCTCGGGGATGGAGACGCCGAGGTAGCCGAGCTTCCCGGCCTCGCCCCACAGCTCGGTGGTCTTGCGACCCTCCTTGGCTGCGCCGTAGAAGTAGGCCTCGCCGTACTTCGCGCCGAGGGCGGCGACCGCCTTGCGCAGCTCGCCGCGCTCCTGGGTCTCGGTGAAGTTGTTGCTCATTCCGTGTCTCCTTCGGTGCTGCCTTCGATGACCGCCAGGACGGCGCCCGACTCGACCTGCTGGCCCGGGGTGACCCCGAGCTCGGCCACGACACCGTCGGTCGGTGCCGTGATGGTGTGCTGCATCTTCATGGCCTCCAGGACCACGACGACGTCGCCCTTGCTGACCTGCTGGCCCTGCTCCACCCCGACGCTGACGACGGAGGCCGGCATGGGGGCGAGGAGGGATCCGGCCGCCACGACGTCGGACGGGTCGACGAACGTGGGGACCACCGTGAGGCTCAGCGAGCCGTGCGGCCCGTCGACGTCGACGCTCGCGTCGTTGACCGAGACCGAGTACGTCTCGGCGACCCCGCCGACCTCGAGCACGACGGTGCCGGGCTCGGCGGACACGACCTCGGCGACGTCGGACACGAGTCTCCGGCCGCGGGACCAGTACGTGGCCTCGACCGGCTCGGCCGCCGTCCCGACGGTGTAGCTCCGGGTCCGAGGCTGGCTCGGGACGTTGCGGAAGGCGGTCGGGATGCGGGCCTGGACGGGCGAGGTGACCGACGCCGTGCGCGCCTCGGCGAGGGCGGCGGCGAGGACGAGCCGCTCCTGCTGCTCGTCGGTGAGGCTCGGCGCTGTCCAGGCATCGATCCGCTCACCGAGCAGCCCCGTGTGGACGCGACCGGCGACGAACTCGTCGTCGGCCAGGACGCCGCGGAGCAGCCCGACGTTGGTGGTGAGCCCGTGGACCTTGGTGCCGTGCAGCGCCGAGTCGAGACGACGGATCGCCTGCTCGCGGGTGTCGGCGAACGCCACGACCTTAGCGATCATCGCGTCGTAGAAGTGCGTGACCACGGAGCCCGACTCGATGGCCGAGTCCACGCGGATCCCTGCGGTGCCCGGGACCTCGAAGGTGCGGACCGTGCCGGTCTGAGGAGCCCAGTCGTCGGCGGCGTCCTCGGCGTAGAGGCGCACCTCGATGGCGTGACCCGACGGCCTCGGCGCGTCGCCCTCGAGCGCGCGGCCCTCCGCGACGGCCACCTGGAGAGCCACGAGGTCGACCCCGAAGATCTCCTCGGTGACGGGGTGCTCCACCTGGAGACGCGTGTTCATCTCGAGGAAGAAGGCCCTCTCGCCGTCGACGAGGAACTCGACCGTGCCTGCGCCGACGTACCCGACGGCCTCGGCCGCGTTGCGCGCGGCGGTGTGGAGGACGTCGCGCGTGGCGTCGGACAGACCCGGAGCGGGGGCCTCCTCGACGACCTTCTGGTGACGGCGCTGGATGGAGCAGTCGCGGTCGCCCAGGACCCACGTGGTGCCGTGGGTGTCGGCGAGGACCTGCACCTCCACGTGGCGTGCGGTGGCGAGGTACGGCTCGACGAACACCGTGGCGTCGCCGAACGCGGACTCCGCCTCGGCGGCGGCCTTGCCGAGCTCGGTCTCGAGGTCCTCGGCCTTCTCGACGACGCGCATGCCGCGCCCGCCGCCACCGGCCGACGCCTTCACGAGCAGCGGGAAGTCGGCCGCGGTGGCCGTGGCCGGGTCGACGTCGAGGATCGGGACGTCGGCCTTCGCCATCAGCTCCTTGGCGCGGATCTTGCTGCCCATCGCGTCGATGGAGTCCGGGGTGGGGCCGATCCAGGTGAGCCCGGCCTCGACGACGGCGCGGGCGAAGTCGGCGTTCTCGGACAGGAAGCCGTAGCCGGGGTGGATGGCGTCGGCGCCGGCCTGCTGCGCCGCGGCGATCACGAGGTCGCCGCGCAGGTAGGTCTCGGACGGCGCGTTGCCCGGCAGCCGGACGGCGACGTCGGCCTCGCCGACGAAGGGCGCATCGGCGTCGGCGTCGGAGTGCACGGCCACGGTGGTGATGCCGAGGTCGCGGCACGTGCGGAACACGCGGCGCGCGATCTCCCCGCGGTTGGCAACCAAGACTGAACGAATCACGAGAACTCACTTCCGGAAGTGCGCACAGGCCGAGCGCAGCGAGGCTGGCGCCCGCGCGAAGCGTGGCCGCGGTGAGGGACGAGCCGCGGGTGCGGCGACGAAGGAGCCGCGCGCCTCACAGGCGGAACACTCCGTAGCCTCGGGCGCCGGCGACCGGCGCGGTGTGGATGGTGGAGAGGCAGATGCCGAGGATCGCGCGGGTGTCGCGCGGGTCGATGACGCCGTCGTCGTAGCCGAGGCCCGACGTGAAGTACGCGATGGACTGCTCCTCGATCTGCTGCTCGACGTACGCCTTGATGCCGGCGAACCCCTCGGCGTCGAACGGCTGGCCCTTGGACTCCGCCGAGCCGCGCGCCACGATCTCCATGACGCCGGCCAGCTGGGCCGGACCCATGACGGCCGACTTGGCGCCCACCCAGCTGAACATGAAGCGCGGGTCGTACGCGCGGCCGCTCATGCCGTAGTGGCCGGCGCCGTAGGACGAGCCCATGACGACCGAGAGGTGCGGGACCTTGGAGTTGGAGACCGCGTTGATCATCTGGGCGCCGTGCTTGATGATGCCGCCCTGCTCGTACTCCGCGCCCACCATGTAGCCGGTGGTGTTGTGCAGGAACAGCAGCGGGGTGTCGGTCTGGTTGGCCAGCTGGATGAACTGCGCGGCCTTCTGCGCCTCCTGGCTGAACAGCACACCCTGCGCGTTGGCGAGGATGCCGATCGGGTAGCCGTGCAGCTGCGCGAAGCCGGTGACGAGGCTCGAGCCGTAGAGCGGCTTGAACTCGTCGAAGGCGCTGTCGTCGACGAGCCGGGCGATGACCTCGCGCGGGTCGAACGGCACCTTGAGGTCGGTGGGGACGATGCCCAGCAGGTCCTCCTGGTCGAGGAGCGGCTCGCCGTACTCGGTGACCGGCGCCTTGCCCTTCTTGGTCCAGTTGAGCCGGCGCACCACCTGGCGGCCCAGACGGATCGCGTCGTGCTCGTCGACGGCGAGGTAGTCGGCGAGGCCCGACGTGCGCGCGTGCATCTCTGCTCCGCCGAGCGACTCGTCGTCGGACTCCTCACCCGTGGCCATCTTGACGAGCGGCGGGCCGCCGAGGAACACCTTGGCGCCCTCCTTGACCATGACGACGTAGTCGCTCATGCCCGGGATGTAGGCACCGCCCGCGGTGGAGTTGCCGAAGACGAGGGCCACCGTGGGCCGACGGTCCTCGCTCGCGCGGGTGATGTTGCGGAAGCTCGCTCCGCCGGGGATGAAGATGTCCTTCTGGGTGGGGAGGTCTGCGCCGCCGGACTCGACGAGGTTGATCGTCGGCAGGCCGTTCTCCTCGGCGATCTGCGCCGCTCGGAAGCCCTTCTTCACCGTGACCGGGTTGGACGAGCCACCCTTCACGGTGGGGTCGTTGGCCACGATCATGACCTCGACGCCCTCCACGACGCCGATGCCCGTGATGATCGAGCCGCCCACCGTGAAGTCGGTGCCCCAGCCGGCGAGCGCACCGAGCTCGAGGAACGGGGAGTCGGGGTCGACGAGCAGCTCGATGCGCTCGCGGGCCGTGAGCTTGCCGCGCTGGTGGTGGCGGTCGACGTACTTCTCACCGCCGCCGGCGAGCGCCTTGGCGTGCTGCTCGGCGAGGTCGTCGACGCGCTCCAGCATGGCCGCGCGGTTCTCGGCGTACGCCGCCGAGGTGGGATCGATGACTGTCTTCACGGCTGCCTCTCAGTAGCCCAGGAGCTTGGACGCGAGGTCCTTCATGACCTCGGTGGCGCCGCCGCCGATGCCGAGGATGCGGGCGTCGCGGTAGTGCCGGTCGATCTCGGACTCGCGCATGTAGCCCATGCCGCCATGGATCTGGACGGCCTCGTTCACGACCCACTCGACGCACTCGACGGCCTGGTTCTTGGCCACCACGGCGTCGAGGATGAGCGACATGTCGGAGCGATCGGTCTCGAGCGCGCGCTCGACGGCGCGTCGGGTCAGCTCGCGCGCCGCGGCGATGCGCGTGTGCATCTCGACCAGCTTGTGCCGGATGACCTGCCGGGCGATGAGCGGCTTGCCGAAGGTCTCGCGCTCGCGGGCGTAGGCCACGGAGAGGTCGAGGGCGCGCTGGGCCGTGCCGTAGGCCTGGACGGCGAGGCCGATCCGCTCACCCACGAACTGCTGCATGACGAGGTAGAAGCCGCCGTTCTCCTCGCCGACGAGGTTCTCGACCGGCACACGGACGTCGTCGAAGGAGAGCTCGGCGGTGTCGGAGCAGTGCCAGCCCATCTTGCGCAGGCTCTTGCTCACGGTGAAGCCGGGCGAGTCCTTGTCGATGACGAGCAGGGAGATGCCGGCGTGACCGTCGCCGCCCGTGCGGACCGCGGTGGTCACGAAGTCCGAGCGGACACCCGACGTGATGAAGGTCTTGGCGCCGTTCACGACGTAGTGGTCGCCGTCGCGGACGGCGCGGGTCTTGAGGGCCGCCACGTCGGACCCGCCGCCCGGCTCCGTCACGCCGAGGGAGCCGATCTTCTCGCCGGCGAGGGTGGGCCGGACGTAGCGGTCGATGAGGTCGGCGTTGCCGCTGTCGATGATGTGGGGCAGCGCGATGCTGTGCGTGTAGAGGCTCGCCTGCAGCCCGGTCGAGCCGCCGGCCGCGAGCATCGCCTCGGTGACGACGCACGCGTCGAGGATGTCGCCGCCGTCGCCACCGACCGCCTCGTCGTAGCCGACGGAGAGGAAGCCGGCCTTCGCCGTCGTGGCGTGCAGCTCGCGCGGGAGCTGGCCGTCGTCCTCCCACTGCGCGAGGTGCGGCACGATCTCGGCGCGCGTGAAGTCCTCCACGGCGGACCGGAGTGCCTTGCGCTCGGGGGTGTTCCAGGCTGTGGTCATGCCGCTACCTCCGTAGAAAAGGAACGGTACGGAGGCACCGTCATGACAGTCTGATCGTTCACTCGCTGGCGCTCGCTCATGCGATGAGCTCCTCAGGGATGGTCACGACGCGGGCACGGAGCCACTCGCCGACGGCCTTGGCCTGCGGGTCGAGGCGGGTCGACGACGCGACACCCTCGCCCAGCAGACCGTGGATCACGATGTTGACGCCGGCCAGCTCGGGGAACGCGTGCACCTCGACGTCGAGGTCGGCGGACTCCGAGAGGAGCTCCTGCACGCGCTCGGGAGTGAGCTCGCTCGCGAGCCAGGCGAACGCGTCGGCACGGCGCGGATGGTGGGCGGGGATCCAGACTCCGACGTTGGCGTCGCCGCCCTTGTCGCCCGACCGCGCGTACGCCAGCTCCCCCAGCGGGACCGCCCGTACCGCCCGATCTGCGCCGTGATCGACCGTCTCGGTGTCGCTGCTCGGTCGATCACGGCGCAGATCTGGAAGGGGGGCGGTGGTGATGGGGGGTGCGACGTCCTCGCGACGGCCGTCGGGGTGGACGACGACGTGCGGGACGTCGGTCTGCGGCACGTACGCGGCGCGGTAGACGCCGAACGGCGTGCCCTTGGACGGCGGCGCGGTGAGCGTGAAGCCGGGGTAGGAGGCCAGCGCCACCTGGACGAAGGCGTCGCTGAACGTCCGGCCGACCGGCTCGGGGCTCGCGCTCTTCACGTGGCAGTGCAGGTACGACGTGGCCTGGGCCTGCGTGGCGGGGTCGAAGACGTCGGTGCGGTCGAGGTGCCACACGACCTCGTCGGGAGGGGTCGCCTGGAGTGCGGCGTCGACCTGGGCGCGGACCCACGCTGCCTTGGCCGGGATGTCGAGGCCTGTCAGGACCAGCTCGACGCTGTTGCGGAACCCGCCGAGTGCGTTGAGACAGACCTTGGTGGTGGGCGGCGGCGGCGCACCCTTGACGCCGCTGATCCGCACGCGGTCGTCGGCCTCCTGCGCGAGGTGGACGGTGTCGAGCATCGCGACGACGTCGGGGTTGGCGTAGGCCGGGCCGCTCACCTCGTAGACGAGCTGGGCCGTGACGGTGTCGACCGTGACGGCGCCTCCGGTGCCCTCGTGCTTGGTGATGACGCTCGATCCGTCGGCGTCGATCTCTGCGAGGGGGAAGCCCAACGGGCGCGTGACGTCGAGGCTCGCGAAGCCGCTGAAGTTGCCCCCGGTGGCCTGCGTGCCGCACTCGATGACGTGCCCGGCCACGACGGCGCCGGCCAGCTGGTCGAGGTCGTCGCGACCCCACCCGAAGGCGTGGATGGCGGGCCCCACCACGACGGAGGCATCGGTGACACGACCCGTGACGACGACGTCGGCGCCGGCCTCGAGCGCGGCGGCGATGCCGAAGGCGCCGAGGTAGGCGTTGGCGGTGAGCACGCCCCCGAAGCCCAGCTCCTCCGAGCGCGGCCGGAGGTCGTCGCCCTCGACGTGGGCGATCGCGATCTCGACGCCCTGCTCGGCGGCGAGCTCGCGGAGCTTGTCGGCCAGCGCCGCGGGGTTGAGGCCGCCGGCGTTGGCGACCACGCGGACGCCCTTCTCCTTGATCAGGGCGAGGGAGTCCGAGACCTGGCGGACGAAGGTCTTGGCGTACCCGAGACTCGGGTCCTTCATGAGGTCGCGGCCCAGGATCAGCATCGTGAGCTCGGCGAGGTAGTCGCCCGTCAGGTAGTCGAGCTCACCGTCCTCGAGCATCTCGCGCATCGCCGAGAGACGGTCGCCGTAATACCCCGAGCAGTTGCCGACACGAATCGTCACGTCTCGAGCATGCCCTGAAACAGAACAAACAGTCAAGCCTGCTTGTTTCTCCCCCACCGCGGTTTACCACGGGGGGTTGGTAAACCGACCCATCCCTACGGAAGCTTCCGGAGGTATGGGTCAGGTTGCACGCTTAACGTGGTAAACCGTCAGCGGTCGGCGAGGGGGCGGGGGTCGGTGCCGGGGTTGCCGGCGAAGGCCTGGACGATGCCGAGCCACTCCTGCGCGTGCTCACCCTGGGCGTGCACGTCGACGTCGGCGAGGTGGCGCCGACGCGTGGCCAGCAGCGCGAAGTCGTAGCCCGAGCCCGTGACGCGCTCGGTGGCATCCTCCGGACCCCACGTCCAGACGGCGCCGGACGGACCGACGAGCTCGACGCGCACCTCGGCGTCGGGGACCTCGAGCCCCCGGGTCAGGTAGGCGAAGCCGCGTGTGCGCACGCCCAGGTGGCACACGTGCTTGCAGCGGTCGTCCCGGGGGGCTTCGATCCCGACGGCCTCGGCGACGTCGCGGCTGTGCGCCCACGTCTCCATGAGTCGGGCGGTCCCCATCGACGTCGCGCTCATGGGCGGCCCGAACCACGGGATCTTCTGCCCGTCGGGCACCGCCGCCAGCGCCTCGGCCAGACGCTGCCGCGAGTCCCGCCAGTGGTGCAGCATCGACTCCGGCGGAAGCTCGGCCATGCGCGCCGTCTCGGTGTCGACGAATCCCTCGGGGTCCTGGACGGCCAGGTGCACCAGCATGTCCCACTCGTCGCCGCCGGCCACGGCCGCGAGCGACGTGCGGTCGGTCCACATGAGGTGGCCGACCTGGTGGGTCACCGTCCAGCCCTCGGGCGTGGTGACGGTGGTCCAGTCGTCGTCGGAGAGGCCCGAGACCCAGCCGTCGAGCTGCTCGCTCTCGGCCGCGAGATCGGCGAGGACCTGGTCCTTGGCGGAGGGGGTCCCGGGGTTCAGGGGCTCGGACATTCAGCGCTCCAGTCGGAGGTCGAGGGTGGTGGCCCAGGCGTCGAGGATCGCGCCACGGCGTCGGGTGTCGTCGCTCAGCGAGGCCGCCAGGCCCAGGCCGCGCAGGAGGTCGAGCGTGGCCTGCACGAGCGCCCGGTTGTCGCCCTTGGCCTCCTCGACCTCGAAGAGGCCCAGCGCGTGGACGTGGGTCTCGCGGCCGAGGCGACGCTCCAGCGGCCCCACGGCCTCGAGCAGCTCGGCGTCGCTGCGGGCGGCGACCCACAGCTCCAGGGCGGCGAAGAAGACCGGCGAGACGAACTGCGCCGCAAGGACGTCGAGCACGGCGCGGGTGCGGCCCTGCTCCGGCAGCTCCTCCGCGGCCGCGGCCAGCTCGTCGCGCCGCCGCTCGGTGAGGAACTCGACGGCCGCCACCACGAGCGCCTGCTTGCTGGGGAAGTGGTGCAGCTGCGCGCCGCGGCTCACGCCGGCGCGACGGCTGACCACGGTCGTGGAGGTGCCGGCCCACCCCAGCTCGACGAGGCAGTCGACGGTCGCCTCCATGAGCCGCAGCCGCATCGCGGCCGTGCGCTCGGCCTGCGGCGTGCGTTGCACGGGCTGACTCGTCACGCGCCCAGGATGACCCGCCGTCCCATTAACCGTCAAGTCTGACTGTTTCTGGCGAGATGAGTGCGGGCCGACTTCACAGGATTCCGATAGCCTCTGCGCACCAACGAACGATCCGGGGAGCCTCCATGACCGAGCCCACCATCACCCTGCCGGCCGACGAGCCCAGGAAGCGCAGGACCGTCCCACTCGTCGTGGCCGGCGTCCTCGTCCTGGCCCTGGCCGGCGGCGGCGCCTACGCGTACACCCGGTTGTCGGGCGGCGGGCTGCAGCCGGCCGACGTGCTGCCGGCCTCCACCGTCGCCTACGCCCGCGTCGACCTCGACCCGTCGGCCTCCCAGAAGGTCGCGGCCCTCCGCCTCATCCGCAAGGTGCCCAGCCTGGCCGAGGAGGCAGGCATCAAGAGCGACAAGGACGACCTGCGCCGCCTCGTGTTCGAGGACCTGGTGGAGGAGTGCGACGGGCTCGACTACGACGACGACGTCGAGCCGTGGCTCGGCGACCGCGCCGGTGTCGGCCTCGTGGGCGGCAGCATCAACCAGCCCGTCGTCGTCCTGCAGACGAAGGACGAGAAGAAGTCCGTCACCGCGGCCAAGAAGATCGCCGGGTGCGCGGGCGAGGGCGACAGCGGCGTCGCCGTGAGCCAGGGCTACGTGGTGGTCGGCCCCAACCAGCGCACGGTCGACTCCGTGGTCAAGCAGGCCGAGAAGAAGCCGCTCTCGGACTCCGAGCGCTTCTCCGCCGACGAGGACAAGCTCGGTGAGCGCGGCGTCGCCTCGGTCTGGTTCGACGGCAAGGCCCTCGCCGACGTCCCCGAGCTGCAGAGCCTGGCCGGCACCGGCGCCACGGGACTCGAGGAGCTGGAGACGGTCACCGCGTCCCTGCGCGCCGGGAGCTCCACGCTCGAGGTCGCCGGGTTCACCCGCACCAAGACCAAGCCCGACGGCAAGCCGCTCGATCTCGGGACCCTGCCCGACGACACCGTCCTGGCCCTCGGCTTCGCGGGAGGCGAGCAGTACGCCGAGGCGTTCGAGAAGGGCGTCGAGCAGGAGGCCGACCCGGACTTCACCACCGAGGACTTCTCGGACTTCGTGGAGCAGTCCTTCGGCCTGAAGTACCCCGAGGACCTGCGGACCCTCACCAGTGGCGGTCTCAGGCTGGCCGTCGGCTCCGAGAACCTGGAGACGCTGCCCACCCTGTCGTCGCCGAGCGACGTCGAGTCGCTCGACATCGGCCTCGCGGTCACCGGCGACAAGACGGCCACGAGCGACCTGCTCACCCGGCTCTCGCGCCTCGCGTCCACCAACCTGGGGCTGCCGCTCCAGGTCTCCGAGACCGACACGGGCGCCGCGCTCGCCAGCAACGCCGAGGCGGCGGCCAAGTTCTCGACGAAGGGCGACCTCGGGTCCAAGCCGTCGTTCAAGGCCGCGGTCGAGCGCCCGTCGGACTCGCTCGGCGGACTGTTCGTCGACGTCAGCGCGATCGTGAAGGCTCTCAAGGCCGCCTCGCCGCCGCCCGACGTCGAGGAGGTGCTCGACGACCTCGGCCCGCTGACCGCCGTCGGCATCTCGTCGTGGCTCGAGGACGACGACCAGCGGTTCTCGTTCAAGGTCGTGTTCGAGGACTGAGGGCCTGGGGCCGGGTCCCGAGGCTCAGCTGGCCTGGAAGAACCAGCGTCGGCGGGTGTCGGGCTCCGGGCCCTCCAGGTCGACGTCGATGATCTCCTCGTCGGCGTCGGCCACCTCCTCGACCAGCTCACCCTCCACGGGCTCCTGGTCCGGCCTGCCGGTCTCCTCGGGCAGCTCGCCCACGGCCCGGCGCGCGAACGCAGCCGCGAGCTGGATGGCCTGACGGCTCTCGGGCAGCGCGTCGGCCAGCACGGGGAAAGCGTGCACCTGACCGCGCCACAGGTGGGTCTCCACCGTCACGCCCCGCTCCGCCAGACGCAGGGCCATGGCCTCGATCTCGGGACGGAGCATCTCGTCCTCGACGGCCACGAAGAACGCGGGCGAGGTGATGTAGGCGCTCGCGTGGAGCGGTGAGGCGTAGCCCTCGATCAGCGCACCCTCGGGCATCCAGCGCTCACGGATCTTGGGGATGCGACGCATCGGCAGGTAGGCGTCGCGGATGCGCGTGACCCGGTCGATGCCCTTGTCGGTGCGCTCGGGGTCGAGGCTGAGCAGGGGGGAGAACGTGAGGAGCGCGGCCGGGACCGGCAACCCCCGGCGCGTGGCGAGCTCGGCGATCTTCATGGTGAGGTAGCCCCCCGCAGAGTCACCCGCGACGACGATCTTGTGCGGGTCGACCGCCGACTCGACGAGCGCGGCGTAGGCGTTGATGGCGTCCTGCACGGAGTCCGCGACGGTGCCCTCCGGCAGCTGGCGGTACTCGACCGACGTGACCGTGGCACCCGTGTAGTAGGCGAGGCGCTCGCAGATCCGCCGGTGCGTCTCGATGCCGCACGAGAAGAACCCGCCGCCGTGCAGGTAGAGGACGCTCATCTCACTGGTGGGGCCGAAGCGGTGCGTCATGGACTCGACCGGCACCCCGCCCAGCTCGTGCCGCACCGGCTCGACGTACCGGGAGCGCGGCCCGCGCGCCGACAGCCGGTCGAGCGAGCGGAGGGTGGCGAGGCTGCGGTCGTTGATGGGCGTCAGCTGGAGCAGCGGCTTGAAGACGAGCCGCGCCGCGCGTTGCAGGACGCGCGCCTTGAGCGTGTAGGTCTCGTGCACCACGGCGTCGGTGTAGACGACTCGCATGGGGGCTCGGCGGCCCAGCGGCACGGCCGGGACGCGGCCGCGGAGGCGTCGCGTCCCGACGACGTCGGGGGTACGACGACCACGGACTCGGTCCAGCCAGGAGGTCCACCACATGCTTCGACCGTACTGCGGGTATGCACCTCTGGCAAACGACTCACGTCACGTTTACGCAGGTCAGAGGCCTAGTCGGTGGTGAATCGCGCATCGACCGAGACCTCGATCAGGATGTCCTCGGGCTCCAGTCGCAGGCCAGGACCACCGTCGGACGAGAGGTCGGCGAAGGCCGCCTTGGCCATGATGGGCGCTGCTCCGCCGCCACCGGAGCCGTCACCGAGCATGCCGGGGTCGGCGATCTCCACCGGGGTCACCCGGCCGCGCCGCACGGCGTCGGCGTAGGCCTGCGCCGTGGCGACGGCATCGTCGACCGCGGCCTTGCGGACCTCGGCCACGTAGGCGCGACGGTGGGAGGCCAGCACGTCCCACGCCAGGCCGTGCACCTCCACGTGGTCGCGACCGGCCCAGTGGTCCACGAAGCCGGCCAGCTTCTCGAAGTCGACGAACTCGGCCCGCACCCCGAAGCTCGCCGTGTGGACGACCTCGTCGGAGCGTCGGTCCCCCGCCCACGGGTGCTGAGAGATCACCCTGACCTGGTCGCTCGACCACGTGGCCAGCGCGCCGCGCTGCTGCAGCTCGCCGAGCTGGGAGACGAGCGGGTCGAGGGCCCGCTTGGCCCGGGCCACGACCTCGTCCTTCTCGGACCCCTCCACGTGGGCTCCCAGGGACACGATCCCGCGCTCGGCCGGACAGCTTCTCTCGGCGCTGCCGCGCACGGTGATCAGGAGGCTCATCGCACCATCCTGCCTGACCGGAGCGCCACCGGTCGTGGTGTCGGGGGTTGCCATCGACCGGTCCGTCCTGCAGACTCACGACTCACATACCGTCGGTATCCGAAAATGGGAGTGAGCCATGATCCACGACGCCGTCATCGTCGGCACCGGGTTCGGCGGCATGGGGGCCGCCATCGCCCTGCGCCGTCTCGGACACGACGACCTCGTGATGCTCGAGCGGGAGGACGACCTCGGCGGCACGTGGAACGTCAACCGTTATCCCGGGCTCGCGGTCGACATCCCCTCGGCCACCTACTCGTACTCCTTCGAGCCCAACCCGTACTGGTCACGGCTCTACGCCCCCGGGCGGGAGCTCAAGGCCTACTGCGACCACGTCGCCACGACCTACGACCTGCGCCGGCACATGCGGTTCGGCGTCAACGCCACAGGCGCCGAGTGGGACGAGGACGCCAAGGCCTGGACCGTCCACGTCGAGGGCGGGGAGCCCGTCCGAGGACGCTTCCTGCTCACCGCCACCGGGTTCCTCTCCCAGCCCAAGCTCCCCGACATCGAGGGCATCGACTCCTTCGCCGGCACCGTTCTGCACACGACGCAGTGGGACGACGACGTCGAGCTAGAGGGCCGTCGGGCCGCCGTCATCGGGACCGGCGCCACCGCCGTCCAGCTGATCCCGGAGATCGCTCCGCGGCTGGCCGAGCTCACGGTCTTCCAGCGCACCGCCATCTGGGTGACGCCCAAGTCGGACGCCGCCGTGCCGAGGCGCCTGCAACGTCTCTACGCCCGGGTGCCCCTCACGCAACGGATCGCACGCGACGCCGGCTCCGCCGTCCTCGAGGCCGTCATGGTGGCCGGCGTCCTGAAGTACCGCCAGCTGCACGTCCTCAACTCGCTCGCCGCCCGCCTCGCCACGAGGCACCTCGAACGCCAGGTCAAGGACCCCGAGACGCGCCGCAAGCTCACGCCCGACTACTCCTTCGGCTGCAAGCGACCCACGTTCTCCAACACCTACTACCCCACCTTCAACGAGCCCCACGTCCACCTCGAGACCACGCCGATCGATCGCGTCGAGCCCGACGCGATCGTCACCACCGACGGCACCCGGCACGAGGTCGACACGCTCGTCCTGGCCACCGGGTTCGACCTGTGGGGCACCAACTTCCCGGCCTTCCGCATCGTCGGCCGCGAGGGTCGTGACCTCGGCGCGTGGTGGCGCGAGAACCGCTTCCAGGCCTACGAGGGCATCGCGGTGCCCAAGATGCCCAACTTCTTCACGCTCAACAGCCCGTACTCCTACTCGGGCCTCTCGTACTTCACCACGATCGAGAGCCAGATGAAGCACATGACCCGGCTCCTGACGGCGATGGCCGAGCGCGGCGCCACCGAGTTCGAGGTCACCGAGGAGGCCAACGACGCGTTCCTCGACCGCATGACCGAGCGGCTCGGCGACTCCGTCTTCGCGCTCGGCTCGTGCTCCACGAGCCGCAGCTACTACTTCAACCAGCACGGCGAGGCCACGCTGCTGCGCCCCACGTCCACCCTCAACGCCTTCCGCGAGGCCGGGCGCTTCCCCCTCGAGGACTACGCCCTCACCTGACCGCCCGTCGCCCCTAGGATCGTGGGGTGGTCACCCTCGACGACTTGCAGGTCAGCACCCTCGGTCCGTGCACCGTCCGGTCCCCGCTCGCGCGCTACGTCGGCGGTCGCGAGACCAACGAGTACTACGTCGGCGAGACCGACCGGATCCTCTACGACGACACCGTCGAGCTGTTGCTCGCCCGAGGCCTGCCCCTCGAGTCCCTCCCGACGTTCGAGTCCGGTGGCCCGCGGGCCGAGCTGTACTTCGAGCCGAGCGACGTGAAGGTCGGCATCGTCACGTGCGGCGGGCTCTGCCCCGGCCTCAACGACGTCATCCGCGCCCTCGTGATGGAGCTGCACGAGCACTACGGCGTCACCGAGATCACCGGGTTCCGCAACGGCTACGCCGGTCTCGTCCCGGAGCTCGGTCTCGAGCCCATCGACCTCACGCCCTCCTTCGTGGCCAACATCCACGAGCGGGGCGGAACGGTGCTGGGCTCGTCGCGGGGCGCGCAGGACCCGGCGGTGGTCGTCGACACCCTCCAGGCCCGCGGCATCAACGTGCTGTTCGTCATCGGGGGCGACGGGTCCATGCGCGGTGCCCACCGGATCGCGCAGGAGGCGCTCTCGCGCGAGGTCGACATCGCGGTCGTGGGCGTGCCCAAGACCATCGACAACGACATCCCGCACATCGGCCAGAGCTTCGGGTTCCAGACCGCCTACGCCCGGGCCTCGCAGTCCATCAAGGCGGCCAAGATCGAGGCCGAGGCGAGTCTCAACGGCATCGGCGTCGTGAAGGTGATGGGTCGCCACGCCGGGTTCATCGCGTGCTACTCGGCCGTCGCCAACCACGACGCCGACTTCGTGCTCATCCCTGAGGTGCCCTTCTCGCTCGACGGCGACAACGGGCTCCTCGCCCACGTGCGGCGACGCGTGGAGCAGCAGGGACACGCCGTGATCGTCGTGGCCGAGGGCGCCGGCCAGGAGCACCTGCCCACCGACGAGACCACCGACGCGTCGGGCAACCAGCGGCTCGCGGACATCGGCCGACTCCTCCGCGAACGCATCGGCGACGACTTCGCCACGCGGGGCGAGGAGGCCATGTTCCGCTACTTCGACCCCGGCTACTTCATCCGTTCCGTCCCGGCCGACCCGGCCGACGCGGTCTACTGCGCGCGGCTCGCCCAGACGGCGGTCCACGCGGCCATGGCAGGCCGGACCGACCTCGTGGTGGGGCGACGCCGCCACCGGTTCGTGCACGTCCCCATCGAGCTGGTCACCCAGCGCACCCACCACGTCTCCCCCGACGGCGACCTGTGGCTCAGCGTCCTCGAGTCCACGGCCCAGCCCTTCGACATGCGCTGACCCGGCCACCACGGCGCGCAGGCCCAGCCCCGCGGTGCGGCTAGCGTGGCCCCATGCGTGCTGTCGTGGTGACCGGTCCGGGTGACGTGGATGCTCTGACCATCGGGGAGGTGGACGACCCGGTCGCGGGTGAGGGCGAGGTCCTGGTCCGCGTGGCCGCAGCCGGCGTCAACCGCGCCGACCTGCTGCAGCGCCGCGGCTTCTACGACCCGCCGGCCGGCGTCACCACCGTGATGGGGCTCGAGTGCTCGGGCACGGTCGAGGCGCTGGGCGCCGGCGTGGAGGACCTCGAGATCGGTGCCGAGGTGTGCGCCCTGCTGTCCGGCGGCGGGTACGCCGAGCTCGTCGTCGTGCCGCGTGGACAGGTGGCCCCGGTGCCGGCCGGGCTCCCGCTCGTCGACGCCGCCGGCCTCATGGAGACCGCCGCCACCGTCTGGTCCAACGTCTTCATGACGGCCCGCCTCGCGGAGGGCGAGTGGCTGCTGGTCCACGGAGGTGCCAGCGGCATCGGCACCACGGCCATCCAGCTGGCCAAGGCCCGCGGCGCCCGCGTGGCCGTCACGGTGGGCAGTCCCGAGAAGGCCGACTTCTGCCGCCGGCTGGGCGCCGACCTCACGATCGACTACCGCGAGCAGGACTTCGCGGAGGTGCTGCGGGAGCAGAGGATCCGCATCGACGTCGTGCTCGACATCATGGGCGCCAAGTACCTCGAGCGGAACGTCAAGGTCCTCGGTCGCGGCGGTCGTGTGGTCACCATCGGGATGCAGGGCGGGGTGAAGGGTGAGCTCGACCTGGGCACGCTGCTGTCCAAGAACGCCTCGGTCACGGCCACGTCGCTGCGCTTCCGGCCGGTGGAGGAGAAGGCAGAGATCGTGCAGCAGCTCGTGAGCGAGGTGTGGCCGCTCGTCGAGCAGGGCGCGCTGCGTCCGGTCGTGCACGCCACGTTCCCGCTCGAGGAGGTGCGGCAGGCCCACAGCACGCTGGAGGAGTCGAGCCACACGGGCAAGGTCCTGCTGACGCTCGCCTAGGAGCGTGCTCACGGCTCCGCTACTAGGCTGGATGCCATGACCGAGCCTCAGCCCAACGCGCCCCTCGTCGGCCACGTGGTCGACGACGAGGCCGCCCCGTCCGACGGCGAGAAGTCGCCCACGCCCCTCACCGACCTGGTGGAGCAGCCGGCCAAGGTGATGCGCATCGGTGGCATGATCCGCCAGCTCCTCGACGAGGTGAAGGCGGCACCGCTCGACGACGCGAGCCGAGCGCGCCTGCGCGACATCCACAGCCAGTCCATCAAGGAGCTCAAGGACGGCCTGGCCCCCGAGCTCATCGAGGAGCTGGAGCGACTGAGCCTGCCGTTCGAGTCCGAGGCGCCCACCGACGCCGAGCTCCGCATCGCGCAGGCACAGCTGGTCGGATGGCTCGAGGGCCTCTTCCACGGCATCCAGGCCGCCCTCTACGCGCAGCAGGTCCAGGCCCAGGCGCAGCTGCAGAACATGCGCCTGGCGTTGCCGTCGTCAAACGACGGCAAAGGTGACGATTCGGCTTCTTCGGCCGAAAATGTCGCCACGGGGGGCATGTACCTCTAAACTGGCCACGATGTGACGGGAAGAGGGAGCCCATGACCATCGTGTTTGACACGATTCTGCCGCCGTGCGCCAGCACGCCGGAAAACTTCAACGACGGCGCCGGCTCGGCGTCCGTCGCGCACCGCGCGTGCGCCGGATGTCCGATGCTCGTCGACTGCCTGTACCGGGCCGTGGTCGAGGTCGACGTCTCCGGCTTCGTGGCGTGCACGACGGAGTCCGACCGAGCCGCCATCCGACGATCGCTCGGCATCCAGGTCGTCGACCAGGCTGCTCAGGCCCAGTACGGGCTCGCCCGTGCCGCCGGGAGCCCGGTGAGCCACGAGTCGGTGCTGGCTGCGCGGGGTTCGTACCCGCACGACACGTGCCAGCAGCTCGCGGAGCGGCTCGGTTGCTCCACCTCCACGGTGAAGCGACACCTGCGCCGGGCCCGTCAGTCCGCCGAGACGCCCGCCACCTCCGTGCCGGAGCAGCGACGCGTCCCCACGGTCGACGACGTCCTCGACGCCTTCGACACCCTGGAGACCAGCCAGTACGCGTGAGCCTGCACGGCGCACCGCGCCCGAACGGCTCACGCAGGTCGTGATCAGGACCAGCTGACGCGTCGAGCTCGAACGACCCCGTCGGGCGACGGAGCCGGACGGGCTAGACCCAGCGCCGGAGCTCGGCGGCCAGGCCGTCCTCGTGGACGCTGCCGGTGACGTCGTCGGCCACGTCGAGCAGGTCGGGCGGGGCCTGGCCCATGGCCACGCCGCGGCCGGCCCAGCGCAGCATCTCCAGGTCGTTGTTCCCGTCGCCCACGGCCAGCACGTCGGCCGGGTCGATGCCGAACCGGCCGCACAGGACGTCGAGCCCCGAGGCCTTGGAGACGCCGTCGGGCGCGATGTCGAGCCACGCCGTGTAGCCGATGTAGTAGTTCGTGTCGTGCAGGCCGAGCCCGGCCACGACCTTGGCGAAGTCGTCGGCGTCGTGCTCGGGAGCCCGGATCACCACGCGCGCCACAGGCTCGGCGATGAGCTGCTCGACGTCCTGCACCGTGATGGCACCGCTCACCTCGCCGGCGGGGAAGTGCTTGTTGACGCGGTAGCCCACGCCGATGTCCTCCACGGCGACGATCGCGTCGGGCACCTGGGCCAGAACGCGCATCACTGCCTCGGACGCGTCGAACGTGACGCTGTGGACGATCTCGAAGGGGTCGTAGCCGAAGACGACGGCACCGTTGCTCGCCACGCCGAGCCCGCCCTCGGACTCGGGGAGGTGGAGCCCGAGTCGCTCGGCCACCTCGACGACGCCGGGGACGGCGCGCCCGGTGGACAGCACCACGAGGATGCCGGCGGCTCGCACGGCGTCGACGGCGGCCTGGACCGCCGGGCTGATCACGTTGTTCTCGTCGACGACCGTGCCGTCGATGTCGAGCGCGACGAGCCGAGGCGACCAGCTCACGCGATGGGCTCCAGGACCTCGCCGAGGAACGGGTGCAGGACGGCGGGGAGCCGCACCGAGCCGTCGGGCTGCTGCCCGTTCTCGAGCAGCGCGATGATCGTGCGCGTCATGGCGCACAGCGTCCCGTTGAGCGTGGCCGCGGGAGCGGTGCCGGTGGAGCCGTCCTCGGCCGTCGTGCGCAGCCGGGTGTTGAGGCGGCGCGCCTGGAACTCGGTGCAGTTGGACGTGGACGAGACCTCGCGGTACTTGCCCTGCGAGGGGATCCACGCCTCACAGTCGAACTTGCGGATGGCCGAGAGGCCGAGGTCGCCCGAGGCGACGTCGATGACGCGGTAGGGCAGCTCGAGCGACTCGAGCCACTCCCGCTCCCAGCCCAGCAGCCGCTCGTGCTCGGCGTACGACTCCTCGAGCGAGGTGTAGACGAACATCTCGACCTTGTCGAACCAGTGCACGCGGAAGATGCCGCGGGTGTCCTTGCCGTAGGAGCCGGCCTCGCGGCGGTAGCAGGGGCTGAAGGCGGCGTAGCGCTTGGGCACCGAGCCCTCGAGGATCTCGTCGGAGTGGTAGGCCGCGAGCGGCACCTCCGACGTTCCCACGAGGTAGAGGTCGTCCTTGGGCAGGTGGTAGACGTCGTCGCCCGAGCCCTGGCCGAGGTAGCCCGTGCCGTCCATGGCGCTGGGCTTCACGAGGGCCGGGGTGATCATGGGGGTGAAGCCCCAGGTGGCGGCCTTGCTCATGGCGAGCTGGAGCAGCGCGATCTCGAGCTGCGCGCCGACCCCGGTGAGGAAGTAGAAACGGGCGCCGCTGACCTTGGCGCCACGCTCGACGTCGAACGCGCCGAGCATCTTGCCGAGCTCGAGGTGGTCGCGGGGCTCGAAGCCCTCGGCCGCGAAGTCGCGCGGGGACCCGACCTCCTCCAGGACCACGAAGTCGTCCTCGCCGCCCTGGGGCGCCTCGGGCGAGGCCGGGTTGGGCAGGGCCCTGAGCAGCGTCATGAACGCCTCGGCGGCGACGGACTGTGCCGCCTCCGCCTCCTTGACCTTGGCGCTGAGCTCCTTGGTCCGGGCCAGGAGAGCCTGCTTCTCCTCACCCTGCGCCTTCGGGATGAGGGCACCGAGGTTCTTCTGCTCCGACCGGACGGCCTCGAAGGTCACGATGGACGATCGCCGTGCCGCGTCGGCGGCCACGAGCTCGTCGATGAGCTCGGGGGCCTCGCCGCGTCGGCGCTGAGCCTCGCGCAGGGATTCGGGGTCGTCTCGAAGGAGTCGGGCGTCGATCACGCGCCCAGCCTATCGACGTGCTGCCAGAGCGCCCCGGCCCCTGCAGGGCAGGACCGGCGTTGACTACGCTGTATCGACCGACTCGCCCAGGGCCGCACCGACGCGCCCGCTCCGGAAGGACCTGCCGTGCCGCTCGACCTGCGTCGCGCCCAACCCTCCGTGGGAGGGGTCTACGGCGGCATCCTCGTCACCACGGCAGTCGTCTTCGCCTTCCTCGCCACCGCGATCGGCACCGACACCCCCGCCACGCAGCGCCTCGACGACAAGATCGCGCCGTGGGCGCACGACCTCACCGCCGACCAGCCCTGGCTGCACCATGTGTTCGAGGGATTCGCCGCGGCGTTCTCCACGCTCCCGGTCGCGGCCGTGCTGCTCGTCATCGTCGTGGTCTCCCTGTGGCGTCGGGAGCCCCGCATCGCCGTGTGGTCCGCGGCGAGCGGCCTCCTGGTCCTGCTCGGCAACCCCGCGATCAAGGCGGTCTTCGAGCGGCCCCGCCCGCCGTGGGACGAGCCGCTGCACGAGATCGGCGGCTGGTCCTTCCCGAGCGGGCACTCCTCCGGCGCGGGCATGCTCTGCACGGTCCTGGTGCTCCTCACCATCGTGCTGACCGGCCGCGGGTGGCGTCGGCGCCTCCTCATCACCGTCTGGGTCCTGCTCGGCCTCGCCACCGCCGCGAGCCGGGTGTTCCTCGGCGTCCACTACTTCACCGACGTGGTGGCCGGCCTCGTGCTCGGCATCTTCGTGACCGTCCTCGCCTGGGTGGTCGTGGTGGCGTCCCGTCCGCGTCTTCCCTCCGAGCTGGCGGTGCTGACCGGCACCGGCGCCCGCCGCGTGGCGGTCGTGCTCAACCCGGCCAAGGTCGGCGACGTCGAGGACTTCAAGGCCCGGGTGCTGCAGGTGGCCCTCCAGCACGGCTGGTCCGAGCCGCACTGGTTCGAGACCTCGGTGGAGGACCCCGGCTACGGTCAGGCGCAGCAGGCCCTGGAGCTCGGCGTCGACCTCATCATCGCCGCAGGTGGCGACGGCACGGTCCGCGCGGTCTGCGAGGAGGCAGCCCGCACGGGCGTGGCCATCGGCGTCATCCCGCACGGCACGGGCAACCTGCTGGCCCGCAACCTGGGCGTGCCACTGAACTCACGTGACGCGCTGGAGGTGGCGTTCGGCGGCCAGGACAAGGCCATCGACCTGGCCACATTCCGCACCGACTCCGACGTGGACACCACGTTCCTCGTCATGGCCGGTCTCGGCATGGACGCCATGATCATGACCGGGGTCGACGACAACCTGAAGCAGAAGGTGGGCTGGGCGGCCTACTTCGTGTCCGGGGTCAAAGCGCTGCGCTTCCCGGGCATGAAGGTCACCATCACCGTCGACGACGAGGAGCCGCGGACCTTCCGGGCACGGACCGTCGTCATCGGCAACGTCGGCTTCCTGCAGGCCGGCATCCCTCTCCTCCCCGAGGCGCGGATCGACGACGGGCGACTCGACGTCGTGGTGCTGGCACCCCGTCGCTTCTTCGGCTGGCTCGCCATCGTGGCGCGCGTCCTCACACGGCAGAAGCGGACCAACGACCGGCTCGACCGCTTCACCGGACGGGTCGTGCGGGTGTCCGCCACCTCGCCCACCCCCATGCAGCTCGACGGCGACCCCGTCGGCGAGGGTCTGGAGATCACGGCCGAGGTGCACCCCGGCGTGCTCCTCGTCCGGGTGCCGGCGCTCCCCACGGGCGTCGCCGGCTGATCCTGCCGCCGCGCGAGGGCCTCAGGCGAAGCGTGTGTAGCCGTGCGCGGCGTTGAGGCGGTCGTAGACCTCACGGGCCAGCTCCGCGCGACGCGGTCCGAGCGTCGTCAGGTCCACGACCTTCTCGCCGTCGGTGGTCGTGAGGCGCAGCGCGGCGGTGGACAGGTCCACGCCCTCGACGTCGATCCACTCGACCCTGGTCCCGCGGGCCCGCAGCCCGACGTCGTCGAGCCGCGCCACCACCGGCGGCCGCAGGCCGAAGCGCGCGGCGACCAGAAGGGCCACGACCGCGATCGCGGCGAAGACCCAGCCGACGACGCCCAGGGGCCCGCCCCGCGGTGCCAGCAGGAAGGCCACCACGACCCCGACCGCGGACACGACGAATCCGACGCCGACCATCAGAAGGGCGGCGCCACGGTCGACGCGATAGATGCTCATCGCAGAGGGGGCGGGATTCGAACCCGCGGCTGACATTTCTGCCAGCGACCGCTTTCAAGGCGGTTCCGATCGGCCACTCCGGCACCCCTCCACGCCGGTCCGACCTCGTCGTGACGGTGCGCTCCGGCGTCCGCCGATTCTCGCACCCGGCGCAGTGTCGGCACGCGAGGGGGCTACTTGAGCGGGGCGAGGCGGGCCGGCTCCACGCGACGCTCCGGCACGACGGCACGGGCGCGCTTGGCCGACGGCGGCCTCACGACGAACCAGGTGACCACGACGCCGAGGGCCAGTCCGAGCACCGCCGAGTAGAGCGTCGACATGGCGATGTAGGTGGGGAAGGCGCCGGGCGAGACGAGCGACGTGGTGAGGACACCGGTGCCGAGGACGGCGAACACGAGGATCCACCAGCCCTCACGACGTTGCGACCGCAGCGAGACACCCACGACGAGCGCCGGGAAGCCGATGAAGACCTCGACGGGCCGAGGCACGCCCTGGAAGGTGGTGCGCATCCAGATGACGAGCTCGTCGAGGTTCTCCACGAGCGCCTGCGAGCCGTGGGACCGCACGAGGCTCGAGTAGACGAGCAGCACCACGAGCACCACGGCCACCCCCACGAGCAGGGTGAGGTTCTGACGGCCGAGGCCGTGCAGACCTGCGCCGAGGCTCCACACCATGACGATGGCCAGGCCCAGGGCCACGGCGAGGACGGCGAGGTTGAAGCGCTGGTAGTTCACGGGAGCGTTCCAGGCTGCGACCGCGACCGTGCCGCTGAGCGCCACCGACAGGGAGATGACGTACTCCCGCATGGCGGTGAGCGGCCGGTAGGCAGGGCGGGTGATCATGACCGCCCACACGGCCGCCAGCACCGCGGTCGTGGCCGCCGCCGCGGAGAGCAGACCGGTGGCCTGGGTGCCCACGGCCGCGACGGCGAGGACGCCGGTGATGGTCCCCCAGATCCGCATGTGCCCGCCGGCGCGGTGCGTGAGACCGATGCCGAACACCACCAGCAGCAGGCCGGCCGCCGGTCGCTCCACCCACGACGGGACGGGCGTCTTCACGACGGCCGTGGCCGCGAGCAGGGTCCCCACCACCCACGCTCCGATGACGACGGAGATGACGAGCTGAGCGGTGCGGTCGTCGGTGAGTCGGGGACGACGGGTGGGGATGTCGTAGTCGACCGGGATGGTGGTGTCGAGACGGCGACGCCCGGCGGGAGCGGCCATCAGACGCGCACCTCCAGCCGTCGGTTGGCCAGCGAGGGATTGGTGTGGCGCGCTTGCGCGACGGCGCTCGGGTCCAGGTCGACCCTGAGCCCATCCACCTCGTCGGGACCCGCCTCGGCCAGTACCTGGCCCTGGGGGTCGAGCACGAGCGAGTGGCCCGTGTAGCGCTCCCCGCCCTGGGCCGCGGCCACCACGTGGACGAGGTCCTCGATGGCGCGTGCGGTCAGGAGGGTGCGCCAGTGGTGCAGCTTGAGGTCGCCGGCGACCCAGGCGGCCGGCACGACCACGACCTCCGCACCGGAGTCGACGAGAAGCCGCGCCATCTCCGGGAAGCGCAGGTCGTAGCAGGTCATGAGCCCGACCCGGGTGCCGGCGACGTCGAGCACGAGCGGCGCCGGCTCACCGGCGACGAGACGGTCGGACTCCTTGTAGCCGAAGGAGTCGTAGAGGTGGATCTTGCGATAGGAGCCGAGGAGGGATCCGTCGGGGCCGAGGGCCACGAGCGTGTTGAACGGGAGGTCGCCCGCGCTCTCCTCGAACATGCCGGCCACGACGGTGGCGCCCAGCCTGCGGGCGTGCTCCGCCAGCAGCTGCACGAAGGGGCCGTCGAGCGGCTCGGCCGCCGCGGCCAGGTCGTGGTCGGGAGACCCGAAGTCGTGCATGGCGGCCTCGGGCAGCACGACGAGGTCGACGTCCGACGCGATCGCGCCGAGCCGGTCAGCGACCAGCCGGCGGTTGGCGTCGGAGTCGGTGCTCGAGGCGAGCTGGACCACGGCGACACGCATGGCCGCCATTCTCGCAGGTCTCGCCTGAGAGCAGGATGAGGTGGCCCCAGGGGCGTGCGACGCGGACGGGGAGAGCCGTCCGCCGTCCCGCATGGTGAGATCCTTGTCCGTGGGCTGGTAATGGTGCGACCGTGAGGGGGTACGTCTCCCTCCCCAGCCCCGCAGGAGCATCCATGAGTGACCAGTGGTCGTTCGAGACCAAGCAGATCCACGCAGGTCAGGTTCCTGACCCCACCACCGGCGCCCGCGCGCTGCCGATCTACCAGACGACGTCGTTCCAGTTCCGCGACACCGACCACGCCGAGGCGCTCTTCAGCCTCGCCGAGCCGGGCAACATCTACACGCGCATCATCAACCCGACGCAGGACGTCGTGGAGCAGCGCCTCGCCGCGCTCGAGGGCGGCATCGGCGCACTCCTCTTCGCCTCGGGCCAGGCCGCCACCACCGGCGCGCTCACCAACGTGGCCGAGGCCGGCGACCACATCGTGGCCTCGTCCAGCCTCTACGGCGGCACGGACAGCCTGCTGCGCCACACGTTCCCCAAGCTGGGCATCAACGTCAGCTTCGTCGCAGACCCCAACGATCCCGAGCAGTGGCGCGCCGCCACGCAGGAGAACACCAAGGCGTTCTTCGGCGAGACGATCGGCAACCCGCAGGGCGACGTCCTCGACCTCGAGGCCATCTCCGCCGTCGCTCGCGAGGTCGGCGTGCCGTTCATCGTCGACAACACCATCGCCACCCCGTGGGGCCTCAACCCGTTCCAGTTCGGGGTCAACACCGTCGTCCACTCGGCCACCAAGTACATCGGCGGTCACGGCACGACCATCGCCGGCGTCGTCATCGACTCCGGCACGTTCGACTACGCCGCCCACGGCGACAAGTTCCCCGGCTTCACGACGCCCGACGACAGCTACCACGGGCTCGTCTTCTCCGAGGCGCTCGGCGAGGCCGCCTACATCGCCAAGCTGCGCGTCCAGTACCTGCGCAACATCGGTGCGGCCATCAGCCCCTTCAGCGCGTTCCTCATCGCCCAGGGCCTGGAGACGCTGAGCCTGCGCGTCGAGCGCCACTTCGAGAACACCCGCAAGGTCGCTGAGTGGCTCGAGGCCCGCGAGGACGTCAACGAGGTCCGCTGGGCCTCGCTCGACTCCAGCCCCTACAAGGCGCTCGCCGACAAGTACACGCCCAAGGGCGCCGGCGCCGTGCTCACGTTCGAGCTGCCCGGCGGCCGCGACGCGGGCCGTGCGTTCATCGACTCGCTCGAGCTGTTCAGCCACGTGGCCAACATCGGCGACGTCCGCTCGCTCGCCATCCACCCGGCGTCGACCACGCACTCGCAGCTGAGCGAGCAGGAGCAGGCGGCCACCGGCGTCACGCCGGGCCTCGTGCGCCTCGCCGTCGGCCTCGAGCACATCGACGACATCCTGGCCGACATCGACGCAGGACTGCGCGCGGCCAAGTGACCCGCCCGATCCACCCGGATCTCCCTCCCGTCAGCGGTGCGTGGCGGGAGGGAGATCCTGTCGGTTCACGACGCTTCGCCCGGCTCGGACCACTCGGGCTGGAGTCCGGCGACAAGCTCGACGACGTCGTCCTCGCGTACGAGACGTGGGGGACGTTCACCGGCTCCAACGCCGTGCTCGTGCTGCACGCCCTCACCGGCGACAGCCACGTCGTCGGCGAGGCCGGACCCGGGCACGTCTCGCCCGGCTGGTGGGGCGACGTCGTGGGTCCCGGCGGCGACATCGACACCGACCGCTTCTTCGTGGTGGCGGCCAACATCCTGGGTGGCTGCCAGGGCAGCACCGGTCCGGCCTCACCCGCGCCCGACGGAGCCGCGTACGGCAGCCGCTTCCCCGACCTCACGGTGCGGGACCAGGTCGCGGCGGAGGTGGCCCTCGCCGACCGGCTCGGCATCGAGCGCTGGCACGCCGTCATCGGCGGGTCCGCCGGTGGGATGCGCGCCCTGGAGTGGGCTGTCGAGCACCCCGGACGCGTGGAGCGCCTCTTCCTCCTGGCCACCTCGGCCTGGGCCTCGGCCGAGCAGGTCGCCCTCTCCACCACCCAGCAGGCCGCCATCACCCACGACGCCGCCTACGCGGACGGCGACTACTACGAGAACGCCGTCGGCCCCGTCGGCGGGCTCGAGGTGGCCCGCCGCATCGCCCACATCAGCTACCGCAGCGAGCACGAGCTGGCCGAGCGGTTCGGTCGGGAGCGGGAGCCCGACGGCGTCACGTTCTCGGTCGCGTCCTACCTCGAGCACCACGGCGTCAAGCTGGCCCAGCGGTTCGACGCCGGCTCGTACCTCGTGCTCACGCGCGCCATGGACTCCCACGACGTCGGACGCGGTCGCGGCGGCGTCGAGTCGGCCCTGCGCCGCATCACGGCGCGCACCGTCGTGGCGGGCATCGACTCCGACCGGCTCTATCCCCTGTCGCAGCAGCAGACACTCGCCGAGCTGATCCCGGGCGCCAAGCGCCTCGACGTCGTGAACTCCCTGCACGGCCACGACGGGTTCCTCGTGGAGCACGAGCAGGTCGGTGCGCTGGCCTCCGCGCTGCTCGGCCGGGGCCCCCGCAGCACCTGACCGAGAAACTGCCCCAAGGTCACGCGAGACGTCGCCCGGGGGGCATACGCTGAACCGGTCCGGGGGGACACCACGACGGAGGACAGGAGCAGTCCCGTGATGGAGATCCCTCTCGACGGCTGGTGCGTCCAGGTCTTCCACCTCGGTGCCGACGTCGACGTCGTCGCGCTGACCGCGGCCGTCATGGCCCGCGTGCCCGGCGCCACGTGCTCGGACGGCGACACGGACGCCGGCTGGCTCACGATCGAGACGCTCGACGAGCCGGCCCTCGTGGCGTCCGTCCACGACACGGTCCGCTCGTTCGACGCGGCAGCCGTGGCCCAGGTGGTCTCGCGGCCCACGGTGGCCGGACTCCTCGCGGGCTAGACCAGCTTGCGCACGACACCCAGGGGCGCGTGCTTCATGACCTGTCCGAGCGGGGCCCACGGCC
This sequence comes from Aeromicrobium sp. Root495, assembly GCF_001426755.1. Classification (GTDB taxonomy): domain Bacteria; phylum Actinomycetota; class Actinomycetes; order Propionibacteriales; family Nocardioidaceae; genus Aeromicrobium. The sequence continues at coordinate 421,160 of NZ_LMFJ01000002.1, read as the reverse complement.
ACTGGGGCGCGGACGCCTCGGCCACTTCCTTCTCGATGGCCTTGAGCATGGAACGGACGCCCGTCGCGGTGTCGACCATGAGCTTCTGCTCCTGCTCGACCTTCTCGTTCATCTCCGAGGCGATGTAGCCGGGGAAGATGGTGGTGACCGCGATGTCGAGCCCCTTGCGACCCAGGAGGTCCATGCGGATGCCCTCGGCGAGATGGGCGATCCCGGCCTTGGTGGCCGCGTAGGTGGTCATGCTCGACGGCATGCCGCGCAGCGCGGAGATCGAGGAGATGACGACGAGGTGGCCGGCCTTGCGCTCGTAGAAGTGCTCCATGGCGGCTTCGCACTGCGCGAGCGCCGCGATGAAGTTGGTCTCCGCGGTCTCCTTGTTGGCGGCGAACTTGCCCGTGCCGATGCGCCCGCCCTTGCCGAGCCCCGCGTTCACGATGACGCGGTCGAGCCCACCGAGGTCGGCGGCGGCCTGACGCACGACGGCGAAGACCTGGTCGTGGTCGTTGACGTCGAGAGCGTGCACCACGACCTCGACGCCGGGATGAGCCGCCCCGATCTCGTTCTTGAGCTCCTCGAGCCGATCGACCCGACGGGCCGTGAGGGCGAGGTGATGTCCCTGCGCGGCGAGCTGGCGGGCCATCTCCGCCCCGAGGCCCGAGCTGGCACCCGTGATGAGGACGTTCTTGCGCATGGTCAGCCCTTCGCCTTGGACTTCATCCGGGCGGCCGCACGGAACATCATGCGGTCGTAGACGGGGCGGGCGAGCCGCTTCGCGTTGTAGGCCACCACGGCGTCGCGGTCGGGAAGGATCAGGTACGTGTTGCGGCGCACCTGCTTGAGCACCTCGGCAGCCACGCCGTCGGCGGTGCGGTCCGAGTTGTTGATGAGCTTGGCGGCGGTGCGCTGGGCGGCTTCGTCCTTGCCGCGCATGGAGTCGCTCAGGTTGGTCTTGAAGAACGTGGGGCAGATGACGCTGACCTTGACGTCCCACGGGTTCAGCTCGTGGCGCAGCGTCTCGCTCAGCGCGACGACGGCCGCCTTCACCGCGTTGTACTCGCTCATGGTGGGCGCGTGCACGAGGCCGGCCGCGGAGGCGGTGTTGACGATGTGGCCCGAGCCCTGCTCCTTGAGCATCGGCACGAACTGCTTGCAGCCGCGCACCACGCCGAGGAGGTTGATGTCGATGATCCACTGCCACTGGTCGATCTCGGAGAGCTCGATGCGACCGCCCGCCGCGACACCGGCGTTGTTGAACAGCAGGTCGAGGCCGTCGAAGTTCTCCACCACCCACGTGTAGGCGCGGTCCCAGTGGGCGTCGTTGGTGACGTCGAGCGTCAGGTAGGTGACGTCTCCGGCGGCGAGGAGCTCGGCCGGGGCCTCGGCGTGGATGTCGGTGGCGAGCACACGGCTGCCGGCCCGGGCGAGCTGCTGGGCGAGCGCGAGCCCGAGGCCGGAGGAGGCGCCCGTGACGAGCGCGCGGGTGCCGGAGGTGAAGGTCGTCATGTTTCAGATACTACCGGTATCTGAGTTGGGTGGAAGGGCGAACCCGTGTGACCTGCGTCAGCGGAAGGTGACGCTGTCGCGGGGGACGTGGGTGTGCTCGTTGAACGTGAGGAGACGGGTCCCACCCCGACCCACGATGAGCGTCGTGACGGCCGCGTTCACGGCCACCCGGTTCAACGTGATGAACAACGAGGCGTCGCCGGCCAGGAGGTAGGACGTCACGAGCGCGATGGGGCCGCCCGAGGTGAACACCGCAACGCCCCGACCCGACCCGGCCTGCGCGACGGCTGCGTCGAGCGAGCCGAGGACGCGCCGGGTGAAGGCCTCGAAGGTCTCGGGAGCCTCCCCGCCGGAGACCCAGCGCTCGAGCGCGGCGTCGAGGAGCTGCTGGAACTCGCGTGGGTCCGTGGGACGGTCGGCGGCGCTCGCGTGGCCCGTGAGGCCGAGGTGGTCGTACTCGTCCCACCCGGCGTCGATGTCGTAGAGGTCGCCGTCGACGGCATCGATGGCGGCGACGGCGGTCTGGGCGTGACGCTTGAGGGAACCGGCCACCGACCAGTCGGGCTTCCAGCCCGAGGCCTCCCAGGCCTGGCCCAGCCAGGCGGACTGGCGCAGCCCCAGCGTCGAGAGCTGGTCGTAGTCGTCGCTCTCCCACGACGCCTGTCCGTGCCGGATCAGATGAATGGCTCCCACGCGTCGAGCCTAGGGCCATCGTGACGACGCGCGAGCGGCCCGCCCCCCGAGAGGGGCGGGCCGCATCTTGCTCCCCACGGCGGTGGGCGCTCCGCACCCGAGGTGGGAGCACCCGCAGGAGAACCCGGGTCTCGCCGTTCACCAGTCGTTCGGACCCACGGGACGCCGAGATGGGTCTCGCAGGCGGTTACTCGTCGGGAGACTCGTGAGTAGCCGAAATCCGCTCGTACGGTGGAGGAATGAGCACACGAGAGGGAGTCTCGTTCGCCCGCGACAGCACCTCGGCCACGGGGCGGGCGGTCCTGGCCGACGCGTTGCGCAAGGCCGATCCCGTGGGGGCCCGGGCCGTCGAGCACGAGACCAGCTGGCGCCGGAACTACCTGGAGCACTTCCGACGAGCGGTCGAGGCCGGCATCGGCGACGCTGCCGCGGCGCGTTCCGTCGCGGCCGAGGGCCTGCGGAGCGCCACCGAGCAGATGCGGTACGACGAGGTCCCGCTCGCCTCCGCCATCGAGACCGTCCCGCTGGAGCAGGCCCTCCACACCACCACCCTGCAGGGAGGTGGCTCGCCGGACGCGGAGGTGAGCATCCCGTACCGGGGCGAGCGGCTGCGGGGTGCCGGCCTCGTCCGCCAGCTCGACGAGTGGGTGGCGCGCGGCGTCATCACGCAGTCGTGCTCCGACGCCGTCCAGACGGTCATGACCCACCCCGAGTGGCTCCGGCTCGAGGGCGACACCGTCGTGGTGCTGGGGGCCGGCGCCGAGATGGGTCCCTACCGGGCGCTGCAGCGCTGGGGTGCCACGGTGGCCGCGCTCGACCTTCCACGTGCCGACGTGCAGCAGCGGGTGCGCGAGGTCGCCACCGCCGGGGCCGGACGCGTGCTCGTGCCGTCGCGCATCGTCACCGACGCCGGCGCGGACGAAGGAGCCGACCTCGTGCGCGAGCTCCCCGCCGTGGCCGACTGGCTCGACCGGCTGGCGGACCAGACCGGCGACCGGCTCGTCCTCGGCAACTACTGCTACGCCGACGGGTCCGACCACGTGCGCGTCTCCATGGCTGCGGACGCGCTCGCCACGCACCTGCTCACCCGCCGGCCCGACACGGCACTGTCGTTCCTGGCCACGCCCACCGACGTCTTCGTGGTGCCCGCGGAGGAGGTCGGCGCTGCCGAGGAGGCCTACACCCGTGGCCGGGTGGGGCGGGCCGCCCGGACGTCGGTCCGCGCCGTCACCGGGGGCCGGCTGCTCCAGCGCAACTACCCGCCGGGCGCGGATCCCGGCGTGTGCGACGCGCTGGTCCCGCAGCAGGGACCCAACTACGCCCTGGCGAAGCGCCTGCAGCGCTGGCGCGCCACCGATGCACGGGCCCACGGCACGGTCGTCTCGCTCAACGTCGCGCCGGCCACGCGCACGCGCTCGGTGGTGAAGAACAAGGCGCTGGCCGCGGCCTACGCCGGGGCCCACCGGTTCGGCGTGGAGGTCTTCGAGCCGGCCACGTCCAACTCGCTCATGGCCGTCCTGCTCGTGCACGACCTGCGCACCGGACAACCGCCGGCCGACGAGCCGTGGCAGGACGAGGCCCGCGGGGCGGCCCACGGCGGCCTGTGGACCGCGGCCTACCACCCGCGCAGCGCGCTCGGGCTCGCCGCCGTGCTGGGTTTGGGCTCGCTGCTCCCCTAGCTCAGCGGAAGGTCGCGAAGTCCTCGAGCGGGACGCGCGTGGTGCGGTAGCCGTTGGTCGCGTGGTCCTGGTCGGGATGGCCGAAGGAGATGCCACACACCACCTGCCGGTCCTCGTCGAGCCCGAGGTACTCGTGCAGGAAGTCCGAACGCATCGCCACGGCGGCCTGGGCGCAGGCACCGAGACCGGCCGCCTGGACCGCGAGCAGGAAGGTGTCGACGAAGAGTCCGCAGTCCACCGCACCGTAGGGACCGAGCGACCTCGAGGTTGTGAGGACCAGCAGGTGGGGGGCACCGAAGAACTCGAAGTTCCGCATCATCTGCGCGGCCGAGGCCTCGCGGTCGCCCTTCGCCACCCCGGTGGCCTCGTACAGCTGCCAGCCCGACTCCCGCCGACGCTCGGCGTGCACGCCCTCGTACTTCGCGGGGAACTCGATGTCGGAGCCGAGGCGCTCGTCGGCGCCCATGGCGTCGCGCAGCGCGGCGGTCTCCGGCGGGGACGTCACGACCACGTTCCACGGCTGGGTGTTGCACCACGAGGGCGTCCGGCCGGCGATCGTCAGCAGCCGGTCGATCGTGGGCCGGTCCACCGGCTCGTCCGTGAAGCCGCGGCAGCTCCACCGCTCCTCCAGCAAGGTCTCGAGCACGTCGAGGTCGGTCATGGGCGACTCCATTCTCCGAGGTAGGCCTGCAGCACCGCGATGAGCGCCAGCGGCTGGTCGAGCATGATGTGGTGCCCCGAGTCCGGGACGAGCGTGACGGGGACGTCGCCGCCGAGCATCGTCGCGACGGACTCGGTGATGTCGGCCGTGGCCATGCCGCGCTCCCCGCGGACCAGGGCGATGGGACCCGGGGCGGCCACGAGCGCCTCGGGCTCCATGCGCGCGCTGAAGAAAATGCGCGGGTCGAACTTCCAGGTCCAGCCGCCCTCCACCTCCTTCACCGACCCGGTGGCGATGTGGGCCCGGACGTAGTCGAGCGTGGCGTCGTCGGACGGGAGCGTCTTGAACCGGGCCTCGACGGCCTCGCGGGTGGGGTGGACCTTGTGCGGCGGGAGGGTCGGGTTCTTGTCGAGCCACGCCCTCGCCTCGGACGACATCCGGCGCACGGGCGAGTCGATGGCCACGGCTCCCAGCAGCTCGTACCTCGGGTCGATGGCCGCGGTGAGGGTCACGAAGCCGCCCATGCTGTGACCCAGGACGGCCGGGCGGGTGGATCCCTCGGCGGCCGCGACCGCCATCACCTCGGCCGCCCAGGTGACGAAGTCGTAGCGGGGCCGATGGCCGCTGTCGCCGTGCCCGGACAGGTCGATCGCGACGACGCGGTGCCCGGTCGTCAGGAACGGCGCCACGTGGTCCCACCAGCCCGCGTGCGCCGCGCCACCGTGCACGAGCACCACGACGGGCAGGCCCGCCCGGCCCCAGGCGCGGTAGGCCACGCGGACCCGGTCGACCTCGAGGGCGTGGTGCTCCGGCTCCTGGGCGAGGGCGTCGGCGAACCAGGCCGGAACGGATGCAGGGGGATCGACGGGCTCGGACATTTACGGTCAGTATTGACGGTAAGTGGTGAGGCGGGCAACATCGGCCCCAGCCCCACTCGCGTCCTCAGGAGATTCCATGTCGCTCGCCGGCAAGACCATCATCATGTCCGGCGGCAGCCGGGGGATCGGCGAGGCCATCGCCGTCCGAGCGGCCCGCGACGGGGCCAACGTGGCGCTCCTGGCCAAGACGGCCGAGCCGCACCCCGTGCTCCCGGGCACCATCTACACGGCGGCGCAGGCCGTGATCGACGCCGGCGGCCAGGCGCTCCCGCTCGTGGGCGACGTCCGCGACGACGCGTTCGTGGAGGACGCCGTGGCCCGGACGGCCGAGAAGTTCGGCGGCATCGACATCGTCGTCAACAACGCCAGCGCGATCGACCTCTCGAGCACGGCCGACATCTCCATGAAGAAGTACGACCTCATGCTCGACATCAACGCGCGCGGCTCGTTCCTGCTCTCCAAGCTGTCGCTTCCGTGGCTCAAGCAGTCCGACCACGGCCACGTCCTCACCCTGTCGCCGCCCATCAGCACCGATCCACGCTGGTTCGGGACCTTCACGGCCTACGCCATGGCCAAGTACGCCATGAGCCTCGTGACCCTCGGACTGTCGGAGGAGCTGCGGGCCGACGGCATCGCCGCCAACTCCCTCTGGCCGCGCACGGCCATCGACACGGCCGCCGTGCGCAACGTCGTGGGCGCCGGGCTGGAGGCACACTCACGCACGCCGCAGATCATGGCCGACGCCGCCTACGAGATCCTCGTCCGGCCGCCGAGCGAGCAGACCGGCCAGTTCCTCATCGACGACGACGTGCTCGAGGCGGCCGGGGTCACGGACTTCTCGGTCTACCTCAACGGGGGGACCGAGGAAGGGCTTGCGCTCGACTTCTGGGTGGACCCCAAGGGCCCCCACGACCCCTCGCTGCGCCTCTAGCCTGACGGGTCAGACCGCCTCGGACCGGACCGGGACGCCGTGCTCGACGGTCCGGCTGACGGTGCAGAGCCGGTCGTGCGAGGTGGCCACGGCACCGGGCACGCGCGCCTGCGCGGCCCGACCGGCCTCGTCGTCGGGGAACTCCACGTCGAGCAGCACCCGCAGGTCGCTCATGACGTGCTCCGGCAGCTTCTCGCCCAGTGCCTCCACCGCGAACCGCACCGGCTCCGACCGCTTCGTCGTGAGGTAGTCGACGTCGATCGCCGTGCAGCCGGCGATGGCGGCGAGAAGCAGCTCGACCGGCGTGAAGTCGGCGTCGTCGCCCTCCCCGATCGTGATGGAGCCGCCCCGAGCGTTCGTGACGCGGTAGCGCGCCCGCTCGATCCGGTCGAGGGCCACCGAGCGTCGCGTGTCGTCCGTCATGACACCCATCGTGCCCGTCCGTCGCCCAGGGTGACCACCCGCACCCGGTCGCGGACTAGTCCCATCGAGTCATTTCTGCCCGGACCGGCGATTTCGACCTGAACCCCGACAGAACTCGGCGTACCGTCGAATCAGGAAGAAGGAACTCGGGATGAGCACTTATCTGTATGACATGGCGGGGCATGCCATCGCTTTCCGTCGCAGCTGGGACGACGCGCACGTCTTCGACCTGGACGGGCACTGCATCGGCTGGTGCCCGTGGGGCGACACGGAGGTCGTCGACCTCGACGGCAACTACCTGGCCTCGATCGTCCTCGACCGGCTCGTGGTGCGGAACGACTGCTGGTCGCGCCACTGCGACGAGGAGACGGCCGACCCCGGCCTCGTCTCCCCCACCGGCACACCCCCCGCGCCGCTGCACTTCCACCACCGTTTCGCCTACCGCGACGTGGGCCTGAGCATCCGTCGCGCCCACGCCGGCTGACCGTCCGACCGCCCCTCGCTGAAGCGCCTCGGCCCGGCCGAGTGGCGGGTCGGCCCACGCACACCAGACTGGGTCCATGCGTTCTCTCGTCACCGGCGCCACCGGATACATCGGTGGGCGCCTGGTCCCCCGTCTTCTCGAGTCCGGCCACACCGTCCGCGTGCTGGTCCGCGACGAGGCCAAGACCCGCGCGCACGCGTGGTCCGACGACGTCGAGGTGAGCGTCGGCGACGCGACGGACGCAGACGCCGTGCGGGCCGCGCTCGAGGACGTCGACGTCCTCTACTACCTGCTGCACTCCATCGGCACCGGCGACGACTTCGAGAAGACCGAGCGCGACATGGCGCAGGGCTTCGCCGACGCCGCCCACGACGCCGGCGTGCAGCGCATCGTCTACCTCAGCGGCATGGTGCCGCAGGGCGAGGAGCTCTCGGAGCACCTGCGGTCCCGCGAGCAGGTGGGACAGATCCTGCTCGACTCCGGCGTCCCCACCGCGGTCCTCCAGGCCGGCGTCGTCATCGGCTCGGGCTCGGCCTCCTTCGAGATGCTGCGCTACCTCACGGAGCGCCTGCCCGTCATGGTCGTGCCGCGCTGGGTGACCACCCGCATCCAGCCCATCGCCGTCCGTGACGTCCTGCACTACCTCGTGGGCTCGGCGGAGATGCCGTCCGACGTGAGCCGACGGTTCGACGTCGGCGGACCCGACGTCCTGACCTACCTCGACATGATGCAGCGCTACGCCGCCGTGGCCGGTCTGCCCCGGCGCCGGATCCTCAAGGTCCCGGTGCTGTCGCCCACGCTCTCGAGCCACTGGGTGGGCGTCATCACCCCCGTCCCGGCGTCGCTCGCCCGCCCCCTCGTGGAGTCGCTGCGCAACACCGTGGTGGCGTCGGAGCACGACATCCAGCAGTACGTGCCCGACCCGGAGGGCGGCCTCACGGGCTACGACAAGGCCGTCGGGCTGGCCCTGACCAAGATCCAGGACCTCGACGTCCCCACGAGCTGGTCGTCGGCGTCGTACGCGGGCGCTCCCTCGGAGCCGCTCCCCTCCGATCCCGACTGGGCCGGCGGATCGCTCTACAAGGACGAGCGGACGCGGGAGGTCGAGGCCTCCCCCTCCCAGCTGTGGAGCGTCATCGAGGGCATCGGCGGCGACAACGGCTGGTACTCCTGGCCCCTCGCCTGGGCCGTGCGCGGCTGGATGGACCGGTTCGTCGGTGGGCCCGGCCTGCGCCGTGGTCGGCGCAACGCCAAGGACCTCGTGGTGGGCGACGCCCTCGACTTCTGGCGCGTCGAGGCCACCGACGACAAGACGTTCCTCCGGCTCCGCGCGGAGATGCGGGTCCCTGGGCTGGCCTGGCTCGAGCTGGAGGTGGGCTCCGACGACGGCGGAAGCACGACGTTCCACCACCGGGCGCTGTTCCACCCGCACGGTCTCTTCGGGCAGCTCTACTGGTGGGGCATCCTGCCGTTCCACGGCATCATCTTCGGCGGCATGCAGCGCAACATCGCCAAGGCGGCCGAGCAGCTGGCCCTCGAGGAGTCCTCCGGCCGATCCACCGGCTGAGCCGGTCAGTCGGTCTCGACGCGGAAGGGCGTGACCCGCACGACGTGCCGTGCGCGCGCCCCCGGAGCCAGCACCGCGGTGCCGGGGTGATCGACGAGCTCGCCGCTGAAGTCGGCTGGAGCGGGCGAGCCCGCCCAGGGCTCGATGCAGAGGAGGTCGCCCGGCTTGTCCGGGCCGGTGGTCCACACCGTGATCCCGCCGAAGCCCTCCCACTCCATCCGCAGCCCGTGACCGTCGGGGCTCCGGTACTCCAGGCCCCTGCTCCTCACATCGGTCATGATCACGGCGCCGTCGTCGAAGAGCTCCCGGCGCACGACGAGCCTGCGGTCGATCACGACGCTCTCGTGCTCCTGCGGTGCGAGGAGGTTGTCGGCGACGCGGCGGAACGGTGCCGGCTCCCGCTCGTCGAAGGTGATGACGTGCTCACCCTCCTCGCCGAGCGGCCAGCGGAAGGCCGGGTGCCAGCCGAGCGAGTAGGGCATCTCGGAGGGGCCGTTGTTCTCCACGTCGTACGTGATGGTCACGGTGCCGTCGGCCACGGTGTAGGCGACCGCCAGGGTGAAGTCGTACGGGTAGTGGTCGAGGGTCGTGCTGTCCGTGCGCAGGACGTACGTGGCGCGGTCGCCGCCCACCTCGATGACCTGGAAGTCGTGGTCGCGCGCCAGCCCGTGCTGCGGCATCGGGTAGCGGTCGCCCGCCACCACCACGCTGTCCTCGGGCACCCGGCAGATGATGGGGAAGAGGACCGGGGCGTGCCGCTTCCACGGGGCTCCGCCGCCCCAGAGCAGCTCCGTCCCGTCGGGAGCCCGCAACGACTGGGGCTCGGCACCGTGGGACGACACGGCGAGGCGGATGGTTCCGTCGCGCAGGACAACTTCGTCAGCCATGCCCACCATGGTAGGCAGGCCGAACGTCACGGGCGGTCCGGCTTCACGCCGGCGTGGAAGACCCGGACGTTCTCGCGCCAGCCACCGAGCTCGTCGATGCGCATGGGGTCCTCGGCCGCCTTCTTGCGGACGTCGCGGCGACGCTCGGTGAGGTCGAAGCCCTGGTCGATCGTGTCCGTGCCGGTCATCAGGAAGGCCAGGGCCTCGGGGGTGTAGCGCCAGAAGTCGATGGGGCACGGGTGGTAGCGCCAGCTGAAGAGCGTCGAGGTGTAGACCAGCCCGCCCGGCTTCAGGATGCGCACCATCTCCTCGCCGGCCAGCCAGGGTCGGTCGATGTGCTCGAAGACGTCGACGCTGAGGACGACGTCGAAGGTCTCGTCGGCGATCTCGGGGCAGCCGGTGATGTCGCCGACGATGGTGCCCTCGCCGGTGTCGACGAGGTCGAGGTTGCGGTACGTGAAGGCGTCGCCGAAGACCTGGCCGCGGGGGTAGCCGCGGCCGCCGATCTCGAGCACCTGGCCGCCGGTGACGCCGGCCTTGTCGAGCATGAGCGAGAGGTGCTCGTTGATGCGCTCGTCGCGGACGGGGCCGCCCTTCCACTCCCGCTCGAGCCGGTCGAGCGCCACGAGCTCGGGGTCGCGCGGAGGGGCGGGCGGCGGGGGCGGTGTGTAGATGGCCCGCGCCAGACGTCGTCGCGCCCGCAGGCCGAGGGACTCACTCATGCTCCCGACGCTAGGGACGTGAGATGAACACCGCGTGGCCCCCGCCCGACCGACGGTTTACCACGGTAACTATGCAAACCGTCCTCCCCTCGGCAACCTGACCCATCCCTACGGAAGCTTCCGGAGGTATGGGTCGGTCTACCAACCCCCCGTGGTAAACCGACCGGGGGTCAGAGGGCGGGGGTGGCGACGTGGTGGCGGCCGCGGGGGACGACCATCGGAGTGCCGCTCACGGGGTCGGGGACGATGTCGGACGAGAGCCCGAAGACGTCGGACACGAGGTCGGCGTCGATGATGTCCTGCGGCGCGCCCTCGCGGACGATCGCGCCCGACTTCATGGCGATGAGGTGGTCGGCGTAGCGGCACGCGAGGTTGAGGTCGTGGAGCACGATGACGATCGTCTTGCCGTGCGCACGGTTGAGGTCGGTGAGCAGGTCGAGCAGCTCCACCTGGTGCGTGATGTCGAGGTAGGTCGTGGGCTCGTCGAGCAGCACGAGGTCGGTGTCCTGCGCGAGCGCCATGGCCACCCAGACGCGCTGGCGCTGGCCGCCCGAGAGGGCCGAGATGGGACGCTCGGCCAGGTCGGCCGTCCCCGTGGCCTCCATCGCGGCCTCGACCGCAGCGTCGTCCTCGGGGCTCCAGCGGCGGAAGAAACCCTGGTGCGGATAACGGCCACGTCCGACGAGGTCGGCGACCGTGATCCCGTCGGGAGCCACCGGGGTCTGCGGCAGGAGGCCGACGACCTTGGCCACGTCGACGCTGCGCAGGTCCTGGACGGCCTTGCCATCGAGCAGCACGGCACCCGAACGGGGCTTGAGCAGCCGCGCGAGCCCACGCAGCAGCGTGGACTTGCCGCACGCGTTGGCACCGACGATGACGGTGATCCTGCCGTCGGGCACCTGGACGTCGAGGTGGGACACGATGTCGACGTCGGCGTACCCGAGGGTGAGGTCTTCGGCCCGCAGGTCGTGAGAGGTCATCCGCCGCGTCCTTCCCGGTTGACGGTGGCGAGGAGCCAGATGAGGTAGGGCGCGCCGATGCCGCCGGTGACCACGCCCGTGGGCAGGGCCGCCGGCAGGGCGTGCGCCGCGACGAGGTCGGCGAGGAGCACGATGATCGCGCCCACGAAGGCGGCCGCGAGCAGCCCCGAGCCTTGGCCGCGGAGGAGCCGGACGGCGATGGGACCGGCGATGAGCGCGACGAAGGCGACCGGACCGGCCGCTGCGGTGGCCAGCGCCACGAGCAGGACCGACACCGTGAGGAGCCCGAGGCGGGCCGCCTGCACGCGCAGACCGAGGCCCTGGGCGGCGTCGTCGCCCAGCTCGATGACGCCGAGCTGACGACCCATCAGCAGCGACAACGGCAGCAGCACGGCAAGGGAGACGAGCAGGATCCGCAGCTCGGTCGCCCCGGCCTGACCCACCGAGCCGACGAGCCAGGACATCGCGGCGCGTGCGTCGCTCACCTGGGCGCGGGCGATCACGTAGCCCGTGATGGCCACGAAGAACTCGCTCACGCCGATGCCGATCAGCACGAAGCGGTAGCCCGTGACGCCGTCGCGCCACGCGAACAGGTAGATGGCGCCGGCCGACAGGACCGCCCCGAGCAGCGCGACGCCCGAGACCACCAGGCCGCTCGCGTGGAAGGTGATGATGGCCACCGCCGCGAACATGCTGGCGCCCGAGGAGATGCCCACGAAGTCGGGCGAGGCGAGGGGGTTGCCCAGCAGCTTCTGGAAGATCAGGCCCGACATGCCCAGCGCGAGACCGACGGCGAGCGCCGTGACAGCCGTGGGCAGGCGGAGGTCGCGGACGATGAAGTCGATCGAGGGATCGTCCTGCAGGCGGAAGGTGGAGGCGATGACCTCCCAGGCCGAGACCGGGAAGCTGCCGATCATCATGGTGGCCACGAAGAGCGCGAACGCGACGGCGCCGAGGATCGTCGTCACCACGACGACCCGTGCCTGGCGGAAACGACGTCCGCGCCGCACCCGGACGGTGGGCTCGGGGGCCGCCGGCTGGTCGGCGGGACGGTCGAGGAGATCGGTCATGACGTCGTCCTCACAGCTCGGCCAGGTTCCGGCGACGGACGAGGAGGATGAAGGCGGGGGCGCCGATCACGCCGAGGACGACGCCGACCTGGAGCTCACCCGGGCGCATGACGAGCCGTCCGACGATGTCGGCGGCGAGCAGGAGGATGGGGCTGAGCAGGAGCGTGTACGGCAACGTCCAGCGGTAGTCGGGGCCGCAGATGGCACGCGCCAGGTGGGGCACCACGAGTCCCACGAACACGATGGGCCCGCACGCCGCGACGGCCGAGCCGGCCAGCACGGTCACGATCACGAAGACGAGCCCGCGGGTGCGGGCCACCCGCTGGCCGAGCGCCGTGGCGATGTCGTCGCCCAGCGCGAGACCGTTGAGCCAGCGCGCGGTCACGAGCGCGGCCAGGATCCCCACGACGAAGAACGGCCAGACCTGGTGCAGGATCGGCCAGCCCCGGCTCGCGAGCGACCCCACCTGCCAGACCCGCATCTCGTTGAGGGCGTCGAGGTTGGTCATGACGATGCCGGTGATGAGGGAGTAGAGCCCCGCCGACACCGCAGCACCGGCCAGGGCCAGCTTGACCGGCGTGGCGCCCTCCCGACCGAAGGACGCCACGGCGTAGACGAGGAAGGTGGCGGCCGCGGCCCCGAGGAAGCCGAACCACACGTAGGTGTGCAGCGACTGGGCCCCGAACACCATGATCGTGACGACGATGGCGGCCGAGGCACCGTTGGTGGTGCCCATGATCGACGGGTCGGCGAGCGGGTTCCGGGTGACGCCCTGCAGGAGGGCTCCGCCGAGGCCCAGCGCCATCCCGGCGAGGATCCCGATGATGGTGCGCGGGACCCGCAGCTCGCGGATGACCGTCTGGGCCGTGGAGTCGGGGTCGTAGTCGGTGAACGAGCGGATGATCGTGGACACGCCCACACCGCGCGTCCCGAGGGTGATGCTCGCGAAGGCCACCACGACCAGCACGCCGGTCAGCACGACGAGGCCCGTGATGCGCGCGACGTCGGCCACCGCCCCGGCCCGCGCGGGCGCGGGTGACGGGGTCGGGGGACGGGTCGTGGTGGTCATGCGGTCCTCACGCGAGGTTCGCGTCGGCCTTCTCGACGGCGGCGGTCAGCGTCGTGAGCTGCTCGGTGTAGTCGGCGTACGTGTGGATCCAGTACCCGGGCCACGGCGTGTACTCACGAGCCTTGGCGGCCTTGATCTTGTCCCACGTGGGCTGACGCTCGCCCGTCTTGATGGTGTTCTCGTAGCCCCGGTCGTCGAGCATCAGCAGGTCGGCCTGGTACTTGTCGGCCTTCTCCCAGCTCAGGTACTCCCAGTAGGGGAAGTCGGCCTTGGGCGAGTCGGGGACCACGACGTCCAGGCCCCAGGCCTTGAAGTCGGTGAGCGAGGTCGAGTACTTGGGCACGGCCACGTAGAGGAGGTCGTCGGCCGGGGAGACCGCGAGGGCGGAGACGTCGGGGCGAGCCTTCACCGCGGCCCGGAAATCGGCCTTGGCCTGGTCGAAGGCCTTCTTGTCGCTCGCGTACTTCGTGGACTCGGTGTCGACGTCCATGCTCTGGGCGAAGCCCTCGTACCACTCGACGACCTCGAGCAGCGAGCCCTGCTGGTTGGCCCCGATGACCGGTGCGAGCTTGCGGACCTTCATGGAGGCGGCGTCGGCGCCCTCCTCGAAGCCCTGGTACTCCTTCTGCGCGGGCCACCAGTCGGCCACGATGAGGTCGGGCTTCAGCGCGGCGGCGGCCTCGGCGTCGATCTTGCCCCACTCCTTGCCGATGACCTTGATGCCCGAGAGGTCCTTGCCCTGGAGGCCGGGCTCCCAGTCCTCGCCCTGCGCGTAGTAGATGCCGACCGGCTTGATGCCGAAGGCCATCAGGCCGGCGGCCTCGGCCGCGCTGGCGATGATGCGCTTCGGCTTGTGGTCGAGCGTGATCGTGTCGCCGTTGGCCGACGTGTACGACCAGGCGTCGTCGCCGGAGGCGGACGAGGTGTCGTCGGAGCCGCACGCGGTGAGCGTGAGGGCGGCCACGAGGCCGGCGACGAGGGGCAGGAGGCGGCGAGCCGTCATGACGGTCCTTCGAGAGTGGGGGCGGAACAAAGGTCAGCCTAACTGAGGTTTGCCTGCCCTCGTCAGTGAGGTCGGTCTCGCGCGTGACCGGCTCCAGATGTGACAGAGCCGCCCGATCCCTGCGTGGGATCGGGCGGCTCTGTCACGAACCGGGTGAGACCGGCTCAGGAGCGGCTCAGACGAAGGTCTCGTTCTTCGCGCTCTTCTCGAGCAGGAGAGCCGGGGGCTCGAACCGCTCGCCGTACTTCTTGGCCAGCTCCTGGGCACGCTCCGTGAACGCCTGGATGCCGATGCGGCCGTCGGCCGCCTCGTATCCGTTGACGTACTGGATGGCGCCACCCTGCAGGGCCGGGAAGCCGATGCCGAAGATCGAGCCGATGTTGGCGTCCGGGACGGTGCGCAGGACGCCCTCGTCGAGGCACTTGATCGTCTCGAGGCTCATGATGAACGTCAGACGCTCCTTGAGGTCCTCGAAGTCGGGCTGCTCGGCGGCCACGGGGAACTGCTCGGCGAGGCCGCTCCACAGTCCCGTGCGCTTGCCGTCGACGTACTCGTAGAAGCCCGCGCCCTTGAGGCGGCTCGGGCGACCGATCTCGATCATCGTGTCGATGATCTTCTCGGCCGCGTTCTCGGGCCACACGCCGCCGGCCTCCTCGACCGCAGCCTTGGACTCGTTGCGGATCTTGACCATGAGCTCGAGGTTGAGCTCGTCGCTCAGCTGGAGCACGGGGGCCGGGAAGCCCGCCTGCGTGGTGGCCCGCTCGATGCTGACCGGCGAGACGCCCTCGGCGAGCATCGCGATGCCCTCGTTGACGAACGTGCCGATGACGCGGCTCGTGAAGAAGCCACGGCTGTCGCCGACGACGATGGGCGTCTTCTTGATGGCCTTCGTGTAGTCGATGACGCGCGCGATGGCCTCGTCCGACGTCTTCTCACCGGCGATGATCTCCACCAGCGGCATCTTGTCGACGGGCGAGAAGAAGTGGATGCCGATGAAGTCGTCGGGACGCTCCACGCCCTCGGCGAGGATCGTGATGGGGAGCGTGGAGGTGTTGGAGCCGAGCAGGGCGTCGGGCTTGACGACCTTCTGCAGCTCGCCGAAGACCTCGTGCTTGAGCTTGACCGACTCGAAGACGGCCTCGATGACGAAGTCAGCACCCTCGAGGTCGGCGTAGTCGGCCGTGGGGGTGATGCGTGCCAGCAGCTCGTCGGCCTTCTCCTGCGTGAGGCGACCGCGGCCCACCGCCTTGTCGACGATGTTCTGGCTGTACGCCTTGCCCTTCTCGGCGGCGGCGAGCTCGACGTCCTTGAGCACGACCTGGAAGCCGGCCTTGGCCGAGACGTAGGCGATGCCCGCGCCCATCATGCCGGCGCCGATGACGGCGATCTTCTCGGCCTTGGTGGGCTCGATGCCGTCGGGACGGGACTTGCCCGCGTTGATGGCGCCCAGGTCGAAGAAGAAGGCCTGCGTCATGTTCTTGAACTGCTGACCGACGATGAGCTCGACGAGGTAGCGCGACTCGATGCGGCTCGCGGTGTCGAAGTCGACCTGCGCACCCTCGACCGCGGCCGAGAGGATGTTGCGCGGCGCCTTGTAGGGCGCTCCCTTGGTCTGCTTGCGCAGAGCGGCCGGGAAGGCGGGCAGCGAGGCGGCGAGCTTGGGGTTGGACGGCGTGCCGCCGGGCATGCGGTAGCCCTTGCGGTCCCACGGCTGCGTGGCCGCGTCCTCGTCGCCCTGCACGGACTCGATCCACGCCTTGGCCGCCGACAGCAGCTCGTCGGCGGGGACGATCTCGTCGATGAGACCGAGCGACTTGGCCTTGGCGGGCTGCATGCGGGGGCCCTGGAGCAGCACGTTCATGAGCGCGTCCTGGATGCCGAACATGCGGACGGTGCGCGTGACGCCACCGCCACCCGGGAGCAGGCCGAGGCTGACCTCGGGGAGGCCCAGCTCGAGGCGGACGTCGGCCGCGATGCGGTGGTGCGCCGCGAGCGCGATCTCGAGGCCGCCGCCGAGCGCAGCGCCGTTGATGGCCGCGACGACGGGCTTGCCCGACGTCTCCAGCTTGCGGAGCGTGGCCTTGATGCCCTCGACCTCGTCGAACAGACGCTGCGCGTCGTCCGGTCCGGCCTGGGTCATGAGCTTCAGGTCACCACCGGCGAAGAAGGTCTTCTTGCCCGAGCTGATGATGACGCCCTTGATGGAGTCGGCGTCGGCTGCGATCTCGTCGCGGAGCCGGTCGACGGCCTTCTCCATGGACTCGGCGTAGGCCGCGTTCATGGTGTTGGCGTTCTGGCTGGGGTCGTCGATGACGAGGTTGACGATGCCGCCCTCGACCTCGTAGCGCACTGCTTCAGTCATACGTGTGTCTCTCCTGGAAATCAGTTCGGGGGATGTCAGATGCGCTCGACGATGGTGGCGATGCCCATGCCGCCGCCGATGCAGAGCGTGGCCAGGCCGTAACGCTTCTCGCGACGCTCGAGCTCGTCGACCAGCGTGCCGAGGATCATGCCGCCGGTGGCGCCGAGGGGGTGACCCATGGCGATGGCGCCGCCGTTGACGTTGGTCTGCTCGTGCGGGTAGTCGTCGAGGTCGCGCATGAGCTTCATGGCGACGGCCGCGAAGGCCTCGTTGATCTCGATGAGGTCGATGTCGTCGGGCTGCAGGCCGGCCTTGGCCAGCGCCTTGCGGGCGGCCGGGCCGGGGCCCGTCAGCATGATGGTGGGCTCGGAGCCGATGACCGCGGTGGAGACGATGCGGGCGCGGGGGGTGAGGCCGTGACGCTCGCCGGCCTTCTCGTTGCCGATGAGGACGAGCGAGGCGCCGTCGACGATGCCCGAGCTGTTGCCCGCGTGGTGCACGTGGTTGATCTTCTCCACGGTGATGTACTTCTCGAGCGCGACCGCGTCGAAGCCGAAGTCGCCGAGACCCGCGAACGAGGCGCCCAGGCTCGAGAGGCTCTCGACCGTGGTGCCCTCACGCACGAACTCGTCGTGGTCGAGGACGGGCAGGCCGTTGATGTCCTTGACGGGGATGACCGACTTGTCGAAGTAGCCGTTGGCGATGGCCTTGGCGGCACGCGCCTGCGACTCGGCGGCGAACGTGTCGACGTCGGTGCGGCTGAAGCCCTCGAGCGTGGCGATGAGGTCGGCACCGATGCCCTGGGGCACGAAGTCGGTCTCGAGCGCGGTCTTGGGGTCCATGGCCCACGCGCCGCCGTCGGAGGCCATGGGCACGCGGCTCATGGACTCGACGCCGCCGGCGACGATGAGGTCCTCCCAGCCCGACTTCACGCGGGCGGAGGCCTGGTTGATGGACTCCAGGCCCGAGCCGCAGAAGCGGTTCAGCTGCACGCCGGCGACCTGCTCGCCGAAGCCGGCGGCCAGCACGGCGGTGCGCGCGATGTCGGCGCCCTGGTCGCCCACGGGGCTGACGACGCCGAGGATGACGTCGTCGATCTCGTTGGGCGCGAGGTCGGGGTTGCGGGTCTTGAGCTCGTCGAGCAGGCCGGTCAGCAGCGAGATCGGCTTGACCTCGTGCAGGGAGCCGGTCTTCTTGCCGCGACCGCGCGGCGTACGGATGGCGTCGTAGACGAATGCCTCGGTCATGTGAAGTCCTCGCAGACAGGTGAGTCGGTGCGCCGTGGGGACGGCGTGAGTCGATTGTGACACCATGACTGTCAGAGTTCCAGCCTGGGGTGGAAAGGAGTGCGTGATGACCACGACGTCACACGAGTCGACCGCGTCGGCCGACGCGGACCGTCCCGCCGAGACCATGAGCGTGGAGCAGCTCGCCGCACGCGTCGGGATGACGGTGCGCACCGTGCGCTTCTATGCCGGCCGCGGGCTCATCCCGCCGCCGCGGCGCGAGGGGCGCAACGGCTACTACGGGCCCGACCACATCGCCCGCCTCGAGCTGGTGCGGGAGCTCCAGGCGCACGGCTTCACGCTGTCGGCCATCGAGGGCTACCTCGAGCGCATCCCGGCCGAGGCCTCGCCGGAGCAGGTGGCGCTGCACCGCACGCTGCTCGCGCCCTGGACGCCGGAGCTGCCCGAGACGATCGACCGCTCCGAGCTGGAGACACGCGCCGGACGCACCCTCGACGACGACGCCCTCGAGATCCTCGTGGCCATCGGCATCGTGGAGCCCACGCCCACCGAGGACGTCTTCCGGGTCTCCCCCGCCCACCTCGCCGTGGGCATCGGCTTCCTGGAGGCCGGGCTCCCGGTGGAGGCCGCGCACGCGTCGCGCCGGGTCATCACGGAGCACGGCCGGGCGCTCGCGCACGAGCTCACCGAGCTGTTCCGCACCATGGTGTGGCCGCACCTCAGGGACTCGGGCCACCCGCCGGAGATGCTCACCGCCATGGTGGAGCGCTTCAAGCCCCTCACGGTGCAGGCGCTCGTCACCGCGTACGAGGGCGCCGTCGACGACGAGAAGCGCGAGACGATCCGGCGCAAGACCGACCGCTGAGGCTCAGGCCACGGTGCGGGCGAGGGCGTTCACGTCGTCGAGCACCGAGCGGGTGGTCTCCCGGGCGCAGGCCCGGTTGCTGCCGATGAAGCCGCGACCGCCGCGCTTGAGCCAGCCCACGCAGTACAGGCCCGGCTCGGCCGTGCCGCTCTCGGGAGCGAGGACGCGTCCCGCGCTGTGCTCCACCGGCTCGTGGGCCACCTGACCGATCGCAGCGACGACCAGGCCGGCCGGGAGCGCTCTCACGGTGTCGTCGGCCGCGCGCACGCGCACGCCGGCGACACGGCCGTCGCCCACGACCTCCACGGGGGTCTGGCCGAAGCGCAGCGTGATGGTGCGCTCGCCGCCCTCGGGCCGCGCGGCCAGCTGCGCCAGGAGGTTCCACCGCTGCTCGGCGAGACCGGTGAGGCCGGCGGGACGTTCCTCCAGACCGTCGACCCTGACCACCACGTGCTCGAGGGCCACGAGACCGACGAGCTCCGGCGTGGTGAACGCGGCATCCATGGCCGTGCCGCGGGCGACGACGTCGACATGCCTGACGGACGACTCGGCCAGCACCTGACGGGCCGTGCTGCTGAGCTCCGCGCGCCGCAGCACCTCCGGGGAGGCCGTGAGCATCCGAGCGACGTCGAGGGCAACGTTGCCGGCGCCCACCACCACGGCGCGCTCGGACTCCAGCACCGGACGGACGGCCTCGGGATGGCCGTTCCACCACGTGACGAGCTCGAACGCCGTCGTGACCTGGGGCAGGTCCGCCCCTGGGACGGCGAGCCGACGGGGCAGGGTGGCGCCCGTGGCCAGGACGACGGCGTGGTGCTCGGCCCGGAGGTCGTCGAGGGAGACGTCGCGGCCGACCTCCACACCCGTGCGCAGCGTGACGCGGGGGTGGTCGAGGATGCGGTCGAGCTGGCCGCGGATGCGGCGCGTGCGGGTGTGGTCGGGCGAGATGCCGAACCGGGCGAGACCGTGCGGGACGTCGAGCCGCTCGAGCACCGTGACGTCGACCTGCTCGTTCTTGACGAGCTCGGCTGCGGTGTAGAGGGCTGCGGGGCCGGCACCGACCACCACGACGCTCGCGCGCCCCGCCCGCTCCAGCCGCGGGATGCTCGGCACGGGGGCCTGCAGCGGCCTCGGTCCCGAGGCCTCGCGGTGGTACGCGGCGTTGAGCTCGATGAACGGCAGCTCACCCGGCAGGAGGCGGGTGTGTGCCGAGATGGCGCCCACGGGGCACGCCGTCACGCACGCGCCGCAGTCGACGCACGACGACGGGTCCACGTAGACCATGTCGGACAGGCCGAAGTCGGGCTCGTCGGGCGTGGGGTGGATGCAGTTGACCGGGCACGCGTGGGCGCACGAGGCGTCGGCGCAGCAGCTCTGGGTGACGACGTGCGGCACGTCAGGCGGCCGCGTCGAACGCCGCAGCGGGCTCGCCGCGGTACGTGGACGTGCGACCGTCGATGCGCAGGAGCTTCCAGACGCGGCGCGACACCCTGTTCATCAGGCCCGCCTCCTCGGCGAGCATCCGCACGTCGGAGAAGAGCTCGGAGAGACGCACGCGCGACTCCGGCGCCCGCCAGTACAGGTCCTTCATGACCGAGCGCGGGATGTCGAACTCCTTCCGGAACGACTTCGGCGGCACCATGATGAGGTCGCACGCGACGCGCATGATGACCGGGAACATGATGGCCGTGGTCCAGCGGTCGAGGCGGCCCATGCGCGGTCCGCGGCGCTTGATGTACTCGTGCGCGAACGAGATGTGACGCGCCTCCTCGGCCACGTGGATCTGCATGATGCGGGTCATGACGGGCGGCATCTCGTGGCCGTCGCGCAGGATGGCCTTCTGCGTGTGGTCGATGGGCTCCTCGCCGGCGAGGACCGCGATGAAGAAGCCCACGGGTGCGACCGACGCCAGCATGGGGATGAGTGGCGCGGCGATCTTCATGTAGCCGGGCATGCCGGGGACGTCGATCCCGATGCGGTTGACGGTCTCCTGGAACATCTGCGTGTGGTGGCACTCCTCGGTGGCCTCGTGCGTGAGGTACCGGTACTCGGGCGAGCCGTTCCGCAGGCTGAAGACGTACTGCATGATGCCGCGGATCAGGATGTTCTCGAACTGCAGCCCGACCTTGAGGATGTTGGCCTGGCGCCAGCGGCCGATCTCGATCTGACGCTCGAGCGGGAGCGCCTGGTACCAGGGGTGGGCGCCGAGCGGGTCGCTGTTGGGCGGCAGCACCCAGCGCGGGTCGTGCGGGTCGACGGCGAAGTCGGGGTCGTCCCACGGGACGTCGACGAAGGCGTCGAAGTGACGGTCGACGGAGGCCTGCGACAGCATGCGCAGGACGTCGGCGTACTCCTGACGGTCCATGTCCTGCGGCAGCTCGGGCGTCTCGACGTCTTCACTCAGCTCGGCGGTCATGACGATCTCCTTGTCATCGCTCATGTGACATCGAGCGATGTCACATGCTCTCCCGGTACAGTCGCATCGTGAACGCGCCACGTCAAGCCCCCGGGAGGTCGGCCGTGACCGAGTACCGGATCGACGAGCTGGCCCGGGCCGCCGGAACCACGGTGCGCAACATCCGCGCCTACCAGGACCGCGGCCTGCTCCACCCGCCGCGCGTCCTGGGCCGCGTGGGCATGTACTCCGAGCAGCACCTGCGCCGACTGCGACGTGTGCTGTCCCTCCTCAACCGCGGCTACGCGTCGGCGCAGATCCAGGAGCTGCTGGGCGCGTGGGATCGCGGCGTCGGGCTGAGCGGGGTCATCGACCTGGAGCAGGCCATCACGCGGTCGTGGCGCGACGAGGTGCCGGTCGTCATGTCCCACGACGAGGCGGTGGAGCTGCTCGGCAGCGAGGACCACCTGGAGCGCGTCATGGCCTCCGGCTGGGCCGTGGCCGACGACGACCGGGTCACGTTCCTCAGCCAGGCCCTGCTCGACACCTTCCAGGAGGCCGTCGCCCTCGGCTGGCCCGCCGAGAAGATCATCGACCTCCAGGTCCGGCTCACCCCGGCCCTCGACCACGTCGCCGACCTCTTCGTCGACACTGCCGTCGAGCACCTCGTCGCCGAGCACGGCGATGCCTGGGTGCCCCGCGGCGACGAGGTGGCCCAGACCGCGGCGCTCATCGAGCGGCTGCGCGAGCTGGCCAGCACGAGCATCGGCGTGGTGCTGGCCCGCGCGCTCGAGACCTCCGTCGAGCGCGCGTACGGCGAGCACCAGGCACGCATCCAGGGCCAGGACGACAGCACGCCCTGACCCGTCGGGCCAGGGCGTGCTCGGTGAGCTCCTCGGAGCGGCGGGTCAGAGACCCAGGCCGCGGCCGATGATCTCCTTCATGATCTCGGTCGTGCCGCCGTAGATCGTCTGGATGCGGGTGTCGAGGTACGCCTTGGAGATGGGGTACTCGCTCATGTAGCCGTAGCCACCGTGCAGCTGGAGGCACTGGTCGACGGTCTTCTTCTGCAGCTCGGTGGTCCACCACTTGCCCATGGCGGCGTCCTGCACCGTGAGCTCCTTGGCGTTGTGGCGCGTGATGGACTCGTCGACGAAGACCTGGGCGATCTGCGCCTCGGTCTCCAGCTCGGCCAGCACGAACCGCGAGTTCTGGAACGAGCCGATCGGCTTGCCGAACGCCTTGCGCTCCTTCACGTAGTCGAGCGTGAGGTCGAGGACCCGGCGGCACGCGGCCGCGGCCACGACGGAGATCGAGAGGCGCTCCTGCGGCAGCTTCTCCATGAGGTAGATGAAGCCGTGGCCCTGCTCGCCGATGAGGTTGGTGGCGGGCACCCGGACGTCGTCGAAGTACAGCTCGGCGGTGTCCTGGGCCTTGAGGCCGATCTTGTCGAGGTTGCGACCACGCTCGAACCCGGCCGCGCCGCGCTCGACGGCGATGAGCGAGAAGCCCATGGCGCCGGCCGACGCGTCGGTCTGGCAGACCACGAGGACCAGGTCGGCGTTGATGCCGTTGGTGATGAAGGTCTTGGAGCCGTTGATGACCCACTCGTCGCCCTCGAGGCGCGCCGTCGTCTTGATGCCCTGGAGGTCCGAGCCGGTGCCCGGCTCGGTCATGGCGATGGCCGTGATCATCTCGCCCGAGCAGAACGTGGGGAACCAACGCTCCTTCTGCTCCTCGGTGGCGTACGAGAGCAGGTAGCCCGAGACGAGGTCGGTCTGGATCACGAAGCCGACGCCGCTCGCGCCGATGCGCGTGATCTCCTCGGTGAGGATCGCGTTGTAGCGGAAGTCGTCGATTCCGCCTCCGCCGTGCTCCTCCGGCATCATGAAGCCGAGCAGGCCGAGCGCGCCGGCCTTCTCCCAGACCTCGCGCGGAACGATGCCCTCCTTCTCCCACTCGTCGTGGTGCGGGGCGATCTCCTTCTCGCAGAAGGTGCGGACGGTGTCGCGGAACGACTCGTGGTCGGCGTCGAAGATGGTGCGCTTCATGATGGTTCCTTCGTCTCGGGATCGAGGCTGGTCGGGTCTGGTCAGTCGTTCTGGACGGCGACGCCGCGCGCGACGAGGCCGTCGACGTCGTCGATGCCCCACGCGCTGAGGGCCGCGCGGGTGTCGGCCCCGGTGCGCGAGGGTGCGGTGGTGAGCTCGGCGGGCGTGGCCGAGAACCGGGGGGCCGGCGCGGGCTGGGTGAGGCCGTCGCGCTCCACGTACGTGCCGCGAGCGACGTTGTGGGGGTGCTCGTAGGCCTCGACGAGCGGGACCACCGGGGCGATGCACGCGTCGGTGCCCTCGAAGATCTCGGCCCACTCGGCCTGGGTCCTCGCGGCGAACACCTCGGCCAGCCGCGTGCGCAGCGCGCGCCACTGCGTGGGGTCGTTGCGGTCGGGCAGGTCGGCGAACCCGGCCTCGGCCAGGAGCTTCTCGGTGGCGTCCCAGAACTGGGGCTCGAGACCGCCGACCGACATCCAACGCCCGTCCGACGTCTCGTACACGTCGTAGAACGGCGCGGCGCCGCCCAGGATGCTGGTGCCGCGCCGACCGTCCCACACCTGGTTCTGCTGCATCGTGACGGCCATCGCCATGAGGTGCGCGACGCCGTCGGTGATGGCGGCGTCGACGACCTGGCCCTGGCCCGTGGAGCGCGCGTGCGTGAGCGCTGCCAGACAGCCCGCGACGAGGTACAGCGAGCCGCCGCCGAAGTCGCCCAGGAGGTTCTGCGGGAAGGCTGGGCCGGCGTCGCGGCGGCCCAGGGACTCCAGGCCACCGGCGACGGAGATGTAGTTGATGTCGTGGCCCGCGCTCTGCGAGAGGGGACCGTCCTGGCCCCAGCCCGTCATCCGTCCGTAGACGAGGGCGGGATTGCGCTCCAGGCAGACGTCGGGTCCGAGGCCGAGACGCTCCGTGACGCCGGGCCGGTAGCCCTCGAGGAGGATGTCGGCCTTGGCCACGAGGTCGAGCACGAGGTCGATGCCGCCCTCGGCCTTGAGGTCGATGGCGACGCTGGGCCGGCCGCGGCCGAGGATGTCGCGCTCGGCCGGGGCCAGGCTGAGCCCGGGGCCCTGCGGACGGTCGACGCGGATGACCTCGGCGCCGAGGTCGGCGAGCATCATGGCGGCGAAGGGGCCGGGGCCGATGCCGGCCAGCTCCACGACGCGGACGCCCGCGAGCGGGCCCGGTCGAGAGGGGCTGGAGGGGGTCGGGGAATCGATCGTCACAGTTCCATTGTGACAGTGTTGGTGTCACAGTTGTCAACCGGGTTCGCATACCGGCGGTATGCGAGCGGCGGATCCGTGCCATCATCTGATGTCATGAAGCACCCCGACCTCGCCTACACGCGCCAGGGCTCCGGCCCGCCCCTCGTGCTGCTGCACGGCATCGGCCACCGCCGCCAGATCTGGGACCCGATCCTCGACGACCTCGCCACGCGGTACGACGTCATCGCGCCCGACCTCTCCGGGTTCGGCGAGTCGCCGGCCTTCGCAGGCGGTGTCGCGTACTCCATGGAGAACGCGGTGGAGCACCTCGCCGGCCAGTTCGACGAGTGGGGCGTCGTGAAGCCGCACGTCGTGGGCAACTCGCTGGGCGGCGCGATCGCCCTCGAGCTGGGCTCGCGCGGGATGGTCTCGTCCGTCACGGCGCTCAGCCCGGCCGGCTTCTTCGGGCCCGTCAGCCGCTTCCAGGCCCTGTTCGCGCTGCTCGTGCTGCGGATCGTCGCGTTCATCTCGCCGTTGCCGGTCCTGCGCGCCGTGGCTGGGACGTCGTTCGGCCGCTCGGCGTCGGGCTTCCTGCTCTACGCCCACCCGGAGCGCCAGAGCGCCGAGGGCGCGCTCGGCGACGCCCTGGGCCTCAAGCACGCCACGGCCTTCGAGCGCACGGCCAAGCAGGGCGTCACGTACAAGTTCGACCGCCAGGTCCCGGTGCCCACCACCATCGCGTGGGCCACGAAGGACCGGATCCTGCCGTACTCGCAGTCGGCCACGGCCAAGGACCGCCTCCCCGGCGCCCACCACGTGCCGCTGCCGGGCTGCGGCCACGTCCCGGTCATCGACGACCCCGAGCTAGTCACCCGCGTCATCGACGAGACCATCCGCCGCGCCTGAACCAGCCGGTGGGCATAGGGCGGGTGCCGTCGGTGTTGACGTGGGCGTGGACGTCCTCGACTCGCTCGTGATCGGTGCCGGCCAGGCCGGGCTGTCGTCGTCGTACCACCTCACGCGGCGCGGGATCGAGCACGTCGTGCTCGACGCCGACACCACCGCGGGCGGCGCCTGGCGACACCGCTGGGACGCCCTGACCATGGCCGACGTCCACCGCGTGGCCGACCTCCCCGACGCCCCGGTGCCACCGGCCGAGGGGACCGAGCGGGCCAACCGGTTCGTCCCGTCGTACTTCGCCGCGTACGAGGCGGCCCACCGTCTACCGGTCCTCCGCCCGGTCCGGGTCCGGCGGGTCCACGACCAGGACGGTCTCCTGGTGGTCACCGCAGACGACGACCGCACCTGGACCACCCGGACCCTCGTCAACGCCACCGGCACCTGGCGGCGTCCGTTCGTCCCGCGCTACCCCGGGCAGGAGACGTTCCGCGGCGAGCAGCTCCACACCGTCGAGTACCCGGGACCCGAGCACTTCCGTGGCAAGCGGGTGCTGGTGGTGGGCGGGGGTGCGTCGGCCGTCCAGTTCCTCGGCGCCCTCCGGCCGCTCACCGACACGCTGTGGGTCACCCGTCGCGAGCCGGTCTGGCGGGAGGAACCCTTCGACCCCGAGGCGGGCCGCAGCGCCGTCGCCCTCGTGGAGGAGCGGGTCCGGGCGGGCTATCCGCCCCGCAGCGTCGTGAGCGTCACCGGTCTCATGCTGCGACCCCAGGAGGCCGAGGCGGAGCGGCTCGGCGCGTACGAGCGCCGAGCCATGTTCGCCCGCGTCGAGCCCGACGGCGTGCGATGGGCCGACGGCTCGTTCGAACGGGTCGACGTGATCCTGTGGGCCACCGGCTTCCGACCCGACGTGGAGCACCTGGCGCCCCTTCACCTGCGCTCCCAGCGTGGCGGCATCCAGCTGGGCAGCACCCTCGACACGTCCACCACCGCGGTGGCCGACCCCCGCGTGCAGATGGTGGGCTACGGACCCTCGGCCTCCACGATCGGCGCCAACCGCGCCGGACGGGTGGCCGCACGAGCGGTCAGTCGTCGTCTGGATCCTCGTCCTGCTCGTCGTCGTGCCGACCATGACGGTCGTGCGACGAGCGCACCTTCGGACGCTTGAGCGCCCAGGGCTCGAGGTGCTCGTACCCCTTGACCGACGTGCGGCGGGTGCGGCGCACGCGGAACTCCTCGTCGTGCTCGCGCACCCGCTGCGACAGCTCGGTGTCCATGAGGACCCGGCCCGGTCGTGAGATGGACGTGAGGCGCGAGGCGAGGTTCACCGTGGCGCCGAAGATGTCGCCGAGCCGGGCGATGACCGGGCCGTAGGCGGTGCCGACGCGGACCTCGGGGAACCGCTCGTCCTGGTCGTGGCGCTCCACGAGGGCGAGCGCGAGGCGGGCGGCCGCGATGGGGTCGTCGACGGTATAGAGCACCTCGTCGCCGATGGTCTTGATGACCTGCCCACCGTGGTCGAGCACGAGCTCGGTGACGACCCGCTCGAACCACTCGACCATCTCGGCGAGGTCGCGCGGCTCGAGGCGCCGGCTCTGCGACGTGTAGCCGACGATGTCGACGAACCCGACCGCCGTGGGAGCCGTGGTGGTGTCGCTCGAGGTCTGCATGACGAGGCGGCTCGCACGGTCCATGAGGTGTCGGCGCCAGATGTAGCCCTGCACCTCCTGGACCATGGGGATCACCTCGGTGAGGACCTCCAGCGGCGGCTCTCCGTTGGTGGCGTCGGTGAGCGACGTGAGCAGGAGCCTGGTCTGCCAGTCGGCGAGCCGGGCGAAGGTGCGGCCCATCGCGCGCACGAACTGCGGCACGACCTCGGGGTCGAGGATCTGCAGCTCGGTGAGGCGCTGCGTGATGCGCACGGCCTCGACGTCGGCCTGCGTGAACGCCGGCCGGTCGTCGTCGAGCGGGGCGAAGCCGAGGTAGCGCCACAGGGCCCAGGCCGTCTCGAGGTCGACGCCGGCGCTCTCGGCGACCTCGGCCTGCGTGAGCGAGGGCTCCTCACCCAGCAGGTACTCGGCCGCGACGTCGATCAGCAGCGCGGGGTCGAACGCGAAGGAGGCCGGACCGTCGTCGGACGGTCCGGTCTCCTTCGGCGTCTCGGTCAACCTGCGTCGCGGGCGGCGCGCTCCTCGGCCGCCTTCTGCAGCGCCGAGGAGAAGTGCGGGTTCTCAGCTGTGAGCTCGGCGATGGCCTCGTCGGTGAAGTGCAGCGCCCGGATGGGCGTGAGCGCGAAGACGGAGGCACTGCGGAGCTTGTGGTTCACGAGCGCCATCTCGCCCAGGAAGCTTCCCGGGCCGAGCTCGGCGATGTCCTGGTTGTCCTTGCGGATCACGACCTCGCCCTCGAGGAGGATGTACGCCTTGTCTGCGGGCGTGTACTCCGCCATCAGCGACCAGCGCGCGGGCACGTTGACGAGGCGACCGTGCGAAACGAGCGCCTTGATGGTGGCGTCGTCGAAATCGGTGACCTTCTTGAGTGCCGCGACAACTTCTGGATCGGCCTTGGCCATGCTGGTTCCTCTCGTCTCCGGCGATGCCGGTGGTGCCCTCTCCCGCGGTGATCTTGTCACCGACGTCTGGGGCTGTCCACCCAGTCGCGTCAGACTCGCGCCCGTTCCTGGTGTCCGGTCCGGGTCGACGAACGGCCGTGGGGCCGGGGACGGACTGCCACGATGGGTCCATGAGCCAGTCCGAGGCCCTCGACCTCTCCGCCGTGCGGGACCTGGCCGTGTCGCTCGCGCGGGGCGCCGGCGAGCTGGCCCGCCGGGCCAAGGGCGAGGGCTGGGACCCGGACCCGCCCATCGAGGTCGACGTCGAGCGACGCATCGTCCACGCCGTCGCGGCCCGGTTCCCGGGGCACGCGGTCCTGAGCGAGGCGTCCGGCCTTCACGGACCCGCCGAGGCCGACGTGGTGTGGATCGTCGATCCCCTGGTCGGCTCGGGCAACTACGCGATCGACCTGGAGCTCTTCGGCGTCAGCCTCGCGGTGCAGCGCGGCGGACGGACCGTCGTGGGCGTCGCGCACGACTCGGTCAACGGCCGCACGTGCTCCGCCGTCGACGGTGAGGGTGCGTGGCGCGAAGGCGTGGCGCTGCGCGTCCGGGAGCCCCGGCCGCTGACCGAGGCCACGGTCTCCTGGCTGGGTGGGCACGTCCCGGTCCGCGACCTCGTCGAGGGACGGACCGGGCGGATGCTCCTCACCGGCGCGCCGACCGCTGACTGGGCCCTCCTCGTCTCCGGCGGGACGGACGCCGTCGTGGCGAGCCGAGCGAGCGCCTGGGACCTGGGGGCAGGACTCCTCCTGGCCGTGGAGGCCGGTGCTGCGGTGCAGTGGCAGGACGACCTCGTCGTCGCCGGCGTGCCGGAGACCGTCGAGCACCTCGTCTCCCTGCTCTGATCCGCCGGGCGGTGGATCTTCCACCGTATGATTGCCCATTCGGTGGCGCATCCACCGTCCAACGGGGTTCAGGCAACGTCCGGCACAGGTAGCGATGCAACTCGATGCATAGTACGGTTCCCGCCATGGCCCTCGAGCACGCGATCCTCGTCTCGCTCGCGGAACGCTCCGCGAGCGGCTACGACCTGGCGCGCCGCTTCGACGCCTCCATCGGCAACTTCTGGAAGGCCAGCCACCAGCAGATCTACAAGGTGCTCGGGCGCATGGAGGCCCAGCAGCTCGTGGAGGCCAGTCTCGTCGAGCAGGACGGCCGGCCCGACAAGAAGGTCTACGCCATCACCGCCGACGGCCGCCTCGAGCTGGCCCGCTTCTCGGCCACCCCCACACCGCCCGAGGTCCTGCGCAGCGAGCTCGCGGTGAAGCTTCGCGCCCTGCCGTTCGGCGACCGGGACGCCGTGGTCGCCAGCGTGCGGGCGCGCCGGGTCCAGCACGAGGAGAAGCTCGCCTACTACTCCGAGAGCTCCCAGCGGTTCTACCCCGACGCCGAGCACGTGCCGCAGGACCAGCTCGGGTCCTGGCTCGTGCTGCGCGGCGGGATCCTCGCCGAGGAGACCGGGCTCGCGTGGTGCGACGAAATCCTTCAGGCCTTGGGGGCCGAGCGATGACGCAGAGCCTTCACGCCGATCACCAGCACCACGACGCCGAGCAGCATGGCCGTCACGATCAGCACGGCGTGCACCCAGAAGAACGACTGCGGCGTGCTGTGCCAGTGCTCGCCCGCCCACGCACGGTCGTCGTCGGTGACGGCCTTCGCGAAGCGCGGCCAGATGACGACGTTGAACAGACCGGCCACCACGAGCAGCCGCGCCGAGAGCTTCGAGATCACTCCCCCATGAAACAGGAGCACGCCTCATGACCGACCAGTCGACCCAGTACCCGCACCTCCTCAGCCCCCTCGACCTCGGCCACACGACGCTGCGCAACCGCGTCATCATGGGCTCGATCCACTCCAAGCTGGAGGACAAGGCCAAGGACCTCGAGAAGTGGGCCGCCTACTTCGCCGAGCGGGCCAAGGGCGGCGTGGCGCTCAGCATCACCGGCGGCATCTCCCCCAACCGCACGGGCTGGCTCCTGCCGTTCGGCGGGACGATGAACAGCACCAAGATCGCCGACCGCCACAAGACGGTCACCGACGCGGTGCACGAGCACGACGGCAAGATCGCGATGCAGGTGCTGCACGCCGGCCGGTACGGCTACCACCCGTTCGTGAAGAGCGCGTCGACCCGCAAGTCGCCCATCTCGCCCTTCAAGCCACGCGCGTTCAGCGCCAAGGAGATCGACCGCACGGCCACCGACTTTGCCAAGGCGTCGGCCCTGGCCAAGCGGGCCGGCTACGACGGCGTCGAGATCATGGGCTCCGAGGGCTACCTCATCAACCAGATGATCACGGCGCGCACCAACAACCGCACCGACGCCTGGGGCGGCACCGCCGAGAAACGCATGCGGTTCCCCGTCGAGATCGTGAAGCGCACCCGCGAGCTCGTGGGCGACGACTTCATCGTGCTCTACCGCATGAGCGTCCTCGACCTCGTCGACGACGCCCAGAGCTGGGAGGAGACGATCGAGCTCGCACACCGGCTGGAGGAGGTCGGAGTCTCGATCATCAACACCGGCATCGGCTGGCACGAGGCGCGGATCCCCACCATCGTCACGTCGGTGCCGCGCGCCGCCTTCGCGCCGCTCACCGGACGGCTGCGCGAGGCCGTGAACGTGCCCGTCGTCGCGTCCAACCGCATCAACACCCCCGAGGTCGCGGAGCAGATCCTGGCCGACGGCCAGGCCGACCTCATCTCCATGGCCCGCCCCCTCCTCGCCGACCCCGAGTTCGTGAAGAAGGCCTCCGAGGGCCGCGCCGACGAGATCATCACGTGCATCGCGTGCAACCAGGCGTGCCTCGACCACACGTTCAAGAACCAGCGCGCCACCTGCATGCTGAACCCCCGCGCGGCCTTCGAGACCGAGCTGGTCCTGCTGCCCACGCGCCAGGCCAAGAAGATCGCCGTCGTGGGTGCCGGCCCGGCCGGCCTCGCGGCCGCCGTCGAGCTGGCCGGCCGCGGCCACGAGGTCGACCTCTTCGAGTCCGCCCCGGAGATCGGTGGTCAGTTCAAGCTGGCCATGGAGATCCCCGGCAAGGAGGAGTTCAAGGAGACGATCCGCTACTACACCCGGATGATCGAGGTGCGTGGCATCCGCCTGCACCTCGAGACCCGTGCCGACGTCGAGACGCTCCGCGGCTTCGACGAGGTGGTCCTGGCCACCGGCGTGGAGCCGCGCGTGCCCACCATCCCCGGCGTCGACCACCCCTCCGTCGTGACCTACCAGCAGGTCGTCGGCGAGCGGGTCCCCGTCGGCGAGACCGTGGCCGTCCTGGGCGCCGGAGGCATCGGGTTCGACGTGAGCGAGTTCCTGCTGCACGACCCCGACGAGACCGTGGAGCACTGGATGGAGCGCTGGGGCGTCGTCGACCCCTCCCTCGCCGACGGCGGTGAGCGGGGCGGCCTCGGCACCAAGGTGCGGGCGCCCGCGCGGCGCCGGGTCTACCTCCTGCAGCGCAAGACCACGGAGCTGGGCAAGGGCCTCGGCAAGACCTCGGGCTGGGTGCACCGCGCCACGCTCAAGGACTCCGGCGTGGAGATGATCAAGGGCGTCTCGTACGACCGGATCGACGACGACGGCCTGCACGTCACGGTCCGCGACACCGAGAAGTCCGAGCCGCTCGAGATGCTCATCAAGGCCGACACGATCGTCCTCTGCACGGGTCAGGAGTCGGTCCGCGAGCTCGTCGAGCCGCTCGAGGCCGCAGGCACCCCGGTCCACGTGATCGGTGGCGCCGACGTCGCCGCCGAGCTCGACGCCAAGCGCGCCATCAAGCAGGCCACGGAGCTCGCGGCACGGCTCTGATCCCGAGGGCGGTCCGGGCGCGTAGGGTCGCAGCACAGCGCCGTCCAGGCGCTCCACCTGAAGGACCACCATGAGCGGCTCGTCGCTTCGCACGCTCGGCGTCATCGGAACCTCCGCCAAGGAGAACGAGCACCGCCTCCCGCTCCACCCGGACCACCTGGCCAACCTCGACGACGACGTCCGCGCCGTCATCCGCCTCGAGCACGGCTACGGCGAGCGCTTCGGCTTCCCTGACGACGAGCTGTCCGGACTGGTGGCCGGCATGGCCTCCCGCGAGGAGCTCATCGCCGAGTCCGACGTCGTGCTGCTGCCCAAGCCGCAGCTCGCCGACGTCGAGGCGATGCGGCCGGGTGCCACGCTGTGGGGCTGGCCGCACTGCGTGCAGGACACCGCCCTCACCCAGGTCGCGATCGACCGCGAGCTCACCCTCGTGGCCTTCGAGGTCATGAACCACTGGACGAGCGCCGGTGGCGTGGGCCTGCACGTGTTCCACAAGAACAACGAGCTCGCCGGCTACAGCTCGGTCATCCACGCCATGCAGCTGGCCGGCATCACCGGCGACTACGGGCGCCGGCTCTCGGCCATCGTCATCGGCTTCGGCGCCACGGCCCGGGGGGCCGTCACCGCGCTCAACGCACACGGCGTGCACGAGGTGGCCGTCCTCACCAACCGTGAGGTCGCCGCCGTGGGATCGCCCATCCACTCGGTGCGGATCCGCCAGATCGACCCTGCGCCCGACCAGACCTCCATGAGCGTCATCACCGAGCGCGGGCGCGAGCCGCTGGCCGCCTACCTCGCCGAGAACGACATCATCGTCAACTGCACCCTGCAGGACCCGCTCGACCCCGTCACCTACCTCGTCGAGGACGACCTCGCCGCCTTCCGCCGCGGCAGCCTCATCGTCGACGTCTCGTGCGACGAGGGGATGGGCTTCAGCTGGGCCCGGCCCACCGGCTTCGACGACCCGGCCTTCACCGTGGGCGACCACGTCCTCTACTACGCGGTCGACCACAGCCCGTCCTACCTGTGGGCGTCGGCCACCTGGGAGAACAGCGCGGCGCTCCTGCCGTTCCTGCGCACCGTGCTCAGCGGACCCGAGGCGTGCGAGGGCGACGAGACCCTGCGTCGGGCCACCGAGATCCGCGGCGGACACGTGCTCAACCCGGCGATCCTGACGTTCCAGGACCGCGAGACGGAGCACCCGCACCGCGTCCGGTAGCCGGCACCGGTCGCCGACAGGCGGACCGGGCGGATCACCCCTACGTTGGCGGGATGGGAATCATCATCTTCATCGTCGTCGGATTCATCGCCGGACTGCTCGCTCGCGCGCTCGTGCCGGGTGACGACTCCATGGGAATCGTCGCGACCACCATCCTCGGCATCGTCGGATCGTTCGTCGGAGGCGCCATCGCGGCACTCTTCAACGACGGCAAGATCCTCGACTTCAACGCCGCGGGACTCATCCTGTCCATCATCGGCGCCATCGTGGCGCTGCTCATCTACCGTCAGGTCGCCCGAAGGGCCTGACGCCGCCCCGGTGCAGCCCCTAGGCTCGCCGGATGAACCAGAACGTGGAGCATCGGCCACGACCCGTCGACCGGACGGTGTCGTGGTCGCTCTACGTCGTGCAGCTGTTGGCCAGTGCGGTCCTCGCCCTCCTCGCCGTGACCTCGGTCTTCATGACCGACTCGTGCGGCTCGGTCGACGACGAGCCGCGCGTGTGCGACATGGGCTACTTCGGCTCGACGCTCGTCGGCTACTGGGTCCTGCTGGTGGTCCTCGTGGTCGTCGTCCCCCTCGTCATCGTCCGCACGACCCACCGCGACCGGGCCTCCTGGCCATGGGCCCTGCTGGGCCTGGCGGCCCTGGCCGCGGTCACCGTCCTGTTCGTCTTCCTCATGACCCGCTGAGGTGCCCGTGTCCCGTCGCGTCGTCCTGATCCGCGCCGTCAACGTCGGCGGCGCCAAGCTGCCCATGGCCGAGCTGCGAGAGATCGCCGAGTCGCTCGGGGCCGCCGACGTGAGCACGTACATCGCGTCCGGCAACCTGATCTGCACGCCGCCGGTCGACACCGACGCGTTCGACCGCGCCCTGGAGAAGGCCATCGAGGACCGGTTCGGCTACTTCCGCGAGGTCGTCTCGCGCTCCGCGGACGACCTTCGCCGTGCGCTCGACGCGCACCCGTTCGAGGTGGTGGAGGCCAGGTTCTCCTACGTCTACGCCCTCACCGGCATCCCCCTCCCCGAGGCGGTGGAGGCGTTCGAGTCCCACGGCTGGGAGCACGAGGACGTGAAGGTCATCGGACAGGACCTGCACATCCGGTACCGCGAGGGCGCCGCCCAGTCCAAGCTCACGGCTCCCCGCATCGCCAAGATGCTGGGCGTCCAGGGCACCGGCCGCAACCTCACGACGGTCAAGAAGCTCATCGAGCTGGCGCAGTAGCCCGCCGCCCGGTCAGTGGCGATGCACCTGGAACGTGCTCGGTTCGAGCGGAACGGTCACACGTCGCGACCTACCCTGGAGGGGTGAACGACGTCCTGCCCGAGACGGGGGTGCTGGTGCTGACGGGCGCCGGCGTGTCCACCGACTCGGGCATCCCCGACTACCGCGGTCCGGGCTCGGTGCCCCGCAGCCCCATGACGTACCAGGAATTCATCGCGACGCCGGAGGCCCACCAGCGGTACTGGGCCCGGGCCCACGTGGGCTGGAGCAAGATGGGCACGGCCGAGCCCAACGCCACCCACCACGCGCTCGTGGCGATGCAGCGCGAGGGTCGGCTCCACGGACTCATCACCCAGAACATCGACGGTCTGCACGAGTCGGCCGGCCACCAGGACGTGATCGACCTCCACGGCCGGATCGACCGGGTGCGCTGCATCGACTGCGACGCGCGGACCCGTCGGGCCGACGTGCAGGCCCGACTCGACGCGCTGAACCCCGGCTGGACCGAGCACGCGGCCGACTTCGCCCCCGACGGCGACGCCGAGCTCGACGAGACCGCCGGCTTCGTGGTGGCTCCGTGCGAGGCGTGCGGTGGACGGCTCAAGCCCGACGTGGTGTTCTTCGGCGAGAGCGTGCCCAAGCCACTCGTGCAGCACTGCTTCGACCTCACCGAGTCCGCCCGCGCGCTGCTGGTGCTCGGCTCGTCGCTCCACGTCATGAGCGGTCTGCGGTTCGTGCGTCGCGCGCACGCCCTCCGCATCCCGGTCGTGATCGTCAACCGCGGCACGACCCGCGGCGACGACCTCGCGACCGTCAAGCTCGACGCGGGGTGCGCCGAGACCCTCGCCGCGTGGACGGACCTGGTCGGAACCTGATCAGGACCCGAGGACGAACGTCCCCACGAGCATGTTGTGGTCGGACGGCGGCACCTCGTCGTAGCAGCCCTGCGCGAAGGAGCCGTCCCCGGGAAGCATCATCTTCCAGCCGGTGGCGCTGGCCCTGCCCTGGGAGAAGATGCCGTCCACGTTGACGCCGACCTCTCCCGCGTGGCCGCACTGCTGGAAGTCGTTCTGGGAGTTGAGCCGGGTGAACGGCACCGCCGGGTTCCAGCTGCGAGCGTCGGTGAGCTGGGCGCCGAGACCGGCACGGACGGGGGTGTCGTTCCACTCCGAGCGCTGCAGGTTGAAGTCCCCGACCATCAGCGTGGGGGCCGTGGCCGGCAGACCGGCGTCGGAGCGAAGCTCCGCGGCCAGGCCGAGCGCCTTGCCCGCCTGCATCTTCCAGTACGCCTCCTTCTGCGCCTGCGTGTAGGAGGAGCCCAGGGTGGAGTCGGTGTGCAGCGTCACCGCGACGAACTTCGTCGGGGCCGCGTCCAGGGTCTGGAAGACCTGACCGACCGCGTACTCCTTGTCGGTCTGACCGTCGGGATTGACGCCCTTGGCCACGAGGCCGTCGACCGGCGCGACCTTCGTGGTGTCGTAGACGAGGTGGACACCGGCGCGGAAGGCATTGATCTTGCCCACGCGGTTGCAGCCGTCGACGTTCCTGCCGTTGTTCTCCGACCGCCACGTGCCGCCGAGCGAGCTGAGCAGCTGGTTCAGCTGCTGGTCCGCCGGGTCACACTTGTCGCCGAACCGCGTCTCCTGGAGGCCGACCACGGCGGCGCCGCTGTCCTTGATCATCTGGGCCACCCGGGCGCGGCGCGAGCTCCAGCTCGGCACGCCTGCGATGTCGTTCTTCACGATGTTGTACGTGCCGACCTTGATCGCCGCGGCGCACGCGCTCGCCGTGGTGACGGCCACGCGGTTCGACCAGCCCACGCTCGACTTGTCGGCGTTGGTGGCTCGGGCCTCGACGAGGTAGGAGCTGCCGGCCTTGAGCCCCGGGACGTTGACCGACTCGGACACCGCGTTCCCGCGGACGGTCGTCACGAGAGCGCCGACGGCGTCGTAGACGCGGGCCTCGAGGCCGGTGGCGTTCGCCGGGATGCCCTTGTTCCAGCGGACGACCACGTTGGTGCAACCGGCCGTCGCCGTGATGCCGGCCGTCGTGTCGGGTTCTGCAGGCACGACGCCGAACGCCGTGCGGGTCGCGGCCTTGCCGCCGTCGCTCTTCCAGCTGCCGTCGGAGTTCTGCGAGAGGATCTGCACGTACACCGCCCGACCGAAGCCGTTCAGCGTGAGCGCGGGCGCGCCCTTCACCCGGAGCTTGGGGGCCGCGCTCGAGGTCCTGAGCGAGCCCGATCGGTAGTACCGGGTCCGTCCGTCCTCGGGATCGGTCAGGATCTTGTCGTCCACCTGGCGGTAGTCACCGAGCGCGAGGCGGTAGGAGATCGGGGTGTCGGTGTTCGACGACTTGGGGCGAACCCACTTCACGATCAGGTCCGCGCCGTCGCCGACGACGGCGTAGCCCGTCGGGGTGCCCAGCAGCTTGTTGGTCTGACGCGTCTTGGCCACGGCCAGGGACCAGCGGCCGACCGAGGCAGTGGTCTTGGCCCGCACCCGGAAGTAGTACTTCTTCTTGGGCGTCAGGCCCTTCACGACGTAGCTCGTGACCTTGCCGGGGGACTTGGTGACCGCTCCGCGGAAGGCGCTCGAGGTCGAGTACTGCACCTGGTACGAGGTGGCCCTGGAGACGGCCTTCCAGCTGACCTTGATGCCCGGTGAGGCCACGGTCGCCTGGTACAGGGTGGGCTTGGCGACCGTACCGACCGCCGCCTCGGCCGGGACGGCGGCGACCGCACCGAGGATGACGGCGGCCGCGACCGGGACGGCGGTGCGGCGGAACAGGGTACGGAGCGACATCGCGAACTCTCAAGGTACGGAGGACGATGCAGGCCGGGACCCGTCCTCCCGAGGGTGGACCCAGCCTCGTCAGCGTACGCCCACCCGGGTCAAAGGTCCCCCGAATCCCGGGATTGTCTTCCTAGGATCCCGGGAACCAGAACTTCCCGGCGATGAGGTTGTGGTCCGACGGGAAGCCCCGCTGGAAGCAGCCGCTCGAGAATCCGTACTTGGGCATCCACCAGGCGCTCATCGCGGCCCGATCGCTCCCGAAGATCCCGTCGACCTTCACCCCGGAGACGCGCGGGGGGCACCTGATGAGGGCGTTGCGGGAGTTGTAGAGGTCGAGGGACCGGCCCGAGTAGAAGAACTCGGCGTTGCCCAGGTACTCGCCCAGGGCTCGGCGCACGGCCGTCCGCCGGTCGTCGCCCGTGGCCAGGCTGACGTCGCCCACCACCACCACCGGAGTGGCGGCATCGAGGTTGCGCCGCTCCTTCAGCACCTTGGCCAGGAGCGTGGCCTTCTCCGCCTGCGCCGCCTGGTTGGCGTCGCTCGTGCTGGTGGAGGCGTGCAGGCTCACGAGCACGAAGGGCGCCCGGCTGCCGTCCTTCGTGCGGAAGGCCTGCGCCACGGCGATCGCGTTGTACGAGCTGGAGAGGTACGAGCGGTCGACCGCGTTGTAGAGCGGCTCACTGATCTTCTCGACCTTGTCGCTGCGATACAGCACGTGGACGCCCCCGAGGGAGCCGTCGGCGAGGGACCACGTGCTTCGGCCCAGCTTGTCGAGGAGCGTGCTGAGCTGACCGCTCACGCGACGGGTCTCCTGCACGCCCACGAGGTCGACGTTGTCGCGGATGACCGCCGCAGACTGCGCCGCGCGCTTGGACGTCCAGGACGCCACGCCCGTGGCGGTGTCCACGAGGGAGTTGTAGGAGCCGATGCGCAAGGGATCGCTGCAGCTGCTGGTGCGCACCCGCTGCTCGCCCGACGTCCAGCCACTGCGCTGGCGGACAGCCGTGGCCTTGGCCCGCACGACATACGTGGTGTTCTCCTTGAGCCCTGACAGCGTCGCCGACTCCGACGGCTCCAGGCCCGTGTAGTACTTCTCCGTGCCCAGGGCGCCCGTGGCCAGCACCTCGCGGTACCCCACGGCCACACCGCGAGAGTTGGTCGGCGGGGTGCCGCTCCAGCGAGCGGCGAAGCCCTTGCACGACGGCGTCACCTGCAGACCGGCGGCCGACGGGGTGCTGGGCAGGAGGCCGTCGCTGTAGCGGTTGCTGGCCTTCTGCGGGTCCTCGCGGTGGTACTTGCCCGACGGCGTCACCGCGCGCACGCGGACCCAGATCCGAGCGCCCATCGCATGGAGGCGCGGCACCTTGATCGCGAAGATCGCCGACTGACGGCTCGAGCTGCGGGTCGACGTCTTGGAGTAGCCCTTGATGAGCTTGTACTGGTAGTTGGAGTCCTTGCGCATCTCACGGTTCCCGGCGATCGAGACCTGGTAGTCGACGCGCTGCTTGACGCGCGACACCGCTCGCTCCCAGGAGAACTGGATGCGCGACGACGTGGAGAAGTCGGTCCGGAAGCCCGTGGCCGGCTCGCTCAGTCCGTACTCCGCGGCCTGCGCGGGCGTGGCCACGAGCAGGCTGGCAGCGATCAGTGCTGAGGTGATGGAGCCGACAAGACGGCTCGCCCGAGTGCGCGTCATCCTTCGACGTTACGTCGCTCACATCGACGCCGCACCCGCTGAGGGGCTCAGGCAGTCAGCGCCCGAGCCACACGTTCGCGGTCAGGAGGTTGTGGTCCGATGGGAACACCCCGCGGAAGCAGCCACTCGAGAACCCGTACTTGGGCATGGACCAGGAGGTGACCGCGACCGCGTCGCTGCTGAAGATCCCGTCGACCTTGATGCCCGAGATGGGACGCGGGCACCGGATCAGCGCGTTGCGCGAGTTGTAGAGGTCGAGGGCCCGTCCCGGCTTGTAGTACTCCGCGTCGGACATGGTCTTGCTGAGCTCGGCGCGGACCACCGTCCGCGTCTCCTCCTTGTCGCGCAGGAGCACGTCGCCCACGAAGACCACCGGGGTGTCGGCGGGGAGCTTCTCCGCTGTCTTCACGCTCTCGGCCAGGCCCTTGGCCATGACCACCTGGCTCTTCAGTCCGGCCGTGCTGTGAAGGCTGACCGCGACGAAGGCCGGCTCCCGGGGTCCGGCGCGGAAGGCCTGGGCGACGGCGACGCCGTCCAGCCGGTCGTCGGTCTGCGAGGCGCCGACGGTGGAGAGCCGGTCCTTGTTGTAGATGAGGTGCACGCCGCCGAGGGTGTCGTCGGCGACCCGCCACGTGGACCGGCCGAGCTTCGACATGAGCGTGTCGAGCTGGGGACCCGAGGGTCCGCTGCTCGCCGACGTCTCCTGCAGACCGACGAGGTCCAGGTTGGCCGACGTGATGCCGGCGGCCACGAGCGGCGCCCGGGTGCCCCAGGCTGCCGCCTTGCCCTCGCGCCACACCAGGGCGTTGTAGCTGCCGACCCGCACCACGTCGGACGCGCACGTCGTGGTGGTGATCGTCTGGGCAGCGGTCCACCCGCTGCGCTGCTTGACGCTCGTGGCCTGGGCCCGGACGGAGTAGGTGGTGGACGAGGGCAGGCTGGAGACGGCGAGCGACCGGGCGGGCTCGTACCCCACGAAGGACTGCTTGGCGAGCGTCTTGAGGTCGGTGACCTCGACCTTCATGCCTCGCGCGCCGGCGGGCATGCTGTTCCAGCGAGCCGTGAAGCCCTTGCACGTGGGCGTGACCTTGAGGTCGCTCGCCGGGTCCTTCGGGTTGGCGGGCTGGAGTCCCGCGCTGTAGCGGTTGCTGGCCTTCTGCGGGTCGGCCTTGCGGTACTTCTTCGGGCCGAGAGTGCTCGTGACGACGTTGACCCAGATGCGGGCGCCGTAGCCGTAGAGCGTCGGCTGGTTGATGCCGAAGATGGGGGACTTGTCCCGGGTCGTCGTCCGGGTGGAGGTCCGGGTGTAGCCGTAGCTCGTCTTCACCTCGTAGTTGGCGTCGCGATTCATGTCGCGGTTGCCGGCGATCGTGACCGTGTACTTGACGCGCTGGACACCCTTGGAGATGGGTCGCTTCCAGCTGAACGTCATCCGCGTGGGCGACTTGCTCGCCACCTGGAAGCTCGACGGCGCAGTCTTGATGCCGTACTCGGCCGCCTCGGCGGGCGAGGCCGCGAGCAGCCCCGTCACCAGGACGCCGGCGAGCAGCGCGGCGAAGATGGAACGACGACCTGTGACTCCCGAGACATTCACGGGCCAACACTAGGCCCGAACCTGCGCTGCCACGGCCGATTGCGCGAATCAGGTCGCCGTGCCCCTCGCGCAGGCGGCCTCGGGCCGATAGCCTGCGCCCGACCCGCATCCATCGGAGGACCCATGTCATCGAATGACCCGCTGCAGCCGCCGTCCGCCGGCTCGGCCTATCCCGTCACCACCACGTTCAACCTGCCGGAGCGCGTCGCGCGCTGGCGCCCCCTCGTGCACTGGCTCCTCGCCATCCCGCACTTCATCGTCCTGTACTTCATCAACCTCGTCACGACCGTCGTCGTCGTGGTGGGCTGGTTCGCCGGCATCATCACCGGCAAGGTCCCGGAGTTCGTGGTCCAGTTCGTGGCCCTCAACACGCGCTACTCCACTAGGGTCTCGACGTTCCTGTTCTTCACGCGCGAGAGCTACCCGCCCTTCGACTTCGACCTGACCTTCGCCGACAACGGCAAGGACCCCGACGTCCGCGTCGACTTCGTGCCGCAGCTGGAGAACCGCAGCCGGATCAGCATCTTCTTCCGCGGTCTGCTCGTGATCCCGCACATCATCGTGCTCTACGTGCTGATCCTGGTGCTCTACGTCGTGCTGTTCATCGGCTGGTTCGCCGTCATCATCCTGGGCCGGTGGCCCGCCGGTCTGCTGTCGTACCTGCTGGGCTTCACGCGGTGGATCAACCGCCTCAACGCCTACATGTTCCTCGCGACCGACGAGTACCCGCCGTTCTCGTTCAAGTAGTCAAAACCTCTACGCTGGTCGCATGACCAGCAGCCTGCCGACCGAGCCCGCCGCCCACCGGAGCATCCGATGAGCGGCGGGCTCGTCGCGCTGCTGGACGACGTCGCGGCACTGGCTCGGCTCGCCGCGGCCTCGGTCGACGACGTGGGTGCGGCGGCCGGCCGCGCCAGCGCCAAGGCCGCAGGCGTGGTGGTCGACGACACCGCCGTGACACCCCGGTACGTGCAGGGCCTCGACCCCAAGCGCGAGCTCTCGGTCATCGCCCGCATCGCCAAGGGGTCGCTGCGCAACAAGATCTTCTTCATCCTCCCGGCGGCGCTCGTCCTCAGCCAGTTCGCGGAGTGGCTGCTGACGCCCATCCTCATGGTCGGCGGCACGTACCTCGCGTTCGAGGGCGCCGAGAAGATCTGGGAGAAGATCTCCGGCCACGAGGAGGAGGCCGCCTCGGGCGAGGCCGTCGACGAGGACACCGTCGTGGCCGGCGCCGTGCGTACCGACTTCATCCTGTCGGCCGAGATCATGGTCATCTCGCTCAACGAGGTCTCCGGCGAGCCCTTCCTGACCCGCGCGGCCATCCTGCTCGTGGTGGCAGCAGCCATCACCGCGCTCGTCTACGGCGTCGTGGCGATCATCGTGAAGATGGACGACATCGGCCTCGCCCTGGCGCAGAAGAAGTCGACGTTCACCCAGACCGTCGGCCGCGGACTGGTGAAGGCGATG
The DNA here is from genome assembly GCF_001426755.1 of Aeromicrobium sp. Root495. GTDB lineage: Bacteria > Actinomycetota > Actinomycetes > Propionibacteriales > Nocardioidaceae > Aeromicrobium. Next base: position 379,174 of record NZ_LMFJ01000002.1, on the reverse strand, counting down.
CCCAAGGTCTTGGCCACCCTGGCCACCGTCGGCATCGTGGCGATGCTCTGGGTGGGCGGGCACATCCTGCTCGTCGGGGCCGACGACCTGGGCTGGAACGGACCGTACGACCTGGTGCACCACCTCGAGGAGGAGGTGCACCACGCCGTGCACGGCACGCTCGGCAGCGCCCTGGCCTGGCTCACCAACACCGCGGCCTCCGCCGTGGTGGGGGCCGTGGTCGGAGCGGTCGTCGTGACCGTCCTGCACTTCCTCCCGATCAAGAAGAAGCACTGACCGGACGACCCGGCAGCCGACCGTGCCGGCTCAGCCGGGTCAGCTGATCTGGCGCAGGCTGATCGTCTCCGGCAGGCCGGCCAGCTCGGTGAGGACCGCGTCGGGGACGGTCTGCGCGACGTCGGTGACGACGTAGCCGATCTGGCCGCGCGTGGCCAGGGACTGCTTCTCGATGTTGACGGCGTGCTCGCCGAGCACCGCGTTGATGCTGGCCAGCACGCCGGGCGCGTTCTGGTGCACGAGCGCGAGGCGATGGACGTCGACGCCGGCCGGCAGCGTGAGCTCGGGGAACGTGACGCTGAGCGACGTGGACCCGAAGGCCGCATACCCCTTGAGCTTGGAGGCGACGAACCGGCCGATGTCCTGCTGGGCCTCCTCGGTGGAGCCGCCGACGTGCGGCGTGAGGATGACGTTCTTGAGGCCACGCAGCTCGGACTCGAACTCGTCGCCCTGCCGCTTGGGCTCGATGGGGAAGACGTCGATGGCAGCGCCGGCGATGTGGCCGGACTCGATGGCCTCGCGCAGGGCCACCGTGTCGACCGCGATGCCGCGGGACAGGTTGAGGAAGAGCGAGCGCGGCTTCATGAGCTTGATCTGCTCGGCACCGAACAGGCCGGCGTTGCCGGGTCGTCCGTCGACGTGGAGCGAGACGACGTCGGCCTCGCTCAGCAGCTCCTCGATGGAGGCGCAGCGGCGCGCGTTGCCGAGCGCCAGCTTGTCGTCGATGTCGAAGAAGATGACCTTGAGGCCGAGCGCCTCGGCGATGACGGAGAGCTGGCTGCCGATGTTGCCGTAGCCGACGATGCCGAGCGTGCGGCCGCGGACCTCGTGGCTCCCTGCGGCCGACTTGTTCCACACGCCGGCGTGCATGTCGGTGGTCTTCTCGTGGAGGCGGCGCGCGAGGGAGATGATCTCGGCGATGGCCAGCTCCACGACGGAGCGCGTGTTGGAGTAGGGCGCGTTGAACACGGCGATGCCACGCTCGCTGGTGGCCTCGAGGTCGATCTGGTTGGTGCCGATGCAGAACGCGCCGATGGCCAGGAGGTCTTGCGCGGCGTCGAGCACCTTGGGGGTGATGTACGTGGTGGAGCGAATCCCGAGCAGGTGCACGCCCTGGATGGCCTCGATCAGGTCGTCCTCGCCGAGGGCGCCGTCGCGGGTCTCGACCTGGTAGCCCTTGTCGCGGAGCAGGTCGGCGCCGTCGGTGTGGATGTTCTCGAGCAGGAGAACCTTCACGTCGGCATCGGCCACGGGCGGGGTGAGCGGCGTCGTGCGGGTCATGGACATCATCATCTCTGTTCCTCCGGTCAGCATGGATAGCGGGCTGACACGGGGCCCAGGCGGACGGTCCCGACGTCGTGCTCGTCGTCGCTCCCTGGTGGGTGTCCACCTCAGCGCCAGTCGCGACGACACGCTCAGTCTACTCGCCCTCGCCGACCCCGTGGGTGTGACGTTTGAGGGGTGGAATCGGTGATCCGACCCCCGGAACGTCACACCCAGCGGGTCACTCGGGGATCGCGCCGGTGAACTTGGCGAGCGCCTCGGGCGGGATCTCCTGGTCGAGGTTGGCCAGGCGCACCTGCCCCTGGGCGATGAGCTTGTCGTCCTGGTTCACCGAGTCCAGGTGCCACAGCTGCTGCGAGCGGCCGCGGTGGATGGGGGTCGCGGTGACGGTGATCGTGTCGCCCGGCTTGGCCTGGCGGATGAAGTCGGTGGAGTTGTTGGTTCCCACCACCACGCCCTTCGTGCCGAGCCACACCTGGCCGGCGACGGAGGCCGTCGACTCGTGCACCGCGCAGTAGATGCCGCCGTGCGGGATGCCGAAGGGCTGCAGGTGCTGGTCGGTGATCGTGAACCGGACCACCACCTCGTCCGCGGTCACCTTCACGTGCTCGACGCCGAGCACTCCGTCCAGTCCAGGAACTTCACTCATGCCGCGAGCCTAGACCCGGGGTCCCCGGTCGCGACTTGAAGGGGATACCCCCCAGGGGTATGGTTGAGGCATGACCGAGACGCACGACCACAGCGCCCACCCCGGCTACAGCGACGACAAGGCCGCCGTCCTCAAGCGCCTCGCGCGCGTGCAGGGGCAGGTCAAGGGCATCACGCGCATGGTCGAGGAGGACACGTACTGCATCGACGTCCTCACCCAGGTCAGCGCCACCACCAAGGCCCTCGAGGCCGTGGCGCTCAAGCTCCTGGAGGAGCACCTGGCGCACTGCGTCGTCGACGCCGCCCGGGCCGGCGGTCCGGAGGCGGAGATCAAGGTCAAGGAAGCCACCGACGCCATAGCCCGCCTCGTGCGGTCCTGAGCGTCCACCCACGAGAGGAACCACCATGAGCACCAGCACCTGGAAGGTCACCGGACTGACGTGCGCGCACTGCGTCGGCGCGGTCACCGAGGAGGTCTCCGCCCTCGACGGCGTGCAGGACGTCACCGTCGACCTCGTCGCCGGCGGCACCTCCACCGTCCACGTCACCAGCGACACCACCCTGAGCCGCGAGGCCGTCGCGGCCGCGGTCGACGAGGCGGGCTACGCGCTCGCCGGCGACCGCGACCTGCCGCTCGCCTAGGAGCCACCATGAGCAGCACCCACAGCACCGACACCCAGCACCGCATCGACATCGGCGGGATGAGCTGCACCTCGTGCGCACTGCGCATCGAGAAGAAGCTCAACCGCCTCGAGGGTGTGGAGGCGTCGGTCAACTACGCCACGGAGAAGGCGATCGTCACCACCGACGGCACCGTCGATCCCGCTCTCCTCGTCGAGACCGTCGAGAAGACCGGGTACACCGCGCACCTCCACGAGGAGGGCAAGCAGCACGACGAGCACGGGGCCGGCCACGCCGGCCTGCACGGCGCCGAGTCCATGCGTGACCGCCTCCGGGTCTCCGTGGTGCTGACCGTCCCGGTCGTGCTGCTCTCCATGGTCCCGGCCCTGCAGGTCGACTACTGGCAGTGGATCGCGCTCGCCCTGGCCACCCCCGTGGTCACGTGGGGCGCCTACCCCTTCCACTGGTCAGCCGCGCTCAACGCGCGCCACGGCGCCGCCACGATGGACACCCTCGTCAGCGTGGGCGTGGGCGCCGCGTACCTGTGGTCGCTCTGGGCGCTCTTCCTCGGCGACGCCGGCATGACCGGCATGACGATGCACTGGAGCTGGCTGGCGCAGGGCAGCGGCACGCACGAGATCTACCTCGAGGTCGCGTCGGCCGTCACGGTCTTCGTGCTCGCCGGCCACTACCTCGAGGCCGACGCCAAGCACCGCTCGAGCGCGGCGCTGCGGGCGCTCATGGAGCTGCAGCCGTCCGTCGACGTGGAGGTCGGCGAGGAGATCACGGTCCGCCCGGGCGAGCGCATCGCGACGGACGGCGTCGTCGTCTCCGGCGCCTCCAGCGTGGACGAGTCGATGATCACCGGGGAGTCGCTCCCGGTCGACAAGACCGCCGGCGACGAGGTCACCGGCGGCACGGTCAACACCGACGGGCTGCTCGTGGTGCGCGCCACCGCCGTCGGCTCGGACACCCGGCTCGCGCAGATGGCGCGTCTCGTCGAGGAGGCGCAGGAGGGCAAGGCCGACGTCCAGCGCCTGGCCGACCGGGTCTCGGCCTGGTTCGTGCCCGTCGTCATCGGGCTCGCCCTCGCCACGTTCGGGGCCTGGCTCCTGCTGGGCGGCAGCCTGCTGCAGGCCTTCACCGCAGGGATCGCCGTGCTCATCATCGCGTGCCCCTGCGCCCTGGGGCTCGCGACGCCCACGGCCCTCATGGTGGGCACGGGTCGCGGCGCCCAGCTGGGCATCCTCATCAAGGGTCCGCAGGTGCTCGAGTCCACGCGCACCGTCGACACCGTCGTCCTCGACAAGACCGGCACCGTCACCACCGGCGTCATGACCGTCGCCGAGGTCTCTCCCGCCGACGGTGTCTCGCGCGACGAGCTCTTGCGCGTGGCGGCGAGCCTGGAGCACGGCTCCGAGCACCCCGTCGCCCGCGCCATCACGGCTGCGGCCGAGGACCTCGCCCCGGTGAGCGACTTCCAGAACCACCCGGGCCAGGGCGTGAGCGGCGTCGTCGACGGAGCGAACGTCCGGGTCGGGCGGCCCTCCTGGCTGGGCGTGACCGTCCCCGAGGGCGACCTCGGCACCGTGGTGGCCGTCGAGTCCCAGGGTCGGGCGATCGGGACCATCTCGGTCGCGGACGCCGTGAAGGAGTCGTCGGCCCGCGCCGTCCAGGAGCTCCGCGAGCTCGGCCTCGAGCCGGTGCTGCTCACGGGCGACAACGCCCAGGTGGCGAACGACGTGGCCCGCCAGGTCGGCATCGACCGGGTGGAGGCCGAGGTGACCCCCGACGACAAGCTGCGCACCGTGCAGCGCCTGCAGGCCGAGGGTCATGTGGTGGCCATGGTGGGCGACGGCGTGAACGACGCGGCCGCCCTTGCCGCCGCCGACCTCGGCATCGCGATGGGCACCGGGACCGACGTGGCGATGGCTGCCTCCGACCTGACCCTCACGTCGGGCGACCTCCGGGCCGCGGCCACCGCCGTGCGGCTCTCGCGGGCCACGCTGCGCACCATCCGGCTCAACCTGTTCTGGGCCTTCGCGTACAACGTGGCCGCCATCCCGCTCGCGATGTCGGGCTACCTCAACCCCATGGTGGCCGGCCTGGCCATGGCGTTCAGCTCGGTGTTCGTGGTGACGAACAGCCTGCGGCTGCGCCGGTTCGGACGCTGAGCCCGGGAATGCTGCGGGGCCTGCGCGGAGTTGTGCTGGCATGACCACCTTGGCGCTCACGGGCGCGACCGGAACGATCGGCGGACTCGCCGCGCGCCACCTGGCCGAGGCCGGGCACGAGGCGAGGCTGCTCGTGCGCGACCCGTCGCGGGCCCCCGACCTGGGCTTCAGCCTCTGGGAGTGCGCGTACGACCAGGGCGCCGCCCTGCGCGAGGCGTTGGCCGGGGTCGACGTCCTGCTGCTCGTGTCGGCCCACGAGAGCGACCACCGTGTGGAGGACCACCGGACCGTCGTGGAAGCCGCTGCCGACTCCGGCGTGAAGCACGTCGTCTACACCTCGTTCGTGGGCGCCGGCGGCGACTCCACCTTCACGCTGGGCCGCGACCACGGCGCCACCGAGGAGATCATCCGCGACGCGGGGCTCGACTTCACGTTCCTGCGCGACAACTTCTACAGCGAGATCTTCCCGCACTTCGCCGACGAGAACGGCGTGATCCGCGGCCCCGCGGGCCAGGGCCGGGTGGCCGCCGTGTCCCAGCGCGACGTCGCCGAGGTGGCCGCGGCCGTCCTCGTCGACCCGGGCTCCCACCTGGGTGCGGTCCACGACCTCACCGGGCCGCAGGCCTTCACCCTCGCCGAGGCGGCACAGACCCTCAGCCAGGTCCTGGGCTCCACCGTCACCTTCCACGACGAGACCGAGGAGGAGGCGCACGCGAGCCGCGCCCACTTCGGCGCGCCCGACTGGCAGGTGGAGGCGTGGGTGAGCACCTACACCGCGATCCGCGACGGCGAGCTCGAGGGTGTGTCCGGCGCCGTCGAGGCCGTCCTCGGTCGACCGGCCCGGTCGCTCGAGGACGCGCTGCGTGCGGCCAGGACCTAGCATCGACGCCATGAGCACCCTCCTCACCCTCTCCGGCACGGCAGGCATCCGCGAGAAGATCGCCCTGCCCGACGGCTCCGTGCTCACCGTGAAGCTCGTGACCAACGACGGCGAGGTCCTCGCGGCCACCGCCGTGCTGGCCAACGCCGGCGAGACGCCGTTCGAGCTCGTCGTCGATGCCGTGCTCGCCCCCCAGCCCGAGACGCTGCGGCTGTGGGCCATGCTGCGCACCGACGTCGGCGTGTGGGGCACCCCCGAGCTCGTCTCCATCCGCGAGGACCTCATCCTGCGCCGGGTCGACGACTGATGCCCCGCGGGGCCCAGGTCACGCACCTGAGCGACGCCGACCTCACAGCGGCCGGCTCCCCCGTGCTCGGGCGCATCGCCCGGCTCCTGCGGCCCTACCGAGGTCGGCTCGTGCTCGTCGGCCTCGCCGTCGTGGTGGCGGCGGCCCTCACGTCGGTCCTGCCGTTCCTCACGAAGGCCGTGTTCGACGACGCGCTCTTCCCGCCCGACCGCGAGCCGCGCCTCGACCTGCTCGCGTGGCTCGTGGGCTTCATGTGCCTCATCCCGGTCATCACCGCGCTCATCTCCGTGGGCCAGAACTGGCTCACCTCCACCATCGGCAACTCGGCCATGGCCGACCTGCGCAGCGAGCTGTTCGAGCACCTGCAGAAGATGGAGCTCGCGTTCTTCACCGCCACCAAGACCGGTGCCATCCAGTCGAGGCTGGCCAACGACGTCGCGGGCGTGCGGACGGTCCTGACCGACACGGCGACGTCGATCCTGCAGAACTCGGTGACCGTCGCCGCGGCCTTCGTCTCGATGCTGCTGCTCTCGTGGCAGCTCACGATCCTGACGCTCGTGCTCATGCCCGTCTTCATCGCCGTGCAGCTGCGCGTGGGGCGCCGGCGCCAACGCCTGGCCCGCCGTACGCAGGAGTCGCTGTCGGAGATGACAGCCATCACCGAGGAGGCGCTCAGCGTCTCGGGCATCCTGCTGTCCAAGGTCTTCGGCCGGGCCGAGTCCGAGACGGAGCGGTACCGCGACGCCAACCGGGAGCAGGTGCGTCTGCAGGTCGACCAGGCCATGACGGGTCGCACCTTCTTCGCCACCGTGCAGACGTTCTTCGCCATCACGCCCGCCCTCATCTACCTGGCCGCGGGACTCATGATCAGCGGCGGGACCACGTCGCTCTCGGCGGGCACCATCGTGGCCTTCACGACGCTCCAGGCGCGGCTGCAGATGCCGCTCCTGCAGCTCATGCGGGTCACGCTCGACGTGCAGACGTCGCTCGCCCTGTTCCGCCGGATCTTCGAGTACCTCGACCTCGAGCCGGCCATCGTGGAGAAGCCCGGTGCCCAGGTGCTCCCCTCCGAGCGCGTGGAGGGTCGGGTGGAGCTGCGTGACGTGTGGTTCCGCTACCCCGAGCCGCGCGAGCTGTCCGGCGGGCGCTCCGGCGACCGCTTCGCCGAGGACGGCGCCGTGATGCCCACCCCCGCTCCGCAGGACGAGCCCGGGTGGGCGTTGCAGCAGGTCTCGATGATGATCGAGCCCGGCCAGCTGGCGGCGATCGTCGGACCGTCGGGGTCGGGCAAGACCACCACCACCTACCTCGTGCCGCGCTTCTACGACGTCACGCGCGGTGCCGTGCTGGTCGACGGTCACGACGTGCGCGACCTGACGCTCGACTCGGTGACCGGTGCGGTCGGGATGGTCACGCAGGAGCCGTACCTCTTCCACGGCAGCATCCGCGACAACCTGGCGTACGCCAAGCCGGGCGCCACGGCCGAGGAGATCGAGCAGGCCGCGCGCGACGCCAACATCCACGAGCGCATCATGAGCTTCCCCACGGGCTACGAGACGATCACCGGGGAGCGCGGCTTCCGGCTCTCGGGCGGTGAGAAGCAGCGCATCGCCATCGCGCGGGTGCTCCTCGCCGACCCCCGGATCCTGATCCTCGACGAGGCCACGTCGGCGCTCGACTCCGAGACCGAGCGGCTCGTGCAGGAGGCGCTCGAGCGCGCCACCCACTCACGCACCACCATCGCGATCGCGCACCGGCTCTCCACCATCCGCTCGGCCGACGTGATCTTCGGGCTGCAGGACGGTCGGCTCGTCGAGCACGGCACGCACGACGAGCTGCTGGCGGCGGGTGGGCTCTACGCGCGTCTGTACGTGGAGCAGTTCGGGTCGGGCCAGATCGAGCAGCGTTTCACCGACGGCGTCCGGCTCGTCGACGGCTCCACCGTGCGGAACCGCGACGACCGCCGCGCCGACGTCCCCCTCTGACCCGGCCGGTAGGGGTCAGAGGCCGCCGAGGCCGACGTACTTGGTCTCGAGGTACTCCTCGATGCCCTCGGCTCCGCCTTCGCGGCCGAAGCCGGAGGCCTTGACGCCGCCGAAGGGGGCGGCCGGGTTGGAGACGATGCCCTGGTTGATGCCGACCATTCCGGTCTCGAGCCCCTCGTACACCCGGACGACGCGGGCGTGGTCGCGGGTGAACGCGTAGGCCACGAGCCCGAACTCGGTGTCGTTGGCCATGCGCAGCGCCTCGGCCTCCTCGGTGAACGTGAAGATGGGGGCCACCGGGCCGAAGATCTCCTCCTGGCGCAGCCGCGCAGTGTCGGGGACGTCGGTGAGGACGGTGGGCGGGTAGAACCAGCCCTCCCCGTCCGGCACCTGGCCGCCGGTGAGCACGGTCGCCCCGGCCGACACCGCGTCGTCGACGAGCTCGGCCACCTTGGTGCGCTGCTTCTCCTCCACGAGCGGTCCGACGTCGACGCTCTCGCTCACGCCGCGTCCCACGCTGAGCGCCTCCATGCGCTCGGTGAGCCTGCGGCCGAACTCGTCGGCGACGTCGGCGTGGACGATGAAGCGGTTGGCGGCCGTGCAGGCCTCGCCGATGTTGCGCATCTTGGCGAGCATCGCCCCGTCCACCGCAGCGTCGAGGTCGGCGTCGTCGAACACCAGGAACGGGGCGTTGCCGCCCAGCTCCATGGAGACCCGCAGCAGGCCCTCGGCGCTCTGCTCGACGAGCGAACGACCCACCTCGGTGGAGCCGGTGAAGGTGAGCTTGCGCAACCGCGGGTCGCGGATGATCGGCTCCATGACGTCGCCCGTGGTCGTGGTGGTGACGACGTTGAGGACCCCGTCGGGCAGGCCGGAGTCGGCCAGCACCTGCGCGAGCCACAGCATGGTCAGCGGCGTGAGTCCCGCCGGCTTGACCACCATGGTGCAGCCGGCCGCGACGGCCGGGCCGATCTTGCGCGTGCCCATGGCGAGCGGGAAGTTCCAGGGCGTGATCATGAGGCACGGCCCGACGGGCTGCTTGAGGGTGAGCAGGCGCGTGGCGCCGTTGGGGGCCACCGAGTAACGGCCCGAGATGCGCACGGCCTCCTCCGAGAACCAGCGGAAGAACTCCGAGCCGTAGGCGATCTCGGCCTTGCTCTCCTTGAGGGGCTTGCCCATCTCGAGGGTCATCAGCAGCGCCAGCTCGTCGGTGCGCTCGGTGACGGTCTCGAACGCCTTCCGCAGGATCTCGCCGCGGTCACGCGGTGGGGTGGCGGCCCAGCCGGCCTGCGCGGCCACGGCGGCGTCGATGGCCGCCTTGCCGTCGGCCACGCTCGCGTCAGCCACCTGCACGAGCTCGCGCCCGGTGGAGGGGTCCTCGACCGAGAAGGTCTTGCCGCCCTCGGCGTCACGCCACTGACCGCCGATGAACAGCTGCGGGTGGACGGACTGCAGGACGCTCTCTTCAGTGGGGTTGCTCATGCTCCCGAGGCTAGTCCGGGACGACGCGACGCACACCCGCAGCGGCCGGCACGACTCCCGGGTGCACGATGCTCGCCATGGCCTCGACGCCGTCGACCAGCCGCGGGCCCGGACGGACCACCAGCCCGTCGCCGTCGATGGCCCAGACCTCCGCGCCCGGAACCTGCGCCAGCACGCTGCGCGCCTGTTCCGCGGCGCCCTCGAGACCGAAGCCGCACGGCGCCACGACCACGACCTCAGGCCGGGACTCGCGCAGGCGCTCCCACGACGTGGGGCCGGAGGCCGCGCCGGGATGACCTGCCACGGGCTCGCCGCCCGCAGCGGCGAGCATGTCGGAGATCCAGTGCCCGCCGCAGAACAGCGGGTCCACCCACTCCACCACCGCGACGCGACGCCGCGGCCGGCCGGCCACCGCCTGCGCCACCGCGTCGAGCCTGCCACGCAGCGTCGCGACGAGCTCGTGCCCGCGCTGCGGGACGCCGGCAGCGACAGCGACGTCACCGATGCTCGCCAGCACCTCCTCGAGCGTGTGTGGGTCGAGCGTGACCACGTCGGCCTTGCAGCCCAGGTGGTCGAGGGCGGCGTCGACCTGGCCCGTGGGGAGGGCGCACACCCGGCACAGGTCCTGGGTGAGCACGAGGTCGGGCGCGAGGGCGCCGAACGCTCCCTCGTCGAGGGTGTAGAGGTCGGCGCCGGCGGCACGCTGATCCCGCACGTAGGCGTCGATCTCGGCCGGAGTCATCTGCGAGGTGTCGGCACCGGAGACGACGACCGTGTGGTCGAGCCGGGCCCGCTCCGGCTCGTCGCACTCGAAGGTGACGGCGACGAGCCGGTCCTCGAGCCCCAGCGCGTAGACGATCTCGGTGGCCGACGGCAGGAGCGACGCGATGCGCCGGGGCGAGCTCACTCGGTGGGCTCGACCGGGCCCTCGGCAGCACCGCGACGGGACTTGAGGTGGGTCCAGAGGAACCAGCCCAGACCGGCCGCGACGGCGACGACGAGCGCGTACTTGAGGTAGCCGGCGTACTTCTCGACCTCGGTCCAGTTGCTGCCCAGCTGGTACCCGGCGGTCACCCAGATGAGGTTCCAGATGAGGCTGCCCGCGGTGGTGTAGACGGTGAACCGCCAGAAGTCCATCTTCTCGACGCCGGCCGGGACCGAGACGAGGCTGCGGACGCCCGGCACCATCCGGCCGAAGAAGACGGCGCGCGAGTCGTTGCGCTCGAACCACGCCTCGCCCTTGTCGATGTCCTTGGCCGTCACGAGGGGGACCTTGAGCATCCAGGCGCGGGTGCGGTCGCGGCCGAAGGCGCGCGACAGGCCGTACAGGACCCACGCGCCGACGACGGACCCGATGGTCGTGGCCACGATGACGCCGACGTAGCTGAAGTTCCCCGGGACGCTCGCGGTGAAGCCGGCGAGCGGGAGCGCCACCTCGCTGGGCAGGAACGGGAAGATCGTCTCGATCGCGAGCACGAGACCGGCGCCGAGGAGCCCCATGTCGTTGATGAGGTCGGCCACGAACCCCGTCAGGCCCGAGTCGGGGACCGTGGTGGTCTCCAGGGCCAGGGTCATCAGCATGCTCACGGGTGGAGCCTAACGAAGGAAGCCATGACTCCGGCATGAACCAGACGGCTGTCGCCTGTGACGTCGCCGTTGGCCTCCCGGCGTCCTACGCTGCGCAGGTGACACGGACGCGGGCTGCGATCTCGGCGGGGTTCTTCCTGCAGGGCTTCGTGTTCGCCGCGATCGTGACGCAGACTCCCCGTCAGCAGGACCGGTTCGGGTTCGACGAGGGCCTCGTGACCGTGATCCTCGTGCTCGTCGCCGTGGTGTCCGGGGTGGGCAGCGTGCTGGCCGGCGTCGTGGCGGAGCGACGCGACAGTGCCGTGGCCTTCCGGCTCGCGCTCGGGACCATCGCCCTGGGTGCCGCCGTCATCGGCCTCGCGCCGTCCATGGCCGTGCTGTATCTCGGGTTCGTGGTCTACGGCCTCGGACTCGGCGGCGTGGACGCCACCATGAACATGCAGGGCGTCCGGGTCCAGGCCGCCTACGGCCGGAGCCTCATGACGGGCCTGCACGGCATGTGGAGCGTGGGCGGCATCGTGGGCGCCGGGTACGCCTCGCTCGCCGCGGCCCTCGACGTCCCGCTGGCCGCCAACCTCCCGGTCGTCGGCGTCGTCGTGCTCGCCGTCGTGGCGGTGAGCGGGCCGCACTTCATCCGGAGCCAGGAGCACGACCCGGGCCTGTCCGCCCAGGGCCTGCAGCTGCCGTGGCGCCCGGTCCTCGTCTTCGGGCTCGTGATCCTGCTGTTCTACGCCGCCGACACCGGCTCGCTCACGTGGAGCAGCGTCTACCTCGAGGACGCGCTCGACGCCTCCACCACGGTGGCGCCTCTCGCGTACGCGGCCTACCAGGTGGGGGCCCTCGTCTCCCGGTTCTCGGGCGACCACCTGGTGCAGAGGCTGGGACTCGTCCGCGTCGTCGTGGGTGGCACCGCGGTGGGCACGCTCGGCTACCTCGCGGTCGTGCTGGCGCAGGACCCCGCTGTGGCGATCGCGGCGTTCTTCCTCGCGGCTCTCGGCACCGCCGTGCTGGCCCCCCTGGCCTTCGCCGCACTGGCAGCCTCGGTGCCGGCGCCGTCGCTCGACGTGGCCATCGCCCGGATGAACATCGCCAACTACGTGGGAGCGATCCTCGGCGGCGGGGTCATCGGCGCGGTGGCCGAGGGCGGCGCACTGCGTTGGGCGTTCCTCGTGCCGCTCGTCCTCGTGCCCTTCGTGCTCGTCAGCGCGCGGGCGTTCGGCCGGGTGGGAACCCCGGCCTCCGGGCCGTGACCGGACGGTCGATCAGTAGAACTCGCCGGCGGCGGCGCCGGGGACCTCGGCCTCGCGGGCCATGGGGGTGAAGCGCGAGTAGTGGCCCTGGAAGCTCACGGCGACCTTGTTGACGGGTCCGGAACGGTTCTTGGCCACGATCACGTCGGCCTCGCCGGGGCGCTCGGACTCGCCGTGACCGTGGGTGTCGGGCCGGTTGAGCAGGATGACGATGTCGGCGTCCTGCTCGATGGAGCCCGACTCACGCAGGTCGGAGAGCTGCGGGGTCTTGTCGGTGCGCTGCTCGGCGCCTCGGTTCAGCTGGCTGATGGCCACGATGGGCACGTCGAGCTCCTTGGCCAGGAGCTTGATCTGACGGCTGAACTCCGAGACCTCGACCTGACGGTTCTCGACCCGCTTGCCCGACGTCATGAGCTGCAGGTAGTCGAGGACGATGAGACCGAGCTTGCCGTCGACGGTCTTGGCGATGCGTCGGGCCTTGGAACGGATCTCGGGCATGGTCATGTTGGGCGAGTCGTCGATGGTGATGGGGGCGCTCTGCACGCGGGTCATGACCTGGCCGATGCGATCCCAGTCGGGGTCGGTCATGCCGCCGCCACGCATGTGGTGGATGGCGACCCTCGCCTCGGCGGAGAGCAGGCGCATGGCGATCTCCTCGCCCGTCATCTCCAGGCTGAAGATGGCCGACGGGATGCCGTGCTTGATGGAGGCCGCGCGACAGAAGTCGAGCCCGAGGGTGGACTTGCCGACACCGGGACGCGCCGCGACCACGATCATCTGGCCGCCGCGGAAGCCGGTGGTGAGCTTGTCGAGGTCGGGGAAGCCCGAGGGCAGGCCGGCCATCTCGCCGTCGCGACCCTGGATGTCCTCGATCTCCTGGACGGTGCGCGGCATGAGGTCGGCGATGGCGCGGTAGTCGTCGGTGCCGCTGCCGCCGTCGACGTCGAGCACCTCGGCCTGCGCCGTGCTGACGAGGTGCTCGACCTCGCCCTCCTCGGCCCAGCCCAGGCCGGCGATCTTCTGGCCGACCTCGATGAGGCGGCGGAGCACGGCCTTCTCGCGGACGATCTGGGCGTAGTAGTCGACGTTGGAGGCGATGGGCACGGAGGCCACGAGCGTGTGGAGGTACGGGGCGCCACCCACCCGGACGATCTCGCCACGACGCTGGAGCTCGGCAGCCACGGTGATGGCGTCGGCGGGCTCGCCCCGACCGGCGAGGTCGGTGATGACCTCGAAGACCAGCTCGTGGGCCGGGCGGTAGAAGTCGCGACCCTGGAGCACGTCGGCAGCGGGGTCGATGGCCTGCTTGCTCATGAGCATGGCGCCCAGCACGCTCTGCTCCGCGGGGATGTCCTGCGGGGGCACGCGACTCGGTGCTCCGCGCTCCTCCTGCTCGGGGGCCTCGGGGTAGAGGTCGGACACGCTCACAGGCAGACAGCTCCTCATCGACAGTGGTCCGGGCTGGCCCGGACCGGGACCCGTGCACGGCACCTGCTCAGCACGGTACGGAGGACTTCGGACACTCTCGCGCCCCCGCGCGGAGATCGCCTCCGACGCGTCACACTAGGCGGGTGCGGAGAGCGATGAAAGCCCGGTTCGCACACCCCCTGTGGACAGTTGGCGTGGTTCTGTGGAAAACGCCGTGGGGCCTGTGCACACCTGGTGGACCAACCTGTGGACGAAGGAGAGCTGGACGATCGTCTACCCCCTCTGACCTGCGCAGACGTCGCACACAGCATGTGGAGCGAAGAAAGATTCACATCTTCCGGCTCGACCCCGTCGGCGGCATCGACATGTCGACACGACACGCCCGGAAGCCCGGTCATCCACAGGTCGAGGTGGTCCGAGGTGCCTAGTCCTCGGAGCACGGACCGCCAGATCGTGGCCGTCGCGGTCCCTGCCTTCTTCGCCCTCGTGAGCGAGCCGCTCATGCTGCTGGCGGACACGGCGATCGTGGGGCACCTCGGGCGTTCCTCGCTCGGCGGCCTCAGCGCCGCGTCGGTCGTCCTGTCCACCGTCGTGGGTCTGTGTGTCTTCCTCGCCTATGGCAGCACCGCGACGGTCGCCCGGAGGCGGGGAGCGGGCGACACCGCCGGCGCGTACTCCTACGCCGTGAGCGGCATCTGGCTGGCGGGCGGGCTGGGCGTCGTCCTGGGTGGGGCGCTGGCGGCGTCGGCCGGCCCGCTCGCCCAGGCCCTCTCGAGCTCCTCGGCCGTCGCCGACCGGGCCGAGCGCTACCTCGTCGTGTCCTCCCTCGCAGTGCCGGCGCTCCTGGTGGCGCTGGCCGCCACGGGGGCCCTGCGCGGCGTGATGGACCTACGCACCCCGGTCGTCGTCACGGTGGTGGCCAACCTCCTGAACGTCGTCCTCAACCTCGCGCTCGTCCACGGCGTCGCCGACCGGCCCGGCTGGGGGATCACCGGCTCCGCCGTGGGCACGGTGCTCGCGCAGTGGTTCGGAGCGCTGTGGCTGACCGCGGTGGTGGTCCGCGGCGCCCGTCGTTCGGGCGCACCGCTGCGGGTCCGGGCCGGCGCCGTCCTGCGCGCGGGCCTCGACGGGGTGCCGCTGTTCGTGCGGACCCTGGCGCTGCGGGCCGGTCTCGTGCTGGGGACGGCCGTCGCCGCGGGGCTCGGCGACGCGCCCTTGGCGGCGCAGCAGGTGGTGACCGCGCTCGTGACGTTCTTCGCCTTCGCCCTCGACGCCATAGCCATCGCGGCGCAGACCCTCGTGGGTCATGCGCTGGGGGCGGGGGACCGCACGCTGGCCCGCGACCTGACCCGTCGCATGGTCGGCTGGGGGCTCGGCTGCGGCGCGGTGGCCGCCGTGGTCATGGCCGGCCTCGTGCCCTTCGCCGGGTCGGTCTTCGCTCCGGGGGACGGGGCCGTGGCCGACGTCCTGGCGCCGGCCCTCCTCGTGGCGGCTCTCGTGCAGGTGCCGGCCGGCGTGGTCTACGTGCTGGACGGCATCCTCATCGGGGCCGGCGACGCGGTGTACCTCGCGTGGGCCGGCCTCCTCGCCCTCGTCCCCTACGTCCCGCTGGCCCTTCTGGTCGGACACCTCGGGGCGAGCTTCACCTGGCTGTGGGTGGCCTACGGCGGCTACATCGCGGCGCGGCTGGTCACCCTGTGGCTCCGCCAGCGCTCCGACGCGTGGCTCGTCACCGGCTCCTGACCGGTTCACCACGGTCCCACGGAGAACTTGACTCCCCACGGCCTGCAAGCCGTGCGGAGTCGATACTTGCCGTGGGGCGTCGCGCCGACACCCCAGCGTGCCGTGGGACCGTGGCAGACCGTCAGCGGCGCCAGTAGCCGGAGACGTCGAGGCAGTCGCGCGGGACGTGACGCTCGGTGCGCCAGAACGTGCGCACGGCGCGGGCGGCCGAGGACTCGCCCGCCATCCAGGCGTAGACCTCGCCGTCCCACCAGGTGGCGTCGCGCACGGCATCGGCGAGCAAGGTCGTGGCACCGGCCTCCGCGCCGTCGCGGTGCAACCAGGTGACGTGGGCGTCGGCCCGTGTCGGGAGCTCCTGCTCGTCGCCCGCGTCGGACACCTCGATGACGGCCTGCACCCGGGCGCCGGCCGGGAGCTCCTCGAGCAGCCGCCCGATGGCCGGGAGGGCCGTCTCGTCGCCCGCCACCATGAACCAGTCCACGTCGTGTGGAAGCGCCTGCCCGATGGTCGGGCCCGCGATCCAGGCCGGTGCACCCACGGTGGCCCGCTCGGCCCACCCGGCTGCGTTCCCGTGGCCGTGCCGCACGAAGTCGAGGTCGATCTCGCCGGCCGGCAGGTCGATCCGGCGCGGTGTGTAGTCCGACGCCGTCGGCCGGGTGCCCTCGGTGGTCCAGTCGAGCCCGTCGACCCGCTGGTGGGGCAGGACCGGGAGCTCGGCACCGTGCAACGGCACGAAGACCTTGACGTGGTCGTCGAAGCCCGGCGAGCTCAACGCCGGAAGGACCACCCCGTCGTGCTCGCGCTCGCGGAGCTCTTCACCGGCCAGCGTGATGCGTCGCATGCCCGGCGTCAGGTCACGGACCGCCGCCACGGTGAGGGCCCGAAGGACGGCGACGTGCGTCGTGGTCTCTCGTCGCAGCCTGGGCACAGGACGACCCTAGTAGGGCGGTTCGTCTGGCTAGCCCGCGACGCCGATCTTCCAGAAGCCGCAGAAGTTGACCCGGTCCTTCGCCAGGCCCCGGGCCACGAGGTGGCGACGGGTTCCTGTCGCGAGTCCGGACTCGCCCACCGCGAAGGCGTGCCACGTGGGTCGGACGTCGAGCTTCTCCACCTCGGCCAGGGCCTGGGCACCCGGTACGGCATCGGGCCCACGGACGATCCAGCGCTGCTCCACCCCGGGCGGACCGGGCAGGTCGAGCACGTCGTCGTCGGCCTGGACCTCCAGGACCGCGAGGCCCTGGGCGTCGTCGGGCAGAGACGCGAGCACACCGGCGACGGCCGGCACGCCCGTCTCGTCGGCCACGAGCAGCACGTCGTCCTGACCCACACCCGGGTCGAAGACGAGACCTTCGTCGACGATCCCGATCCAGTCGCCCTCGACGCACGTCTCGGCCCAGGAGGAGCCCGGTCCCGCCGTGCCGTCGGCGGCGCTTCCGTGCAGGACGAGGTCGATGTCGATCTCCGGGCCCTGCGGACCCTCGGCCCGGTACGCCCGGACCGTGTAGTTGCGCAGGACGGGCCGAATCTCCGCGTTGATGCGCAGGTACTTGAGGTAGCCGATCGTGCTGACCTTGTCGGGCAGCCGGTCGAGCGCCGCGTCGTCGGTCGTGGGGATGAAGAGCCGGAACCACTGGTCGTAGCCCATCGGCACGAAGTGCTCGATGGAGCCGCCACCCACGGTCACCCGCTGGAAGTGGGTGGAGATCCGCTCGGTGCGGAGCACCTGCAGCTTGATGAGTCGCGTGCGGTCCGGCTTCACGAGCTTGCTGGCCTTGGCCACGGTCGCCTCCTTCTTAAGGTAAGGCAACCCTAATGCACCTGCTTCTGAGCTCCGACTCAGTCCTTCTTCGTCGTGCGCAGGCCGACGCGGGTCCAGTCGACGGGGGCGAGGGCGTGGGCGCCGAGGTTGGCCACCTGCGGGCGCAGCGCCATGACCTGCGGGACCGCGAGCAAGGGGATGCTGACGTCGTCGTCGAGGAGGGCGTCATCGAGCTTCTGGACCGCCCTGGACCGGGCGGCGGTGTCGAGCTCCTCCGAGGCGGCGTCCCAGAGCTTGGCGTGGTCGTCGGCGACACCGGTGAAGTTGAGCGGCGAGTCCTTGGGACGGAAGCGCAGCTCGGCGGGGCGGACGCCGAGTGGCGTGCCGTCCCACGTGAGAAGCGTCAGGTCGAAGTCGAGGGGCAGCAGGACGTCGGTGTAGAACCGCTCGGCCGGCACGGTGGAGACCTCGACGACGACACCCACCGTCTTCAGCTGGGCCGCCAGGGCAGCAGCACGACTCGCGACCGTGGGCTCGTCGGCCGGGATGCGAAGCCTGAGCGTGAGCGGCTTCGACGCCGAGTAGCCGGCCTTGGCGAGCACCGCCTTCGCCCGGCTCCCGTCGGGCGAAGGCACCTGGCGGGCGCGGTAGCCGGGCTGGCCGGGCGCCACGAGCAGGCTGTCGGCCGTGGTGGCGAGCGTCCCGAGCCGCGCGGCCTGGGCCTTGGCGAGAGCCGGGCGGTCGAGCGCGAGCCGCAGGGCGCGTCGGACCTCGTCGTCGCGCAGGGCGCCCTGACCGGCGTTGAGCGTCAGCTGCGCGGTGCCCGTGCCCGAGGTGCGCCGCACGACGGTGTCGTCAGGGGCCCCCTTCAGGACGGAGCGCGCCGTCTCCTCGGTGAGGTCGACGGCGTCGAGCTCGCCGGCCACGAAGGCCTTGGCCGCGACGTCGGGCGCAGCGGTGCGGAACACGATCCGGTTCAGCCGTGGTGCGGCGCCCCACCAGCGCGGGTTGCGCACGAGCGTGATGGTGCCGGTCTTCTCGACGATGGAGCGCACGACGAACGGGCCGTTGGAGGACACGGCACGGCGCTTGAAGTAGTTGTTGAAGATCTTGGGGTCCTCGGAGACGACCGAGGCCAGGCGCGGGTAGACGTACAGGGGCCAGTCGGATCGGGGCTCGTCGAACACCACGCGGTACGAGAGCTTGCCGTCCTTGTCGACGTCCTCGATGTCGTCCCAGCCCTCGGAGGTCCCCACCTCGGCCTTGGACTCCGCGCCGCTCATGACCTTCCAGTACGCCTCCATGTCCGCGGAGGTGATGGGAGACCCGCCCTGCCAGACGGCCTCGGGGTTGAGCTTCACCTCGACGGTGAGCGGGTCCTCGTCGACGACCTCGACCGATCGCGCGTAGTCGGGGTCGGTCGACCAGGAGCCGTCGTCCTCCAGACGGACGGCGTTGCCGGCCGTCGGCTCGAGCACGCTGGCGGCGTCGCCGAGCAGCCCGTCGACCTGGACGGGGTTGAAGTTCTGCGGGAGCGACCGCACGGCCAGGCGAAGCGTGCCGCCGTCACGGACCGACGACAGCTTCGTGCGGTCGGTGTCGGTGACGGGCAGCTTCGTGACCCGGTCACGCGACCCCGATGCGACGGGCTCGTCGTCGGAGCCGAACAGCGAGCACCCGGTCACGAGGGTCGCCAGCATCACCGCGGCGACGCAGCGGTGGAGGCGGGTGCGGGGGGCACTCATGGTGGAAAAGGCGCGAGCGGGGCCCGGACGGATCCGGGCCCCGCTCTGCGGAGCCTTACTTGGAGGCGACCACGTTGAGGCGCACCTGGGCGACGACCTCGGGGTGGACGCGGACGCTGACCTCGTGCGAGCCGAGCGACTTGATGGGGTTGCCGGTCTCGATGCGACGCTTGTCGACCGTGACGCCGATGGCCGCGAGGGCCTCGGCGACATCGGTCACCGTGACGGCGCCGAAGAGACGGCCACCCTCACCGGCGCGGACCGAGACGTTGACGGCGTCGGCCTCGAGGCGGCCCTTGATCTGCTTGGCGTCCTCGAGGTCGTGCACGGCGTGCGCCTCGCGGGCAGCCTTGATGGACTCGACCTGCTTGGCCGCGCCCTTGCTCCAGCGGATGGCGACGTTACGCGGCAGCAGATAGTTGCGCGCGTATCCGTCCTTGACCTCGACGATGTCGCCGGGCTCTCCGAGGTTGGTGACCTCGTTCGTGAGGATGAGCTTTGCCATGATCTCTTCCTCTCTCAGCGGCTGCTGGACGTGTACGGCAGGAGCGCCATCTCGCGGGCGTTCTTGATGGCCTTGGCGATCTGACGCTGCTCCTGGACGCTGACACCGGTCACCCGGCGCGCGCGGATCTTGCCGCGGTCCGAGATGAACTTGCGCAGGAGCGCGGTGTCCTTGTAGTTGATCGTGGTGACGCCGGCGGCCGCGAGCGGGTTGCTCTTCTTCTTCGGCTTCCGGACAACGGGCTTAGCCATGGTTCTCCTTGAGGATCTTGCTCAAAAAACGGGTGGTGATCAGAAGGGGGGCTCTTCGGGCGAGCCGCCCCAGGCATCGTTCCCACCGGCGTTGCCGCCGGCCGCGGGCTGCGTGGACCACGGGTTGGCTGCCGCGCCGCCACCGGAGGGAGCGCTGCCCCCACCGAAGTCGCCGCCGCCGCCACCGCTGCCGCCACCGAAGCCGCCGCCACCGCCACCGCCGGAGCGGTTGGCCTTGGTGACCTTGGCCGTGGCGAAGCGCAGGGACGCACCCACCTCGTAGACGTTCATCTCGACGCTCGTGCCACGTCCGCCGTCCTGGCGCTCGTACTGACGCACGTTGAGTGCGCCCTGCACGATGACGTGCTGGCCCTTCTGCAGCGACTCTGCGACGTTCTCAGCCATCTGGCGCCACACCGAGCAGCGGATGAACAGCGGGTTGCCGTCCTTCCACTCGTTGGTCTGGCGGTCGAAGGAACGCGGGGTCGACGCCACGGTGAAGTTGGCGACGGCCGCACCGGACGGGGTGAACTTGAGCTCGGGGTCGTCCGTGATGTTGCCGACGACGGTGATGACGGTCTCGCCTGCCATGTCGGGGCCTTTCGAGAGGTGGGTGGTGGTCGATGCCAGTGAACCGCACGGTTCAGACGTCGCGGGCGACGTCGTCCACAAGCGGGCCTTGAATCAGGTCAGAGGACTACTTGACGTCCGGGCGCGTCACCTTGGTGCGCACGACGGACTCGTTGAGACCCAGCTGACGATCGAGCTCCTTGACCGTGGCGGGCTCGGCGGAGAGCTGCAGCACGGCGTAGATGCCTTCGTTCTTCTTGTTGATCTCGTAGGACAGGCGACGCTTGCCCCAGACGTCGACCTCGTCGACGGTTCCGCCGTCCTGACGGACCACGTTGAGGAAGGTCTCGAGGCTCGGAGCGACCGTGCGCTCATCGAGATCGGGATCCAGGATGACCATGACTTCGTACTGACGCAACGACAAGGTGCGTCCTCCTTCGGACTGAAGCGGCTGCAGACTTCTCTCTGCAACAGGAGGTGCTGCCGAGTGGCAACCGGACAAGTCTACGGGGATGCCAGGGCGAAAGGCCAATCCCCGCCCCCCGGCCTCACTCGACGACCGAGGAGACCTTCCAGATGTCGACGCCCTCCGTGGTGCCCGACAGCTCGTCGATGCGCGCGAGCTCATCGTCGCTGAACTCGACGTTGGCCGCGGCCGCGAGGTTCTCGTCGAGCTGCTCCACCGAGGAGGCGCCGATGAGGGCCGACGTGACCCCACCGGGACGCAGGGTCCACGACAGCGCCATCTGGGCGAGCGACTGCCCGCGCTCCTCGGCGATGGCGTTGAGTCCGCGCAGCCGCTCGACGTTCTCGGGCGTGAGCACGTCGTCGGTGAAGGAGCCCCGACGGCCGGAGCGCTCACCGGGCTCCTCGCCGAGGTACTTGCTCGTGAGCAGGCCCTGCGCGAGGGGCGAGAACCCGATGGATCCCAGCCCGTGCTCGTCGAGCACCGTGAGGAGACCGTCCTCGATCCAGCGGTTCACCATCGCGTAGGAGGGCTGGTGGATGACGAGCGGCGTGCCGAGCTCCTTGGCCACCGCCACGGCGCGGGCGGTGCGCTCGGGCGAGTAGGAGGAGATGCCGACGTAGAGGGCCTTGCCCTGGCGGACGGCGGTGTCGAGCGCGCCGATGGTCTCCTCGACGGGCGTGCCGGAGTCGGCCCGGTGCGAGTAGAAGATGTCGACGTGGTCGACGCTCATCCGCTGGAGCGACTCGTCGAGGCTGTTCAGGAGGTACTTGCGGCTGCCGAGCTTGCCGTAGGGACCGGGGTACATGTCCCAGCCGGCCTTGGACGACAGCACGAGCTCGTGACGGTAGGGCTTGAAGTCGGTCCGCATCATGCGGCCGAAGTTCTCCTCGGCCGAGCCGTAGGGCGGGCCGTAGTTGTTGGCGAGGTCGAAGTGCGTGATGCCTCGGTCGAACGCGTGACGCAGGACCTCGCGCTGGGTCTCGAACGGCCGGTCGTCGCCGAAGTTCCACCACAGGCCCAGCGAGATGGGGGGCAGGAGCAGGCCGCTCGTGCCCACTCGCCGGTAGTCCAGGTGGGTGTAACGATCCTCCGCGGCGACGTACGGACGGTGGGTCTCGGGCACGGGATCGGCGTAATAGCGCTCTTCGCTCATAGGATCGACGCTAGCGTCGGGGGCCACACCTCGCACGAACAGACGGGACGCCATGACGGAACAGCAGTCCTCGGCCTTCGGGTCCCTGCTGCTCGGGACGGCCGACCAGGGCACCCGCCGGCTCCGCGTCCGGGTCCAGGTGCTCCTGACCGTGCTCCTCATCGTGACCAACGTGGTGGGCGCCGTCGTGGTGGCCGCGCTCACCGTGGTGATCATCCCCGGCGAGGAGATCAACCACGAGTTCGGCATCGCGATGACCATCGCGACGCCCACCTACGTCCTCGTGGCCGTGCTGTTCGGCGCCACCTACGGCACCGTGAGCGCCATCCGCGGCCTGCGCTGGGCCATCGCCGAGGAGGACCCGACGGACGCGGAGCGCCGCGCCGCGCTCCGGCTCCCGTGGCGTCTCAGCGTCATGCAGGCCTCCTTGTGGGGCGTCGCGGCGGTGCTCTACACCGTCCTCGCGCTGCTGCTCCAGCCCAAGGCCGTCCTGAGCGTCGCCTTCGCGGTGGTCATCGCCGGTCTCGTGGTGAGCACCATCGCCTACCTCATCGCCGAGTTCGTCCTGCGCCCCGTCGCGGCCCAGGCCCTCGAGGGTCACGAGCACGTGCGGCCCTCCGGCATGGGCGTGCAGCGTCGCCTGCTCATCTTCTGGGGCCTCGGCACCGCGGCACCCGTCCTCGGGCTCGTCGTGGGTGCGCTCGTGGTCCTCACGTTCCCCGAGGCGTCGTCCAACCAGTTCGCGATCGTCGTCCTCGGGCTCGCCGGCGTCATCCTGCTGTTCGGCCTGCTCGTCACCGCGCTCACCGCCCGCTCCGTCGTCAACCCGCTGCGCTCGGTCACCGACGCGCTCCCGCAGGTGCGCGACGGCAGCTACGACACCGAGGTCGTGGTCTACGACGGCACGGAGCTCGGCATGCTCCAGGCCGGCTTCAACGACATGGTCGCGGGGCTCCGTGAGCGCGAGGCCATCCGTGACATGTTCGGACGTCACGTCGGTCGCGAGGTGGCCGAGGCCGCCTCGCGCGGCGACGTCGAGCTGGGCGGGGAGACGCGCTTCGTCTCCGTCCTCTTCGTCGACCTCGTCTCGTCCACGACCTACGCCACGGAGCACTCGCCCACCGAGGTCGTGGGCGTGCTCAACCGGTTCTTCGGGGTCGTGGTGGAGGAGGTGGCGGCGCACCAAGGGCTCGTCAACAAGTTCATGGGCGACGCCGTGCTGGCCATCTTCGGTGCCCCCGTCGACCTGCCCGATCACGCCGAGCGCGCGCTGTCCGCGGCCCGGACCATGGCGACCCGCCTGGCCGCCGAGGTGCCCGAGGTGGGAGCCGGCATCGGAGTGGCCACCGGCGAGGTCGTGGCCGGGAACATCGGCGACACCACACGATTCGAGTACACCGTGATCGGCGACGCCGTGAACTCCGCGTCGCGCCTCACCGACCTGGCCAAGAAGGTGCCCGGGCAGCTCCTCGTGATGCAGGAGACGGTCGACAAGGCCGGCGACGACGAGGCCGGCCACTGGGTCGCCTCGGAGCCGGTCACCCTGCGCGGGCGCGCCGAGGCCACCCAGGTGGCCGTGCTGGCCGAAGGGCCTCGTCCGTAGCCTGGCGGCGTGGAGATCCTCGAGCTCGTCGTCTCGCCGGGCCACCGGTACGCCGGCCGCCCGACCGATGGCGTCGCGCCCATGGGCGAGGGCGTCGACGAGGCGCCCACCCGGGTCGACGTCCGGGCGCACCGCGGGATCGTCGGCGACCGGTACTTCGGCGCCCGGCACCGCCGGGCGGCGGTGACCTTCGTCAGCCGTGAGGAGCTGGAGTCCGTGCTCGTGCCCCTGGGTGTGGAGACCGTGGACACCCGCCTGGCCCGGCGCAACGTGGTGCTCTCCGGCGTGGACGTGGAGTCGCTGCTCCACACGACCTTCACGATCGACGCAGGACACGGTCCCGCCCGGTTCCGCTCGCTCACCCGCGCCAACCCCTGCGCCTGGATGGACGTCGTGTACGCCGAGGGCTCGCACCGCGGCCTGCGTCGGCACGCGGGCATCCGCACCGAGCCGCTCGACGACGGGGTGCTGGAGGTCGGTCCCGTCCGTCTGCTCGACGTCGTGCCGCTGAGCCCCGAGGAGCTTCCCCGGCGTCGTGGCCGCAGCGTCAGCGCAGGCGCGTGATCTCGACGTTCACGAAGAGCTCGGACTCGCCCTGCGTGGAGTAGATGCCGCGCAGGGGCGGGATGTCGGCGTAGTCGCGACCGCGTCCGACGATGACGTGCCGCGCCCCGGGGGTGATGGCGTTGGTCGGGTCGTGGGCGACCCAGTCGCCGTCCCACCACTCGACCCACGCGTGCGACTCGCCCTCCACCGTCTCCCCGACGACGGGGTCGGTGGACGGGTGCAGGTAGCCCGAGACGTAGCGGGCCGGGATGCGCGCCCAGCGCAGGGCGCCCACCACGAGGTGGGCCATGTCCTGGCAGACGCCGGCTCCTGCGGCCCAGGCGTCGCTCGCCGTGGAGGACACCTCGGTGGCACCCGGCAGGTAGGTGATGCGCTCGTGGACCAGGTCGGAGACAGCGGTGGCGTAGGCACCGGGCGTCCCGGACGCTGCCCGGAGGCGCTCCAGCTCGGGGACGAGGTCGGCCGGCGGCTCGACCCAACGCGACGCGACGAGGTACTCGCACCACTCGTCCTGCACCGCGGCGAGGTCGTCCCACGCCACCTCCCCGGGCTCCTGCGTGTGGGCCGACGTCTCGACCGTGCTGGTGGAGACGACCGAGAGGGTCTCGTGCGGCTCGTGCACCTCGAAGCTCGTGACGGTGCTGCCCCAGTAGTCGCGGTACTCCACGGACCAGGCCGTGGGCGTGACGTCGAGCCGTGAGCGCAGCACGTACTGGTCGCTCGTGGTGAGGGGCGTCATACGCGCCTCGTTGTACGACGCCGCCGCCCCCTCGGCGTACTGGTACCCCGTGGTGTGACGGATGCGGAGCTGCATCGACTCGGGCCGTCCGGTCCCGGTGCTCGCCTGGTTCACAGGAGCACCCCGCCGGTCCAGGCGTGGGACTCCGCGCGGGAGAAGTACCGGGTGCTCACGGCGTCGCTCGCGGCGGCGCAGCTGCGCTGGATGCGTTCCATCTCGGTGGGCATCTCCTCGATGATCTCGGTGAGGGGGCGGTACTCGAGCTCGGTGCGGGCCCGGCCCAGGAGTCGCTGGGCCTCGTCCGTGAAGCCCGACCGCTGGCCGCGCGCCTCCAGCCGGCCCAGCGCACGCTCGGCCTCGAGGAGCGAGCTGACGACCGAGCGCGGGAACCAGCGGTCGAGGAGCAGGAACTCCGCGGCCTGGCGGTCGCCGTCGAGCCCGCGGTAGGCGCGGATGAAGGCCTCGTAAGCTCCGCAGGCCCGCAGCGTGGTGGGCCAGGCCAGCTGGGCACCCGCCGCGAGGGCCGCCGTGGAGAGCAGGCGGGCGGTCATGTCGACCCGCTCGATGCTCCGCCCCAGCATGAAGAAGTTCCAGCCCTCGTCGCGCGTCATGGTGGAGTCGGCGATGCCGTTGATCATGGCGGCCCGGTTGCGCACCCAGGCGAAGAGGTCGGGCGCACGCTTGGAGCGGGCGGCCGGCAGACCGCGCCACGTGGTGTTGATGGCCGTCCACATGTCGGTGGAGAGCGTCTCTCGGGCGCCGCGGGCGCTCTCGCGGGCGGCGTCGATGGCCGCAGCGATGGAGGTGCCCGAGTCGGGGTTGTGAGCCAGGAGGTCGAGGATGGTCCAGCGGTTCACGGTGCCGGAGTAGTCGTCGACCCCCATGACCTGGAGCAGCTGCTCGCACGAGGTGGCCTCGTCGATGGAGGGGTCCTCGACGAGGACCTGCAGCTGGACGTCGAGGATGCGGGCGGTGTCGTCGGCCCGCTCGAGGTAGCGGCCGATCCAGAAGAGCGACTCACCGATGCGGCTCAGCATCAGGCCACCTCCCCGTCCTGGCTCTGGGACTGCTGCTGGGTCTGGCTCTGGCGCGTCTGCTCCTGCGTCCGGCCCTGTGCCTGGCTCTGGGTCTGGGTGACGCGCGGGATCTCGCCGGTCTCGTCGGAGGCGCTGCGGGCGCGCTTGGCCTTCTCGGCCTCCTCGTCCTCGTCGACGGTGTCCTTGGGGTCGGCCGGGACGAACGGGTCGGCCAGCACCCAGGTGTCCTTGGACCCTCCGCCGCGGCTGGAGTTCACGATGAGCTCGCCCTCCGGGAGCGCCACGCGGGTCAGACCGCCGGGCAGGACGTAGACGTCGTCGCCGTCGTTGACGGCGAACGGACGGAGGTCGACGTGGCGCGGGCGGATGCCCTTCTCCACGAGCGTGGGGACCGTGGAGAGCGAGATGACCGGCTGGGCGATCCAGGCGCGGGGGTCCGCGTGGATCTTGCCGCGCAGCTCGTCGAGCTCCTCGCGGGAGGCGGCGGGGCCGATCACGATGCCCTTGCCTCCGGACCCGTCGACCGGCTTGAGGACCAGCTCGTCGAGCCGGTCGAGCACCTCCTCGCGCTGCTCCGCCTCGCCCAGGCGCCAGGTGTCGACGTTCTGGAGGATGGGCTCCTCGTTGAGGTAGTACCGGATGAGGTCGGGCACGTACGTGTAGATGAGCTTGTCGTCGGCGACACCGTTGCCCACCGCGTTGGCGATGGTGACCGTGCCGGCCCGCGCCGCGTTGATGAGTCCCGGCACGCCGAGCACCGACTCGGGGAAGAACTGCATCGGGTCGAGGAACTCGTCGTCGATGCGGCGGTAGATGACGTGCACCGGCTCCAGGCCACGCGTGGTGCGCATGAGCACCCGGCCCTGCCGGCACACGAGGTCGCGCCCCTCGACGAGCTCGACGCCCATCGTGCGCGCGAGCAGCGTGTGCTCGAAGTAGGCGGAGTTGAAGACGCCGGGGGTGAGGACCACGACGGTGGGGTCGCTCACGCCCGACGGCGCTGCGGCGCGCAGGGCCGCGAGCAGGTTGCGCGAGTACTGCTGGACCGGCCGGATGCGGTGGTCGGCGAAGACCTCGGGGAGCGCGGCCGACATGGCCGGCCGGTTGGTCATGACGTAGGAGACGCCGGAGGGGACGCGGCAGTTGTCCTCGAGCACCCGGAACTCACCGTTGCCGTCGCGGATGAGGTCGATGCCCGAGATGTGCACGCGCACGCCGTTGGGAGGCTCGATGCCGCTCACGACCCGGTGGTAGTGCGGCGAGGTGAGGACGGTCTCCCGCGGGACCACGCCGTCGGCGAACACCTCGCCCGGTCCGTAGACGTCGGCCAGGAAGGCCTCGAGGGCCTTGACCCGCTGCCGGACACCGGTGTCGACGTGCCGCCAGTCGGCGGCCTCGATGATGCGCGGCACGATGTCGAGCGGGAAGGGCCGCTCCTCGCCGCCGACGCCGAACGTGACCCCCTGCTCGAGGTAGGCCGAGGCGAGCGAGTCGGCGCGCAGCCGGATCTCGTCGTCACCCATGGCCGAGAACGCCGCGTGGACGGCCTGGTACTCCGACCTGACCTCCGCACCGCCGTACATCTCGTCGAACCCCGACACCGGACCGTAGTCGTCGAACAGGTGCGTCTCAGTCACGTCTTCACCTTAGGTCGGCGATGTCTCCTGGATGTTTCGCGCTCGTCCCTTGATATCCAATCGCGCCGACTCCCGCGAGTTCTGAGGCTTCAACGGCTAGCCTGGCTCCAGTACGCCGAAAGGTCGTAGCGATGACTGATGGCTCCGTGCTGGTCCTCAATGCCAGCTATGAACCCCTGCAACGCGTGTCGCTGCGCCACGCCATCAAGATGCTGGTGCGCGAGGTGGCCGTCGTCGAGGAGAGCGACGACGAGTCGTTCGGGCCGTTCCCGCGTCCGCGGGTCCTGCGGCTCGTGAAGTACGTCGTGGCGCGGTGGATCCACCGCCGCGGACACCTGTGCACCAAGTCGGCCATCAAGGCTCGCGACCGGTCGTGCGCCTACTGCGGCGGGTCGGCCGAGACCGTCGACCACGTGGTGCCGCGGAGCCGCGGAGGCGGTCTCACGTGGGAGAACGCCGTGGCGGCGTGCCTGCGCTGCAACCATCGCAAGGCCGACCGGACCCCGGAGGAGGCGGGCATGGTGCTGCGGTTCGTGCCGGCTCCCCCCTCGCCCGGACTGGCCTGGCTGCCCCCGGCGCTCACGCAGCCAGCGGGCTGAGCCAGGTCAGAGGGCCGGCCACATCACCGGTCAGCCGAGCTTCGCGAGCGCCTTCTCGAGGCTCTCGGCCGTGTCGTCGCCCAGCTTCTTGAGTGCGGGCGGCAGGAGGAACTCGCCCAGCTTGGCGGCGCCCTGCGGCATGAACTCCGCGTGATAGGTGACCTTGGTGCCCTCGGGCACAGACTCGAACGTCATGGTGTCGAGGAGCTCGACGCCCGTGGCCTTGCCGCGCAGCTGGAAGAGCTGGTCGGGGACGACCTGCTCCACCGTGTACTCCACCTCGGTCTCGTGACCCAGGATCTTGGAGACGTTGCGGTACACGGTGCCGGGTCCGCCGTCGCCGCTCTCACGCGTCGTCCTGACGGTGGGTGGGTCCCACTCCTCGGTGTTCGTGAAGTCCGAGAGGTAGGTGAACACGGTGGAGAGGGGCGCCGTCGTGGTGACCGTGCGCTCGACGTCAGGCATGGGCGCCTGCCTCGATCACTTCGGTGCCGGGCTCGACAGCCCGGTCCAGCGGCTGCGTGGACTCGGTGGGCGGGTCCGCCTCCTCCTGGGAGGTGCCGGTGTCGGGATCGGGCGCGGGCGCTTCTTCGGGCTGAGCAGTCATGCCAGGCACGTACCCCGCAGCGCACGGACCATGCGCCCTAGAGGCCGACGCGCTCGTAGATGTCGTCGAGGGCATCGAGGTAGGCGCCCTCGTCGTCGCCCACGGACCGCTGCACCTCGGCCGCCTCGGCAATGACCTCGTCGGCCACCTCCTCGTAGCGGGCGAGCCACTTCTCGGCGTCGACCTGCCAGTAGCCGCACGTGTAGAAGTCGGACTGCGGCCAGCCGAGCGTGCGGCGCAGGTGGCGGCGCACGGTGCGGCTGGAGCGGGCCTCGCCCGCGAGCCAGACGTAGCGTGGGCCCTCGGCGGGCAGCTCGGCCTCGAGCACGGCGGCGGCCAGGGCGTCGGAGACGTCGACCACGCGGTCCACCACCACCCACCGCACGGAGACGTCGGCGAGGCTCGGCAGGGCGATCTGGTCGGCGGCGTCGGTCAGCACCACGACGACGTCGGCCCGCTGGTCGGGACCGAGGCACCGCAGGATGCGCGCCAGGGCCGGGAGACCCGTGATGTCGCAGACCAGGAGCTGCCAGGCGACGTCGGCGGCGGCCTTGTACAGCCCGTGCGGCTCGACGATGCCCACCCGCTGACCCGCGGCGCAGGTGCGGGCCCAGTCCGAGCCGACACCCTCGTCGTGGAGCGCGACGTCGAGGTCGACCTCGACCCGTCCCTCGACCATCCGGTGGTCGGAGATCGTGTACACCCGCGCCGCCGGCTCCACCGTTCCTTCGGGATAGGTCCAGGAGTAGTCGTCGCCGATCTGGGGGAGCACGAGCTCCTCTCCGGCAGCCGGGATGAGGATCCGGACGTACTCGTCGGGGATGCCGGTGGTGGGGAACGCGTCCAGACCCAGCGTGATGGTGACCAGGTGCGGCGACAGCTGCTTGCGGCTGCGGACCGTGGCGGCGTACGTGTTCACGGGAGACCTTCCCTCGACTGCGTGGTGGCATCGGCGTCCTGCACCGTGTTAGGACAGCCTAACTGATGGCCGGCGGGCGCAGCACAGGTCCGTTGGTAGCCTCGGGTGGTGACGTCAGCCCAGCTCGTGGTCCGGACCATCGACGCCGCCGAGCACCGACGCTTCGTCGACTCGCGGCCGTCGGTCAGCTTCCTCCAGACTCCCGCGTGGGCCGAGGTGAAGCGGGAGTGGCGGGGCGAGTCCGTGGGCTGGTTCCAGGGTGATCGCCTGGTCGGCTCCGCGCTCGTCCTCTACCGCCAGGTGCCCAAGGTGAAGCGCTACCTGGCCTACCTGCCCGAGGGTCCCGACATCGACTGGACCGACCCCGACCTCGGCGCGTGGCTGAGCCCGCTCGCCCAGCACCTCACGAAGCAGGGCGCTTTCGGCATCCGCATCGGCCCGCCCGTCGTCACACGTCGGTGGCACGCCGGCACGGTCAAGCAGGCTGTCGCCGACCCTGCGCTCGGCACGCTCTCCGACGTCCCCGCCGACGTCCTCGACGAGGATGCCCTCGCCGTGGCCGGCCGTCTGAGCAGCCTGGGCTGGTCCGAGCTCCCCACTGAGGGTGGGTTCTCCGCCGGCCAGCCCAAGTACAACTTCCAGCTACCGCTGGCGCACGACGACGGAACCCCCAAGACCGAGGACGAGGTCCTCGCCGGGATGAACCAGCTCTGGCGCCGCAACATCAAGAAGGCGGCCAAGGCCGGCGTCGAGGTCACCCTCGGCAGCCGCGAGCAGCTGGCCGACTTCCACCGCGTCTACACCGAGACCGCCGAGCGCGACCACTTCACGCCGCGACCGCTCCACTACTTCGAGACGATGTGGGACGCGCTCAACGGCGAGGACCCGAGTCGCATGGCGCTCTACCTCGCGCACCACGAGGGCGACCTCGTCGCCGCCACCACGCTCGTGCGCGTGGGGCAGCACGCCTGGTACTCGTACGGCGCGTCCACGACGGCCAAGCGCGACGTCCGCGGCTCCAACGCCGTGCAGTGGCAGATGATGCGCGACGCCCTTGCGGCCGGTGCCACCGTCTACGACCTGCGCGGCATCACCGACACCCTCGACGCCGACGACTCGCACGTGGGTCTCATCCAGTTCAAGGTGGGAACGGGCGGCGAGGCGGTGGAGTACCTCGGGGAGTGGGACCTCCCGCTCAACCGCGTGCTGCACCGCGCGTTCACGCTATACATGAAGCGCCGAGGCTAGGGAGAGCTGCGCATGAGCGAGCGCCAGCGAGCGAACCATGAGGGACTCATGCCGTCGCTCTCGA
>NZ_LMFJ01000002.1:233497-347953 GCF_001426755.1 Aeromicrobium sp. Root495 | reverse complement strand
ATGAGCGAGCGCCAGCGAGCGAGTCATGAGGCACTCATGCCGTCGCTCTCGTACTCTTCGCACTGTCCTACGGGAGGGGCGGCATGACATTTGATCTTCACGTCGACGGGGAGCGCTGGAGGCGCCACCTCGATGCCGTCGCGGCTTCCACCCCGGGGCTCGTCCCGGTGGTCAAGGGCAACGGCTACGGTCTGGGCCGCGACGTCCTGGCCGCCGAGGCCACCCGCCTCGGGCTCGGGAGCATCTCGGTCGGGACCTACGCCGAGGTGCCGCAGGCCCTCGCCGACTTCGGCGGCGACGTGCTCGTCCTCTCGCCGTACCGCTCCTTCCTGCCCGACGTCGTGCTCGACGACCGCGTCATCCACACCCTCGGCCGCGTCGAGGACGTGACTGCGCTGGCCGCCACCGCACCGGGGGCGCGCGTCGTCCTCGAGGGCGAGACGTCCATGGCCCGGCACGGCTTCGACCGGCACGAGCTGGCGGCCGCCGTGGCCGAGCTCGGCGACCTCGTCCTCGAGGGCTTCGCCATCCATCTGCCCATGGCGGGCGCCAACCTCGAGGAGGCGGAGGGCTGGGCCGCCGCGCTGGAGACCTCACGCGTCGACACCTCGGTCCTCTACGTGTCCCACCTCGTGCCGAGCGAGCTCTCCATGCTGCGTGAGCGTCGCCCCAACCTCGAGGTCCGCCCGCGCATCGGCACGTCGCTCTGGCTCGGCGACCTCGGTGCGCTCGACGTGCGTGCCGTGGTGCTCGACGTCCACGGGATCTCCCGCGGCGAGCGCATCGGCTACCGCCAACGTCCCGTCCCCCGCGAAGGACACCTGCTCGTGGTGGCCGGCGGCACGAGCCACGGCCTCGGCCTGGAGGCCCCGCGCGCCCAGACCGGCGTGATGCAGCGCGGCAAGACCCTCGCCAAGGGCGGGCTGGAGGCGGCGGGGCTGTCGCTCAGCCCGTTCCGCGTGGCCGGCCGTCAGCGCTGGTTCGCCGAGCCGCCGCACATGCAGGCCAGCATGGTGCTGCTCCCCGCCTCGGTCCCGCCGCCCGCCGTCGGCGACACGGTCGGCGTCGCGGTGCGCTTCACCACCACGACGTTCGACCGGATCGTCATCGACTGACGACGATCCGGTCGAGACCTGGCTCCCCGGCTAGTCCCTGCAGGGGTTGGGCGGGAGAGCACCGTTGTTGTCGACGCAGGGCGTGGCCGTCGTCGTCGGCTCCGGGCTCGGCTGGACCGTGGGCTCGGTGGGCTGCGGCGTCGTGCGCGTGGGCGTCGGCGTGGGCCGGACCGTGGCCGAGGGCTTCGGCTTGGGCTTGCTGGTCTTGCGCGGAGCCGGGACCACCGTGGTGCCCTTGTCGGCCTTGATGTTGGCTGCCCGCGGGAAGGTGCCGCAGTCAGCGCCGGTGAAGCCGCCGTCGACGAGCGCCGCGTCCATGTAGGCCTTGAAGGTGAGCGCGGGGTAGGTGCCACCGAAGAACGGGTTGAGGTAGCCCTCGAGGTCCTCGTTGCCGACACCGCGGTTGTACATGACGGCCGTGGCGAGCTTGGGCGTGGCGCCCAGGAACCACGACGACGAGACGTGCTGGTCGTCGTCGTCGCCGGCCGTGGCCGTGCCGGTCTTGCCGGCGGTGGGGCAGATCGTGCGGCCGCTCATGCCGGTGCCCGCCGCGGTGACGCGCTGCAGCGCGAACAACGTGTCGGCGGCGACGTCCTCGGGGATGGCCTGCTCCGTCTTGACCTTGTGCCGGTAGATCTCCTCGCCGGAGCGGTTCTTCACCGAGCGGATGACGAACCAGTCGGCCCGCTTCCCCTCGGCCGCGATGGTGGCGTAGGCGTTGGCCATGTCGATGGGCGGCACGGGCGCGTAGCCGAGCGGCGTGACCGCGAAGGGCTCGATCTTGTCCGTCACGGACTTGGGGATTCCGGCCTGGTTGGCCGCCTCGAGGACCTTCTTGGCCCCCACCGAGATGTCGGCGTCCTTGCCACCGCTCATCTGCTGGACGAGGTCGATGAACGCGGTGTTGATCGACTTCTGCGTGGCGAACTCGAGCGGCACCGTCCCGAACGACTCGCCGCCGGAGTCGCCCTGGTTCTCGATGACGCTGCTGCCGATGCGGAACGGCGAGCTGCCGTTGAGCTTGGTCTTGAGGCTGTAGCCGTCCTCGAGACCGGCGATCACGGCGAAGGCCTTGAACGTGGAGCCGGGCTGGGTGGGCAGCGTGGCCCAGTTGTTCTGGCTCTTCAGGTAGTCGGGTCCGCCGTACAGGGCTCGCACGGCACCGGTGCCGGGCTGGACGGACACGAGTGCGGTGTGCAGCTCGTCGAGGCCTCCGGGACGGACCTGCTTGACCGCGTCGACGGCGTCCTTCTGCATGTCCTTGTCGAAGGTCGTGACGATGCGCAGTCCGCCGCCGTCGACCTCGGCGTCGTCGAAGCCTGCCTGCGACCTCATCTGTCGCTTGACGAGCGAGAGGAGGTAGCCCTTGGTGCCACCGAAGCGGTCGATGCTCTTGAGCTTGTCGAACTTCGGCAGACGGCCCGCGAACTTGTCGTGCTGCTCCTGCGTGATGGCACCGTCCTTGAGCATGCCGTCGAGCACGTAGTTGTACCGCGGCACCATGCGCTGGAGGCCGCCCTCGGAGTACGGGTCGTAGTAGGACGGGTTGTTGATGATGGTGGCGAGCGCGGCGGCCTGCGGGAAGTTGAGCTCCGAGGCGGACTTGCCGAAGTAGGTCCGCGCGGCCACCTGCACGCCGTAGGCGCGGTTCCCGAAGTAGATGGTGTTGAGGTAGCCCTCCAGGATCTCCTTCTTGGAGAGCTGGTTGTGGATCTTGACCGAGAGCACGGCCTCGCGGATCTTGCGCTTGTAGGAGCGCTCCTGGGTCAGGTAGAGGACCTTGACGTACTGCTGCGTGATGGTGGAGCCGCCCGACGTCACCTGACCGCTGGTCGTGTTCTCCTTCACCGCGCGCAGGATTCCCTTGAGGTCGAGCCCCTTGTTCTCGTAGAAGCTCCGGTCCTCGGCCGCGATGACGGCCGACTGCATGACGGCCGGGACCTGGTCGAGGCTGACGCTCTCGCGGTCCTGGAGCGCGAACGAGCCGATGGGCGTCTTGCCGTCGGAGTAGAAGACCTTGGTCGTCTGCGTCTCGAAGTCGGCGTTGGCGTCCGGGATCTCGATGAAGCGGTAGAGCAGGAAGAACGTGAGAGCGCCACCGACGATGCCGAGCGTGCCGAGAGCGAGGGCCCACCGCAGCACCTTGCTCCACCACGGACCGGTTCCGGTGACGCGGCGAAGCAGTCCTGGGCGGTCGGACGTGGTGCGGCTGCTGCTCTTGCGGTTGCCGCGTCCCGTGCGCTCTGGGCTCAACGTGGGCCTTTCCTCAGGACGGTGATCGTCGGTGACGATCTCCGTTTCGTGACGTGCAGAAGGGGTCAGGACAGGCCCGGAACCCCGCACCAGTGTGCCTGGTCCGCCTGAGAAAACGGAATGCCGCTACTCGGCCCACCGGTCGCGGGGGTGACATCCTGTCGCGCGGCGATGTATCGTCCCGATATACCCACGCGTCACAACGACCGTGGACGACCCGAGAGCGAGCCGCATGACCGCGTCGCGTGAGCGCCGCATCACACCGCGTGGTGCCGCCCTGGAGCTGGCCGTGCTCGGCCTCCTCCACGACGCGCCCATGCACGGCTACGAGCTGCGCAAGCAGCTCATCGCACTGCTCGGCTGGGGGCGCGTGCTGTCCTACGGCACGCTCTACCCCTGCCTCAAGGCCCTCGTGAAGGGCGGCCACATCGCCGCCGACGAGGACCCCGACGCGCTCGTGCGCGGTCGGCGCAACCGGATCGTCTACCACCTCACCGCCGAGGGCAAGGACTACTTCGCCCAGGTCATGGAGGAGTCGGGACCGGCAGCATGGGACGACGAGAGCTTCGGCGTACGGTTCGCGTTCTTCGCGCGGACCTCGTCGCCGAATCGTGTCCGCATCCTCGAGGGACGGCGCAGCCGTCTGGAGGAGCGACTCGAGAACGTCCGCCAGGCCACGTTGCGTGGCCGCGAGCGGGTGGACGCCTACACGCAGGAGCTGCAGCGGCACGGGTTGGAGTCGGTCGAGCGCGAAGTGCGCTGGCTGAGCGACCTGATCGACCGCGAACGCAACGGCGGACCGGCGTCCGACCAGAAGGACCAGGCACCACCCGAAACACCCCCCGGCCAGGCAGCGGCCGGGGAATGAACACCATCACCGGAGGAGAATCCATGGGTTCGGTTCGCGTAGCGATCGTCGGCGTGGGCAACTGCGCCACGTCACTGATCCAGGGCGTCGAGTACTACAAGGATGCAGATCCGTCGGGCACCGTCCCGGGTCTCATGCACGTCCAGTTCGGCGACTACCACGTCAAGGACATCGAGTTCGTCGCAGCGTTCGACGTCGACGCCAAGAAGGTCGGCTTCGACCTGGCCGAGGCGACGCAGGCCAGCGAGAACAACACCATCAAGATCATCGACGTGCCGCCGCTCGGCATCACGGTGCAGAAGGGCAACACGCTCGACGGTCTCGGCAAGTACTACCGCGAGACCATCGAGGAGTCCGACGCCCCGTCGGTCGACGTCGTCCAGGTCCTCAAGGACTCCCAGGCCGACGTCCTCGTGTCCTACCTCCCGGTGGGCTCGGAGAACGCCGACAAGTTCTACGCGCAGTGCGCCATCGACGCGGGCGTGGCCTTCGTCAACGCCCTGCCCGTCTTCATCGCCTCCGACCCCGTGTGGGCCAAGAAGTTCGAGGACGCCGGCGTCCCGATCATCGGCGACGACATCAAGAGCCAGGTCGGTGCCACCATCACGCACCGCGTCATGGCCAAGCTGTTCGAGGACCGCGGCGTCTCGCTCGACCGCACCTACCAGCTCAACGTCGGTGGCAACATGGACTTCAAGAACATGCTCGAGCGTGAGCGCCTGGAGTCCAAGAAGGTCAGCAAGACGCAGGCCGTCACGTCCAACCTGACGGGCTCGCTCGCCGGCAAGGTCAACGACAAGAACGTCCACATCGGTCCGTCGGACTACGTGGCCTGGCTCGACGACCGCAAGTGGGCCTACGTCCGCCTCGAGGGTCGCGCGTTCGGCGACGTCCCCCTCAACCTCGAGTACAAGCTCGAGGTCTGGGACTCGCCCAACTCGGCCGGCATCATCATCGACGCCATCCGCGCGGCGAAGATCGCCAAGGACCGCGGCGTCGGCGGTGCGCTCCTGAGCGCCTCGTCGTACCTCATGAAGTCGCCCCCGGAGCAGCGTCCCGACGACCTCGGTCGCGCCAAGCTCGAGGCGTACATCCGAGGCGAGGAGGAGCGCTGAGTCGCTTCCCTCTCCAGCACCACCACGAAGGCCGGTCCCGCCAGGGGCCGGCCTTCGGCCGTTCCCGAGCAGGCGACGAACCTGTCACCCATCACGACCCCGGGGAGGTGACGGACGCATCCGAAGGGGTCAGGCGTGGACGCCGGCCGGGCTGACGTGGACCGAGGCCTGGCCGAGTCGCGGGAGCGCCGCCACGAGCGAGGCCTCGGCCGCGTGGGCGATGGCGTGGGCGTCGAGCGCCGAGAGCTCGCGCGGGACGACGAGGTCGGCGTCGAGGGACAGCGCGTGACCGATCCAGCGCACCCGGACCTCTCGGACGTCGACCACGCCCTCCACCGCCGCGAGCGTCGAGCGGGCCGAGGCCACCACGACCGGGTCCACGCCGTCGAGCAGGCGCATCCCCACCTGGACGGCGGCCGACCTCAGCACGCCGAGGATGGCCACCGTGATGACGAGACCGATGACGGGGTCGGCGGCCTGCCACCCGAGCCCGACCCCGGCGGCACCGAGGACCACGGCGAGGCTCGTGAAGCCGTCGGTCCGGGCATGCAGCCCGTCGGCCACGAGCGCGGCGGACCCGATGCGGTGCCCCACGCGCATCCGGTAGCGGGCCACCACCTCGTTGCCGACGAACCCGACGACGCCGGCCGCCGCCACGGCCCACAGGTGCTCGACGTCGCGCGGATCGAGCAGGCGCCGGACCGCCTCCACGCCCGCGAGCACCGCGGACAACGTGATCATGGCGACGACGAAGAGACCGGCCAGGTCCTCCGCGCGGCCGTACCCGTAGGTGAAGCGGTCGCTCGGTGCGCGGCGAGCGAGCCAGAACGCGATGAGCAGCGGCACGGCGGTCAGGGCGTCGGCGACGTTGTGGAGGGTGTCGCCGAGCAGAGCGACCGAGCCTGTGGCCACCACGACGAACGCCTGGAGCGCAGCCGTCAGGGCGAGCAGGCCGAGGCTGGTCCAGAGCGCTCGGCGTCCCTCGGCGTTGGCCTCCAGCTCGTCGTCGACCTGGTCGGCCGAGTCGTGCGAGTGGGCGCCCAGCAGGTGACTCGCCCCGTGCCGCAGACGACTCCAGACCGTCCCGGACCCGGGACGGCCGTGGTCGTGCTGATGTCCCCGGTGGTCATGGTCATGGTGGTGGTGGTCGTGCCCGTGCCCGGTCATGAGTCGACTCCGCGGTGGTGTGCCGGGACCTCGTGCAGGAGGTGCTCCACGTGCCGGACGGTGTCGATGACGAGCTGACGGACATGACCGTTCTCGACGCGGTAGAGCACCTGGTTGCCTTGGCGGCGGGTCGTCACGAGACCGGCCAGGCGCATCTTGGCCAGGTGCTGCGAGACGGCAGGCACCGGTCGGCCGAGCCGTTCGGCCAGGTCCGACACGGACGCTTCGTCGTCGAGGACGAGTCCCGCGATCTGCAGACGTGTCGGATCGGCCAGGATGCGCAGGACCTCGACGGCGAGACGGACGACGTCGTCCCCCCAGTCGTCTCTTTGCGTACTTGCGTGCATACGCAAACTATAGGCGCTTGGCCGATGCTCGGCTCTCCCGAGAGGATGACGGCATGGACGATCGATGGGGCGAGGACGGGCCGCCCGACGAGGCCTACTCGCGAGTGACCCGCGACGTCGCGGAGGTGACGGCCGGGCTGGGACGGTGGGCCGAGGCACTGCCCGCACGACTCGTCGAGACTTACGACGCCGTGACTCGCGAGCCGACTGACGAGGAACGGGCGCTGGTCACGCGTTCGGGCGTCCGCCCCGACGTCCGCGTCGTGGAGCCGTCCGACCCAGCGGCGTCGCGTGTCGTCATCGCCACGTCGCAGAGCGAGGAGTGGGGGTGGAGCGTCACGCTCGGCCTGGGTCGCCTCGTCGTCGAGACCGTCCCGACCTGCCTGTGCGACGCGTGCGACGAGGAGTCGGAGGATCTCGTCGAGATGCTCGAGGAGCAGTACCTCGACGCTGCCACCCAGGGGTTCGTCGAGTTCCGGAAGCGTCAACGACGGACCAGTGGGTGGATGGAGCACGGCTTCCGTTGGGCCGACGGTGGCAGCTCGTCAGCCCCCCGGCCCGGCCCTGCCTTCGAGCAGTCGTGGGCGGCGTGGCCGGTGCGCCGTCCTTGAACGAGGTCAGTCGTCGGCAGAGCGGCGGAACCAGCCGCCGCCGAACAGGGCGGCGAGCACGAGCAGCGGCTGGAAGAAGAGCCGGATGAACCGGGCCCGGTCGGTGGTGAGCCCGAACGCGTCGGTGTGCTCGACGTACTGCGCGATGTTCCCCGGGAAGATCGCGACGTAGAAGAGGGCCAGCAGGAGGCCGACCGTCCGGCGTCGGGACGGAAGAGCCACGAACGCTGCCCCGAGCCCGATCTCGACCACGCCCGAGGCGACGACGGTGAAGTCCTCGCCGAGCGGGAACCAGTCCGGGACCTGCGCCTGGAACTCCTCGCGCGCGACGGTGAGGTGGAGCACGCCGGCGCCGACCATCGCCGCGCCCAGTGCCAGTCGGACGCCCGTCCTCGCGATGCTCATGGCCCGACCCTACGACGGGCGCGCTCGCCTCGCCGGGCGGTGACCTGGCGTCCGTTCCGAGCCCGCATCAGCGTTCAGACGGACGCCATCCCACCGCCACCCACCGATCGAGCGCTGGCATCTCTGCCTCTGGGCTGGAGTTAGGCCTCGACGGCGAGGGCGGTGGCGAACCCGAGCATGACGACGCCGGTGGCTCCGTCGATGCCGCGCCGGAACGACGGCCGGGTGAGTCGGGCGGCGGCGATGCTCGAGAGCTCGACGACGGTCACCAGCACGATCGATCCCACGACGACGAGCGTGAGGGCGTAGAGCAGCAGCGCCGGGAGGCCCTGGCCGTCGCCGACGAACTGCGGAAGCACGGCCAGGTTGAACGCGAGCACCTTGGGGTTGGTGATGTTGCAGACGAAGCCCTGGCGGAAGGCGGTCCTCCCGGAGACCCGCGCCCCGGGCTTCCCCAGGGTCCACACGCTCCCGTCACGACGAAGGGCGTCACGCAGCGCCGTGACCCCGAGCCAGGTCAGGTACGCGACGCCGGCCCAGCGGATGGTGAGGAAGACCGGCTCGGCCGCGGCGAGCAGCGCGCCGAGGCCCGTGGCCGCGAGGACGCCCTGCGCCGCCCCGGCAGCCGTGATGCCGGCCGCCGTGAAGAGACCCCGACGTCGGCCGCCCACGACGGAGGCCCGCAGCGTGAGAAAGGTGTCAGGCCCGGGCGCCACGGCGAGCAGCGTCGCGAACAGCATGAAGGAGATGTACGTGCTCACGCCCGCAGCCTAGTGGCGTCCAGTGGCGCAAAGCGGGTCTCGAGTGGCGCAGATCGGTTCGACACGCCGTCTCAGAATCGCCGATCTGCGCCACTCGCGGGTCAGGGGCGGGCGGCATGCCAGGCGCGCAACGCCTCGGCGGCCTGGTCCTGCGGCATCGGGCCACGGTCCATGCGTAGCTCGAGCAGGAACCGGTAGGCCTCGCCCACCTCGCGCCCGGGCCCGACGCCCAGGATCTCCATGATCTGGTTGCCGTCGAGGTCGGGCCGGATCGACTCCAGCTCCTCCTGCTCCGCCAGCCGGGCGATGCGCTCCTCGAGCTCGTCGTAGGTGCGTCGCAGCCGCGCCGCCTTCCGCGCGTTGCGCGTGGTGCAGTCGGCGCGGGTCAGGATGTGGAGCCGCTCCAGCTGGCTGCCGGCGTCGCGCACGTAGCGCCGCACGGCGGCGTCGGTCCACTCGCCCTCGCCGTAGCCGTGGAACCTCAGGTGCAGCTCGACGAGCTGGCTCACCTGCTCGATCTGGTCGTTGCTGAAGCGCAGTGCCTTCATGCGCTTGCGGGTCATCTTGGCGCCGACGACGTCGTGGTGGTGGAAGGTGACGACGCCGCCCTCCTGGAACCGACGGGTCCGCGGCTTGCCGATGTCGTGCAGCAGCGCCGCGAGCCTGATGATGACGTCGGGGACCGGCACGTCGCCGACCAGACGGTCCTCCAGCTCGATGGCCTGCTCGAGGACGATGAGCGAGTGCTCGTAGACGTCCTTGTGGCGGTGGTGCTCGTCGCGCTCGAGCACGAGCGCGGGGATCTCCGGGAGCACGAGGTCGGCCAGGCCCGTGCGCACGAGCAGCCGGATCCCGGACACCGGGTGCCGACCGCAGATGAGCTTGACCAGCTCGTCGCGCACGCGCTCGGCCGACACGATCTCGAGTCGCGAGGCCATCTGCGTCATGGCGTCCACCACGTCCGGGTCGACCTCGAACCCGAGCTGGCTCACGAACCGCGCCGCCCGCATCATCCGCAGCGGGTCGTCGTCGAAGGACTGCTCGGGGGTCACGGGCGTGCGCAGGACCTGGTGCTCGAGGTCGGTGAGCCCGCCGAAGACGTCGACGAAGGACGCGTCGCCGAGGCGCAGCGCGAGGGCGTTGACCGTGAAGTCGCGCCGGGACAGGTCGCCCTCGAGCGAGTCGCCGAAGGCCACCTGGGGCTTGCGGCTCGTGGTGTCGTAGACGTCGGAGCGGAAGGTCGTGATCTCCAGCTGCTCGTCGCCCTTGCGGAGCCCGATCGTGCCGAAGTCGCGGCCGATGTCCCACACGGCGTCGGCCCAGCCCGCCACCAGTGCCTCCACGGTGGACGGGTCGGCGGAGGTGGTGAGGTCGAGGTCGGAGACCGGCCGCCCGAGGAGCGCGTCGCGGACGGGACCGCCCACCAGCGCGATCTCGTGACCGGCGTCGGAGAACAGCCGGCCCAGCTCGACCAGGACCGGGTGTCGCTCCAGGAGGGCGTCGGCGCGGCGGCGCAGCTCGGTGGACAGGACGGCATCGGGCACGACGCCATACTCTACGCGCCGCCACGAGCGGGGTCGGTCCTCGGCCGACCACTACGATGGCCGGGTGCCCCGCCGTCTGCGACCCCGTCGACCCGGGCCCCGGACCCTGATGACGCCCCGGCGGCCGGTCCCCGCCGTGGTCGGTGCTCTCCTGGCCATCGTGCTGGCCGTGTCGGGCGCTCCGTTCCTCGTCGGCCCGGCCGCAGCCGCCGACGACGCGCCCGACCTCGCGGTCCGGATCGACTCGCTCAGCCCGAGCGTGCTGCGCACGGGCGACGACGTCACCCTCACGGGGTCGGTCACCAACCGCGACTCCCGGGCGTGGACGAAGGTCCAGGCCTACCTCGTCATCTCCAAGACGCCGTTCACGTCGCGCGACGACCTGAGCGACGTGATCGCCGACGCCGGCTCGTACACCGGGACGCGGGTCGTGGAGCCGCTCGACGCCATCGCCGAGGTGGGCGACCTCCAGCCGGGGCAGTCCGGACGCTTCCGGGTCCGCGTGCCGTACAGCGCGCTCGGTCTCCTGGGCGGCACCGGCGTCTACCCCGTGGGGGTCCAGATCCTGGCCACCGACTCCGAGGGGCAGCGCTCCGGGGAGGCGGTGGGCCGAGCCACCACGTTCCTGCCGAGCCTCTCCGAGGGCTCCACGCTCCCGGCCACCCCGACGGGTCTCGTGTGGCCCTTCCTCATGCCGGACGCCCGCGTGGAGGGTGGCTCCTACCGCGACACCGCAGGCTTCGTGGCCTCCGTGACCTCAGGACGCCTGCGGCACCTGCTCGACCTCGCCCTCACCACCCCCGCCGCCTCCACCACCGTGCTGCTCGACCCCGCCCTCCTGCGCGGCCTCGACGACGTGCTCAGGGGGCGCCACCTCGCTCGGCGCGTCTCCCTCGACGACGCGCAGCGGCGCTCGGTGGCACGCTTCCGCGACGACCTCGTGGGGCTCGCCCGGCGCGCCACGGCCTGGGTCCTCGGGTTCGACCGGCCCGACGTGCTGGGCATCGCCGCCGTGTCACCCGGTCGCTCGGGGCTCGAGTCCGCTGTCGATCGCGCCACCTCCGCCGTCATGACTCCGCTGGGGCTCACCGGGCGTCGCGTCACGTGGCCCACCCCCGCAGGGGTCACCCAGTCGCTGCTCACGTCGGTCCGCGGCTCCGGCACGTCGCCCGTCGTCGTCACCCCGCGCGCGGCGTCGCAGTGGCAGACGTCGCTCGGCTCGCTCGTGCTCCGGCGCACCACCGACGGTTCGGTGCCGCTGCTGGTCTCCTCCCCGCTCGACGCCGGCGTGCCGGGGACGCCCACGCAGACCACCCTGCGCCAGCGCGTGCTTGCCGAGGCAGCACTCGGCGCCGTCTCCCGGTCCGCCCAGCCGGGCTCACGCGCCGACGCCATCGCCCTCGTCGATCCCACGTGGGACCCGGGACCCGTGAGCGGCAGCCCCCTGTCCTCGGTGTTCGGGGCCACGTTCACGCGGTCGTCCACACCGGAGGCCCTGCTCGCCCAGGACCCCGAGACCTATCGGGGTCCCTTCTCCACCACGGCGAAGGCCACCCCGGTCGACGTCGCCCAGCTGTCGTCGGCTGCCGAGGCCATCAACCAGTTCGGCCTGCTGGACTCCCTCGTCGACGACGACGAGACGCTGCGTGCCAACCAGGCCATCGACGTCGCGTCCCTGCTCGGTGTGCGCTGGCGCAACGACCGCGCCGCCGGGGTCTCGCGCGCCACCCGTCTGGCCGACCGGGCCTCACGCCAGGTCTCGGCCATCGAGGTGAAGGGGCCCCCGGCGTTCACGTTGTCCGGGAGCGAGGCCAGCTTCCCTCTCACGATCAGCAACGGGACCGCCCAGACCATTCGGGTGGGGGTCCGCATCGACTCCACCAACCCCGCGCTCAGCGTGCCGGGTCTCGACCCGGTGGAGGTCGGACCCGACGAGCGCGTCACCGTGAACGTGCCGATCGACGTCGGCAACCAGAGCTCCTCCACGCTCAGCGCCCAGCTCGTGACGCCCTCGGGCCGCGAGTTCGGCGAGCCGGCCGTGTTCAACGTTCGCTCCAGCAGCGTCGGGGCCGCCGTGTGGCTCGCCATGGGCGCGGCCGGCGTCGTGGTGGTGCTCGCCCTGCTGCGCAGGTTCGTCAAGCGTCGCGGTCAGCGCAGCGCCAGCCGCCCCTCGATCGGGCAGGACCTCGATGACTGACTCCGGCATCGCCAGGGCCAGCGCCTGGATGGCACTGGGCACGATCGTCTCCCGGCTCACCGGGTTCGTCCGGCTCTTCCTGATCGCCGCGGCGATCGGTCTTCTGCTGAACGCCGACCTCTTCAACAACGCCAACACCTTCCCCAACGCTCTCTACATCCTCGTGGCGGGTGGCGTCTTCAACGTCGTGCTGGTGCCTCAGCTCGTGCGGGCCATGAAGTCCGACGACGACGGCGGGGAGGCCTACGGGCAACGCATCATC
The DNA here is from genome assembly GCF_001426755.1 of Aeromicrobium sp. Root495. Classification (GTDB taxonomy): domain Bacteria; phylum Actinomycetota; class Actinomycetes; order Propionibacteriales; family Nocardioidaceae; genus Aeromicrobium. Next base: position 335,308 of record NZ_LMFJ01000002.1, on the reverse strand, counting down.
ACGCTGGGTCTGCTGGTCCTCGCCGTGGCGACGATCCTGCTCATCCTGCTCGTGCCCCTGCTGATGAGGATCGTCTTCGAGCAGCGCCTGTTCACCGCCGAGCTCACGCAGCAGCGCGAGTCGGCCGAGCTGCTCATGCGTGTGTGCATGCCGCAGGTCTTCTTCTACGGCGTGTTCGTGCTCGTCGGCCAGGTGCTCAACGCGCGCGGTCGGTTCGGGCCCATGATGTGGGCGCCCATCGTCAACAACCTCGTGGCGTGCGCGACCCTCGGCACCTACATCGTCGTGTTCGGGTCCTCCAACGGGGAGGACGGCTTCACGACGGGCGAGGTCTGGCTGCTCGGCGGTGGTGCGACGCTCGGCATCCTCGTGCAGGCGCTCGTCCTCGTGCCGTACCTCCGGCTGGCGGGGTTCACGTACCGGCCGCGCTTCGACTTCCGCGGCGTCGGCCTCGGGCACACGCTCCGCCTCGGCGCCTGGACGCTCCTCTTCATCCTCGCCAACCAGGTGGCCTTCATCGTCGTGCAGCGCCTCGGCACAGGAGGCACGCTCGCCGGGGCCAGCAACGGGACCGCGGCCGGCGGTTCAGCCGTGTACGAGATCGGCTTCCTGATCAGCCAGCTCCCGCACGGCGTCATCACCGTCTCGGTCGCCACCGCGGTCATCCCGACGCTCGCGGCCCTCGCCCACGAAGGTCGCTACGAACGACTCCGGCTCGAGCTGGCCCGCACGATGCGCGTCACCCTCGTCGTCATCGTCCCGCTCGCGGCCGCCACGGCCTGCCTCGGCCAGGACGGCGCCGGGCTGCTCAAGGCGTTCAAGAACCTCGGAGCCAGCACCGCCATCGTCGGCTCCACCATCGCCTGCTTCGCCCTCGCCATGGTGGCCTTCACGGTGCACTACCTCGCGTTGCGCGGCTTCTACGCGGACGAGGACACGAAGACGCCGTTCTTCCTGCAGCTGACGATCGCCGCAGTGAACATCGTCTCGGCGGTCGCGTTCACCCGCGTCGTCGAGCCCGAGCACGTCGCGGCCGCTCTGGCGCTCTCCTTCGGGCTGGCCTACCTCGTGGGCGCGACGCTGTCGGTCACCATGCTGTCGCGTCGGATCGGCCGGATCGTCGATGCCGAGATGGTCCGGTACGTGGTCCGGCTCGCCCTGGCCACCACCGCGTCGGCCGTCGTGATGCTGGTGATCTCCTGGTGGCTGGGCGACCTCCTGGGTCACGGCGCCCTCGACTCGTTCGTCATCGTGGCCGCGAGCGGCGTTGCCGGGGCTGCGACCTATGTCGCTGCCGCCCTCGCCATGCGGCTCCGTGAGCTGACCTACCTCGTCGACAGCATCCGGCGCCGGTAGACTTGTATCTATTTATCGATATAACGATAAGTAGACACGCGTGGGATCGAGGTCCCTCACCGCTTCGACCTCATCGCCTCTAGCATGGGGTCGACTGAAGGAGCAGGGATGAGCGAGCCGCGGACGATGGCGTCCGGTGACGTCCTCGCCCACCGGTACGAGCTCCAGGACCGGGTGAGCGAGCGGCTCGGCTCCGCCACGTGGCGCGCGCACGACCGCATCCTCTCGCGCAACGTGGGTGTCGAGATGCTCTCGAGCGAGGATCCGCGCGCGGAGCAGTTCCACGCCGCGGCCCGTCGCTCCACCGTCGTCACCGACCCGCGCTTCCTCCGCGTGCTCGACCTGTTCGAGGACCACGGTCAGCACGTCGTCGTGCGCGAGTGGGCCCGCGCGTTCCCGCTCGACGAGCTGCTCGCTCAGTCCTCGCTGCCCAACCACCGGGCGGCAGCGGTCGTCGCGGAGGTGGCCGAGGCCCTCGCCCATGCGCACGAGCTGGGGATCTACCACCGCCGCCTCTCCCCCCATCACGTGCTGCTCAAGCAGTCGGGTGCCGTTCGCGTGGTCGGCCTCGGCGTCGCCAGTGCGCTGGCCCCCGTCGGCCACGCCGACACGGTCGAGGACCTGCAGGCCTACGAGCGCCTCGACGTGGAGGGGCTGGGCAAGCTGCTCTATGCGTGCCTCGTGAGCCGTTGGCCCGGCGCCCACATCGACCAGCTGCGCGCTGCACCCACCATCCACGGCCGCCTCCTGCGTCCACGCCAGGTGCGAGCCGGTGTGTCCCGCGACGTCGACGCCGTGTGCGACCGCGTGCTCGGCAACCCCCCGCACCACCACCGCACCCCCCTGCGCTCGGCCGCCGACATCGCCCACGCGCTGCGCCTCTCGGGCAAGGACGACGACGGCCCCGACGAGCAGCCGAGCCTGCTGAACATCTCCTCGCCCGACCTGCTCCGTTCCGATCCCGTCGTGGAGCCCCAGGGTCCGCCGCCCGGGCTGGAGCCTCCACGTCGCCGGCCCAAGGCCTACGAGCCCGCACCACCCACGTCGTTCGAGCGGGGCAAGGAACGTGCCGCGCTCGCCACGAAGGGGGATCGTGGCCTGATCCTGCTGGGCGTGGCCGTGGTGCTGCTCCTCGCCAGCATCCTCGGGCTGCTCGTCCAGCGAGCCACGCGCGACAGTGACGACACGACCCGCGGCGGCGCCGAGGTCGAGCGGACCATCACCGTGCAGTCCGTCCTCGACTTCGATCCCGCAGGAGAGGACGGGGAGGAGAACCCGGACGAGGTCGGCGCCGTCGTCGACGGCCAGACCTCCACGGGCTGGCGCACCACCACCTACTTCCGCTCCCCCCGCCTGGGCGGACTCAAGCCCGGTGTCGGGGTCCTGCTCGACCTGGGCGCCGCGCGGGAGCTCTCCCAGGTGACGGTCCGACTGGCCGGGAGTGGTACCGATCTCTCGGTGTACACGGCGCGGCCCGGGGTCGACCGGCCCACCTCGCTCAGCGGACTGGTACGGCGCGGCAGTGCCCGCGACGTCGGCTCCGACGCCACCTTCGCCATGTCGGACCCGGTCCTCACCCGTTACGTCGTGGTGTGGCTGACGCGCCTCCCGGCGGTGCCCGGCGAGGACGGCTCCTTCCGCGGCGAGATCCGCGAGGTCGGGCTGCGCGGGTACTCCTGACCACCGCTGACAAGCCTGCCGGTGGAGGGAATGTCCAGCGCCTAGACTTCGTTGAACGAGTCATCCCCAGCAGAGAGCATGCAGGTCCTCATGAGTGACACCGTCCGCAACCTCATCATCATCGGCTCCGGCCCCTCGGGCTACACGGCCGCCGTCTACGCCGCGCGCGCCAACCTCGAGCCTCTCGTGTTCGAGGGCTCGGTCACCGCCGGCGGAGCTCTCATGAACACCACCGACGTCGAGAACTTCCCGGGCTTCCCCGACGGCATCATGGGTCCCGAGCTCATGGACAAGCTCCGTGCCCAGGCCGAGCGCTTCGGTGCCGAGCTCGTCGCCGACGACGTCACCTCGGTCGACCTCACGGGTGAGATCAAGACCGTCACCCTCGGCGACGGCAGCACCCACCGCGCCCACGCCGTCGTGCTGGCCACCGGCTCGGCCTACCGCCGCCTGAACATCGAGGGCGAGGACCGCCTCTCCGGCCACGGCGTCAGCTGGTGCGCCACGTGCGACGGCTTCTTCTTCCGCAACCAGAACATCGTCGTGGTCGGCGGAGGCGACTCCGCCGTCGAGGAGGCCACCTTCCTCACGCGCTTCGCCGACAAGGTCACCCTCGTGCACCGTCGCGGCGAGCTGCGTGCCTCCAAGATCATGCAGGACCGCGCCCTGGCCAACGACAAGATCGAGTTCGCCTGGAACTCCGAGATCGCCGAGCTCCACGGCGCCGACAAGCTCGAGGCCGTCTCGCTGCGCGACACCGTCACCGGCGAGGTCCGCCGTCTCGAGGCCACCGGCCTCTTCATCGCCATCGGCCACGACCCCCGCTCCGAGCTCCTCATCGGCCAGGTCGACCTCGACGACGAGGGCTACGTCCTGGTCAAGCCCGGCACCACCGCCACCAACCTCCCCGGCGTCTTCGCCGCCGGCGACCTCGTCGACCACACCTACCGCCAGGCCATCACCGCTGCCGGCACCGGCTGCGCAGCCTCCCTCGACGCCGAGCGGTTCCTCGCCGACCTCGAGCTCGCCGGTGAGCCCGCCCCGGCCGAGGCCATGGCGCAGTGGGCCGAGTGACCCGGCCCCGCTCGTTCTGATCCGTCCCGAACCCCAAGCCCCACACAAGGAGTACTCATGGCAGACATCGCCGCCGTCACCGACGCCGACTTCGAGGAGAAGGTCCTCAAGGCCGAGGGTCCCGTGCTCGTCGACTTCTGGGCCGACTGGTGCGGCCCGTGCCGTCAGCTGTCGCCCATCCTCGAGGAGATCGCCAACGAGAAGGGCGACGCCCTCACGGTCGTCAAGATGGACGCCGACGCCAACCCCGTCACGCCCGCCCAGTACCGAGTCACCGGTCTGCCGACCATCAACCTCTACAACAACGGTGAGCTCGTGAAGTCCATCGTGGGCGTCCGGCCCAAGTCGGCCCTGCTCAAGGAGCTCTCCGAGTACGTCGCCTGAGCAGCTCTTCTCACACACCACGGCCCCGGAATCGCAGCGATTCCGGGGCCGTGGTCTATCTAACGATAAGTCGACTTGTCGATCAGTCGCCCTGCTCGGGCGTCCTGGGGTCCATCAGTCCGACGATGCGCTCGAGGTCGTCGATCGTCGCGAACTCGACCGTGATCTTGCCCTTGGAACGACCGAGGTCGACCTTGACGCGGGTGTCGTAGCGCTCGGACAGCCGAGCAGCCACGTCGCCCAGCCGCGGCACCACGAGTCCCCTCCCCTGCGAGCGGGGAGCTGTCCTGGCCGGACCGTTGTCTCCGAACTTCACGATCTCCTCGAGCGCACGCACCGAGATGCCCTCGGCCACGACCCGGCCGGCCAGGCGGTCCTGCACCTCGGAGTCGGTGACGCTCAGCAGGGCCCGAGCGTGACCGGCGGACAGCACGCCGGCCGCCACCCGGCGCTGCACCGCGGGCGAGAGCTTGAGCAGACGGATGGTGTTGGTGACCTGCGGACGTGATCGCCCGAGGCGCTCGGCCAGCTCGTCCTGCGTGCAGCCGAAGTCGCGCAGGAGCTGCTCGTACGCAGCCGCCTCCTCGAGCGGGTTGAGCTGCGAGCGGTGCAGGTTCTCCAGCAGGGCGTCACGCAGGAGGTCCTCGTCAGTGGTCTCACGGACGATGGCCCCGATGGTCTCGAGCCCGGCCTTCTGGTGGGCGCGCCACCGGCGCTCGCCCATGATGAGCTCGTAGCCGTCGTCGCCGGTGGGCCGCACCACGATGGGCTGGAGGAGCCCGATCTCCTGGATCGAGTGCACGAGCTCGGCCATGTCCTGCTCGTCGAAGACCGTGCGCGGCTGACGCGGGTTGGGCCGGATGGACGTGACGGGCAGCTCGGCGAACCGCGCGCCGTCCACCTCCTGCAGGCCGCTCTCCTGGGCCGCGGCGGGCGAGGCGGGGATCAGTGACTCGAGGCCACGCCCGAGTCCACGTCGTGCTGCCATCAGAGGGACCTTCCGTTCGTCGTGGGGCCGGCCGCCGGAGCTGCCTGGGCGATCTCCCGAGCGGCCTCGAGGTAGGAGAGTGCACCCGACGACGAGGGGTCGTAGGTGAGCACCGTCTGCTGATAGCTGGGGGCCTCGGAGATGCGGACCGAGCGCGGGATGGCGGTCTTCAGCACCTTGGGCCCGAAGTGTGATCGCACCTCGTCGGCCACACCCGCGGAGAGCCGCGTGCGGGCGTCGTACATGGTGAGGAGGATCGTCGTGACCTCGAGCGACTTGTTGAGGTGCGTCCGCACGAGGTCGATGTTGCGCACCAGCTGACCCAGTCCCTCCAGCGCGTAGTACTCGCACTGGATGGGGATGAGGACCTCACGCCCCGCCACCATGGCGTTGACGGTGAGGAGCCCGAGCGAGGGCGGGCAGTCGATCAGGACGTAGTCGATGCGGTCGCCCGCCTCGGCGCACTCCGCCAGGTAGGCCTGGAGTGCCTTGTCGAGCCGGGTCTCGCGGGCCACGAGCGAGACCAGCTCGATCTCGGCGCCGGCCAGGTCGATGGAGGCCGGAAGCACCGTGAGGTTGGGCAGGTCGGGGCACGGTCGCACCAGCTCGTCGAGATCCGTGCCGTCGACGAGTGCTTCGTACACGCCAGGCGTTCCCTCGGTGTGCTCGATGTTGAGCGCGGTGGAAGCGTTCCCCTGGGGGTCGAGGTCGATGACCAGGACCCGCAGGCCCTTGCTGGCCAGTCCGGCCGCGATGTTCACCGTGGTCGTGGTCTTGCCCACGCCACCCTTCTGGTTGGCCACCACGAAGATGCGCGTGCTCGACGGTCGCGGCAGCACGGTCGTCGACGAGACGCGCTGCGCCAGGTCCACATGGTCACGCGCCTCAGCCGCCAGAGGCGTGCTGTCGTCCACGGTCGGGTGCGTCATCGCCCTGCCTTCATCGGATGGAGCTTCGTTCGATGTTTCACGTGGAACATCGTCATCGCTTGGAGACCTCGACGACGGTGGTGGGAACCTCCACGGCGCCGTAGGTCCTGATCACAGTATCGCCGCCACCGAGACGGCCGATGGTCCGCCGTGCATCCACCAGCTCCTCCTGAGCAGTTCGTCCCTTGAGGGCCAGCAGGACACCACCGGGGGCGACCAGCGGCATGCACCACTTGGCCAGCTTCTCCAGGGCGGCGACGGCGCGCGCCGTCACGACGTCGTACGAGGCCGTGACCTCCTCCGCTCGCGCGCGCACCACCTCGACGTTCTGGAGGCCGAGCTCGGTCACCACCTCGTCCAGGAACGTGGTCCGCCGCAGCAGGGGCTCGATGAGCGTCATGCGCACGTCGGGTCGCATGATGGCCCAGACCAGGCCAGGCAGTCCCGCGCCCGTTCCCACGTCGGCCGCGGTGCAGCCCTGCGGAAGTCGTTCGGCCACGACGCCGCAGTTCACCAGGTGCCGGTCCCAGAGTCGGGGGACCTCACGGGGTCCGATCAGACCACGATCGACACCGTCACCGGCCAGCACGTCAGCGAAGCGTTGCATGTCAGACAGCCGAGAACCGAACACCCCCGCCGCCTCGGGCGACGGGGGTGTTTCACGTGAAACCAACATCAGCGCGAGAGTCTCACTCGGCCACGCTGGGCTCGTCGGTCTGCGTCTCGGCGCCGGCGGACTCAGACGACGATGCGGACGCCGGGTGGATCACGACGTGCCGGTTCTTCTCGGTGCCCTCGGACTCGCTCACGAGCCCGGCGTCGGCCACGGCGTCGTGCACGACCTTGCGCTCGAACGCCGACATGGCCGACAGCGCCAGCGGCTCGCCCGTGGACTCGACCGTGGCGATCGCCTCGCGCGCCACACCTTCGAGCTCCTCACGACGGGCTGCCCGGTGACCGGCGATGTCGAGCATGAGCCTCGAGCGCTCGCCGGTCTCACGGTAGACAGCCAGGCGCGTCAGCTCCTGGAGGGCGTCGAGGACCTCACCGCCGCGTCCCACGAGATGGTCGAGACGGTTCCCGCCGACGATGGAGACGGCGGCCCGATCGCCGTCGACGTCCATGTCGATGTCGCCGTCGAGGTCTGCGATGTCGAGCAGCTCCTCGAGGAAGTCTGCTGCGACGTCGCCCTCAGCCTCGAGCTTGTTCACCTCGGTCATCGCTGACCACCCTTCTTCTTTCGCTGGTCGCGCGTCTGCTTCTTGGGCTGCTGACGCGGCTTCGGCTTCTCCTGCGGGGTCTCGAGATCCTTCAGCGGGTCCTCGACGACGTTCTTGCCGTGCTTCTTGTCGCGATCCTGCTTCGCCTTGAAGGCGGGGGTCCCGGGCGCCGGGTTGTTGCGGATGACGTAGAACTGCTGACCCATGGTCCAGAGGTTCGTGGTGACCCAGTAGACGAGCACACCCACCGGGAACAGCACGCCGCTGATGGCGAACACGAACGGCAGGATGTAGAGGAGCATCTTCTGCTGCTGGGCATACGGGCCGCTCAGGGCGTCGGCCGGCATGTTCTTGCTCATGAGCTGGCGCTGCGTGGTGAACTGCGTGGCACACATGATGACCACGAGAGCCGCCGCCAGGATGCGCACCTCGAGCAGGTCGGTGCTCTGGAAGGTGTCGGCGATCTTGGCGTTGAAGATCGTGGCGTCCTGCAGCGAGCGCACGTAGTCGACGTTGAAGAAGCCGCGGACGCCGGTCTCGAGACTGTCGGGCTTGGCCTTGGCGGCCTGGTCGATCACGCGGAACAGCGCGAAGAAGACCGGCATCTGGGCCAGGATCGGCAGGCAGGAGGCGAACGGGTTGGTGCCCGTCTCCTTCCAGAGCTTCATCTGCTCCTGGGTGAGCTTCTCCCGGTCGTGCGCGTACTTCTTCTGGAGCTCGCGGATCTGCGGCTGCAGGAGCTGCATGTTGCGGCTGCTCTTGATCTGCTTCACGAACAGCGGGATGAGCAGCGTACGGATGGTCACCGTGAGGCCCACGATGGAGAGCACCCACACCCAGCCGTCGGAGATCCCGGGGATCCGGTCGACGACGTTGTGCCATGCGATGAGCACGGCCGACACCGCGTAGTAGAGCGGCGTCATGATGGCCGAGCCGATGTCGCCTAGGAAGCCGAACATGCTTCTCCTGTGGTGGATGGGACCGAGCCGGGCTCGGGGGTGGAGGTCTGTCGTGAGGCCGGCACCGGATCGTAACCCCCGGCGGCCCACGGGTGGCACCGACCGAGCCGGCGGGCGGCGAGCCACGAGCCGCGCAGGGCTCCGTGGGTCTCCACCGCCTCGAGCGCGTAGGCCGAGCAGGTGGGGTGGTACCGGCACACCTGGCCGTAGAGCGGACTGATGGCGAACCGGTAGGCCTTGAGCAGCGCCACCAGGACGGTCCTCATGCGTCGCTCCGCGTGCGGGACCGGGAGCCGGCCTTCACCAGGGCGACGTCGAGATGCTCCGCGAGTGTCGAGGAATCTGCACCGGACGAGGCTGGCAGAGCACGCACGACCACACGAGAGCCGGGCGGGACGAGGTCGAGCCGATCGCGCATCAGGTGCCGCAAACGACGCTTCACCTGGCTCCGCACGACGGCCGGGCCCACCTGCTTGGACACGACGAAACCGACGGACGTCAGTCCGCCGGTTCCGGGAACCACATGGCACACGAGGGTGGGTTGCGCCGCCTTGGTGCCGCGACGCACCGCCAGGGCAAAGTCCTGGCTGTCGCGCATGCGGTGGACGCGACCGAGCAAGGCTCAGGCAGAGAGCTTGGCGCGGCCCTTGCGACGACGGTCGCCCAGGATGGCTCGGCCCGCACGCGTACGCATGCGGAGACGGAAGCCGTGCTTCTTGGCACGACGGCGGTTGTTGGGCTGGAAAGTGCGCTTGCTCACGAGTTCTTCCTCACGGATCGGGACGGGCCGTTCGACGGCCACCGCTCACCCACAGAGATTCACACAGCTGTGGGTATGCGGCAGGTGTCGCGGGGCGACCACCCTACGGTACGGGGACCCTGGGGGACGGTCAAACTCATGTTCCTAACCCATGCCCCATCACCGGTCCACACGACACGCCGTAACGTAACCGGATCATCTCCCGAACGGCTTGATCCGCCCCCCTGGGCGCTGCTAGCGTCGCGCCGGTATCCACTTTTCCACAGCGGTCTCGTCGGGCGGTCCCGTGCATGCACAACTTGTGGACAACGATGTGAACAAGTGAGCCCAACCCGAGAGGATGCCCGGCATGACCGATGCTGTCGACAGTGAGCCCGACCTTTCACAGGTGTGGAGCGACGCGATCGACACGCTCGGGAACAGCGGCCGGGTCTGGGTCTACTCCGCGCAGCCGCTCAGCCTCCACGGCGGTCTCCTCATCGTGGCCGTGCCCGACGAGATCACGCGCCGGCACATCGAGTCCAGGGTCCGTCCCGCCCTCGAGCACGCCCTGAGCAGCAAACTCGGGGCCGACACGAGGCTCGTCGTCACCATCGAGCCCGACCTGCAGTCGCCCCGCGGCTCCTCCGACGACAGCACCTCCACCTCCTCCAAGGACCACCACTCCACGCTCTCCACCGTGATGCCGCGCGACGCCGCCCCGGTGGAGACCGAGGACGACGACGACGTCGACGACTTCGTGCCCAGCTGGGCCACGGCGCCGGCCGTCGCGCCCGCCCGGGTCGGCAACGCCGCCGAGGCACGCCTCAACCCGCGCTACCTCTTCGAGAACTTCGTCATCGGCTCGTCCAACCGCTTCGCCCACGCGGCTGCAGTCGCGGCAGCCGAGGCACCCGGCAAGGCGTACAACCCGCTGGTCATCCACGGTGAGTCCGGACTGGGGAAGACCCACCTCCTGCACGCCATCGGCCACTACGTGCTCAACCTCTACCCCTCCTCGCGCGTCCGCTACGTCAACAGCGAGGAGTTCACCAACGACGTCATCAACGCCATCGGTGAGAACCGCACGGCCGCGCTGCGTCGCAAGTACCGCGAGATCGACGTCCTGCTCGTCGACGACATCCAGTTCCTCGAGGGCAAGGAGTCGACGCAGGAGGAGTTCTTCCACACCTTCAACGCGCTGCACAACGAGAACAAGCAGATCGTGATGACGTCGGACCGGCCGCCCAAGCTGCTCAAGACGCTCGAGGACCGGCTGCGCAACCGGTTCGAGTGGGGTCTGCAGACCGAGATGCTGCCGCCCGACCTCGAGACCCGCATCGCCATCCTGCGCAAGAAGGCCGCGTCGGAGCAGCTCACCGCACCCGCCGACGTGCTCGAGTTCATCGCGAGCAAGGTGCAGACCAACATCCGCGAGCTCGAGGGCGCGCTCATCCGTGCCACGGCGTTCGCCAACCTGCAGGGCACCACGGTCGACCTCCAGCTGGCGCAGATCGTCCTCAAGGACCTGGTCGCCGAGGGCGAGGAGCCCGAGATCTCGGGACCGGTCATCATGGCGCAGACCGCGGCGTACTCCGAGTTCACCATCGACGAGCTGTGCAGCACGAGCCGCAGCCGCGACCTCGTCCTGGCCCGCCAGATCGCCATGTACCTGTGCCGCGAGCTCACGCCCATGTCCCTGCCCGACATCGGCAAGGCCTTCGGCGGCCGCGACCACACCACCGTGATGCACGCCGAGCGCAAGATCCGCAAGCTCATGGCGGAGAAGCACGCCGTCTACAACCAGGTCACCGAGCTGACCAACCGCATCAAGCAGCAGGCCCGGCAGGCCTGAGGTCCGTGTCCTCGGCCCTCGCCACCTCGTCCCGACCCTGCCTCGACGCCCTCCGGCACGCTCCGGAGGGCGTCGTTGTGCGTCGATCCGTCGTACACACCTGGGGACGAGCCTGTGGGAAAGTCTCAAGTAGAGGTGGAAACCGGAGACGTTCGTGTGAACGCGATGTGAACGACCGCTGGACGTCCACAGGGCACGGGGAGGCGTCCTCAACGCGGCCCACACGTCGTCCACCGGCCAGAACAGCCTCTGACCTGCGCAGACACCGGTTGTCCACCGTTTCCACAGTGGCTACTACTACGACGACAGAGATACATGTCCGAAGCCTCGTAGAAGATCACCGGGAGCCCTGTGTGTGGACAGTCCGTCCCGCGCTCTCCCGCCCTACCTCCGTGCCCCCTGCCGTGGCAGGATTCATCCCGACGGTTCCCGTGCCTGAAAGCACCGTCCTTCCGAAAGGCTCTCGTTCGTGAAATTCCGCATCGACCGCGACACGTTCGCCGACGCCGTCGCCTGGACCGCGCGGAGCCTGCCGCACCGCCCCAGCGTCCCCGTCCTCGCCGGACTCCTGATCGAGACCACGTCCGACGGCCTCACGCTCTCGGGCTTCGACTACGAGACCTCCACGCGCGCCACGCTCCCGGCGGAGGTGGCCGACGAAGGTCGCGCCCTCGTCTCGGGCCGGCTGCTCGCCGAGATCGTCAAGTCGCTCCCCACCAAGCCCATCGACGTCTCGCTCGAGGGCACCAAGGTCCAGGTCGTGTGCGGCAGCGCCCGCTTCAGCCTGCAGACCATGCCGGTCGAGGAATACCCGCAGCTCCCGACCATGCCCACGGCCTCGGGCACGGTCAAGGCCGACGACTTCTCCACCGCGGTCCAGCAGGCGAGCGCCGCCGCCGGTCGCGACGAGATGCTGCCGCTGCTCACGGGTGTCCGTCTCGAGCTCGAGGGATCCTCCATCTCGCTCATGGCCACCGACCGGTTCCGGGCGAGCCTGCGTGAGCTGGGCTGGTCGCCGGAGAAGAGCGACCTCTCGGCCCAGGCCCTCGTCCCGGCCCGCGTCCTCAACGACACGGCCCGCTCGCTCGTCTCGGGCAGCGCGGTCACCATCGCCGTCTCCTCGGGCGACGCCGGCGACGGCCTCATCGGCTTCGAGGGCGTGGTCGGCAACGGCACGCGTCGCACCACCACGCGTCTGCTCGAGGGCGACTTCCCGCGGGTGCGCCAGCTCTTCCAGGCCCAGGCTGAGACGGTGGCCTACGTGCGCACCGCCGACTTCGTCGACTCCGTGAAGCGCGTCGCCCTCGTGGCCGAGCGCAACACCCCGGTCCGCCTCACGTTCTCCGACGGTGTCCTGCTGCTCGAGGCGGGCAGCGGCGACGAGGCCCAGGCCTCGGAGTCGGTCGAGGCCACCATCAACGGCAACGACATCTCGATCGGCTTCAACCCCACGTACCTGCTCGAGGGACTCGGCGTCATGTCCGAGCCGGTCGTGCACCTGTCGTTCACGCAGCACACCAAGCCGGCAGCCATCTCGGGCGTCCCCGAGATCGGTGCCGAGCCCGATGCGGCCTTCCGGTACCTGATCATGCCGGTCCGACTGCAGAGCTGACGCTCCACGGGGTACCCCCCACCAGCACGGCACGACGTCGACACACGCGAGAGGAACCTCATGGGACACATCGGACTGGTCGGACTGGGCAAGATGGGCGGCAACATGCGCACCCGGATGCGCAACGCCGACGTCACCGTCACCGGCTTCGACCGCAACCCCGAGGTGTCCGACGTGGGCTCGCTCGCCGAGCTCGTGGAGGCGCTGCCCAGCCCCAAGGTCGTGTGGGTCATGGTCCCGTCGGGTGAGATCACCCGGTCCACCGTCACCGAGCTCATCGAGCTGCTCGACGAGGGCGATGTCATCGTCGACGGTGGCAACTCGCGCTGGACCGACGACGAGAAGCACGCGGCGCTCGCCCAGGAGCAGGGCATCGGCTACGTCGACTGCGGCGTGAGCGGTGGCGTGTGGGGTCTCGAGAACGGCTATGCACTCATGGCCGGCGGCTCGGCCGACGACATCGCCAAGGTCCAGTTCGCCTTCGACGCCCTGCGGCCCGAGGGTGAGTCGGGCTTCGTCCACGCCGGTCGCGTGGGTGCCGGCCACTTCTCCAAGATGGTCCACAACGGCATCGAGTACGCCATGATGCAGGCCTACGCCGAGGGCTACGAGCTCCTGCAGACCGTCGACATGGTCGAGAACGTCACCGAGGTCTTCGACTCGTGGCGCGAGGGCACGGTCGTCCGGTCCTGGCTCCTCGACCTCCTGGTCAAGGCCCTCGAGGACGATCCGGGCCTCTCGCAGATCCGCGGCTACGCCGACGACTCCGGCGAGGGACGGTGGACGGTCGAGGCCGCCATCGACAACGCGGTGCCCATGCACACCATCGCCGCCTCGCTGTTCGCCCGCTTCAGCTCGCGCCAGGAGGAGTCGCCGGCCATGCAGGCGGTCGCCGCCATGCGTCAGCAGTTCGGCGGTCACGCGGTGCGTGCCGCGGCCGAGGCCGGGCACGACCCCGCCGACGCCTGACCCACGCCTGACCCACCATGTTCGTCCGTCGGCTCGCCCTGCACGACTTCCGGTCCTATCCCGAGGTCGAGGTCGAGCTGGAGGCCGGACCCACGGCGTTCATCGGCGCCAACGGTCAGGGCAAGACCAACCTCGTCGAGGCGATCGACTACCTCGCGACGCTGGAGTCGCACCGCGTCGCCAGCGACGCACCGTTGGTCCGGGCCGGGACCGAGCGCGCCGTCGTGCGGGCCGAGCTCGTCAAGGGTGAGCGCACGGCGCTGCTCGAGCTCGAGATCACGCCGGGACGGTCCAACCGTGCCCGGGTCAACCGGTCGCCCCTGCCCCGGACCCGCGACCTGCTCGGCATCGTCCGCTCCGTCATGTTCTCGCCGGAGGACCTCGCGCTCGTGAAGGGCGACCCCTCCGACCGGCGCAAGCTGCTCGACGGCCTCACGGCCATGCGCACTCCCCGGCTGGCCGGGGTGAAGGCCGACTACGACCGGGTGCTCCGCCAGCGCAACACCCTGCTGAAGTCCGGGCGTACTAATCGACAAATGGACATGTCGACATTAGAGATCTGGGACGAGAAGCTCGCCTCGCTCGGCGGAGAGCTGGTGGCGGCCCGCATCGCACTGCTCCACGACCTCGCGCCCCATCTCGGCCAGGCCTACCTCACGGTCGCCACCGAAGCGGCCGAGAACCGGCGCGAGGTCTCGGCCGTCTACAAGTCTTCCGCCGAGCTCTCGGGCGAGGACGTGGAGTCGGTCCGCGAGAGCCTCCTGGCCGGCATCGAGGAGAGACGCCGCGAGGAGCGCGAGCGCGGAGTGAGCCTGGTCGGGCCCCACCGCGACGAGGTGGTCCTCACGATCGGCGACCTCCCGGCCAAGGGATACGCGAGTCACGGGGAGTCGTGGTCGTTCGCGCTCTCCCTGCGACTCGCCGCCTTCGAGCTCCTGCGCGAGGACGACGACGACCCCGTGCTGATCCTCGACGACGTCTTCGCCGAGCTCGACCAAGGTCGACGCGAGCACCTGGCGTCGCTCGTGAGCGGGGCGGAGCAGGTCATCGTCACGGCCGCCGTGGCCGACGACGTCCCCAAGGCGCTGCTCGGCCACCGCTTCGCGGTGGCGGGGGGACAGGTCACCCATGAGTGACCCGACACCACCGCCCGACGACGCCGCCGGTCGCACCGAGCCCGAGCCGGCGGAAGGGAAGCCGGACGCCACACCGGACCCTCTCGGCCTGGCGCGCGACGTCGCCGACTCGTACCGAGGTGCCGGCCGCCCCCTCGATCCCCGACGATCCACGTCGCGCCCCCGCCAGGCGTCGCCGCGCCGCGCCAAGCGCGAGGACCCCACCGACATCTCCGCCGTCCTCGGAAGACTCCAGAAGGACCGCGGGTGGGACGACCGGCTCGCCGCGCAGCGGGTCTTCACCGACTGGGCCTCCATCGTGGGTCCCGAGGTGGCCACGCACAGCAAGGTCGTGGGTTACGACGACGCCATCGTCCACGTAGAGACCGACTCCACCGCCTGGGCCACCCAGCTCAAGCTCCTGGCGCCGCGCATCGTGGCCCGGCTGAACGACGAGCTCGGCGACGGCTCGGTGCTGCGCATCGAGATCCGCGGTCCCCAGGCGCCGTCGTGGATCAAGGGGAAGCGGACCATCCGCAACGCTCGCGGTCCGCGCGACACCTACGGCTGAGCGGGGTCCACCTGGGTGGGCGAGACCCGCTCCATCAGGGCCACGGTGAGTGCCGCGGCCACGCCCAGCACGCCGTAGACCAGGCAGACCTGCACCGGGGTGCTGGTGTCGGCAGCGGGCCGGACGCCCAGGACCACGAGCGCGGCCGTGGCCACCACGGCGCCCACGCCCGCGGCCACCACCAGTCCCCGCAGCGGCCGACGGGTCCCGCCCACCACGAGGGAGGCGAGGGCGGTCCAGGCCAGGCTCACGCCCAGGGCCGCCACGACGTCGGACGGTCGGTGCCACCCGGCCACCACGGTGGAGGAGCCGACGAGCGTCACGGCGAAGGCACCGAACAGGGCGAGGACACCACGGATCGCGCGAGGTGCCACGAGACAGAGAGCACCCACGCCTGAGGCGACGGCCGTGGTGTGACCGCTGGGCAGGCTGTTGGCCGCGACGATCCCGAAGTCGCTCCGCTCCAGCAGGACGTGCTTCAGGGCCTGCGTGGTGACGTTGGCGCCGCCGACCACGACGACGGCGGCGACGGCCAGGCGGCCCGATCCGCGCACGAGGGCCACGGCGGCGCACACGAGACAGACGGCCACGACCGTGCCGATGGACACCCGCCCCAGCACGCTGAGCAGCGTGACCAGACCGGCCCGATCCACCTGGACCGCGCGGAGCCCGCGTTCGTCGAGACTCTGTCCCTTCGCCGTGGCGAGAGCGATGTAGGAGACGAGCACCGTGCCGAGCACGGACGCGACGAGGGTGCCCGCGCCGGGGGCCACGACGCGTCTCTCCGCGGTCACCATGGTCATCCCACCACGATGCCGTAGCCGCCCAACTCAGGCAGAGCAGCCGAGCGGGACGTGGCGCAGGAGCTGCTGGCCGGTGACCGATCCAGAACCGTCTCCGACGTATTCCCGGTTGGAAGCGGGTCTGCGCGCCCGCCAGAACGGCGCTCTGAGGCCGCTGAGAGTCAAGTAGAGGACGGGACACCCGTCAGATCCAGCGTGCCTTGTTCGTCAGACGCACAGAATCGCCCGTATACTGAAGAAGTGACTTCGAGCCCGGATCCAGAGCAGCAGCCCACTGAGGGAACGTACGACGCCAGCAACATCCAGCTCTTGGAGGGCTTGGAGGCTGTGCGCAAGCGCCCCGGCATGTACATCGGCTCCACGGGGGAGCGTGGCCTCCACCACCTCGTGTACGAGGTCGTCGACAACTCGGTCGACGAGGCGCTCGCCGGACACGCGAGCCACATCCTGGTGGTGCTGCAGGCGGACGGCGGCGTCAAGGTCGTCGACGACGGCCGCGGCATCCCGGTCGACGAGCACCCCATCGAGAAGATCCCGGCCGCCACGCTGGTCATGACCTCGCTCCACGCCGGCGGAAAGTTCGGCGGCGGCGGCTACAAGGTGTCGGGCGGTCTGCACGGCGTGGGCATCTCCGTCGTCAACGCGTTGTCCACCAAGCTCCTCATGGAGATCAAGCGAGACGGCTACGTCTGGACGCAGGAGTTCCACTACGGCGACCTCGTCACCGAGCTCGTCCGCGGCGAGCCCACCGACGAGACCGGCACCACGCAGACGTTCTACGCGAGCGAGGACATCTTCGAGACCACCACGTACTCGTACGAGACCCTCAAGACGCGCTTCCGCGAGATGGCCTTCCTCAACAAGGGCCTCGAGATCATCCTGCGCGACGAGCGTGAGGAGGCGCTGGAGGTCGCCGAGGGCGACACCGAGGTCGACGAGGTCGAGCGCGACGCCCGGTTCCGCTACGACCGCGGACTCGTCGACTACGTCGAGCACATCAACGTGGGCAGCAAGTCGCCCATCCACCGCGACATCATCTCCGTCGAGGCCGAGGACGCGGAGAAGGGTCTGTCGGTCGAGATCGCGATGCAGTGGAACGACAGCTTCACCGAGTCGGTCCACACGTTCGCCAACACGATCAACACCCACGAGGGCGGCACCCACGAGGAAGGCTTCCGCTCCGCGCTGACCAACACGGTCAACCGGTTCGCCACGGCGCAGAACCTCATCAAGAAGGCGTCCGACAACCTGTCCGGCGAGGACATCCGCGAGGGTCTCACCGCCATCATCTCGGTCAAGCTGGCCGAGCCGCAGTTCGAGGGTCAGACCAAGACCAAGCTCGGCAACAGCGAGGCCCGCGGCTTCGTGCAGAAGGTCATCAACGACGAGCTCGGCGCGTGGTTCGAGCAGAACCCGGGCGAGGGCAAGGCCATCGTCCGCAAGTCCATCGACGCCGCCACGGCGCGCATGGCCGCGCGCAAGGCTCGCGACCTCGCCCGCAACCGCAAGGGCCTCATGGGCGGTGGTGGTCTGCCGGGCAAGCTCGCCGACTGCCAGTCGCGCAACCCCGAGGAGTGCGAGATCTTCATCGTCGAGGGCAACTCGGCCGGTGGCTCGGCCAAGGGCGGCCGCGACCCGTACGCGCAGGCGATCCTGCCGCTGCGCGGCAAGATCCTCAACGTCGAGAAGGCCCGCATCGACAAGATCCTGCAGAACGCCGAGGTCCAGGCCATCATCAGCGCGCTCGGCACCGGCGTCCACGACGACTTCGACATGGCCAAGCTCCGGTACCACAAGATCGTGCTCATGGCCGATGCCGACGTCGACGGTCAGCACATCTCCACGCTGCTGCTCACGCTGCTGTTCCGCTTCATGAAGCCGCTCATCGACGCCGGTCACGTGTACCTCGCCATGCCGCCGCTGTACAAGATCAAGTGGAGCAACGCGCCGCACGAGCTGGCCTACTCCGACGCCGAGCGCGACGGTCTGCTCAAGGCCGGCGCCGAGGCCGGACGCCGCCTGCCCAAGGAGGCCCCGGTCCAGCGGTACAAGGGCCTCGGTGAGATGAACGACTCCGAGCTGTGGGACACCACCATGGATCCGGCCCAGCGGGTGCTGCGCCAGGTCACGCTCGAGGACGGCGCCATCGCCGACGAGATGTTCACGATCCTCATGGGCGAGGACGTCGAGCAGCGCCGTTCCTTCATCCAGCGCAACGCCAAGGACGTCCGCTTCCTCGACATCTGATCGTCTGACCCACGCTCACGTTCCCTGAGCCTGTCGAAGGGCTTCGACCGGCTCAGCCAGCAAAGGACTTCCCATGACAGAGACACCTCCCGAGCACGACCGCATCGAGCACGTCGAGCTGCAGGTCGAGATGCAGCGCTCGTACATCGACTACGCCATGAGCGTCATCGTGTCGCGTGCCCTGCCCGACGTCCGCGACGGCCTCAAGCCCGTCCACCGCCGCGTCCTGTACGCCATGTACGACGGCGGCTACCGCCCCGACCGCGGCTTCAGCAAGTGCAGCCGCATCGTCGGCGACGTCATGGGTCAGTACCACCCGCACGGCGACACGGCCATCTACGACACCCTCGTGCGCCTGGCCCAGCCATGGGTCATGCGCGCCCCGATGATCCAGGGGCAGGGCAACTTCGGGTCGCCGGGCAACGACGGCGCCGCGGCCATGCGGTACACCGAGTGCAAGCTCGCGCCCATCGCCATGGAGATGGTGCGCGACATCGAGAAGAACACCGTCGACTTCCGCCCCAACTACGACGGCCGCTCCCAGGAGCCCACGGTCCTGCCGTCGCGCTTCCCCAACCTCCTGGTCAACGGCTCCGCCGGCATCGCGGTGGGCATGGCCACCAACATCCCGCCGCACAACCTGCGCGAGGTGGCCGAGGGCGCCCAGTGGGCGCTCGCCAACCCCGAGGCCGGCAAGGCCGAGCTGCTCGAGGCGCTCATGGAGCGCATCAAGGGCCCCGACTTCCCCACCAACGGGCTGATCGTCGGCACGCAGGGCATCGAGAACATGTACCGCACGGGCCGCGGCTCCATCCAGATGCGCGGCATCGTCGACTTCGAGGAGGACGCCAAGGGCGGCATGTCCCTCGTCATCAAGGAGCTGCCGTACCAGGTCAACCCCGACAACCTGGCCGAGAAGATCGCCGACCTCGCGCTCTCCGGACGCATCCAGGGCATCGCCGACGTCAATGACGAGTCGTCCTCGCGCGTGGGTCGTCGTCTCGTGGTGAAGCTGCGCCGCGACGCCGTCGCGCGCGTCGTGCTCAACAACCTCTACAAGCTCACCGAGCTGCAGTCCAACTTCAGTGCCAACATGCTGGCCATCGTCGACGACGTGCCGCGCACGCTCACGCTCGACGGATTCATCACCAACTGGGTGACGCACCAGATCGAGGTCATCCAGCGGCGCACGCAGTTCCTCCTCGACCAGGCCGAGGCTCGCGCCCACATCTTCCGCGGACTGGTCAAGGCCCTCGACGCGCTCGACGACGTCATCGCCCTCATCCGCCGCAGCCCCACCACGGAGGAGGCGCGCGACGGCCTCATGAACCTCCTGCAGATCGACGAGCTCCAGGCCACGGCCATCCTCGACATGCAGCTGCGTCGTCTGGCCGCCCTCGAGCGCCAGAAGATCATCGACCAGCTCGCCGAGCTCGAGCTCGAGATCGCCGACTACAAGGACATCCTGGCCCGGCCCGAGCGCCAGCGTCAGATCGTCTCCGACGAGCTCCAGGAGATCTCCGACAAGTTCGGCGACGACCGTCGCTCGCCCATCGTCCCGGCCGACGGCGACCTCTCCATGGAGGACCTCATCCCCGACGAGGAGGTCGTGGTCACCATCACCAAGGGCGGCTACGCCAAGCGCACGCGCACCGACCTGTACCGCGTGCAGAACCGCGGCGGGAAGGGAGTGCGCGGGGCCCAGCTGCGCGACGGCGACTTCGTCGAGCACCTCTTCCCCACCACGAGCCACCACTGGATCCTGTTCTTCACCACGGCCGGCCGGGTCTACCGCACCAAGGCGTACCAGCTGCCCGAGGCCGGGCGCGACGCCAAGGGCGGACACGTGGCCGGGCTGCTCTCGTTCCAGCCCGACGAGGAGATCGCCCAGGTCCTGGCCATCCGCGACTACGAGCAGGCGCCGTACCTCGTGCTGGCCACCCGCAAGGGTCTGGTCAAGAAGACCCGCCTGGCCGACTACAACAGCCCGCGGCAGGCCGGCGTCATCGCCATCAACTTCCGCGACGAGGACGACGCCCTCATCGGTGCCGACCTGGTCGGTCCCGACGACGACCTCCTGCTCATCAGCCGCAAGGCGCAGGCCATCCGCTTCCGGGCCGACGACGACCAGCTCCGTCCCATGGGGCGGGCCACCTCCGGCGTCACGGGCATGAAGTTCCGCGACGACGACGCCCTCCTCTCCATGACGGTCATCCGCCGCGAGCACGCCGACGTCGACTGGAGCGACATCCCCGACGAGGACAAGCTCTACGTCTTCACCGTGACCGACGGAGGCTTCGCCAAGAAGACCCCCATCGGCGACTACCGCCTCCAGGGTCGCGGTGGACTGGGCATCAAGGCCATGCAGATCACCGAGGCCCGCGGCGAGCTCGTCGGCGGACTCGTCCTCAAGGACACCGACGACGTCATCTCCGTCACGAGCAAGGGACAGGTCACCCGCAGTGTCGTCGAGGGCGTGCGTGCCACCGGGCGTGGCACGATGGGGGTGAGCTTCGTGAAGTTCAAGGGCAACGACCACGTCGTCACGATCGCGCGCAACACCGAGGTCGTCGTCGCCGAGGAGCTGGCGGACGAGGCCGGCGAGACGGCCGACACGGCGATCCCTGAGGCCAGCACCACCGAAGAGACCAGCAGCGACGACGTCACCACGGATGACGGCACCACCGACGAGGGGCAGAGCGAGTGACCGACAACAAGGACAGCGGCAGCCGGAAGCCGGCGCGCTCCACCGCCCGACAGGGCGAGTCATCGGTCCGGATCCCGCGCCTCCAGGGTGGCGGGAACGAGAAGGCCGGACGCCCCGGCGCCAAGGACGAGGACCCCACGGCCGAGACGCCGGTGGAGAGCACGGCGGAGGTCGTCGAGGTCGAGGAGACCGAGGTGGAGCGCGAGGAGAAGTCCACGCCCACTCCGCCGGCCAAGGGTCGCCCCACGGCGGCCAAGAGCGCGGGCCGCAAGCCCGCGGCCACCGGCGCCGCCGCCAAGAAGTCCCCCGCGTCGCCGGGTCGCACCTCCGGTCCGCAGAAGGTCTCCGCACGCGACGAGCCCACCAAGCCGGGCGGCGCCGCCCGTTCCGGCAACGCCATGACGGCAGCCGACTACGCCCGCACCACGCGTGAGTCCGCCGACAGCACGTCGGTCATCCCGGCCATCCGCGACGAGGACCCGAGCGACAGTGGTCCCAGGAGCCGGAACAAGAAGCCCGCTGCGCGGGTCGAGCCGGCCACCACGCCCGCGGCCGCCGCGTCGGCCGCCCCGGCGCCGGGCAGCGGTCGCCGCGCCGAGCTGCGGCTCGTGCACGTCGAGCCGTGGTCGGTCACCAAGCTCGCCTTCGTCGTCTCGGTCGCCCTCATGATCGTGTCCGTGGTCGCCGTCGCCATCTTCTGGGTCGTCCTCGACCTCACCGGTGTGTGGGACCAGCTCAACGGCAGCATCACCAACGTCCTGAGCGACAACAGCGACTCCTTCGACGTCACGTCGGTCCTCGGGCTGCCGCGTCTCGTGGGTCTCACGCTCGTCCTGTCGGCCATCAACGTCGTCGTCATGACGGCGCTGGCCACCATCGGCGCGCACCTGTACAACCTCGCCGCCCAGCTCCTGGGCGGCATCCACCTGACGTTCAGCGACGACTGAGCAGGCGCCAGGAGACCCACCACCCCGATTCGCCGAGCAGACAGACCGTGAGGTAAGTTTGCTCGTTGTTACGGGCCTATAGCTCAGCTCGGTTAGAGCGCTTCCCTGATAAGGAAGAGGTCGATGGTTCAAGTCCATCTAGGCCCACTCCCCGTCCGTCCCAGGAGGTTCTGATGAAGAAGCTCCTGGCCCTCGGACTCGCCGCCGCCGGAGTCGTGTGGGCGGTGGCCCGGGGCCGCGACGAGAAGGCCGATCCGTGGGCCTCCTCCACCGATCGTCTCTGACGAGCGGGACGCACAGCACCACCACGGGGCCTTGGCGCAATTGGTAGCGCACCTGCTTTGCAAGCAGGGGGTTAGGGGTTCGAGTCCCCTAGGCTCCACCACCGTGGCTCCAGCCAGGACCACAAGAGCCTCACCCGTTGCCGGGTGAGGCTCTCGTCGTCTCGGTCGCTTCTCGCGATCGGTGGGATCAGTCCTGCTTGCGCTCCTGCTTCTTGGCCTCGGTGAGGTCGTCGAGCACCTCGGCCTCGGCGCGGGCCTCGGTGGCCGACTCCTTGGAGGCGCGGGCGTCGGCCAGCTTGGCGCTGGCCTCGTCACGGGCGTCCTTCTTCTTGGCCTCGGCCGCAGCGGCGACGCGCTTCTTGCGCTGGTCCACGGTCTTGGCCTGCTGGGCGGCCTTCTTGTCGGCCGCGGCCTTCTCGTTCGCCGAGGTCTTGGCAGCGTCGGCGGCAGCCTTCTTCTTGCCGTCGGACTCGGCCTTCTTGGCCTGCTTCACGGCCGAGGCGGCTCGATCAGCAGCCGCCTGACGCTTCTGGGCGGCTTCCTCGCGTCCGGCCTCAGCCGCGGCAGCGGCCTCCTCGCGGAGGACCTCGGCGCGGTCGTCCAGCTTCTCGGCGCGGACGACCGTGGAGGACTTCTCCATACGCTTCGCGCCGCGGGCCGCGATCTTCTCGTTGTGGAGCAGGCCTCCGGCGACCTGGTCGGCCGAGCCGATGACCCGGTCGAGCGTGGTGCGCGGGAAGGACGTCTGCGACAGTCCCCGGGACAGGCCCGCGTCGATCACGGCGAGGGGAAGTCGGGCCGCCTCGTACGGGGCGGCGATGAGGGTGCTGATGATGGTCATCCGTTGCTCCTGGTCTGGTCGCGCAGGCGCGCTGCCTGCTGCTCGGCCGCGTCGGCCTCGCGCGTGAGTCGTGCCTGGTCCTCGGCCGCCTGCTGCTCGGTGGAGGAGGCGTCGGCTGCGAGGGCCTGGGCGTCGGCGAGACCGGAGTCGGCCACCGCGTCGGCCTGCTGCTCGGCGGCCCGACGCTCGACGGCCTCCTGCGCCGCGGCGTCGCGGTCGGCATCCGCGTGCTCCTCGGCGCGCTCACGGTCGACGGCGCGCAGGGCGGTGTCCGCCTTGTCGTCGGCCTCCTGCTTCTCGGCGGCGGCCTCGTGGTTGGTGTCGCGCAGCTCGGAGGCTGCTTCCTGGCGCTTGGCGTCGGCGACAGCGTCCTCAGCGACCGCGTCGCGGCGGGTCTGCGCCTCGGCCTGCTGGAGCTGTCCCTCCTCCGCGAGAGCGTCGCTGCCCGTCACGGCGCCAGCGACCTCCTTGGCCTTGCCCACGACGTTGTCGATGAGTCCCCGGCGGGCTTCTCCTGCTGTGTCTTGCGTGTCGTCGGTCATGACTCACACGTGCCCCTCCTGCGACGATCCACTCTCCCCAGGCCGTGTGACGTCGACCGCGCGGAGGACCGAGGTCGCGCACTACGGTTGAATGAATCCCATGTCGAGCCGATTGATCGCCGTCCGAGCAAGCCTCTTGGTCGTGCTCGTGGCGTTCCTGGCGGCCGGCTGCTCGTCCGAGAAGGACGACCCGAAGCCCTCGGACCCTCTCCCGATGCTCGAGGAGTCGGTGACCGATGGAGGCTCCGAGAGCCTGGGAACGGTCTTCGAGAGGAAGGGCACGGGACCGACGACCCTCACGATCGATCTGCCTGCCGACGTGACGTTCGTCAGGATGGGCGGGACCTGCAGCCCGGCCCAGGTGAGCGATGACCCGGCCGAGCTCCCCTTCGCCATCGAGTGGGGCGGTTCGGAGTTCGCCACCGACTGTGACCCCAAGAGTCCTGGGGCAACCGCCACGACGTCGGCCGCGAGGATCGGTTCCGACCCCACCTTCAAGGTCAAGATCGCCGAGGGAGTCGCCTGGCGGGTCGCCGGCATCAGCGTATCGGACCCGGACGACTGAGCCAGGTCTCGTCCCGTCGGGACGTCTCGTTGTCCCGCCGCGCGGCCCCGCTCGAACATAGGATCGTTGCGTGAGAGGTGGGGGAGAATCGCCGGTCGAGTTCGCCGAGCCGGTCCATGCCTACGCCGCCAGCCATCGAGCGCTTCGTGCTGCCGTGGCCGGCGACTGGGACGGGCTCGTCGAGCAGCTGAGCTCCATGACGGCGGCCGACCGGGGCGCGACGATGCGGCACCTCGCCTGGGCCGACCAGAAGATCACGACCCCGCCACGCGAGTACACCACCGGTGCCGGACGGATGATCGCTGTGCTCCAGGCGCACGTGCTCGTCGTGCAGGCGTGGCGCTCCCGTGGCCTCGGCCACGCCGAGTCGGTCTCCGAGGACCAGTGGAGGCGGTTCCGCGAGCTGCTGTGCCTGGCCGAGATCATCCTCATCGACGTCGTCGCACACGACCGCACCTGCGTCGACGCGTGGGACCTCCGGATCAGGACGGCGCGAGGGCTCGGGCTGGGCCTGTCGGAGAGCCGGCGTCGCTACGAGCAGGTCGGGTCGTCCGAGCCCCATCACCTGCCGGCTCAGCTCGACCTGCTGCAGGAGCTGTGCCCCAAGTGGCACGGCACGTGGGAGGCGGCGTTCGAGCTCGCGCGCGAGGCAAGTCGCACGGCGCCGCCCGGGGCGCTCCAGCCGTCCCTGCTCGTGGCCGCGCACCTCGAGGCCTGGGTCGACGACGGAGCCGACTACCTGCGCCAGCAGAGCGTCATCGACGAAGTGGACTGGGCGGCGCAGCGCTCCGTGCTGCACCCCGACGCCCCCCGCGGCCCGGGCTGGCTCGAGGCGCACAGCATGTTCGCGCAGTTCTACAGCCTGGCGCAGCGGCCCGCGCAGGCCCTCACCCACTTCGAGGTCCTCGGCGACGCGCCGGTGGAGGCGCTCTGGAGCTACTTCGACGAGCCCGCTCGGCAGTACGCGATCTGGCGTAACACCGCGCGGGCCGGAGGTGGACGACGATGAGCGAGTGGCACGAGGTGGGAGGGCTTCGCATCCTCCACGTCGAGCGTGACGGGGCCACGACGGCCAACCTGATGTTCCGCGTCGGCCAGGCGGACGAGCTGATCGGCCAGCGCGGGATCACGCACCTCCTGGAGCACCTCGTGCTGTTCCCGCTCGGGCTGCGGGACCACCACTCGAACGGGCAGACCGGGTCCACCGTCACCAACTTCCACGCCACGGGCACACCCGACGAGGTCGTGACGTTCCTCCAGGACGTCGCGGCGTCCGTCCGCGACCTGCCGGGTCACCGGCTCGCATCGGAGAAGTCGATCCTGCGGACCGAGGCGGCGCAGCGCTCGCCCTGGATGTTCCGCGAGCTGTCCCAGCTGAGGTACGGGCCGCGGGGCGAGGGGGTGGCGTCGTACGCGGAGCTGGGGCTCGATCAGCTGACGTTGCCGCAGGTCGAGTGGTGGCGCGACCACTTCCTCACGGCGGACAACGCCGTCCTGACGGTGGTTGGCCCCGCGCTGCCCGAGGGACTGCAGCTGGACCTCCCACGCGGTGAGGCCCGCCCGATCGAGGTGGTCGAGCCGCTCCTGAGACGTGGGCGCCACTTCTTCGCGTCCGGCACGGGCGGCGTGCTCTTCCGGGCCTTCGTGGAGCGGTCCACCGCGGCCACGGTGCTCGTCGAGCTCGTCAGCCGGGAGATGTACCAGGTGCTGCGCCTGGACGCCGGCTACTCGTACACCGCTGGGTGCGGGTACGAGCCCTGCGACACCACCACCGCAGCGATCGCTGGGTACGCCGACGCCCTGGAGGAGCAGGCCGGCGCGATGATGGGCCGACTCGTCGACCTGCTCGCCGAGCTGCGCTGGGGCAGGATCGAGGACTCGGCCGTCGAGGAGATCGTGAGGCGCAGACTGACCGCGTTCGAGCAGCCGGAGTTCGAGGTGACGCTGGCCGGGGCCGAGGCGTTCGACCGGCTCATCGGCGCTACCGTCCTGACGACGCAGCAGTACCGCGCGAACCTCGAGGCCATCACCCCCGACGACGTCCGGAGTCTTGCCGCGCAGGTGCTCGACGACCTGCTGGTCCAGGTGCCGGCCGGGACGGCCATCGACTGGGCGGGATACGCCGAGGTGCCCGCCTTCTCGGAGCACCGGGTCAAGGCCGACTGGATCGCTGCTTCCAAGGACGACCCGAGCGCCCTGCACGTGGCGAGCACCGGTCTCTCGTGGGTCGGCCAGCACGGAGAGCAGATCACGGTCGAGTACGGGCAGTGCGCCGCCTGTCTCGCCTGGCCCGACGGCCGGCGCACCCTGCTCGGCCGGGACGGGTTCACCCTGTCGGTGGAGCCCACGCTCGTGGAGCACGGCTCCGAGGTGGTCAAGGCGATCGACGCCGCCGTGCCGCCGCAGCTCGTCGTGCGGATGGCGCCGCGCAGCCCCGACGCCGTGCCGCAGCCCGAGCCGCAGCAGGCGCCACCGCCCGAGCGCAAGGGCTGGAGGCGGCGTCGGGGCTGACGCCTGTCAGGCTCAGACGAGCGCGGCGACGAGCAGGGCGAGGAGCGCGAGCGCCGGCAGGGTCAGCTGGGTGAGGGCCGCGCGGGCCTTGGCCGGGCTCGACTGGAGCAGCACCAGACCGGCGGCGACCATCGAGCCGGTCCCCGCCACCACGAGCGCCACGCCGGCGTCGTCGCGGTCGCCCGCCACGAGCGCGATGCCGACGACGGTCACCACGGCGAGGAAAAGGTTGTAGAAGCCCTGGTTGTAGGCCAGCTCCTTCGTGGCCTCGGCCTCGGCCTGAGAGGTGCCGAACGTCGCCCGTCCGCGCGGCGCGGTCCAGGCGAACGACTCGAGCCAGAAGATGTAGACGTGCAGGAGGGCGGCGAGGCCGGCGAGCACGAGTGCAGCGATGATCACCCGCTCACCCTCCCACGCCTCAGGACGCCAGGGCGGGGTAGTCGACGTAGCCCTCGGCGCCGCCACCGTAGAAGGTGGACACGTCGGGCTCGTTGAGGTCGGCGCCCTGCTCCAGGCGCTCGGCGAGGTCGGGGTTGGCGATGTAGGCCCGTCCGAAGGCGGCCGCGTCGATCAGTCCGGCGTCCAGCAGTCGCTGGGCCTTGTCCGGCGTGTAGGCGCCGGCACCGATGATCGTCCCGGCGAACGCCTCGCGCAGGCGGGTGCGGAACGCGTCGTCGAGCGCCGGGCCGCCGGCCCAGTCGGGCTCGGACAGGTGGAGGAAGGCGAGGTCGCGACGCCCCAGCTCGCCGGCCACGAACAGACCGTCCTCGCCGCCCTCCAGGTCGGTGAGCCCGTTGAACGAGCCGATGGGCGAGATGCGGATGCCCACCCGGTCGGCCGACCACGCGCCCACCACGGCGTCGACGGCCTCGAGCATGAGGCGGGCCCGGTTCTCGACCGGTCCGCCGTACTCGTCGTCGCGCACGTTGGACTGCGTGCTCAGGAACTGGTGGAGGAGGTAGCCGTGGGCGCCGTGGATCTCCACGAGGTCGAACCCGGCCTCCCGGGCGTTCTCCGTGGCGCGGCGGTAGTCGTCGAGCGTCCGCGCGATGTCGGCTGCGGTCGCGGCGCGCGGGGTGGGGCAGCTGACCCGCTGCGGTCCGCCGTCCGGACCCTTGATGGTGGTGCGGTTGCGGTACTCGATCGCCGAGGCCGACAGCGGCATGACGCCGCCGTGGAAGGAGTCGTGCGAGACCCGTCCGACGTGCCACAGCTGCGCGGCGATGGTCCCTCCGGCCTCGTGGACCGCGTCCGTGATGCGACGCCACCCCTCCACCTGCTCGGGCGAGTGGATGCCCGGCGTGTCCATGTACCCCTTGCCCTCGGTGGAGACCTGGGTGCCCTCGGAGACGATGAGCCCGGCGCCGGCCCGCTGCACGTAGTAGTCGCGCATGAGGTCGTTCGGCACGTCGCCCGGGGGCGTCGCGCGCATGCGTGTGAGGGGCGCCATGAGCACCCGGTTGGGCAGCGTCACGGCGCCGACGGTCAGGGGGTCGAAGAGAGTCGTGGTCACGTCAGGTGTCCAACGCGCCCGACGGGCGCCCTGTTCCCTCAGGCGGGCGGATCACCGAGCAGCGAGCCCGGGGCTGCGTGCGCACCGGGGGCAGCCGGTGCGACGGGCGACTCGTCGTCGGTGTCGTCGCCCTTGACCTTCTCGACGACTTTCTCCACGACCGTGCTGCCGGCCGAGGCCGCCGCACTGGCTGCGGCCGAGCCGGCAGCCGTGGCCGCGTGCTTGGCCTGCGTGGTGGCGGTGTCGACGCCCGACTGGACGGTGGGGCTCTCCCAGACCTTGGTGGACTGGGTCTTGATCTGCTCGTACCGCTCGCGGCCGGCCCGCGCGCCCAGCACGTAGCCCGCCGCCGCTGCGGCCAGGATCGTCAGCTTGCTCACGTCGCGCTCCTTCGATCGGTGGATCCATCGATCCTCGCAAACGTGGCCGTCCCCCGCACCCCGACCGCTCCGGCGGCCGGCGGCGGGGTCAGTCGACGTCGGTGAGGAGCGCACCGCGCTCGGCACGGCGCCGACGCTGCTCGGCGGGGTCGGGCACGGGCACGGCCGCGATGAGCCGTCGCGTGTACTCCTCCTGCGGTGCACCGAGGACCTGGCCGCGCGGACCCTGCTCGACGAGCTTGCCGTTCTGCATCACGGCCACACGGTTGGCGAGCGAGTCGACCACCGCGAGGTCGTGGCTGATGAAGAGGCACGCGAACTGCAGCCGCTCCTGGAGCTCGGTGAAGAGCTCGAGGACGCGGGCCTGCACCGAGACGTCGAGAGCCGAGGTGGGCTCGTCGGCGATCAACAGGTCCGGGTCGAGCGACAGGGCGCGGGCCAGGCTGATGCGCTGGCGCTGCCCGCCGGACAGCTCGTGCGGGAAACGGGCCACGTAGTCGCCCGGCAGCTCGACGTCCTCGAGCAGCCGGCGCACCGTGGCGGCGACGTCGGCGTCGGAGAGGTCGGTCTGCGTGCGCAGGGGCTCGGCGATGCAGTCGCCGATGCTCATGCGCGGGTTGAGCGAGGCCGCCGGGTCCTGGAACACGAAGCCGAACCGGGCCCGCAGCGGCCGCAGGGCCTTGTCGCTCAGGCCGGAGACCTGCGTGCCCGAGACCGAGATGGTCCCGCTCGTGGGCTGCTGCAGCCCCACGGTGGCGCGTCCGATCGTCGACTTGCCGGAGCCGGACTCGCCCACGAGTCCCAGCACCTCGCCGCGCCGGATCTGCAGCGAGACGTCGTCGACCGCGCGGAAGGCCGGTCGGCCGAGGCCGCCGGGGAACTCCACGACGAGGTGGTCGACGTCGAGCACGACGTCGCCGGACTCGTCGAGCAGGCCGGGGCCGTCCTCCTGGCCGAGGTGCGGCACGGCGTCGAGGAGCGCCCGGGTGTACGGGTGGGCCGGCGCGGAGAAGAGCTGGTCGACCGGCGCCTGCTCCACGATCTCGCCGCGGTACATCACCACGACGCGGTCGGCCATGTCGGCGACGACTCCCATGTTGTGGGTGATGAGGATGATCGCGGTGCCGAGCCGGTCGCGCAGGCTGAGCAGCAGCTCGAGGATGGCGGCCTGCACCGTCACGTCGAGCGCCGTGGTGGGCTCGTCGGCGATGATCACGTCGGGGTCGCACGAGATGGCCATCGCGATGACCACGCGCTGCTTCTGGCCTCCGGACAGCTGGTGCGGGTAGTAGTCGACGCGCTGCTCGGGGTCGGGCAGGCCCACGAGCTCGAGCAGCTCGACCGCCCGGGCGCGGGCGTCCTTCTTGCTCATCTCGCGGTGGGCCTGGAGCCCCTCGATGATCTGCCAGCCGACGGTCCGCACCGGGTTGAGGGCGGTGCCCGGCTCCTGGAAGACCATCGAGACCTCGTCGCCACGGATGGGCCGCAGGTCGGCGGCCCGCATCCCGATGAGCTCGCGGTCGGCGTCGCCCTCGGTCCGCAGGATCGCTGAGCCGTCGACGGAGGCCGTCTCGGGCAGCAGGCCCAGGACGGCGCGCGAGCTCACGGACTTGCCGGAGCCCGACTCCCCGACCACGGCCACGACCTCGCCGGGCTGGACGTCGAAGCCGATGCCCCGCACGGCACGCACGGGTGCGCCGTCGGTCTGGAAGGACACGGTGAGGCCGCTCAGCGACAGGACCGCCAACCGTTCTCCGTCTCCGCTGCTGGAGTCGGCCGCGGCTGCCGCTGCTGCCGTGGACGTCGCGGCGGTCGAGGCCGGGTCGGTCTCGACGAGCTCAGCGACCTCCTCGGCGTCGTGACCGCTGTCGCCGCCCCGGGCGCGCAGGAGCGGGTTGAGGATGTCGTTGAGGCTCTCACCCACGAGGGTCACGCCCAGGACGATCAGCACGATGGCGGTGCCCGGGAAGACACCGGTCCACCAGATGCCGGAGGACGCGTCGGGCAGCGCCTTGTTGAGGTCGTAGCCCCACTCGGCCGCGGCCGACGGCTCGATGCCGAAGCCGAGGAAGCCGAGGCCGGCCAGCGTGAGGATGGCCTCGGACGCGTTGAGCGTGCCGATGATGGGCAGGGACTGCGACACGTTGGAGAACACGTGCCGGCGCAGGATCCGGGGCGTGCGAACGCCCACGACGCGGGCCGCGTCGACGTAGGGCTCGGCCTTCACCGAGAGCGTCGCGTTGCGGATGACCCGGAAGTACTGGGGCACGAAGACCACGGTGATGGAGACGGCCGCTGAGACGATGCCGCTCAGGGCGCCGCTCTGTCCGCCGGACAGCACGATCGAGACGACGATGGCGAGCAGCAGCGACGGGAAGGCGTAGAGCGCGTCCATGACGAGCACGAGGCCACGGTCGAGCCAGCCACCGAGGTAGCCCGACAGCAGGCCGAGGGGGACGCCCACGAGGCTGGAGAGCACGACCGCGAGGACGATGACCTCCACGGCGGTGCGGGTGCCGAAGATGACGCGGGACAGCACGTCGGTGCCGCTCACGGTGGTGCCGAGCCAGTGCGAGGCCGAGGGAGCCTGCTGCGTGCCGAACGCGACGCCGTCGGCCCGCACGTCGTTGAAGTCGTAGGGGGCAATCCAGGGCGCGAAGATCGCGACCACCAGGAAGACGGCCACGATGGCGAAGCCGAGGAGCAGCATGAACCGCTGCAGCCCGTGCGACTGACGCACGATGCCGGGCACGAACCTCGAGACGGCCAGGGACCGGCGGGCGGTGGAGTCGGTGCTCATCAGAACCTCACTCGGGGGTCGACGAGGGCCACGATGACGTCGATGACGAAGCTCGCCAGCCCGACGATGAGCGCGATGAGGGTGACGATGCCCTGGACGGCGAGGAAGTCGCGCCGCACGAGGTAGTCGGCCAGCTCGTAGCCGATCCCCTTCCACTCGAAGGTGGTCTCGGTGAGCACGGCGCCGGCGAGCAGCATGGCGATCTGCATGCCCATGACGGTGACCACAGGGACGAGCGCGTTGCGGAACGCGTGCTTGCGCACGACCCGCCCCTCGCTCACGCCCCTGGCACGGGCGGCGGTCACGTAGTCCGAGCGCAGGGTCTGCAGCAGGTTGACGCGGACGAGTCGCAGGAAGACGCCTCCGGTCAGCAGGCCGAGGGCGATGGCAGGGAGCATCGCGTGCTGAAGGACGTCGAGGACGAGGGCCGGATCGCCCCAGAGGATGGCGTCGACGAGCATGATGTGGGTCTGCGGGTGCACGTTCTGGAGCGTGAGCTCCGTCGACGTGCTGGCCTGGCCCGACGAGGGCCAGCCGAGCGGCGTGAAGGCCAACTTGAGCAGCAGACCGACGAAGAAGACGGGTGCTGCGTAGACGAGGATCGCGAAGAGCCGGAGCACGACGTCGGGCAGCTTGTCGCGATGCCGCGCGGCCACGCGGCCGAGCGGCACGCCGATCGCGAAGGCCACGATGAGCGCGTAGACCGAGAGCTCCAGCGTGGCCGCCCCGTTCTCCACCAGGATCTGCGAGACGGGCCGGTTGTCGGTGAGGGTGGTGCCGAAGTCGCCCTTGAAGATGCCGCCGATGTACTCGAGGTACTGCGCGAGCAGCGGGCGGTCGAGCCCGGCCGCAGCCTTGCGCTCGGCGATCTGCTCGGCGTTGAGCCGTCCGCCGAGGGCGGCCTGGATGGGGTCGCCGATGACGCGCATCAGCACGAACACGAGGGTCACGAGGACCCACATCATCGGGACGATGAGCGCGAGCCGGACGAGGAGGTACCGCGCGAGCGGGCTCAGCGGCCCCCGGCGCCCGGAGGAAGGTGCGGGGGACGGTGGGTCGAGCGGCGCGAGGACCTCGGCGCTGGCCATGGGACTCCGATCAGGTGGCAGGGGGTGGAGACCGCCGAAGGGGCGGGTCCCAGGGATCCCTGGGACCCGCCCCTGAGCGGATCAATGAGGTGCCGTGGTCACTTCGAGAGGGAGGTGAACCGGAACTTGAACGAGGCGTCGAGCGTGTCCTGCACGCCCTTCACGTCGTCCGTGGCGATGGCGACCGACGCGCCGGTGAGCAGCGGCAGGTACGGCACGACCTCGGCCAGACGGTCCTGGATCTTGCCCAGGGTCGCCTCGCGGGAGGCCTTGTCGGCGTCCGTGCGCTCGGAGTCGAGCAGCTTGCTCATCGTCGGGTCGGCGTAGTCGCTCCCCTCCTCGTTGTAGTGCGAGTTGGTGAAGTTGCCGGCCTTGTCCTTGCTGTACGGGCTCAGGAACGGCGACAGGTAGTTGTCGGCGTCCGGGAAGTCCGGGAACCAGCCCAGCTGGAAGACCGGGTAGGCGTCGGCCGGGTACTCCTCGGAGTACGTGACCCACTCGGTGGACTGCAGGTCGACCGTGAAGAGCCCGGTGTCCTCGAGCTGACGCTTGACGGCGCCGTACTCCTGGTCGGAGCTGGACCCGTAGTGGTCGGGGTTGTACTGCAGCTTGACCGAGACCGGCGTGGACACGCCTGCCTCGTCGAGGATGGACTTGGCCTTCGCCTTGTCGGGCGTCTCGCCGTAGGCGTCCTTGAACGCCTCGGTGGCTCCGGCCTGGCCCTCCGGGACCATCGAGTACGCCGGCGTGTAGGTGTCCTTGTAGACCTGGGTGGCCAGGTCCTGACGGTCGACCGAGCTGGCGACGGCCTGGCGGATGGCCTGCTTCTGCTCGGGCGAGTCGCCGGGCATCGTCTTGAGGTTGAAGGTGATGTAGCGGAGCTCGCCGCCGTCACCGGTGTAGACCTTCACGCCCGACGTCTTCTTGAGGTCGGCGATGTCGGTGGGCGTCAACGAGCGGTAGGCGACGTCGATGTCCTTGTTCTTGATGTCGAGCTTGAGGTTCTCCGCCTTGGCGTAGTACTTCATCGTGACGGTCTTGAGCTTCGGCGTGCCGTAGGTGCCGTCGTAGTCGGGGTTGGCCTTGAACTCGGCCAGCTGGTTCTTGTCGTAGGAGCTGATCGTGTACGGGCCGGAGAAGCCGTTGGCCTTGACCGCCTCGTCGTCGGACAGGACCTTGTCGGCGGGGTACTTCTCCTCGTCGACGATGGGGCCGGCCGACGTGACCAGGATCTGCGGGAACGTCTGGTCGTTGGGCGCGTTGAGCGTGAACTCCACCGTGGTGTCGTCGACGGCCTTGACCGACTTCATGCCGCCGAGGAGCGAGGCGGGTCCGTTGGGGTCGTTGATCTTGACGATGCGGTTGTAGGAGAACGCGACGTCGGAGGCCGTGAGCGCGTCGCCGTTGGCGAACTTCAGGCCCGGCTTGAGCGTGCACGTGTAGATGGTGGGCTTGGTGAAGTCGCACTTCTCGGCCGCGTCGGGCGTGAGCTCGGTGGAGCCGGCCGGGAAGTTGAGCAGGTACTGGTACACCTGCGTCTGGACGTTGAGCGACCCGTTGTCGTACGACCCGGCGGGGTCGATGGAGACGACCTTGTCGGTGGTGCCGACGATGAGGCCGTCGCCGCTGTCGCTCTTGCCTGCACCACAGGCCGCGAGGACCAGGGCCGACAGTGCGGTGGCCGCGACGATCGCGACGCCGCGCTGGATGTGCAACATGTGCGCTCCTTCTGTGCGTGTCCGCATGCCGGACATGACTCCACGGCACGCTACCGCTGCGAATCGCGTGCTCGGAAGACGTTGAATGTTGCGATGCGGTGACGCTGGAACCGACACACCCGCGGAATGCGTGGTCCTGAGGACCCGCATGAAGCAGCGCAGCCCCCGGGCTCGGGACCCGGGGGCTGTGCTGGACGAGCGACCGTCGCCACTCATCTCGTGATCACCGGTCTGGGCGACACCGCTGGGAGGTCGGTGCCGCTGAAGGAGGTGCAGCACTCGTTCGGGGAGAATCAGTGCTGCGAGGCGGGAGAAGCCCCATGTTCCGACAGACCAGGTGTTCTCGCCCAGTCTGTCGCGGGATCCGTCGTCGCCCAAGGGACGAAGGACCCAGATCACCCGGGATTTTTCCCAGGACCCCCACGATGCGTCGTCTCGCGGCCTATCGTGAAGGCCTGGAGAGGGAGCTCTGGAGTGTTTGACGACGGCATGTTGACATCGGAACGACTGCGCGGCCTGCTGGCCGCGGTGGTCGCTCTGTCCAGCGACCTCACGCTCGACGGCGTGCTGCAACGCATCGTCGACTCGGCCAGCGAGCTCGTGGGCGCACGCTACGGCTTCCTCGGCGTGCTCGACGGCCGGTCGGAGCGCCGGCTCGGCACGTTCGCGGTCCACGGTCTCGACGACGCCCACCAGGAGATGATCGGTCGCCTCCCCCAGGGCGAGGGCCTCCTTGGCCTCGTGATCGACCATCCGGAGCCGCTGCGGATCGCCCATCTCGACGACCATCCGTCACGAGCCGGCTTCCCGCGACTCCACCCAGACATGACGTCGTTCCTCGGGGTGCCCATCAGGGTGCACGACCGCGTCTTCGGCAACCTCTACCTCACCGAGAAGGACGACGGCGAGGGGTTCACGTCCGAGGACGAGGAGATCGCCGTCGCGCTCGCCTCGGCTGCCGGCGTCGTCATCGAGAATGCCCGCCTGTGGGAGCAGGGCGAGTACCAGCGCCGCTGGTTGTTGTCAGCGGCCGAGATCACCACCGCTCTCCTGCAGCCCATCACCCGGGCCGACGCCGTCCAGCTGGTCGTCGACCGGGCCCGCACCGCCTCGGCCGCCGACGTCGTCGTGCTCGTGATGCCCGACGAGGACGGTCGGCTCGTCGCCCGGGGCCTGAGCGGACTGCCCGCCGAGCTCGTCGGCCAGAGCATCGGCCTCACCACCCTGGTCGCAGACGCCCTCGGCTCGGACTCCGGCGTCGTCGTCCCCGACGTCGGCCTCGACGCCCTCTACGCACTCGAGACGGTGCCGGACTGGCCCGCGCTCAGCTCGCTCCAGGCGGTGCCGCTCCCCGGGCTCGACGGCGACGGCGTGCTGCTGCTCGGCTGGGGCGTCGCCACGACTGCTCCTGCGTGGTCGCTCGACCTCGAGCTGCCCAGCAGCTTCGCGCAGCACGCCTCGCTCGTCATGCAGGTGGTCCGGGCGCAGGAGGACCGTGCGCGTCTCGCGGTCTTCGAGGACCGCGACCGCATCGGCCGCGACCTGCACGACCTGGTGATCCAGCGGATCTTCGCCATCGGGCTCGCGCTCGACCACACGTCGCGCATGGCCGAGGCCGAGACCGTGCGCACCAGGCTGAGCGCCGCCGTCGACGACCTCGACCAGACCATCAAGGACGTGCGCCGCACGATCTTCGACCTGAACACGCCGCTCAACCCCGCCGACCTGCGTTCCGACATCGAGAGCATCGTCGGCGACGCGCAGCGGCTCCTGTCCTTCCGGCCCGTTCTCGACGTCCGCGGCCCCGTGAGCACCGAGGTCCCCGGCATCGTGGCCGAGAACCTGCTGCTGGTGCTGCACGAGACGTTGTCCAACATCGTGCGTCACGCCGAGGCCACCCAGGTCTCCATCGAGGTGGACTGCACGGGCGACGACGTGCTCCTCGTGGTCAGCGACGACGGCCTGGGGCTGCAGGGATCCACCCTGGGCTCGGGACTGCGCAACATGCGCCACCGCGCGGCCAACCTGGGAGGCACGTGCCGCTTCGAGCCTGGGCCGGGTCGCGGACTGCAAGTACGCTGGCAAGTACCGAAGGAGATGTGATGAGCGACGACCCCCGAACGGTGCGGATCTTCCTGCTCGACGACCACGAGGTCGTCCGGCGGGGCATCCGCGACCTGCTCGAGTCCGAGGACGACCTGGAGGTCGTCGGCGAGGCGTCGCTCGCTGCCGAGGCCATCGAGCGGATCCCTCCGCTCAAGCCCGACGTCGCCGTCCTCGACGCCCGGCTTCCCGACGGCTCGGGCATCGAGGTGTGCCGTGAGGTGCGGGCCATCGACCCCAGCATCGCCGTCGTCATCCTCACGTCGTACGACGACGACGAAGCACTGTTCTCGGCCATCATGGCCGGCGCGGCGGGCTACGCGCTCAAGCAGATCCGGGGCAACGACCTCGTCGACGCCGTGCGCCGCGTGGCCGGCGGCCAGTCCCTCCTCGACCCCGCGGTCACCCAGCGGGTGCTCGAGCGCATCCGTACCCAGACCGACTCCGGTCCGCTGTCCGCGCTCACCACGCAGGAGCGCAAGGTCCTGCAGCTCATCGGCAAGGGACTCACCAACCGTGAGATCGCCGGCGAGATGTTCCTCGCGGAGAAGACCGTGAAGAACTACGTCTCGCAGCTGCTGGCCAAGCTCGGCATGCAGCGCCGCACG
Source organism: Aeromicrobium sp. Root495 (assembly GCF_001426755.1). GTDB lineage: Bacteria > Actinomycetota > Actinomycetes > Propionibacteriales > Nocardioidaceae > Aeromicrobium. The sequence goes on along the minus strand of NZ_LMFJ01000002.1, from coordinate 298,200 downwards.
CAGATCGCCGTGCTCGCGGCCCAGCAGAGCCACCTGGACTGACGCCGGATTCCCCGGCGTCCCGGCGCCTACGCCCGTGGAACCAGCGACTACCCTGGGTCCATGGACCACAACGCCTCGCTGGCCGCCTTCGACCCCGAGATCGCTCGTCTCCTCGACGCCGAGCTGCTGCGGCAGCAGACGACGCTCGAGATGATCGCGTCGGAGAACTTCGCGCCGGTCGCGGCGCTGGAGGCGCAGGGCAGCGTCCTCACCAACAAGTACGCCGAGGGCTACCCCGGCAAGCGCTACTACGGCGGCTGCGAGGTCGTCGACCAGGTCGAGCAGATCGCCATCGACCGCCTCAAGCAGCTCTTCGACGCCGAGTACGCCAACGTCCAGCCGCACTCGGGCGCGTCGGCCAACGCCGCCGTGCTGCACGCCATCGCCCGGGCCGGTGACACCATCCTCGGCCTCGACCTCGCCAACGGTGGTCACCTGACGCATGGCATGAAGCTCAACTTCTCCGGCCGTCTGTATGACGTCGCGCAGTACCACGTCGACGACGAGGGCCTCGTCGACATGGACGAGGTGCGCTCCCTCGCGCTGGAGCACTCGCCCAAGGTCATCATCGCCGGCTGGTCGGCGTACCCGCGCCAGCTCGACTTCGCCGCGTTCCGTGCCATCGCCGACGAGGTCGGCGCCACGCTCTGGGTCGACATGGCGCACTTCGCCGGCCTCGTGGCAGCGGGCCTGCACCCCAGCCCCCTCCCCCACGCGCACGTCGTGTCCACCACCACGCACAAGACCCTCGGCGGCCCCCGCGGCGGCGTGATCCTGTCCAACGATCCCGAGATGGTCAAGAAGCTGCAGTCCGCGGTGTTCCCCGGCCAGCAGGGCGGGCCGCTGGAGCACGTCATCGCGGCCAAGGCCGTGGCGTTCAAGATGGCGCTCGAGCCGGAGTTCAAGGAGCGGCAGCAGCGCACCATCGAGGGTGCCCAGATCCTGGCCGAGCGGCTCCTGGCCGACGACGCACGCGCTGCGGGTGTCCAGGTGCTGAGCGGCGGCACCGACGTCCACCTGGTCCTCGTCGACCTCCGGGAGTCCGAGCTCGACGGCCAGCAGGCCGAGGACCGGCTCCACGAGGTCGGGATCACGGTCAACCGCAACGCGGTCCCCAACGACCCCCGTCCGCCCATGGTCACGTCGGGCCTGCGGATCGGCACGCCGGCCCTCGCCACCCGCGGCTTCGGCGCGGAGGAGTTCACCGAGGTCGCCGACGTCATCGCCGAGGCGCTCAAGCCCGGCGACGTCGACGTCGTGGGCCTGCGCAAGCGCGTCACGGTGCTGGCGGAGCGCTTCCCGCTGTACCCCGACCTCACCCCCTTCACGGCCTGACCCGGTGAGCCACCACCGCCCGCTCCGCGACTGGTTCAGCGGTCCCCTGCTGGGACTGCACGCCCTCGCGGTCGTGGCGGTGGCGCTCTGCGTGGCTGGTGGCCTGTGGCAGATGGGCGTCTACGAGGGTCGCCAGGACGACGAGCGGTCGTCGGCCGCGGCCTCCCTCGCCCAGGCGCAGCCCCTGGGCGACCAGTGGAAGGCGGGCGAGGCCTTCCCCACCGAGCTCCAGCAACGATCCGTCGTGCTGCAGGGGCGGTTCGGGCCGGCCACCGAGCAGCTCTGGGTTCAGGGCGCCGAGACCACCGGCGGCCAGGCCTGGCTCGTCGCGCCCTTCCTCGTCGCCGGCACCGACGACGCCCTCCTCGTGGTGCGCGGCAGCGCTGCCGTGCCGGGCCCCGTGCCCGACGTGCCCACGGGGGAGCAGTCCGTCACCGTCGTCCTCCAGCCCGGTCAGGGCGGCGGCTCGGCGCTCGACGCGCGTCGGACCACCACGGCCGTGAGCATCCCGGTGCTGCTCAACGAGCTGCCGCACCGGCTCTTCTCGGGCTACGGGCTGGCCACCACCGACACCGGTGCCGACCTGGCCCTGGTCTCCGCCCCCGACCCCGACGTCTCGTGGACCGCCGGCCTGAAGAACCTTGCGTATGCCCTGCAGTGGTGGGTGTTCGGCCTGTTCGCCGCCTTCATGTGGTGGCGCATGTGCTCGGAGAGCATCGAGGCGCGCCGGGCCCTGCGCGACGCCCGGCCGCTCCCGGTGGCGTGAGACGCCTCGCTGCCGTCGGTCTCGGCCTCGCCCTGGTGGCCGGGTGCTCGGGGCAGGACCGTCCGGCAGCCGACCCGTCGCCCACCTCCTCGACGGCTCCCCCATCCGCCTCGCCGTCCGCGTCGATGTCCCGCGCTGCCGCCACCGCCCTGCTCTGGCGCGGCGTGGCCCGGGACCGGCCGGAGGTGGTGCGTCGCGCCGTGGAGGCCGGGGCCGAGCTGGAGGCGCGCGGACGGGGCGGAGCCACCCCGCTCGTCGCGGCCACCAAGGAGAACCGCGTCGAGGTGGCGCGGGTGCTGCTCGAGGCCGGAGCCGACCCCGACGCCAAGGACGACCTCGAGGACTCGGCCTTCCTCTACGCAGGCGCCGAGGGACTCGAGGAGATCCTGGCGCTGACCATCGCCCGAGGTGCGGACCCACGCAGCCTGAACCGGTACGGCGGCACGGCCCTCATCCCGGCGAGCGAGCACGCCCATGTGGAGGCGGTGCGGATGCTGCTGGAGACCGAGGTCCCGGTGGACCACGTGAACGAGCTCGGCTGGACCGCACTGCACGAGGCCGTGGTTCTGGGCAACGGCGACGCCGACCACGTGCGGGTCGTGCGGATGCTGATCGGAGCCGGCGCCGACCACACCATCCGCGGCCGGGACGGACGGACCCCGCGGCAGCAGGCGGTCGCGCTCGGCTTCACGGACGTCGTGCGCGCCATCGACGACAGCGTGTAGTAGCCGACCGGTAGCCTGGGCTGGTGAACAAGCTCGCTGTGGCGTACCGCGTCCTCGCCTGGGTCGTCGGCCTCAACCTGATCCTCGTCATGACCGGCTTCATCGGTCAGAAGACCACCGACGAGCTGTCGTGGTTCAACCAGCACGACGGCCTCATCAGCGGGATCGACGTCGCCCACGGCTGGCTGTTCATGGTGCTCATCGTGCTGATCATCGCGCTGGCACGTCGGCACCGATGGACGCCGGCCTTCACCATCACCACCGTCGTCCTGGCCACCATCCCGCTCGTGAGCTTCTGGGCCGAGCACCGCGCCACCGCCGCCATCAAGGCCGACACGCCCGTCGCCTGACCTCGGGTTTACCACGGGGTCAGGGGAACCTTGACGCCCCACGGCCGGCCGGCCGTGAGGCGTCGTGGCTTGCCGTGGTGGGTCAGGTTTGCCCAGACCCCGTGGTAAACCGGGTCAGCGGCCGGAGAACGTGGCCTTGCCGGGACCGTTGGTCAGGAACGACTCCATGCCGCCCTGCAGGTCGTCGGTCCGGAACAGGGCCGCCGCGATGGCGGTCGTGTGCTCGACGGCCTCCGGCACGCCGCCGGACTCGTAGTGCCGCAGGATCTGCTTGGCGGCGCCGAACGCCTTGGTGGGTCCGACCGCCACGTGCTTCACGATCTCCAGCACCGCGTCGTCGAAGCCCTCGACGGGCAGGACCCGGTTGACGATGTTCCAGCGCTCGAAGGTGGCGGCGTCGAAGAGGTCGCCCGTGAAGACGATCTCCTTCGCGCGGCCGACACCGGCCCGCTCGGCCAGCCGCTGCGTCCCGCCCATCGTGGGGGTGAGCCCGATGACCCGCTCCACGAGGCCGAACTTGGCCCTCTCGGACGCGACGACGATGTCGCACGCCAACGCGACCTCGAGCGCCCACGTGAGCGTGAGGGCGTGCGCGGCGAAGAAGGTGGGGACGTCCAGCGCGGCGATCCGTTCCGGCAGCTCGAGCATCCGGTCGTAGAGGACCTTGGTGTCGGCCTCGGTCTTCTGAGCGTGGAACTGGGCGACGTCGACACCGCCGGAGACGAGCTTGCCCTCCGCGCGGATCAGGACTGCACGCGGCAGGTCGGCCTCGACCTCGTCGAGCGCCGCGTCGAACGCCTGGTGCAGCTCCAGGGAGTACAGGTTGACCGGTGGGACGTCGAACGTGACGACGGCGATCCCCTCGGTCCGGGTCACGGTGACGCTCATGCGCCTGCTCCGTCCGGGTCGTAGGTGCCGCCCTCGTCGGAGGTGGCCTTGCGGACGGCTGCGGCGACGCCAAGGGCGAGCGCCAGCAGCACGAGGAGACGGAGCGGGTGTTCGCGCATGGCCCCACGGTAGCGACGAAGGTCGCACTCCGGGGCCCGGCCCGTCGCCGAGCCCCCCATCCACCGACATGTCAGGATGGAGGAGCCCCACCGCTGCACCGCACGCATCACGAGAGGACCACCAGTGGCCCCCCTGAACGCCACCCTGAAGACGACGCACGGCGACATCGTGCTCCGTCTCTTCCCCGACCACGCCCCGCAGACCGTCGAGAACTTCGTCGGCCTCGCCGAGGGCACCAAGGAGTGGGTCGATCCGGCCACGGGTCAGGTCGCCACCAAGCCCTTGTACGACGGGGTGGTCTTCCACCGCGTCATCTCCAACTTCATGCTCCAGGGCGGCGACCCGGCCGGCAACGGCACCGGCGGCCCGGGCTTCGAGTTCGGCGACGAGTTCCACCCCGACCTCACGTTCGACAAGCCCTACATCCTGGCCATGGCCAACCGCGGCCCCGGCACCAACGGCTCGCAGTTCTTCATCACGGTCACGCCCACCGACTGGCTCAACCGCAAGCACACCATCTTCGGCGAGGTCGCCGACGACGAGAGCCGTGCCGTGGTCGACGCCATCGCCGCCACGCCCACCGACGGCTTCGACCGTCCGCTGGAGCCCGTCGTGATCGAGAAGGTCACGATCTCCCGCGACTGACGTGACTGACCCGGGCGGCGCCGAGCCGCAGCGCTGTTATCGGCACCCTGACCGCGATGCCTACATCAGGTGTCAGCGGTGCGAGCGACTCATCTGCCCGGAGTGCATGCGCGACGCGTCGGTGGGCTTCCAGTGCCCGTCGTGCATCGCCGAAGGGGCCAAGACCGTCCGGGTCCCTCGCACGCGCGCCGGCGCGGTGGCCGGCGTCCCCACGGGCGCCGTCACCACGGCGCTCATCGTGGTCAACGTCGTGGCGTACCTCCTGGTCGACGGGCTGAGGCTCACCGACGTCAAGCGTGAGGGCGTGCTCACCGCGGGTGGCATCTACCAGCACGAGTACTGGCGCCTGCTCACGTCGGCGTTCCTGCACTACGGACCGCTCCACCTGCTGCTCAACATGCTGGCGCTGTACCTGTTCGGCACCTACGTCGAGCAGGTGCTCGGCACGTGGCGCTACCTCGCCACGTACCTCCTCACGGCCGTCACCGCGAGCGCGGTCGTGTACCTGCTGGCCCCCGTCGGGGTGCAGACCGCCGGCGCCTCGGGCGCCATCTCCGGTCTTTTCGCCATCGCGTTCCTGCTCGCGCTCCGTGCCGGGCAGGACGTGAGGAGCTTCCTCGTCCTCATCGTCATCAACGTGGTGCTGAGCGCCCGCGACGGCGTGAGCTGGGAGGCTCACCTGGGCGGCTTCGTCGCCGGCGCGATCCTGGGAGCGGCGTTCGCCTACGCCCCCCGCACCCAGCGGGCGCTGTGGCAGGGCGCCGCGTTCGGCGCGCTCGTCCTGGGCAGCCTGGCGATGATCGCCTGGCGCACCCAGGACATCTCGCAGACCTACATCTTCGCCGGCTGAATGACACCGTTGTCATTCTCCACATGGTTTTCCACCGTGTGGATAACTACACGGGTGTGATTCACTCCCACTTCGTGGCGAAGCCGAACGCCGCGATGATGAAGCCCATGCCGATGACGACGTTCCAGTTGCCCAGGTCGGTGTAGACCGGGATGTTCACGTCGGTGCCGCTCGTGACGTAGAAGACGACGATCCACAGCAGGCCGAAGACCGCGGAGGCGATCATGGCGGGAGCGGCCCAGCGGTTGCCGAGGGCCTGGCCCGGAGGGGGCTCGGGACGGGTTCGGTCGGCCACGGTGAACGCGACGAACGCCAGGACGGCCGCGATGGCGTAGTTCCAGCGGCCGAGGTCGAACAGCCCGGGGATCTCACCCACGTTGGGGAAGTTCTTGTCGGTCGTGGCGAAGACCGTGCCGACCACCCAGACGATGGCGAGCAGCAGCGCGCCGAGGGCGAGGGGGTGCTTCCAGCCACCGAACCGGCCGGGGACCTTCACCTTCGCCGGCGTCTTGCCGCCGCTCTTCTTGGAGTCGTTCTTCGCCACGATGGCCTCTCAGGTCTGCACGGGTGGGAATCTGGTCGGACCGCATCTCTCACCGGTCCTCCGCTAGCGTAGTCGCCGGGATCACAGCGAGGAGGGGCGCATGGGCACGACCGGCACGCACGTGCGTCCGCGCTGGCCCGTGGCGGTCTTCGCCGCGTCGGTCGTGGCAGGCCTCGTCTTCGCGGCCGCCCACCTCACTGCTGACGGCTCCGACCTGCGTCCCGCCGGTGGCGACGTCGGTTCGCTCGTCGCCGAGCGGGCACGTCGCGTCGAGCTGCAGCGGGTCGACGCGCGCGGGCTGCAGGGCTCGATCGACGCGCTGTCGCGCGACGCCGCCTCGGGCACCGTGCTGAAGAAGCTCCTGGCGACGGTGTCGGGCCTGGAGGACGTCGCCGGTCTCACCACGGTGAAGGGCGCCGGCGTCGTGGTGACGCTCGACGACGCACCCCGCACGGTGGAGGTGCCCGACGGTGACGACCCCAACGTGCTGGTCGTCCACCAGCAGGACATCCAGGCGTTCGTCAATGCCTTGTGGGCCGGCGGGGCGCGGGCCATCACGATCCACGGGCAGCGGCTCGTGAGCACCACCGGGATCAAGTGCGTGGGCAGCACGGTCGTGCTCGACGGCGTGCCGTACTCACCGCCCTACGACATCGCCGCCGTGGGGGACCCGCTCGAGCTCCAGGCCGCGCTCAACACCTCGTCCGAGGTGAGCACGTTCCGCGACTACGTCGACCGGTACCAGCTGGGGCTGGACCTGGAGGTCAAGGACTCCATCACGGCCAAGCCGTACGCCGGCTCGGTCGGCCTGCGGCACGCCGTCGCCGTCACGCCCTGAGGCTCGCTCAGCCGAGCGGATCGGTCCCGGCGTCCGCGTCCACCCCGGGATCGGTGTCGGTCCCTGGACCGGTGTCGGCGTCGTCGCCCTGGTCGTCACCACCGGAGTTGGTGGAGACGGTGATCTCGATGGAGGTGCCCGGCGGGACCTTCTGTCCGCCCGGCGTGCTCTGGGCGGTGACCATGTCGGCGGGCTGGTCCGAGGATGGGTCGTTGGTGACCGTGTACTTGATACCGGCGTCCTCGAGTGCCTGCTTGGCGTCCTCGAGCGACTGCCCGACCACGTTGGGGACGGTGGCCTGGCCCTTGGAGACGATCACCGTGACCGTGGTGCCCGCGTCGACCGGGGTGTTGGCCGGCGGGTTGGTGTTGATGACGGTGTCCTTGTCCTCCTGGGAGTCCCGCTCGTCCTTCTTCACCTTGAGGCCGGCACGCTCCAGTGCGGACTTGGCCTCGGAGTACGTGTAGCCGCCGACGTCGGGGACGTTGACCTGCTCCGGTCCGCTCGAGACGGTGAGGACGACCTCGGAGCCGTCCTCGACCTTGGAGTCGGCGTCGGGGTCGGTGGAGATGACCTTGCCCTCGTCGACGTCGGCGCTGGGCTGCTGGACGGGGTCGCCGACGGTGAGGCCCTTGGAGGTGATGGCCCGGGTGGCGGCGTCGACGTCGAGACCGATCACGTCGGGGACGGCGACCTGCTTGACGGGGTCGGGCTGGGAGGCCTTCCAGACGCCGAACGCGATGCCGGCGAGCAGCAGGACGGCGACGAGGGCGAGGATCCAGTACGCGGCCTGGTTGCGCTTCTCCTCTTCCTCCTCGTCCTCGCGGATGGCGGTGTGCGCGCCGCCCACGGAGGTGGCGGCGGCCGCGGGGACCACGGCGGTGGCTGCGCCGACCACGGCCGTGGAGGCGGTGGGGGCGGCCACGGCGTGTCCGCCGATGGCGCGCTCGAGGTCGCGGCGCATGTCGGCGGCGCTCTGGTAGCGGTCGTCGACGCGCTTGGCGAGGGCCTTGGCCACGATGTTGTCGACCGTGGGCGTGACGTCGGGGTTGAGCTGCGAGGGAGGACGAGCCTCCTCGCGGACGTGCTGGTACGCCACCGAGACCGGGCTCTCGCCGACGAACGGCGGGCGGCCGGTGAGCAGCTCGTAGAGCAGGCAGCCGGTGGAGTAGATGTCGGAGCGGGCGTCGACGGTCTCGCCGCGGGCCTGCTCGGGCGACAGGTACTGGGCCGTGCCGATGACGGCGGCGGTGGCGGTCATGGCCGAGGAGGCGTCGGCGATGGCGCGGGCGATGCCGAAGTCCATGACCTTGACCTGGCCCGAGGGCGTGAGCATGACGTTGGCGGGCTTGATGTCGCGGTGGATGATGCCGGAGCGGTGGCTGTAGTCGAGGGCATCGAGGATGTCGGCGGTGATGGAGAGTGCGCGCTCGGGCAGGATCTTGCGGTCGTCGCGCATGATCTCGCGCAGCGTCTGTCCCTCGACGTACTCCATGACGATGTACGGGATGTGGTCACCGTGGGAGTTGTCGGCCTCGCCGGTGTCGTAGACCGCGACGATGGAGGGGTGGTTGAGTGCTGCGGCCGACTGGGCCTCGCGGCGGAACCGGGCCTGGAAGGTGTCGTCGGACGCCAGGTCGACGCGCAGCTGCTTGACGGCCACGGTGCGTCCGAGACGCAGGTCGCGGCCCACGCGGACGTCGGCCATGCCTCCACGGCCCAGCAGGCCGCCGAGCTCGTAGCGGTCGCCGAGGCGGATGGGCTCGTCGCCGGATGTGGTCATGGTGTCAGTCTCCCAAGGGGTGGGTGGGGGATGCGGAGGTCACGGTCGATGGGTGGCTCACTTCTCGAGCACCGCCTCGATGACGGACCGAGCGATGGGTCCGGCGAGTCGGCCGCCGGCGATCTCGTTGCGGGCGGTGTCGCTGCTCTCGACCAGCACGGCCACCGCGACGGTGGGGTTGTCGGCCGGGGCCAGGGCCACGAACCAGGCATAGGGCGGGCGGTCCTCGGTGGACTGTGCCGTGCCGGTCTTGGCGCCCACGTCGACGCCGGAGATCCGGGCGGAGGTGGCGGTGCCGCGCTCCACCGTGCTGACCATCATCTGGCGCAGCTTGGCGGAGTCGGCCGCCGACATGGCCGGGGTGTCGCTGATGGCCTCGGGCTCGGCCTTCTCGAGCACCTGGAGGTTGGGCTCGCGGACGGTCTTGACGACGTAGGGCTTCATGACCACGCCGTCGTTGGCGATGCCGGCCGCGACCATGGCCATCTGGAGCGGGCTCGCGGCCACCTCGTACTGACCGATCCCGCTCTGCGCCAGCTGGGCGACGTCGAGGTCAGTGCCCTCGGCGGTGAAGCGGCTGGAGCTGCCCGGCAGGCCCTCGAGGTAGTCGCGGCCGAAGCCGAACAGCTCCGCCTGGGCGTCGAGCTTGTCCTGGCCGATCTTGTCGGCGAGCGAGCCGAAGCTCACGTTGCACGAGACGTTGAGCGCCTGCTCGAACGTGATGCTGTTGCCGCCGCAGTTGCTGCCGTTCTCGTTGCCCAGCGTGTAGGAGCCGGCGCGGCCACCGAAGTCGAGCGTGGTGCCGCCCTTGACCTTGGAGTCGGGGTCGAGCTTGAGGTTCTTGAGCGCGGCCGCGGCGGTGACGAGCTTGAAGGTGGAGCCCGGCGGCAGGATCTGCTGCGTGCCGCGGTTGATCATGGGCTGGTCCTTGTCGCCCGTGAGCTCCTTCCAGGCGGCCTCCACCTTGTTCAGGTCGTGGCTCGCGAGACGGTTGGGGTCGTACGAGGGCTGGGTGACGCTGGCCAGGATGGCGCCCGTGCGCGGGTCGAGCGCGACGACAGCACCCTTGGTGTTCTTGCCGAGGGCCTCCAGCCCGCTGGCGGCGGTCTTCTGAGCGGCGCTGTTGATGGTGAGCTCGACGCTGCCGCCCTTGGGCTGGGCGTTGGAGAGGAGGTCGACCACGCGGTTCACGAAGAGCCGGTTGTCGCTCCCGGACAGCACGGCGTTCTGCGAGCGCTCGATGGAGGCGCCGCCGTAGATGTAGGAGAAGAAGCCGGTGAGCGGCGCGTAGAGCCCCGGCTCGGCGTACTTGCGCTGGTACTCGTACTGGTCGCCGCTCTTGACGCTCTCGGCCACGGGGTCGCCGTCGACGAGGATGGAGCCGCGGTCGCGCGAGAACTCCTCGTCGATGACCCGGCGGTTGCCGTTCTTGGAGTTGAGGCTGTCGGCCTCGACGAACTGCACGTAGTTCACGTTGAGCAGCAGTGCAGCGAAGAGCGCGAGGCACGCGATGGCGAGGTTGCGGATGGGCTTGTTCACAGCTTCACCACCTGGGTGGCCTCGTCGCTCTCGAAGGAGGAGACCTCGGGGGCCGGGCGACGGGTCTGGTCGCTGATGCGCAGGAGCAGGGCGATGATGGCCCAGTTCATGACGATGGACGAGCCTCCCTGGGCCAGGAACGGTGTGGTGAGACCGGTGAGCGGGATGAGGCGCGTGACGCCGCCGATGACCACGAAGACCTGCAGCGCCATGGAGACGGCGAGGCCGGCGGCAAGGAGCTTGCCGAAGGCGTCGCGGCACGTGAGGGCGATGCGCAGGCCGCGCTCCACGATGAGCCCGTAGATCACGAGGATCGCCATGATGCCGGTGAGACCCAGCTCCTCACCGAACGCCGAGGCGATGAAGTCGGAGAAGGAGAACGGGGTGAGCTCCGGGCTGCCGAGTCCCCAGCCACGGCCGAGGATGCCGCCGTGCGCGAGCCCGAAGAGGCCGTTGATGATCTGGCCGTTGTTGTCGGGGTCGGAGAAGGGGTGCAGCCAGACGTCGAAACGGTTGCGCACGTGGCCGAACGCCACGTACCCGAAGTACGAGCCGGCGGCGAACAGCACGCCGCCCACCACGAGCCAGCCCGGACGCTCCGTGGCGATGTAGAGCATGACCACGAAGAGGCCGAAGAACAGCAACGAGGAGCCCAGGTCCTTCTGGGCCACGAGGATGAGGATGCTGATGCCCCAGCCCACGAGGATGGGCCCGAGGTCGCGACCGCGCGGGAGGTCTATGCCGGCGATGCGCCGGCCGGCCAGGGCGAGTGCGTCGCGCTTGACCACGAGGTAGCCCGCGAAGAAGATCGCGAGGCAGATCTTGGCGGCCTCGCCGGGCTGGAAGCTGAACGGGCCGAGTCGGATCCAGATCTTGGCGCCGCGGATGTCCTGGCCGATGCCCGGGATGAGGGGCAGGAGCAGCAGCACGATGGCGGCGAGACCGAAGGTGAACGTGTACGCCTGCAGACGGCGGTGGTCGCGGATGACGATCAGCACGGTCGCGAAGGCGATCAGCCCGATGGCCGTCCACATGAGCTGGGCGTTGGCGAGCGGCTCGTAGTTGCCGCCGAGGCAGTAGTCCTCGCAGCTCAGGTCGATGCGGTAGATCATGGCCAGCCCGAGGCCGTTGAGGGCCACGACCAGGGGGATCAGGACGGGGTCGGCGTAGGGCGCGACCTTGCGGATGACGAGGTGGGTGGCCACCGCGACGGCAGCGAGCGAGAAGCTCAGCTTGGCCACGCCCGCCGGGATCCGTCCCTCGACGCCCAGGCCCACGGCACAGTAGGCCGCGATGCCGATGACGACCGACATGGAGAGCAGCACGAGCTCGGCCCCGCGGCGCTTGCGCGGGACCCATGCGGGGCTGCTGCCCAGTCCGGAGCTCATCAGGCGTCCTGGCTCTTGGCCGAGGGCGAGGCCTTGGAGGACGGCTTGGGGGATGGCGTGGGGCTCGGCTTGACCTCCGGCACGGCGGCCTTGAGCTCCGCGACGGTGTCTCGGGCCTGCGCGAGGGAGTCGACGTCGGTGATCCCGGCCCGCACCTTGTCGGCGTAGCTCTCGGGGAGCGAGCTCACCGAGACGCCCGTGCCCTCCTCCACGTGGGAGAGGGTGAGGCCCGGGACGTCGACGTCGATGCCGCGGTAGATGACCACCTGGCCGGCGTACGTGCCGACGTAGAACTGGCGCTGCGTGTACTGGTACGCGAGGACCCCGATGACGAGCAGGAGGCCCACGAACGCAGCGATGAAGGCCATGGGACGGACCCAGAAGAAGCGGCTCGGCTCGCGCGGCGCGTACCGGAGCTCCTCGGGGTCGAGGGCGACTGCGGGGGTGGTGGTCTCGGCGTCGCGACCGCTGGAGGCGCGGCCGGTGCGTCCCCGGGGGCCCTCGGAGGCGGCGCCCACGAGCTGCGGCTGGCCGTCGGAGGACGACAGGTGCTCGTCGGGCTCCTCGCTGGCGTCGACGAGCTCGCCGATGACGACCGTGACGTTGTCGTAGCCGCCGGCCTCGAGCGCGTGGCGCACGAGCTCGGTGGCGGCCTGGTCGATGGTCTCGGCACCCAGCAGCTGCTCGATGACGGAGTCCTCGACCATGTCGGACAGGCCGTCGCTGCAGAGCAGGAACCGGTCGCCGAGCTTCCCGTCGAACCAGCCGAGGTCGGCATCGTTGTCGTCGCGGCCGAGCATGACCCGCAGCAGCAGGGAGCGGTGCGGGTGCACCCGGGCCTCGGCGGGGGTCAGCTTGCCCTCGTCGACGAGGCTCTGGACGAAGGTGTGGTCGATGCTGATCTGGGTGAGCCGACCGTCTCGCAGGAGGTAGGCCCGGGAGTCGCCGATGTGGGCGGTGGCGAAGCGGTGGCCGTCCCACAGCATGGCCTCGAGCGTGGTGCCCATGCCCTCGACCGACGGGTCGTCGCGCACGAGCTGGCCGAGGCGCGTGTTGGCGGCGGCGACCGCGTGCCCGAGGGCCTCCAGCGGGTCGACGTCGCTGAGGTCGGTGTCGACCTGGCGCACGATGTTCATCGTGGTGGCCGAGGCGAGGTCGCCCGCGGCCGCACCGCCCATGCCGTCGGCGATGGCGATGAGGCTGCTGCTGGCGTACCCCGAGTCCTGGTTGGTGGACCGGCGCAGGCCGACGTCGGTCAGGGCGACGTAGTTCAGGCGAAGGCTCGTCATGTCACTTCCGGAGCTCGACGATGGTCTTGCCGAGACGCACCTGCGTGCCGAGGGCCACGGCCACGGGGCTCGTGATGCGCTGGCTGCCGAGGTAGGTGCCGTTGGTGGAGCCGAGGTCCTCGACGAACCACTGCTCGCCGTTGCTGGCGAACCGGGCGTGGCGGGTGGACACGTAGTCGTCGTCGAGACGGATGGCTGCGTCGGTGCCGCGGCCCAGGAGGATGGGGTCCGTTCCGAGCGGCACGCTCTGGCCGCTGTTGGGCCCGGAGACGACCTGCAGCTTGGTGGGGACGCCGCGGGGCGCCTTGCCCTTGCGCTGCTTGGGCGCTGCCGGTGGCTTGGGCTGCTTGGCGACCTTGGCGCGCGGCTGGCTGGGGACCTTGGTGCCGAAGATGTCGGAGCGGATCACGGAGACCGCGGACAGCACGAAGAGCCACAGCACGGCCAGGAAGCCCAGCTTGATCAGGGTGAGGGTCAGCTCGGACATCAGCGCTCCCGGTCGGTGGACGTGATGTGGATGAGCACGCTCGTGTTGCCCAGACGGATCTGCGAGCCGTCGGCGACGGAGCCCGTCTGGACACGGTGCCCGTTGAGGATGACGCCGTTGGTGCTGCCGAGGTCGACCACCGTGACGGTGGTGCCGCCAGGCGAGTCATGGACCTTGATCTCGGCGTGCCGGCGCGAGATGCCCGGGTCGTCGATGCGGAGGTCGGCCTCGGAGCCGCGTCCGATGACGACGCCGGGCGCCTGGAGCGGGTGGCGCATGCCGTTGACCTCGATGACGACGTCCGAGGAGCGGATGGCCGTCTCCGTCATGCGCTGCCCGGCGACGGGTCGGACCGACGCGTTGGTCTTGCTGCGCACGCGGAAGCGACCGGTGCCGAGCTCGGGGGCCTCGACGAACGTGATGGTGAGCGGCCCGGCCAGCGTGTACCGCTGCTCCGTGACGTGCTCCTTCACGAGGGTGGCGAGCTCGTCGGACAGCGTGGTCCCGAACGGCGTGAGCCGCTCGTGGTCCGACGTGGAGAGCTCGACGGTGAAGTCGTTGGGCACGAGCATCCGCTCGCGTGAGAGCACATGGGCCGAGTTGTCGATCTCGCGCTGCAGGGCGGCGGCGATCTCCACCGGCTGGACGGCGCTGCGGAACGCGCGGGCGAACGCACCGGTCACGGCGCCCTCGAGCCTCTGCTCGAAGCGCTGGAGCACTCCGGCCATGCGTCGTCCACCTCCTCGTCGGTCCCGTGGTCGGACATTCCCTGCGATCGTATCGGCCCACCCAGCATTCGCCCGTGCACCGGGCGTCCCCGCGGGGCGCGAGCCCTGTTAGAGTTGTGCCTCGGTCGTACGGCTCTGCTGTCGACTGGGCGCACGTGGCGGAATGGTAGACGCGCTGGCTTCAGGTGCCAGTGTCCGCAAGGGCGTGGAGGTTCGAATCCTCTCGTGCGCACGTACTTCAGAAGCTCCCGGATCCTCACGGACCGGGAGCTTTCTGCTGCTCGGGGCCCGACGGCCGCCGCTACGGTGAGTCCATGTCAGGTGCGCAGCGGATCTCGGACGTGCTCGTCGTGGGAGAGGCGCTGGTCGACGTCGTGCGACGTCCCGGCGAGGAGGACGTGGTCCACGCCGGAGGGTCGCCGTTCAACGTGGCCGTCGGGCTCGGACGACTGGGCGTGTCGGTGGAGCTGGGTGCGCAGGTCGGAGCCGACGAGCACGGGGAGCTCCTCAGGGGCCAGCTGGACCGGGCCGACGTCCTCCTGGCCGACCTCGCCCCGCCGCCGAGCCGCACGTCCTCGGCCGTCGCCGTCCTGGCCGACGACGGCAGTGCCTCCTACGCGTTCGGCCTGACGTGGGACCCCGCAGGTCCCCTCTCCGCCTCGGGCCGGGCGGCTGTGCACGTGGGCTCCCTGGGCATCGCGATCGAGCCGGGGGCCACGACCGTCTCCACGCTCGTCGCCGACGCCGCCGCACAGGGCGTCGTCGTGTCCCTCGATCCCAACGTCCGGCTGAGCGTCGAGCCCGACCACGCGCGGTGGCGGGAGCTGGTCGACCGGCTCCTCCCGTCCGTGACGGTCCTGAAGATGAGCGACGAGGACGCCGAGGTGCTGTACCCGGGCCGCGACCTCGCCGAGCTCGTGGCCGAGCTGGCCGCGCCCGGCCGGGTCGTCGCGGTCACTCGGGGTGGGGACGGAGCCGTCCTGGGCTCCCCGGCCGGTGTCGTGGAACGGCCCGGCCCCTCGGTCGACGTCGCCGACACCATCGGCGCGGGCGACTCCTTCATGGCCGCGATGCTCGCCTGGCTGTGCGACCGCGAGTGGCCCGCGGCATCCGAGCTTGACGCCGGTGATCTCGAGTCACTGCTCACCTGGTGCAGCGCGGCGGCCACGATCACGGTCGGTCGCCCAGGTGCGGACCCGCCGTGGCGGGCGGAGCTCGCCCCGACTCGTTGAGATGCAGGCACGTCGGTCCGCGCCTACGGTCGGATCATGTCCACCGAGAAGAAGGCCAGCACCTCTGCCAAGATCCTCTACCGCCCGGTCGGCATCGTCAGCTCGATCCTCGGCGGTCTCATCGCGAGCATGCTCTTCAAGCAGGTCTGGAAGCGCGTCGGGTCCGACGACAAGGCCGACCCGCCGGGACCGCTGCAGAGCGAGTACGGGTTCCGGGAGATCCTCCTGGCCGCCGTGCTGCAGGGCGCCATCTACGCCGCCGTGAAGTCGGTCATCAACCGTCAGGGCGCCAAGGCGTTCGAGCGCGCTACGGGCGAGTGGCCCGGTTCCTGAGCTCCCGCTCCTCGCGACGCAGGTGGATCAGGACTGCCAGCCCGGCCACGACCAGGAGCGTTCCGCCGATGGCGGGCAGTGCGACGGTGCTACGTGCCCGAGACGTGCAGGCCTCGTCGAGGTCGGCCCGGTCGGCGTCGGCACCGCTGTCCTGCGTGGTCGTCTCTCCCGTGCCCAGGATGAGGTAGGCGCGGCCGCAGTCGGTGGACGAGTCGCCGTCGGGTGACACCTGGGCGGCGAGCCCGAGCCCCAGCACGAAGAGGCCGGCCAGCGCGAGCAACCAGCCGGCGACCCGGCGCTTGACGCCGTGCGGAGCGGGGACGAAGCTGCGGCCCCAGTCGGTGGGTTGCGAGGACATGCATCGATTCTGTCGGACCGGCCCAACGTCGCATCTCGGCACCGACGCGCAAGAACGCCCTCCCCGGCGTGGGAAGGGCGTCCTCGGACGTGTCGTGGACGAACTCGGCTAGCGGGAGCCGACGACGTCGATGATCTTCTGGCCGAACGCGTCGAGGTCGTCGGGGTTGCGCGAGGTGATGAGGTCCCAGCCCTCGGCCGTGCAGTGCTGGACCTCCTCGTCGACCCAGGTGCCGCCGGCGTTGCGGATGTCGGTCTGGAGCGACGGGAACGAGGTGAGGGTCTTGCCCGGCAGGGCGCCCGACTCCACGAGGGCCCAGGGGCCGTGGCAGATGGCGGCGACCGGCTTGCCGGCCTCGATGAAGGCCTTGACCAGGGCGACGGCGTCGTCGTCGGCACGCACCTTGTCGGCATTGACCGTGCCACCGGGCAGCACCAGCGCGTCGTAGTCCTCGGCGGACGCGTCGGCGATCGTGGCCGTGGCGGTGAAGACCTTGTCCTTGTCGACGTCGCCGACCATGGACTGGACCTCACCCGCCTCGGGTGCCAGGTGCACCGCTGTGGCGCCGGCGGCCGTGAGGTCGGACCAGGGCTGCTCGAGCTCGGCCTTCTCCACACCCACGGGCGCAGTGACGAACGCGATGCGCTTGCCGTCGAGCGCGCCCATCAGGCGACCTTGTCGCCGCGCTTGCGCTCGGCGATGATCGTGGTGCGCTCGGACTCGCTGAGTCCGCCCCAGACGCCGTACGGCTCCTGGACGGAGAGCGCATGCTCGCGGCACGCGTCGATCACGGGGCAGCGGAAGCACATCTCCTTGGCCGCTTCTTCGCGACGCAGCTTGGCGGCGCCGCGCTCGGCCTCGGGCGAGAAGAACTCATCGGGGTCGACGTTGCGGCAGAGCCCGTCGTACTGCCAGTCGTACGAGTCCATCAGTGGCATCGGGAGTCGCTGGATGTTGACCATGGCACGTCCTTACACTCAGTACTGCACAATCCGAGGCTTCGGAACCTGCTCGTCCCCCCGAAACCTCAACTTGGTCACAACTTACTCAGAGAGTGGGCACGGTGGCAAGATCGTGAACAAGTTCTAGACTGTTCACACGGACGTCCTTCTGGACGACGAACCTTCAAGCAGAGGAGGCTCCGTGGCCGACGTAACTCCGCCCACGCCCCCGACGTTCACACCTGTGCGTCCGGACGTCGTCCCTCCCCAGACGGTGGACGAGCCGGAAGACCGCTCCACCATCACGTGGGGGGTGGGTGCCGTGGCCGAGCGACTCGAGATCGCAGCCTCGACCCTGCGCACGTGGGAGCGCCGCTACGGCGTCGGACCGAGCCACCGCACCCAGGGTGGACACCGGCGGTACACCGAGCGGGACATCGACCGGGTGGAGCTGCTGCGCCGACTGGTGGCCCGCGGTGTCTCGGCCCAGGACGCCGCCCGTGTCACGCGTTCGCTCGACCCCGACAACCTCGCGGCCGCGCTGGCCGAGCCCGATCCCGGTCGCGTCAGCTCCACGGACCCCGCCCAGCTGGTGGACTCCGTCATGAAGGCAGCGTCCACGCTGGACGGTCGAGGCATCCACGAGCTCGTGGCCGAGGCCCTGCGCCGCGAGAGCTTCCTGGAGACCTGGCGCGGCATCCTCGCGCCGGCACTCATGCGCATCGCGACGGAGTCGTCCGCCGGATCGCTCGACGCCGAGGCGGTCGAGCTGGCCACGCGCGTGGTCATGAACCAGGTGGCCGCCGTCCGGCCCGCCATGCCCACCGAGACCGCCGACGTCGTGCTGGTCACCTCCGACCGCACCATCGACTCGCTGCCCCTCGTGGCCATCGACGCCGCCCTGCGCAGCGCCGACGTGTCCACGCGTTTCATCGACGCGAGCATGCCCGCCGCGTCGGTCCGGGGACTCGTCGACCGTCTCGACCCCGAGGTGGTGGTGCTGTGGTCCTCGAGCTTCGGCGCCGCGGTCCTGGAGGCCACCCTGTCTCCCGGCTCCTCGGTCCTGCGGGCCTCACCGGCCTGGCCCCACGAGATGAGCCTCTCGGTGGGCGATGACGACCGGGCCGTCTCGATGACGGTGGCCACCGCCACCGACCACGTGCTCGACCGACTGCGCGGGAAGCGCTCGCGCCGCTAGCCCTAGGCTCGTCCCATGAGCGAGCAGACCGAGCCCCTGGTCATCACGAGCTTCGAGGGACCCATCGCGCACGTGCGCCTGAACCGTCCCGACAAGCTCAACAGCGTGACGCTCGAGCTGCTGAGCGACCTCACGGCGTCGGCCGAGTCGATCCGCCGGAACCGAGACGTCCGCGTCGTGATCCTCCAAGGGGCCGGGCCGTCCTTCTGCGCGGGACTCGACTTCGCGACGGTCGGGAAGGACAAGAAGGGCGTCCTCACGACGTTCCTCAAGGCGCCCTGGCGTCGCACCAACGGCTTCCAGCAGCCGCTGTGGGCCTGGCGTGAGCTGCCCGTGCCGGTCATCGCCGTGACGCGGGGGCACGTGCTCGGCGCCGGCATCCAGCTGGCGCTCGCCGCCGACTTCCGCTTCACCACGCCCGACTGTCGGTGGAGCGTGCTCGAGGCCAAGTGGGGCCTCGTGCCCGACATGAGCGGCACCGTCCCCCTCGTCGAGCTCCTCGGCGCCGACGTGGCCAAGCGGCTCGTCATGACCGGCGAGATGATCACGGGCGAGAAGGCCGCGGAGATCGGCCTCGCCACGGGCGTCGCCGACGACCCGATGGTTCCGGCGCTCGAGCTGGCCGAGGCCGTCATCGCCCGCTCGCCCGACTCCGTGGCTGCGTCCAAGAAGCTGCTCAACGAGATCCGCCTCGGCGGTCTGGGGGCCGCGTTCCGTCGCGAGCGCCTCTACCAGCTCCGGATGTTCCGCTCCCCCAATACCGCGAAGGCGCGCAAGGCGGGGATGACGGGCGGCGAGCCGGAGTTCGGCCCCCGCACCTTCGGCTGAGCACGGCGGGGCCGTCGGGGTGTCCCGGTGCTTCACCTGCGGCCGTTAGGGTGGCCGGGTGAGTGATGAGAAGCCGGGCAAGAAGGTCGCCGACCAGTACGACCGTGGGTACGACTACACGACGTACTGGGACAACCGCGACTACGAGCACGAGTCCGAGCAGGCGGCCATCCGCTCGCTCCTCGAGGGGCGGCACTTCGACAGCGCCGTCGACATCGGCGGTGGCTTCGGGCGGCTGTGCCTCCTGCTGCGCAAGTACGCCGACCACGTGACCCTGGCCGAGCCCAGCCAGAGCCAGCTCGACGCCGCGGACAAGGTCCTCGCCGGGACCGACATCGTGAAGCTGCGCACCCAGGCCGACGCGATCGACCTGCCCGACGCCTCGCAGGACCTCCTCACGATGGTGCGCGTCATGCACCACATTCCCGAGCCCACCAAGGAGTTCGGCGAGATCGCCCGCGTGCTCAAGCCGGGCGCCACCGCGCTCATCGAGGTGGCCAACTACGGGCACTTCAAGAACCGTCGCCGGTTCAAGAAGGAGGGCAAGCCGCTGCCCACCGAGCCCGTGAGCATCCGCACCGTCAAGGCCGACGAGCCCGACGCGATCGCGTTCGTGAACCACAACATCGACACGGTGGTCGGTCAGCTCGACGCAGTCGGCCTGCACCTCGTCCGCAAGCTCTCGGTGTCCAACCTGCGCAGCGAGAAGCTCAAGAAGACGCTGCCGACGGGGCTGCTCGTCGCCGTGGAGAAGCGCCTCCAGAAGCGGCTCGCCAAGAACGACTTCGGCCCTAGCATCTTCCTCGAGCTCCGCAAGGCCTGACCGACGCACGATGAGGGGTTGTGGTCGCCACGGCGACCGCAGCCCCTCGTCGTTCGTCCGGGGGCGACCGACGGTGAGGGCTCAGGGTCGTTGGAGCGACCTCAACCCCTCATCCTTCGTCCCCGGGGTCAGGCGGAGGCGTAGCGCTGAGCGGCGCGGGCCTTGGCCTTGGCGGCCTCGACCTCCCGGTCCTTGGGCGGCGCGTTGGAGACGAGGTCGTCGACGAGGTGGCGCGTCAGGTGCGCGATCTCCTGGACGGCGGCCTCGAACACCGCTGCGTTGGCCTGCGACGGCTTGGTCGTCCCGGCGATCTTGCGCACGTACTGCAGAGCAGCGGCGTGGCACTCGTCGTCGGAGGCGGCGGGCTCGAAGTTGTGAAGGGTCCTGATGTTGCGGCACATGCTCTGACGGTAGGTCAGCGACGAGCGCGGTACCAGTCCTTGCGGGCTGCGAAGGCGATGTCCGGGAAGTCCGAGAAGACACCGTCCAGGCCCGTGGCGAAGTAGGCGCGGAGCTCGCCGGCGAGGTCGCCCTGCGCCGCGAGACCCCCACCGGAGCGGTAGTCGACCGGGAGGAACTGGTTCTCGGCGCGGAACGTGTAGGCCACCACCTTGAGGCCGGCGCGGTGCGCGTCCTCGACCAGACCCGTGGGATCGCCCAGGGTGCCGTCGGCCGCGCGGGGGATGACCGATGCCTTGTCGGGCCCGATCCACCGTGCGTACCGGGCCACGCCCTTCAGCCCGGCGGGCGACATGAGGTCGGCATAGGTGGTGGGGTCGCCCTGGGCGACGAGGTCGTAGGGCGCGCCCGAGGCCGACGTCAGCTGGACCAGCCGCACCCGGCTCCACCGCGCGATCTCCTTGAGGTTCGTGGTCTCGAACGACTGCACGTAGACGGGCGCGTCGGAGCGGTCCCAGCCGGCGTGGCGCAGGGAGCGCAGGAGCGGCTTCTCCAGCGGGAGGCCGATCGAGCGGAAGTACGTGGGGTGCTTGGTCTCCGGGGCGATCGCGATGCGGCGACCGAGGCGGCGCGACTCCGACTTGGCGAGGGCGATCACCTCGTCGAGCGTCGGGACCTCGAACCGCCCGTCGTAGATCGTGTTGCCCGGTCGCACCTGGGGCAGGCGCTCCTTGGCGCGGAGCGTCTTGAGCTCGGCGAGGGTGAAGTCCTCCGTGAACCAGCCGGTGACGGCCGTCCCGTCGGTGGTCTTGGTGGCCTTGCGGTCGGCGAACTCGGGGTGGTCGGCGACGTCGGTCGTCCCGCTGATCTCGTTCTCGTGGCGGGCGACGAGGACGCCGTCCTTCGTGCTCACGACGTCGGGCTCGATCACGTCGGCGCCCTGCGCGATGGCCAGGCGGTAGGCGGCGAGGGTGTGCTCCGGGCGGTAGCCGGAGGCTCCGCGGTGGCCGAAGACCGTGACGGTCCGGACCTTCTTGGTGACCAGCTTGCGGTCGAGGGTCGACGGCGACGCCGTGGCGACCGACGGTGTGGCAGCGACGCCCACACCGAGCAGGATCCCGAGAGCGAGAAGCTTCATGCCTCCAGGTCAGGACGCGGAGATGGCCAGCAGGTGAATCCGACGCGCACGTCGCATGGCTTCTGCCCCAAGACCCTGTGCGCGCTCTGTCCGCGCCGGGGGTCAGAGGGCGCCGAGGCGGCGGAGCACGTCGCGGACGTGCGACAGGGCGTTCGGGTCGGCGAGACCGGTGGTGTCGTCGAAGTACAGTCCGTCGCCGATGAGCTGGATGGTGCGGGCGAGGGCCTCGTCGCCGACGTGCTCGCTCAGCACGCCGAACCATGCGTCCCGCAGCGCGGCGAGGGCGGCGGAGCCGCGGGGGTCGTTCTCCTGAGCCACCCGGGCCGCGGCGATGAGGGCGCGGTCGAAGTCGCTGCCGGAGTCCACCGACGTCTCGAGGTAGAAGTCGACCGGACCCTGAGGTGCGGACCGCATCTTCTCGACGTCGGCGTCACCCTGCTCCTGGAGCCGGGTGAGCATGCCCTCGACGAGCTCGTCCTTGCTGTGGAAGTGGTAGAGCAGCCCGCCCTTGGACACCTCGGCTGCGGCCGCGACGGCGTCGAGCGTGGCCGCGCGGCTGCCACCGGAGACGAGCAGACCCTCGAACGCGTCGAGCAGGCGGTCGCGCGTGGAGCGCTCGGGGGCGCGGCCGGCTGACATGGTGCAGATCATAGCGACGGAGCCGGTCCTGACTTGGCTACTGTACCGTCCAGCCGGTACAGTAGCGGGATGCACGACCGTTCCCCCACCCCCGCCTCCGGCATCACGCCGCCCCGCGCCGGCGCCCGCTCCTGGGCCGCCCTCGCGGTGCTGATGCTCCCCGTCCTCCTCGTCTCGGTCGACAACACCGTCCTGAGCTTCGCGCTGCCCGAGATCAGCTCCGCGCTCCGTCCGTCGGGCCACCAGATGCTTTGGATCGTCGACCTCTACGCCCTCATGCTCGCCGGACTCCTCATCGCCATGGGCAGCCTCGGCGACCGCGTCGGCCGACGCCGCCTCATGCTCGTCGGCGCCGCCGGGTTCGGTGCCACGTCGCTCGTGGCGGCCTTCAGCTCGAGCCCCGAGATGCTGCTCGTCTCGCGCGGGCTCCTCGGCGTGTTCGGCGCGACCCTGATGCCTTCGACGCTCTCGCTCATCCGCAACGTCTTCGCGCACCCGCACGACCGCCGCATCGCGATCGCCACGTGGGCGGCCATGTTCTCGGGCGGCGCGGCGCTGGGCCCGGTCCTCGGCGGCTGGCTCCTCGAGCACTTCTGGTGGGGCTCGGTGTTCCTCATCAACGTCCCGCTCATCGCCCTCATGATCCCGCTCGCCCTCTGGCTCGTGCCCGAGTCGCGCGACCCCAGCCCGGGCCCGTTCGACGTCGTCTCCATCGCCCTGTCGATGGTGGCGATGGTGCCGGTCGTCTTCGCCATCAAGCACGGCGCCGACGCCGGGCTCGACGACGTCACGGTGGCCGCGCTCGCGCTCGGCCTGGGCGCCGGCTGGGCCTTCGTGAGGCGCCAGCGTGCGCTGCGCGAGCCCATGCTCGACCTGACGCTGTTCGAGAACCGTGTCTTCAGCGGCGCCATCGTGGCCAACCTGCTGAGCCTCATGGGTCTCTCCGGCTTCCTCTTCTTCGCCGCGCAGCTGCTCCAGCTCGTCCTGGGGCTCTCGCCGATGGACTCGGCCATGGTGCTCGTCCCCGGCCTGATCGTGACCGTGGTCGCCGGGTTCGTCGCGGTGCGCCTCGTGCAGCGCTTCTCGGTGCGGGTGCTCGTGAGCGGCAGCTTCGTCGCGTCGGCGGCGGGCTACGCGATCGCAGCCTTCTCCGGCGAGCCCACGGTCGGCAGCATCATGCTGGCGTTCGCGGTCATGGGCCTGGGCATCGGCCTCGCCGAGACCCTGACGAACGACCTCATGCTCGCGAGCGTGCCGGCCGAGAAGGCGGGGTCGGCGTCGGCCATCTCCGAGACGGCCTACGAGATCGGTGCCGTCCTGGGCACCGCCGTCCTGGGCAGCATCGTCACCGCCACCTACGCAGCCACCCTCCGCGTCCCGGAGACGGTCGGCCGTGCGGACGGGGCGGTCTTCGAGACGCTCGGCGGGACCATGGAGCGCGCTGCTGTCTACCCCAACGTGCTGGGCGAGACCCTGGCCGAGTCGGCCCGCCACGCCTTCGACCTGGGCGTCCAGCGAGCCTCGGGCGCTGCGATCGTGGTGGCCCTGCTGGCAGCGCTCGTCTCGTGGCGCACCCTGCCGCGGACGCGTGCCGCGACCCACGAGGAGCACGCCCTCGCTGCGTGACCCATGTCGCCCGCCGGTCGGTCGAGGCTGACACCGACGGCCGGGCATCATGGTGGAGGGAGACCTGTTCGACACGAGCGGAAGAGGGAGCGTCGGATGCATGCCACCGGGGTGGAGGGGAGCGGCCTGTCCGCGCGCCTGCGGTCGGCCGAGCAGCGTCGTGACGACCTCGAGGAGGCCATCCACGTGATCGCCCACGACCTGCGGGGTCAGCTGGGCGCCTTGCTGGGCTACGCCGACCTCCTCGAGCAACGTCTCGACGGGTCGGACGAGAGGGTGCGGCACTACGCCGACACCATCGCGACCGTGAGCGAGCGGCTCGCCGCCCAGGTCGACCGGATGCTCGTCGTGTACGGCGCCTCGGGACGAGCCCTGCGCCGCGAGCGCGTCGACGTCTCCGCGCTGCTGCACGACGTCGCCGACGACATCCGGACGTCGGGTGGCGACGCCCTGGTCGGTCTCGACGTGGCTGAGGGACTCTCGGTCGAGGCCGACCCGATCCTGCTGCGGCTCGTGCTCGACCACCTGCTGAGCAACGCGTGGAAGGCGGTGCGCGGCTCGGCCGACCCTCGCATCGAGGTGGTCGGTCGGCCGACCGACGACGGACTCGTCGAGATCGCCGTCCGCGACAACGGCATCGGCTTCGACGAGCACGACTCCGGCCGGTTGTTCGTCCCGTGCGGGCGCCTGCACGACCCGGCCGACTTCCCCGGCGACGGCCTGGGCCTCGCCTCGGTGGCACGGATCGTCGAGCGGCACGGAGGCACCGTCCGGGGCCAGGGTCGACCCGGTCTCGGCGCGACGTTCTCGGTCACCCTCCCGGCCTGACGACCGTCCGGATCCCGCGGTCTTCTGGCCGGATCTCGGACGCTCCCGGGGGGTACCCGGTGGGAGGATGGATCAGTGCCGCGTCGTGACCAAGCCCTCGCCGTCGTGGTCGCCGTCATCTGGGGTTGCAACTTCGTGGCCATCCACGCCGGGCTCACCGAGGTGCCGCCCTTCCTGTTCCTGGCCATCCGGTTCGTGCTCGTGGCGTTCCCGCTCGTCCTGTTCGTCCCGCGGCCGAAGGCCTCGTGGCAGGCGGTCGTCGCGGTGGGGGCCTTCATGAGCCTCGGGCAGTTCGGCCTGCTCTACCTGGCGCTCGACACCGGGATGCCCGCCGGCCTGGCGGCGCTCGTGCTCCAGGCGCAGGTGGTCTTCACGATGCTCATCGCGTGGGGGGCGCTCGGTGAGCGCTCGTCGGGGCGACAGCTCGTGGGGGCCGGGATCGGCACGGCCGGTCTGGTCACCGTGGCGGTCGGCTTCGGCGCCGACGCCTCCATCGTGCCGCTCCTCGTGACGGTCGCCGCCGCGTTCTCGTGGGCCGTGGGCAACGTCGTGGCCCGCTCGGCCAAGGTCGTCTCCGGCCTGTCGCTCGTGGTCTGGTCGGCACTCGTCGTGCCGCTGCCGTGCCTCGCCGTCTCGCTCGTGGTCGACGGTCCCGACGAGATCGGCAGCGCCCTCGCGGGGTTCGGCTGGGCGGCCGTCCTGAGCACGGCCTACACCGTCGTCGGAGCCTCGCTCATCGGCTACACGATCTTCAACGGTCTGATGGCGCGCCACCCCGCGGGCGCCGTGGTGCCGTACATCCTGCTCGTGCCGCCCGTCGGCATGCTGTCCGCGTGGGTCGTGCTCGACGAGGTCCCGAGCGTCGTGGAGCTCAGCGGTGCCGTCGTCATGATGGTGGGCGTGGGCATCGCCACCACCACGCGCGGACTGCGCCGGCGGGTCGCGCCCGGGATCGCTCCTGTCTAGACGGTCCGTCCCGGGGTCAGCCGACGAGGGCGGAGCGGGCCATGCCGGCCAGCAGGGTCCGCATGCGTGGCTCGCCGATCCGGGCGCTGTGCGGCGTGGAGTTGATCAGGCCGAAGACCGCCTGCACGGCCGCCCGGGCCTCCGCGCGGTCGAGGTCGTCGCGCAGGACCCGCACGACGTCGACCCACACGTCGACGTAGGCGAGCTGGAGATCTCGGACGGCGGCCCGTGCCTCGTCGCGCAGCGTCGACCACTCGCGGTGCTGGATCACGATGAGCGCCGGGTGTGTCAACGCGAAGTCGATGTGCCAGGCCACGAGTGCGTCGAGCTGGTCGTCGGGGGTCGCGCTCCCGGCCACGCGGGCCCGCCCGGTGGCGAGCAGCTCCTCGCTGATGTCGAGGAGAGAGTGCTCGAGCAGGTCGTCCTTGCCGCGGAAGTGCTTGTACAGGGCCGGCCCGGAGATCCCGCACGCCGCCCCGATGTCGTGGACGCTGACCCCGTGGAAGCCTCGCTCGGCGAACAGCTCCGCGGCGGTGGCGAGGATCTGGTCGCGGCGGCTCGTGGTCACGGGGCAACGGTACCGCCTCCAGGTTAATGGGTGTTAACCTCACGAGCGTGAGTGAGATGCAGGAGCTCGTGACCGAGCTCGAGGAACGTCATGCCAGGGTCCGGCTCGGAGGCCCCGAGCGCTCGCGCGAACGGCACCTGGCGCGCGGGAAGCTGCTGCCCCGAGACCGGGTCGACCACCTGCTCGATCCCGGCTCGCCGTTCCTCGAGATCGCACCCCTCGCCGCGTACGACATGTACGGCGACGACGCCTGGGCCGTCCCGGGCGCAGGCCTGGTGGCAGGCATCGGACTGGTGCAGGGCCGCGAGGTGGTGGTCGTGGCCAACGACGCCACCGTGAAGGGCGGCACGTACTACCCGCTCACGGTGAAGAAGCACCTGCGCGCGCAGACCGTGGCGCTGCAGAACCGGCTGCCCTGCATCTACCTCGTCGACTCCGGCGGGGCGTTCCTGCCCATGCAGGACGACGTCTTCCCCGACCGGGAGCACTTCGGGCGGATCTTCTTCAACCAGGCGCAGATGTCGGCGCGCGGGATCGCACAGGTGGCCTCGGTCATGGGTTCGTGCACCGCCGGAGGCGCCTACGTGCCGGCCATGAGCGACGAGACCGTCATCGTGCGGGAGCAGGGCACCATCTTCCTCGCGGGACCGCCGCTCGTGAAGGCCGCGACGGGCGAGGTCGTGACGGCCGAGGAGCTCGGCGGCGGCGAGGTGCACGCGCGGACGTCGGGCGTCGTGGACCACCTCGCCGACGACGACGAGCACGCCCTCCAGATCGTCCGCTCGATCATCGACACCCTTCCGCTGGAGCCGCGGCTGCCGACGCACGAGGCGCTGCCTCCCCGCGAGGACCCGGAGACGCTGCTCGACGTGGTGCCCGCCGACCCCCGCACGCCCTACGACGTGCGCGAGGTGCTGCGCCGCGTGGTCGACGACTCGCGCCTGCACGAGTTCAAGCCGCTCTACGGGGACACGCTCGTGTGCGCCTTCGCCCGGATCGAGGGCCATGACGTGGCCGTCCTCGCCAACAACGGCATCCTCTTCAGCGAGTCCGCGCTGAAGGGCGCTCACTTCGTCGAGCTGGCCAACCAGCGAGGCATCCCGCTCGTGTTCCTGCAGAACATCTCCGGCTTCATGGTCGGCAAGGAGTCGGAGAACCGGGGCATCGCGAAGGACGGCGCCAAGCTCGTCACCGCGGTGGCCTCGAGCGTCGTGGCCAAGTACACCGTCGTGATCGGTGGATCGTACGGCGCCGGCAACTACGGGATGTGCGGCCGCGCCTACGACCCCCGCTTCCTCTGGATGTGGCCCAACGCCAAGATCTCGGTCATGGGCGGCGAGCAGGCGGCCTCCGTGCTGGCCGCGGTCCGCGGCGACACCTCCGAGCCCGAGGACGCGTTCAAGGACCGCGTCCGAGCCGAGTACGAGGCCAAGGGCTCGGCGTACTACTCCACGGCTCGGCTGTGGGACGACGGCATCATCGACCCTCGCGACACCCGACGCGTGCTGGCGCAGGCTCTCGCCGCCGACCACGCCCCGACCCCGGCGCCGCAGTACGGCGTCTTCAGGATGTGAGTGAGATGGCCGAGCGCCCCACGATCAGCAAGGTGCTGGTCGCCAACCGCGGCGAGATCGCCCGCCGCATCGTCCGTGGCTGCCGGGAGTCCGGGCTGGCCAGCACGGCGGTCTTCACCGACGTCGACGCCGCCTCCCCGCACCGTCACGAGGCCACCGACGCGGTGCAGGTGCCGGGCTACCTCGACGTCGAGTCGCTGCTGGCGGCCGCGCGGGCGACCGGCGCCGACGCCGTCCACCCCGGCTACGGGTTCCTGTCCGAGAACGCCGGTTTCGCCCGGGCCGTCGTCGACGCCGGACTCACCTGGATCGGACCGTCGCCCGACGTCATCGAGCTCATGGGTCGCAAGGACCGGGCGCGTCAGGTGGCCGAGAAGGTCGGCGTGCCGGTGACCCCCCGCTACGACCCCGACGCCGTTCCGGCCGACGCCTACCCCGTGCTCGTGAAGGCCGCTGCCGGCGGCGGGGGCAAGGGCATGCACGTCGTGCGCGAGGCGGAGCAGCTCGCGGAGGCCCTCGCGACCGCGGCGCGCGAGGCAGCCGCGTCGTTCGGCGACGACACGCTGCTCGTGGAGCGCTATGTCGAGGGCGGGCGGCACGTGGAGGTGCAGGTCTTCGGCGACACGCACGGCACGGTGGTGCACCTGTTCACGCGGGACTGCTCGGCGCAGCGCCGGCACCAGAAGATCGTCGAGGAGGCCCCGGCCTTCGACCTGCCCGACGCGGTGCGCGAGCTCCTGCACACGTCGTCGGTCGCCCTGGCGCAGGAGGTGGGCTACACGAGCGCCGGCACCGTGGAGTTCCTCGTGAACGGCGACGAGTGCTTCTTCCTGGAGATGAACACCCGCCTCCAGGTGGAGCACCCGGTGACGGAGGAGGTCACCGGCGCCGATCTCGTGCGCTGGCAGCTCGACGTCGCCGCCGGTGCCGCTCTGCCGGACCAGGACTCCATCACGTGCACGGGTCACGCGGTCGAGGTGCGCGTCTATGCCGAGGACCCGTACGCCGGCTTCCTGCCGCAGGCCGGGCGCATCGAGGCCTTCCGTCCCGGACCGGGAGCCAGGGTGGAGGACGCCGGGCTCGCGGCGGTCTCCACCGCGTACGACCCCATGGTCGCCAAGCTCGTCGTCCGCGGCGAGGACCGCGCCGACGCACTCGATCGCATGGTCGGCGTGCTCGATGCCACGGTGCTCGCGGGTCTGGCCAACAACCTGGGCTTCGTGCGCCGGTTACTGGACTCCGCTGAGCTCCGTGCGGGCCAGGTCCACACCGGTTTCCTCGACGCCCACGAAGGTCCGCTGCTGGAACGACCCGACGTCCCCGCCGCCGCGGCCGCCGTGGCCGCCGGGCTGCTGTGGCCGCAGGTCGGTGACGGCTGGCGGTCGGCCGGCGCGCCCGCGCGCGTGCGGCGCCCCGTGGTGGACGGGTCGGGGGTGCAGCACGACGTGGTCTCGACCGACAGCCCGGACCTCACCGGCCTGCTGCTCGGTGGCCGCGCGCACGTGGTGCACGAGGGCCAGACGTGGACGTTCGAACGTCCCGACGGCATGCGTCGTCCGCACGCTGCTGTCGCCGGGGACGCCGACGTCGCCGCGCCCATGCCGGGCACCGTGCTGGAGGTCCGTGTGACCGTGGGAGAGGTCGTGGAGGCGGGCCAGCGGCTCGGCACGATCGAGGCCATGAAGATGGAGCTGGCGCTCGTCGCCGCGCACGCGGGCACCGTCACGGTCCTGGGCGCCGCCGTGGGCGACCAGGTCCCCATGGGGCACGTGCTGTTCCACGTGGAACCAGAGGAGACGCATGAGTGAGCAGGCTCGGGTGCTGCCCATGGTCGTGCCCGAGGAGGGTCTGCCGGAGCGGGTCACGATCTACGAGGTCGGTCCTCGCGACGGGCTCCAGAACGAGGCGGCCGTCGTCCCGGTGGCCGTGAAGGCCGAGCTCGTGCGGCGACTCGTCGCCGCGGGCCTGCCTGTCGTGGAGACCACGAGCTTCGTGCACCCCCGATGGGTGCCGCAGCTCGCCGACGCCGCCGAGCTGCTCGAGGAGCTCGGCCGGCTGAGCGTCCCCGCGCCGGTGCTGGTGCCCAACGCACGAGGCCTCGACCGCGCGCTCGAGGCAGGCGTGGAGCACGTGGCCGTCTTCGCGAGCGCCACGCAGACCTTCGCCGAGAAGAACCTGGCGGCCGGTCTCGACTCCCAGATGGCGATGTTCGAGCCCGTGGTGTCCCGCGCGCTCGAGGCCGGGCTCGACGTCCGGGCCTACGTGTCCATGTGCTTCGGCGACCCGTGGGAGGGAGCGGTGCCTGTGGACCAGGTGGTGTCGGTGGGACGCCGGCTGCTCGACCTCGGCGCGTCCCAGCTGTCGCTCGGCGACACGATCGGCGTCGGGACGGCCGGCCAGGTGGGGTCGATCGTCGAGTCCTTCGCGGCTGCGGGGGTGGGGACCGAGCGACTCGCGCTGCACTTCCACGACACCTACGGCCAGGCGCTCGCCAACGTGCACGCGGGGCTGCGGCACGGGATCACCACGTTCGACGCCTCGGCCGGCGGCCTCGGCGGCTGCCCGTACGCCGAGAGCGCCACGGGCAACCTCGCCACGGAGGACCTCGTCTGGTTCCTCACCGGCCTCGGCATCCAGCACGGCGTCGACCTCGACGCCGTCGTGGCCACGTCGGTGTGGATGTCCGAGCAGCTCGGCAAGCCCATGGCCTCCGCCGTGGCCCGAGCCCTCGCCCCCTGACCCCACCCCACCCCGACGCCGAGATTTGCGGGCCCATCCACCGTTCTGGTCGCCGTCCGAGCCGAAAAGGGTGGATGGAGCCGCAAATCTCGTCGTGGGTCTAGCGGCGGGTGGCGCGGAGGACCGTGTCGCGGACCTCGACGTGGTGGCCCATGCCGGTGCCGGTGCGGACCTCGGCCGACGTGGAGACGTCCCACCGACCCGGGTCGAGCACGTCGGCCACCTCCTCGGCCGTGAACATGTCGTCGCGGCGGTGGCCGGGGTCGGCGTCGCCGGGGTGGTGCCAGACCAGCAGGAGCGTCCCGCCCGGGGCCACGGCGTCGGCCACCTGCTCGATGATCCCGCGCGTCTGCACCAGCGGAAGGTGGACGTAGTGACCCACCACCAGGTCCCAGCGCACCTCGCTCGGGCGCCACGTGCGGACGTCGCCGAGCAGCCACTGCGTGCGCTCCGTGACTCCGGCCTCCGCCGCGTGCGCGGCCGAGCGGTCCAGGCCGGCCTGGGAGAAGTCCATGCCGGTGGCCTGCCACCCGTTCTGCGCCAGCCAGATCACGTCGGCGCCCTCACCGCTGCCGAGGTCGAGCGCGGTGCCGGGGGTGAGCGTCCCTGCGACCGCCGGGAGCTGCGGGTTGACCCGACCGCTCCAGGCGTCCTCGGCAGCGCCGTAGCGCTCGTCCCACGCCTTCGGCTCACGCATCTCCGCAGCCCAGCGCACGAGGGCCAGGGCCGAGTCCTCCTCGACGAGCTGGGCGTTGGCCAGGGCGCCCGCCTTCATGCCGGCGGCGGCCGAGCCGATCACGGTGGCGCCGAGGTCGCTCGCGTTCCCGGCCACGTAGACGCCGGGCACGGGGCTGAGCCCCATGGCGTCGGCCTCGAGCATCGTGCCCACCACGCTGCCGCCCATCTCGAGCTCCTTCACGGCCAGCCCCAGCTGGGTGGCCACGTCGGCGCGGGCCTCGAAGAACGGCGCGACCACGAGCGCGTCGAGCTCCAGCACCTCTCCCCCACGGAGACGCACCCCGCTGAGCCGGTCGTCGGTGACGAGCACCTCGGCAGCCGTCTCGCGCACGACGTCGACCCCGCGCACCCGCAGGTTCATGAGGGCGTGGTGGTCGAGCTCCACGTCGCCGGCGACGAGGGTCACGTGCTCGCTCAGCTGTCGGAAGAGACCCACCTGGTGCAGCGCGTTGGGCGACGTGGCCAGGACGCCGATCCGCCGGCCGCGCACCTCCCAGCCGTGGCAGTACGGGCAGTGCAGGACGTCGCGGCCCCAACGCTCGGCCAGTCCGGGGACGTCGGGGAGCCGGTCGGTCGCGCCGGCCGCGATGACCACGCGGCGCGCGTGGACCGAACGCCCGTCGTCCAGCCCGAGGACGAACGAGGGGTGGTCACCCTCCTGTGCCACGGCCTCCACGACCCGTCCGACGATGACCTCACCTCCGTACGACTCCACCTCGGCGCGGCCCGTGGCCACGATCTCGCCCGGCGTCCAGCCCTCGCTCGTGAGGAAGTTGTGGACGTGGCCCGCGGGAAGGTTGCGCTGCTCGCCGGCGTCGATCACGACGACGGATCGGAGTGAGCGCGCGAGCACGAGCCCGGCGCTGAGCCCGGCCGCTCCTCCCCCCACGACGGCGACGTCGACGTGCTGGACCCGGTGCTGGTTCTCGTTCATGGCTCCACCGTGCAGGACGCGCGCACTTCTGACAAACATGTTTGCCAAGGCGGCAAAGCGTGTGTGACGATCGCGGCATGACCGACGACCTCGACGGCGTCCTGCGCGGCGTGGGGCCCCGCCTGCGCCAGCTCCGCCTGGAGCGCGACGCGACCCTCACCGACCTCGCCGAGGAGACCGGCATCTCGGTCAGCACGCTGTCGCGCCTGGAGTCAGGACAGCGCAGGCCGACGCTCGAGCTGCTGCTCCCGCTGGCCTCCGCCCACCGCGTGGCCCTCGACGAGCTGGTCGACGCACCCGAGACCGGCGATCCCCGCGTACGGGCCAAGCCGGTCGTGCGTCACGGCCGGACGTTCGTGCCGCTCACGCGGCGACCCGGCGGGCTGCAGTCGTACAAGATCGTCCTCCCGCCCCACGACACCGTCGAGGACCTGAAGACTCACGACGGCTACGAGTGGCTCTACGTGCTGTCGGGAGAGGTCCGGCTGCTCCTGGGCACCCGCGACCTCACGCTGACGGCGGGCGAGGTGGCCGAGTTCGACACCCGCACGCCGCACTGGCTGGGCAACACGTCGAAGGTCCCGGCCGAGGCGCTCGCCATCTTCGGGCCGCAGGGCGAGCGCATGCACGTCCGCAGCTGAGCGCACGTCCCCCTCATCGAGCCGGGCGGTACCTCCCGGGCCCGAAGGGCTTGGGCAAAGGATCAGCCCTTCGGCGCCTGGATGTGTCGGCGGTTCCGCAGCTCGCTCGTCGCGTACTGGGCGATCTGCCACGTCGACCACGCGTCGCTGGACGCACCGACGGCACCACCGAGGAACGGGACGCGACGACCGATCATCGTGACCGTCCGCCGGCCGACCGTGCGCCCCACGAGCGCCTTGGTGACCTCGTGCGAGAGTCGCTGGTCCAGCTCGGCGTCGTGCGCGGGGGCTGTGGCCAGGACCATGGGGTCACCGGGAAGCCGGCCCTTCTTCACGAGGGAACGCACCTCGTCCTCGCCCAGCATGCAGGCGAGGATCGCGTTGCGAACGCGAGGGTTCTCGATGTCGTAGCCGCGCAGGTGCGCGATGCCCGCCACGAGGTGGCACTGCACGAGCGTCACGCCCACGGCGTTGGCGGGGACGCTCACGGCGAAGGCGGCGATGCCGCCCAGGTTGGTGACGAAGCCCTGGATCCCGGCCACCGCGGTGTGCGACCGGACCATTGCGGTGATGGCCTTCTCGACGTCGCCGCCGGCGTCGACGAGCTTGCTGTCGGCCGCCTTCTTGACTGGGCGGAGGGGAC
Source organism: Aeromicrobium sp. Root495 (assembly GCF_001426755.1). Classification (GTDB taxonomy): domain Bacteria; phylum Actinomycetota; class Actinomycetes; order Propionibacteriales; family Nocardioidaceae; genus Aeromicrobium. The sequence goes on along the minus strand of NZ_LMFJ01000002.1, from coordinate 264,737 downwards.
CGACGCCGTCGATCGCCCGATCGAGGGCAGACCTGACGAAGCCGGACGCGACCTGCGGGGCCAGCGCTCCGGCTGCCTTCGAACGCACACTCATGGGGATCAGCGTTCCAGACGCACGGTGATGACGCCCTTCGAGCCGTACGCTTTCGCCATGGTCCAGCCCTTCTCGTCGCTGGTCACGTCGCAGGCGTGGCGGCACGACGTCGAGGCCTGGGTGCATGACCGGGTCGAGGAGTCGGGACGGCGCCTGAGCGGGCCGCTGGACCAGGTGCGGGTCAGGCCGTGGTCGACCCAGCTCACGGTGCCCACCGACCACGGCAGGCTCTGGTTCAAGGCCAACACGCCCTCCATGGGGTTCGAGCCGGCGCTCCACCAGCTGCTCGCGACGCTGTCCCCCGACGACGTCGCGGCGCCGGTGGCGATCGACCCGGTGCGTGGCTGGATGCTCACGGCCGATCGCGGACCCACGCTGGGCGAGGTCAGGAACCCCACCACCGACGACTGGGTCAGGCTGATCCAGCACGCGGCAGCGCTGCAGCGCCGGGTGGCCGACCGCCGGGACGAGCTGGTCGGCCTGGGCGTGCACGACTGCTCGCCTCCTCGGGTCCCGGAGCGGTTCGACAGCCTCGTCGAGCAGCTGAGCAACCTTCCGGCCGGCCATCCGTCGCGCCTTCGGCCCGACGACCTGGCCGCGCTGGAGGACCGGCGCGCCGACCTCGTCGAGGCAGCCGTCGTGCTCGAGCGCTCGCCCGTCCCCTCCAGCCTGCAGCACGGGGACGTCCATCCCGACAACGCCTTCGCCGACCTCAAGGTCTTCGACTTCGGCGACGTCCAGTGGGCTCACGCCGTGGAGGTGCTGCGCGTGCCGTTCGGGATCATCAGCCAGGACGACACGGTGGAGTGGGGCCCGGTGCGCGACGCGTACTTCGAGGTGTGGGGCGACGTCGCCGACCGTCGCACCATGGCCGCACTGTTCGAGGCCACGGCTTTCACGCAGGCCGTGAACCGCTGCCTCGTGTGGGTGGACACGCTCCAGCTCGCCGACGCCGACGAGATCGCCGAGTGGGGCGTGGCGCCACGCCACCAGCTGATGCGGGTCGTGGACGCATGAGTCCCGTCCCGCTCCCGCCCTCGCCGTGGGACTTCGACCCCGAGGCCTGGCCGGAGGACGACTGCGTGGCCGCCGGTGCCGACCTGGAGCCGTCCACCGTCGTGGCGGCCTACCGCACGGGTGCGTTCCCCATGCCGCACGACGGCGAGCTCCTGTGGTGGTCGCCGGTGCGCCGCGGCGTCCTCGAGCCGGGGGCGCTCAAGGTGAGCCGCTCGCTCGGCAAGTCGGCGCGGCACTTCACGGTCACCGTGGACGAGGCGTTCGAGGACGTCATCGACGCGTGCGCGGACCCCTCGCGGCCGGGGGCGTGGATCGACGCCGACGTCCGCGAGGCCTATGTGCTCCTGCACCGGCTCGGCTGGGCGCACTCGGTCGAGACGCGCGACGCCGACGGCACGCTCGTCGGCGGCCTCTACGGGCTCGCCGTCGGTGGACTGTTCGCCGGTGAGTCGATGTTCCACACGGCGCGCGACGCGTCCAAGGTCGCGCTCATGGGACTCGTCGACGTCGTGGGGCCGGACCGGCTCATCGACGTGCAGTGGTCCACCCCGCACCTGGCCGGTCTGGGTGTCACGGAGTGGCCACGCGAGCGGTACCTCGCGGAGATCCGCGACCGCACGCAGGAGCCACTTCCTGCGCGCTGGCTGTGACGCCACTGCGTAGGGTCCAAGGATGACTGCGCTGCGCACCGCCCTCGTCGCTGTCCTCCTGGTGCCCCTCACCGCCTGCGGCTCCGGCTCCGGGTCGGACAAGGACGGCGACGACTTCCGGAGCACGCCGTACTACCGGGTGCTCTACGACGAGGACGCCTCGCCGCGCGACGTCGTGTCCGTGGCCTCGGGGCCCCAGCGTGTCGAGATTGCCCGCGACGGGTCGGCGCTCGCCCTCTTCGGCATCCAGGACCAGGAGGGCGGGGAGGAGAGCAAGACGGTCTGGCGCCTTCTCGACCCCGAGGGGAAGGTCGTGCGCGAGGACTTCGCTCCGCAGTTCACCGAGGCCGCGATGGCGGGCAACACCTTCTTCCTCGTGGACTCCGAGGCCGACTTCACGAAGCCTCCGCGCGTCACCATGATCGATCCCGACGGCCAGACACAGCGCCTGCGCACCGGACCCGAGGTGGAGAGTGCCGCGCAGGGCGACGTCGTCGTCGGCACCGGCGAGGTGCAGGCCGTGCTCCGCCCCGGCCCGCGCACCGTGAACCCGCTGGCCGCCAGCCAGGACTCCGGCCAGCGCCAGGTCGACACCTCCACCGGTCGTCTCGCCACGCTCGTGCAGCCGGACGCCGGCGGCGTGAGCGTGACGCTCGACCCCGGCGGCAGCGTCCCCATCACACCGGCCAAGGGGCACTATCCGATGCAGCTCCTGGCCGCGCAGGGCACGGTGGCCCTCACCCTCGGCGACGACATGAGCGCGAAGGCCACCACCGAGGTGTGGGGCGGTCGTGGAACCGGAGAAACCGCTGGAATCAGAAGGATCGGGACCCTCAAGCAGGTGCACGACCCGTCGGCGGCGATCGCGTCCGACGGCTCGATCCTGGTGGGCGACACCGAGACCGGTTGGTATCGGGCGGCCCCCACGGAGGGCGGATTCAGCGCCTTCGACCTCCCCGGCCAGACCGACGACGTCCAGTCGTCGGGGTCGTTGCTCGTCGCCACGGCGTCCGGTCTCGGGGCCAACGAGCGGGGCAAGTCCTACGTCAGCGACGACGCCGGCGACAGCTGGAGCCGGCTCGACCTGGGCCCCGGCGCACCCTGACCGGGGCCCCTACCACCCGCCGGGGCTCGCCGAAACCCCCGGGGTACCGCGGAATGTCAGGGAGTTCTGCCTAGACTGACAGGCGGAATCCCATTCGAACTCTCAAGGAGCATGCAGTGGCCATCACCCGCAGCGACCTCGTCTCGGCCCTGGCCGAGAAGGCCGGAACCAGCAAGACCGACGCCGACTCGGTCCTCTCCGCCTTCGCGGACGTCCTCGTCGACGCCGTGGCCAAGGGCGAGAAGGTGTCGATCCCCGGCATCCTCTCCGTCGAGCGCGTTGCTCGCGCCGCCCGCACGGGCCGCAACCCCGCCACCGGCGAGACCATCGAGATCCCCGCCGGACACGGCGTCAAGGTCAGCGCCGGCTCGCGCCTCAAGGCCGCGGCCAAGTAAGACCGCCTGGTCATACGAAGCCCCTCGACCCACTGGGTCGAGGGGCTTCGTCTGTCCCAGGGCATCGGTTTACCACGGTCCCACGGAGAACATCTCTTCCCACGGGTTGCAACCCGTGGGGCGAAGGCGCTTGCCGTGGGGTGACGTCGAGAGTGCGAGGTTTGCCTTGGGACCGTGGTAAACCGTCGCGGGGGTCAGCGGACGGTGGGGCGGCCGGCGGCCTCCCAGGCGTCCATGCCACCCGCAACGTTCACGACGTCGTGGCCCTGCTGCTGCAGCCACGCCACGGCGCGCGCGGAACGGCCGCCCAGGTGGCACACCACGTACGTCGTGGTCTGCGGGTCCAGCTCGCCCACGCGGGTGGGCAGGTCGCCGAGCGGGACGTGAAGGGCGCCGTCGATGTGTCCCTCGGCCCATTCGTGCGGTTCGCGGACATCGATGACTAGTACCCCCTCCGCCGACGGATCGGGTACCTGGTCGACCTCGATGGTGGGTACCTGCATGGCTCTCGACCTCCTTGACGACGGAATCTGGCTGAACACTCGTGATTTAAATTTCACGCTCTGGGCTGGCCATGACCCCAACTGACTGGTTACTTTGGACTAGTGCTTCGTGATTCTCTCGCCGATCAGGCTGTGTCGCGGCCTCGTCGTGCCGTGAGGAGCCACTCTTGAGCGCAACCCAGGCCCGGTGGCAGCTTCCTTTCGAGCCCGCCACCGCCAGCATCGCACGCACCAAGCTGGCGTCGTTCCTGACGCTCAACGGAGCGTCGAGCAGCGTCATCGACGATGCCCTGATCGTGCTGAGCGAGATGGTCGCCAACGCCGTGTGCCACGGCGACCCCGGCCAGGACAACAGCATCGAGATCACGTGGGCCATCACGAAGGGCCTGCTGGAGATCAGCGTCAGAGACGGCGGTGAGGGCGCCTCGCTCAAGCCCATCGACTTCGACGAGGACTCGCTCAGCGGCCGCGGGCTCTCGATCATCGCTCGAGTAGCGGACCGCTGGTGGGTCGACATGACGCAAGGAACCCGCGTCAACGCCGAGCTCTCCGTCCAGCGCTAGACCGCACCACCTCCCCGAGCCCCGTCCCTGTCGGCGGGGCTTTTGCATGTCCGGCCAGCATTGACAAACTATGTAGACCTGCATAAGAGTAACGGCATGACCCTCACGACCGACCTCGACGTCCTGGCGTCGCCCTTCACGCTCCGCAACGGCACGGTGCTGCCCAACCGGATGGCCAAGGCGGCGTTGAGCGAGTGCCTCTCCGGCCCTGACTTCTCGCCCGGCGACGAGATCAAGACGCTCTACGGGCGGTGGGCCGGGAGCGGACAGGGCCTCACGGTCACGGGCAACGTCATGGTCGACCGCCGTCACATCGGCGAGCCCGGCAATGTCGTCGTCGAGGACGAGCGGCACCTCGCCGACCTCGAGGAGTGGGCTTCGATCGTCAAGGCGCAGGGCTCGGTGGCGCTCGTGCAGATCAACCACCCCGGCCGTCAGACACCACGCACCCTGACCCGTCAACCGGTCGCACCGTCGGCCCTCGCCGTGCCCGGGACGGCCAAGTCGTTCGCCCGCCCCCGGGCCCTCCCCGAGGCGGAGATCGTGGAGATCATCAAGCGCTTCGCCACCACCGCGCGCATCGTGACGCGGGCCGGTTTCGACGGTGTCCAGATCCACGGGGCCCACGGCTACCTCGTGAGCCAGTTCCTCTCTCCGCTCGCCAACGTGCGGACCGACGCGTGGGGCGGGACGCCCGAGAAGCGTCGACGATTCGTGCTCGAGGTCGTTCGTGCCATGCGCGCCGAGATCGGCGACAAGGTGCTGTCCATCAAGCTCAACTCCGCCGACTTCCAGCGCGGTGGCTTCGGCGAGGACGAGTCGCTCGAGGTCGTGCACGCGCTCGCCGACGAGGGGATCGACCTGCTCGAGGTGTCGGGCGGTACCTATGCCTCGGCCGCGATGCTCGGCGTCCGCAGTGACGACGGCCGCGAGGTCAAGGAGAGCACCCGCCAGCGCGAGGCCTACTTCCTCGAGTACGCCGAGAGGGTCCGTGCCGAGCGCCCCGATCTTCCGCTCATGCTCACCGGCGGGTTCCGCACGGCGTCGGTCATGGCGGAGGCCGTCGCAAGCGGAGCGATCGACGTCGTCGGTCTCGGCCGTCCGCTCACCCTGGAGCCCGACGTGCCCGGTGACCTGCTGACCGGTGCCGCTGACCATGCCGAGGTGACAGTGCACCGCAGCGGCATCCGCATGATCGACAGCGTGACCGAGCTGACGTACTACACGGTCCAGATGTGGCGCATGGGTGCCGGCAAGGAGCCAAGGCCCAAGCGGCACCCCGCGATCAACGTGGGCCACTACATGCTCAAGCACGGTGTCGACGCAGTGCGGCTGCCGTCGCGGGGCAAGTGAGCCGCGCGGGGAGCGCGACCCGTGCGCGCGTCGTGCAGAGCGCCAAGGAGCGGATGCGTCGTCACGGCGTGGCCGCCACCTCGATGCTCGACTCCATCGCTGACGCCGGGGCGTCGCGCGGCTCGCTCTACCACTACTTCCCGGGCGGCAAGAGCCAGCTGATCGAGGAGGCCACGACGACGGCGGTCGACGAGTACACCGCCGCGTTCGCGGCCGCCGAGGGGCTCGACGCGGAGCAGACCCTGCCGCTCGTGCTGCTGTTCTGGAGCGACGTCATCGAGGGCTCGGGCTTCGAGGCCGGCTGTCCTGTCGTCGCAGCGGCTCTCGGCGGAGCCGACGTCGCGTCGGCCCGCGAGATCGCCGGCGCGGCCTTCGCGAGCTGGACCTCGATCCTCGAGGGAGTGCTCGAGCGGTCAGGCGTCCCGGCCGCGCGTGTGCCGGGCATGGCCACGATGGCGCTCGCGGCGATCGAGGGCGCCGTGGTGCTGGGTCTGGCCCAGCACTCGACCGAGCCGATGGAGCAGGTCGTCGCCGAGCTGCGCGAGCTGGTCCGCTCCGCTGCCGGCTGAGCTCGTCGAAGTCTTCGACGAGCTCAGGCAACGGGAGTGGGCGGGGCCGGGCGCCGACCTAGCGGATCGTGACCTGACGGCTTGAGAGCTCGCGACGGGCCCGACGCTCCTCGCTCGTGAGTTCGGCGTCGACGGCCAGAGCATCGGCCAGGCGCCTCTCGAACGCCTTGGCCGGTGCGGCGAGCGCGTCGGCGTCGACCTCGACGTCCCACACGGGGACGAGCCGGCCGTGGGCTCGGAAGGAGCCGATGAGCTCGGTGCCCTCGCCGAGCAGCTCGTCGCCGGCGGCCTGGAGGCGGGAGAACGCGTCGAGCAGCTTCTCCTCGTCCTGCGACATGACCCAGCGCAGGTAGCTGTGGGTGCCCATGTCGGTGCGGTACGCGGACTCGACGCCCTCGACCCGCACCGTGGGGGCCACGGACTCGTTGGCCATCTGCAGCGCCTCCTGGGCGGCGGCCGACGTGTCGGTCTCGGTGAGCCAGAAGTCGAAGCCCTCGTGCACCGTGACGTCGAAGCCGGCCTTGGGGTCGAGCAGGTCCTGCAGACGCGGGCCGACGCCGGGGTCGGTCATGACGACGGGGTTGCCGGGCTCCAGCTCACGCGCGAGCTCGACCACGTGGGCGAGGTCGCGGCTGATGTCGCCGAAGTTGTGGATGACCTGCAGACCGACCCAGATCTCGCCGTCGGGACGCTTGAGGCCCGCGCCGGTGCCGGGCAGGAGCGAGATGATGCGGAGCGGCGTGCCGTCGCTGAGGGTCGTGGCGGCGGTGGCCGACGGCACGAACTCGCGCAGCGCGATCCAGTCGCCCTCCGACGGCAGCCCCTCGAAGGTGCGTGCGACGTACGGCATCTTGGCGGCCTTGACCTGGCCCTTGCGGCGCGACTTCTTACCCATGGCCGTCACCCTAGAGGGCGACCCGCGCAGGTCAGGGGGCGGCGGGCTCGTCACGCAGCACGGGACAGCTCATGCACCGGGGTCCGCCACGTCCTGAGCCCAGCTCCGAGCCGGCGATGGCCACCACCTCGATGCCGTGCTCGGCGAGGCGCGCGTTGGTCTGCTCGTTGCGCTCGTAGGCCACGGCGAGGCGGGCGTCGATGGCCAGGGTGTTGTTGCCGTCGTCCCACTGCTCGCGCTCGGCGGTGACCGGGTCGAGGCCGGTGTCGATCTGGTGCAGCTCGTCGATGCCCATGGCGTCGGCGGCGGCACGGAAGAACGACTGCTGCTCACCGATGACCAGCTGCTCTGAGCCGGCGTCCCACGTGACGCCGATCCCGCGGAGGTCTGCGGCCATGTTGGGGTAGATGACCACGGTGTCGACGTCGACCATCGTGACGATGGTGTCGAGGTGCATGGTGGCGCGCTCCTGCGCGATGGGCACCGCGATGACGGTCTGCGCGAGCCCGCGCGAGAGCACCTGGGTGGCGAACCGCTCGAAGCCGGCGGGGGTGGTGCGCTCGCCCACGCCCACGGCCATGACGCCGGGGGCGAGCAGCAGGACGTCGCCGCCCTCGAGGTGCTCCAGGTGCGGCCCGTGCAGCACCTCGGTGCCGGCGAACCGCGGATGGTGCTCGTAGATCAGGCCGGTCAGCTGCGTCTCGCGCACGCGGGCCGGCATGGCGAGGCTCGTGACCGCGACGCAGCCCGGCAGCCACACGGAGGAGTCGCGCGTGAAGAGCAGGTTGGGCAGCGGGTCGATGAGGAAGTCCTCGGGCTGCAGGAGGCTCGTGACGATGCTGCGGAAGCTGGTCTCGTCGTTGCGCAGGCCGCCGGTGACCACGGCGGCGAGGGCGTCGGGGTCGAGGTCGGCGAGCGCCGACCTCAGGTACTGCGTCAGGCCATCGCCCAGGTGCCGCGCCGCGGTGGTGCTCTCGATGATCTGGGCCCGCGCCTCGGGCGACTCGAGCGTCTCGGTGAGGAGCCCGACGAGGTAGAGCACCTCGACGTCGTGGCTGCGCAGCGCGTCGGCGAACGCGTCGTGCTCGTCCTGCGCCCGACCCACCCACGGGATGCCGTCGAACAGCAGCGAGTCGTTGTTGCGCGGCGTCAGCCGGGCCAGCTCCGGCCCCGGTCGGTGCAGCATGACGGTGCGCAGACGGCCGACCTCGCTCGAAGCTCCAGACATGCCCTCACCCTAGGCGCGGGGAAGGCCTCGACGGTCCATCTCACCCGCGTTCACCTACGGGATACATCGTCGCCGTAGGCTCGTGCCGTGAACTGGGACGACTACGACGCAGCGCTCTTCGACCTCGACGGTGTCATCACCCCGACGGCGGAGGTGCACATGCGCGCCTGGAGCCAGATGTTCAACGACTTCCTCACCGCCCGGGGGGTCAGCGAGCCGTACACCGACGACGACTACTTCACGTACGTCGACGGCAAGCCGCGCTACGACGGCGTGCGTTCCTTCCTCGCCTCGCGCGACATCGAGCTGCCCGACGGCGACCCGTCCGACGGTCCCGAGGGGGAGACGGTGTCGGGCCTCGGCAACCGCAAGAACGTCGACTTCGAGGAGATCCTCGACCGCGACGGCGTGCAGCCCTACCCGGGATCGCTCGCCCTCGTGAAGGAGCTCGTGGAGCGTGGCACCAAGGTGGCCGTGGTCTCCAGCTCGCGCAACGCGCCCAAGGTCCTCGAGGCCGCCGGCATGATCGACTACTTCCCCGTCATCGTCGACGGAGCCGTTGCGGGTGCCCGCCAGCTGGCCGGCAAGCCCGCCCCCGACACCTTCCTGTTCGCGGCCCAGCAGCTCGACGTCGAGATCTCGCGTGCCGTCGTGCTGGAGGACGCCGTGAGCGGCGTGGCCGCCGGGCACGCGGGTCGCTTCGGTCTCGTGATCGGCGTGAACCGTGGCGTCGGCGCAGACCGTCTCACCGAGGCCGGTGCCGACGTCGTCGTCGACGACCTCGAGGAGCTGCGGTGAACGACATCACCCTCGGCCCCTCGCACAACGCACCGCCGGCGCGCGACTTCCTGGACCGCACGCGCTTCCCCGTCGACCCGTGGAAGCTGAGCGAGGTCCGCTACGAGGCCGACGACCTCGGCACCACGGAGACGCTCTTCTCGGTCGGCAACGGCTACCTGGGCCTGCGCGGCAACGTCGAGGAGGGCCGCGACTCCCACACGCACGGCACCTTCATCAACGGCTTCCACGAGACCTGGCCCATCCAGCACGCCGAGGAGGCCTTCGGGTTCGCCCGTGTCGGCCAGACCATCGTCAACGTGCCCGACGCCAAGGTCATCCGCCTCTACGTCGACGACGAGCCGCTGCTGCTCAACGTGGCCGACCTCCTCGAGTACGACCGCACCCTCGACTTCAAGACCGGCGTGCTCTCGCGCACCGTCCTGTGGCGCACGCCCTCGGGCAAGCAGGTCCGCATCCGCAGCAGCCGCATGGTCTCGTTCGCGCAGCGGCACCTCGCCGTCATGACGTTCGAGGTCACCGTGCTCGACGCGCACGCGCCGGTCGCCATCTCCTCGCAGGTGCTCAACCGCCAGGACGGCGAGGACGAGTACCACGTGGGCCGGCCCAAGGCCGGTGCCGCCGACCCGCGCAAGGCCGAGAAGCTGGCGCGCCGCGTGCTCATCCCGCAGGCGCACGACCCCGAGCCGGTCGACGGCAGGCTCGCCCTGGCCTACAAGTGCGCCGAGAGCGGCATGACGCTCGGCGTGATGACCGACCACACGCTCGAGACCGAGAACTCGTTCACGCAGCGCGTCGTCACGAGCGACGACCTCGCCAAGATCATCTACCGCGTCGACGCCCAGCCCGGCCAGACCATCACGCTCACCAAGACCGTGGCCTACCACACCTCGCGCGGCGTCCCCGGTCGTGAGCTGCTCGACCGCTGCCGCCGCACGCTCGACCGCGTGCAGAGCGAGGGCATCGAGAAGCAGTACGAGGACCAGTGCGAGTGGCTCGACGCCTTCTGGGAGCGCGCCGACGTCGAGATCCCGGGGCACCGGGCCATCCAGCAGGCCGTGCGGTGGAACCTGTTCGCGCTCATGCAGGCGGCGGCGCGCGCCGAGGGCCAGGGCATCCCGGCCAAGGGCGTCACCGGCTCGGGATACGGGGGTCACTACTTCTGGGACACCGAGGTCTACGTCATGCCGTTCCTGACGTACACCACGCCGCACTTCGCGCGGAACGCGCTGCGGTTCCGTCACTCGCTGCTCGACGCCGCGCGCACGCGCGCCGACCAGCTGGCGCAGAAGGGCGCGCTCTTCCCGTGGCGCACGATCAACGGCGAGGAGGCGTCGGCCTACTACGCGGCCGGCACCGCGCAGTACCACATCGACGCCGACATCTCCTACGCGCTGAGCCAGTACGTGGGGGCCACCGGCGACGTCGACTTCCTCAACCGCGAGGCCGTCGACATCTTCGTCGAGACAGCCCGGCTCTGGGCCGACCTCGGCTTCTGGCGCACCGAGGAGGGCGGCACGTTCCACATCCACGGCGTGACCGGCCCCGACGAGTACACGACGGTCGTGAACGACAACCTGTACACGAACGTCATGGCGCGCTTCAACCTGCGCCGGGCGGCCGAGGCGGTCCGCACCGTGCAGCACGCCGACCCCGAGGCGTACTCGCTCCTCGTGAAGCGTGTGGGCCTGGAGGACGGTGAGGTCGATGAGTGGTTCCGCTGCGCGGAGGGGATGAGCATCCCGTTCGACGACCACCTCGGCATCCACCCCCAGGACATGCACTTCCTGGAGCGCGAGATGTGGGACCTCGACAACACCCCGCTCTCCAAGCGGCCGCTGCTCCTGAACTACCACCCGCTCGTGATCTACCGGTTCCAGGTGCTCAAGCAGGCCGACGTCGTGCTCGCGCTGTTCCTGCAGGGCGAGGACTTCACGCCCGAGCAGAAGCGCGCCGACTTCGAGTACTACGACCCGATCACCACGGGCGACTCCACGCTGTCGGCGGTCGTGCAGTCGATCATCGCGGCCGAGGTCGGCTACCACGACCTGGCCTACCGGTACTTCCTCGCATCGCTCTTCGTCGACCTCGCGGACCGGCACTCCAACACCTCCGACGGTGTGCACGTGGCGTCGACGGGCGGCGTGTGGAGCGCGTTGGCCTCGGGGTTCGGCGGCTTCCGCGACCTCGGCGGCGGCCAGTGGACCCTCGACCCGCGCCTCCCCGACGACTGGGAGGAGCTGATCTTCCGGCTCACCCTGCGCGGCACCCGTGTGCGCGTCGTCGTCCGCACCTCGGAGCTGGAGCTCACGATCGAGGACGGCGAAGGGCGCCTGGCGTTCGACGTCCGCGGCGAGGAGGTCGTGGTGTCCCCGGGCTCCCCGGTCACCGTCGCCCTCAAGGACCAGGGCCCGCGCATCAAGGGCGAGCCCAAGAGCCCCATCGGCACCAAGCGCGCCGACGGCACCGTCATCTCCGCCATCGTCCCCGGCGCCTGACCCCGACCAGCCGTTCCAGGCTCCTTGGACGGACGGGTGGTCGAATGGTCGAATCGAGTACGCCTGCCCGGTGATCGCTATAGCCTCTTCGGCATGCGCCTCAAGCTCGTCTCACCACCGGTTCTGGCATCTCTCCTCATCTCGGTCGCTCTGAGTGGCCCGGCCGCAGCCGCAAGTCACACCTGGTCGGACAAGTCCGGCGAGACGGCCCACGGTGCTATGGACATCGGTCAGGTCAAGGTCAGCAACGACAAGGCTGGGGTCGTGGTCGACTTCCGGATTCCCGAAGCGTCTGAGGGCGTGTATCCCTACGGAACCTTCAGGGTGAGCCTGGACACGAGCACGAAGCACGCGGGTGCCGAATACACCTGGGCAGGCGGCCTGCCCGGGGACAGCGGCTTCTCGAAGTACAACGGCGACGCAAGGTGGCGCTGGGAGGGTTCGTGCTACAAGTCGACGCGCGAGTACCTCGACCTGGACGGCGGTGTCTTCCGCGTGAGGTTCGTCCCGAAGGTGGGCTGTCTCTACAAGCCCAAGCGGGTCCGTGTCTATGTGAAGACGGTCAGCGCCGGACTGTGGGACAACGTCGGTGGTGTCTTCACGCAGTGGCCGGACGAGGGCGACTTCTTTGAGCAGAAGGGCGTCTATTCGCCGTGGGTCGGCTACAGCTGATCGAAGGAGGACAGCACCGGCTCCTGGCAGGACTCGGGGACCTGAAGCGGTGCAGATGGGTCCGTCGTGGGGGCGCGCTAGGCTTTCGGACGTGTTGATCGTGAAGTACCAGCTGGCCTCCGGCGCGTCCGGTGAGGACGTCGTCGTCACGGGCGACAAGTGGGTCTTCGGCCGTCCCGACGGCGACGAGTCCCCGCACGTCTCGGTCGACGACCGACGCGTGAGCCGAGGAGCGCTCGTGATCCGCGACAGCGGCCCGGGCCCCGTGGTCTTCCGCGGCCAGCGGGGCGAGGCGGCCCGCGTGGGCCTGGTGTCCACCGACGGCAGCACCGCCTGGCTCACCGAGGGAACGGCCGGACACTTCACGGCCACCGCCCGCCGCGTCGAGATGTATCTCGGCGACGAGCACGTCGTGACCATCGAGGTCGACTTCGCCGAGCGCGGCTCCGTCGTGGAGCGCCAGCAGCAGCTCGACGAGGTCTCGGCCTCCCAGGCGGAGTCGCAGGAGGCGTGAGCCTCTCGGCGCAGGACCTGCCCAAGGCCGAGCTCCACGTCCACCACGTCGGGTCGGCCTCCGTGGAGACCGTCACCAAGCTCGCCCAGCGGCACGAGGGAAGCACCGACGTCCCGGCCGACCCCGAGGCGCTCGCCCGGTTCTTCGAGTTCACCGACTTCGGCCACTTCATCGACGTCTACCTCTCCGTCGTCGACCTGCTCCGCACCCCCGAGGACCTCTGGACCCTCACGCACGACGTGGGCCGCGACCTCGCGGCGCAGAACGTCCGCTACGCCGAGCTCACCCTCACCCCGTACACGTCCATGGCCGTGGGCATCTCCGCCGAGGCCTACGTGGAGGCCGTCGAGGACGCCCGCCGCCGGGTCGAGGCCGACACCGGCATCACGCTGCGCTGGTGCTTCGACATCCCCGGCGAGTCCGGACTGCCCGCGGCCGACTCGACGCTCGACGTCGCCCTGCGCCTCCGCCCGGAAGGTCTCGTGAGCTTCGGTCTCGGCGGCCCCGAGGTCGGCGTCCCGCGCCCGCAGTTCAAGCCGCACTTCGACGCCGCGCGGGCCGCGGGCCTCCACAGCGTCCCCCACGCGGGTGAGTCGACCGGCCCCCAGACCATCTGGGACGCCATCCACCACCTCGGTGCCGAGCGCATCGGGCACGGCATCGCGGCCGTGCACGACCCCGAGCTCATGGCCCACCTCGCCGCCGAGCGCATCCCGCTCGAGGTGTGCCCCACGTCGAACGTCCGCACCCGCTCGGTCCCCTCGCTCGAGGAGCACCCGCTGCCCACGCTCGTGGCTGCCGGCGTGCCCGTCACCATCAACTCCGACGACCCGCCCATGTTCGGCACCACCCTCAACACCGAGTACGACGTGGCGCGCGACCTCCTCGACCTCGACGACCCGGGCCTGGTCGAGCTGGCCCGTAGCGCGGTGGAGTTCTCGTTCGCCCCCACGGACGTCAAGATCGCCATCAACGCCGAGCTCGACGCCCTGCTCGCTCCCCGAGCGCCCCGCTCGCTCTCGAAGGGCCGATTCGGCCCGGCCGACCCCTCCCCGCTATCCTGTTCCGGGTACTAGGAGATGTCGCATAGTGGCCTAGTGCGCCCGCCTGCTAAGCGGGTTGAGGTTTAAACCTCTCGCGAGTTCAAATCTCGCCATCTCCGCCGCCCGACGGCCCGGAACCTCCTGGTTCCGGGCCGTCGTCATGCTGGGGCCAGGGACGATGCGCCCTTGCCCGGTGCCGAGGGGCTGCGTAGGGCAGCATTCGGACTGGACGTCGTAGAGGAGGGCAGGAGCGTGACCGTGTCGCACCGCGTGATGAAGAACGGCCTCCGGCTCGCTGCCGCGCTGCTCCTGGTCGTCGCGGTGCCTGCCGCAGCGGGAGCCGAGGACGAGGTGCTGGCACCGCACCTGCCCACGGAGGTCAACGCGCCCGGCACCTGGTCCGGCGAGGAGGGCCTGGACGGCCCCCTCGCAGCCATCGGCCTCGCGGAGCGCTCCCGCACCGACGGCCTCACCGGACGAAGGCAGTCACGGGAGATGTTCGGCGTCTCGGCCGACGACGGTCGCTCGCAGTGGCTCGACCTCCCCGGTGTGGACGAGGACACCCGGCCGCTGGCCCGGCGTTTCGCTCTCTCGCCCGACGGGCGATGGATCGGCTGGAGCCGCATCGCGGACGCGCGGGCCGCTGTGGGACGGGCCGCCCTGGAGGGCTGGTCGGTGATGGACACGGTGACCGGCCAGGTCCGACGTCTGCGGCCGCCCACCCAGGCGCCGACGGCGGAGAACAAGTCCCACCTGGCCTTCTCGGGCGACTCGCGGCACCTCGTGGCCCGCTACGACACGGCCTCCCGGACCGGGGCCGTCGCCCACGAGCTCACGGCGTGGGACGTCAGGACGGGTGCGTCCACCGTCCTGGAGAGCACCCGGACGAGCGTGCCGCGTCTGGGCTCGGCACCGAGCGGCGTGGTCTGGATCCGCGGAGGCACCGTCCACCGCCAGGACCCCGGCGCGGGGGAGAAGCAGTCCTTCGCGTTGCCGGGCAGCGTGCGCGACGCGTCCTGGGCCCCGGACGACAAGGCGTTCGCCTATCTCTCCGCCTCCACGGCGGACGGACCTCCGCAGCTCCGCGCCGGCAGGACGATCGGCAAGGCCCGTGGACGGGCGGTCCCACTCGACGTCGAGCCCGGTCGGCTGGCCGGTTGGCGCGACGACGACGAGGTGGTCGTCGGCCACGCCGAGGATCGTGTGGAGGAGGTGGACGTCGTCACCAAGAAGGTCCGAGGCATCGACCTCGCCGGCCAGGTGTCTCCCCTCGAGCGGCCGATCCTCGCCCGTGGCCTGTGGGAGGAGCCGCTGAAGGCCCCGGTGGTCCCTGGCGGAACCGACGATCCCCGGTTCGTCCTCTACGGGATCGCCGGAGGGCTGGTCGCCCTGCTGGCCCTCGGCGGAGCGTTCAGCAGGCGACGACCCCGCTCGTCCTGAGCCGTTCGAACGCCCTGTGCATCAACTCTGCCTAAGTTGTGCATAAGTTCCACATGCGCTCGGGGCCGTTCGGTGGGACGCTCGCACCAACGAAAGGAAACATCATGGGATTCATCCTTTGGCTCATTGCAGTCGTACTCGTCGTCTACGGGGTTGTCACCCTCATCCAGGGCAGCGTCCTTCTCGGCATCATCCTGATCATCGTCGGCCTCGCCGTCGGCCCCGGCGGTTGGAGCATCTTCAACCGACGCAAGGTCTGAGCATGATCGAGCCCGAGCCCGCCGTGGAGCAGATCCGCGGAGGCGTGCACGCACGTCGAAGCATCGGCATCGCCATGGGCATGCTGATGGAGAGGCACGGCCTGGACCAGGCCGATGCGTTCTCCTTCCTGTTCCAGACGGCTCGCGAGCAGGACCGACGCGTCTCCGCCGTCGCTGATGACGTCATCAGCGGCCGCGACGTCGCGACGGTCACGGAGCTCGCCGGCTGAGGCTCGGACGCTCGTTGCCCCGTCCATCCGCGAGGGTGGGCGGGGCGCTGTGTCTTCCTGGCGGTCTACTCCTCGAGCAGGCCGAGCAGGTACGCCCCGTAGCCGCTCTTCACGAGAGGCTCAGCACGGACGCGGAGCTCGTCGTCGGTGAGGAAGCCGAGTCGCCAGGCGATCTCCTCGGGGCACGAGATCTTGAGTCCCTGGCGCTTCTCGACCGTGCGGATGTAGTTGGACGCGTCGTTGAGGTCGTCGAACGTCCCGGTGTCGAGCCAGGCGGTGCCGCGCGGCAGCACCTCGACGTTGAGCTCACCCGCGTCGAGGTACATCTGGGCGAGGTCGAGGATCTCCAGCTCGCCACGCGCCGACGGCTTCAGCTCCTTGGCCAGGGACGTGACGCGGTTGTCGAAGAAGTAGAGCCCGGTGACGGCGTAGTGGCTCTTGGGGTGCTCGGGCTTCTCCTCGAGCGAGATGGCGCGCCGGTTCTCGTCGAACTCGACGACGCCGTACGAGCGGACGTCGGCCACGCGGTACGCGAAGATGCCGCCGCCGTCGATGTCGTGGAAGCGCTGGAGGCTCGTGCCGATGGTGGAGCCGTAGAAGATGTTGTCGCCCAGGACGAGGGAGACGCGGTCGTTGCCGATGTGCTCCTCGCCGATGATGAAGGCCTGGGCCAGGCCGTCGGGTGACGGCTGCTGCGCGAACGTGATGTTGATGCCGAACTGCGACCCGTCGCCGAGCAGGCGCTCGAAGCTGGCCGCCTCGTGCGGCGTGGTGATCACGAGGATGTCCTGGATGCCGGCACCCATGAGCGTCGAGAGCGGGTAGTAGATCATCGGCTTGTCGTACACGGGGACGAGCTGCTTGCTGACGCCCTGCGTGACCGGGTGGAGACGAGAACCGGTGCCGCCGGCCAGGATGATGCCCTTCATGGGAGCGAGCCTAGGCCCGGAGCCGGACGCGCGGTCAAGGGACCGCTAATCTCGTGCCCATGCCCAACGTGCTCGTGACGGGTGGGGCGGGCTTCATCGGCTCGAACTTCGTCCACTACCTGGTCCAGAACACCGACGCGACGGTGACGGTCCTCGACAAGCTGACCTACGCCGGGTCCAGGGCCTCGCTCGAGGGCCTGCCGGCCGACCGGGTCGAGCTCGTCGTGGGAGACATCGCCGACGCCGACCTGGTGGACCGTCTCGTGCCGCAGCACGACTCGGTGGTGCACTACGCCGCGGAGTCGC
Organism: Aeromicrobium sp. Root495; assembly: GCF_001426755.1. GTDB lineage: Bacteria > Actinomycetota > Actinomycetes > Propionibacteriales > Nocardioidaceae > Aeromicrobium. The sequence goes on along the minus strand of NZ_LMFJ01000002.1, from coordinate 247,675 downwards.
ACAACGACAACTCCCTGCACGACCCGAGCCCCTTCCTGCACACCAACATCATCGGGACGTTCGCGCTCCTGGAGGCCGTGCGCAAGCACGACGTGCGCTACCACCACATCTCCACGGACGAGGTCTACGGCGACCTCGAGCTCGACGACCCCGAGCGGTTCACCGAGTCCACGCCCTACAACCCGTCGAGCCCGTACTCCTCCACCAAGGCCGGGTCCGACCTGCTGGTGCGCGCCTGGGTGCGGTCCTTCGGCGTCCGAGCCACCATCAGCAACTGCTCCAACAACTACGGTCCTCGCCAGCACGTCGAGAAGTTCATCCCCCGCCAGATCACCAACGTGATCGACGGGGTGCGCCCCCGGCTCTACGGGGCCGGCCTCAACGTCCGCGACTGGATCCACGCCGACGACCACAGCTCTGCCGTCCTGCGGATCCTCGAGCGGGGTGAGATGGGGGAGACGTACCTCATCGGCGCCGACGGCGAGAAGGACAACAAGAGCGTCGTCGAGCTGATCCTCCAGCTCATGGGACAGCCCGCCGACGCGTACGACCACGTGACGGACCGTGCCGGGCACGACCTGCGGTACGCGATCGACTCCACCAAGCTGCGGACCGAGCTGGGCTGGTCGCCCACCTACGGCTCCTTCGAGGACGGCCTCGCCGCCACCATCGACTGGTACCGCGGGCACGAGGACTGGTGGCGCGCCCAGAAGGCCGAGACCGAGGCCAAGTACGCCCAGCTCGGCCACTGAGCCCGAGGACCTCGCCCGGCCGCTCCTGTCCGAGGCCCACGCTCGCGGCAGCAGATCGACGCGTCAGGGCTCCCGCGGCCCTGTGGTCATGGGACGCAGGGCTGCCACGACCTTGCGCTGGTAGTACGCCACGCCGGCCGCGCTCGGGTGGATCCAGTCCCGGCCGATGTACGTGTCCTGGTTGCCGTCCCCCCGCGGGCCGTCGACGTAGCCGGTCCCGGTGAGCCAGTTCTCGCGGTAGGGCTCCACGACGCCACGGACCTGGGGACGGTCGCGCATCGCGCACCGCAGGTTCCGCTCGAGCAGGAGGAGCGGCCGGAGGGACACGTCCGGTGCGCCGCCGTAGGAGACAGGCTCCACGCCGACCAGCACGATGGGGAGGTCGGGTCGGGCCCTCCGGACGGCGTCCAGGAAGTCGTCCACGGCCGCGCGCTGCTGCTCGGCGCCGAAGGGGGGTGCGTCGTTGATCGAGCCGTTCACGAGCAGGGCATCGATGGGGGCGTCGACCACCTGGGCCAGCCGCTTGCTCGACCCGTAGGGGGTGGCGTAATGACCGGGCAGGCCGAAGCTGCCGGTCAGGCCCGGCCCCGTCCCGTCGTTGAGGTAGCCCGTGCCGCCCTGCGCCAGGCTCCGGACCCGGAAACCGGTCTGGGTCGCCAGCTCCACGGGCGCGGCCGAGGAGCGCCAGCCGTCGCCGATGGTGGACTCGTAGTAGGAGTCGCCGACGACGCCGATCGTGAACCGGTCGGGAGCCTCGCTCAGGCGCACCGGGTCGCGGCGATCGTGCTCCACGCCGGTGAAGACGGCGGGCCCTGCGAAGCGGACCGTGACGGTGCGCGGCGACGCGAGGCGGACCGTCAGCCAGCGGAACGAGCCGGTGGGCGTGGTGTCGATGGTCTCGAAGGGACGGTCGGCCACCGGTCGGCCGTCGATCCACACCATGGCGTCGGTCGCCTGGACAGCGAGGTAGCGCACGGCGAAGACCTGGCCGGTCATCCGGAACTCGACGTCGGCGTTCTTGAAGAGCGCGTTCCCGGTGACGTACTCCGCGCCGATGTCGGGGCGGGGCTCGTTGGCCGTGGCCGTCGCGTTGAGGGTGCCGAACGGCTGCGGGTCGACGGAGTGGGTGAAGACCGGGGCGTCCCATCGGGTGAGCACGTCGCGCTCGGGGCCCCAGCCGGGTGCGGTGTCGCTCACGGAGGCCGAGACGTCCGGTGCCGGGGAGGTGGCGTAGGGCGTCATGAGGGACGCGAAGGTGGGCCCGCCGGTGCGGTCCGGGACCGTGCGACAGAGAAGAGGCGCGTCGGCCGGAGCGAGCAGCAGGAGTGCCAGGACGCCGAGGGCCGCGAGAGCGACCTTCACGAGGCGCGCTGGGAGCTCACGTGCTGGACCCGCGGGTGGGCTCGGTGCAGCAGCGCGCTGAGCATCTCGCCCCTGGACTCCTCGTGCTGCACCCGAAGGACGGTGACGTTCCCGGGCTCCTCGGACCACTCGGCCGTGAACCGGTCGATGTGCGGCACGAGGACCGCCGAGACCCGGGAGGAGGCCGAGCTGTCAGTGGGCATCGAGAAGATGGAGACCATCACCCTTCAAATGATGCCACCGCTGTGTGAACGAACGCACCACTTCCGGCCTCCATCGTTCATCCCAGCGCCAGGACGACGGCGCCGGTGCCCACGAGCACCACGCCGAACCACTGCATCGGCGCGAGGCGCTCGCTGAGGAAGACCACGCCGAAGACGGCGACCAGCACGACGCTCAGCTTGTCGATGGGCGCCACCACCGCGGCGGGGCCGGCCTTGAGGGCACGGAAGTAGCAGATCCACGAGGCGCCGGTGGCGAGGCCGGAGAGCACCAGGAACACCCAGGTCTTGGTGGAGAGCGGGCCGGGTGAGTGCAGCTTGCCCATCGTGAGCAGGATCAGGCCGAGCGTCACGAGGATGACGACGGTGCGGATGAAGGTGGCCACGTCGGAGTCGACGCCCTCCACGCCCACCTTGGCGAAGATGGCCGTGAGCGCGGCGAAGACCGCGGACAACGCCGCCCAGAAGACGTACGGGGGGACGCTGCTGGAGTCCATGACCTCAGTCTCACCCCCGAGTCCCCGCTGAGTGTGACGTTTGAGGGGCGGATCGCCGCGAATCCGCCCCGAAACGTCACACTCAGCGGGGCAGTAGGACAGGATGCGGGCATGCGAGTCGAGCACCTGAACTGCGCCATCATGCGCTCACCCTTCGTCGGGCCCCTGCCCGCGCACGCCCTGCTGATCCACACCGACGAGGGCCTCGTCCTCGTGGACACCGGGTACGGCACGGCGGACTACGCCGACCCCAAGCGTCGGCTCGGTCCCGTCCGGGCGCTGCTGCGACCCGAGAAGGACGAGCGCCACACGGCGCTGCGTCAGCTCGAGGCCGCCGGGTACTCCGCCGCCGACGTCACCCACGTGGTGCTGACCCACCTCGACCTCGACCACGCCGGCGGGCTCTCCGACTTCCCTGCTGCCACGGTCCACACGACGGCGGCCGAGCACCAGGCCGCCCTCGTGGCGCCTGACTTCCAGGACAAGAACCGGTACCGCCGTCAGCAGTTCGAGCACGGGCCGACCTTCTTCCTGCACGATGGTCCCGGCGACGGCTGGGCGCACGGGCTCACCGGCCACGAGGTCGTGCCCGGGGTGACCCTCGTGCCCATGCCGGGTCACTCCAAGGGTCACGCCGCGGTCGCGGTCGAGGCCGACGGTCGCGGGCTCCTGCTCCACGCCGGCGACGCGCTGTTCGACGGCACGAGCGCCGCCATCCCCGGGGTCGACAAGAAGCCGTTCCTGCGCGCGTTCGAGCAGGTCGTCGGGGACGACCGGGCCAAGGTCAAGCAGAACCATGCCACGCTCGCCCGACTCACGGGTGAGGGCGTCATGGTCATCCCGGCCCACGACCAGCAGGTCTGGGAGTCGGTCGCGCCCTTCGTGCTGGGCGCCTGATGGCGTACCGGCACGTGGTGCTCTTCCGCATCCGTGACGGGGTGCCGGAGGAGACCGTGGCGGAGGCTGAGCGCAGGCTCGCGGCGCTCGGGACGCTGCCCGGGATCCTCGAGTGGATGATCAGGCGCTCCGACGACACCCGCAAGGGCACGATCCTCGTCGAGAACGCGCTCTTCGCAGACCGCTCCGACATCGACGCCTTCCGGGTCCACCCCCAGCACCAGGAGTCCTCGGAGCTGCTCCGCGAGATCGCCGACTGGTGGATCGGCGACTACGAGGAGTGAGGGGCCTCGAGCTCAGCGGGTGCCGTAGACCGTGAGCTGCTCGTGGGGGAGGGGCTCGCGGGCCTCCACGCCGAGGGACCCGGTCGCGGTGAGGACGACGTGCACCACGACCTGGTCCGAGCGAAGACGCAGGGGGAGCTCGGCGAGGAGCGAGGCCGAGGGACGCTCCTCGAAGGACTCGACAGAACCCGGCCGGACGTTCGTCGACGCTGCCGCAGCAGGGCCGGCGCGCAGGGTGAGCGCGGCGCCGTCGAGGACGACGTGGTCGACCGGTCCGACGGCTGAGGGCTCGCGGTCGCGCTCGAGTCGGAAGGGTGCGCCGCCGACGGTCCAGCCGGTCTCGCCCACGGGCTGCACCGCGGCCGCGGACCCGCCGGCATCCACGTTCTCGACGACTGCGGTCCGCGTCCGGCCCGCGTGGGTGACCTCGAGCTCGAGTCGCAGGGCTGCGCCGTCTGCGTCGAGCTCCGAGACAGGGACGGTCACGACCCACACCGCCTCGTCGTTGCAGGCACGGGTGGCGCGCAGGCGGTCGCCGGGCTTCTCGTCCGAACGGGCGACGGTCAGCTCGGTGAGCCGCTGCTCGCCGCGGACGAGCCACGCGCGGGAGGAGAGGTCGGGGGACTCGACGTGGCGCAGGTAGCCCCACACGTGCACGTCGACCGAGTCGGGACCGACGACGGCGCGCAGGGCCGTGGCGTCGAGCGGGGTCTGCCGCTGGGACAGGACGAGTGGCTCACCCTCGGGGTGCGTCCGGGTCGGCACCGTGATGGTGGGCTCGCCGTCCACCACGCCGCCGTCGTGGGTGGCGACGACGAGACCCTCGCCGTCGAGGAAGGCCCGGGCCCCGGCGACGTCACCGGCCACGAGCCAGGTGTAGGCCGCACGCATCTCCGCCGGGCACTCCAGGGCGAGCTCGCCGGGCTCCGTCTCGGCCAGGAGCGCGGCGACACCGCGCCCGAGCGCAGCGGCGAAGGCGTCTTCGGCACCGCGGGCGACGGCGCGGACGTAGTGGGGGACGTCGTTGCTGAGCACCTGTCGGGCGCGCTCCCGGCGCGCGGGCACGGGCAGGACCTCGAGGCTGCGCAGGACGGCACCGAGGAAGGCCTCGATCGTGGCGGCGCTGAACTCACGGGTGATGGACTGCTCGCGCACGCGCCACAGGTAGGTGAGGACAGGCACGACGTCGACGCCTCCGGCCTCGATGGCGGCGGCGTGGGTCTGCGTGGTCACCTCTTGGTCCTCGTAGAGCACGCCGACCGGGAAGGAGAAGCCGCCCTCGTCCCAGAAGGAGCGGCGGTAGACCTTGGACCACGCGGTGGCATGGACGAGGAGCTGGGGGTAGGTGGTGATGTCGACGGCCACGCGGGGGGTGGCGTAGAGGTCGGCGATCCACGCAGGCTGCGCCGTGCGTCCCGATGCGTGCAGGCGCGTGTAGGGGAGGACCGCGAAGGCCGCTCCGCTCGTGCGCAACGAGGTGACGGCGAGCGCGTAGCCGGGTCCGCGGACCTCGTCGTCGGAGTCGACGAAGGTGAGGAACTCGCCCGTGGCGGCCGCGACTCCGGCGTTGCGGGCCGCGCCGAGACCGGCGTTCTCCTGCTGCACGATGACGATGCGCGGGTCCTTCTTGGCGTGCCGCTGGGCGATGCGCAGGCTGCCGTCGGGAGAGCCGTCGTCGACCACGACGATCTCGACGTCGTCGAGCCCTTGGCGCCGCAGGCTCACGAGGCAGCGCTCGAGGTAGTCCTCCACGGCGTACACGGGCACCACGATGCTCAACGCCGGGCGGCCCTCGCGGGGAGCCGATCTGCGTCGTGACGACCAGCGCACAGGCGACACCTCTCATCCTCGGGCCGGACCTATGATGCCAGCCATGACGGTGTCCGTGTTCCCCTCCGAGGCCCGCTACCTCTCCGTCATCGGGAACATCCGGCCGGAGGCCGGCGGACAGACGCGCCTGACGCTCCTGCGCCACCGGCTCTTCCTGCAGCACACGGGGATCGACCTCCCGCTCGTCACCTACAACCCGGTGCCCAGCTACGACGCCGTCCGCGCGACGCTCCTGGCCGACGGGCGCCTCCTGCCGCAGAGCCGGCTGCTCAACCTGCACGAGGAGCTGCGGGTGATCGACACCGGAGTCGGCACCCGCCGCCTGCCCCGCGTGGGCGACTCCTCCGTCGACGACGTGGCGGACGGCTACGCCTGGCGTCGGCGCTGGTACGCCGGCGACATCGAGGTGGCGTGGGACTACCTCCGCCCCGACGGCAGCAGGTACGCCCGCACCGCGCCCGACGACCCCATCGGTCTCACCTACCTGATCGATCGGGACGAGAACGTCGTCGAGCGCTGGGACGGCCTCGGCGGTCTGTGGCGCTGGTGGACCGAGCAGCTGGCTGGCGACGCGGAGCGGGTGTTCCTCCTGAGCGACAGCAGGTTCGTGGCGCAGGAGCTGTGCCAGCTGGACGAGCGGTTCCTCGTGATGCACCAGATGCACAACCCTCATCTCTCGGCGGGATCGAGGAGCTGGCACTCCGGGGTGAGCGCGACGTACCGCCCGTCCATGGACTCGATCGGCCGCTACGGCGGGCTCATGAGCCTGACCGAGCGCCAGCGCGAGGACGTGGCCCGGCGCTACGGCCGCACGAGCAACCTCTACGTCGTGCCCAACCCGGTCGAGACGCCTCCCGTCCCCGACACCCCACCGCAGCGTGTGACGGGCCGGATCGTCATGACGGCGCGGCTCGAGCAGCAGAAGCGCCTCGACCGGGCGCTCTCGGCCTTCGCCCTCGTGCAGACCCAGGTGCCCGGGGCGACGCTCGAGATCTATGGCGACGGCCCCCAGCTGGCGGAGCTGAAGGCCCTCGCCACCGACCTCGAGGTGGCGGACGCCGTCACGTTCCACGGCTTCGAACCCGCCGCGCGCGACGCCTGGTGGACCGCCGACCTCGGCTGGCTCACGAGCGACTTCGAGGGCTACCCGCTCTCGACGCTCGAGGGGATGGCCCGCGGCTGCCCCGTCGTCGCGGTGGACGTGAAGTACGGGCCGCGCGAGCAGGTCGACGAGACCAACGGCGTGCTCGTCCCTGCCGGGGACGTCGAGGCAGTCGCCGCCGAGACCGTCGCGCTCCTCCACGACCGCGACCGGCTGGAGCGGCTCCGTGAGGGTGCCCGCGCGACGGCTCTCGCCCACGGTCACGACCGCTTCCTCGGCGACTGGGCCCGCGCCGTCGCCGACGCCGCCGAGCGAGCGGATCGCCGCGTCCGGATCGGCGACGTCCGGGTGGAGGGGGTCCACGTGCGGGGAAGCGTCGTGACCCTCGACGGCACGGTCCAGCTCGACGCCTCGCGTGCGCCGCGTCCCGGCGACGGACCCAGCCTCCGCTGGCAGGCCTGGAGCCCCGACCGCGACGAGCTCGTGGACCTCCCGCTCGAGGTGTCGGCGCAGGGTGAGGACCTCTACCGGGTCACGGGATCGGTCGACCTCGCCGAGGTCCTCCCGGGGGCCCGGCAGCCCCGCGTGAGGCTCGAGGTGACGTGGGAGAACAGCGCCCACCACGTGCGCATCGCCGACCTCGACCTCGCACCGGGCTGGCGCCGCCTCGCGAGGCGCCTCACCAAGATGTCCTGACATTTCAGCAAATTTGTTGTGTGCCAAGCCAAATAGAGCGGCTCGTGTGAGGCATGTCTCGTCCCGGACCCGATCGTTCACCCGGGCCATGAAACATTCTTCAACTCGTGTAGCGTGCCCAAAAATCGGCGTGAGGCGCGCCGACAACGAGAGGAACACCCAGACCATGGCAGATGTGCAGGCAGCGCTCGACCAGGCCGGACTCACCAACCCGCACGTGCGCGAGTACGTGCAGTACTACGCCGACCTGACGGGAGCCGAGCGGATCGAGGTGGTCAACGCCTCGGACGACGCTCGACTGGTCCAGGAAGCGCTCGACGCCGGGGAGCTCCTCCCCGCAGGCGAGGGTCGTTACTACTCCCGCAGCTACCACAAGGACACCGCCCGCTCCGAGGAGCGGACGATCGTCGCCACGAGCAACCCCGACGACGCCGGCGCGTACAACAACTGGCGCCCCGCCTCGGAGATGAAGCCCCTCCTCGAGGGCAAGATGCGCGGCGCTTCCGCCGGCAAGACCATGTACGTCGTGCCGTACCTCATGGCACCGCGGAACTCGCCGCTGGAGAAGTTCGCTGCCGGCGTCGAGCTCACCGACACCCGCACCGTCGTGCTGCACATGATCCGCATGGCACGCGTGGGCGTCGACTACATCAACGAGCTCAAGGACCCCAACAGCTTCGTGCGCGCCGTCCACGTGACCGGCGACCTGGAGAACCTGGGTCACGGCACCCCCGACGACGCTCGCTACTTCGTGACCGTCGCCGACGAGCGCACCATCCTGCACTTCGGCTCCTCCTACGGCGGAAACGCCCTGCTCGGCAAGATCGCGCACGGCCTGCGCCAGGCCGCGTACGACGGCTGGGCCTCCGGTGAGTTCCTGTCGGAGCAGTTCATGCTGCTCGGCATCACCGACAAGGAGACCGGCAAGCGCTACCACGTCGCGGGTGGCTTCCCGTCGGCGTCGGGCAAGACCAACCTCGCCATGACGCTGGCCCCCGACGCCCTGGGCGACCGGTACCACGTCGAGTTCTACGGCGACGACATCGCGTGGCTGTGGGCCAACCCCGACGACGGACGCATCTACGCGTTCAACCCCGAGAACGGCGTCTTCGGCGTGGCCAAGGACACCAACGAGGCCACCAACCCCACCGCGCTGCACTCCATCGACTCGGGCTCGGGCGCCATCTTCACCAACATCGCCTACAACCCCAAGACGCAGGAGGTGTGGTGGGAGGGCAAGACCAAGGAGAAGCCCGCCGATCTCGACGGCTGGGAGGACTGGAAGGGCGACGTCATCGCCGACCGCGCCCCCGAGGACGCCGACGCCCCGTGGGCGCACCCCAACAGCCGGTTCACCACGAGCCTGGCCCAGGTGCCCAACGTGGCCGACAACTACGACGACCCGGCGGGCGTCCCCGTCGACGCGATCATCTTCGGTGGCCGTACGCGTGACCGCGAGCCGCTCGTCCGGGCCATCAACGACCTGGCCGAGGGCGTCTACGACGGCCTGACGCTCGGCGCCGAGGCCACGTTCGCGGCCGAGGGCGTGGAGGGTCAGCTGCGCTACGACCCCATGTCGATGCGTCCGTTCATGAGCTACCCCGAGGGCCACTACGCCGCTCACTGGCTCAAGATCATCGGTGCCGCCACGGACCAGCCCATCTTCGCCCACGTCAACTGGTTCCAGCGCGGCGACGACGGTCGCTTCCTGTGGCCCGGCTACCGCGAGAACCTGCGTCCGCTCCTGTGGCTCGTCCAGTACAAGAACGGTGAGGTCGAGGGTGTCGAGACGCCCGTCGGCGTCCTGCCCAAGAAGTCCGAGCTCAACCTCGACGGGCTCGACATCGACGAGGACGACCTCAACACGATCCTGTCGATCGACAACAACCGGTGGCGCCAGGAGATGAGCTTCCGCGAGAAGCACCTCGCCGGGTTCGACAACGTCCCGGAGGCCATCTGGGAGGCCCACCGTCGCGTCGCGGCAGCTCTGGACGCTGCCGGCGAGTGACCTCCGGCCAGCCGCTGAACCAGGCCAAGGCCGAGCTGTTCCGCACGCTCGGGCACCCGGTGCGCATCCGGGTGCTCGAGCTGCTGCAGGACGGGCCCAAGCCCGTCCGGGAGATCCTCGCCGACCTCGCCATCGAGTCCTCGAGCCTCTCCCAGCAGCTGGCCGTCCTGCGTCGCGCCGGACTGGTGACGTCGAGCCGTGAGGGCACGGCCGTGGTCTACACGCTGGGCACGCCCGACGTCGTGAACCTGCTGCACTCCAGTCGCCGCATCCTGGCCGCGGCCCAGGACGTCCGCGCCGCCGGCTAGCAAGCACCACCACACGTTGTGCGGCCCCATGCACCGTCTCTCCTTCGAGAACGGTGCATGGGGCCGCACTTCTCGTAGGACGGGTCAGTCGCGGCCGTAGATGTCGCGGGTGTAGACCTTGTCGGCCACGTCGGCGAGCACGTCGGTCCGACGGTTCGCGATGATCACGTCGGAGCGGCTCTTGAAGTCGTCGAGGTCGTTGACGACGTCGGAGTTGAAGAAGGTCGACTCCTCCAGCACGGGCTCGTGGACGATGACCTCGACGCCCTTGGCCTTGAGCCGCTTCATGACGCCCTGGATGGAGGAGGCGCGGAAGTTGTCCGACCCCGACTTCATGACGAGCCGGTAGATGCCGACGGTCTGGGGCGAGCGGCGCAGGATGTCGGCCGCGATGAAGTCCTTGCGCGTCGTGTTGGAGTCGACGATGGCGCTGATCAGGTTCTGCGGGACGTCCTGGTAGTTGGCCTGCAGCTGCTTGGTGTCCTTGGGCAGGCAGTAGCCGCCGTAGCCGAACGACGGGTTGTTGTAGTGCGAGCCGATGCGCGGGTCCAGGCCGACGCCCTCGATGACCTGGCGGCTGTCGAGGCCGTGGGAGGCAGCGTAGGTGTCGAGCTCGTTGAAGTACGCCACGCGCAGGGCGAGGTAGGTGTTGGCGAAGAGCTTGATGGCCTCGGCCTCGGTGGACCCGGTGAAGAGGACCGGGACGTCGTCGTCGAGCGCGGCCTCGCTGAGGAGTGCGGCGAACTGGTGGCCCGCGGGGGTGTCGGAGCCGACGACGATGCGCGAGGGGTGCAGGTTGTCGTAGAGCGCGCGGCCCTCGCGGAGGAACTCCGGCGAGAAGATGATCGTGGCCTCGGGGTGCTCGGCCTGCAGCCCGGCGGTGAAGCCCACCGGGACGGTTGACTTCACGACGATGGTGGCCGACGTGTTGACCGCGAGGACGTCGCGGACGACCGACTCGACGGACGACGTGTTGAAGTAGTTGGACTTCACGTCGTAGTCGGTGGGCGTGGCGATGACGACCACCTGGGCGTCGCTGTACGCGGCGGCCTTGTCGAGCGTGGCGGTGAGGTCGAGCTCGTGGTTCGCGAGGTAGTCCTCGAGCTCGGTGTCCTCGATGGGGGAGTGGCGCTGGTTGACCAGCGCGACCTTGTCGGCGTCGATGTCGACCGCCACGACGGTGTGGTGCTGGGCGAGCAGCACTGCGTTGGAGAGTCCGACGTACCCCGTGCCAGCGACCGCGATCCTCATGCGGGAAGCGTATCCGCGGCGGACCGCAGCGGACGACGGAACGAGGTGGCGTCGCTCACCCTGTGGGACGACGCCCCGGCGGACACGTGCGTGAAACGGTGAACCGGCAGACTGTTTGTCATGACATCCGCGTCGAAGCCTGCCCGCACGACCCAGGAGATCCTGGAGGCCGACCGGCGTGAGCCCGACGCGGCACGGTTTGCGGGCGCGGTCTCGTCCGACGAGCAGCTGACGTCGCTCCGGGCGTCGGTGCGCCAGCTCACGACGCTGTGGGGCGAGGCGCTCGAGCGACACGAGGGGCCCGAGCTCCTCGAGCTCGTCGAGCGGGTTCGCCGACTCGCCCGGCAGCCCGACGACGCCGACCTCCACGCCGTGCTCGACGCCACCGACCCCGCCACCGCCGTGGTCCTGGCGCGGGCCTTCACCGGCTACTTCCAGCTCGTGAACATCACCGAGCAGCTGCACCGCTGGCAGGAGCAGAGCGGAGGCGAGGGACCCCTCGCCGGCACCATCGGCCGCATCGCGGCCGCCCTCGACGAGGGCAGCCTCGACCGCGAGCTGCTGACGTCGGTCCTCGAGCGCGTCGAGTACCGCCCGGTCTTCACGGCCCACCCCACGGAGGCCAGCCGACGCACCGTGCTGCGGCTCCTGCGCAAGGTCGCCGAGACCGTCCAGGACCTCGAGGACCCCCGGCGGCCGGTCTCGATGGCCCCACGCGACGAACGGCGCCTGGCCGAGCTCGTGGAGCTGCTGTGGCAGACCGACGAGCTGCGGGTCGTGCGTCCCGATCCGAGCGACGAGGCCCGCACGGCCGTCTACTACCTGCGCTCCATCGCCACGGAGGTCGTGCCCGACCTGCTCGAGGAGCTGGACCGCCAGCTCGGGACCATCGGCGTGGCGATGCCCGCCACGGCGAGACCCCTGCGCTTCGGGACGTGGGCCGGCGGCGACCGCGACGGCAACCCCAACGTCACCCCTGGCGTGACGCTGGAGATCCTGAGGCTGCAGCACACGTCGGGCCTCGGTGAGCTCGTCGAGCTCGTGGAGGAGATCCTCACCGAGATGACGGCCTCGACCCGGGTGGTCGCGGCCAGCGCCGAGCTGCGGGAGAGCCTCGAGGCCGACGCCGTCGCGCTGCCCATCACGTGGGAGAGCATCCGACGGCTCAACGCCGACGAGCCCTACCGGCTCAAGCTGAGCTTCGTGCGCGTCCGGCTCCTGCGCACCCGCGACCGCCTCGTCAACGACACCCCGCACGAGCCCGGCCGCGACTACCTCGGCTTCGACGAGCTCCTGCGTGACCTCACGCTCGTGCGCGAGTCGATGCTCGCCGCGGGCGACGCGCTGACGGGGGACGGCGCCATCCTTCGCCTCATCCGCACGGCCGTCGCGTTCGGCGCCGGGCTGGCCACGATGGACGTCCGCGAGCACAGCGGCAAGCACCACGCCGCGCTGGCCGAGCTCTTCGACCGCCTCGGAGAGCTCGACGGGCCGTACGCCGACCTGGGGCGACCCGAGCGGATCGAGCTGCTGTCGCGCGAGATGGCCTCGCGGCGCCCCCTCACCGGGTCCGCCGGGAGCCAGACCTGGGGGGAGGCGGCCACCGCGTCGCTCGACCTCATGGGCACCATCCGCACGGCGCTCGACAGCTACGGTCCCGACGTCATCGAGACCTACATCGTCTCCATGACCCACGACATCGACGACCTGTTCGCCGTGGTGGTGCTGGCGCGCGAGGTGGGCCTCGTGGACCCCGGGACCGAGACGTCGGAGGCCACGGCGCGCATCGGCTTCGCCCCGCTCTTCGAGACCGTGGCCGAGCTGGAGTCCGCCGGTCCGCTCCTCGACGCCCTGCTGTCCGACCCGGCCTACCGCCGGGTCGTGAAGGCGCGGGGCGACGTGCAGGAGATCATGCTCGGCTACTCGGACTCCTCGAAGGACGCGGGCATCGCGGCGTCGCAGTGGCAGGTGCACCGGGCCCAGCGTCAGCTCCGTGACGTCGCCCGGAAGCACGGGGTGGAGCTGCGGCTCTTCCACGGCCGCGGTGGGTCCACCGGCCGCGGTGGCGGACCCACGGCCGAGGCGATCATGTCCCAGCCCTACGGGAGCCTCACCGGGGCCATCAAGATCACGGAGCAGGGCGAGGTCATCTCCGACAAGTACGCGCTGCCCGGCCTCGGTCGGCTCAACCTCGAGGCCGCCCTGGCCGCGGTGCTGGAGGCGTCGGCCCTGCACCGCACGTCGTTGCTGCCGGCTGACGTGCTCGACGGGTGGAACGCCACCATGGACCTCGTGGCCCAGCAGGGCCAGACCACCTACCGGGCCCTGGTGCGCGACGACGCGCTCGTGCCGTTCTTCGTGGCCGCCACCCCGGTCGACGAGCTGGGCAAGATGAACATCGGCTCGCGGCCCGCCAAGCGGCCCGGCGGCGCGGGGGGCCTCGACGACCTGCGGGCCATCCCCTGGGTGTTCGGCTGGACGCAGAGCCGCATCATCCTGCCCGGCTGGTACGGCGTGGGCTCGGGCCTGGCCGCCGCGTTCGAGGACGGGCGCGGCGAGACCCTGCAGGAGATGTACGGCTCGTGGGCGTTCTTCCGCACCTTCCTCTCCAACGTCCAGATGACGCTCAGCAAGACCGACCTCAGCATCGCCGCGGAGTACGTGGGCGCCCTCGTGCCGAAGGAGGCGTCGGGACTGTTCGACCAGATCCGAGCCGAGCACGAGCGCACGGTGGAGCAGGTGCTGAGGGTGACGGGTGAGGACGAGCTGCTCGGATCGGCTCCGGTGCTGCGCCGGACGCTCGAGCTGCGCGACCGCTACCTCGCCCCTCTGCACGCGCTGCAGGTCTCGCTGCTGCGTCGGGCACGAGCCGTGGAGGAGCCGGACCCCGACCTGGAGCGAGCGCTCCTGCTCACGATCAACGGCATCGCCGCGGGACTGCGCAACACCGGCTGACCTGACGACCGCCGG
>NZ_LMFJ01000002.1:220014-233466 GCF_001426755.1 Aeromicrobium sp. Root495 | reverse complement strand
GTCCCCACCGAGGTGGGGACGCGGGGCTCCGTCGTGAGGTGTGCTGCCTCAGCCGATCTCGGCGACGAAGAAGGCGTCGCCCGACACGACAGCTCCGACCGACCGCGTGACCGTCTTGGTGGTGCGCTTGCGGCCCTGGAGCGTCGTGTACGACAGCCCCACCTGGTCGTTGCGCAGCTGCGTGCGCAGCGCCTCGAGGACTCCCGCGAAGGTGTCGGCGCCGGGGAGCTCGCTGAGGCCGTCCTCGAACTCCTCGAAGTCCTCGAAGTCCTCGTCGTCGTACCAGTAGTCCTGCACGCCGCCTCGAATGCTGAGGTAGGCCTCGGCGGGTCCCGAGGGGGCGCGCAGGGTGTACTCCGTGTACGTGCGCTCGACCTTGGCCTTGGCGCTGCGGGGCTCCAGGCGGACCCTGACCTTGAAGTAGCGGCCGCTGGGCAGGCTGACCGCGTACTCGTCGAGGTCCTCGTCGTACGCGAGGGTGCGCCAGGTTCCCTGGGACTTCACCTTGATCTTGCCGAACCGGTAGGCGCGGTAGTCGGAGGTGGGCTTCGTGGTCACCGTGATGCTCGTGATCTTCACGTCGGCGAAGGCCTGGCCCTGCAACGTCTGGGCGTCGGACGCGACGTCGTTGCCGACGGCGTCGGGCAGGTAGTCGGCGTCGCTGTAGCGGTTGGAGCGCGAGAGCGAGCCGGTGGTGCCGTCGGCCACGTAGTTGATGGTCCAGCTGGCCGTGGCCTCGCCGCCGGCGTACCGGTCGGCCGAGACGACGAGGTCGGTGGCCATCTGCGACGCGACGACGGAGGAGAGTGCGTCCGGGTTGGGGACGGTGGACCTGGAGGTGCGCGGACGCACGCCGTTGGTCGTGGTGGTGACGACCGTGCCCTCCGGCACGCCGCCCACCCGGCCGAGGACGCCGTTCAGGCCGTCGGCGATCTGGGTGCCGACGGGGGCACCCAGGTTGGCCATCTTGAAGGACCCGACGCCGGCGGCGCTCTGGATGCCGACGGCGCTGGCCGCGTGCATGGACTCCGTGGCGGGGGCGAAGTTGTTGGGGTGCCCGTATGCCAGCACGGTGTCGTCACAGACGGCGGACGCCGTGCCCACGGAGTAGTACGAGATGGCCCCGTAGGAGTCGGCGAACGCGACGTTGCCGCCCGGGACGATCTCGGTGGGTCCGCCCGCGCGTGAGCTGCCGCCCACGGCGAGCGGTGCAGCCTTGTGGCCGGAGCGGGCGGCGATCTTCTGGGCGAAGGTCGAGGCCCGGGAGCCGAGGGCGCCGAGGCCGCCGACGACCTGCGGGGCCTGGATGCGCTTCAGGGTGGCGGCGTCGCCGCTGACCGCGGCGGAGGCGCCGGCCTTGCGCAGCTGGGTCTGCTCGGCCCGGCTGACACGCAGGGTGTCGACCGGAGAACCGACGACACGGTCGCGCAGTTCGTAGAGGTCGGCCGCGGGGGTGACGCCGGCGCTGTTCGTGGTGCCTTCGATGAAGGTGTAGGAGACCGTGCCGATGAGCTGGCCGTCGGCGTAGATCGGTGAGCCGGAGATGCCGGACCAGACGCCTGCGTCGACCGTGCCGTCGGACTTGGTGATGCGCGAGCCCTCGAGGTCGAAGACGTACAGGTCGCCGGTGCTGTCCTCGACGGTCCCGCGGTACGTGGCCGTGAAGGTCTCGGGCGTCGTGGAGGAGTCGCGGGTCTCGCCGTCCTTCGCGTACCGGCCGGCCGTCGTGAGGCCCACGGCCTCCAGCCCGTTCTCCAGGCTCGAGGCCGGGAACGGAGCGGGGCACGGCCCCACGGACGGGGCGTCGGGCTCGGCCTGGGCGGCCGAGCTCGTGACGGCGAGTCCCGCCGCGACCAGCGAGGTCGAGGCGATCAACGCGACGACGGGACCGACCCGACGACGAGAGGAGCGGGGAGTGGTGCGCATGAGGGTCCTGACGATTGGGTGAAGGTGCTGTGCGCTGACCCTAAGGCTTGAGGGTGGGTCACCGGAGGCGTTTCGATGACCTGGTGGCCCGGTTTCACCCTTCGGGCGGTGCTCGGCTAGACTCGTCCGTGCCCTTCGGGGCGGCGCGCCCGTAGCTCAACGGATAGAGCATCTGACTACGGATCAGAAGGTTAGGGGTTCGAATCCCTTCGGGCGCACCAGGAGTGGTCCAACAAATTAGGGCCACCAGATCCAACAAATTAATCCGGCCCCTGACCTGCGTAAACGCGGGCAGGGGCTGAGGTTTACCCGGATCGAGGTGGGGCATGTCTGACGATGGAACAGAGGCTTCAACCCCGTTCGTCCTGGTGACGATTGCTGAACGGCTCGTCGCCTGTCGAAAGGCACGAGGTTGGACGCAGCAGGACTTGGCGGATCGTTCGGGCGTGCACCGAGTCAGCATCCTCAAGGCTGAAGCCGGCCGTATCGATCTGCGGGCGACCAGTCTTCAGCGTCTTGCGACGGCTTTAGGTGTCGACGTCGGCGATCTGTTCCCGAGGCTGCCGAGCTTGGATGAAGCGGCAGATCGAGGTCGCAGGGGCCATGCGACACCGACAGCGAGTGGCGGCGCGGCGACATGAATGTTGAGCCCCCGCACGAATCGGATTGGTCGCCGGTCTATGGAGACGAGGACACGGTCCTCGGCTCATCGCGACAAGGGGCGCAGTCCGCGCATGGGTAGGTTCCCCGATGGCGACTGGGCCTCCATTCCTGTGGATCTTGGCCGGCTGCTCGTTGCTGCGAGGTCGTCTGCAGGTCTGTCGCAGGAGGGCCTGGCTGCCGTTTCCGAGGTCAGCCGGGTCACGATTGCCAAGATTGAAAGTGGCAGGACCGACCCTCAGTTGAGTACCGTCTACAGGCTCGCCGCGGGTCTTGGGGTCGACCTAGGGGCGTTGTTGCCCGCCGATCCTCGACCGCGCAAACCCGGCGAAAAGTGACCGCCGCGAGTTACGCCCTCCACGAGCTCGGGTGGCGCTCCTTTCAGGACCTCTGCGGCGTGGTCCTCCAACAGCACCTTGGCAAGACGGTGCACATGTTCGCCGACTCCAACGATCTGGGCCAGGACGGCGGGTGGCAGGGACAGTGGGAGGAGTCGAGAGACCCTGCACTGATGACGGAAGCCGTCGGATCTGTCGTGATCCAGTGCAAGTTCAGCGTGAACGGTTCTGGCACCCTCACCATGAGCCAGTTACAGGACGAGCTCGAAAGTATGCCAGGCGCCTTCCGGTGACTTGTATTTGCACAACTGAGCTACTGCTGCATTGAAGCCTTTCGGCGAGCCAAGTATTCGGCGAACTTCGGCGCCGTGTAGCCGTACTGGCCGTTCTGAATCCGGTACAGCACTCCCTGCTCGGTCAGCCGACCCATGAGCACGTTGATGTTTCCTTGGCTCTTGTCGCTCCGGGCACGGAGGTCGGCCGTCCTCAGCGGAGGGTAGGGGCATTCCTCGCTGAGCAGAAGCAGGTCCTGCTCGCTTGGGGTGAGGGCCTCGATGCGTCCGACATAGAACTCCTCGTCGAGCCGCTCGTAGATCTGTCCTTCGATGGCGTCGAGCATGGTGATGTCGAAATGCGCACGGCCTACGTCCTTGGCTGCCTCCCAGAGTTCGGCACCCCACAGCTGGATAAAGAACGGATAGCCCTCGACCTCGTCAAGGACGCGGGCGATCAAGTCGTCGTCAGCGGTAACTCCTGTTCCCTCGAGGGGGACTACGAACGCATCACGCGCGGGACCAGGGTTCCCAGTAAGTTCGGCGATATTCTCTGCCTTGAACATCCGCTCCGAGTAGGTCCGGGCCTTCTGGAGGTTGGCTCGTAGCGTCGGCAGACCACATAGGACGAGCGCGATCGGTAACCCGGCCTCCTGCAGCGCGTTGACCGTTGCAACCAGCATGGAGAGCGGGTGCTCACCACCTCGATCCTTGTCGTCGCGAATGGCCTGGGCTTCGTCAAGAAGAAGGGCAAAACCCGCGTGCCCGGTCTCAAGCGCGGCCTTCACGGTCTGTAAAAGTGTCTCCGCCAGTTCCGCCTCCGAGTCGGTCCCTCCGGCAAGGCTGAAGGTGACGTCTTCGATGGTCACCTGCAGAAGTTCTCGGCTGGCTGCCACAACGTGGGTTACCTTCCCCTTGAGCGCTCGAGTCCGCGACATCCGGCGCTGCGCGACCCCCGCGAGCGACGTGATCAGATCGCGAAGCTCGGACTCGTTGTTGTGCCGGGGCTCCAACTGCACGCGAGCAACGGACCAATTCGCGTCTCTGGCGATTGCCTCTAGCTCCTTGAGCAAGACTGACTTGCCGACCCCTCGCAGTCCGGTAAGTCTGAGGTTCGCCGGGATCTCAGGCGCCGCGCCAAGAATCTTCGCGAAGCGAGTCATCTGCGCCTGCCTGCCGGCAAGGTGAAGTGGAGCGGTAGCCGCGCCGGGTCTATATGGATTCTTGCCCAGTTTTTCAGCCATAACACACACTCCTTTAGGTCAAGCAATTCTAACAGAATACTTGTTACCCCTGGAAGACCGAGTCAACCCGCAGTCCGAACAGACACGATCTGATGCCTGTATCACCCAAATGTCGCGAGGTCGTAGGAGCCGACAGCGTGCGCGGAGACCGCTTGCTTCGGCGCCACACGCACAGCTGCGAGGATGGGCGGCCGGTGCCGCCTAGGTGCTTATTCCGCAGCGCTGAGGGCAGAGTTCGGTTCGATCGCGGACACCAGGAATCCCTTCGCAAGTGCGGTGAGATGGGAAGTGAGTTCTGCCTTGAGTATTCGACTGCAAGCACAACCCAGTTTTCTCCCGCAAAGCTGTCAGTCAGGAAGCCAGCGGCAGCCGCTGCCTTCGACTGGCGCCAGGCAGTCCGGGAACTCCCACCATCGCCTCCGTCGAGGCAGCAAGCGGGGTCGCCGTCTCGCGCGGGTCTGGACGGGAGAACTCAGATGTGCGCCTAGACGAAAGCTCAGCGAACAGGTCTCGGAAGTTCGGCTTCCAGGCGCGCAACGGACTCCTCGGACAGCGCCCTGCACGGCAGTGAGCTCGTGACGGTTAGGGCGTCCGCACTCGCTCCTGGGTCCGGCACAACATCCACGCGAGAAGGGCCCCTCGACCCGCGAAGGGCACCTGAATCATCAACGCGGACGTCAAGTCCCGCGCGAGTGAGCGCTGTCAGAGCCGAGGCCTCAAGTTTCGACTGGGACACTCGCCCTTGGAGACCCACCGGCACTTCGATCACGTAAGCCATTTTCGTCGGGCTTCCCTTGCAGCGCATGTAGTGGCCTGTGCTGACCGGTACTGGGTCCCCAACCTTCAAGACGCTCCCGAGTTCCCCCATCACCTTCAGGTGGAGCACGTCGGTCTCTGACACGAGACGCTGGTAGGTCTGCATGTCAGTCGGCCGAGAACACGAAGCCAGCGCAGCGAGCAGTCCCAACAGGACTCCGATCGCAAACTTGCACACAGTGCGAGGGTGCCACCCCTGAGGTGCAGACAGTGCCCTTACTAATGTTGGGCGGCTGCCGCGCTCAGGCCCAGATGCGTGCGTAAGCCCAGACTAGTAAGCCGAGCGGGGCGAGCACCGCAGTCATGAGAATCAGGAAATCGAGACCCCTTGACCGACGAGAGCCGTTCCGGTCCGGGAATGTTTGAAACAGTAGTTCGGTGTAGGTCATGGCGACAGCCATCAAGCCAAACGCCACTGCGGCCAGTGTTAAAGAGTCGACTAAGCGATTACTCGATCCGGCCGCGATGACGCCAAGGCTTAGGCACTCAGCGAGTACTAGCACGGCGATAGCTACGAGGCCCCAGCGGAATCCGCCATCGTCGCTGTCTTCCGAGTCGAGTGCGAACCTCTCCACGGCCAGAGCGATCAAAAGAACTGGGACGAGGTTCGCTGCGACATTGAAAAACTCCGGGGTGAGAGGCACCACCCCACGCTATGTCAGGGCAGCTTGGTTTCCCCGGCCCGAGGGTCTGCCAGTCTCGCCCAAAAAGAACGTAACGTTGAACTCTCCTCGTAAGTTGGTGAGGTCGGCCAAGGAGCGAACTTGTGCCGTTGGCACCGACTAGACCTGGAGGTGACTGAGACGGAGACCTTGATAGTCGATACGGCCTGCCCGGAACTCCTGGTGAGGAGTTGCCACAACCCATTCGGGCCGATTCGTTGACTCCGCACCGACCTGAGCGAACACTGGTGGCCAGACTCTTGAAGGGGCAGCGTGATGAATCGGTGGATCCTGGGGATCGTGGTCGTTGCCGGACTGGTAGCCGGTTTGGGTGCCTCGCCCGCGTTTGCCGCTGGATCCCACCCCACGAGCTACTCGAAGATCTTCGGTAATAGCACCTCGTGCGCGTATGGGCGTGCCTCGATCAACGACGATACCTACAAGGCCGGTGCCAAGACCTCGAACTTCGCTGGGTGCGACACTTCGAACGCCACCAAGAACGTCCCGGCAGGCTACCTAGGCGCTCAGTCGATCATTCGCAACAACAACACCGGCGCGACCTGCGGGACGGCCACGGTCCAGTACAACAGCACCTCGACCTGGACCAAGGAGCGTGTCACCTCGATCACGAGCGGGTCCGAGTCGAACTGTCCGCTCCCGGGGTACTACTACGGCGTCTCCTACAACCTGCGGGTATCGGATGCCGGCGACACCTACTACGTCACGAAGCAGACACCCAGCGCCTACTACTTCGACCTGCGCCGGGCTTGAGGAGAGCTGACATGAAGAAGATCTCATGGAAGACCGGCCTGGCCGCAGGTGTGGTGGCGATCGTGGGCGGCTTCGCCGGCGGCAACGTCATCGCCGCAGCCGCTGACAACAACGACGCGCACCTCCCGGTTCCGTCCGTGACGGACGGGAAGTTCCCGGCAGGCGTCGCACCTCTCCAGGTCATCGGCAACGGCAAGACCGCCGGCGACTGGAATCCCGGAACACCCGTGAAGAATCGCCCCGACTTCCTGCCAGTAGTCCTAGAGGACGGCACCCACGGATATGTAAAGCGAACCGACATCGATGATGAGCTGGTGCTCCCCGAGCTACCCGACGGAGTCGTCGGAAAAGTCGACCCCCAAGCCCTCGCCGATGCGGCACGTCGCCAGAAGGCTGTCATGATCCAGCCCAATGCCGAAGGC
Organism: Aeromicrobium sp. Root495; assembly: GCF_001426755.1. Taxonomy (GTDB): domain Bacteria; phylum Actinomycetota; class Actinomycetes; order Propionibacteriales; family Nocardioidaceae; genus Aeromicrobium. The sequence goes on along the minus strand of NZ_LMFJ01000002.1, from coordinate 226,355 downwards.
GAGGTGTGGGCGCCGGTCTACGCCGCCGACGGAGTGACTGTCATCGGCAAGAAGCTCATGGACTCAAGGACGCCGTGACGTCGAGCGCGCGATCGGAAGAGGCCAGCACCGCGATCACGAAATCGGAGTAGTCACCCCCGTCTAGTTCGGCAGACGTTCGTCGCCTTCAGACGGCACGGCGACTGTGATGCTCACGGTTGCACAAGCGTCTCGGGCCGGACGACTCGTCCGCACCGGTCAAGGTCGAACCTGCGAAGAAGTCGCCGAAAAGGACGCAGGCGCCAGGGACGAGATCGTCACCGTGGACCAGGCGGACGAGGACTCCGTCGAGTTCAGTCAATGCGACGAGATCTGACACCCACTTCGGTTGATCGCAGGGAACGGCCGGTCGACTTAAGGGGCTACGAGGCCACGTTGGCAAGGAGCCAGTCGTTGAGCTTCTTCGAAAGCCCGAAAGATGCCCAGTTCTGACCGTCGACCCTGATGACCAGGAGGTCGTCGTTTGAGTCAATGTGTTCGCGCGCTCCGTCCCGCAGCTCACCAGCGGTCAGTTCCGTATTTACGAGAAAGCTGCTCTTGAGGGGCTTCGCCCAGTTCGCGTGCGACTGGAGGTACTCGATCAGGTTCGAATAGTCCTGACCGGCCTGGTTGAGGTCGTAGTTGACCCAGTGGACCGCCATCGCGGGTCCTTTCGTTTGAGTGAGGCTTACGACTGACTCATCCCACGAAGGCGTTCACGATCACACCTGCCCGCCAGATTTCTGTTGTGTTCTGGTCGTGGCAGGAGTCAGCAACCGAGTCCACATAGTTGATTGATACTCGGTGCTGAGATCGCGATGATGCTCGGTCTCGAAAGGCGTGTGCTCTTGGCGCTGTCGGGGAACTCGGAATGCTCGGGACGCGACGGTGGAGCGACGGCGGGCCCGAAGCTGCTCCTTCGTCGTTGCCGTTCTGCCCACCTCGGTCGCCACTTGTGGCGGCCTGCTTGTCGAACTGCGTAGTTCGGCACCAGTTCATTGACGCTGGGTGACCCAGTTTCCAGTATTGGCTCAAGGAATGTCACGTGTGACCCACAGGACACTCAAGCCGCGGGCGGCCGAGCCAAAAGCTCTGACGTCTGCATGAAGGAAGTTGTGCAGCCATGAACACGACCACTCTTGACCGCCCCGGGGCGCGCGGGGCCGACCTCCGGATGCATTCCCGCTCTGTTGAGGCGGTCGAGGTCCGCGCGACACCTATGCCCGACGTTTGTCGAAGCCTGTCTGTCGACAGCGACCTCCAGAAACACGCGCGGCGAGACACCCATACGTCCCCCCGACGAGCACGGCACAACCCGAAAATCCACTCAGGCGGCTTGCGGTACCGGCGCCGACAGTCCTGTGCACGCCCCAGCCTCTTGGCAACGTCCCCCGCGCCCCTCGAAGCAGCCGCTGAAAGTCCGTGGCGAGTCGCGGACCAACCCGTTGCCCGCGTCGGCTCCAAGACCGAGCCGGCAGGCCACGTCCATGCCGACGTGCTCGTCAGGAGCCAACGATGACGGTGACCGCCGAACCCACCACGACCAGCACACCCGAAGGGACACCCTCAGTGCCTGTCACCAAGTCCAGCGACATCCTCGAAGCGCGCCAGAACGATCCGACCTCGACCGCACCGTTCCAGCTCGTGGAGGAGAACGGAAACCCCACACGCGCCGGGGACGATCTGGGCATCGATCTCGAACTCGCTCAGCAACTCCACACCGACATGGTCTTGGCCCGCCGCCTGGACCACGAGGCCCTGGCCCTTCAGCGCCAAGGGGAACTGCACCTCTGGGTCATGAGCTGGGGGCAGGAAGCCGCCCAGGTCGGATCGATCAGGGCGTTCCGGGACACCGACCGCGTGTTCCCGAGCTACCGCGAGCACGCCGTCGCGATGTGCCGAAAGATCGCACCGGCCGACATCCTGCGGCAATGGCGTGGTGCGGCCCACTCAGGCTGGGACCCGAAAGAGTCGAACGTACACATCAACTCCCTCGTCCTCGGCACCCAGACCCTGCACGCGACCGGCTATGCCGCTGGCGTCCGACTGGAAGGCTCTGACGAGGTCGTCGTGACGTACTTCGGAGACGGTGCTGCGAGCCAGGGCGACGTCAACGAAGCATTCAATTGGGCCGCCGCCGGCTCCCTGCCCATCGTGTTCTTCTGTCAGAACAACCAGTGGGCCATATCGACACCGACTACAACGCAGATGCGCACACCGCTCCACGTCCGCGCAGCCGGGTTCGGAGTTGCCGGGTACCACGTCGATGGCAACGACGCCTTGGCCGTGCACGCCGTCACCCAGCACGCCACGGCCAGGGTCCGGTCCGGAGAAGGTCCAGCGCTGATCGAAGCAGAGACCTACCGTCTCGCCGGGCACTCAAGTTCGGACGACCCGAAGCGCTATCGAACCGACGAGGAACTGTCCGCCTGGCAGGCGAAGGACCCCATCACCCGGTTGGAACGCCTCCTACGCAACGCCGGAGTAGGTGAGCGTCACTTCAGCGACCTCGAAGGCCGCGCAGACACCTTCGCGGCAGAGGTCCGCGAACAGTGCAAATCCATTCACGGCGACGATCTCGCCACCGTCTTCGAACACACCTACGCCGAGCCTCACCCGGTCATGCGATCCGAGTCCTCGCAGTACCTCGCGCGTCACGACAGGACGGCGGGCTGACATGGGCACCAAGTACGCCCTCGGCGCTGCAATCAACGCCGGACTACGAGCGGCAATGACACGGGACGAGAAGGTCATCGTTATGGGGGAGGACATCGCCACACTCGGTGGTGTCTTTCGAGTAACGGACGGGCTGGCTGACGACTTCGGAACAGACCGCGTCATCGACACCCCACTGGCAGAGTCCGGCATCGTGGGCACCGCCATCGGCTTGGCTCTGCGTGGGTACCGACCGGTCTGCGAGATCCAGTTCGACGGATTCGTGTACCCCGCCTTCGACCAGATCGTGAGCCAGCTCGCGAAGATGCGAGCCCGCTCCCAGGGCCGCCTCTCCCTACCGATCGTCATCCGGATTCCCGTCGGAGGTGGTATTGGCGCAGTCGAACATCACTCGGAGTCCAACGAGGCCTACTTCGCCCACACAGCAGGTCTACGAGTCGTCTCCTGCTCCAACCCCGACGACGCGTTCCACATGATTCAGCAGGCCATCCAGTCCGACGACCCCGTCGTCTTCTACGAGCCCAAGAGACGCTACTGGGACAAGGCCGAAGTGTCGGACGAACCCAGCCGGTCCCTCCACGAGGCCGCCGTCCTCCGCGAGGGCACAGACTGCACACTCGTCGCACACGGACCTACCGTGACTACTGCCCTGGACGCCGCCGCCGCCGCGCATGAGGACGGCTTCTCAGTGGGAGTGGTCGACCTGCGCACCATCTCACCGCTCGACGCCCCAACACTGCGCAAGGTCGCAGCCCAGTCCCACCGCGTCGTAGTCGTCCACGAAGCCTCGACCTTTCTTGGCATTGGAGCGGAGATTGCGGCGACCGTCACCGAAGAGTGCTTCTACGAACTCGAAGCCCCTGTCCTGAGAGTGGGCGCCTACAACCTCCCGTACCCGCCCGCCCACATGGAAGACCGCTTCCTTCCTAACGTCGACCGGATCATCGAGGCCGTCGACGCCAGCCTGAACTACTAGGAGATACCGAAGTGTTTGAGTTCAAGCTTCCTGACGTCGGCGAAGGCCTCACCGAGGCCGACATCCTCGACTGGCAGGTCACACCCGGGGACGCAGTCAAGGTCAACCAGACACTCTTGGAGATCGAGACCGCCAAGTCGGTCGTAGAGCTTCCGTCCCCCGTCGCCGGAACAGTTTCCATCCTTCACGCGGAACCCGGGCAAACCGTTCCCGTCGGCACAGTCATCATCACGATCGACGACGGCACCGCCCCGTCCACGCCGCCGCCTTCGCCCACAGTCGCCGACGACGCCACCACCGACCAGCCCGAGGAAAAGCCTCTGGTACTGGTCGGAACCGGTCCTACGGCTGCAGTCCCGCGGACACGTCGCCTCACCCGCACCAGACAGGCGAACGAGACCTCGAAGGGTCCAGACTCGAAAAGCCCAGACGCCCAGCCCGAGGGCGCAGGCAGAGCCAAACCCCCGGTCCGACTCCTGGCCAAGCAACTCGGTGTAGACCTAGCATCCCTCGCTCCCTCAGACGGGAACGTCATCTCCCGACATGACGTCGAGGCAGCAGCCGAGGCACTGAACGAACAACCCCCCGCGGTCAAGGGCAACGTAGACGGACGCGAGACCAGGATCCCCATCAAGGGGGTCCGCAAGGCGATCGCCGCAGCCATGACCAGTTCCGCCTTCACCGCACCTCACGTGACACTGTTCCTCACAGTCGACGTGACCCGCACGATGGACCTATTAGCGAAGCTCAAGGCGGACCGCGCCTGGACAGGAGTCCGTCTCACACCACTGGTGCTCGTCGCCCATGCTCTGCTGATGACAATCCGTCGCTACCCAGGCATCAACGCCCGCTGGGACGAGGACGCCCAGGAGATCGTAGAGCCGCACTACGTCAACCTCGGCCTGGCCGCTGCAACCCCACGAGGCCTGATCGTCCCCAACATCAAGGAGGCGAACGACTTCGACCTCCGTGGCCTCGCCGGCGCCGTAGGTGAACTAGTGGCAACAGCCCGTGCCGGCAAGACCTCCTTGGAGGAGATGTCCGGAGGCACCATCACCATCACCAACATCGGTGCCCTGGGCGTCGACGCGGGAACCCCGATCCTGAACCCGGGTGAGGCCGCGATCCTCGCCTTCGGGAACGTTCGCGACACCCCATGGGTCGTCGACGGCGAGCTTCGGGTCCGCAAGGTCACCCAACTGGCTTTGTCATTCGACCACCGCCTGATTGACGGCGAATTGGGGTCGAACGTCATGGCGACCTTAGGCCGTCTTCTGGAGGACCCCAGCGAGGCCTTCGTTCTCTCGTGAGACCGGCACGAGGGCTTCTCGAATCAGACGAGGACGTCTCCGGACTCCTTGTGCTGACGGTGTACTCCCGCCGCAGCGTCACCGTTGGCTGCAGAGTTCTGCAAGCCGTCGCCTCACGAGAATTCCTGATCGAACGGTTCATCGCAGACTTCAGCAACTTCAACCACAAGAAGGTCAAAGGTCTCGAGCAGGTGACTGACGACGTCATGCGAACGACGGTCGTCATTTCGTTGCAACATCCCGCAGACCAGGATCGCATCGGAAAATCCCTCAACCGAGTCGTCGACGTCTACAAGGTCGAACACACCTACAGGATCTGATCAGATGCCACCGACCTCCCGCCCCCTCGACCTCCAAGCCAGGTCTTCCTGGTTCGCGACCGCCGCGCACAAGGTCAAGGCCGAAGACCGCGACCCCGCGCTGGGCTCACTCGTGCCCTGGGGAACCGTCCATTGGAAACGGCTGGGCTCCGCCCTGACAGGGTGCGGCATCCCCTGCCTGACGTGGCCAGTGTTCTTCGACGTCGACGTCCGTGAACGTTCGCTGGACATCTGCCCCGAATGCCGACGGCTAACCACGAGCGACCAGACCCCGCAGGAGTGCTGAGCATGTCGAGTTCGAGCACACCAAACCCTGAGGGACGCAAGATGTTGCGGCTCGAGGTCCGCAACGCCGAGACTCCCATCGAGAAGAAGCCCGAGTGGATCAAGACCCGCGCGAAGATGGGTCCTGAGTACAACGAGCTCATGAAGCTCGTGAAGGGCGAGGGCCTGCACACGGTCTGCCAAGAGGCCGGTTGCCCCAACATCTTCGAGTGCTGGGAAGACCGCGAGGCCACCTTCCTCATCGGCGGCGAGCAGTGCACCCGTCGGTGCGACTTCTGCCAGATCGACACCGGCAAGCCCGAGGACCTCGACCGCGACGAGCCCCGCCGTGTCGCGGAGTCCGTGCAGAAGATGCAGCTGCGCTACTCCACCATCACCGGCGTCGCACGTGACGACCTGCCCGACGGAGGCGCCTGGCTCTACGCCGAGACCGTCCGTCAGATCCACGAGCTCAACCCGGGCACCGGCGTCGAGAACCTCATCCCCGACTTCAACGGCAAGCCCGACCTCCTCGAGGAGGTCTTCGACTCGCGCCCCGAGGTCCTGGCCCACAACCTCGAGACCGTGCCGCGCATCTTCAAGCGCATCCGCCCGGCGTTCCGCTACGAGCGCTCGCTCGACGTCCTCACCCAGGCCCGCGACTACGGCCTCGTGACCAAGTCCAACCTCATCCTCGGGATGGGCGAGACCCGCGAGGAGGTCAGCCAGGCCCTGCGCGACCTGCACGAGGCCGGCTGCGACCTCATCACGATCACG
>NZ_LMFJ01000002.1:218617-219991 GCF_001426755.1 Aeromicrobium sp. Root495 | reverse complement strand
GGAGTTCGTCGAGCTCAAGGACGAGGCCGACGAGATCGGCTTCCTCGGCGTCATGTCCGGGCCCCTCGTGCGCTCCTCGTACCGCGCCGGCCGCCTTCACCAACAGGCCCTGGCGGCCCGGACGCCCCGTTGAACCCCACGCCACTATCGAAAGGCAACATCATGACAACCACGAACAACTTCGACATCGTGATCCTGGGCGGAGGTAGCGGCGGCTACGCGACAGCGCTGCGCGCGGCCCAGCTCGGGAAGTCGGTCGCCCTCGTCGAGAAGGGCAAGCTCGGCGGCACGTGCCTGCACAACGGCTGCGTCCCCACCAAGGCCCTCCTCCACGCCGCAGAGGTGGCCGACGCCGCCCGCGAGAGCGAGACGTTCGGCGTCAAGGCGACCTTCGAGGGCATCGACATGCCTCAGGTCAACGCCTACAAGGACGGTGTGATCGGCGGTCTCTACAAGGGACTCCAGGGCCTCATCAAGGCGGCCGGCATCACGGTCGTCGAGGGTGAGGGCAAGCTCACCGGACCCAAGACCGTCACCGTCGACGGCCAGGAGTACACCGGCACCAACCTCGTGCTCGCCACCGGCTCCTACGCCCGCACGCTTCCCGGCCTCGAGATCGGCGGCCGCGTCATCACCTCCGACGAGGCCCTCGGCATGAGCGAGGTCCCCGAGAAGGTCGTCATCATCGGCGGCTCGGTCATCGGCGTGGAGTTCGCCTCCGTGTGGCGCTCCTTCGGCGCCGAGGTCACCATCGTCGAGGCCCTCCCCACGCTCGTCCCGCTGGAGGACCCCGCGCTCAGCAAGGCTCTCGAGCGCGCCTTCCGCAAGCGCAAGATCGCGTTCAAGACCCGCACCAAGTTCACCGGCGTGCAGCAGAGTAAAGCCGGTGCAGTGGTGACACTCGAGGACGGTCAGGAGATTAAGACGGACCTCGTGCTCGTGGCCGTCGGCCGCGGACCGCGCTCCGAGGGCTTCGGCTACGAGGAGCAGGGCATCACCACCGATCGCGGCTGGGTGCCCACCGACGAGCGCCTGCGCACCAACGTCGACGGCGTCTTCGCCGTGGGCGACCTGGTGCCCGGTCTCCAGCTGGCCCACCGCGGCTTCGCGCACGGCATCTTCGTGGCCGAGGAGATCGCGGGCCTGAACCCGCAGCCCGTCATCGACTCCGGCATCCCACGCGTCACCTACTGCGAGCCCGAGCTGGCCTCCGTCGGCCTCACCGAGCCGCAGGCCAAGGAGAAGTACGGCGACGTCGAGACCTACGAGTACAACCTCGCGGGCAACGGCAAGAGCCAGATCCTCAAGACCGCCGGCACCGTGAAGCTCGTCCGCGAGAAGGACGGCCCCATCGTCGGCGTGCACATGGTCGGC
>NZ_LMFJ01000002.1:200412-218567 GCF_001426755.1 Aeromicrobium sp. Root495 | reverse complement strand
AGAACGAGGCCCTCGGCGAGGCCGCCCTCGCCCTGGCCGGCAAGCCGCTCCACTCCCACGCCTAGGTAAGTTGCTCCCCGTCTCGGAGAATGAAGTCTGACCAGCGAGCTTCAACTGAACGCGGAACGAGACAGCGAGGACGTTCACGGTAGTGGTGTGGATCGCCCCCAACCGCTTCCCGAGAACACGTGACGAAGGATGGGGCCGACCCGGTACGGAAGCGGGGTAGAGACGATAAGGGTGGTGGTCGTGTGCCTGACACCATCAATGTGGACCATCAACGACGCGATCTTCTGTATCTCTTCCAAGGTGGAGCCCGCGATTTCAACAAGCAAGTCCTCTCGTCCGGCTTGAGTCTTGATCTCAAGGACGTACGGGATCCGTGCGGTCTCTTCGATAACGTGCCTGAGCCGACGCTGGTCAAGCTCAAGACTCACGTTGGCGCGTACGGGCAACCCGATTGCGGCAAGGTCGATGTGCGGGATGAAGCCGGCGAGGATCCCCTCGTCTGTCAGTCGCTTGAGCCGTTGGTGCACGGTGTTTCGACTAATCCTGAGATCTGACGCGATCTCAACAACACCGCGGCGAGCGTCGTCACGGAGACGTTCCAAGATCTCGACGTCGAGTTCGTCGATGCTGGCCATGCGGCTCCGTTCATGCGTCCCGACGAAGATCTTCGACGGAGACGGGGTTGGTGATTTCTGCAGATGAGATGAAAGCACCGAGGGACCACCCGCGACGGATAGCGCACAGGTAGCCCCTCGACCTCAAGCGCCTATCTCACTGCACGGCTTCGATCCTGGTCACGTCACGGACGGCGCCCTTGTCCGCCGAGAGCGCCATGGCCGCGTAGGCCCTCAGGGCTACTGACACTTCCCGGCGTCGGTTGGCTGGCGTGTACGAGGTGATAGCAGACCTGCGAGCATCGATGGTCTCCTGAGACAGGTTGACGTCCATCGAACGACGGTTGATGTCGATAGTGATCTCGTCACCGTCCTGGACAACGGCGATCAGTCCACCAGCTGCTGCTTCAGGGGAGATGTGACCGATGGAAAGACCAGAACTTCCGCCCGAGAACCGGCCGTCGGTGATGAGAGCACACGATCCGCTGAGGCCCCTGCCCTTCATAAAGGTCGTCGGGTAGAGCATCTCCTGCATGCCAGGCCCACCGCGGGGACCTTCGTAGCGGACGACGAGCACCGAGCCTGGGGTGACACGGCCCGTGAGGATCGCGTCGACCGCCTCCTCCTGCGACTCGACGACAACCGCCTGGCCGGTGAAGAGCAGCATTGCCGGATCTACACCGGCCGTCTTGACGACGCTGCCGTCCACAGCGAGGTTGCCGCGCAGAACGGCCAGCCCTCCATCCACCGAGTGAGCGTGGGCGATGCTGCGAATGCAGCCCTCCGCCTGGTCCAGGTCCAGAGACTCCCAACGTTCCGACTGCGAGAAGGCAGTGGACGAACGTTTGCATCCTGGCGCAGCGTGGAACAGCTCCAGGGCCTCCGGGGTGGCGGTGCCGGAACGGACGTCCCAGTCAGCCAACCACTCGGTGAACGTCCTGCCATGGACCGTCGACACGGAGCGATCAAGGAGTCCAGCGCGGTCAAGTTCGCCAAGGATTGCTGGGACCCCGCCAGCGCGGTGCACGTCCTCGATCAAGTACGGACCGTTCGGAGCTACCTTCGTGAGGCAGGGAACCTGGGCCGACCGGGCCTCGATGTCCTTCAGCGTGTAGTCCAGCCCCGCCTCGTGCGCAGCGGCGAGAAGATGAAGCACGGTATTGGTGGAGCCACCGAACGCAATGTCCAACGACATGGCGTTGTCGAACGCCTCGCTACTTGCGATGGACCGCGGCAGAACGCTCTCGTCGTCGTTCTCGTAGTAGCGGGTCGCGATGTCCACGACGGCGTGTCCTGCGTCGATGTAGAGCTGACGCCGTGCTGTGTGTGTGGCGAGTGTCGTCCCGTTGCCTGGAAGCGCCAGACCGAGAGCCTCGACCAGACAGTTCATGGAGTTGGCGGTGAACATGCCCGAACACGACCCACACGTCGGACACGCCGCGTCCTCGACGCGCTGAAGATCTTCGTCGGAAACAGTGTCGGACACGGCGTCCGTCATCGGCGAGATGAGGCTCAGGCGTGTGCGGACAGACCCATCGACGAGCACGGCCGTGCCGCCCTCCATGGGTCCTCCCGACACGAAGACCGTCGGAATGTTGAGGCGTAGCGCCGCCATCAACATGCCCGGTGTGATCTTGTCGCAGTTGGAGATACAAACAAGCGCATCCGCGCAGTGCGCGTTGACCATGTACTCGACCGAGTCGGCGATCAGGTCGCGCGACGGCAAGGAGTAGAGCATCCCGGAGTGGCCCATCGCGATCCCGTCGTCGACCGCAATGGTGTTGAACTCGCGGGGAATGGCCCCCGCCTCCGAGATGGCCTCGCTGACGATTCGGCCGACGGGTTGTAGATGTGTGTGTCCTGGCACAAACTCGGTGAAACTGTTGGCGACGGCGACGATCGGCTTACCGATGTCTTTCCGGTTAACACCAGCGGCCTGAAGAAGGGCGCGGGCACCGGCCATGTTCCGTCCGTGCGTCACGGTGCGAGATCTGAGTTGTGGCATGGTTCAGCGTCTGCCCTGGCCACCACATTCGAGAAGACTGCGCTCCTCCTAGTACTGAGACTGCCTGTGCCGCGTCAGGTGCGACCGACGACTCACGTACGAGCGTGATGTCGAGGAGATCGTTCGCCCACAGGAGCGGGTGGAACTGCAAGCCTCAAGCAGCATGTCGAACCAAGCCACCACCCCGTCTGCCGAGGGTCAGTTAGAGGACTCGACCAACGTGGCGAGAGCCGTTGTGTCTGTCACGCCCGGAACGGCCGAGTAAACAATCAAGTGAAGGTTGGGATCGTCCGACAGCACCAGCCGATGAACTTCGAGGGCTAGGTCACCTACAGACGGGTGATGAAACCGCCGCATGCGAGATGAAAAGCGCTCGATGCCGTGGGCGGTCCAAACGTCCTCGAACTCATCGCTCCGTCGCCGCAACTCATTCACAAGCTCTTTCATCGCCGGGCTGGACAAATGAGTCGCGTAGTCGACTCGAAATTCGCCGACGAAGTGAGCACTATCGGTCGACCACTCCGGCAGCATGCGCCTGACGTACGGGTCCATGAAGACTGCCCACAAGAGATTGCGGCGCCCGAGCTGATGCTCACCCACACCCGGATAGAGCGCCTCGTACGCCTTGTTCCAAGCGACAATGTCCCACGAAGCAGTTATCGCGAACGCCGGAGATTCCGACCAACCCTCCAGCAGCCTGCTGAGGTGATCGGGGACGGCGCACACGGGGTCCTGATCGAGCGAGACAGGCGGGCCGAACCCTCCGAGAGCCAGGACGTAAGCGTGCTCGGCACTTGAGAACCGGAGTTCTCGAGCGATGGCGTCCAGCACCTGGCGGGACGGATTGGCTTTGCGCCCCTGCTCCAGCCACGTGTACCAGGTGACACTCACCCCCACAAGGACAGCGACCTCCTCACGACGAAGTCCGGTAGTGCGCCCCCCGCGAAGCTCTGGCAGGTCGAAGTCCGCGCGTCGAACGCTGGCGCGACGTGTCCGGAGAAAAGATGCAAGCTCAGCCTGCTGTGCGGACGTATTGGACATCACGCCACGATAAGTCACTTCGGTGAGGCCGAACTCCTGTTGTTAGTGCCAGTACTAGGACAGCCACGCGCCTTCCGCATGTCGAGCATCCCGTGGCGTCCTTGAGACCATGACTGCCGCTTCGCTGTCCTCCCGCCATCTGTCTCACACGACATCGACACCGGTAGCTACGGACAGCAGCGGGCGGACAGCGTGACGTCGCTGACCTTCGTGGCACTGTTCGCCGCCGGAACGGTCGCAGGTCTGTGTGGTGCGATTGCCGGACTCGCCTCCATCGCGAGCTACCCGGCGCTCTTGTCTGTCGGGCTCTCTCCAGTCGCCGCCAACGTGACCAATACCGTGGCGATGCTGTCAACCAGCGTCGGGTCCATCGCGGGTGCGCGGCCAGAGCTTCGAGGACGTTGGCGAACGATTGTGCCGCTCGCCCTGCAGGCTGGAGTGGGGGGCGCTGGCGGTGTGATGGTGCTGCTGCTGACACCGGACGCTGTCTTCGGGGCAGTCGTCCCGCTCTTGGTCGCTGCGGGAGCAACGATGGTGCTGGCGGGACCAGCGATCCGCAGGAGGGCCGCGTCTTGTGATCCGGCGGCAGGTCGCCACCGCCCCCGGCACTCTCCGGCTGTTGTCCTGGCCGGCCTGTACGGCGGCTACTTCGCTGCGGGCGCGGGAGTTCTCATGATGGGGGTCCTGTCGATACGGGAAGTCGCCTCAGTCCAGGTCACCGCCGCGATCAGAAACGTCTGTTCCGGAGCCGCCAACTTGGTAGCGGCCGCCGTCCTTATGGTGGCTGCCCCAGTGGACCTCCGAGCCGGAATTCCGCTGTCGACTGGTGCGCTGCTTGGCAGCTGGGTTGGCCCTCGAGTCATGCGAAGGCTGCCGGAGGCTCCGCTACGTCTCGCGATCTCAGTAGCGGGATTTGGTCTCGCGGCCTACTTAGCGGTCGGATAGTGCCTCGCTGGTTTCTCGCGGGACGTCCACCAGTTCGACGGCCGGGTGGTGGTCTCACTGATAGCACTGAGGCAGTCTGGCGGGCTGGTGTGACTGGCACCACAGTTGCGTAGTCGGACACAGCGTCGGCTCCACAGAGCCATGTGCCGACACCGGCCTCCCAAAAGGATTGAAGATGCTTGCGTTGAAGAACATCGGCGAATTCGTCGGCAAATGGTTCGCCCTCATCGTGGTCGCAGCTGGCGGTATCGCACTCGCCACCCCGGACACGTTCGCCGGATGGGGCTCCGCGATCCCGTGGCTTCTGACCGTGATCATGCTTGGCATGGGCATGACACTGAGGCCGGTCGACTTCGCAATCATCGCCAAGCGCCCGTGGGCAATGATTCTTGGCATTGTCGCCCAGTACACGGTCATGCCGGGGCTGGGCTGGGGCATCGCCCACGCCCTCAACATGTCACCCGTGCTCACCGCCGGCATGATTCTCGTGGGCTGTGCTCCGGGCGGCACCGCATCGAACGTCATGGTCTTCCTCGCGAAGGGCGACACCGCCCTGTCAGTCGCCATGACGTCGGTGTCCACCCTGCTCGCGCCGGTGCTGACCCCGCTTCTCGTCCTGCTCCTCGTCGGTGAGGACCTGCCGGTCTCCGGGAGCGCGCTCTTCGTCTCTATCGTCAAGATCGTGCTGGTTCCGGTCATTCTCGGACTCGTTCTCCGGTTGGTCTTCCCGAAGTTCGTCGACCGAATCATTGACACGCTGCCACTGATCTCTGTCGCCGGAATCACCGGCGTGGTCCTGGCGGTCGTGGCAGGAAGCGCGTCCACCCTCACCTCGGTCGGTCTCACGATCGTCGTAGCCGTCATCCTTCACAACATCGGCGGGCTCACTCTGGGATACACGATCGGAACCCTTTGCGGCCTGCCGAAATCCAGCAGCCGCGCCGTGAGCATCGAGGTTGGAATGCAGAACTCCGGCCTCGCCGCGGCCTTGGCCACCGTGCACTTCGCGCCTGCCGCAGCCCTGCCCGCCGCGATCTTCTCGGTCTGGCACAACGTGTCCGGCTCACTTCTCGCCAGTTACTGGTCGCGCCGTCCGCTGGCTGAGGAGCAGATGTTCGACAGCGCACAGCAAGAGTCGTCGGTCTGACTGGAAGGCGGGTCGGGTCGGGCGAAACGCCCGCCCCGACCCGCCTTCTTGCGTCCCGCTGTGATCGATCCGATTGATCTACGGGCCCCGACCGCGTCGGCTCACCTGCCCGGCGGCCCCCCAAACCCGAGGAACTGAATGTCGCTGATCCTGCCCGTGCGGCGCGCCAGAGCTTGGCTGCGCCGTGAGACGTCCGGTGGAATCCTGCTAATGGTTGCCGCGATCATCGCACTGGCCTGGGCCAACTCTCCATGGCGAGCGACCTATCGCGCGCTCACAGACGCGGTCGTAGGCCCCTCGTCTTGGAATCTCGACCTGACGCTGACACATTGGGCCGCTGACGGACTACTCACGGTCTTCTTCTTCGTAGTCGGACTCGAACTGAAGCACGAAGCCCGGGTCGGCAGCCTGCGTGATCCCCGGCAGGCTGCCGTCCCGATGCTCGCAGCGGTCGGCGGCATGGTTGTGCCGGCGGCCCTTTTTACCGCGGTGACATTGACTGGCGGCGCAGGCGACGGCGCACACGGGTGGGGAATCCCGATGGCGACCGACATTGCGTTTGCGCTGGCCGTGTTCGCCGTCCTCGGTCGCGGACTTCCTCTCGCGCTCCGCACCTTCCTGCTGACCTTGGCGGTGGTTGACGACTTGCTAGCCATCGCCGTCATAGCCATTTTTTACGCCGCTGAGCTGCACCTGTTGTATCTCGTGGGGGTCGCACTGGTGCTCGTCCTGTTCAGATGGGCCGCGACCCGACGTCGTCTCCGCGCGTCGACGCTAGTCCCGCTTGCGCTTCTTGCCTGGTACCTCATGCATCAGTCCGGAGTCCACGAGACCGTAGCGGGCGTGATGCTCGGCTTCTGCGTGCCCGCCCTGCCTAGGGACGGGGAGACTGAGGGTCGCGCCGAGAACCTATCGAGCCGATTCGACGTCGTCTCGTCCGGAATCGCACTACCGGTCTTCGCATTCCTGACGGCAGGCGTCACCGTTATCGGGGAGGTCAATCGAATGCTCTCCTCGCCAATCACGCATGGCGTGGTCGCAGGTCTCGTTCTCGGCAAGGTCGTAGGGGTCCTGGGGACAACCGCACTCGTAACTCGCCTCACCCCACTTCGACTGCCCCAGGGAATCGGCCTACGGGACCTCCTGCCCATCGGCCTTCTTGCCGGTATTGGATTCACGGTGTCACTCCTGGTGACAGAACTTTCCTACGACGACCCAGCGAGCCTCGCATCGGCCAAAGCAGCAGTGCTGGCGGCCTCGATCACGGCAGCCGTACTGGGCGCCGCGACGCTTCGATGGGACGCGCGCCTGAGCCGCACCCGGGACATGAACTGCGACGGACTTCTGGACGGAACCCCGCTGGTCAAGGATTGACCGGCTTTGGCTCTAGAAGGACGACAACAGCGCCATCTGGCTCCTCGCCGGCTGAACATCTCGGGACACCGCCTCGGTCACCACAGCGACAGAGACGGCCCCAGTCTCCCATTCGTCCGTGGCGGAGTCGGCTGTAGTGGGTGCGGCCGACCCCACCACGGGTTAAAGCAGAAAGCCTCCCGGCCACGCCCAGGCATTGCTACGCCCCAGGCTCTCGCGACGATGCCCCCAGCTTGGGTAGTACCCGAGGTCGACGCGGTTCGAGGGAACCGGAAGACACCCCTGGGGCGAGGCCACGTCGTGGGCCTCACGGTCACCCTTGGATTGCGCGTGCTTTCAGGCCGTGCACGAAGGGCTGCCGGAACACGGCGCACGCAGGGCTGGGCCGAGAGCGATTGGTTAGTACGTACCGAGCAGAAGGTTCGACAGTTCCGCAAGCCGCTCTGGACGGCCGAATGCTGGCGACTTTGCGATCTGCGAGATGCATCCGTCAGTCACGAACGGCACATTCTGGAAGTTGGCGAAGCGTGGGGATGTCGGAGCCCGTCGCTAGATTCTGAGTTCTGAGCAACACGCCTGGGCCGAGACGGGTTCCGCCCGCATGGTCGCTGGGGCGGGAAGTCTGCAGATGGACCTTGACAACATCAGGTGGGCCTCGACTCGCCACCAAGGCCGTCGTTGCTCGCGACGTACTATCCAGATATGGCAGAGGACACAAGACTCGCGGTGGTCGCTTATAGCGAGGACGCCGGAGTCTGGCGACTTCGGTTGGATCCGTCCCCGGACCATCATCCGCAGGGCAAGCTCATTGAGCTTCCTGGGTTCTCGGGTGACCTGCACGACCAGAACGACTGGGAGAAGATCAACCTGGCGCTTGGGTCGTGGGGCGTGACCTACGACTTCGGAGCATGGAGGGATTTCGACGGGGGCTGGGTCGTGCCGGTATTTCAGCAGCGCTGAATTTTCGAGCGGGGCCGGTCGTACGTGTTGCGGCTTCTGATCGCATCCGTCGCGGGCGCTCGGATATTCATAGATTCCGTTTCGGACAGCTGGACAGGGACCGAAATGGTGTGCTCAGGCGACGTTATAGTCGCCGTTCGGACTGAGTGTGAACCGGTCGTTCATGAGCGCGATGTACCTGTCCTGGACCGAGCCTTTCGGTGATTTCTGGCGCGTGCCTTCCGGCGGAGAGAGGGCGTAGAGCGCCATGAACAGTCCCGAGACCCGCACTCGAGTGCGCACTAAGAGGGTGTGGGCGTCGATGACGTGAGTGAGACCTTGAAGCGCCGCGGAGGAGTACGGCGCGGGGTGATCGCCAAGTCGACGGTAGGTGTTCCACCCCTGCGGCCCCGAGTCGTCACCTCGGGGATCTGGCAGCCACATGTCGTGAACCACCCGATTGCGCGCGAGCCCTGCGTCCCGGGCCCCGTCCAAGGCCCCGACGCCCGGCTCCCGAATCTCCAGGTATGCATCCGATCCCGAGACCCGCTTGCGGCACTCGCTGACAAGTTGACTGAAGCTCTTTGCCGAGTTGGCCGGAGGAGAGTCGTCGCCCGGGCGAACCAGTAGGTGGTGGACATTCGCGACGCCATACTCCAGGAGTGCATGCGTGCGAGCGACCCGTCCGACCCACAGCGAAAGTGCATCGTCGTCGTTCAGACCTGGCTCGTCCTCTGTCAACTTCACCGCCAAACCGTAGCGCCGGCTCGGGCCTCTGACGCTCAGCACAACATGACGCTCTCGGAGCGACCAGATCACGTCATCGGACGCCCCGGACGCCCCGGACGCCCCGGAGGTCCAGGTTTCAGGGCCATCAAAGCACTGAGGCAGTACAAACCGGTGCTCGGTAGGTACTTTCGCACGCCCGTCCCGTGCATCGACGACGACCAGACTATGAGGTGTGACAGAGGGTGGCGCACCAGCGGCAACCGTCAACGTTCGCGTAGTAGCGCTGGGCCTTTGCGACGGCACCGGTGCAGCTCGGGTGATAGCCAAGGTCGACACGGTTCCAGGGCACTGGAAGACACCCGTGGGCCGAGGTCACGTCGTGAACCTCATGGTCGCCATTGGACTGCGCGTGCTTGTTGACGCAGTAGATCGGCATGGCCGTCCTTTCTCCGATCCGTTCGTGGCACGGGGGCTGGTGTCAGACGTTCGCGGCCAGCCGTCGACAGAACGCTGCGGTGGCAGCGTTTGGCCCTGTGGTGTCGTTGTCTACGACGAAGTCCCGCGTCTCGTCGTCGGCGAACCGGAAATTCCAGGTCTGCTGTCCAGGTCTCGGGTCGTCGGCGACGTCCGAGGCTCCTGCGATGTCGAGCGTCAGGGCCACGACGGCGTCGAGTCGGAAAACGTCGACTACAACCCGCGGTGGAGACGCGTATCTGGTCTCGGTTCGTTCGTTTCCGGTCCAGACACCGCGCCCAGATCGTTGCGCCTTCGCTGAGACCTCGACGAAGTGTTCGTTCGTGGCGAGGGTGCAGGACCAGGTCGTGATCTCGGTGCGGCGGTCGTGCGTGAATTCTGACCAGCCGATGTCGAACGGCAGACCCAAGGCAAGGAGTGCTTCCACGACAGCGACCGGTGGTTGGCGAACAGTGTTGTTCGAGTCAACGTTCTCCAGGATTTCGTTGAGCCACTCGCGCTGCTCGAGAAGAGGATCTTCGTCCGACGTCGTGTCAGTCACTGTGGTACTACTTCTTCCGGCGGTTGTAGGGCGACTGGTTAGTCGGCTTGAGTGATACGTCCTGCTTCGAGGCCTGAGACCTGACCGCGTCCTCTGTTCGGCCTAGCTTCAGCCCGATGACACGTGTCGGTGTGTTCTCGCCGGCAAGGCGTTTCAGGTCGCTCTTGTCCTGGCTCGACCAGGACTTTCCGCTGTTCCGATCTGACTGGGACATATAGGTGGTACCTCCGCCAGCCAGTCTGCTCCCGACCTCCGACACACGCCGGCAAGAAATGCCCGGCCAACTCTCTGAGGAGGAGTTCATCCCTCCAGACCGTTGTCTACTTCCGCGCCTACGTGCTGTATTCGATTCGCACAACGTCAGGGGTGACCGTTGTGCCTATGACCATGGACTCGGCGGATGGGCCGGCGAGCAGTGGTACTCGCGAGGGGGCCCCGTATGTCGTTCTGCCGGTCGATCAACTTCTCACGCCAACTGGCGGCTGCTGTCCTGGTCGGAAGTGTGCTCGTTGGCGCACCGGTGGCCGTCGCGGCCGACGAACCAGGCCTCTCCGACGCCCCCAGCTCGAAGCCAAACCGAAACAAGACCGACGGTTCGGCCTCGGAAGTCGCGAAGGCGCTGGAGGCCTCCCGCAAGTCAAACAAGGCCGTCGAGGTTGTCTCCGAACGTGACGCGACCACGACAGTCTTCGCCAACCCCGACGGAACGGTCACACAGAAGCAAGCGCTCGCGCCGATCCGCGCAAAGGACACCGACGGCAAGTACGTCCCAATCGACCTCGACCTCACCGAGGAAGGCAAGCGTCTCGCCCCGAAGGTCTCAACCGACGACGTCTCGTTCAGCGCCGACGGCACCGGCCCCGTCTCGAGCCTCGACGTCGGCAAGGGCCGCAAGATCGAGCTGAGCCTCGACCGAGACCTCGCTGCCCCCACCGTCGACGGACCAGTGGCGCGCTACCAGATCGAGTCCGAAAAAGCATCAACGCCAGATGCGGCATCTCGCGACGAGAAGACTCCCTCTCCAACGCCAACCAACGCGAACGACGAGACGCAGAACAACCAACCGGACGCCGAGGCATCTCCCGGACCCTCCGAGTCAGCCACCCCCGAGCCGAAGACCACAACGGCCCCGGACGAGCCCAAGAGCGCGCCAAGCACCGTCGAGGTCGGTCCCGTCTCCGGTGGCTTCACCACCAACATCGAACTCCCGCAGGCCCCGACAGGCGAACCTGTCTACCGCTTCACCATCAAGGCAGGCGGCCTCAAGGTCGTGCTGAAGGACCAGCACCTGACCTTCCTCGACGGTGACACCGAAGTTGCCACGAGCCGCCGACTGGTGATGTGGGACTCGAACGTCGACTCCGCCGGAGACCCGACCAGCCCGGCCGATGTAGCCGCAACCCTCGAAGCGTCCGGCGACGACTACGTACTGGAGCTTCGACCCTCCACCAAGTACCTGCAGTCCTCCGAGCGCAAGTACCCCGTGACCATCGACCCGACCATCTCACTGCCGCGCCGCGGCGACACCTTCTACTTCAGCAACCAGGCATCCGGCGACACCAGCCACACCGAAGACTTCAACCTCCGGGTCGGATCAGACGACGGTGCCAGGCGCTTCCGGTCCGTGATCGTGTTCAAGTACAACCGAGTCCTCGGCACCGTCGTTGACCAGGCGAAGCTCACGTTGAAGCAGTACAGCTCCGGAGCAGGCTCGACAGGGTGTGGACCGCAGCCCACGGGCTTCTACCCCGTGGACGGCAAGGTCGCCGCATACCCGACCTGGCTGTCAGGGCAGCCCGTGGTCAACTACGACGCCCGGTGGCGCACCACAGTATCCTTCAACAAGGCCGCCACCGCCGGCTGCTCAGGCGCCGGGTTCGTCGACGTGGACGTCACCCCCATGGTCAGGGGATGGGCCGGCGCCCAACAGAACGCCGACCCGGGCAACCCGCCGACCGGCGTCAGCGGCGGACCGGAGCAGGCGGTAGTGCTCCGCGCCCCCGACGAGTTGGACCAGACCCAGGAAAAGCGGTTCTGCTCGATCAACTTCGACTCCACCACCAGCTACTGCAAGACAGCCGACGTCATCCCGACCCTTGACATCACGGTGCAGCCCGACCTCGGTACCCAGTCCTGGTACTCGATGACCAACCACTCGCTGAACGACCACTCGTCGCTCTCCGCCAACCACCGCAACGGCAACGCCGTCGTGTCGGCATCGGACGCCTCGATCAACGGGATAGGTCTGAACCTGAACCTGCAGCGGACCTACAACTCCCAGGCCACCCTGACCAACACGACCCTGGGCCAGGGCTGGCAGTTCGGCATCGGCCCGGACGTGTACCTGGAGAAGAAGGACGCCTACCGGTACAACTTCCACGGCCCCTCCGGCACCGTTCTGGGCTCGTTCACGCGTAAGAGCGCCGACAGTGGGTCAAACGACTACAAGAAGTTCTCCACACCCATCGGAGGCTCTGGCGCGGACCTGGAGTACATCGATCCCGGTGACGGCTTCACCCTCACGTTCCGCAAGAGTCGCACCACCTGGGTCTTCGGCACCGTTGACGGCAGTGGCAACGCCTACCTGACGAAGATCAAAGACAGGTCCGGCAACGCGATCACCATGACCTACGACGGCACAGCCGGAACCCGACCCAAGTGGAGCACTATCACCGACGCGTCGAACCGCACCTACAACGTCACCTACAGCGGCAACACGATCACTCAGATCGCCTCGGCCGCCGAGAGCGGCGTCGGAGCGAGAACCTGGAACTACAGCTACACCTCAGGCCTGCTGACCGGATACACCGACGCGGTTGGCCAGAGCACCACCTACGCCTACACCTCGAACCGACTGAGCACCCTCACCAGTCCAGGGACAGCCGAAGGCACCAACAAGACCACCATCACCTACGAGAGCGGCCAGGCGAAGCAGTTCGGCTACCGGTACGTCAACGGCGCCGACACCGCCTACACGTACACCTTCGACTACCTCGACGCCCGACCGACAAAGTGCGATGGGAACGGCGACGAATGGACCACCGTCACCGACCCCAACAACAAGGGCACGACCTACTGCTTCGCCAAGCGAGACGACGGAAGTGCCGACCGCATCGCCTGGGTTTACGACGCCCTTGGCAACAAACAGTCAACGCAGTACTCCGCCGACAACGGTCCGACCAACATCACCTCACCGACCGGCACCGGACCCACCGGCTCAACCGTTGGCAAGTATTCAGACAGTTTCCCCGACCGCCTCGACCAGGTCACAGAACCGAAAAACGCCGCCGACATGGCGTCATCGACTGGATACGAGTACGCGACGCCAGGCACAGTGCCGGGGAGCGACTACCTTCCGTCGGCCGTCCGCTCTGGCGCGAACAGCTGCACGAAGTACACCTACGACTCGAAGGGCCGAGTCAAGGACTCGGCCATGGGTGCCACCGCGCCCTACAGCAGCACGGATCCGAACATGCCGTTCGGTGTCTGCGGCTCCTCGCCCAGCAACGCCGTCGAGGCTCACCGCACGTACAACGACGACAACGGCGTGGTCGAGAAGGCCTGGGACGGCAACGCCGGCTCCAGCCCCACCGATGACGACAAGACCATCTACACCTACTGGAAGTCCGCGGCGATTGACGGTTCTAGTTTCGTGCCCGGGTCCCAGTGGCAGGTCAAGTCAATCCGCAAGCCTGGCGGTGACTGCTCGACTGGATCTACCCGAAAGCTCTGCACCTCCTACACATACGACGGTGCAGGCCGCGTCCTGACCGTCACCGACGGCCGCGGACTCGCCACCACCTACGCCTACGACAAGAACGACCGGACGACGTCCGTCCTGTTCAACGGGGCGAACTCGCTCCTGTGCTCCCTGAACCTCGGCACGGGCTGCTTCTCCTACACCTACGACGGCGAAGGCAACCTGACCAGCCGTAAGACCGACGAAGGCACCACCTCCTACGTCTTCGACCGGATGAACCGGATGAAGAGCCAGACCACGCCGGCCTACGGTGGCGGGAACGACTCCGTCGCCCTGGCCTACGACGGCGTCGGGAACCTGACCTCACACTCAGAATTGGTCAGCGGGACCAGCTCCTGGCACGTAGTCACCTACGGCTACGACAGCGCCAACCGTCTCACCCGGGTTACCGAGGGCGGCGAAGACATCACCATCACCTCAGACGACGACGGACGTCGACAAAGCGTGACATTCCCCAAGCCGAGCGGCAGCGACGGTGCGCGCGTCGAGTACGACTACTACAAAAACGGACGACCCAAGGAGCTCCGGCTTGAGAAGCACTCCGGAACGGTCGTGGGCAAGGTCGGTTACGACTACACCCTGACCCCGTTCCCCGCGTTCCCGTCCATCAAGGTCGACTCGCCTCAACTGCAGCGCCGTAACGTCACCACCAGTCCCTACACGGACCAGCAGAGCACCATTGACTACACCTACGACACCAAGGAACGGCTCACAGGCGCAGCGGACAACAAGTCCGGTCAACCCGACTACACCTACGAGTACGACAAGGTCGGCAACCTCAAGAAGGAAGTCGTCAACTCGACCCCGACATATTTCGGCTACAACAAGCCCGGTCAGCTCTGCTGGAAGGGCGACAACAACGAGACCGGCGGCACCCCGACGTACGCCCCGCGCGCCTGCTCCTCAACCCCGACCGGTGACACAACCGTCAACAGCGACGCGTCCGGCAACAGCCTGGGCAGCGGGACCGGGACCGACAGCTACACCGTCAACGACCGCAACCAGGTCACCAACATCGACGGCCTCGCGATGAGGTACCACGACCAGGGCAACGACGTCCGGGCGAACATCTCGACGAACCGCGAAGTCACCGGGCCGCTTGGTGTCTCAGCAGTCACAGCCGGAGGATCGACAATTCTCTATGTCGTTCGAGATCCGTCAGGCACGATCCTCTCCTACCGATTCGGCACACAGCGCGTGAACTACGTGACCGAACCCAATGGCAACACCATCTGGCTCACCTACCCGTCCGGTTACGTGACCGGCGGCTACAAGTACTCGCCGTACGGAAAAGCCAAGGTCTTCGGAGAGCAGGATGCACCGGACACGAACAAGACGGTGGCCAACAACAACCGGTATCGCTGGCTCGGCGCGCCTCAGAACCTGGAAAGCGGCGGAAGTGACGGCGCCTACCAGCTCGGCGCTCGTTACTACGACACCCAGGGTCACTTCACCCAACCGGACTCTGTGGCGGGCGGTCTGGGAGACCCCCGCTCGACGACTGCCTTCAACTACGCGGGCGGGGACCCGATTAATCAGTCCGATCCAAGCGGGCGATGCTACTTCGACCCGACAGGCCTTTGTGGCTTCGGCTCGAAAGTCAACGCAGGCGTCTCTGCGGTAGGAGGCTTCGTAGCGAACCAGGCTTCCGCATTCTGGGGAGAGTACGGCCCAGGCCTCAGTGATCTTTTCGGCTTTGCCGGAACCTGTTTCGCCGGCGGCTCGCTCCTGTACTCACAGACGAAGGAGAATTTCATCTTGCCCTACGATCCGGCGGAGGGGATTCTCGCAGCTACCGTCGGTTGTGCCGGTAACGTGATCGCGGATTCGTTCGGTTGGAACTACACGGACGCGAAGGGGGACTAGACAGGATGCAAGATCAACGCGCCGAAGGAGGCGGGACCGTTGACAAGGTGCTAGTGGCTTTGTCCATCGTGTTCCTGCCGGGCATCGTGTGGAACCTGATCAGCGTGGCCACGTCGGACGGTCCATCGGACGGCGAGATCGTTTACCGCGTCGCTATGGTTGCCGCCGTCTTGTATGTCGGGGTCCAGGCGGCTCGGCGCTTGTGGCGAAAAAATCGTTCTGAGACCCGCCCGACGCCAACCGCCGACCGTCCCTGAGTTGAGAACCAGCATGAAGTCAGAGCGAAGATTCCTAGTACCGCTGATCGCGGCAGCTTCCATCATTATCGGCTGGATGATCTACCTCTTCATACTCGTCGCGGCGACTGGAAGTTCGGACAGCGCCTCTCAGCCCGCCCTGTGGTTTGGCCGAGTCGTGATCGCGCTGCTGCTGGTTTCGTCAGCCGTCATGGCCTGGCGAGATCGGCGAAACTAGAATCAGCGATTATGCGCCTCAGGTCGGGCGCAGCAGTTGGAGGCGCACTCCAGAGCGGTCGTCGACTCGGCCGGCTATGACTGCACAACCCGCGCTCCCAGCCGACTCGTGAGGAAGGCGCCGATCCGTCGGCCGATCGACATGGCTCCTCTTTGCGTGCCCGAACTGTGTTCACAGATCGAGTGACCCCGGGACGAGGCCGGGGATCGGCCGCTAGGTCCGGGGCCGGCGGTCGGGTTTTCGTCAGCCCAGCGAGGTGATGCCCTCAACGAGTTGCCCGGGGTCAATCTCCAGCGCCAGGGCGACGAGGACGATGTTGTGGAGGGTGAGGTTGGTCTGCCCTCGCTCGACCTGACCGATGTAGGACCAGTGAAGTTGCGATCGCTCCGCAAGCTTCTCCTGGCTTAGGCCTAGTTCGTGTCGGCGGGTCCTGACGCGGTGCCCGAACTCTCCAGTTGCGGCGGACACCGGAGGCTTCGGCGACGAGGGCGGCATGGAGTCAGTTCATCCATCCCATGCCTTCGAATCCAGAGACTAAACATTTGAGATGAATAGGCATAAGACTTTTAAATCTCGTAAACTCGCCGCGGAGGCCGTCAGCGGGCGAAGGAGACACACGTGAGACGACTGGTTGTGGCAACCGCGGCCGTCATGGTCCTGACGGGATGCACCCACGCCCCACCGGACGAACGCGCCAGCCGGCCTCAGCCCGCGGTAGAGAAGTACGCGGAGACGCTGAGCACGGTACGGCTGGACGTCGGAGCGCACACGGCACCGCCCCAGGGCTTCGAGCGTGCAGACGTACTCGCGTTTAAACGTCAGATCCTTGAGCTGATGCGCCGGTCGCTCAGCAGCAGGACCGCCAACCTCAGCCTTGATGCAGCCTACGACTACGTCACCGAGAGCCTCTACGCGGCGACTCTCGACAACGTTGATGACGGTCTCCCCGACGTCTTCGGGAACGACTGGAAGGCATCCCTCGCCACGACGTTGGGACAGCGTCCGGTGAGACCTGCTCGGTTGGTGACTGCGGACTGGACGACCACCAGCAAGCCGGCAGAACTCGACGACGGCACTCCCTCACGAACGCTGACTGTCCGGCTGGACGTCCACGCGGTCGTGACGACAGGCACCGATGCCCGCCCAAACACAATCATTCTGCGAAGACACATCTTGCTTCGCGGGTTCAGGCCCCGCGGCGGACCCGACTGGTGGCCAGTTCTTGGGTTTGGAACTCAGAACTGGGGCGTCAACGAGTGTGAGAGTCAGGCCGTCGACGCGCTCGTGCCAGAGACGGATGCATCCGAACTTCGAAAGCAGCTCGTGAAAGCTCGCAACTCCGTCAATGGGCTAGGGCCGTCACAGGAGCCGAATACAACCCTGGAGGACTACCGGGCGTTCCTCGCCTCTTGCGCCAAGAACTGACTGGCCAACGACAACTCGAGTCGCCGGACCCCGGTCAGCTTTGTCAGGTCGCCTCTCGTCCACGCAAGGAGCCTCGGAATGCGTCGAATCGGGAGAGCCTTGTCAACAAGTCTGGCGGCCCGTGCGGCCAGACTCCGGGCAAGGCGGATCGTCAACGACATCGACACGCGACGTTTCGTTCACCAGAGCGTGACGGACGGATACTCACCGGATGCTGTCGCTTACGCGCTCAGGATGCCTCAGGATGCCGTCGTGAGGCTCCTGGAGGAGGTGGCCGACAGTCCCGAGATTCTTGAACCCTCCGTCGACGAAGCCGTTAGTCGAGCGCTGCTCGGGCAGATCGATCGGGACCAGATGATTGAGCAGCTTCGTGGGCTACGGATCAGGTTCGCCCCCACCGACGATTATCCCGACTCGGGCTGGGTCCAGCTGCGCCTCGCATTGCAGGCAGGACTGCTGTCCCGAGCTGAGGCGGAGTGGGTAGCAGGAGCCGCGGCCGAACGGATGGTCGTCCGAGTACTGCATTCGATGGACCTCGAAGCGCGTCCCGTCTCGGACGGAGATGCCAGGGCGTTGCTCGACGCAACGACCGCCGCACTGCTCGCGTCGCTCACCTAGACAAGCTTTGCCAGACCCCAACCGGCCACTCTCTGCGCCAGCCGTCGCTAGGCCCAGCCCTGGAACCCCTGGTAGCGAGCTCTTCGCTGACTGCCCGAAAAACCTCCGCCATGTCTGAGGGCGCACGCTTGGTCCAGAGCACGTTGTTCGCCTCGTCCAGGAGATGCAGGTTGGACTCTGCCTCGAGACTCGGT
>NZ_LMFJ01000002.1:147976-200398 GCF_001426755.1 Aeromicrobium sp. Root495 | reverse complement strand
GGGGGGGGGGGGGGGGGGGGGGGGGGGGGGGGTCGGCAGCCGTCGCGTTCTCCTCGGACTGCAGAAGAAGGTGACCGATTGCGGCCATCTCGTCGTGTGTGACAGTCACACTGAAACGAGTGCCGCCTGCGGGTAGAAGACGTTCACGTCGGACCAGAACCCGTCCTCGTCATCGTCGTCGTAGGTGATCTCACCGAAGGTCAACGACTCGGGTGGGTGTCCGGCGTCTTTCAGTGCGGCAGTCACAGCCGCGCGGATGAGTGGTCTGGCATCGAGTAGGTGCGCCTCGGGCACCACCCCGATGAGGTCCAAGAGGTTGAGTCGGGGAAGGTGCTGGGTCGACAGGCGAGAGACTGACATGATGTGCTCCGTTCGGAGTGGCGGTTGTGGCGTCGTAGGTTTCTCCGCAACGCCGTTATCGGCTCGATCACGGTGTTGCGTCCACCTCGGTGACCGGCTGGGCCGCAGACCTGTACGCGCCGGAACGGGCCGCCATTCTGTGCCTCTGACCTTGCGAGTGCACGGCCAACTCACTATGAGGAGTTCCAGACCAATCGCCGTTGTCGGCTCCTGATCGCGTGTGTTCTACTGCACTCCATGCAGCCGGGAGCACCTGCGGTTCGTTCGCATAGGACATGTGCGCCGTGAATCGGACCCTAGATCCCGGCTGTTTTCGACGACTTCTGATCTTCACTGTTGTCATCGTTGCGGGCGTCTATGTCATGAACCAAGAGGCGGCGGGCTCCTGGAGATGGGTCGCGGCCCTCGCCGTCGTCGTGTTCGTCGTCGTGTCGTGCCTTCTCGACCTGCGGAAGGGTGGGCGTAGTGACGTCCGACGCGGTGAACAACAGTGACAGCGTTCGACTTCGTTAGGGCCTGAGATAGACGAGCAGCGCAGTACGTGCTCACCTCGGGCCGCTCCGAACTGAAAGGGACAGGACAATGCTCAGAGTGCTTGGTGCGAACGCCACCGCCGGAACCCTCTGGTTCGTCATCGCTGACGACGCCGTTCTCAGTACCCCCGACACCGTCTCGTTCCAGCTCGCATCAGGAAAGTCAAGATCGGACGCCCTCAGGGCAGGCGCGGACGAACTGGCGGCGTTCCTGCAACGCCACAAGGTTGACCGCGTCGCCCTCGCCGAGCCTCAGCCAACGCAGACGACCTATCAGAGCCTGCTGGGACGGATGACAGTCGAGATTGTGCTCGAGTTCGGCGCCTCCGCCGTGGGCATCGAGCTGGAGCGGGTCTCACGGCAGCGGATCAAGGCATCACTCGGACTCGACGGCCGCGGTTCTACCAGCGACTTCGCCAAGACCTACATCGACGAGCCGCTCGCACCGCACTGGACCAAGAAGCGAGACGTTGCGGCCATGGCCGCCCTAGCATGTAGTTGAGCGCGCCGCCGCGGCCCGCGACAGGAGCAGACCGGTGGCACTGAAGGGCGAACGACTCGATCGGCCTACGTACGACATCCTCAAGTCGAGCCTGGGCAACGGCACCACGGGCGAGGTCATCCTGACCTTCCATGAGATCTTCGGCAAGGAGATTGTTCAGAAGACGGTCTCGCTCCTCGGCAACCCGGACGGGGTGGCCAAGAGTGAACCGCGTGTGCTCGAGTCGCTCGACCACCCCCATCTCATCAACGTCCGAGAAGCGCAGTGGGACCCCGAAAAGGACCTGTCGCTCGAGTGCATCACGTTCACTTCGGACTACTATCCCGGGCGGTGCATCCATCACGCCCTCAGCATCGACGGCCACCGCTTCAGCGTCGGCGACACGCTCGCGATCGTCGAGGGCATCCTCGACGCTTTGAACTACCTGCACGAGACGCGCAACCTTCTGCACCGCGACATTAAGCCGCCGAACGTCATGCTCGACGAGGCTCGTCGCCACGCATACGTGGGTGACCTGGGGTCCGCCGCCACGCGTGACGCGGCCGGGCAGGCCAAGCCCTACGGCGGGACACCGCTCTACCAGCCCCCGGAGGCCGCCGCCGGCACTCTCGACGTACGAAGCGACCTCTACGGCGTCGGCGCTGTCATGGTCGAGATGCTGAACGGCCCTCACGACTACGAGAACATCGATCGCGACAGCGTCGACCGGCGTCTGGCACTGGGCCGTCGGGCACTGCCAGACCGCTTCTACCGGCCCGCTCCGTGGGTCCCGGCACCAGTCGTCAGCGTCCTTCGCCGCCTGGTCGCCGCGAAGCCCGCGGACCGTTACCAGTCCGCGCACGAGGCACTTCGTGCCGTTCGAGACATTCGCTGCGTGAGCTGGGTCCAGGTCTCTGGCGGCGGCCTCGTCGGCTGTTGGCAGGGAAACTACCCGACCCATCTCTCGCCCGCCCAGACCCGCGTCTACCAGGTGACCGCGGCACCGGTCACGTCTGGGCGCCACGCGGGCATGGTGTCGTACGTTGCTCGTTGGCGTCACAAGGATGCTGTCGACTGGCGCAACTATGCCAGTCTCGCCACTCGTGCCCCTGAGGATGACGATCGGGCGCTCGCTGCCTTCTTCCGTGAGGTCGAGGCGAAGGCCCACTCCGCGCCGACCTCGCGTAGGTAGTCGATCTCGGCCGGCGTCATGCCCATCATCAGACGTCGTGAGTGTGCCGTACCGGCATCTGTGACTAGATAGACCGCTTCTTGGCCGTCAGTCGCTACCGCCATGAGCCCCTGTCCCACCGCTTCCCAGACTGCCGGAGTCACCCCATCGGTACGGCGACCGACTGCCGCGTCCGGTGCCGAAGGGCGCCTGCCGCCGAACCTGTTCCACAGCTGATCTGTCACCTCGTCCTCTCGGCCGTCCAGGCCAGCGAGGGCAGAGTGCAGGTCCCTGTGGTCACGCGCAGGTAGACCATCCACGGAGCCAGCAGTCATAATGGCGACCACCAGATCAGACAGACCTTTAACAGACATATGTCTATTCTAGGATCGAGTACCCACATGAACGACGAACGGCACAGCGTGTCGAGCGGCGATCGACTGCGCGACTCGAAGGACAAGCAGGTGGGCATTCGCTGGCCCATCGCCCTCGACCAGCGTCTCGACGACCTAGTCGAGCGAGCCAACAACGCGGGTGCCAGCACCACCCGCCGGGAGACGATCGCAGCGATCCTTCTCGTGGCCGACCACACCGGAGAGGAGCTCGTTGAGATCTTGATCTCCTACCGGAGGGCGCTGGTCCGAGACGCCCTGCTCGAAGTCTCGGATGCAGACGTCATCCAGTTCAAGGCACACCGTCCTGGGCCCAGAGGGTCCAGCTGACGCAGCGGAACTCACCGCAGGAAGCATGACGGTCAGCCTCAACCAGCGCGGACGGCAGCAACGGCGGGCCGCAGCCTCCATGCGTCAGATCGCCTACGAGGTCGAGGTGACCATCGACCGCCTGGCTGAACCCTGACGGGCGAGGCTCCGCATCAGATGATCTCGACCCGCAACCGCTCAGGGCCACCTCCGAGATGCAGCACCGCCGCGTTGCGGGGCATGTCGTCGGCCGCAAGAGCCACAATCTCCGTCTCGAAGTTTGCTTGGGCAAGCTGCACGTGTGACCGGTCGTGGACGTGGTGGTGCCCGTGGAGAAGCAGACGTGGGCGGACAGAAGCAAAGGCCCGAGTGAGGCGGTCGCGACCGACCCCCGCGTACTCAAGAGTCTCCGCGTCCAGCCGGTGCGGATTGCTGTCGACGATCCGTTGGACAGACGGGGTAAGCGGGTCCGGCGCGTCGTGAGCCAGCATGACGTCGGCGTGGCCGGCACCAATGACGCGCTCGACGTCGTCATTGGTGATCTGCTCGTCAGCCCACCAGCTTCGTCCTGGCGTGAGGCGCTCTCGATTGACTGAGGGCGCGCCGCCCAGTGACACGAAGTCGACAGAGTGCCAGGCCCAACGGTGGCCTCTGGGGATGAACGCGACGCGTTCGCCGAACCAGAGGAGTCCATGGGGCCCGGGCCTCTTCGCATTGAGGCGGTCCCAGTTCTCGTGGTTCCCCGGGGTGATGAGCCAGGTCTGTTCGTGTTTCTGGAGCCATCTGTCCGTGCGAATCAGCCGGCCCTTGGACACACGGGGGTCCCCGACGCCGAGATGGAAGTCGCCGAGGTGGAGCACGGTCGTGATCCCTGCTTCGGCAAACTTCGAGATGCGGTCGAAGACCCAGGGCTGATTGCCCTCGGTGTCCCCGAGGACGCCCACGAGGGCGGCGCCGTCGAGCGGGATCATGTGGTCAGGCTCGCACGTTTGACAACCGCTATACGGAGGTGGGTGCGGGTGAGGCGCCCTGAGCACGGGCCCGCACGGGCCGCCTTCAGGTCTTTGCAGCAGCGCGGATCACCGCTCTTAGGCCAAACTCGATGTCATCAACTCATCACAGAGTGTTAGCGGGGGCGTGAGGTTGGAGAGGGCTTCACGCGGCGGGCCGTCCTCTGAGGATCCCGCTGATGGGCCGCTCCGACACCTACGTCTCCTGCGAAAAGGCTGCGCGCCCAACTTCGCCGGCCGAGACAGCCAGCCAGGGCACGTCGCGACCGTGCTCGCCGACCACCCGTTGAGGCACGGAACTTCCTCGGCGGACCGACCCCGCGGAGGGGCCAACAGCGATAATCTCGCTCAACGCTCGGTCAGCGACGATCGCACGTGAGCTGGGAGGACGATTGAACGACACTGGCTCCGGTCAGCCTGCTGCAACACCGTCGGTGTTCGGCCGGAACTCTCTGGTCTCCGATCTTCTACCAGCGTCAACGCTAGGCCCCGTCGTGCTTCTTTTGGGGCCTTCCGGCGTAGGGAAGTCAGCCGTACTGCGGGAACTTGGTGGTCGCGCGCCCTCGGTGTGTGTCCACTTCGAGGTTTCCAGCGGAATCGCAACGCCATCAAACCTTGCCCACGCGGTGTCCGCCGCTGTCCTTCAGTTCCTCGCCGAACAGGACCAAGTCGACCTGAAGCAGATGGGCGTAGCCATAGCAACAGGCGTGGGGAGTCGTGTGGGAGCGATCGCCGTGGCTGCTCTTCTCGACGGTGTGAAGGCCGTCGCTCCGGCCCTCTCAAACGTCGTGACAGAGTTGATCGAGAGCGCGGCGTCCGACGTCAACTGGACGGAAATCGACGGCGAGGCCACAGCGCTCCGAAACATCAGTGAAGAGGACACGACAGCTGCCCTGACGGCACTCATCGGATCGATCGCGTCTCAGTATTCGCAGGGAATCATCGTTGTCGACCAGGTGGAAAGGGCGTCCGAAGGCCTGTCCTCATCCCTTATCGCGGTCGCCCGACACGTGCCCGACACTTGGCGCCTCGTTCTCGCTCTCAACGACGAGATGCCCGCGGGGAGCGCCTGGCTACGAAACTTCTGGCCGGACCTCGCCTACGAACGGGCAACCTCCGTGCCGGTCGAGCCGCTCCGGGCACCCGCCGTGCAGGCCTGGTACACCAGCGTCCGTGGGTCCGCGCCAGCGCCTGCGGACGTCGAGAACGCGATCACGTGGACCCAGGGGCGCCCTCTGTTGCTCGAGGAGTGGATTACCGGCCGGACCGACCTGGCTGGCCTGAAGAGCACCCTGACTCGAGTTGGCCCCTACTACAAGACGAGAATCGACGCCCTGCCATCGGCTGCTCGAGCCCTCCTTCGGAGACTCGCGCTCTTCCCGGTCGGAACACGGTTCGGCTTCGATCTCGTTCGGGCTCTCTCAGGCGAGGACGATCCAGAGTCCGCCTACGAGGTGGTAAACGAGCTCGTCGGAGAACTGTTCCTCGTCACGGACCTCTCGCCGCAGACCAACGACACGCAGTACCTCTTCCGTCACGACACGATCCATCTCCACACCCTGACCGGCGCGCCCGCCCAGGTCGTCCGAGACCTGGCCACGAAGACGCACGAAATCCTCAAGACCTGCCCTCTGCCTCAACCAGAACTCAACTCCTGGTCCATGGCACGTCTTGCTGTCGCAGCAGGCGAATCCGACGACGGTCCCAGGATTGCTGCAGAAGCCTGCCGGGCACTCATGGCTGCCAGGTCGTTCGTCGACGCGGAACATCTTGCACGGTCGGCCATCGAAGCCTTCCCCCACGCCGAACTCGACGAACTCAGACTGGCCCACGCGGACGCGCAGAACGGAATGGGCGACTACGAGGCTGCGCTGGCTTCCCTCGAGATGATCGGCCAACCCACTGCGGACGTGTGGCTTTCCAAGGGCAGAGCCCTGCTCCGGCTAAACCGGTACGGGCCATCGCAGGAAGCGCTCCAGAAAGCGTGGGCCTCGTTCCCTGCGAAAAGCGTAGGCACCAGCGCAGCGCAGCGAGAGTTGATCACCATCAAGCGTGACTTGGGCAACTATGTCGATGCCGTCCACAGCAGTCGCGTCCTGCTCAGTGGACTGAGCGACGAATCGTCCGACGCAGAACGAGCCGGAGTGCTACGAGCCCTGGCCCGCTCCCTGGCCCTAGCCGGGGACAACGAAGCAGTGATCTATGCCAACAGCGCACTCGAACTCGGCCGCCAGCTAGGAATCGGGCCAGAATCCACAGGACTGCTGACCCTGGGGGAGGCGTTGAGACACTCCGGCGACCCGGCCAGTGCCCTGGAAGCGTACAGAGAATCAGCAGACCTGAGCCTGTCTACCGGAAACCGGGACTGCTACCTCTGGGCAGTCCTCGGAGCAAGCGACAGCCTCCGTCTCCTCGGTCGACCGGAGGACTCCCGAAGAGAGGCAGAACCCGCCACGACTCTGCTGAAGTCGAGCGCGACGACGCATCCTCTGGAGTCCCTGCATTTCGACCTGCTCGAGGCAGCGACGGCGCTAGGCGAGCGAACAGGGTCCTTCGACCACGATCAGCTCGCAAGCGCGTACGCCGACCTCGAAATCTCATGGCCGTCCGAACTGCTCCAGATGAGCGCAACCGACATTCGCCAGACACCGCTGCCCTTCTAGGAGACACAGATGACAGACATCACGACGACCGGCCCAATCGAGATCGCGGTTCCTGGCGGGCGACTCAAGCTCAAACACGTCACCGACGGAAGCAGGGAAGGAGTGCTGGCCATCGGCGAACGCACCGGTCCGGGCCCACTGCTGGTCCGAATCCAGAGCTCGTGTGTGTTCAGCGAGAGTTTCGGCGCCATCGACTGCGACTGCGCGAGTCAACTCAACGAGAGCCTGTCGATCATCCGCGAGCACGGTGGATATGTCCTCTACCTGTACGAGGAAGGACGAGGCGCGGGCCTTCAGAACAAGGTGAAGGCGATCGAGCTCCAGCAGAACAAGGGTCACGACACCGCCGCCGCGTTCGACCAGATCGGGTTCGTGCCGGACCCTCGGGACTACCGGTTTGCAGTCGCCGCCATCAGGGCGGAGGTGGGCGACGACGAGATCATCCTGCTGACAAACAACCCGTCGCGCCGCACAGCGCTCATCGAGGGTGGACTGAACATCGAATCCTCGCGAAACTTAGTCGTGAGAACCCCGTCCACAGCCGAGTATCTAGAAGAGAAGGCCCGAGTGCTGGGCCACGAAACGGACTAACCGTGGCTCTTCGAGAGTGGCGAGTAGACCCGATCCAGTCGTTCCTTCACGGCACCGACCTTGCCGAGAAGGTCGGATCCGCCGACCCGGGGCGACGCGACAAGGAAAGGACGCCGGCAGACGCCTGGGCAGAGGCGGTGTTCGTCGCCATCTGTCACTCGACAAACTGGGACAAGCTCCGGTCCGCCATCATGACCGCCTCGGCATCCGACCCACATAGTGTCAGCCCGCCTGCGCTGGTAAACCTCAGCCCAGACGGGTTCATGACCCTGACTGGCCTGGCGCATCCACTCGAAGACGAGTCTTCGCGTCGCAGGCTCGAGATCCTGCACGAACTTGGAAAGGAGGCCGTGCCATCCGGTCTTTGGAGCCTCGCCAAGGCCACACAGTCTCTAGAGGTGCTCTTGCAGGGGGAGACGGGCGCGTACGCGGTCCTGGCCAGGGTGAGCGCCTTCAACGGGGATCCCCTCCAGAAGAAGTCACGAGTCCTTATCCACCAATGGCTCAATGCACACGACTTCACCTTCACGGACAGTGAGAACGTCCGCCCTGCGATCGACTACCACCTAATCCGGCTGTACATGCGGACCGGCCGCATTCAGCCGCGACACCGGCGATCGTTCCAGCACTTCTCCGACGGGCGCCCCGTTGCAGAGCGCGAGCTCACCGCGATGAGGAGCGCCGTGGAGTCTGCGCTCTACTACACCGCGAGCGGGGCCGACGTCACCGTTGACCACCTGAATCACCTCGAATGGCAGATCGCGCGCTCGTTCTGTACCCGGGAGGAGGCGAGATGTTCCGAGGGTCCGATCCCGTCAAAGCCGGTGGATGTCGCCCTGGCCGTGGCATCGGACAGAACCGGTGGGTGTCCTTACAACCAGGTCTGCAGGGGTGCGCGGGCCCCAGACATGCGAGCACTAGTGGAGCCGCAATCCATCGACGAACACTACTGACGAAAGTCTGCTGAATGCGAAGTCTTGGGCGATGCCCGGCCACCGTAGGCGACCATTCTCGGCGTGGAAGTCGATCGCTGCCGTCGATTCGACCTGCCTAAAGGCAATGCTGAGCCGTTCTGTTCGGGGCGCGTTGAAGACCGGGTACGAGGACCTTCCCGGGCAGCATCTGCTCGAAAAGGCCGCCGAGGACGCAGGCGGCACCACTTCTGATCAGGGCTGACAGTCTCCTCGGACTCAGGGCCCCCGACTTCCGCCATCGCGTCCGGGCCTCCGGCGCCGGCCACGCCAACGACACGGGAGGCCCTCCAGTGGGGTATTCCCTGAGGGACGTCGAAGGACTCCGACAGCAGACAGCCCCCGTCGGTCCCGAAGGCACCGCCCTACCTCGATCATTTCGGCTCCAGACAGGCCGCCAAGGTGTTCAGGTGTGGACTCACGGCGGATGTCCACCCGTCCACGACCTGCTCAGCGGCGAGCTCTAGACCCAGCACATCCTGCTTGGCCGCCCCGCAGTCGTCTTGGTGCAGCTGGCGGTCGGTCAGCGCAGCGGCCAAGGCCGCCACCCGTCGGTCCAGTTCGCGAACCTGCTTCAGAGTCTCCGGACCGAACGACAGCACGCGGCTGGAAGCGTTTCGGTTCAGCCATGCGTTCCGGGTCGAGCGATGATAGGGACAGAACCGCTGTCGTTTGGAGATTACGCGTGGGCAGCACAGGCAGAAGTTGATCAGCCCGTTCACCGACAGCCGTGGGGGAAGCGATCGTCCGTGGCCAGGGTTGGGAAGGTTCTCGATTGTCGACTCAGGTCTGGACGGTGCAAGTTCCGAGCCCCAAGAAGGGCGGTGAGTGGAACCGGGTGCGGGCATAGGAGCGGCCGTAGTCACGGGGCCTCCTGGGGTGAGGGAAGGCGGGCTTCACTGCTCGTCCCAGAAGGGCGTCGTCGATCACGCCGAGACAAGAACTTTTCTTGCGTCGTTGGTCGATCCGTCGCGTTCCGCCGACCGGGCGTCGCTGCCGGCGATCGCCGAGGAGGGAAACTACTCGGGTGCGGACTCGGTCAGACGCGAGTCCAACGATGTTGAGAACGACAGGACCGAGGGGGGCTTCACGTCGAGGTCAGGGTCAGTCTTGATCAGGATCTCCTCGTAACCGAGGATCTGGCCGTCGTCGAGACTCCCGAAGAGAAGGTGCCGGATCTCCGGCTCGTCGGAAGAGACCAGCGAGATGGCGACAGCGTCTCGACCTGCGCGGTCCTCGACCGACCCGAGAGTCCGGAAACCTGCCTCGCCGTCGAGCATTTGCCAGAGGGCCGCCGTCAGGCTCGCGGGTAGGACGTAGGTCTGGGTGAGCTCGACGACCTGCCGGTAGAGGCAGAGAGACCTAACGTCACCCTTCGTCGTTGACTCGCACTGACCGTGGGCGACCAGCGCTGACGCTAGGGCTGCGGGGTCGGTCGGCAGGGAGCGGGCGAAGCCGGCATCCACAGATCCGGCTTCGAGGGTCTCGTTCACCAACTGCTTGCCGCGGCCGGGCAGGACACCACGCCCGTCCGCTCTGAGCGCCTGGCCCACGAACTCCTTGGTCGTGAGTGATCCGTCTGGCCTCAGCCAGGTCTCGCTGACTCGCGGGACGATCTTCGACGTGCCGTTGTCGTCCTGGTCCGCGTACCAGTTGTCGGTCTTCTTGTACTGGATCGTTCCCGCACCGGGTATTGATGGACTGGCACCGTCGGCGGCATCCGAGAGCAGCTTCAGGATTGGGGTGGGGTTCTTACCCGGGGCGTAGGCGATTCGGGTCGCGGCGGCGAACTCGAAGTCCAGAACCGGTGGGGCGTCGGCGGCGGCGGGAGATCCGCCGGGCCGAGCGATTCCGAAGACAAGTGCTGCACTCGCGGCCGCGGTCCCGACCGCCACCAGGACTGCCCGCCGTCGCCGACGAAGCGGGCGAGGCGGTGCAAGGTCCTGCTCCTGTTCCTCGCGTTCGCGGTCCTGACGTTTCATCCGTGCGATGAAGTCGTCGGGCGACTCGAGTTGGGCGGCCAGGTCACCGAGGTCGCCGGACCCGAACCCAAGTTCCTCCGCCTCCCGCCGGAAGAGCTCGAGAGCGTCATCAGCGTCCTTGTCGGGGGAAGTCATCTCGTTGCACCTCCTGAGGTGGACGCGTTGTCTGGCGGGTCTAGTTCCTGCAGCTCTCGGAGCCTCTGACGTAGTCGGTTCACGCGGCTGGTGAAAGCCGAGGTCGATATCCCGAGAACTTGTGCTCCGTCCTGCGGGGAGAGTTCTCGGAAGAAGGCTACGTCGAACAGAAGTTTCTCGGCCGGCGACAGGGCTCGGTAAACACGCCGCCCCGCGTCGCTGTCCACGACCACTCGGGCCACGTCCTCGCCGGTGGAGGCGGGATGTGGCCCGAGCCAGTCCTCGGTGAATCGGTTGTCGTGATGTTTACGGCTTCGTCGTTCCAGTTCCTGGAGGACCTTGTTCTTGGCGATCCCGACAATCCAGGCCGCCCACTTCGTTCGGTCGTCGGGGAACTCGGCCCGCTTGCGCCAGGCGACTTCGAACGTCTCGGAGACGACGTCCTTCGCCGCCTCGCGTCCCACGCGACGCACCGCGAAGGCGAGAACAGGTTCGCGAAGGGCAGCGTAGAGGTCAGCGAAGTCCTCCTCGATCACGCGTTGACGATAACCTCCGTCGGGTTCGTTTTTGGTCGGTCCGACCAGAAACCCCTCAGCAGTTGGTCACAGTCGCTAGGTAGGCGGCTTGGGCGTCCTCCTGCCATCCGCTGGTGTTGCTGTTCGAGCCCCCCGGGTTGATGCACAGGTACGAGCCGTCGCCAGCTGCGTCCTGGTGCAGCCAGGTCCGCTTCGTTCGGTTGTTGTAGTAGGACTGTGTCGCTCCGGACGTGATGGGGCGGTACGAGTTGGTGGCGGCGAACTTCTGGAAGCCGCCCTTGAAGTTGGTCTCGGACCAGACGCAGAAGTACCCGGAGGGGCACTGCGACATGGAGGCGTTTGCGGCCAAGGGCAGGAGGGTGAAGGTGGCTCCGACGATGATCGAGAAGGCCACTCGGACAGGCGAGAATATGTTCTTCATGCCGGTTCGTCGGCATGGAGATCACGCGATCACCGGCGCAAGAAAACTCGGTCTCGGCCGTGATCTGGGCGCCCTGAGTGGGACGGTCGGCAGCACCGTCGGACCCGTGGCCACGCGGCTTGAGATCGCCCAAACGGGGCTAAGCCAGAGGGCAGGCTCAGCGTGGGCCTACCAGTCATCCGGCGGTGTAGGCGGAACCGGTGTTGGACGCGGTGTCGCGAAGGCCGGGTCCTCAGGCGCAGTCATGCCAGCTGTATCGGACGAATCTGCCGGGATGTGGTCTCCCCGTGGCCGTCCCGGCCCCTGCTAGCCCTGGCGGACGGAGGCAACCCCGAGCTCGTGGGCGCCCTAGGTGGGTCGATGCGCCTGAGCTACCTGGTCGGGGTGGCTGACGCCTAGGGGGTCCGGCCCTGTCCGAAGAAATTTTCCGCTGGCCTGTGATCAGGGGGCCTCTTTGGGATGAGTGTCCACACGGACCTCGCGGAAGGCGACCTCATGCCCGGCTGGGTACCCCTCAACTCCGCGGCCAACGGAGCCGCGTTCGCCGGCGTACTCGCCGCGCTTGTCATCACGATCTCGGTGCAGATATCCACGCGCGTCAGGGTGCCGGGGAGTCAGGCGCTCAGTCTCAAGGCCTCTCCTCCCACACTCGTGGTTCTCATGGTTGCCGCCTACCTCTACATCGTGCTCGACGGCATTCCTAACTCGAGGGCAGAGGTCGTCGACCTCTTTCCGACGGAGGCCCGGCCTTGCGAAATTCTGGAGGCGGCCGA
Organism: Aeromicrobium sp. Root495; assembly: GCF_001426755.1. Taxonomy (GTDB): domain Bacteria; phylum Actinomycetota; class Actinomycetes; order Propionibacteriales; family Nocardioidaceae; genus Aeromicrobium. The sequence goes on along the minus strand of NZ_LMFJ01000002.1, from coordinate 188,070 downwards.
GCGCTACGCGACTCTTGCGGGGCAAGGGATTCGCAGTTGCCGGGTCGACCCTCGCCCGGGGCGCCTTCATGACACTCTTCATCGTCACGGCATCCATTTTCGACAACACCTCGCCAGCAGACGACGACGTTCGACCGGACGAAGTCGGTGCGAGGGCCTGGTCATTGGCGGTCCTGCGGGTCACTGCACTCACCGAAGGACTGATCCTGATCCTGGGATACAAGGTCGGTGCCGACTTGGCCGAGCCGCACGGGCCGTCGTTGGGGTGGTGGGTCGGGCACGCTCTGTGTCTCTTCGTGCCGGTCGCGTTCGTACTTGCCTTGAGGAGGTTCGAGACCCTGTTGGCGGTCCTCTGTTGGTTCAGCTCGGGCGTCAGAGCCGTGATGCGGCCGACCGGACTCGTTCTCGCAGTCGCGGCCGCGCCAACGGTCGCGACCTTAGCTGTGGTCTCGTTCGCCGGTCTGGAGACTGTGCCCCTGACTCTCTTCAGCGTGCTTTCAGCTCTCTACTTCGGGCTGGTCTCCGCCTTCCTCTTGCTGATGATCGAGGTGCGGAGCAGCAGGACCTAAGCGCTCGCGGGAAGCGGGCCGATTGGCGGGTTGTTACTCCCAGCCGTGCCGCGACTCGTCGGCCAGTCGCAGGACCGGGGCCAGGTCGCGACCCGCGACCAGCCACTCCAGTACGGAGAGCCTTTCGTCTGACCCAACTCGACCGTTGATCAAAAATGCCTCGACGCCTGCCTCGTGCGAAGGGCCGAGCGCGGCGCGAATTCGGTCGATGTAGGGCACGGCGTCCAGGTCGACGACGGGGCGCCAGGCCTCCGTATGACGCCTGGCGCTCTCGAGCGCCCCTGGGTTGGGGCGTGTGCCGGAGTGCTCGTCGAGGGCCATGCGCTCGGGAGGGGTCAGGGGTTCACTCACTGAACCAGCCTACGGCCTTTGTATACGTACATATACATTCTGTGTATGGTTTCTGCTGGCGAGGCGGCGCACTGCCCGTGGTGCGGATACATCTAGCGACCAGTGCGTCGCCGAGCCCCGGGGTCAACGATCGCCCAGTTCTGGCCCGGACGTGCCGATAACTCTGAAGTCGGCCGTCCGCCGACCTCAGAGAAGGGCTGAATGACATGACAATCGTCAACGCAGACTCACCGTCCGACCACCCCGCAACAGCTGAGAGTGACGCGGAACGCCTAATCGAACTGATCGTGGCGGTGTCCGTCGGCGCCGACAAAATGGGCGACCTGGCGGAAGAGCTCGACGCGCTGGCCGCCTCGGTGAACGCGCTTACAGGCTTGGAGGCCGCCCGCAACGCCCGTCACCTCGAGAGCCTCGCCGTCACGCTAGGCATTGCTCTCTACGAACAGACAGGTTCGCTGGACGCGGTGAGTGCGGTCATCCGAGACCATTGGTCCAAGGACTGATTGCGCGCCCGGAAGAGGTCGCCGCCCGCTTGGCCACTAGTCGTTCGGGAGTTGCGCCGATAACCACGCGGTGAACACCTCAACGGCCGCGAACCCGGCCTCGCCCGATCGGCACACCGTGCTCCACGGCGACTGCGTGAAATACCTCAGGAACATGCCTGACAACTCGGTCCACGCCGTCGTCACCGACCCTCCCTACGCCATAGAGGGATCGCCTACCGACCGCCGAGCAGACGACCTGACGGAGCGGCGCATGCTTGGCATGCAGTCCAAGAACTGGCACGAGAAAGCCACTCACTCTCGTGGATACGCCGACAACGACCCAGCCACATTCCAGCGCTGGTGCACCGAGTGGCTCACGGAGTGCCTTCGGGTCCTCATGCCGGGCGGCCACCTTGTTGCATTCGGGGGTACGCGGACCTGGCACCGCCTCGCCGTCGCCGCAGAGGATGCAGGGTTCGAGATTCGCGACAGCATCGCTTGGCTCTACACCAGCGGGTTTCCCAAGTCGACCGACGTAGGACGAGAGATCTCCAAGACCGACCCAGCCGCCGGGGAAGCATGGAGCGGATGGAGCACCACCCTCAAGCCGTCACACGAGCCGGTGGTCCTCGCGCGAAAGCCACTGGAAGGGACCGTCGCGCAGAACCTCCTCAAGTATGGCGTCGGGGCACTCAACATCCGAGGCACCCGCGTCGGTCCACCAGGGTCGAGTAGCCGCTGGCCCACGAATGTCATGCTGGACACCGCACGGGCAACAGACCTCGACGCAGGGTCCAAGGAGTCGATCTCACTGGCGATCTGGGTCTCCAAGCCCAACCAGTCCGAGCGGGTCACCCTCAACGAGACCGCCCACCCCACGGTCAAACCGCTCGACCTGATGCGAGTCCTGACCCGGCTCGTGGCACCGACCAACGGCCTGGTGCTGGACCCCTTCGCCGGGTCGGGGACGACCGCAGAGGCGGCTCTCATCGAAAGAATGCGCAGCATCTCCATCGAGCGCGAGCTTGAGTACACCAAACTAATCGAACACCGGCTCGCTCGCCGGCTCCGTCCCACCGACATCGATGACGGTGAGGGTGATGTGCTGCATCTTCCTCTCTGAAACAGATGTCCGAGCCGGCCATCGAATGAGGGATGCAGTCCCGCCGCGCAGACGTCTGACCAGCCCTCGCGCCACTCTGGCGCCCAACTGACCCGCACTGGATACTGAAGCATCGGCCGGCCGGCACATCGTCGATCGCTCCCCAAGCGAAGCCGTCCGTCTGGTTCCCCGCCGGCCGGTCGGCCGGCGGGGAACCATTGGTACGCCTTAAACCGTCCTGCGCGGTGAGACGCGCTGGTGCCGGGAAACCGTGCTTAAGGTCAACCTCCTCGACGAAGACGGACGGTCGGTGGAGCTGACTGAAGCGGCCGAGCGGACTAGATCGATGCCGGGCAGCCAGCCAACCGGGCGGGCGGATGGTCGCCGGACATCTCGGCGCGGCGAAATCAGGTTCGACTCGAGGGCCCGCGGGACGGGGTGGGTGTGCCGTTCAGCTGAACGATTTGAGGTCATTGGCTCAACTCCTCACCCATGACTTCGTCAGGACGAGAACAGTGAACCTCTGAGGTCAAGCCGTGATGAGATATCGATGCTCGGGGGCTCATGAAGGGACATAGATGAACGGCTTCGCCCCCATCTCTCTAGCGCGACCATTGCGCTCACTTGCGACGATTATCTCGTTCGCTCTTCTGGCCACAACATTGGCAGCAGTGGTCGTCGCACCGGGGGCCCGCGCGGACGCCGCCGGTAGCGAATTCTTCCCGGTGACGCCCTTCCGTCTTGTGGATACGGCAGCCGGCACCGGAGGATCGTCCAGCGCTCTAGGGGCAGGGGTGTCCCGGACCTACACGGTTGGTGGTGTCGGCGGCGTCCCGTCGGCTGGTGTGAAGGCAGTTGTCCTCGACATCGCGGCATCGAGCGCCACGGAGACGTCATCTCTGCGGGTTTGGCAGACGGGGACGTCCATGCCAAGCACAACCTCGGTCCTGCGGTTCGATCCGGCCAACCTTGGCCGCTCCAACACCGCCATCATCCCGGTCAACAGCAGCGGTCAGTTCTCAGTCTGGAACAACGCAGGTTCCACGCACTTCAACATCGACATCCAGGGATTCTTCGCCGCGCCGGCGTCTGGCGGAACGGGCGGATTCGTCGCGATGTCGCCGAAGCGTGTGGTTGACGAGGCAACCCTGACTGCCGGTACCTGGCAGGAGTACGACGTCACAGGTGGGTCGATCCCCGACGACGCGACGGCCGTCTTTGCCAATGTGAAGGTCTACCGTCCGACGTCAGCTCAGTACGGGGGCGCGCTGCAGATTGGGCCTGGCGGAACATCGGTCAGTTCGCAGCCTTCGTCGGTGAACTTCAATGCCGGCGGGTACGTCGACAGCGGTCTAGCGATCAAACTTTCACCCGACGGAAAGATTCGAGTCCGCAACTCTTCAGGCAGCGCCTCTGCAGTTTTCTATATCGATGTTCAGGGGTACTTCAGCGGTGATGACTCTGATGGAGGAGCCTTCACCCCCCTCCCGCAGCCTGTCATTTACGACACAGCAGACTCCACTCCCGTGCCAGCCGGTGGAACCAGAACACTCACGCTCACAGGTCAGGGCGGGTTGCCTTCCCCTGCGTCGGTGGGTGCGGTTGCTTCCACGCTCTACGTCTCTCAGTGGACAGGACCTGGCCGCTTGGTGGCTTGGAACGCTGACGAAGCCGACCCCCCGGAAGACACGCCTTCCAACATCTCGTTCAACGACGCAGTACCGGCCGCCACGGGCACGTCAACGACGGCGATTCTTCGCACCTCGACGACCGGCAAGATCAAGATTCGAAACAACAGCGACTCGACCCTCCGAGTCCGTATCTCGGCCCAGGGTTGGTTCGCTCCAGCTATTCGATTCGTCCCTCTATCGCAACAGCTGTACTCGTCTGTTGCAGCGGCCTCGAAGGCAGACTCAGGCGAGCACACCGCGATCCGCGTGAACGGTCTCAAGGGAGTCCCCGAGACAGGCGTGGACCGGGTCAAGTTGAGAGTTACGACCCTGAACGGTTCTTCGGCAGGTTCAATCCAGATCCGACCCCGTGCTTCTGACGCTGCGACGGGTTCAACGGCTATCTCGTCATCTGGTTCCGCCACGACAGGGTCGACCTTCAACACAGCGACCTACGACGGTGAAGTCGATGTCCTGAACACATCAAGCACCTCGAGCGACTTCAAGATTGATGTGCTCGGCTACTACTCGAACGGGCAGGACGAACACGCTGCCTACTACCGAGCGACGACGATCTACCCGAGTGGCGCCTCTATCTCTGAGAACCTCTCCACGGGGGCGGTCACTGTCAGAAACGCGGCAGGCAACGTCATCGCAGGAAGTACTGATCAGGGGTACTCGCCGGAGTCTCCGTCCGATTCGACCGCGCCCTCGGCCGGCGCACACGTGACGCCCGGTCCCGACCCCGTCGACGACGAGCCCGAGATCGAGCTGGCCGACGACCCGGGTGCAGGTGGGCTAGACGTCGAGTCTCCCGACGCGACCGATCAACCCTTCACCACAATGTCCGCCACCCCCGGTGGATACACACTGTTCGGCGGTACTCGCAAGAGCGCCTATGTGTACCAGTCGCGCGATATGGAACACGACCTGAACCGCTGTGTCATTACAAGCAGCGGTGAGAGTTGCACTCTCAAGGGCTCGGTCGCAAGCAATTTCAAGCAGACGATGACGGGTGGCGCCTCGGCGTTCTGGACCATGAGAGCGCACACTTGGCGGATCACCGGACCGAGCTACGGCGCAACGTACAAGTACTACTGCGGCATCGACGTGAACAATGGAAGCGACTACACCTGCAACGAGGTAGACGACGATGCGCCGAAGGCCTACGGTCCCGAAACCTTCGCGGTCAAATCAAAGTCGAGCGTCATTGAGAGCTGGGGCCACCGGTTCCCGTTCTACGCTAGGAACAAGCGACCGTTCCCGATGGTGAAGATCGCTGTGAGTTGGCCCGGCTACGGGACGACCGTTCACATTCGTTACCGCGGCTGGGACATCGCGTGGTCGACCAACAAGAGCACCTGGCTGCTGACGAAGGACGCGAAATACTGATGGACACACCGCAAGACCCCAGGGTCGAGTACCGAGGCTCCGCTCGGTCGCTCGGCCCTGGGGGCTCCCCCCAGGACGACCGAGCCGTCACCGATGCTTCTTGCCTCATTTGCGACGCCGAAGCAGTTCGGACAGTGGCCGTGACCGGCGACGTCTTTGGCGATCGGGTAGTGCTCTGCGCGACTTGTGAACGACTCGTCAGGGAGTCAGCCGAGAGTGAGCTCGCCCGCCGTGTGACGGACTTGGACGGCCTGGGAAGCACGGCCTTAGCCGCTCGTCTCATTGCCGCGCTCGACCGTCGTAATCCGTGAGGCGCGAAGACCATGCGTGACAGGCTGCGGCACAGAATCCTAGGCGACAGAGCAATCTCTCGAGTGGACGGCGACCGTTCGCGGACCGTCAAGTCGCCAGGCACGCACCGGAAGATCGTCAAGACGGCACCACTGTTCACCATAGTTCTGGCTCTGACCTGCGCGCACATGATGCTGGCGAGTTCGGCGACTGCTGGCAGCCCGTTCACTCGGGGGCCTTCCTCGCTGGGCGTCAAATCAACAGCCACCAGGATCTCCGTCAGCTTCGCGCCGGCCGTAACCCGCAATGGCGCAAAGGTTGCCTACCGCGTCGCTGTGGCCGGTAACAAGGAAGTCGGACGTGACAGCAACTACGAAAGTAAGATCCCCAGACGAGCGACTGCAGGAAGCGGCGCCAGGCTGGAAGCAATATTTAAAGTCCGCCAGCCAACGAGATACGGGTACGGTGCTCAGATCTGGGCCCGGGTCCACGCAACCATCCTTGGTGGCCCGCATGACGGCGACACCACTAAATCGACGCTTGTGACGACCGCGCTGCAGCCTGAGGACCCAGCGACCCTCGGCGCGCTGGTCGTCACTCCCACTTGTAAGGGTTTCACTGCCCGCTGGGCCCCCGGAAGCAAGCCAGACCAATCCCGAGGGATGGTTGCTCGAGTCGCCGTGGTCAGCGCCAATGCGACCACCGGCCCAGTGGCAAAGTACGCAGGGTTTGAGCCCGCGGATTCACTGTCCGTCGCATCGTTGAGGGCGAAGACGACGTACTCGGTGGCCGTACAGGCAAGGAGCGTTGATCGCAGGTCTCGGTGGACACAACCAGTTCGCTTCACAACTCCCGAATGCTTGGGAGATGTGCTGCGGGTGGGCACCTACAACACTCAGATATACCGAGCAAACAAGGTCTCATGGACTAAACACCGCGCTGCCCGCGTCGCGGCCGAGATCGCCAGATCGCGCGCGGCTCTCGTGGCCGTTCAGGAGACGTTGACTGTCAACGGCAAGATGCTGCCAACACTGATGGACAAGCTCGGTTCGCAGTGGGAGACGGCGAGCGGCTCTCTCGCGGGCACGCACTTCCTCTATAAGTTTCGCGACATCACCGTTGTGGGTTCACCCCGGCAGTACCCCGACGCAGGCGAGACGACAGCAATTGCGCAGGCATTCGACCTCAAGGGCGTCCCAACGGAGCCCTCCGACGACTACCAGCCGGAGCCGAGGCTCGTTGCTGTGAACCTCCACATTCCCCCGAACCTGTCGGAGGTCGACAGGAAAAAACAGATCCGGGCGGCGCTCGCATTGGCCGACCACGTCAAAGCGGACGTGAACGCCCCAGACATCCCCACCATATTCCTCGGCGACTTCTACCTCGCAACCTCAGCGGAGAAGAGGACCGCTGTGCGCCAGCAACTCTCCAAGTCGATGTCCGATACGGAATTCTTCAAGCCCGGCCGTTCATTGGACCTATACAACTCACGCAACGGGCTCGTTCGGTGCCCGCCGCACGTCAACGGGGTCAAGGTCGACGGGATCTTCACATCCGACCGCATCGCTGTCACCGGTTGGAGCATGCTGAAATACCGATTCGATCGAGGATGCTTCCAGAGTGGATTTCCCTCGGACCACAACATGATCTCCGCGAACCTCTGGTTCTCGCAGGCCAACTAGGAGGCGGGTTCATCCAAACCGTGGCCGCCGGAAGACCCACTGATTGGGACCCGCTGATCGACGGCGATGGAGCTCAAGTTCGACGCCCGACCGCGGACCTGGTGCGGGCCCACAGCGACTTCTTCGCTGTGTTCGAATCCGGTTCAGGCTGGCGTCGAGGCGGATCGTCGATGGCCTCTTTAATGCGCCTTCGGGTTGCTTCCCTGCCCGCAGCGATGCGCTTGCGCGACCAAGCTGGCGCCCACTCGACCTCGCCGTTCTCAAGCCAATAGTGCGACTCGCAGTCGAAGCCCCAGCTGCCAACGGAGGGGGTGAGTGAGACTTGACGACCATCGAAGATCAGCTTCCATTGCTGTGGTGAGAGCGGGTTGGTGACCTCGTGTCCGCATCCACACATGCACAGGTGGACGGTCGTTGAATACGTGAGGGAAACGTAGAGAACGCCTTGCTCGAGGTGCTCGGGAATGAGCTCGGCGAATTGATGTACGTAGCGATTGCGCTTCACATGTGGTCCTCGTTGATGAGGCAGTTGCCACCCACCGCGTAGAGGGCGTTTGTCTCGGCGTCAGTGTCTTGGTAAAAGCCGACCAACTTCTTCCATTTGATGACGGCCAGTGTGGCTGCGAGGCAGTTGAGGTCTGCGATTTGAATGTTCGACCTGTACTCGTTGTTCGGGTCGCGGTCGCCGAAGGGGAGACGGTCGCGCGCCAGATCCCTGCTCGCCTCGATGCTGGTCGTTACGCGTACCTGACCGCCCAGCGAGCTGTCGGCTTCGTAGAGTCCCATGCCAACGTCGATGAAACTGACTCCTAGTTGCTCGAGCCCTGTGCAGATCTCTCGCCTTGCTTGCCCGTCGTCGACTGCGACGAAGACCATTGACATCGTCGAGAGCTCACCAATGTTGGTGCCGTCAACCCGATAAGGGTGCGGATGGATCCCGGTGTGCATGTTGGAGTAGATGCGATCGAAATGCTCCACCTTGCTGGGGATGCGCTCGAGATCCTTGAGACTGGGCGCTCCGGGGGCGCGGAATGCGTTGTGCTGAAGGAATCGGTCCCCGTCGAAGAGATGAATCTCCGAGACGGGGGTCTTCGCAATCAGGTCCAACACGTAGCTTCCGCTACCTCCCAGTCCGATGATCGAGACTGCGCCGACTGAGAGTTTGGCGGACGTGGGTCCAATGCCGGCTCGTGAGGACGCGGTGTCGGCGTAGACGAAGACAGACTCCTCACCTTCCGGTACCGGAACAGGGGTGTTCGACCTGGCGGTCACCTCTGGGTCGACGGCCTGAGCTTCACGCTCCAGGATCGTCACGTAGGTAGCCACCTTGTGTGCGTAGTCGCGGTACCGCTGGTCGTTGTCGGTGGGTTTGCGAGAGAAGTGATGGTCGGCCCAGACGCCCTGCACTGGGTTCTGCCGATTGCTGCCAGCCAGGATGTTCAGGGCGCTGCCGTCCGAACGGTGGGGCAGGTCGCCTTCGAACAGCATCGTGTGGTCGGTCGGTTGCGCAGTCCGGTCCCCAGCGAGTTCGAGCGCGCAGCAGAGGGTTCCGTAGCGAACTGACAGGTCCTTGTCCAGATACGGAACGCTCCGAACGACGAGGTAGCCGTGGACCACCTCGATGGCGTAACCGTCGAGGTGCAGGCTCTCGAGGTCGGGACTACGAGAGATCAGTGGGAGTGACATCGAAGATCATGCCTTCCTTGACCTTGACGGACTGGCCGGCCTTGAGCGAACCCTCGGGCTTGTTTCCATTGCCGCGGCGGAAGGTGATGGTGTACTCGATGTTGCTTCCCTGCGGGGGGTTCGGGTAGGCGAGACCGACCAGCTCCTCGAAAGAGATCTCCTTGTCGTTCCACTCCCGGGCACGCCCGTTGATCATCAGCGTCGTGGACTTCTTCTTTTCGGTTTCCATGGTGTAACTCCTTCGTCGGGGGCTTTCCCCTACAACATGGAAGGACGTCGAACCGCGGCGGTTTGTCCGGTTGAAGTAGAACCTCGACGGATGGCCTCGACGGAGTATCAGACGGCAGGCGGTGTCGATGGGACGGATTCGGCTTGTCTGACGTCGATGAGGTGGACCCGCTGGGGGCTTCTCTCGTGGAGAAGTCGAGCAAGGGGTTCCTCGTAGGTCGTGACTACGACCTGACCAAGTTGACCGGTGCCGTCTGATGCCCGGGCGAGAATGTTCGCAACCTGACGGCGCACGTTCGGATCGAGATGTTCGAGTGGCTCGTCGAACCAGCAGAAGTCCGCTGATGTTGCCATCTGGGCGACGAGCAACTTGAGAACGATCGTTGCCCCCATGCTTTCTCCAGTGCTGAACGCATCGTAAGGAAGGTCGTGGCCGTTGACACTCCGTGTAATGGTTCCGTCGGCGCGTGTCGTGAGGTTTCCGCGGTCGGGGAAGAGCGCCTTCCAGCGTTGGTCAACTTCCACGGCGAGTGGCGCGATCGTTTGCGCGAGGAGTTCTGCGAGCGTCGCTTCTGTTGTCTGAAGTGCCACTCGAAGACTGGCCTCAGTCCTGAACAGGTCCTGGAGCTGCTTCATGGCGTCGTCGGCTTCGCGGGCCTCATCGAGCTGACGCTGGGCGTCCGCCTGCGCAGTCCTTGCTTCGATGAGCTCCTCGAGAGCCTCGTTGACCTTGGCCCGTGACTCTTCTCGGTCCGTCGAACTGGGTACCGGAGAACTTGCCGGGGCCGGCTCCGGCCCGGGTGCTGGGATCTGCCTCCACCTTTGAATGAGTGTCAGCAGACGCTGGTGTTCTTCCGTGGCGGTGGCCAAGGCGACCCGTTCGATCTCGATCTCGGTAGTTAGTGCTCCGAGTTCGTCGGCGTTTGTTCGGTGGGCGAGGGTTACGGTGTCCTCGTCCAGGGGACGCCGGCAGACCGGGCAGTCTTGATCGTGGGTTTCGTTGAGCCGTGACTGGTTGTTAAGGATGGCTTCCGTCCGCGATTCGAGGACGGCAATCTTGATGCGAGCTCTCTCGACTTCCTGCGCGGACTGTTCGCGAAGTGACTCGAGAACCTCCTCAAAATTGGGCAGGCTGATGCCCTCTCCGAGGGATTGTCTTGCGTCAGCAACAACAGCCTCAGACTCCGTCAGCCATCGGTCGTGTCGGGATCTCCACCCGGCACGCTCGACTTCAGAGCGGACGAGTTCCTCGATCTGGTCGTGTTCGTCCTTTGCAGTCGAGTGTCTGGTCGCCATGTCGGCAACCCTTGCGGCGGTCACCGTGGTCGCGTTCGCCAGATCAGCCAGACGGTCGGCGCTCGCCGAGTTTGCGTTCTTGATCTGCCGGACTTGCTTCTCGACGCTCTTGATTTCAGCGTTTAGCAGTCTGATCGCGTCATGGAGTCCCTCGACGCCGAAGTACTGCCCAAGGTGATGTTCCAGACCCAGCCCTGTTGGGGTTTCTTCGCCGCGCACTGCCGCGGGCATCGCGAGCCTGGCAAGGAATCCGGGTTCGGTTCTGTACGCCTTTCGCAGGAGAGCGCTGAACGTACTTTCGTCCACGGGCTCCCCGTCCACATGGACGGTCGGGGCGATGGCGGTCCGCGTGCGCTTAGTGGTCGCCACGCGTTCGACCATCACATTCTGACCGGTTGGAAGTACCAGCTCGACGACCGCGCTGGCATGTTCCTCGCCCACCCGAACAGGGGAGCCCGACTGTGGGAGGGCCCCGAAGAGTGCCCATCTTGCAGCCTCAACCAGGGAGGTCTTGCCGACACCGTTCGACGCAACGACAAACGTCGTGCCGCTGCTCAGGCTCAAAGACACGTCCTGGTAGTTACGCCAGTTGCGCAGCTTAAGAGTCTTGATCACAGCGGGTCTCTCGCTCGAAAGTGGACAGTGCTTCTGATGGAGACGTGGAGCCCGTAACCGCGGCGACGAATCGCGTCACTTGGTCTGACAGTTCCGGGTGAAGGTTCGTCCAGGACTTCTTCTTCGCTTCTTGCAAGGCGCGCCGACCTTGGGTTTCGACCTTTCCAATCGAGTCGTGAGCGTGGCGGGCGGCGATGGAGGCAATGTCAATTGATCCGAGCCCTGCAGGCGCGTCGTCAGTGGCCTCCCAGGCCGAGACGCTCCCTTCCAGGTGCTTCCAAAGCGTATCGAGGAGTCCGAGTCCGACGAGGACAGGAACTGGGCCGGCTCTGAGACCCGATGGCAGTTCAAGGGCGCCTCGCAAGGAGGCCCTGCTGAACAGCAAACTCTCCCAGTCGTCGGTCGGTTCGGTGACGCAGACGGCGTCGACGTCTGGAGATGAACGGACGGCTCGCCTGCATGCCGAGGCAAGATCGGTGAGACGGTCATGCGCGGCAGAGAGCGATTCCACTACGACTATGAGGACGGCGGTGTCGAGGTAGGCCACCTTGTAAAACGGCGTCAGAACCATTCCCGCTCCGAGGTCAAAGTTTCCGTCATCGACTCGGATGGGGTTGGAGGATGGCAGGCGTTCCGAAACCTCTCGCTCGAACCGAAGGTGATCGAATTCTGGGACCTTCGCGAGATCGTCAGATCGTGAGTGAGAGGCTGCGGAATCGGTGGTTGCCGTCCAGGCGCTCGGCGTGAGCTCAGCGATGAGATCCCGGAGGGCCTGCCGGTACTCGAGTCGCTCGTCATCCTCGGACTGAATCTTCGGACCAACTGAGACTGAACTTTGCTGTCCTGCCCGTTGGGCGGCGAGCACATCCTCTACGTCAGAGGCGATGTCCATCATCCCAATCCGGTCAATGAATGCCTCAGGGTGGAGGTGGGCCCTCAGGGCCGTGGTTGCGGCAAGGTCTGTGCGCAGGGGCGACTCGGACGCCGGCACAAGGACCGTCTGTTCGTCGGCGAGTTCGACGTCTAGAACGACGGGGATGACGTCGACGGCTCCGTCATGGAAGTTCTTTCTGACCCAGACGAGCAGTGCCTCGTCACGCCCCACTCTCCACAACTCGCCGGCCTCCGGCGATCCGGTTGCGGTAGCCGCCGTCAGCTCGCGGATTCCAGGAACGACGCTTGAGGCATCGACGATCGCTTGGACGGTTGCTGCTGCGGGAGCCGGGAAGTTGTCGACTTGGGCAATGCGCGAGTACCGAACGCGACAAGCGAGGCATGCTTCTAGGTGATCACTAACGGACGGATCCACTTCGCCGCGCAAGTTGTTACGAAGTTGCATCAGAGACAGATGGTCGTTCATGGGCATCTCACCTCTCTTCTATCGATACGTATCTACTTTGACGTCGCATCTGTGCTTCCTGTCCGGTCTCTCATCCAATTTTCGCAAAGGCCCACCAGAGCACTCACGGTCTCCTCGGGTTGTTCGTCGTCTTCGAGCTCGTTCGCGATCCGGTCAAGAAGGCGCTGACGTAGATGTGCTGCTTGCGTCTTCCCTGTCCCGATGAGGGCACCCAGGTCACGTACGTTCCCGTCCGCCGTCAGCACGATGATCCTTTCGCGATCGCTCAGGGCATTGAAGATCTCCGTCGCTGCCATAGAAGAGACTGTGATGGATGCTGGATCTGGCGCCGTCGAGGCAACTTCCGAATAGGCAGCCCCGGCATCGAGGTCCAGTGTCAGCGGAGGGCGTCGAAGGTTCAGCCGAGCTGCGAGAGCGTGTGCGATGTCGCCGGCTCGCAGGCTGCCGGCCGCCGCCTCGAGGACCGCGCGAATAAGTCGAACGAAGGAGTCGTGATCTGCCAGAGGTGCGTCTCTGGTCTTGCTCGTCCAATTCGGGACGACAATCTCAACCCGGTGGCTGACCGAGGCCAACTCAGGGGACGGCGTGCTGCTGGGCGCGGTCGTACCGCCCTTGATCGTCCACAGGGCCTCGCCAGACTGCGGAATCTCGACGAACTCTTCCTCCGCGCGTAGCACCGACTTGATTCGGACGATGAGTTTTCCGATCTCCGTGCGGCGGCCCTCTTCCCGCAGAAAATTGCGCGCAGCGCGGGCAAGCAGATTGGCGAAGGAGCGGTCGTCGACGGAACTGTTGGCGACGCTGAGCAGGCGTCGAGCACCTCGCTCGCCTTGGAGGAAGTCGTGGGCGGTTGCCTGGAGGTCAGCTTCCGTCCAGAAGCCGTGACCGTCAGGGGGCGGGAACCGGTAGGCAAGGACTACGAGCCGCATGGTCTCGTAGAGAAGGAGCGCACCCATCTCGCCCAGCCGTCCCGTCGTCCGGAGCTCCTCGCGGGGGGTCACGAGAACCGCTCGATCACGCGCGAGACGTATGGCTCAGGGAGCCACCCGAGAAGTTGGACGTTGCCCGGTCTCCACAAGTGTTTCTCTACGGAGCCGAGCGTCGAGAAGACCCCGTCCTTATCGAGCCCGAGCGAGTCATCGGCGGGATGGGGGACACCGGCGACGTCCTGGGAGGTTCGAGTCACGATCTGGATGGGCGCGAACGAAACGTCCTTCGAGGGCACGTTCAAGACCAGAGCCGGGCGCTCCGGCGCCGGGTCGGTGCCGAACGTGTAGATGTAGGTATTGACCTGGTAGACCTGACCAATCTCAGGCAGGAACGGCTCGCCGGCCTCGCCCCGGGATCGGGGAAGCAAGGCGTGCCCTCTGCGCTTGGATCGGCTCAAGCCAGGCCCCTCCTTAGGTTCTGCTCGGGAACAGACGTCGCACCGCGTCGGCTTGTCCGGTAGAAACAGCCACAGTCACCGTCTGGGAGGTCCCGGACGCTGCAGTGTCCGCATCGACTCTCAGTGGTCTCATTCACGGGCGTGCGTCACCGCCCTCTTGGGAGGCGAGTTGCCGCAAGAAATCGGCCGAAACCTCGACCCTCTTGGCAGCAAGGAGCAGTTCATGCTGCCAAGTCCCAACCTCAGTCGTTCGGAACCGGGCTGCTGCTCTCCCGATTGCTTGCTGGAGGTCAGCGAGCGCGTCCAGATGAGCTTGAAGACCTTCAGGGCGGCGGGGTTCTTCGCGTTGGCGCACTTCCTCCGATGCTCGAGTCTGCTCTGCGCGGTGTCGACGGAGCCGGGCGTTGTTCCTCTTGGGCAGGCAGTCGCTGCAGATGACGTTCTGGCTTTGACTACGCCGACGAAGCGAGGTGGGGCAGCAGGCGCAGTACAAGGTCCCGTCTCGGCCGCGCCGCGGTGAGGTTGGAAGTTTGGGCACGTCGATCGACACCGGATCCCCCGTGGGGCGCGAGGACTCTCCCAGTTCTGGGCGCCACAGAATGCCTGACTCGAGCAAGAGTCACTCCTTTCGAAACGGCCGTTACAGCCATTGGGGCCTCGATGAGACGTGCGTTTCGCTGGTTCATCCCAGAAGTGGACCCCGGATCACGCGATCTGGCGCTTTTTTCTTGTAGCGGTGAAACGGTCGTTTCATCCGTCCTTGAGCTGTCAGGCCGGACGGGTTTCCTGTTGTCACGGCAACCGCCAAGGACCTGAACTCCACACAGTTCTGGTTTGTGTGGGGCGGTTGACGGTATGGACGGCAGCAAGCACGATGTAGCGCATTGACTACATCAACGAGAGGAGGCGCGCCGCCGGACACACAAAAAGTGGGGCAGCCCGATTGCAGTCGGGCCACCCCACAGAACCCCGAAGGGCCACCGAGGCCCGAAGCCGGAAAGCAGCCGGTTCAGATTCCATCAAAGGAGCAAGATGAAGTACCTCGATGTGTTCAGTATGCGCGGGCGCAGTGACATCCGTCCGTCCATGGATGGACGGATCTCGAGTGGTCAGGTCATGACCCTCACCGAGTGCGAGGTGGATCTCGCACCCAAGTGGCCAGAGCATCCCACGGTCGACGTTCACGCGTTGTTCGATCGGGTTGTGCGCCTGGCTGGTGACGCGAACTTCGCGTCGCTGGTCAGCGCGTACGCCCTGACCAGGCGTCCACGCCGGTCGGGCCGCCCCATGCCTGATGGATGCGGGCTTCAGTTCCCCATCGTCCGGGCCGAGGGGGATCGATGAGTACCCAGGATCGCCGCGCGAACCTCAACCGGTATGCAGAGGACAACTCCTACGGCGTCCCCGCGGACGTCCGGGAAACGCTCACCGACCTGGTCATGGGCGTCGACACCGCAAGCCGCAAGGCGGACGTTCGCGTCATGCGCGCACTGATCGACCTCGCGAACGTCTGTATCAACGAGTTCGGCTACTTCGACCCCGACCTCCACATGGAGGAGGCAGCGCTCGCGGTATACGCCGAGTCGCGATTCAGGCACCGCCCTGACAGCAGCAAGGGCACCATGATCAGTTCGATCCGCCGGGTGAACCGAGGTCGCCGAATGGTTCGTCCTTCGCAACGCCTGCGAACGCCGGCTCCCTACTTGGCTAAGGAGTGGGCACGCCTCGAGACCGCAGCAGCCAGCAGCGGGCGTTGGACGACGTCCGCTCAGCTTCTACTGAGCCTCACCGGTCACGCAGCACTCAGTTCTGCGGAAATCATCTGGGCGGAGTCGGCGACCGTGCGTTCCGCCTCGTTCGGTGCCGTCATCACGGTCCCCGCGAAGTCCGGCGAGTTCCGCGAGGTCCCCGTCTTCGGGGTCCACGCCGATCGAGTCCTGACCGCGTCGACCGTCGACCCCAGCGGCTACCTCTTCCACCCGAGCGTCCGTGGAAGCAGCCGAAACAGCGTCATCAAGTCCGTCGGAGAAGGTGCCGGACGTCAGCGCCGAGACTTCCTCGCTTTCAACGCTTCGAGAGCCCGAAACACGCGCGTCTTCGAGCTTCTGCAGATACCTGCGCCATGGTCGGTGATCAAGGCGTTCGCCGGGACCTCGGACAAGGCAAGCCACTACCTGAGCGACCTCACGCTGCACATCGAAAGGGCCGACTCCTCGACCGTCTTCGCCTACATGGGCGGACTGGAGGTGACCCGATGAGTCGAATCGCACCAGTCAGTCGGATCGACGGGTCCGATGTCGACCACAACCTCCGCATCGCTGCCCGCTGGGTTGAGCTCTCAGGAGTGCCCGAACTCGTCGAAGCCGAGAACCGAAAGAGAAACCCTCGAGGCGCTGGCCGCAAACCGATCAGCAACTACACACTGACCAGCCTGCTGGTCACCATGGCCGAACTCGCCCTGTCAGGACTGACCATCTCGATGCGCAACATCGTGTACAGGATGCTGTTCGTCTACACCGACGCCCAGATGGCTCACCTCGGTCCGGACTTCACGCGGGACGCCGAACGAATCGCAACCATGCGGTCCGCAGCGCAAGCGGACCCTGAGACAGGCCTTGTCCCGACTGGCGTCGACCCGGACGTCTACCGCCTGTGGTGCAGCGAGTATGAACGCGCCCGTCTGAAGTTTCACCGACTCCTGGAAGCGCTCGACGACACCCCGCTGCCCGCCGACCGGTGTTGGACGGCCGACGAGATCAACGCCGGCGCGAAGAAGGTCGACCCCGCCAAGACCAGACTCCGCAAAGCCGTCGCCAACGGACTCGTCCACGGAAGCATCCGCTACAAGAACGAGCAGTTCTTCCCAGCACTCGGCCCTGACCGCGCGCTCGATGGAGTCCTCCGCGACAGCAACGGCGACCTCGCTACTGACCAGACCAACGCTGACGTCTGCCTCCCCGCCTATCAAGACGTCAAGCACTCCGGAGAACGAAAGGCGTCAGCAAATCAGATGGCACGAGGCACCACGAAGAGCCGCAGATCCGATTTCATGGCCGCAGTCGGGTTGAACATGGTCCTGGCCGCTTCCGCCCTCAACGGACGACGGGTCCCGAACATCGTCCTGGGCATGGCACTCAGCACCCCCAGCCCAGCCCATAAGGACGCCACACTGACCTCGATCGACGCCGTCGCTGAAGGATGATTCCGGCCGGCTGCCAAAGGCTCGACCCGTCAACACCTGCTAGCCGACATGGCATATCCCAGGATGATCCAGTTCAACAGGGAGCTCCTCCGGCGGCAATACTCACCCCTCTTCGACTACCGCGTAGACGACCAACTCACATACGCACTCCACGCGCGGGACAAGAAGACCGGCGAGAACGTCGTCACCGGACACCTCCTTCGCGGTGCGCCCGTCTGCCCGGGCTGCCCGACCAACACCCTCAACGCGATGAAGAAGATCGAGCCACCCCGGCGCCGAACGAACCCGGACCAGCTTCCCTACGATCCAGACGAACTCCACCTACATGACCGCAGACTTGCCAACCTCGCGTCCATGTCAGCCGGACCGCACGGAAGCCCATTCCTCGGAACCGACAGCAAGGCCGGGCGGCGCGCCGTCGGCGCACCCCCACCAAAGGAAGTCGCGAAGATCAGACTCACCTGCCCAGCGCTGGAGGGACTCACTCAGTGCCCCCTGCGCGAAGAGGCAGCGTCGTGGGGAGACCCGAACCTGCCCATGATCCTCACACCACCAGCCGATCCCACTCCTCTCTGCCTCTCCAAGCACAGCGTCACAGTCAACATCGACGACCGTGCGCTCAAGCACCTGCAGCCCAGGATGGCCTCGTCGTGGGACCACCACGACCACCTTCGTGCCGTGCGTGCCAGGAACGAAGCCCTGCATTCCCTACTTGTACGGATGGAAGTCGGAGGACTGCAACGCGGACACATCTCCATACGCAAGAACGCGCCGTTCACCATCGCGGTCGCACTCGTCGTCGGCGTCACCAACATGGCCGTCCTCGACCGATGGCGCGAAACACTCGACGCAAACGGCGACGCGCCATGGGAGGCCCACGTCGAAACCCGCAAGATCCGAGACAACATCCGCCACCAACGAGCCGCCTAACCCAACCGACCGTTCCCCGACCCACCCCGTGGGCCGGGGAACAGGCACGTCCACACCCACAATCAATTCCGCAGCGCCGCAGACCGGCTCTGACTCGAAGCCCACGGGCCGCCGCCGAGCGCAAGAATCCGCTCAAATGGGTCCGAGCCCTGGACGTGTCTTAGACGGGCAACCAGCTTCGCTGAGCCGGCCAAAACTGGGCCGTATCAATTGCGCAGGGAAGTCGCCTCTCCATTGCAGACGCCAATCTCAAGAGCTGCTCTGACCAGCATTTTTGGACCACTCACCAGACAAGGGCCTCGTGCCGATCTGCACCATCAGGTCGGAGCGGGGTCCTTTCTCGTGGGTCGGACGTCGTGGGTCGCACGACGAGAACAGGGCCCCCAGCTCGACACGGCTGACTGTCCAACCGCGCCGAGGTGGACGCCCTGTTCCCGAGGTTCGCTCCTCAGGCCCTTCCATGATCATCGGGCGCGGCGTGGCTGGCGAGGTGTCTGAACAAGTTCGCGCTCCCAGCCGAGGTCGGGACGGCAATCGGCCCCCGCGCCGCCGGGCAGGCGGAGCGGGGGCCGAAGGGCCTGATCAGCGGAGCCGGTAGTCCGAGACCGCGCTGCCGATCGACGTCGAGGGGCCGGGCGAGATGAACTGCTCGTACCGGGTGTCGTCATCGACGTAGCGCTTCAGCCACGACAGCGTGTACTTCGCGATCGTGGTGTTGGAGGTGTTGGGCGCGAAGTGGCTCGCTCCTCGCAGCTCCAGGTAGGCGCTGCGCTCAGCCCCGGTGAGGGAGCTGTAGAACGGGAGGGAGTGCGAGCCCACCGGAGCGACGGTGTCGTTCTGCGCGCCGATCACGAGCGTGGCGGCCTGGACCTCGGGCCACGTCTTGTCGAGGTTCCAGCCCGTGAGTGGGACGGCTGCCTCGAGCGAGGGACGGGCCTTGGCCGCCTCGAGCGTTCCTCCGCCACCCATCGAGTGGCCCACCACGGCCTGTCGCGTGCGGTCGATGCGCGGGCCGACGGTGCTGTCGCCGATGGCTTGGTCGAGCGCGGCCAGCAGCTGGGTCCCGCGGGACGCGGGCTGGTCGTACCGCGAATTCGTGTCGAACGTGACGACCACGAAGCCGAACGACGCGAGGCGGCTGCCGAGCCAGGAGATCGAGGACTCGCCGGCCGTGTAGCCCGGTGAGATCGCCACGACGCCGAACGTCCCGTCCGCCGTGCTGGTGGGGTAGTGGATCGTCCCGCCGCCGAATCCGCGGGCGGCGAGGGCCGAGATCGACTTGGTGCTCACGGCGTAGGGGCCGCGGGTGGCCTCGATGCTGCTCGCCGTGGGTGCTGGTCCTCGGTCGTACGGGTTGTCGTCGGCCTGGGCCGGCGTGGCCGCCAGCGAGCCGATCGTGAGCGCCGTGGCGGTCAGTGCCCCGGCCAGTGCTCGGGTGATGCGCATGGTTCGTCCCTTCGAGTGGGCTGCGCCCGGCCGGGACGATGGAACCGCCCCCCGATGTGACCGACGCAACATTTGTGCACTCAGAATGCATTTACTTCTGCACGGTGTCAACGGGTCGCGACCGTCGCTTCCCCGAAGGGTGGGGGAACGGCTCAGGACCCGACGATGAACAGCGCGGCGCCCGGCCGTCCCGGGGCTTGCGGCGTCCCGTCTCCTCCCGTGGCGCAGGTGCGCCGGACGGGGCAAGGTGGAGGTGCTGCAGAGCGACCCGGAGGAGGACCATGGACGCGCCCCCGCACCACCCGGTGCCGCCCTCCGCCGACCGGATCGACCGCAACTGGACGGAGCTCCTCCAGGAGCTCCGGGTGGCGCAGACCGGGGTGCAGATCCTCTCGGCCTTCCTGCTCACCGTGCCGTTCGCGCCGGGTTTCGAGGAGCTCGACGACCACCACCGTGCGGTCTTCGCCGTGGTGCTGTGGTCGGCGCTCACGTCGGTCCTGCTGCTCATGACCCCGGTCGCCCTCCACCGTCAGCTGTTCCGTCGGGGCGAGCGGGCCTTCCTCGTGAACGCCGCGCACCAGCTGGCCCGGGTGGGCCTCGTGCTCATGGCCGTCGCGTACGTGGGAGCGGCGTGGACGGTGCTCGACGTCGTGCTGTCGCTCGCGGTCGCCTGGACGGTGGCGGGCCTGCTGGCGCTCACCGCGCTCGGCCTGTGGGTCGGGCTGCCGCTGTGGGTCCGGCACGTCCGCCCCCGCGCCTGAGCGCCCGCTACTGCCGGTGGGGGTCCTGCGTCACGACGTCGACGAACGACACCCGGATGTCACGGTCGGCGTCGAAGTCGGGGTCCGGGCCCAGCGCGGAACGCAGCACCTCCGAGACCGCCCGACGGACCTCGTCGCCCTCGGCCTGCAGGTCGGCGCCGTAGACGCCCACGAGGTCGATCTTCACGGCCACGCACCGGTCGTCCGTCACCACGACCTCGATGGCGTCGGTGGCCCGGCTCGGGGTCTCGAGGTCGTGCCGGAGTGCCGGGACGAGCACGCGCGTGGACACGCGGATCGTCGACCCGCGCGCGCCGCGCTCCGTCTCGCCCTCGTCGTTGAACGAGACGACGGACTCGGCCGGGACGACGAGCGTGCGGACCCGCTCGAGGATGGTCCGGGACAGCTCCGTCCAGGCTCCGTCGTCCTCGGACCGCAGGGCCTCCGTGGCCCGTGCGAGCGGGTCGGAGCTCTCGTCTACCGCCATGGCGCCATCCTCTCCGCAAGGTTCTGACGACCGCGGTGCAGCTGGCCCCGGACGCTGTCGGGCGTGATGGCCAGCGTAGTCGCGATCTCGTCGTAGCTCATGTCCTCCACTTCCCGGAGCAGCCACACGGCTCGCTGCTGGTCAGGCAGCTGGGTCAGCGCCACCTGCAGCGCCGCCACCAGCTCGCGGTCGAGGACGTCTTGCAAGGGGTCGCGCTGGGCCGGCGGCGCGACGAGCGCGAGGAACTCGTCGTCGACCGGTGTGGGCCGACGCCTGCGCTGCAGGTCCACCGCCCGGCGTGACGTGAGGCTGAAGAGCCACGTCCGCAGGGTGGATCGTGCCTCGAAGGTCTCGAGGTTCTTCCAGGCCGACACGAAGGCCTCCTGCACGACCTCTGCAGCATCGGCGTCGTGACCGCCGACCATGCGCAGGGCGAACCGGTACATGCCAGGACCGTGCCGCTCCACGATGGCGTCGAAGGCCGAGCGGTCGCCGAGGCGCGCGAGACGGACGAGGACCCGGTCGGACGGCTCCTCACCGCCCGCGTCGACGGCGGGGTCGTGATGCACGCCGATCAGCCTGGGACCGCAGCGCAGGGCCGGCCAGCCGAAAACGAGCACGTCCTCCCGGGCCCAGTGATGCAGGTCACGTCTCTCGGACCGTGAGGTTCTGCCGACTCGACGCGACCAACAGGTGTTCGACCAACAGAGAGGGACACAGACATGACCGAGACGATCGAGCCCACCACCGGCTCCGAGACCACCGCGACGAGCTCGACCGAGCTCGTGAAGACCGCGAAGGACGGCGCCCTGGCGAGCCCGCAGGGCCGGACCTCCATCGCCGACGCCGTGGTGTCCAAGATCGCCGGGCTGGCCACGCGCGAGGTCAGCGGGGTCCACGACCTGGGCGGGAACACCGCCCGCGCCGTCGGCGCGCTCCGCGAGCGCATCCCCGGGTCGCGAGCCAACATGAGCCAGGGCGTCAACGTCGAGGTGGGGGAGCGTCAGGCCGCCATCGACGTCGACCTCATCGCTGAGTACGGCGTCTCGATCGCCGACCTCGCCGGTGGCGTGCGCCGCAACGTGATCGGCTCCGTCGAGCGCATGACGGGGCTGGAGGTCACCGAGGTGAACATCACCGTGCTCGACGTCCACGTGGACGGCGACGAGCTCACCGAGCCCACCGAGCCCCGTGTCGAGTGACGAGGCGCCGGACCAGGCGGAGGCCGTCGCCACGGCGGTGCTCGCCGTCCCCGGCGTCCACAGCCTGCACGCCGGTCTCCTCGGCGAGGCGGCCACCTATCTGCCCGGCCGCCGGGTCAACGGCGTCCGGCTCGGGGCCGACGACTGCGAGGTCCACGTGGTCCTCGCCTGGGACGTGCCGGTCCTCGAGACCGCGGACCGGGTGCGGGTCGCCGTCGAGCCCCTCGTGGCCGGTCCCGTCCACGTGACGGTCGAGGACCTGGCCCCGCAGGCCGACCAGCCCTGACCCCGAGCACCCCGACCCCTGCTCCCGACCTCATCCAGCACTGAACCGACCTGAAGGACGACCATCATGAATCTCCCCGTCATCGGCCTGTTGACCGGACTCCTCCTGGCCATCGCCATCGCGATCGGCGGCTTCGGCGCCTTCCTCGGCGCGGTCGTCCTCGGCGGTGCCGGTCTCGCGATCGGCGCCCACCTCAGCGGCGACATCGACGTCACCGCGGTCCTGCGAGGCCGTCGTGAGTGAGACCTTCGCCCTTTCGGACGTCCCCGGCGCCGGCGCAGACCGCGCGCCGGAGGACCGCGGG
The DNA here is from genome assembly GCF_001426755.1 of Aeromicrobium sp. Root495. GTDB lineage: Bacteria > Actinomycetota > Actinomycetes > Propionibacteriales > Nocardioidaceae > Aeromicrobium. Next base: position 165,338 of record NZ_LMFJ01000002.1, on the reverse strand, counting down.
ACCCTGGACGTCAAGGCCCGCGCGGTCGAGTCGATCCTGTGCCGCGCCGCCCTCGACGTGGACGGCTCCGTGGCCCACTCCGCCGGCGTCGGACCCCTGGGCGGACGGAACCTCCCGACTGCTGCGGTCACGTTCCGCGGCTCCATCGCCGTGGCAACCCTCGACGTCGGCGCGCACTGGCCGTGCCGGGCCGAGGAGCTGGCGGCCACGATCCGCGACACCGTCCGCGTCGAGGCCTCCCGCCTGTCGGACACGGAGATCACTCGGGTCGACGTGACCCTCCACGTGGTCCCCGGCTCCGGCGACCAGTCTCGTCCGAGGAGGGTCCTGTGAGCACGATCCCCGCCCCCCGGGCCCGTCCGGCCGCCTCCGCCGTGGCCGTCGTGGTTGCCCTGCTGCTCGTCGGCCTGGCCGTGGTGGCCGTCCGCGAGCTCGCCCTCGCCCAGGGCTGGGCGACGGGAGCGTCCTGGACCGGCGCCGTCGTGGACCGTGCCGACGGCCGGTCGGCCGACGTGGCCTCCACGGTGGTCGGCGTCGTCGCCGCCGTGGTCGGGCTCTGGCTCGTCCTGCTGGCGGTCAAGCCCGCCCGACGGACCCACCGCCGGACGCAGCTCGACAGCGACACCTGGATCAGCGACAACGCGATCCTCACCCTCGTGACCCGCGCCGCGGAGGACACCCCCGGCGTCGCCGAGGCAGCGGCACGCACCCGTCGATCGCGCGTGGTCGTGACCGTCCAGTCCGACCACTCAGACGCGACCACCGAGGTGGAGAAGAACGTCCGCGCGGCGCTCCACGGACTCAGCACGAAGGACGTCATCGTCCGGAAGGAGCAGGTGTCTTATGACGCGTAGGCTCGCACTCCTCGACAGGGTCGCCGCCCTGGCAGTCGGACTCGTCCTGCTGGCAGCAGGACTCGCGCTGCTGGACTGGCGCTTCGAGAAGGTCGGCAGCTGGCCCGCCAAGGCCGACACGTCGGCCCTGAGCGACCTGATGGATCAGGGCTGGTGGCCGTGGGCCTTCGCGGCCGGAAGCGTCCTCGTCGGTCTCGTCGCCCTGGTCTGGCTGCTCTCCCACGCACCCCGCCGGAGCGAGGGTGCCGAGAGGATGTCCGCGGTCTCGTCCCGCGAGGGCAACGTCCGGGTCGACCTGGGCTCGGCGGCCCGGGCCGTCGCGGCAGACTTCAGCGCTCGCACCGCCATCGCCGACGTGAAGGGCACCGCCCGGCGTCGCGGCGCGACGCACGTCATCGAGCTGCGCGGCCACCTCGATGCTCGCAGCGCCGGCGTCGGGATCGATCCGGCTGCGGAGCGCTGCACCCGCGACGTGGCCGACGCGTTCCCCGACGGAGCCGTCGTGTGCCGGGTGCTGCTCGGCAGCAGTCGTCGCCGCACCAGGCTCGCCCGCACCAGCACGCCCCGCGTGCACTGAGACCCACCACGCACGACCCATCACCCACCCCACAGAAACTGAGCATCATCATGGCTCGTCCCAAGCGCAACGCCTTCGCCTTCCTCGGCTGGATCGTCTGGAAGCTGCTCGCCCTCATCGGTCTGCCGATGGCGAAGAAGAAGATCCAGGAGAACCGCTCCTCCCGTCGCCGCTGACCCTCCACACCGAGGTCACCTGACCTCCCGCCTCACGAACGGAACGACCTGTGAACGACACCACCACCTCCCCCACCACGGCCCAGCGGCTCACCGCCGAGGGCCTCGGCACCTTCTGGCTCGTCCTCGGCGGCTGCGGCACCGCGGTCCTGGCCGGGAAGGAGGTGGGCACCGCCGGTATCGCACTGGCCTTCGGTCTCACCGTCCTGACCGGTGCCTACGCCTTCGGTCCCGTGTCCGGCGGACACTTCAACCCTGCCGTGTCCGTGGGCCTCGCTGCCGCACGTCGGTTCGCCTGGAAGGACGTCCCCGCCTATGTGGTGGCGCAGGTCGTCGGCGCCACGGCGGCCGGCGCGGTCGTGCTCGCGATCGCGTCCGGCAAGCCCGGGTTCGACGCTGTCGCGTCCGGCTTCGCCAGCAACGGCTACGGCGACCGCTCGCCCGGCGGCTATGGCCTCTGGGCCGTCGTGGCGACGGAGGTCGTCCTCACGGCATTCTTCCTGTTCGTGATCCTGGGCGCCTCGGCCAAGCGGGCCGCGGTCGGCTTCTCCGGCGTCGCCATCGGCCTCGCCCTCACCCTCATCCACCTCGTGAGCATCCCGGTGAGCAACACCTCGGTGAACCCCGCCCGCTCGCTGGGCGTGGCGTGGTTCGCCGGGTGCGACGCACTGTCGCAGGTCTGGGTCTTCGTGGCGGCGCCGGTCGTGGGAGCGGCCCTCGCAGGTCTGGCGCACGCCTTCCTGCTGGGCGACGACGACTGACCGGTGACGACCCCCGGTCTCAGCCGGGCACGTCCCGGGGGTCGTGTCCCTCCGAGTCCCGCTCCCCGACGGTCCCGTCGAGGCGGTGGACGACGAGCTCGACCTTCCGTTGGCGGGCCTCGACCCGTCCGGCGGCCACGGCCTCCTCGCGGGTGTCGAAGCCGGCCAGCGCGGTCCCCTCGCTCTCGACCTTGAGGTGCCAACGGCCGTTCTGGTGGTAGACCTCGATGTCTCCTGCAGGCATGGTGCTCTCCTCTCTGCTCCTCGAGGAGTGCCCAGCGCGCGGCCGGTGAATCGCCCCTTCGGCACGGACAACACCGGCCCGCAGGCCTAGCGGCGGGCGCGCTCCTCGTAGCCGGCCCGGACCGAGGTGTCAGCGGCCTTGAAGACCTGGTCGGCACCCATGGCGCGCGCGACGGCGTCCTGCAGGAAGCGCGGCAGGACGCCGGTCGTCCGCACCACGGCCTGGCTCCAGCGCGGCACCCACACCTCCGCCTTGGGCCGGCGCAGGACCTGCTCGATCACGTGGGCGACGTCGTCGGCCGTGACCGGCTTGACGCCCTTGGCCGCAGGCACGCCGGCGGACAGCTCGGTGAGCACGACCGTGGGCTGGACCACGCTCACGTCGACGCCGTGCGGGCGGAGCTCGCTGCGCATGGCCTCGCTGAACCCCACCACGGCGAACTTCGAGGCGGAGTAGGTCGCACCGTCCGCCACGGCGATGCGGCCGACGGCAGATGCGACGTTGACGACGTGGCCGGACCCTCGCTCGCTCATGCCCGGCACCACTGCCTTCGTCCCGTGGATGACTCCGTGCAGGTTCACGTCGACGATGGTCCGGGTCACCTCGTCGGGCTCCTTCATCAGGGGACCGATGGGCATGACGCCCGCATTGTTCACGAGGACGTCGACCGGACCGGCCTCGGCGGTCGCGTCGAGGAAGGTGCGCCAGGACTCGGCCGAGGTGACGTCGAGGGCGGCGGACACGGCACCACGCCCGATCTCGCGGGCGACGCTCGCGGCGAGGGCGGCGTCGAGGTCGCCGATGACCACGGTGCAGCCGGCCCGGCTGAGACGCTCGGCCGTGGCCCGACCGATGCCGCGCGCACCTCCGGTGATGACGACGACGCGACCGGTGAGGTCCTTCATGGGCGGGCTCCTTCGAGCAGCTGCAGGTCGACGGGCTGTCCGTCGGACGGGAACGGGAGCGAGTGGTAGTTCATGCGCGGCTGGTAGTCGGCGGGGACGGTCCACCGGAAGCGTCGCAGGAGCTGGTGCATGATGGCGCGCACCTCGGCCCCGGCGAAGTGGAGGCCGAGACACTTGTGGACGCCGCCGCCGAAGGGCTCCCACGCGTGGCGGTGCACCTTGTCCTCGCGGCGCTCGTCGCTGAAGCGGCCCGGGTCGAACCGTTCGGGCTCGTCCCAGTACTCGGGCATGTGGTGCTGCAGGTGCAGCATCACCGCGGTCAGCCGGCCCTTCGGGATGGGCACACCCATGACCTCGGTGTCAGCCAGCGCCCGACGGGCCAGGACGGGGACCGGGGGCACGATGCGCAGCGACTCCTTCATGACCAGGTCGAGCGACGTGAGGGTCGAGAGCTCGTCGAACCCGGGGTGCTCGCCCAGCTCGAGGGACTCGACGCGACAGCGCTCCTGCCACACCGGGTCCTGGCCGAGCAGACGGACCATGGTGGAGACGGTGATGGTGCTCGTGTCGTGAGCCGCCATGAGCAGGAAGATCATGTGGTTGACGACGTCCTCGTCGGAGAACGAGCTCCCGTCGTCGTCGGTCAGGCGGGTCAGGACCGAGAACAGGTCGCTCCCACCGGAGGCGCGCTTGGCGGCCACGTGACGGCCGAGGAACTCCTCGAGCAGCGTGCGGCCCTGGGTCGCCCGCCCCCACCGGGTGCCGGGGACGGGGGCCCGGACGAGGGCGGTGGCGGCCTGCACGCAGTCGATGAACGCGCGGTTGACCCGCTCCAGCTCGGCCTGGTCGGCCAGCTCGGCGCCGCCCATGAAGATCTGGGTGGCGAGGTCGAGCGTGAGTCGCTTGAGCGCGGGATAGATCTCTGTCCCGGCCCCCGGCTGCCAGGCAGCGATGCCCTGCGCCGCGGCGGGGCTCAGCTCGTCGAGGTAGCCCCGCAGACGGTCCCGGGTGAAGGCCTCCTGCATGAGCCGACGGTGGCGGTGGTGCTCGTCGAGGTCGAGCAGCATGAGGCCGCCGTGGAAGAAGGGGCCGACCAGGTAGTCCCAGCCCAGCTCGTTGCTGAACGCCTTGTCGCGGTTCACGAGCGCCTCGCTGCAGGCGTCGGGCCCCAGGAGCGCCGTCCACCGGCGGCCGATGAAGGTGAGGTCGGAGACCGGTCCGTGGCGGTCGTACTGGTCGCGCATCGTGGCCAGGGGGTCGCGCACGTAGGAGAGCGTGGCGCCGACGAGCGGGACAGAACGGCGTCGGGGCACGGTGCGGGGATGCGGGGCGAGCAGGGCCATCGTGGCTCCGTTCAAATCTGACAGGACGTCCTGTCAGTTTGGGGTGCGGCTCACCGGCTGTCAAGGATGAGGTGCGACGATGTCCGGGTGCCCCAGCCCGCGGACCGTGCTCGCCCGTACGGAGGTCGGTCGGCCGACGACCGGCGTGCCGAGCGGCGAGCGCGCCTGGTCGAGGCCACGGTGCGGGTCGTCGGCGGACGAGGCGAGGGTGCCGCCACCATGACCGCCATCTGCGCCGAGGCGGGCCTGACCGAGCGCTACTTCTACGAGAGCTTCGACAAGCGGGAGGTCGCGCTCGTCGCGGCCCTCGACCACGTGGCGGACCGGCTGGCCACGGAGGCGGTCCGCGCGATCGCCCAGACTGCCGGGACCCCCACCGACCGGGTGCACGCCGGGCTGTCGGCCCTCGTGCAGTGGGTGGACGACGAGCCCCTCGCGGCCCGGGTCGCCCTCGTCGAGTCGTCGTCGCACCCGGACCTGCGGGCCCGTCGGCGCCAGCTCCTCGGGACCTTCGCCGACCTCGTCGTCACCGAGGCCGGAGTGCTCTACGGCGCGGCGGCCTGGACCGGCGCGCGCGGACGCGCCCAGGGCCTGCTGCTCGCCTCGGGCTTCGCCGAGCTCGTGGCCGCTCGGCTCACGGGCGACGCCCAGCTGAGCGCCGAGGAGCTCGTCGACATCGGCACGACGTCGTTCGAGCGTCTGACGCGCTCCACGCCCTGACGGGAGACGCGCAGACCCGTCGCGGCTGATGCATGACGTCGCCGCAGCGGGGAACACCTCGGGCATGAGCGAGCCCCAGACCATCACGGCCGAGCACCTGCGAGCCCTGCTGTCCGGTGGATCCACCATCGGACTCGTGGAGGGGCGGGTGGTGGTCCTCGGTGAGGGTGAGCAGGACGCCGACCACGCACGGGGCGCCCTCGAGGTGATCACGCGCGACGAGCTCGTGGAGCGGGTGGGCACCGATCCGGACGACGACGTGCTGGCGGAGCAGGCCGCTGCGCTGACCGTCGCGGCGGGCCAGCTCGGAGGCTGAGCGGCCGTCAGCGGATGAAGCCGAAGAGCGGGTCGTCGGGCTCGATGTGGCGGGTGGTGCACGGCGACTGGTCCATGCGCACGAGCAGGTCGCCGAGGTCGGCGGCGTCGCCCAGCTCGATGCCCACGACCGCCGGGCCGGTCTCGCGGTTGTTGCGCTTCACGTACTCGAACAGCGTGATGTCGTCGTCCGGGCCGAGGACCTCCTCGAGGAAGCGCATGAGGGCGCCCGGCTCCTGAGGGAACTCCACGAAGAAGTAGTGCTTGAGCCCCTCGTGCACGAGGGACCGCTCGATGATGTCGCCGTACCGGCTCACGTCGTTGTTGCCGCCGGAGACCACGCAGACCGTCACCTCGCCGGGCGAGGGGACCACGACCTTGCCCAGCGCGGCCGTGGCGAGCGCACCTGCGGGCTCGGCCACGATGCCGTCGTGCTGGTACATCGCGAGCATCTCGGTGCAGATGCGTCCCTCGTCGACCGGTGCCACCCGGTCGACGACACCGTTCACGAGGTCGAAGGTGTGACGACCGACGGTGCGCACGGCGGCCCCGTCGACGAAGCCGTCGATCCGGTCCAAGGTCACCGGACGGCCGGCGCGCAGGGCCGCGGTCATGCTGGCCGCGCCCGCGGGCTCGACCCCCACGATCTCGATCTCGGCACTGCGGTCGCGCAGCCACGACGCCATCCCGGCGATGAGGCCGCCACCTCCCACCGGGACCACGACACGGTCCGGCACGCGGCCGAGCTGGTCGACGATCTCTCGGGCGACGGTGCCCTGGCCCGCGATGGTGCGGGGGTCGTCGAACGGCGGGACGACCAGCGCACCGGACTCGGCTCCGTGGCCGGTGGCGGACTCCTGGGCCTCGTCGAACGTCTCGCCGATCATGACGATGTCGACGAGGTCGCCGCCGAGCTCGCGGATGCGGTCGCGCTTCTGGCGCGGCGTGGTGCGCGGCAGGTAGATCCGTCCCGGGATGCCGAGCTGGCGGCACGCCCAGGCCACCCCCTGGGCGTGGTTGCCCGCGCTCGCGCACACGACGCCCGACTCCTGCGCGGCCTCGCGGACCTGGGCGATGAAGTTGAAGGCCCCGCGCACCTTGTACGACCTGACGATCTGGAGGTCCTCGCGCTTGAGCCACACCTCCGCCCCGGCGGCGTCGGAGAGCCGGGTGCTCAGCTCGAGCGGGGTCTCACGTGCGACGCCGCGCAGGCGGTGGGCGGCCTCGTCGACCTGGGCCGCCATCGTCGTCGTGTCAGGCACGTCCCGATCCTAGGCCCGCCGCCGCAGGGGCTCTGCGGTCGGTCAGGGTCCCGTCAGCTCGAGGTCGCCGGGGGACAGGAGGTCGCGCACGAGGAACTGGTCGCGCATGACGGCGGTGAGGGCCGAGGGCAGGTCGTGCACGGAACGAGCCCGTGCGACGTCGACGTCGGCCCATCCCGGACCGCCCAGCACCACGGTGGTCCGGGCGGCGAGAGCGGTGGCGACGCGGTGGAGGCGGTCGCCGCGCGGGCGGGGGAGCGAGGCCCAGAGGAACAGGGCCCGCGGCCGGGCGCGGGCCACGACGTCGGCGATGGCGGCGGCCGGCATCCGTTGGCCGAAGGCCTGGGTGGCCACGCCGTGCTCCGCCAGGGTGCACTGCAGGGCGAGGAGGGGGAGGACGTGCTGGTCCTCCTCGGCGCACGCCAGCACCACCTCCACGGGTCCCTCGACGATGGGCAGAGCGTGCAGGTAGGCACGCAGCGCGTTGGTGGCGAGCTCGCTCACGAGGTGCTCGGCGTCGATGCCGAGGATGCCGGCCGTCCACTCCTCGCCCACGCGCTGGAGCATGGGGGTGAGGTAGAACATCCAGGCAGCCTTGGCGCCCTGCTCGGACAGCACGGAGCCGAGAAGGGAGTGGATGCGGGCGGCGTCGAGCTCTCGGGCCGCCGCGAGCACCTCGTCGGCCCACAGCTCGCGTGCTGCCTTGTTCTGACCGCTCGACGACGTCGTGCCGGCGAGACGCGAGCGGCGTACCGCCCCGGCCGCCTCGGCCGGCGACACGCCCTGGTTCACGAGGTCGGTCATGAGGCGCAGGCGCTCGACGTCGTCGGTGTCGTAGCGACGGTGACCGCCTGCGGTCCGGACCGACGGGTTGAGCCCGTAACGGCGCTCCCACGTCCGGATGGTCGACGAAGGGAGGTTCAGCTCGCTGCTGACCTCGCCCACGGTCCAGATACGTCCACTCACGACATCAGCGTAAGCCTGAACGCGTTCAAACTGTTCAGAATCTGAAAATGTGAACAAGTTCAGTCCGGCTGCTCGGTTCCAGCGGTTGGTCGGGCCCGCCCGGGGGTACACCCGCGCCGAGGAAAGGACCGCGCATGCGCTCTCTCTGGCTGGACGACAGCACTGCCATCCCCACCGACCCGCTCGGCTCCGAGGTCGAGGCCGACGACGTGGTCGTCGGCGCAGGTCTCGCCGGCCTGACGACAGCCCTGCTGCTGGCCCGCGCCGGGCGACGCGTCGCCGTGCTCGAGGCGCGGCACGTGGGTGCCGTCACGACCGGGAACACCACCGGCAAGGTCAGCCTCCTGCAAGGCACGACGTTGAGCTCGATCAGACTCCACCACGGTCCGGAGGTCGTGCGGTCCTACGTCGAGGCCAACCGCGAGGGCCAGCAGTGGCTGCTCCGGTACTGCGACGACCACGGGGTTGCTGTGCAGCACGAGTCGGCCTTCACCTACGCCAACCGTGTCTCCGCCGTCGCGACCGTGGGCGAGGAGCTGGAGACGGCGCGGGAGGCCGGACTGGGCGTGACGTGGCACGAGACGCTCGACGAGCTTCCGTTCGTCACCCACGGCGCCGTGGGTCTCGCGGGTCAGGCCCAGCTCAACGCGATGGACGTGCTCGCAGCCCTCGCTGCGGACGTGCGTCGCCACGGCGGCGTGATCCATGAAGGCGTCCGGGTGACCGGGATCCGGACCGACGGCGAGAGGTGCGAGATCCAGGCCGACGTCGCACTCGTCCGGGCCGAGCGCGTGGTCCTCGCGACCGGCATGCCGATCCTCGACCGGAGCCTGCACTTCGCGACGCTGCAGCCGACCCGGTCCTACTGCATCGCGCTCGAGGGCGTCGCCGACGTCCCGTCCGGCATGTACCTCTCGGCCTCCACGCCGAGCCGGTCGCTGCGCTGGGCACCGCGTCCCGACGGGACGAAGGTGCTCGTCGTCGGCGGCAGCGGTCACGGGGTGGGCCGCGCCCGCTCGCCCCAGCACCACCTCCAAGAGCTGCGCTCCTGGGCGCAGGACCACTTCCCGGGGAGTCGGGAGACCCATGCGTGGTCGGCCCAGGACTACATGTCCGCCGACCAGCTGCCGTTCGCGGGTCCGCTCGCCAACAGCAGGGGCCAGGTGTTCGCAGCGACCGGCTTCAACAAGTGGGGCATGACCAACGCCGTCGCGGCTGCCCTCAGCATCTCGGCCCAGCTGCTCGGCGGCCACGTGTCCTGGTCGTTGCCGCTGCGGGAGCGGATCCCGGAGCTGCGATCGGTCGCGAAGGCCGCCCAGATCAACGCCGAGGTCGGCGGGCTCATGGCGGCGGGCTGGGCAGGCGCCCTGGTCCGGTCGGCACCGGAAGCGCCGCCGGAGGGCACCGGCGCCGTCGGGCGCGAGGGCCTGGGCGTGCCGGCTGCCGTCTCCACGGTGGACGGCACCACGTGCGCGGTGGCCGCGACGTGCACGCACCTCGGCGGGATCGTGAAGTGGAACGACGCGGAGAAGACGTGGGACTGCCCCCTGCACGGCTCGCGGTTCAGCGCCGACGGCGACGTGCTGGAGGGTCCGGCCACCTCACCCCTCCCGCGCCTGCGGAGGGGATGAGGAGAGGGGTGGGTCGCCTATGCGGCGAGCTCACCCCAGAGCTGCCAGGTCTGCTCCTCGACGTCGTGCCCGTGGGTCTGCTGGAAGTTGCGACCCCCGCGCTCGAAGGTGGCGAGCACGGCTCCGGGGACCTCGCTGAGGGGCGCGGGGTGGGCCGACCAGTGGCACGCGCGGACGTGCGGCAGGTCCAGCTCGGCCGCCTCGGCCGAGTCGTCATAGGTCCAGCGACCCTCGATCCGACCGAGCCAGAGGTCGCCGTCAGGGTGCCGGGTCCAGACGAAGGCGCCGCGCGGGACGGCAGCGAAGCGGTCGAGCCGCAGCGCCGTGCGCTCGTCGACCTCGGCCAGACGCTCGACGGCGGCCACGAGACACGTCGGAGGGGGCGACAGGAGCCCGCCCACGGCCACGACGTGGCGATCGAGAGCCCACTCCACCGCACGGCTGTGGTCCACCTCGTCCCGGCGGGATCGCAGGGGTGCGCGGAAGACAGCGACGTTCATGTCCGTCGGGTACCCAGGTCGACGTGATCCCAAACACGTCGACCGCGATCTTCTTCGGGGCTCGAGCCCACCGTCCGGCCACCGCGGGGCAGTAGCGTGCCCTCCGTGTCCATCCCCGTGCACGACCTCGTGCTCGCCGCCGACTTCGAGACGTTCGGGCCGAGCCACCGCGTGGTGCTCGTGATCTTCGCCCTCGGGCTGGTCCCGGTGGTGCTGCTGGGCCGCTCGGTCCGCGGCACGGTCCGCGAGGCCGGGGTCAGCAGGGCCCTCGCGCTCGGGATCGTCGCGGTGACGGTTCCGCTCCAGGTGCTCCAGCTGCTGCCCGACGAGTGGAACCCCCGCACCTCGCTGCCCTTTCAGCTGTGCGACCTCGCCTGGATGTTCGCCGTGCACGCCCTGTGGACCCGGTCCCGGCTCACGTCGACCATCACCTACCTCTGGGGGCTGACGCTCACGACGCAGGGCATGGCCACGCCCGACCTCGCGTCGGACTGGCCGGAGCCCCGCTTCATCATGTTCTGGGCCATGCACGTGCTCATCGTCTGGGCCTCGGTCTACCTCGTGATGGGTCTACGGGTGCTTCCCACCTGGGAGACGTACCGGCGCACCGTGGCCGTCACGCTGGCCTGGGCCGCGGCCGTGATGACCTACAACGCGCTGGCCGACACCAACTACGGCTACCTCAACGGGAAGCCGAGCCGAGGTTCCCTGCTCGACGTCCTGCCCTCGTGGCCGCTGTACGTGGTCATCGAGATCGCCGTGGTGGCGGTGGTCTGGGCGCTGCTCGTGGTTCCTTGGACTGTTCGAAAGACCTCGGATCCCGTATCTTCGCGGTATCCATGACACTGACGATCGGGGGATTTCGTGTCTGAGACCGGCAACCCGTTGCTGGACGCCTTCCAGCGGCTCCAGCCCGACGTCGACGTCGTGGTGCTCCCGCCCGAGCCGCCGCTCGAGCTCCTCGAGACGTCCGACCCGGCCGAGGCCCAGCGCGCGGCGCAGGCCTCCCGCACCACGGCGCACTCCCTCCTGGAGGAGGTCCGTGGGGCCGGCGAGCCGGTCGTGATCGAGCGGTGGGACCGCCTGGCTCCGCAGGTCCACCGCCACCGCACCCGGGTGCGCGTCACGTTCGACGACGACGCTGCGGCGCTCTCCTCGATCCTCGACGTGCTCGAGTCGTTGAACGGTGCCGGCTGGGAGACCCGCCCCGTCGACGCCCCCACGCCGTGGCTCGTGGCGCGCTCGCCGCTTGCCGCCGTGCCCCTGCTCACCGCTGATGTCGCCGTGCAGGGCCCCCGGCTCGTCGTCACCGTCGAGAGCGCGGCGCTGAGGCTCGAGGAGGACCCGGCATGACCACGTTCGTGCTGATGCTCTCGGCCGTCCGTCGTGCCTCAGACCTGTGGGACGACCAGGCCGAGCAGCTCCGTGGTGGGCTCAAGCGCCTCACCGACGCGAGCGGCTCCACCGCCGGGCTCGGCGACCGCGTCGGTCCCAAGGCCAGCACCTACCTCGCCACGTGGCTCACCGAGGTCACCAACCTCTCCACCGCGGCGCAGAACCGCGCCGACGGGCTTGACGAGTTCACCGTGAGCACCGTCCAGCTCGACGAGCAGGGCGCCGCCGACCTCCGCGCCGCCTTGCCCTGGAGCAGCCAGGACGCCGTGGTCGAGAAGACCGGCGACACCAACCCGTTCCCGACCGACGACCCCGGGCCCTCGCCCACCCCGGTCCCATGACCGCCATCCAGCGCCCCACGCAGATGCCCGACTGCACCTACACGGACTCGGGCCGGTCGGTCGTGTCCGGTGTCCGGGCGTGCGCCACGGTGATTTCCGACGTCGCCGACACCATGCACGCCAACTCCGCGCCCGACGGCATCGAGGGTGAGCCCGCCGAGGTGGCGCAGCACGCCATGACCAGCACGGCCGGCCAGGTCGACGCCGCCTCGGCCGCCATGATCACCGGGCTCACCGCGCTCGACGCCTACTGCGACCGCATGGACGAGCTCAAGTCCACGTGGCACGACCTCGAGAACATGAAGGGCGCGCTCGACATCTCCGTCATCTCGCTCGAGTCGCGGAAGAACAACCCCGAGCCGTCCGACACGACGCTCGACTCCGACATCCGTGCGCACAACAGCAAGGTCTCCACCTACGACACCGACGTGAGCGACTGGGTCCGTCACGTCACCGAGGCAGAGGACCGGGTCATCGCAGCGCTCGGCCGCGCCGACACGGTCTCGGAGGCCGAGGGACTCGTCGGCTTGGTGCCCCACGTGCCCACCCTGCTGCAGGAGCTCGAGAGCCTGGGGAAGGACCCGTTGGCCATCAACGCCTGGTGGCTGGCCCTCAGCGCCGCCGAGCGCGAGGCGCTCAAGGTGAGCGACCCGAGCAGGATCGGCAACACCGACGGCATCCCGATCGTCGATCGCGACGACGCCAACCGGGCACACCTCAGCGCGCTGCTCAACACGCTGAAGCAGCAGAAGGACGACGGCGAGGCGCTGTCCGATGAGCAGCAGGAGCTCTACGACTCGGCCCAGGCCGTCTACAAGGGTCTGGACAAGGCCGACGGCGAGCTCGACGCCGAGGGGAACCCCGTCCCGGCCTTCCTCATGGTCTACGACCCGTACGCCGCCGACGGCGACGGCTACGGCGCCATCGCGTTCGGCAACCCCGAGACCGCCGACCACGTGTCCGTCAACGTCCCCGGTCTCGGCAGCAAGCTCAGCGGCATCGACGGCGTGGCCGGCAACGCCTGGGAGGTCCGCGAGAACGCCGAGCGCCAGGGCCAAGGGTCGGTGGCGTCCATCGCGTGGCTGGGCTACGACGCTCCCGACTTCGGCAAGTCCGTCAACGGGGTCATCGACGGACTCGGCGTCACGGGCGAGGGGAAGGCGGCCGCGGGAGCGCGGAACCTGTCCGACTTCGTCGACGGTCTGCGCGCCGCGCGGCACGGCGAGGAGCCGCACATGACCGTCATCGGTCACAGCTACGGCTCCACCACGGTGGCCAAGGCGGCGGGCAACGACGGCGGCCTCGACGTCGACGACATCGTGCTCGTGGGCTCGCCGGGCGCCGGCGACGAGAACCCGCGCGCCTCCGACTTGCGGGGCCACGTCTACGTCGGCGCCGCGGGCGACGACTTCGTCTCCCGGCTCGGGAGCAACGAGGACCTCTCTCTCGGCGTCGACCCCACGTCCGACGACTTCGGCGCCACGCGGTTCAAGGTCGACACTCCGGGCGACTTCGCCTTCGACGACTGGGACACGAACATCGACCTCCACACGTCGTACTTCGACAAGGACTCCACCTCGCTCAACAACGTGGGCCGCGTGGTGGCCGGACGGGGCGACGACGTGGACCCCGAGGGCCACCGCGAGGGCGGCAACGCGGGCTGGTGGGCCAAGGAGACGGCCGAGGACGGCTGGCGCGCCACCAAGGCGGGCTACGAGAAGGCCGAAGACGGCGTGAAGTGGTGGCTCAAGAACCGGTTCGGGATCGGCTGATGCGCTCGTGTCTCGTGGCGGCTGCCACACTCGTGCTCCTCGCGACGACGACGGGATGTGACGACGTGGAGGCCAAGCCCAAGGGAGCGGTGGCGGTGGGGGCGGACGCTCTCTCGACCACCCAGAAGGACGCTCTCGTGACGGTGAAGCGCGCCGTCACCAGCGCCACCCAGGCATCCGGCGGGACCCCCCACCAGGTGGGGGACCGCACCAACGCGTCGACGTGCGGCGAGCTCTACCCCAAGCGCTTCCAGACGCTCGAGGTGAACGGCTCGTTCGTCGTCGAAGGCGCCGAGCGCGCTGCCGTCGTCGCCGACGTGCGCGACGCGTGGCTCGCCGAGGGCTGGAAGCCGAAGGTCGGCGGCGCCGAGGTGGCCGGCGAGGACGACCAGGTCTCGGCCACGGTGCCGTCGTCGAGCGGGGTGGAGCTCTCGGTGCGAGCCACGGTGCTGCAGGGCACGGGCAAGGCGCCGGTGAACATCTCGGTGAGCACGCCGTGCCTCGACCTGTCCGAGGAGGCGCTCGCCGACCTCGACGTCCAGCCCGTCGACGAGGACTGACCTCACCAGACGATCGAGGGCGGCAGGTTGGGTGCCTGGACCTCCTGGACCGGGAGGGCCTGGCGCAACCGCATCGTGAAGCCGTCGCCTAGCTCGCGGGACGTGGAGGCGACCTCGCCGTAGGTGATGCGCCACTCGACCTCGACGCGGAGGTGGAACGCGTCGGTGACGTCGGCCGGGATGGGCTCGGTGGCCTGGTCGCGGGCCGACGCGCTCGACCTCCCGAAGACGACGGTGCAGGTCCCGGGCGCACTCGTGAGGGGGCCGCACCGCACCGCACCGAGGTCGCGCTGCTGCGGGTCGACGACCACCTGGGTGGCCTCGGCGCGGAGCAGGAGTCCGTCGGACTCCACGGTCCTCACGGGTCCGACCACCTGGTGGCTGCCGGGATCGATCCACCGGAACGTGAACGTGGTCGGTGCGCCGACGACCGGCACCGGGATGGGTCGGGGCTGGACGACAGGCACGGGGAGCTGGGCGCCGGCGCTCGTGCGGTCCCAGAGGAAGTCGCTCAGAGGGTCGTGCCGGTCGCTCGTGTCGGTGCCGCGCGGGACCCAGGCGACGGAGGCGTCGAGGGTGCGGTCCTTGCCCCCGGCGTAGGTGTCGAAGTCGATGTTCCCGAGGCACGACCTGAGCAGGTACCGCGCGGCCCCGCGCACGCCGGGCGGGGGTGTCTCGATCCCGGGCGGGACGGCCGAGTAGCGGCAGCGCTGCAGCCTCTGGCCACCGAAGCGCTCGCGCAGGGTCTGGCTGGTGCCACCGCCGAGGCGCACGCAGTGCGACCCCATCCCGGTGCCGTTGGCGTAGACGGCGCACGAGCGCCGTGCGGTGACGAGCGGCGCGTAGACAGTGGGGTCGGAGTGGACGGCGGGCGTGCCGTTGCTCGAGGAGTCGTCGGAGAGGCACGTCTCACCCCAGCCGCACTCCCCGGCCTCGGCGGTGCTCGGAAGGATGACGAGCAGCGCGAGCGCGAGTCCGAGCGCCACCCCTCTCATCCCGGCGGGTCCAGGCGACAGCGGCCCGAGCGATCCATGGAGGTGACGACCCAACGGCCGTCGACGGGCTCGACCGTCCAGGCGTCCTTGATCCACCGCTCCTCGGCCGGTCCGCCGTAGTAGGTGCCGTCGGCGTCGTAGTAGTTGACGGAGGTCGCCCACGAGCACGTGAGAAGCCGGACCTTCGAGCCGCGGCGGTCTGCCCGGACGACGTGGGACAGCGCCGTGGGCCGGACGTGGAGGTCGTGCGACCAGGCGAACCTGACGTTCTCGATGATCGGCCGCAGGGTCTTCTTGCTGGCCAAGGAGGTGACGGCCGGGACGAGGCGGCGGCGGTTCACGGATGCGCTGAGCGCCTCGCTGAGCTGCTTCCACGCCAGGACGGCGGGGTCCGACGCGTGCTGCTCCCAGTTGTCGACCTTCCAGGTGACACCGTCGGCTCCCTCGGGCTGCAGCTCCGGGGTGGGACTGGGGCCAGGGCTCGCGGCCGTACGGGTGGGCGCCGGGGCAGATTTCCCGTCGGAACAGCCGCAGAGACCGACCGCCAGGGCGACGCCGGCCGCGGTCAGGCTCGTGCCACGCGTGCGACTCATCGGGACCTCCGACCCATATTGATCACACCATACATGTATGGGATCGTGAGTCCACGGTGCCGCAAGGGACGGTGCCCGATCGGGGGACCCATGACGGCCATTGATCACCCGCGGCCCGTGCCACCGCTCGAGACGATGCCGGACGCAAGGGCCGTCACCTCTGGCGTCCGGACCTGCGCGACTCTCGTCTCCGACACCGCCGAGGTCATGCATGCCAACGCCGCACCGGCCGGGTTCGAGGGCGACCCGGCCGAGATCTCCCACCACGCCATGACCACCACGGCTCGCGAGGCCGAGACCACGGTCGCAGCCCTGCAGCACGGACTGGTTGCGCTCGACGCCTTCTGTGATCGCACCGACGTCCTGCGCTCCGAGCGCGCCCGACTCGTCGAGCGCCACACCGGCCTGGAGTCGGCCGCCCACGAGCTGGAACGGCGCCAGGACGCCGTGACCGAGCACGACCGCGACCCCGGCCTGGTGCAGGAGGTCGAGAACCACCGCCAACGGGTCGACGTCCTCGACCACGACACGGACCTGTGGACCTGCCGCGTCGCCGAGGCCGAGGACCGCCTCGTCGCCACGCTGCGCCGCGCCGACACGGTGCACGAGGGCACCCGGCTCGGCCTCGTGGCCCCCGACGTATCCGCCCTGGTCGTCGTTGCCGAGTCCCTCGCCGCCGACCCCGCCGCCGTCCACGTCTGGTGGCTCGCCCTCACCCGCGCCCAGCGCGAGGCACTCAAGGTCGCCCGGCCCGAGCTTGTCGGCAACCTCGACGGCATCCCTCTGGCCGACCGCGACGAGTCGAACCGAGCGCACCTCAGCGCCCTCTACCGAACCCTCCTGGAGCGCCGGGAGGATGGCGACCTTCGGGCTCCGGACCGTCACCTGCTGACGACCGTCCGGGCAGTTCGCGACGCCATGGAGGCGGCGGACGATGCGCTCGACCCCTCTGCCAGCAAGGTCCCGGTCTTCCTCATGAGCTTCGACCCCGATGCTGCGCGGGGCGACGGGTTCGGAGCGATCGCTTTCGGCGATCCGGAGACCGCGGACCGGCTCTCGATCAATGTCCCTGGCTTCTCCAGTCGGCTCGACAACATCGGAGGCGTCGCCGACGCGGCGGCCAGGATCAGGGAGAGAGCAGCGCAGATGACGTCCGAGTCGGTGGCATCGATCGCCTGGCTGGGCTACGACGCACCCGATCTGGACGCCTCAGGCGGCGGGCTGCTCGCGGCGCTCGCTGATGGGCGAGGAGTCGTCGACGACGGCATGGCGCGCACCGGGGCGGAACGCCTGTCGCGCTTCGTCGAGGGGGTGCGGAGCAACCGCAACGACGCCGCCCACCTCACGGTGATCGGCCACAGCTACGGATCGACCACGGTCGGGATCGCCGCCGGTGGCGCCATGCGTGTCGACGACGTCATCCTCGCAGGGAGTCCCGGAGCAGGCAGCGAG
>NZ_LMFJ01000002.1:64239-147927 GCF_001426755.1 Aeromicrobium sp. Root495 | reverse complement strand
CCCGCCTGGGGGGCCGACATCAGCCGTCTCTCGGCACCGACCCCGCCGATCAGGCGTTCGGAGGGACGAGGATCCGTGCCGACTCGCAGGCCGACTTCGATCTCCGTGACGTGAAGCGCGATGTCGCGCTCAATCACGGCTCCTACTTCCGTGACCCCCGACAGCTCGACAGCGCGGGCGCCGACGCACCTGCCGCGAACGCGCTCATCAACAGCGCTCGGGTCGTGGCGGGGCAGGAGGTGGAGCGCGTCGACGGACGCGACGGCAGCTCCGGTTGGTGGACGAGGCTCATGGCTGAGGCGACTGTCGAGGAGGGGATGGACATCGTCAGGCATGGGGGACCGATCCCTGCGGCGATCTCAAGGCTGGTGCCTGTCCCGTGGTGAGAGGGCGCCGAGCCACGAGGTCGCTTCTTCCGGTCCTGCTCCTGATGCTCGGGCTGACGGGTTGTCGCTCGGACTCCGGCTTCGGGCCCGACCTCAGCGCGGCCGAGGCAGACGAGCTCAAGACCGAGACCCTGGCGACCCAGGAGCGAGTGGTGAAGGTTGCCATGGACGAGCTGGGAGGCATCGACCGGCGGAACGGTCGCACGGTGGTTGCTGTGCGGTGCAGCGACCTTGCCGACCGGCGGTACGTGAGTCTCGAGGTTCGGGGAAGCTTCGTCGTCGAGAACCACAGGGTCCCGGAGGTTGCAGCCGCCGTGACGAGGACCTGGCGCAAGGAGGGTTGGGACGTCGAACCTTTCGATGGTTTCGGACTCGTCTTCAGAACGGAGCCGCTCCATGGCATCAGGCGGAACGGGTCAGCCTCCCTGCAAGATCTTCGCGACGATCCGAGCGGGTTGGCGACCGGTGTCGGTGTCGTCGTCGGCACGGGCTGTTTTGCCATCCCCGACTCCCTCGTCGAGTCCGGCTGGCCCCGAGGATCGGATCCGTGAGGCGTGTCATGCAGGCTCATGAGGATTCGGCGCCCGGGGTGGCCATGAGGCGCGGCAGGAACGTGGCGCGTCCTTGCAGCTTGAGCCCTGACTGCGTCGACGCGGCCGGGAGCGGTGACGTGGCGTCTGTCCATGACCCGATGCGGACGAAGGACGGACGCGTAGTCACCGCGCGTCCTGTCAGGCCGCGTGGGAGGTGTTGACCAGGTCATACAGGCACTTTGATCAAATCATCCTGTGGTGAAAAGCGAGGAGTCGTGATGACGTTCGGTGTCCTGCTTCCCGTCATTCACCAGGCGTGCGTCACGTGGGACGGCCAGGCCGAGTGCCTCCGGGCTGGCGAACGCCGGCTCCAGGACGCTCGGGGCGCGGCCGACTCGCTAGGGCCACGGGTCTCGGGAGCGGCGCAGGCGTACCTGGCCACGTGGTGCGCCGAGGTCTCGGGACTCGCAGACCAGGCCCAGGCGCGCAGCGACGGACTAGCCAGGTTCGCCGTCGGGGTGGTCTGGGCCGACCAGGCCGCGGCCGACGCCGTCCGGTCCGTCCTGCCCTGGGACGACCGGTTGACCGTCCTCGAGCTGCCGGGAGGCGGAGCCGCCGGATCGTAGCTTTACGCCCGTGAAGTGAGCGGCGGGCCGGTCAGTCATCGTCGCGACCGAGCAGGGCGTCGTGCAGGAGGCCGGCCACCAGGGCGCCGACCACGGGCGCCACGACGAAGGCCCACTGCTGGACGATGACGTCGCCGCCGGCGAACCAGGAGACCCCCAAGGAGCGGGCGGGGTTCACCGAGGTGTTGCTGATGGGGATGCTCACGAGGTGGACGAGCGTGAGGCCGAGACCGATGGTCAGTCCGCTGAAGCCCACCGCGGCCCGCCGCGCCGAGGCCCCCAGGATGATGAGGAGGAAGACGGCCGTGAGCAGGGCCTCGACCGCGAGCACCGACCAGAGGTCGTAGCCCTGCGGGGAGTGCTCCCCGTACCCGTTGGTGGCGAAGGCGCCCTTCGCCGAGAAGCCGTCCTTGCCGCGAGCGACGAGCAGGAGCACGAGACCCGCGAGGCTGGCGCCCGCCACCTGGACCACCGCGTAGCCGGGGACGTCCTTCCAGGAGAAGCGTCCGGCGGCGGCCAGTCCCACGGAGACCGCGGGGTTGAAGTGACCGCCCGAGACCGGGCCGAAGGCGTAGGCGCCGGTGAGGACAGTGAGGCCGAAGGCCAGGGCCACGCCGAGGTAGCCGACCTGGTCGCCCGCGAAGATGGCGGTGCCGCAACCGCCGAGGACGAGCCAGAAGGTTCCGAGGGCCTCGGCGCCGAGCTTCTGGGCCGTGGCGGGAGGGGCGGGATGAGTGCTCATGGAAGAACGGTAGAGCAGATGGCTGCAGCATCTCGGTACCGGATCGGCGCGAGTCGGCACTGAGTCGGTCCCAGGACGAGGCCCACGCCTGTGCGCGCGGCCGACCTGGCCCCTGGTGGGGTCACGGCTCGAGGCGCTCCTGCGTCCAGTCCAGGAGCTGGGGCAGCAGCGCCGACCCCTTCTCGACGAGCGTCGCGTGGTCGAGGCCCTTGTACGTCCGGTAGTCGACGGCGTGTCCGGCGGCGCGCAGCCGCTTCACGTAGGCCGCCTGGACGCCGGGGCGCACGAGGTCGTCGCGGGCCCCCTGCGCCACGAGCAGGGGCGAGGGGCCGGGGTCGGTCGGCGTGTTCTCCCGCAGCCGATCACCCCAGGCGCCCTGGCCGGGCTCCTCGGCCAGGACGGCCTGGTTCTTGACCGAGAGCGCCGTGATCACGGACGCGAACGTGCCGGGCTCGGAGGGACAGCGCTGTGCGATCTCGGCCACCAGGGGGACGGCCGCGGGTCGGAGCACGTCGGTCCGGCGCACGTCGGGGTAGAGATCGGCGAACGCCGTGACGACGTAGGCCACGAAGAGCGTCCCGGCGTCGGTGTCGGCGAGGTCGCGCACGACCGGCACGAGGTCGGCGGCGGGTGCCATGGCGGCTGTGCCGCTCAGCGGGACGTCGGGCGCGTACGAGGGCTGGAGCTGGCTGGTCCACAGGGCCGCGCCGCCGCCCTGCGAGTGGCCCCAGACCACGGTGCGGTCCGAGAGCGTGCTGGTGGTCCGGTCCGAGGCGGTGAGGCGGCGGGCTGCGCGGACGGCGTCGAGCACGCTGTGGGCCTCGCCACGGCCCACGAGGTAGGGCTGGGTACCGGCGGTCCCGAGCCCCGCGTAGTCCGTGGCAACGACGGCCCAGCCGCGCTCCACCACGGTGGGCATCATCTCAGGGAAGCCCCCTGCGGAGAAGGGTTCGTCGAGCAGGCTCGGCGCGCACTGTCGGGTCATCCCGGTGGTCCCGTGCGCCCAGGCCACGACGGGGTGGTCGCCGCTCGAGCGCGGCAGGACGACCAGGGCGCTCGCGACGGTGGGCCGGTCGAGGAGGTCGCGCGTGCGGTAGAGGATGCGCCAGCCCTCGGCGCCCGACGGGACCTGCCGCGTGAACCGCTCGGCCCGCAGCAGCTCACCCGCAGGTCCGGTGGCGGCCGCCTCGGCCGGGGCGCTGTAGAACCGACCGGGCGGCGTCGACTCCCGCAGGACGACGCTCGACCACAGCAGCAGGAGCGTCATGGAGAAGGCCACGACCGCCCACACCACCCGGAGGGAGCGGCGGAGCGGGTCGGGCTCGGACCGGACGCGGTCGGGGTCGCGGTGCCGGGCGAGGTCGAGCAGCGTGGAGACGCCCAGCACGGTGAGGCGGATCGAGAAGACGAGCGCGATCGTGACGAGGGTGACGTCGGGCCACGTGAGGGCCACGACACCCAGCACGACCTCGGCCGACCCGAGCAGTCCTGCGGCCACGCGCGAACCGGTGGTGCCGCTGCGGACCTGGGCCACTCTGGCGGCACCGGTGACCAGGAGCCCGGCCGCGACGACCGTGCCGATCCAGCCGAGCGACGAGTCGGGCTGCAGCAGCACCGCGGCCCCGGCCGCGACGGCGAGCAGGCCCGCCAGGCGGCGAAGGAGCGAGGCGTCGCGACGGGCGAGCTCGAGCACGCCCCAGAGCGCCGCGCCGACGCCGACGGCCCAGCCGAGCACCTCGAGGGCGGAGAGCGGGCGCGGGAGGAGCGTCAGACCCGCCCCGACGAGCACGACACCGAGCGCGACCCGCGACCAGTCCGGCCAGTCCTGGACGCGCCGTCTGACGAGGCGTCCGGGCCACAGGCGGAGGGTCGCTGACATGGGTCAATCTTGGCCGACGGTCTCGCCGCCGCGCCCACCGTGTGGGCCTTCGACTGCCGAGGACACCCCGGGGGAGTACGCTTGACGTGGCTCACCGCCTCGATCGCCCCGGTTCCCAGCAGGGACTTCCTCCCGGACCCTCGAGCACACCCCGAGCCTCGTCACCAGGCCAGGCAGCTGGCCCCAGGTCATCGACCTGTTCTCTCGTGCACCCGTAGGAAGCCTCTTGGCCACACGTACCCGCCGCCCGCAGGGCGGCAACCGCCGCAAACGTCATGACGACGAGACCGGCATCATGCCCGTCCTCGCGCGCTCCGTCCGCGAGGTCGAGCAGGCCGTCGAGCGCGGACGCGTCACCGTCTCCACCCGCAACACCTTCCAGGCCGTCGGCCTCCTCGTCCGCGAGGAGCGCGCCCGCGCCAAGGCCGACGCCACGGTGTCGGAGCAGGAGCGCGGTGAGCACCTGAAGCGCCTCGACGGCGTGGCCACCATCCTGGCCAAGACCGCCACGCGGGAGCCGAGCCTCCTCACGCTCCTGGTCGACAACGCCGAGATCTCCGGCCCCACGCTCGCGCTCAAGCGCGACCTGCAGATCGCTGCGGGCCTCATCGACGCCTCGGTGCCCGAGGCACCCGCACCCAGGCCTGCCGGCACCACCGGCGAGGACCGCAGCGTGGCCCCGCCCCGCTCGGTCGTCGCGGCGCAGCTGGCCAACCCCTTCATGCCGCCGGACTTCTCGGTCGCACCGCCGCCGCCCCCGGGCGCGAGCCGCCTCGACACGTGGGAGCTCCTGGGCCCTCTGCTGTCGTCGTTCGAGCGCGCTCCCGCCGGTGCCCCGGCCTGCATGGAGCTGCCCGAGCCCACCACCCTCCACACCCCGAGCGGCATCGACCTCATGCGCCACCAGGCGCAGCTGGTGGCCGAGGCCGCCGAGGGGCACCGCACGTTCCTCCTGGCCGACGAGCCCGGCCTGGGCAAGACTGCGCAGTCGCTGCTCGCGGCCGAGGGCGCCAACGCCTTCCCGCTGCTCGTCGTGGTGCCCAACGTGGTCAAGGCCAACTGGGCGCGCGAGGCGGCCCAGTGGGTGCCGCGCCGCACGGCCACTGTCATCCACGGCAACGGTGACGACATCGACGGGTTCGCCGACATCGTCGTCATCAACTACGAGATCCTCGACCGGCACGCCGCCTGGCTCGGTCAGCACGGCTTCCGTGGCATGGTGCTCGACGAGGCCCACTTCATCAAGAACACGTCGTCGCAGCGTTCGCGCCACGTCCTGCACATCGCCGACAAGATCCGTGAGCGCTCGGCCCGTCCGCTCCTCATGGCCCTCACCGGCACGCCGCTCATCAACGACGTCGAGGACTTCCGCGCCATCTGGCAGTTCCTCGGCTGGATCGACGAGAAGAAGCCCAAGGCCGAGCTCATGAACGCGCTCGACGCCACCGGCCTCACCCCGCTCGACCACGGCTTCTTCGGCGCGGCCCGCCAGGCCGTCATCGACCTCGGCATCGTGCGCCGCCGCAAGGTCGACGTCGCCGCCGACATCCCGGCCCGCCGCATCGCCGACCTGCCCGTCGACCTCGACGGGGAGGCCGGTCGCTCCATCCGTGAGGCCGAGCGTGAGCTCGTCGCCCGTCTGCTCGCTCGCTACGACCGGGCGCTCGCCGCCCGCGCCGAGGCCCGCATCCCCACCAAGGGAGAGGGTGTCGGTGCCGATGGCATCGATCACGAGCTCGTGCGCCGCGCCGCCAGCGTGGAGCGCGAGGAGAACGACGAGAAGACCGGCGAGAACGTGTTCTCCATGGTCCGGCGCATCGGTCAGGCCAAGGCCGGCCTGGCCGCCGACTACACCGCCCAGCTCGCGCACAGCGTGGGCAAGGTCGTGTTCTTCGCGAAGCACCTCGACGTCATGGACATCGCGGAGGAGACCTTCGCCGCGCGCGGCCTGAAGTCGGTCTCCATCCGTGGCGACCAGACGGCCGCGGCCCGCAAGGCCGCCATCGAGTCGTTCCAGAACGACCCTGAGACGGCCGTCATCGTCTGCTCGCTCTCGGCGGCCGGCGTGGGCATCAACCTGCAGGTGGCGTCCAACGTGGTGCTCTCCGAGCTCTCCTGGACCGACGCCGAGCAGATGCAGGCCATCGACCGCGTGCACCGCATCGGTCAGGCCGAGCCCGTCACCGCATGGCGCATCATCGCCGCGCAGACCATCGACAGCCGCATCGTCGAGCTCATCGACAGCAAGGCCGGCCTCGCGGCTCGCGCCCTCGACGGCATCGACGTCGAGATCGACGAGACCGACGTCCAGCTCGAGGCGCTCGTGGGCATGCTCACCGACGCCGTCCGCGACCGCAACGCCGACTGACCCCCAGGACGGTTTACCACGGTATGTCGGTAAACCGTCCTCACCTCGGCAACCCGACCCATCCCTACGGAAGCTTCCGTAGGGATGGGTCAGGTTACCGACATACCGTGGTAAACCGACTTGGGTGGGGACAGTGCAAAGCCCGGCCGGGAGGGAGCCACGGGCCGGGCTTGCAAGAAACTGGCGGGAGGGAGTGTTGCCAGTTGTACCCGGTTAAACGAAGCACCGGGGCCGGGGTTACGCGTTCACGAAAAAGTTTCGCGTGGCCGGTGTCACACGCCGTACCGTAGAAGTCGTGCGACCATCCCCACGGCACCTCAGGACCCTTCTCGTGCTGATGACCGCCGCCTTCGTCGTGTCCGTCGTGCACTACGTCGACAACGTGGCCAACTACGCCGACTACCCGGACGCCTCGGGCGGGCCCGTCCCTGCCCCGTCGGCCGCCCTCATCGCCGTGAGCTGGTTCGTGTTCACGGCGGCCGGGATCGTGGGCGTGCTGGCCTACCGGGCCGGCCGCACCTCCGTGGCCGCGGTGGGCCTGGCCGTCTACTCGGGCAGTGGGATCATCGGGATCGGCCACTACACGGTGGCCGGCGCCACCGACATGGTCTGGTGGCGTCAGGCGCACGTCGTGGCCGACATCCTCCTGGGCTTCGCCGTGCTGGGGTTCGCCCTCTGGGTGGCCACGCGGGGTCGGCGGCCCGGCCCAGTGGCCCGTTGACCTGCTTTCTGTCCCGACGCGCCGCTACGATCGTGCCGACACCCGCTTCTTCCGAACAGGAACATCATGACTGACGTCTCGTCCGACCTCGGCGACACGACCACGCAGGCCGGCACCGACCAGGGCGCAGCCCCCGACGCCCCGCTGAGCCGCGAGCAGGTCCTGGCCATCGGGACCCTGCTCGTCTCGTCCTTCGTGGTCATCCTCAACGAGACGGTCATGAGCATCGCGCTGCCCGTGCTGCAGGACGATCTCGGGATCGCGCCCAGCCAGGGTCAGTGGCTCACGACGGCCTTCATGCTCACGATGGCGGTCATCATCCCGCTCACGGGCTTCCTCATCTCGCGCATCGACACCCGACGCCTCTTCATCATCGCCATGTCGTTGTTCACCGTCGGCACGGTGATGGCGTTCTTCTCGCCGAGCTTCGTCCCGCTCCTCGTGGCGCGCATCGTCCAGGCGAGCGGCACGGCCATCATGCTGCCGCTGCTCATGACCACGATCATGACCATCGTCCCGCCCGCGCGCCGCGGCGCCATGATGGGCAACATCACGATCGTCATCTCGGTGGCCCCGGCGCTCGGTCCCACGGTCTCCGGACTGATCCTCCAGCACTTCAGCTGGCACTGGATCTTCGGGCTCGTCGCGCCCATCGCGCTGGTCGCCCTTGTGGTCGGCGCCAAGTACGTCACCCCCATCACGCAGCCCGGCACCGTCAAGGCCGACCTGCTCTCCGTCCCGCTCTCGGTGCTCGGCTTCGCGGGACTCGTCTACGGCCTCGTGGGCATCGGCGAGAACGCGGCCGGCGACGCCGCCATGCCGCTCTGGATCCCCTTCGTGGTCGGCGGTGTCTCGCTCGTGGCGTTCCTCGTGCGCCAGGTCGTCCTCGCGCGTCAGGAGCGTGCGCTGCTCGACCTCCGCGTCTTCACGTCCACCCAGTTCAGCATCGCCATCGGCGCCATGATCATCGCCATGGCCTCGATGTTCGGGGCGTTCCTCCTGGTGCCGCTCTTCGCCCAGGACGTGCTGGAGCTGTCCGCGCTGGAGGCCGGTCTCATCACGCTCCCCGGCGGACTGATCATGGCCCTGTCGGGCCCCTACGTCGGTCGTATCTACGACGCCCACGGCCCGCGCGTCCTCACGCTGCCCGGTGCGCTGCTCGTGAGTGCCGGCGTCTGGATGCTCACGATGATCGACACCGACACCTCCATCTGGTGGCTCGTGCTCTCCAACATGGTCCTCATGGGCGGGCTGTCCGGCACGTTCACGCCGCTCATGACGTCGAGCCTCGGCTCGGTGGCTCCGCACCTGTACTCGCACGCGAGCGCCGTGGTCGGCACGTTCCAGCAGGTGGCCGGTGCTGCCGGCGCGGCGCTGTTCATCACGGTCATGACGGTCCGAGCCACCTCTGCAGGTGAGGGCGGCGCATCTGCGGCCGAGGCGCTCACGGAGGGCATCCGGTCGGCCTTCATGGTCGGCGGCTTCATGAGCCTGCTGCTCGTCGTGGCGGTGCTGTTCGTGCGCAAGGCGGAGGCGCCGGCCCACTAGGCCTTGACTTCGAGCATGCTCGAAGAGGGACACTGGGGCGATGAGCGCCCACACGATCGCCGAGGCCGTCGAGATCACGGGCCTCACCGCCCACACCCTGCGCTACTACGAGCGCGACGGACTGCTGCTCACCGACGTCGACCGGGACTCGGCGGGCCGACGGCTCTACTCCGAGGGAGACCTCACGTGGATCGAGCTCGTCACCAAGCTGCGCAGCACCGGCATGCCCATCCGCGACGTCCGGCGATACGCCGAGCTCGTCCGGGCGGGTGAGCACACGCAGGGCGAGCGCCTGGCGCTGCTGCGCTCGCACCGCGCCCACGTGATGGAGCAGCTGGCCGAGATCACCGACCACCTGGGTGCCATCGACCGCAAGATCGGCATCTACGAGGACCGGCTGTCCGTGCGGGGTTGACTTCGAGTGCGCTCGAAGGAGTTCAGTGGGACCCATGAGTGAATCCAGCATCCCCACCAGGACCCTCGGCACCACGTCCAGCCTCGCCGTCTCGGCGCTCGGGCTGGGCTGCATGGGCATGTCCGAGTTCTACGGCACCGGCGACGAGGCGGAGGGCATCGCGACCATCCACCGCGCCCTCGACCTCGGCGTCACCTTCCTCGACACGGCCGACATGTACGGCCCCTTCACCAACGAGCAGCTCGTCGGCCGGGCCATCGCCTCGCGTCGCGACGAGGTGCAGCTGGCCACCAAGTTCGGCAACGAGCGCCGGCCCGACGGCTCCCGCGTCGGCATCAACGGCAAGCCGGAGTACGTGCGCTCGGCGGCGGACGCCTCCCTGCAGCGGCTCGGCGTCGACCACATCGACCTCTACTACCAGCACCGCGTCGACCCCGACGTCCCGATCGAGGAGACCGTCGGCGCCATGGCCGAGCTCGTGCAGGCCGGCAAGGTGCGCCACCTCGGGCTGTCCGAGGCCGCGCCGGAGACCATCCGCCGGGCCCACGCCATCCACCCCATCACGGCGCTCCAGACCGAGTACTCGCTCTTCACGCGTGACCTCGAGGACGAGATCCTCCCGGTCCTCGTGGAGCTGGGCATCGGTCTCGTGCCGTACTCGCCGCTCGGACGCGGGATCCTCACGGGCGCCATCACGCAGGGCTCGCTCGAGCCCGGCGACTCGCGCAGCTCGGAGTACTTCCCACGCACGAACGGCGAGGCTCTCGAGGCCAACCTGAAGCTCGTCGACGAGGTGCGCGCCATCGGCGAGCGTCTGGGCGCGACACCTGGTCAGGTCGCCCTGGCCTGGGTGCTCGCGCAGGGCGAGCGCCACGGGCTCGGCGTGGCACCCATCCCCGGCACCAAGCGGGTGAAGTACCTCGAGGAGAACGCCGCATCGATCGACGTGACCCTCATGGCCGACGACCTCGACGCGCTGGAGCAGGCCGTCCCGCGCGACGCCGTAATGGGCGCCCGCTACGGCGACATGAGCTCGATCGACTCGTGACCTCAGCCGGCGCGGGTGCCGTCGGGGTTCCAGAAGCCCGACGCACCCCGCCGGTGTGAGCCGACGACGTGGGTGTCGACGAGACCGACCGCCTCCATGAGGGCGTGCGCCGTCGTGGGTCCGACGAACCGGAACCCACGACGGCGCAGCTCCTTGGCCAGGGCCGTGGACTCCGCCGACACGGTGGGAACGTCGGCGAGGGTGACCGGGACGGGCGTGACGTCGGGACGGAACGACTCGACGAGCGCCACGAGCCCGCCGTCGTCGCGCAGGTCGATGACGGCCTGGGCGTTGGCGATGGTGGCGCGGATCTTGGCTCCGTTGCGCACGATGCCGGCGTCGGCCATGAGGCGTGCCTCGTCGTCGGGTCCGAACCGGGCGACGACGTCGGGGTCGAACCCGGCGAAGGCCTCGCGGAAGGCAGGACGCTTGCGCAGGATGATGAGCCACGACAGCCCGGACTGGAACGCCTCGAGGCTGATGCGCTCGAACAGGCCCTGCTCGTCGGTGACCGGCAGGCCCCACTCGGTGTCGTAGTAGTGGAGCAGGAGCGGGTCGGAGTACGCCCAGGGCGTGCGGGCCAGACCGTCCTCGCCCACCACTGCCTCGCTCACGGGTCGATCGTAGGCCGCACGGGCGACAAGATGCGCCGCGAGCCGATCGGTGTGACCGTCGAGGCAGGAGGCGATTCCGATGACCGTGACACCTGATCTCGATCCGATCGACCCGAACCAGCCGCTGAGCCCTGACCAGCCCGAGGACCCCGACGCCCCGACGGCGCCGGTCACGCCGGACTACGACCCGCTCGAGGTTCCGGACGACCCCGAGCCGCAGCCCGCGCCCGTCTGAGTCACTCGCGGACGGCGTCCGCGAGTCCCTTGTCGTCGCGAAGCCCTCGCCAGACGGGGTGGCGGAGGTGGCCGGAGGCGGTCCACTCGGTGAAGGTCACCTCGCCGACGAGGCGGGGCGTCACCCAGCGGGCCTCCTTGGCCACGTCGCGCGGGACCTCGACGGGAGCTGTCTTGCGCGCCAGCGACCGGAGCCTCCCGCCGATCTTCTCCAGGCTCCGGGCGGTGAAGCCCGTGCCCACGCGCCCGGCGTACTCGAGTCCGTCCTCGCCTTGGACGGCGACGAGCAGCGAGCCGATGCCGTCGGTGCGCTCACCGCGGCCGGGTCGCCACCCGACGACCACGACCTCCTGCATGCGTTGGTGCTTGAGCTTGACCCAGGACGACGACCGCTTGCCGGCCACGTAGCGGCTGCTGCGGCGCTTGGCGATGACTCCCTCCAGGCCCAGCTCGCGGCTCGAGGCCACGGCGTCCTCGAGGCTCCCGTCGAAGGCCGCGGGCACGCTCACCACGTCGTCGTCGGTCTCCAGGTCGAGGTCGAGCAGGGTGGCGCGTCGCTGCTCGTAGGGCAGGTTCGCCAGTCCGTGACCGTCGAGGCGAACGACGTCGAACACGCAGAACCGCACGCTCACGTCGCGACGGGCCCGGGCGACGTCGCCCGGCCTCGACAGCCCCATCCGCTGCTGGAGCAGCGAGAACGACGGGGCACCGCCGGCGGCGAGGGCCACGATCTCCCCGTCGAGCACGGCGTCGGGGAGGTCGAGCTCCACGAGCGCCTCGACGACCTCCGGGTACGTGGCCGTCACGTCCTTGCCGCTGCGTCCGCGCAGTCCGACGGACGCCCCGTCGCACGCGGCGACGATCCTGACTCCGTCCCACTTCATCTCGAAGGCCCAGTCCTCCTGGTCGTCGAGGTCCATCGCGTCGCCGGGCCTGGCGAGCATCGGCTCGACGAAGGAATCTGCCTTCGGCCGCTCCACGCTGACGGAGGAATCGACCTTCGGCCCGACCGGGGGTGCCGTATGTCGATTCTTCCGTCCCCCGACGTCCATCCGGTGGCAGAGCCAGTTGTCGCCGGTCCTGATGAGGGCGACCTGCACGGACTCGCCGCCGAGGCCGCCGTCGGGGGCGCCGTGCAGCACCACGATCACCTCGTCGTCGCGCCACTTCTCGGTCTCGTACGTGCCGCGGTCCCAGATGGTCATCTCGCCGGCGCCGTACTCCCCCTTCGGGATGGTGCCCTCGAAGTCGGCGTACTCGAGCGGGTGGTCCTCGGTGGGCACGGCGAGGTGGTTCTTCTTGGTGGTCTCGGGGATGCCCTTGGGCACGGCCCACGACACGAGCACGCCGTCGCGCTCGAGGCGCACGTCGTAGTGCAGCCGCGACGCGTGGTGCTCCTGCACCACGAAGACGTTCCCGTCCGACGACGCCCCGGCCGCAGTCGGCACCGGCTCGGGGGTCTTCGCGGCGTCGCGCTTCTGACGGTAGATCGTGAGCCGGTCGGGCTCGGGCCGGTCGCCTGAACCACCCGAGCTGCCGGAGGAGACCTCGCGCCCGAGCGCCGCCATGGGGTCCTCGAAGTCCTCGTCGCGGATCCGCTCCAGCACCTCGTCGATCTCGAGGTGTCCCAGGTCGGGATCGTCGATCTCGTCCCACGTGCGTGGCACCGCGACCGTGGGGTGCGAGCGGCCGCGCAGCGAGTAGGGCGCGATGGTCGTCTTGTTGCGGTTGTTCTGGCTCCAGTCGGCCAGCACCTTGCCGTTCCGCCTGGCCTTCTGCTGCGTGCTCACCACCAGGTCGGGCAGCTCACCCTCGAGCGCCTGCGCCACCTGCTTGGCGAACGCGTTGACGTACTCGGCGTCGTGCTCGCCGTCCATCGGCGCGTACAGGTGCAGGCCCTTGCTGCCGCTGGTCACGGGGAAGGTCTCGAGCCCCAGCCCGTCGAGCAGGTCGCGCGCCACGTGGGCCACCTCGACGCACTCGGGGAGGCCGGCTCCCGGACCCGGGTCGAGGTCGAGCACGAAGCGGTCGGGGTTCTGCGGGTCGCCGTGCCCGTCGACGCGCCACTGCGGGACGTGCAGCTCGAGCGCGGCCTGCTGGCCGAGCCACGCCAGCACGGCGGCGTCGTCGATCACGGGATAGACGTTGCGGCCGCTCTTGTGCTGGACCGAGACCCGGCGGATCCAGGCCGGCGCCGTGTCGGGGAGGTTCTTCTCGAAGAACGGCTCACCCTCCACCCCGTCGGGCCAACGCTTGCGGGTGGCCGTGCGGCCGGCCACGTGCGGGAGGATCAGCGGCGCCACCTCGACGAGGTAGGCGATGACCTCGGCCTTGGTGGTAGCCGTCGCCGGGTACAGCACCTTGTCGGGGTGGGTCAGCTTGAGCGTGCGGCCGCCGATCGTGACCGTCTGGCCCGACGAGCGCGCCACCTCAAGCCTTCTTGCGGGCCTTCTGGCCCGATGACTCGCCAGACGCCTTCTTCTGCGTCTTGCGCCGTTCCTTGCTCTTGTCGACGCTGCGGCGCAGCGCCTCCATGAGGTCGAGCACCTCGGCACCCTCGCCGTCCTCGTCCTTCTCGCCGAAGGTGGCCGACGTGTCGAGGGTGTCGCCCTGCTCCAGCTTGGCCTCGACCAGCTGGCGCAGCTGCACCTGGTAGTCGTCGGTGAACTCGCCGGGGTCGAAGTCGCCGGCGAGCGACTCGACGAGCTGGGAGGCCATGTCGCGCTCCTTGGCGCTCACGCGCGGGACCTGGTCGAGGATGTCGAACTCGGCCGCACGGATCTCGTCGTCCCACAGCATGGTCTGCAGCAGCAGGGTCTTGTCGCGCACCCGCAGCACGGCGAGACGGGTCTTCTGGCGCAGGGCGAAGGTGACGACGGCGCTGCGGTCGGTGTCCTCGAGGGCACGGCGCAGCAGCGTGTAGGGCTTGAGCGCGCTCTTCTCCGGCTCGAGGAAGTACGCCTTGTCGAGACGGATGGGGTCGATCTGGTCGGCCGGGACGAACTCGACGACCTCGATCTCCTTGGCCTGCTCCGCGGGCAGCGCCGAGAAGTCGTCGTCGGTGAGGACGACCGTGCGGTCACCGTCGTCGTAGGCCTTGCTGATGTCCTCGTAGGCGACGACCTTGCCGCAGACCTCGCACTTGCGCTGGTAGCGGATGCGGCCGCCGTCCTCGCCGTGCACCTGGTGCAGGCGGACGTCGTGGGACTCGGTGGCGCTGTAGACCCGGACCGGGACGTTGACGAGCCCGAAGCTGATGGAACCGCGCCAGATGGACCGCATGGTCACAGTGTTCCGCACAGGAACGTGCCCCGCCAGAGAGACCGGGTCCGGTGTCTCTGACGGGGCACGTCGTGAGGTCCTGCGTCAGCCCTTGCTGGGGTCGCCCTCGTCGAGGATGTCCTCGGCGGTGGCGGGGGCCGACGGCTGCGGCTCACCCGTGGGGGTGGCGGCGGCCGGCGGGCGCTGCGGCGCGGGCTTGGGGGCCGGGAAGGGCGTGGGCGGAGCGGGCGGCGTGGCCTGGTTGCGGCGGACGATCGCGAAGGCGGCCGCTCCGGCGCCGGCGAGCAGACCCACCGTGGCGACCTTGCGCAGACGCTTCTTCTTGGGCTTGACCTGCTCGGGGAGCCGGTCGGCCACGCGGGTGGGCAGCTTGTCGTACGTCTCGTCGCTCAGCTCCGGCACGCGCTCGAGGAGGGCGTCGCGGACGTCGGGGTAGCGCGAACGGATCTCCGAGACACCCGTCTCGAGGCGGTCGCGCAGGGCGTCGCGCACCTCGGGCGCGCGGGCCGAGACCTGCTCCGCCAGCTGTCCACGCAGCTCGTCGGCCTGGCTGAGTGCGTCGCTCAGGCGATCCTCCGCCTGCTTGCGGACATCGTGCAGCCGGTGCTCTGCCTGCTTGCGGACGGTGCGCTTCTTGCTGAGACCCATCGGTCGCTCCCTTGTCGTTTCGGCGTTCCCTTCGACCATAGCCACACCTGCGGCACGGGGCATCTTGCGTCTCAGCGACGGAAGGGGTTGCGCCGACGCCGAGCGGCGGCAGCAGGCTTGCGGATCTCGGTGAACCCGGGGTCGTAGGGCTCGAGGTCGGGCACCCGCTCGCGCAGCTGCTCCACGGCTCGGCGCGGGTCGTCGAACTGGATCCCGCTGAGCTGGTTGGGGGAGAACCGCCACCAGGCCAGCTCCTGCAGCTCGGCGGCGAGGTCGGCGTCGAGGCGAGGTCGGATGACGCGGGCGGGGATGCCGCCGGCGATCGAGTACGGAGGAAGATCTTTCGTCACCACGGCCCCGGCGGCCACGACGCAGCCGTCGCCGATGGTGACGCCGCGCAGCACCACGACGTTGGCGCCCAGCCAGACGTCGTTGCCGATCTGGGCTGGCGCCTCGCCGCGGCTGCCACGGAAGGATGGTCGGCCGTCGGCCTCAGGGTCCACGACCTCGACGTCGGAGGCCGAGGGATGCCACCCCCACGTGCTCCGGCGGTACTGGAACGCCGACGCGCTCATCCAGGTCGTCGGGTGGCTCGTGGCACCCAGGTGGGAGCCCGGACCCATCTCGCCGTAGCGGCCGAGGCGGGCGGACTGGATCTCGATGTTCCGACCGAACTCGGTGAAGGCGCCGACCCAGGTCTCCGAGCGGATGACGAGGCCGCCGAGGAAGCGGACGGGCGGCTCGGCCATGAAGCGCGAACCGTTGGGCCGTCCCAGGTGCTGTGCTCCGAAGGCGTGCTCGCTCACGAGCGACAGACTAGGCCGTCGCGGGTCGAGCCGTGGCGGGCTGGAGGAGCCCCTTGCGATCGGCGACGACCTCGAACACGACGCTGAAGAACGGCGGGATGCTGCAGAAGAGCGCGAGCGCCGTGGTGCCGAGGCTCCAGCCGAACTTCCGCGAGGCGATGATCGAGATCACGACATAGGCCACGAACACGCCACCGTGGATGGGTCCGAAGACCTGGACCCCGACCTCGGTGGTCTCGGCGACGCGCTTCAGGTACACGCCGACGAGCAGACCGACCCAGGACAGCGCCTCGAGAGCAGCGACCGCCAGGAAGACCTTGCGGAGCCTGCTCGGGTCGTCGATGAAGGAGCCGCTGTCGGCGGCGGGGGAGGGTGAGGGCTGGTTCGTCACGCAGGTCAATCTACCCAATAAGTCCTACAGCTCGTCGTAGGTCGTCCGACGTGACGCTCCGACCGGCCGAAAGGCAACCCGGACGAAACACCCGTGTGGTGGGATGGCGCCATGGCCTTCCTGCTCCGCGTGGAGCTGCCCGACGTCCCGGGCTCGCTCGGTGTGCTCGCGACGGCGCTCGGTGGCGCCGGGGCCGACATCGAGGCCATCGAGATCGTGGAGCACCGCTCCGACGGCAAGGCGCTCGACGACGTGCTGCTCGAGCTGCCGCCCACCACGATGCCCGACGCCCTCATCACGGCGTGCCACGCCATCGAGGGCGTGCGTGTCCACTGGATCTCGCGCTACAACCAGGGCGCCAACCTGAGCATGGACCTCGAGGCGGTCGAGACCTTCACGGGCGAGCCCGAGCGGGCCATCGAGCACCTCGTCAACGTCATCCCGCCCACGTTCCGCACCGACTGGGCCATCGCGCTGCGCCGCACCGACGGCGCGGCGAGCATCATGTTCGCCAGCCCCACCGCCCCCGAGCTCGTGCCCGACGCCGAGGCCTGGCTCGCCATCCGGTCCACCCGGGTGCTCGACGGCGTCGACGCCTGGGACTCCACGCTGCTGGCCGGCTGCCCCGCCAAGGACCGCAACGGCCGCACGTTCGTCGTGGTCGTCGGCCGCCACGGCGGCCCCGCGTTCCTGGCCTCCGAGCTCGCCCGGCTCGGCCACATGACCACCCTCGCCGCCTCCGTCCAGACCTGACCCGGTTTACCACGGTCCCACGGCAAACGTGACTCCCCACGGCCTGCAGCCCGTGGGGAGTCGGTACTTGCCGTGGGGAGTCGCTCGACATCTCGCATACCGACGGTATGTTGACGTCATGGCGAAGCGTTTCAGCAACCAGGTCCTGGTCATCACCGGCGCGGCTCGCGGCATCGGTGCGGGCGTCGCTCGCCAGTTCGTGGCCGAGGGCGGACGCGTCGGGCTGCTCGGCCTGGAGCCCGACCTGCTGCAGGCGCTGAGCGACGAGCTGGGCGACGCCGCAGCGTGGTGGCCCGCCGACGTCCGCGACGGCGCAGCCGTGACCCACGCCATCGACTCCGCCGCGGCCCACTTCGGCAGGATCGACCACCTCGTGGCCAACGCCGGCATCGCGTCGTACGGCACGGTCCGCCAGATCGACGAGGCCTCGTTCGAGCGCGTCATCGACATCAACCTCAATGGCGCCTACCGCACGCTGCACGCCGGCATCCCGCACCTGGAGAAGTCGAAGGGCTACGCGCTCGTCATCGCGTCGCTCGCCTCCTTCACGAACCTCGCCGGCCTCGCCGCCTACAACGCCAGCAAGGCTGGAGCCGAGTCGCTCGCCCTGGTGACCAAGCAGGAGGTGGCGCACCTCGGCATCAGCGTCGGCGTCGCTCACCCGTCGTGGATCGACACCGACATCGTCCGCGGCGCCGAGGACGACCTCCCGACGTTCAAGGTCATCCGCAGCAAGCTCCCGTACCCGGCCAACTCCACGACGACGCTCGAGGACTGCATCGACGCGATCCTCAAGGGACTCGCCAAGCGCAGCACCCGCGTCTACGTGAAGAAGGGCGTCATCTGGGCCAACTGGTTCAAGCCGCTCGTGAACTCGCCCGTCGGCTGGCGCGTCGTCAAGAAGCTCGCGGCGCAGCACGTGCCACAGCTCGAGCGTGAGGTCGAGGCGCTCGGCCGGTTCCAGCACGCGCACGTGCCGCTCACCGACGGAAGGCCTTCCGGCCACCCGGAGGCCTGAGCGCAGCGATAGCCTCGCCGTCATGAGTGCACTGGACGGCGTCTCGGACACCTTCGACCCCTCGGCCTGGCGCGAGGTGCCCGGCTTCGAGTCCCTGACCGACCTCACGTACCACCGGGCGGTCGACCACGGGACGGTCCGCATCGCCTTCGACCGGCCCGACATCCTCAACGCCTTCCGGCCGCACACCGTCGACGAGCTCCTCACGACGCTCGAGCACGCGCGGCAGTCCGCCGACGTCGGCTGCGTGATCCTCACCGGCAACGGTCCGAGCCCCAAGAACGGCAAGCACTCGTTCTGCACCGGCGGCGACCAGCGCATCCGCGGCAAGGCCGGCTACCAGTACGAGGAGACCGGCCACGACGAGGAGGCCGCTCCGCCCAACCCCATCGACAAGGCCAAGCTGGCTCGGCTGCACATCCTCGAGGTGCAGCGCCTCATCCGCTTCATGCCCAAGGTCGTGCTGTGCGTGGTGCCCGGCTGGGCGGCCGGCGGCGGCCACAGCCTGCACGTCGTCTCCGACCTGACCCTGGCCAGCGCCGAGCACGCGCGCTTCAAGCAGACCGACGCCGACGTCGGCAGCTTCGACGGCGGCTACGGCTCGGCCTACCTCGCGCGCCAGGTGGGACAGAAGTTCGCGCGCGAGATCTTCTTCCTCGCCCAGGAGTACTCGGCCGAGGACGGCGTCCGCATGGGCACGGTCAACAAGGCCGTCCCCCACGCCGAGCTCGAGGCCACCGCTCTGGAGTGGGGCCGCCTCATCAACGGCAAGAGCCCCACCGCCCAGCGCATGCTCAAGTACTCGTTCAACATGATCGACGATGGCCTGGTCGGCCAGCAGGTGCTCATGGGCGAGACCACGCGCCTCGCCTACATGACCGACGAGGCGCAGGAGGGACGCGACCAGTTCCTCGAGAAGCGCGACCCCGACTGGTCCGACTACCCCTGGTACTACTGACTAGTCGTGTTTCCGCAGGTCAGGGGTCCTTGAGTGCCGTCTAGTCCGCAAGTAGTCCGCACCAACTCGAAGGCACTGGTGGGCACCTGGCACCGAGACTCAGATCGGGGTGGCAGTGCCTAGAAGGTGAGACCAACCGACCCGAACTGAAATGTCAACAGGGCCCGACTTCGACCGAGCGCTGAGCGATCCGATTTCGATCATGTGATGCAGTTCACGACACGCGGGTTGACAGATTATCGGTTCAGGTTGTTATCCACAGGCCTGTGTGGCTACATTGAGCGTATATACACCGGTCCCCACTGCTAGCCTTCATGGCTAGTACGGGACCGGTTTTCTTTGTGACGGCGAGGCTCGAGGGATGCAGTACAGCAAGGCGCATCTCAGCTTCGTCGACCAACTGCAGCTCGTAAAGTCGCGAGGGCTGGGCTGCATCGACGAGGAACGTGCTATCGCGGCGCTGCGAGCGATTGGCTACTACCGCTTGTCCGCTTATACCTATCCAATGCGTCGCCTGCTCGAGCCTAACGCGCCCCGGGACTCTTCCGTTCAGCACCGGTCCGCCGAGTTTAAGCAGGACCACTCGATGGACCAGGCGATCGACCTCTACCTCTTCGACAAGCGACTCCGTATGGTGACGATCGAGGGGATCGAATCATTCGAAGTGGGAATGCGCGTCGGCGTCTCTCACGCCTTGGGTCGTCGTGACCGCTTCGCACACTTGAACACGACCCATCTGCGGGCCTCGGTTTGTGACCGCAGATCCAGCCAGGACTCGACCAGACACGAAGAGTGGGTCGAGCGTCTCGATCGCCAGATCTCAGAATCGAGTTCGGAAGACTTCGTCCGGCATTTTCAAGAGAAGTACGACGGCAGTCTGCCCATTTGGGTCGCTACTGAGGTCATGAGTTTCGGGCAACTTGTAAGGCTATACAAGCTCATGGACAACGGCGATCGAAATGAGGTCTCCCGGGGATTCGGCATCAAGACCGGCCGCACGCTCGACCCGGTCTCGCTCAACCTTTCGCACGTGCGTAACACGAGTGCGCACCACTCCCGGCTGTGGAATCGACGGTTTACCTACTCCCTGCCAGAGTTCCGGCCCGCCGAGGTTGGCGACGATCTTCAACACCTTGCCGAGGTGAACGGCGAGGTCGATCGGCGCAAGTTGTATCCCCACGTTGCATACTTGGCGTACATGCTTAGGTCGTCGGATCCCGGGACCAACTGGCCTGCGAAATTCGCAACAGTGGTCAAGAAGTTCCCCGAAATCAAGGGGCTCAGTCCCGAGTCGGACATGGGGTTTCCGAACGGCTGGACGTCGCTGCCGCTGTGGCGGCACAAGTAGGTGACGACACGTCTACGGCGCCGCTACTGCTCGAGACGAACGCTTCGCGTTCTGAGATGCGTTGATGAATACGTGAGCGTCCGCCTGGTCGTCGGACAGGTCCTTCAGAGCGACGTGGCAACCAGACGGAGTCCGGGTCTGGGTGTGGATTATCGCGACGGTATTCCACAAGGCGAGAACGGGTCGCCATCGTAGGCGACGAAGTCGCCAGCGTAGAAACATGCGCCAGTTCACGAACTTCGTCAATCGTCTGTATTCGCGTCGACCTCCAACCTCAGAATGCACATCGACCGTCCTCGTGATGGGGAGAAATTTTAGGTGCGTCTTGCCCGTAGGTCACGAGGGATGGCACGAGCAACAGCTGCAGCGAGGCGCGGTTGTGGCTTGGCCAAATGAGAACGAACCCTGAGGAACGGGTCGTGCCTAGGTGAGGCCGAGCGACTGCCTAAGCAGGTCCGACGCTGCGTTTCGTGTTCGATCGGCCGCTGTCGGCCATAGATGGCTGTATGTGCTGAGAGTCGTTGTCGCTGATGCATGTCCGAGCGCGCGCTGAACAGTCACCACATCGCATCCTGCGGCGATCAATCCTGATGCGTAGAAATGGCGAAGGTCGTGGAGGCGAACTGTAGGTAGGTAGACCGCGTTGCGGGTCGCACGCCAACGCCACGTGACGGCATTGTCGTCCAGCGGCTCACCGTCCACGGTGAACAGCCAGTCTTCAGCGTGAGCCCGGGGTAGCTGGCCGATGATGTGCTCCCTAAGCACCACGAGGAGCTCGTCGGGGAGGTAGATGGTTCGTTCTGACCCATATTTCGGTAGTCGCACAACCAGCTCGTCGTACTCTCGCTGGACTTGTCGGCGCACATGGAGGAGGCGCTGTTCGAAGTCGATGTCCCGAACTTGGACAGCGGAGGCCTCGCCCTTCCGTAGACCTGCGAAAGCACACAGAGCCACGTATGCGCGGAAGCCTCTTCGGGTCGAGACGCGCGGGCTATCTGCATTCGCCAGGAGTCGCCCCACCTCGACAACCGACGGCAGATGCATTGCTGCTTCGGCCTTGCGCCGACGTGGCAGCACGACGCCCAGGCACGGGTCGCTCGCGATGACGCGATCGGCGACCGCGGCGCGAAAAACTGAGCGCACGATCACGAAACGCGTCTTGATCGTGGTCGGCGCAAGGCGCTCCGACATCTCCTTGATCCAGCGTTCGATGTGACTGCGGCGGATGGTCTTGAGCTGGACGTCGCCGAAGGGAACGGAACGGACCGCTTGATCGGCGTTGCGGCGGGAATTGGGCAGCCAGAGTTGGTTCGCCGACCATTCCGCATAGAAGTCGCGATAGGTGACTCGCCCGGCGGACGGGTCCACGTAGTTCCCCGTGAGGACAGAGCTGGCCACCTCATCCAACCAGCGCTGAGCCGCGATCTTCTTCTCGAAGTGCCTCGAGCGTTCGCGGCCTGTCTCGTCCCGATACCGCGCGCGCCAGCGGCCATCTGGCCGTCGGGCGATGTTGCCGGGCATGGTGGTTCCTCCCTCGATCCGATCGCTTCACGATCGATCTAGGACGGCTACGTCGGGGTCGCTACTGCGAGTTCTGTGGACGACGAGACTGATCATCGAGCCAGTGGATAACGTCGCTTCGCCAGTAACGGACGTGGCGGCCCAGCTTGAAGCTGAATGGGCCTGATCCGAGATGCCGCCAGTATCGGAGGGTCGCCTCCGGGGTCCGGAGGATGGAAGCCACCTCCGAGATCGTCAGCATCTCGTCGCCTGCGAGGAGATCTGTTGCTGCGGTCATGCCTGCCTCCTTGTCGAGGCTCAGCGATGGAGGTCGCCGAGCGCGTACGGATATCGTCGATCGGAGACAGCCTCGGTTGGCTACCCCGCCGGCGGCGCCTGGCGCGGGAAGGAAGGTGTCGGAGTTTCTGACGACCTACCCCTGGCACGACTGCCACGGAAGGTCCGCCCGTTTGCATCTCTACGACGGTCTTTCCGAGCTCGATGAGCACCTCGGTCCTGAACGATGACGTCGGCGCGGCTGGTTCGACCGGCGACTCTGCGTGAGCAGTTAGCCTCATGCCTAGCGCGCTAGTTCACCGGACGACGTGGGCCTGCGTCGCACACCTGAGCTTCGGCTGGGCAATGTGAGCGGGCTCTGTGTGAGTCACTCCAGGTGAATGAGGAGACAATGTGAGCGCCACGCATGAGATCCCGCCGGCCGCAGCCGGCGACCACGTCAAGCCGCAGGATCATCAGCCGGGTGCGCAGCAGGTAGATGAAACTGGCAAAGGGGTTGATCCGAAGATGCGGTCATCGGATGTCGCGCTGCAGTCGCTGGCACCATGCCACGAGAAGCACGAAGACGACGATCTTCCACTTCGGCCGCCTCACACCGCCGAGCCTCTCACCGACGCTGCTGGTCTTCGGGCAGAAGACGTAGCTCCCGGCCGATCGGGGGGTCGACGATGATGGACGGCTCCGAGGAGGCGCTGAGGCGTGCCGCCGCCGACTACGTGGCGGCCGAGGAAGCCGCGAGCACTGCAGCGGCAGCGGTGGAGATCGGCAGCGCCGCGTTCCACGCCGCCCTGGAGATGAGCCGGCAGGCGCGCGTGACGTACGCCCAGGTGCTCACCGAGCACGGTCAGCCGGTCTACGACGGACTGGTCTCGAACGACGAACTGCTGCCGCCCGCCGCATGGAGCCAGGACGACTTCGCGTGGGCCGACGACGAGGACGAGCCGGAGGCCGATGCGTGGTGCCTCACGGCGTTCACGGGGGGCTCGGCCGAGGGTGCGCTGCTTCGGCTCGAGGCCGACGAGAAGTCACGGCTCGTCCGCTTCGCCGACGAGCCGTTCGACGCGTGGCGCGAGGCCGCGGAGGACCGGGACTCCCTCATGGTGTGGGCCTTCGACCACGCAGGTTGGACCTGGGTCGCCGAGCCCTATGGCTTCTTCGGGTCGCAGGTGAAGACCGCGCAGCGCCTGGCACCGCGCGGGGCGTACGTCTCGGTCTACTGGAACGTCAACGGGGTGTCCTCGTTGCTTCACGTCGTTGACGGCAGCGTGGTCCGCGAGATCGACCTGTTGTTCGCCGCCGACGAGGCCGTCGCCGCGCGGCTGCCGCAGGAGGAGGGCCTCGACTGGGCCGAGCCCTGGTCAGCGGCCCTGACGCTGCAGGCCCGCCTCGTGGGCCACGGGGTGGACCGCCCGGATTGGCTCGTCGAGCTCGCCGAGCTGGGATTCACCCACGAGCTTTGAGCGGTGACAGCCGACCTGGGTCGCGGCCGCATCGCGGTCGTTGCGGTGCTTGAGCTTCATGATCGGCTTCTCGACGAGGCGGAACGTGATCATGCCGAGCGCCAGGATCGCACCGGCACGATGACGACGCCGCGGAAGATCTCGACTTCCTAGGGGTGCATCAGGATGTCGAGATGGCGACGCACTATCTCTCTCCCCGGGTAGTGCTACAGGTAGCATCTCAGGCCTCGGCGAGCAGTCGCGGAGGCGCGGTCTCCATGGTGCGAACGATCCCGCGCACACGGCGGCGGGGGCGGCATCTGCGAGAGCACGATGCCGGCGGAGAGGATGAGCGTCCAGGCCACACCCGGATGCACCGGGTGGCACGGGGTTGGCGGTGTCGACGGGGACTGCCTCGGTTGGCCACCCCGCTGACGGAGGCGGCTGCGGGTCGGAAGGGGTGGCGCTGGCGTTTCGGGCCGAGATGCCCATACCTGTTAGGTTTCGGAGGCGTATGGCCTGTGATTAATCTGATTTATCGGTTCTGGCAGCCGGTAGATCGGGGGGTCTATATGCCGTATCAGTCATGGCTCTTGCTTCGAGGCGAGAGCGCCGCGCGCCGAGGGGGTAGGTCGGGGCCTCCCGCCCGCATGACCGCCTACCTCGCCGGCGAGCCCTAGGCCAATATGGACAACAACAGCCGGAAGCCGAACGAGTCGCTGCTCCTGACGTGGTGGCGGCGGGCACGAATCTTCATCGCCTCCCTCCTCGTGGCGGTCGCTCTGAGTGCCTGCATGGATGCGGACAATGATCCGGGACCGTCTCCATCAGCCAGCTCCGAGACGAGCGCGAGTGCTCGGGTCTCCCCCGCGCCGCAGTCGCCGACCTTGAGCGGCGGCGAACAGGCAGCGGTCAGGCAGGCCCTTGCCGACTACGACACCGGCGATCGCGAGGTCGCGAAGCTTCAGGCCGACCCCGCTAGTGCGCTCGCTGATGCGGGGGAACTCGGAAGAACGCTCAGGTCCCTGTTCTTCTCGCCGGCCTACAGCGACCAGTTGCGCACGATCAAGGAACTTGACGACAAGGGCATCCATCTCGAAGGCGCCAGCAAGATCGAGTGGCGAGTGCCGACGGAGGTGGATCTCGACTCAGACGCTCCGCAGATCGAGCTTCAGCAGTGCCTGACTCTCGGAACGCTGAAGGTACTCAAGGGCGATGAGGTCATCGACCAGGACGAGTCACCCAAGCGTCAGACGGTGACGATGAAGCCGCACTTCGCAGGGACGACGGTCGACTTCTGGCGCGTCGCCGACCTCAAAGGATCGGGATCGTGCTGAGGCGCGTCGGCCCGGTGCTCGCGGCAACGGTGGTGCTTCTCAGCCCCACCGTTGCCGTGGCGGGCACAGGTGACATCGATCTTCCGGACGGGGGAGGTATCGACATCCACGGCCACGACGACGGAGAGCCGAAGGGTAA
The DNA here is from genome assembly GCF_001426755.1 of Aeromicrobium sp. Root495. Lineage (GTDB taxonomy): Bacteria > Actinomycetota > Actinomycetes > Propionibacteriales > Nocardioidaceae > Aeromicrobium. The sequence goes on along the minus strand of NZ_LMFJ01000002.1, from coordinate 122,897 downwards.
CGGTGGCGGAGCTGAGCCAATCAAGGCTGGTCCCACACCGTCTCCTGAGGTGCCAGTCGACGACTGCGTCATCGTCGGAGTCAGCGGAGACTGTCCCGCTGGTGGCGAGGTTCCTGGCACAGGGAATGCCGCGGTCGATGCCACAGACCTTGCAAAGGACGCCTACGACTCGATCCGGCTCGATTCGCCCGCCATCAAGATGAGCCCGCAGGCTCCTGCACCGGCGATCGTCGGACTGAAGACCTGGCTCTGGCTCGACAAGGGCAGCTGGAGCGTCCGGCGGGCGAAGGCGAAGGCCGGCGACGTCACGGTCACGGCCGAGGCGCGGCCCCTCTCTGTCATCTGGGATCTCGGCGAGAAGCGGATCGTGTGCCACAGTCCCGGACGCGTATGGGAGAAGAACCTTCCGCGAGAGGCGAGTACGCCGTGCGGTTACACCTTCCGGCACACGTCGACCCATCAGCCGAACGACCGGTACCGCGTCCGTGTCTTCGTGAACTACGGGGTGAGCTGGCGCTGCGAGGGCGACTGCGACGAGGCCGATGGTGACCTCGGAACGTTGGCGTCGCCGACCGCGCAGCTGGACCTGCGAGTCACTGAACGTCAGTCGGTGGTCGTCCGATGAAGCTCGACGAAGCGACGACAGCAGTGAGGGGTCGGCGTCCGGCAGGCACGTCGCTGCCGACGAGGGGTCGGCTGCGTGGGCAGGCCCTTCTGGGCCTGCTCCTCGTGGTGGGGTGCGCACTCGCGGGCGCAGTGCTGTTCGTGAACGCGGGTGATCGCGTCACGGTGCTCGCCGCGACGGAGCGAATCGCGGCAGGGCGTGTCATCCAGCGGGATGAGGTGACCACCAAGGAGGTCGCGGGGCTAGACGACACGATCGCGGCAGAGGATGTGTCGAACGTGGTCGGTAAGACGGCGAGCATCGACATGCTCCCGGGTCAGGTGCTGAGCTCGACCATGCTCACCGACCAGGCTGTTCCCGGTCCGGGTGAGGCTTTGGCGGGACTGGCCCTGAACAATGCTCAAATGCCCGGCGCGGGTGTTGAGCCGGGGGACACCATCCGGGTCCTGGCTGTCGCCTCAGCCGACGGCAGCGGTGGGTCCTCGCAGCCACAGGTGTTGGCCGATGCCGCGCGCGTGTACGCGGTCTCGCGCACGTCCAGTGGTGAAGCCTCGAAGGTCGTGACGGTGCTGCTGCCGCAGGCTGATGCCGATCAGGTCACGACGTACGCGGCTGCCGGACGAGTGGCGATCGTCAAGCTGACGGCGGGCGGCCGCTGATGTTGCTCGCAGTCTGCTCATCGAAAGGTTCACCCGGAGCGACCACTGCAGCCCTCGCGCTTGCTGGTGCCTGGCCGACCACCACCTCCGCGGTGATGCTCGAAGCGGATCCCGCGGGAGGTGACCTTGGCATTCGGCTCAAGCCGGCGGAGGGCGCACTCCCTGCCTCGCCGACGGTCGCGACCCTCGCTGCAGCAACGCGTGAGCTGAGGCCTGACCTCGTGGGCAGCTTCGCCGCAACGGTCAGCGAGGGTCTCGCTGTCATCCCAGGCTTCCTGACCAGAGAGCATGGCCGAGGGATGGCCGGCCTGTGGGACGCGCTCGCAACGGCCTGCGCCATGGCGGACGTGGACGTCGTCGTCGACGTCGGGAGGTATGACAGCGCATCGCCTGCCGCCGCCCTGGTCAGCAGGGCCGACGCGGTAGCGCTTGTCCTTCGTGCCGACCCGGCCAGCGTCGTTCACGCGCGGGAGCTCGCCCGTCAGCTCGCCGCCTCAGGGTCGTCTGTCGTCCAGCCCGTGGTGGTGACGAGGGAACGCGACGCCACGACAGATCGCGCCGACGTCGACCTCATCTTCGCGTCGGCAGCCGTGCCGGTGAGGTCGTCGCTTCACATCGCGTGGGACCCGACGGCAGTCCGCTCGATTGAGTCCTGCCAATCACCTCGAGGTAGAACGCTCGCGAGAACCAAGCTGGTCCGTTCTGCGCAGACGATCATTGATGGCCTCGCCTCCTCTGGCGTTGAGGTCTCCGAAGGGGTCGCCACATGAGTGCGATCGACGCCGACGTCGCAGCCGTGCAGAAGCTTCAGATGCGCTCAGGTCAGCTGCTCGCCGACCTGCAGAAGGGTCGCCGAGCTCGGGGTGAGAGCGAGCTGTCGGGTGAGGACGAGCGGCAAGCCGGCCGACAGTTCATTCAGCAAGCGATCGCCGAGCACCGCGCCGCACTCGTCGACGCCGGCGAGCAACCTCCCGCGTGGGAGGCAGAGGAACAGCTTGCTCTGGCCATCGAGTCCCGACAGTTCGGGGCAGGCAGTCTCCAGCACCTGATCGACGACGAAGACATCGAGAACATCGACATCAACGGGTTCGACCAGGTCTTCGTCACGGACAAGGACGGCCTACGGCGCCGCGTCGATCCCGTGGCTCAATCCGACGACGAGCTCATCAAGCAGGTCCAGACTCTGGCCGCTTATGCGGGACTCTCCTCGCGGCCCTTCGACGTCGCCAACCCTGAGCTCGACCTTCGCCTGCCGGACGGGTCGCGGCTCTCGGCCATCCAAGGCGTGACTCCGCGACCTTCGGTCTCTATCCGGCGTCACCGATTCATGAAGGTCGGCCTCGCGGACCTGGTGGGCACAGGGACCATGAGCACGGAGATCGCTGAGTTCCTCGCCGCCGCCGTCCGCGCGAGGCTCAACATCATGATCAGTGGCGCCACCAACGCGGGCAAGACGACCTTGCTCCGGGCGTTGGCGGCGGAGATTGACACCGATGATCGGGTGGTCACTGTGGAGCGAGCTCTTGAGCTTGGCTTCAGTCACGATCCGGAGGCGCACCCGAACCTGGTGGAGCTCGAGGAACGGCTTCCCAACTCGGAGGGACAAGGCGCGATCTCGCTGCTCAGGCTGGTCCGGCGGACGCTGCGCATGAACCCGGACCGAGTCATCGTGGGTGAGGTGCTCGGTCCTGAGATCGTGACCATGCTCAACGCGATGAGCCAGGGCAACGAGGGCTCGCTCTCCACCATCCACGCTCGATCGGGGCGCTCCACGTTCGACAGGATCGCCGTCTACGCGAAGCAGGCTGCGGAGGGACTTGACCTCGAAGCGTCCGCACAGCTGGTCGCCTCTGGGCTGGACCTCGTCGTCTTCGTGAAGAAGGTCGAAGACGACGGGCGTGGTGGAGCGAGGCGGGCCGTCCGGGAGATCCTCGAGGTCAACGGATTCGACGGACCAAGGGTCTCGGCGTCTGCCATCTACACCGATGAGGGCGCCGGCGCTGCCGTTCGAAACGTCAATGCCTTCCTGTCGGGAGCCCGCGCAGAGGCCTTGGCGCGCGCCGGGTGGTCCGACGTCGATGGTTCTGGCTGGGTGGCCTGATGCGTGCCCTCATCGGTCTTGTCCTCGGCGCGGGTGTCGCGGCGGGCATCCTCCTGGTCTCGGCCTCGTACGAAGGGCGATGGGTGCTGCCCCAAAGGCGGAGGTCGACAGTGAGCCGGCCCGATCAGCGACGCCTGCTTTCGGCAGTCGCGGTCGCTGTCGGCGTCGGCCTTGTCACGAGGTGGCCGGTCGCTGCGATCGGCGCGCTGGCGATCGTGCTCGTCTGGCCGCGAGTGTTTGGGGCGACCTCCGCGGGGAACCGAGAGGTGGAGCGCGCAGAGGCCCTCGCGATCTGGACGGAGAGCCTGCGCGACTCTGTGGCTGGTTCGATGAGCCTCGAGCAGGCCATACCCGCGACAGTCGACGCTTGCCCTCCGGCACTGGCCATTCCACTTCATCGGCTCGTCGGCCTCATGGGCGCACGGATCCCGCTGCCGGATGCTCTGCTCCGATTCGGCGACGACCTCAACGATCCATCGGCCGATCTCGTCGTCGCCGCGCTGTGGCTCAACGCTGCTCAACGCGGGCCGGGCCTGAGCGCGGCTCTCACCGAGCTGGCTGGACACGCCCGGAGCGAGCTCGAGCTGCGTCAGCGCATCGAAGCAGGACGTCAACCCCTGCGGCGAGCCTCGTGGATCGTCGTCGGAATCACGCTCCTCTTCACTGCGGGGCTAGCCGTCTTCGCGCGCGACTACGTCGAGCCGTATGCGCACCCTGCGGGCCAGGTTGCACTGCTTGTGGTGCTGGCGACGTTCGTGGCGTCGTTCGCGTGGGCCAGGAAGCTGAGTGAGTACCGAGCGCCGAAGCGCTTTCTGGCGGGGGCCGCGTCATGACCGGAATGCTGCTCGTAGGTCTTGGATTTGGCCTCGGACTCGCGCTGCTGCTCAGGTCGTTGTTGCCGACGCGGCGAGATCTCGCTGCCACCGTGGGCCGCTGGGAACGCGCACGGCAGGCACCTCGCCGCGGTGATGGGGGCAACGTCGGCCGCAGCGATCGCTTGGGATCGTGGATCGCGAGTCGTCTCTCTCGCGGTGGGATCGACCTCACGCCGCTGGGACCAGACCTCCGGATCACCGGGCGGTCCCTCGACACGTGGCTAGCAGGACTGGTGGCGTCGGCCGGCGTCGGTCTGGTGGTGCCGGGGGCCCTCGTTGTCTTCGCGAGAGCCGCGGAAATTCATCTGCCTGTCGAGATCGGGGTCGCCGCAGGAGTGATGCTCGCGGTGCTTGCTGTGGCTCTTGAAGTCGCTCGACTCCGTTCCGACGCGGCGGTCAGGAGAGCCGAGATGCTGGCAGCTCTGGCGACCTACCTCGAGCTCTTCTCGATGTCCCTCGCTTCGGGCCGCGGCGTTCCCGAAGCGATGCTGAGCAGCGCGAAGATCGGGTCTGGTTGGACCTTCGAGCTCATCACCGACACGATCACGCGCTCGCGCCGGACCGGTGAGACCCCCTGGCATGCCCTAGGGCGGTTGGGGGAGGAGCTCGCGCTCACTGAGCTGGTGGACCTCGCCTCGGCGCTGGCCTTGGTCGGAGAGAGCGGTGCACGCGTGCGCGCCTCTTTGGCGGCACGGTCCGGGACCTTGCGGCGGCGCCAGTTGGCAGAAGCTGCGGCTGAGGCGGCCAAGAACGACGACTCGATGCGGGTCTCACAGCTTCTGCTGGCCGCCGGTTTCATGATCCTGATTGGTTATCCGGCAGTCCTCAACGTGATGGCTGTCTGAACGGAAGGAAAAAGCATGCTGATCCTGATGACGACCTCGTCGTGGTGGACTTCGCAGGTCCGGAGACACGTCCGACAGCGGGTGCGGACCGAGCTTGGTGCGAGCACGATCGAGGTAGTCCTCATTGCTGCCGGTCTCGCAGCCATCGCTCTCGCTGCCCTCGCCATTCTCAAGGCGAAGGTCCTCGACACGGCCAACTCGGTCCCGACGAACTGAACCCATGCTGAGGGCGAAGGACGGCGAGCGCGGGGCGACGGTGCTGGAGTTCGTCATCACCATGCCGCTTCTCCTGCTCTTCCTCATGGTGGCCGTTCAGACTGGATTTACCATGCACGCGCAGAACGCGGCGCAGGCTGCGGCAGATGAGGGTGCGGCCCGGGCGCGCGCCTTCGATGGAAGCGCCACCGAGGGGAGGTCGCGAGCCCAGGGGTATCTGGGTCGGCTGGCTGGCCCCATGTTCACGTCCTACAACATCTCCGCCAGGAGGAGCGAGACCGTCGCGAGCGTGACCGTTGCGGCGAAGGTGAAGAGCCTCATCCCGGGCTTCCATCCCGAAGTATCCCGAACGTCCGCTGGGCCCGTCGAGCGATTCGTGGAGGAGCCGTGAACGCGAGGACGGAACGGGGGTCCTACTCGCTCGAGCTTGCGATCTGCTCCGTGCTGGCGATCATGTTCGTGCTCCTGATCGTCGGACTTGGTCGCATGTCGCTCGCCAGCCAACGGGTGACGGCGGCTGCCTTCGAGGCGGCTCGGTCCGCCTCGCTCGAACGAGATGATGCCGCGGCAGGTGAGGCCGGTCGAACGGCCGCACGGAAGTCGATCGCCGACCGGGGCTTGTCGTGCGCCCAGCTCACGGTGCAGATCAACACGACAAACGAGCGACCCGGCGGCGCGGTGCGTGCGCGCGTCACCTGCGTTGCGCGCCTGTCGGACCTGGCGCTCTCGGGGTTGCCGGGGTCGAAGACCTATGTTGCCGACGCGACCGTGCCGATCGAGCAGTACCGGGCCGACGGATGAGCAGCCGCCGGCAACAGGGTTCCGCCACGCTCTGGATGATCTTCATGTCGATCGCGATCCTGGCCGTGGCCGGGCTGGTGATCGACGGTGGCTACACACTTGCCGCCAAGAGAGAGGCAGCGCGCGTCGCAGAACAATCAGCTCGGGTGGGCGCGGACCAGCTCGACACTGACAGTTTGCGCACCGGCGGTTCGGATCTCGTGCCCTCCGAAGCTCGTGCGGCGGCTCATCGGTACGCGGCCGCTGCAGGGCTCACGGCAGCGGTGAGAGTCCGCGGAGATGAGGTCACCGTCGTCGTGACGAGTCGTACGAAGTCCGTGATCCTCGGAGCTTTCGGAGTCTCCGGCTACACCGTGCATTCCGAGGCAACCGCCATGTCGATCGACGAGAACAACGAGAGCCAGAATTGATGGAGCGGAATCAATGACTCGAATCAGCAAGGGAGCTGCCGCACTTCTGGCGGTACTGGCCATCACGGTCGGCGTGCCTTGGGCGCTGGTCAGATTCGTCGGAGACCCTGTTCCGCCGGAGGGCTTGAGTGCGACCGCGCAGCTGACTGATGACGCCGTCGTCGGGATTCTCGCAGTTCTCGCGTGGGTCGTCTGGGCCCAGCTAACCGTCACCCTGGCGGTCGAGGCAGTGACGGCGACGCGTGCGCGTGAGCGACGCATCGAAGTACCAGGCGTGTTCGAAGGACAGCGCCATCTCGCTCGCATGCTCGTCGGCGCAGTTGTCCTCGGCTCCGTTCAGCTGACGTCGCTGTTCGCCTCGAGCTCTGAACCCGCTGGTGCGGCTACCGCCACGATGCCGCACGACGGCTTTCAGACGCGGCCCACCCATCAGGTCTCGCCGCCGAGGGCGACAGAGGACCGCAAGCAGCAACAAGGCGTCGAAGAGCAGGTCGTGGTCCGCAGGGGCGACTCGCTGTGGTCCATCGCGGAGCGGCACCTCGGCGACGGGCAGAGGTGGCGAGAAGTCGCCAGGCTCAACGAAGGTCGGCCGATGGTGGATGGCGCAGTGTTCAAGGCAGCGTCGGTCATACGGCCCGGCTGGCTGCTCGAAGTTCCGTCGTCAGACGATGCGAAGCCCCGGCTGTACACCGTCGAGCGAGGCGACACCCTGAGCCAGATCGCCCAGGAGGAGCTGGGCGACTCGACCGCCTACAGCGAGATCTTCGATCGCTCGAAGTCTTTGCCCCAGCCCACCCCGCTGGATGACCCAGACGAGATCTACCCGGGTCAACGACTGCAGATCTCCGGTGACGTTGCCGCAGCTGAGCAGTTGGATATGCCTGAACCACGGGAGAAACGCCCGCACCTCGAGGGGCCCGGGGCAGGATGGCCCGAGATCACTGCGTCGTCCCTTGGTGATTCTGCACATGCGGAGCGGGACCTCGCATCAGAATCCGGGGCTGACGGAGACCTGCCCAGCTGGATGCTGCCCGGCCTAGCCAGTGGCGGCGCTCTGCTGGCGGGAGCGCTGCTGCTGAAGCTTCGCCGCGCTCACGCCGAGCGCCGACGGAACCGTAAGCCCGGGCTGATGCTTGCTTCTCCGACGGTCGAGCTGGGCCCCGTTGAAAAGTCAGCGGCGGCAGCACGTGGGCGGGCAGAGGTCGACGTCATGATCATTGACGAGATGCTGCGACGTGCGGCAAGCTCCGGCTTGGCAGCCAATGGGTACGCGCCGGATCTCGAGTCGATACAGGTCACGAGCTCCTCCGTGACTCTCAACTTGGCAAGCGCAGCGCCTGCCCCCGCCGGGACCGCCTGGATCGCTTCGGAGGACCTGAGATCGTGGTCAGTCGACAAGAATCGTGACCTGGAGGATCTGGGGGATCACGTCCCGGATCGCTCTGCGCCCTGGCCGCTCGCCGTCGTCGTCGGACACGACGAATCCGGCACGTGGCTGCTCAACATCGAGGGCCGCAATCTTGCGCTCGTCGGCGATGCGGATGCATCCAGTGGCTTGGCCCGCTACATGGCTGCCGAGCTAGCTTGCAACCCATGGTCGCGTGACGTGTCGGTGAACCTGCATGACATTGCCGAGGAAACCATCCCGCTCAATCGAGGTCGGCTTCGGTCGGGCGACCAGCAATCGACAGCGAAGTCTTTCGCTCAAGCCGCGCGGAACACACGGTCTCGACTCGACGCCTATGACATGGACGTGGTGTCTGCTCGCGTCACCGGACATGATCCAGACCCCTGGGTCTCGATAGTGGCGCTGGGAGCCGGCAGCGCGGAACTGTGGAGTGATTTCCGGGAGGCGATCGCTGAAGATAGCTCCCGAGCGGCCGCAGCGCTGGTGATCATCGGCGGTGCGGACGAGACCAACGACGAGAAATTGACCTTGGAGGCCGCGGGCGGCCTGAGAGTTGAGAGCCTGGGCCTCGACCTCAGTGCCTGTCATTTGAGTGCGGCAGAGGCCAAGAGCTGTGCTGCGTTGTTGGAGCACGTGGCAGGCGCGGCCGACGTAGAGCCGGAGCCTCTCGCCGGTGATCAGGCCTGGGCGGGTTTCGCGACATCGCTCGGGACGCTCCGCGACGAGTTCACAGTCGACCCGCGCGTGCAGTCCATCGAGCCTGCCGAGGCCATTCTCGATTCCGAGGACCAGGCCATTGCGCAGGCTGGATGCGCAACGGAAGAGGACATCGAGCGCCTCGCGCCTGCTGTCACGACCACGATCAGCGAGAAGGTCCGAGCATCCGATCCTGAGTTGGATACTGATCTCGCAGCATGGGCGGACGAGAACACGACGCGACCACGATTGCGGCTGCTCGGACCCGTCACAGCGACCACCTCCGGTGATGCGTTAGATCGGCGAAGGGCTTACTACACAGAGGTCCTGGCCTACCTCGCGACGCGTCCCCATGGTGCAACGAGGGAACAGGTGGCTGCGACCTTCGACATCAGCGTCGACCGAGCCAGCACGGTCGTTGGCATTCTGCGGAAGTGGTGTGGGACCGACCCGCTGACGGGCATGCCGTACCTGCCTGAGGCGATCAAGTCGAAGTCTGCGGTGCAGCGGGGAGTCGGCGTGTACGAGGTTCCGTCGGTGATCGTCGATATCGATCTCGTCCGGCGTCTGCGTCTGCGGGGCGAAGCCAGGGGGCCGGAGGGCATAGAGGATTACTGGAGGGCGCTTCGGCTCGTGGCCGGCCGGCCGTTCGACCAGCTCCGTCTCGGCGGATGGGAGTGGGTCTTTGAAGACTCGCTCGACAGCCATGCGTCGTTCATGATCGAGGACATGAGCGTCGTCGTTGTCACGCACGAAATTGCCCGGGGGGAGCTCCATTTTGCTCGGAAGGCCGCGGAGATCGCACTGAGTGCCGTTCCGGACTCTGAGTCCGCTCGGCTGAATCTTGCGGCGGTTCTGCGGGCGGAGGGCAGACAGCGGGAAGCCGACGCCTTCCTGAACGTCGAAGTGTTCAACCGCATCGACGATGAGGGCGGTCCGGCTGACCTATCCGCAAGAGTCCAGTCTTTGGGCCGATCCCGGAACACGGGTTAGGGCGTGACCGGTTCCCGTGAGTCGAAGAGCGCTTTCCTGACACAGAAGGGGTCCTCGAGGCTCTTCTGTCGGTGGCGGCCGCGAGCGTGAGCACTCTGAGCGCGACCGCCAGGATGCTCGCGCTCGAGGCCATGTGGTGGCACCTCGCCGGCGCGAAGGAAGCGCGCATCCGCGAGGTCTTCGACATCTCGGCGACGCGGTACTACACGGAGCTGAACGCGCTCATCGACCGCGAGGAGGCGCTGGCCGCCGAGCCGCTCCTCGTGAAGCGTCTCGGTCGACAGCGAGCCGCGTGGGCTCGTACACGACAGTCCCTGCGGCTCTCGCTCCTCGACCTCTGACGATTCCGGGACAGGTGGCCTGGGCCCGGACTAGGCTCGCGGGTCATGAAGCGCCTTGCCCTCCTCCTGCCCCTCCTCCTGGTCGCCCTGTCCGCATGCAGTGGTGGAAGTGATGAGGCTCCGAAGAGGGCTGGCGCTCCCGCGGCCAAAGATGACTCTTCGAAGTACTCGACGCTCTCGAAGAGCTCGCTCAAGAAGGCCGTGCTGACGCTCGACGACATGCCCACTGGCTATTCGGTTGACCCGGACCCTGCCGACGACAGCAGCGACGACGACTTCACGAGCGGCGATCCCGGATGCAAGGAGCTCGTCGACTCGGCCGACGTCAAGAGCAACAAGGTCGACGAGGAAGAGGCCTCCTTCACACAGGGCGACTACGGTCCCTTCGTGGCCGAGAGCGTCACGACCACGAAAGAGGGCAAGGCCGGTGACGGTTTCGCTGACGCCCGGAAGGCGCTCGACTCGTGCAACTCCTACACTGCCGGCGAAGGCGACGACTCGGTCACCTTCAAGGTGAGCCGCATGTCCTTCCCCAACCTCGGAGACGAGACACTCGCGTACAGCCTGTCGGGCGAATCGTCGGGCTTCCCGTTCTCGGGTCAGATCGTCGTCACGCGGCTCGGCGACAATGTCATCCTGCTTTCAGCTGCCGGCGTCGGTGGATCCGGCATGAAGGCGAGCGACTTCGAGAAGATCGCACGCACGGCTTCGAAGAAGGTCGCGGGCGAGGCAGCCTAGCGGTCGCACGCGCTGACTGCCCGTGCCAAAGCTCACTCCCGGGAGCAGGGTTCCCGCACCGGCCCCGTCCGTTGCGGAGTCCCTGGCGCGAGCTCTGGATCACGAGACGATGCGAAGATGACCCTTGCGATCGGTCCTCGCGACGGGCGTGCGCTCAGTGCACGTAACGCTCTCAGAGTCATCTGCGATGCGATCGTTTAGAGGCAGCGCTAGCGGTGAGGCGCCGCAGCAGGACAGCCGCCCATCGGGCGTGAGCGTTGACGAGTGCAACATGCGGGTCCTCCCAGACCTTGCGCGTCTCCCACGCGCCTAGCGCCAAGGGTCCTCCTCAACGGCCCGTCCCGCAGACAAATAGACCAAAATCTACTGAAGCCGAACCGATGGGCGAGTTCCACACATGCCACTTCGGCGTAGGTGGGTGCGGCGGTCAGGAGCGGGAAGACTGACTACCCGGATCGCTGTACGACGAACCGGCCGAGTTCGCCCGCGTGCGGTCGACGGCCGCCGCGACGAGGCTCGGGTCCGCTCCCGCCTCGAGCAGCCATAGCGCAGGACGCAGTTCGGTCGGGTGATGCATGCCCGGGCTTGCAAGGTAGCCGCCGAGGAAGTTGCCGGAGGCTCTTGCGAGGAGGTCAGTACGGCCGTCGGCAATCTCGCGGAGATGAGCCACGGCAGCATCCCACTCGACGCCCTCGCGGAGCAGCCGCCCGGCCGTGCCGATCAGGTCAATCTCGAGCTTGGTGTCGGGGTGGAGGCGGCGACTGGGCATGGCCGTGAGCGTAGGCGTGAGCACCGACACCGTTGTTTCGACGAGTGCCAACGTCACCTCACGGGCACCTAGTCGTTGAGCAGGATGAACGCCACCGACGCTGGGGTAGAGCGTTCGGTGTGCACCGCAAGACAACGCCCCGCTAGTCCGAACGCGGTCGGGCGGGGCGTTGTTTGGCGGTGCCGGAAGTTTGCGCAAGCCGATTGGCACGGCCCCGGCGGTCGAGTTATTTTCGTCTCGACCGCCGGTTCTACCCCGATCATGGGTGGTCGCGAAGAGCCTCAACCCGCTTGGGGCTCTTCGCTCGGGACCGCCGACCAAGCACGTTGGGCAGCGCGTGCGCCAGGTTTGGCTAGGATCGCATTCGTTCGTTGCTGTGTAGCCAAACGCAGCAACCTTCACGCTTGATCCGGAAGAGCACGGCGTTGGAAGAGCACGAAGACCTCGAGAAGCAGGTCGCTCATTTGAAGAGCGGCCTGGAGAACCGCGGTCGAATCGGGATTGCGATCGGGATCGTCATGGAGCGCTACGGTCTCGACTCCGACCTTGCGTTCAAGTTGCTAGTGCGTATCTCCCAGCACGAGAACCGCAAGATGTATGTCATCGCCGAAGAGGTCATCGGCGGCCGAGACCTGAGCGTCGGGAACGACGCCGAGCTGGACGCGTAGGCATCCGCGGTCGTCGTTTCCTACTGCCCACACCGGGGTACCTCTTCGGCACGGTCCGAGTGAGTCGGCGAGGCTGCTGCCCGCTGGCAGGCGCGGGCCGAGGGGACGTCCGCTGGTTAAGCAGTAGCTCACGGGCGTCTCCGCCTGTCAGCCGCCGAACGTGGACAGTATGAGACCGAGCAGGATGAGCGCCCCTCCGAGGAAGGTGACCGCTGCCGCGCCGAGCAACTCGTAGTGACGGACGCGCGCGGTCGCGTCCTCATCGTCGAACATGCGCCACAGGATGACGCCGATGGCTCCGATGACGGCGCCGGCGAGGACGAGCTTGATCGAGGGCGGCACGGCAGGGTCCTGACCTTGAAGCGGTGGGGACCGCCTGCCTGATCCAGACACGAGATTACCCGGGCCCGCACGCACGAAACGTCCCCACCCTTGCGAATGACTCGACGTGCGGTCCATTGATACCTGGGCGAACATCATCTTCACGCGCATCAGAAGGGAATAGCATGGCTGACTTTGGCGGCGGGTTCTACGGTTCGGGTCCGACTTCAACCTGGGGGCGATGGCTGTTCACTGGTGCGTGCGTCGTCGCGGGCTCGGTCGGGTTGATCGCATATGACGGCAGAGGGAAGGGGATCTTTGTCGCAGTCATGTTCGTCTGCGCAGTGGTCTTCGGTTTGCTGGCACTGTTCGGTCCGAAACTGACCGCCTGGGGTGAGCGACGACGCGAGGGTCTGAAGGGCACTTGGGGGAACCCGCCCAACGACGACTGACGAGTGCAGCCTGCACTCAGTCCGTCTGGTCTGACCTTCGCACTACGTTGTCGGCCATGAACGAAGTCATCCTCACCGAGGCACAGTGCGGCGTCATCGCCCAGATTGCTCCCACCGTCCTAATCGCGCTGATGGTGGAGCGGAAGCTGCTCGGGGCGCCGAAGGGGTCACGAGGATTGATCGTCTGGCTCGACAGTGCCCTACTCGCGATTTTGGCCGGGACGACGATCGGCGCCCTCATGGCCATGCCGAACGGGACCAGCAACATCTGGGCGGGAACCGGGCTGATCCTCGGGCTCAGCCCGATGTTCTTTCTCGTCGGCTGGATCATCGCCGAGCGCGACTAGCCCCAACGGCAGAACGCCCCCACCCTCCCGGAGGAGAGTGGGGCGTGGTCCCACCGGTATCGGGTCTACGTGGTCGGCTCCGTGCCGACCGTGGCGAGCGCGACCTCGAGCGCAGCGGGACCGGGTCACCGACGAGCTCGTGGCCAGACTTTCGGTGCACCTGGCCGGCAGTGAGCGTCGATCGCACAACTTCACGGGTTGGTAAGTGTTTCCGCGCGTGGCGACTGACCTACCCCTCGGCACCGCGCGTAGCGGGGTAGGTGGACGAACATCCCGAGGATCGAACCTCTGTCTGTGATCAATCGCAGACAGGAGAATAACTATGCGTATCGCAGATCGACTCGACGTCGGATCACTTGAGACCGAGACCCTTCGCGAGGTTCGACGCAGGTGGTCGACATGGGTCGCAGCTGAACCTGGGCTATCGGTCGTGGACGATCCGAGCAAACTTCCAGCTTGGACTCGGAGGCCCGACCCGCGGGTCGACACCGTGCTTCGGGCACTTGTCAAGACGGGGTCTCCCGACGGACACGACGACCCGGCGGCGACCAGTGCGTTGTGCTGGCTCCTCCTGCCGGGGGCGACGAACATCGCCCGGTCCATGTCGGACCTTGGCCCGGAGGTCGACGATCTCGTCGCAGTTCATCTGTGGCTAGCCGCTCGGACGTTCGACTGGTCGAACAAACGAACCGTGGCGGGGGCAGTCCTTCGTGAGACGCGTCGGTCGGTCCAGGCCGAGCTCGGGATCGGACGTGGATCGGAGAGGTCTGACCGGACATGGCACCAGTCCCTTGTCTTGGCGCCGGACGCGCAGGCCTGGCACGTGGCCGCGGACGCAGGGGACCGCTCACCAGAGGTCGACCTGCTCGAGGTCTTCAGGCACGGAATCGAGAGCGGAAACGCGACTAGCGAGGATTGCCAGCTGCTGCTGGATCTCGCCGTCGCCTCCACGGCCGAATCGTCCAGCGGTCGTCGCACGATCCGGTCTGGCCGCTCACGCGGCGGGCTTTGCGGGACCTATGCGCTCGACCAAGTTGCCAGATCGCAGAACGTCTCCGCCCGGACGGTGAGCCGCCGCGCGGGACGCATCATCGATGAACTCCGCGATGCGGCGAGCGCATGACCACTTACTCGGTCGAGGAGCTGCGGCGAGCGGTAGGCGCGCTGGAGTCGGGCAGGTTCCGAGGGGACTCGATGCTTCGGCAGGAGGCCGCATCCGAATGGCGGCCACCCGGCGAGGCTCTCGCGGTCGTCGGCGTCTTGCCGCGCTCTGGAGCAAGTGTCGTGGCTCTTGCCTTAGCTGAGAGTGCGGAGCGCCCGGTCCACCTCGTGGAGGCCGGGCCGTCGCATCGGTCGAGTCTTGCCTCTGCCTCGACAGCCGAGCTCGGCGCTATCGACGAGAGCTGGCGACGATCGCGTCGCGGCGCCGTCCTTATTGACCGGCTGGCGTCGAGTCCTCGGTTGCCGAACGAGGTCGGGCCACCGCCATCGAGCGACGGTCAGCTGACGATCCTTGACGTTGGCTGGGAGACCTCCGCCCTGGTGCGGGATGAGCACTGGCTGTCTCGCCAGGTGGGCTCGATGCCGACCGTTCTGGTGGCGACGGCCTCGGGCCCAGGTCTTCGTGCGCTCGACTCGAGCCTGGCTGATCTACACGACTCCCAGATCGAGGCAGCAGTCGTAGTCGGCTCCAGTCAGCGGCGGTGGGGCTGGCCGCTGAAGGTTGCCTCCTCGACCTCAGCAATCCAGCACCTGCGGGACTCTGGCCGGCTGTTCACCGTTCCGCTGGACAGCGAGCTCGCTGCCACGGGCGTGACCACAGATCCGCTGCCCGCCGCCCTGCTGAGGGGAGCACGGTCAGTGCTGGCCCGGGTTGCTGGGCCCCAAGAACCCAGGGAGCTCGCATGATTGCCATCTCGAGAACGGTTGCTGCTCGCGTCTGCCCGCACGCACCTGGCAGCGCGCAGAAGTACACGGACCAGCTGACGGGAAACGCGCTCTGGTTCGTGATCGGGATGTTCCTCTTCGCCATCATCATCTCGATCGGTTCGATCCTGGCTGGCAAGATCATGAACTCTCCGCACGTCACCAAGATGGGAGTGGGTGGGCTCGTCGTTGCGTTCCTCGCGGCGATCGGTCTACTCGTCGCTCCGGGAATCATCAAGGAGATGCTCGGCAGCGGCTGCGTGACGTCATGAGTGCGCCAGTAACCGACAGGGCGTGGTCTCGGCAGCGACTGATCTGCACGCTGATCGGCCTGGTCCTGCTTGTGGCCGTAGCGGCTGCAGGGCTTGTGCTCGCGATCGTCCATGCGATGGGCGCGCACGACGGCGCTACAAGCCACGTCGATCCGGCGGACTTCCCGGTGAGCGACCATGGCGTCCGCGGCAAGGCCTATCGCGACGCCCAAGCCGCTCGGCCCATGCTGCCGTCGAACCGGGACGACCTGCTGCCGGCCGCACCTTCACTGAAGAAGGAGAAGCGCCTGATGGTTCCACAGTCGACTCGTCGCATCGGTGCCCTGCCGTCGGGGTATCCCCATACCCCGAGCGGCGCAGTAGGCCAGCTTGCGTCGATCGAGCTCGCTGCACTCAACTCGTTGTCGCTGGATCAAGCCCGCGAGGTGTTCGAAGCATGGTCGGTGCCGGGCGCAAGATTCGGCACCTGGGAGATCGCCCGGGCCATCCGCGACTTCCACGAGGGCGCCGGGACGGTGGAGGGCGACGGCGAGGCCTCTCTGAGCGCTGTCCCGGTCGGGGCTCAGATCAAGGCGACCGACGGGCCCGATTGGGTCATTGCCTGCATCCAGCTCGATGTCCGCGTCTCGGTGCTTAAAGAGGTGCGTTTCGGATATGGGCACTGCGAGCGCATGCAGTGGGTGGGCCATCGCTGGGTGATTGCTGAAGGCACCCCACCTGCGCCGGCGCCATCCACCTGGCCGCGTTCTGATCGAAGCATCAGAGCGGGCTGGAAGAAGTACGTCGAGATCGGGGCAGCCCATGACTGACTGGCTCGACAAGTTCAACCCGTTCGGCATCGTGGGGGAAGCCGCCGGCAAGGCGGCTGCAGAGGGCTGGACCGGAATCATGATGGCCCTGTGGTCCGCGGGCGTCTGGGTGCTCAAGTGGTCCCTCGGAGCCATGGACGATCTGCTCACGCCTGACATCCGTGCGAATGGTCCAGCTGGGGATGTCTACCGAACCACGTTCTGGATCGGTGGCGCGCTCCTCATGTTCATGACGATGGTGCAGCTCGCCACGGCATTGTGGCGACGGCGTGCGGAGGACCTTGCAAGGGTCGTGATTGGGCTCTTCCAGTTCGGGCTCATCTGGACGGCAGGCATCGCCTATGCGGCCGGAGTGCTCGCAGCGTGTGGCGGACTGACCCACGCTCTCCTGACCGGACTGCTCGGCGTGGACTCCTGGGCGGCGTGGCAGCCGATGGCTGGGATCAGCGTTGGCAAGAGCGGTGTGGAGATCGCCTTGGCGACGGTGCTGGGGTTCCTCGGGCTGTTCCTCTGGATCGCCGCGATCGGCCACTTCGTCATCGCCATCGGTCGCAATGTGGCCGTGGTCGTGCTCGTGGCGGTCGGGCCGATCGCCGCAGCTGGGCTTGCGTCAGACATCGGCCGAAGCTGGTTCTGGAAGACAGTCCGGTGGTTCCACGCGGCGGCGCTCACGCCCGTGCTCACCGTTCTTGTGCTCGGCATCGGGACGAGGCTCGCGACTGCCGTCAGTCAGGGAAAGGCGGGGACGACTGCAGCAGCAGTGGGGCTCGCCATCACCAGCGTCGTCATCATCTTCACCTCGGTCGCTGCACCCCTGGCGCTCTTCAGGTTGCTCGCCTTCGTGGACCCCGGCACGACGTCGGGGGCCAGCGCCCGCGCCGGGCTTGCCGCCGCGGGCGGGGTGTCTGGGCTGATGGGTGGCGGCCAGTCGGAGTCGGGCTCGAGTGCCGCTTCGACCCAGACGTCATCGGGGCAGTCGCAGGGCGAGGCTCAGACAGACGACGCCGTGACTGGTCGATTCGCCTCGGCGCTGTCGTCGGTAGGCGGCGGCGTGGGCGCTGCCATCGGAGCAGGAATGAGTGCAGTCAACGGGGTTGGTGGTCAGTTAGCGGCGACCAGCGTCGATGGCATGAATCAGGCCGGGGTCGGGGACGCGAGCTATTACCCCGACGTCCATCGAGGACAGCCTCATGTCATTCCTGACCAACAGGGCGGTGGCTCCGACGGCGGGCAGCCCTCCAAGCATTCGCCTCTGCCAACCGCACCGCCCACCACTACCGGCGGAGGAGCCAGCGGCCTCGGTGCAGCTGGTGAGATTCCACCCGTCGTCTGACCAACTCTGGAGCCCTGATGACCCTCTACGACGACTACGCCAAGGCCAAGGCCGGGATGTTCTTCGGCATCGGCGGCGGCAAGCTGGCGGTGATCTGCGTGGCACTGCTGCCGGTGTTCGTGGCAGTCAACCGGCAGGCCTGGCTCGGCGCTGCCGTCCTTCTCGGACTGTGGCTGGCCGCGAGTGCGTTGATGGTTCTGCCGGTCCGCGGACGGTCGGCCTTTGGGTGGATCGCTGCGATGACTTCGTTCGCCGTCGCCGGGCTTCTAGGCCGATCAACCTTCCGATCGAGGGCCGCGCGAGGTGATCTCGGCAAACCTGCCGGCCAGACCGACCTTCCGGGTGTCCTGGCGTCGGTCGCCGTTCACGACGGTCCACCTCTCGGTCCAGCACAGGCACGTATCGCGATCATCCAGAACCACTCCGCCAAGACCTGGTCCGTGACGGCGAGCGTCGTGCACCCAGGAATCGGGATGGCTGAACCGGCGAAACGCGACCAGCTCGGAAGAGCGCTGTCCGGCTTCCTCGATGCTTGCGAGCAGACGCAGCTGATCTCTGCGGTGTCGCTCATGGTTAGAACCGTCCCTGACGACGGCGCTGAGCGGCGTCAGTGGATGAACAACCATCGGATCGACGGCGGGCCAAGCCTCTCGCGTCGAGTGAACGACGACCTGCTTGAAGCACTTGCCACGGCATCAGTGAGAACTGAGCAGTTCATCACCTTTACGGTCCCGGAGCGGAGGCTCGCCAAGAGCGCGAAGGAGGCGGGCGGCGGCTTCGACGGTCGGGCGGCGATCCTCTACGGCCTGATGTCAGAGGTGGAGTCTCATCTGCGCTCCGGGATGGGGATCGCGAACATGGCTTGGCTGACCTCGCCGGAGCTTTTCCTGGCCGTCCGAAGTGGCTTCGCGCCCGGTGACAGAGCATCGATCATCGACGCTCTGCAGCACCAAGGCGTCGATGTGCAGGTGAACGCCGGATTGGACTGGGCGGTCGCAGGCCCGTCGGGTGCTGATGTGGCGGTGCGGCACTACAGCCACGACGCCTGGAACTCTGTCTCGGCAACGATTCGGCTTCCGGACAAGGGTGCGTTGATGGGAGCGCTGGCTCCAGTGCTCATGCCGAGCGTCGACGGTGAGCGTCGAAGCTTCGCCGTCGTCTTCCCGATCATGGATCGGCAGACCGCCGATCGGCAGGCGAGCCGAGCCGCCTCAGGAGCCACGTTGGCAGAGGGTCTGCGTGCCCAGCTCAAGATCAACCCGCGGGCGCGTGAACGCATCAGTGCGGCCAAGGCTCACGGCCTCGACGAGAAGCTGGCGCGGGGCGACTCCCTCATCACCCCCTATGCAGTCTGCTCGGTGACGGTCCCCAAGACGAAGCGCGTCGCCCATCACGCGCAAGGGCTCGACGCGTCCATCCGCCGAGCCGGGTTCAACCCGCTTCGCCTCGATGTCTCGCACGATGCGGGTTTCGCTGTCTCGACCATCCCTCTGGGCATCGACCTGAAGGGGCCTAGGGCGTGAGGCGGAACAGAGGCGGTCGGGGCGTCGCAGAGCTGCTTCACGACTTCGGGCACGATCTTCCTGGCCGGCCGGAACCGGCTCGCGTCATGGCGGAGGCGAAGCTCTTCCATGGATCCTCCGCGCGGGGCGAGTTCAAGCTCGAGCGTGGGTGGTCGCCGGCGTCTGCGCCTGTCGCGGAGTACCGCATGACCAGCGATCAAGCTCCGGCGCTCTGGCCGTTCATCCCTGGTCGAGGTCTGCCGCCTACCGGCGCCGCCATGGGGGTGGACCAGCACTCAGGCGGAACCTTCTACGCGGACCCGTTCGCGTGGGTGAAGGATCCAGACATCCCCGTCACTAACCCGAACATCGTCGTGATCGGGAAGCCGGGGCAAGGCAAGAGTGCTGGGGTGAAGTGCTTCATCAACCGGATGATGGACTTCGGCTACAAGGCCTTCATCCCAGGGGACATCAAGGACGAGTACGAGGGTCTCTGCCGGGCCTATGGAGTCGAGCCCTTCGCGGTCGGACCCGGGCTGTCAGCTCGTATCAACCCGTTATCGATCGGTCCGCTCGGGCGCGGCTGGGACCAGTTGCCGCGCGAAGAGGCAGTCGGCAGGGCGGCCGTGATCTTTCGCCGGTGGCTGACCCTCATGCGGGGTCTGGTGAGCAGCCAGAAGATCGGGGAGGCGCGCGTTCCCTTCGGGCCCACAGAAGAGATGGTCGTGAAGCAGGCTCTCGAGCGGCTCACGGGCTATGCAGTCGGGGACACCACGATTCGCGAGACGACGATCCCCAGGCTCTGGCGGCTTCTGGATGAACCGCCGAACGGCTTGATCGCGGTATGCCGATTCGACGGGCGGCGAGACTTCTTCGACCAGACGCGACTTCTCCGCGACGCATTGGGCCAGCTGGTGAGCGGTGCCTTGGCCGGCCTGTTCGACGACTCCACCACCGTCGACGTCGACTGGTCGGCTCCCATCCAGTCACTCAGCCTCTCTCGACTCCTGCCCTTGGGAGACGAGGCGACCGGCATCGCGCTGAGCTGCGTGAACAGCTGGGCCAGTGCAATGCGGGAGGTGTCCGAGGCGGGAGACCGGCGCATCATCCCGCACGACGAGTCGTGGCGAGAGATGCGCCTTGGACCCCAGGCGGTCCAGGGCGTGGATGCGTCGCTCAGGCTGTCGCGAGCGCACGGTGACATCCACATCCTCGTGCTCCACAAGCCGTCCGACCTCTTGTCGGTGGGCGACCGTGGCAGCCAGGCGCAGAACATCGCCAAGGACCTGCTCCACCTCGCGGACACGAAGATCCTCTACGGACAGGAGGCCGGCGTCGCGAACGACCTGGAAGACCTCCTCGAGCTTGGCCCGATGGCGCGACATCTCGTCACCGACTGGGCTATCCAGGCCCCCGGCCGGGCGCTCTGGCGAGTGGGTGGACTGCAGTTCAAGGTCACTGGTGTCATTCATCCTGCGGAGCAGCGCCTGACCTACACGAACGACGCGATGGGCTGACTCGTGAAGACCCCATCCAGTGCCTGGATCATCGTCGGTCTTGGAGTGGTTGCGATCGCGCCGATGCTGTTGGTGGCGATCCTCGGTGCCGCGGCGCTGTCCTCGGCTGCGTCGGCTTGTGAGACGTCCGTCGCCGCCGGCGGACGGTGGCAACCCCCGCTGGTTTCGGCGTACACGGTATCGAGCGGGTTCGGGATGAGATTTCACCCGGTACTGCGCATCAGCAAGCTCCACACCGGTACCGACCTCGTTGCTTCCGGTGACAAGAAGATCGTCGCCGCCGCGGCGGGCACGGTGGTGGAGCGAGGATTCAACACCGCCTACGGCAATCAGGTCCTGATCGACCACGGAAGCGAGATTCGCACCAGGTACGCGCACATGGCGGCGCCGGCCCGAGTGAGGAAGGGCCAGACGGTCGGAGCCGGGTCCCCCCTGGGGACCATGGGTGCGACGGGGTACGTCACTGGCCCGCACCTCCACTTCGAGGTGATCCGGCGGGGTTCACCCATCAATGCTGTGCCCTTCATGGCAGCACACGGAGCCCAGCTCAACGGCAAGGCCAGCGGTAAGGCTGCCGCAAACGGGGCAAGCTCGGCGGTCGCGTCTTCGGCGCCGACGCGCATCACGGCGCCGGGGCCTGGTGGGCGTCCGTTCACGGTCCGCAGCGAGCAACTCGAGAACGCGCGCCAGATCGCGAAGGTGGGACGTTCGGCCGGCGCAGGAAGCCGAGGCGTAGTCATCGCCTTGATGACGTCCCTGCAGGAGTCAGGTCTCCGGAACCTCGACTACGGCGATCGGGATTCCTTGGGTCTGTTCCAACAGCGGCCATCAGCCGGGTGGGGATCGCCGGCTCAAGTGCGGAACCCCGCCTACGCCGCGCGCTCGTTCTTCGGCGGCCCTCGCGGGCCGCATGGAGGTAGCCCGCGAGGGCTTCTCGACATCGACGGCTGGAAGGCCATGCGACTCGGCGACGCGGCTCAGTCCGTCCAGGTCTCGGCCTTTCCCCGGGCCTACGACCGCTGGGAACCGGCGGCAAGAGCCATCGCCGACGCTGTCGGCGCGGGCGGCACTGAGACCTGCATGGCAACTGCCGGTGAAGAGAGGACGACCAATGCAGCATGATCGCCGAACCAACCCGTACCCCTGGACCTGGGAACCAGTTGCTGCCGTCCTCTTCGCGTACAGCTTCGTCGCCTTCCTGACCCTCCACGTCTCTCGATCGGTGGCCAATCTTGTGTCAGGGGGAGGTTGGCACGCGACCGGTCAGGGTCGTTGGCTTCGGGCAACGGTGGACATCGTTCGGGGCAATGCGTCCGCGGGGCTGGTTCCGGCGCCGGACTGTGTGGCGGCGGAGCCGGTTCTCTACGGCTGTCTCGGTCTTGGACAGGCGCTGCTCCTCGCAGCGAGTGCGTGGGTCGGTGTCTGGGCCCTTCGGCGTTTCGGCCCAGGACGACTCCGAGGAGCAGCGAGCGCATCTGAGGTCGAAGCGGTGCTCGGCATGCGGCGACTCCGACGTAGCGCTGGGATCATCCGCCCGGACCTCTATGGGGTGACCAAGTCATGAGTCGGAGGGCGGTCGATCCGTCGGAGGTGGGGTGGCGTCTCGGGTCGGCCGAGGAGCCGAGGACCGGACGAGAACTGTGGGTTCCCTTCGACCGGACGGCAGGGGTGATCGGCCCCCAAGGCTCGGGCAAGACGCTTGACCTCCTCGCCCCCGCGCTGCTGGGGAGTCCGGGTCCAGCTCTCGTCACGCTCACCAAGGTCGACGATCTTCTGCTGACCTTCGACGTGAGACAGGAACGCGGACCATGCCTCGTGCTGGACCCCTTCGGTCTGGCACCCGGGCTGCCGGAGCTGGTCTGGGATCCCGTCCAGGGGTGCGCTGATCCTATGGTCGCCGAGCGTCGAGCCAAGGCCTTCTGCGCGGGAACCATCAACGGCTCGAGTCACGGCGATGACGCCGCTCGGTTCTACGCCGCCGAGGCGTCGAAGGTGATTCAAGCCTTCTTTCATGCCGCTGCGTTGGCGAGCTACTCACTCGAAGACGTCCTGGGATGGGTGGCCAATCCGGCCGCGGCAACCGAGGCTTTCGAGATCTTGCGGACGCACTCCGGGGCCGCGCCCTTCTGGCATGGGCTTCTCCATGGCGCACTGCGCGGGGACGACCGCACCGCCGGGAACACGGCCACGACCGTGCAACAGGCCATGAGCCTGTTCTTCCAGCAGGACATCCGGCGCAGATGTGTTCCCTCGCCTGGCAAGCCCGCATCCGACATCGCGGACCTCCTCGCTCGCGGAGGAACCGTCTACCTCCTTGGACGAGAAGATCCCTATGCGAGTGCGTCTCCGCTCATGACCGCGGTCGCCGAGCATGTCCTGGACACTGCACTCGCCTTGGCGAATGAGTCGCGGTACGGACGCCTGTGCCCGCCACTCTTGGCCGTGCTTGACGAGCTTCCGTCCACGGCGCCGCTACCCACGTTGCGCACCCGCATGGCTAACGAGCGTGCTCTCGGCCTGTCCTTCATCTTCGCCGCGCAGACGTGGAGGCAGCTGGCCGCGATCTTTGGAGAGCAGGAAGCGAGAGCTCTGCTCGGCCTGACCAATGTGCTGGTCATGTTCGGTGGGTCGAAGGATGTCGCCTTCAACCAGGAGGTGTCTGACCTCATGGGAACGGTCCGTGTCACGCGCACGAGTTGGCAGTCTGGGCCGATGGCGGGCCGGACCGCGAACGCCGACGACATTGCGATCTTGACCGGAGCTGAGATCAGACAGCTCCGCGATCGTCGGGCTCTTGTCGTCGCCGAGAACGGCAAACCGATCCTGGCCAAGCTCACGAGGGCCATTGATGGGAAGTCGGGAAGGCGTCTGCTTGAGAACTTGTCTGCTGCAAGAGAGCGGGTGGACTGTGCGCGTCGGGACGTTCGGCCTCCGGAGACTCGGTGATGGAGGCGGGTAGCGGAGCACCGATCGTCTGGGAGTTCCCTCGCCCGAGGGCGACACTCCGTCTCGCCTACGCCGAGCTGGAGAAGGCGGTGCACGGGACCCCGGAGCAGAAGGCGGCTGTCGGCGATGTTGCGAGATTGCCGCGCCCTTGGCTTCCAAGCTCCCTAGTGACGGCCGGCCAGCGAACAGACCTGTGGATCTGGCTCGACGAGGTAGTCATCTGGTTGAACCATGAGTATGCGTTCGACCCGAGCGACGCTGTCCCAGTCTGCTGGCCGCGGCATCCTCAGCTCGTGCACGAGCTGGCAGTCCTGGCCGACCAGCGCCATCGCGCTGAGGCTGCCACAACGAGCGACGGGTTGGAGGATTGGCATCGCTATGCACTCCCCGGGTTTGTCGACCGCACCCGAGCACGCCTCGCGCGCTACTGCCTGAGCGGTGAACATCCGCGCTGGCCGAACCAAGCGGCCTTCGATCGGCTGGTGTCGGAAGATGAAGTTGAGGGCCGTAGGCGACGTTTCGTGCGAGACGCTCGATGGAATGACTCCAGCGAGCAGAGTTCATCGGAGCAGCCCTCGCGACTTCGACTGGTCGATCTCGGCACAGGCGAGATCACCGAATAGCGATCAGCCCGTCGATCCGCTATCGGGGGTTCTCTCTTCGTGCTTCCGAACTCCGGAGCGGGGAGTGCTGCCGCGGATCATGCTGGGTTACAGACCTGAACTGACGCGAAGAGACTTCCTTTGATCCTGCGACGCCAGAGGACTTAGGCGCAAGGCGTTGCCGGAGCTCCGAAATCTCCCCGAGTCGGTCGTTGAGAAAGCGATTCCGATCGTCTGCGAGCGACTCTGCCTTTTCGGCCATGCTCCTCGTCAGGTCATCGACATCGAGGCTCTGCTCGCCGGCGAGGTCTTCGATAGACCCCAGCCACGTCTGCGGCGGCCGGAGTACAAGGACCTCCGCGACCGACGACGCAAGCCGGTTGGGATCGTCGACGTCTTGTAGGCGTTCTCGAACCAGGCTGCTGGCGAGCGCTTCGCTCTCCTGGAGCTTGGCGACAAGAGCCGCAGGGCCCTCCCGTTCATAAAGCTCTGAGGGGTCGTCGCCAGCATCGATAGGGATGCGGCGAGGCTGAAGATCGTGGGCGCCGAGGAGCCAGTACGCCCTCTCGGCGGCGACGTATCCCGGGATGTCTCCATCGGTGGCGACGACTGGATCTACGGCGATGCGACCCAACTGTGCTGCTTGTTCGTCGGTCAAGGCAGTGCCGAGTGGGGCGACGCCGAGGAAGGCTCCGCCGCTCGCGAGGGTGACGGCAAGTGCGTCAAACGGTCCTTCGACCAGGACGGGGATGGAACCCTCGAGAGCGTGGTCGTCAGGGATGCCGAACAGCTGCGCGCCCTTGTGGAAGGCGACGGTGTCTCGAGTGTTCAGGTACTTCGGGCCGGCCTTCGGGGATTCCTCGAGTGGGTTTCGGCGGCCGACGAAGCCCAACACTGCGCCGTGGTCGATGATCGGCAGGACCACGCGGTCGCGGAAGCGGTCGATGAGACGTCCGGTTGACGCACGCTGCGCGAGGTCGGCCGTGATCATCTCCTCCTCACTCACGCCTGCACTCCGGAAGTGGTTGACCAGCGCAGTCCAGTCGGCCGGGGCGAACCCAACGCGGAACCGCTCGTCACCGGCAACGTTTTGGCCGAGACGCGTTTGAACGTGTTCGTGGGCCCACGAACCTTGAAGGCGGTTCTCGAAGAACTGTGCAGCCATCTCGTTGAGCTCCAGGATGCGTTCCGGTGAGACGGGACTGTGGTCCGCGTCCCAGGCTCGCTTGATGAGTCGGTTGATCTGAGCGTCGGTCGGCTCGCGCGGGCCCATTGTCCTGCGACGTGCCGCAGCCTCCTCAAGGCGCTCGTCGGATGACAGCGGCGCAGGTTCGGCGAGCTCCATGTCGGGAGGCGGGGGATCCCAGTCGGGTTCCGGAACTTCACGCGTGAGGTCGCGCATCGGGTCGGTCACTAGGCCGATCTGCCAGACCAAGGCCTGAGCCAGGTCGACATCGTCGGCTACGACCTTCCTGGCGACGTCGAGCAGGGAATGTATCTCCCACCTGCGTTCAAGGGCTTGCTCGACCGTAGCGACGAGGGATGGCCACTGTCGGCTTCCCATCACGGTCCTGGCGGGCTCGGGTCCTAGAGCGTCGATCAAGAGCCCCGACCACGGGGCTTCGATTGCTTGCCACTCAGGGTTGGAGTCGTCCATCACCTTCGGTGAGAGGTGCCTCGAGACTCGCCACCAGATCGCGGCGGACACGTGCTCGTCGGGAAGCGTTCCCTCCTGAACTGCTCGTCGGAAAAGTGCCGCTGCGTCGAGGCCGGAGCGGCCCATAGCGGCTAGCCGCTCGGCGAGGACGGGAGTGAAGGTGTCTGGTCGCGTCTGGGCCTCGGCGATGACGGGCCACCACTGCGCCGTCGCAGCGGTCCGGCCGTGAGCGATGCGGGCATCGAGACCGTGCTGATATTCGGAGGCAGCTTTCTGGAGCAGACGACGTCCTGTGAGGCGGCGATCGTCGGGCAAGACCTCGTTCGCGGCGCGCCAGATGGCGAGGTCGGCGAGCAGATCGTCGGAAGGCCGAGCTGAGTTCGTCGTCCACCAGGCGGGCACCTCGTCGAGAGCTCCGCGCCGAACTTCGTCGGCGAGCAACAGGACGCGGCCCGACCTTTGATCGAGGTAGGGACCCCAGGTCGGGTCGTCCTTGAGAGCGGATGGCACGGACGGCAGCCATGGCAGCGGCCCGGTGGCCAGACCGCGCAGCCCCGTCGGATCGAGTCGCCAGTCGAGGATCGCGGCTCGGTCTTCGACCCCGTCCAGCTCGCGCTCGGCCACACAGCGCTCGAGGTCAGCTGCCGCGTCGCGCCCTTGCACCTGCCGGAGAACGAGGTGTGCGATCAGAGTCGGCCACGCGGGCTCGTCGCGGATGCCAGGCACCGCAGCTTCTGCGCGTATCTCGATGTTCTTCACGGTCTCTGCCCCGAGCTGGTCGCGGGCGGCGAAGTGCAGCGCGTCCTCGTAGCGCGCGGCTGCCTGGCCGAGCTGGGCTTCGGGGCTGGCGGACTCGCGAGTGAGTGTCGTCGCGGAAAGCGGGGCGCCGTCGCGCGCGAGCATGCCCATGAGGATGTCGGTGGGCGTTCGTGGGTGCACGGACTCTGGCCGGATCAGGCCGTGGGGGTCGCCGTCGGAGGCAGTCACCAGGTACGCATGGTTCTCGTGGCGTGCTCTAGTCAACATCGTGTAGAGCTGCTGGCGGGACTCATCCCCGGTCGCGATGCCGTGCATGGTGTCTACGGAGATGCCCTGCGCGCTGTGGACCGTCGTTGCATATCCGAGCTCTGTCTCGTGACGCACGTACTGATGGGGGAGGGTCGTGAAGAGGCCGGACCGCGTGTGCTTGACCCGGAGGGCGCCATCGTCGGCCACCGCCTCGACGGTCCACCGGTCGCCGTTCTTGACCCAGTCCGTGGAGCTGGTGGCGAGACGTCGGTCGTTGTGACGGGTCAGCACGACGTCGCCGACGCTCGCCTCGTTGCCGTCCGCGAGTCGTGCTGCGACGCCGTCGGCAAGTCCCTCGTGAAGGCGAGCGTCCCGGGCGCGGCGGTTCAGCTCGGCTGTGAGCTCCCGCGTGGGAGCCAGCATGATCGAGTCTCGCCCATCGTCGCGGTCCGACTGCCAAGCCGTGAACACCTCCCGAGTGAGTGTCGCGACGTCGCCGACGTGGATGCGGTCATGGTCGAGGTAGAAGCCCAGAGCCTCGGGAAGGCCGTCGCGCAGAGCGAGGCCGGCTGCTCCTTCGGCGGGATCGCTGAACCGCAGGAGCTCCGACAGGCGGAGGGCTCCGTGGGTCGACTCAATGTCTCGTAGGACTCCGCCGGCACCGATTGCCGCGAGCTGCTGGTCGTCTCCGATGAGTCGCACGGACGCTCCTCGCGAGAGTGCGAGCTCGATGGCAGAGTCCAGCGACAGAGTGTCGGCCATCCCCGCCTCGTCGATGATGACCAGGGTCCTCGAGTCGATCTGAGCTGAGAGCGAGGATCGTTCGCCGTGCTGCTGTCCATGAATGAGCTTGGCAAGAGTGTCTGATGTCGCGCCGGTCTGCTCTCGCAGCTGGGCAGCGGCGGCCGCCGAAGGAGCCAGCCCAAGGACGTTGCCATCGTCTTCGCACCATGCCCGAGTCAGCGCGCGCATGGCGGTCGTCTTGCCCGTCCCTGCAGCAGCGATGCCCAGCTGGACCCGTGCTCCGCTCGTCGCCATGCCTCTCACCAGGCCGACTTGTCCGGCGTTGAGCTGGAGGCCCTGCTCTGCACTCGTCTTGATGGACTGCTCAACCGCCTCGTGCGACAGTCGGACCCCATTGTCGAGCCCTGCGGCTCGAACGATGCGTTGCTCGGCGTCGAGGACTCGATGAGAACTGAAGAGGGTGCTCCCTGCGACGGAGTAGACGCTCGAACCGTCTCGGCGGCGCAGCTGCACCGGCTCAGCAGTGCTGTCGTGGTCGGTCGTGACCATGACAGAGCGTTCGAGAGCAGCGTCGACGACGAGCTTGGCGACGTCCCGGAGCTGATCTGGGCGCAGGTCTGCTGACCTGAGCCGGCGCTGCACCTCGGCGCTAACGTGGTAGATGAGCCAGGTGGAGCGGCGTTGCTGGAGGGTGTCGATGACCTTCTCAGCGGTGCGGTTGATCCACTGGCGATCCACCTGCTCGGCGACGTTGTCACTGCGTGCGAGCGAGGCATCCACCATGTCCCTGACGGATGCCTCGCTGCCCAGGGCCTCGGCTGCTTCGCTGTGCCAGGCCGCCCGTTGCTCAGCAAGTGAGCGAGGCTCGTGCTTTGCGCCGCGAGTCTCCAGTGTGGCTTGTTGCGCGAGCTGGATGGTTTCGACGGGTGTGGGCGGTCGGCCGTGATCGGCTTGGAATCGGACCGTGAGCTCGTCCTTTCGCGCGGCGATGTTGGCTCGGCGCGTGGACCACCGCTCCATCAGCGCTGTGCTGACTCCGGCGATCTCTCGCACAGGTCGCTTTCGATGATCGGCGTTTGGTCGCTCTACGAACTGCACACCAAGGTCGCCGGTCAGGTGCTTCTCGAGAGCCGTGTTGTAGACCTCCGATGCGGTGACAGCGGACCTGAAGAGGAGGCGGCCGTCGATGGACAGCCATGCGCCGTCTTCCGCGTCCTGAACCTTGTTGGCCACGGCGACGTGGGTGTGGAGGTCGGGATCCCCAGCACGTGAGTCGCGATGCGTGAAGGAGGTCGCGACGAGTCCGAGGACGTCGACCTGCCTCACACCATTCGTTCCGCGTCGGGTGAACAGCGCCTCGGACTCGATGAACTGAAGCGCGTCGCGCACGGCGGCGTCGTGCGCGCGTTCGACCCTCGCCGAGATCCAGGGATCGGCAATGGCCCAGAGGGTCGAGACGCTTTTCACGGGGGAGAACGTGAGATCGAAGCCAGAGACGGCTGTCGTCCGCGGGCGCGAGTGGCGGGCGATCGTGGCGGCGAGCTCTCTTGCTGAAGCGGGAGGTCGGCCATGCTCCTTCTCGAAGTACTCGCGCGCAACTTCGGTGCGAACCCGCGCTCGTTCGTCGGAGGGGGCCGGCGCCGTTCGGGACTGGCCCGCCAAGACGTTCAGCTCCTCGATCCGCCGAGCGACTTCGACAAGGTAGGGCGAGACATCTCCTGCGAAGACCTTGTACGGGGCGCCTAGGTGCCGGGCCCGCCTGACGTCGGCGTCAGTCGATGTCGGGCCGAGCTGGGACGCTCGAACCTCAGCAAGGGGATGGAACCCGTAGGCGAATAGAGCCTTCATCTGCTCGGCGGTCACGACGTCGCCGCGCGACAAACCCTCGATGCCTGCGAGCCCGCTGCCCACCCATCGTCCCGGCGCCTCCCCCTTCTCGGAGTAGTAGGACGAGAGCGTGGTGTGGCCCTTGTCGGTCGCGTCTAGCGCCGCGACCTGCCGGGTCAGGTAGTCGTACCCCGACCCGGCGGTCAGCTTGTGCAGCGACATGGTCACGCAATGTCAGGGCCGGAACTTTCGCTAGCGAGACGTGCGGAGCCACCGGGAATGCAAGAGGTGTGTGGTGGTTGGTTGGTGGGCTGCGGAGAGGGGTGCGTCCTTGCAGTCCAGTTCTGGGCCCTATCGGGCGTGTCATCGATCGAAAGGGGAACTGTGGCTCAGTCAGTCAGGCAGATCGCTCGCCAGAGGGCGCTAGAGACGCAAAAACTTCGCAGGAGCGAGCAGAAGATCCTGGACAAGCGCCGGAGCGCGATCGGGGTTCGGATTGCCGTCGCGCTAGAGGAGCGAGACGCTGCAGTTGGTCGGCACGAGGCAGTCGCCGGTGAGGCCCTGACCGAGCTGACTCGGGAAGTCGGCGTGAGGATCGCCGACGTCGAGAACTGGGTTCCGGGCGTGACCGCTGCCGAGGCCCGTCGGCTCATGCGGTCGGCGGAGGTCATGGAGTTGTCATGAATCCCGCCAGCCAAGATGCCAGCGAGAAGGATCCGCGGAACGCGGTGGAGAGCGGATGGGGCTCAGCTCCCGGGCGGCAACCCATCGCTGTACGACGGCGACTCGCTGGTTCCGCTCCATGACCACGAGCACGAGCACCACTGTCGGCCTTGTCGGCGCCACTCGACGACAACTCCTGGATCGGGAGGCTGGTGCGGTTCGGGAGATTGGACCCAAACGTGGCGCACCCGCTGTCGCGGCCATTGTTTGTCTCGTTCAGCCTGGCGCACGCGTTGAGTCTGCCAGAAATAGAACGTCTACTCGGATCGGTCGACGGTCGTTCCGTGTTTGAACGTTCTGATGAGGGGGGCGAGATAGGTCAGCGCGAGCAGGGCGGCGACGCCGAGAGCTCGACCTGCTGCGGGATCGTGGTTGGTGGGGACGAGGCTCTGCCAAATCGCAACTGTTCCGACTACCGCTCGTAGGCGCCAACTCAGTCGGAAAAGCCAGTGCCATTTCGGCGACGCGCACCGACCAGACTGCCCCGGCGCCGCTTGGCGCGGCGTTCGCGGTGAGTTCTGCACGGTTCCTCCCTGGCGTTGATCTCAGAGATGGCCCCTCAATCTCCTCGAGCGGCCCTGACAAGTCGACAGTGCGCTGGCTGAAAGGAGCTCTCAGTCGGTGTCCACAAGTCGCGGCATGTGGCGTACTTCCTCCACAGGGGTGTGGAGGGGTCGGCGTCTCTGCTCAGCGAGATGAATCCATGAAGGGTCGGACTACGAAAAGAGGAGACGTATGAGTACGACATCGTCGGCGCCGGCGTTCCGCGACACCATCGGCTGCGCAGTGAGCTTGCTCTGGTCGCTCGCCTACCGGTTACCTGAGATTCAGTCGAGGAAAGAGCATGACCGCCTTGGTCGCTTTCAAGCTCAGCGGTTGGCGACTGATGCTCTACTCGCGAGCATGCTGGGCCGTTGCCTGGTCGGAGAGCGCGAGGTGGAGGAGCCGTGGAGCCTGGGCCAATCGATAGGAGAGCTCCCGAGGATCTGTCAGAACCTGATCGACCTTTGCGACCTCGAGGATGTGAAGCAGGTCGACTTCGCAGGCCGTGTGGCGGACATCCACCGAGGGGTGAAGCACCTTGGCCTCCTCGGCTGAACCCTTCCGGCAGGCGCATCGTCTCGCCCTGCAGGCTCGCATGAGAAGTACGGGAAATGCCGCCGTCCTGGTGCGTAGCTGGCCGTTCCTCACCGCAGCAGTGAGAGCGGCTCACTCGTCGCTTCCGGCCTCGACCGATGTTGGTCGTCACGTTGAGCGCATCGCGCTGGTCGGTGATGGTCTTCACGACGCGAATCAGCGTCATCGACAGTGGCCGGGTCCAGGAGCGGTCGATCCCGAGCTGACACCCGTAATCAAGGTGTTGAAGGACATCTCCCATCAGCGTGGCCAGATCCACACCATCGACGAGCTCAACGAGGCGGAGCGGCACCTGGCCGGCGTGCTTTGGTCGGCCGCCCACACGGTGGTGGAGTGCTGCCGCGATCATCTGGCAGACCTTCGGGCGACCCTGGTCGATGCCCCGCCCTCAATCGAGCTCATGCAGGAGGACCGCCTGATCCGCGACGCCCTGGGTCGTGCGGAGGCGGCGGAGAACATGGCCGTTGGCCTAGTCGTGCAGAGGCCCGTTGATTATCGCGCTGACATCCGGACCCTCTCGCAGGCAGTGGCCGAGTGGGACGTCCAGGCGCACCGCGCCTTGCTGACCAACCGGTCAACGAGCTGCCTCGCACTCATCGCACGTCACGAGTCGCTCGTGCAGAGCGGCTTCGCGATCGCGGTCGGCTCCGCTGCACGGAACGGAGCTGTCGATCCACATACGGCTTCTCGTCTGGATCCGGTGCTGAGTCAGCTGTCAGACTCGTGGGAGGGAGTGGCGCAGCGGGTGCGGGACCTGAGCTGGGGCGCCGAAGCCGTCCCACGGGCAACGCTTGAGGCGGCACACGGCCTCAAGCGCGCGTTTTCTCTGGTCGTCTTTGAGGGACCTGCCGATAGGAAGGGTGAGGCGCTGTCGGCGCTGAATAGCCATCTCGCTTCGTCGGTCGCTCTCGCCGCTGCTGCGCGAGAGCTCGTCTCCGGTGGCGAGCTCACCGCCCCCGCCAGGGCTGTGAACCGGGTCCTTCTCGAGGGTGCTGAGTCGTCGGCCATGCGATCCCCCGTGTCTCCCGTTGACCTGCTTCGCGGAGTGTCGATCGCTATCCCTCCCGAAGCTCGAGGACACCTGCAAGGGTCGGTGGACGACGTCTTCCGGCAGTCGATGGAAGCGATGCACCGGGCCTCTGGGCTGGATGGGTCTCGGCTGGATAGCGTGACCGCCCATCCCGAGCTCGGCAAAGCGATGCACCCCACGGATCTAGCCGTTCCGGGGACGGGGCGTGAAGCGAGGCCGCTCTCACCACCGCGGTAAGGCTTCGCGGCGGGTCGGAATACTCGTGAGGCAGATCGTTCCGTCTCGGCGCGAAAATGCCCCGACCAGGGTGAGAGCGAGGCCTGTGCGTAGTGTCGTCCACCGCCGCGCTCCAGCCCGGCCTGACATTCGTCAGGGTTCGCGACCGAGAAGGACGATTCCATGAACGAGAACGAGACGCGCATCGCACTGGCGCTGCTGCGCTCCGATGCCGATGCGATCATCGCGACCGACGCGGCTGGAGCCATCACGTTCTGGGGGCCCGGGGCCGAGCGGATCTTCGGATTCGCGGCTCCGGAAGCGCGGGGTAGGTCGCTCGACCTCATCATTCCTGACCGGTTGCGCGCAGCGCACTGGAAGGGATTCCACGAGACGATGCGCACGGGTGAGAGTCGTTACGGAAGTGACCAGCTGCTTAAGGTGCCGGGCCTGACGAAGGCCGGAGCGACGATCTCGGTCGAGTTCACCCTCGCGACGCTTTGTGATGAAAGCGGTTCCATCACCGGCACCGTCGCGGTGCTTCGGGACGTGTCCGAGCAGTTCGACACGGTCCGCGCGTTGCGAGCAGATCTCGCGCGCGCCCGTAGGTCCGAGTAGCCCGTCACGGAGATCTCTTCGCGCTAAAAGGTCTTGGCAACGGCTGACGCGTCTGATTTACTGACCGAAAGGTCTGTAAAGATTCCTGCGAAGCGGAGATTGTCATGTCAGACGCGAACGGCCCGGTCACGATCGAGCGCGGCAAGGCGGTCGCCACCGTCACGATCAACCGGCCCGAGGGCAAGAACGCCCTCGACCATGCAACCAAGGTGGGGCTGCGCGACGCCTTGAACGAGGTCGCGCATGATCACGCCGTGCGAGCCGTCGTGCTTACCGGCACCGAGTCGTCGTTCTGCGTCGGGCAGGACCTGAAGGAGCACGGCGAGGCCATCGGCCTGAACCCGGAGACGGCGTTCGACACGGTCGACGCTCACTACAGCCCCATCGTTCGCACGCTCATGATCATGCCCAAGCCGGTCATCGCGGCGGTCAACGGCGCATGCTTTGGCGCCGGTCTCGGCTTCGCGCTGGCATGCGACCTCCGGGTGTTCTCCTCGGGCGCCAAGCTCGGGACGGCCTTCACGGGCATCGGACTCACCTGTGACTCGGGCCTTGCCGGGACGCTGCAGCGTGCGGTCGGCGACGCGCGGGCACGTGAGCTTCTGCTCCTGGCCCGCCCGTTCTCCCCAGAGCAGGCCCTCGAGTGGGGAATCACGGGATTCGTCACCGAGCCGACGAACGTCGTCCCCAAGGCTGACGCCCTGGCGGCTCAGCTCGCCATGGGCCCTACGGCTGCGTACGCCGAGGTCAAGAAGGCCATCACCGACTCCTGGTCGATGTCGATGCCCGAGGTGCTCGCCGCCGAGTCCGAGGCGCAGAAGCGACTGGGCCTCACGACCGACCACCGCAACGCCGTGGCGACGTTCATCGCCAAGCAGAGCCCCACCTTCATCGGCAGCTGACTGCCGGACCGACGGAACGAGGACCACGATGACGACCACGACCATCCCCCAGGCCGACCTGACCACCAACCTCCTGATCGACGGCGAGTGGGTCGAGGCGGCCGAGACCTTCGACGACCTCAACCCCGCCGACGGCTCCCTCCTGGCGCGCGTCGCGGCCGGAAGTGCTGCCGACGTCGACCGAGCGGTCCGGGCCGCTCGCGCGGCCCTCGACGGAGCCTGGGGCGCGACCCCCGGCGTGGCCCGAGGCGCTCTCCTGAACAAGCTCGCCGACCTCGTGGAGCGGGACGCAGCCATCATCGCGCGCCTCGAGGCACTCGACATCGGCAAGCCGGTGGCACAGCCGGGCATGCTCGACATTCCCAACACGGTGGCCACGTTCCGCCACTTCGCCGGCTGGGCCGACAAGATCCAGGGCGCGACCATCCCGACGGCCGGCTACCTGGGCATGGCCGCGACGCACTCGTACACGGTGCGTGAGCCCGTGGGCGTCATCGGCGCCATCATTCCGTGGAACACGCCGCTCATGATCGCGGCCTGGAAGCTCGGTCCGGCCCTGGCCGCCGGAAACACGC
Organism: Aeromicrobium sp. Root495; assembly: GCF_001426755.1. GTDB lineage: Bacteria > Actinomycetota > Actinomycetes > Propionibacteriales > Nocardioidaceae > Aeromicrobium. Next base: position 88,288 of record NZ_LMFJ01000002.1, on the reverse strand, counting down.
TCGTGGTGAAGCCCGCCGAGGACGCGCCGCTGTCGATCCTCCACCTGGGCACCCTGATCGAGGAGGCCGGTTTCCCGGCCGGCACCGTGAACATCGTCCCCGGTCTGGGTCCGGTGGCCGGCCAGGCACTCGTCGAGCACGCCGACGTCGACAAGATCAGCTTCACGGGCTCGCCCGAGATCGGCCGCCACATCCAGAAGACCGCCGCTGACACCTTCAAGCGCGTGACGCTGGAGCTCGGTGGCAAGAGCCCGCAGATCGTGCTTGAGGACGCCAACGTCGAGGCCGCCATCAACGGGATCGCGATGGGGCTGTTCTTCAACCAGGGCGAGGTCTGCGCAGCAGGCACCCGCATCCTTGTGCACCGCTCCCTGTACGAGACGGTCGTCGAGGCGCTCGGCCAGGCCGCCGATGCCCAGGTGCTCGGCGACCCGTTCGACGAGGCCACGACGCTCGGTGCGTTGGTCAGTGCCAAGCAGCAGGAGCGCGTGCTCGGCTACATCGAGAAGGGCAAGGCCGAGGGCGCACGTCTCGTGGCCGGCGGCACGTCGCCGGACCAGCCGGGCTTCTTCGTCCGACCGACGATCTTCGCCGATGTCGACAACAGCTCGACGATCGCCCGCGAGGAGATCTTCGGTCCTGTGGGCGCTGTCATCCCGTTCGACACCGTCGAGGAGGCGATCCAGATCGCCAACGACACCCGGTACGGCCTCGCCGCGACAATCTGGACCCAGGACGTGTCGCTGGCGCACACGGTCGCCGCCAAGGTGCGCGCCGGTGCCGTCTGGGTCAACGGCTGGGCCGCCATCGACCCCGCCCTGCCGTGGGGCGGCATGAAGGCCAGCGGCATCGGCCGCGAGCTCGGCTGGAGCGGCATCCTGGCCAACACCGAGGAGAAGGTCGTCACGATCGTTCTCTGACCCTCGAGCCCGGAGTGCGGTCCCTGCACAGGGGCCGCGCTCCGTTCCAACCCTCGGTTGCCCGGCGACGAGCAATCGCCGTCCCGCAGGAGCAGCCATGCACGACCTCAGCCCCCGCCCCGGGGACCTCGAGCCCATCGAGACCGCCTCGACCGACGAGCTGCGATCCCTGCAGCTCGACCGGCTCCGCTGGTCGGTGCACCACGCCTACGAGAACGTTCCGCACTACCGGGCCTCCTTCGACGCAGCCGGTGTCCACCCCGACGACGTGAAGGACTTGTCCGACCTGGCCAAGCTGCCGTTCACGGCCAAGGCGGACCTGCGCGACAACTACCCGTTCGGGATGTTCGCGGTGCCGAGGAGCGACGTCTCGCGGGTGCACGCCTCGTCGGGCACGACCGGCAAGCCCACCGTGGTGGGCTACACCCGCGACGACCTCGACATGTGGGCCTCGGTCATGGCACGCAGCATCCGGGCGGCCGGGGGCCGCGCCGGCCACATGCTCCACAACGCCTACGGCTACGGACTCTTCACCGGGGGGCTGGGCGCGCACGGCGGTGCTGAGAGACTGGGCTGCACCGTGGTGCCGGTCTCCGGCGGGATGACGGAGCGCCAGGTGCAGCTCATCCAGGACTTCCAGCCCGACCTCATCATGGTCACGCCCTCCTACATGCTCTCGGTGATCGACGAGATGGAGCGGCAGGGCGTCGACCCCCGCTCGACGTCGCTCAAGGTCGGGATCTTCGGAGCCGAGCCCTGGACGAACGACATGCGTCTGGAGATGGAGCAACGGCTCGACATGCACGCGGTCGACATCTACGGCCTCTCCGAGGTGATCGGCCCCGGCGTGGCGAGCGAGTGCGTGGAGACGAAGGACGGCCTCCACGTCTGGGAAGACCACTTCTACCCCGAGATCATCGACCCCTTCACCGGCGAGGTCCTGCCCGACGGTGAGGAAGGTGAGCTCGTCTTCACGTCTCTCACCAAGCAGGCGATGCCGATCATCCGGTACCGCACGCGTGACCTGACGCGGCTGCTTCCAGGGACGGCACGCTCGATGCGGCGCATCGAGAAGATCACCGGCCGCTCCGACGACATGATCATCCTGCGTGGCGTGAACCTCTTCCCTACGCAGATCGAGGAGCTCATCCTGCGCACCCCCGAGCTCTCTCCCCACTTCCAGTGCGTGCTCGACCGCACCGGCAACCTCGACTCCTTGACGGTGCTCGTGGAGCGACGGGAGTCCGCGCCGCTCGACGTCGCCCGGACGGCGGGCGCGGAGCTCAGACGCCTCGTCAAGGCCTCGATCGGTGTCACGGTCGGGGTCGATGTCGTCGATCCGGACACCGTCGAGCGGTCGGTCGGCAAGATGCGTCGCATCGTCGACCATCGTCCCAAGCGCTGACGAGCAGGGACGACGAAAGGGCCGGGCACCGATCGCGTCGGTGCCCGGCCCTCGTCGGTGCGGTGCGGTCAGAAGGCGGTGACGACCTCGCCGCTGAACATGGTCATCGCCACGCCGAGCGTGGCCGCGTCCTCGGCCGTCGTCTTCATCTCGGGCGAGGTGAGGGCGGTCTTGAGTGCGTCCTTGTCCTCGAACTCGAGCTCGGCCACGAGATAGATGTCGGCGTCGCCGGCCATGAGACGGGGCTTGGACCACGTGAACGCCTGCAGGCCGGGGAGCTTCTCCACCAGCGGAGCGTGCTGGTCGAGGTACTGGCGGTCGAACGCCTCAGGGTCCTGCGGCGTGACGTACTGGATGGTGATGCGATGCATGGTTCGTTCCTTCTCAGTTGTCGAGCGTCTTGGCGACGAGGGTGAGCACGTCGTAGGTGGCGACGGGCGCCCCCTCGGCGTTGGTGACGACGGCGTCCCAGCGGACCTCGCCGTAGGTGGCGCTGTTGCGCGGCGTGATCTGCTTGACCGTGAGGGTCACCGAGATGGTGTCCTCGGCCTTGACCGGCGTGAGGAAGCGAAGGTGGTCCACGCCGAAGTTGGCCAGCACCGGCCCGGGGTTGGGCTCGACGAACAGGCCGGCCGCGATCGACACCACGAGGTAGCCGTGCGCGACGATCCCGCCGAAGAGCGGGTTCGCCTCCGCGGCCTTCTCGTCGGTGTGGGCGTAGAACGTGTCACCCGTGAACTCGGCGAAGTGCCCGATGTCGTCGAGGGTGATGGTGCGCGACGCGGTGCGGATCGTGTCACCGATCCGGAGCTCGGCGAGGCTCTTGCGGAACGGGTGAACCTCGTCGACCGTCTGGACGGCGCCCTTCGTCCACTGGCCGGTGATGGCTGTGAGCATGTCGGGAGAGGCCTGGATCGCGGTGCGCTGCATGTGGTGCAGGACGCCGCGGATGCCGCCGAGCTCTTCGCCGCCACCGGCGCGGCCGGGCCCGCCGTGGACGAGGACGGGCAGCGGCGAGCCGTGCCCGGTGGACTCGGGGGCATCGTCGCGGTCGAGCACGAGGATGCGTCCGTGCCACGGCGCGAGACCAAGGGTCACGTCGCGGGCCACCTGCGGGTCGTGGGTGACGAGCGACCCGGCCAGGCTGCCCTGGCCGCGGGCGGCGAGGGCGATGGCCTCGTCGAGCGACTCGTAGGTGAGGACGGTGCTGACAGGACCGAAGGCCTCGATGTCATGGGGCTCGCTCGCGCCGGGGTGGGCTCGCAGCAGGACGGGTGACATGAAGGCGCCACGCTCTGCGTCGGCACCGACGACCTCGACGGCGTCGGGGTCGCCGAAGACGACGTCGGCGGAGCTGATGAGTGCCTGCACTGCCTTGCGGACCTCGTCGCGCTGACCGAGGCTCGCGAGGGCCCCCATGCGGACACCGTCCGCGTTCGGGTCGCCGACCGTGATCTTCGTGAGCCGGGCGCTGATCGCGGCGACCACGTCGTCGGCGATCGCGAGCGGCACGATGGCGCGTCGGATGGCTGTGCACTTCTGGCCGGCCTTGACGGTCATCTCGGCCACGACGCCCTTGACGAAGAGGTCGAACTCGGGGTCGTCGGTCGAGACGTCGGGGCCCAGGATCGAGCAGTTGAGCGAGTCGGCCTCGATCCCGAGCTGGACGCCGCCGTGCAGCACCGAGGGGTGCTGGCGCAGGCTGGCGCCGGTGGCGGCGGAGCCGGTGAAGGCCACGGAGTCCTGGGCGCCGAGCTGGTCGAGCAGGCCGGCGGGGCTGCCGGACAGCAGCTGGAGCGAACCCTCGGGCAAGATCCCGGAATCGACGATGCGGCGCACGACGGCCTCGGTGAGGTAGGCCGTCTGGCTGGCGGGCTTCACGATGGTGGGGAGCCCGGCGAGGAACGCGGGGGCCAGCTTCTCGAGCATGCCCCACACGGGGAAGTTGAAGGCGTTGATCTGCACGGCCACGCCCGGACGGGACGTGTAGAGGTGCTGGCCGAGGAAGACGCCGGTGCGTCCGAGCTGCTCCGTGGCACCGTCGAGGACGACGGTGTCGTTGGGCAGCTCTCGCGTCCCCTTGCTGGCGTAACTGAAGACGGTGCCGATGCCGCCGTCGATGTCGACCTGGGAGTCGCGCAGCGTCGCGCCGGTGCGGGCCGAGAGGGCGTAGAGCTCCTCCTTGTCGGCGCCGAGATGCTTGGCGACGGCCTTCAGGAGGCCGGCCCGCTCATGGAAGGTGAGCGCGCGGAGCGCGGGTCCTCCGACCGTGCGGGCGTGGTCGACCATCCCGGCGAGGTCGAGGCCGGTGGAGGAGATACGGGCCACCTCCTCGCCTGTGGAGGCGTCGAGGAGCGGCGTGCCTTCATCGGAAGCGCGGAACCACGCGCCTCCTGCATAGCTTTCGAGCAGTGCACTCACGGCAAGGAACCTTTCGTTGCGCAAACGGGATGATGCGTGCCACACTATTACAGACCGTTCGGTCAGTAAATGCCTGAGGACGAGAATCTGGAGGGGTCATGACGGTGGCACCAGAGACGGACGAGCAGCAGCTGCTCTCCGGCTTCGAGCTCACGATCGACCACAACGACCGCATCGAGCCGCGCGACTGGATGCCCGAGGGGTACCGCAAGACGGTGCTTCGTCAGGTCGCCCAGCACGCGCACTCGGAGATCATCGGCATGCAGCCGGAGGGCAACTGGATCACGCGCGCGCCGTCGCTGCGACGCAAGGCGATCCTGCTGGCGAAGGTCCAGGACGAGGCGGGCCACGGCCTGTACCTGTACTCGGCCTGCGAGACGCTCGGCTCCTCGCGCAACGAGCTCACCGAGATGCTCATCAACGGCAAGCAGAAGTACTCCTCAATCTTCAACTACCCGACGCTGACCTATGCCGACGTCGGCACGATCGGCTGGCTCGTCGACGGTGCGGCCATCTGCAACCAGGTGCCGCTGTGCCGCACCTCGTACGGCCCGTACGGCCGCGCCATGATCCGCGTGTGCAAGGAGGAGTCCTTCCACCAGCGTCAGGGCTTCGAGCTCCTGGCCACGATGATGCGTGGAACCGACGAGCAGCGCGCCATGGTGCAGGAGTCGGTGAATCGTTTCTGGTGGCCCGCCCTGATGATGTTCGGCCCGCCCGACGACGACTCGCCCAACACCGCGCAGTCGATGGAGTGGGGCATCAAGCGCAACACCAACGACGACCTCCGTCAGCGCATGGTCGACATGACCGTCCCGCAGGCCGAGGCGTTGGGCGTCACGCTGCCCGACCCCGAGCTTCGGTGGAACGAGGAGCGTCAGGCCCACGACTTCGGCTCGCCCGACTGGGACGAGTTCAACGACGTCGTCCGCGGCAACGGACCGTGCAACACCCAGCGGATCGAGCATCGCCGTCGTGCCTGGGAGGACGGTGCGTGGGTCCGCGAGGCCGCGCTCGCCTTCGCCGCGCGAGGCTCTGAGGAGAGCGCCGACCAGCCGGTCGACGCCGACGAGGTCGAGGGGTGCCCCCGATGGTGACGTCCGGACCGCAGGCCGAGTGGCCGCTCTACGAGGTGTTCGTCCGCGGCAAGCGCGGCCTGAACCACGTCCACGTGGGTTCCCTCCACGCTGCTGACGACGAGATGGCCGTGCGGCACGCGCGTGACGTCTACACCCGTCGCAACGAGGGCGTCAGCATCTGGGTCGTCCGCTCCGACGCCGTCACGGCGTCGAGCCCCGACGAGAAGGATCCGCTGTTCGCGCCGAGTGGTGACAAGGTCTACCGCCACCCGACGTTCTACGACATCCCCGACAACGTCCCCCACATGTGAGGTGCTGAACCATGGTTGAGGAAGTGGACCACGAGTCCGTCTACGACGGGCTGCTCGGAGGCGACGACTCGCAGTGGGCGTTCGGCACCGACTTCGAGGACCCCCTGGCCGGTGTCGACACGACGCTGCCGGACGGCGTGGAGGGACGTGCCCTGGCTCTGTACTGCATCATGCTGGCGGACGACGCCCTCGTGATGTCGCAGCGGCTCTCGGAGTGGTGCAGCAACGCGCCGGACCTCGAGGAGGACATCGCGCTCGCCAACATCGCGCTCGACCTCCTCGGACAGTCGCGCCTCCTGCTGGCCCGTGCGGCCGCGGCCGATCCGTCGCTCGTGCCGGCGCTGCCCGAGGGGTCGCCGATCCCGGCCGAGGACGCTCTGGCCTACTTCCGGAGCGATCGCGAGTTCCGCAACGTCCGCCTGGTCGAGGGACCCAACGGCGACTTCGGCCAGACCATCGCACGCCTCCTGCTGTTCTCGACGTGGCGCCTCGCCCTCTTCGAGAAGCTTGCCGCGAGCCGGGACAAGGTGCTGTCGGCCGTCGCCGTCAAGGGCGTCAAGGAGATGACGTACCACCGGGACTACGCAGGTCGCTGGTTCCTGACGCTGGCCCGCGGGACCGACGAGTCGCGTCGTCGCGTCGTCGGGGGTCTGACCGAGATCTGGCCGCTCCGGGCCGAGCTCTTCGCGACGCACGAGGTCGAGTCGCTGGTCGCCGAGTCGACCGTCGGCGTCGACCCGGCCACGGTCGCCGACGAGGTCGACGTCCTCCTCGAGCAGGTCTTCTCCCTGAGTGGGGTCGAGCGGCCCGACGTCGCGCCGCTGGCCGGCGTTCGTGGCGAGACCGGGCGCGACGGTCTGCACACCGAGGCCCACAGCCGGCTCCTGGCCGAGCTCCAGGTCGTCGCACGTGCCCATCCGATGGGGCAGTGGTGACCATGGGCTCGCCCGTCTCGGTGCTCGACCGCGCGCGTGGCCTCGCGGCCTCGGTCACGGACCCGGAGATGCCGATGCTCACGCTCGAGGACCTCGGTGTGCTCCGCGACGTGGAGGTGGACGGTGCCCGCGTCGTCGTGACCATCACCCCGACGTACTCCGGCTGCCCCGCCATGGCGACGATGCGCGACGACCTCGTGCATCGCCTGCACGACCACGGGTTCGACGACGTCGCCGTGAAGGTCTCCCTCGATCCGGCCTGGTCGAGCGACTGGATCACGGAGCGCGGCCGCCAGGCACTCGCCGACCACGGGCTCTCGGCCCCCGGACCGGCGCCCAGCCTCGAGGGACCCGTGGCCCTCACCCTCATCCCGCGCCGTCGGTCCCTCGCGTGCCCGCGGTGCGGGTCCTCCGAGGTCGAGCTGACCTCGGAGTTCGGACCAACCGCCTGCAAGGCGTTGTACCGCTGCACGAGCTGCCTCGAGCCGTTCGAGCACGTCAAGGAGATTTGATGACCGTGTCCGACGCCGCACCGGCGCAAACCGCCCCGGCCCGCGCGCCGTTCTACCCGCTCACGGTGGCCGCCGTCGAGCGCCTCACCGACGACTCCGCCGCCGTGACCTTCGACGTCCCCGAGGACGCGCGCGAGGCCTTCAAGTTCAAGGCCGGGCAGTCCCTCACCGTGCGGCGCACGATCGACGGTGAGGAGCACCGACGGTCCTACTCCATCTGCGCCCCCGCCGGACAGCGGCCGCGGATCGGCGTCCGGGAGATCCCCGACGGGCTGTTCTCCTCGTGGCTCGTCCGCGAGGTGGCTGTCGGCGACACCGTCGACGTGCAGGCCCCCAGTGGCTCGTTCCGCGCCGAGCCCGCGGCAGGGCGCCACCTCTGCATCGCCGCAGGCTCCGGCATCACCCCCATGCTGTCCATCGCCGCGACGGTGCTCTCCCACCCGGAAGCCCACGTCACGCTGTTCTACGGCAACCGCACGAGCGGGACGGTCATGTTCGCCGAGGAGCTCGCCGACCTCAAGAACCGCTACGGTCCGCGGTTCGACCTCGTGCACGTGCTCTCGCGTGAGCCGCGCGACGTCGAGCTGTTCACCGGCCGTCTGGAGGCGGACCGGCTGCGACGACTCATGACCAACTTGGTGCCCATCGCCGCCGTGGACCACGTGTGGCTCTGTGGTCCGTTCGGCATGATCGCCGACTCGCGCGAGGTCCTGGAGGAGCTCGGCGTCGACGAGGACCGCGTGCACTTCGAGCTGTTCTACGTCGACGAGCCTCCGCCGGAGATCCACCGCACCGAGATCGTTGCCGACGGCGACACGAGCGACGTGACGATCGTCCTCGACGGTCGCACCACGACCGCGCCCATGCCGCGCGGTCTCAGCGTCCTCGACGGTGCGGCCGCGACCCGCAACGACCTGCCCTTCGCCTGCAAGGGCGGCGTGTGCGGGACCTGTCGTGCCAAGGTCTGCGACGGCGAGGTCGACATGCGCCGCAACTACGCGCTCGAGAAGGCCGAGGTCGAGCAGGGCTTCATCCTGACCTGCCAGACCTTCCCCGTCAGCGACGCCGTCACCGTCGACTTCGACGCCTGAACACCACACCCGAGGAGAGACATGACCGAGGCCTTCATCATCGACGGTGTCCGCACCCCGATCGCCCGCTACGGCGGCGCCCTCGCCTTCACCCGCCCCGACGACCTCGCCGCGATCGCGGTCAAGGAGGCCGTGGCCCGCTCCGGCGTCGACCCCGAGCTCATCGACGAGGTCGTCCTCGGCTCCGCCAACCAGGCCGGCGAGGACAACCGCAACGTCGCACGCATGGCGGTGCTCCTCGCGGGACTGCCGGAGTCGGTGCCGGGCTTCACCGTCAACCGGCTCTGCGCCTCCGGCCTTACTGCGGTGGCCACTGCGCGGCAGATGATCCTGTCGGGCGATGCCGACCTGGTGGTTGCCGGGGGAGTGGAGTCCATGACCCGTGCCCCATGGGTCCAGGAGAAGCCGTCCAAGGCGTTCGCCAAGCCTGGGGCCGCCTTCGACACCTCCATCGGCTGGCGCTTCACCAACCCGCGCTTCGACGCCGACACCACGCTCTCGATGCCGCAGACCGCCGAACGCGTGGCCGAGCAGTGGGGGCTGACCCGCGACGAGCTCGACGCCTTCGCCGTGCAGTCCCACGAGCGCGCCCTCGACGCCATCAAGAACGGCCGCTTCGCCGACGAGATCGTCCCCGTGCCCGTCAAGAACGGCAGCTTCGACACCGACGAGGGCCCCCGGGCCGGCACCACGGCCGACGTCCTCGCGCGGCTTCGACCGGTCAACGGGCCCGACGGACTGGTCACGGCCGGCAACGCGAGCTCCCTCAACGACGGCGCCGCAGCCGTCGTGGTGGCGAGCGACCGGTTCGTGGAGCAGCACGGCCTGACGCCCCGAGCGCGACTCGTCGCCGCCGCGAACGCCGGCGTCCCGCCGGCCATCATGGGCATCGGCCCGGTCCCGGCCACGCGCAAGGTGCTCGACCGGGCCGGCTGGAGCGTCGACGACCTCGAGGCGGTGGAGCTGAACGAGGCCTTCGCCTCGCAGTCGCTCGCCTGCCTGAGAGATCTGGCGCTCGACCCGGAGATCGTGAACGCCGACGGCGGGGCCATCGCACTCGGCCACCCCCTCGGTGCATCCGGCGCGCGACTGGTCGTGACGCTGCTCGGCCGGCTCGAGCGCGCCGACCAGCGCCGGGGCCTCGCGACCATGTGCGTCGGCGTCGGCCAGGGATCCGCCCTGCTGCTGGAGCGGGTGTGACCGCCCGCTCGGTCGTCGTCGACCGTCGCGACGACCGGACGGTGGTGCGGCTCAACCGCCCCGACGTCCGCAACGCCATCGACCAGCAGATGGTCGACGAGCTGCACGAGGCCTGCGCCCAGCTCGAGGCCGAGCCGCAGATCGCCCTGTTCATCGGCGAGGGTGGCACCTTCGCGGCCGGCGCCGACATCGCGCAGCTGCGCGAGCGCCGCAGCACCGACGCACTCCGCGGCATCAACTCCTCGATCTTCAACCGGATCCACCGGCTCCCCATGCCGACGATCGGGCTCATCGACGGGTATGCGCTCGGGGGTGGGGCCGAGCTCGCCTACGCCTGCGACTTCCGGATCGGCACCTACCAGACGCGGATCGGGAATCCCGAGCCCGGACTCGGCATCCTGGCCGCGGCCGGGGCCGGCTGGCGCCTGGCCGAGCTGGTGGGCGAGCCGTTGGCCAAGGAGGTCCTCCTGGCCGGACGCGTCCTCGACGCGCACGAGGCCGCCGCGGTCCGTCTGCTCAACGAGGTGGTGGAGTCCACCGAGCTCGAGCCGGCCGGCCACCGACTTGCAGACCGGATCGCCGCTCAGGCGCCGCTGGCGGTGCGGCTCACCAAGTCCATCTTCCACGCCCCGCGTGAGGCCCACCCCCTCATCGACGACATCGCGCAGGCGGTGCTCTTCGAGACGGAGGAGAAGTTCGCCCGCATGGATCGTTTCCTCGACCGTCGGAAGGCACGAGCATGAGCACGCTCCCGGAGAAGACAGCCGTGTACGGCGGAGGCCGCATGGGCGCCGGCATCGCCCACGCCCTCCTCGTCTCGGGCAGCTCGGTCTCGATCGTCGAGGCCGATGCCACCGGCGCCGAGGCTGCCCGAGAGCGCGTGGCGGTGAGCATCGGTCGGGCCGCGGACCGCGGACTGCTGACGGATGAGCCGGGCGCAGTCCTGGATCGTCTCGCCGTCACGACCGATCCGGCCGTGCTCGGCGCGGCGGCCCTGGTGGTCGAGGCCGTGCCCGAGGACGTGGGCCTGAAGGCGAAGGTGCTCTCGATCATCGAGCAGGCCGCGCCCGAGGCCGACCTGGCCACCAACACCTCGTCCCTGTCGGTCGACGGACTGGCGTCCGGCCTCCGTCGCCCCGAGCGCTTCATCGGCCTGCACTTCTTCAACCCGGTCCCCGCGAGCGACCTCGTCGAGATCGTGGTCGGCTCGGCCACGGCGAGTGACCTGGTAGAGCAGGCGCAGGGCTGGGTCGCGTCCCTGGGGAAGACCGGCATCACGGTCACGGACTCACCGGGGTTCGCCAGCAGCAGGCTCGGTGTCTTCATCGCGCTCGAGGCGATCCGCATGGTGGAGGACGGCGTGGCGTCCGCCGAGGACATCGACACCGCCATGACCTTGGGCTACAAGCACCCGACCGGGCCGTTGCGGACGACTGACATCGTCGGCCTCGACGTGCGCCTCGCCATCGCCGAGCACCTCGAACGTGAGCTGGGACCGCGGTTCGCGCCGCCGCAGCTCCTGCGCGACAAGGTCGCAGCGGGCACGCTGGGCCGCAAGACGGGGGAAGGCTTCTTCACATGGTGACCGACCAGGACGTGGCTGTCCGCAGTGCCGCCACGATGTGGGCCGAGGACACGGCTTCGCGCGGTCTGGGGATGGAGCTGCGCAAGGTCCTGCCCGGCCGGGCCGAGATCTCGATGGTCGTCCGCGAGGACATGCTGAACGGCTGGGCCATGTGTCACGGCGGGTTCATCGCGGCCCTCGCCGACAGCGCGTTCGCCATGGCGTGCAACTCCCGCGGTGACGTCACCGTGGCCGCCGGGTTCGACGTGACGTTCCTCGAGCCGGCCCGCCGTGGCGACGTGCTCGTGGCCACCGCCTCGGAGCGAGCGCTCCGCGGACGGTCTGGGATCTATGACGTGACGGTGGCCCGACCGTCGGACAGCACGGTCGTCGCGGAGCTCCGCGGGCGCAGCAGGTCGCTCGGTCGGCGCAACCCCGGTCTCTCCCTCGACTGACTAGCGCTCGGCGAGGGCCAGTCCGTCGAAGGCGAGCGCCGCGATGGAGTCGGCGAGGACGTCGCGGTCGACCTGGCCGTCGGGGCGGTACCACTCGACGAGGGAGTTGACGAGACCGAACAGCAACCGGCTGATGAGGTCGGGCTGGATGTCGGAGCGCAGGGCGCCCTCGTCGACGGCGGCCTGGACGAGCCGCGTCAGCTGCTCGTCGATGGCCCGTCGACGAGCCAGCGCCTTGAGCTCCAGCTCGCTGTTCCCGCGGACGCGCAGAAGGAGCGTGACGGCAGGCAGGTGGTCGACGAGGATCTCCACTGACTGGCGGACGACGGTGCGCAGCCGGTCGTAGGCGCTGGTGCCCGGTGCCGCCTCCGCCGCCGACGAGACTGCTGCGGACAGACCCTCGAGCGCCTCGTCCAGCGCCGCCGAGAGCAACGCCTCCTTGCTGGGGACGTGGTGGTAGATGGCCGACTTGGTGAGGCCGAGCTGCTTGGCGATGTCACCGACGCTCGTGCCGTCGTAGCCCTGGCGGTTGAATAGCTCGATGGCGCCGCGCAGGATGGCGTCCTGGTCGTAGCCGGGCCGGCCTCGACGCGCAGTGGTCGGGGCGTCAGTCATGTCCCCAGTGTCCCAGAGCGCGAGGACGGTGGGGTCGACCCGTGCCTCTTCTCACACGGTCGGTGTCGCGACGCGGACCTCGGGGGTGGCGAGCGCGAGAGGGATCTCGCACCAGCCCTCGTCGCCGGGGGCGAGGCCGCGCACGGTGTACTGGTCGGCGAACTCGTGCAGGGCGTCGGCGTGCTCGGTGCGAGGGGTCGCCGCCTCGACGTGCCGCGTGGTGACCTGCATGAGCGCTCGTGCCGACTCCAGGAGCAGCGGGTGGCCGAGGCCGAACCGGGCCGCCTCGTGGTGCAGGTGAGACACGTCAGGGACGAGTCGGTCGATCTCGGACGAGACGTCGGCGTGGACGGCCGTGGCCACGCACACCGCGGCCGCGGTCCGCATGCGTCGCGGCAGGGCGTCGAGCACGCGGAGCTCCATCCAGCCGCGCGGGCGGACGGGCGGGAAGAGGGTGCTCAGATGGTACCGGAAGTCCTCGATGGTCGGGTACCCGGCGGGGTGCCCGTGCTCCATCCATGACCAGAACGACAGGCCCGGGGCCACGCTCGTGCCGGACGACCCGTTGCCGTCCTCGTCGAGCATGTACAGGACGTCGGCCGCGAGTGCGTACTCGAGCCAGGCCAGGGCAGGCGGCCGATCCAGCGGGACCGGCTTGGTGCGACCGGGGTCGATTCCGCCCCAGATGCCCTGTCGAAGCGAGGCCCAGGATGTCCCGGCGGCGTCGACACCGCGCGAGTTGGCGAAGGCCGCGAGCAGTGCAGGGGCGATGCGGTTCAGGGTGCGCCAGCGGCGCAGGGGGTCGGCGGTCTCGTTGCTGACGTTGATCTGCACGGACGCGGTGTTGCACATCATCCACCGGCCGGACGCGCCACCGGCGTCGAAGAAGGCCTGCATCGCGACGTACCGAGGGTGGGTCAGGACCCGCTGCGGGGGACGGACGTGGTCGAGCGCGACCTCCTCGCTGTCGAGCCCCACCGCGAGGAGCCGGTGGTTGATGTCGTCGGCGTCGGCGTTGACCGTGTCGATCGCGTCGCTCAAGCAGCGGGCGGGGAAGGAGGAGAGCTCGATCTGGCCACCCGGCTCGATCGTGATCCGGCCATGGCCGGCGAGCGGCTCCTCGGCCACCCGGAGGAGGCGCTCGAGGTCGGGTCGTGCGGCAGGGTCCTGCCAGTCGCGGACGGGCCACTCGCACTCCAGCCCGATGAGGTCGTCGCCGGTGGGCTGGAACATGGACCCCGCCACCGCCAGCATCTGCTGGGGCGTCAGGCTTCGACAGGAGCGAGGCATGCGAGGTCCTCCGAGATAGTTGACTGCTAAGAAAATTAGAACTACGTTGATTCTCGTCACAGCGTACCGTGACTCACATCACAATTGTCCAGTCGCGACAGAAAATTTCTTGAACGGGTCCGCCGCACGGCACCGCCGCACCAGGGGGACCCGGACGGAAGGACCACCATGAGCGCCATCCCCGCATCGCCCCTGCGGCTCCTCCTCGTGATCGACGAGCTCGCGAGCCTCCAGGCCGGCCACGACACGAGCGTGGCGATCATGGAGGCCGCCCAGGTGCGCGGCCACCGCATCAGCGTCACCACGGTGCGCGACCTCATGATCGCCTCGGGCCGGGCCCAGGCCGCGTGCCGCGACGTCACCGTCGTTCCTGCTCGGCTCGACCAGGGACGGTGGATCGCCGCCGACCCCTGGTACACGGCGGCAGAGGCGGTCCCGGTGCAGCTCGACGACTTCGACGCCATCTTCATGCGCACCGACCCTCCGGTCGACGCGACCTACCTGCGTGCCACGTACATCCTCGACCTCGTGGACCAGCGCTCGACGCTGATGATGAACGACCCGGCCGGGCTGCGCCACGCCAACGAGAAGCTCTTCGGCCTTCGCCTGCCCGAGCTCGGTCCGGCCACGGTGGTGGCGGCCGACCCGAAGACGATCGTCGAGACCGTCCAGTCGTGGGGCCGGGCCGTGCTCAAGCCGACCGACGCCATGGCAGGTCGCGGCGTGCTCGTGCTCGACCCCGAGGACGTCAACCTCTGGTCCATCGTGGAGACCGCGACCGAGCGCGGGGCGGTCCACGTGGTGGTGCAGCAGTGGGTGGATGCTGCGGTCGACGGCGACCGTCGGGTCATCGTGCTCGGCGGGGAGCCCCTCGGCTCGGTGCGCCGGGTAGCGCTCGGTGACGACTTCCGCTGCAACATGGCTGCGGGCGCGGTGACGGTGAAGGACGACGTGACCGACGTCGACCGCGCCATCTGCGCCTCCCTGGCTCCGCACCTCGCAGAGCACGGACTGCACTTCGTGGGGATCGACGTCATCGGCGACCGGCTCACGGAGATCAACGTGACCAGCCCGACCGGTGTGCGTGAGATCGATGCCCTCAGCGGCAGCGACCTCGCCGGCGACATCGTGAGCTGGGTCGAGCAGCGCTGCTCGACCCTCGCGGGGGCTGATGCCCGATGAGCGGCGCTGAGAAGATCCTGGTCCTCGGCGCGGACGCCGCCGGCATGAGCGCGGCCCACCAGGCCATCCGGTCCGCCAGGGCGGCCGGGCGTGAGGCCGAGGTGGTCGCCCTCGAGAAGACTCCGCACACCTCCTACTCGGCCTGCGGCCTTCCCTACTGGGTGGCGGGTGACGTCGACACGGCCGACGAGCTCATCGCGCGGTCGCCGGACCGGCATCGCGAGATGGGGGTGGACCTGCGCACCGGCACCATGGCCACGCGGCTCGACCTCGACCGACAGCTCGTCTCCTACGTCGACGTGAGCGGGGCGGCCGGCACGCTGGAGTACGACCAGCTCGTGATCGCCACCGGCGCGAGCCCCATCTTTCCTGACTGGATGCGGCGCGAGAGCGGGGACCTGTACGGCGGCGTGGCCGCTGTCAAGACGCTCGTCGACGGCGAGGAGTGGATCCAGCGGCTCACCCGCAGGTTCGAGAACGACGGCGATCACCACGGCTCCGTCGTCGTCGCCGGCGGCGGGTACATCGGCGTCGAGATGGCCGAGGCCGCGCGTCGTCGTGGGTACGCCGTCACACTTCTCACCCGCTCGCGGGTCATGAGCAACCTCGACGAGGACATGAGCGAGCGGATCGAGAAGGCGCTGACGGAGGCCGGCATCACGGTCGTCCCCCATGCTGTCGTCGACGGCCTGCAGGCCGACGAGACCGGGTGGGTCACGCGCGTCGTCGCAAGCGACGGCAACTCCTACCCTTGCGACCTTCTCGTCTCAGCCATCGGCATCACCCCCAACACTGCTTTTGCAGTGGAGGCCGGACTGCCGGTCGGGCGGTGGGGAGGGCTCCGAGCCGACCCGCGAGGCCAGGTCGCGCCGCACGTGTGGGCTGCAGGCGACTGCTGCGAGGTCCGGAACCGCGTGAGCGACACCTGGGCGTTCCTGCCGCTCGGAACCCACGCCAACAAGATGGGCAAAGCGGTGGGCGCCAACCTCTTCGGGGGGCAGTCCACCTTCGACGGCGCACTGGGCACGGCCATCACGCGATTCGTGCACGACGGGATCCACCTGGAGATCGCGCGCACGGGCCTGAGCACGGCTGAAGCCACGGCTGCCGGGATCGACGTGGTCTCCCTGGCCACGGACGGCCGCACGGCGAGCGGCTACATGCCCGAGTCCTCACGCATGTCCACCAAGATCCTCGCTGAGCGGGGGACCCGGCGTCTGCTGGGCGCGCAGATCATCGGCGGGCAAGGTGCCGGCAAGCGCATCGACACGGTGGCGGCGGCTCTGTGGGGTGGACTGAGCATCGACGACCTCGCCGCCATGGACCTGGCCTATGCGCCGCCCTTCGCCACGGTGTGGGAAGCGGTCCAGCTTGCAGCGCGGCGCCTTGCGGACCGATTCTGACGGTCTTTCCCCAGGTCCGGAGTCTGCCAGGAGTCGTGTGACTCAGCGCACAAATAATGCGTGACAATTAAGTTACTTAGCACTACAGTACTTTTCAGAAGGCCGTGACCTACGTCTCGTCGCGGCACACAAGACGGGCGTCTCGCGAACCCTCTCGCGAAGGCCCACCGCGGTTCCCACGTTCGCTCGCCAGATCGAGCGACATCACCAAGGAGTCAGGATGAGCAAGAAGATCGGAATCATCGGAGCGGGCACGGCGGGCCTCCACCTGGGCCTCTACCTCCGCCAGCACGACGTCGACGTCACCATTTTCACCGACAAGCCGGCCGAGGCCTACGCGTCGTCGCGCCTGCCCAACACGGTCGCTCACCACGCCGTCACGATCGACCGCGAGAACGCCCTCGGCGTCAACCACTGGGACAGCGACGAGGTCGGCTACTTCGGTCACAACTACTACATCGGCACCCCGGAGCCCATGCGCTTCTACGGCAAGCTGCTGAGCGGCCCGAGCCGTGCGGTCGACTACCGGATGTACCTCCCGCTGCTCATGAAGGACTTCGAGGAGCGCGGCGGCAACCTGGTCATCCAGAGCGTCGACCCGAGCGACCTCACCGAGCTCTCGGAGCAGTTCGACCTCCTCGTCATCTCGACGGGCAAGGGCACCAACGCGCTGTTCCCGAAGATCCCCGAGCTCTCGCCCCACACCACGCCGCAGCGTCAGCTCTGCGTCGGCATCTTCAAGGGCATCGCCCAGCTGCCGAGCCGGGCCGTCACGATGTACTTCTCGCCGGGCGCCGGCGAGATGATCGAGATCCCGACGCTCACCTTCAACGGTCTGCAGAACGCGCTCGTCATCGAGAACATCCCGGGCGGCGACACCGAGATCCTGGCTCACACCAAGTACGACGACGACCCGGCCGCCTTCAAGGCCCTGCTCCTCGAGAAGCTCGAGAAGCACTACCCGACGTGCTTCGAGCGGATCGACGTGGAGGAGTTCGACCTCGCCAACAGCTCGCTCGACATCCTCCAGGGCGGCGTCGTCCCGGCGGTGCGCGAGACGTCGACGGTCCTCGACAACGGACGCATCATCGTCGCTCTCGGCGACGTGCAGGCCACCGTCGACCCGGTGCTCGGCCAGGGTGCCAACGTCGCCTCCCACGCCGCCATCATCATGGGCGAGGAGATCGTTGCGAACGACTCGTTCGGCCCGGACTTCGTGGCCACGGTGGACGCCCGGCGCAACGAGCGCGTGCACAGTGCGACGAACTGGACCAACTTCATGATGGGCGCGCTCGAGAGCTTCCCGCCGGAGTTCCAGGCCTTCGTGGGTGCGCTCAACGCGAGCCCCGACCTGGCGGACACGTTCACGGACCGGTTCAACTACCCCGAGGCCCAGTGGGACGTCTTCTCGGCGCCCGAGCGCATCGGCGCCTTCTGCGAGCCGGCGGCAGTCTGATGTCGCGGCTGGGCTCGAACGTGAAAGAGGTGACCGACATGGCCGATCTCGACTTCCGCCGTCACGTCTCGTTCTTCGCGACGGGCGTGGCCGTGATCAGTGGCGAGGACGCGGCCGGGTCTGTTCACGGGGTCACCGTGAACAGCTTCGGCTCGGTCAGCCTCGAACCACCGACGGTCATGGTCTCGCTGCGCCCCGGACGGGCGATGGAGATCGTGGAGTCGACCGGGCGGTACGGCGCGAGCATCCTGACGCAGAGTCAGCAGCACGCGTCCAACCACTTCGCAGGCAACCGCGACAACAGCGAGCAGCCCACCTTCCTCACCCGGCTGGAGGTGCCGACGCTCGAGACGTGCCTGGCCTGGTTCGAGTGCGAGGTCCTCGACTCGTTCACGGTGAACGACCACGTGCTGTTCCCGGCGCGGGTCACGGCGTGCGGCAGCGCAGAGGGGGATCCCTTGATCTTCTTCGCGAGCCAGTACCACTCGTCGCCGAACCGCCTGGGCTGATGAGCAGTTCGTTTGCGGCACAGCCTCGGCTGTGCCGCGAGCAAATTTCTCGACCGGCCTCCCGGAGTGAACCCGGGTATGAGATTCTCAGCACTATGAAGAATGACGCGACGAAGCCCACGGTCGAGCAGCGCCTGAAGGCAGCAGGGTCGGAGGACGGAGTGGATCGCGTGATCGCCAACTGGCAGCGTGAGCGTCCGGACTTCGACGTCAGCTCCATCGGCATCGTGACCCGTGTCTGGCGCATCGCACGTCACCTGGAGCGTCAGCGCAACGACTACCTCGCCGAGTGGGAGGCTGACCGCGGCACGGTCGACATCCTGGGCATGCTGCGCCGGTCGGGCCCGCCCTTCCGGCGCTCCGCTGGAGACCTCACCCGGCACTCGCTCATCACGTCCGGCGGCGTCTCCCAGCGTCTCGAGAAGCTGGAGCGAGCAGGTCTCGTGACGCGGCACGTCGACGTCAACGACCGGCGACGGGTCGAGGTGCAGCTCACCGACGATGGCATCAAGCTCATCGACTCCGTGTTCGGCGACGTCATGGTCCGCGACGCCACCACGCTGGCGGACGCCCTCGACGACCACGAACAGGAAGCTCTCCAGCGCCTTCTGCGCAAGCTCCTGCTGTCGTTCGAGCCGGTCGACCAGGCCGGCGTCTGACCGCTCAGCAACATGGTCGTCATCTCTCCGAGATTATTCAGTAGAAAGTAATTGACGGCTAAGAGGTTTCTCGCTACGGTGAAGATGTAATGCACGTCACGTCCTAGCGAGGTAGCAGATGAGCGGTCCGCTCGAAGGAATCAGGGTCCTTGACCTTTCCGCCATGTTGTCCGGCCCTTGGGCTGCGGACCTCCTGGGCGATCAGGGAGCCGAGGTCATCAAGGTCGAACCCCCTACGGGCGACCACGTCCGGTCCCTGCCCAACCGGGTGGGTGGACTGGCATCGATGTTCATCAACGTCAACCGCTCCAAGCGCTCGGTGACGCTCAATCTCAAGGATCCCGAGGGCCTGGCGCTGCTCCACCAGCTGGTCGAGTCCGCCGACGTCCTCGTCCAGAACTTCCGGCCCGGCGTCGTGGAACGGCTGGGCATCTCGTACGACGAGCTCCGCGCGTTCAACCCCGGCCTGGTCTACCTCTCCATCAGCGGCTTCGGTGAGCGGGGGCCGTATGCCGACCGCCGCGTCTACGACCCCATCGTCCAGGCGCTGTCGGGACTCACCACCATCCAGGCCGGCTCCGACGAGGATCGTCCGCGACTCATCCGCACCGTCCTCCCCGACAAGCTGACGGCCATGATGGGCGCTCAGGCCATCTGTGCGGCCCTCGTCTCGCGGGCGACGACGGGTGAGGGTCAGCACGTCCGGCTCTCCATGCTGGACAGCGTCATGTCCTTCATGTGGGCCAGCGACATGAACGCCTACACCTTCGTCGACCACCCCGTCACCCCGGAGAAGGCCGCGAGCTTCATCGACCTGATCTACGAGACGGCCGACGGCTACATCACGGTCTCCACGATGAGCAACCGCGAGTGGGAGGCCTTCTGCAAGGCCTCCGACCGGCAGGACCTCCTCGCGGACGACCGGTTCGACACCCCGGCCAAGCGCGACGCCAACGTCAACGAGCGGCTCGCCGAGATCCAGAAGATCCTCCTGGAGCGCCCGGCGAGCGAGTGGCTGACGATCCTCACGGAGCACGACGTGCCGTGCGCGCCCGCCCTTCGCCGCTTCGAGCTCATCGACCATCCGCAGGTCATCGCGTCGGAGACCCTCGTGGAGACCGACCACCCCGTGGCCGGGCGCCTGCGCCAGGCGCGGACCGCGGCCCGCTTCTCGGCCACACCGGTCGAGCCGCCGCGCGGGGCTCCTCGCCTCGGCGAGCACACTCGCGAGGTCCTGCGTGACCTCGGCATCGACGACGCCCGGATCGACGGCCTCGTGGCCTCCGGGATCGTCGGCCAGGAGACCACTAGCCCACCCGTCACGGACGACGAGTCCAACGTCGTAACTCAAGGAGCATGAACATGGGAACCAAGCTGATCATCGGTGCCGACAAGGGCATCGCCCACGCCATGGCGATCGCGCTGCACGAGCGGGGTGACGACGTCCTGGCCGCGACCATGGGCGACGGCGCCGACCTCGTCGAGCGTGGCATCGCGGTGGAGCCCGGCGTGAACGTCACGTCGGACGACGCCGTGGCCGCCCTCGCCAAGCGCGTCGCCAACGAGGACCTCACGCTCGACTGGCTCGTCAACGTCGCCGGGGTCATGTTCCTCGACACGATCGACACGGTCGACTACGACGACGTGCGCAACCAGTTCGAGATCAACACGGTCGGACCGCTGCGCGCGGTCCGGGCGCTGCGCGACCGGCTCGCTGACGGCAGCAAGGTCGGCATCTTCACGAGCCGCGTCGGCTCGCTCAACGACAACGGGAGCGGCGGCGACTACGCCTACCGCATCTCGAAGGCGGCCGCCAACATGGTCGCGCTCAACCTCTCCATCGACCTGGCCAAGGAGGGTGTCGCCGTGCAGGCGCTCCACCCGGGCCTGGTCAACACCAACCTCCTCGACGTCATGAACCCCGAGGACAAGGAAAAGGCTGCAGCCATCCTCGCCACCCCTGAGTCAGCTGCCGAAGGAATCATCTCCGTGCTCGACCAGCTCACCGTCGAGACGGCCGGCAAGTTCCAGCACGGCAACGGCGACATCCTCCCCTGGTAGTCGTCACCGCACCCTGGCCTCAGTCGCAGGACTGGCGCACCATCGAA
The DNA here is from genome assembly GCF_001426755.1 of Aeromicrobium sp. Root495. Lineage (GTDB taxonomy): Bacteria > Actinomycetota > Actinomycetes > Propionibacteriales > Nocardioidaceae > Aeromicrobium. The sequence goes on along the minus strand of NZ_LMFJ01000002.1, from coordinate 67,173 downwards.
GACAAAGGAGTCTCAGCATGATCACTCTGTTCCGGTTCATCCCCGCGTGGGACCTGCCGTGCATCAGCCCGTTCGTGACCAAGATCGCGAACTACCTCACCATGACCGATCAGCCCTTCGAGATGAAGGAGCAGAACCTGGTCACCCTCGGCCAGGACTCGCCGACGGCCAAGCTGCCCCGCATCATCGACGAGGACGGCACCGAGCTCAACGACTCGTCGCGCATCATCGAGTACCTCAAGGCGACGTACGGCGACAAGCTCGACGCGAGCCTGAGCCCGGCTCAGCACGCGATCGGCCTGGCCTTCCAGCGCCAGATCGAGGAGCACTTCTACTTCGTCAACATCATCCAGTCGCGCTGGCGCTACAAGGAGGCGTTCGAGGAGTACATCCCCATCCTCGTGCCCGGTGCCGAGATCACGCCCGAGCTGGGCGGCTTCCTGGAGCAGTACCGACAGAAGATCGCCGAGGAGCAGGTGCAGCAGGGCACCGGACTGCTGCCCGACGACCAGGTCTTCGAGCGCTTCAAGGCCGACATCGACGGCTTCGACGCGCACCTCGAGGGCCGCCAGTTCCTGCTCGGCGACGAGCCGTCGTCCTATGACGCCACGCTCTACGCAGCGCTGCGTCACACGACCGACGTCCACTGGGACTGGCAGGGCCGCAACTACGCCCGCACCAAGAAGAACGTCGTGGCGTACGAGGACCGTATGCGCGAGCGCTACGGAATCTGACGAAGGCTGCCACGACATCATGATCGACCTCTTCTACGACCGGACGCCCAACGGGCGCAAGGTCCACATGGCTCTGGAGGAGCTGGGGCTCCCGTACGAGGTTCACTGGGTGAACGTCACGCGGGGCGAGCAGTTCAGTCCTGGGTTCACCGCCGTGAACCCGAACAGCAAGATCCCGGCGATCATCGACCGGGACGGGCCGGGCGGTCGTCCGATCTCGCTGTTCGAGTCGGGGGCGATCCTGGCGTACCTGGCCGAGAAGACTGGTCGGCTGCTGCCGACTGATCCGGGGCTCCGTTGGGAGGCGATCTGCTGGGTCTACTGGCAGGTCGCCAACCAAGGGCCGGCCTCGGGCAATGCCGCTCATTTCGTCCAGTACGCGCCGGACGCCGGAATCGTCGACGAGTACGCGACGGCGCGGTACGTGACGGAGACGGAACGGTGTTGCGCGGTGCTCGACACCAGGCTGGAGGGCCGGACCTACCTCGTGGGCGACGAGCTCACGATCGCCGACATCATCTGCTTCCCCTGGACGCGAGTCCTGAAGGGACACGGCGTCGACATCGCGCAGTTCCCCCATCTGCTGGCGTGGTCGAGCACCATCGCCCAGCGCCCCTCGGCCCAGGCCAAGATCGAGCCTCCCGAGGACGCCGCCGGAGCACCCGTCGGCCTCACGCCCGAGAAGTATGCCGAGATCTTCGGCGTCAACCCCACCGCAGCCCGGACCAGCTAGACCTTCCACTCACCGTCATCAAAGGATCATCATGACCATCGCACCTGACAAGATCACCAGCCCTCAGCTCACGATCGACGGCAAGAGCCAGTCGTCCGACGAGCTGCTCTCCGTCATCGACCCGTCCACGGGCGAGGCGTTCATCGAGGTCCCCGCTGCGTCGCTGGAGCAGCTCGACGCCGCAGTGGAGGCAGCCAACCGCGCCTTCGCGACCTGGAGCAAGAAGCCGCTCACCGAGCGTCAGGAGTTCATCAAGACCCTCGGTCAGGTCGTGCGCGACAACATCGACGAGCTCGGCGAGCTGGTCATGCGCGAGCAGGGCAAGCCGCTCGGCAACGCCAAGGGCGAGATCATGGCCTCGCTGCGCCAGGTCGAGGTCTTCGGCAACATCACGCTGGACCCCGAGATCATCAAGGACGACGAGACCGGCCGGGTAGAGGTCCGTCACGACCCGATCGGCGTGGTCGGCGCCATCACCGTCTGGAACTACCCGTTCCTCGCCGCCATGTTCAAGCTGGTGCCCGGTCTGGTGGCTGGCAACACCGTCATCATCAAGCCTTCGCCGTACACCCCGGTCAGCACGCTGCGTCTGGGCGAGCTGCTCCAGGGCGTCCTGCCCGACGGTGTGCTCCAGGTCCTCGCCGGCGGCGACGAGCTGGGCCGTGCCCTGGTGGCACACGAGGGCATCCACAAGATCTCGTTCACGGGCTCCGTCCCGACGGGCAAGGCGATCATGGCCTCGGCCGCGCCCACGCTGAAGCGGGTCACGCTCGAGCTCGGCGGCAACGACGCCGGCATCGTCCTCGAGGACGCCGACCCCGACGTGATCGGAGCCGACCTGTTCTGGGCCGCGTTCTCGAACTCCGGTCAGGTCTGCGCTGCGCTCAAGCGCCTCTACGTGCCTGCCGACAAGGTCGACGCCTACGCAGCGGCCATCGCCCGCGAGGCGGCAAAGGTCGTCGTGGGACCCGGTGACCAGGAAGGCGTCACGGCCGGCCCGGTCCAGAACGCCGCGCAGCTGAAGCAGGTGCAGCGTCTCGCTCAGGCAGCGATCGATGGAGGCGCCGAGGTCGTGTTCGAGGGCGAAGTGCCCGAGGGCCCCGGCTACTGGTTCCCGACGACGATCGTGAAGGGGGTCAGCGAGGGCAACGCCCTGGTCGACGAGGAGCCGTTCGGCCCGATCCTGCCGATCCTGACGTACACCGACCTCGACGAGGCCATCGCACGGGCCAACGACACGGTCTACGGTCTCGGAGCCTCGGTCTGGACCTCCGACCCCGACGCAGCCATCGAGGTCGCTGAGCGCCTCGAGGCGGGCTCCGTGTGGGTCAACCAGCACCCCGTCGTCACGGCGACCATCCCCTTCGGTGGAGTCAAGCAGTCGGGCGTGGGCGTCGAGGGATCGATCCTCGGCCTCAAGGCGTACACCAACGTCCGCGTGGTGAACATCAAGCGTTGAGGACGGCT
>NZ_LMFJ01000002.1:0-64233 GCF_001426755.1 Aeromicrobium sp. Root495 | reverse complement strand
GCCCGAGCTGCGAAAGCGGCTCGGGCACGTTTTTGTTTTAGTGCTAAGCAACAACGATTGACGACCACGGGGGTCACGGGTCGACGCGGAGCGTCTTTCGGTTGTGCGATGGTCATGCTCAGATCGGATAATTTGTTGTTGTAGCAACATATTTGCTGGGCGAAGCTCCCGGGGCCACCAGGCTCGACGAATTTGGCCCAGGTTTGCAGAGAATGTGACCGCGAACACAAAAAGTGCGTGACAAATGAGATTCTCATCACTAAGGTATCTCTTGTTCGACACTCCGGTCGGCCTTCCTGGCCGGCCCGAACCACCCCGCTGAAGCACCGTGCACCGCCACTCCACAGGCGCCCGGACCACGAGCGGACGACACGAGGGGGCCTCGCATGAGCCTGCGCCAGGAAACGACCATGACGTTGGACGCCGCCTGCGGCCACGCCGCTGCGTCGCGCGTCTGTCCGACGCACCCGGAGCGCTGCGCATGACCGCCACGGAGGCACGGCCGGCCGAGGAGACGACCAACCGGCCGATCAAGGTGCGCCAGGCGCCGCTCCCGGAGCGCGTGCTGCAGCCCATGGGGCAGATGGCCCTCCTGGCCGTCGTCGTCCTCTGGAGCGCCGTCCGTCACCCGCGGGGCTACTGGTCCGACGTCCGCGACCAGATGTTCAACGCGCTCAAGCTCTGCTGGATCCCGCTCACGGTCTCGACCGTGGCCTTCGGCTTCGGAGCTCCTGGTCTCCAGGGCGGCAACATCTACCTGCTCTTCGGCATCCCCGAGCGCCTCGGCTCGTTCTTCGTCATGGCGAGCGTGCGCGAGTTCGCGCCCTGGATCAACGCCATGATCGTCGCCGGCGTCGTCGGCGCGGCCATGACGGCGGACCTCGGAGCGCGTCGCATCCGCGAGGAGATCGATGCCATGGAGGTCCTGGGCATCGATCCGATCCGCGACCTCATCGTGCCGCGCGTCGTCGGCGTCATGCTGATCACGGGCCTGCTCGACCTGGTCTCCCTCTCCTTCGGAGTCATCGGCGGCTACCTCGCCTCCGTCCCGGTGCTGGGTGCCAGCACGGGCGCCTTCATGTCCAACTTCTACGCCAACGCGACACTCCCCGACCTGTGGGGCAGCGTCCTGAAGACCACGATGTTCGGCCTGATCATCGGCGTCGTCTGCTGCTACAAGGGCCTCACGGCCAAGGGCGGCCCCATCGGCGTCGGGCGCGCGGTCAACCAGGCCGTGGTCATCAGCTTCGCGATGATCTACATCACCAACTTCCTCTTCACGGCCATCCTGCTCGGGCTCAACCCTGACATGCAGGTCTACAAGTAAGGCCCGGATCATGACTGACATCCAGGAAGTGCGGCCGGAGACGCCGAAGCTCACGCCTCCGGAGCCGGAGGACACCGAGGTGACCTTCCGCTCCATGGTCGACGGCCTTCGCGCGTCGTTCACCACCGGTGGAGAGATCGCGGCGTTCTCGGCACAGACGTTCCGCGAGCTACCGACGCTGCGCCTCTACGTCGCGGAGGTCTTCCGCCAGTGCGGCATCCTCATCGTCGCGAGCGGGCTCATCATCTTCTCGATGGAGTTCGTCATCGGCACGATGTGCGGCACCGAGGCGAGCTACACGCTGAAGGCCATCGGAGCGCCGCTCTACACCGGGGTCTTCACCGTCTACTGCGGCCTGCGCGAGATGGCCCCCTACATGTTCGCCTACATCCTGGCCGCCAAGGTGGGCTGCGGCCTCGTGGCGGAGATCGGCTCCATGCGCATCGCGGAGGAGATCGACGCGATGGAGGTCATGGGCATCCGGTCACGCAGCTACCTCGTGGGCACGCGCCTCGCCGCGTCGTGGATCGCCTTCCCGTTCCTCTACTTCATCGGCCTCAGCTGCATGTACCTCGCCGAGTGGCTCGTCGCGGTCGTCCAGTACGGCACCGTGTCGGCCGGCGGCTACTCGCTCATCTTCTGGATGTTCCAGAACCCGCTCGACTTCGGGTTCTCGGTGGCCAAGGCGATGGTCATGGGGACCGTGATCGTGCTCGTCGGCTGCTACTACGGCTTCACCGCGAAGGGCGGTCCGGTCGGGGTCGGTGAGAACACCGCCAAGTCGATGATGGTGAACATGGTGCTGATCCACGTGGTCGGCCTTCTGTCCACCCAGCTCTTCTGGGGGATGGCCCCCAACGCACCCATCGCCAACTAGGCCCGTCCCTCTCGACCTCGAGGAGAACTCTCATGACCACGCTCACCATCAACGACCGCCCGCTGACGCCGCTCGCCTTCCCGACGACGGACGCTCCGAGCCACACGATGCAGGTGCGCAACCTGCACAAGAAGTTCGGAAGCTTCGAGGTGCTCACCGGCCTGGACATCGACTTCGCCGACGACGCCATCACCACCGTCCTCGGCCCGTCGGGGACCGGCAAAAGCGTGCTGCTCAAGCACCTCGTCGGGCTCCTCGAGCCCGACCAGGGTGAGGTCAAGGTCTTCGGCCAGGACATCTGGCAGCTCAAGGAGCAGGAGCGCTACGACCTGCGCAAGCGGTTCGGTGTGCTCTTCCAGGACGGCGCGCTCTTCGGCTCCATGAACATCTTCGACAACGTCGCCTTCCCCCTGCGCAAGCACACCGACATGGCTGAGAGCGAGATCGGTGACTTCGTCATGGCACGCATGGCTGAGGTCGGGCTCGAGCGATCGGCCCACAAGTTCCCGAGCGAGGTCTCGGGCGGCATGCGCAAGCGCGCCGGCTTTGCGCGTGGTCTGATCCTCAACCCCGACATCGTCCTTTTCGACGAGCCGGACTCAGGCCTCGACCCCGTGCGCACCAGCCTGCTGTGCGACCTCATCAAGCAGATGCACGAGGAGCACGGCGGCACCTACCTTCTGGTCACGCACAACATCTCGGCCGCCCGGACCTGCAGCGACTACGTCGGCATGATCTGGAAGGGCAAGCTCGTCCACTACGGGGACTGCGAAGAGGCCTTCAACAGCGACGACCCGTTCGTCCGTCAGTTCCTCGCGGGTGAGTCCGCCGGACCGCTGGGGATGGACTGACCCATGGTGCTCAAGAGACGACTGCCCTGGGTGGTCGCGATCGTTCTCGCCGCGGCGGGCCTCCTCTTCCTGAGGGGCGGTGGCGACGAGTACACCGTCGACGTCGTGATGCCCTCGGCCACGAACCTCGTTCCTGGCTCGCCCGTGAAGATCGACGGCTTCGACGCCGGCAAGGTCCGTGACCTTCAGGTCAAGGGCGGCAAGGCCGTCGTGACGGTCGGGGTGAGCGAGGACTTCGCCCCGCTGCATGACGGCACCTCGGCCCAGATCTCCTGGAAGGCACTGCTCGGCGAGCGCATCCTCGAGCTCCAGCCCGGCGCGGACAAGAACGCCGAGATCCCGAGCGGAGGCCTCCTCAAGGGGACGTCGGACCGGGTGGAGCTCGACCAGGTCCTGGCCGCGCTCGATCCCACGACGCGCAAGCGGCTGAACACGCTGCTCGCGTCGCTCGACTCCACGCTGGACGGCAGCCAGGACGACCTGAGTCGCACCCTGGCGCAGGCCGGCCCGGCCGTCCAGGCCGTGGGTGAGGTCGTCCGCGCTGTCGGCGACGACGGCCCGGCCATCCGCAACCTGGTCAAGCAGCTCGACGCGATGACCCAGGTCGTCGCCGGTCGCCAGGACGAGGTCGCCTCGACCGTCTCGTCGTTCTCGACGATGGTCTCGCAGGTCGCTGCCCAGCGATCGGCTCTCCAGGAAGGCATCGACGAGCTGCCTGAGACCCTCAAGGCGGCGCGCTCCACCCTCGACGAGGTGCCGTCCACCGTTGACGAGGCCAAGCCTCTGGTCGACGACCTGGCACCGGCCGCGCAGCGGCTCCCGGGTCTCGTGAAGTACCTGCAGCCCGTCATGCAGGACCTGCAGCCCGCGGTCGCCTCGCTGCGGCCCACCCTGCAGTCGTTGCAGTCCTTGCTCGGTGTCACGCCCGGCCTCCTCGACGAGACGCACGAGACGCTCCCGGGACTGAACGACGCGGCCGACAGCGCAGCGCCCGCACTCGGGTTCCTGCGCCCCTACATGCCCGAGCTGGCCGGCTGGCTCTCCAACTGGGCCTCGGCCGCGGGCAACTACGACAGCAACGGCCACTACATGCGAACCGTCATCCAGGAAGGCGCATCGAGCGTGAACGTCAACCCCGGCATCATGCCGCCCGGCATCACGCGTGACGCCCAGCGCGACCCCGGCGAGAACGAGGGTCAGTCCTGGACGGACGCCACGGGAAGTGGTCTGCGATGAACGCCGAACGTCTCGGCGGTGGCCGCGGTCTCGCCGTCATCGCGATCTGCGCACTGATGATCTCCGTGGGCCTGGTGGGTGCCCTCGCCTCCGACGGAGACGGCGACGCCATCTACTACGCGAAGCTCAAGGACGCGAGCCCCCTCATCGAGGGCAACGACGTCAAGATCTCCGGCGTTCGCGTCGGCACGATCGACTCCATCGAGGTGGACGGCGGTGTCGCCAAGGTCGGCATGAAGCTCGACCCGGCCGGACTGCCTCTTCATGACGATGCGAAGGCCACGGTCCGCCCGGTGTCGCTCCTCGGTGAGCGCTTCCTCGAGCTCGACCGCGGATCGGCCGAGGCCCCGGCGCTCACGGCGGGTGGCACCATCCCGACGAGCCGTACCGGCAACGCCACCGACCTCGACCAGGTGTTGAACGTCCTGGACGAGCCGACGGCACAGTCACTCGCCGCGTTCGTCACGACGATGGGTGAGGGCCTCGACGGCAACGGCAAGAACGCCGACGCCGCGATCAAGACGATGCAGCCGGCCATGCAGGACACGCAGAGGCTGGCCGCGCTGCTCGACGACCAGAGCGACGTCTTGACGAGTCTCATCGACAGCATCCAGCCGCTCTCGAGCGCGCTCGCCGCCGACGAGGGCAAGCGACTCGACAGCCTGGTCTCCACAGCCGAGAAGCTGCTGTCCACCACCTCCTCGAAGGAGGGCGAGCTGGACCAGACACTGGCCAGGCTCCCCGACACGCTGGCCGTCGCGCGCAAGACGCTGAAGCTCCTGCACTCGACGGCCGACGGTGCCACGCCGACGCTGAAGGGCCTCCGTCCCACGACGGACGAGCTCACCGCGATCAGCGACGAGCTGACCTCGTTCCTCGAGGTCGCCGACCCGGCCCTGCAGTCGGCGGACCCTCTCCTGCAGCGTGCAGACGACCTGCTGGGGGAGGCGCGGCCTGTCGTCGCCTCGCTGCGAAAGTCCGCTCCGGGACTCAGCAAGACCCTGGACGGGGCCCGCCCTGTCGGTCGTGCCCTCCTGGACAACCTCACCAACGTCCTGGACTTCGTCCGCTTCTGGGCCCTCACGACCAACGGTGAGGACGGCCTCAGCAACTACTTCCGTTCGCACGCCGTGGTGACGGCCGAGCCGGTCACGGGTCTGATCCCGGGACTCGGCGACCTGGCCGGTGGGACTGAGCAGGCGGGTGGCGCCGCCGACCCGGACGGCCCCGGCTCCTCGACCGACCTGCCTGACCTGGCCGGGGTGCCTCTCCTGGGCGACGTCCTCGACGGACTCCTCGGCAGCTCCAGCAAGCCGACGGTCAGGCCTACCAAGACGCCGAGCCCCACGGGGCTCACCGAGAAGCAGGAGTCTTCCTTGATTGATCAGCTGATGGGGGCCCTCGGATGAAGTCCTCACGCCACAGCGTCACTGTCCTCGGGCTGCTCGTCATCCTGGGCTTCGTGGCCGCGCTCTACACGGCCATCTTCGCCAGCACCGGCCTGCCCGGGCAGACCCACACCGTGGTGAAGGCCCGGTTCAGCGAGGTGGGAGGCCTGCGCGTCGGCGACGACGTCCGCCAGGCGAGCTCCCGCGTCGGGCAGGTCCGATCGATCGACCTCCAGAAGGACGTCGCCGTCGTGACGCTCCAGCTCGATGGCGATCGATCGGTCTACAAGGACGCCAAGGCCCGCCTCTGGGCACGGTCGTCCCTGGGTCAGAACTTCGTCGAGCTCTCCCCCGGCACGGCGAAGGCGGGGTCCCTCGGGACCGCCGAGATCGCGCAGACCAGCACGACTCCGGCGTCTGAGCTCGACGACCTGCTCTCGGTGCTCGACAAGCCGACGCGAACGGCGCTGGCGACCACGTTGCGCGAGACGGGCGGCGGTCTGTCCGGCCACAGCCAGGACTTCAGCGCCTTCCTCAAGAACGGCGCACCGATCCTGAAGGACCTCGGCACCGTCTCGCAGGCGGCGACCTCCGACCAGGCCGACCTGCCGGCGCTCCTCGCCTCGGCAGACCGGCTGGCGAGCCGGTTCGAGGGCAACGAGGAAGCCGTCACGTCGCTCCTCGGTCAGCTGGACGACACCCTGGCCGCTGTTGGCGCGGACGAGGGGAACGACCTGACCGAGATCCTCGAGAAGGCACCCTCGACCCTCGACGAGACGAAGCAGGCGCTCGGCTCGCTGCAGGAGCCCCTTGCGGACCTCGACGTCACCGTCAACGAGATCAAGCCCGGCGCCGAGGCGATGGGACGGGCCACGTCCGACCTGCGCAAGACGCTCCGGGACGGCCGCAAGCCGCTCGGCAAGGTGCCCGACGTGGCCGACCAGGCCGAGCCCGCCCTCGAGGACCTGACGGACATGATGGCCGACGCCCGACCGCTCGCGCCCAAGCTGGAGAAGACCTTCAAGGCCACGAGCTCCGCAGCGCAGTACATGGCTCCGTATGCGGCTGAGATCTCGCAGTTCTTCGACTACTGGTCGTCGGCCAACGGCAGCGGTGACGCGTCGGGGCACTGGCTGAGGCTCGGCTTCGTCGTGCGGCCGGAGACGGTGCTCAGCGCGACGAACCTGAAGGATCCGCTGTCCCACCGCAACACGTACCCCAAGCCCGGCCAGGCCCAGAAGGACCGCGCCGACACTCTTCTGGGAAACAGGTGACCTCATGGTGAACCACGTCGTACGCCGGATCCGCGCGGTCCCGCCGCGCCACATCGGCCTCATCATGCTGGCCACGGTGCTGCTGCTCGGAGTCGCGCTGTTCCAGAAGCAGAAGATCTCCACCGTGGCACGACCCGGGGAGGTGGTCACCGCGAAGTTCACCGGGGACTACCGCCTGCGTGACTACGTCACGAAGGTGAAGATCGCAGGAGTCTCGGTGGGCGTCGTCACCAAGGTCTCGTCCACCGACGACGGCCACGCCCTGGTGAAGATGAAGGTCGACGGGGGGACGCGAGAGATCCTGCGTTCCTCGCCCACCGCGGCCATCCGCCCGGCGACGCTGCTCGGCGGCAACTACTACGTCGACCTCGTGCCCCGCGGAGAGCGGCGCCCGCTCGACCACACGATCGCGGCCAAGAACACCACGCTCCCGGTGGAGCTGGACCGCGTGGCGGACGCGCTCACGCCGACCGTGCGCAGCAGCATCCAGAACACGACGCGCGACCTGGCCAGGACGCTCGACGCCGACGGCCAGCGCGAGGTCAAGCAGCTCCTGCGCGACGCGCCTGACGTCCTCCAGGACGGGACACCAGTGGTGGCCGCCCTGCGCGGCAACAACCCGGACCAGGACCTCACGAGGCTCGTGTCCGACCTCGAGACCGCCGCGTCGGTGATGACCGCCAAGCGCGGCGAGCTGGACGCCTCCCTGCGCAGCCTCTCGCAGGTCAGTGGCGTGCTGGGTCGCCAGGGCGACGACGTCGCCCGGGCCGTCGGGGACCTCCCGACGACGCTCCGCACCACTCGAACCGGACTCGACGCGCTGTCCTCCACCCTGGGTGAGGTGCGCAGCACGGCGGACGATGCGCGCCCTGCCGTGAAGCAGCTCGACCCGCTCTTCGAGCACCTTGAGCCCGCGCTGCGCGAGGCGGCCCCACTGCTCCAGGACCTCCCCGCGACGCTCGCCGACCTCGAGCCCGTGGTGCGCCAGCTCGTCCCCACCGCGACGACCGCCACTGACGTCCTCGGGGACGTCGAGGGCTCGCCGCTCGACCGTCTGAACGGACCTGTCATGGACACCGTTCTCTCGCCCTGGAAGGGCGAGAAGGGCGGACCGTACGAGACCAGCGGAAACTCCACGCCCTTCTACAAGGAGCTCGCCTACATGTTTGCCGGCCTGAACGACTCCGCCAAGGAGACCGACAGCAACGGCGCCACCCTCGGGTTCCAGCCCGGCATCGGCGTCGGCAGCCTCTCAGGCCTGCCGATAAGTCTCGAGAAGGTCATCGGCGGCATTCTTTACCCGAACGGAAGTGGACGATGAGCTCCTTTGGTCCTCGCATCAGTCGAGCCTGGGACCGCACCCGGACGATCCCCGGGCTCGGTCGCGATGTCGCCGTCCTCGTCCTTCTCGTCGTCGTCGGGTTCGGAGCGGCCGGGTTCATCCTCGCCAACCAGCGGGTCGACTGGCCGTGGCAGCACCGGTTCGAGTTCAAGGCCGACTTCGTCGAGACGCCCGGCATCAGCCCCAACAACGGGCAGGAGGTCCGCATCGCCGGTGTCACCGTCGGGTCCATCAAGGCGGCCGACGTCACCGACTCCGGTCACGCTCGGCTGACCCTCTCGATCGAGGAGGGTCACACGATCTACCGCAACGCGCGACTGATCCTCCGCCCCAAGACGCCGCTGAACGACATGTACGTCGAGATGAGCGCGGGCACGCCGGGCGCCAAGCCGCTGAAGGAGGACGGCGTCATCGCGGTGGCGCAGACCGACCACCCGGTCCAGGTCGACGCGGTCCTGCAGAACCTCGACGAGCAGACGCGCGACGCCCTCTCGAGCCTGCTCGACGAGTCCGACGTCGCCCTCGCCAGCGCACCGCAGAAGCTGTCCGGCGGCCTCGAGGCCACCGACGAGACCATCAAGAAGTTCGACCCGGTCTTCGAGGCGCTCAAGACCCGTCGGGAGAAGATCTCCCAGCTGGTCACGTCGCTCTCCCAGATCTCGACGGCCGTCGGAGGCAACGACGAGCGGCTTGCGCGCTTGAGCACGGCCCTGCGCACGACGCTCGACACCGTGGCCGCGCGCGACGGAGAGCTGCAGTCGTCGCTGGGCGAGCTGCCGGGCGTGGTCGACGAGCTCCGCGGCGCGACCGGGAGCGTGACGGACCTCAGCAAGGAGCTGAACCCGACGCTGAAGAGCGTGCGATCCGCCTCCGAGGACCTGCCGCCGGCGCTCGAGCGACTGACCTCCTTCTCCGACGAGCTGGGCAAGACGGCCAAGACCGCTCGTCCCGTCGTCGCGAAGGCGCGGCCGATCGCTGCCGACCTGCGTCCGATCGTCGGACACGTGCGGAGCACGGTCGACGACGCTCAGGTGCTGACCCGCGACCTGGACGCCTCGACCAAGAAGCTCGTCTCCTACCTCACGGACCTCCGAGCGTTCATCTACAACACCAACTCGGTCGTGAGCCTGAAGGACGCCAACGGCGGCATCCTCCGCGGTCAGGCGCAGCTCAACCTCACGTCCCTGCCCATCGCGCTCGGAGGCACCCGATGAAGATCCCCCACGCCATCCAGCCGAAGCTTCGCGGCGGGATCCTCGCGACGTTCATCGGCGCCTGTGTGCTCGTGTTCGGCTACCTCTGGATCAACATGGGCGGCACCATCCCGGTGGTCACGAACGACGGCTATCGGGTCAGCGTCCCGATGGAGGACGTCGACAACATGGTCTACGACTCCGACGTCCGCATGGCCGGCGTGAGGATCGGCAAGGTGCGCGGCATGGAGGTCGAGGACGGCGCGGCCCAGGTGCTGCTCCAGATCGACGCCGACACCGTCACGCCCCTCCACGACGGAGTGAAGATCCGACTCCGGTCGAAGTCGCTCGTGGAGGAGACGTACGTCGAGATCGAGGACGGGTCCGGCGCCGACCTCGCGAACGGAACCCGCTTGGACGCGAAGGCGGTCCAGCCGCCCGTCCAGCTGCACGACGTCCTCACGAGCCTCGACAAGCCCACCCGGGCCTCGCTCGGCAGCGCCATCCGGTCGCTGGGTGAGAGCACGGACGGCCGCAAGGCCTCGGTCGACCAGGTGGCCGGAGGACTCGGTGACCTCGGTGTGGAGGGGCACGACGTCATGGACGCGCTAGCGGACCAGTCCAAGGAGCTCAAGAGCATGGTGCGGCAGACGACCTCGCTCGTCGACGCCCTTGACACGCGACAGGGACAGATCGTCACCCTCGTGAAGGACGCCGATCGACTCACGAAGGCGACGGCCGCGAGTCGTGAGGACCTCCAGGCGACGATGCGTGAGCTTCCCGGAGTGCTGGACAGCGCGAAGGAAGCGACCGGCAGCCTCGGCGAGCTCTCCGAGTCCCTGACCCCCGTCGCAGCCGACCTCAGGACTGCAGCGCCGAAGCTGAACGACTCGCTCGTCGAGCTGCCGGCCGTGACGGCCGATCTGCGAGGACTGCTCCCCGCGCTCGACGGGACGCTCGACCGACTGCCCAAGACGCTGAAGAAGGTCCCGGCCGTGGCCAAGGATGGTCAGGAGATCATCCCGACCACCCGCACCGCGCTGGCCGACCTCAACCCGATGCTGACCTATCTGAGCCCCTACGCCCCTGACCTCACGGCCTTCTTCACCAACTGGGGCGCCATGATGCAGCACCAGGACGCCAACGGGCACTACCTGCGGATCATGCCCGTCCTCAGCGAGGCTGCGGTGAAAAGCCTGCCCATCAGCACGCACGTCGGCTTCCTCAACCGGTCCAACGCTTACCCGCTGCCGGGTGGGGCCCTCAACCCGGGCTCGCCGTTCTCCGGTGCATACCCGAGGGTCATGAGGGACGAGCGGTGATGAGCGGGCGTTCGCCGAAGGTGGTGCTGCTGCTCGGCCTGGGCGCAGCGCTGCTGGTGGCGTTCGTCCTGCTCGGGATGTCTCGACTGCACGTGGGCTCCCAGTACGAGTCGTTCCTCCCGGCCGACGACGCCGTCGCCGCCGAGATGCGTGACGTCGCCGACTCGTTCGGCGGCGACCCGCTCGTCGTCCTCGTCGAGTACGACGAGGACAAGCCACTCGAAGAGAGCGCCAACCTCGCCAAGCTCTTGAGGGCCGAGGGGCGTCTGGCCGCGCTCGACCATGTGGCCGCCGTCTACGGACCCGCCACGACCCTCAACCAGACGGCGATCCAGGTGCAGAACCTGCTCGCCTCGATCTCAGGGTTCCGCGACGGTCTGAAGGAGAAGGGTGACAAGGCGGCCTACGAGGCGTTCGAGAAGCGATACGGCTCGCTGGTCGTCCGGGGGCTGCCGGCGGGTCTGCCGACGCTCAAGAATCCCTCTTTCGTCACGTCGGTCATCTATGACGCGGACGGTCGGGTGCGTCCCCAGTGGCAGCATCTCGTCCCCTCGGAGAAAGCCGTCGCGCTCCTGGTCCGACCGCGGGCCGGGCTCCACCAGGGGGAGACCGACCGTGTGGTGCGGGAGGTGCGGCGCACGATGGACGCCTCCGACCTGGGCCAGAAGAAGATCACGCTGGCCGGTGTCCCGTCCTTGACCCGCGACCTGACGCGGACGGTGGGGCTGGAGACGCCGCTGCTCGGTGCCGTCGCGCTCCTGGCCGTGGCCGCTTGCCTGTGGCTGACGCCCTGGGTTCGAAGCCGTCGACGCCGGCTCCGGCCGTTGCTTCCCATGGCCGCTGCGGTCCTGGGGACTTTGGCGGTGCTCGGTTGGTCCGGCCGCTCGCTGTCCCTCGGAGTGGTCGCCTTCCTGCCCGTGCTGCTCGGTCTCGGCACCTACTACCCCATCTACCTGGCCCAGAGGGCCCACCGTCGACTCATCCTCGGTGTCGCGCTGGCCGCGGCGGCATCCTTCGGGTCGCTCGCGCTCTCGCCCCTGCCCTTCGTGCGCGACCTCGGGCTCGCGGTGGCCGTCGGGATCCTCCTGGTCCTCGTCTGCTCCACCGCCGTCGAGAAGCTCTTGGGGAGCACCGACGACGAACTCTTCGACCACCGGGCTGACACGCCCAACCCGGCCTTGCCGCGAGCCTCTGTGCTGGTACGTGGTGCCACCCCGGTCGTGCTCGCGCTCGCCGTCGCGGGGTGGGCGCTGCTTCCCAAGCTGCCTATCCAGACCGATCCTGAACAGCTGCTCGGCGGTCTCTCGGGACTGGCCTCCGCGCAGCACGTGGAGGACGTGCTGGGCTTCTCCGGCCAGCTCGACGTCGTCGTCGACGGCGACGACGTGCTCAGGCCAGAGGTGCTGACCTGGCTCCGGGGGGTCCAGGACGAGATCGTCACCGACCACGGCGACCGTCTCCGACCTGTCGCCTCTCCGGTCGACGTGCTCGGGTTCCTCGGCCGCTCACCCACCGCTGCGCAGGTCGATGCTGCGATGGAGCTCCTCCCGGCCTACCTCACCGGCGCCGTGGTCACCCCTGGGCGAGACCGGTTGGTGCTCTCCTTCGGTGCCGAGCTGCGCCGGATCGACGAGCAGCGCGCGATCGTCGCGGACGTCCGGCAGACTCTCGACGATCCGCCGGCGGGCTACGACGTCCGGGTATCGGGCATCCCGGTAGCGGCCGTGCACGGATACGACGTCGTGTCGGCCGATCGGTACCTCGCCAACCTCGTGGGCATCGTCGCGGCGGGCCTCGCGCTCCTGCTCGTCCTGCGTCGTCGGCTGGACGCCCTGCGGGGTGTGGTGGCCGCTCTGCTGGCGAGCGGCGTGGGGATGTTCGCCGTCTGGCTGACCGGCATCGACCTGACACCGATCACCTTCGCCCTCGGATCCCTCATGGCAGCGGCGAGCGGAGAGTTCGCCGTGCTCATGGCTGCGGCACGTCGGCAGGGTGACCCGGCCCTGCACCGGTCGGTCCTGCTCGCTGCCACGCTCTCAGCACTGGGCTACGCAGCCCTGCTGCTGTCGTCCCTCGACCTCGTGCGGCAGTTCGGCCTCGTCCTCATGGCATCCGTCGGCCTCGCCGTGGTCGCAGCCTCCTGCGTCACCTGGATGGTGCCGCGTCGCCCCGAGGAGCACGCGCTCGAGTTCACCCGGGTCGAGACCGAGAAGGAGCTGGTGGACGCATGACCAGTCGTGTCGCACCCAGCCCGCGCGTCGTCGCGGTGGCCGTCGGCCTCGTCGCCGTCGCGGTCCTCGCCGTGGTGCTTGTCATCCTCCGCACGTCGGGCCTTCCGGAGGGGGTCGCCTTCCGTGTGGCTGGAGACGACGTGAGCACCGAGACCGTCGACGACCGAGTCGGAGTCCTCGAGGCGCTCTACGGCATCGAGGAGCCGGCGGGATCCAAGGCACGCGACGCCTACCGCCGCGAGACGGCCAAGGCCGTCGCCGTCTCGATGGTCATCGATCGCCGGGCCGCCTCGCGCTCGATCACGGTCTCCGACCGCGACGTCGACGCCGAGGAGAAGAAGTTCATCGATCAGCAGTACGCCCAGGACGGCCGCGAGGGATTCGTCCGAGCGCTCGGTGAGCGCGGCGCGTCCGAGAAGCAGGTCCGAGAAGAGCTGCGACAGCAGATGGTCGTCAGCCGTCTCTTCGACGAGCTGACGAAGGACGTGACCGTGACTGATGCGGACGTCGCAGCAGCCTTCACGGAGCGCCGCGCCGACCTCGCTGTCCCCGAGCGCCGACGCGTCCGGAACATCGTCGTGCAGACCGCCAAGGAGGCTCAGCACGTCCTTGCAGTCGTCGGGCGGGAGAAGTTCGCTGATGCTGCCGCCTCGCTCAGCCTCGACGGGGCGACCAAGGACAAGGGCGGCGATCTCGGCCTGGTGGCAGAGGCAGAGCTCGACGAGGAGTTCGGCAGGGCCGCATTCGCCGCGCGTCGTGGACAGCCCTTCGGCCCGGTCAAGACCACGCACGGCTGGAACGTCGGCGTCGTCGACGTCATCGAGCCTCCCGAGAACCCGACCCTCGCCGAGGTCAAGACCGAGCTCCGGGCTGCTCTGCGCGCAGAGCGAGCCGTGGCGATCTGGAGGTCCTGGCTCGAGAAGCAGGTGGCCGGGGCTGACGTCGAGTATGCGGACTCCTACCGCCCCGACGATCCAGAAGCCCTTCCCGACGCCCCGCAGCTGTCGACGTCCGGGTCGGCCGCCGACTCGCTCCGACCAGAAGGTGACGACCGTGAATGACCTGGCCCTCAGCAACCTCGCCCACGAGGACCGGACGTTCGACCCACCAGGCGACCTGGCTGCCCGTGCCAACGTCTCGGCCGAGGTCTACGCCGAGGCCGACGCGGACCCGGAGGCGTTCTGGGGACGGCAGGCCGAGCGCCTGGACTGGGGCACTCCGTTCACACGCGTCCTCGACTGGTCCAAGGCTCCCTTCGCCAAGTGGTTCGTCGGGGGACGACTCAACGCTGCCTACAACTGCGTCGACCGGCACGTCGAGAACGGGCTGGGCGACAAGGTCGCGCTGCACTTCGTGGGCGAGCCCGGCGACACCCGTGCCATCACGTACAGCCAGCTCAAGGACGAGGTCTCCCAGGCCGCCAACGCCCTCATCGACCTGGGTGTGAAGGCCGGCGACCGGGTGGCCATCTACCTGCCGATGATCCCTGAGGCTGTCATCGCGATGCTCGCGTGCGCCCGCCTCGGTGCCCCGCACACGGTGGTCTTTGGTGGCTTCAGCGCTGACGCGCTCTCCAGCCGCATCCTCGACTGCGACGCCAAGGTCGTCATCACGGCCGACGGCGGGTACCGCCGGGGTAAGGCATCAGCTCTCAAGCCGGCCGTCGACGAGGCGCTCCAGGCGTGCCCCGGAGTTGTCAGTGTGCTGGTCGTCCGTCGGACCGGCGAGGACGTCGCCTGGACGGGGGGACGGGACGTGTGGTGGCACGACGTCGTGACCTCGGCGTCGACGACGCACGTGCCTCAGCTCTTCGACTCCGAGCACCCGCTCTACGTGATGTACACGTCGGGCACGACCGGGGCCCCGAAGGGCATCCTCCACACCACAGGTGGCTACCTCGTCCAGGCCGCGTACACGTTCTGGGCCACGTTCGACCACAAGCCCGACTCCGACGTCTACTGGTGCACCGCCGACGTCGGCTGGGTGACCGGCCACTCCTATATCGTCTACGGGCCGCTGGCCGAGGGCGCCACCCAGGTGCTCTACGAGGGCACCCCCGACACCCCGCACAAGGGCCGCTGGTGGGAGATCATCGCCGAGTACGGCGTCACGCTCTTCTACACCGCGCCCACTGCGATCCGCACGTGCATGAAGTGGGGCGAGCAGATCCCCGCCGAGCACGACCTGAGCAGCCTGCGGGTCCTGGGCTCCGTTGGTGAGTCGATCAACCCCGAGGCCTACGTCTGGTACCGCGAGAACATCGGCGGCGGCAAGACGCCCATCGTCGACACGTGGTGGCAGACCGAGACCGGCGCCCACATGATCACCCCGCTGCCGGGCGTCACCTCCGGGAAGCCGGGCTCGGCGATGACGGCCTTCCCCGGCATCTCGGTGGAGGTGGTGGACGATGCCGGTGAGCCCGTGGGCAACGGCGAGGGCGGCTACCTCGTCATCACCGAGCCCTGGCCCTCGATGCTCCGCACCATCTGGGGCGACGACGAGCGCTACAAGGAGACCTACTGGTCGAGGTGGCCTGATTACTACTTCGCGGGCGACGGCGCCAAGAAGGACGACGACGGCGCCATCTGGCTGCTCGGCCGGGTCGACGACGTCATGAACGTCTCGGGCCACCGCCTCTCCACCACCGAGATCGAGTCGGCCCTCGTGTCGCACCCGTCGGTGGCCGAGGCAGCCGTCGTCGGCGCTGCCGACGACACCACCGGCCAGGCCGTCGTGGCGTTCGTGATCCTGCGCGAGTCGGCCAAGGACGTCGAGGACGTCTCCGCCGACCTGCGCGCCCACGTGGCCAAGGAGATCGGCCCCATCGCCAAGCCCCGCCAGGTGATGGTCGTGCCCGAGCTCCCCAAGACCCGCTCGGGCAAGATCATGCGCCGCCTCCTGCGCGACGTCGCCGAGAACCGCGAGGTCGGCGACGCCACCACCCTGGCCGACTCATCCGTGATGGCGCTCATCACCGCCGGGATCGTCGACGCGAAGAACGACGAGGACTGACCGATGCAGGACGTGGATCGTGAAGCGACGCGGGACCTCGAGGAGGAGCGGGAGCTCGAGGTTCGTCGCCGGCGCAGCCGCATCACCTTCTGGGTGGTCTTCGTCATCCCGATCGTCGCCGTCCTGGTAATTACCGTGTCGGCACGCCTCGGCGGTACAGCGGACCCCGACAAGTACCCGCGCCCCGACGGCACGAGCGACTCCTTCGGGGTGCTTCCCGCTCCCACCAGTGGGCCGGCCGGAAACTCGAGCTCGGCGGTGCGAATCGAGATCTACGAAGACTTTCAGTGTCCGGGCTGTCGAGCGCTGGAGAGGTCGGCGCGGACGTTCCTCGACGCCCAGGCATCCCTCGGCAAGGTGATCGTGGTCGATCACCCCTTCTCGATCCTCGACGAGGTCGGCCACAGCCCGAACCGGTACTCCCACCGCGCCACCAACGCAGCCCTGTGCGTGCTCGACGCGGCGGGCCCCGAGGCTTACGCAGGCATGCGGGACGCGCTGTTCGCGGCGCAGCCGGACGAGGGCCGGGACGGACCGAGCAACGCGAGCCTTGCTCGGAGCGCCGAGTCGGTCGGCGTCCCGACGGCATCGGCCTGCATCACCGGCGAGACCTATGTGCCGTGGATCGACGAAGCACGCAAGGCCGGCTTCGCCCGGGGCGTCACCGGGACGCCCACGGTCTTCGTGAACGGGCGCATGCGCGACATCAAGAACAAGGGCGACTTCGCCCGGGTCATCAAGGAGGCACAGTCATGACATCAACCGGATGGACCGTGGTCGTCCCGGTCGCCACGTGGCGACTGCACGAGTCGCGGCTGGGCCTTCCCTTGGCGCGGGCCAACGCTATGCGCACGGCGTTCGCGCTCGACACGATCGCTGCCATCAGAGCGTGCGAGCACGTCGGTGCGCTGGTCGTCGTCTCGGCGCAGCCCGACGTCGTGGCCTCGTGCCGACGGATGGCCGTGCCGGTGCTAGCCGGACCCGGGCTCATGTCCGGCGACCCGCTCAACGCCGCCGTCGACGCCGGCCGCAGGTGGGCCGTGCTCCACCGGCGGGACGCTCCTGTCGTCGTGGTGCCGTCGGACCTGCCATGCCTCACGCCCAGCGCGCTGTCCAGCACGCTCGGCGTCCTCGCCACGAGGGCGACCGCTCACGTGCCGGATGCCGTCTCGCGCAGCACGACCCTGATCTCAGCCCTCAACGCGGCGGTCTTGCAGCCCGCCTACGGGGGAAACTCGACCCTGACCCACTCCGTGCTGGGCAGCTGGGCGGCGCTCGGCGTGCCGATCGAGGTCCGTCGCGACGTGGACACGGCCGAGCACCTGACGCAGGCGCTCGCCATCGGCGTGGGCCCGGCCACCGCAGCAGCGTGGGAGAGGTTCGGAATCCAGCCAGCGCCGCGCCGCCGGCCCCGTCGCGTGGCCTCGCTCGAGCGCACACCGGTCGCGGTCTGAGGGGGTGGTCATGGCACGGTCAACGACGATGGAGAATCCGAGCGGCCCGGTCGTCCGGCGCATCGAGGTCCGCAGGGTCGCTGCCCCACCTCCGGTGGAGGAGCCTGCGCTCGAGCCGCGAGACTCATCTCCATGGATGGGACGCGCCCTCGGGGTGGTGGCTCTCGCACTGACTTTGCTCCTCGGGTGGCAGGCCTTGGTATCGGACGGCCCTGCGACGCCGTCGTCGAGCGAACGCGGCGCTGCGACTGATGCGGCGACGCGGGCTGTCGACTCACTCGGCCGTGGGGCTGGAACGGCGGATGTGCTGAGAGGCGGCGCCCCTGGCCTGCGTCAGTCCGCCCAGGATCTCGAGCGGGTCGCCGCAGAGCTGTCTGTTGGACAAGGCGTGGTCGCGGCAGCTGGTCTCGTGTCGATGTCGGGGGAGAAGGCAAGAGTTGTGGTGGCCACGGAGGGCCATCGCCCGGTCCACGTCCAGGTCCAGCTGGTCCAGTCCGGGGACGACTGGCGTGTCTCGCGAATGCGGTTGCTGCCATGAGTCGAGCCCTCGGACGACGACTTAGGTCACGCACCTGGGCCGCTCTCGTCGCGTGGCTCGTGCTGGCGAACGTCGCCTTCCTCGTGGTTCAGGATCCGTCGGCTGACGCTCTGTCGGAGGACGAGCAGACAGCTCTGACGAGTGCTGAGGCGCGCGTCGGCGCGATGCTGACGTTCAGTCACTCCGACCTGCAGGCCGACCTGTCGGTGGCCAGGAGCAACGCCACTGGGTCCTTCCAGAAAAAGTACTCGAGGCTCCTCGACTCGATCGTCGCGAGCTCTGCCGGTCGGGAGAAGGTGACGACACGCAGCGTCGTGACGTCGGCCGGGGTGGAGAGAACGCGCGGGTCGTCGGTGACCGTCCTCGCCCTGGTCCGGTCGACTACGACGGTCGGGTCTCGCAAGCCGGCGGCCGAGCAGCTTCAGCTGCGCGTGACCTTGAGGCCGGTGCAGGGCCAGTGGCTCATCTCCGACCTGCGGCCAATCTGAGGCCGTCGAGGCTCAGCCGGTAGCGGGCTCCCTGGCAGATCGTGAGCGGATGAATGGATCGGCTACGGCGTAGCGGCATGGTCGATCCGCTCACGCCACGCAGCTGAGGTATGGCCGCGATCGCGGCGCGAGCCGGCACGACCAAGCCAACGGTGTACGCGCACTTCGCGGACAAGGAGGCTCTGCTGGGGGCGGCTCTTGATCGCGAGAGGGACCTCATCACCGGGTTTCTCTTCGCTGCGTACGAGCGGTCGTCCGGACGCAGCTTCGAGGAGCAGGTGGTCGGCGGCGTCGAGGCGCTCTTTGCCTACGCGCAGTCACGCTCTCACGGCTACCCGCTGCTCTTCGGGCCGTGGTCGTCGGCCGAGCGACTCATGCTCGTGGGCAGGTCGTGGACAGCATCGAGAAGCGGGTGTCGAGCCTGATCGACCGATGGCTTCGAGAGCCTCGGCCGGCCGACGGAGCGGCACTGGCCGGTGGGCGATCTGTCGCGCTCCTGGCGGCGTTGATCGTCGCCACCTCGCTGCGAGGGGTGGACGGGGCCGTGCAGCGGTCGTTCGTCGACGCCCAGGCTTCGTGCGGCGCGACGGCCTCCTTCGTCATCGCGGCTTTGCGAGGGATCGACGCGGACACGCTGCGAGCCGTTGATGGATCGGCTTCGCCTGCTGAGTGGGGTCGTCGGCGCCGGCGCCGGCGCAGCGGCTTCGGTGGCGCCTGCCCACGGGTTCGCCGTTGCATCCGCGAGTAAGACCGGTTAGCGGGGCACGTTCGGTCCGAGATCATGCTGACCTGGGTCGCCCCGCCGAGCTCGCTGGCGTGTTGAGACGGGACTGTCGGCCGCTTCTTGCGGGCGGAGCCACTACTAGCATTGGCGTGTGCCGTCGCTGTGCAGCCAGTCGCAGCGACTTGATGTCGGGTTACGGAAGAACGAGCGTTGGACCGGAACGAAGAGCTTGAACGGCAGGTCGCGCAACTGAAGAGCGGCCTTGAGGCGCGGGGGCGAGTCGGCATCGCGATCGGCCTGATGATGGAGAGATACCACCTAGCCGACGAGCAGGCCTTCGAGCTGCTCGTGCGTATCTCGCAGGCGGAGAATAGGAAGCTGAAGATCATCGCGGAGGAGATCATCGGTGGCCGAGACGTGTCTGCCGGCAGCGAGGGTCCCGAGGCTTGAGCGTTCATCTCGTCCCGGGTTTCCTGATCCCCGCCGGCGGGTATGTCCTCGCTTGCCGCCGTGGATGTACATCGGCCTTAGTAAGAGCGAATGATGTCGTACCGAGCCTTAGCGAAACGCTGGAACGCGGCTCTGTCGCGAGTTCGATGTGCCCGAAGCATCACGGGGGCTTAGTCTCCCCAGTGCCATACTTCTGATGGCCTGGTTGCGGGCCAACCCTTCGCTCGGCCCGCACGGCGTCGGCCTGGCCCGCACGCCGGTGGGATCGGCGGTTGGGCGTTGAAACCGCGCTTCCGCCTTGAGGGGGCGGGGCACTCAACCGTTGGCGCGCGTTTCAGTTCATTCGTGCTGGCGCGGGGCCGCATGAAGTTCTTGCCGTGCTCGAAGTCTTACAGTCGAGATGAGCCTGTTCAAGATCGGACTAACCCGGGGACGGCCGTCGATCATAGTTTTAGTTGCGAAAGATCAAGCGAAAGTAGTGCTCGTTTGAGCAGTTCGCACACGATTTCGCCGAGCAATCTACGGGTTTGGCTGATGGCTAACGAACGTGCGACCGACGCTATCCCGCCCCTTGCAACGGCAACATGGGCGAAAGGGCAGGCCGCCTGGGACGGGACCGTCCAAGCCCAGATTGTCGGGTCTGACCTAGCCTAGACCGTCTTTCTCGAGAACGTTCTGAAGGCGGCTTCATCAGTTCGTCGGAGAGAAGCGCCTTGAGGTAGCCACGCAGGCAGAGGTCTCCAGTCGGAGACACAAATTTTCGCAGCGTCTCATGCATCTGCCAAATCCCGGCGTACCTGAAGGTCTTCGGAGTGCGCTTGACGGGGAATCTCGTAGCGTCATAGGTATCGAGCGAGAGCAAGGGCGCATCTTTAGCGTGCTCACCCTCGTCATCCATACCAGGGGGAAACAGATGTTCAAGAAGGTCATCGTCCTGGCCGCCGGAGTCGGCGGCTACGTGCTCGGGACCCGCGCCGGTCGTGGTCGCTACGAGCAGATCAAGACCCAGGCCGACAAGGTCTGGAGCAACCCCAAGGTCCAGCAGGCGGCTACCGACGCCCAGGAGTACGCCGCCGAGAAGGCACCCGTCGTGAAGGAGAAGGCCTCCGCTGCGGCCCAGAAGGCCGCCGGCCAGGCCAAGGACGCCGCCGACCAGGCCAGGGACAAGGTCACAGGCTCGTCCAGCGAGGGCAAGCACACTGCGGACGACGACCTCGAGGGCATCGACCTCGTGGCCGCGGCCTCGGACGTCCCGGAGGAGCCCAAGCATGGCTGAGGCTCCCTCCGCCCAGCCCGCGACCCCGGCCGACGAGGCCAGCCTCGGCGAGCTCGTGGGACGGCTCAGCGAGCAGTCCAGCCGGCTCGTCCAGGACGAGGTGGCCCTCGCCAAGGCAGAGCTCCAGGCCAGCGTCAAGCACGCCGGCGTGGGGGTCGGGCTCTTCGGCAGCGCCGGCTTCTTCGCCCTGCTCGGCGTCATCACGTTGGTGGGAGCGGCCGTGGCCGCTCTGGCCCTCGTGGTCGAGACGTGGCTGGCCGCGCTCATCGTCGCTGTCGTCCTCTTCGCTCTCGCGGGGATCGCCGCGCTCGTGGGCAAGAAGCAGGTCTCGCAGGTCGGCGGTCCCGAGCGCACCATCGAGAACGTGCAGCAGGACATCGCCGCGGTGAAGGGAGACCGGTCATGAGCGGCCCGAGCATCAGCGACATCGAGTCCGACATCGAGCAGATGCGTGAGCAGCTCACCGAGACGATCGACGCTCTCGGCGCCAAGCTCGACGTCAAGTCCAAGGCCACGTCGCACTGGCAGGAGATCGCCGTCGTCGCCACCACGGCTGCCGCCATCGTGATCGCCTGGAAGAAGCTCTGATGTCCACCTCCACGACCGAGCGCGGGCGCCACGCCCCGTCCCCGGACGACGACCGCAAGCCGGACTCCCCGTCCGACCTGCACAAGCGGTCGTGGATCTACGTCCTCAAGAAGACGGTCCGCGAGTTCTCGAAGGACCAGTGCACCGACCTGGCCGCGGCCCTCACCTACTACGCGGTGCTGGCCCTGTTCCCGGCCATCGTGGCCCTGGTCTCACTGCTCGGCGTGTTCGGGCAGGGCCCCAAGACCGTCGAGTCCCTGCTGACGATCGTGGACCAGGTCGGTCCGTCCTCGGCCGTCGACACCCTGCAGCCCACGATCGAGCGGCTCAGCACCGCCCAGGGCGCCGGCGTCGCGCTCGTCGTGGGTCTCCTGGGCGCGCTGTGGTCGGCCTCGGGGTACGTCGGGGCCTTCGGTCGCGCCATGAACCGGGTCTACGAGATCGATGAGGGGCGGCCGGTGTGGAAGCTGCGGCCCGTGCAGCTCGTCGTCACGCTCGTGGCCCTCGTGCTGGTGGCGTCGGCCGCTGCGTCCCTCGTGCTGACGGGCCCCGTCGCGGAGGCCGTGGGCGACCAGATCGGCCTCGGGTCCACCGCGATCCTCGTGTGGGACATCGCCAAGTGGCCGGTGCTCCTGGGCGTCATCGTCGTGATCGTGGCCGTCCTCTACTACGCCACGCCCAACGTGAAGCAGCCGAAGTTCCGGTGGATCAGCGTGGGCGCGGTCTTCGCGATCACCGTGTGGGTCCTCGCGTCGGCCGCCTTCGGCCTCTACGTCGCGATGTTCTCCAGCTACGACAAGACGTACGGCTCGCTCGCGGGAGCCATCGTGTTCCTGCTGTGGCTGTGGCTCACCAACGTCGCCCTGCTGTTCGGCGCCGAGCTCGACGCCGAGCTGGAGCGTGGACGTCAGCTCCAGGCCGGCATCGCGGCGGAGGAGACCATCCAGCTCCCGCCGCGCGACACCCGCAACATCGAGAAGGCCGAGAAGAAGCATCGCGAGGACGTGGCCGACGGCCGCGAGATCCGGGAGTCAGCCGAGCAAGACGGCCGAGACCACGTCGGCGAGCGGTGACGCCGAAGATTGCTCCTCGACGCGGTTAGGCCGCTTCAGAATCGTCCGCCAGGTGTTTCGCTCGTTCGTCGGCGCTTAAGCCGCCCCATACGCCGTATCGTTCACGGGCGCGAAGGGCGTGTTGTAGGCAGTCGCGCACCACGGGGCAAGTGCCGCAAATTCGTATGGCTGCGGCCTCGTGGTCGGACTTTTCCACGGTCCGAAGACCCTCGGGCAGGAAGAATTCTTCTACGGAGCGATCAATGCAAGCTCCTGATTCTTGCCATTCGTAGGACTCGAAGACTGCCTTGGGCAAGTGCGACAAATTGGCCATCATTTTCCCCCATGCGTCAGAGTTCTTGGATATACCACTACGTCCTTGCCCGCAACGCCTGCTCGTCTCAGACCTGCTCGCGCATGCAGACCTGACAGTGCCCTCCCGGCGTTGGTTGAAGGGCTTCATGTGGAGCGTTGACGACATCGATCAACTTCATCAGATAGGTCGAATTAAGGAGGGTCACGGGAGCGGACGCGGAGCAAATCGCGGGATCTGAGCACGACGGCCATCAATGTTCGAGGACACGCCCGTAGAGAAGGCGTGGTAAGCCATGCCGAGCTGAGGCACCCTGAGTCGCCCAATATTTCGGGGGCGCCTTATCGGGAGCTGGTCCCACATGAGAGACCCGACACCAATTCCCCCTCAGCAGCAGAACCCGCCGGACTGACAGGAGCGATGGAACCCGCCCCTGATGGCGAATCCTCCTACATCGGCCGTGGTCGACTGAGGGGAAGAGGCTCTCTCATCACGGGCGGCGACTTAGGTATCGGTCGCGCCGTAGCGATTGCTTACTCGCGGGAGTGCGCTGACGTCGCATTCACTCACATGGCCGAAGAATCAGCAGACGCCGAAGAGACAGCTCGGCTTATTGAGGACGCCAACGTGCGGGTCGTTCCCACATCAGTCGACCTGCAATCGCGTACGGCTTGCGACGATGTCATTCCCACGGTGATCGAGGGGCTCGGTGGTCTCGATCTCCTCGTCAATAATGCGGGATACCAGTGGGCACGTTCTGAGGGGTTGGCTGAGCTGTCAGACGAGCATCTTGAACAGACCATGACCAAAACCTGTTCGTGTTGTTCTGGTTGACCCGGGCGGCGTTGCCTCATCTTTCCCCAGGTAGTGCCGTCATCAATTGCTCGTCAATCCAGGCTTACGACACGTCGCAAACGCTGCTCGATTATGCCGCCACAAAAGCCGCAATCAACGACATCACCGTGAACCTCGCTGCGGGCCTAGGGCCGCGTGGAATCCGGGTGAGCGCTGTGGGTCCCGCCCGATCTGGACTCCGTTGCAGCCGGTAACGCAGGAATCCGAAAAGGTGGCGCACTTCGGAGAAGACACGCCGCTTGCTCGAGCGGGCCAGCCCGCCGAGGTGGCGTCCGCCTTCGTCTTCCTAGCCTCGGAACAGGACGCTAGTTATGTTTCCGGGACTGTGCTGGGTGTGACCGGCGGACAGCTTGCTTCTAGACGCTACGAGTGCGTTCAACTACGTCGTCGACCACCGCAGTCAGGCCGAGTCGGTCTGCGACCTCACGTTGACGATCCGCCCCCGTGCCGCGCAGGAGTAGGTGCTCGATGCGTTCTGAAACTGGGCCTGCCGCGCCAGACCTGGTGAGCGCCGGCCGCAAAGCGTTCACCGCCGACTCAAATGCGGCCGATGCCTCGCCAAACGAGCCGGTCGTCGGATCGAGGAGCATCCCACTTACACCGTCTCGACTGGCCCGCCATCGGGCCGCACGGAGCAGGTCGATCCGCCAAGGCCTCTGGGGCAGTTCAAGGACCGTGTCGACCATCGCTCGAGCAAGTTCTGCGACGAGCATGGTGTCGTCAACGTCGGCGCATACATCAGCGACGCGTACTTCCACTGTCGGAAACCTTTCTGCCACTCGGGCGTCTAGGTAAAGCATGTGTTCGTCGATGGCCGCACCGGACGCAATCATTGCTTCCATTGCCCGCCGATACCCGTTGCTGGTGATGAACGGCTCGACTGGTCCCGCCGTGGTCCAGCCGTCCCACAGGACGCCGCGCCATGAGGCATAGCCGGTGGCGTGTCCGTCGACGAAGGAAGAGGAGGCCGCGACCGCGATAAGCAGGGGCGTCCAGGGGCGCAAGGCGCCGATGATCGGAATGCGCTCGCTGTCCGAGACCTCCACGTGGACGTGCATCCCGCAGGTGAGCCCTCGACGGCCCATGTCGCCGAACTCTTCGATGAGGGGGTATCCGTCCTAGGGTGTCGTGAGCGGCGGCGTCCCTCCCTGCACGTCCGTAGGCATAGCAGCCAGACGCAACCCAGCTGATTTTGCGGCCGCAACAGCCGGCCGCCTCTGCTCAACGATGTCGGCGCGTAAACTCACGCCGTCGCGGTGCGGCTGGGTCGTCGTTTCAACCTGCTGGAGGAAAAACTCGTGCTCAAGGCCGCCTTCCTCTGATGCTCGCACAACCCGTTCGCTCAAACCCGAAAGTCGGCCGACAGCGGCGACTACGAACAACTCCTCCTCGACGCCTGCTGACCGGATATTCACGTGGCCGCGTTCTCGCCATTCGTGCGACCGCTGAGCCGGTGGTCGATACGCGGCGTGCTTGGGTTGGGCCGGCAAAACACGAATAAGGTCTGTGTCATGAATGGCGTGTGCCCCTAGCAGGCCGTGGCCAAACGAGAACGTGGGAGCGCTGAGGTCCCGGGACGAGGATTGGTGGCGGGGCCCACAGAGAAAAGCAGGTCGCCGAGTTGAGGGGCCTTCACGCGATCGTAGCGACGCGGAGTAGTTGTTGGCTGAGCTCATCGGTGACGAGCGGATCGAGGTCGCGGCCGTGCCGTGAACTGGCGCCAAACCGGTTTCGTCCCGGCTCGGTGGAGGTTTGTCGGCGGGCAGGGGACTGGCGACTCGAGAGGGGCTTCTGGTGCGGATGCTCCTTCGCCACATCCTGGGAGACGCGCCAGTGTTTGGACTCGAAAACTTCTCGCTCGATGGGCGGGGTGCGGAACGTGGACCGCTGGGCTTTATCAGGCGCTTGTGCCGAAGTGCTGCTGCCCCCGCTGAGCGGTATATCTGACGGCGTGACTGTTTCAATAGCTCTCTCACTGGGCTGGCTCGGCCTGGCGGTGGAGGTCGCCCTGCTGGTGTGGCTCGTCGCGAGGCACAACCGATGAGGCGCTTGGCCGCGGTCCTGGGCCTCCTCGTCCTGGTGTCGGGCTGCGTGGTCGCCAGCCCCGACGCCGACACCTTTGAGGACGCAGCAGCCACGACGCTCGCCGCGGCGGGCAGTGAGGTCGCCACGGTCGAGACGATGGTGAGCCTGCTCCAGGACGACAAGATCCCGCGACCCACCGTGGTGGCGCAGCTGCGCTACAGCGAGAAGTCGTTGGCCAAGACCGCCGAGGGCTTCTCCGACCTCAACCAGCCCCAGAGCCTGGACGGGCTGGCCGACGACGCAGGGGCAGTCCTCGACGACGCTGAGGCCGCGCTGAGCGACGCCCGGATCGCGGTCCACCGCAACGAGAAGGCCGACTACGCCGGCCTGGCCGAACAGCTGAAGAACGTCGGCCAACGGCTCACCGCGCTCGAGGAGAGCGTCTCGTGAAGCGCATCTTCGCCGTCGCCCTGGGCGTGCTCACCGCGATCGGCGGATTCGTCGACATCGGCGACCTCGTCACGAACGCGCAGGTGGGCTCACGGTTCGGCATGTCCCTGGCCTGGGTCGTGGTCGTGGGGGTGCTCGGCATCATGGTCTTCGCCGAGATGTCGGGCCGGGTCGTCGCCGTGAGCGGCCGGCCGACGTTCGACATCATCCGCGAGCGGCTGGGGCCCCGCGTCGGCCTGCTCAACCTGGCCGGCTCGATGGCTGTCACCTTCTTGACCTACGTGGCAGAGATCGGCGGCATCGCGCTCGCGCTCGAGCTGGCCACCAGCGTCAACGAGCTGCTCTGGATCCCGGTCACCGCAGCCGCGGTGTGGGTGGTCCTCTGGAGGGCCAAGTTCTCGTTGCTGGAGAACGTCTTCGGGCTCCTCGGCCTCGCGTTGATCGTGTATGCCGTGGCGCTGTGGCAGCTCGGACCGGACTGGTCCGAGCTGCTGCACTCCGCGGCCACCGCCGACAAGCCCGCGGGCGAGGAGTGGTCGTCCTACGCCTACTTCGCGGTCGCGCTCTTCGGCGCCGCCATGACCCCGTACGAGGTGTTCTTCTTCTCCTCCGGAGGCGTCGAGGAGAAGTGGGACGCGTCGTCACTGCGGACGATGCGGGCCAACGTGTTCGTGGGATTCCCCCTCGGCGGCCTGCTCTCCCTCGCCATCGCCGGGGTGGCCACCGTGACGTTGATGCCGGCCGGGATCGAGGTCAGCACCCTGGGACAGGTCGGACTTCCGGTGGCCGTGGCGCTAGGCAAGATCGGTCTCGCCGTGGCCATCCTGGGCTTCTTCGCGGCCACGTTCGGCGCAGCGTGCGAGACCGGGCTGTCCCTCGGCTACAGCATCGGGCAGTACTTCGGCTGGCAGTGGGGCAAGTACGTGCGCCCCTTCGAGGCCGCCCGCTTCCATCTCGTCATCCTGCTCGCGACGGTGCTGGCAGGGGCGGTCCTGCTGACCACGATCGATCCCGTCCTGGTCACGGAGTTCTCGGTGGTCTTCTCCGCGGTGGCCCTGCCCTTGACCTACCTGCCGATCCTCATGGTCGCCAACGACGGCGGGTACATGGGTGAGCACCGCAACGGTCGGTTGTCGAACACCCTCGGCAGCTTCTACATGGTGATCGTGATCGGGGCGTCCGTGGCTGCCCTGCCGCTCATGGTCTGGACGAAGATGGGGACCTCATGACGCCGACCGGGATCCTGATCGAGGGGACGATCGACGGGCAGACTGACCTGCTCGACCGTCAGGTCGTCACGGCCGACGGAGGCCTCCTGGCCAAGGTCGACGACATCGAGCTGGAGGAGGACGGACCGGACCTGGTGGTCTCCGGCTGCCTCGTCGGCCCCGGCGCCCTGGGGCCGCGGCTGGGCGGCGCGCTGGGAAACCTGACCGTCCACGCCTGGAGCCGTCTCGCCCGGCGCGACGGCGACGACCCCCGCCGGATCGACTACCGACACGTGAGGGGCATCGCCACCGTCATCGCGATCGACGAGGATCGCAGCCGGGTGCGGCTCGACGGCTTCGAGACCTGGGCGCGTGTCCGCATCATCGACGCGCTGCCGGGAGCGGGCAGCGATCCCGATCCCGACGCCGAGGAAGGCAAGGTCGGCGAGCTGGAGACCGACGACGAGCCCGGCGGGCCGCGACACCGGTTCTCCAGGCTGGCCGGCATGAAGGTCCGGTTCAGCGACGGGTCGGAGGGCGACCAGGTGACCGACGTCCGCATGGCGAAGGGTCCCCGGCGCGGGCACCTGCCCGAGCTTCGTGTGGAGCGGTTGATCGTCGGCCGCAACCGACCCGGGACGCTCTTCGGTTACGACCGCGACAAGCAGCGCGGCCCCTGGATCATCCAGAAGGTACTCGGTTGGGTCCACCGGCACACCGGTTGGGTGCGCTGGTCTGATGTTGATTCTATCGACTGGGACGCGGGAATCGTCACGCTCGCTTGCGCCGAGATTCGTCCTATCGACCAGAATTGAGGGCTGTTGTTGCGCGAAATGAAAAACTCGGATGAGGCGCTCGGGTTACTTGTAGGGAGTTGCTCCGGTCGACGCGACGATTAGGGCGAAGTTGGTATGCAGATTGTCGGGAGGGGTTCGTCTTGGCGGGATGGAGAGCCAGACGGCCGGCGTGTGCTTTTCCTTGGGGGGCCACACTGCCACGGGGGCGTTGGCGCCCCAAAATATCCGTCGGGTGCCGTAGCGGTCGTGGCCAGCTTCTCGTTAAGTGAGAAGGCGAACGATCATAGGAGTCTGCATGAGTGGGGTTCGGTTGACGTCCGTCGTCGCGCAGTTGGCTCGACAGTCCTTTGTGATGCCCTCAGCGTCGTTTGGCGCCCGAAAGTATCCAGAAGATCCGGTGCCCCCGGGTCGCATCATCAACGGGCAGAGGTCGCCAGCGGCCATGCCGAGGTTCGATTGCAGCACGATCAATTTGTCCGTTGTCGGGGTCACGGCCAACTGATCATGGCGGACTGTCTGGCGGTGGGAATCCATGGATCGTGAAGATGGACTCGTCGCCCGAGCAACGGACCTTGATCGCGCTCGGGCCCGTCACGTCGGTCGAGACGCTCCGATCGACTCGAGCCCATCAGCCAAAGCGGCGTACCGGCGAGTGCTGGCAGAGGTCGTCAGGCAGCGGCTCGCACGGGGTGCAGGAAAGCGATGATGCGGCGCGAAAGTGCACGGGAAGGATGGTTCGCGTGCTCCACTGCCAGCGCACCGCGGAATGAAGGTGCCCTTGATGGTCTTACCACTCACCTTTAGTTGACAGCGAGGGTCGCCTGACGTGCTACGGACGAACGCCCCTACAGCTCCCCTCGAATGATTATGTTGCGTCCGAAGCGGACGAGGTCACCTGCGCAGGGGCGGCAAATTAACGGATGTGCGATCCGACCTCTGAAAGTGACGGCTGTTGCGTGCCGACTTTCGGCCCTGAGTCTCGGCTCAACTCGACGATTCGACGAATATGAGATGCAAAATTTCGTAGCCTCGAAGGGTGCCGTCTGCCCCAGAGTTGCCCGACCGACCCCTTCGGATGCCGCTCGCAGGACAGACGATCGGCCAAGTGTCGCGTCATTTGCACCTTCCTCCAGCAACTATTCGGACCTGGGAGAGACGCTACGGTCTGGCACCCGCGAGCAGGTCTGGCGGAGGTCATCGCCGGTACGAAATGGCCGATGTAGCGAGACTCGAACTGCTTAAGCTTTGGCTTTCTATCGGAATCACGGCGGGCGACGCGGCTGACCTCGTACTGCACCCTCCGCCAGTTGAGCCCGGCGAGTGGGCGAAGCAAGTGCTGAATTTCACCAAGGGGGGTGATCGGCCACGCTTTCGCAACCATGTCAGGGTCGCCATCGAACAGCACGGTGTGCTAGATGCTTGGAGCGGATATTTCAGGCCGCTCTTGCAAGAGATTAGTCACCAACAGGGCACGGAACGGCTTCAATTCGCAAAGAGTGGTGCGCCGATAATAAGAGCCGAGTTGTCTCGCGTTGCGGTCCAAGCGCGGCCACGGCGTGGCCCGCCGGTCTTGTTGGCCTCCACCGGCCTTCAACCCTCCCTAGCGTTGGTTGCGCTCTCTGCAGCTCTCGCTGTTGAGGGCGTCGCCGTCCGGCTCGCCGACTCGCCGGTCACTGCGACATCTCTTCAGCACGAGGCGTCTTGGTGGAAGCCAGCCGGCATTCTGGTCTCGGCGTCCCCTCGAAGACCTCCGGGTGGCGATCTTCATCGGGTCCTTGACCGTCATAGCGAGCTGACGGTGACTGCCGGGAGTGGTTACGGTTGGTTCTTCCTGCCTGGTTCGAAGGTTCAGCATTTTCCTGAGCCGGTGTCGGCGCACCCGCTGCTCAGCCGCGCACGGTAGGGCCGGCGCTCGATACGAATCTGAGAGAGAGATGCGCGGTTGGTGCGCGAAATGCCGTACACAACTCCCACTCAGTGAGGCTCGAGCTTTCTGCTGCTGCGACACATGGGCTGCGGGGCGCCTACAAAAGAGGGCGTGATTGGGAGCCGCAGCCGGCCCGAGGGCGCTGCGACCCTGCAGGCGCTGGGGTCGCTTCGCGACGCTGTGGAGTCGCGTCGATGTCCGCGCAGGACTACCTTCCCATCCGCATGCGGCGGGCGTCGTGCGTAGTTGTGGCTAGGGATTCGATGCATCGCATCATGCAAGTTATGAATGGCTGCGCGCATGCGCGAGATCTTCAGATGACGAATTCTGCGGCCGCCGCCGCAATCATGACTAGACCAACGACGGCCAGCAGTCCGGCAAGGCTTAGCCCAAATACGCGCATCGACGGTTCATATTGGTCGTCGTCTCGGGCCCAGATCCTCCACATGCCAAGTGCGGAAATTAGGACGAGGGCGCCCAGGACGCTCAGCGTCGCGCGTTCGCTCACAGCGAGTAACCCATCCATCCCAACCTTGGAGGTTCCGAACGCCTCTTCCTGGGCGGCGGCTAACCGGAGAACCGGCGTCTCGAGCCTATGGGAGGGATCTGGGGCCTTGCCATGGCTCGATGGAGGGGCCCGCCGCCTAGGCCATTGGAGTGAAACCCCCGGGGCCCTTCGGGCGTTCGCTAGAGCTGTCCGCTTTCGCGGAGCCGTCGGACCATGAGGAGGGCGACATCATCCGCGTTTCCGTCCTCGGGCAGGAGATCGCTCAGTACCGCGACGCAATTTGCTTCAGCGGTTCGAATCCCTGCGAGGGCCCGAGCGACTGCCGCCAAGCCTGCGTCGGGGTCAACTGCATTGTCAGGCCCGAACCGTTGTTCAATGAGCCCGTCGGTGAAGAAACAGAGCGATCCGCCTGCTGGCAAGTTGACCGAGGAATCTGTCCGAGTGACGTCCGGCATCAACCCAAGCATGGCGTCTGTCGGCATGTTCACGGGCGCCGCTGGCTGAATCTCGTCGACGATCACTGGCGGCCAGTGTCCAGCACTACTCATGACGAAATCGGCGTACGGCGCCTCGGTTACCGCGAACAGGACCGTGGCCAGAGTGCCAGTCTCGAAGTGGCTGATCTTTTTGTCCAACATCTCCAGCACGCGTGCTGGGCTCTCTTCAATGAGCGCATACGAGCGAAGCGCGCTGCGTATGCGTCCCATGATCACGGCCGGCTGCAGACCGTGGCCGAGGACGTCGCCCATCACGAAGCCCACTCGCCCGTCGGGAAGGTCGAAGACGTCGTACCAGTCTCCGCCCAAGTCGCCCTCGGCGGGAACGTAGCGTCCGGCCATATCGAGGCCGTCGAAGAACTGGGGAATCGTGGGGATCAGGCTGCGCTGCAGGACGAGAGCGGCTGTCTGGTGTTCGGCCAAGGATTGTTCCGCGAACCATGAGGCGAGTTCTTCAGCTAGCGAAGTCAGGTGTCCGGCGTCGTCTGCGGTGAACTTCCGCCGGAACCGTGATCCGACGTGTAGTACTCCAAAAACTGATCCGGCCCGCATCAGTGGTACGCCTAGCAGCGACTGGATTCCTCGCCGGCGAAGCATCGGGTTGATGACGTTGTCGTCTCGGATCTCATCGAGGATCAGAGGCTCCCCAGTTGCGGCGATGGCACCGGCGAAGCCCTGACCTACCGGCACCCGTGCGCCGGTGCGCAAGGTGACGTCCAGGCCGGATGATCCGAATGGCTCAAGTACGGCGCCGGTCACGTCCAGCAGGAGCATCACGGCAGTGTCTGCGGAAAGCGCTTCCCGCACCTTGGCCAACAACTGTTTGAGTTCGGAGCCTCTGCTGAACTTCTGGTGGGCTGACGAAGGCATGCGGCTCATTTCTGACAGGAAGACTGCGAATTGCAAGCCCGCGCCAGAATGCCTCCGAGAACTTCGCAGCCTTGAGACTGAAGATTTGTAATGCCAGTGTGGCACGGTCTGCCCGGCCATTCGGCCACGTCGCGGGAGCCGCGCGCGGCGAGGGTGGCCGCGTTGAACCTTGCAAATCCGCGCATGTCGAAGCGGTACTCATCCCACGGTTCCACAGCTCGATTGCCGGAGATGTCTCGGCTCCGGATGACTCCCTCGGCGCGGCCCGCGACACAAAGGTCTGGGACTACTGGGACCTAACGCGGCAGAAGCCCCGAGGTCGTCGAGGCTTCTGGCGGCCGCCCATGATCGGGGTAGAACGTGGCGACTGACTCGAACATACTTGAAGTTCGCGGAGCCGCGGGATGTGACGAATAGGTTGCGTGCCGGTAGCCGCTCAGAGTGTCAACATTAGGTAGGCGGACAAGGCCTACGGATCGAAGCACAACAACGGCCGAGGCCCAGCCTCAGGCCGTTGTGGCATTGCTCCCCAAAATTCGTCAGAGTTCAGCTACCGATCACCGGTACCCACGCCGACGCCTCCCGGCAGCTACGGGTAACGGCGATGGCGCTCCTGCGAAGGTCCGATCAGGAGGGAAGTCACAGGAAACCACAGACAAGCAGGACGATCACGAAGCGAACGGTGCCGATCCTGGGCAGTCGGCTCCGATCTCGCTGAGCAGCGGACCTGCTGGACCGACGTCACGGCGTCGCTATTGACCGATCCGAGCAGGAGGGCAGCACGCCGCCGCTCACGCCCGCGGACCCGCGGGCGGCGCGGCGTCGGCGGACTCGCGCACCACCTCGGCCTCGAGCCTCGGTCCGTCGATCATGAGCGCGAGGATTGGTCGAGGAGACTCGCGGTAGAAACGGGTTGGCGCCGGCCAGCGCGACGCCTTCGTCTCCGGCGGAGCCTTCATCGGCGAGGCCGAGCGGCGCGCACGGCTCCGACGGATACGAATGCCGGCTCGAGAACGGCTCGGCGGCGGACGATTGATCCCTGGCGCGGTATCGATAGGCCCGGGAAGCGCGACTGGGTTAACAAGGTAGACCGGGGATCCCTCGTCACTAGTCGGTGGCGCCGGCCTGACTTCGATCGAGCCCAGCGTTGCTGGCAGCCGCTCCATTTGGGGAGTTGGGTGCTTCCAGCATGAGGAAGGTAGTACCTGATCTGTCAGACCAGGCAGTTAGCTTGTGCTGACGTCTATATTTACCTCACACATTGGGGAGCAAGTAAGCGGCGGCGATATCGGGGTGCTCCGATGTCGCCGCCGCGCTGGGCTCATGGCTGTCGGTGCTCGTGGCACCTCAGCCGGCATCATGCCTCAACGCATTGGTCCAGTGCACTTGGATAAGTCGGCAGGGCCATTCTCCGGTCGCGGGGCGCACCAGCAGAGGGTCTCCTGACGAGCGTCTGGACGTGCTCCCGGTTTACCCTTGGAACATGACAGATCTGTCGTTACGATTGCAGGTGGAGTGTGCATTCGACCCCGTGTTCGACGCCCTTCGGGCCGCGATCTCAGGGGTAGTGCGGGAGAGCGTCTCCGAACCAGAGGGCGAAATCGTCTAACGCCGGGGACGTCGTTCCGATGCTGGAATAGCCGCAAGGATTGCGGCGATCGCCGTCGCCATGTCGGCGGTATGGCGGGCCCGTGGGATAGCGGTCCCGGTCCATCCGGGACCACCAAGAACAACAGTAGTCTTGGCAGCCATAATGCTCGCGACCAGTTGTGTTCGGGGGTCGGGCGCGTAGTTGGTGCCAGCCAGCAGGTAGATCGCGCGGGGCCTGCCGCGATTGATCATTGCGGCTAGAGAATCAGGCGTCAGTCGACGTGCGCGGTTGACCCCGAGGCCTCGCTCGCCGAAGGCCGCTTGGAGCGCTAGGAGATGCAACGAGTCCCCCGTAGAGTCGACAGGGGCCAGAAGGATCGGCAGCGTCCGTCTGGGCGGCAAAGAAACGATGGCATCGAGCGACTCTCCGACGGTCCTTCGTAACAATTGCAGGTCGGACTCGGCAAGTTCGCCTCGTCCAAGCGCAGCCTGGAGTGCGTACCTCATCGGCTCGGCGTACTGGTCCCACACAACTGCGACGGATTGGTGGATGCCGACGAAGGACCACAACTGACGAACCAGTTCTGCATCCTGCTGACCGAGCGCCACAACGACGGCAGCGAATTGGATTGGTAAGATCCAGGGCCGGGCCTACGACGCCAAGCTCGGTCAAACCCTCGATTGCCCAACGGCTAGCCGTCGCCGGCCCCACGCCGCGCTCAAGCAGCTCGATCATGATGCGTAGCCGTGTGACGTCCTCGGCGGTGTACCGTCGGTGCCCTCCCGGCGTTCGGGCCGTAGTTACCAAGCCGTACCGGCGCTGCCACGTCCGTAACGTCGGACTCGGAACTCCCAACACGCGAGCCACTTCTCCTATCGCGAGCCCCTCCCTTTTAAATTTCCCCTGTCCTCGCAACATTCTTCAAATTGTAAGCGTGAAAACTTCGAAAATGAGGGGAATGTACAAAGTCGAGACAAACGTAAATACCCTAGAGGGCCGCGACGCTGACAAACGTAAGCAGACGTGGCGCAATAGCTCCGGGACTGCCGAACTGAGCCGAGTCTGACTAGGATCAGTCTCATTCGTCGCTCAGCGGGCACTCGCAGCCGGCTAACCGGCGAATTCTGGAAGAGCGCCACGTTGGATCCGTATGAAGACCTCGAGCGACAGGTTGCTCCGTTGAAGAGCGGCTTGGAAACTCGCGGATGTGTCGGGGCGCCGATCGGGATCGTAATGGAACGCTACCGCCTTGACTACGCGTGGCGTTCAGGCTGTTGGTGCGCACCTTCCAGCAGGAGAACCGTAAGACGCATGTGATCGCAGACGAGGTCATCGGGGCCGGGACCTAAGTGCTGGTGGCGACAACGCTCTGGACCTGTAGCGAGTTCGCGGCGTCTTTCCTGCCAAAGGTGCCTAGCCAATCGAGAGCGTCGGCGCGCGATTCGGCGAGACCGAGGCCGGTTGGCGGACCCGGGCAGGGGGATATCCTTGATCAAGTATTCAGTGCACAGACGCTTCTGCCCGTTAGGGTCCGAGGGCGGCCAGTGCGAGCCCGAGCAGCACGAGGGCTCCCCCTAGGACCATGGTGGAACCAGCGCCGAGCAGTTCGTAGTGCCGGACGCGCTCCGCAGCGTCGTCCTCGTCGAAGAGGCGCCACAAGATGACGCCGATGGCGCTGATGACGGAGCCCGCGAGAGCGAACTTGATCGAGGGTGGCACGGCAGGGTCCTGAACTCCTGGTGGCGGGGGACCGCCTGCTTGATCCGGGCACGACACTACCTGGCCGGGGTGCTCGCGCTCGGGAGGAGGTTCGCCGGCCGGTGTCCAGCCGGAATGAGTCCGAGATTCTGCTGTCGGCGTCGCGCGTACGGCGGAGCTTGCGAAGGACCCGCGGAACACGTTTTTCGCGCTGGGAAACGACGCCTTCCAAGGAGTTTGTGAGGAACTCCGAGAACAGCGAGTTGTCGGCTTGGGTTGGAGTGCCCCTCAACGGTTAGCGTGCCGCCCCGCTCAATGCAGGTCGGCCCAGCACGCAAGCCCGGGCGCACCGCCGGGCTGCCGGGTGGCGTGCGGCCATTACTTCAAGCCCCCAGCCTGCACAACGACGATTCGCTGTCGACGCAGGGGCGAGCCCGACCTTCGCTTGGTCGGCATTCTGATCGCGTTACCGGGCACGGTGTTTGCGACCTGATGTCGGCTGTACGCCTGGAGTCAACGGAACACTTACGCCCCTGGCTCGGACCTAGGCCCCGCTTTGGCGCATAGGGAGAGCCTTATGTGGTCGCACGAGGGGGAGCAGTTCGTAGTGCTGTGCGACGAGGTTGTGATCGTGGCGCCCGTCGCAGCCTCCGAACGCCGTTGATCCAGGATTGTTCCCCTTGATGCCAGGCGATTTTCCGGGGGCCAGGCGTCCGCCGTACAAGCCGGGCCGCCCATGCCAAAGACAGCGAGTCGTTCGTGTCGTTTCTGATGCGACTGCCGAGGTTCTACCCCGATCATGAGGCGGTCGCCAAGAGCCCCCACCCACCGTGGGCTCTTGTGCGACATAGGGGGTTCCGCCGTTCGTGTGAAGCCCCTAAGCTGGTGCTAACCAACCGCCCCACTCCTCCCAGGCGGGCGGATTGGTTAGCCGCAGGAGATATTCGCGAAAGTCTGGAATGCTCCAGCGACGCCAGGCCCCCGGGAAGTTCAACATCGAGCGTCTCTGGGGCTTTCTCCGCTTTGGTCACGACCCCTGGCAACGCCGCCACCCCAAGACGGGCGTAGATCCTTTCAAGGCCATCAGTAATGGTCTATAAGGAGTCCATGAGCCCTCGGCAAAGCCAGTTTTCGTCGGAAAAAGGTTGCTGCGGGCGCCGATTCCGACAGCAGGACTGATGCCACAGACTCGGTCGGAGACGCCGGCGGCGTGACACGGGCGACCCAGGCCTAACCGACACGGCCTGTGGTTGACGCCGGCCGCGGTCGTACGCGTCTTGCTCGGCTCCGCGCTCCTTTGTCGATTCCGCTACGAGCCGTAGCACTCCTCGAGGTTGCTCACGTGCAGGAGGGCTCAGCAGGGGACAGCCCTGATCGCTAGCGGCCGACGTGTCAGGCAGGTGACGCCCGATAGCAAGCGACGTGAATGCGGACGTTCGGCGGTTCTCATGCGTGAGCCGTAACGGGCAGCGCCCCACCGGCTCGGGACCAGGTGGGGCGCTGCGGCGCGGACACTTGGGAGTTGTGTGCGCGTAGCTTGGCGAGGGAGTTCTGGGAGAGATACCAACGTCAGCCGGGATTAGCATAGGGAGGTCACCTAGGTCCCGTCTCGCGAATATACGAAGATCAGTCGGTAGAAGTGGCCGGCGCCCCATTCAAGAGCGCACGACGTGCCGCAGTTTGGATGGGCGAACTGCAGTGAGGCGAGTGGTGACGCATGGGGCTGCGATCAGCGATTGCGGTGTGCCTCAGGAAAATGCCAACGCCCCGGCCGCTTCGAAGCAGCCTCACTCGCGAAGCAGCCCCGGTTCTGCTCCTGGCCGCAGGGCCTGCCTCGTGAAGGCGTAGCCTGAGTGTCGTTCGCTCAGGGAGAGGTTCCGTTCTGCTCAGGGAACCTCATGTGCAATGTGGTCATCCCGCGATGATCATCCACCCGGTCGAGTAAAATATATCCGCGATCTTCGAGATCTTTAAGAGCAGAGCTCGCCTGCGCAGACCTCACGACGGCGGCGTAGGTTGAGTTCATGGGTCACCGTGACATGGCCGAGGGTCATCCTAGGCATGTCCGACCGACTTCCTCTACGGCCTCAGGGCGATGCGATTGAAGCGACCGAGTGGACCAGAGAGTGCTAGGCCCGACGGACCGGTTCCCATGAGGCGAACACCTTTGGTGCTGTGTCATGCCGGTAGCGATGGTTCAGGCGGCGGCCGTAAATGCGCCGACAACGGCGGTCGGTATGCCGGTCAAAGGTCGTGCGGGGTTTCGGTCGTACCTGACGGTGAATCAAGGAGCCCATGCATTGCCGCGGCATCGCGCATCGGGACCCGGCGTCGGGGGTCAACAGTCCTCTCGCAGGATTCGGGCAACTCGACCACGCCTGGCAGTCAAGAAGGTTGGATGGCCTGCTCGCCTGCTCGCAAGACGCCGTTCGATCCGTAGTGTGCGACGACTGGGCGTCAGCGAGACGCCTGCTGATCGAACGGCCAGGGTGAGGACCTCGGCAAGGTCGAGGTCTACGCTCGAGTCGGCGTTGCCTTGGTCAAGGACTCCAGTCGGGGGCAGTGAACCCCTCTCGCCGCACGTCCGATTTGCGGCCGTACTAGCCTGGCGTCCATGGACTTCAAACCCAACCAGAGCGGCCTTGACCGGCTGTTCACGACGATCGCGGCCGAGGTCGAGAGCGTCGACGAGTTGCTTCGTGGGGAGTATGCGGGTCGTGCCCCCGAGGAGATCGTGGCACCAGCAGCCCGTGCATTCGAGGCCATCGGCATCGAGTCACTCTCCGAAGAGTGGATCGTCGACTATGCGAGAGCGGTCAGCGCCGACGAGCCCTTCTCGATCAACCTCGGCTGACGGCACGGCCGCGGAAGTCCTGCTCCACCATCACGTTATTCGCCGGGCTCAGGAACTACGCAACGGCGAAGAAGGCTCTGAACATGCCAGCCTGAGCCCTCCGCTAGTCTCTGCTGAGTCGAATTCGCTAGATGTCGGTAGCGTGGACCACAGCGCCTTCCGATTAACCTCAGATGATGGGTGGGCGTCAGAGGCCGTTCGGGATGGCTCTCCCCGGGCGGTCGCGCCCGTGGAGTCTGAGTTGGCGCGCTCGGAGGGCCGAATTTTGCGGAGTCGGATGCCTGCAATTGCAGCATCTGCTCCTCCGCAGTCGCTGCGTTTCGGCGCTCTGTAATAGCGGATGTATTCCAGGTTCGTTCAGGCGCGTGGTGGAAGATGGCGGTCTCTGCGCTGGTAAGTACCAGCTTTGGGTCCTTCACGAAAGATCCTGAGATGTGCATGGTCAGAACGGATGGGTCTCCTGCACGGACTGATGTCATCGCCACGTGGCATCTAGGAGCGCGGTGATTCCGTACGCGGAGCCGCGCTCGTCGATACCGTGACAGCATGCCGAGGGACGAACTAGATGACGCGCTGCTCAACACGGCCTTCGCCATGGTCTCCAGCCCGGGTACCTACGCCTTATTGATCGGGGCGGGTGTGTCGGCGTCGAGTGGTGTGCCCACGGCGTGGGGAGTCCTGGAAGACCTGATCGGGAGGATTGCGAGCTCGGTCGGCGAGGACGTCGGCGAAGACCCCGCAGCTTGGTACGAAGAGCAGTTTAGCGAGATCGCGAGGTATGAAGCTGTTCTTGAGCGGGTCGCGGGTACGCCGCTCGAGCGGCAGCGGTTGCTCAAGCGCTACTTCGAGCCGACCGAGGAGGAGCGGGAGGGCGGACGCAAGCAGCCCACCTTGGCGCATCGGTCGATTGCGCGCTTGGTCGCAGGCGGGTTCGTCAGGGTCGTTTTGACCTTGAACTTCGACCATCTGCTTGAGCGGGCGGTTCGCGACGAGGGGATCGAGCCGACAATCGTGCGAACGGTCGACGACCTTGGCGGGCTCGGTCCGCTGCACACGATCGGGTGCTGCATCGTGCACGTGCACGGCGACTATCTCAGTCCTTCGGCGATGCTCAACACTGTTTCAGAACTGGCCGAGTACGACCCGAGGATGCTGGAGTTCCTCGGTAGCGTCTTCAAGGACTACGGCCTCGTGGCGGCTGGTTGGTCATCGACCTATGACCCAGCGCTCCGGCAAGTGCTGAGGTCTCATTTCTCCGATAGATTCACGTTGAGCTGGATCGAGCCGGGGGAGCCAGGGTCGGAGGCGGTTGAGCTTATGGCCGCCAAGCGAGGCCGCACGTTGAGGGTCGATGCTGATCGTGGTTTCGGCCGCATTGCTGACGCGGTGATTGCTATTCGTGACCGCGAATCGAGGCATCCCCTGACGGTCGGTGTTGCGGTGGAAACGGCCAAACGCGAACTTGCGGGTAAGTCCGTTGCGATTGGACTGCATGACGCTTTGCGTCGGGAACTGGACGCTCTGGACGCGATCCCAGAGTTTCGGCTTCCGGACTACCAGAGCGACTCGCAGTACGGTGGCTATGACGCGATGGTTGCGAGAATCCTAGAATCGTCGAAGGTAGCGTCGGCTCTTGTCGCAACTCTCGCTTACTGGGGCGACGATCAGAGCGATGGCTGGTGGGTGGATGACCTCGAACGCTTCGCTGCTCATGGCCGAGGTGGCGGCCTAACGGCGTTGCTCACGCTCCGACAGGTGGCGGGTGTGTCGTTGTTCTACAGCGCGGGGATCGCCGCGGTCGCGGGAGGTCGATACGGATTGCTTCGCCGTCTCTTCGAGCTGCAGACCGTGAACCCCTACCGTACAGGAGAATTCGACAGGCTTACGGTCGCTCTTGACGCCGATCGCGTGTTCTCCTCGGCAGGTGTGGCGAGGGTTTCCAGCCACATCGACCCCTTGCTGGCGGAAGCGCTGCAACTCGGAAATGGTTCACTGATCGAGTCGTGGCAGAAGTTTGAAGTCCTTCGCCTGGCAGCCGCAACCATGAACAGCGATCAGTTCGATGCGCGCAGCGCGAAGCTGACACTTCTGGAGCAGAATCTTTTTGACGTCGCCGCCAGAGTCGAAAATGCCTTGAAGAATGACCAGCCGGTCGACGAGCTGCGGCTCGAGCAGAACGACGCCTGGCAACGTGCCGGGCTTGAGCTCGGTAACTTGGCGAGATTTGTGCCGCTTCAGCGACCCCGGATCCTGGCTGAGGACGATCGGGGGGATGACGGGTATCGGAGTCCGTTTGCTACTCGCCTAACGCTTGAACTGGAGGGTCAGGGTGATCGTCACATTTTGATTCGGCAAGGAGTGGCTGACGAAGCGTCCCGACTCGTTGCCGCGATCAAGGCTGTCAACCTTCGAGCGGGCCGGAGCGGAAAGGAGATAGCTTGGCAGTCGCGCGGACCAGACGGATCCATTCCCATGGCGATTTGGTTGGACTCGGGGAAGCCGCCCGAGGGCTAGTTTCCGAACTCATAGTTCGCGTCGTCGAGGTGCGAGAGATTCCATCGCGATGCCGAAGAGACCTCGAAGCCCGGTTGAACCGTGACCAGGTCCGGTGCCCAGGCGACAAATACCTCACCCTCGGGCACCACGAGAACTAGGTCGTCGGTGGATGGGTTGGACTCTGGTGTTGGGGTCACGGACGTGGCATGCGCATCAGGGTGATGCAGAAGCACCCGCGGAAACGGGACTTCGACCTGGCCGACCGTGAACATTCGCTCGGATCGGAGGACGACCTCTGGAATCGTGCGTGACGCAGCGACAGCAGACAGCGGGCCTGGTGTAAAACGGACGATCTTGCCCTCCCAAAGAAGCCTTGCCACGCGCAGCTCTACCCGGGCTGAGTTTGTGTACGAGCCATGCAGGGGACTGAGGTTCGTCTGGGTGGCCTTCTCGATGGCGACCAAGTCTCGAAGGGTCTCGAGCTCGACCTCCCGGGCAGCTACAGCGCCTTCTGTTACATCTGGGATGCCGAGGGTCGCGAAGGGAAGACC
Organism: Aeromicrobium sp. Root495; assembly: GCF_001426755.1. Classification (GTDB taxonomy): domain Bacteria; phylum Actinomycetota; class Actinomycetes; order Propionibacteriales; family Nocardioidaceae; genus Aeromicrobium. The sequence goes on along the minus strand of NZ_LMFJ01000002.1, from coordinate 22,970 downwards.
AGTCACGACAAACGATGCTCTGCTCGACGACGCCAACTGCTGCTGAAGTTCGGCCTCGGTCAGCAGGGTGGAGTTGGACTCAGTATGTGCTCCCACGTTCTCAAGGCGGCCGTCGGCGAGCGTCTCTCCTGACGCCGAAAATGAGAGCTCGATCTCGAGGACGTTCTCGATCAGTGCGCTCCAGAACAGTCGGCCGTCAGCCTGCCGCCGATTGCTGACAGCCGCGGCGTAGCTGGCGACCTGCTGCCCAGTCTCGTCCTCAAGAACGAAATCCACCTCGTTGCGAGGATCCATGCGTAACACGTCGACCACGGTAAGTTGCTTGAACCCTTCGGGGGCGTCGCCTGCCGACACGCTCAGATCGGGTGCCGGCGTACCAACGTCGGCGATGAAGGCTGATGCCGTGTCCACAAGTTCGGATGCTGCGACGACTACGGGTTCGTCGAGGGCCTGGGGCGATAAGGCGAGCGCCCCAAGTTTGTCGAGCACCTTGAGGTAGTCCAGGGTGGTCAGCGCGAGATCAGCGACGAGCGAGAAGTACATGACGGCCGCGGCGAACCTCTCCTTGACCGGGAAAAGTTGCCCGTCAGTCTTCTTGCCCCTGAGATCGACGTGGACGACGTCGCCGTAAAGCCAGGCTGACGCCAACTGAGTGTCTGAGACTTGGGGGGTCGCCTCCGTTCCGTCCAGCAGAGATGACTGCATCGAGAATCCGAGAACGGTGTCAGAGTCGGTGTCGAAGCGCGACCAGTCCTCGCGCAACGTCGCGAGGTCCTCGGTGAGCGCAGACTTGTCGTCGCTCGGCAGGTCAGCGCTCAGTAGCTTGTCCTCGATCACGTCGAGAACCGCGCCGTGGTGGACGCTCTCGGTCTTGACCAGCAGCGGGCGCACGCGTGCCGCCAGTGATTCGAAGACCTCCTCCTCTGGGAGGGAGCGTGTCATCTCCATCGTGCCGTCGAGTGCGATCGTGCCGGACATCGTGAACTGCCCAAGTTGGCGCAGCGCTGCACGATCCTTCGCCATGGAGTGGGCCCCGATACGGCGCGCGCGCAAAACGAAGAGATCGATGAAATCGAGAGTCTGGGCAGTCATGATGACGCCATCCTGCGGCAACCGCGCCAGTTCAGTCGCGCGGCTCGCGGATGCTCCTGCGTGCGCAGGCGAGGAGCTCGTCTGCGTATTGCTTCACCGTCACCATTGCGCCGGTGAACCCCTCCGAGGCCGCGTTGGTCGCGTCCTCCTGCCACTGAATGCGCCTCTGCAGGGTTGGAAAGTTCTCGATTCCACTTGGAGCCTCGCGGACGAGCTTGGAGTAGTGACGTACCCGTTGCCCGATACCCTCCATGATGCCGGCGTCTTGGAGCGCCTCGATCACCCGGTCGAGTGCCTCGCGGCTTTCGGACGATGCGTATGCATCGATGGACGGACTGACATCGGTGAGCCTGTCCAGGAGTTCGGAAAGATGCACTGCAGACGTGGCGCGTTCCTCGGCGACAACTGTGTCCTCGTAGGCCAAGAGGCTGCGGCTCTCTTTGATGGCAACGAAGAGTGTCTCTGACTTGAGTTGCCAGACGCGTTTCTCAAAATCCAGTCTTGTTTCGTGAGACCGCTGCCGCTCGCTCGCGAGAAGATTCGAAGCGACGGTGATACCAGCGACGGCGGCAGAGGAGATTACGGAGACCGTAGCGATGTCGACCATATGGTGAGCATGGGCCCGGGGTGCGACATTCCTGCTGCACGTCGATTGAATTCGTCCCACACGTGGCCCGTGCGTTGCGGCCGGTAGATGATGGACGTCGCTTGGATCTGCTCAAATGAAGCCACTTCGGAAGGTTCGAAATGCCCCGGAGCGCAATGTTCACAACAGAGGTTCTTGAGGGCTGGGGGCTGAGTGCCGAACTGGCCAAGCGGACAACCACGCTGTGCACACGGATCAGTCGCGCGACGGACCTCGATGACCTCGGGCAGTTTGAGGGTGAAGAACTTCGCCGGCACATCAGTGAGATCCGACCAGCGACGCCGCTCATCGACGGTGCCCGGCCCGCGAGTCTTGACGAGGGCGGACCACCTCGGCGAGACGTCAATGGCAACCGTGGACCGATGACTGTTCGTCAGTGGATGGCCTACCCCGTTAGCGGTGACCACGAATTGCTTCGGCATTGGCCCGACAATCCCTTCCTCGATCATGAGGCCCTCGACGAGGGGTACCTCCCTGACAGCGCGTTGCGGGTCGTACCTCACGCGCTGTCGGAGGATTTCAGGTACGTGTGGGACAACGAACCCACGTGGTCTCTCTCGCCGACGACAGGTGCGTTCGTCGATGAACGTCTCGAATGGGCCCTCTATACGTACATCGATCTAACTCTCGATGAGGAGGAGGCGGTGGCCGACGGACGACTGAACGTCCGCTCCATCTTCGAGGCACGACGGGCCCACATCGAACCGATCGTGAAGGCCGTGGCCACACAGGTCGATCGCTACTTCGACGAAGAACTCCCCGAACTTCTGAATGACTTGGTCGAGCGTCGCCGTCGAACCCTCACTAACCGCAAAGCGGTGCTCGAAAGTCTGACGTTCCCGGACGACTGGAAAGCTTCGCCGCCGGCCGTGTTCGTCGGCCCTGATCCAACCGCGGAAGCATCCGGAGTTGGGCAAGAGGCCAGCAATCCGGGGGGAGGCGTGGAGGCCGAACTTCGCGAGAACGTCATTGAAATCGCGGTGGAAAAGCGGGCCAGGCTGAGCCCGGTCGCGTTCGAGGACGTCCTTCGTACGATGCGAGTTTGGGCGAACGCGATCGAGCGCACCCCCGATGCCTTCTCGCAGCTCGACGAGGATCGCATCAGCGACCTCCTCGCAGCGACACTCAACGCGACCCTGCCTGGCGCTGACCGCGAGGTTTACACGCAGGCCGGCAAGTCGGACATATTCGTAAGGGCGGACACGCTCAGCGAGGAGTTTGGACCGGCCCGGGTGTTCATCTGTGAGTCGAAGAAGGCCACGAGCCACAGGGTCATCGCCGAAGCCGTAGATCCTCAACTCTTCGGTTACCTAAACGTCCACGACACGTCGGCCGTAGTCCTCATCCTCGTTCATCAGCAGAGCCTGCAAAGGACGCGCGAGACCTACACGCGCGTGCTCGAATCAGTCGTCGGGCATCAGCGCACCCGCGACAGCATCGTCGAAGGCTGGCCGCTACTTACATACGAGAACCAAGGTCGAATGGTCGAGGTGTGTGCCGCATTCGTTCACGTGAGGCGCCCAAGACGGCAGTGAGTTGCAGCCCGCAGAGTGCCACAGTGCCAGTGATTACGGCGAGAGCGTCATGTCGCGAAGCGCTGAGCGTGAGCCAGTTTCCCGCGTCGCCTGAGCAGGATCCTTAGTCTGCAGAAAGTCCGCAACGGAGTCCATCGCACCCAAGTAGCTCGTCCCTAGCCAACGCTGCCGACTACGCGCCACCCCCTGAATCACAACGATCTCGCCAGCAGTCAACAGCGGTCAACGGGCACCAACCAGGGGGTTCTCGATTCCCCTGGTATTACTGACGAGTAACATTGCCGCAGATCAGAGGCGGGTTGGGTGCTTGCTAGTCCGCATCTAGTCCGCAGAAGTTTGAGGCGGCTTGACTGGAACCCTCCGTTTCGCGAATCCGAGCGACTGCAATTGCAGCAGTCGACCCGGCCGCCGCAGCTCCAGTTCGGGGCTCAGTAATAGCCAACGAATTCATCGAGCCGGGCTGGTTGGGCGGCTGATGCGTCCGCCCAATCTCGGTCGTCATTAGCAGACCCTGGTCGGCAGGCTGGAAATCACGGGGTGGGTCGTCGAACGGCGTTGCCAAAGTTCTTCGATTCGGCAGGAACGGAAACGCCGAGCGTTGCCGTGGTGTAGGTATGAACAACAACATTGGCTCTCATCTGGAAATCATGAGCACCGACGACGAGACGACGCCCGATCACCTTGAAACCTGGGACGGCGGTCACGTGTTTCTCCCGGTCGAGGAGGCGACGCCGGAACAGCATCCGGCGCTCTACAATCTCTCAGCCGGCCACCTTTTCGGAGGTGTCATCCGGCCGATTGTGCCGGACCCTCCCGAGTACGTCGCGCTTGATGTGCGCGACCGCGACTTACAGGTGGTAGCTGAAGTCGCGCAGTGGAACATGCTCTGGGAAGCGGGACAGTTCCGGCGGCGATTCTTCGATCAGGACGACCTCCCCGAGCCCATCGCGTCAATTGCCGACATGGGGGACATCAACACGATCCTTGTGCCCCGCACGGCGACGCGCTTCTTTGAGTACGAACCGCTCTTTCACCTGTTGCCGAAGGCGACCCTCAGCCGGTTTGGCCTTCCGCTTCTTCGCCGCGGCTTGTGGCCCTACCAGGCTGACTGGTCAGGGATCGAACAGTTCCTCCCGGAAGACTTCGAAGATCGTCTCGCCCGTGCGTGGGCCTGGACGGTATGGCCCCGAATCAATTCGGGGTCGGGGCTGAACGCCTTCAGCAGGGACGATCCGATCAAGCTGCTGGCGCACAACCTCGACTTCTGGGTACCTCCGATCACCGACGTGATCGAAAGCGCGCTCCGCGAACTTCCCGAGGTCGATAAGGGTAGAGAGGTTGGGCCCGTAATCCTCGAGGACGGAAGCGCGCTCGAAGGGGCCGTCACGGGGAATCCTCGGATGGGCGGGTATGCGTGGGTCGGCGAAGAATGGGCGGATGAAGTCGTACGCGAGACTGTCGATTTGGCCGACCAGACTGGCCGACTCAGGGACATCATCGACGCCGTGCGGAGTCACCGACTTGAAGATGACTTCTCGACGCGATGGTCGTACGCGCGCGAAGACTTTGAGCGAAAGCTTCACCGCAAGCGCAATAGGGTGCAGGTCCGCTTCGTCGAGCTGACCGAGACGATCCCGGTGCAAGGGAGCGAGTCGGACTTCGCAGATCGTGTCGTCACCAATGACTTCATGGCGCTACTCGATCGCGAACAGCGCGAGGTCGTCGTGCTCCTCGCCAGCGGACTGCGCCAACACGAGGTGGCAGAGAAGCTTGGCTACGCCAACCACGGCGCAATCTCGAAGAAGCTCTCCCGCATTCGTAAGCAAGCAGAACACTACTTCGAGCTGGATTAGGAAGGCCATATCGTCGCCGGCAGCACGCGTGATGCAACGGTCAGGTGAATGCTGCCGCGACGCCGTAGATCGCCCCGATTGCCAAGCAGACCCAGGACACCAGGTCCCAGTAGACGCGCCGGTAGTCGTGTAGCTCTCGAGGCGAGGTCAGGAGCTCCCGCGTGACTTCGCGACGACGACGGATGCGTCTTACGGGATGAGTCCACCGGACCTCCTCCATCAGGCCTCGCGCCGCTGCGAAGTGATGAACGAGCTTCTCATCAAGCTGGTGCGTCCGGAGCCGCCAATAGACCTGAATCGTCGAGGCAAGCAGCGCGGCTATGGAGGCCGTCTGAGTAAGCGTCATGACTTCACGATGTCTGACGGCGCGGACAAACTTGCAGGTAGTGAATGATCGGAAACTGTCACTGCAAGGCGGAAGGCTCGGAACAGGATTCGCAGAATTTAGGAGGAGACGACATGGCAGTTCAAATTACCCACATTCGCCTTGCCGGCGGCGGCCACGAGAACATCACTGACTACAGGTGGCGGAGCCTCGGCGATGGGGAGGTCAACAACTCGACCAAGGCGACGATGGTCGACTGGATCGACAACAAGGACGGCACGGCCTACATGGGAAGTGGTGCGGATCGCGCTGACGTCGGCACTGTGCACCCTACCGGCGGCGCGGCCTATCTGCGGACCTACGCGGATGGGGTCTGGACCAACAATTTGTTGGCGCTGCCTCAGTTCTAAGTCCCCTTGTTCTAGGCACCTGGCTCCTTGGGGTTGAAGGCGAGAGGGTAATGCCGACCAGGCAGGCTAGTCGCCGAGCAAGCTTTAGGCATGAGCGGCTTCGCTCGCGGGCTCGACCCGCGGATCTGGTGCGGCCTGTCTCCCTCGGCCGGTCCTCTCGGGATTCTGAGAGCGCGTGGCGATCTGCGACCGTTGAGCGGGCTCGTTTGGTGACTTCGGGCGATAGGCCGCCAGCACGCCTCACCCACCTCGGGCCCCTTTAGATGCGGAATGATCGCGCTGAAGTTTTGGGCGGCGGAGAGCCTTGGGCGGGGCTGGGTCCGGTTAGTCGTCCAGGTCGATGGCCAGGCCGAGGCTGCTGGCGTCCAGGATGGTGTCCGAGTTGAGCTGATGGCGGGCGTCGCGGGCTACGTCCACGATCGCCTCGGCGGTCTGGTCACGGCCAAGCGTTATCGGAACATCAGACAGGACTGGCAAGAACTTCGACGTCTGATCCTGCGCTTTCACGTGGTCGAAGCCGCCCCTGTAGTTACGCCTCCGGAATGTGGAGTCGGCTGGCAGGACCGCCAGCTTGAGCGTGTAGTCGGAGTTGATGCCGAGCTGTTGGGTGGTCATCCACAGCAGGTGAAAGAGCGCCTCGCAGGCGTCGTCGATATCTGTGTCGCCAAGGGTGGGCCCGACGAACGGATCATTGTCTTGCGGTCCGTAGAAGCCGCCCCGGGTCATGGCAAAGACGACGGAACCGTCGTTGTGCACCTCAGCGAGCCCGCGCACTCGGCCTGGCCCAGCGTTGCCCGGGGTGGTCGACTGACGAAACCGTCGCAGACCAGCGCGCACCTCGGCACCGGACAGCATCCACGCCGGCGAAATTGCAGGTGGGGCCGGGGCGGTGCGCGCCCAGGCGGTGCCGAAGATGTATGACGCCGTCGTCTTATCCATCCGCTGCCGGGAAGAGCGCGGCTGCACAGGCGACGCGACAACGACGAGCCACGGTGCTGAGTCTGTGTACGCGCTCACGGTCTCGTCGAACAGGTGGGTCAGATCAGCGTCACGTTGACGTCGCTGGTCGAACCGGGCCCGGTAGGCGGACTCGATCTGTCGCTCTACCATCCACTCAGTGTCGGACCCGTTGCGCCACGGCACCCCAAAAAGGTCACTGTTCTTCGGACGGATGAGGTGCGGTGAGTCCGGGCTCGCTGGCACGCTCACCGCGACAACCACGTCGCTCGTGTCGAGTTCGTCCAGGACACGCACGTCCAACCCAACGACCGGCGGGTAGATGAGGTTGCTCGCCACCTGTTTGAGAGTCCGTACCTTCCGCTCGTCGACGGGCCCCACCGACTTGATGTTTGACGCGCATGAAGCATCCGTCTGGCGATCCTCTTCGACGCCGTACAGAACCAGACCGCCGGAACCGTTCGCCATCGCCGCTAAGTCTTTGGCCATCTCTGCCTGCTCGTGCACACGCTGCTCCTGGGACCTTGTATCTGAGAGTGGGTACGAGCCCTTCCACTCCAAACGGTCGCTCTCGGCCACCCCCTCAGCGCACGCGCGACGGATCAGCGCAAGGTCCAGTAGACCGTCAGGCTCGCCCATCGCCATATGCAGGGGCGACAACGTCATGAAGACCAGCTCTCCTTCAGTGTTTGCGGTCCGGGCGTAGCAATCTGGTGCGACGAAACAAACCGGCGTAGCGTCGCCTGCGACAACGTCGCCATGCTGCATCGGACGAACGGCGGCGTCCGACTTCGTTGACTCATCAGCTCCTTCTGCCCTCGTAGTTGCCCCGCCAACTGCAGGCTGCGTTTAGGAAGCAGGCTCTAGGTCACGCTCCATCTCGAGAACGTGGCGGCGCACGAGGCGTCGGTATGTCCTCATCGCCTCAGTGTCGGACATCCTCGTCACGGTCGTGGGCTGAAGTCCTTCAAGGTCGACAAGCTCGCGGCGCGCCCTTCCCGGCGTAATGGCGTCCAGATCGAATGCGTAGTGCCGGAACCGGAGGTTGTCCTTGCTTGCCCAGAACGCTGAGATGAAGCGCTTAGGTTTCGGTGAACCGAGAAGGGCATAGCGGCGCAGGAGCTTGTCGACGAGCGAATCTAGTCGAGCAAGTTCATGAAGGGCGTCTACCCGATTGTAATAGCGGATCCAGCCGCGTGCGTATCCGTCAATCACGCACCCACCTATGAGGAGGTCAAGGCGCCAAAGGAGCCGCTTCCTCTCTCGATCTGCTTGAGGGTCGACCAGCGTTTTACCTGCCTGCGAGATGAGCCTTGCAAGTTGGCTCTCGATCTTTCGGATACCAGCATCAGAAACGTTAACCGACCGTCCGTTAAACTGATACCCCAAATACTGGAATCCCGATGAGATCCGACCTTCCTCGCACTTGCCAGGAGTGCCTAAAGGGTGCGTCGAGAGTCCAATCGATCGAAGATCATTTTGCATTCCTGTTAATGAAGCCGGAGCGCCGGAACTGAGTACAAGGATGTCGTCTACATAGCGAAAATAGGCTCTGGACTTATGCTGAAGGTCAAAATCGCTGAGGTAAAGTTCGGCAAGTAGCGATGAGATGGAGAGTCCAAGTGGTAGGCCCGAGGACGCTGATGTGAGGCCGCCGCTTCTCTGTCCGAACGCAACGGTTGGGTTCCGCAACGCGCGATCAATCAGATCAAGCAGCCGATCGGTCCGAACCTGGCGCCGGACGCGCCGAAGGAGCACATCGTGCTGGATCGAGCCGAAATAATCTTGGATATCGATCTTCAGGTAATGGCTGTAAGCACCAGAGTTGACCGCATCGACGACCCGGTTGATTTTGCGCTGAGGTGGTTCAGGGCCCCTGTGGAGGTAGACGTCAGCGAGGCAGTCCTTCATCGCGGATAGGGCGAGCCGATCCCGGACGGTGGGGATGGCGAAAACTCTTGGAGGGCGGTCTCGACCCCTCGAGGCGAGACCTTCACGATAGTTCGTGAAGCGAAACTTTCCGGCTCGCATTGCGCTCGAGACCTCTTTGACCAACAGCTCTTGGCGGCTTCTGGACCATTCGTCGACCGAACTCGGAACGATGCCATCGAGGCCGACACCGTGCGAGCTGGGCACGCTGCTTAGCAGACGGTGACGTAGTGCCCGTTGGGTCGTCCTGGATCTGAATGCGGCATTTGCCTGAACGTTCATCGCAAGAGGTCGAGAGCAATTTTTCCGAGCCAGAGGAGACTCGCCAGCGTTATGAGAATTGGCAATGCTGTCAGCAGCCCCTGCCGGAAGCGCGCCTCATTTTGAAGCTTCCTATCTCGCGCTTCATTGTCGCCTTCGCGAATCGTCATCGCTCGATAAAAATCTAGCGGTGTGTGATTCTCAGACTTATCGAGCGCGTCCTGATACGACGCGTTTAGGTTCAAGCAATCATGCTGTGTCGCGAGCTTGCCGCCACGGACTTGCCAGACTTCTGCCTCGGAAGAAACTTTCTGTATGGCCCGAAAGCTATGAAAGAGGTCTCGCGATCGGCTCTCATATTTGAGCACGGCAACAATTAAGGACAGCACAAGTGTGATTACGGAGAAAAGAGCCGCACCAACGTCCGAGTTGGACACCGGTCTAGTGGAACTGGCAAGCGAGTAGACCGAAGCGCAAACGGCCGTCGCCGAAGCAACGGACAACGAAATCATCCACAGCATTCCTCGCAGCGCGAGCCGCTCCGATGCTCGCGCTCGACTCACAAACGTCAGATACGTCCGACGCTCGAACGACTTAAGCCACTCATCGGAGGGCGACGGTTCTGGCGGGAGCTCATGGTCGAGTTCGAGTTTCGCTGCAGGCTTTGGTCGTTTCATGACGGATCGACTCCTGCTGCAGTTGAGGGTGCGCGACGCAGATTTCGCGTGGTCGACGATGCCGACAATTCACTCGCCATGCCATGCATGGTAATCCACCATGACGCAGCCAAAGGTGCTAAGCACTTCTACACAGAAGCCTTCCCCTCGGGTGGCCCCGCGCACGCGAAGTCTAGGGCAGTCGCCTTGGCCTGACGCCAGGCAGTAGGTCGATCATGGTTCTCGGCGCGACCAACGACTTGTCACACCCATCCGTCATAGTGTGAAGTAGACTGTGAAGCGTGGAGGAACCCTTGCACGGACCGTTCGACAACCCCAGCCCCGGCGACGTACCCCTGCCGGCCGCACCGCTCGTGCGCGTCCTAGCTCAGGTGCGGTTCCCGCAGTACACCCGCTTCCTACGTTCACCCGACGCTTTCGCGCTCGACGTGGCCACCGCCCTGTCCGAGGACTACCCGCACTTCGAGGCCGGCGAGGAAGCCAACATCATGATTGGTCCCGACGGCGTCACCGCCGGCATGGGCGGAGTGAAGGTCTGGAGGCTGCGCAGCGCCGACAACACTTGGACAGTGTCGTTCTCGACCAACTTCATGAGTATCGAGACCGAAGCCTACGAAAGCCGTAGCCACTTCACCGCACGCCTCCAAGAAGCGTGGGAGACGTTCAGGTCGGTAGGTGCTCCTCCATCCGTCGAACGCATCGGGGTGCGCTTCCTCAACCGTGTCGAGCAGCCCCACGTGCTGGACAATCTCGTGACATACCTCCGCTCCGAGATCAGCGGCCTGGTTGGCGTGCACTCAAGCAAAGCGGCGCTGCTGCGCTCCATGAGCGAAGCGCTGTACCAGTTTGAGGACGACAAAGGCTTCACCGCTCGCTGGGGGCTGATGCCTGCAGGAATGACCCACGACGCCACACTGCCTCCAACTGCCGGCAACTCTTGGCTCCTCGACATGGACTCGTTTCACGCCTGGCACCCCGGCACATACGCCGGTGATGACATCGCCGGCGTTACTGGCGAACTCGCGCTCAAGGCCTACCAGTTTTTCCGCTGGGCCGTCGAACCCTCATTCCTTCAAGCATTCGGAGGTGACATCTGATGACCCTTGCACCATTCCCGCACGAAAACGCCCGAACCGAACCCGCTCTGCGCAAGGTGGCTGGGCCGGCAGCGTTCCTGGCCCTCACCACCCTCACCGCGGCGAGCACCCTGGTTGGCGTGCCAGCCATCGGTGTAGCCCATGACGGCACCTTGTCCTCGGTCATCATCGGCGACCACTCCGACAACACCGCGACCAGCTTCATCGCTTGGGAGGCCCTCAGCCCGACCCAGTCCGACACCGAAGTCACCACCACGCAGATCCGTTCACAGGCGCCAGCCGCGCGCACCAGCCAGAATGAAGTGCTGTGGGTGAAGGAACAGTCCGGCCTGACCTGGGACCAGCTCGGCAAGGTCTTCGGAGTGTCCAGGCGCGCTGTTCACCTCTGGGCGAACGGCGGTCGGGTCAACGCCGCGAACGAGCGCGCCCTGCGTAACTTCGCGGCCGCCGTCGCCGCCGCAAAGGGCGAGACCCCTGACGCCACCCGGGCCGCGTTATTGTCACCCGGAGAGGACGGGAGGAGCATTCTCAGCGCTTTCCAGCGCGACCGAGTCGCCGCGAACGGACTCCCGTGGGGTGAGCCGTTCACGGCCGAGGAGAAGGCCGGCGCCGGCAAGGAAGGCGCGGCGACCGACGCGTGAAGTCACTGGCATCGGCGTGGCGTGAACGCCGGCCAGCGAAAAAGAAGCCCGTTGTCGCGGCCCCCGCGAACCCTTCCGCTCCTGCCGCCGCTTCCGCGAACATCAATACTCCCGCTCCTGCCGAGCTCACCGATTGCTCAGGCTGGCGACAGGCCGACGTGTTCAACCTTGACCACCTCTACGTCGTAGACGCCGGAGGCAAGCCCCGCCGCGTCGATACCCCCCTCGGCATCGCCGTCATCAGTCAGTCCTGCGACACATCGCAGCCGTCGAAGGACCACATCCATGTCGCACCAGTCGTCCGCCTCGACGGAACCGCCCGCGCAGAGGCGCTCAACGGCAAGCGCATTGCGTACGCCGCCCTCCCTCAGCTCGATCCGGGCCACTTCGCCGATCTAGACACCATTACCACTGTCCACAAGAACGCCCTCGCCGATAAGACCCGCACCCCCGGCGTCCACACCGACCATGACACCCGCCGGTTCGCCGGCACCGTCTCGCGCAAGTTCGGACGCTTCGCGTTCCCCGACGAAGTCGTCTGGACCCTCCAGCCGCTCCGCGACATCCTGGCCTCGAAGGCCCGCAAGGAAGCCACCCCTCTCGGTAAGCTCCTCACCCACATCTACGCCATCCGCGTCGAAGCGCAGAACAACGGCGGATGGCTCAACGCGCCCTACGACCTCAGCCTCGTAGTCATCTTCAACGAAGGTGTCCTGCCTTATCCCAGGGCCGACGACAATCTCCCCGCCGAACCCGCCGAACTCCGCACCTCCCTCTCCCTGGCGCCCGGACAGCCCGCCATCGGCAAGGAGGCAACTATCGCCGACATCCTTAACCGGCCCACCACCCCCATGGAGCACCGGTACTGGCTCTGGCAGTACCTCCTTGACGCTTGGGCGCAGCGCTGCGAACAGGCAGCCGACCAATGCGGCGTCCGCGCGATCATCGCATCGGTCAGTGCCGAACCGATCCCAGTGGACGAGTTCCCGCTCTCGAGGGCCAACAACAGCGAAGACCTCGACCTGGACTACCTGTCCGAGCCGCTACCCCGGGCACCGAAGAGCCAGACCTAGCCTCTGCCTGCTGTGCGGACCTCTGCACGATTGCGGACGTTCGAGGGGCCACCGCCCACGTCGTGTGGGGACAACTGGAAGATTCCGCCTCTGGGCGCCGACGTGTGTCGGTTGAATCGGACACGCTTCGCGATGGCATCGACGTCACGACCCCAACCCAGTGTCACGAAGACGTCAGTCCGCAAAATGTCCGCAACGGAGTCGATCAGGCCCAACGGGCCCAGTACAAGCCAACGCTGTTCAACTACGGACTACCCCTCGAATCGCAACGGTTCATCGAGGGCCAGCAGCGGTCAACAACCGCCAATCAGCTGGTTCGCCTTTCCCCTGGTACTACTGACGAGTGACATGACCGCCGGTCAGGGCTGTTTGAAGGCTCGTTGGTCCGCGCCTGGTCCGCAAGAATCTGAGCGGCGTGCTGGACGACCTGGTGGCTCTCGCGGTCCTGCAGTCGTTCCGCGCCGAGCCGGTCGGCGAGCCCCTCCTTCCCGCGCCAGGTTTGCCCCTGCAACGGCCCGCCGAGGATCCGTTGGCCGGCGAAGGCTCGAGACGCTGCGTCAGCTTGAGAGGCCGTGGCGATGAAGCCGCCGCCGGCAAGGCCTCAGCCTCGACGCGGCCAGGGGAAGAAGAACGGCACGCGGCGCTGGTAGTCGCGGTAGCCGTCCCGCTCCTCCATGTGCTCCTCGGTGCGCTTGGCACCGGTCGCGTACATGAGGAAGTAGCTCATCGCCGTGGGCGCGGGAAGGGTGAGGAGCGGGGGGGCCGAGGCCGCGCCGGCGATCCAGACTCCGTCCCAGACGAGGGAGTCGCCGAGGTAGTTCGGGTGGCGGGAGATGCCCCACAGGCCGGTGTCGAGGACGTCGGGCCGCTGGTCCCTCGGCTGCTCCATGAACGCCGACTTCTGCCGGTCTGCGACGGCCTCCACCACCGCGCCCCCGACCGCCACGGCGACGCCGAGCGGGAACAGCCACCGACGTCGACCTCGGGTGGCGGACGCGGCGCTGACCTGGACGGGCGCCGACACCAGCAGCTGGGCCACGGCCTGGGTGGCGAAGACCTTCGCGACGACCTTGGCGGTGCCGTCACCCTCGAGGAAGTCGGTGTACCGGGAGTCCTCCTCGTCGCTCGAGCGGAGCCGCCCGAGCATCACGCTCTCCAGTCGCGCCGCCCACGCCGTCACCAGCGCAGCCGTGGTCCACCGGCGTGCGCGCGATCCGTTGCCGACGACGGCGCTCGTCACGGCCACCGCCGCGAGGCCCGGCCCCCAGGCCGCGTCGGCGTAGTCGCGTCGTCCGCGGCGCAGTCCGAGGACGGCGGTGGCGGTCTGCAGGAGCGTCACGACCACGCCCGAGGATAGGGAGACACGAACGAGGTTCCGGCGGTCGACCGCCGACGAGGAAGTCATTCCTCGAACGTAGGCGGGACGCCGAGGCCCCGCCTCCTGGCCAGGCTCGGCAGCGCTGGTCCGGGATCGACCAGCCGCCCGGTGCTCGGCGTCGGCTCGGCGTCGGCGTGGACGGCCTCCCGTCGGCCTGCGGGTTCAGGCGGACCGGATCCGGAGGACGTCCTCTCCCGTCTCCGCGATCGTGTCCTCGACGGCGCGCGGCCTGAACCCGAGCTCGTGGCGCGCGCGGTCGTTGTGGATCACGAGCGGAGGAGGCTCCTCGTCGCCGGCCAGCGCGACGGCGACCTTCTCGGCGCGTGGGCCGAGCCGGTCGCGGAGGATCCGGCCGACGTCGGCGAACGTCCGGGTGGGGCCGTCGGCCAGTGCCAGGTAGCGCCGCCCTGCGGCAGCAGGCGTGGCCATGGCCATGAGGTGGAGAGCCGCGACGTCGCGCACGTCGACGATGCCGAAGCGCTGCGGGGGAGCGACGGTCAGCGTCCCGCTGAGCATCGCGTCGATGACGTCGAGCGAGGAACGGATCTCGGTCCCCAGGCTCGGGCCGGCGATCCAGGTCGGGTTGATCACGACGAGCTCGGGGGCGTCGCGCTCCTGCTCCAGGAAGTCCCAGGCCGCTCGTTCCTGGACGGTCTTCGCGAGCGGGTACGCGGCCAGCCCAGGCGTCTCGGGGTCGGTCCAGTCGTCCTCGGTGTAGTCGCGGACCGGCTTGGGCGAGTAGCCGATCGCGGCGAACGACGAGGTCATGACGACGCGTCGCACCCCGGCGTCCCGGGCGGCACCCAGGACGCGGAGGGTCCCGTCGCGGGCCGGGATCACGACCTCGTCCGCTCCGGTCCCCAGGATCATCGGGGCTGCGACGTGGTGGACCTCCTCGATCCCCGCCGCGGCGTCACGCCAGCCCTCGTCGGAGGTGAGCGAGGTGTGGACGACCTCGACCGACCCGGCGTCCAGCCCGGCGCGGCGCAGGTCGTCACGCAAGGACGCCTCGGAGCGGTCGGTGCGCACGGTGGCGCGGACGTCGGCGCCGCTGCGCACCAGCTCGGCGACGACCCAGCTCCCCAGGTAGCCGGAGGCGCCGGTCACCAGGACGCGGGTCATCGGGCCACCGCCTGCAGGCGCGGAGTGACCTCGAGGACGCGCTGCATGGCGACGGCCTCGGCCGCCGCGTCGCCAAGGGACCGGGCGTCCCACAGCGCTGACTTCACCTTCAGGTAGTCCTGGTGGACGCGCAGGGCGGCGATCTGTTCCGCCACCCGTCGCGCGTGTCGCTGCAGCAGGTCGCGCTGGGCGGCCGCCGCGTCGGGCCCGCCGGCCGCACGGTTGGCCTGATAGGTCCGCATCTCCTCGATCCCGACACCCATGGTCCGCAGGCAGGAGAGCACCTGAGCGCTGTCGAGGTCGGCCTCGCCGTAGCGGCGATACCCACTGCTGGGGTCGCGGTCGATGGGACCGAGGAGCCCGACCTGCTCGTAGTAGCGCAAGGTCGGCTCGGGAAGACCGCTCTGCCGGGCGACGTCCTGGATGGTCATCTGGGTCATGGATCCAGTGAACCAAGGTTCAAGCGCTTGAAGGCAAGCCCAGCGTCAGGAGCTCCGAGCTCAAGGTCTCAGGAGGTGCCCCGATGGTGCCCCGGTGCGGGTGCAACGTCGACGGGTCCGCCGGCTCGTCGTCGGTCGCCGTGCTCGACGGGCCGCGAGATCACACCGACGACGTGGCCGTCGACCTTGCGAAGCGTGACGTGGACCTCGACGCCGTGGCGCCGGACGCGGTGCTCGAGCTTGCGGACGAGCTGTTCGCCGGGAAGGAACGCGTCGCCCCGGAACATCCAGGCCCCGAACCGGCCGAGGTCGACCCGGCCGTCGCGGGCAGCGATCAACCGGGGCATCACGTGCTTGCGCAGAAGATGTCGCACGTCATTCCGCCGCTGCGACGTCGGCGAGGGTCCGGAAGGCGTCGACGAGGAGTCCGCGCCCGTCCACGTCCAGGATGTCGGCCGCTCCCAGCACCAGCCCGACGGCGATCTCCGTGACCATGGCCATGGCGGCGGGCGGCCCGATCCGCGCCCCCAGCATGTCCAGGATCCGGCTCACGGACTCGTGGTCCGGGCCCGCGCCGTTCGCGATGGCCAACATGGCCGCGATGGCCAGGCGCTCGCTCTGGACGTCGCCGGAAGGTTCGGTCATCGAGGCCACCGGGCTGATACGGGTCCGGAGGTGTTGCGGTGGAGCACCATGTCGGCGCCTCTCAGTCAACCCGAGAAGGTTATCGGTACGTCAGCGTACTACTAATTTCTCTCGCTGGGGTGGTCGGGTCTGCCGATAGGGTGACGGCCATGGCTCGCCCCGTCCGCTCGTCGGCCGATCGCGTTGCTGCCGAGGCGGAGCAGCGCAGCAGGATCCTCAGTGCCCTTCTCGAGTGCATCGAGGAGATCGGCTACAACGCCACGACCATGCAGGAGGTCGCGGCCCGGGCCCGCGCCTCGAAGTCGGTGATCTACGCCCACTTCGACAACAAGCTGGACTGCTTCCTCGTGCTGTACGAGCTCGTGACACGCGTGGAGCTGAGGGTGGTGGCGGCTGCTGAGTCCCGAGCGGTGAGCGCAGGACTCGGCTGGCAGGCGCGAGTCCGTGCGATGTCGCTCGAGTTCCTCGAGCTGTTGGCCCGAGCGCCCGGCATGACCACGGCGGTGCTGCTCGAGCTTCCAGCGGCTGGCCCCTCGGCCCTGGCGCGACGCCGGGTGACGATGGACCTGTACCTCGACTCGCTGTCCGTCATCGCCGAGGACATGGCCGACTCCTACCCGGACGAGGTCCGCCGGGTGGATCGCTCGTGGATGCTCGCTGCCCTCGGCGGCGTGAACGAGCTGGTCCTCGAGCACATCGAACGGTTCGGTCCCGCGACCGTGGCCGACATCGTCGACGACGTCACCCGTGTGTTCGTCGAGATGCTCGAGCGTCGCTGAGCCGACGTCACGAGGACGAGGCCGCAGCCTCTCGGTCGGCCACTCGGGCGAGCAGGTCGAGCAGCTGGGTGCGCTGCTCGCAGCTCATGCCGTCGAGGACGCGGGCCTCGGCCGCGTCGCGGGCCTCGGCGAACTTGGCATGGACCTTGCGTCCCTTGGCCGTGATCTGCGGGATCCGGACGCGCCGGTCCTTGGGGTCGGCCGTGCGCACCATGAGGCCGAGCTTCTCGAGCCGGTCGAGCACGCCGATCAAGGTGGTCTTGTCGACGCACACCATCTGGCTCAGCTCGAGCTGGGTGTGCTTCTGGCCGCTGTCGAGTGCCGCGAGGACGAACCAGTCGCGGGAATCCTTGAGGCCGATCTCGACCGCAGCGCGGTCGACCTCGGTGACCATGCGGTCGGTCGCGGCGTGGAGCAGGAACGCGAGGTCGTCGGGCCGGAACCCGCCCACGCAGGACGAGACGGCGTTCTCGTCTGCTGACCGGTGGGTTCCCATGTCCTGCAGGATACGCGCAGGTGAAGATCGGGTCAACTCAGATGAATGCGACTCAGATCATCTTGACTCGGACGATCTAGGTCCGTACGGTTTCTCTCGACTTCCGAAAAACTCACCCAGACCGTGGAGAGACATCATGAGCACCACCCACACCGAACCACCTTCCTCGTCCGTCGAGCCCGACCCCAAGCGCTGGATCGCCCTCGTCGTCATCGCCGTCGCCCAGCTGATCGTCGTGCTCGACGCCAGCATCGTGAACATCGCCCTGCCCTCGGCCCAGGAGGCGCTGGGCATCTCCGACGCCAACCGTCAGTGGGTCGTCACGGCGTACGCCCTGGCCTTCGGCGGCCTCCTTCTCCTGGGTGGTCGCATCGCCGACTTCATCGGCCGCAAGCGAGCCTTCGTGATCGGGCTGGTCGGCTTCGGCGTGGCCTCGGCCATCGGCGGCATCGCCCAGACGCAGATCGAGCTGTTCGGCGCCCGCGCCCTGCAGGGCGCCTTCGCCGCGCTCATGGCGCCGGCCGCTCTCTCCCTCATCACGGTCACGTTCACCGAGCCCAAGGAGCGGGCCAAGGCCTTCGGCGTCTACGGCGGCATCTCCGGCGGCGGCGCAGCGCTCGGCCTCATCCTCGGAGGCGTCCTCACGGAGTACGCCTCGTGGCGTTGGACCCTGCTGGTCAACACGCCCATCGCGATCGCGACCGCCGTGGCCGCCGTGCTCGTCGTGCGGGAGAGCCGCGCCGAGGGCAAGGCTCGTTACGACCTGCCGGGCGTCATCACCAGCACGGCCGGTCTCGTGGCGCTGGTCTACGGCTTCACGCAGGCCAACGAGAGCGGCTGGTCCGCCCCCAGCACGATCAGCCTCCTCGTTGCCGCGGTGGTCCTGCTCGTCGCCTTCGTGGTCATCGAGAACCGTACGGCCGATCCGCTGCTCCCGACGCGAGTCTTCACCGAGCGCAACCGTGCCGGTGCCTTCCTGGTCGCGCTGCTCACCGGGATGGCGCTGTTCGGGATGTTCCTCTTCCTCGTCTACTACATGCAGGGCACCCTCGGGTACTCCGCCGTGAAGTCCGGCCTCGCCTTCCTGCCCTTCAGCGTGGGCGTCGTGGTGGGCGCCGGCGCGGCCAGTTCGCTGCTGCCGCGCTTCGGTCCCCGCCCGCTCATGGTCGGCGGAACGGGCCTGGCCGCCGTCGGCATGCTGCTCTTCATGCAGATCACGGTCGACGGGAGCTTCCTCACCAACGTGCTCCCGGCGCAGGTCGTCATGAGCATCGGCATGGGCCTGGCCTTCGTCTCGCTCTCGAGCACCGCGCTCGTCGGCGTGGAGGACCACGACGCGGGTGTGGCCAGCGCGCTCGTGAACACGATGCAGCAGGTCGGCGGCTCGCTGGGCACCGCGCTCCTCAACACGATCGCCGCCTCGGCGACGGTCGGCTACGTGGCCGCGAACGGTCCCGAGAGCCTCGCGGTCGGCACGGTCCACGGCTACACGGTGGCCTTCGGGTGGGGCCTGGGCGCCCTCGTCCTCGCCACGGTCCTCGCTCTCGTGCTGGTCACCAAGCAGGAGGCGCCCGCGGTGGAGGACGGCGACGAGACGCCGTTCGAGCACGCGGAGGAGCTCAGCGCCCTCGCCTGAGCGCCACCCTCACGACGCCCCCGTCCGCAGCCACTGTGCTGGCGACGGGGGCGTCTGTGCGTCGAGCCGCGCGGTTCGGTCGTTCCGGGCGATCGTGCAAGACTGGGCCACTGACCTTCAGCCACGAGGGCAGCGCGGGTCCACGTCGTGGCATGCTCGGCCGGCCCTCGCCTCTCGCGTCCTCGTCAGAGAAGAGTGCCGATGATGTCGTCCACACGACCCAAGCTGGACCCGGGGGCGGAGCTGCGTCAGCTCCTCACCTCGGTCCGCGAGTCGCTCGGCGCCGACACGGCCGTGATGCTCCTGCTCGACGCCACCGGCTCGGTCCTCGAGCCGTTCGCGTCCTCCGGGCTCGACGTCACGCTGCGGACGGGCGCACGGGTGCCGGTCGGTCAGGGCTTCGCGGGATCCATCGTGTCGACCCGCAAGCCGCGGGTGCTCGAGCAGGTGACCGAGCAGAACGTCGTGAACCCGATGCTGAGCCGCCGGGGGCTGCAGTCCCTGCTCGGTGTGCCACTCCTGCGCGACGGCACCGCCTTCGGCGTGCTGCACGTCGGCTCGCTCGTCCCGAGGACCTTCGACGGGTCCGACGTGGAGCAGCTGGAGAAGCTCGCCGCCGACCTGTCGTCGTGGTTCATGGACCAGTCGCTGGCCGAGCACCACACCGCCGCGCTCGTGCTGCAGCGCAGCCTGATCCCCACCATCCCGCCCGCCATCGAGGGCCTCGACGTCGCGGGTCGCTACATCCCGGCCGAGGGCGACCTCGGCGGCGACTGGTACGACGTGTTCCCCCTGCCCGGCGGTCGCGTCGGCTTCGTGATGGGCGACGTCCTGGGGCACGGACTTCAGCCTGCCGTGGTGATGGGCCGCATCCGCAGCGCCCTGCGCTCGTACGCCCTCGTCGAGGAGAGCCCGGCCCGGGTCCTGCAGATGCTCGACAAGAAGATCAGCCACTTCGAGTCGGGCACCTTGGCGTCGGTGCTGTTCGCGGTGAGCCATCCGCCCTTCGAGTCCTTCACGATGAGCAGCGCGGGGCACTGGCCCCCTCTGGTGGCTCAGACGGACGGCCCCACGTCGTCGGCCGACGTCCCGACCGATGCCATCCTCGGCCTGGTCCCCGACGTCGTGCGCACTGACACCGAGGTCGAGATCGGACGGCGCGGCTCGCTCTGCCTCTTCACCGACGGGCTCATCGAGCAACGGTTCACGCCGGGCGGGCCCGTCGACCCCGACGCCGGTCTCGCCCTGGTGACCCGGAGCTTCTCGGCCCGTCAGACGGCGGAGTCCGCCTGCATCACGATCGTGAGCGACCTGCTCCCCGAGCAGGGTTCTCCGGACGACGTCGCGCTGCTCGTCGTCCGTCGTGCCGCAGACGACCTCTAGCTCGCGCGGTGGCCCGGACTGGGCACCACGTCAGGCTGGGCCTGGTCGGGGTCCTCAGGCAGCTCGGGCACGTCGTCGGGGTCGCCCGGTGTCGGGTCGGGGACCAGTGGCTCGTCAGGTGCGATCGTCATGGCGGCTCCTTTCCTCTGACGACCGAGTACCCCGGGAACGGCAGGCCACTCGTCGTGCGACCTCGCTGGGCAGTGGCGCCGCGGGTGCCGGGCGTACTACGTTCGACGGAACCTGTGGCAGCCCGTCACTGCCTCTCTCGCGCTGAGGAGCAGTGCATGAACGACTTCGTGGAGACCTTCGCCGAGTTCGCCTCGGCGCTCACAGACGCCCAGGACTTCGACGACACCGCGGACCATCTCATCCGGTACGCCGTCGACAGTCTCGGTGCCAGCTTCGGCGGCATCACGCTCATCCACACCAAGGGTCGGCTCGAGACCACCGGCGCGACGGACCCGATGGTCGAGAAGGTGGACCTGGCCCAGTACGAGCTCGGTGAGGGTCCGTGCGTGGACGCGGCCACCGACCTGAGGTCCTCCGTCTCCGGGTCCGTCGGCCACGACGGACGCTGGCCCCGGTGGGGCCCCGCAGCCGAGGCCCTCGGCGTCCGCAGCGTGCTGTCGGCCGACATGCACGGCCGCGACCGGCGGATCGGTGCGCTCAACCTGTACAGCACGTCGGAGGACGTGTTCATGAGGGAGTCGGTGGAGATCGCCAAGGTGCTGGCCGACCAGAGCGCAGCGGTCATGGCGGCGATGAGGGCCGAGGAGGGCATGCGCGCCGCCCTGGAGACCAGGACCGTCATCGGACAGGCGCAGGGAATGCTGATGGAACGGTTCGGCCTGGACGCCTCGCAGGCGTTCTCGGTCCTGCGCCGCTTCTCCCAGGACAACAACATCCGTCTGGTCGACGTCGCCGGGCAGCTGGTGTCCACCCGCGCCATCCCGTGAACGGACCGGCCGTGCCGGGGTGCCGATGCGCGGCCACCGGCGCTACCGTCGAGGCGACCCGGACGGAGGCCAGCGGTGACTGACGAGCACCAGGCGCTGATCGCGCGGCTCGCTGCCGTGCTGGCCAGCCTGCACGCCATGGACCCGGGCGCCCTCCGCCTGTGCGAGGCCGGCCGACGCATGCTCGACGCCGACGGTGCTGCGCTCAGCGTCGCCTCCTCGAGCCAGGTCATGGTCGTGGCCAGCACCGACGATCTCGCGGCTCAGCTGGAGGACCTGCAGGAGACCGTGGGCGAGGGGCCCAGCAAGGACGCGCTCCGCGAGCAGTCCGTGCAGGTCGCGGCCTTCACCGAGCACCGCGACGGACGGCGGTCGCTCATGCACGAGCACGGCCAGCGGATCGGCTTCACCGGCACCATGATCGCGGTGCCCCTGCGTCCTCGCGACCGCGTCATCGGGACACTGACCGCGTACCGGCAGGACGCCGAGGCTCCGGTCGACCACCGGACGGCTGAGTTCCTCGGTGTCGCGCTCGGCACGGCCCTGCTCCAGGACCCGGCCCTCGGGCTCACCGACGACCTCCTCGCCGAGGCGTGGTCGGCGCGGGCCGAGGTCCACCAGGCCACGGGCATGGTGATCTCCCAGGTCGGCGTCCGGCCGGAGGACGCCATGGCGCTGCTGCGTGGCCAGGCCTTCGCCAACGGCACGACGCTGCTCGACGTGGCCCGGCAGATCATCCAGCGCCGCATCAACTTCCGAGACTTCACGATCGAGGGTGACTGACATGGAACCAGCACGCGCTGCCCAGGCACTGGCCGAGGCGTCGTCCTCGATGACCAGGCCGCACGACGTCGTGGGTGCCCTGGGCGACCTCCTGCAGGGCTGCCTGTCCGGCCTCGCGGTCGACGCGGCCGGCATTCTGGTCGACGCCGGTGGGCACCTCGAGCTCCTGGCCTCCTCGAGCCACGAGGCGGCCGAGCTCGAGACCCACCAGCTGCACGTCGACGAGGGTCCGTGCGTCGAGGCGCACGCCACGGCCACCTCGCTCCAGGCGCACGGCGAGCGTGAGCTGCGTGCGCGCTGGCCGCAGTTCGCATCCACGATGCTTCGCTCGGGCTTCCACTCGGTGCACGCGGCTCCGCTCGTCCTGCAGGGGCAAGGGATCGGAGCCATGGGCATCTTCCGTCGTGCCGACGAGCCCTTCGGCACCGAGGAGGACGCGGTGGCCCAGGCCTTCGCCGACATCGCCTCCATGCTGATCCTCCACACGAACGACGTCGGGTCCGACGAGATGTCCGAGCGGCTCCGCCGCGCGCTCGACGGCCGGGTCCTGGTGGAGCAGGCCAAGGGAGTCCTGGCCGACCAGCGCGACGTCGAGATGGCCGAGGCCTACCGGCTCCTGGTCGAGGGTGCCCGTGAGCGCCGCCTCGACGTCACCACGTGGGCGTCGGAGGTCATCGACGGCGCCCAGCGCGCGCGGTGACGCGACCCCTTCAGTCGATGATGATGGCGTCGCCTCGCCGCCGCAGCGCCTCCAGGCCGTCGCGCATCGCCTGCAGCTGCTCGGGGGAGTGGCCCACCCAGTCCTCCAGCTCGGAGACGACGCGGACCGGCTCGGTGGTCCGGTAGGACCGGG
>NZ_LMFJ01000001.1:2750406-2844527 GCF_001426755.1 Aeromicrobium sp. Root495 | reverse complement strand
TGGGAGCCGTCCATCTCCCTGCGCGACGGCCTGGAGAAGACGTACAGCTGGATCTACGACCAGATGTCCGCCCGTGGCTGATTCGGGTCCACTGCGCATTCAGGTTCATGATTTCGCAGGTCATCCGTTTCAGGCGCAGCTCTCTCGAGAACTAGCGAAGCGTGGTCACCACGTAGATCACGCGTACGCAGGTCAGTACACCAGCGGCAAGGGAAACTTCCAGATTCAGCCGGGAGACTCTTCCACTTTGTCGTTCAGTCCGATCGTTTCGAGCAGATCGTTCAAGAAGTACAACCCTCTACTCCGAACTCTCTTCGAGTTCTCTTACGCGAGGGCGTGGGCGAAGTCAGTCAGAGAGTTTCAGCCGGACGTTGTGCTGACATGTAACAGTCCCCTCTTCGTCTTGACCTCCTTCGCGAGAGTCGCCCGTCGCCGTCGGTTGCCGTGGGTCCTGTGGCATCAGGATGTGGTCTCGATGGCCCTCATTGAACAGGCTCGTAAAATCTTGCCGGGCCCCCTCGCAGGACTGGCAGCGCGGGTTCTCGACAGGATGGAGCGACGAACTGCTCGGTCGGCTGCGAGCATCGTGGCCATCGGAGACGAATTCACGAAGGTCTACGCGAGATGGGGCCTCTCGACGGGCTTTCGGGTCATTCCGAACTGGGCGCCTATTGATGAGGTCGTTCCCACTGAACGTGAGAATGCCTGGTCAAGGGCCCACGAGAGATCGACGACGGCTCTGCGGTTGACCTATGCAGGGACCCTAGGAAAGAAGCACAATCCTGGTCTCCTCGTTGACCTCTGCCGTGGGCTCTTGGCAGAGAAAATTGATGTGGAGTTGGTTGTGATCTCCGAGGGCGAGGGGGCCGACGAGATCAAGATCCAGTCCAGCGATCTGCTCGGCCAGACGATTCGAGTGCTTCCCTTCCAGGCATTCGAGGACCTTCCCGACGTGTTGGGGTCGAGCGACGTCCTGGTAGCCCTGCTCGAGCCGGAGGCCTCGAAGTTCTCGATTCCGAGCAAGGTCCTTACCTACCTTGCTGCTGGGCGCCCGGTGCTCGGGCTGATGCCATCGGATAATCCGGCCGCCTTCGACATAGATCTGGTGGGTGGCAGGGTCTTCGCGCCCACTTCGGCCGGCGTGGCGGGCGGGGTGGATTGGTTGGCGCGGCTGACCGTCGACGATATCTCGAGGATCGGCGCGTCTTCGCGGGACCACGCAGAGCGGGAGTTCAACGTAGAGAAGATCGCATCCGACTTCGAGAACGAACTTGTCATCGCGCGAGGCGCGCTGCAATGAGTGCGGGGACTTCCAGCCCGCTGCTGGCTGTCGTTCATCCTCCGGAGCGGAGTGGGCTGCATACATTCTGGGCAGCTCGCTGGGAGGGTCTGCAGGAGGCGGGGTGCTCTGTGTACATCGCTGTCCCCTCCGATGCAGATTTTGACGGCATACCCGGCATTCCCGATGAGTACCTCCGGCCGATCGAGATGAGCCGGCCCCGCGGGACCCGAGAACTGGCTTCAAACGCGAGACATCTGCTTCGCGTACGTCGCGAAGCAGATCGGGTGTCCGCTTTGGCAAATGCTCTCGGAGCAAGAGTCGTCGTCACTCACGGGCCGCACTTCCTGACCGGAGCTCTAGCAGCGCGGCGGTCCGAAGGCCTCGCCCACTGCTTGCTCGTACACAGCGACATGGCGCCAGCAGTGTCGGCCCGAGTCCTTCGAGCTGTCCGATCGCCAGATCTAGCGGGCTATGAGCTGCCCAGCACGACTCGGAAGTTTGCGAGCGTCTTCGCTCCGCCGACCAAAACCTTCAGAATTCGTCCGGTCCTCAACTGTGCCCCACGGCCACCCACGAACGATCGAGGTCCGAACAAGATAGTGGTCGGCTTCGTTGCTGCACTCTCGCCGCGAAAGCGGGTGGATATCTTCCTCGGCCTTGTTGCCGAACTTGAAAGACGGCGACCAGGAGATTTCTCCTTTCGTGTCATCAGCGTGGTCGCACCTGCCCAACGAGAGTGGTTTGAAGCTGAGATCGAACCTGTAGTGAAGCGCCTGCGCTCCGACGGGGTCGATCTGGCCATGATCGATGGCAGCGGTGGGGCGCAGGCTCATATGGTCGAGTTCGACTACCTCGTTGTGACGTCTGATCATGAGGGACTGCCGAATGTCATCATGGAAGGCCTCGCTGCAGGCGCTACGGTCGTTACTCGTCATCTTGAGGGAGCAGTCATGTTTTCCGAGCTCCTGCAGCCAGCTGCTGCAGACCGATACCTCGTGATGCTCGCCCCCGAGGAGCCGCGCCCAGAATTGGCGCTAGCGGACCTCCTTGAGGATGCAGGCGCCGGTAGGCACCACTCGGATGAGACAGCGCGCGAAGTGTTCAGCCCGTCACTGGCCAACAGCGAGCTGTTGGAAAACCTCAGACCATTTCGTTTCCCCGCACAGTCGAAGGACGGCCACTGATGACATCACGTCAAAACCAACTGATCATGGGCAATTTCCTGGGTCGAAACTTCGGAGACGACCTCATGTTGAAAGGCCTTCTTGAGGAGGGCTCCTCCGACCATCGGGTCGTGCTGTGCCAGGTCATGCCGGAAAGCGACGGAGGTCTGCCTGCCGCGGTGGACGTCAGCCCTATGGGCCTACGAACTCTCATGAGCCAGGCGGGAAGTGCTCGCGTCTTGGTATTGGCCGGCGGTACGCATCATCAATATCTTCGATCCCACCCTCGCCTCGCGCAGTACAAGGTCTTGGTGAAGTGGTTGGTCGTTTACCTGATCATGCGCCTTCGCGGCGTGCGGCTTGAGATGAGAGCCGTCGGTGTCGGGCCGTTCGAATCAGTGCTGAGCCGGTTGCTGGCGCGAGCCTGTCTCCGTCTTCAGTCGGCGGTAACTGTCCGCGACCCGTCGTCGCTCGAACTTCTACGCGGATGGGGAACGCCGGTTGAGATGGAGGTCGACCTCGCTGTCCCATACCTGACGGGTTGGTCCGATCGCAGATCGAGTGGCGTTGAGTCCCCGCCTGCGCCGTACACGGTTCTGGCACCTGCCTTCGCGAACTTCGACCAGGAGTGGTGGATCGATCAGGTGAACCTCCACGTGCCCAGCGGGCAGGCTGTGGTGCTGTTTGCTTCGGGCCGTCAGTCCTCGGGAAGCGATGACGAGATCAATCGGGCGCTCGCCGAGCGTCTCAGCTCGTCATATCCGTGCACTTTTGTGGATTTCACAGGGGACACCGAGGAAGCCCTCCAGCTGCTTGCGGGAGCTACGCGGATCATTGCGGCCAGATACCACGTGGTGCTGACGGCTCGGCTCCTGGGCCGGGATCTCATCGCGGACATCTATCACCCAAAGGTCAACGACGCCCTTGCCTTCGAGGCAATTTAGTAGGCGGGACCGCCTCAGGCGGTGGTTAGCGACCGACCGTTTGACTGAAAACGCGGGCGTAGGCATCGGCGACTTTCGACGGGGTGAGGGACAGCAGGTGGTCTCTCACCTCCGAGAGGTCGTCCGTTCCATTCTCCAAAGCGTCATCGATGATTTGTCCGGCTGCTTCTGCGTCGCCGAATTCGGCTACGGCGTGAGAGTAAGAAGGTCCGAGGACGTCGCGGTGCTGCGGGATGTCTGAGACAACGACTGGAGTTCTGCGAACAATCGCCTCGACGAGCACGTTGGGCATGCCTTCGTAGAGGCTGAGCGTAACAAGGAGGGAAGCCGCGTCGATCAGATCAGCGGCATCGCTCCGGAAACCGAGCAACTCGATCCGAGCGCCTAGGCCATGCTCATCGATCCTCTCTTGAAGCTGAGCGCGCTGAGCCCCCTCTCCGATCAGTGCGAATCGAAGACCAGGGCGCCTACGAGCTACGGAAGCGAAGGCGTCGATGGTCACGAAAAGGTTCTTCTGCCTCTCGAGGCGTCCAACGCAGACCACATCGAAGGTGTCGGAGGGCGGCTGTGAAGGGCCAGGCGCATTCACGATGTTGTTGATGACGTGGCGCGTGCCTCGCGGTTTGAGTTCTGACCAGTAGCGGTCGCCAGCGGCTGAGTTGCTGACCACTGCGTCGGCGTGCCGCCCGAGCGCGGCGCGAACTCGGAATCGGACCTCGTCACGGTAGAAGGAGTTCCGCTCAGCTAACACCCACCGAAGTCGAGGTGTGATGGCTCGGATAAAGAAGCTTGGTAGGTCGGCCGCTTGAAGCCAGGAGAACAGGATCTGCGATTTGGTCTTGCGGAGGACGCGACTGACTCGAAAGACAACCCGGGGATCGTAGTTCGACCGCACCCGGACCATTCGCGTATCGATCCTTGTTGTGTCAAGCAGATGATCGTGAACGCCGGGCGCAGTTCTGATCAGGACGATACGTAGGTCGTCGCGCTGCGACAACGCGTTTAGGATGTAGATGCACTGCTTCTGAGCTCCTCCGTCTGCAAACGCAGGTATGAAGAAGGAAACAACCGTTGGCTCACGCGTCATCGATCGCTGTCCGACGGGGGGTTCTGCCCGGTACGGATGGGGTCCCGGCGAAGTGCCTCAAGTAGAATTCGCGCTTATCCGAAGCGTTGAGGTGCTTCGTAGGGAGGCCCTCCCGGATCACTCTCGCCTCGTACTCGTCAATCGTTCGAATGACCCGGGCGGGAACTCCGACTGCCACCGAGTTGCTAGGAATGTCCTTACTCACGACTGAACAGGCCCCGACTACTACGTTGTCTCCAACCGTCACGCCGGGCAGCACGACACACCCATACCCGAAGTAGACGTTATTTCCTACGTGAATCTCGCGGACTACATCCAACTTCGGTAGACGCTCGCGGACCACCCACACCCCGCCGTCGTGGGTGAGGAAATTTGTGGACGTGGCGCTGACGTGATCGCCCAAATGAATGAGGTACGGCTCGGTGTTAAAGCGCACGTCCAACAGGCGGCAGTCACGGCCGACAGTCACTCCAATTTTTCGGGCGTAGCGAACAGGCCAGAATCGTTGAGCAAGAGCACGTTCAAAACTTCTCGCTATCGAAGTGAGTATTGAAAAGATTCGCACTAGATGACCTTTCTTAATTTCCGGACCGGACTCGCTCCCGGTTGGGGTAGCGATCTCTCCCAGACGAGCTCTGTCGACGAGATATCTGATCGACCATCCAGAGAAAGACCACCGCCCACGCCAAGAGTCGAACAGGGAACCCGATGGAGTAACGAGGAAGTTCCGCAAAAAGGGCCAGGGTGAGCAGATACATGACGACTTGCTTAGGGCCGCCGGCTTTCCCAGCCGCTCGCCTACGTTGACGTGCGGCGAAAGCGCCCAGTAAGTAGAGAACGATCGGCACGCCGATCACTCCAAAGTCGATGTAGGCATCGGAGACAACATTCGTCCCTACGCCCCAGCGCGCTCCAGGCTTAAGCATCACGTAGCCGAGCAACTTCGATGTGGTTTCGAACTCGGGCTGCACGCTGGGAAGTGCGCCGCGCACGAAGGGCAAGACGCCGGCCACGCCAAGCGCCGTGTAGCCGCCAAGACCGTGGTTGAAAGTGTGAGGAACTGCCGCGAGCCCAGCTCGAACGGTAATCGTCGTGATGTTAAAGCTAGTTTCCTGGCTCACCTGGGTCACTTGCGGCCGGACGATTGATGTCACAAGCGCTTCGGAGGAGAACGTGCCTTCTGCGCGCACGGCTTCGGCCGCGTTGTAGATCAGGAGCGCCGCAAGCAGGGAGACGGAGAGGGCGACACGGGATGTCCGAAATCGGAAAGTCAGTAGTCCGCCGACGCCGACGATGGCAATCAGGAAGAACGAGTTTCGGTCACTGAACAAGAGAAGCCGCACTCCCCACGCTAGGGAGAGAGCCAGCCCAGCCCAACTCCATGGAGATATGGGACGTCGCGCGGAGACGTCATATACCCATAGGGCTACGAGCATCATGCAGAGCATGAGGATTAGAGTGCCTACGCCCTCAGCCGCCGTCCCGCCCGACACGGTGCCCGTGTAACGTCCCTCGCCGGCCGTACGGTACCCGGCGAGCAGGTAGAGGCCGACTAGAGCAGTAAGCGCCAAGACGCCGAACATCGAGTACGGAGTGGAGTCGTCGGAAGGTCCTGCTCGAACGGGGATGCGCGGTGCATCTACCCACCGCGCCTGGCTGCGCGATCCTGCCGAGAACGCTAGTAGTCCGATGGTCGCAAGAACCACGGCTCGATTTGCTTCCTCCTCAAAGGTGTACCGAAAGTACTCGCTTCGGCTGAGATCCATGGCGCCGGTGACGAAGAGCTGGTAGGGGAGAAAGAAGAGGAGGTAGCTGAAAGTGAGGAAGAGAACCTCCACCTTCAAATACGTCGGTATCGTCGGCGCGAGCCGCGCGGGATGGCGCAGTTCAAGGCCGAAAAGTGCGTAGAACGCGAGCAGACATGGCCATATGACCGCGGCGGAGGCGCCGTCAGGAATGAAGAAGAACGCCGCAGTGGCTGCAATGGTGCAAGTCGCGAGAAAAGTCCTGGATTGCGCCGGGCGGACCTTAGACTCCGTCACGCTCTCACGGTCCTTCGCATCTTTGCACGCACCGGCGCCGAAAGGAGCCCCAAGTAACAGGCTATCCCGATGACCGCGGCCACAGCCAATGAAATTGGAACAAGAAGCAAAGGCCCTGTCGATCCCAGCAACGCCCCAATGGCCCCGCAGGGTAGAAGGATGGCGGCAGACATGAGGAGGTGTCGCCACGTCCCTCCAGAACCCGGTGCGAGCCTCGCCACCAGTCGAGGGAAAACGAAGGACGGGACGAGGCGCCCTAGGATGAGACCGATGTACATCGCCGAGACGCTTTCCAGCCAGGTGTACATAACTACTGCCAGACCCGCGCTGAGGAAAGCGCCGGCTAGGCCAGTCAGAACCTTGAGTTTGATGTCGAGGCCCGTGTCTTGAATCTGCGCTTCTGTGCGTAGAACGGCCAGCTGCAGGAAGGCGAGCGTCATCAAAGCGTTGGTGGTGTCCCCCAAGTAGAACCGGGAGCCGATCCAAGCGTCTACGAACGATCCGTTGAGGGCGAGTACGACGCCAGCACACAGGACGGCGAGGGCCAACGAGACCTCTCGGGCGTCTCTGATCGACTGTTGCGCGGCCTCATGATTTTTTGCGCCGAGAGCAAGACCAAGTTGTGGCATGAAGGCGCTTCCTGTCATTAGACAGGCAGATAAAGCGAAACTAAGTACGTAGTTCGTGAACGTGAAATGCGCGGCTGCCGATACACCGATAAGAGAGCCGAACAACAGCAGCTCCGTGGCTAGGTAGATCTTTGTGACGAATGACCATCCCATAACCCATCCGCTGAACCGAGCCACGGTTTTGACATCTGCTGAGGAGGGCCGGTGAGCGCCCATCCACGGCACACGCCGACGGGCTACGACGAAGGTGATCAGCGCATTAATGACGGCTCCGGCCACCGTGAGCATGGCCAGGGTCTTAATGCCGTAACCATGCTGAACCGCCACCACCATGGCGATGTTCACGCAAATCAAAGCGAAAGTCGTCACACTCATCGAGCGGTACCCCTGGTTGGTGCCGACAAGAATCGAGTCAGGGACCGAGAGAAGACCCGCCAGAAGGACGTTTAACCCGAGCACAGCTGCGACGACTCGCACCGAATTCGTCTGGTCGTCGGGAATGCCACTGAGCATTAAGGGAAGTGCGAACGCGATTAGCGTAGCGATGATTGCGACGATGGGTACCAGCAGGACCCAGACGGCCAGGGAAGCTCCGACCGACCTACGAAGTACTCCCGGATCTGTCTCGCCACTGCGATAAGCGATGATCCACTTCAAGGCCTGCGTAGCGCGCCCGTCAGCGACGGTCGCGAAATCGATGGCCTTCTGGCATGACTTCCATACGCCGAATGCGGATGCGCCGAGGGCACCCGCGAGCAGGGGGTTGACGATAACGCCCACGATCGCCACGACGACGAAATTGACGTAGCTGGCAGCCGCGTTCCTCCGGACCGGGCTGAGACGCAACTTCATGCTTCGAGAAGGTGACGAACATCAGCCGCGACCTCGCGCGGTGGCCGGTCTGAATCTACGGCCGCGACCTCGCCCAACTCCCCGACCAGGGAGTTCAAGATGCGCCTGTACTCATCAAAGAAACTTGCCAGTGCCTGATCATCAAGTCGGCTTGATCGGGTGTCTTGATCGCGATTCCGCACACGACGCGCTAGCACTGAGTTTGGTGCATCGAGGTAAATGACTGGACCGGTACACCAGCTACGTATAGCCGACACGGCATCCCTGTAAAGGTCCGAGCCGGGGGCGATGCGATCCTCTCGGATACCTAGTGCGAGGTGAAAAATCGGTCCTTGGTCCAGCACGTACGACTGCCACGATTCGGAGGGCATGGTGGCTCGGCGGGATGCGAATTTCACAAACCAGCGGAGTTGTGCCATGGCTTGAAAGACGCGAATGTCGTGTCGGGTCAGGGGAATCCCGTGGCGAGCGATCACTTGAATCGCGGAGACGAAGATTGCCGTGGGATAGCTGCGGTAGGGCAGCGAAGATGCGGGGCTCCGCACCGCGCCACGCGAGTCGTAGGTTTGTGCCGACGACTTGCCAGCTCCACTAAGACCGACCAGTTCTGTTCTGATGGGAGTGCGCGTTGCACAGTTCCACGCCGCACTGAGCACAGATTTACGGATGTCTTCAACGCCGGACTCGCCGGTGTTGAAGACATGAACTCCTGCGCCGCTCCAGTCGCCATTCCAGACTTCACCGGAGCGTAGGAGCAGTGTCGCCGCGTCATCCTCGGCCCGACGGGTCAACGCGATGGACGGATCGAGCCGCAACACTACCAACATGTCAACACCGCGAATGGGCTCATACCAACGTCTCTCGAGGCGGCTTGCCCAGGCTCCAAAACGTCCGCTCCGTGGGTTGACGCGGGGAACGTCCATCACGGATATGTTGGCGTGAGGAAGCCGGTCCAGGATCACGACGCTTCCCCTTGCGCGCAGGCGCTCCGCACGCTTAAAGCTCGCGCGTCTGCTGTGCGCCACTCCGAGGTACAGGGCGGTGTCAGAGGCGTCGGGTCGACCGATCTTTTGGAGGGCAACTGACGCGGCCTTCATTCCGGTGGCCGCAAGGGTCCGTTGAGGTCGACCCACGTGCAACGTCGTGCAGTCGATCGCGGAGGCCAGCGTCTTTGTAAGAGCCGCTACATTTGTCGACTTGCCGGCACCGTCACCCCCAATGAAGGCGAAGATCCTTCCACCGCTCTCGAGCGTGCGGTTCCGCCGAGTTGGCAGTCCCAGTCGGGTCGCGACGGAGCGGGCCCGATGCGTGGTCAATCGTCCGGCGGCTTTGGAGATCGACACGATCTCACTGTTCTCACCATACGGACGTAGTGTGCGTTTCAGTTCCGCCGCGTCCCCAAGCAGTGCTTCAGGATGTGCTTGCAGGTTGCTCACATACAGCTGAAATGCTTCATGACTGAGACCTATGCCGAGACTACCGATTTCGGACGCGAGTTGATCTTCATCCGCCAGGCCGGCCAGATGCTTTAGCTCGACCTGCTCAGCCCTCTTCAATGGAGTAGCACCGAAGGGGTTAGACATGCGTCGTGCGCGGCGGACCTGCGCGAGGGGAAACTCCGACCATCCGACGGCGCGCGCGTGTTTGATCAGCGTTCGGATGACGAAGACAATCAGTTCTTTCTCCGGCGCCGGCACGCGAATCCCCTGAACTGTGGCGGGCCGATCGAGATACCAGTTCACAATGGGGAGGGTGTAGTTCTTGTGGAAGTCGAAACCAAGGGTCAGACCGTAGTGAAGGTGGAGATGTACGAGCTTTCCTGCCCCCTGGTCCAGCCCGTAGTAGTGATACATGTTCGGCTGCCACTTGTCCTTGGGCGTAGCAACGCGATGTAGTCCTCTGGCAGAGATGAGGTTCTCAACGACAGCAGAGTCGTCCGGATGAACGAGAATGTCGAGATCATCATCCCCGGCTAGCGCCTCGCGCACATTGATGTTGCTCTTCCAGTGGACATACCGGACGTCCGCTGACTCGAAGGCTTCTAGGAGGTCGGTGATGCTTTCGAGAGCAATCGAGCTGGACGCCATGCGCTGAGGTTGTCCTTCGCGTGGAGAGGGAACGTCCGAAGGGTAGACCTTCCGAACGACGTCGAGAACTCCATATTATCCCAGGTCATGCCCGCAAAACTGGGTGTGACTGAATCGGCACCGACTCAGATCGGCGCATGTTGAAGCCAACTAGCCGTAGCATCTCGCCATGAGCAGCCCCTTCCCGACGCATATCTCGAACTGGTCTGACTACCGCACATTTCTTCGCTTGGATCTCGAGGCTCATGGGCTTGATCGCTGGCGGTGGCATCTTCGCTTCTACAAGCACGAGGTCCGCTTCCAACGTGCCCTTCGCCGTGCTGAGTTCGCACGATCGCTCGGGCTTGTCGGGAGGCCTCTGTACGTCCTGGCGCGACTCGCGCTGGCACGTGAGTCCCTGAGGACGGGGATCTCGATCTCACCGGGCTCCTTTGGTCCAGGACTTTCGGTTGCGCACCACGGAAGTGTGGTGGTCAACGGGGACGTGCGTGCAGGTGCCTTTTGCCGAATCCACTCGAGCACCAATCTCGGAGCCTACGAAGGCGCCGTGCCCAGGTTGGGCGACTTCGTCTACATCGGTCCCGGCGTCGCCGTTTTCGGGAATGTGACCATCGGCGAAGGCGTCGCGATCGGCGCGAACTCTGTCGTCGTTCGCGACGTCCCCCGGGGGATGACCGCAGTCGGGGCGCCGGCGGTAGCGCGGCCGGGTGGTTCGAGGAGGGTCATGCCCAAGGGTGTTGTCTCGAGAATGCCCGCAAACCTATCCGATGAGGGCCCCACATCCACGACAACTGAGGTCGCGTTCGA
Organism: Aeromicrobium sp. Root495; assembly: GCF_001426755.1. Lineage (GTDB taxonomy): Bacteria > Actinomycetota > Actinomycetes > Propionibacteriales > Nocardioidaceae > Aeromicrobium. Next base: position 2,833,634 of record NZ_LMFJ01000001.1, on the reverse strand, counting down.
CATGCCCGACCGTATTCCGGGAGTGGGGCTACGAACTGACGAGGGCCGGTAAACTCGCGGGGTGAAGCGACCTATCGCAGTGATGTTCGTGGCGCTGTTCGTGATCCTCGACGTGGTTCTCGTCGGTGTCGCCATCGGTCACGTCCGTTCCGACCCGCCGCCCAGCGACATCGTCAGCGCTGAGAGCAGCCAGCCCTCGAACGACGAGTCTGCCAATGAGCAGCGCGCCTTCTCGTTCAAGTCTGCCGAGGCGGGCTTCCTCGACGTCTCGAACGACGACACGTTCATCACCGCCACGCGGGGGTCGTGCTCCGGCGACGGAGGAACGATTCGCACCTCCGACGACGGCGGCGCCACACTTGCGGAGCGCGACGCCGGGGTCGACCAGGTGCTGGCCGTTCAGGCCGCCAACAAGGGCAAGCTGACGGTGGTGGGCACCGAGTTGGACTGCAAGCCGGTCCAGCGCTCGTCCGACGACGGCGGGAAGACCTGGTCGGACGACTCCGGCATCGACCTCTGGTACCCGTCGATCACCGATACGCACGACGTCGTGACGCCGGACGGCACGAGCACCCCGCCTGGATGCACGGTCATCTCGCTGAGCCAGGTGGGACAGGACTTCGGCCGAGTGGCTTGCGCCGACGGCAAGCTGTTCGGCTCGGGCAACCAGGGCAAGAAGTGGGTCCTGCTGGGCCGCCTCGACAACATCCGCGTGCTCACGTTCTCGACGTTCAACTCCGGTTATGCACTGGCTCGCTTCCAGGGCTGCGCGGCCAACCTGTTCTCCACCGACGACAGCGGTCGGACGTGGAAGGCGGGCGGCTGCATCACGGGCGACCCGGCCCGAGCGCTCGCGGTCAACGACACGGGACTCACGGCCGTGGTCGGCGAACCGACTGGAGTGTTCGTCAGCGAGACCGACGGCAAGGACTGGATGCAGCCCTAGGGCTGAGCGCCGCGCAGGATCACGCGGTGCTCCAGGGCCGATGGTGCGGTCGGTGGTCAGGAACAGGCGGAGCTGACCCGGCGGCCGTTGTCGAGGGGCACGACCCCCGGGGTGAGGTCGAGGACCGGGCGGGCGCGCTGGTCCTTGCCCGACGTGAACTCGACCGAGACCGTGATGGAGTCCCCCGGCTCCAGCAAGATGGAGGTCCGGATGATCGGACGCCCCTCGAGGCCGCCCCGACCGAAGATCCGACGCTTACCGTCGATGAGGAGCTGGCTCGGCTCGGCTCCTGCAGGCAGGGCCACCAGCACGCCGAGGCGCTGCGTGCCCGTGGGGCTGTGCTTGCCGGGGCCCACGATGTACTCCGGCAGGTCCGAGGCATCAGCCGGCGCGGTCGACCGATAGGTGGTGCTCACCGACATGGTCTGGCGTCCGTCGGCCGAGCACCGTGTGGCCTTGAGCTGCGAGGAGGTCCGTAGGTAGTACTGCATCTTCGACGAGGTGGCGTCGTTGATGTACATGCCAACCCGGGGAACTCCCTCGTCGCCCTGGAGCGAGCCGCCGACGGTGGAGGGGGAGAGGGTCGCTTGCTCGGCCTTGGTCCTGGACCAGATGAGCACGCGGTGCTCCCGCGCGGCCTGGTTCAGGCCGCTCAGGATCTTGCGAGGGTCGCCGCGGCCGTCGAGCACCTGCTTGAAGATCGCGCCCGCCGACGTTTCGAAGAAGGCGTCCTGCACCTCGGGGTCGGGGTAGCGCGCGTAGACCTCGTTGAGCAGGACGTCCACGGCGTTCTTGTCGGTGAGGGTGGTGCTGTCGGCCACCTTGACCGGCCCGGTTCCACGCAACGCGTACGACAGCGCCACAGGATCCACCGAGACCACCCCGTCGATGGGACGATCGAGCGCCTTCTCGGCCATGGCGCGCGCGAGCTGCGCGGTCCGCGGGAAGCTGGGCGTGAGGTTCACGTCCCGAAGGTCGGTGCCGATGGTGGTGCCCACGGTGGTCTTCTCGCCCCGGGTCAGCTTCACCACGGGCTTGGCGAAGAAGGGGATGTCGTCGCGCGACACATCGTCGTCGAGCGAGAGCCTCCCCCTGTCGGCCTCGACCAGTGCCACGGCTCCGGGGATGCCTCCGGTGGTTCGGGCCTCTGCGTTGTTCTGGAAGAGCAGCAGGTAGGTGCGCTTGCCGTCGCCGCCCAGCATGGTGGGAGCGAGCCGCAGGGCGACGTCAGCCGCAGAGGCCCCGCGCTGGGCCGTGGCCACCTTGGCCTTCAGGTCGGCGATGGGGCCACGGACGGCGGAGAGCAGGTCGTCGGGGTCGATCGCGTCGAGGCGCCGGCGGTTCTCAGTGAGCACGGTCGACGCGGTGGAGACCGGCTTGGCCAAACCGGCGAAGGCGGTGAGGTCGAACCGTCCGTCGGTCGGCTTGAACAGGCTCGAGTCGAGCGATCGCGACGTGGACAGCAGGGGACCGATGCCGCGCTGGGCGATGTCCTGGACGCTCGTGGTGGCCACCTGGACGGCCTCGACGCTCCGACCGACCACCGGGAGGTGCGCACTGATGGACCAGAGTGGTCCGTCGGTGTGGTCGACGGCCGTGCCGGTGGTCTTCTGGAGCCCGCGCAGCGTGGTGCGGGCCGACGCGTTGTCACCGTCGCTCAGCTGCTGCTGGAGCGTCTTGGCCTGGACGGTGGCGTCGTTGAGCGCCTGCTTGGCGGTGGAGACGTCGCGCGCGAGAAGCACGCCGCACGCGACACCGGCCACCACCACGACGGCCACGCCTGCCAGGAGCGACAGGCGCAGCCAGCGGGGAAGCCGCCGTCGGCGCGACGAGCCGCGACGCGGACGGTGGGTGCGTGATGAGGTGCGGTTCATGCCTGCTCTGCCGACGGTGGACGCTGGACTGGATCCGGATCACGAAGGCCCGGACGCACGGACGCCGCCGCAGTGACGAGCACTGCAGCGGCGTCCGTGAGGCGGAGCGTGATCAGGCGCGGCGGCGGGCGACGATGGTCGCGCCACCGGCCAGCACCAGAGCGGCACCCGTGAGGAGCAGCCAGAAGCTGGCACCGCCGGTGTCGGGCAGAACGCCGTTGGTGTCCTTGGTGTCGTCGGTGTCATCCGCGGCGTCGTCGTCGCCCGAGGCGATGCCGTCGCCGGAGTCCGCGCCGACCTGGATGGAGTAGCTGAGCGACGTGGTCTGGACGACGGAGCCGAGGCCGGACGACACCGAGGCCGAGCCGTCCGTGATGGCCGCGAGACCGGAGGAGGTGACACCCTCGGTGGTGGCCGCGGCGCCCGGCGTGGTGCCGTCGTCGTAGGTGAGGTTGAACGTGATGGAGTACGTGCCCGGCTCGGTGGGCGCCGTGAACGTGACGGAGAACGTGGTGCCCGAGACGGCCTGCGTCTGACCCTCGAAGGTGGCGGTGCCGGAGGTCACGTCGACGCCGTCGAAGTCGCCCGTGAGGGTGAACTCCGCGCCGGGTGCGACGACTCCGTCGGCCGCGGAGCCGCCGCCGACGTTGATGACGGGGTCGGGGTAGGCGAACGCCGGGGCCGCGACGAAGGTCAGCAGGCCGGCGAAGAGGGCCGCGAGGGCTAGACGGGTCTTGATCATGGGAGTGCTCCGCATACAGATGGGGGTCCCAGCTCCGAGGGTAGAGCTGAGTCAACGATGCTCAGACTAAGCGAAATCTCAGCAGGAATACGAGTTTTCACGCAGAAATCATGTTCTCGTAACGTGCAGATCCCATCTCATTCACTTCTGCGGCGGGCGCGGCGCCGCCCGCTGCGGAGCCCGCGGGGGACCTTCGCAGCGGATGCGGTGAGTTCGGGGCTGTCCCAACCGGGTGGGGTGTTCTCGGCCAGCAGGCGTGGCGGACGGCCTGGGCCGCGGTCCGGGTCGGTGTCTGGCTCAAACGTCGGCTCAGGGTCGGGCTCAGCCTCGATCTCTCCGTCGAGGAACGGGTCGGGCTCGAGGAGGGGCTTCTGAGCCGCCTCCAGTTCGGGCTCGAGGATCTGCTCGTGGCGCTGTGAGTCGAAGGCCGACTCCGCCTCAAGGACCGCCTTACGCTCGGAGGTGGCGGCAGGCTCCTCGAGGACGGGCGCCTCTTGGGCTGCCGGTGAAGCCTTGGCCCTTGCGGTGGCCCTGCGCTCGGCCTTGGCGGCCTTCTTGTCGACCTTCTCGAGAGGCTTGGACTCGGACTCCTCGATCTGCGGTGCGTATCCGTAGCCGTATCCGTAGCCGTACCCATAGCCGGACTGTCCCCGTGCGGGCGTCATGTTGAGGATGGTCCCGATGGGCTTGGCGTCCACGCCGGCGAGGCGGTCGACGGCCCCCGCCACCTGGTCGCGCGTGGTCTTGCCGTGGCGGACCACGAGCAGGGCTCCGTCGGACAGGGTGGAGAGGATGGCGGCGTCGGTCACCGGAAGAAGCGGTGGCGCGTCGACGAGCACCACGTCGAAACGCTCACGGAGCGAGTCGAGGATGGCGCGCATGCTGCGCGACTGCAGCAGCTCGGCCGGGTTGGGCGGCACCTTGCCGCTGCTGAGCAGGGTCAGGTCGAGGTGCGGCTGCTCCTGCAGGGCGTCGTCGAGCTCGATGCCGTTGATGATGACGGTGGTGAGTCCCACGGCATCGATGGCCTGCAGGTAGCTGCTGATGCGGGGACGGCGAAGATCGCCCTCCACGATCACGACCTTCTGGCCGCCCTGGGCCAGGGCGATCGCGAGGTTGCACGTGGTGATGCTCTTGCCCTCGCCGGGCAGGGCGCTGGTGACGACGAAGACCTTCTTGCTGTGGTCAGGGTCGATGAACTGCAGGTTGGTGCGCAGAACCCGGAATGCCTCGGCGCGGGGCGCGTAGGTGTCGGCCTGCGTGATGAGGGGCGCCTCGCCGAAGTCGGGCGCGAACGGGATGCCGCCGATGACAGGAGCCCCGGTGATCTCCTCCAGCTGCCGACTGGACTTCACCGTGGTGTCGAGGGTCTCGCGCAGCACGGCAGCGCCGGCCCCCAGCAGAAGGCCCAACACCAGAGCGAGACCGAGGTTTCGAGTGGGCTGAGGGGAGACCGGCGAGCCAGGAAGGTTGGCCCGGTCGACCACAGAGGCCTTGATGGTGGCTTGGTCCTTGCCGGGGGGAGTCTCCAGCTCGCCCACGTAGCCAACGAACACTTCCGCGGTCGTGCGTGCGATTTGCTGCGCCCGTTGCGGCGAGGGGTCAGTCACGTTGATCGTGAGAATGACGGTGTCGAGCTCGGCGCTCGCGGTGATCTGCGACTGAAGCTTGCGAGCCGAATCATCAAGATTGAGGCGGTCGATGACGCGGGTGGCGATCTCGTTCTTGGTGACCATGTCCGCGTACGACTTGACCCGCTGGAGCGAGAACTGGCTGCCCTGGTAGGCCTGGGTATCGTCCTCGCCACCCGACGTGGAGATGAACAGCGACGTCGTGGACTGGTACTGCGGCGTCGTCTTGTAGGTGAGGAGCGACGCCAGCGCGATGACCGTCAGGGTGACGGCGGCGATGAGGAGCCACCGCTGCCGGACGATGGCGATGTAGTCACGCAGATCCACGTGGTGCTCCCATGAGATGAGTGATGGTGGGGCCGAGTCTAGGTGTCGCGCACTCGGTCGTGTGGCTGATGTGGGCAGGTGTGGCGTGGCTCATCGGCGCAGCGTCCAGCACAGGCTGAGCCCAGAGAGGTAGATGGCTAGTACCAAGAGGTCGTCGCGGTGCACCCCGTGAGTTGACTCGCCGAAGGCGAAAAGCACAGGGCCGGAGAAGCGCGAGCTGCCGGCCACCCCGGCCACAGTCAGGACGGTCAGGATGAGCGCAAGCGCTCCAACTGTCCATGCGCGACCCGGTCCGGGCTGCGATTGAGTCACGCGCACGGTGCCGGTGCGGTGGAGCTGGCGTTGCGCTGCTCGATGGTGGGTGTCTGCGACAGCTCGACCTCGCCGTCGGCCGGCTTGGGCACCTTGACCGTGGCCGTGACCACGACGGTGGAACCTGGGTCGAGCTGCACCGTCACGGTCTGCAGTGGACGGTCCTGGTGGGTGCCCGGGAACGCCGTGGTGGGCTCGCCGTCGATCTCCACGTTCGTGACAGAACCGCCGGCGGGCCCATAGAGATAGGTGTTGACGAGCATGGTCCCGGGGTCTGCGCCGAAGCCCGGGCCCTGGATCGACTCCGGCAGGAACGAGGAGTCCTGCGGTGCGCGGCTCTTGAGTGTCACGGTGAGGCGAAGGTTGCCCTTGCCGTCGACGCAGCGGCCGGTCACGCGGGAGCGAGCGCCGAAGTAGTACTGCATCTTGGCGCCGGTGGCGTCGTTGAAGTAGACCCCCACCGGCGTGCGACCGGTGCGACCGCCGGACAGCTCGCCCGCCACAGCAGTCCCCTGCAGGGCCTCGGCGACCTGCTGGTCCCTGGACCAGACGAGCACGCGATGCTCGCGACCGGCCCGGACCAGGCCGCGGACCACGTTGTCGGTCCCGTTGCCGGTGCTGATCAGCTTCTCGAAGACGCGGCGGGCAGCATCGGCGAAGAACGCGTCCTGCTTCTCGTTGCTCCGGAACGTGAGGTAGACCTTGTTGAGCAGCAGCTGGGTGGCGTTCTCCGACGTGAGGGGCACGCCCTTGGCCAGCGTGACGCCGCCGGACCCCTTGAGCAGGTAGCCGAGGGTCACAGGGTCGAGAGCCAGGACGCCGTCGAGATCGAGGTCCTTCTCCTGCTTCATGATGGCGGCCGCGAGCTCAGCGGCACGTGGCCAGTCCGGGATGATGTTGACGTCACGGAAGTCGGTGGCGGGCTGGTCGTCGAAGACCTTGAGCTCTTCGGGGGTGAGCTTGTCGGCTGCCCGGGCCAGGTCGCCCAGGCCGGCCGCAGAGCCCTGCTCGCCGAGCTCCACCGCACCGTCCTTCACGTCGAGCACGGCCCAGGCGCCGGGAAGGCCGCCGGTGGCGCGGATCTCGGCATTGTTCTGGAAGACGAGCAGGTACTTCTTCTCGCCCTGCAGCATGTCGGGCAGGACGCGGGAGGCCACGCTGGCGCGGGACGCGGTGGTGGCGGCGGAGCGGACGGTGGAGCGGGCGTCGTCGACCGGCCCGCGCACGGCCGAGAGGAGCGAGCCCTCGGCAGCGGAGTCGAGGAGCTTCTCGGCGGCGTCGAGACCCTGCGAGGCCGAGGCCACCTGCGGGGCCAGGCCCGCGATGGCGTCGACGTCGACCTTGCCCTCGCTCGGGGTGAAGGCCTTGGCCGAGAAATCCTGAGCGATCTCCACGAGCGGCGGCACGGCGCGCGTGGCCACCACGTCGGCGGCCTCGGAGACCTTGCGCAGGGCATCCACGGTGTCGCCCAGGAACGGCACGGCGCCGAGCGCGCGCCACTGCGGCTGGGTCATCCGGTCGTGGGCGCTGGAGGCCGACGCCTCGAGGGCGCCGGCCTGGCGGCCGGCGCGGTCGGCGTTGCCGTCGGCGAGCGACTGCTTGAGGGAGCGCGCGGTGTCCTGCGCCTGCTCGAGGTCGGACCGGGTCTGCTGCAGCTGCCAGCCCAGGAAGACCACGACCACGAGGGCCAGCCCGCCGACCACGCCGAGAGCGACGAGGAGTCTCCGCCTGCGAGGGCGAGACGGACTGCGACGGTTCATGGACACCTTCGGCCGAGCGCGGGACAAGACGTGCTGAGGACGTGAGAACGGGAGGGCCGCAAGGGCCCTCCCGTTCTCGGATGGATCAGTGCGTCACTTCGTCTTCTTCTTGATCGAGATCACCGAGCGGCTGACGCTGTCCTTGAAGACCGAGTCCTTGTTGCCCACGTAGTGCGCCGTGAGCGTGCGGGTGGCGGTCCCCTTGGTCACCTTGGGCGCCCGCAGCGTGAGGCGGAAGACGCTCTTGCGCACGGTGCCGACGTAGAGCTTGCCGTTCCAACGAACGCGCATCGTGCCCTTGCTGATGGACGCGTTGCCGGCCTTCACGTACACGCCGATCACGAACGTCTGGCGCGACTTGAGCGTCGACGGCGCCTTGATCGAGGTGGCCGTCGTGACGGTGTCGGGGTACGGGGCCGCCTGGGCAGGCGCCTGAAGTCCCACGACGCCGGTGGCCAGGAGTGCAGAGGCAGCGATGACTCCGACGGTGTTCTTCATGGTTTTTCCTCAGGTTTGGCAGAGATTCGGTGCGGCTCTTCTGGCGAAACCCTAGCGGAGGACCGGGGGTCAACAGGTTAAGTCCAGGTAAATGAGACGCAGTCGTGCACGTTGCGCGCGGCGGCGATCCCCGTCGGTGCGGACGCGTAGGCTGAGCGGCGTGTATGACGGCGTGATCCAGGACCTCATCGACGAGCTCGGGCAGCTGCCCGGGATCGGTCCCAAGAGCGCCCAGCGCATCGCGTTCCACCTGCTCGACTCCGACCCGGAAGACGTCAGGCGTTTCGCGGCCACGCTCGTCGAGGTCAAGGAGAAGGTCCACTTCTGCCAGGTGTGCGGCAACGTCACGGTCGACTTCGAGTGCCGCATCTGCGCCGACCCCCGTCGCGACGCCACCATCCTGTGCGTCGTCGAGGAGAGCAAGGACGTGGTGGCCATCGAGCGCACCCGCGAGTTCCGCGGCCGCTACCACGTGCTGGGCGGCGCCATCAGTCCCATCGCGGGCATCGGCCCCGACCAGCTCCGGATCCGCGAGCTGCTGCAGCGCCTCAACGACACGTCCATCACCGAGGTCATCATCGCCACCGACCCCAACCTCGAGGGCGAGGCCACGGCCACGTACCTCATCCGCATGCTGTCCACGTACGGCATGAAGGTCAGCAAGCTCGCGAGCGGCCTGCCGGTGGGCGGCGACCTCGAGTACGCCGACGAGATGACGCTGGGGCGTGCCTTCGAGGGCCGCACCGCCATCGTGGCCAGCTGAGCGCCGGCCGGCGGTACTAGCGGGAGGTGCGCCGCGCGCCCGCGTCGACCCGGACGAGCCGAGCCTGCGTCGTCTCGTGACGGAAGCGGAGGGCCAGCGTGGCCAGCACGAGGAGGTTGGCCGCGATGATCAGTGCGATCACCGCGAGAACGGCGTGCATCATCATGGTCGTCTCCTGGGTGGTGCGCGGGGTGTGATCTCCAGCATGATCCGAGTCGCTCGGCCGCGCACGTCGAAATCTGCTCGCACGGCCGTGGAAGTCGTCGGACCCGCGCCCCCCGGCCGAGCCTGCGACGCGATGAGCCTCCCTCCGGCCCTCCGCGTCGCGACGGCTCAGCGTGGTGGGGTGAGCACCCGGGCCTCGCGCGGCTGACGTGCCGCGACCTCTCGGCGGTACTGAGCACCGAGAGCGGCCAGGACCACGACGTTCGCGAAGAGGACGAGTCCGATGATCGCGAGCAGCGTCATCATCATGAGTCCTTCTCCTTGTCCGGCGGGTCGTACAGGAGACGTGCGGGGGCGCGGGTCATGACGCCGTTTTCCTGAACCGTTCGAGATGACTGTTTTTCGTTGTCTCGCGGCCGGATCAGGGGTGAGGGTCCCCTTCGGTGTCCCGGTAGGATGATCGACGGCGTGCCGTTCATCCGTCGGTGCGTCTCCCACCCGCCACACCGAGGAATCACCATGGGCATCGTCGTGCAGAAGTACGGCGGCTCGTCGGTGGCCGATGCCACCAGCGTCAAGCGAGTCGCGCAACGCATCGTCGCGACCAAGAAGGCCGGCCACGACGTCGTCGTCGTGGTCTCCGCCATGGGCGACACGACCGACGAGCTCATCGACCTCGCCAACCAGGTCTCGCCGCTGCCGCCCGCCCGTGAGCTCGACATGCTCCTCACGGCAGGCGAGCGCATCTCCATGGCGGTCCTGGCCATGGCCATCGGCAACCTGGGCCAGGAGGCGCGCTCGTTCACGGGCTCCCAGGCCGGCGTCATCACCGATGCCGAGCACGGCAAGGCCAAGATCATCGACGTCACGCCGGGTCGCATCGAGGCCGCGCTGGCCGAGGGAGCCATCGCCATCGTCGCGGGCTTCCAGGGCGTCTCGCAGACCACCAAGGACATCACCACCCTCGGTCGAGGCGGCTCCGACACCACGGCCGTCGCGCTGGCCGCGGCGCTCAAGGCCGACGTGTGCGAGATCTACACCGACGTCGACGGCATCTTCACCGCCGACCCCCGGATCGCCCCCACCGCGCGCCAGATCCCCCAGATCTCCTACGAGGAGATGCTCGAGATGGCCGCCAACGGCGCCAAGATCCTGCACCTGCGCTGCGTCGAGTACGCGCGTCGCAACGACATGCCCATCCACGTCCGGTCGTCGTTCTCCGACAAGACCGGCACGTGGGTTCTGCCCGCCGACCAGGTCACGAAGGACCCCACCATGGAACAGGCCATCATCTCCGGCGTCGCCCACGACCGCTCCGAGGCCAAGATCACGATCGTCGGCGTGCCCGACAAGGTCGGCTACGCAGCGTCCATCCTGCGCACCCTCGGCGACGCCCAGATCAACATCGACATGATCGTGCAGAACGTCTCTGCGGCCCAGACGGCGCTCACCGACATCTCCTTCACCCTGCCGCGGGCCGACGGCCAGACCGCCATGACCGCACTCGCGCGGCTCAAGGACGAGGTCGGGTTCGAGCGCCTGCAGTACGACGACAGCGTCGGCAAGGTCTCCATCGTCGGCGCGGGCATGCGCTCGGCGCCGGGCATCACTGCCACGTTCTTCGAGGCGCTCGCCGCCGACGGCATCAACATCGCCATGATCTCCACCTCCGAGATCCGCATCTCGGTGGTCGTGGCCGAGAGCCAGGTCGAGGCCGCCGTCCGCGCGGCCCACGAGGCGTTCGGACTCGGGACCGACGAGGTCCAGGCCGTCGTCTACGGAGGGACCGGCCGATGACCGTCCTCGCCATCGTCGGCGCCACCGGCCAGGTGGGCGTCGCCATGCGTCAGATCCTCGAGGAGCGCGAGTTCCCCGCCGAGAAGGTCCGTTTCTTCGCCTCCGCGCGCTCGGCGGGCAAGACCCTGCCGTTCCGCGGCGAGGAGGTCGTGGTGGAGGACGCCGACGTCGCCGACCTCTCCGGCATCGACATCGCACTGTTCTCGGCCGGTGCCACCACGTCGCGCGCCCAGGTGCCGCGCTTCGTCGAGGCCGGTGCTGTCGTGGTCGACAACTCCTCGGCCTTCCGCAAGGACCCCGAGATCCCGCTCGTCGTGAGCGAGGTCAACCCCGAGGACATCGAGAAGGCTTTCGTCAGCAACGGTGGGCACGGCATCATCGCCAACCCCAACTGCACCACCATGGCCGCCATGCCGGTGCTCAAGCCGCTGCACGACGAGGCCGGTCTCGTGCGCCTCGTCGTGAGCAGCTACCAGGCCGTCTCGGGCTCCGGCATCGCCGGCGTCCGTGAGCTGCACGGGCAGGCCCTCGCCGTGGTGGAGAAGGCCGACGAGCTGGCCTACGACGGTTCCGCCGTGGAGTTCCCGGCCCCCGACAACTACGTCGCGCCCATCGCCTTCAACGTGCTGCCCATGGCCGGATCGGTCGTCGACGACGGCTCGTTCGAGACCGACGAGGAGCAGAAGCTGCGCAACGAGAGCCGCAAGATCCTCCACGCCCCCGACCTCCGGGTCGCCGGCACGTGTGTGCGGGTCCCGGTCTTCACGGGGCACTCGCTCTCGATCAACGCCGAGTTCGGCTCGGACCTCTCCGTGGAGCGGGCCAAGGAGATCCTTGCGGACGCTCCGGGCGTGCAGCTGGTGGACGTCCCCACGCCTCTCCAGGCCGCAGGCACCGACCCGAGCCTCGTCGGGCGGATCCGTCAGGACCAGAGCGTCGAGGGCCAGAAGGGTCTCGTGCTCTTCGTGAGCGGCGACAACCTGCGCAAGGGCGCTGCCCTCAACACCATCCAGATCGCCGAGCTCCTCGTCCGTCGCTGAGTCACTCTCAACGGCGACGGCGGGTGGTCGCGGAGCGCGGGGGTGCGGAACGCATGTGCTCGCGGACGGGCGCCAGCAGCTCGCCCAGCGCGCGCGTCTCCTGCTGCGACAGCACGGCGAAGAGCTGCTGACGCACCACCTCGACGTGTCCGGGGATCACGGTCGCGACGCGCTCTCGCCCGGCCTCGGTGACGGTGACGGTCACGCTGCGCTCGTCGTCGACCGACGGGGCTCGATCCACCAGGCCGACCTTCTCGAGCAGCCCCACCTGATAGGTGAGGCCGCTGCGGCTGTAGACCACGCCGTCGGCGAGGTCGGTCATGCGCTCGCTGCCCGTCGGTGAGTCCAGGGCCAGGCGCGCCAGCAGCTGGAACTGCACGTAGCTCAGGTCGCCGTCGTCGCGCAGCTGCTGCTCCACCGCGTGCCGCAGCAGGCCTGCCACGTCCATGAGGGCGAAGTAGGAGCCGAGCTGGACTGCGTCAAGCGTCGCGGGGGTCTGGGGCATGGACTCCACTCTACAACTGCTTCGTCTTCGAAACACTTGCTTTGAATTCGAAGCAGCGCTACTGTCGGATTATCGCTTCGAATTCGAAGCACCTATTCCGAAAGAGGTACCGCCATGAAGGCCATCCGTTTCCACCAGTACGGCGACGCCGACGTCCTGCAGCTCGACGACGTCGAGATCCCCGACCCCGGCGCCGGCCAGGTCCGCGTCCGGGTCGCCGGCACGACGTTCAACAGCGTCGACGGCAACATCCGCGCCGGGTTCATGCAGGACCCGATGCCTCTCGCGCTCCCGCACGTCCCCGGCCTCGACGTGGCCGGGACCGTGGACGCCCTGGGCGACGGCGTCACCGGGCTCCGGGTCGGCGACGAGGTCGTCGGGTTCCTCCCCTTCGTGGTCGACGGCGCTTCTGCCGACTACGTGGTGGCTCCCGCCGAGAGCCTCGCACAGGCCCCGACGACCATCCCGCTCGCCGACGCGGCGGCCCTCCCGCTCGTCGGACTCACGGCCTGGCAAGCGCTGTTCGAGCATGCCGGGCTGCAGGCCGGCCAGCGGATCCTGGTGAACGGCGCCGGGGGCGCGGTGGGTGGCTACGCCGTGCAGCTCGCGAAGGCTGCGGGTGCCCACGTCATCGCCACGGGCAGCCCGCGGAGCTGTGAGCAGCTCGCGGCCCGCGGCGCGGACGAGGTCATCGACCACACCAGCAATGACGTCGCTTCGACCGTCACGGAGCCGGTGGACGTGCTGCTCAACCTGGCACCGATCGAGCCCGAGCAGCTCGAAGCGCTGGCCGGCCGGGTCGCTGACGGCGGCGTGGTGGTCAATGCGACCGTCTGGATGCCGGCGCCGAGCGACGACGCGCGGGGCGTCCGCGGCGTCGACCTCTACGTCCGCAGCGATGCCCAGCAGCTGGCCGGGCTCGTGGCCCGCGTGGACCGCGGAGAGCTCGTGGTCGACGTCGCCGAGCGCGTGGCGCTCGCCGACCTGCCGGCTGTCCACGCCCGGGCTGCCGCCGGGACGCTCGCAGGGAAGGTAGTCGTGGTGCCGACGGAGTCGGTCTGAGGCGGCTCAGCTGGGGCGGAGGGCTGCGATCTCGGCCAGTGACTCGGGGTTCGTGATCGCGCCCTTCGCTGCCGCCTGCTCGACGGGCGTGCCCTGGAGGATCTTCTTCACGGGCACCTCGAGCTTCTTGCCCGACAGGGTGCGCGGGAGCGTGCTCAGCACGTGCATCTGGTCGGGGACGTGGCGCGGCGAGAGCTTGCTGCGGAGCGCGGCGGCCACCTGCTTCCGCACGGCGTCGGCGTCGGCTCCGTGGGTCAGGGTGACGAGCAGGAGGAGGTCACCTGCGCCGCCCTCGCTGTCCTCGAGGTGCACGACGAGACTGTCGGTGACCTCGGGCAGGGCCTCCACCACGGTGTAGAACTCCGACGTCCCGAGCCGCACGCCGCCCCGGTTGAGCGTGGCGTCGCTGCGTCCGGTGATGGTGCACGTGCCCTCGTCGGAGATCGTGATCCAGTCGCCGTGGCGCCAGACGCCGGGGAAGTCCTCGAAGTAGGCAGCGCGGTACCGGCTGCCGTCGTCGTCTCCCCAGAAGCCGACCGGCATCGACGGCATGGGGCGCGTGACCACGAGCTCGCCGAGTGCCCCGACCACCGAGGCGCCGGACTCGTCGTAGGCGTCGACGGCACAGCCGAGGCAACGCCGAGAGATCTCACCGGCGTAGACCGGGACCGTGGGAGCGGCGCCGACGAAGGACGAGCAGACGTCGGTACCGCCGGAGGTGGAGCTGAGCTGGAGCTCGGTGCCGACGGCCTCGTAGACCCAGCGGAACCCCTCGACCGGGAGGGGTGCGCCGGTGGAGCCGAGGCCGCGCAGGGCGCTGAGGTCGGCCACATCCCGGGGGACGAGCCCCTCCTTGCGGCACTGCAGCAGGAACGGTGCGCTCGTGCCGAAGTACGTGACGCCGAGCTCGTCGGCCATGCGCCAGAGCGCGCCGAGGTCGGGATGGGCGGGGTGGCCGTCGAGCAGCACGATCGTGCTGCCGACCGCGAGCCCCGAGACGAGCAGATTCCACATCATCCAGCCGGTGGTGGAGAACCAGAAGAACGTGTCGTCGGGGCCGAGGTCGAGGTGCAGGCCGAGCGACTTGAGGTGCTCCAGGGCGATGCCGCCGTGGCCGTGGACGATGGGCTTGGGCAGGCCCGTGGTCCCGGAGGAGAAGAGCACGTAGAGCGGGGCGTCGAACGGGACGCGGTCGAAGGTGATCGGTGCGGGTTCGGCCAGCAGGTCCGACCACGTGACGGCGTCGGTCGGTGCGGGGGAGTGGGGGTCGAGGTACGGCAGGTGCACGAACGTCTGCACGCTGGGCAGGGCCGCCCTGATGGTGGCGACCTCCTCGTGGCGCTCGACCGCCTTGGTGCCGTACCGATAGCCGTCGACGGCGAGCAGCACGGTGGGCTCGATCTGCTGCCAGCGGTCGATCACGCTCTGGGTGCCGAACTCGGGGGCGCAGGAGCTGAAGACGGCGCCGAGGCTCGCGGCGCCCAGCAGCAGCACGAGCGTCTCGGCGATGTTGGGGGAGTAGGCGGCCACACGGTCGCCGGGTCCGACGCCGGCGCGCAGCAGGCCGGCCCGGGCCCGGGCCACCTGGTCGCGCAGCTCTGCCGCCGTGAGCCGGACGTCGTCGCGGCTCTGGGACCGGGAGACCACCACGACGTCGTCGTCGGCGCGGCCCGGAAGGCGCAGCATGATCTCGGCGTAGTTGAGCTGTGCTCCGGGGAACCAGGACGCCCCGGGCATGGAGGCGTCGGCGAGGGCGGTGGTGGCTTCGCCGTCGGCCGGCACGTCGAAGTGCGCCCAGACGGCGCGCCAGAATGCGTCGAGGTCCTCGACCGACCACGCCCAGAGGTCGTCGTAGTCGGTGCCGCTCGGTCCGCCGAACATCTCAGCGGTGCGGGCGAAGTCGTGCAGGCGGGGGCGCGTGCCCTCAGGCGGGCTCCACAGGACCTCGCCGGTCATGCCTGGGTGGGCTGCTCGGCCATCTCGACGAGACGGACCGCCCCGGCGAAACCGACGACCGCGAGGGCGGGGACGAGCAGGAAGGCCCACGGACCCTGGCTCAGGTCGAGGAAGAACATCAGGATCACGACGATCGTGAACACCGTGCCCAGGAAGCTGACGACGAGGCCGGACGGGCAGCCGAGCAGGGCCGCGAGGCGAGCGCCCAGCACGACGGCGATGACCATGGTGACGAGGAAGGCGACGCTGCCCCAGAACCCGCCGCCGGAGGTGGTGCCGCGCAGCTCGGTGAACAGCATGCCGACGAGTGCACCCAGCGCGACGGCGACGAGTCCTGCGACCGCGCCGGAGATGGCGGCGGCCCGCATGGGTGGCTGCTGGGGGAGCCGGTAGTCGAGCACCGCGTCGACGCCGTTGGCGCTGCGGTCGCGGACGGCCCAGCCGGCGTCGAGCGCGCTGTGCCACGCGCGGAGCACGCCGTTCTTGGTGGCACCCGCGGCGCGGGAGACCCCGGCGCCGACGTCGACCGAGCGCGTCGGCTTGGCGGGCTGGGCGGGGACGGGACGCTTGACGGGCTTGGTGACGCGGGAGACGGCCGTGGCCTTGGGACGCTGAGTGGTGGTGGTGCGGCTCGCGGCGGCCGGTGCGGTGGGACGCACGACGGCCTTCTTCACGACCTTCTTGACCACCTGCGGGCGCGGCGCGTCACCGGTCGGCGGAGTCTCCTCAGGCATGGTGCCAGTGTGTCACAGCGCACGTCGACGCTCCGAGGAGTTCGCACCCCGGGCGGTGAGCCTGTCACCCATCCGACCTGCTGAAAGGTGACACAGCCACCGCCCGGGCGGGGGTCAGGCGGACGTAACGCGGTCGAGGAAGGCGCGGACCCTCGCCCGGAGCTCCTCGACGCGGGTGTCGGGCACTCCCTCAGGCGGCCGCCGGTGCTCCGGCAGCGGCGCGCGGACTCGGGCCGAGCACTCGAAGTCGGAGCACACGTAGAGCCCGACCGTGTCGCCCGATCGACCCCGCGCGCCGGCGCGCTGAGCCACCACGAGCAGCGAGCCCTCGGGCGCATCCATGGCATGGCAGAGGTCGCACATGCTCTTGCGCCGGGAGCCCGACGAGCCGGGCATCCGGAGCTCGAGGGCAGCAAGGTCGTCGCCGACGTCGGTGACGAGGTAGGCGCGCAGGGGCGCCTTGGGGTCGACCCAGCCGACGAGGTCGCGTTCGTCGAGGTCGTCGGGCCAGCGCGCCGGGAACGTGGCCGAAGCCGTCCTGCTCCTGGACGTGTTGACGAACGCGCGACGGACCGCCGCCTGGTCGATGCTCTGCATGATTCCTCCCGAAACTGCTTCCTACAGCATATAGGCATAGGTCAATGGAGTGTAGGATCGGGTCATGCCCCGCCAAGGACTCAACGCCGATGCCGTCACCCGCGTCGCCGCCGACCTCGCCGACCGCGAGGGACTCGGCGCCCTCACGGTCTCGGCGGTCGCTCGTGCGGTCGACGTCCGACCGGCCAGCCTCTACGCCCACGTGGCGGGGGCCGAGGAGCTGCGCGCCGGCGTCGCCCTCCTGGCGCTCGAGGAGCTGGCCGACGCCGCCGGCGACGCGGTCGCCGGTCGCTCGGGGAGCGAGGCGCTCACCGCCCTGGCCGAGGCCTATCGCTCCTACGCCCGGGAGCACCCCGGTCGGTACGCGGCGAGCCGGGTCCGGCTCGATCGCGAGACGGCGCTCCGCAGCGCGGGGCCCCGCCACACGGCCCTCCTCGCCAGCGTCCTGAGGGGCTACGCCGTGCCGGAGGACGAGCACGTCCATGCTGTCCGACTGCTCGGAGCGGCCATCCATGGCTTCATCGAGCTGGAGGGCGCGGGGAGCTTCGACCACAGCAGGCCGTCGAGCCGCGCCTCGTGGGTGCGGGTCCTCGAGCGGCTCGACGCGGCTCTGCGCACCTGGCCCACCGACTAGGTCGTCGGGCTGACCGAGTAGTCCGGAGCCCCGAGGACGGCGAGCAGCGACAGCTGGCTCTCGGCCTCGCTGTGCGGTGCCGCGGTGAGCGTGAGGAGCGCCTGGCTCCGGTCCTCCGTGAAGAGGGCCTGGCAGTCCAGCTCGATGGCTCCCACCTGCGGGTGGAGCACCGTCTTGTGGTCCTGGAACCGTCGCGCCACCTCCTGGCGCTCCCAGAGCGCCACGAACTCCGGGCTGCGCTCGGTCAGGAGACGCACGATCTCGCCGGCCGGCGAAGCCGCGCCCTGCTCCCCGTAGACCACCCGGAGTCCGGAGACCAGGGCGCGACCGTGGTGGTCGTGGGCATCGGTCGGGTACCGCCGACGCTCGGTGTCGGGCTCGAGGAACCAACGCACGACCTCCGCCCGCGCCGCGCCCGTGGCCGACGTGGCCGGGCCGAACAGTGCCGTCGCCATGGAGTTCTGGACGAGCGTCACGCCGAGGTCGGAGATGATCAGCGAGGGTGTGTCCGAGAGCCGGTCCAAGACCCTGAGCAGCGCAGGGGCCACGTGCTCCGACGACGTGCCGCGGTCGGGGACGTGGTGCCCGGCCGTGCGGTAGAGGTAGTCGCGCTCGTCGAGGGAGAGCCGGAGCGCTCGGGCGAGCGAGGCCAGGATCTGCACGCTCGGCTGTGGCCCGCGCTGCTGCTCGAGCCGCGTGTAGTAGTCGGTGGACATCGCGGCCAGCTGCGCGACGTCCTCGCGTCGCAGGCCGGGTGCGCGGCGTCGTGGCCCCTCGGGGATCCCGACGTCCTCCGGCTGCAACGTCTCGCGACGGCTGCGGAGGAACTCGGCGAGTGCGCTGCGATCCATGGCCCCATCATCACCCGCCGTCCCGCGCCGGACCAGGGATCGCCGATCCCCCGCAGAGCCGTCCCTGGTGGAGCCCTGTCGGTCCGGCGAGTCTCGAGACATGCGAATCACCGACAACACCATCTTCATCCCCGGCGCGACGAGCGGCATCGGTCGCGCCCTGGCCATCGCGCTCCACGAGCGGGGCAACACCGTCGTGGTCGGCGGCCGACGACGGGCGCTGCTCGACGAGATCACCGCCGAGCACCCCGGCATCGACACCGTCGAGATCGACACCGCCGACGCGGCGAGCATCGAGCGCGCCGCTGCCGAGGTGCTGGGGCGCCATCCCGAGCTCGACGTCCTGGTCACGATGGCCGGCATCATGCGCGCAGAGGACTGGGCGGGCTCGGACTTCCTCGCCACGGCGGAGCAGACGGTCCAGACCAACGTGCTCGGCCCCATCCGGCTCCTGGCCGCGTTCCTGCCGCACCTGCAGACCCGTCCCGACGCCACGGTCATGACCGTCTCCTCGGGCCTGGCCTTCGCTCCCCTGGCGGGGACGCCGACCTACAACGCGACCAAGGCGGCGATGCACATGCTCAGCGAGTCGATCCGGCTTCAGCTGGCCGCCACGAGCGTGCGCGTCATGGAGCTCGTGCCACCTGCCGTCCAGACCGACATCGTGCCCGGTCACGCCGAGAGCTCTGTGGCGATGCCGCTGCAGGAGTACGTGAGCGAGGTGCTCGAGATCATCGAGACCCAGCCCGACGCGACCGAGATCCAGGTCGAGCGGGTGAAGTTCCTGCGCTACGGCGAGGCCCGCGGCGACTACGCCGAGGTCGTGTCCGCGCTGAACGACAGCGACCCGCTCGGTCAGTAGCGGGCGGTTGCCCCGGCGGCGCTACCGTGCAGCATGCGCGTCGTGGTGTCGGGGACCCATGCGAGCGGCAAGAGCACGCTCGTCTCCGACGCCGCCGCTGCTCGGGACTGGTCGATGGTCCTCGAGGACCCCTACGAGCTGCTGGAGGAGTCCACCGCCGGGTCTGACGCGGGGTCCTTCGTGGCTCAGCTGGAGCTCGCCGCCGAGCGACTGCTGACGGCTCCGCCCGGGGCGTGGGTCATCGCGGAGCGGGGGCCGCTGGACTTCTTGGCCTACCTCGACGCCTTGGCCGTGCTGGATCGTCCGACGTGCTCGGTCAGGACCAGGGAACGGGTCGAGGTGCTCGCCGCTGCGGCGATGCAGCACGTGGACCTGCTCGTGGTGCTTCCGCTGGACGCCGGCGCGGGCATCGTGGTGCCGGACGACGAGGACCCGGCCCTGAGGTCGGCGATGGACGATCGCCTGCTCGAGCTGGTCGAGGACCCTGCGCTCACCGGCCCGGCCCGCGTCGTGGAGCTGGGCGGAGCCCCGACCCGGCGGCTGGCGAGGCTGATGGAGGTCCTGCACGACGAAGCTCCCGGGCCCTGAGGGCCCGGGAGCTTCTGGTGTCCTGACGGACTGGGTCGGGGTGACAGGATTTGAACCTGCGGCCTCGTCGTCCCGAACGACGCGCGCTACCAAGCTGCGCCACACCCCGGTACTGCCTGCTGCCTGAACTACGGCAACCCAGCCGATTCTATACCGGTGAGGGTGAGGAGCGTCGCCTCGGGTCGACAGGCGAATCGCAGGGGAGCATAGGGGGAGGTGCCGAGTCCGCCCGACACGTGCATCCAGGACGGCTCGTGGCCTTCCGTGCGGTGCGTGTGGAGTCCGCGGGCGCGCTGCCGGTCGAGGTCGCAGTTGGTCACGAGGGCTCCGTAGAACGGGATGCGAAGCTGTCCGCCGTGGGTGTGACCGGCCAGCAGGAGCGGGTAGCCGAGCGCGTTCCACCGGTCGAGGACGCGCAGGTACGGGGCGTGGGCGACACCCACGGCCAGGTCGGCCGTGGGGTCGGCCGGGACGTCGTCGAGCTCGTCGTAGCCCAGGTGCGGGTCGTCGACCCCGACGAAGGCCAGCCGCCGGCCGGCCACCTCGACGCTGGCGTGACGATTGGTCAGGTCGGTCCAGCCCCGAGCGGTGAACGCCCGTCGCATGTCCTCGAACGGGAGGTCCTTGGTGCGCTCCCACGCTCCCGTCTTGTGGACCCCGGTGCCGCCCGTGAGGTAGTGCACGGGGTTCTTGCCCCGGGGCGAGAAGTAGTCGTTGGACCCGAAGACGAAGACGCCGGGGAGGTCGAGCAGGTCGCCGTACGCCCGCAGGACCGAGGGCAGTGCGTCGAGGTGGGCGAGGTTGTCGCCCGTGTTGACCACGAGGTCGGGCTCCAGCCCGGCGAGGTCGCTCAGCCACGACTGCTTGCGGTGCTGAGACGGGGTCATGTGGGTGTCGGACAGGTGCAGGACCTTGATGGGCTCCGCGCCGGCCGGCAGCACGGGGACCTTGATCTTGCGCAGGGTGAAGGCCCGGACCTCGTAGAGCGCGGAGTACGCCACGGCGGCCGCGCCGAGCCCGGCCGCGGCCAGGGGGACGGTGATCGCCTTCATGGTCTGCAGCCTAGTCGGGCGGGCGGGCCCACGACACGGGGTGAGAGCATGGCGACATGGCTGAGCTCAAGGACCGACTGCGCGCCGACCTCACCACCGCGATCAAAGCGCGGGACTCCCTGCGTGCCTCCACGTTGCGCATGGTGCTGAGTGCCGTGACCAACGCCGAGGTGGCCGGCAAGGAGGCCCGCGAGCTGAGCAACGACGAGGTGCTCACCGTGCTCACGTCCGAGGCCAAGAAGCGTCGCGAGGCGGCCGAGGCCTTCGACACGGGCAACCGTCCCGAGCTCGCCCAGAAGGAGCGCGACGAGGCCGTGATCCTCGCCGACTACCTGCCCGAGCCGCTCTCGGCCGACGAGGTGAAGGCCATCGTGACCGCGGCCGTGGAGTCCACGGGCGCCGCTGCCGACGGCATGAAGGCCATGGGCAAGGTCATGGGCGTCGTCCAGCCGCAGGTCAAGGGCCGGGCCGACGGTGGCGTCGTGGCAGCCGAGGTGCGGCGCCAGCTCGGCGCCTGAGCCTGGCCGTACCTCAGCCCCGACGGAACGTCAGCGGTTGCCGTTCCCGTTGCCGTTCCCGCGACCCCGGTTGCCGTTGTTGCGGTCCTGGTCGCCGTTGCTCGTGGTGTCGTTGTTGGTGAAGCTGCGCTGCACGCGGGCCGCGCGCGGCGGCGCCTCGAACGGGGTGGGCGAGACCAGGTCCTGGATGGTGCCCATGGCGGCCTTCCAGAGCGGACCGGCCAGACCCGATCCGGCGACGCCGCCGAAGGAGAGGAACCGGCCCTTGACCTTCTGGCCCACCAGCGTGATGGGGCGACCCTTGGAGTCGGCCGCGGCGAGCATGGCCGCAGCGGAGATCTCCGGCGTGTAGCCCGCGTACCAGACCGACTTGTTGTCCTGCGTGGTTCCGGTCTTGGCGGCCGAGGGGATGTTGAGGCCGGTGCCGGCGCTGAAGCCGAAGCCGCCGGGACGCTGGAGGCCGGCGAGGATCTCGTTGATCTGCGCAGCCACCTCCTTGCTCATGACGCGCGTGCACTCGGGCTCGTACTTCTTGATGGTCTTGCCGTTGCGGTCGATGATCTCGTTGACCGGGTTGGGCTTGCAGTACAGGCCACCGGAGGCAGGCGTGGCGTAGGCCGCAGCCATGTCGAGGGGGCTCACGTCGGTGATGCCGAGGGTGAACGAGGGGACCTGGTTGTTGAGCGGGTTGTCGTCGGTGGGGTACGGGACCTTGATGCCCATGGCCTCGGCGGCCTTGACGACGTTGCACAGGCCGGCGTCGCGCTCCAGCTGGGCGAAGTAGGTGTTGACCGAGCGGCGCGTGCCGGTGGTCATGTTGAACGTGCCGGCGCCGGTGGAGTTGCTGACCTTCCACTCGCCGGTGCCGCCGCCGGAGCAGTCGAAGAACGTGCCCGGACGCAACACCATGGTCTGGGGGGAGCCGTACGACTTGGAGACCGGGATGCCCTGCTTGAGGGCGGCCGCGACGGTGAACATCTTGAACGTGGAGCCCGCCGGGAAGCCGCCGGAGTCGCCGTACTGGCGAGGCACCGTGAAGTTGATGTACGACTCGCCCTTCTTCTTGTTGGCGCCCATGGGGTGCGACTGCGCGACGCCGCGCACCTTGCCCGTGCCGGGCTCGACGAGGGCCATGGCGGCGAGCGCCTTGTCCTTGGGGTCGGCAGCGCCCTTGACGGCCTTGTTGAGGGCCTTCTGCATCTTGATGTCGATGTTGGACTTGATGGTGAGTCCGCCGTTCTCGAGCGCGGACTGGCGCTCGGCCACCGTGGCGCCGAGGGACTCGTCGGCCAGCAGGTAGCGGCGCACGTAGTCGCACGAGAAGGAGGCCATGCTGGTGACGCAGCCGTTGGGGAACGTCGTGATCTTGAGGCCGAGGGGCTCGGCCTGCAGCTTCTTGGACTCGGCGGTGGTGATCTTGCCCTGGGCCGCCATGACCGCGATGACGGTGTTGCGGCGCTGGAGCGCGCGCTCGGGGTAGACCCGCGGGTCGAACTCCACCGGGTTCTTCACGAGGCCGGCCAGGGTGGCGGACTGGAGCGTGGTGAGCTTCTCGGGGCTCACCGAGAAGTAGTGGTACGCGGCCGCGCTGATGCCGTAGGCGCCGTCGCCGAAGTAGGCGATGTTCAGGTACCGCTCGAGGATCTCGTCCTTCGTGTGGTCCTGCTCGTACGTGATGGCGAGCTTGAGCTCGCGGATCTTGCGGGCGGTGGACTTGGCCGTGGCCGCCTGGCGCTGCTCCTTGGTCTGCGCCTGCTGCAGCAGGGTGAGCTTCACGAGCTGCTGCGTGATGGAGGAGCCGCCCTGGGTCTGGCCCTCGGACGCGTTGTTCACCAGGGCGCGCAGCGTGCCCTTGAGGTCGAGGGCGCCGTGCTCATAGAAGCGGTTGTCCTCGATGGAGATGATGGCGCGCCGCATGGAGGCGTTGATGTCCTTGAGCGGGACGTCCTGCCGGTTCTCCTTGTAGAAGTACGCGACGAGGCTGCCGTCCGACGCGTAGAGGCGCGTGGTCTGCGGGTTGGGCGAGTCGTCGAGCTGGAGAGGCAGCTCGGTGATGTCGCCGCTGAGGTCGTTGGCCGTGGAGGCGAAGATGGCCGTGGACGGCACCGCGACCGCGGCCACGAGCACGCCGGAGATGGCAGCCAGCACCACCATGGACCCGATGATCGAGGCCTTGGAGCTGTGCTTCGTCTCTGACTGCGCCAAGCGGCGGACCGAGCTGGTCAGGGCATCCCACGACATGGAGGCAAGCCTACGTGACCGTGCACAAGCCTCTCGCCCGTCGCGGTCGCGGCGAGGCGGGGGATTTGTTGTTCGAGTAGTCATAAGTGACTAGCCCGGGGGGTCCTGTGACTAGCCCTAATTGGCACCTGTGAGGCCTATCTGGATAGATGCACCACTTCCTACATTGGTGTCACGCAATTTTTTCAGCCTTCCGGCTGATCTCGGGAAAGGGCGTTTGACCATGTGGAACGACAACTGGGCGGCCACGGCCGCATGTCGCGGCAAGTCCGACGACCTGTTCGTCAAGGGTGCTGAGCAGAACCGCGCCAAGCAGGTGTGCGGTGGATGCTCCGTCAAGGCCGAGTGCCTGGCCGAGGCCCTGGACAACAGGATCGAGTGGGGCGTGTGGGGCGGCATGACCGAGCGCGAGCGTCGTGCGCTGCTGCGTCGCCGGCCGAACGTCGACACCTGGCGCAGCATCCTGCAGCCTGTCGCTGCGGTCTGAGCCTGCTCGCTCGCCTGAGCGGGCGGCACGCTCCCTGAGGACCAGGGGCCGACGAGCTCTGCTCTACGCCCCGGCGAGGTGCGCGCCGATGCGGCGCAGCCCTGCCAGGTCGTGCACGTCGCTCGCGAGCGCCGGCACGGGCCGTGTGGCGACCGAGGGGTGCGAGGCCGCGAAGCGCTTGCGCACCTTGTCCTCCTTGGCGGCGATGCGCTCGCGCTCGGCGTGCACGGCCAGCAGCTCGGCCGTGGCGCTGTCGGTGGCGTCGTCGCCTCCGCCGAGGCGCTGGGCGCCCGACTCGGCGTCGGCGGCCGTGAGCCCGCTCGCGCCCCGCTCGTGCACCCGGTTCACGACGAGCCCGGCGAGGGGCATCTGCTCCTGCGTGAGGCGCTCCACGAAGTAGGCCGCCTCCCGCATGGCGTCGGCCTCGGGCGCGGCCACGACCACGAAGGCCGTGCCAGGGGCCTGCAGGAGTGAGTAGGTGGCCTCAGCGCGCTGGCGGAACCCGCCGAAGAGGGTGTCGAAGGCGGCCACGAAGGTCTGCATGTCGCTGAGCAGCTGGCCGCCGACGATCTTGTTGATGGCGCCGGTCACGACGCCGAAGCCGGCGTTGAGCAGCCGGGCCGGGCCCTTGGCAGGCGCGAGCAGCAGCTTGATGAAGCGGCCGTCGAGGAGCGAGGAGAGCCGCTCGGGTGCGTCGAGGAAGTCGAGCGCGGACCGCGACGGCGGGGTGTCGACCACGATGAGGTCCCACCCCTGCGTGCCGCCCTCCGCCGCGCCGGGGTCGTTCGAGGCAGCGTGCAGCTGGCCGAGCTTCTCCATGGCCATGTACTCCTGCGTCCCGGCGAAGGAGCTGGAGATGGCGACGTAGAACGGGTTGTTGAGGATCTGCTGGGCCTTCTCGGGGGTGGCGTGCGACTCCACCACCTCGTCGAAGGTGCGCTTCATGTCGAGCATCATGGCGTCGAGCGAGCCGCCCGCCGACGGGTCGACGTCGGAGACGGGGCGCGGCACGTTGTCGAGCTCGGTGAGGCCCATGGCCTGCGCGAGGCGTCGGGCCGGGTCGATGGTGAGCACGCAGACACGCCGGCCCTGCTCGGCCGCGCGAAGAGCGAGGGCCGCGGACGTGGTGGTCTTGCCGACACCGCCGGAGCCGCAGCAGACGATGATCTGCGTGGCGGGGTCGCCGATGAGGGCGTCGAGCTCTAGTGCGCCGGCCGTGCGGGTGGATCCCGCAGGCCCGGCCGCACGGGAGGTTCCGCGCCGACGGGCCGAGGGCGAGGTGCTGGGCTTGCCGGCCATCAGGCGCCTCCGGTGGAGTGGGCGAGCAGGTCGTCGCGCAGACGGCCCGCGAGGTCGAAGAGTGCACCCATGTCGATGCCCTCGGGAAGGGCGGGCAGCTCGAGGTGCGGGGCCGAGGCGCGCTCGATGATGCCGCGCTGGGCGTCCTGGAGCTGCTGGCGCTCGAGGTGGCCGCGGCCTTCCTCGAGGAGGGCGGGCGCTGCGTCGGTGGAGAGGGCGGCGCGGTCGAGGCTCCGGCCCACGCTCGCAGCGTCGAGGCTGCCGCCGCTCAGTCCCTCGGCCGTGGCGGCGCTCAGAAGAGATGGGCGGACGAGGTTGAGCACCACGTGGCCGACCGGCAGACGTGCGGACTCGAGCTCGGCGATGCCGTCGACGGTCTCCTGGACCGGCATCTCCTCGAGCACCGAGACGAGGTGCACCCGGGTGGAGGGGGCACGCATGAGCGTCATGATGGAGTCGGCCTGCTTCTTGATGGGGCCGACCTTGGCGAGCCCGGCCACCTCCGCGTTGACGTTGAGGAAGCGGGTGATGCGACCCGTGGGCGGGGCGTCCATGACGATGGCGTCGTACCCGTCGTCACCCGTGCGCCGAGCCGCCTCGTAGACCTTGCCGGTGAGCAGGACGTCGCGGACGCCGGGCGCGATGGTCGTGGCGAACTCGATGATCCCGAAGCGGTCGAACGCCTTGCCGATGCGGCCGAGTCGGTAGTACATCTGCAGGTACTCCAGCAGTGCCGCCTCCGGGTCGATGGCCAGGGCGAACACCTCCCCGCCGTCGAGACCCGTGCTGACCCGACGCTCCTCGTAGGGCAGCGGTGGGACGTCGAAGAGCTGGGCGATGCCCTGGCGACCCTCGACCTCGCACAGGAGCACGCGCTTGCCGCGGCCGGCGAGGGCGATGGCGAGCGCGGCGGCGACGGTGGTCTTGCCCGTGCCGCCCTTGCCCGTGACGATGTGCAGGGGGGTCCAGGAGCTCACGCGACGAGCCTACCGACGCGTACATCGTGCGCATTCCGGAACCAACTAGAGTCGATGCATGACTCAGTGGGAGTACCTGACCGCACCCGTCCTCGTGCACGCGACGAAGCAGATCCTCGACAACTTCGGCCGTGAGGGCTGGGAGCTCGTCCAGATCGTGCCCGGCATGAACCCGGAGAACCTCGTGGCCTACTTCAAGCGGCCCATCGCATGAGCCGCGTGACCGACCGGCTCGCCGAGCTGGGGCTGGTCCTGCCGGAGGTGCCGGCGCCGGTGGCCGCCTACGTGCCGGCGGTCGTGTCGGGGAACCACGTCTTCACGGCCGGCCAGCTCCCGCTCTCGGACGGCTCGTTGCTCGCCACCGGCGTGGTGGGGGTCGACGTGACCCCCGAGCAGGCCACCGCCTGTGCGCACCAGTGCGCTGTCAACACCCTGGCCGCGGTGGCCTCGGTCGTCGACCTCGAGCGCGTGGTCCGCATCGTCAAGGCCACGGTCTTCGTGGCCAGCGACCCGTCGTTCACGGGTCAGCCCGCCGTCGCCAACGGCGCGAGCGAGCTCTACGGCTCGGTCTTCGGCGAGGCCGGCGTGCACGCCCGCAGCGCCGTGGGCGTCTCGGTGCTCCCGCTCGGAGCGCCCGTCGAGGTCGAGCTCGTGGTCGAGATCGCCTGATGCGCATCCCGCTCCCGGACCGCCTGCGCGCGCACGCCGAGGCCATGGGTGGCGAGGTGGCTGTGCCGCGGGACGCCTCCACGATCGTCCTGCTGCGCGACGGGTCCGACGGCGCGGAGACCTACCTCATGCGTCGCCAGACGACGATGGCCTTCGCGGCCGGGTTCTACGTGTTCCCCGGCGGCGGGGTCCAGTCGTCCGACACCGACCCGATCGCGCACGTCGGCCCCTCGTGGCAGGAGTGGGGCGACCGGCTCGGCTGCGACGCCGACCGGGCCCGTGGTCTGGTGGTGGCCGCGGTCCGCGAGACGTTCGAGGAGTCGGGCATCCTGCTCGCCGGCGCCGACGAGCACACCGTCCTGGCCGACACCTCCGGACCGGAGCTGGCCGCCGCGCGGCTGGCCCTGGAGTCCAAGGAGCTCTCGCTCGCCCAGCTCCTGGAGCAGCGCGGGCTCGTGCTGCGCACCGACCTCGTCGGAGCCTGGTCGCGCTGGATCACACCGGCCTTCGAGCCGCGACGCTACGACACCTTCTTCTTCGTCGCTGCCGTGCCCGAGGGGCAGGTCGTGGGCGAGCTCCCCGGCGAGGCCGACCGTGCCCTGTGGGCGCCGCTGAGCCGCGTGCTCGAGTCGGTCGACCGCGGCGAGGCCGTCATGATGCCGCCGACGATCGTCACGTGCCGCGAGGTCGCCGGCCTGGCGTCGGGCGAGGCCGTTGCCGCCTCGGTCGCGCGCGAGGTGCGCGCCATCGAGCCGCGGCTCGTCCAGGTGGACGGCGAGTGGTTCATCGAGAACGACAGCGACCGCTCCCCGGAGGAGGAAGCATGAGCGAGTACGAGCAGCCGGTGCAGGTGACCGACCGCGCCACCTCCGTCCTGGCCCGGAACCCCGGGATGATGACGCTCGACGGCACCAACACTTGGGTGCTGCGCGAGCCGGGCGCCGCACGCTCGGTCGTGGTGGACCCCGGACCGGCCGACGCCGCGCACCTCGACGCCGTGCTGGCCGTGGCGGGCGAGGTCGGGCTCGTGCTCTTCACGCACCACCACGGCGACCACACCGAGGCCGTCGACGAGCTGACGCGTCGCACGGGTGCGCCCGCGCGAGCCGTGTCGGCCGAGTTCTGCCGTGGCGCCGAGCCGCTCGTCGACGGCGAGGTGCTCGACGTCGACGGACTGCGCCTCGAGGTCGTGCTCACGCCCGGCCACACCCGCGACTCCACGAGCTTCCTGCTCCTCGACGAGCCCTCGCTGCTCACGGGCGACACGGTGCTGGGGCGCGGGACCACGATCATCGCGCACCCCGACGGCGTGCTCGGCCCCTACCTCGAGTCCGTGACCCGGATGCGAGGGCTGGTCACCGACGGCCGCGCCGAGCGCATCCTGCCGGGGCACGGCCCGGTGGTCACCGACGCGGGCGCGGTGCTCGACTTCTACCTGGCGCACCGCAAGGAACGGCTCGAGCAGGTCCGGGCCGCCGTGGCCGACGGCGCCACCACGGCCCGCGAGGTCGTCGAGAAGGTGTACGCCGACGTCGACGAGGTGCTCTGGCCCGCCGCAGAGCTCAGCGTCCAGGCCCAGCTGGACCACCTCGGCGTCTAGCTCCACCCGTCGTCAGGCAGGGCCGGACGAAGAACGAGGGCTCCCGGTCGCCATGGCGGCCCGTACCCCTCGTCGTTGGTCGTGGGGGAACGAAGGATGAGGGTTGGTGGTCGCTGTGGCGGCCCGTACCCCTCGTCGTTGGTCGGACCGCACGAAGAACGAGGGCTCCCGGTCGCCGTGGCGACCAGAAGCCCTCATCGTTCGTCCCAACCCGGGCAGGCCCGGGAGGTGGATCAGCGAGCGCGGCGCTGCAGGCGCTCGAGGTCGAGGATGACCACGCTGCGGGGCTCGAGGCGCAGCCAGCCGCGGGACGCGAAGTCGGCGAGGGCCTTGTTGACGGTCTCGCGCGAGGCACCGACGAGCTGGGCCAGCTCCTCCTGCGTGAGGTCGTGGTTGACGTGCACGCCGTCGTCGGCCTTGCGACCGAAACGACCCGCGAGGTCGAGCAGCGCCTTGGCGACGCGACCGGGGACGTCGGAGAAGACGAGGTCGCCGACGACCTCGTTGGTGCGCCGGAGGCGACCGGCCAGCTGGTTGAGCAGCGCCATGGCGACGTCGGCGTGCTGCAGGAGCACGGGGCTGAGTGCCTCGTGGCCCAGGCTGCGGACCTCGACGTCGGTGACCGCGGTGGCCGTCGCGGAGCGCGGGCCGGGGTCGAAGAAGGAGAGCTCGCCGAACATCTGTCCGGGGCCCAGGATGGCGAGCAGGTTCTCTCGTCCGTCGGGTGACGTGCGCCCGAGCTTGATCTTCCCGGAGGTGACGACGTAGAGCTGGTCGCCGTCGTCGCCCTCGTTGAAGAGGACCTCGCCGCGGCCGAGCGTGCGCCCCGTCATGGAGGCGTCGAGTGCCGCCGCCGAGTCCTCGTCGAGGCCGGAGAAGAGGGGTGCCTGCCGCAGCACGTCGTCGGTCACGTTGGTCCTTGTCTCTGTTGCGTCGCTCACAGTGTTGCCTACGGCGACCCACTTTTCCACACTGTCGGGCTATCCGGCGCGCGACACGTAGGGTCGGAGCGTGCCGGAAAGCGGAAAATCCCTGTCGCAGCGCCCCGAGACGACCCTCGTGAGGCGCGCACGGAAGATGCATCGCGTGCTCGCGGAGACCTATCCGGAGGCCGGGTGCGAGCTCGACTTCACGAGTCCGTTCGAGCTGCTGGTCGCCACGGTGATGTCGGCGCAGACCACCGACCGCCGCGTCAACGCCGTGACGCCGGTCCTCTTCGGCCGCTACCCCGATGCCACGGCCCTCGCGGCCGCCGACCGCGCCGACGTGGAGGAGATCATCCGCTCCACGGGGTTCTTCCGGGCCAAGACCAACAGCATCCTCGGGCTGTCGGCCGCCCTCGTGGAGGGCTTCGGCGGGGAGGTGCCCGGTCGGCTCGAGGACCTGGTGACCCTCCCGGGCGTGGGGCGCAAGACCGCCAACGTCGTGCTCGGCAACGCCTTCGACGTCCCGGGCCTCACGGTCGACACGCACTTCGCCCGGCTCGTCCGTCGCTTCGAGTGGGTCGACGGCGCGACGGCCAAGGACCCGGTCCGCACCGAGCACGCCGTGGGCGCGCTGTTCCCGCGCCAGGACTGGACGATGCTGAGCCACCGCCTCATCTGGCACGGCCGCCGACGCTGCCACGCCCGCAAGCCGGCGTGCGGCGCGTGCCCGCTGGCGCGCTGGTGCCCGAGCTTCGGGGAGGGGCCCACCGACCCCGTCGAGGCGGCCGCCCTGGTCACCACCCAGGGCCGCGCGTGAGCACGTCTGGGAGAGCCCTGGAAGAATTCGCCTCATGACCCTCGACGGACTGCCGCCGTGGCTGCGGCCGCTCGCCGAGATGGCGTCGTCGGTGCAGGCCGAGCAGCTGGCCCCGCGGTTCCCGCACCCGCCGGCCGACGCTCGGCCGGCCGCCGTCCTGATCTGCTTCGCGGACGGTCCCGACGGGCCTGAGCTCCTGCTCACCGAGCGGGCCGCCACGTTGCGCAACCATGCCGGCCAGATCTCGTTCCCGGGTGGCGCCACCGACCCCGAGGACGACGGCCCCGTCGATACGGCCCTGCGCGAGGCGCAGGAGGAGGTGGGACTCGACCCCTCCGAGGTGGAGGTGTTCGGGACCCTGCCCACGCTGTGGCTGCCGCCCAGCAACTTCGCCGTCACGCCGGTGCTCGGCTACTGGACCGCGCCGCGCGCCCTCGAGCCCGTCTCGGCCGCCGAGGTCGGGCACGTCCTGCACCACCCGATCCGCAACCTCGTGGAGCCGGCCAACCGGTTCAGCGTCGAGCATCCCTCGGGCTGGCGCGGACCGGCCTTCGAGGTGGGCACCGAGGTCCCGCTCTGGGGCTTCACCGCAGGCGTCATCTCGCGGCTCTTCGAGGCCGTCGGCTGGGAGAAGCCCTGGGACGAGTCCGTCACGAGACCGTTGCCGGGGCTCGGATGAGCTCCCTCGACGTCCTGATCGTCCTGGTCATGCTGGCCTACGCGGTCTCGGGCTACGTGCAGGGATTCGTCGTCAACCTCATCGGCACGGCCGGCCTGCTGGTCGGAGGGCTCATCGGCATCGCCGTCGTGCCGCGGGTCCTCGGCGACGACGACCCGACTCTCACGACCTCGCTCCTCGCGCTCGGCATCGTCGTGGCCGGAGCCGGGATCGGCCAGGCCCTCGGCACGTACGTCGGCTCCGACCTGCGTGGCGCGCTGCGGGCCGCTCCGCTGCGCCGTCTCGACGCCGTCGGTGGTGCTGCGCTCAGCATGGCCGTGGTCCTGGTGGCGTCGTGGGCCCTCGGCTACTCGGTGAGCGGGACCTCCATCCCCTACCTCGCCAAGGAGTCGCGCTCGTCCGCCATCCTGGGCAAGGTCGACTCGATCATGCCGGGGCAGGCCTCGCAGGCGCTGCGGACGTTCAACAAGGTCCTCGACGCCAACCTCTTCCCGCGCTACATCGATCCGTTCGCCGACGAGAAGATCGTCGCCGTCGGTCCGCCGAGCGACGACATCATCAAGGACCCGGAGGTCCGGACCGCCTCCGAGAGCGTGGTCAAGATCCTGGGCGTGGCCCGGTGCGACCGCGGCATCGAGGGCTCGGGGTTCGTCTACGCGCAGGACCGTGTCATGACCAACGCCCACGTGGTGGCCGGGGTGAGCGAGCCCACCGTCACCGTCGAGGGCGAGCGCCGCAGGGCCAGGGTCGTGCTGTTCGACCCCAAGCTCGACATCGCGGTGCTGTCGGTCGAAGGCCTGGGCCTGGACCCGCTCAGCTTCGACACCGGCGGTGCGGCCGGCGACGACGCGGCCATCCTCGGCTTCCCCGAGAACGGCCCCTTCGACGCCCGCGCGGCCCGTATCCGCGACCGCATCACCCTGCGCAGCCCCGACATCTACGACCGTGGCCAGGTGCTGCGGCAGACCTTCGCGGTCCGCGGTCTGGTGCGCTCAGGCAACTCCGGTGGACCGCTCGTCTCGCCCGACGGCGACGTCCTCGGCGTGATCTTCGCGGCCTCCGTGGCCGACGGCTCCACCGGCTACGCTGTCACCGCCGAGCAGGTGCAGGACGACGCAGCGCGCGGCCGGACCGCTTCCTCGGCCGTCGACACGGGCGAGTGCGCCTGATGCGCTCCGTCGCCTCGCTCGCGGCGTGGGTCGTGGCCGTCCTCGCCGTGGTGGTGGCGCTCCCCGCCGGGTGGACGGCCACCCACGTCACGTCGGAGGACGGCTTCGTGTCCCTCGTCGGTCCGCTCGTCCAGGACGAGCAGGTCCGCGATGCCGTGATCGACGAGGTCACTGCCGCCCTGGTCGACGACGCTGCCCTGCCGGTCTCGGTGCCGGCGAGCCTGGAGGAGGTCGTGCGGTCCGCCGTGCGAGCGGCTGCCGAGCGGGTGGCCGGGGACCCTGGGTGGCAGCAGGCCTGGGACGAGTCGATCGCCCGCACGCACCGCTCGCTGTTCCAGCAGACCGACGGGCCCGGCTACTTCAGCATCGACGCCGCCCCGGTGGCCGACTACGTGCTCGACAAGATCACGGGCTCGCTGCCGGTGCAGATCAATGCACCCAGCACGGTGCCGGTGGTGCTCGAGACCGTCGAGGACGACACCGCGCTGGAGGTGGCCCGGCAGGCCCCCACGGCGGCCGTCGTCGGGGGGCTGGTGGCGCTGCTCGCCGCGCTCGCCTCGGTCGCACTCGCCCGCCGACGGGGCGTCGCCGTGGCGGGCCTCGGCGTCGGCCTCCTGCTCTCCGCCGCCGTGCTGTGGCCGGCGCTCGGCTCCGTCGCCGACGCGGCGCTCGACGAGCCAGCGACCGGCGGCGAGGTGGCCCGGACGGTGCGGGACAGACTCGTCCAGCTCACCCAGGACAGCGCGCAGGGCTGGCTGACCACCACGGCGGTCGCGGGCGTCGTCCTGCTGGTCCTGGGCGCCGTCGTCGCAGCCGTGGCGGGACGACGGCGCTGAGCCTCAGCGACGCGGGAGCGACGCGGGCTTCTGGCCCTTGAGCGCGGCCGGGATCTCCTTGGCGGTGGAGATGGTCTTCTCGGGAGCGCGGATCTTCTTGATCTTCTTGATGCCCACGAGGACGAGGAGCACGATCAGCAGCAGGTAGACGCCCGACACGATCAGGAAGCACCAGGCGGGGTGCAGCCCGGTCATGGTGAGGAAGTACGCGAACGCGATCGAGAGCAGGATCGTGATGAGGATCCCGAGGAAGCCGGCCACCAGGAACAGCGCGGCGCCGATCCCGCCGGCCGTGGCGCTCACCTTGAGCTCGGTCTTGGCCAGGCGGATCTCCGACTGCACGAGGGCGGAGATGTCGCGGCTGACCTCGGCGACCAGCTTGCCGACGGTGGGCTGCTCCTCGGCGACGGGTGCGGGAGTCGTGGACTCGCTGCTGCTCATGATCACGAGCCTACAAGTGACCGACGGTCCCCCGCGACGGGAGCGGCGGGACGCGGCGGCCGTGAGGAGGTCAGGCCGCGCCGAGCAGGCGCAGGATGAGCCCTGTGGCGATGGCGCCCATGATCACGGACGTCGAGAAGACGAGGTCGGTGCGTGTGGTGTCGGTGTCCATGGCTCCACCGTGACCCGCGCAGGTGAGAGGTACCTGAACTGAGGCTGTCGACTTGCCGTCAATCGGGTGACCCCGATGCACGAGAACAACGTCACAACCATGCCCTGACCTGCGACGATGCATTCCCACTAGCATGAGTCGAAGCCCCAGGGCCCGATGGTGAGGAGGTGTTGCATGGTCACGTCACGTCAGGCACGTGGCAAGTTCGCCAACGCCTTCGCCGCCTTCGTCCAGACCGACGTCCCGTACAAGCTCGCCGTCATGATGTGCGGCTTCCTGCCCGCGCAGCTGGCCGCGGCGTTCGTCATCTGGTGGACGACCCGCGAGTCCGGGGTCGTCCGGATGGCCGTCCTCGACGAGTCGCTGCTCTACGGCATCGGCGTGGTCGCCTTCGGACTCGTCATCAGCTGGATCGCCACGGCTCGACACTGGCCTGGCAAGCCCGTGCTCTACGTGGCCCTCGCGCTGTACTCCAGCTACATGGTCCACCTCGTCCACGTGCTGGGGATGTGGAGCACGCCGTACCTCATGCTCGTGCCGGTCGTGGCCTTCGTGTGCGGGGTCGTGTTCGGTCCGCGGGCCGGCTGGTTCTCCCTCGGCACGTCGACGGTCCTCATCGTGGTGACCGAGGTGCTGCGCTTCTCCGACGTCCTCGAGTACGCGCCGGCCGTGCGGCACGACGCCATCGGCGCGTCCCCCAACGGCTGGTGGGTGGCGTCGGCTGTCGTGCCGCTCGCCGGCTTCGTGATCGGCACCTTCACCATGACGATGGCCGTCGTGCTGGCCGCCGAGCTCCAGGCACGGCGGCTCGACATGCAGGCCGAGACGCTGCGTCGCAGCCACGCCATGATCCGCCGGTACGTGCCGTCCCAGGTGGTCGACGCGGTCGTGGCCGGCGGCGAGAGCGTCACCGCCCACGAGCGTCGCAAGGTCACCGTGTTCTTCTCCGACATCGTCGGCTTCACCGAGATGGTCGACCGCATGGAGCCGGAGGAGCTGTCGCGCGTCCTCAACGACTACTTCACCGCCATGACGCTCATCGCCGAGAAGTACGACGGCACGATCGACGAGCTCATCGGCGACGCCGTGCTCATCCTGTTCGGCGCCCCGAGCACCACCAACGACCGTGACCACGCGATGCGCGCGGTCCGGATGGCTCTGGACATGCAGGCGTCGGTGGGCCGGTTGAACGCCGAGTGGATGAACGCGGGCATCGACGCCGAGATGCGCGTGCGCATGGCCATCGACACCGGCGTGGTCACCGTGGGCAACTTCGGCTCCTCGGGACGGATGAAGTACGCGGCGCTCGGTCGTGCGGTGAACGTGGCTGCCCGGCTCCAGACGCTGGCCGTGCCGGGCCGCCTGCTGGTCAGCCACCCGACGTTCCTGCTCGTGCGCGAGGCCGTCGCGTACGAGGAGAAGGGCGAGGTGGAGCTCAAGGGCGTCCACCACCCCATCCGCACCTACGAGATCGAGGCCATGGTCCCGTAGCCCCGGGCGGTGGATCTCCCACCGAAAGCGAGGCGACGGGGTCGAGCGGTGGATCTGCCACCGTATGAACGCTCATACGGTGGTGGATCCACCGCCCGCCGCTTGTGGACGACGGTCGGTCGTGCACAGGCCGAGCGATCGGCCCTTTCCCGTTCGGCCGTCTGACGCTGAGGTCGGAAGATGCGTCGCCCTTCTCCTCTCCCTCCTCAGCTCCTCCGCCGACCGTTCCACCGTGCGGAGGCTGTGCAGCTGGGAGTGTCGTCCCGCATGCTCGAGCACCGTCGGTTCGTCGAGCTCCTGCCGCAGGTGTACGTCCACCCCGAGGCTGACTTCGGACCGCGCTCCCTCACCTCGATCCAGTGGATCCACGCCGCACGACTCGCGTTGCCGTCCGACGCGGTGCTGAGCCACCAGACCCGCTTCGTCGAGCTGGGGCTGGAGATCGGGGCGCTGCTCCCGCTGCACTTCACGGTCGGCCGGGACCTGCACCTCGCCTTCGACACGATCATGCTCCACCGGACCGAGGTCCTGCCGCTGCACGACGAGCTCGGTGTCAGCATCGAGGCGGCCTTCCTGGGCGTCGCAGCCACGATGCGACTGATCGACGTGATCAAGGTCGGCGACTGGCTGATGCACCGTCGGCATCTCGACCTGGCGCGGCTCAGGACCCTCGTGATCACGGACGACTGGCGTCCGGGGATCGCCACCGTCGAGAGAGCCCTGCCGCACCTGGAGCCGCGAAGCCGTTCGCTGCTGGAGTCCGAGGGACGGATCTTCCTGACGTTCGCCGGTCTCCCACCGCCTGCTTCGAACCTCGACATCTACGAGGACCACGAGTTCCTGGGCTGCGGCGACCTGGCCATGCCCGACCTGAGGATGGTCGTGGAGATCGAGGGTCGACAGCATGCTCTCGACATGCGCCAGTTCCACCACGACATCGGCAGGTACGCCCGCTTCCGCGACGCGGACTGGGCCTACGTCCAGGCGACCGCGCGGCACCTCAGCTGGCCCAAGGCATACGTCCTCAACGTCCACCGGGTGATGCGCGACCGTGGATACGTCGGCCCGGCCCCGATCTTCGGTCGGCGCTGGGACCGGCTCTTCCTCGCCCCTCGCCGCCACCGCCCCGGGCGGTGACTCCTCCACCGTATGAGCGCTCATACGGTGGTAGATCCACCGCCCGCAGGGGCGGTGGCTCATTCGGTGGTAGATCCACCGCTCAGCGGGCGGGGGAGCGGTCGACGTCGAGGTGCTCGGGGGTGTGCAGGCGCACCATGGTGCGGCTCGTGCCGGGTGGGACGGAGCCGCGGGTGAGCAGCGAGACCGCGATCATGAGGCCGAATCCGACGGGTGCGGACCACGCGGCGGGCTGGGCCAGGAGAGCGCCGGCCCAGCCCTCGGGGTGTGCGGCGAGCGTGACGACCGAGCCGGCCACGGCACACACGCCGCCGCCGGCGAGCCCGGCCATCGCACCGGCCGCCGTGAGTCCGCGCCACCAGATGCCCAGGACGAGCAGCGGCGAGAACGTCGAGGCGGCCAGGGCGAACGCGAAGGCCACGGAGCTGGCCACCGAGACCGACTCTGACCCGAGCGCGAGGCCGAGCGGGACGAGCACGCAGGCGGCGGCCGAGACCCGCAGCGCCGTGATGGGCGGGACACGACGGGCCGTCGGCGGCCACCGGTTGATGGACTGACCCATGACGCCCGCGATGGCCATGGTGACTCCGCACGACGTGGACAGGAACGCCGCGAAGGCGCCGGCGGTGACGAGGGCTCCGAGCAGGTCGGCGGCCGTGCCGTCGTAGAGCCGGCCGGGCAGCGCGAGGACCACCGTGTCGGCTGCCCGACCGGCCACGAGGTCGCCCGCGTAGATCCGTCCGAGCACGCCGTAGAGGGTGGGCAGGAGGTAGAAGCCGCCCAGGAGCCCGAGCACGAGCAGGGTGGTGCGGCGGGCCGCATGACCGTCGGGGTTGGTGTAGAAGCGGACCACCACGTGCGGCAGACCCATCGTGCCGAGGAAGGTGGCGGCGAGGAGCGAGTAGGTCGTGTAGAGCGCCATGCCGTCGCCGCCGCTCGTGGGCAGGAGCCAGTCGGCGTCGGCCACGGGAGACGGCCGACCGTCGCGCTGCCAGGCCAGCAGGAGGAAGAACGCCGGGACGAGCAGCGCCGAGAGCTTGAGCCAGTACTGGAAGGCCTGCACGAAGGTGATGCCACGCATGCCGCCGGCCACGACGTTCACGACGACGATGACCGCCACCAGCACCGACCCCACCCACGGTGCCGCGCCGGTGACCACGGCCAGGGTGAGTCCGGCGCCCTGGAACTGGGGCAGCAGGTAGAGCCAGCCCACCGCCACGACGAGGACGGTGGCTGCTCTCCGGACGGCGACGGACTGCAGCCGCAGCTGGGCGAAGTCGGGCACCGTGTAGGCCCCGGAGCGGCGCAGGGGAGCGGCCACGAACACGAGGAGGAAGAGGTATCCCGCGGTCCAGCCGATGGGGTACCAGAGCATGTCGGGACCGTTGGCGAGGACGAGGCCGGCGACGCCGAGGAAGCTCGCGGCAGACAGGTACTCACCTCCGATGGCCGAGCTGTTGAGCACCGGGCTCACGGACCGGGACGCCACGTAGAAGTCGCTCGTGGTGCGGCTGACGCGCATGGTCAGGGCGCCGATCGTGAGCGTGGCCAGGCTGACGAGCGTGACCGCTGCGATGCCCCACCCGGTAGACATCAGAGCTCCTGGTCGTGCTGCTCGACCAGCCCGGCGAAGTCCTGCTCGGCGCGCTCGGCCTGCCGCACGTAGAGCCAGGCCACCACGATCAGCACGGGATACACCGCCACGCCGAGCAGCAACCAGGGGAGAGGGACGCCGAGCAGACGAGCGGTGGTGACGTCGTCGACGAGCACGAAGACGAGGGGGAGCGACGCCACGAGCAGCAGCACCGTGGCCACGACGGTGAGGGCGGCCCTGAGCTGGCTCCGCACGAGCGACCGGACGTAGAGCTCACCGATCGTGGTGGACTCGTCGATCTCCTGCCGCACGCTGCGGGGCGATCGCGACGACGCCTCGACGAGCGGGTTCACCACCCGGACGCGACGGCCGGTGGGGGCGGGCTCGTCCGTCCCGGCACTCATGCGCCGCGGTCGGTCAGGAGCTCGCGCACCGCTCGGGTGTGCCGGCGGGCCACGGCCAGCTCCACGAGCCGGTCGCCCGAGGGCACCACCACGCTCGTCCGCCCGGCCGCCTGCCGGAGCTCGCGGACGTGGGCGAGGTTGACCACGATGCTGCGGTGCACGCGCGCAAATCCCGCAGGTGCCCAGTCGTCGGCGAGACCGCTGAGGGCGGTGCGGATGAGGTGGTGCGCGCCGTCGGCGGTGTGGAGACGCACGTAGTCGCCGTTGGCCTCGGCGTACGTGACGCGGGAGCGCTGCACGAACCGCGTGACGCCGGCGAGCTCGACGGTGATGGTCTCGTCGGCCGGTTCCGACGGGTCGACGTCCTGGCCGGCGCGGCGGATGCTCTCGGCCAGACGCTCCTCGCGGATGGGCTTGAGCAGGTAGTCGACCGCGCCCAGCTCGAACGCGTCGACGGCGTGGTTGTCGTGGGCCGTCACGAAGACGATGTGCGGCCGGTGTCGGAACTGGGCCACCACGCGGGCGATGTCGATGCCGCTGAGCCCGGGCATGGCGACGTCGAGGAACATCAGGTCGACGTCGCCGGCCTCGAGCCGGCGAAGCGCCTCAGCACCGGACCGGGCCGTGTCGACGGCACCGATGCGGTCGTCGCGTCCGAGGAGGAAGACGAGCTCGTCGCGGGCCGGCTGCTCGTCGTCGACGACGAGGGTCCTCAGTCCCGTGGTGCTCGTCATCGGGACATCCTCGCGCCGCGGGCGACGCACCACAACCGCCCCGGTCACGTCGGCTCCTGGAACTTGGGGACGCGGAGACGCACCAGGGTTCCCTCGCCGGGGGCCGTCTCGACGACGATCCCGTGGTCGTTGCCGTAGACGGTGCGCAACCGCTCGTCGACGTTGGCCAGGCCCACCGACCCACTGGCGGACCGTCCCGCGAGCGCCGCGCGGACGTCGGCCGGCTCCGACCCGATCCCGTCGTCCTCGATCGTGATGACGCAGTCGACCCCGGACTCCAGCGCGATGAGCGTGACCGTCCCGACGCCCTCCTTGCCCTCCAGCCCGTGCCGCACGGCGTTCTCGACGAGTGGCTGGACCGAGAGGAACGGCAGACGCACGTTGAGCACCTCGGGCGCGATGCGCGTGACCACCCGGAGCCGGTCGCCGAAGCGCGCCTTCTCCAGGACGAGGTAGCGCTCGATGGACCGCAGCTCCTCGGCGAGCGTCGTGAACTCGCCGTGCTGGCGGAAGGAGTAGCGGGTGAAGTCGGCGAACTCGAGCAGGAGCTCGCGGGCGCGCTCGGGGTCGGTGCGCACGAACGACGCGATGGCCGCGAGTGAGTTGTAGACGAAGTGCGGAGAGATCTGGGCGCGCAGGGCCCGGAGCTCAGCCTCCATGAGCGCGGTGCGCGACGTGGCCAGCTCGGCGAGCTCCAGCTGTCCCGACATCCACCGGGCGACCTCGGTGGTGGCCCGCGCGAGGCCGGCGGACGGCTCGTCTGTGGCGGTCACGACGCACCCCACCACGAGGTCCTCGAGGGTGAGGGGAGCCGCGATGGCACCGCCGACGGACTGCGTCGTTCCCGAGGCGAGGACGTGCTCCACGAGATCGCCCACGGCGGGTTCTGGACCACTCCAGGCCAGGACACCGTGCAGGTCGACGACGCCGACGGTGGGTGTGCCGAGCAGCGCCCGGAGGTGCGGCAACGCCTCGGCCGCCGCCGTGGCGTCGAGCCCGCGACGCAGCGCGGGCGCCATCTGCGACGCGGTGTGCAGGGTGGCGTACGTGGCCCGGTCGGCGGGCGAGCCGAGCGAGCGGCGGCGGCTCAGGAGCCACCAGCGCGCGCCCAGGCTCGCTGCCACGAGCACGGCGAGCACCGCCAGGGCGACTGCCAGCTGGGTCATGTCAGCGTCCGTCCCCCCGGCGGAGCCGGCTCAGTCCTCGTCGGACGTGGCGTCCTTGAGACCGTCGGTGATGAGGTCCATGACCGAGCTGTCGGCGAGCGTGGTGGCGTCGCCGACCTCGCGGTTCTCGGCGACGTCGCGCAGGAGGCGCCGCATGATCTTGCCCGAGCGGGTCTTGGGCAGCTCGGGGACCACCATGATCTGGCGCGGCTTGGCGATGGGGCCGATCTCCTTGGCCACGTGGTTGCGCAGGTCGGCGCTGACGTCCTCGACGTCCTTGGCCGACTCGCGCAGGATCACGAAGGCCACGACGGCCTGGCCGGTGGTGTCGTCAGCCGCACCGACGACGGCCGCCTCGGCCACCGACGGGTGCGACACCAGGGCCGACTCGATCTCGGTGGTGGAGAGCCGGTGGCCGGAGACGTTCATGACGTCGTCGACCCGGCCGAGGAGCCAGATGGCTCCCGTGTCGTCCTTCTTGGCACCGTCGCCGGCGAAGTACATGCCTTCCCAGCGCGACCAGTAGGTCTCCTTGAAGCGCTCGTCGTCGCCCCAGATGGTGCGCAGCATGGAGGGCCAGGGCTCGGTGATGACGAGGTAGCCGCCCTCGCCGTTGCCCACCGGCTTGCCGGCGTCGTCGACGACCTCGGCACCGATGCCGGGGAAGGCCGTCATGGCCGAGCCGGGCTTGGCCGACGTGACGCCGGGCAGTGGGGTGATCATGTGCGCGCCGGTCTCGGTCTGCCACCACGTGTCGACGATGGGGGTCTGGCCGCCGCCGATGTTCTCGCGGTACCAGACGTAGGCCTCGGGGTTGATGGACTCACCCACGGAGCCGAGGACGCGCAGGCTGGACAGGTCGTGCTCGGCCGGGATCTGCTCGCCCCACTTCATGCACGTGCGGATCGCGGTGGGTGCGGTGTAGAAGAGCGTCACTCCGTACTCGGCGATGATCTCCCACCAGCGACCCTTGTGCGGGGTGTCGGGGGTTCCCTCGTAGAGCACCTGCGTGGCGCCCTCGGCCGTGGGGCCGTAGACGATGTAGGAGTGGCCGGTGACCCAGCCGACGTCGGCGGTGCACCAGTACACGTCCGTGTCGGGCTTGTGGTCGAACGTGGCCCAGAACGTGTAGGCGGCCTGGGTCAGGTAGCCCGCGCTCGTGTGCAGGATCCCCTTGGGCTTGCCCGTGGTGCCCGACGTGTACATGACGTAGAGCGGGTGCTCGGAGTCGAACATCTCCGGGGTGTGGTCGGTGGAGGACTCTCCCACGACCTCGTCCCACCAGACGTCGATGTCGCTGTTCCAGGCGACGTCCTCGCCCGTGCGCTTGACCACCAGCACGTTCTCGACGGGGCTCGCGTCGCCGAGCTTGGCGATGGCCTCGTCGACCGCCGGCTTCAGGGCCGACGGCTTGCCGCGGCGGTAGCCGCCGTCGGAGGTGATGATGAGCTTGGCCTCGCAGTCCTCCACGCGGGAGGCGAGGGCGTCGGAGGAGAAGCCGCCGAAGACCACGGTGTGGGGGGCGCCGACCCGGGCGCACGCGAGCATCGCGATGACGGCCTCGGGGATCATCGGCAGGTAGATGGCCACCCGGTCGCCGGTCTCGATGCCCAGCTCGGTGATGGCGTTGGCGGCCTGCGAGACCTCGTCCTTGAGCTGGCTGTACGTGATGGTGCGGGTGTCGCCCGGCTCGCCCACGAAGTGCAGCGCGACCTTGTCGCCCAGCCCGTTCTCGACGTGCCGGTCGACGCAGTTGTAGGCGACGTTGAGCTTGCCGCCCACGAACCACTTCGCGAAGGGCGGGTTGCTCCAGTCGAGGACCTCGGTGAAGGGTTCGCCCCACGCGAGGCGCTCGGCCGCCTTGCCCCAGAACGCCTGGCGGTCGGCGTCGGCCTCGGCGTAGATGTCGGCCTTCACGTTGGCCTGCGCGGCGAGGTCCGCCGGCGGCTCGAAGGTGCGCTCTTCACGGGCGAGGTTGCTGATGGCCTGGTCGCTCACGTCTTCTCCTTCAGAGAGATCTCTGGGTTCTCGTTCATTGTGTCCCAGCGCACACGCTGGAGCACTGCGGGTTGCGCCGGGGTTGCCCCGCCCCACCGCTGAGCGTGACCGTTCGGTTGGATCCAGGCGAGAAAACCAACCGAACGGTCACACTCAGCGGGGACGGGTCACTTTTCGGAGCCGGCTCCGGTGAGGGAGCGGACCTCGAGCTCGGGGAAGCGCTCCTCGCTCGTGCGCTCCTTCGACGTCACCGTGCCCAGCCAGCCCAGGAAGAAGCCGAGCGGGATGGAGACGATGCCCGGGTTCTCGAGCGGGAACCAGCTGATGTCGATGCTCGTGGGCAGCAGCGACAGGTTCTTGCCCGTCGGGTCGAGCCCCTTGCCCGAGACGATGGGCGAGAAGATGACGAGGCCCACCGACGAGATGAGCCCGCCGTAGATGCTCCAGACGGCGCCGCGGGTGTTGAAGCGCTTCCAGAACAGGTTGTAGAGCAGCGCCGGCAGGTTGGCCGACGCCGCCACGGCGAACGCGAGCGCCACGAGGAACGCGACGTTCAGGCTCTGGCCCGGGATGGCCAGCGCGATGGCCACGCCGCCGATGACGAAGGCGGCGATCCGTGCCACCTTCACCTCCTGGGCGCCCGTGACGTCGGCCTGCTTGTTCCACACGTTGGCGTAGAGGTCGTGCGCCACCGACGACGCCGACGTCAGCGTCAGGCCGGCCACCACGGCGAGGATCGTCGCGAACGCGACGGCCGAGATGAGGGCCAGCAGGACGGCGCCACCGGTCGTCCCGGGACCACCGCCCACGGCCTCGGCCAGGAGCGGTGAGGCCAGGTTGCCGCCGGACTCGACGATGCGGTCCTTGGCGTCACCCTTCACGAGCGCCGCGGCGCCGAAGCCGAGCACGAGCGTCAGCAGGTAGAAGGTGCCGATGATGCCGATGGCCCACAGGACCGACTGGCGCGCCTGGCGGGCCGTCGGGACCGTGTAGAACCGCACGAGGATGTGCGGCAGGCCGGCGGTGCCGAGCACGAGCGCGATGCCGAGCGACAGGAAGTCGATCTTGCTCGTGGTGGTGGCGCCGTACTTGAGGCCCGGCTCGAGGAACGCCGACCCCTTGCCACTGTTCTCCGCCGCGGTGCCCAGCAGGTCGGACACGTTGAAGCCGAACTTGGCCAGCACGAGGATCGAGATGAGCAGCGTGCCGAACATGAGCAGGACGGCCTTCACGATCTGCACCCAGGTCGTGCCCTTCATGCCGCCGAAGACGACGTAGAAGATCATCAGGATGCCGACCGCGACGATCGTCAGGTTCTTGGCCGTCTGGCTGTCGACGCCCAGCAGCAGCGACACGAGCGCGCCGGCGCCCACCATCTGGGCGAGCAGGTAGAAGATCGACACGACGATCGTCGACGTGGCTGCCGCCGTGCGGACCGGCTTCTGCCTCATCCGGTAGGCCAGCTGGTCGGCCATCGTGAAGCGGCCGGAGTTGCGCAGGAGCTCGGCCACGAGGAGCAGAGCCACGAGCCAGGCCACGAGGAAGCCGATGGAGTACAGGAAGCCGTCGTAGCCGGACAGTGCGATGGCGCCGGAGATGCCGAGGAACGACGCCGCCGACATGTAGTCGCCGCCGATCGCGAACCCGTTCTGGACGCCGCTGAAGGAGCGGCCACCGGCGTAGTAGTCGGCCGCCGTCTTGGTGTTGCGGCTCGCCCAGAAGGTGATGCCCACGGTGAGCAGCACCACGAGGACGAAGAGCGTGGCCGTGAGGGCCTGGTGGTCGTTGGTGTCGGAGGCGGCGGACAGCACGTCGCCGCTCGTGAGGAGCGCGCTCATCGGTTGATCTCCTTCTCGAACTCCTCGTTCAGGGCGTCAGCGATGGGGTCCATCGCGCGGGCCGAGTACTTGGCGTAGACCCAGGCGATGGCGAAGGTCGTGATGAACTGCAGGAGCCCGAAGACCAGGGCGACGTTGATGTTGCCCACGACCTTGGTGCCCATGAAGCCGGGCGCCCAGTTGGAGCACACGACGTACAGCAGGTACCAGAGCATGAACCCGACCGTCGTGGGGACGACGAACCGGAGGTAGCCGCTCTGGAGCCTGGCGAACTCGGGCGAGGCATGGATGCGTTGGTAGGCCGCGTGGGCCTCGGGCGTCACCTTCTCGGTCACGTGACTCACCTCTTCGATGCGGGGACGGGCACAGGGATGTGCCTCGCCCCGACGCTAGGGAGCGAGGCCCGCTGTGTGCCAGGTCACGGTGTGGACGGGTCGACGAGGGCCGCTCGTGGGACGGTCCAACGGGAGTGCGCCGCGACGAACGGTCGGGTTCCGGCGATGAGCGGCGGGGCTCGTGACGCGCGTGGTACCGTCCGGCGTGGTCGAGTGGTCGCCGGACGCCGAGGGCGGATTCGACCCCGGTCTCTTCGCAGAGCTGGCTGCCCTGGAGCAGCAGAACTTCTGGTTCGTCGCTCGGAACCGCCTCATCCGCTGGGCCCTGCGACGCGAGGTCGCCGCACCCCGGCGCATCCTCGAGATCGGCTGCGGCACCGGGTTCGTGCTGGCCGGGCTGGCCGAGGAGTACCCCCGGGCGCACCTGATCGGCACCGAGCTGTTCGAGGAGGCGCTGCCATTCGTCCGTGAGCGGCTCCCGGGCGCCGAGCTGCGGACGATGGACGCCCGGCACATCGACGTCGGCGAACAGGTCGACGTGGTGGGGGCGTTCGACGTCATCGAGCAC
This sequence comes from Aeromicrobium sp. Root495, assembly GCF_001426755.1. Lineage (GTDB taxonomy): Bacteria > Actinomycetota > Actinomycetes > Propionibacteriales > Nocardioidaceae > Aeromicrobium. Next base: position 2,788,842 of record NZ_LMFJ01000001.1, on the reverse strand, counting down.
GTCGTCGAGGACGATGTCGTGCTGGACCAGGTGTTCGCGGCCCTGCGGCCCGGCGGGACCCTGGCCGTCACCGTCCCGCAGCACCGATGGCTGTGGAGCTCCGCCGACGTCCACGCGCACCACGTGCGTCGCTACACCGCGCGCGAGCTGCGCGACCGTGTTCGCGCGGCCGGCCTCGAGGTGCGGTACGAGACGTCGTTCGTCACCCTGCTCCTCCCGCTGATGGTGGCCTCGCGGCTCGCTCGCCGCTCCGCCGACCACGACGCCGCGGCGGAGCTGGCTCTGCCCCGCGTGGTCAATGCCGTGTGTGCGACGGTCATGACGGTGGAGCTCGCCCTGTTGCGGTGGGGGCTCAGGTTCCCGATGGGCGGCTCGCGGCTGATGGTGGCGCGCCGGCCCGAGGAGGCGTGATGGACGGTCTGATCCCGTTCAACCGACCTCACGTGCCGGCGGCCGCCCAGGCGCTCGTGGCCGAGTGCCTCGCCTCCGGCCACCACTCGGGCGACGGACCGTTCACGCGTGCCGCGACGCAGAAGCTGCGTGGACACGTCGGTGGGGGAGGAGTCCTCCTCACGACGTCGTGCACCCACGCTCTGGAGATGGCGGCGCTGCTGCTCGACGTCGGACCGGGCGACGAGGTCATCATGCCGTCGTTCGCCTTCGTCTCGGCCGCCAACGCCTTCGTGCTGCGGGGTGCCACCGTGGTGTTCGTCGACTGTCGACCCGACACCTTCAACCTCGACGAGCGACTGCTCGAGGACGCCATCACGCCGCGGACCAAGGCTGTGGTGCTCATCCACTACGGCGGCGTCGCCTGCGCGATGGACGTGATCGGAGACATCGCCGCCCGCCACGGGATCGCGATCGTCGAGGACAACGCGCACGGCCTCGGGGCCACGTCGGACGGTCGACCGCTCGGCTCCTTCGGTGCCCTGGCGACCCAGAGCTTCCACGAGACCAAGAACGTGCAGTGCGGCGAGGGTGGCGCCCTCGTGGTCAACGATCCGGCGCTCCTCGAACGGGCAGAGATCCTGCGCGAGAAGGGCACCAACCGCACGCAGTTCGCCCGGGGGGAGGTGGACAAGTACCGCTGGCTCGACGTCGGGTCCAGCTACCTTCCCGGCGACCTCCTCGCGGCCCTGCTGTGCGCCCAGCTCGACGCGTTCGACGACATCCAGGCCAGGCGCGGCGCCATCTGGAGCACCTACGACACGGAGCTGTCCGCTTGGCGGAGGGACCACGGCGTCCCGGCGCAGCACGTGCCGGCCGACGTCGCCCACCCGTCGCACCTCTACTCCTTGCTCCTGCCGGACCGCGCCGACCGCGACCGCTTCATCCGCCACATGGCCGACGCCGGCATCACGTCGCCCTTCCACTACGTGCCTCTGCACGACGCGCCGGGTGCGCGAGGGCGCAGCCGGGTCGCGCCGAGCGGCTGCGCGGTGACGAACGACGTCAGCGCGCGTCTGGCACGATTGCCCCTGTTCCCCGACCTCGGCGCGACAGGCGTCGAACGCGTGCTCGAGGCGGTCGTCGGATTCGTTCCCAGGAGACCGCATGACTGAGCAGCCGACGCCCCGACCTTGGTTGGCGATCACCACTGCGGCCACCGGGGTGCTGCCGCTCCTCTTCTGCCTCTGGACCACGACCCGCGGGTTGGACCTGTCCGACGAGTCCTACCTCCTGAACTGGTTGGACCACCCCGGCTCCTACCCGACGTCGGTCTCGGAGTTCGGCTTCGTCTACCAGCCGCTCATGGTGCTCGTCGGCGGGAACCTGATCGCCGCCCGTGTGGTCAACGTGCTCCTGACCTGGGTGCTCGTGGTCGTCGCGGCGCGACTGGTCCTGCGACAGGCCGACGTGACGTCGTCGCCCTGGCTGCACGCCGTGGCGATCGGTGGACTGGCGCCACTCAGCTTCCACCTCGGGATCACGACACCGGGCTACAACTCCCTGGCGTTCGAGGCCGGGGCCCTCTTCGTCATCGCGCTCGCGCTGATGGGTGGGGAGACCCCGCGCCGTGTGTGGACCGGTGCCGTCCTGGCCGGGTTGTCGGGCTGGCTGCTGCTGCTGGCCAAGCCGACGACTGCTGTGGTCGCAGCGGTGCTGGGGCTCGTCCTGCTGGCGGTGACCCGCCGCCTGTGGCGGCTGACCACGGCGGCCGTCGTGGGCAGCGGAGTCTTCTTCGTGCTGCTCGGCGCCGTGCTCATCGACGGCTGGCCGGGCGACTTCGTGCGACGGATCCGAGGCGGTGCCGACGACCTGAGCATCCTCGGCAGCCACACCGACCTGCTCCGCTGGGACTACCTGTTCGTCGCCGACGTGCAGCGACTGGCCTTCGGGCTGGTGGTGGTCGGCATCGCGCTCGCGATCGCCGCCTCCTTCGACGACGGCCGACTCGGCCAGGTCGCCGAGGTCGTCGGGGCGCTGGCCTGCGTCGGTGCCGTCGTGATCTTCGTGCGGCGACCCCTGCTGCTCGAGCTGGCCCAGCCGGGGAAGTCGATCCTGCTGCTGGGGCTGGCCGTGGGCACGGTGCTCGGCGTGCTGGCCCTGCACGTGAAGCTGCGTCGTGGACTCGACCGGACGGTCCTGGCGTGGGCCATCGTGCTTCTCTCGCTGCCCTTCGCGACGGCCGTCGGCTCCAACAACAACTACTGGCTGCAGATGACGCCGTTCGCCGTCTGGTGGGTCCTCGGGGCGCTCGTGCTGCTGCGTGGTGCGGGTCGACCGTTCCTCTCCCTCGTCACGACCGTGCTACTCGTCGGTCAGACTGCGACCGTGCTGCTGCTGGTGTCTCAGGCCGATCTGCCGTATCGCCAGGTCTCGTCGCTGTGGGACATGGACCAGTGGACCCGGGTCGGCTCGCACGGCTCTGTCCAGCTCGACGACGAGATGTCCAGCATCCTCGACCGGGTCACGCGGGAGGCGCGAGCGGACGGGTTCGAGGACGACACCCCGGTCATCGACCTCACCGGAGCCTCGCCGGGAGTCATCACCGTGCTGGGTGGCAAGGCCGTCGGGTCTCCCTGGTTGCTCGGCGGATATCCCGGCAGCCAGGACCTGGCACTCAAGGGCCTGCGTTCTGCGTCGTGTGCCGAGCTGGCCCGGGCCTGGGTGCTGACCGAGCCGCAGGGCGGGCGCGCCATCTCGGGGAAGGTCCTCGGCGAGCTCGGCCTGGACGAGCAGGCCTACCGCGACGTCGTCACATGGGCGCCGCCGCAGCTGCGCCCACCGACCCTGCCCCGCGGCGAGGTCACCCTGGCCGTACCGACCGACCCTGAGGCCGCGCGGATCTCCTGCACGGCCGACCGGCAGGGTTCGTGAGCTGGGCGGCGCTCCACCGCGGCGACCACGTCCAGGTCGCCGACTCGCCGGTGGAGTCGGCACGCTTCGGGGTGTCCATCGCGCGGGTCCTGGTCCCCGAGGAGGCCGAGGCGGACGCTGCCTTCGCCACCGTCCGCGAGACGCTCTCCGAGCACTCGGCCGACGTCATCGTCCTGCGCTACCCGGCCCGCCACGTCCGGTGGTTCGCCGACCTCCTGTCCACCGGCCGCGAGCTCATCCACGCCGACACCCTGGACTTCTGGGACCGTGCCCTCGACGAGGTGCGCGATCCCGACTACGCGCCGTACGTGCTCGACGAGAGCCCCTCGCCGGAGGACGTCGGTGCCATCTCGGCCCCGATGTTCGACGAGTATCCCAATCACTACGCGGCCAACCCGCGGCTCGACGTCTCGAGGCTCGGCGCGGGGTTCGCCGAGTGGGCCACGACCCTCGCCGGTGCCGGGCCCACAGGGGTCCTGCGCGCCGAGGACGGCGACCCGGCGGGCTACTACACCGTGGCCCTGCACGGTGAGGTCGCCGAGTGGGTGCTCGGCGGCGTGACCGCGGGGCACCGGGGCCGCGGGGTCTACCCCAGGCTCATGGTCGGTGCCGAGCGTGCCGCGGCGCAGGCCGGCGCCTCGCGTCTCATCGTCTCGACCCAGGTGCAGAACCTGCCGGTCCGACGCTTCTACGCCCGTCTGGGCATGACGCCGTTGTCAGCCTTCCTGACCGTTCACGCCGTGCGGTCGGACCGGTCGGACCGGTCAGCCACGAGGTAGCTCGGGCGCCCGATCGAGTGCCCGTGGACCCGTCCGAGGTACTCGCCGAGCAGGCCGAGCGAGACCAGCTGGGCAGCGGAGAACATCGCCACCATCGAGGCGATCATGGTGAATCCGGGGACCCCGACGTCGCCCGCGAGGAAGCTGACCAGCACGTAGCCCATGAGCCCGAGCCCGACCAGGCCGAGCGCGAGCCCCAGGTACGTGGCGGCCCGCAGCGGGGCGGTGGAGTACCCGAGCACCATCGTGAGCGCATGCGCCATGAGCATCCGCAACGAGTAGTTGGAGCGACCGTGCGCGCGTTGGTCCATCGGCACCTCGACCTCGGTCACGCGAGCCGTGGTCCACGAGAGCAGGACGTCGAGCGAGGTGGCGGGTCCGGACACGTCGGCGAACCCTGCACGCAGCCGTGCACGGAACGCGCGGAAGGCGCTGAAGCTCTGCGCGTGCGGCACGCCCAGGGTGCGCCCCAGCAGCGACTTGAGCGCCCGCGACGTCATGTTGCGGAACGGGCCGTGCTCCTCGGCGAGAGACACGCCGTACACGAGGTCGACGGCAGGCCCCAGTGCGTCGAGCAGGGTGGGGACGGCCTCGGGCCGGTGCTGCAGGTCGTCGTCCATCGTGACCACGACGTCGTGACGAGCCTCGCGCACGCCGGCGAGCAGCGCCTGGTGCTGGCCGTAGTTGCGCGACAGGCGTAGCGCCACGACGAAGGCGTGGTCGTCGGCAAGCTTGCTGGCCACCGACCAGGTGTCGTCGGGGCTGCCGTCGACGACCAGGACGATCTCGAACCGGTCGGCGCAGTCGTGCAGGACGGGCTCGAGACGGGCGACGAGCTGTGGCAGCGATGCGGCGGACCGGTAGCAGGGCACGACGATCGAGACGGAAGGTCGTCGTCCGGGGTCGGCCATGCGCCAGAGCCTACGCGGCTCCGACCGCGTCGGGAGGGGCTCCGAGCCCTCTAGGCTGCCCGGATGAGGATCGACGTCGTGGGGGCCGGGCTCGCCGGCCTGACGTTCGCCCTCGCGGCCGAGCGGCACGGCCTCGAGGTGGAGCTGCGCGACGAGCGGCCCGCCCTGGGCGGAGGGGCCGCCCTCACCCTGTGGCCGCGTGCGCTGGACCGGCTCGAGGGCCTGGGGCTCGCGGCGGTGCTTGACGAGCTCGGAGAGCCGGCGCCGACCGCGTCGGTCCGCCGTCCTGACGGACGCGTGGTGCAGAACCCGCGACCTGCTGCGGTGGAGCGCGCCCTCTCCGGCGTGCCCCGGGTCTTCGACCGGGGAGACCTGCAGCTCGCCCTGGCCGAACGGGTCCGAGGGCCGATCCGTCTGGATCAGGCACTCCTCCCCGACGCCGACCTGCCGGGCGCCGTCGTGGTGGGGGCCGACGGGTGGCGCTCCGTGGTGGCGCGCCGTCTCGACCACCGGCTCGTGGAGCGGCCCACCGGTCACGTCGCGTACCGCGGTGTGGTGCACGGTGTCGTCGACCCGCGGGAGCACGGCATCGTCTGGGGCCCCGGCATGGAAGCCGGCATCGCGCCCATGCGCGGAGGCCGGACCTACTGGTTCGCCACGCTTCTCGAGTCGGGGGCCTCGGTGGAGCGTCTGCTCGAGACCGTCGACGGCTGGGCCACGCCGCTCGCGTCGATGATCCGCGAGACCCCGCCGGAGCAGCTGTCGTGCGTCCCGGTCGTGCACCGCTCGATCCCGCGGCGCTGGCACGACGACCGGCAGGTCGTCATCGGCGACGCCGCCCACGCGATGCTCCCGTCCCTGGGCCAGGGCGGGGGACACGCCATCGTCGACGCGGTGGTGCTGGCGGGCCTCCTCGCGGGCGAGGCCGATCCGCAGCGGGCGTTCGTGGGCTTCGAGGCCGGCCGTCGCCGCGAGGTCGAGGCCGCCACGCGACGCTCCGCCCGGGCGTGGGACGTGTCGCACGGGCGTGGCCTCGTCGGCCGGGCGGGTCAGGTGGCGGCCGGGCTGGCGCCCCCGTTCGTGGCCACGCGGGCCCTCAGGGCCTTTGCGGGCTGATCGGCAGCCCGTGCGCTGCAGGGCCCAGGGCCTAGGCTGCGGACCATGACCAGTGCCGTCGTCGTCGGATCAGGCCCCAACGGTCTCGCCGCGGCCATCGTCCTCGCCCGCGCAGGGCTCGACGTCACGGTCCTGGAGGCCGAGGACACGATCGGCGGGGGCATGCGCTCGGCCGAGGTGACCGTCCCGGGACTCGTGCACGACCTGTGCTCGGCCGCCCATCCCACCGGGGCGGCCTCCCCGTTCTTCGAGTCGCTCGACCTCGAGCAGCACGGCCTCACGTGGCTCCGCCCCGAGGTCGAGGCAGTGCACCTGCTCGACGGCGGACGCGGAGGGGTGATGCACGGCGACGTGGAGACCACCGCGCTCGGTCTCGGCCGCGACGCAGACCGCTGGCGCAAGCTCTTCGAGCCGCTCGTGGAGAAGCGTGAGCGCATCGTGCCGGAGATCTTCGGACCCGTGCTCCACGTGCCCAAGCACCCCCTCGACTTCGCCGCCTTCGGTGCTCGCGGGGCCTTCTCGCTGAACGGTCTGGTCCGCGGGTGGGAGACCGACGAGGCCCGAGGTCTGCTGGCCGCGTTCGCGGCCCACGTCATGGCTCCCATGAGCCAGCCCAGCACGGCCGGCATCGCCATGATGTTCGGCATGCTGGGCCAGTCGGTGGGCTGGCCCGTGGCCAAGGGCGGCTCCCAGGCCGTCGCCGACGCTCTCGTCTCGGTGCTCGAGGGGCTCGGCGGCCGCGTGGAGACCGGTCACCGCGTCACGGCGATGCCCGACGCCGACGTCGTGATGCTCGACGTCACCCCGCACCAGGCCCTCGCGCTCGCCGGCGACCGGCTCCCCTGGCACGTGCGCCGATCCTTCGGGCGCTGGAAGCGCGGACCCGCCAGCTTCAAGATCGACCTGGCGGTCGAGGGGGGCATCCCGTGGACCAACGAGGCCGCTCGCCGGGCCGGCACGCTGCACCTCGGCGGCACGGTGGCCGAGGTCGACGGTGCGGAGCGGGCCGTGGTGGCCGGTCGCATGCCTGAGCGTCCGTTCGTCCTCGTGTGCCAGCAGTACCTCGCCGATCCAGGCCGCTCGGTGGGCGACGTCCACCCTGTGTGGGCCTACGCCCACGTGCCCCACGCCTACCCCCACGACGCCACGGAGGCGGTGTACCGACAGCTCGAGCGGTTCGCCCCGGGCTTCCGTGATCGCGTGGTCGCGGCCTCCGTGCTGACCCCGGCCGACCTCGAGCAGCACAACGCCAACTACCTCGGCGGGGACATCACCGGAGGCGCCAACACCTTCGGGCAGACCGTCTTCAGGCCGCGTCTCGCCATGGATCCGTACAAGCTCACCGATCGCTGGTGGATGTGCTCGTCGGCCACCCCGCCGGGTGGCGGCGTCCACGGCATGGCCGGCTTCAACGCGGCCACGCGGGCTGTCCGTCACCTGTGAGGTGGCCATGGCCCTCCGCACCATGGAACCAAGCGGCCTCGTCCGACCGTTGACTGGTTGAACTGGCAACGAGGCACGAGAGATGCCACCAGCCACCCACCCGAACCAGGAGTTGAGACCGGTGACCCTGCCCCGTCACAAGAAGATGATCCTCGCCAGCACGGCGCTGTCGGCGCTGCTGCTGACCGCCGCGTGCGGCAGCGGAGACGACACCGCGTCGTCGAGCACCAGCACCTCGGCGCCCGCCGCAGACGACACCGAGACGTCGAGCAACGACTCCGGCTCGAGCTCCTCCTACAAGGCCGGCGACTACGAGGCCGAGGGCTCGTACCAGAACCCCGGAGGCCAGTCCTCCGTGAAGGTCTCGCTGACGCTCGAGACCGACGGCACCATCTCGTCGGTCGACGTGAGCCCCGAGGCCAGCGGCACGTCGCGGCAGTACCAGGAGAAGTTCGTCGGCGGCATCGCCGACGAGGTCGTGGGCAAGAGCATCGACGAGCTCAACGTCGGCAAGGTCGCCGGCTCCTCGCTCACGAGCGGCGGGTTCAACGCTGCCGTCGAGACCATCAAGGACGAGGCCCAGGCCTGACCTCATGGCTGACTGGCGGTTCGAGGCGATCGGCACGGCCTGGCAGGTCGACTCCGACGTCGAGCTTCCCGACGCGGTGCGACGGGACGTGCTCGAGCGCATCGAGGGGTTCGACCGCACGTGGTCGCGCTTCCGCCCCGACTCCGTCGTCACCGCCCTGGCGGCCACGCCGGGCGCGGTCGAGCTTCCTGCCGAGGCGGGTCCCCTGCTCGACCTCTACCGTCGGCTCGACCACCTGACCTCCGGTGCCGTCACACCGCTGATGGGGCGGGCCCTGGCCGACCTCGGCTACGACGCCACCTACTCGCTGAGGCCGTCCGGGCGGGCGGCCGTCGTGCCCGGCTGGTCGGTGCTCACGTGGGAGCCGCCCGTGCTCACGACGCACGAGCCCGTGCTCCTCGACGTGGGGGCGGCCGGCAAGGGGCTCCTGGCCGACCTCGTCGCCGACGTCCTGAGGTCGTCGGGCGTCGAGACGTTCTCCGTCGACGCGAGCGGTGACCTCGTGCACCGAGGCCGCGATCCGCTGCGCGTCGCGCTGGAGCACCCGCTCGACCCCACGGTCGCCGTGGGCGTGGCCGAGCTGGCTCCCGGCACGGCGCTGTGTGCGTCGGCCGTGAACCGTCGCGCCTGGGGCGAGGGACTGCACCACGTCCTCGACGGCCGCACGGGCCGTCCGACGCACGACGTCCTGGCCACCTGGGTGGTGGCCGACACCTGCCTGCTCGCCGACGGTGCCGCCACGGCGGCCTTCTTCGTCCCGCCGCCCCGACTCGAGGCCGAGCTCGGCGTCGCGTCGGCGCGGCTCCTGTCCACGGGCCGACTCGAGTGGTCGGCCACCTTCCCCGGGGAGATGTTCGTATGAGAACCGCACTGACTGCCTGGCGCGACGTGCTGGACCGCACGCTCGGCCGCGTCACGATGTACCGCCTCGTCACGATCGTGCTGGTCGCCCTCGTGGCGGTCTACGCACTCTTCACCGCGACAGGAGTGATCGAGGGACTGTCGACGGGCAAGAACCTGATCGCCCTGCTGGTCCTGCTCGTGGCGTCGGTCGTGAGCAACCGACTGCTGGGTCTCGCGTGGCGGCTGCGGCCCCACACCGAGAGCGCCGTCATCACCGCCCTCCTGCTGTTCTTCCTGTTCGTGCCGGTCACCGAGGGGACCGAGAACCTGGCCTGGCTCGCCGCTGCGGCCGTGCTGGCCAACGCGTCCAAGTACGTGCTCGCCTGGCGCGGTCGGCACGTGCTCAACCCCGCCGCGGCCGGTGCCGTGCTCGTCGTGCTGCTGCAAGACCTCGTGGGTCGCGAGTCGTCGATCTTCCCCATCTGGCAGACCGCCGCCATGAAGGAGCTGGTCTGGTTCGTCCTGGTCGCCTCCGCGATCGTCCTGTGGCGGACGGGTCGGATCGGTGTGGGCCTCGCCTTTCTCGTCCCCGCCTACGTGCTGCTGGTCGTCGGTCTCGTCGAGGGGTCCGACGCGCCGATCGGCGATGCCTGGCAGACCGTCCTCTACTCGTTCCCGCTCGTCTTCATGGCCGGCTTCATGGTCACCGAGCCACTCACCCTGCCGCCGCGCCGCTGGCAGCAGCTGACGGTCGCGGTCGTGACGGGAGTGCTGTCCGCGGTGCCGGTGCTCGTGTCGATCCCGGGCTGGACCGCGCCCACGCTCGGACCGCTGTCGCTCACGCCCGAGGTCGTCATCGTGCTCGGCAACCTCGTGGCGTTCGCCCTCGCCCGACGGACCGGGGTCTCCCTCGTCTACCGCGGCAAGCGGCAGCTCGGCGGCGACGTGTGGGAGCTGGCCTTCGTCCCCTCGCGGCCCGTGCGCTTCCTGCCCGGCCAGTACCTCGAGCTGCACCTGCCGCACACGAAGGCCGACACCCGTGGTGTCCGGCGGGTGTTCAGCATCAGCTCGGCCCCCGGGGCCGAGGAGCTCACCGTGGCGATCCGCGTCCCCGAGAAGTCGTCGTCGTTCAAGCGCGCGCTCCTGGAGCTGCCCCCCGGCACGAGGCTGCAGGCCACAGGGGTGCGCGGTGACTTCGTGCTGCCCTCGTCGCGGCCGGCGCTCCTCGTGGCCGGCGGCATCGGTGTGACGCCCTTCCTGAGCCAGGTGCGCGACGGGGACGCGTCGGCCCGCTCGGTGCTGGTCTACGGGGTCCCCGACGCCGACGTCGTGCCGTACGGCGAGGAGCTCGTGGCGAGCGGCGTGCCGGTCGTGCTGGTCTCGCCCACCGCTCCCCGGACCCTGCCCGAAGGATGGACCCACGTGGCGTCGCCGTTCATCAGCGGGGACGTGCTCGACGAGGCCGTCCCCGACGCGTCGAGCCGTCAGGCCTTCGTGTCGGGCCCGCCCGTCATGGTGAACGCCGTCCGCGGCGAGCTCGCCCGCCGCTGCCGTCGCGTCCACACGGACTACTTCTCCGGCTACTGACCCCTCCCGGGTTTACCACGGGGTCTGGGCAAGTGCCGACGCCCCACGGGCTACCGGCCGTGGGGCGTCGGTGTTTGCCGTGGTGCGTCAGGTTTGCCCAGACCCCGTGGTAAACCGGAGGAAGTTGAGTGGAATAGACTCAACTTTGGTGAGGTTGGAACAGGAGACGGAATCCCTCACCAGGAGGACACGCATGGACCTTTCCAAGCTCACGACGCGCAGCCAGCAGGCCCTGGCCGCCGCGCTCTCGCAGGCTGCGGCCGCCGGCAACCCGGCCGTCGAGCCTGCGCACCTGCTCGCCGCCCTGCTCGGCCAGGACGGCGGCACCGGGACGCCGCTGCTGCGGGCCGCCGGATCGGACCCCGACCGGGTCCAGGCCGACCTCACGTCCGTGCTCGACGCCCTGCCCTCCGCGGCCGGCTCGAGCGTCCAGAACCCCACGCTGTCGCGCTCCTCGCACGAGGTGCTGCAGCGCGCCACCGACCTCGCCGCCCAGCTCGGCGACGACTTCGTCTCCACCGAGCACGTCGTGGTCGGGATCGCCACCGTCGAGTCACCCGTCCGTGACCTCCTGGCCCGGAACGGCGCCACGCCCGACACGCTCCAGGCCGCCTTCGAGGCCGTCCGCGGCGGAGCGCGCGTCACGAGCCAGGACGCCGAGGACAGCTACCAGTCGCTCGAGAAGTACGGCGTCGACCTCACGGCCGTCGCGCGCGAGGGCAAGCTCGACCCCGTCATCGGCCGCGACGCCGAGATCCGCCGCGTCGTGCAGGTGCTGAGCCGTCGCACGAAGAACAACCCCGTACTCATCGGCGAGCCGGGTGTCGGCAAGACCGCCGTCGTGGAGGGCCTGGCCCAGCGCATCGTCGCGGGCGACGTCCCCGACAGCCTCAAGGGCCGGCGCCTCATCAGCCTCGACCTCGGCGCCATGGTCGCGGGCGCCAAGTACCGCGGCGAGTTCGAGGAGCGGCTCAAGGCCGTGCTGGCCGAGATCAAGGAGTCCGACGGCCAGGTCATCACCTTCATCGACGAGCTCCACACCGTCGTGGGCGCGGGAGCCGGCGGCGACTCCGCGATGGACGCGGGCAACATGCTGAAGCCGATGCTCGCCCGCGGCGAGCTGCGCATGATCGGCGCCACGACGCTCGACGAGTACCGCGAGCGCATCGAGAAGGACCCCGCCCTCGAGCGACGCTTCCAGCAGGTGCTGGTGGGTGAGCCCACCGTCGAGGACACCATCGCGATCCTGCGTGGCATCAAGGAGAAGTACGAGGCCCACCACAAGGTGGAGATCGCCGACGCCGCGCTCGTGGCTGCTGCCACCCTCTCCGACCGCTACATCCCCGGGCGCCAGCTGCCCGACAAGGCCATCGACCTCGTCGACGAGGCCAGCAGCCGCCTGCGCATGGAGATCGACTCCAGCCCCGTCGAGATCGACGAGCTCCGTCGCGGCGTCGACCGCCTCCGCATGGAGGAGCTCCACCTGCAGAACGAGACCGACGACGCCAGCGTCGACCGGCTGGAGAAGCTGCGCGGCGAGCTCGCCGACAAGGAGGAGACGCTCCGCGCCCTCGAGCAGCGCTGGGAGGCCGAGAAGGCAAGCCTCAACGCCGTGGGCGAGATCAAGGAACGCATCGACGAGGTGCGCATGGCCGCCGAGCGCGCCCAGCGCGAGGGCGACCTCGAGACCGCGGCCCGCCTGACCTACGGCGAGCTGCCCGGGATCGAGCAGCAGCTCCTCGAGGCCCAGGCTGCCGAGGCGGCCGCGTCGCAGTCCGAGCGGATGGTGCACGAGGAGGTCGCGGCCGACGACATCGCCGAGGTGGTGGCCGCCTGGACCGGCATCCCCACGGGCCGGCTGCTCGAGGGCGAGACCGGCAAGCTCCTGCGCATGGAGGAGGAGCTGGGTCGCCGCCTCATCGGCCAGAAGGAGGCCGTCACGGCGGTCTCCGACGCCGTCCGACGCAGCCGCGCGGGTCTCTCCGACCCGGACCGCCCCACGGGATCGTTCCTCTTCCTCGGACCCACGGGCGTGGGCAAGACCGAGCTCGCCAAGACGCTCGCGGAGTTCCTGTTCGACGACGAGCGCGCCATCATCCGGATCGACATGTCCGAGTACGCCGAGAAGCACAGCGTCTCGCGGCTCGTCGGCGCACCTCCCGGCTACGTCGGGTACGACGAGGGCGGCCAGCTCACGGAGGCCGTGCGTCGGCGCCCGTACTCGGTGGTCCTGCTCGACGAGGTGGAGAAGGCGCACCCCGAGGTCTTCGACATCCTGCTGCAGGTGCTCGACGACGGTCGGCTCACCGACGGGCAGGGGCGCACGGTCGACTTCCGCAACGTGATCCTGATCCTCACGTCCAACCTGGGATCGACGTTCCTGGCCGACCCGAGCCTGGAGCAGCAGGCCAAGAAGGACGCCGTGCTCGAGGTCGTCAAGGCGTCGTTCAAGCCCGAGTTCCTGAACCGGCTCGACGAGATCGTCACGTTCGACCCCCTGGGCACGGAGGAGCTGACGCACATCGTCGACCTCCAGCTGGCGTCGCTGCAGAAGCGACTCGACGCCCGGAGGATCAGGCTCGAGGTCACCGACGCCGCCAAGGAGTGGCTCGCCCTCACCGGCTGGGACCCTGCCTACGGCGCCCGTCCGCTGCGCCGGCTCGTCCAGCAGGCCATCGGCGACCGGCTCGCCAAGGCGCTCCTGGGCGGGGAGGTGCGCGACGGCGACACCGTCCGCGTCGATCGCGAGGAAGGCCTCGACGGCCTGACCGTCCAGCCCGCCTGACGAACGCCCGAGGGCCTCCACCGCACCGGTGGGGGCCCTCGGTGCTCCCCGTAGTCTGGGCGGCATGCCTCCGACCCTGCAGCGCCCACCCGCGCTGACGATCGCCTGCGTCTTCGTCGGGGTCGCGAGCGGCCTCCTGCTCTTCAGCATCGTCTCGGTCCTGGGGTCGTGGAACTCGCTCGACACCCAGGAGTCGCTCCGCAGGTCCATGGACGAGGCCGTCCTCAAGGACCTCGGGGTCACGATCGAGACGGCTGTGCGCTGGGCGCGGTGGGTCCTCATCGGGGTCGTGCCACTGACGGTGGCCGGCATGGTCTTCGCGGTCTTCGCAGTGCGCGGCGACCGGCCGTCCCGCTGGTTCCTCACCGCCCTCTGCGTGCTCGGTGCGCTCGTCGCGACCTTCGGCGGCCTGGTGGGCCTGCTGCCGGCCGCGATGCTCTTCCTGTGCGCCTTCACGTTCTGGTCGCCGGACTCGCGCCGCTGGTTCGACGCCGTGAACGGTCGTCCTGTCGCGCCGGCGGCCCGGCGGGCGACGAAGCCCGGCGTCCACCCCTCCTCCTCCGACGACGCTCCCCGGCTCGAGGTCCCCACCTACGACGCCACGACGCAGACCTATGCCACGCGGGAGGCGCCGGCCCCGCGCACGCCGCCCGTCGACCCCGGCCGTCCTGTCGACTCCGGGCGGCCCCGTCCGCGGGCGCTCGAGATCGCTGCCTGGACCACGATCGGGTTCTCTGCGCTCGTCGTGATCGGCTCGGCCATGGGCCTGCTCGTGTCGACCCTCGGGGCCGACGTCTACCGCGACGCATCCCAGGACTCGGCCATGGTGCGCGACCTGCTGCGCGACAGCGACGTGAGCATCGACACCCTCCTGCAGTACACGCGGTGGGGGACCGCCGTCGCTCTCGTGGCCTCGCTGCTCGGCCTCGCGGCGGGCGTGACCGCTCTCTCCGGACGCCGCTCCGCCCTGAACTTCCTGCGGATCATGGCCGGAGTCACGATCGTCCTCTCCGCGCTGTCCTTCCCGGTGGGCCTCCCCACCGGCGTCGCCGCCATCGTGGTGCTGGTCCAGAGCCTCAAGCCCGAGCTCCGGACCCCGCCCGAGTTGTCCTGACAAAGTCCGGCCCGACCTGCGAGGCGCGGCAGGACGCGAGTACGCTGGAGGCATGGCAGACACCGCCTCCAACCCAGCTTCCGACGCAGCCTCCGACACCCCTGTGGGCAATGCCTCCGGCCTGGACACCAGCCCGAGCAGCGACGCCGCACCCGGCTCCGCCCACACCCGCTCCAACCGCCCGCACGTCGTGGTGGTGGGTGGAGGGTTCGGCGGACTCGCGGCCGTGCGCAAGCTCCGTCGCGCCGACGTCGACATCACCCTCATCGACCGGCACACCTACAACACGTTCCAGCCGCTGCTGTACCAGGTCGCCACGGCGAGCCTGAACCCCGGCGACATCACCTGGTTCCTGCGCGCCGTGCGGGCCAACCAGAAGAACGTGCGCTTCCTCAAGGGCATCGTCACGGCCATCGACCACAGCCAGAAGCGGCTCTCGCTGCACGGCGACGTGTCGATCAGCTACGACTACCTGATCCTCGCCAACGGCGTCACCACCAACTTCTTCGGCACCAAGGGTGCCGAGGAGTTCGCCACCCCGCTGTACAAGCGGTCCGAGGCCCTCAAGGTCCGCGACAAGCTCTTCGAGAGCCTCGAGGAGTTCGCCATCAACGGCCAGGACGAGGACCTTCGTCTCGTCGTGGTCGGCGGCGGCGCCACGGGCGTGGAGACCGCGGGCGCGTTCGCGGAGTTCCGCAACAACGACATGCCCACGACGTACCCCGAGCTCGACCGCAACCGCATCCACGTCACGCTGCTCGAGATGGCTCCGGCCGTGCTCGGTCCCTTCCACGAGAAGCTGCGCGAGTACGCCAAGAAGTCGCTCCTCAAGCGCGACGTCGACCTCCGGCTCAACACGGCCGTGAAGGAGGTCCGCGCCGACGGTGTCCTCATCGAGAAGGACGGCCAGGAGGAGTTCCTGAGCGCAGGCATCGTCGTGTGGGCCACCGGCGTGACGGCGCACCCCACGGTCCTCGACTGGGACGTCCCGCAGGGTCGCGGCGGCCGCATCGAGGTCGACGAGCACCAGCAGGTCAACGGGATCCCCGGGACGTTCGCCATCGGCGACATCTCCATCGGCCCCAACCCGCTCCCGCAGCTGGCCCAGCCGGCCATCCAGGGTGGCAAGCACGTCGCCAAGGTGATCAAGGCCGAGCTCAAGGGCAAGAGCAAGCCCAAGCCCTTCAAGTACTCCGACAAGGGCACGATGGCCACGATCGGCAAGTCGTCGGCGGTCGCCGAGATCACGCACCTCCCGCGCCTCACGGGCTTCCCCGCCTGGATCATCTGGGTGGGGCTGCACATCGCCACGCTGCTGGGCAACCGCAACCGGCTCGCCACGCTCATCAACCTGTCGAGCAAGTACCTCTTCAGCGGCAGCCACAACGCCATCGTCGGCGAGACGCCGTACGTCGTGGCCAAGCACGAGCTCCACATCACGGCTCGCGAGAAGCGCACGGCCGAGCGCCGGATCCTCGAGCGCAAGGAAGCGTCCAAGAGCTGACGGCCCCACCGGGTACTCGATGAAACCTGGATCAGTCGTGAGCGACACCTGGCGGTAACGGGACGGCCCTAGCGTCGTCCTGCATGACCCTCAAGGAACCCGCGCCGTCCACGACCGCCGCCGGTGCTGCCGCGCCGGACGAGTACCTCGAGAAGAGGCAGCTCAAGAAGGGCAGCGCCGGCTGGCTGCTGCTCGCCGGGCTCGGTGTTAGCTACGTGGTCTCCGGCGACTACTCGGGCTGGAACTTCGGGCTCGCCGAGGGCGGTTTCGGCGGGCTGCTGATCGCGTCGGTGCTCGTGGCCAGCATGTACCTGGCGCTCGTGCTGGGCATGGCCGAGCTGTCGTCGGCGCTGCCGGCCGCCGGCGGCGGGTACACGTTCGCCCGGCGCGCGCTCGGGCCGTGGGGAGGGTTCGCCACCGGCACGGCCATCCTCATCGAGTACGCCATCGCCCCGGCCGCGATCGCGACCTTCATCGGCGCCTACGTCGAGTCCCTGGGGATCTTCGGGATCACGGACGGCTGGTGGGTCTACCTGGCCGTGTACGTGCTGTTCATCGGCGTCCACCTCGCGGGGGTGGGCGAGGCGTTGAAGGTCATGTTCGTCATCACCTCGGTGGCCCTCCTCGGCCTCGTGGTCTTCGCGGTCGCCGCCCTCGCCGACTTCGACGTCTCCAACCTCACCGACATCGCCGCGACCGATGCGGCCGGGTCGTCGGAGTTCCTCCCGTTCGGCTACCTCGGGATCTGGTCGGCCCTTCCGTTCGCCATCTGGTTCTTCCTGGCGATCGAGGGAGTGCCGCTCGCGGCGGAGGAGACCGCCGACCCCGAGAAGAACGTGCCCCGCGGCATCATCGCGGCGATGGGCGTCCTGCTCGTCACCTGCGCCCTCTCGCTCGTCCTGGCCACGGGGGCCGGCGGTGCCGAGATGATCTCCGGCTCCGGCAACCCCCTCGTCGAGGCGCTCAGCAACGACGCCGCGGCCAAGGTGGTCAACTACATCGGCCTGGCCGGCCTGGTGGCCAGCTTCTTCTCGATCATCTACGCCTACTCGCGCCAGCTGTTCGCCCTGTCGCGGGCGGGCTACCTGCCGACGTCGCTCTCCGTCACGAACGGCCGCAAGGCGCCGACCCTCGCGCTCGTGGTCCCGGGCCTCATCGGGTTCGTCCTCACGTTCACCGGCGAGGGTGCGCTCCTGCTCAACATGGCGGTCTTCGGTGCGGCCCTCAGCTACGTGCTCATCATGGTGAGCCACATCGTGCTGAGGGTGAGGCAGCCCGACATGCCCCGTCCGTACCGGACGCCGGGCGGTGTGGCCACGACGGGCTTCGCCCTCGTGGTGGCGGTGCTCTCGGTGATCGCGACGTTCATCGTCGACAGCACGGCAGCCCTCTGGTGCCTCGCCGTCTTCGCAGCCTTCATGGCGTACTTCGGGCTCTACAGCCGACACCACCTCGTGGCGTCCTCGCCCGACGAGGAGTTCGCCGCCCTGGCCCAGGCCGAGCGGGACCTGGAGTGATCCGACGGCAGAGCCTGGCCGGCACCACCTACACCTTCGACGGGCTCGTCGAGGTGATGGCCAAGGCGACGCCGGTGCGCTCGGGAGACCAGCTGGCCGGGTGTGCGGCGTCCTCGGACGCTGAGCGCGTGGCGGCGGCGTCGGTCCTGGCCGACCTCCCGCTCACGACCTTCCTCGAGGAGCTGGTGGTCCCCTACGAGAGCGACGAGGTCACGCGCCTCATCATCGACTCGCACGACGCCGCGGCCTTCTCGACCGTCTCGCACCTCACGGTGGGCGGGTTCCGCGACTGGCTCCTGGAGACGGCGGCCGGACCCGGCGCCGCGACCGTGCTGGCTGCCGTGTCCCCCGGTCTCACCCCCGAGATGGTCGCTGCGGTCTCGAAGATCATGCGGAGCTCGGACCTGATCGCCGTCGCCGCGGCCGTGCGGGTGACCACGGCCTTCCGCACGACGATCGGGCTGCCGGGGCGTCTCGGCACCCGTCTGCAGCCGAACCACCCCACCGACGACCCGGCCGGCATCGCAGCGGCGACCCTGGACGGCCTGCTCATGGGCAGCGGCGACGCCGTCATCGGCATCAACCCGGCCACGGACTCGCCCCAGGCGACGGCGCGGCTGCTGCACCTGCTCGACGACGTGCGTCAACGCTTCGACATCCCCATGCAGTCGTGCGTGCTGTCGCACGTGACCACGACCGTCAACCTCATCGAGCAGGGCGTCCCGGTCGACCTCGTGTTCCAGTCGATCGCCGGGACCGAGGGGGCGAACGCCGGCTTCGGGGTCACCGTGCCGATGCTCCTGGAGGCCAACGAGGCCGGGCGCTCGCTGGGGCGCGGGACGGTGGGCGACAACGTCATGTACCTCGAGACGGGTCAGGGCTCGGCCCTCTCGGCCGGTGCCCACCTGGGCACCGGCGGGAAGCCGGTCGACCAGCAGACGCTGGAGACCCGTTCCTACGGCCTGGCCCGGGCGCTGGACCCGCTGCTCATCAACACCGTCGTGGGCTTCATCGGTCCGGAGTACCTCTACGACGGGAAGCAGATCATCCGCGCGGGCCTCGAGGACCACTTCTGCGGGAAGCTGCTCGGCCTGCCCATGGGCGTCGACGTCTGCTACACGAACCACGCCGAGGCCGACACCGACGACATGGACACCCTCCTGACGCTGCTCGGGGTCGCCGGGGCGGCCTTCGTCATCGCGGTCCCCGGTGCCGACGACATCATGCTCGGCTACCAGAGCCTCTCGTTCCACGACGCGCTCTACGTGCGCCAGGTGCTGGACCTCCGCCCGGCGCCGGAGTTCGAGGCATGGCTCACGCGCATGGGCATGGCCGATGCCGACGGCCGGGTGCTCCCGCTGGACCTCGCCGGATCGCCGTTGCTCGCGCTGGCGGGTCCCCTGGGGAAGGGCGCATGAACGAGGACGTGCCGGTCGACGACCCCTGGGCCGTGCTCCGCGCGAGCACGCAGGCGCGGATCGGACTGGGACGGGCGGGAAGCTCGCTGCCCACCCGCCGGGTCCTGGAGTTCGCGGCAGCGCACGCCGCGGCCCGCGACGCGGTGCACGAGCCGCTCGACGTCGAGTCGTTCGGCGCTGCGGTGGCCGAGGTGGGGATCGGCACCCCGGTGCACGTGCGGAGCCGTGCGGAGTCACGCGCGGAGTACCTGCGCCGCCCGGACCTCGGCCGGGAGCCGGCGGACCTGGCCGGCCTGGCGCCGGACGGCTCGGACGTGGCGGTCGTGCTGGCGGACGGACTGTCGCCGCGGGCCCTGGCGGAGCACGGCGCCGGCATGCTCCGAGCCCTCGTCGACGCGCTCGGCGAGCAGTACCGGATCGCCCCGCCGGTGATCGCCACCCAGGCCAGGGTGGCCCTGGGCGACGCCGTGGGTGAGGCGCTCGGCGTCACGACGCTCGTGGTGGTGATCGGGGAGCGGCCAGGGCTGTCGGTGGCCGACAGCCTGGGCATCTACCTCACCCATGCGCCCCGCCCAGGACGCAGCGACGCCGACCGCAACTGCATCTCCAACATCCATCCGCCGGGCGGGCAGTCCTACGCCAACGCCGCCCGCATCACCGCAGCCCTGGTCGCCGGGTCGCGTGAGCTGGGGGTCTCCGGGGTGCGGCTCAAGGACACCGCGGGTCCCGAGCTCTTGGCCTGAGCTCAGTCGAGCACGTGCCGGGCTGGAAGCAGCGACGGGCCGTACCAGGTGAGCAGGCGCCCGTTCACGAGTCGGGTCGGGACCTGCGTGAAGACCTCGGGCCCGTCGTCGGGGGTGAAGACGTAGGGCTCGTCCGGGAGGAGCACCAGGTCGAGGTCGTGACGGTCGAGGTCGGCCGGCTCGACGTGCGGGTATCGGTCGGCGTCGGGCGCGTCGCTGTCGTAGGCGTTGGCCCAGCCCAGACGGCGCAGCAGGTCGGTCGTGAAGGTGCGAGGACCCACGACCATCCAGGGGTCGCGCCAGATGGGCACGGCGACGGTGCCGCGAGGCTCGGGGACGGGGCCGGACCAGGCGCGCTCGGACTCCTCGAGCCAGTCCGGGACACCCCACCCGAGGGCCTCGACGAAGAGCCGGCGCATGGAGGCGAAGGCCTCGTCGACGGTTTCGATCCGCGTGACCCAGACCGCGATGCCGGCCTCGCGGAGGCGGCGGACGTCGAGCTCGCGGCTCTCCTCCTGGTTGGCGATGACGAGGTCGGGCCGGAGCGCCACGATGGCGCTGCGGTCGGGGTTCTTGGTGCCGCGGACCCGCGTGACGTCGAGGTCGGCGGGGTGGGTGCACCAGTCGGTGGCGCCCAGGAGCGCCTCGGGCCGGGTGGCAGCGACGGCCTCGGTGAGGGAGGGGACGAGCGAGACGACCCGCCGGGCCTCGCCAGGCACCTCGACGGCGTGGCCGAGGTCGTCGGGGAAGGACGAACGACGAGGGTCCGGGGTCGTCATCGCGACCTCATCCCCTCGTCGTGGCCCGTGGGGAGACGAAGGACGAGGGCTCGTGGTCGCGGCCGCGACCCCGGACCCTCATCGTTCGTCCTCGGGCGGTGGCGTCTGGTTGCGGGCGGCGGTGGTGGCGAGCCGGTCGGCGATCTCGTTGTCGGGGTCGCCGGCATGGCCCTTGACCCAGCGCCACTCGACCTCGTGCCGCTCGCAGGCCGCGACGAGCTCGAGCCAGAGGTCGGCGTTCTTGACGGGCTGCTTGGCCGACGTCTTCCAGCCGTTGCGCTGCCAGCCCTTGACCCACGTCATGATGCCGCTGCGCACGTACGTGGAGTCGGTGCGCAGGATGACGTCGGAGCGCTGCTTGAGTGCCTCGAGACCGCGGATGGCCGCGGTCAGCTCCATGCGGTTGTTGGTGGTGGCGGGGTCCGAGCCGGAGATCTCCTTCTCGTGGGAGCCGCTGCGCAGGATGGCGCCCCAGCCGCCCGGCCCGGGGTTGCCGAGGCACGCGCCGTCGGTGGAGATGGTCACCTGCGGCCGCACGTGCTCGCTCATCGCCGGATCCCCAGGGAGCCGCTCACCGGCACCGTCCAGTCCTGGCGGTCCTGCTCGACGGCTGCGTCGAGGAGGGCGGCGATGTCGTCGGGCCACGAGGCCGGACGGCGGTCCGAGAAGTCGACGTGGACCGCGACCGCCTCCATGACGCACGAGAGCTCCTGCCGCGTCTCGTTCACGACGAGCGCGGCGAAGTGCACGGCCTTGTCGCCGCGCGCCAGGATGACGGTGGGCACGCGGAGCCGGTCGCCCTCGACGGACTCGCCGAAGTACCGCAGGTGCTGCTCGGCCGTGAAGGTCGTGAAGCCGCGGTCGGTGATGTACGAGTCGGGCATGCCCAGGTCCTGGCGGCTCCGGTCCCACAGGGCGTGCCCGCCGAACGAGAAGTAGTGCCCGATGTTCATGTGGTTGTTCTCGTCGAGGTGCTCAGGCCCGACGACGTGCTCCGACGTGACCGGCAGCGCCGCGAGCTGCTCGTAGCTGGGAAGACTCACGGCTCGACGCTACCTGCCGCCAGGCCCGGGCCCGACCTCGGTCAGGCCCGGTGGACCCCGGAGCCGCGGGTGTCGGGCTCGGCCGTGGTCGCGTGGTCGTCGGTGGCCTCGGCGGACGCCGGGACCTCGGTGCCGGCCGGGGCGTCGGGGACGTCCGGGTCGAGACGGTCGGCCTCGACGAGGCGGTCGTCGGCCCGGCCCTGCACCTCCGCCGCCTCGTTCTCCAGGTCCACGGCGTGGCGCTCGAGCCGCGCGGCCTTCTCGCGGGCCATCTCGGCGTCGGCCCGGGCGGCCGCTGCTCCGGCCTCGGTCTGCTGTGCCGCGGCCTGGTGCTCGGCCGCCTCCTCGCGCAGCTGCGCGGCCTGGAGGCGACGGTGCTCACGCTGCTCCAGGTGGCGGCGTTCCCTCATCCGGTGCAGCTCCCTCGTTGCCACCGCAGCGACGGCGATGACCGCCAGCAGCGCGACGAGCACGATCAGGATCCGGACCCAGGCGTCCATGGTTGCAACCTCCTCGACGGGACGAGGCGTCGCCGGTCGGCGACGCTGCTCGAGAGCTCCCTCGTCCTTGGTACAGCAGACGAGCCCCGAGCGCTCGTCGGAGAGACGCCTCCGGGCTCAGACGTTGCGTCGGTACTGGCCGCCGACCTCGAAGAACGCCTCGGTGACCTGCTGGAGCGAGCACACCCGGGCTGCCTCCATGAGGACCGCGAACACGTTGTCGCCCCGGACCGCGGCCTCCTTGAGCCGTGCGATGGTGGCGTCGGCCTCGGAGGAGTGCGCCGCGTTGTAGGCGTGCACCCGGTCGAGCTGCGACTGCTTCTCGTGCTCGGTGGCCCGGGCGAGCTCGACGGTGGGCGGCGTGACGTCGGTGTTGGGGTTGCGGAACGTGTTGACGCCGACGATGGGGATGGAGCCGTCGTGCTTGCGGTGCTCGTAGAGCATCGACTCGTCCTGGATCCGGCCGCGCTGGTAGCCCGTCTCCATGGCGCCGAGCACGCCGCCCCGCTCGTTGATCGCGTCGAACTCGGCCAGCACGGCCTGCTCCACGAGGTCGGTGAGCTCGTCGATGATGAAGGAGCCCTGCAGGGGGTTCTCGTTCATCGCGAGGCCCCACTCGCGGTTGATGATGAGCTGGATG
Organism: Aeromicrobium sp. Root495; assembly: GCF_001426755.1. Classification (GTDB taxonomy): domain Bacteria; phylum Actinomycetota; class Actinomycetes; order Propionibacteriales; family Nocardioidaceae; genus Aeromicrobium. Next base: position 2,766,207 of record NZ_LMFJ01000001.1, on the reverse strand, counting down.
GCGAGCGCGCGGCGCACCGACTCGTCGGTGGGCGTCGTGACGGCCTCGTCGAACGCGTTGGTGTGCAGGCTGTTGGCGTTGTCGTAGATCGCGATGAGCGCCTGCAGCGTGGTGCGGATGTCGTTGAAGTCCATCTCCTGGGCGTGGAGCGAGCGCCCCGACGTCTGCACGTGGTACTTCAGCTTCTGGCTGCGGTCGTTGGCCCCGTACTTCTCCTTCATGGCCACGGCCCACACGCGGCGGGCCACCCGGCCGATCACGGAGTACTCGGGGTCCATGCCGTTGGAGAAGAAGAAGGACAGGTTGGGCGCGAAGTCGTCGATGTCCATGCCGCGCGCCAGGTAGGCCTCGACGTAGGTGAACCCGTTGGCGAGGGTGAAGGCGAGCTGGCTGATGGGGTTCGCCCCGGCCTCGGCGATGTGATAGCCCGAGATGCTCACGGAGTAGAAGTTGCGGACCTTCTGCTCGATGAACCACTCCTGGATGTCGGCCATCATGCGCAGGCTGAACTCGGTGGAGAACAGGCACGTGTTCTGGCCCTGGTCCTCCTTGAGGATGTCGGCCTGCACGGTGCCGCGGACCTGCTGCAGCGCCTCCTCGGCGCTGATGCCGTTCTCGGCAGCCTGGTCGATCACGGTGTTGAGGAAGAACGCCAGGACCGTGGGGGCCGGTCCGTTGATCGTCATGGAGACCGAGGTGGACGGGTCGATGAGGTCGAACCCGTCGTACAGGGCCTTCATGTCGTCGAGCGTGGCCACCGAGACGCCGGAGGTGCCGATCTTCCCGTAGACGTCGGGACGCTCGTCGGGGTCGCGGCCGTAGAGGGTCACGGAGTCGAACGCGGTGGACAGGCGCGTGGCGTCGCCGTCGGAGGAGAGCAGCTTGAACCGCTTGTTGGTGCGGAAGGGGTCGCCCTCGCCGGCGAACATGCGGGCCGGGTCCTCGCCGTCGCGCTTGAACGGGAAGACGCCGGCCGTGTACGGGAAGTAGCCCGGCAGGTTCTCGCGTCGCCAGAAGCGCACGAGGTCGCCGTGCCCGGTGAAGCGGGGCAGCGCGACGCGACGGATCTTGTTGCCCGACAGCGACTCGCGCGTGAGCTGCGTGTGGAGCTCCTTGTCGCGGATCTTCACGACCTGCTCGTCGCCGGAGTAGGACTCGACGACGGCCGGCCAGCCCGCGACCTGGTCCGACACGTCGTGCGGCACGTCCTTGCGCGCCTGCTCGAGCAGGGACTCGACCGAGGCCGAGTCGAGCTCGCCGGCCGCCAGCTCGGCGGCCGTGAGCTCGAGGCGCTGCACGCGGTCGGCCGCGGCGGCCAGCTCCTCGGTCCGGGCGTGGTAGCCCCGGACCGTCTCGGTGATCTCGGCGAGGTAGCGGACGCGGTCGGTGGGCAGCACCTGGCGGATGCCGCTGGAGAAGCGGACGTCGACGTGAGGGAGCGCGCCGTCGGCGATCTCGAGGCCGTCGCCGGCCAGGAGCTCACGCAGGTGCTGGTAGAGCGCCGTGACGCCGTCGTCGTTGAAGGTGGCGGCCGACGTGCCGAAGACCGGCATGTCCTCGGGCTTCTTGCCGAAGGCCTCGCGGTTGCGGACCATCTGGCGGCCGACGTCTCGCAGGGCGTCCTTCGCGCCGCGGCGCTCGAACTTGTTGATGGCCACGGCGTCGGCGAAGTCGAGCATGTCGATCTTCTCGAGCTGCGAGGCCGCACCGAACTCCGGCGTCATGACGTAGAGGGAGTGGTCGACGAACGGGACGATGGCGGCGTCGCCCTGGCCGATGCCGGGCGTCTCCACGACCACGAGGTCGAAGCCCGCAGCCTTCACGACGTCGATGACGTCGGTGAGGAACTCCGGCGTCTCGTGCGCGCCGCGGGTGGCGAGGGAGCGGAAGTACACGCGGTCGCCGTCGAGGCTGTTCATGCGGATGCGGTCACCCAGGAGTGCGCCGCCGCCGCGGCGACGCGTGGGGTCGATGGCGATGACCGCGACACGCAGCTTGTCCTGCTGGTCGACGCGCAGGCGCCTGACCAGCTCGTCGGTGAGCGAGGACTTGCCGGACCCGCCGGTGCCGGTGATGCCCAGCACGGGGACGCGGCGCGAGGCTGCCGCGGCGTGGAGCACGGAGCGCTGCTCGTCGGTGAGGCGGCCGGACTCGGCCACCGTGAGGGCGCGGGCCACGGCGGCGCGCTCGCCGGAGCGCACGGCGTCGAGGTCGACCTGCTCGGCATCGGCCAGGTCGACGTCGCACGCCTGGAGGACCTGGGAGATCATCCCGGGCAGCCCGAGACGCTGCCCGTCCTCGGGCGAGAAGATCGTGACACCGGAGGCTCGCAGGCGGGTGATCTCTTCGGGGACGATGACGCCGCCACCGCCGCCGACGACCTGGACGTGCCCGGCTCCCTGCTCACGCAGGCTCTCGACGAGGTACTCGAAGTACTCCACGTGCCCGCCCTGGTAGGACGAGACGGCCACGCCCTGGACGTCCTCCTCGATGGCGGCCTGGACGACCTCGGCCACGGAGCGGTTGTGTCCGAGGTGGATGACCTCTGCGCCCTGCGCCTGCATGATCCGCCGCATGATGTTGATGCTGGCGTCGTGCCCGTCGAAGAGGGCCGACGCCGTGACGATGCGGACGGGATGCTGGAGCGCGGGGACCTGCGAGGAACTCATAGGACGTAAAATAGTCGGACATCCAAGTAAATGGAAGTCATCGCGCACATCCGGGCGTCGGGATGGCTAGGCTCATGCTCGTGGCACCTCTCGAGTTCGACCCCATCGCCCGTGCCGGCGACCTGTGGGACGAGCGTATAGGCGATGCGACGTCCATGAGGCTCGCTACGTCGATCATGCGGGTCCAGCAGCTCGTGATCGCCGGGCTCGAGGCAGCGCTCAAGCCGCACGGCATCACCTTCGCGCGGTACGAGGTGCTGCGGCTCATCTCGTTCAGCCGCGACGGCTACCTGCCGCTCAGCAAGATCGGCGAGCGGCTCATGGTGCACCCCACGTCGGTCACCAACGCCATCGACCGACTCGAGTCCCAAGGACTCGTGCAGCGCGAGACCGACCCCGAGGATCGCCGACGCGTGCTGGCCTCCCTCACGCCACAGGGCCGGGCCGTCCTCGACGCGGCCACCGACACGCTCATGGAGGTCGACTTCGGCGTCGGCTCCATCCCGGCTGCCCAGCAGCAGGCGCTGTACGAGGCGCTCACCCCGCTGCGCTCCCGCGACTTCGAGGTCTGACACCCGCTCACGACGACGGGCCCGGACCGAGAGGTCCGGGCCCGTCATCTGGTCATGTCCAGGTGCTCAGAGGTGGACGACCTCGGAGTTCGAACCCAGACGCGTGGTGCTGGTGGGCACCCGAAGGCGCCAGTAGTGCTTGCCGGTCCTGATCGTCCAGGAGACCGAGTTGCCGTTGGCGGCCAGCTTCAGAAACTTCTTCGTGACCCAGCCGCGGCTCGTCTTCACCTGGACCTCGGCGCGCTCCGCCGAGACCTCCTTGTGGATCTTGTACATCTTGACGCCGACGCCCTTGAAGGTCATGCTGCCGCCCTTGCGAACCGCTGAGAACGTCCCGCGGGTGACGCCGTAGCGCACGCGGAACTCGCCGCTCTTCGTCGTGTCCTTCGGGGATGCCGTGGTGGGTTCCTGGTCGAGGCTCTCGGTGATGTACGACGGGCCGAGCACGACCTTGCCGGCGCCCCAGCCGGACTTGTAGACCACGAACTGCTTGTCGGAGTCCTTCGCCTGGAAGATCTCGACGAGCCCCTTGTAGACGCCGTTCACGCGGACCTCGGTCTTGGCTCGGACCACGTTGCCCGTGAAGTGAGCACGGCCCTCGACGTAGGCGCCCTCAGGTCCATAGGTCGCCGACGAGGCGAAGGACAACTTGGTGATGTCGGGAGCGGCTGCCGTGCCGACCTCGGCCGAGCGGGCGACCCGGGCCTGGGGTGCCGACCCGAGGTACTGAGGCGCCTGCGCGGACGGCTGGTCCGGCGTGTCGAACGTGCTGGTCGAGGCGACCGCGGCCGGCGTGGGCAGCGCGAGCGTCGCGGTGAGGAGGCCGACGACGCCGAGGCGTCGGAGGGAGAGCACGGGCATGGGCGGTCCTTGGCTGGGTGGGCGTCGCGATCACGACAGGTTCATGGTGCCCAATTCTCGTCTCCACCGTGGGGGTTTCGCCCAGGTCGGACAACAGGACGGGCCCGGACCGAGGTCCGGACCCGTCGCTGGGGGAGCGTCGTCAGCTCAGAGGTGGACGACCTTGCTGTTCGCTCCGAGGCGCGTCGTGGTCGTGGTGACCTTGAGGCGCCAGTACTTCTTGCCGCTCTTGTACTTCCAGGACGGCGAGTTGCCGTTGGCGGCGAGCGAGAAGTACTTCTTGTTCTTCCAGCCGCTGCTGGTCTTGACCTGCAGCACCGCACGGCCGGCGCTCACGTCCTTGTGGATCTTGAACATCTTGACGTTGACGGCCTTGAACGTGAGCTTCGAGCCGTAGCGCTTGACCGACAGGTACCCGGTGTGGACGCCGTAGCGCACACGGAAGGTGCCGCTCGTCGTCGGGTCGTTGACGTTCCCGTTGATGACCGACGGTCCGACCACGACGGCGCCGGCGCCCCAGCCCGCCGGGTAGTTGAAGCCGTTGGGCCCGACGGCCACGGTGCCCTTGTAGGCGCCGTTGACGCGGACCTGGGACACGACCGAGCCGATGTCACCGGTGTACGAGACGGTGCCCCGCACGGCGGCACCGGCCTTGCTGAACATGGCGGCCGACCTGAAGGAGAACTTCGTGACGTCGGGCGAAGCCGCGGCGCGAACGGTTCCGGACGGCGCGAACGTGCCGCGCGCCGAGCTCTTCTGCGGGGTGCTGACCGGTGCGTCGACCCCCGAGGTCGAGGCGACGGCAGCGGTCGCGGGGAGGGCGAGCGCCACGGTGATGAGACCGACGAGCGCAAGCCGTCGGGCGGAGGACAGGTGCATGGGTGGTCCTTCTTCTGGTGGGAAGTGCCGCAGTCGCGGCAGACCTATCGTGCCCAATCCGCCCGACGCGCGCGCTCCCGGGTCCCAGCTGTCGGGACGGTCCTGTCTCAGCTCTCGAGGAACGCGGCGTTGAGGGTGTGCTCGGGGACGCCGAGGCCCTCGACGAGGGTGAGGAGATGGGGCCGCAGCTTCGCGAGCTGGTCGTTGACGAGTGCCGTCACGGTCTTGGCTCGCGTGTCGGAGAGGCGGTTGTGACCCATGAACCAGGCGAGGTCGTCCTCGATGCTGACGAGGGCGAAGAGCGTGCAGACCTCGCGCAGGAGATCGGCAGCCTCGTCGTCCTCGCAGCGCGCGATGCCGGCGGTGAAGGCCTCGAGGACGATCCGGTCGACGTGCACGCGGCCGCAGCGGATGACGTGGTCCTGGGCGTTGTTGAAGATGCGGAAGGCCTCGTCGTCGTCGGCCTTGGCGGCGCGCTGGAGGCGTCGGGCCGCCGTCTCGATGACGTGCTGCTCGCGGTCCTCGAACAGGCTCAGCTGCGTGCCGCGGTCGAGGAGGTCGTGGTCGTCGTCGCCCTTGCCCGGTCGGGCGTCGATGAGACGCTGGATGAGCTGCGAGGCGGCCGTGCGCTCCTTGACGACGTCGGTGACGGTGCTGGCCACGAAGCGCGCCATGCCCACGGGGTCGAGCCCGCCGATCTCCGAGGCGTAGGCCGTGAGGAGCTCCTTGGCCACGAGCTGGAAGAGGACGTGGTTGTCACCCTCGAACGTGGTGAAGACGTCGACGTCGCCGCGCAGCGTGGTGAGACGGTTCTCGGCGAGGTAGCCGGCGCCGCCGCACATCTCGCGCGACTCCTGGATGGCGTGCGAGGCGTGCCACGTCTGGGCCGCCTTGAGGCCGGCCGCGCGGCTCTCGAGCTCGCGCGAGAGCTGGGCGTCGACCTCGTCGGCCGTCTGCAGACGGTGCATGCGGGCCACGAGCTGGTTCTGCGCGAAGCGGTAGGCGTACGACTTGGCGATGAGGGGGAGGAGCCGACGCTGGTGCATGCGGTAGTCGGCCAGCAGCACCTCCTGGTCGGCGGGACCGAACTGGCGGCGCTGGAGCGCGTAACGACCGGCGATGCTGAGGGCCACCTCCGCGGAGGCGCTCGCCGAACCACCGACGCTGACGCGACCGCGGATGAGCGTGCCGAGCATCGTGAAGAAGCGGCGGTTGGTGTTGTCGATGGGCGAGGAGTAGGCCCCGCCCTCGTCGACCTGGCCGTACTTGTTGAGCAGGTTCTCGCGGGGGATGCGCACGTCGTGGAACATGAGTCGGCCGTTGTCGACGCCGCCGAGTCCGCCCTTGTGGCCGTCGTCGGAGGTGGTGACGCCCGGCAGGTCCTCGCCGTGCTCGTCGCGGATGGGGACGAGGAAGCAGTGCACGCCGTGGCTCTCGCCGCGGGTGACCAGCTGGGCGAAGACCGCCGCGATGGTGGCGTGCTTGGCGGCGTTGCCGATGTAGTCCTTGCGGGAGCTGGGCGTGGGCGAGCTGAGCACGAACTCCTGCGTGGAGGGGTCGTACGTGGCGGTGGTCTCGAGGCTCTGGACGTCGCTGCCGTGGCCCGTCTCGGTCATGGCGAAGCAGCCGACGAGGTCGAGGTCGATGATGCGGGGGATGAGGGCGTGGTGCTTCTCGGTGCCGAGGTTCTCGACCGCGCCGCCGAAGAGGCCCCACTGGACGCCGGCCTTCACCATGAGGGACAGGTCGAACTGGGCCAGCATCTCGATGCCGGTGACCGCCATGCCGGGGTCGCCGGTGCCGCCGTGGTCCTTCGTGAAGCCGGCCGCCGGGACGCCGGTGGGGACGAGCTGCTTCAGCTGGGCGAAGGTGCGCTCACGGGCGTCGTCGAGCCCGAGGTCGTGGTCGTACGCCAGGTCCATCTCGGCGAGCTCGCGACGGGACTGCTCCCGCACGTGCCGCCACTTGCCGTCGAGCGCGATCCGGACCTCGTCTGCCAGAGTCATGGCTCCACGGTACTGGCGCGGTGGGGCCGAGGCTCGTCGAACCGATCGTCTTGGTCGGGAGTGCGACGGTGGGGCCACCACCTCCCATCACTCGCCCACGAGAGGCCCAGCATGACCTTCACGACCCCCGACCTGTGCGACGAGCACGGTGACGACGTCCGGGTCCTCGAGCCCGGCCTGGTCGACCTCGGTGGCCGGGAGGTGTTCCACGGCCCCGTCCGGACGGTCTCGTGCCACGAGGACAACTCGCGCGTCAAGGAGGTGCTGGCCACGCCCGGCGACGGTGCCGTCCTGGTGGTCGACGGCGGCGGGTCGCTCCGCTGCGCCCTGCTCGGCGACATGATCGCGGCCGGAGCCGTCGACCAGGGCTGGGCCGGCGTGGTCATCGCCGGGGCCGCGCGCGACGTGGAGGTCCTGCGCACGCTCGACCTCGGCGTCCGGGCCCTGGGCTCGGTGCCGCGACGGTCGGACCGTCAGGGCCGCGGCGAGCTCGACGTCCCCGTGACCGTGGCGGGCGTCGACGTGCGTCCTGGCGACCACCTCTACGCCGACGCCACCGGCATCGTGGTCGCGTCGAGGAACCTGCTCGACGGCTGACGTCCCACCGGCCCTCGCCCGGGAGATACCGTGGGCGCCGCGACGGCAAGACCAGCGGTGCGACCAGACGGGGAGGTGCGGCGATGGCCTCGGCAGCGACCGCGTACTTCCTCCCCCGTGACCTGCACCCGGCTGCGTGGTGGGTCTGGGCCCTCGGGCTGGCCGCGGCCGCGAGCCGCACGACCAACCCGTGGCTCCTGCTCGTCATCTTCGGCGTGGCCTGCCACGTGGTGGTCTCCCGTCGGCCCGACGCCCCCTGGGCGCTCGCCTTCCGGCTCTACCTCTACCTCGGCCTCACGATCATCGTGGTCCGACTCGTGTTCCGGGTCCTGCTCGCGGGCGGGCAGGGGCAGACCGTGCTGCTCTCCCTCCCGTCCGTCCCGCTGCCCGAGTGGGCTGCAGGCGTGAGCCTGCTCGGCGACGTGACCGCGGAGGCCATGCTCTCGGGCCTCTACGACGGGATGCGGCTGGCCACCATGGTCATCTGCCTCGGCGCGGCCAACGCCCTGGCCAACCCCAAGCGACTCCTCAAGTCGATGCCGTCGGCTCTCTACGAGGTGGGGACGGCCGTCGTCGTGGCCATCTCGGTCTTCCCGCAGCTGGCCGAGAGCTTCCTGCGGGTGCGACGGGCACGTGCCCTGCGGGGTGGGCCGAAGCAGGGCCGGATGAAGGCACTGCGGGCCATCGTCATCCCGGTGCTCGAGGACGCCCTGGACCGGTCGCTCCAGCTGGCGGCGTCGATGGACTCCCGCGGCTACGGACGGGCCGGTCGCGACAGTGCACGCACGCGACTGCTGACCGGCTCCCTCATGGTGGTGGGGCTCATCGGTGTGTGCGTCGGCGTCTACGCGACGCTCGACGGCACGACGCCGCGGGTCCTCGCCGGACCCGTCCTCGCGGCCGGCGCGGTCGTCGCGCTGATCGGCTTCGGCGTCGCCGGGCGGCGGGTGCAGCGGACGCGGTACCGCCCGGACCGCTGGCGTCCCGCCGAGGTCCTCGTCGCGCTGAGCGGCATCGGCGTCGCGGTGGTCCTGTTCACGACGTCGAGCTTCGACCCGCTCGACGTGAACCCGTCGCTCTCGCCCCTCACGTGGCCGCCCGTCGCCGTCGTGCCGCTCCTCGGCATCCTGGTGGGCGTGCTCCCGTCGTTCTTCACCCCGCCGCCGCGCGCGCCGCACGCCGGCCAGGTGCAGCCGTTCGAGCAGGCGCGTCTCCCGGTGGGGGAGGGCGCATGATCCGCCTCGACCGCATGAGCTTCACGTACGACGGCGCCACGAGGCCCACCCTCCGCGACGTCGACCTCACGATCGACGAGGGCGAGCTCGTCCTCGTGGCCGGGCGCACGGGCGCGGGCAAGTCGACGCTGCTCAACGCCTTCAACGGGCTCGTCCCGCACTTCACCGGCGGTCATCTCGACGGCTCGGTCTCGGTCCAGGGAGTCACCACCCAGGAGAAGCCGCCGCGGGAGTTCTCCCACCTCGTCGGCGTGGTGGGGCAGGACCCGCTCGCGGGCTTCGTCACCGACACCGTCGAGGAGGAGCTCGCGTACGGGATGGAGCAGCTCGGCGTCGAGCCCCAGGTGATGCGTCGACGGGTGGAGGAGACGCTCGACCTGCTCGGCATCGCCGACCTCCGCGACCGTGCCCTCCGCACGCTCTCGGGCGGCCAGCAGCAGCGGGTCGCGATCGGCTCCGTCCTGACCATGCACCCCGCCGTGCTCGTGCTCGACGAGCCGACGTCGGCGCTCGACCCCACGGCGGCCGAGGACGTGCTGGCCACCCTCGCCCGTCTCGTCCACGACCTCGGGACCACCGTCGTGCTGGCGGAGCACCGCATGGAGCGCGTCATCCCCTTCGCCGACCGCATGCTCTGGGTCCCTGGTGACGGGCGGGTCGTCGACGGCACGCCCGCGCAGGTCCTCGCACAGCTCCCGGCGGCGCCACCGATCATCGAGCTGGGTCGGCTGCTCGGCTGGGACCCGCTCCCGCTCAGCGTGCGTGACGCCCGCCGCGCCGCGACCTCGGTCCGGGCCGAGCTCGACGCGTCGGACTCGGCCGTCCCGCGCCGGGACCCTGGTGAGGGCAAGGTGCTGCTCGAGGCCCGTGGCGTCGTGGTCAGGTACGGGCAGCACGTCGCCGTCCGGGAGGTCGACCTGGCTCTTCACGCCGGCTCGGTCACCGCGCTCATGGGCCGCAACGGGTCGGGCAAGTCGTCCCTCCTCTGGGCGCTCCAGGGAGCGGGCAGGCGTCAGGCCGGCACCGTCCTGGCCGGTGGTGTCGAGACGGCGCAGGTCAGTCGCGCCGACGCACGGCGGGCCGTCGGGCTCGTGCCGCAGACCGCCAGCGACCTGCTGTACCTCGAGTCCGTCGACCAGGAGTGCGGTGCGGCCGACGACGAGTCGGGCGCCGAGCCCGGCACGTGCCGGACGCTGCTCGACCGCATGGCGCCGGGCATCGACGGCACGCAGCACCCACGTGACCTCTCCGAGGGTCAGAAGCTCGCCCTCGTCCTGGCGGTCCAGCTCACGGCGGCGCCGCCGGTGATGCTCCTCGACGAGCCCACGCGCGGTCTCGACTACGGCGCCAAGTCGGCGTTCGTCGAGATCGTGCAGGCGCTCGCGGCCGACGGGCACACGGTGGCCATCGCGACGCACGACGTCGAGTTCGTGGCCCGGGTCGCCGACCGCGTCATCGTGATGGCCGAGGGGGAGTTCGTGTCCGACGGACCGGCCGTCGACGTGCTCGGCGGGTCTCCGGCGTTCGCGCCGCAGACGGCCAAGGTTCTGGGTCCGCGGTGGCTCACCGTCGAGCAGGTCCGTGAGGCGGTGGCCCCGCGATGAGCATCCTCAGGACCTCGGCCAGGCCCTCCGAGGGCCAGGCCGTCCGCGTCGGGCGACGCTCGGCCGTCGTGCTCACCCTCGCCTCGGTGGCCGGACTCATGATGTTCGTCTGGCCGCTGCTCGTGCAGGTGGAGCCGCAGGACGTGGCGGACCGCACGGACGCACCGTTCGTCTTCATGGTGATCCTGCCGGTCATCATCGCGGTGGTCCTGGCCGAGCTGTCCGAGGGCGGGATGGACGCCAAGGCACTGGCGATGCTCGGCGTGCTGTCGGCCGTCAACGCGGCGCTGCGGCCGCTCGGCGCCGGCACGGCCGGCATCGAGGTGATCTTCTTCCTCATCGTGATCGCCGGCCGGGTGTTCGGGCCGGGCTTCGGCTTCGTGCTGGGCTGCACCTCCCTGTTCGCGTCGGCGCTGCTCACCGCGGGCGTCGGGCCCTGGCTGCCGTTCCAGATGATGTGTGCGGCGTGGATCGGGATGTTCGCCGGTCTGCTGCCGCGTCGCGTCACCGGGCGGGCCGAGATCGCGATGCTCGTGGGGTACGGCATCGTCGTGGCCTACGGCTTCGGGTTCCTCATGAACCTCTGGAACTGGCCCTTCGTCACCGGCATCGACCTCTCCTACTACTCCGGCGACCTGTCCTACGTGCCGGGAGCGCCCGTCCTCGAGAACCTGCACCGGTTCGTCGTCTACACGGTGCTCACCTCCACCGCCGGGTGGGACACGGGGCGCGCCATCACCAACGCGGTAGCCCTCGTGGTGCTCGGCCCGGCACTCCTCGCCACGCTCCGGCGGGCGTCGAGGAGGGCGTCGTTCGGCAGCGTTGCGACGTTCCGGGACGAGACCCCCTGAAGGCTTGATACCGTGGCCGAGCCCGTCCGGGCGACAACTCCATCCACCCGACGCTGGGGAAAGCCGGTCCAAGTCCGGCGCTGACCCGCAACCGTAGGCCCCTCGGGGCGAGCCGGAGCACCCGCCGTCGGGGCTGATCAGTCCACGCTGCCGCGGTACGCAGGTGGGGCCTTCCCGCCCTGTCGCAGCGGGAAGGAACCCATGAAGACCATCACTCGGCGCCTCGCTGCCCTCGCAGCCGCGCCTCTTCTCGCCGGCGCCCTCGTCGCCGTGCCCGGCTCGGCCCAGGCGGCCAGCCCCAACGCCACGTCGGCGGGCTACTGGCTCGGCCAGCAGCTCAGCGAAGGCCTCATCTTCAACGAGCAGTACGAGTACAACGACTACGGTCTGACGATCGACGTCCTGCAGGCGCTGCTCGACACCGACACCCAGCCCGCCAAGCGGACCGAGATCGTCAGCGCTCTCCGGGAGCGCGTGAACGAGTACACGTCGGCCGGGGGCACCGGCAAGTTCATCACCGCGGTGCAGGACGCCGGCGCCGTCCCCACCTCGTTCGGCGGCGTGAACCTCGTGCAGCGGCTCGAGGACAAGATCGTCGGGTCCGACGACCCCGAGGCCGGTCGCGGTCGCGACTACGTCGGCGACTTCTCCAGCACCCTCACCCAGTCGCTGATCGTGCGCGGACTCTCCGGCGTCGACAGCAACAAGGCCGCCGCCGCCGTGAGCTACCTGCTCAAGCAGCAGTGCGCCGACGGCGGCTTCCGCGAGGCGATGTTCACCGAGGCCGTCGCCGACGACCCCGAGACGCCCTTCGACGACTCGCGCGAGGCCGTCGACCGCACGTGCGGCGACAGCACCACCGCAGGTGACGACGGCGAGACCGTCGACGCCACGGCGTTCGCCGTGCGCGCGCTGATCGAGGCCAAGATCGGCGCCGAGGTCCCGGACGTCCAGGCACCGCTCTCGCGCGCCGTCCTCTACCTCCTCAAGCAGCAGCAGGCCGACGGCAGCTTCCGCAACGACGGCGCCTCCAACTCCAACTCCACCGGCCTCGCCGCGGCGGCGCTCTCCGTGTACGGCAAGGCCGGGCCCGCCGACCTCGCCGCCGCCTGGCTCGTCAAGCGTCAGGCCACCAAGGCTGCGGCCACGGGCAACCAGCTCGCGGGCGAGCTGGGTGCCATCGCGTTCGACAACAACGCTCTGGCCGACGGCAAGGCCGACGGCATCGGCGTGCCCGACCGCGACCAGTGGATCCGGGCCACCTCGCAGGCCGCGGCAGGCATCGACGCCCTCCTGCCCGCCAAGAAGCTGAGCATCAAGCCCAAGTACTCGACGCGCCCCCGCTCGGCCCAGCAGCTCGTGACGGTCACCGGCCTCGCCGCCGGCGAGAAGGTCACGGTCTACACGCTCGGCAAGACCCTCAAGGGTCAGGCCAACGCGTCGGGCGTCTGGTCGACCCGCTTCACCGTCGGCACGTCGCTCGGCACCAAGGTCGTCCGCGCCTTCGGGCAGAACGCCAAGCGGGTCGGCGAGTCCACCTTCGTCGTCGTCAAGTGACCTGGGCGACCCGCCTCGTCGGCACCCTCACGGCCGCGCTCCTCAGCGCGGCCGTGGGGGTCGTCGCGGTCCCTGGTGCCGCGCAGGCAGCTGCGTGCACGAACGGCTCCGGGTACACGGTGGTCGTCGACTCGCAGCAGCTCGGGTCCGGCTCCACCACGACGTGCGTCGGCGGCAGCGGCCGTGAGCGGGCCGCGGCCCTCTTCGACCGTGCCGGCGTGGGCATGCAGTACGCGAGCAACGACCCGGGCTTCGTGTGCCGGGTCAACGGGGCGCCGGCCAGTGCCGGCTGCGTCGAGACCTCGTCGGCGTCGGCGTACTGGTCGCTCTGGTGGTCCGCGGGCGACGGCACGTGGACGTACGCGTCCTCCGGTGTCGCCTCGCAGCGGGTGCCCGAGGGCGGCTGGGTCGCGTGGAGCTGGCAGGGCCAGAAGACCCGCAACGCACCGGACGTCACGCCGTCCACGCCGCGCGCCGCGGCCCCGCAGCCCACGAAGAAGCCGGCGGCCCGGCCCACGTCGGGCACGGGCTCGACCGGTGGCACGAAGGGGTCCGGCCGGGCCGACCCCGAGTCCTCGCCGTCGGCCCGAGCCAAGGCCACCCCTTCGCCCTCCACCGCTGCCCAGAAGAAGGCGGCCAAGAAGGCTGAGGCGAAGGCCAGGACCAGGGCTTCTGCGTCGACCGGCCCCTCCGCGAGCGGGCCGGCGACGTCCTCGGAGGACGCGGCCAGGGCGTCGTCGGAGTCCGACGGCGGCCCGGGCGGACTCGCCTGGGTGGCCATCGTGGTGCTGCTCCTGCTGGGCGCCAGCGGAGGCGTCGTCGCGTGGCGCCGTCGGACGTCGGCCGACCTCTGAGCGGGCCTAGGCTGGAGACCATGTCAGGACCCGTCACCGTCTCCATCACTCGTCACGTCGACCCTGGTCACGAGGACCAGATGCTGGCCTGGCTCCGGGCCGGGACGCAGCTGTCGGAGCGGTTCGACGGCTTCCTCGGCTCGGGCTGGGTCCGTCCCTCCGCCGGGTCCACCGAGTGGCACATGCTCTACCGCTTCGCCGACGCGGAGGCGCTGCGGGTGTGGGACGAGTCGGAGCAGCGTCGGTGGTGGCTGGAGTCTGCCCAGGGCTTCGTCGAGACCGCGCAGCACGAGAAGCGCACGGGCATCGAGGGCTGGTTCGACGAGCCCACCACGGTCGACCGCGAGGACCTGCGCCCCGCACCCACCCCGCCGCCACGCTGGAAGCAGATGTGCGCGATCTTCCTCGTGTTCTTCCCGCTGAGCCTCGCGGCCAACGAGCTGGGCCGGGTCTACGCCGCCGACTGGTGGCTGCCCCTCCGGGTCCTCGTCACGGTGTGTGCCATGACGCCGCTCATGACCTACGTCTTCCTGCCGTTCGTCACCCGCCTGCTCGCCCCGTGGCTCAACGCCGTTCCCAAGGTGCGCCCTTGAGCGGTCTGCTGGTGGCGGGCACCACCTCGGACGCCGGCAAGAGCATCGTCACGACGGCGATCTGCCGGGCCTTCGCCCGACGCGGCCTGAAGGTGGCGCCGTTCAAGGCGCAGAACATGAGCAACAACTCCATGGTCTGCGTCGACGCGGAGGGTCGCGGCGCCGAGATCGGCCGGGCGCAGTGGGTCCAGGCACGCGCGGCCCGCATCACGCCCGAGCCCGCCATGAACCCGGTCCTGCTCAAGCCCGGCAGCGACCACCGCAGCCACGTCGTCGTGATGGGGCAGCCGGGCGGGACGCTCGACTCAGGTGACTTCCTGGGTGGTCGGACGCACCTGGCCGAGGCCGCGTTCGCGGCGTTCGACGAGCTCCGCTCGCGGGTCGACGTCGTGGTGGCCGAGGGGGCCGGCTCCCCGGCCGAGGTGAACCTGCGGGCGCACGACTACGTGAACATGGGTCTCGCGCGGCACGGCTCCCTGCCCACCGTGGTGGTGGGCGACATCGACCGCGGCGGAGTGTTCGCGGCGCTCTACGGGACGCTCGCGCTGCTCGACGCCGACGACCAGGCGCTGCTCGCCGGCTTCGTCCTCAACAAGTTCCGCGGCGACGTCACGTTGCTCGACCCCGCGCTGCAACGCATCACCGCGCTGACCGGTCGGCCGTTCCACGGCGTGCTCCCGTGGGACCCGAACCTCTGGCTCGACTCCGAGGACGCGCTCGACCTCGAGGGGCGCCGGGCCACCGACCCGGCCGACGCGCTCCGCGTCGCGGTGGTCCGCTTCCCCCGCATCAGCAACTTCACCGACGTCGACGCGCTGGGGCTCGAGCCGGGTGTCGACGTCGTGTTCGCGTCGCGCCCGAGCGAGCTGGCCGGAGCCGACCTCGTCGTCCTGCCCGGCACGCGCACCACCATCGCCGACCTCGCGTGGATGCGCGAGCGCGGGCTCGACGAGGCGGTGCTGCGTCACCATGCGGCCGGCCGGCCGGTGCTCGGGGTGTGCGGCGGCTGCCAGGTGCTGGGTCGGACCATCACCGACGTCGACGGGGTGGAGGGTCCGGGGGGTGCGGTCGTCGAGGGTCTGGGGCTGCTCGACCTCACGACGGAGTTCGGTGCGGCCAAGGTGCTGCGTCTGCCCGAGGGCGAGGCGTGGGGCGTGCCGGTGACGGGCTACGAGATCCACCACGGTCGGATCGAGGTCGGGGCCTCTGCGGAACCGTTCCCCGGCGGCGCCGCCACCGATCGCGTCTTCGGCACGATGTGGCACGGCAGCCTGGAGTCCGACGAGTTCCGGCGCGCCCTGCTGAGCCGCGCTTCGGCCTTGGTCGGGCGTCCGGCCATCGAGTCCGACGTGAGCTTCGAGGACGCTCGCGAGCGTCGGATCGACCTCTTGGCCGACCTCGCCGAGGAGCACCTCGACGTCGACGCGCTCCTCGCCCTGGCCCAGGACGGCGCCCCCGCCGGCCTCCCCTTCGTCCCCGCCGGACCCCGGCCGGACGAACGATGAGGGGTTGGGGTCGTTGAG
>NZ_LMFJ01000001.1:2528908-2750356 GCF_001426755.1 Aeromicrobium sp. Root495 | reverse complement strand
ATCCTTCGTGCGGTGGGGACGAACGATGAGGGGTCCGGGTCGTGGGAGCGACCACGTTCCCTCGTCGTTGGTCCCGGGCGGCGGCGGTCGGCATGATCCTGCTGCTCGGTGGGACGGGTGAGGCGCGGGCGCTCGCGGAAGAGCTGGTGCGCGACGGCATCGAGGTCGAGTCCTCCCTCGCCGGTCGGGTCGCGCGGCCCAGGCTGCCGGTCGGGCCGGTGCGCATCGGCGGCTTCGGCGGGATCGCTGGTCTGCGGGCGTACCTCCGTGATCGGGAGGTCACGGCCGTCGTCGACGCGACGCATCCCTTCGCCGCGGGGATCTCGCGCAACGCCGTCGCCGCCTGCACCGCCGAGGGCGTCCCGCTCCTGCGTCTCGAGCGGCCCGGCTGGGCCGACGCCCCTGGTGCGGACGGATGGCACTGGGCCGACGACCTCGACGCGGCCGCACGCACCGCGGCGGCGCTGGGCGAGCGGCCCTTCCTGACGGTCGGCCGCCAAGGCCTGGGCCACTTCGTCGAGCCCCTTGCGGAGCACGCCGCCGCGGTGCGCGTGGTCGATCCGCCCGACGTCGAGATCCCCGACGCCTGGACCCTGCTCCTGAGTCGCGGCCCGTACACCGCCGACGGCGAGCGGGCCCTCATGGCCGAGCACCGGGTCGACGTCGTCGTCACCAAGGACTCCGGCGGCAGCCTCACGTGGCCCAAGCTCGAGGTCGCGGGTGAGCTGGGACTGCCGGTCGTGATCGTCCGCCGCCACCCCGCCACCGACGCCGTCGAGACCGTGAGCGACCCCGCCGCCGCCACTGCCTGGCTCCACGCCCAGCCGTGGGAGCGGTGACTTAGCGTCCGTCTGGACCGTGATCGGGCCAGGAAACGGACGCCAAGTCACCGCTCGACGGCTCGGCCGCACTGAGACGGACGCCAGGTCACCGCCCGACGGCTCGGCGGCCAGGAAACGGACGCTAAGTCACCGCTCGACGGCTCGGCCGCACCGAAACGGACGCCAAGTCACCGCCCGACGGCTCGGCCGCACTGAGACGGACGCCAAGTCACCGCCCGACGGCTCGGCCGCCAGGAAACGGACGCCAAGTCACCGCTCGACGGCTCGGCCGCACTGAAACGGACGCCAGGTCACCGTCGGCGGGGGCGGAGGGCGAGGAGGGCGGCGACGGCGAGGGCGCCGAGGTCGACGCGCCGCGCGAGGGCGGTGGCGCGGCGGAGTTCGGGCAGCGCGGGCGCCGGGCCGGAGCCCATGCGGGGCCGCTGCTCCACGCCGCTGGCATAGATCGTCTCGCCGCCCAGCTGGATCCCCAGGGCCCCCGCGAAGGACGCCTCGACCGGACCGGCGTTGGGGCTCGGGTGGTCACCGGCGTCCCGCCGCCAGGCCGCGAGCGCGCCCGACGGGTCGGAGCCCAGTCCGGCCGCGAGCAGCGCAGCGAGACGAGCGGGCAGCAGGTTGAGCACGTCGTCGAGCCGCGCCGATGCCCAGCCGAACTGCAGGAGTCGCTCCGTCCTGTGCCCCACCATCGCGTCGAGCGTGTTGGCGGCGCGGTAGCCGATGAGGCCCGGCACCCCGGCCGCCCCACCCCAGAACAGCGGCGCGACGACGGCGTCGGAGGTGTTCTCGGCGACGGACTCCACCACGGCCCGCACCACGTCAGGCTCGGTCAGCTCCGAGGTCCGGCGTCCCACGAGATGGGTGAGGCGCTGCCGAGCGGCGGGAAGGTCGTCGGCGTCGAGCAGCGCACCGACGGCCAGCGCCTCGCGCTCGAGCGACCGTGCGCCCAGCACGGCCCACGTGCTCACCGCCGTGAGGACGAGCCGCCCCGCCCGGCCGTTCCGACGTTCCACGACCCGGGCCACCACGACCGGCACGCCCACGGCCACGGCGGTGAACACGGCGCCCCGAGGACGTGAGTCGGCCCAGAGCCGACGTTCCAGCGCACCTGCCGCACGCCCGAACCCCGCCACCGGGTGCCAGCGCTGCGGGTCGCCGAACGCGCGGTCCGCAGCGAACCCGAGGCCGAGGCCGAGAGCCCGCTCGAGTCCCACGGTCAGAGGATGTCGGCGAGGAGCGCGGTGTCGCGCAGAAGAAGCGCGGCGGACCGCACGAGCGGGACGGCGGCGACGGCACCGCTGCCCTCCCCGAGGCGCAGCCCCAGGTCGAGCAGAGGCTCGAGGCCCAGCTTGGACAGCGCGAGCGACTGGGCCGGCTCGGTGGAGCGGTGCCCCGCGGCGAACCACGCCGACGCTCCCGGCGCGAGCTGCTCGGCGACGAGACCGGCGGCGACGCCGATGAGCCCGTCGAGCAGCACCGGGACGCCCTCGACGGCGGCCATCGCGAGGAACCCCGCGGCGGCGGCGATGTCGGCACCGCCGAGCGCGGCGAGGAGGTCGACCGGGTCCTCGTGACGGCCCGCGGTGCGGTCGAGGGCGGCCTGGACGACGTCGGTCTTGCGCTGCAGCCCAGCGTCGTCGACGCCCGTTCCACGACCGACGACCTCGTCAGCCGGGAGACCGAGCACCGCGGCCACGAGCGCGGCCGAGGGCGTGGTGTTGCCGATGCCCATGTCGCCGCTGATGAGCAGCTGAGCGCCGGCGGCGATCTCCTCGAGCGCCACCTTGGCGCCGGCGTCGATGGCCTGGAGGGCCTCCGCGCGGGTCAGCGCGTCCTCGACGTGGATCGCACCGCTGCTGCGGCGGACCTTGAACGCCTGGACGGCGGGATCGACGCCCTCGAGGTCGTCGTCGACGGCGAGGTCGAGGACCCGCACCGAGACGCCGTGCTGGGCGGCGAGCACGCTCACGCCCGCGCGACCGGAGAGGAACGTGCGGACCATGGCCGGCGTGACGGCTGCCGGGTAGGCCGAGACACCGTGGGCCGTGACGCCGTGGTCACCGGCGAACACGACGGCGCGGACGTGCTCGACCGGCGCGGGCGGGACCTGTCCCTGCGCTGCGGACAGCCAGACCGCGAGGTCGCCGAGCCGGCCCAGGGCGCCGGTGGGCGTCGCGAGCGCGGCCAGACGCTCGGCGGCCTCCTCGCGGACCGCTGCCGACGGGGCCTGGACCGACCCGGCGAAGCTCACAGCGAGGCCGCGAGGTCGCGACGGGCCTGGACGGCCGACGTCGAGGTGTCGAGACGCTTCACCAGGAACGTGAGGATGACAGCGAGGGAGCCCCACAGGGTGGCGAGGGTGATGAGCGAGGCCCGGCGGAAGTACCAGAGCAGGTCGGCCGGGAAGTCGCCCACCTCGTTGACGGTGGGCATCAGCTGGCCGAAGCCCACCACGACGACGAGGTAGAGCGCGACGCCGGCGACGACGGCCTCGAAGCCGCCGAGCCGCGGGACCAAGGCACGCGCCACGGCCACCGCGACGACGGCCGCCAGGAGGGAGATGGCGAGGTACCCGAAGTACTCGTTGGTCCGCTCGCCGATGGTCTCGGCGTTGCCGACGGCAGGCGGGGTGGCGGGGTACTTGAGGAAGGGCACGAGGGCCACCGAGACGAAGCCGAGGAGGGCCACGAGGAGAGTGGACTGCGCCGGACGGATCCGACCGAGACGACCCACGACGCCGGCGGCGACGAGTGCCACCAGACCTCCGAGGGCGGTTCCCACGACGACCGTGCCGGTGAGGAGACCCCACGTGCGCTGGTCCCCGCGGGAGACGGTGGTCCCCTCGTCGCCGTGGTCCTCACCGCCGTGGGCGGCGACGCCCTCGCCGTGGCCGTCGGCCTCGGACGCGGCGGCACCCGCCGCCTCGAGACCGATGGCGGCCTCGACGTGGGGCTCGCCCACCTGGTGGGCGACGACGAAGGTGAAGAGGCCGGCGAGCAGGCCGGCGAGGAGTCCTCGGACGAGGAACGAGCGTGCGGTCATGACAGGTCTTCCGATCAGGCTGGGAGGACCGACGGCCAGGGGCTCGCTCAGGACGGGGTCGCTGAGGTCACCCGGGCACGGGTCGGTCGAGAAGAAGGGCGCCGGGTCGTCGACCCGGCTGCGGGCTCACCGCCCGCGCGGGCTCAGTGGCAGGGGAAGCCGAGGAGGTGGCGTCCGTCGTGGACCCACTCGTGGATGGCGTTGCCCGACGGGATCGAGACCGCGCCCTGGTCGGCGCTGATGAAGAACAGTGCGATGACGGCGAGAAGCCCGAAGAAGAGCGCCCAGGGGGCGAGCTCGTTCAGCGGGATGGTGGGGACCTGCACCTCGGGGGTGACGACGGCCTGGCTCATGGTGCCTCCTTGGGATCGATGCGTCCCTGTCGTGAGTGGGCTTCCATGGGAACGTCTCTGACTCCACCCGCTGAGCGGGTGTCACAGTAGCGCGACTGTGCCGGACTCTCACCGGCTTCCGTCACCATGGACTCGCTCATCGTAGGGCATCGAGGAGGGGTTCCGTCCAGGGCTCATGTCATGGGATGGAGACGAGGCCCGCGTTCCCCAGAGGACCGGGAAGATCGTCCCCCGTGAGGCGGAACCAGGCCACCGCGATGGTGTCGCCGTGGCTCACGACGAGCGGTCGGGCGGCGGCCTCGCGACCGGAGAGGAAGTCGTCGACCCGGGTCACCACGGCGGCGAGTGCCTCGCCCGCCCCTTGCTCCACGAGGCGGTCGTCGACCGTGAGAGGAAGCCCCAGGGCCTCGGCCACGATCGTGGCGCTCTGGTGGGCCCGCACCGCGGGCGAGGTGACGACCTCGGTGAGCTCGAGGCGCTGGAGGTCGGGGAGGACCGCCTCCACCTGCGCGCGCCCGCGGTCCGTGAGCGGCGGATGGGCGGTGTGCCCCTGGAAGCGGCCGGTGGCGTTCCAGGTGGACTCGCCGTGCCGCATCCAGACGATCACGGCAGGCCGTCGACGTCGGCCACCGCGCCGATCACGGCCACGGCGGGGGCGCCGATGCCGGCCGACTCCGCCAGCTCGGCGATGGCGTCGACCGTGCCCCGCACGTCGCGCTGGGACGGGAGCCCGGCGTCGGCCACGACGGCCGCCGGGGTGTGGGGCGGCAGCCCGGCCGCCACGAGGGCGTCGGTGATGGCGGACAGGGTGCGCACGCCCATGAGGACCACCAGGGTCGTGCCACTGGCGGCGAGCGCCGCGTAGTCGAGCGTGGACTCCGGGTGACCCGGCGGCACGTGGCCGGACACCACCGTGAACCCCTGGGTGACACCTCGGTGGGTGACCGGGATCCCTGCGAGGCCGGGCGCGGAGATGGCCGAGGAGACACCCGGGACCAGGCGCGTCGGGACGCCGGCCTTGGCGCAGGCCACGAGCTCCTCGCCGCCGCGACCGAAGACGAACGGGTCGCCGCCCTTGAGCCGCACGACGGTGCGCCCGGCGAGGGCGTGCTCCACGAGGAGCCGGTTGATCTCCTCCTGGGGCGTGGACGGTCCACGCGGGATCTTGGCGACGTCGACGACGAGGCTGCCGGCCGGGGCGAGGCGCAGGGCCTCGAGCGGGACCAGTCGGTCGGTCACGACGACGTCGGCGGCGAGGAGCGCCTCCCGGCCGGCGACGGTCATCAGGCCGGGATCGCCTGGGCCGGCGCCCACGAGCGTGACCGTCCCCACGGGATGACGCGCGTCAGGGGACTCGGGGGATCCAGGTCGCGGAGAGCGTGGAGCTCCTTCGGCACGGACGGTGAGGAAGGCGTCGTCCGGGACGCTCGAGGAGCGGGTCACGAGGCCGCGCTCGACGAGGTCGCGCAGCGTGTCGCAGAGCGCCTCGGCGACGACGGTCACCGCGGCGCCGCCCTCGCGCAGCGCAGCGGACTCGGCGGCGGCGAGCAGCCCGCCGCCGACCACGGCCACGCGTCGGCCCCGGACGTCGAGCGAGTAGGTCATGCGGTGGCTCCCTCGCGGCTCAGGCGCAGGGCGCCCAGGAGTCGTCGGCTCACGTGCGGCCGGCGCACCGCGAGGCGCAGCCACGTGTCGTCGAGCCCGGGGAACGTGTCGGCGCGACGCGTCGCGAACCCGGCCGCTCGCAGGGACTCGTGGGCGCCGGCACCGGCGCGCACCAGCACGAAGGGCCCGGCCGAGACGGTGTGGTCGATCCCCAGCTCCGTGAGGCCGTCGGTGAGGACGCGTCGGTTCTGGACCGTGCGGTCGGCTCGGGCCGCCGCCTCGGCGAGGGCCTCGGACGTGGAGCACGCGCGCAGGGCGGCGATGGCGGCGGCGCTCACCGCCCAGGGCGTCTGGTGGGTCCGGAGCTCCGCCACGGTGCCGGCGTCGCCGAGGACGTACCCCGCGCGCACGCCGGGGATGGCCCACAGCTTGGTGAGGCTGCGGACCACGAGCAGGCCCGGGAGGCGCAGCGAGGCGACCGAGCCGCGCTCGCCGGGGACGCTGTCCATGAACGCCTCGTCGACCACGACGAGCCGGCCGGGCGCGAGCAGGGCCCGGATCGTCGACTCGGGGTGCAGGACGCCGGTCGGGTTGGTGGGGTTGCCGACGATCACGAGGTCGGCGTCGTCCGGGATGCTCGCCGGGTCGAGGGCGAACCCGTCCTCGGCGCTGGTGACGACGTGCGTGACGGTGTGCCCGGCGGCTGCGAGCGCGACGTCGGGCTCGGTGAACTGGGGGTGCACCACGACGGGTCGCTGCCAGGCACGCATCCGGGCGACGAGCCCGAAGGCCTCGGCGGCACCGGCCGTGGCGAGCACCTCGGCGGCCGGTCGGACGTGGCGGAGCCCGACGGAGCGCTCGGCGCCCCCGGCGTCGGGGTAGGAACCGGCATCGTCCAGGGAGGCGACGAGGGCGTCGTGCAGCCAGGCCGGCCGGGGCTCGTCGCTCACGTTGACCGCGAGATCGACGAGTCCTTCGCCGTTCTCCTGGTCGCCGTGCCACCGCAGAGGATCGGCAGGCCTCGCTGACCCGGGCATCGCTGCCGGCCTCACGAGCGGCGAAGGCGTCATGGCCGACCGGGTCGCCGGAGCGGAGGCGTGGACGGCGCTGGTGAAGGCCTGGGCGAGGTGGGGCTGGCCGGCCCAGTGGGTGTGGAGGTACGACGCGTGGAGCGTGTCGGTGGCGAAGCCCTCGGGTCCGTCGGGCAGGTCCCACGCGGCCGTGGTGCCGGCCCGTGGGGTGACGATCGTGCGGTGGAACTCGTGGCCCGTGGCGGTGCCGCCGGTGGCTCCCAGCAGTCCGTCCGCAGGCAGGGTCGCCTGGCGGTAGGCGAGCGTGAGGCGCGGCATCATGACGGCGTCGGCGTCGAGCGCACCGACCATGGGCGCGTCGTCGACGGTGCGGCAGAGGTAGAGGAGCCCGGCGCACTCGGCCACCGTGGGGATGCCGTCGAGGATCGCGGTGCGGAGGTCGTGACGCAACGACGTGTTGGCCGACAGCCCCGCGGCATGCACCTCGGGGAAGCCGCCGCCGAGATAGATGCCCTGGGTGCCCGTGGGCAACGACGCGTCGGTGAGCGGGTCGAAGGGCACGACCTCGCAGCCGGCCGCCTCGAGCAGCTCCGTGGTCTCGGCGTAGCGGAACGTGAAGGCGCGGCCTCCGGCGACGGCCACGACAGGGCGGTTCGAGCTCGACGGCGAGACGTGGGCGCGGGGGTCCCACGGATCGACGTCGAGGTCGGGAGCGCTGCGGGCGATCTCGACGAGGGTGGTGAGGTCGACGCGCTCGGCGATGCGCTCGCTCAGCCGGTCCAGGGCTGCTGCGGCATCGCCGCGCTCGGCCGCGGGGACGAGGCCGAGGTGGCGTGAGGGAGCGACGATGCCGTCGTCGCGCTGCAGGACGCCGAGGACCGGGATGCCGACCGAGTCGACGGCGCGGCGCACCTCGTCGGCGTGGCGCTGCGTGCCGGCCTTGTTGAGGATGACGCCGGCGATCGTGATGGCGGGGTCGAAGTGGGCGAGGCCCTGGACCATGGCGCCGACCGTGCGCGAGGCGTGGGAGACGTCGACGACGAGCACGACCGGGCTCTGGGTGAGCGCGGCGACGTGGGCGGAGGACGCGAACCCCTCGCCGCCGATCTTGCCGTCGAAGAGCCCCATGACGCCCTCGATGATCGCGAGGTCAGCGCTGTGCTCGTCTGCCGCCCACGGCCCGGCACCCCCGCCGGCGCGTGCGCCGTGGAGGAGGAGCGGGGCGATGTTCTCGACGCCCACGAGGTGCGGGTCGAGGTTGCGGCCGGGGCGGCCGGTGGCGAGCGAGTGGTAGCCGGGGTCGATGTAGTCGGGTCCGACCTTGTGGCCCGAGACGACGTGCCCGGCCCGCTTCAGGGCAGCCATGAGTCCCGTGGCGACCGTGGTCTTCCCGTGCCCCGAAGCAGGCGCAGCAATCACGAGCCGCGGCAACGCACCCCTGCCGGCACCGGGAGCGCGCATGGTGAGGTCGGCCGCCGTCGTGGGCTCGCCAGACTCTGACCCCCCAGGCGTGGCGGCCGGCCGAGCTGACGAAGTCATCACCACTCGATCCCCCTCTGACCCTTCTGGCCCCGGTCGAAGGGGTGCTTGACGTGCTGGATCTCCGAGACGAGGTCGGCGATGTCCACGAGGGCGGGGTGCGCGCGGCGGCCCGTGATCATCACGTGCTGGTGGCCGGGACGGTCGCGCAGCGTGGCGACCACGTCGTCGACGTCGAGCCAGCCGCGCTCCAGCAGGTACGTGAACTCGTCGAGGACGTAGAGGTCGTGCTTCTCCTCGGCGAGGCGGCGCTTCACCTCGGCCCAGCCCTCGGCTGCCTCGGTGGCGTGGTCGACCTCGGTGCCGGGCTTGCGCGACCAGGACCAGCCGGAGCCCATCTTGTGCCACTCGACGGGTCCGCCCTCGCCGGTCTGCTCGTGCAGCTCACCCAGGCGCTCGAGCACCGTCTGCTCGCCGATGCGCCACTTGGCCGACTTCACGAACTGGAAGACGCCGATGTCCCAGCCCTGGTTCCAGCCGCGCAGCGCGAGGCCGAAGGCCGACGTGGACTTTCCCTTGCCGTCGCCGGTGTTGACCATGAGGAGCGGTCGGTTGCGGCGCTGGCGCGTGGTGAGGCCGTCGTCGGGGACGGTGAGCGGCTGACCCTGGGGCATCAGGCAGCCCCGTGCTTGTCTGCCGACCACGGCCCGGCACCCCCGCCGGAGCCGCGCACGGCATCGGTGAGGGCGTCGGCGGTGACGTCGCCGAGCGCCACGTACTCGGCGCGGAGGTGGTCGGCGAGCGTGCGGGCGAGGCCCATCGTGAAGCGACCGGTCTCGCAGTCCACCACGAGGGTGTCGACGTCGACGAGGAGGCCGGCGGCGCGCTGCGAGCGGGCGATGGCGTCGGGACCGTGGGTGGCACGGCCGTCGGTGACGAGCACGAGGAGCGGACGGCGACGCGGGTCGCGGATGCGCTCGATGCGCAGCACCTCGGCGGCTCGCTCGAGTCCTTCGGCGAGGGGCGTGCGGCCGCCGGCAGGGAGCTCGTCGAGTCGGCGTGCTGCCACGTCGACCGAGCCGGTGGGCGGCAGCGCGAGGTCGGCGGTGCCGGCGCGGAAGGTGACGAGGCCGACCTTGTCGCGACGCTGGTAGGCATCGAGCAGCAGCGACAGGATCGCGGTCTTCACCTGGTCCATGCGTCGGCGTGCGGCCATGGAGCCGGAGGCGTCGACGCAGAACAGCACGAGGTTGGACTCGAGGCCCTCGCGGACGGCGAGGCGGAGGTCGTCGTTCTTGAGCGCCAGCTTCCCGGTCCGGCGACCGCGGGCGGCCTGGTGCGGGGCGGCGGCGCGCAGCGTCTGGAGGAGGTCGATGGAACCCCCGCCGTCGCCCGAGCGGTCGACCGGCCGGGCGCCCACGCGGCGGCCGCGGGAGGTGACGGCGCGAGAGCGTCGGCCCGCCTCGCCCTCGCCCGTGCCGGAGACTGCGAAGAGCTTCGTGCGGTAGGGCTCGCCCGCGGCGCTGGCCGTGGTCGACGACCCGCCGGCCTCGCCGGACGGAGGTGTCGGGCGGGGGGCGTCCTCGTCGGCCGAGCTCGTCGAGGGCTCGGCCGAGCCTTCGGCAGGCCCTGCGGGCGTGTCGTCGGACGAGTCTCCGGATGACTCCGGCTCCGACCCGCCGCCGTCGCCGTCCGGCGTGGGGTCCGGGTCGGGCTCGTCGTCGCCGAGTGCCTCGTCGAGCTGGTCCTCGTCGATGCCGGGGGCGTCGAACGGGTTGCGCCGGCGCCGGTGTGGCAGCGCGAGACGCGCGGCCACGCGCAGGTCGTCGGTGGTCACGCTGGTGCGACCGTCCCACGCGGCGTGCGCCACGGCGGTGCGCGCCATGACGATGTCGGCGCGGAGCCCGTCGACGTCGAAGGCCGCGCACACCTCGGCGATGCGGGTGAGCGCGGCGTCGGTGAGCTCCACCTCGGTGAGCAGCTTCTGGGCCGCGACGAGCCGGTCGGTGAGCGACTGCTCGGCGTCGGCGAAGCGGGCCCGGAACGCGGCGGGGTCGGCGTCGAACGCGAGGCGGCGGCGCACGACCTCCGCCCGGAGCTGCGGCTCGCGCGGTGCAGCGACCTCGACGGTGAGGCCGAAGCGGTCGAGGAGCTGCGGGCGGAGCTCGCCCTCCTCGGGGTTCATGGTGCCGACGAGCACGAAGCGCGCCGCGTGCTCGATGGAGACCCCGTCGCGCTCGATGGTCGCGCGCCCCATGGCCGCCGCGTCGAGCAGCACGTCGACGAGGTGGTCGTGCAGGAGGTTGACCTCGTCGACGTAGAGGACGCCGCGGTGCGCCTTGGCCAGGAGCCCCGGCTCGTACTCCACGGCTCCGCCCTCGAGCGCCTTCTGCAGGTGGATGGAGCCGAGCACTCGGTCCTCGGTGGCACCCACGGGGAGCTCGACGATCCGCACGGGCCGGGTGGCCACGTCGGCGTCGGGTGCGAAGGGTCCGTCGGGCGAGAGCGGCTCCGCCTCGCGGGGGTCGGAGGAGAACCGGTCGCCGGCCACGACGTCGATGGGCGGCAGGACGTCGGCCAGCGCGCGCACGATCGTGGACTTGGCCGTGCCCTTCTCTCCCCGCACCAGGACGCCGCCGATGGCGGGGTCGATGGTGGTCAGGAGAAGGGCAAGGCTCATGTCGTCGGAACCGACGACGGCCGTGAAGGGGTAGTGCAGTGGCATTCGGGGCTCCCGCTCGTCGCGCCTGGCTGACAGCCCGAGGCCGGTCTTCGGACTTCCTGGGTCCTGCGAACGCAGTCCCAGGTCACCGCAGCGGGCCCTGTGCCGGACTCTCACCGGCTTCCCTGATTCTCCCCTCGCGGGGCACCTCAGGCTGTTGATCGGGCACCAGCGTATCCGGGGCGGCGCCGACGGAGGAACTGCCTGGCGCACTCCCGGTCCGGCCGAACGCCGATTCTCGCGTCCCTGAGCGGGCCGGTAGCCTCGCCCGCATGTCCACGCCCCACGTCCTCGTCGTCGGCATCGGTGCCCACGGGCTCGAGGGCAGGGGGCTGGCCGAGGTGCTCGGGGCCGACGTCGTGATCGGCTCGCGACGACAGCTCGAGCTGCTGCCCGACGAGGTCGTCGCGCGTCGCGTTCCGTGGGGCTCGCCCTTGCGCGCCAGCATCCTCCCGATCCTCGAGGAGCTCGACGGCGCGGACCGCGTCGTCGCCCTGGCGTCGGGGGATCCCCTCCTGCACGGCGTGGCGACGACGCTCGTCGACGTGCTCGGCGATCCCGCCGCGGTGACCGTGGTGCCGGCGGTCTCGTCGGTGTCGGAGGCACGGGCCCGTCTGGTGTGGCCTGCGGAGACCACCTCGGTGATCCGCGACCACCGCGAGCTGCCCCGCCACCTCGTGCCCGGCGCGCGCGTGCTGGTCCTCTCCAACGACGGCTCGGTCCCGGTGGAGGTGGCAGCCCAGCTGCGCGAGCTGGGGTTCGGGGCGTCGACGCTCACGGTGCTGAGCGAGCTGGGCAGCCCCTTCGAGTCGGTCCGGACCGGCGACGCGACCACCTGGTCGGGCGCAGCCTCGGCGCTGCACGTCCTGGCCGTGGAGGTGGCCGGCGAGGGGCGTGTCCTGCCCCTCCTGGGCGGGCTCCCCGACCACGCCTTCGACCACGACGGCCAGCTGACCAAGCGCGACGTCCGGGCAGCAGCACTCGCCAGGCTCGCGCCGCTTCCGGGCGAGCACCTCTGGGACGTCGGCGCGGGAGCCGGGTCCGTGGGCATCGAGTGGGCCCGCGCCCATCCGCGCTGCTCGGTCTCGGCCGTCGAGAAGGACCCGGAGCGGGCGGCGAGGATCCGGACCAACGCACTGCGACTCGGCGTCCCGCGCGTGGAGGTGACCGAGGGCGGTGCACCCGAGGTCCTGGCTGCGCTCCCGGACCCGGATGCCGTCTTCGTCGGCGGGGGAGCCACCCGTCCCGGGCTGCTCGAGGCCTGCTGGGACGCGCTCGACGTCGGCGGACGGCTCGTCGTCCACGGCGTGACGCTGGAGACCGAGGCCGAGCTCGTCCGGCGCCACGGCTCGTGGGGCGGTGAGCTGACGCGGCTCTCCGTCGAGCACGCCGACACCATTGGCTCCTTCCGCGGCTGGTCGCCCGCCCGCACCGTCGTGCAGTGGAGCGTCGTCAAGGGAGACCGAGCGTGACCGTCCACTTCGTGGGAGCCGGCCCCGGTGCCGCAGACCTCCTGACCCTGCGCGCCGTGAACCTGCTGCGCGCCGCCGACGTGGTGGTCTACGCCGGCACGTACCTCGACGCCGAGGTGCTCTCGCACTGCCGCGAGGACGCTCGCCTCGTGGACACGCAGGACCTCGACCTCGACCGCATCACGGCCGAGCTGGTCGACGCCCAGGCGGCCGGCCTCGAGGTCGTTCGGCTGTGCTCCGGCGACCCCTCGCTCTACTCCGCGGTGCACGAGCAGGCGCGCCGGCTCGACGCGCACGGCGTGCCGTGGGACGTGACCCCGGGGGTGCCCGCGTACGCGGCCGCGGCAGCCATCGTGGGCGCAGAGCTCACGGTGCCCGAGCTCGTGCAGTCGGTCGTGCTCACCCGCACGCAGGCCCGCTCAACGGCGATGCCGGAGGGCGAGCAGCTCGCGTCGTTCGCGGCCACCGGCGCCACCCTGTGCCTGCACCTCGCGATCACCCGCACCCGCGAGCTGGCTGCCGAGCTGGCCGAGCACTACGGGGACGACTGCCCCGTCGTGGTGGTGTCGCGGGCCTCGCAGCCGCAGGAGCGCGTGCTGCGCGGGACCCTCGCCGACATCGCCGACCAGGTGGAGGCCGAGGGCCTGCGCCAGGCGGCCGTCGTGCTCGTGGGTCGGGCCCTGGCGCCTGATGTCCGCGGCGCCGAGTCCTACCTCTACGCCCCGACGAGGGACCGCTCCCTCAAGCGCTGACCCGCCCCCGCTGAGTGTGACGTCTGCGGGCCGGAATCCGTGAGATCACCCCCCAGACGTCACGCTCAGGGGGAAGGGGTGGGGTCGACGAAGCGAGGGGTCCAGACCTGGCCGCTCGCGGTGACGCGCGTCGACGAGGCACCGATGACGAGCAGGCACTTCATGTCGATGGTCTCGGGATCGAGCGCCTCGAGCGTCGTGACGGTGAGCGACTCCTCGGCACGGCCGACGTCGCGCCCGACCACGACGACGGTGTCGCCAGGACGCTCCTCGAGCAGGATCGAGCGCAGCTCGCCCACCTGCGTCGGACGGGCGCGGGAGCGCGGGTTGTAGACGGCGAGGACGAGGTCGGCGCGGGCGATGGCGCGTACACGCGCCTCCACGACGTCCCACGGCTTGAGCCGGTCCGAGAGGCTCAGGACTGCGAAGTCGGCACCGACGGGAGCTCCCGCCCGGGCCGCGACGGCCTGGACGGCAGAGACCCCGGGCAGCACCTTCACGTGGACGTCGGCGTACTGCGGGTCCTCCGCGGCCTCGAACACGGCCGACGCCATGCCGAAGACTCCGGCATCGCCGCCCGAGACGACCGCGACCTTCTCACCGGACAGCGCGAGGTCGAGGGCGAGCCGCGCGCGGTCCACCTCGACGGTGTTGCCCGACGCGTGCCGCTGCAGGCCCGCGCGCTGCGGCACCCGCTCCACGTAGGGGGCGTAGCCGACGACGTGGCCGACCTCGGCGAGCGCCTGCTCGACCTCGGGGGTGAGCCAGCGGTCGGGTCCGGGGCCCAGGCCGACGACGAGCACCTCGGCCGTCGCCGACGGCCTGACGTCGCGGGGGCGCGGCACCGGCTTCGTGTCGCCGGGGACCACGATGAGCGAGAAGTACGGGACGGTCGCGGGGTCGACGTCGGCCACCGGCATGGAGCGTTCCTCGGCCATCGACGCTCGCTCCACGTAGAGCGCGCCGTCGAGACGGCCCGCCTGCTCCATGGCCGAGCGGACCTTGGCGAAGGTGCGGCCGAGCTTCATGATGATGGCGCCGTCGGTGTCGGCGAGACGCCGGGCCAGCTCGGGCTCGTCGAGCGTCCCGGGCAGGACGGTGAGCACGTCGGTGTGGCGCACGAGCGGTGTCCCGGCCGCGGCGGTGGCCGCGGCGAACGCAGGCACTCCCGGCACGATCGCCGTCTCGTGCCGCTCCGACAGCCGGTCGTGCAGGTACATCGCCGAGCCGTAGAGGAGCGGGTCGCCCTCCGCCAGCAGCACGACGTCCCGGCCCTGCGCCAGGTGCGCCCCGACGCGCTGCTCGCACTCGTCGTAGAAGTCGCTCATGGCGCCGTCGTAGCCGCCGGGGTGGTCGGTGACCCCGGTCGTGACGGGGTACTGGAGCACCTCCTCGACCGTTCCGGGACTCACGAGGTCGGCCACGATGCGTCGCGCGTTGGAGGACTTCCCGACGCCCTGGTGGTACGCCACGACGCCGGCCTCGCGGATGAGCCGGGCCGCCTTGAGGGTCACGAGCTCGGGGTCGCCCGGCCCCACGCCGACGACGCGGAACGCGCTCACTCCTTCTCCTGTGCGAGCGCGTTGACGGCCGACGCCGCCATGGCCGAGCCCCCGCGGCGCCCGTGCACCGTGACGAACGGGACGTTGATGCCGGTGTCGGCGGCGAACGAGGCGAGGGCCTCCTTGGACTCGGCCGCGCCGATGAAGCCGACGGGCACACCGACGATGGCAGCCGGCCGGGGACCTCCGTCGGCGATGAGCTCGAGGAGGTGGAACAGCGCCGTGGGGGCGTTGCCGATCGCCACGAGCGCGCCCTCGAGGCGGTCGCCCCACAGGGAGACGGCAGCGGCCGAGCGGGTCGTGCCCCACGCGGTGGCGAGCCCCGGCACGCGCTCGTCGCGCAGCATGCAGATCACGTCGTTCTCGCGCGGGAGGCGGGCCCGCGTGACGCCCGAGGCCACCATGTGCGCGTCGGTGAAGATGGGCGCGCCGGTCTCCAGGGCCGTGCGGGCCGCGCCGGCCAGGCCGGGATGGATCACGAGGTCCTTCACGAGGTCGGTCTGACCGGTGCCGTGGATCATCCGCACGGCCACCTTCTCGGCGTCGGCCGGGACACCGGTCAGGTCCGTCTCGGCGCGGATCGTGGCGAACGAGTCGACGTAGATGGCCGGTCCGCTGCCCTCGTACTCGTAGCGGTGGGGCGGGGGCAGCAGCGTCATGCGTCCTCCAGGTCGGGGAGCAGCAGGCTGCGCCAGGGGGTCACGACGACGGGACCGGCCGCACGGTCCAGCAGCGGCCTGGCGAGCTCGGGCGTGAGCAGCCCGTCGGGGACGGGGACGTGCTCGACGGACCGGCCGTCGTCCTGCGCGATCATGCCCTGCGGCAGCGGGAGCGACGTCACGTGGGTGCGGAGGTCGCGAGCGTGCGGCGGTCCCGAGAGCGCCTCGACGCCCGTCCCGTCCGCACCGTCGAGCTCGTCGACGTGCCACGGAGCGTCGTCGCCGGTGCCGCGGACGTCGACGAACCGCCGTGCGACGTCGGCGAGGGCCTCGGGCAGCGCCTCGAGGGTCACGACGTCGCCCCAGTGCTCGGAGCCGATCCGCACCTGCGCGTGCTCGGCGTCCACGGCCATGGCGCCGACGTCGAGCGTGCGGTCCACGAGGTCGCCCCGTCCGTCGTCGAGGACGAACAGGAAGCGGGCGGAGAGATCGGTGAACGCGGGGTCGGCACACAGGAGCGCGTCGAGCTGCTCGGCCACAGGGCCGAGGTCGGCCTGGCCGCCCCGACGTCCGGTGAGCGGCGAGACCATGATGTTGCGCACGAGCTCGTGGGTCGGGGCGGGCAGGAACCCGGCCTCCGTGACCGCCTCGACGAAGGCCGGGTCGACGCAGCCGTCCTCGTGCGCGATGCCCCGCAGCTGCAGGTTGGCCCGCTTGGTCAGGGACACGTCGCCGTCGGCGTGGTCGGCGCTGATCTCGAGCAGGTGGCGCAGAGCGCCCTTGGTCGTGCGGCCTCCGACGAGCCGCAGCCGGACGAGGGCGCCGTCCTCGGCGATCCACGGCCGGAGCACCCCGGGGCAGCGGTCACGGTACGTGCGGGTCACGGCCGCCATGCTGCCACCCCGCCCCCCGCGACGGTTTACCACGGGGTGTTGGCAAACCGACCCATCCCTCGGGATCCTTCCCGCGGGATGGGTCAGGTTGCCGAGGGGAGTGCTCCGGGGCGGGCACGAGACAATGGACGCATGCGCCTCATCGATGTCCTCCCTCCTGACGGCGCCGCCTTCGACGAGGACGCCGTCAACGAGGCCATCGAGCAGTGGGTCGAGAGCCGCGGGCTGACGCTCTACCCCGCCCAGGAGGAAGCGATCCTCGAGTGCCTCGCCGGGTCCAACGTGGTGCTCGCGACCCCGACGGGCAGCGGCAAGAGCCTCGTCGCCACGGCCGCGATGGCCACGGCGCTGGCCCGGGGCGAGTGCAGCGTCTACACCGCCCCCATCAAGGCCCTCGTGAGCGAGAAGTTCTTCGAGCTCTGCGAGATCTTCGGCGCCGACAACGTCGGCATGGTCACGGGCGATGCCGCCGTGAACGCCGATGCCCCGATCATCGCGGCCACCGCCGAGATCCTCGCCAACATCGCGCTGCGCGAGGGCGCCCGCGCCGACATCGGCCTCGTCGTGATGGACGAGTTCCACTACTACGCCGACCCCGACCGCGGCTGGGCGTGGCAGGTCCCGCTCATCGAGCTGCCGCGGGCCCAGTTCCTGCTGATGTCGGCCACGCTCGGCGACACGACGAGCCTCGAGAAGGACCTGACCCGACGCACGGGCCGCGACACCGCCGTCGTCACGTCGGTCGAGCGACCGGTCCCGCTCATCAGCGAGTACGTGACCACGCCGGTCCAGGAGACGCTCGAGCAGCTCATCTCCACGGGTCAGGCGCCGGTCTACGTCGTGCACTTCACGCAGGCCTCGGCGATGGAGCGGGCACAGGCCCTCACCTCCATCAACGTCGCGACGCGCTCGGAGCGCGACGCCATCGCCGAAGCACTGGGCGACTTCCGCTTCAGCTCGGCGTTCGGCCGCACGCTCTCGCGCCTCGTGCGTGCCGGGGTGGGCGTGCACCACGCCGGCATGCTGCCGCGCTACCGCCGTCTCGTCGAGACGCTCACGCAGCAGGGCCTGCTCAAGGTGGTGTGCGGCACCGACACCCTGGGTGTCGGCATCAACGTGCCCATCCGCACGGTCCTGTTCAGCGGTCTGTCCAAGTACGACGGCACCCGCCAGCGCCAGCTCCAGGTGCGGGAGTTCCAGCAGATCGCGGGCCGCGCAGGACGCGCCGGCTACGACACGGTCGGCCACGTCGTCGTCGAGGCCCCCGACCACGAGGTCGAGAACGCCCGACTCGTGCGCAAGGCCGGAGACGACCCCAAGAAGCTCAAGCGGGTGCAGCGCAAGAAGCCGCCCGAGGGCTTCGTCTCGTGGGGCCAGGGCACCTTCGACAAGCTCGTGTCCGGCACCCCCGAACCGCTCGTCTCGCGCATGCGCATGACCCACGCCATGGTGCTCGACGTCATCTCCCGCCCCGGCGACGCCCGCGCCTCCCTCGAGCACCTGCTGCGGGAGAGTGGCGAGACCGAGGAGTCCCAGGAGCGGCTGCTCAACCGCGTCGAGGAGATCCTCGAGGCGCTGATCACGGGCGGCGTCGTCGAGGAGCTCGACGTCCCCGACGAGGACGGTCGCACCCTGCGTCTCACCGTCGACCTGCAGGCCAACTTCGCGCTCAACCAGCCGCTCTCGCCGTTCGCCGTCGCCGCGCTCGACCTCCTCGACCGCGAGGAGCCCACCTACGCGCTCGACGTCGTCTCGGTCGTGGAGGCCACGCTCGACGACCCGCGTCCCATCATCAACGCGCAGCGCCACCGCGCCCGCGGCGAGGCCGTGGGCGAGATGAAGGCCGACGGGATCGAGTACGACGAGCGCATGGAGCTGCTCGAGGAGATCACGCACCCCAAGCCGCTCGAGGAGCTGCTCGAGGCGGCCTACGAGGCCTACCGCATCGGTCATCCCTGGGTGAGCGACTACGAGCTCAGGCCCAAGTCGGTGGTGCGGCACATGTGGGAGCGGGCCATGACGTTCTCCGAGCTCGTCTCCGAGTTCGAGCTCGCCCGCTCCGAGGGCCTCGTCCTACGCTATCTCTCCGACGTCTACAAGACGCTCGGCCGCTCGGTCCCGGTGTCGGCGCTCGACGACGAGCTGGCCGACCTCATCGAGTGGCTCGGCGAGCTGGTCCGCCAGACAGACTCCTCCCTCCTCGACGAGTGGGAGGCGCTCATCGAGCCCGGCACCGACCCCCTCGAGGTGCGCGCCCAGGCCCAGGAGGGCAAGCCGCCGCGGCCGCTCACCGCCAACAAGCGGGCCTTCCGCACGATGATCCGCAACGCCATGTTCCGACGCGTGGAACTGCTGGCGTTCGGCCGCTGGACGGCCCTCGAGGCGCTCGCTCCCGACTCGGAGTGGAACGCGCTCGCGTGGCGCGAGGCCATCGACCCCTACTACGACGAGTACGAGAGCATGGGGACCGGCCAGGAGGCCCGCGGTCCGCGGCTGTTCATGGTGGAGGAGAACGCCACCACGTGGACCGTCCGCCAGGTCCTCGACGACCCGGAGGGCCACCGCGACTGGGGCATCAGCGCCGAGGTCGACCTGACCGCCTCCGACGAGGCCGGCGAGCCGGTCCTGCACGTCACGGCCGTCGGCCCCCTCTGAGCCTCACTCCCAGGAGGGCGGGGGGCGGAGCACGATCGACGCGACCTCGTCGGCCGTGTCCTCGACGATCGAGAAGTGGTCGGCGTCGAGCTCACGCAGCGTGACCGGCCAGCCCGCCTGTGACCAGTCCGCGTGGGCGCGGTGCACGTCCTCGGTGGCGATGAGCTCGTCGCGCAGGGCGTGCACGAAGGCGACCGTGGTGGTGCGCTGCACGGGCGGCTTGGCCGGCCCGACGGGCGCGCCGCTGATGGGGTCGTCGTAGGGAAACGCCCCGGCGGCCACGAGCACGGTGCGGGCCAGACCGATCCCGAGCCGTCGCTGGTTGAGCGTGAGGCTCGCTGCGGCGATGCCGCCCAAGGACCAGCCGAGGAGCGTGAGCTGGTCGGGGTCGTCGTCGGCCGTCTCGCGGGCGAACCGCAGCGACGAGAGGAGGTCGCTCCGTCCGCCGTCCTCGTGCGTGGAGTCCCAGTCGGGCACCACGACGCGACGTCCGGACGCGGCGACGGCCGCCGCCAGGCGGGTCAGTGCGAGCCGGTTGTCCGGGCCGCGTCCGTGCCACAGGAGAACGGTCGGGCCCTCGCCCACGACGTCGACGAGCCGGCCCGGTGCGTACTCCTGCGTCATGGCGCGACCTTAGCCGGGTCGCCGGCACCGTAGGCTGGGCCCACTTCGTCCGCGGCCGCAGGAACCCGGTGTCACTCCGGGGCGGTTCCGCCACTGTGTGCCGAGCGATCGGCAAGCCAGACACTGCCCGCGGACGGTTCCGACACCCAGGGGCGAGAACCCCGGAAGGATCCTGATGACCCGCATCGCGCTGCTGTCGACGTCCGACACCGACCTCCTGTCCGCCCGTGCGAGCGGCGCCGACTACCTGTGGGCCAACCCCGGCCGCCAGGTGGAGGGCCACCAGAGCATGGCCGAGGCCATCGAGGCCTCCGACCTCGTCATCTGCCGCCTGCTCGGCTCGCCCGACGACCTGTGCGGCGGCTTCGAGCGCATCCGCGCGACCGGCAAGCCCATGATCGTGCTGGGCGGCGAGCTCACGCCCAACGCCGAGCTCATGGAACTGTCCACCGTGCCCGTCGGCGTCGCGGCCGAGGCGCACCGCTACCTCGTCGAGGGCGGCCCCGAGAACCTCACGCAGCTGCACGCCTTCGCCTCCGACACCGTGCTCCTGACGGGCGAGGGCTTCGAGCCACCCGTCAACGTCCCGGACTGGGGTTTCCTTGATCGGTCGTCGTCGCCCGCCTTCCAGCGTGGAGAGCTTCAAGAACCACTCGCACTGCCGCGGATCGGCGTGCTCTTCTACCGGGCCCACCACGCGAGCGGCAACGAGGACTTCGCCCACGCCCTCGCCGACGCGATCGACGCCACGGGCGAGGCCGTGGGCCTCCCCATCTTCAGCAGCTCGCTCCGCTCCGCATCGGACGACCTCTACGAGGCGCTCGGGACGCTCGACGCCCTCGTGGTCACGGTGCTCGCGGCCGGTGGCGCCACCCCGGCGTCGGCGTCGGCGGGTGGCGACGACGAGGCCTGGGACGTCGCTCGCATGGCCGCGCTCGACATCCCGATCCTGCAGGGGCTCTGCCTCACGTCGAGCCGCGAGGAGTGGCTCGCCAACGACGACGGCGTCACCCCGCTCGACTCGGCCAACCAGATCGCCATCCCCGAGTTCGACGGCCGCATCATCACGGCTCCGTTCTCCTTCAAGGAGGTCGACGAGGACGGGCTGCCCCGCTACGTCGCCGACCCCGAGCGATCCGACCGCGTGGCCCGCATCGCGGTGCACCACGCGCGCCTGCGCCACACGCCGGCCGAGGACCGTCGGGTCGCCCTCATGCTCTCGGCCTACCCCACCAAGCACAGCCGCGTCGGAAACGCCGTCGGCCTCGACACCCCCGTCTCGGCCGTCCGCATGCTGCGCCTCATGGCCGAGGCGGGCTACGACCTCGGCGGCGACAACGAGGTCACCCGCATCCTCGCCATGGAGGACGACACCGAGGCCGGCAACAAGCTCATCCACACCCTCATCGACGCGGGCGGACAGGACGAGGAGTGGCTCACCACGGCGCAGCTCACCGACTCGCACGTGCGCATCACGCCCGAGCAGTACGCCGCGTGGACCGCCGAGCTCCCGCAGGACCTGCGCGACGGCATCGAGGAGGCGTGGGGTCCGGCCCCGGGCCAGCTCTTCGTGAACGGCGACGGCCACATCGTGCTGGCCACGTTGCAGGCGGGCAACGTCGTGATCCTCATCCAGCCGCCCCGCGGCTTCGGCGAGAACCCCGTCGCGATCTACCACGACCCCGACATGGCGCCGTCGCACCACTACCTCGCCGCCTACCGCTGGCTGCGCGGCTCCACCGAGTCGGGAGGCTTCGGCGCCCACGCCGTCGTGCACCTCGGCAAGCACGGCTCCATGGAGTGGCTGCCGGGCAAGAACGCGGCGCTGTCGGCCTCGTGCGCCACCGACGCGGCCATCGCCGATCTTCCGCTCATCTACCCGTTCCTCGTGAACGACCCGGGCGAGGGCGCGCAGGCCAAGCGTCGCGCGCACGCCGTCGTGGTCGACCACCTCATCCCGCCCATGGCCCGCGCCGAGACCTACGGCGACATCGCGCGCCTGGAGCAGCTGCTCGACGAGTACGGCAACATCGCGTCGATGGACCCGGCCAAGCTGCCGGCCATCCGGGGCGAGATCTGGACGCTCATGCGCTCGGCCGAGATGCACCGCGACCTGGGCCTCGACGAGCAGCCCGACGACGAGTCGTTCGACGACTTCATCATGCACGTCGACGGCTGGCTCTGTGAGATCAAGGACGTCCAGATCCGCGACGGCCTGCACGTGCTCGGCCAGGCGCCCGAGGCGTCGGTCCGCGTCGACCTCGTGCTCGCGATCCTGCGCGCCTCGCAGGTGTGGGGAGGCGAGGCCGGAGCGGTCTCCGGCCTCCGGGCCTCGCTCGGCCTCAAGGAGGGCGAGTCCACCAGGGTCGTCGACGACATCGAGACGCAAGCCCGCGCCCTGGTGCAGTCCATGGAGGACGCCGGCTGGGACGCCGACGTCGCCACCTCGCTCCACGACGACCCCGACGTCCAGCGGGTCCTGCGGTTCGCCGCCACGGAGGTGGTGCCGCGCCTCGCCGGCACGAGCAACGAGCTCGGCGCCGTGCTGCACGCGCTGGAGGGCGGCTTCATCCCCGCCGGTCCGTCGGGCTCGCCGCTGCGCGGACTCGTCAACGTGCTGCCCACGGGCCGCAACTTCTACACCGTCGACCCGCGGGCCGTCCCGTCGCGCCTCGCCTGGGGAACGGGCCAGGCCATGGCGGAGTCGCTGCTCCAGCGCTACCTCGACGAGACGGGTGAGTACCCGGCGTCGGTCGGCCTCTCCGTCTGGGGCACGTCGGCCATGCGCACGAGCGGCGACGACATCGCCGAGGTGCTCGCGCTTCTCGGTGTCCGCCCGGTGTGGGACGAGGCCTCGCGACGGGTCTCCGACCTCGAGGTCATCCCGCTCGAGGAGCTGGGCCGCCCGCGGATCGACGTCACGGTCCGCATCTCAGGGTTCTTCCGCGACGCCTTCCCGCACGTCGTGGCCATGCTCGATGACGCGGTCCAGCTGGTCGCCGACCTCGACGAGCCGGCTGATCGGAACTTCGTGCGGGTCCACACCGAGGCCGACCTCGCCGAGCACGGCGACCGTCGTCGCGCCACGACCCGCATCTTCGGCTCGGCGCCCGGCTCCTACGGCGCCGGCGTGCTGCAGGTCATCGAGTCCGGCACGTGGCGCGACGACGCAGACCTCGCCGAGGTCTACACGGCATGGGGCGGCTTCGCGTACGGCCGCGACCTCGCCGGGGTGCCGGCTGCCGACGACATGCGCACGTCGTACAAGCGCATCAAGGTGGCGGCCAAGAACATCGACACCCGTGAGCACGACATCGCCGACTCCGACGACTACTTCCAGTACCACGGCGGCATGGTGGCCACGATCCGTGCGCTCACGGGCGAGGACCCCAAGGCCTACGTCGGCGACTCCACCTCGCCCGACGCCGTCCGCACCCGCACGCTGCAGGAGGAGACCAACCGCGTCTTCCGCTCGCGCGTCGTGAACCCGCGCTGGATCGGCGCCATGCGTCGCCACGGGTACAAGGGCGCGTTCGAGCTGGCGGCCACGGTCGACTACCTCTTCGGCTTCGACGCCACGGCCGGTGTCGTGCACGACTGGATGTACGAGTCGCTCGCCAAGGAGTACGTGCTCGACGCCGAGACGCAGGAGTTCATGCGCGAGGCCAACCCGTGGGCGCTGCGCGGCATCGTCGAGCGGCTCTCCGAGGCGGCCGACCGCGGACTGTGGGCCGAGCCCGACCCCGAGGTCGTCGCAGCGATGCAGCAGGTCTACCTCGACGTCGAGGGCGAGCTGGAGGACCGGTGACGCGCGGATGACCCGAAGGGTCCGGCTCGTCGGGATCGGCTGTGGCCACCCCGACCAGCTGACGATCGAGGCCGTCGAGGCACTCAAGGCGTCGAGCTGTGCCCTCGTCACCGTCAAGCGCGAGGACGACCCGCTGGCCGCCGCACGCCACGCCATCATCGAGCGCCACGCGCCCGGCCTCCGGGTGGTCGAGGTGGCCGACCCCGAGCGCGACCGCTCGGCCAGGTCCACCGCCACGGTGGCGGGGTACGAGGACGTCGTCACCGACTGGCACGACGCCCGCGCCGAGGCCTGGGAGGCCGCGCTGAGCGCCGCGTGGGCCGACGCCGGTGACGGCTCCGGCGACGTCGCCCTCCTCGTGTGGGGAGACCCGGCGTTCTACGACTCCACCATCCGCGTCGTGGAGCGCGTGCTGGCGCGGGGGGCCCTGGACTTCGAGTGGGACGTGCTCCCGGGCATCTCGGCGCTGCAGCTCCTCGCCGCGCGCCACCGCATCGTGCTGCACGAGGTGGGGCAGCCGATCCTCGTCACCACGGCCCGGCGCCTGCGCGCAGCCGTGGTCGACGGCGCCGAGAACGTCGTGGTCATGCTGAGTGCCGGCCTCGAGCTCGAGGGCCTCGACGACTGGCAGATCTGGTGGGGCGCCAACCTCGGCACCTCCGACGAGCGGCTCGTCGCGGGCCGCGTCGCCGACGTCCTACCGACCCTCCTCGCCGCGCGCGACGAGGCCAAGTCCGTCTCCGGCTGGGTCATGGACGTCTACCTCCTCCGCCGCCCCCGAGCGGTGACCTAACGTCCGTTTCGTGGGGCCACCCCGTCGGGCGGTGAGTCAGCGTCCGTTTCCGCGGAGCCGCCCCGTCAGGCGGT
The DNA here is from genome assembly GCF_001426755.1 of Aeromicrobium sp. Root495. Classification (GTDB taxonomy): domain Bacteria; phylum Actinomycetota; class Actinomycetes; order Propionibacteriales; family Nocardioidaceae; genus Aeromicrobium. Next base: position 2,725,993 of record NZ_LMFJ01000001.1, on the reverse strand, counting down.
GACTCAGCGTCCGTTCGGGCTTGGTTCGAGCCATCAAACGGACGCCACGTCACCGCCCGGGGCGGAGGGCCGCGCTACTGCAGGAGCATCCTCGGCTCGCCGAGGCTGCTGAGGCCGTTGCCGTTGCGCACGCACGTGCCGCTTCGAGGGGTCCCGGCGTTGTAGGCCTGGCGGACGCACGAGCGGTTGGCCAGCTGGCCCCAGTAGTTGGGGTGCAGCGACTCCTGGATGTAGTACGGGCTGCTGCCGGCCGTCGTGACCGTGCGGATCTGGTTGACCCACTCCGTCCTGTCGACGGCGGTGGACTGCGTCCACGAGCTCAGCCCGACCTCCTCGTACAGGCCGACGCCGGTCTCGCACAGCCGACGTCCGTTGTACGCCGACGCCAGGTTGAGCGTCTTGGCGTTCGTGATCCCGGCCTGGCTGATCGCGCCCGTGACGGTGTTGTTGATCGTCGGCAGCGCGGTGCCGTTGGCCCAGTTGGCGTCGTTGTCCCAGAAGCCGCAGCCGCCGGTGTTCTGGCGTGAGTAGCCGCTCTGGCTGTAGCGGTAGCCGGAGCTGTTGGGGATGGGCGACGGGTAGTTCTGGACCAGCAGCGTCCACGAGCTGTCGGCGTATCCCGCGTTGCGCATCGCGGTGCGGACGTTGAGGTACGCGTTGGCCACCTTGGTCTTCACCGCGGCCACGTTGGCGGCCGTGAAGTTGGCCTTCACGCTGTTGTCGTCGTTGCAGTAGTCCTTGGCCCACGACGGTGAGTAGAGGAAGTCGACGACGCACGACTGCACGACGTCGGCGAAGTTGAAGTCGTTGCCGCCGATGGAGACGTTGACCATCTTCACGTTGTGGGTGGCGGCGAACTGCTGGAGCGCCTTGGCCTGGCCGACCTTTCCGGCACCGTTGTCGTAGAAGTCGAGGCCGGGCTTGAAGTAGCTGCCACTCGCGTCGGTGGCGGTCTCTGCGCCGGAGCAGGCGAGGTTGAGGCTGTTGATGCCGCCCCCGATGGCGATCTGGGCGCTCTTGCTCCGGTGGCATCGCTCGATCTGCTCGGCGTTGTTGGCGGTGTTGTCGAAGTACGCCGTGCCACCGAGCGCGTCGGCGGCGGCCGAGCTGCTGTTGGAGGAGCCGGCCCAGCGGCCTGCCTCGCCCGAGATGTAGGAGTCGCCCACCGAGACGACCCAGGGCGAGCCGGCGCCCGGCCCGTCGGCCTGCGCCGACGTGGCGATGAACGGGAGGGCCGCGATCACGAGGGCGATCGCCCCCACGAGCGGGCGGGCAGATCTGACGAACGGCATGCAGTGACTCCTCAGGCGGTGTTCCCTCCTCGAGCAACCTAGGTGACGCAGGTCACAGTTGTCGAGAGCAACCATGAGTGCACCGCCAGGACCCGGCCCGGCCGTCGGTTTCCTGCATGGGACCTGAGGCGCGGACCGGTCGACGACTGACGTACGGAGGCTTCGCGGCGATCGTGGTCGCGTACCTCGTGATCATCCAGGGTGGTGGCCGGTTGGCGGCGTCGGTCCTCGATTCGGGCGACGGCTTCACCACCACGCGCGACGTCGTCGTGAACCTGTGGATCCCGCTCGGCGCCGCGTTCCTCTTCACCTACGCGGTGATCGCCTACCTCGGCTGGTTCCGGCCGGTGCTCGTCGAGGAGCGGCGCACCCAGCGCTGGACGTGGGTCGTGCCGATCATCCTCGTCGTCTGCATCCTCGGCGCCATCGACTACGCGGGTCTGGCCGACAAGCCGGTCGGCTACGTGCTCGCCCTCCTCGTGGCCACGCAGCTGGTCGGCTGGGGCGAGGAGGGCATGTTCCGCGGGGTCGGCGTGCAGGTGCTGCGTGAGCACGGGCTCACGGAGGGCAAGGTCGCGCTCTGGTCGAGTCTCGTCTTCGGCGCCGTGCACCTGACCAACGCCTTCGCCACGGGCGGACAGGCCGTGCCACAGGCCATCGCCGTGAGCTTCGCCGGCTACTTCTTCTACCTGACCCGCCGGGCCTCGGGCGGCAACGCCCTCAACTCGGTGCTGCACGGGATGTTCGACTTCTCGATCCTCGCCGGCACCGCGATCGTCGCGGACCAGGAGGGGTACCCCGGGGTGATCTTCGCGATCCTCGCCTACGTCCTGATCGCGCTCGTGGTGATCATCCGCCGCAAGCGCCTCGAGCCCGTCGCCTAGCGCAGGCGCGCTGCCAGCCGCTCGGGCGGTGAGGCAGCGTCCGTCTGGACGTCCTGACGCGCTCCGGACGGACGCCAGGTCACCGCTGGCGGCCAAGCTCAGGCGCGGTTGTGCCGCAGCAGCCACTCGACGAACGGGCTCGTCTCGCGCCAGTCGGCGCGCACGTGCTCGAGCAGATCGGCGGTGTGGACGTAGGGCGCGAAGCCGTGGTCCCGGCCGAGGGTGAGCGACTTGTGGCGCAGCAGCTCGATGCGGGGGTGATCGGCGTCGTAGCCGCGCGGCGACGTCTTGAGCCGGTCGCCGCCGACGGTCCAGCCCTTCGCGGTCAGGTCGGAGAGGATCTTCTCCAGCTCGGCCCCGTGCCGGTCGTGCACGATCGCCTCGCGCAGGCTCGCGAGCCGTGCCGGTGATGCGTCGTAGAACCCGGCCCCCGTCCGCACGCCGGGCGCTCCGACCTGCACGTAGTAGCCCGTGGCCGGAGCCACCGCGACGTACGCACCCTGGTGCGTCTTGTACGGCGTCTTGTCCTTGCTGAACCGGACGTCGCGGTACGGCCTGAAGATCTTGGCCTCGCCGAACTCGTCGGCCAGGGCAGCCGTGAGCGCCTTCATGGGCCCCGCGACCGACTCGGTGTAGACCGCCTTGTGCTCCTCCCAGAACGCCTTCGTGTTGTCGACCTCGAGGTCGTCGTAGAAGTCGAGCGCGGCAGTGGGAAAGCCGGAGAAAGTCACACGTCGAGCCTACGCGCGCTAGTTCAGCCTCCAGATCACGCCGCTGGTCGATGCTGAGTAGCTCACGGCAGTCGGCGACCCGGGGTTCTGCTGGAGGACCGGCACTGAGCCGCCACTGGGCGACCCGGTGACGACGATGACATGTTGCGTACCCCGGACACGGGTCACGACGTCACCGGGTTGCGCCGCTGAAAGGTTGCCCTCGACGACATGCCATCCCGGCTTGCGCTTGGCGGCCGTGTCCAGCCCGTCGAATCCCACAGGGCGGCCGGCCTGCTTGGACCAGGCAATCCCGAGGTCTGCGCACTGTGCGCCGTACCATCCGTCGCTGTCGATGCCGCGTCTGCCGGCGTCCGTCGTGCTGTTCCAGTTGGCTGCGTTGAGTGCCCACGCAGCGAAGCTGGTGATCCCGGCCGCCGGTGTCCCTCCGGGAGCGCCGTTGCGGGACGCGTCCCAGAGCGCGGTGGACCCGGAGTACACGACCAGGTTGCCGTCGTCCTGCATCACCAGGCGGGCGTTGGAACCGGATGTCTTGGAGCTCCATCTCGCGCTGTTCCCCTCGTACGCCACGAGATTGCCGTCGCCTTGCATCTCGACTCGGTCGGCACCCGACCCTGAGGTGTTGGACGACCACTGTGCCGTACCGGACCTCGTGTACTTCACGAGGTTCCCATCGGCCTGCATGACGGCGAAGTAGTCCCCGTTCCTGCTGACGATGCGCTGCCCGACGGTGAGGTGACGACCGGTACCTACCGTGTCTTGCGAATAGCCGGTCCGCCCGCCGTTCGACGACCAGAGCGCCAGACCGCCTTGGCTGTAGAGCACGAGGTTGCCGTCGTTCTGCATCACCAGTACGACCTTGGTCGCGGGCGCCGTGGAGGACGACCATCGCGCAGTGCCGGACTCCGGGTAGACGACGAGGTTGCCGTCATCCTGAAGTGCGACGTACCCACCGGGGTTGCCACCCGTCCGTGCCGACCACTGAGCACGTCCTGCTGCGTCGTAGACGACGAAGTTGCCGTCTGCCTGCATGACCGCGCGGTACGAGCCGTCCGGCGCGATGAGCGACTGGCCCTTCGCGAGCTTGTTGACCACTCCGTTGCTTTGAAGCGAGTTCTGCGAGGCCCCGGTGTGGCCCGTGCCTGATGACCACATGGCCACGTTGCCGGCGCTGTAGACCACGAGGTTTCCGTCGTTCTGCATCACGACTCTTGAACCGGCCGCGCCCTGGGTTGCCGACGACCACACCGCTTTGGCCGATGAGGAGGGACCCGCGTACACGACGAAGTTACCGTCACTCTGCATGCTCGCCCAGCGATCATCGCCGTTGGACCGTGCTGACCACGTCGCCGCGGACCCCTTGTAGACGACCAAGTTCCCGTCGCCCTGCTGCACAAGCCTGTAGGCGCCGTTGCCGGAGCGGATGCCGCGGTCCGCCTTCAAGGTCTGTCCGGCGACCAGCTGGTTGTAGAAGGTCACCGTCTTGGTCACAGACGTCGCGGCCTTGTAGCTGCGACCGCCATGCTTCACGGCGGGGGCCCGAACTCGGTACTGCCCGACGCGGGAGACCATGGGATCGAGGAGACGATAGCTCCGTGTTGACGTGTATCCCGACGCGACCGTCGACCAAGCGCCCCTGCTGAGGCGTTGGAGCTGGACCTTTCGCTTGAACGACGTGGACGCTGATCCAGTGACGATCACCTTGTCGCCCATGAAGGTCTTGCTGGCCGTCGAGATGGAGATCGTCGGGGTCGCCGCGCCGGCCGAAGCGGTGTTCGCGCCGCCGACCAGTGCGCAGGTGAGGATGGCGATCGTCACCATGGCGGGCAGGTATCGACGGCTCATGGAGCGCTCCTGAAAACTTCAGACGTGCTTGCACGCCGGCCTGTCGTGTCCCCGAATCGATCGCAAATCTAGCAAGAATCTCAGTGGGCGGAGGCGGATCTGCTGTGACGTCGCAGCAACGTGAACCGAAGCCGGTGCGCGTGTTCTCGTGGATCAGGCTCGGCTGAAGAGCTGCATGGACCCGATCGGCGCGAAGCCTGCCGCCAGGAGGGTCCGCAGGCTGGCGGCGTTGCCGGGGGCCACGGCAGCGACGACCAGCGTATCGAGGGGGAGGCTGCTCAAGGCGTCCTGCACCAGCTGCCGACCCGCGCCGCCCCGACGCCGGGGCTCGACCTCGAAGCTGAGCTCGTGGAGGCCACCCACGCCGCGGCTCACGGTGGCGATCGCCGTCGCGTCGTCCGGGTAGCCGAGCACCGCGACCTCGTCGCGGACCCCCGACGCGAAGAGCGCCCTGGGGTGGGCGGCCAGGTCTGGACGTGGCACGAGCCGCCGTGAGCCATCGGCGAGGCCGGTGCCCCGGGCGACCAGAAGTGCGTCGAGGCTGTCGATCCAGGCGCCGTCGCCCGCGAGGGCGCTGATCAGCCGCGGGTCGTGCGCACCGCCGAACCCGTCGGCGCCCCAGGCGTCGATCTCGGCATCGGTCACCTGCGCCGACACGGCCAGCACGGCGTGACCGGTGAACGACAGCACTGCCTCGAGGCCCTCTCGCCACGGAGGGACTCGTTGCCATGCTCCGTCGACCGGAGGGAACCGTCCCGCCGCCGCCGCGGTGATGATCTCGGCCAGGGGATGGACGGCCGGACCGTCGGCTACGGCTGCCACAGCTCGATGCGGTTGCCCTCGGGGTCGACCACCCAGCCGAAGCGGCCGATGCCGTCCATGTCCTGGGTCTCCTCGACGACGTCGGCGCCGTGCGCGCGGAGCTGGTCGAGCATCGCGTCGAGGTCGCGGACGCGGAAGTTCAGCATGGTGCCCTGAGCGGCCGGGAAGTAGTCGCTGTCGGACGGGAACGGCGCGAAGACGGTGGGGCCGGCCTCCTGCTGCCAGAGCTCCTCCTCGGAACCCACGCCGAGGTTCTCGCGGTACCAGGCCGCGAGTGCCTCGGGGTCGCTCGCGCGGATGAAGCAGCCACCGATTCCCAGGACCCGTTCCATGGCGATAGCGTGCCAGAGGAAGCCGGCACGCGTCGGCGAGGAGGTCCGATGAAGTACCTGGTCACCGGTGGAGTGCGGTCCGGAAAGTCGTTCCATGCCGAGTCGCTCGTGGTTGCCGAGCACGCCGTCACCTACGTGGCTCCCGGGCCCGAGGCCGACCCGGAGTCCGACCCCGAGTGGGCCACCCGCGTCCAACGTCACCAGGACCGTCGCCCCGGTCACTGGCGCACGGTCGAGACCACCGACCTCGTCGCCGCCGTGGCCGACGGCGACGACGCCCTCATCATCGACTGCCTGGGCACGTGGCTCACGGCGCAGATCGACGAGCTCGACGGCTGGGACTCCGTGCAGGACGAGTGGGAGGCCGTGCTGCTCGAGCGCATCGAGGCGATGGCCGACGCCATCGGTACGTCGCCCCGCACCGTCGTCGTGGTCACCAACGAGGTGGGTCTGGGCGTCGTCCCGGAGCACCGCTCCGGCCGGATCTTCCGCGACCTCCTCGGGATCGCCAACCAGCGCGTCGCCGCCGAGGTCGACCACGTGCTGCTCGTCGTCGCGGGCCGCGTCCTGACCCTCTAGCGACGAAGAAATCAACGTTCGGCACCCCCGTTCGGGCGCGATGCAGATTCCTTCGTCCGACGGGCCGGAAGTAGATTCTTCCGTCAGGTCAGGGCGATGAGGGTGACGGCGAGGGTGAGCTCGACGCTCGCGCCGAGGACGTCGCCGGTGATCCCGCCGAGGCGGCTGGCGCAGCGTCGCACCAGCGCCCCCACCACGACGGCCGCTGCGGCGGCGGCTGCAGCTCCACGCCACCACTCCAGCCCCAGCAGCGCTCCGCTCGCCGAGAGCAGGCCCACGCCCACGAGCGCGGCCAGCAGTGCTCCTGCCACGGGGACCGACCCGACCACGGTGTCGCCCAGACCCCCGGGCCGGGCGGAGGGGATGCCGCTCGTGCAGGCCACGGCCAGGACGCTCCGCGACGCCAGGACGGCCAGACCGACCGCGAGACCGACCTCCGCCGTCGACGAGGCGTAGGAGCACGACAGCAGCCAGGCGACGGATCCGACCTGGGCCAGCAGCACGAGGACCACCGCAGCGGCGCCTGCCGGCCCGACGTCGCCCGTCTTCATGACCGCCAGCGCCCGCTCGCGGTCGTACGACGCGGTGAGCCCGTCCGCCGTGTCGGCCAGACCGTCGACGTGGAAGGCCCGCGTCCCGAGCACCACCGACGCCACCACGACCACGGCGACCGCGAACGGAGCGAGCCCCCACTCCAGCCCGGCCCACGCGAGCCCTCCCGCCACGGCACCGAGCGGCAGCACCGCCAGTGGTGCCAGCAGCATCGCCAACCCGCCCACACGGCGGTCGACCGTCGTGGGCGGTGCCACCCGCAGGGCGGTGAGCGTGCCGACCGAGAGTCGCCACGCGTCGAGCAGGAGGGTCACGGCCGTTGGCCGCCGGTGGCGTTGGGGAACGGCACGGCATCGGAGTCGGCCACGGCGCGTGCGAGCGTGCGGAGCGGCTCGGCCAGCGTCACGAGGCGGGCCCGGGTGGTGAGGTCGATCCCGGCGTCGCACGCCCGGTCGGTGGCGTCCTCGAGCCGGTCGCGGGCTGTGGTGCCCACCTCGGTGGCCACCCCGGACTCGTCGAGCCAGCCCCATTCACGCAGCGAGTCCTGGGCCGCGACCCACTCGTCCTCCGTCCAGCCACGCAGCTCGCGCTGCACCGCCTGGGCCCGGCCGGTCCCGACCTGGAGCGCGTTGGCGGCCGCACCACCGAGACCGGCTGTGGTGAGCACGGCGAGATGGCAGTCCCCGCGGTACTCGCGGAAGATCGTGGCCGCGTGCCAGAGCGCGCCCACCGGGTCGTCGGTCGGGGGGACCGCCGACTGGGCGGCCGCGAGCGGCTTGCCGGCGAGGTCGAGACCGCGCTGGGCGATCCGCAGCGACTCGACGAGACCGTCGAGCGGGCCGAGACCGTCGAGGAGCGGCGCCAGGGCGTCGCGGGCCAGGCCCAGACGCGCCTCGAGGATGGCGTCGCGGCCGCCATGGGGGGCCGACAGCTCCCACGCGTCCGGCAGGGCCCGGCGCACGATCGCGGGGGAGAACCCGTGGAAGGTCGCGATCACGACCTCAGGGCCGGGCGTCCCGAGCGCAGCGGACCGGGACGCGAAGTAGCCCATCCAGTAGCCCTTGAGCCCCAACGCCCCGTAGCGCTCCTTGGTGTGCGGGGAGAAGTACACGACGTCGTGGATCGTCTCGACTGCATTCCAGAACGCGCTGTGCTGGCCCATGCGCCGAGTGTGCCGCATGCGGCACCGGCGCGGCGGAGGAGGCGACCGATCTCTCAGTCGGTGGCGCGGAGCGGGGCCAGGGAGTTGCCGGCAGCGATCCGACCACACGTGCTGGTCGGGGCACGGCCGGCGAACCGGTCGAAGGTCCAGAGCAGCGACTTGGGGAAGAAGGCGGCGCCCGTCCCCACGTGGGAGAGCGGGTACTGCTCGTACTTGACCTTCGTCCCGGCAGCGCAGTACTGACGCGCGAGCGACCGGACGTCGCCGGCGACCATGATGCCGTCGCCGGCACCGTACCGGGCGCTGGACCTGGTGCCCTCCATCCAGCCGCCCGTGCCCTGGGCGATGTACAGCGGGACGGTGGGCGTGCCGCCGGTGCCCATGATGAGCTCGTTCCCGACCCGCAGGACGTCGGGGATCTCGTTGACCGAGGCGTACTGCGGCAGGGCCAGGTCCTTCCACCTGAGCCCCGGGTACTGGCCGAGCGCGTACGCGATCGACTTGTCCTGGAGTCGCTTCACGACCGCCAGGCCGCGGTCGTTGAGGTAGGTCTTGATCTCGATGTCGTACGCGCGGGCGATGCCGATGAGCCCGCTGGCGAGCACGCCCGCCCAGAGGGTGGAGCCCTGCACGTACTCCAGGTTGTGCAGCGGGTGCACGAGCACCCCGCCGAAGGCGCTGCCGACGAGCTGGCGGTTGACCTCGGGAGCGTAGGACGGGGCCAGCTCGGTGGCCCACTCGGTGGCGATGGCTCCGCCGGAGTAGCCCAGCAGGGCCATCTTGGAGTCCGTGGTGACGTCCGAGGATCCGGACCCACGGAGGGCGCGGAGCGAGTCCAGCGTCGCGTAGCCGTACTCCCGGCCGGCCCCGAAGCTCGCCCGGGGTCCCTGGGTGTCCGGGATGTTCACGACGTACCCGGCGAGCAGGGCCGGGGCGATGATGGCCGTCTCGCCGTTCACGACGATCGTGCCGAGTCCTCGTCCGCCGGCGATCACGGCCGAAGGCTGGTCGGCGGGGGTCAACGAGTCGTAGGCGGACTGGTAGGAGATGACCCGCGCGGGGCCCGAGCGTCGCACTGCGGGCCGGATGATGCTCGTGGCGTTGGCGACGGGCCGCCCCAGCGAGTCGCGGGTGCGGTAGAGGATCTGCTGGACCGTGACCGGCAGCGCGATGCCCTGGATGTGGTACTTCACGGTGCGCGTCTTCAGCACCGTCCCCGGGGCACGACTCGACAGCGGCACGTCGCCGCTGTAGGTGAAGAACGGGTCGTCGAGGGTGGACGTCGCGATCTCGGCTCGGGGCTGGGTGGCGGCAGCTCCGGGGTGGACCGTCACCGAGAGGGTGAGAGCGGTGACGGTGCACCACGCGAGGACGAGTCGACGAATCATGCTGGATCCTTGCTGCCGTGGCGGGAGGTGGATGGGTCGAGCCCGATCACGCGAGGCGCGAGGCGGGAGAAGTGCTGCATGAGTGAGGGCGAGAGGCGCTGGAGGAGGGCCGGGGCCAGGACCTGCGACGAGGGAGAGTGCACGACGAGGCGCGGGCGCGACACGGCGCGGACCACGTCCTCGGCCACGCGATCGGCCGAGACGCCTCGGTCGGAGTAGAAGGTCTGCGCGGACTCGCGCACGCCCTCGTCGACCCCGCTGAGGGTCGTCGCGGCGATGATGCCGGTGTCGACGACGCCGGGGCACAGGGCGACGACCCGCACGCCCTGGGGGGCGAGCTCGGCGTTGAGCGCCAGGCTGAGGCCGACGACGCCGAACTTGGAGGCCACGTAGGGCGCCATCCGGGCCACGGGGACCAGTCCGGCCTGCGAGGCGGTGTTGATGATGACCGCCGGCCGTTCCTGCTCGATCATGAAGGGTGCGAACGCATGGCACCCGTGGGCCACGCCCAGCAGGTTGATGTCGATGACCCGGCACCAGTCGTCCGCCGTGGTGTGCTGCACGGCGCCGGCGTGACCGATCCCGGCATTGTTGAGGAGCACGTCGATCGCGCCGTGCCGGTCGTGCACCTCCTGCGCGAGGCTCTCGACGAGCTGGTCGTCGCAGACGTCGATGGCTCGGTGCTCGGCCCGGCCGCCATCGGCGCGGATGGCCCCGGCGACGGACTCGGCCGTCTGGCCGTCGAGGTCGCACACGTAGACGTGGGCACCTTCGCGAGCCAGCCTGCGGGCGCTGGCGCGTCCGATGCCGGACCCGCCGCCCGTGACGACGCAGACGGCTCCCTCGAGCGAAATTCGGTGGCGCACAGTGACTCCCATCCTGCGGCCCATGTAGGAACCGGCGTGTCGCAACATAGATGCTGGTTCACGCGTGTGTCAACATCGCGTGGGAAGGTGGCGACGTGACGAAGCAGCGGTCTTACCTCGGGGAGAGCCCCGAGGACCGGGTCGCTCGTCGCCGTGCCCAGATGATCGAGGCGGGACTCGAGGTCTTCGCATCGGTGGGCTACCACCGGTCGCGGGTGAGCGACGTCTGCGACGTCGCCGGCCTCTCCAAGCGCTACTTCTACGAGTCCTTCGCCGATCGGGCCGCCCTGCTCCTCGCGGTGTACCAGCACGTGGATGCCGCTCAGCGCGACGTCGTGCTGGCCGCGCTGGGAGCCGTGGACCCCGACGAGAGCGACGTCATGGTCCTGGTGCGCACCTCGCTCCTGGCGCAGCTGGACTTCCTCGCCGAGGACCGCAGGCGAGGGAGGATCCTCTACGTCGAGATGTACCAGGCGACGGACCCGGTCACCGAGGCCTACCGGGCCTCGCTCGACGCCTGGGCGGGCGTCGTCGCCGAGATCCTGGGCGAGCGGGCATCGAAGAACGGCGTCTCCCCCGAGCTGTTCGCCGAAGTCTACGTCTCCGCGCTCCTGGGCATCGTGCTCCGGTGGGTCGGGGAGGACCAGCGGCAACCTCCCGCCGCTGTGGTGGAGGCCGTCGAGGTGCTCTTCTCGGGTCGGGCGCTGGCCCCCGCGGACGAGGGCTGAGGAGAGCAACGTCCTCCGGTGTGGCACAGCGCACGTTGGGCTGCTGTCGCGGTCTGTGGTTAGGTAAGCCTGCCTTAACTACAGCGGCACGATCTCGGCGGCCGCACATCTCTCGGGGGAAGGACGGTTGTGTCCAGCGAGCTGTTCTCGGCCAGGACCGCAGACCACTACGTCAGCACCATGACGCAGGGCATCGACGTCCTCGCGCGGCGCCTTGCCGCGGTGGACACGCCCACCTCGGGCCGCACGCCGGCCGAGGTCGAGCCCCTCGTCCGGGGCGTCGACCTCGACGCCCCGCTCCTCGACGTCGGCTCGGCGCTGGAGGAGCTCGAGCGGGTGTACCTCGACGACGCCGTGTGGTTCCACGACCCGGGCTACGCGGCGCACCTGAACTGCCCCGTCGTCGTCCCGGCGCTCCTGGCCGAGCTGTTCGTCTCCTCGGTGAACTCCTCGCTCGACACGTGGGACCAGAGCGGTGGAGCGACCTTCGTGGAGCGACACCTCGTGGACTGGACGGCCGAGCGGCTGGGGCTGGGCCCCGATGCCGACGGCGTCTTCACGAGCGGAGGCACGCAGTCCAACCTGCAGGCGCTCCTCATGGCCCGCGGCCAGACCTTCCTCACGGGCGACGTCGACCCGGGCGAGACCTTCGCCGCGGCCCTGAGCCGCTTCCGCATCTTCGCGTCGGACGAGAGCCACTTCAGCGTCCGCAAGTCGGCCACCCTCCTCGGCCTCGGCCAAGGTGCAGTGACCACGGTCCCCACCGACGAGCGACGTCGCCTCGACCCCGAGGCCCTCGACGTCAGCCTGGGGAACGCCAGGGCCCAGGGGCTCGTGCCCATGGCCGTCGTCGCGACCGCGGGCACCACCGACTTCGGGGTGGTGGACCCGCTCCGCGAGATCGCGGACGTCTGCCGGCGCCACGGGGTGTGGCTCCACGTCGACGGTGCGTACGGTGGCGGCCTCATCACCTCGCTGCGCTACCGGCACCTGCTGGACGGGATCGAGCACGCCGACTCGGTCACGGTCGACTACCACAAGACCTTCTTCCAGCCCGTGAGCGCGAGTGCCGTCCTGGTGCGCCACGCCGACACCCTGCGGCACGTCACGTACCACGCCGACTACCTCAACCCGCGCGCCGCGAACCTGCCCAACCAGGTCGACAAGAGCCTCCAGACCACGCGCCGCTTCGACGCCCTCAAGCTGTGGCTCACCCTGCGCGTCATGGGCGCCGACCAGGTGGGCGAGCACCTCGACGCCACGCTCGACCTGGCGCGCGCCGCGCACGCGATGCTCGACGCCGACCCCGAGCTGGAGGTGGCCGCCGAGCCCGTGCTCAGCACCCTCGTCCTCCGCTACCGGCCGCAGGGCGTGTCCGAGGCGCTGGCCGACGACGTCAACCCGCGCATCCGCACCGCGCTGGCCCGCAGCGGCCGGTTCATGGTGGCCGGCACCGTGGCCGACGGCCGTCGCTGGCTCAAGCTGACGCTCCTCAACCCGGAGACCACGTCGGCCGACGTGGCCCGCATCCTCGACGCCGTGCGCGACAAGGGTCGCGAGCTGCTCGACGACCTCCACGCCTACGAGGAGGCGGGACGATGAGCACGGCCGCTGAAGACGCCGTCCACGACTTCGTCGCCGTGGGCCTCGGACCCTTCAACCTCGGTCTGGCGTGCCTCGCGGAGCCCGTCGACGGCCTCGACGGCGTGGTCCTCGAGGCCCGCGACCACTTCTCCTGGCACCCCGGGATGATGCTCGACGACGCCACGCTGCAGGTCCCGTTCATGGCCGACCTCGTGACGATGGCCGACCCCACGTCGTCGTACTCGTTCCTCGCGTTCCTGAAGGCGACCGGTCGGCTCTACCCCTTCTACATCCGCGAGAGGTTCTACCCGCACCGCGCCGAGTACGACGCCTACTGCCGGTGGGCCGCCGAGCGGCTGAGGTGCATCCGGTTCGGCCGTCACGTCGAGCAGATCAGCTTCGACGCGAACGACGACCTGTACGTGGTGCGGGCCCGCACGGCGCAGGGCACCGAGACCTATCGGGCCCGGCAGCTCGTGCTCGGCACCGGCACCACGCCGCACGTGCCCGACGCCGTGCGCGGGCTGGACGGACCTGTCCTCCACAGCGCGGACTACCTCGACCGCAAGGCGTGGCTGCAGGAGCAGGGGTCCGTCACGATCGTCGGTAGCGGCCAGAGCGCCGCCGAGGTCTACCGCGACCTGCTCGACGACGTGGGCCCGTACCGGCTCACGTGGCTCACGCGCTCGGCCCGGTTCTTCCCCATGGAGTACACGAAGCTCACGCTGGAGATGACCTCCCCGGAGTACACGCGGTACTTCCACGGCCTGCCGCTCGAGCAGCGGGCGCGGCTGGGGGAGGAGCACAAGCAGCTCTACAAGGGCATCAGCGGCGACCTCGTCGACGACATCTTCGACACGCTCTACCGCCTCAGCATCGACGGTCCCGTACCCACCGAGCTGCGGGCCGGGGTGACTCTCGAGGGCGCCGCCTGGGACGCCGGGGACGAGCAGTACACCCTCGAGATGCGGCACGTCGAGACGGGCGAGACCTTCCGGCACACCACCACCGGGCTCGTCCTGGCCACGGGCTACCGCCCGCTCGTGCCGGGCTTCATCGAGCCCGTCCGCGACCGCATCCGCTGGGACGAGCGGGGCCGTTACGACGTGGCGCTCGGCTACACGATCGACGACGACGGACGCATCTTCGTCCAGAACGCCGAGGAGCACACGCACGGGCTCGTCGCCCCCGACCTGGGCATGGGGGCCTTCCGCAGCGCCACGATCATCAACGCGATGTGCGGTCGCGAGGTCTACGCCGTCGAGAAGGACATCGCGTTCCAGACCTTCGGTGCCCCGGTGGCCGGCGCCGTGGAGGCACGCGCATGACGGTGGCCACCCGAGGCGTGACGCTCCGCCCCCTCGACCTCGCCACCGACCTCGAGATGCTCCATGCCTGGGTCACCCACCCGCGCGCCGTCTTCTGGATGATGCAGGGCGCGTCCCTCGACGACGTGCGCGCGGAGTACGCCTCCGTCGTGGCCTCGGAGCACCACCACGCTTGGTGGGGGAGCGTGGACGGAACGGCGGCCTTCCTCGCCGAGACGTACGACCCGGCTCACTCGCCACTCGCGGCGCACTACCCCGTGCAGCCGGGGGACCTCGGGATGCACGTGCTCGTCGCGCCCACCGAGACACCGGTCCACGGGTTCACGTCGCGGGTCTTCGCGGCCGTCGTGCAGCACTGCTTCGCACGGACCGGGAGCGGCGACGTGCCCACCCGCCGCGTCGTGGTGGAGCCCGACGTCGGCAACCAGCCCATCGCCGAGCTCAACGCCCGCGCCGGCTTCCTCGTGGAGAAGGAGATCGACCTCCCGGAGAAGCGGGCCGCACTGAGCGTCTGCACCCGCGCCCGGTTCGACCAGTCACCCCTCCGTCGCTCCACGTCGAAGGAGGAGCTCGCATGACCCTGGACGCCCGGACCCGTCCCGTCGTCGACACCGCCGACCACCTCACGCCCGACGCCATGGCCCACGCGCAGCGCCACCTCACGCGCAAGGCCATCGCCGAGCTGTCGCACGAGCGCCTCGTCCAACCGCGTCCGCTCCCCGACGCGCCGGGCTTCTTCGAGCTCGAGGCCGGCGCCTCGACCTACCGCTTCCACGCCCACCGGCACGAGCTCCAGCACTGGGTGATCGACGCCTGGTCCATCACGCGCGAGCTCGACGGGACGATCGTGGACCTCGACGTCCTCGACCTCGTGGCCTCCCTGCACGCCGAGCTGGGGCTCCCCGAGACCCTCGTCGCGACGTACCTGGAGGAGCTGAGCTCGACCCTCGCCTCGGCGGCCTGGAAACGGGTCCACCGCACGGAGACCGTGCAGGACCTGCTCGAGGCGGACCTCCCGACCATCGAGGCCGCCATGACGGAGGGTCACCCCGCCTTCGTCGCGAGCAACGGCCGGATCGGCCTGGGCCTCGAGGACTACCGGGCCTTCGCGCCGGAGACGGGGTCCGACGTCCACCTCGTCTGGCTGGCCGTCCGGCGCGACGTCGCGCACCTGTCGCTGGGCGAGGGCTTGAGCGAGGAGTCCCTCTACGCGCAGGAGCTCGACGCCCACGTCCGGGCCGGGTTCGACGAGCGCCTTGAGTCGCTCGGTCTCGACCCGCGCGACTACCTCCTGGCCCCGGCCCACCCGTGGCAGTGGGACCACAAGCTGGCCATCACCTTCGCGCCCGAGGTGGCGCGCCGCGACGTCGTCCCGCTCGGTCCGAGCCCCGACGCCTATCGCGCCCAGCAGTCGATCCGCACGTTCTACAACGTCGACCGGCCCGAGCGTCACTACGTCAAGACGGCGCTCTCCATCCAGAACATGGGCTTCATGCGCGGCCTCTCGCCGCGGTACATGCGCGCCACGCCGGCCATCAACGACTGGGTGCACGACCTCGTGGAGGGCGACGAGGTGCTGCGGGGGTACCGGTTCTCGATCCTGCGCGAGCGTGCGGCGATCGGCTTCACAGGCGGCCCCTACGAGCAGCTCGCGGCGCGCACGCCGTACCAGAAGATGTTCGCCGCGCTGTGGCGCGAGAGTCCCCACGACCGGGTGGGTCCGGGGGAGCGGGTCGCCACCATGGCGTCGCTCCTGCACCACGACGCGTCGGGTCGCAGCCTGGCGGCGGCGATGATCGCGGCGTCCGGCCTGGACCCGGCGGACTGGCTGCGTCGCTACCTCGACGCGTACCTCGCCCCGCTCGCCCACTGCCTCTGGAAGCACGACCTCGCCTTCATGCCCCACGGGGAGAACCTCATCCTGGTGATCCGCGACCACGTGGTGGAGCGGGTGCTCATGAAGGACGTGGGCGAGGAGGTCGTCGTCATGGGCGACCGTCCGCTCCCGCCCGACGTCGAGCGGATCCGGGCCGACGTCCCCGTCCCGCTGCGCCGGTTGTCGATCCTCACCGACGTCGTCGACGGGTTCCTCCGGTTCCTCTCGGCCGACCTCGTCGAGGAGGGCGTGGTCGAGCCCGGCACGCTGTGGTCGGTCGCCGCCGACTCGCTCCACGCGCTGCTCGCCGAGCACCCCGAGCTGGCCGAGGCGGCCGAGCGCGACGACCTCTTCGCTCCCGAGTTCGAGCACTCGTGCCTCAACCGGCTGCAGCTGCGCAACACGCTCGAGATGGTGGACCTGGCCGACCAGGCCGACTCGCTCCTCTTCGCCGGGACCCTCGTCAACCCGTTGGCCGGGCATCGATGACGGTCCTGCGCGTCGAGGGCGGCTCCGCCGTGGAGCTCGCCCGCAGGCAGGGCGAGCTCACGGCGCGAGCGCGCGGTGCGCAGCTGGAGGACGACCACGCCCACGTCCTGGCCCGGACGGGCACGGCATGGGACGACGTCGCGCGTCGGCTGCTGGTGGAGGAGACCGCCCGGCAGGCGATGGACGCGCTCGACGACGAGTCGAGGACCTTCTTCGCGGCCTACGCCGAGGGGGTGGAGGTCGGGCTCGCCGACTCCGAGCGCCGCGTCGACCGGCCGTGGGAGCCATGGACGCCGCTCGGGGTGTTCCACGTGCACCACGTCCTCTTCGGCGCCCTCGGCCACCACCTGTGGCGACGCCACGTGGCCCGGACGCTCGGTCCCGCCGCCGTGCTGGCCCTCGCGCACGAGGTCCCGGCGGTCTCCGGCAGCAACGCGTGGGCGGTGGGCGGGGCCCGCAGCGCGGACGGCGCTCCGATCATCGCGGCCGATCCTCACCGGCTCCTGCACTTCCCGGGCGTCTACCAGCAGGTGCACCTCGTCGCGCCGGGCCTCGACGTCGTGGGCCTGACGATCCCAGGCGTCCCCGGTGTCCAGCACTTCGGCCACACCGGCTCGGTGGCGTGGGCCGTCACCAACGCCATGGCCGACACCCAGGACCTCGTGGACGTCCTGCTCCGCAGCGATAGTGTGGACGCCGCGGTCGAGGTGGACCTCGGCGACGGCTGGGAGACGGCCACGGTCCTCGACGGCGTCGTGCGCACGAGACTCGGTCCGGTCCTGGTGGGATCGCCGGCCGAGGGGTCCGGGATCGTGGTGCGCACGGCCGTCCACGTCTCGCGCGACCTGGGCCTGGGTGCGGTGCTGCCGCTCCTGCGCTCCCGCACCGCGGCCGACGTCGGCCGCGCGCTCGACGGCTGGGTCGACCCGGTGAACGACGTGGTCGTGGCCGACACCGCCGGGACGGTTCTGCGCCGTGTGGCCGGGCGGGTCCCGCGGCGGGTCGCCGGGGACTGGCTCGGTTGGGTGGACCACGCCGTGGAGGAGGTCCCCCCGGACGGGTGGGTGGTGAGCGCGAACCACCGCCGTGGTCCGGAGAGCGACGCCCTGGCCACCGAGTTCGCGCCGCCGCACCGAGCCCGTCGGCTCGAGCAGCTCGTGGGCGAGCGGGACGGCTGGACGGTCGAGGCGGCGGGGGAGACGTTGCTCGACACGGTGCTCCTCACGGCGGCCTCGTGGCAGGGCCGGCTGAAGGACGTCGAGGTCCTCGGCCCCGCCGACGACCTGCGCCTGCGGCTCCTGGCCTGGGACGGCCGGATGGATGCGGACTCGCGCGGTGCCGCTGCCTTCGCCGCGGTGCGAGGAGCGCTCGTGCGGCGTCTCGCGGCGGCCCCGGCGCTGAGCGGCCTGTGGGCGGAGTCGGGACTGCCGGCGATGTTCCGGCCCTGGCTCACCCCCGAGCCCCGCATCGCGCTGGCCCTCGACCGCTGGCTCGAGGAGGGCGCCCCCTTCGGGCTCGACCTCACGGCGCTGCTGGCCGAGTCGCTCGAGGAGGTCGCGGCGACCGGTCACGCACCCACGTGGGGCGAGACCCACGCGGTCGTGGGCCCGGACGGCACCCCGGTCCCCGTCGGGGGCGACGAGGGCTGCGTGCTCTCGACGTCGAGCCGGCCCGGCCTCGACGACACGTGCTGGCGTGGCCCGGCGGCCCGCGTGGTGTGGAGCCTGGCCGACCGCGACGCCAGCCGCTGGGTCGTGCCCGACGACCTGGACGCCTGGGCCACCGGCGTCCTCCATCCCGTGAAGGAGTCCCGATGACCAAGACCTCGGCCGCCACGTCGCTGTTCTCGATGCGTCCCGTCGACCTCCGGCGCGACGTCCCGCTGATCCACGGCTGGGTGACGCAGGAGCGCGCCCGCTTCTGGGGCATGGCGGAGAAGTCCGAGGACGAGGTGCGCGAGGTCTACGCGTTCCTCGACTCCCTCGACAGCCATCACGCGTACCTCGTGCGCCACCTCGGCGTGCCGGTGGCGATCTTCCAGACCTACGAGCCCCAGCACGACCCGGTCGGTGAGCTGTACGACGTGCAGGAGGGGGACCTGGGCGTGCACGTCCTCGTGGCCGAGGGCTCGCGCGTGCCCGGCTTCACCGGCGGGCTGCTCGCGTTCGCGCTGGGCGAGGTGCTGGCCGACCCCGCCGTGCGGCGCATCGTCGGCGAGCCCGACGTCCTCAACGACAAGTCACGAGCGCGGGCCCTGAGCCTCGGTGCCGAGGAGGGACCGGAGATCGACCTCGGCTGGAAGCGCGCGCAGCTCCTCTTCCTCCCCCGCCAGACCGCCCTCGCCCTGAGCGGTGGATCCTCCACCGAATAGGCCGGCGCACCGTCGAGCGGTGGATCTGCCACCGTAGGGGCGCTCATGCGGTGGAGGATCCACCGCCCGGCGGGGGTCAGGCGAGGTAGAGCTCGCACTCCTCCACGGGGACGGTACGGCGGGAGACGCCGACCTTGGTCCAGGTGAACCCCTCCGGCGTCTCGTCCCCGACGGCGACGAGGTGCACGCCGTCGACGCCGTCCTCGAAGGCGGCCACGAGGTCGAGGCCGTTCCAGCGGGCCCGCAGCCCGGGCCGATCAGCGGGGCGCACCGGACCGCGTCCGTTGCGCCAGCCGTAGGCGGGGGTGTCGTAGTACGAGATGACGATGCGTCGACCGTCGGGCTCCATGCGCCAGTACTCCGTGCCCGAGGGGGCCCGGGTCGGTGCCAGCACGCCGTCCTCGACGCGCACCGTACGTAGCGGCTCGTCGATCTCCGGGATCACCAGGAAGTCGACGAACCGGCCCGCCCCGACCGCTGGGTCGGCGTGCCCGAACGCCGCCCGCGCGTCGTCGGCCGAGCCGTACGCGGCCTCCTCGAGCGGCACGACGGGTCCTTCGACGACGTCGTGCCCCTCGAGCATGATCGCCGTGGTCTGACGAGGTGTCAGCAGGCAGAACCAGCTCACGGCAGCAGGACGACCTTGCCCAGCGCACGTCGCTCGTCGAGCTCGAGGAGGCCGGCGGCGGCGTCGTCGAGCGAGTGGGTGCTGCTGATCGGCGGGGCCAGCGCGCCCGACTCCAGGTGCGGCAGGATCGCGGCCCACTCCACCTGCAGGTGACCGGGACGCTTGAAGGCGTACTCGCCCCAGGCCACGCCGACGACGCTGATGTTGTTGAGCAGCAGGCGGTTCACCTTGACCTCGGGGATCTGGCCCGCCGTGAAGCCGATGACGAGGAGGCGACCCTCCTCCTTGAGGCACCGCAGCGAGTCGGTGAAGCGGTCGCCGCCCACCGGGTCGACGACGAGGTCGACGCCACCGCGGCTCTTGACCGCGTCCTTGAAGCCCTCCACCAGCACGTACTCGTCGGCGCCCGCGGCCACGGCCACGGCGCCCTTCTCGTCGGTGGAGGTCACCGCGATGACGGTGCCGGCGCCGAACGCCTTGGCCATCTGGATCGACGCGGTGCCCACGCCGCCGGCGGCGCCCTGGACGAGCACCGACTCGCCCGGCTGCAGGTTCCCGCGCTCGACGAGCGCGAAGTACGCCGTGAGGTAGTTCATCGGGAGCGCGGCGCCCTGCTCGAAGGTCACGCCGTCGGGCAGCGGGAACACGAGGCTCGGGTCGATGGCCACGAGCTCGGCGTAGCCGCCGAAGATGGGGAAGCCGGCCACCCGGTCACCCTCGGAGAAGCCGGAGTCGGCCGGTGCGGAGACGACCTCGCCGGCCACCTCCGAACCCGGGACGAACGGGACCTCGGGCTTGATCTGGTAGAGCCCGCGGGTCTGCAGGACCTCGGGGAACGACACCCCGCTGGCCCTGACCCGGATGAGCACCTGGGCGTCGGAGGGAGTGGGATCGGGGACCTCGCCGACCTCGACGGCGCTGGGCCCGTCGAGCGTCGTGATCTGGACAGCACGCATGTGGCCGACCCTAGCGGGCGAGCAGGACGACCGGCGCCTTGTCGTCGGGGACGTTGGTGATGTTGCGCAGGCGCGGGGCAGTGGGCTGCTCGGTGAAGACGCCGTGGCGCAGCAGCACCTCGCGCAGCACGACGGTGCCCTCCATGAGCGAGAACGCGGCGCCGATGCAGCGGCGCACACCTCCGCCGAACGGGATCCACGTGTGCGACGAGACCTTGGCATCGGCGTCGAGGAACCGGTCGGGCCGGTACTCGTGGGCGTCGGCGAAGGTGGCCTCGCGGCTGTGGGACAGCATGATCGACGGCGCCACGGTGGTGCCCTTCGGCAGGCGCCGGCCGCCGACGGTCTGGTCGCTCTGCAGCGTGCGAGCCACGAAGTCGATGATGGGGTGCAGGCGCATGGCCTCCTTGACGCAGGCCTCGAGGAAGGCCTCGTCGCCGGTGTCGGCCGCCACGAGGGCGCGCTTCAGGAGCTCGGGGTTCAGCCCCAGCTCGTGCAGGGTCCAGGACAGGGCCGAGGCCGTGGTCTCGTGCCCCGCGAGGAGGAGCGTGACGAGCTGGTCGCGCATCTCCTCGTCGGTGAGGGGCGTGGTGTCGGGGTCGTCGTCGCCCACGCGCAGGAGCCGGGACAGGACGTCGTCGCGGCCCTCGAGGTCGTGGGCCTGTCGACGCTCGCGGATGACGGCGTAGAGGAGCTCGTCGACCTCGCGCAGGTTGGTGAAGAACCCGCGCCACGGCGGCACCTTGCGCAACCGGGGGAAGATCCACGACAGCAGGACGCTCGCGTCGATGTCGACGATGCGGGTGAACCTGGGCCGCAGGGCCGTGAGCCGCTCCTCGTCGGTCACGCCGAAGACCACCTGCAGGATGACGTCGAGCGTGATGGCGTTCATGGCGTCGAGCGTGACGATGCGCTGCCCGGGCTCCCACGACTCGACGGCCTGCTTGGCGATGCCCTCGACCAACGGCCGGTAGCCGCGCATGGCGGGTCCCGTGAAGGCCGGCATGAGCAGCTTGCGGGCGCGCGTGTGCTCCTCGCCGTCGACGAGCAGGAGCGAGTGGTCGCCCATGACCGGCTTGAGGATGGCGTTGCCCTGTCCGGCGTAGAACTGCGACGGGTCCGAGGAGAAGATCTCCTTGACGTCGGCCGGGTCGCTGAAGATCACGATGGTGCGCGGCCCTGGGAGGATCTGGACCGAGAAGGTGTCGCCGTAGCGGGCGTGGGCGTCGCGGACGAGTGGCCCGCGGTTGCGCATGAACCGGTTGGTCATCCAGAGGTTGTTGCCCCGGGGGCCGTCAGGGATGTCGTAGCCGCTCCTGCCCGCCATGACCTAGGCCGCCCTCTCCCACGCGAAGTCGCGCTCCTCGATGTTCCGGGTGGCCCACCAGTAGCGGAACGTGAAGCCCGGCCAGATGGTGCGGTTCTTGCCCTGGCTGTCGAGGTACCAGCTGGTGCAGCCGCCCTGGCTCCACACGCCCTTGCTGACCTTGGCCTGGAGCTCCTCGTTGAACTCGTGCTGCGCCTCGGGCGTCGGCTCCACCGCCTGCGCGCCGCGCTCGGTCATGGTGTCGAGCATCGAGATGATCCACTTGGTCTGCTGCTCGATCATGAAGACGACCGAGTTGTGGCCGAGGGCCGTGTTGGGGCCGAGCATGAAGAAGAAGTTCGGGAAGTGCGCCACGGAGATGCCGAGGTAGGTCTCGATGCCCTCTTTCTTGAACGTCTCGGAGAGGTCGCGGCCGCCCTTGCCGGTGACGTGGACCCACTCGAAGGCGTCGGTCACGTGGAAGCCCGTGCCGTAGATGATGACGTCGGCCTCGCGGAAGACGCCGTCCTTGCCGAGGATCCCGTCGGGACGGATCTCCTCGATGCCCTCGGTCTGCAGGGAGACGTTGTCGCGGTTGTAGATGGGGATGTAGTTGTCGGTCTTGAGGACGCGCTTGCAGCCCAGGCGGTAGTCGGGGATGAGCTTCTCGGCGACCTCGGGGTCGTTCACCGTCTTGCGGATGTAGCCCGAGACCTTCTTCTCCATGATGCTCGTGATGTTCTGCAGGGGGCCGGTGAAGCCCAGCTGCTGCGCCTCGTTGAGCCAGTAGCGGCTGTTGCGGTAGAGCCGCGTCCCGCCGGGGAGCTTGGAGACGAAGGCCTTCTTGCGACCCTCGATGTCGTGGTTGTGCTTGGGCACCACCCAGGGCGCGGTGCGCTGGTACACGTCGAGGGAGCCGACGTGGGGTGCGATCTGCGGCAGGAACTGGATGGCGCTCGCACCGGTGCCGATGACGGCGACCTTCTTGCCGGTCAGGTCGACGTCGTGCTGCCACTGCGCGGAGTGGAAGTGCGGGCCGGTGAACGTCTCGGCGCCCTTGAGCTTCGGGATGTTGGGGATGTGGAGCCCGCCGATGCCCGAGATGAGCACGCGGGTGTCGTAGGTCTCCTGGCTCGTGGTGACGGTCCAGCGGAGCCGGTCCTCGTCCCACACGGCGCCCTGGAGCTCGGTGTTGAAGTGGATGAGCTCGTACAGCCCGTTCTTGCGGGCGACGTCCTGCATGTAGGCCCAGATCTCCGGCTGCGCGGAGTACTCGCGGCTCCAGCCGGGGTTGAGCTCGTAGGAGAAGGAGTACATGTGGGACTGGATGTCGCACTCGGCGCCGGGGTACGTGTTGTCGCGCCACGTCCCGCCCACGTCGTCGGCCTTCTCGATCACGATGAAGTCGGAACGGCCGGACTCGCGGAGCTTCATGGCCATGCCCATGCCCGAGAAGCCGGTGCCGACGATGAGGATGTCAGTAGAGATCACATTTCGGATACTATCGGTATCTGGAATACTCGTCCATGTGATCTCGACCCCGAGGTCCGACTAGCTCCCCTGGAGAAGCCCGTGAGTGTCGAGATGACGCGGACCACCCGCGCCGAGCGGCAGGCCCAGACGCGCGAGAGCCTCATCGAGGTGGCGCGGGACCTGTTCCTGTCCGACGGCTACGCCGCCACCTCGCTCGAGAAGGTGGCCGTGGCGGCCGGGTTCTCCAAGGGCGCCGTGTACTCCAACTTCTCCGGCAAGGAGGAGCTCTGCATGGCGGTGCTCGACACCATCCACGAGGAGCAGGTGCAGGGCATCGTCGAGGCCTTCACGGTCGACGCCGACCTCGACGGCCGGATCGACGCCTTCGCTGCCTGGGCTCGCGAGAAGCTCGGTCACCCGCGCTGGACGGCGCTCGAGGTGGAGTTCGCGGCGGTCGCGCGCCAGAGCCCGTGGGTCGCCACCGAGCTGGTCAAGCGGCACCGCATGCTCGTGTCCTCCTCGGCCGACCTGATCCGCCGTGTCGTCGCCGACGAGGGCATCGAGCTCACGCTCGACGCGCAGAAGGGCGCCACGGCGCTGCTGAGCCTCGGCATCGGCCTCGGTGCCATGCGCTCCCTCGACAACCAGCTCGACGTCGACGTCTTCGCCGACACCATGCGGGCCCTCCTGCGCGGCTCGCGCGTCGACTGACCCCCGGAACGACGACGCCCCCGAGCCGCTGGCTCGGGGGCGTCGTTCGTGGGACGTGGCTCAGTAGCCGCCGTTGTCCTCGAAGCGCTTGTAGCTGCGACGCACCTCGGCCTCGGCCTCGGAGCGACCGGTCCACGAGGCACCCTCGACGGACTTGCCGGGCTCGAGGTCCTTGTAGACGGTGAAGAAGTGCTCGATCTCGAGACGGTCGAACTCGGGCACGTGGTGGATGTCGCGCAGGTGCTCCTGGCGCGGGTCCGTGGCAGGCACGCACAGGACCTTGTCGTCTCCGCCGGCCTCGTCGGTCATGCGGAACATGCCGATGGCGCGGGCGCGGATGACGCAGCCCGGGAACGTGGGCGTGGCGAGCAGCACGAGGGCGTCGAGCGGGTCGCCGTCGAGGCCCAGGGTGTCGTCGATGAAGCCGTAGTCGGCCGGGTACTGCGTGGCGGTGAACAGGGTGCGATCCAGGCGGATGCGGTGGGTCGCGTGATCGACCTCGTACTTGTTGCGCTCGCCCTTGGGGATCTCCACGGTGACGTCGAACTCCATGGGGCCCACCCCTCTTCCTGTGTCGGTGGTTGTGCCGGTTGCAGAACAGTGACCGCGCGCCCTGTCCGGGCGCAGCGGTGTCAGTGCATAGTCTGGCGCACGTGACGTCGCAGAACGGTGGCAGGGTCAGCGCGAGGGCGCTGCTGGTCGTCGCGCTCGTGATCGTCCTGGTGGCCGTCTCGGTGCGGGTGGCCTGGTCGCGCGGTTCGTTGAACGGCCTCATCTGTGGCGGTGAGTGCGGTCCGGAGGCCGTCGCCGCGCCGGTCGGGCTGGGGTCCGCGCGCGCGGGTGACGCCTCCGTCCGCGAGGTCTCGGCCGACGGTCCCGGCGCCGCGGCCGTGCGCAGGGCCGTCGACTCCGCGCTGAGGAACACCGACGCCCTCGGCCCTCGGGTCGGCGTGGCGGTCTCGCGCGTCTCGGTCGGCGAGCCGTCCGACGTCCTGGTGGAGGAGGGGCCTGCCGCGCTCGTGCCGGCCTCCACCACGAAGCTCCTCACGGCCTATGCCGCCCTGTCGGCGATCGACCCCCAGCAACGCTTCGCCACGACGGTGGTCCGCGACGGATCCCGACTGACCCTCGTGGGCGGGGGTGACCCGTACCTGGTGCGCAAGCGAGGCAAGGGCGCGCCGCGCGTCGAACGTGCCGAGCTCAGCGTGCTCGCGGCCCGCACGGCGACGGCCCTGAGGAGGGCCGGCGTCGAGAAGGTCTCGCTGCGCCACGACACGTCTCTGTTCTCCGGCCCCGAGGCCAGCACCGCATGGGAGAAGGACTACGTCCCGGCCGGCATCGTCACGCGCATCGGGGCGCTGTGGATCGACGAGGGGCGTCTCTCCGGGGGCGGCCGCTCCGACGACCCGGCCCAGGACGCCGCCGACGCCTTCGCGGCCGAGCTCGCCTCGCGCGGCATCGACGTCGCCGACGGCTCGGAGGAGGCCCAGGCGCCGTCGGGCGCGCGCGAGGTGGCCCGGGTCGAGAGCGCCACGCTCGCCCAGGTCGTGGAGTCGCTCCTCGTCACGAGCGACAACGAGGCCTCCGAGGTCGTGCTGCGCCACGTCGGGCTCGCGGAGAGCGAGCCGGGCAGCTTCGCCGGAGGGGCCACGGCGATCGAGAAGGTCCTCGCCGACGCCGGCGTCGGCGTGAAGGGACTCGTCCTCACCGACGGCAGCGGGCTCTCGCGCAAGAACCGCATCGCCCCCAGCACGCTCGCACGCGTCGTGGCTCTCGCGCCCACCCGCGCCCGGACCTCGTCGCTCGTGACCGACATCCCGGTGGGCGGCTTCAGCGGGACGCTCAAGAACCGCTTCTCCGACGCCGGAGCGGCGCGCGGCTCCGTGCGCGCCAAGACCGGGACCCTCACCGGGGTGCACGCGATCGCCGGGATGGTCACCACCCGCAGCGGTGCTCCGCTGGCCTTCAGCGTCATGACCGACGCCACGAAGGACATCAACCCCTTCGTCACCCAGGCGGCCCTCGACGACCTCGCCGTCGCCCTCGCCAACCTCCCCTGACCCCGGTTTACCACGGTGGGTTGGTAAACCGACCCATCCCTACGGAAGCTTCCGGAGGTCTGGGTCAGGTTGCCGAGGTGAGTGGTTTCCACAGGCGCATCGGCGACGATCTGCCGTCCACACCCGACCCTCGCGAGGGTTCCGCCGGACGACGCTCTCGGCGACCTTCGAGGGATGGATGATCTGCTTCCCGCCGTGGCGCACCAGAACGGCGGCTACATCATGCGTCACCAGCTCAACGACATCGGCTACTCGGACAAGGCGATCCGAGCGGCCCTCACCCAGAAGCGGCTCGTGCGTGTCCGTCACGGCACCTACGTCCCGGTCGACCTCTGGACGAGCCTCGACGACACCGGACGCCATGCCATCGTCGTCCGGTCGCTGCTCGACAAGCTCGGTGACGTCGTGGTCGCGAGTCACCAGTCGGCCGCGGCGCTCCACGGGCTCGACCTCTTCGACGTGCCCGTCCACGAGGTCCACCTGACCCGACGCGACGGACTCCAGGGCAAGAAGGAGGCGGGAGTGGTGTTCCACACCGGGCACCTCGAGGACGACGAGGTCGAGATGGTCGACGGCTGTGCCGTCACGTCGATCGAGCGGACGGTGATGGAGACCTGCACGACCGTGGGCATCGAGTCCGGGGTCGTGCTCGCCAGCTCGGCGCTGCGCCGGGGCCAGGTCGAGGCCGGACGTCTGGAGGAGCTCGTCGAGGTCCATGCGGCGTGGCCCGGCATGCGGCGTGGGCGCCTGGCGGTGCGGCTCTCCGACGCCCGGCTGGAGAGCGCCGGTGAAGCGCGGTCGTTCTACATGTTCTGGCGCCACGGTGTACCTGCGCCGAGTCTCCAGGTCGAGATCCGCGACGAACGGGGGAGCTTCGTGGCCCGCACGGACTTCGACTGGGAGGACTGCAGTCACGTCGGCGAGTTCGACGGACTTCAGAAGTACGGCCGGCTCAACTCCTTCACCGACGACCCCGGTCGGCAGCTGTCGGAGGAGAAGATCCGCGAGGACCGGGTCCGAGCGACCCAGCGTGGGGTGACCCGGTGGATCTGGGTCGAGCTGTTCCCCGACAGGGCTCCCGCGACCGCCCGACGCATCAACGTCGATCGCGAGCGGTCACGCACGCTCTATCGGCGTAACCGGGTCGTCATTCCGTTGGTGTGACGAGCTCCCCTCGGCAACCTGACCCATCCCTACGGAAGGTTCCGTAGGGATGGGTCGGTTTACCAACATCCCGTGGTAAACCGTCGGGCCGTAGGTTGGGGGGCATGATCGACTGGGACGTCGCGCGGCGTACGGCAGCCACCTTTGCGGGCTCGGGGCCGGAGGTGGAGCCCCACGAGGCGGCCGACGTCGTCGCGGGGCTGCGCTCCGCGTCCGAGGTCGCGTCCGCGCCTGTCAGCGAGTACACCGGGC
The DNA here is from genome assembly GCF_001426755.1 of Aeromicrobium sp. Root495. Classification (GTDB taxonomy): domain Bacteria; phylum Actinomycetota; class Actinomycetes; order Propionibacteriales; family Nocardioidaceae; genus Aeromicrobium. Next base: position 2,698,614 of record NZ_LMFJ01000001.1, on the reverse strand, counting down.
TCAAGGCCGTCGGCACGCCCGCACCGGTCCTCGTGGTGGACCGCCGACGCTGGACCGAGGCCAACCTGAGCTCGTTCCAGGACCTTCTCGAGCCCATGGTCGCCAAGCTCGCCGAGCAGGCACCCAACCGCATCAGCCGGGCCGTCGGCAGCCGCGTGAGCGGCGCCGAGCTCGGCGGGCTCCTCGCCTTCATGTCGAGCAAGGTCCTCGGCCAGTTCGACCCCTTCTGGACCGGTCCCGACGGCGAGGCGGGCCGGCTCCTGCTCGTGGCCCCCAACATCGTCGACGTGGAGCGCAAGCTGGGCGTCGACCCCGACGACTTCCGGCTCTGGGTCTGCCTGCACGAGGAGACCCACCGGCTGCAGTTCACCGGTGTGCCGTGGATGCGCGACCACGTGCGGGGGCTGCTCGACGAGTTCACCGACGCCACGGAGCTCGACCCGCAGGCCGTCTCGAAGTTCTTCTCCGAGGGCGTGGGCGAGCTGGCCCGCATCGTCCGGGGCGAGTCCGACGCCTCCATCGCCGACCTCTTCCAGAACGATCGCCAGAAGGCGGCCGTCGACCGGATCACGGGTGTCATGTCGCTCCTCGAGGGTCACGCCGACGTCGTGATGGACGGCGTGGGGCCCGACTACGTGCCGTCCGTCCAGCAGATCCGCCGCAAGTTCGACGAGCGCCGCAAGGGCGCGGGCGGCATCGATCGCATCATCCGCCGGCTCCTCGGCCTCGAGGGCAAGATGCGCCAGTACCGCGACGGCGCCGTCTTCGTCCGTGAGGTCGTCGACACCGTGGGTCACGACGGGTTCTCCGCCGTCTGGGCGAGCCCGGAGAACCTGCCGTCGAAGGCCGAGATCCTCGAGCCGGCGTCGTGGGTCGCCCGCGTGCGTCCCTGATCCGGACCTCGAGCCGTGCGCCTGGATGCCGCCGAGTCCGCCGGACGTCGCGCCCTGCGTGAGGTCCTGACCGACCACCCCGTCGGGGCGCCGGTCGTGCTGGGCGTCTCCGGCGGTGCCGACTCGCTGGCCCTCGCGGCCGTCGCGGCCTTCGTGGCCCGGGGCGACGGTCGCCCGGTCCGGGCCGTCGTGGTCGACCACGGCCTCCAGGAGGGTTCCGCCGCGGTGGCCGTCCGCGCCGCCGAGCAGGTCCGTCGGCTCGGCCTGCGCGCCGACGTCGTGACCGTCGCGGTGGCCGGGCGGCCCGGCGGCCCCGAGGCCGCGGCCCGCGAGGCACGCCGTGAGGCCCTGCTCGCCGCGGCCGGCCCCGACGGGGTGGTCGTCCTGGCGCACACGCTCGACGACCAAGCCGAGACGGTGCTGCTGGGCCTCGGGCGCGGCAGCGGCGCCCGCTCCCTCGCCGGCATGCGGCCGGTCGACGGGCCGTGGCGACGCCCGCTCCTGTCCCTGCGTCGCTCCGACACCGAGCGGATCTGCGTCCTCCACGACCTGGCCTGGTGGGAGGACCCGCACAACCTCGACCCGCGCTTCCGCCGCGTCCGGGTCCGCCGCGAGCTCCTCCCGCTGCTCGACGACGTGCTGGGTGGGGGCGCCGCCGAGGCGCTGGCCAGGACCGCGTCCCTGCTGCGCCCCGACGTCGACCTGCTGGATCAGCTCGCCGACGAGGTCGCCCCGTCCGACGACGTCCGCACCCTGGCAGCGCTGCCTCCTGCGCTCCGGTCCCGCGTGCTCCGGCGGTTCGTCCTCGGCGCCGGAGTGACTGCCGGAGAGCTGGGCGCAGGGCACCTCGCAGAGCTCGACCGTCTGGTGACGCACTGGCACGGGCAGGTGCGGGTCGAGCTCCCGGGCGGCCTCTCCTGCAGCCGGGAGGGTGAGCGACTCGTGGTCTCGCCCACGCCTGTGGCACCCTGAACCCGTGGACCGCCAGCACGTCGAGTCAGAGCTCGACCTCGAGCAGACCCTGTTCACCGAGGACGAGATCCTTGCGCGCCTCCGAGAGATGGCAGCGCAGATCGAGGCCGACTACGAGGGCAAGGACCTGCTCCTCGTGGGCGTGCTGAAGGGCGCGGTGATGGTCATGGCCGACCTCGCGCGCAGCCTCGACCGGCACGTCGAGATGGACTGGATGGCCATCTCCTCCTACGGCTCGGGCACCACGTCGTCGGGCGTGGTCCGGATCCTCAAGGACCTCGACACCGACCTCACGGGCCGCCACGTCCTCATCGTCGAGGACATCATCGACACCGGCCTGACCCTGTCGTGGCTCGTGGCCAACCTGCGCTCGCGCGGTCCGGCCTCGGTCGAGATCGCCACCCTGCTGCGCAAGCCCGAGGCGCTCCAGATGGACGTCGACGTCACGTACGTCGGCTTCGACATCCCCAACGCCTTCGTCGTGGGCTACGGCCTCGACTACGCCGAGCAGTACCGCAACCTGCGCTGCATCGGCACCCTCGCCCCGCACGTCTACAGCTGACGCTTTCAGCCCTGGGCGAACGCCGGTCCGCCGGGGCACGACGGCTTCGGTGAACACGTTCAGGTGGTGAGCCTGCGGAGTGTAGGTTTCCAGTACCCGTCGTCGTACCGAGGAGGAGCGGGTCACCCCGCCGTCAGCCTATGAATCTCAAGCGCCTGCTCAAGGGCCCGTACCTGTGGATCGTCGTCATCACGATCCTGGTCATCGTCGCCATCCAGCTCACGAGCTCGGCCGGTGGCAGCAGCGAGGTCAAGACGGCGACGATGGTCACGTACCTCCAGGACGGCAAGGTCAAGGAGGTCACCTTCGTCGAGGGTGACCAGAAGATCGAGGCCACGCTCAAGGACGGCAAGGAAGTCACGGCCAAGTGGCTCGGCGACCAGGGCACGGCACTCGTCGAGGCGGCACAGAAGTCGGTCGACGACAAGCAGCTCAAGACCTACGACGTCAAGGTCCCGAGCCAGGGCATCCTCACCACGATCCTCTTCTCGTTCGGCCCCATCATCCTGCTCGTCCTGCTGTTCATCTTCCTCATGAACAACATCCAGGGCGGTGGCGGACGCGTCATGCAGTTCGCCAAGTCGCGCGCCAAGCTCATCACCAAGGACACCCCCAAGACCACGTTCGCCGACGTCGCGGGCTGCGACGAGGCCATCGAGGAGCTCGGCGAGATCAAGGAGTTCCTCCAGGAGCCCGCCAAGTTCCAGGCCGTGGGCGCCAAGATCCCCAAGGGCGTCCTGCTCTACGGTCCTCCCGGCACCGGCAAGACGCTGCTCGCGCGGGCCGTCGCCGGTGAGGCGGGCGTGCCGTTCTACTCCATCTCCGGCTCCGACTTCGTCGAGATGTTCGTCGGCGTCGGCGCATCCCGCGTCCGCGACCTCTTCGAGCAGGCCAAGGAGAACGCGCCGGCCATCGTCTTCATCGACGAGATCGACGCCGTCGGACGTCACCGCGGCACGGGCATGGGCGGCGGCCACGACGAGCGCGAGCAGACGCTCAACCAGCTCCTCGTCGAGATGGACGGCTTCGACGTCCGCGGCGGGGTCATCCTCATCGCGGCCACCAACCGCCCCGACGTCCTCGACCCGGCGCTCCTGCGTCCGGGCCGTTTCGACCGCCAGATCGGCGTCGAGGCCCCCGACCTCAAGGGTCGCGAGACGATCCTCAAGGTCCACGCCCGTGGCAAGCCCATCGGTCCCGACGTCGAGCTGTCCAACGTCGCCCGTCGCACCCCCGGCTTCAGCGGCGCCGACCTCGCCAACGTGCTCAACGAGGCCGCGCTCCTCACCGCGCGCAACAGCGCCAAGGTCATCGACGCCGCCGCCATCGACGAGGCCATCGACCGCGTCATGGCCGGACCGCAGAAGCGCACGCGTCTCATGAACGAGCACGAGCGGCTCGTCACGGCCTACCACGAGGGTGGCCACGCCCTCGTGGCCGCGGCGCTGCCCGAGAGCGACCCCGTGCACAAGATCACGATCTTGCCGCGGGGCCGCGCCCTCGGCTACACCATGGTCCTGCCCGACGAGGACAAGTACAGCCAGACGCGCGCCGAGCTCCAGGGCAAGCTCGCCTACATGATGGGCGGCCGCGCCGCCGAGGAGCTCGTCTTCCACAACCCCACCACGGGCGCCGGCAACGACATCGAGAAGGCCACGTCGCTCGCGCGCGCCATGGTCACGCAGTACGGCATGAGCGACAAGCTCGGCGCGGTCAAGTACGGCAGCGACAACAGCCAGCCGTTCCTGGGCCGCGACATGGGCCACACGCGCGACTACTCCGAGGCGGTCGCGGCCACGGTCGACGCGGAGGTTTCCACCCTCATCGGCGCCGCCCACCAGGAGGCGTTCGACATCCTCGACCGCAACCGCGACGTCCTCGACGCGCTCGTGGTCGAGCTCCTCGAGAAGGAGACGCTCGACAAGGCGCAGGTGGCCCGGATCTTCGAGCCGCTGCGTCGTCAGGAGATTCGCCCCGCGTGGACCGGCTCCGACACGCGCGTGCCGTCGGACCAGCCGCCCGTCGAGGTGCCCGAGGGCACCACGCAGCCCGAGCCGGAGGCGGGCATCGTCGTCGCGCCCGACGCCGGACCCGACGCCCCGCCGGCCGAGCCGCCGGTCCCGCCCGCCCCCGCGGGGGACGTGTGAGCGTCGACCTTCCCAGGGCCGAGGCGGCCATCCGTGAGCTTCTCATCGCGGTGGGGGAGGACCCCGACCGCGACGGCCTCCTCGACACCCCCAAGCGGGTCGCCAAGTCCTACGTCGAGCTCCTCGCCGGCCTCGACCAGGACCCGCGCGAGGTGCTCTCGGCCACGTTCGACGTCGCCCACGACGAGCTCGTCCTCGTGAAGGACATCGAGCTGTGGTCGATGTGCGAGCACCACCTCGTCCCGTTCACCGGGGTGGCCCACGTGGGCTACATCCCCGAGGACGGTGGCCGGGTCACCGGGCTGTCCAAGCTGGCCCGCCTCGTCGACGTCTTCGCGCGGCGTCCCCAGATCCAGGAGCGTCTCACGACGCAGATCGCCGACGCCCTCATCGAGGTGCTGCACCCGCGCGGCGTCATCGTCGTCATCGAGGCCGAGCACCTCTGCATGACCATGCGAGGCGTCCGCAAGGCCGGCGCCAAGACCATCACGAGCGCCGTCCGCGGCCAGCTGCGCGACCCCGCCACCCGGGCCGAGGCGATGGGCCTGATCACCGCGTGACCCAGGCCGTCCCTGCGTCGTCACCGGACCGCTGCCTCGTCATGGGCGTCGTCAACGTCACGCCCGACTCGTTCTCCGACGGTGGCCTGTGGATCGATCCCGAGGCGGCCGTCCGGCACGGTCTCGAGCTCGTGGAGCAGGGCGCCGACCTCGTCGACGTCGGCGGCGAGTCCACCCGGCCCGGTGCGCTGCGGGTCGATGCGGCCGAGGAGCGGCGTCGCGTCGTCCCGGTGGTGCGCGAGCTCGCGAGCGCCGGCGTGGCCGTCTCGGTCGACACCATGCGGGCCGACGTCGCGGAGGCCGCCCTCGAGGCGGGCGCAGCCCTCGTCAACGACGTCTCGGGCGGTCGTGCCGACCCGGCCATGGTCCCGCTCGCCGCGTCCTCGGGCGCCCGGATCGTGCTCATGCACTGGCGCGGGCACTCTGATCACATGCAGGACCTCACCCAGTACGACGACGTCGTCACCGACGTCCTCACCGAGCTCCGCGAGCAGGTCGACCGGGCCCTCGCCGCCGGTGTGCGGCCCGAGCAGGTCGTGGTCGACCCGGGGCTCGGCTTCTCCAAGACCGGCGCGCAGAACTGGACCGTGCTCGCCGGGCTCCACCGCTTCGTGGCCCTCGGCCTGCCGGTGCTGGTCGCCGCGAGCCGCAAGGGCTTCCTCGGCCACCTCCTGGCCGATGCCGAGGGTCCCCGGCCCCCGCTCGGGTCCGACGACGCCACGGCGGCCGTCACCACGCTCGCGGCCCAGGCCGGCGCGTGGTGCGTGCGCGTCCACGAGGCGCGGGCCTCGGCCGACGCCGTCCGGGTCGTGGCCCGGCTCGCCCAGGAGACCGCCCAGCTGACGGCCCACGAGGGGATCCACCGTGCCTGACGTCCTGACCGTCCACCGCTCGTTCTACGACGCCATCGAGACCGGCGACGCCGACCTCATGGCCTCGCTGTGGGTCGACAGCCCCGCCACCACGTGCGTGCACCCCGGCGCCGAGGCGCTGCAGGGCACCCGCGACGTCCTGCGCTCCTGGACGCTCGTCATGGCCAACGTGGGCTACATCCAGTTCTTCCTCACCGACGTCCAGGTGGCGCTGCCGCACGGCGACGACGGCGACCTCGTGGTCATCACGTGCACCGAGAACGTCCTGTCCGGCGAGGACGTCGCCGTCGACGCCTTCGCCGGCGCCAAGGCGGTGTGCACGAGCATCCTGGTGCGCGACCGCACCGCCAACGACGGCGCCGGCTGGCGCTTCTTCGCCCGCCACGCCTCCCCGGTCCTCGACGTCGAGGACGACCACCCCGAAGAGCCATGAGAGGGGTCCGCCATGGCTTGTCCTGACGGTCTCGACCGCATCGACCTGACCGGCCTCACGGCCACCGGCTTCCACGGCGTGTTCGACCACGAGCGCCGCGACGGGCAGACGTTCATCGTCGACGTGAGCCTCGGTCTCGACTTCTCGGCGGCCGCCGAGGGCGACGACCTCGCCGCCACGGTCGACTACGGGGCGGTGGCCCAGCACGTCCACGACGTCGTGACGGGCCAGCCCGTGGACCTCATCGAGTCGCTCGCGCGCCGTATGCTGGAGTGGTGCCTGGATCTCGGTCCGGTCCGATGGGCTAGCGTGACGGTGCACAAGCCGGACGCACCCATCGCCGTGCCTTTCCACGACGTGAGCGTCACGACAGAGCGGAGCAAGCAGTGACCGAATCGCCTACCCCGTACGTGCTCGACGCGGACACCATGACCGGTGGCATGCGGCCGATCCGTCAGGCGGTCCTTGCGATCGGCTCCAACCTCGGGGACCGTCTCAACCGCCTCCAGGGCGCCGTCGCGGCGCTCGAGGACACGCCGGAGGTCACCATCGTGGCCGTCTCCTCGGTCTACGAGACCGAGCCGGTCGACGCCCCCGAGCAGTCGGGTGCCTTCCTCAACGCCGTCGTGCTCATCGACACCACCCTCACGGTGCACACGCTGCTCGACCGCGCTCTCGCCATCGAGGACGCCTTCGGACGCGACCGCAGCGTCAGGAACGCGCCGCGCACGCTCGACGTCGACGTCATCGTGGTCGGCGACCGCGTCGCCGACGACGAGACGCTCCAGCTCCCGCACCCCCGGGCCCACGAGCGCGGCTTCGTGCTCATCCCGTGGCTCGAGGTCGATCCCGAGGGCGAGATCCCCGGTCGCGGCTTCGTGGCGGACCTCATCAGTGGCGTCGACACGAACGGCATCGTCCGACGCGAGGACCTCGAGATCATCTTGTGAGGTCGTGGTGAGGGGCCCGGTCAAGCGGACGTCACCTCTGCACGTCGCCTCGCTCGTGGCCGTCGGGATCGTCCTCGGCAGCCTGCTGCGGCCCCTGTCCGTCCAGCTCGACGGAACCGTGCCCCGGGTGGGGTGGACGGCGGCCGTCCTGCTCGTCTTCAGCGCCGGCGCGGTGGGCACGATGGCCCGCATCACGTGGGCCGCACTGCGCCGCGACAAGAAGCGGATGACCTCCGACCACGGCGTGAAGATGCTGGCCGTGGCCAAGGCCTCCATCATCGTGGGCGGCCTGTTCGGCGGCTTCTACGGGGGGATCGCACTCTCGTTCGTGCGCGACTGGGACACCGAGCTGGGTCGTGAGCGCGTCCTGCAGGGCGGCGCAGCGGCGCTCGCCGGCATCCTGCTGCTCGTGGCGGGCCTGCTGCTCGAGCGGTTCCTCGCCATCCAGGACGACGACGAGGACGACGACGCCACCGGTCGCGCCTCCACCCCCGCCTGACGCACCACCGCACCGCCTCCGGAGCGGTGAGCCGGCGGGCCACTCAGGGCAGGAGGACCTCGCGGATGGTGGCCATGCCCGCGGTGCCGAGCCGCAGGGCGTCGCGGTGGAAGGTCCGGAGGTCGTCGCCGTGCACGGCCACCCAGTCGTCGCGCAGGTCCTCCCACAGCCGCTGCCCGACCTTGTACGACGGAGCCTGGCCGGGCCAGCCCAGGTAGCGGTTCACCTCGAACCGCACGAAGGCGTCGCTCATGTTCACGTGCTGCGGCATGAACGCGAAGGCGTCCTCGCCGGACCAGGGGCCGGTGCCGAGGCCGGCGGACGGGGGCTTCTCCAGCCCGAGGTGCACGCCGAGGTCGAGGACGACCCGGGCGGCTCTCATGCGCTGCCCGTCGAGCATGCCGAGGCGGTCGGCCGGGTCGTCGAGGTAGCCGAGGTCGGCCATGAGTCGCTCGGCGTACAGCGCCCAGCCCTCGCCGTGGCCCGAGTTCCAGATGGTCCGACGCCAGCCGTTGAGCAGGTCGCTGTGGTGGGTGGCGAGCCCGATCTGGAGGTGGTGGCCCGGGACGCCCTCGTGGTAGACGGTCGTGAGCTCACGCCACGTGTCGAACTCGGTCTCGCCCTCGGGCACCGACCACCACATGCGGCCCGGGCGGGAGAAGTCCTCGCTCGGACCGGTGTAGTAGATGCCGCCCTCCTGCGTGGGCGCGATGCGGCACTCGAGCCGGCGCATGCGCTCGGGGATGTCGAAGTGGGTGCGCCCCAGCTCCTCGACGGCGCGGTCGCTCACGTCCTGCATCCAGGCCTGGAGCGCGTCCGTGCCGTGCAGGCGCCGGGCGGGGTCCTGCTCGAGGTGGGCGATGGCCTCGGCCACCGTGGCCCCGGGGAGCACCTCCTGCGCCACGGCCTCCTGCTCGGCCACCATGCGGCCGAGCTCCTCCACGCCCCAGGCGTAGGTCTCGTCGAGGTCGATCGTGGAGCCGATGAAGCCGCGGGAGGCGACGGCGTAGATGTCTCGGCCGACGCCGTCTTCCTCGGGAGCGTGCGGGGCGACCTCGTCGAGCAGCACCTGCACGAGCCCGGAGTAGGCCTCGGCCGCGCCCACGGCCCCGGCGTCGAGCGCGGCGGCGAGCCGGCTCGGCACGCCGGCCGCCCGACCCTGGTCCGCGAGGTCGGTGAAGAAGGTCCGGCTGCCGACGAGCTTGCCGGCCTGCGCGGCGACCTCGCGCACCTGGCGCAGGGCGGGAGGGTTCCCGGCGCGGACGCCGGCTCGCAGGGACTCGACGTACCCGGCCATCGCTCCGGGCAGGTTCTCGAGCCGCCGGGCGACGGCGGACCAGTCGTCCTCGGTCTCCGTGGGCACCAGGTCGAACACGTCGCGGAGGTCCTGCACGGGCGAGGCGATGACGTTGAGGTCGCGCTGCCAGAGCCCGAGCGCGTGCTGGTCGGCGGCCAGCTCGAGGGTGCGCACGAGCTCGGCCTGTGTCACGACGTCCACGTCGTCCTGGGGCCGGAGCTCGCGCGCCTGTCGCAGCACGGCGGCTCCGGCGTCGAGGAGCTGCTGGTGGCCGTCGGGTGAGAGATCGGCGTACTCGCCCTCGCGCCCGGGGCGTCCGAGGTGCACGTGAAGCTCGGGCTGCAGGTCCAGGAGGGTGTCGAGCCACTGCTCGCCCAGGGCGTCGAGCGGGGTCTGTTCGCGGGTCATGCCTCGACCCTACGAGCCGCGGCGGACCTCAGTCGCGACGCAGGCGAAGGCGGCGCAGCCAGTAGCCGATGCGGGCGCGGAACGTGCGTCCCTCGAGTCCCTCGATGCGTGAGCGCAGGCGGTCGATCTGCGCCTGCTGGGCCCGGGCGCGGTCGTCGACCTGGCCCTGGATGCGGGCGTGCCGGCTCCCGGCGCCCGTGTAGGCCGGGTGCTCGAAGGGAGGCTCGTAGCGGTCGGGGTGGCGGGTGATGTCGAGGACCATCCCGCCGCGCAGCCAGCGCAGGCGTGAGGCGACCTCGCTGCCGTCGTCGGCGAGGAGCGTGTGCACCGGGCGGGGCCACGACGCGCCGGCGAGCTGCTGGTCGAACGTCGTGCTGACCGCACCCGGGGCCCAGCGGTGGTCGAGCCCGTTGCGCTCCAGGAACGCCGTGTAGCGGGCGTGGCCGAGCGGCATCTCCTCGTTGAAGCCGCGGAGGTCCGTGGCCGCGTGGAGCTCGTCGGCGCGCAGGTCGGCGTCGAAGCGCGGCACCTCGATGAACGGCATCCGGTGGTGCTCCGCGAGCTCCTGGGTGCGCGTGTCGTGGGCGAGCAGCATCGCGGGAGTCCCGCCGAGCAGGGCGGCGACGTTGCCGTGGAAGCGCGAGCCGTAGACGAAGTCGCGCTGTCCCAGGTAGGAGTACCAGGGCCAGGTGTCGAGGAAGAGCCGCATGCGGTCCTCCTGGTAGAGCGGGTGCTGCAGGTGCACCGGCACGGCGGGGTCGTCGACGTGCGGGAACGGCGTGCCCCACAGGAGCAGGCGGAGGTCGTGCTGGTCCTGGCCGACGTAGACCAGGTTGGGGTGCCGCGCGGCCTGCGCCAGGGCGAACGCCCCGATGCCCGGGACCTCGGGCGTCAGGTTGAGCCCGAGCGGAGCATCGTCGGCGATGGTGTCGACCTTCTTCTCCACCCGGAAGTCCGGACCCCACTGGAAGAGCGACGGGCAGCCGATCACGTCGATGTCGGCGTCGCCGAAGCCCAGGCCCCGCAGGTAGTTGCGCGTGAACTGCCCGCGGACCCCGATGGACGCGGACCGGTCGAGCACGGCGGAGACGAAGCGGCGGACCGGCTTGGCGATGTCGGCCAGTGCCTCGACGCCCGAGCCGTGCGGTGCCTGCGCGCCGATGCCGACGACGGTGACCGGGATGGTGAGGCCCTCGATGAGCTCGCTCAGGTGGTCGAGGTGCCGGACGAAGTCGGGGCGGAAGGCGTTGGCGAGCGGCACCACGAAGTGGTCGAACTCCTCGCTCACCCGCTTGGCGTCGTCGGCGGCCGGCGCGCGGCGCTCGGAGAGCGTGCTGTTGGAGACCAGCTCGGTGCCGTCGATCGCGAGCGACTTCCACACGGCGTGCTGGAAGAGCAGGTTGCCGGAGTTGGAGTTGAACACGTCCTGCGTGAGCGTCGTCTCGGCGGAGACGGGGGTGAACGGGTCCTTGCCCGATCGGATCAGGATCCGTGCCATGGCGCCAGTGTTCCACGACCGGGACCCCGCTCGTCGAGCCGTCCGGCGGCGGCGACCTCGCTAGCATGCAGGGGTGCCGAGCGCCCGTGACCTGATGCGCCGCGTCGCGCGGCGCGTGCGCCGCCCGGCGGGTCCCGTCGTGCCTCGCACGGGTCTCGAGCTGGCGGCCCTGCTCGACTCCGGGGCCGACCCGCGTGAGCTCCTCGTGCGCCGTCTCCCGGCCGTGGTCCGGCTGCTGCCGGTGGTGCAGGACCCGGCCTATCTCGACGTCTTCTGCGACCGTGTGCCCACGCTGCTGGAGGGCCGCCCTGCGGGCGCGCTCCGTGAGGTCGATGCCCAGGTCCGGGTGGCCTACGAGCACGTCCGCCGTGGCGACCGGGCCGGGCTGGAGCACCTCCTGACGCACGAGGGGCTCAAGCTCGACCCTCACGACGCGTCGGTCGGACCCCACGGGCCGGTGGTCCACCTGCCGGGCTGGGACGAGCCGGCGCTCGACCGCGACGCCTTCGTCCTGGCCGACCACCAGGTCACGCTCGACGCCCGGGTGCTGCGGGTGCTGCCCGTCGGGACCGGCGCCGAGGTCGTCGTGTGGGCCTACCTCCGCCACGTCGAGGCGCCCTCGTCGGCGCGGGCCTGGGCCGTCGTCGGCGACGAGCGCACTGAGCTCTCGGTGTCCCGGGACCCGGAGGTCCCGGGCCTGCGTCTGGGCGCCTGGCGCGCGGCCTACGACCGCAGCGTGTGGCGCGTGGCCGTGCCCGCCGGCGCAGGACCCGCCGGCCTCGAGCTGGAGGTCACGGCTGGGGGAGTGTCGCGGCGCGGCCTCGTGGAGCGGGTGGACCAGGAGTCCTCGGCGGCCTGGACCCACGGCACGGACGCCTTCCGGCTCGGCGCCTCACCGGCCGCGCCCGTGAGCGGGCCCCGGGCCGTCGTCCTCGACGTCTCGGGCGACGCCCTCACCGTGCGGGTGGCGGGAGCGCTCCCGGGCCAGGAGGTCGCTCTGGTCTCGCCGGTCCTCACGGTCTCGGCCCTCCTCGGCGCCGACGGGATCGCCGTCGTCCCGCTGGTCGCCGACCGCTGGGGGCGAGGCGCGCGACCCCTGCCCACCGCCACGTACGCCCTGCTGCTCGACGGTGAGCCGGTCCGGCCCGGACACGCCGTCGACCTCCCGCTCGCGGTCGAGACGGACCAGCTGGCCGGCTGGTGGGTGCGAGCCGGCGAGGGGACCGCCCTGCGCCTCACCCCGCCGCGTCCCGTCGAGTCGCGCACGATGCACGGGCACCGCGAGCTCCGTCGGTCGTACCGCGAGCGCGAGGTCGCGGTGGACCCCGACGTCGCCATGTTCCAGAGCTACTGGGCGGAGTCGGCCACCGACAGCCCCCTCGCGATCTGCCAGGAGCTGTTGCGGCAGCGTCCGTCGACCAAGGCCTTCTGGGGCGTGCTCGACCACTCGGTCCCGGTGCCGGAGGGCACCACGGCGCTCGTCGCCGGCTCGCCCGAGTGGTACGACGTCCTCGCGCGGGCCCGCTTCCTGGTCAGGAACACCGAGCTCGGTGCGTACACGCGTCTGCGCCCCGGCCAGGTGCACGTGCAGACCTTCCACGGACAGGTGTTCAAGACCATGGGGACGGCCCTGTGGCGCGACGTCCGGAAGCTCCCGGAGTTCGTGGTGCAGCACGAGGCCACCACGCGGCGCAGCGACGTGTGGGGACTCATCACCACGGCCGATCCGTCGTCGGACCGTTACTACCGCGAGCTGTACGGCTACCGGGGACCCGTCCACCACCACGGGCTGCCGCGCACCGACGCCCTCCTCGCGCCCGGCGCCGACGTCGTGCGAGCCCGCACCCGGGAGCTGCTCGGGATCGCCCCGGACCAGGTGGCCGTCCTGCACGCCGCCACGTGGCGCGACGACCGCACCACAGGTGTCAACGCGGCGGCGGACGTGCAGCACGTCTCCATGGAGGCCCTCGCCGAGCGGCTCGGACCGGGCTTCGTGGTGCTCCAGCGCAGCCACGGGTCCGTCGCTCGGAGCTCGGTGCGCCACGGCGACCGGCCCGGCGTGGTGGACGTGACCGACCACCCCGAGATCAACGACCTCGTGCTCGCCTCCGACGTCGCCGTGCTCGACTACTCCTCGCTGCGCTTCGACTACGCGGTCACCGGCCGACCCATGGTGTTCCTGGTGCCCGACCTGGAGCAGTACCGCGAGGACGTGCGCGGCTTCCTCTTCGACTTCGAGCCCACCGCACCGGGGCCCTGGGTCCGCGACCTCGACGGCCTCGTGGACGCGCTGTCCGACCTCGACGCCGTGCGGGAGGCGCACGCCACGGCCTACGCGGCGTTCAACGAGCGCTTCAACCGCTGGCACGACGGACACGCCGCCGAGCGAGCCGTCCAGGCCATGCTCGCCCTTCCGCCGGTGTGACGTAGTCCCCAGGGACAAGCGCCGGGGTGCGGCGTACAGTGAGGGTGTCCACACCGTCTGGTACCCGTTCGCGGGACTGGAACGAAAGGCACCACCATGCAGCGTCCCCTCGTGGGCGTCGTCGGAGCAGGCCGCGTCGGCTCCGTCATCGCCGCCCGTCTGCGCCACCAGGGCCTCGACGTCGTCGTGTCCGCCCGCTCGGCCGCCTCGCGGCTGCGGGTCGAGACCAGCCTGCCCGGCGTCGGCGTGCTGGCCCCCGTCGACGTGGCGCGCCAGGCCGATGTCCTGGTCCTCACCGTCCCCGACGACGAGCTGGTCCGGGTGACCGAGGAGCTCGTCGCAGCCGGTGCCATCCGGGCCGGGCAGCTCGTGGTCCACACGAGCGGTCGACACGGCCTGGCCGCGCTCGAGGCGGCCACCCGTGTGGGCGCCCGCGGCCTCGCGCTCCACCCCGCCATGACCTTCACCGGCGCCCCCGGCGAGCTCGGCGCCGACGCCGGCCTGGGCTGCGTCTTCGGTCTCACGGCCGAGCCGGCCGAGCGCCCCGCCGCGGCCTGGCTCGTCGAGCTCCTCGGGGGCACCGAGATGTGGATCGACGAGGACCAGCGCGTCACGTACCACGCAGCACTCGCCCACGGCGCCAACCACCTGGTCACGCTCGTGGCGCAGGCGCAGGACCTGCTCCGCTCCGTCGCAGCGGCGAGCGGGACGCCTGGGGTCGACCCGGCGGACGTGCTCCGTCCCCTGCTCACCGCGGCCCTGAACAACGCACTCCAGCTCGGCGACGCCGCGCTCACCGGCCCCGTGGTGCGGGGCGACGTGACGACGGTCCGCGCCCATGCCGACGCCCTGGCGCACGCTCCGGCCGACACCCGCGACTCGTACCTCGCCCTCGCCCGCGCCACCACGCGCCGTGCCCAGGCCGACGGCCGCCTCGACGCCGACACGTCGCGCCAGGTCCGCCAGGTGCTGCGCGAGGCCGAGTGGGACGCGCTCGCCGAGACCGCGCTGCGGGTCTGACGTGCCCGCCCCGGTCGTGGCGCGCACGCGCGCCGAGCTCGACGCTGCCCTCCGAGGTGCCCGCCACGACGGCAGCACCGTCGCCCTCGTCCCCACCATGGGAGCCCTGCACGACGGCCACGCGGCGCTCGTGCGGCAGGCCCGTGACCTGGGTGACGTCGCGGTCGTCTCGATCTTCGTGAACCCCACCCAGTTCGGGCCCGGCGAGGACCTCGAGGCCTACCCCCGCACCCCCGACGCCGACCTCGCGCTGTGCGAGCGCGAGGACGTCGACGTCGTCTTCATGCCGAGCGTCGAGGAGATGTATCCCGGCGGTGTCGAGTCGTCCGTGATGGTCGACCCGGGCCCGCTCGGCACGATCCTCGAGGGGGCGGCCCGGCCCACCCACTTCCGCGGCGTGCTCACCGTCGTGGCCAAGCTGTTCGCCGTGGTGCGGCCCGACGTCGCGGTCTTCGGCGAGAAGGACTTCCAGCAGCTCGCCCTCATCCGCAGGATGGTCCGCGACCTCGGGCTCGACGTCCGCATCGAGGGCCACCACATCGTCCGCGAGGACGACGGGCTGGCGCTCAGCTCCCGCAACACCTACCTCTCGGCCGAGGAGCACCAGCAGGCGCTGGCGCTCTCCCGTGCCCTGCAGGCGGGGGCGGCCGAGGGCGCCGTCGGTCCGGTCGCCGTCCTCAAGACCGCCTGGGACGTGCTGGGCGACGCTCCCGGCGTCCAGCCGGACTACCTCGTGCTCACCGACGCCTACCTCGGCGACGTGCCGCCCGACTTCACCGGTGAGGCCCGCCTCGTCGTGGCCGCGAAGGTCGGCACCACCCGTCTCCTCGACAACCTCCCCGTCTCCCTCACCCCACCCCCGGAAGGGCGCTGACCATGTTCCGCACCATGATGAAGTCCAAGATCCACCGCGCCACCGTCACGCAGGCCGACCTGCACTACGTGGGCTCGGTGACCGTCGACCAGGACCTGCTCGACGCCGCCAACCTGCTCCCGGGCGAGCTCGTCCACATCGTCGACATCGACAACGGGGCGCGGCTCGAGACCTACACGATCGCGGGCGAGCGCGGCTCCGGCGTCATCGGCATCAACGGCGCCGCCGCCCGCCTGGTGCACCCGGGCGACCTCGTCATCCTCATCGCCTACGCGCAGATGGAGGACGCCGAGGCCCGCGCGTTCGAGCCCAGCGTCGTGTTCGTCGACTCCGAGAACCACGTCATCGGCACCGGCTCCGACCCCGCCGAGGCCCTGCCCGGCTCCGGCCTCACCCGCGGCGACGTGATCGAGAACCCCCTGGTCCTTCGATGACGCTGCTCGCGCTCGACGTCGGCAACAGCCAGACCGTGATCGGTGCGTTCGAGGGCGAGGCGCTGGTGCGGCACTGGACGGTCTCCTCCGACGTCCGGCGCACGGCCGACGAGTGGTTCCTCCTGGCGCGCGGGTTCGTCCGGTCCGCCGAGCTCGCGGCCGTCGAGGCGGTGGCCATGTGCTGCACCGTCCCGGCCATCCAGGTCGAGCTGCGCGACATGCTGGAGCGCTACTTCTCCGACGTCCCCGTGTCGGTGGTCGGTCCGGGTGTCAAGACCGGCGTCCCCATCCACACCGACAACCCGCGCGAGGTCGGCGCCGACCGCATCGTCAACGCCCTCGCCGCAGCCGCGCTCTACGGCGGGCCCGCGATCGTCGTCGACATGAACGGCACCGCCACGATCTTCGACGTCGTCGACGAGCAGGGTCGCTACGTCGGGGGCGCCATCTCGCCGGGCGTCGAGGTCTCCCTCGAGGCGTTGGCCCGGCGCGGTGCGCAGCTGCGGTCCGTCGAGCTGGCCGAGCCGCGCAGCGTGATCGGCAAGAACACCGTCGAGGCCATCCAGTCCGGAGCGGTGTTCGGGTTCGCCGGGCTCGTCGACGGCATGGTGGACCACCTGATCGAGGCGCTCGGCGCCGATCCCGACCACGTGACGGTCGTCGTCACGGGCACGTACGCCGACGTCGTGGTCGACCACTGCGCCACGGTCACCACACGCGACCCGTGGCTGACCCTCACGGGCCTGCGGCTCGTGCACGAGCGCAACCACTGAGCCGGATGCTCCTCCACCCCCTCGGGTAGCATCGCCTGCGGTTCCGCACCGTCCCTGACAGGAGCAACATGGCCGATCGACACGACCTGGTGCGACGTCTGCGACTCGCCCTCGCCGCGATCGCCTACAAGCTGCGTCATCCTCGGCGCAGGCCCGGGTACGTCTCGGTCGTCGTGCCGGTCTACAACGTCGAGGCCTTCGTGGGGGAGTGCCTCCGCTCGCTCCAGAAGCAGGTCTACAAGCGGCTCGAGATCGTCGTGGTCGACGACGGCTCGCCCGACCGCTCGGTCGACGTGGTGCAGGGCTTCATGGCCGAGGACAAGCGCATCAAGCTCGTGAGGCGCGAGAACGGCGGCCTCAGCGCCGCCCGCAACACCGGCGTGAAGCACGCGCGGGGGCAGTACATCGCGTTCCTCGACTCCGACGACACCGTCCAGCCGACGTGCTACTCCGACGCCGTCAAGAGCCTGCGTGAGAGTGGCTCCGACTTCGCGGTGTTCTCCTACCGCCGTCTGCGCAACCGATCGATCGTGCAGCCGGGCCCCTGGATCCTCGAGGCGCACAGCCGCCGCCTCCAGGGCGTCACGCTCGACGAGTTCCCCGACATCCTGGTCAACGCGGTGGCCTGGTCCAAGGTCTACGACCGCACCTTCTTCGACCGCGCCGGCCTCACCTTTCCCGAGGGCGTGCTCTACGAGGACCAGCCCGTGAGCGCCGCGGCCTACATGGCCGCGCGCACCTTCGACGTGCTTCCCGACCAGCTGGTCAACTGGCGTGAGCGCGACGACGGACAGTCGATCAGCCAGCAGACCCGCGACCTGCGCGACGTCCGCGAGCGGTTCGCTGCCGCCGTCACCTCGCTGAAGATCCTGAGCCCCAACCCCCTGGCGCACCGCACCCGGGTCGCCCAGCTGCTCACCAACGACCTGCGGCACTCCATCGTCAAGATCCCCAACTCGGACCCGGAGTTCTTCGAGGCCGTGCGGGTCGGCGTCCGCGACGTCGTGAGCCAGGTGGAGGGCGTCGAGTGGGACGCGGTCGGCGCCACGATGAAGATCGCGCTGGGCCTCATCGAGAGCGCCACGCGAGAGCAGGTCATTCGTTTCATCCACGCCGACGGCCTCGGCCTCCAGACGTACCGGACCACCGTCAGTGACGGCGAGGTCCTGCTCGACCCCACCACGATCGACGTCCTGCCCGGCCAGGTGGAGCGCTGGCGCACGGTCCTCGCCCCGTCCGAGACGCCGCTCGACCGTTGGGTGCGCCGGGCCTGGTGGGCCCCCGACGGCTCCCTCCACCTCGTGGGCTGGGCACTCCTGCAGAACCTCGAGGACCCGGACCAGACCATCCGCATCAGCGTGAGCGGACCGGGGGGTGCCGTGGTCGACCTCGACGTCGAGCAGGGCTACGACGACGAGATCCTGGTCCTGCGTCAGCACAAGCACTGCACCTACCCGGGCTCGTACTTCGAGGCCACGCTGCCGGCCGACCGCGTCCCGGTCACGCCCGGCTCGTGGGTGTTCGAGGTGTCGGTGGAGGCCCGGGGCATCGTGCGCTCGCGCCGGTTCCGCGAGGTCCAGGACGTCGTCACCAACCGACAGCTCCACCTGCGGACCCTGCCCGGCGGGCGTCAGGCGGGGCTGGCGCTCTCCGACGACCTCGACCTGCAGCTCGACGTGGTCGCACCGCAGCCCACCGTCGCGTCGCTGTCGCTCGAGGGGGGCACCCTCGCCGTGAGGTACACCGACGACGTACCGGTCTCGGCGGCCCGGCTCGCCGGACGGGGCGGTCCCGTCCTCCAGCGCGGTGCCGACGGCTCGTTCACGGCCGACGTCTCTCGCTGGGCCAAGGTCCCGCTCGACCCCGACCCCGCCCAGGCCGTGACCGCGCGGTTCCCGCTGCAGGCCGAGACCGAGGGAGGGCGTCGTCGCGCCCGCGGGCAGGTCGGGGAGGACATCCAGGTCCTGGGCGTCGTCGGCCCGTTCGCCGTCTGCTGCGTCACCACGGCCAAGAACGAGGTCACGATCGACCTGCGTCAGCGGGTCGTCGTGCTCGAGACGTTCGACGCCTCGGACGCGGGCATCGCCGTCAGCGGCGTCGCGCACGGCGTCGGCGCGGCGCCGCAGATGCTGCTGCGTCGGCGCGGTCTTGCCTCCACGTCGCCGGCCGCCACGGCCTCCGACGGGGCCTTCGAGGGCTTCATCGACCTCGCACCGGGTCGGTGGGGCCTGCCGGGTGCGCTTCCGGGCGGCTTCTACCCGCTGCGCGTCCTCACCGACGCCGCCGACGGGTCGCCCGTCGAGGTCATCCCGCGCTTCCGTCGCGCCTACCTCGACCAGCTCCCGTTCGACCGGGACCCGGGGCTCGTCCGGCTGCGGCTCACGCACTCGAGGGCCAAGAACCCCGAGGTCGTGCTCCGGTCCTTCACGAGCCACGTCGACCGCAGCCGGGCCCGTCAGGCCCAGCTCCGGGCGGGCGTGGGGCTGCGTGACCTGCCCATCCGCGAGGACACGGTGCTGTTCCGCACGTTCTACGGCGAGAACACCACGTGCGTCGCACGCGGCATCCACCGCGAGCTGGTCCGGCGCGGCGCCGACCTCGACCTCTGCTGGGCCGTCAAGGACCTGAGCGTGCCGGTCCCCGAGGGCGGGCGGCCCGTCGTCGTGAACTCCTCGGAGTGGTACGAGCTGATGCACACGGCCAAGTACCTCGTCGACAACGTCCATCAGCCCGACTGGTTCCGCACCCGGCCCGAGCAGGTCTTCGTGGAGACCTTCCACGGCTATCCGTTCAAGCAGATGGGCCTGCCGTACTGGCGCCAGCACGGGTACAGCGAGCCGCGCATCGAGAGCTTCCTCGAGCGTGCCTCCGACTGGCGCTACGTCGTCTCCCCGGCCACGTACGCGACCCCGCTCCTGCGCGAGGCCTTCGGCTACGACGGCGAGATGCTCGAGGTGGGGTACCCGCGCAACGACATCTTCTTCTCCCCGGAGGCTCCTGCGCTGCGGGCCGACGTCCGCCGCCGCCTGGGCATCGCTCCGGACGCCAAGGTCGTGCTCTACGGACCCACGTACCGCGACTGGCTCTCGTCCACCGAGTTCGTCTCACAGATGGTCGACTACCTCGACTACGACGCGTTCCTCGAGGGCCTCGGCCCCGACACGGTCCTGCTCCTCCGCGGGCACGCCATGAACGCGCGGCACAAGAACCGGGCCGCTCGGCGTCCTGGCCTGATCGACGTGACGGACTACCCGGAGATCAACGACCTCGTGCTGGCGAGCGACGCCGCCATCGTTGACTACTCGTCGTTGCGCTTCGACCTGGGCGTGGCGGGCATACCCATGGTCTTCCTCGTCCCCGACCTCGAGCGCTACAAGGGTGACCGGGGCGCGCTGATGGACTACGAGCCCACCGCTCCGGGCCCGCTCGTCTCCACGACGCAGGAGTGCATCGAGGCGTTGAGCGACCTCGACCGCCTCAAGGCCGAGCACGCCGAGCAGGTGGCCACGTTCAAGCGTGACTTCCTCGACCTCGACGACGGCCGCTCCGGTGAGCGGGTCGTCGACGTGGTCTTCGGCGACGCCGTTCCGCCGTCGCCCGGCGACCCGACCCAGGGCTGAGGCACCGCGGGCGGGGGCCCGCCGCGGGCGGCACTAGGCTTGACCCTCGTGAGCGACGCCCCCGTGCCCCCGGACTCTGCCGACGACGACCTGCCCGAGCAGCTGCGGATCCGTCGCGAGAAGCGCCAGGAGCTCCTCGACGTCGTGGGCGAGGCCTATCCCGTCGAGGTCGGCCGTACCCACACGCTCGCGCAGATCCGTGCCGCGCACGACGCGGAGGCCCTCGGTCCCGATGCCCACACGGGCGAGACCGTCACCGTCGCCGGCCGCGTCATCTTCCGCCGGGGCACCGGCAAGCTCGTCTTCGTCTCGTTGCGTGAGGGCGACGGCACGTCGCTCCAGGCCATGGTCTCGCTCGACGGTGTGGGGGAGGAGTCGCTCGACCGCTTCAAGCGCCTCGTCGACATCGGCGACCACCTCGCCGTCACCGGCGAGATCATCACGTCGCGCCGCGGCGAGCTGAGCGTGCAGGCCACCGGCTGGCAGGTCGCGGCCAAGACGCTGCGCCCGCTGCCCAACGAGCACAAGCCCCTCTCCGACGAGGCCCGTGCCCGCCTGCGCTACGTCGACCTCATCGTCCGGCCCGAGGCCCGCGACAACGTCCGCGTCAAGGCCAAGGTGCTGCAGTCCTTGCGCGCCACCCTCGACGGCCGCGACTACGTGGAGGTCGAGACGCCCGTCCTGCAGCACACCAACGGTGGTGCCGCGGCTCGTCCGTTCGGCACGCACGTCAACGCCTTCGACGAGGACGCCCTGCTGCGCATCGCGCTCGAGCTGCACCTCAAGCGCTCGCTGGTGGGCGGGATCGACCGCGTCTACGAGATCGGCAAGACCTTCCGCAACGAGGGCGTCGACAACACCCACAACCCCGAGTTCATGATGCTGGAGGCCTACGAGGCGTACGGCTCCTACGACACGATGGCCGAGCTCACCCGCGACCTCGTCGTCAACGCGGCCCGCGCCGTCGGCAAGACGGTCGTGCCGGGACGCGACGGCTCCGAGATCGACCTCGAGCAGCCCTGGCGTCGCGCCACCATCCACGAGCTGGTGGGGGAGGCCGTGGGGCAGGGCGTCGACGTGCAGACGTCGGCGGACGCCCTGCGCGAGCTGGCCGAGCGCCACGAGGTCGCGCTCCAGGAGCACTGGGGTGCGGGCGAGATCGTGCTCGAGCTGTACGAGAAGCTCGTCGAGCACACCCTCATCCAGCCGACGTTCGTGTGCGACTACCCCGAGGCCGTGCGTCCGCTGGCCAAGAAGCACCGCACCGAGCCGGGGCTCGTGGAGGCGTGGGACCTCATCATCAACGGCGTGGAGCTGGCGCCCGCGTACTCCGAGCTCAACGACCCCGTCATCCAGCGTGAGCGGCTCGAGGAGCAGGCCCGCCTCGCCGCGGCCGGCGACCCGGAGGCCATGGACGTCGACGAGGACTTCCTCCGGGCGCTCGAGTTCGGCATGCCCCCGGCCGGCGGCCTCGGCCTCGGCGTCGACCGCCTCGTGATGCTCCTGCAGGGCATCGGCATCCGCGAGGCCATCCTCTTCCCCATCTCCCGCCGCGAGGCCTGACCCCAGCCCGGTCCACCACGGGGTCTGGGCAGACCTGACCCACCACGGCAACACCGACGCCCCACGGCCGGTGGTCCGCGGGGCGTCGGCACGTGCCCAGACCCCGTGGTGGACCCGGGGCGGGGGTGACGGGACTCACGGGCCGCGGATGGGGTGCTCGGGACCGTTCGATGGTTGCATAGGACACCTATGTCTTCTCCTCGCCTCACCCGCTCGTCGTACCGCGTCACCTATGCCGTCGTCGCGGTGGCCGTGGCCTCGTTCGCGCTCGTCCAGTCGATGACGATCCCCGTGCTCGGCGAGATCCAGGACCACTTCGGCGCCAGCCAGTCCACCGCCACGTGGGTCCTCACGGCCTATCTCCTGTCTGCCTCCGTGGCCACGCCCATCGTCGGTCGCGTGGGCGACGCCGTGGGCAAGGAGAAGATGCTCGTCTTCTCCATCTCCGCGCTCGCGCTGGGCTCGCTCATCGCCGCCCTCGCGCCCTCGATCGGTGTCATGATCGGCGCTCGCGTCATCCAGGGCATCGGCGGCGGCGTTCTGCCGCTCGCGTTCGGCATCGTGCGTGACGAGTTCCCCGAGGACAAGATGGCACCGGCCATCAGCCTCACGTCGTCGCTCATGGCGGTCGGCATGGGCATCGGCATCGTCGTGGCCGGCCCGATCATCACGTCGCTCGGCTACGCGGGCCTGTTCTGGCTGCCCTTCGGCGTCACGGCCGTCGCAGCCGTCGCGGCTGCCGTGCTGGTGCCGGAGTCTCCCGTCCGCAAGCCCGGACGCATCAGCATCCTGCCGGCCGTGCTGCTCGCCGCGTGGCTCGTCGCGCTCCTGCTGCCCGTCAGCCAGGGCCGCGTCTGGGGCTGGACGTCGTTCCCGACGATCGGCCTCCTCGTCGCCGCCGTCGTGCTGATCGTCCTCTGGGTGCTCGCCGAGACCAAGGCCGACGTGCCGCTCGTCGACATGCGCATGATGAAGCTTCCCGCCGTGTGGACCACCAACCTCGTGGCGCTGCTCGTGGGCGTGGGCATGTACGCAGCCTTCGGCTTCACGCCCCAGTTCAACCAGACACCCGAGGTCGCCGGCTACGGCTTCGGCGCCTCGGTCACCGTCTCGGGCCTCATGATGCTGCCCTCGGCCGTCATGACCTTCGTGACGGGCCTCGTGGCCTCCCGCATCGCGGTGCGCATCGGCCCCAAGGCCGTCGTCGTCGCCGGGTGCGTCGTCGCCAGCGCCGCGATGTTCCTGCAGGCCGGCTGGCACGACGAGCGCTGGCACATGCTCCTCGCCAACGGCCTCATGGGGCTCGGCGTCGGCCTGGCCTTCGCGTGCCTCGCCTCGCTCATCGTCGCTGCCGTCCCGCCGGAGCAGACCGGTGTCGCGTCGGGCATGAACGCCAACATCCGCACCATCGGCGGCGGCGTCGGCTCGGCCGTCATGGGCTCCATCGTCACGGCCAGCATCGTGACCAGCACGGGACTCCCGTCGGAGGCCGGCTACACGATCGGCTTCGCGGCGCTCGCCGGTGCCTTCCTCGTGGCAGCCCTCGCGGCCCTCACCATCCCCACGCGCAGCGAGGTCGAGGTCGAGGACGCACTCCTCGCGGAGCCCGAGTCTGGCACGCAGCAGGGCCTCGTGGCCCAGCCCGTCTCGGCTTGACGCTCAGGCCAGCACGGCCCTCACGGCGTCGCGGGCGTCCGTGGGGGAGTCGGCCTCGAGCGCGGCCGTGGCGGCGCGGCGGCACTGCTCGAGGCTTACGGTGGCCAGCTGCGCCCCGACGCCACGGACAGCGGGTGCGGCGCACGAGAGCGACGTGATGCCGAGGCCCACCAGGACGCACGCGAGCAGCGGGTCGGCGGCGGCCTCGCCGCACACGCCCACGGGCTTGTCGGCGCGGCGACCGGCGGCGGCGATCATCTCGACGAGCGTCAGGAGCCCGGGCTGCCACGGGTCCGTGAGGTCGGTGAGCTCCGACGACATCCGGTCGGCGGCGAACGTGTACTGGCTCAGGTCGTTGGTGCCGATGGAGACGAAGTCGACCTCGGCCAGCACGCGGTCGGCGAGCACGGCCGTGGACGGTGTCTCGATCATCACGCCGGCCCTGAGGCCGCGATCACGCGCTGCGGCGGCGAACTCGCGCGCCTCCGAGGGGACCGAGACCATGGGCGCCATGACCCAGACGTCGGTCCCGGCGTCGCGGGCCGCCTGGGCGATGCCGTCGAGCTGGTGGGCCAGGAGCTCGGGCCGCTCCCGGGCGATGCGCAGGCCGCGGACGCCGAGTGCCGGGTTGGGCTCGTCGCCCATGTCGGCGAACCTGAGCGGCTTGTCGGACCCGGCGTCGAGCGTGCGGACGACGACCTTGCCGCCGCCGTCGACGGAGTCCGCCGCAGCGGCGAAGACCTGGGCGTAGATCTCGGCCTGCTCGTCGACCGTGGGCTCGGACGAGCGGTCCAGGAAGCTCAGCTCCGTGCGGTAGAGGCCGAACCCCTCGACGGGCTGCTGGGCGGCGACCCGGGCGCCGGCCGCGTCCTGCACGTTGGCCAGGACCTGCACCGCGTGTCCGTCCTTCGTGCGGCCCGGTCCCTCCCACGCCGCTGAGGCGGCTCGGCGCTCGGCATCGGCTCGCACGCGCTCCTGCGCCAGCTCGGGCGCGGGGTCGAGGACGACCTCGCCGGAGCTGCCGTCCACGAGGGCGGCGGCCGGCGGATCGGTCCACGGAAGCTCGGCCACGCCGACGACGCACGGGATGCCGAGCTGGCGGGCGATGATGGCGGTGTGGCTCGTGGAGCCGCCGCGCGCGATGGCGATGGCGACGACCCGCCTCGGGTCGAGCCCGGCGGTGTCGGCCGGTGCGAGGTCGTCGGCGAAGAGCACGGACGGCTCGTCGGGCTGGGGGATGCCGGGCTCCGGGACGCCGAGCAGCTCGGCGACGACCCGGTCGCGGACGTCGAGGAGGTCGGTCACGCGCTCGGCCATCAGTCCGCCGGCCTGGCGGAACATGGCAGCCAGCTTCTCCACGGCCGCCGTGGTGGCGGAGGCCGGGCCGAGGGTGTCGGCCTGCTGGCCCACGAAGGTGGCCAGGCCTCGGTCCGACGCCATGGCCGCGGTGGCCTGCAGGACCTCGGCGGCCGCCCCCGACGCGTGCTGCGCCCGATCGGTGAGGCGCTGCGCCACGGTGGCGGCGGCTGCGGCGAACGCCGCGACGGTGTGGTCGTGGTCGACGAACGCCTCGTCGGCAGGGGCCTCCGAGCGCGGGCCGGGGACGACGACGGGTCCGGCGGCGGCGCCGGGGACGACGGGCGTGCCGTGGTGGACGACTGGGCTCATGCGGGGCTCCTGCTGTGACCTGCGCGACGAAATTCTGTGGAATTCCACCGCAATGGCTTGACTTTCCTCGACCGTACTCGTTAAATCAACGTAGATCAACAGAAACTCCACATGAATCCACAGTCGGTTTCGCACTCACGTGACACCGACCACCACGCCGGACGGAGCACCGCATGTACGCCGCCGAACGCCGGGCCGCCCTCGCGCAGCGCCTCACCGTGCAGGGACGCGTGAGCGTGCTGGAGGCTGCTGACGAGTTCGGTGTCTCGGGCGAGACGGTCCGCCGCGACCTCGCCGCCCTCGAGCGCAGCGGCGTCGCCCGCCGCGTGCACGGAGGAGCCGTGGCCCGCAGCGCCGTCCAGGCCGTGGAGCTCGGCCTGAGCGAGCGGGAGGAGCGTCGCGTCGCGCAGAAGGCGCGCATCGCCTCCGCCGCCGTCGAGCTCCTGCCCGCCGACGGCGGCAGCATGATCATCGACGCCGGGACCACCACGACGGCCCTCGTAGAGGTGCTCCCCGCCGACCGCTCGCTCGTGGCGTTCGCGCACGGCATCGTCACGGCAGCCCTCCTGGCCCGCACCGAGCACGTCGACCTGCACGTGATCGGCGGGCACGTCCGCGGCACCACGGCGGCCGCCGTCGGGACCGAGACCGTCGCCGCCTACGAGCGGATCGGCGTCGACGTCGCCTTCGTGGGAGCCAACGGCATCTCCCCCGAGCGCGGCCTCACGACGGTCGACTTCGAGGAGGCGGCCGTGAAGCGCACGATCCTGCGCCGCGCGCGCCGGACGGTCGTGCTGGCCGACTCCTCCAAGCTCGAGCAGGACTTCATCGTGACCTTCGGGGCCCTCGAGGACGTGGACGTCCTCGTCACCGACGACGAGGCCGACGCCACCGTCGTGGCGCGACTGCGCGACGCCGGGGTGGAGGTGGTGCTCGCATGATCGTGACCGTGACGGCCAACCCGGCCATCGACCGTCTGCTGGCGCTGGGGGAGCCCCTCGAGCGCGGCGGTGTGGTGCGCACGGAGGACTCGGTCGACCAGCCCGGCGGCAAGGGCATCAACGTCGCGCGCGTGGTCGCGGCGGCCGGGGTGCCGGCCACCGCGGTCTTCCCTGCGCCCGAGCACGACTCCCTGCTCCGCGCCCTCGAGCTCGCCGACGCCACGCTGCCTCACGTCGCGGTGCCGGTGGCCCACCGCGTGCGGGTCAACCTCACGCTGGCCGAGCCCGACGGCACCACCACGAAGCTCAACGCCCCGGGCGCTCCGCTCTCCGCCGACGAGGTCGATCGACTGGCCGCGGCCGTGCAGGACAGTGCCCGGTCGGCCACGTGGGTCGCGCTGTGCGGCTCGCTGCCCGCCGGGCTCCCGGACCGCTGGTACGCCGACCTCACGCGCAGCCTGCGGGAGCGCGGGGTCCTCGTGGCCGTCGACACCTCCGGCGCCCCGCTCGACGCGGCCCTGTCCGACCCGCTGTCGGCCCCCGACCTCGTGAAGCCCAACGCCGACGAGCTCGTCGACCTGCTCGGGACCGACCTCGTCACCGCCGCGGAGCTGGAGGACGACCACGCCCTGGCCGCCGAGCACGCGCAGAAGCTCCGGGAGGCCCGCGGCCCGCGCATGGTCCTGCTGACCCTCGGCTCGGCCGGCGCCGTCCTGGCCACCGCCGACGGCTCGTGGTTCGCTCCCGCACCGCGCGTCCGGGCGCGCAGCACCGTCGGCGCCGGTGACTCGTCGCTCGCGGGCTTCCTGCTCGCGTGGGAGTCCGGGCTCGACGCGCCGGAGTGCCTCGAGCAGGCCGTCCGGCACGGCAGCGCCGCCGCGGCCCTGCCGGGATCCACGCCCCCCACGCCGCGGGACGTCGCGGCCGTCGCCACGGTGACCGCCCGGCACCTCACCTGAACCCGATCTCGCCCCACACCCGCAGCCCACCCCCGCAGCCCCGCACTGCACCACCTCGAAGGAAGCCCATGTCCACACTCATCAACGCTGATCTCGTCAGCCTCGACACCGACCTCGGTGCCACGGCCGACGACGTCATCGCCGCCCTCGCCCAGCGCGTCGTGGCCGCGGGTCGGGCCACCGACGCCGATCAGCTCGTCGCCGACGCCCGCGCCCGCGAGGCGCAGTCGGCCACGGGTCTGCCCGGCGGCATCGCCATCCCGCACTGCCGCTCCGCCGCCGTCACCGAGCCCACGCTCGCGTTCGCGCGGCTCACGCCGGGTGCCGACTTCGGCGCCACCGACGGACCGGCCGACCTGGTCTTCCTCATCGCCGCGCCGGAGGGCAGCGACAGCGCCCACCTGACGCTGCTGTCGTCCCTCGCGCGGGCCCTCGTGCGCGCCGAGTTCACCGCCTCGTTGCGCGCCGCGGCCACGCCCGGCGAGGTCGTCGGCCTCGTCGGCGACGTCGTCACGCCGGCCGCTGCCCCGGCTGCTGCTCCGGCCGCGCCGGCGCCCGCTGCCGAGCCCGCCCCCGCGTCGGTCACCCGGCTCGTCGCCGTCACGGCGTGCCCCACGGGCATCGCCCACACCTACATGGCGGCCGACTCGCTGCAGCAGGCCGCCGAGCGTGCCGGCGTCGAGCTCGTCGTCGAGACCCAGGGGTCGGCGGGTGCCAACCGCCTCGAGGACGCGACCATCGAGGCCGCCGACGCGGTCATCTTCGCCACCGACGTGGGCGTCAAGGACCGGGCCCGCTTCGGCGGGAAGCCCGTCGTCGTGAGCGGCGTGAAGCGCGCCATCAACGAGCCCGACGTCATGATCGACGAGGCCGTCCGGGCCGCGTCCGACCCTTCGGCCGCTCGCGTCGACGGCGGTCGCGAGGGGGCTCGCGCCTCCTCGTCGGCCTCCGCGTCGTCGGCCGACGGTGTCGGGCTCAAGCTGCGCCAGTGGCTCCTCACCGGCGTCAGCTACATGATCCCGTTCGTCGCGGCGGGTGGACTGCTCATCGCGCTGGGCTTCCTGCTCGGCGGTTACGAGGTCGCGCTCAACAACAGCAAGGGTGTCCAGGTCGCGCAGGCGATCTTCACCGACAACTCGCTGACGGACCTGCCGTCGGCCACGGCGCACGCTCTCTTCGGCAGCTCGCTGCTGACCTACCTCGGCGCCCTGATCTTCCTGCTCGGCTCGTGGGCGTTCAGCTTCCTGGTCCCCGCGCTGGCCGGCTACATCGCCTACGCGATCGCCGACCGTCCGGGCATCGCCCCCGGCTTCGTCATGGGCTACGTCGCCAACCAGATCGGCGGCGGCTTCATCGGCGGCATCGTGGGCGGCCTCCTTGCCGGCCTCCTCGCGTCGACGTTCACGCGTCGTTCCTACCCGCGCTGGCTGCAGGGCCTCATGCCCGTGGTCGTCATCCCGCTCGTCTCGACGCTCGGCGTGGGCCTGGTCATGCTGCTCGTGCTCGACCACCCGCTCTCGTGGATCAACGACAGCCTCACCGACGGCCTGAACTCCATGAGCGGCAGCTCGGCCATCCTCCTGGGAGCCGTGCTGGGTCTCATGATGGCGTTCGACCTCGGCGGACCGCTCAACAAGGCGGCGTACGTCTTTGCCGTGACCGGCCTCGGCACGGCCGGCGCCCTCGACGCCGGCTCGTCGCAGACCCAGATCATGGCGGCCGTCATGATCGCCGGCATGACACCGCCGCTCGCCCTGGCGCTGTCCACCGCGCTGCGCCCGCGCCTCTACACCGAGGAGGAGCGCGAGAACGGCAAGACCGCGTGGCTCCTGGGCGCCTCCTTCATCTCCGAGGGCGCCATCCCGTTCGCGGCGGCCGACCCGCTCCGGGTCATCCCGTCGATGATGCTGGGCTCGGCCGCGGCCGGTGCCATGTCGATGGCCGCGGGCGTCACGCTCAAGGCGCCCCACGGTGGCATCTTCGTGTTCTTCGCGGTGGACCACGTGCTGTGGTTCCTCGTGTCCATCATCGTGGGAACCGTCATCAGCGCGTTGTCGGTCACCGCCCTCAAGCAGGTCCGTCAGCGGAACATCGACGCCGACGTCCCGCGCCACTACGAGCGCGTCGGCGCCTGACCGACCACTCGAGACCACTGCACCGCCACCACCACCGGAAGGACCTGACATGGCCAGCAAGACCGTGACCGTCGGATCGTCGGTCGGGCTCCACGCCCGGCCGGCCGCCACCATCGCCGAGGCCGCTGCTGCGGCCGGAGCCCCCGTCACCCTCGCGGTGGCCGGGGGAGAGCCGGTCGACGCCGGCTCGTCGCTGCTCATCATGACGCTCGGCGCCGGCCCCGGCACCGAGATCACCGTGGAGTCGCCCGACGAGGCCGTCCTGGAGCAGATCGCGGCGCTCGTCGCCGCCGACCTCGACGCCTGAGCGCCGTCCCGCAGCACCCGACGACGACCCTCCCCCGGGGGAGGGTCGTCGTCGCGCATTACGCCCAGGGTGAACAGCCGGAACACCAGGGCCCGTGTGACGGTTGAGTGACGTATCTGGGCATGTCGGGTGCGGCGACCGCACCACGCCTAGACTGACTGGAACACACCCGATGGAGGGGGCAACATGTTCGAGAGGTTCACCGATCGCGCTCGTCGCGTCGTCGTGCTCGCCCAAGAAGAGGCGCGCATGCTCAGCCACAACTACATCGGCACGGAGCACATCCTCCTCGGATTGATCCACGAGGGCGAGGGCGTCGCTGCCAAGGCCCTCGAGAGCCTGGACATCTCGCTCGAGGCCGTCCGTGGACAGGTCGAGGACATCATCGGCCAGGGCCAGCAGGCGCCCAGCGGGCACATCCCGTTCACGCCGCGCGCCAAGAAGGTGCTCGAGCTGAGCCTGCGCGAGGCGCTGCAGCTGGGCCACAACTACATCGGCACCGAGCACATCCTGCTCGGGCTCATCCGCGAGGGCGAGGGCGTCGCAGCCCAGGTGCTCGTGAAGCTGGGCGCCGACCTCAACCGCGTGCGTCAGCAGGTCATCCAGCTCGTGAGCGGCTTCCAGGGCAAGGAGGCCGAGACCACCGGCGCTCCCGCCGAGGCCGCCCCCAGCTCGTCGGCCGTGCTCGACCAGTTCGGCCGCAACCTCACGCAGGCCGCCCGCGAGGGCAAGCTCGACCCGGTCATCGGACGTGAGACGCAGATCGAGCGCGTCATGCAGGTCCTGTCCCGACGCACCAAGAACAACCCGGTGCTCATCGGTGAGCCCGGCGTCGGCAAGACCACCGTCGTCGAGGGCCTCGCCCAGGACATCATCAAGGGCGACGTCCCCGAGACGCTCAAGGACAAGCAGATCTACACGCTCGACCTGGGCGCGCTCGTGGCGGGCTCCCGGTACCGCGGCGACTTCGAGGAGCGCCTCAAGAAGGTGCTCAAGGAGATCCGCACGCGCGGCGACATCATCCTGTTCATCGACGAGATCCACACCCTCGTCGGTGCAGGCGCCGCCGAGGGCGCCATCGACGCCGCCAGCATCCTGAAGCCCATGCTGGCCCGGGGTGAGCTCCAGACCATCGGCGCCACCACGCTCGACGAGTACCGCAAGCACTTCGAGAAGGACGCGGCGCTCGAGCGTCGGTTCCAGCCCATCCAGGTGCCGGAGCCGTCCATCGCCCACACGATCGACATGCTCAAGGGCCTGCGCGACCGGTACGAGGCGCACCACCGCGTCACCATCACCGACGAGGCGCTCGTGGCCGCAGCCACCCTGGCCGACCGGTACGTGGCCGACCGCTTCCTGCCCGACAAGGCCATCGACCTCATCGACGAGGCCGGCTCGAGACTGCGCATCCGCCGGATGACGGCTCCGCCGGACCTCAAGGAGTTCGACGAGAAGATCGCCGACGTCCGCCGCCGCAAGGAGGGCGCCATCGACGCGCAGGACTTCGAGGCAGCCGCCTCCCTGCGCGACGAGGAGAAGAAGCTCATCCTCGCCAAGAACGACCGTGAGAAGGCCTGGCGCTCCGGCGACATGGACACGGTCGCCGTGGTCGACGAGGAGCTCATCGCCGAGGTCCTGGCGCTCGCCACCGGTGTGCCCATCACCAAGCTCACCGAGGAGGAGTCCGGTCGCCTGCTCAACATGGAGGCCGAGCTCCACAAGCGCGTCATCGGTCAGGAGGAGGCCGTCAAGGCGCTCAGCCGGGCCATCCGTCGCACGCGTGCGGGCCTCAAGGACCCGCGTCGTCCCGGTGGATCGTTCATCTTCGCCGGCCCCTCGGGCGTCGGCAAGACCGAGCTCTCCAAGACGCTCGCCGAGTTCCTCTTCGGCGACCAGGACGCGCTCATCTCCCTCGACATGAGCGAGTACTCCGAGAAGCACACCGTGGCGCGTCTGTTCGGTGCACCTCCCGGGTACGTCGGCTACGAGGAGGGCGGCCAGCTCACCGAGAAGGTCCGTCGCAAGCCGTTCAGCGTCGTCCTGTTCGACGAGGTCGAGAAGGCCCACCCCGACATCTTCAACTCGCTGTTGCAGGTGCTCGAGGAGGGGCGGCTCACCGACTCGCAGGGTCGCGCGGTCGACTTCAAGAACACCGTCATCATCATGACCACCAACCTGGGCTCGCGCGACATCGGCAAGGGTGTCTCGCTCGGCTTCAGCGGGTCCGGTGACTCGGCGGGCTCGTACGACCGGATGAAGGCCAAGGTCTCGGAGGAGCTCAAGCAGCACTTCCGCCCCGAGTTCCTGAACCGTGTCGACGAGGTCGTGGTGTTCAGCCAGCTCTCGAAGGACGACATCATCCAGATGGTCGACCTCATGATCGGCAACCTGGAGCAGCGCCTCAAGGACAAGGACATGGGCATCGAGCTCACGACCGCGGCCAAGAGCCTGCTCGCCGACCGGGGCTTCGACCCCGTGCTCGGGGCGCGGCCGCTACGCCGCACCGTGCAGCGCGAGATCGAGGACACCCTCGCCGAGAAGATGCTCTTCGGAGAGCTGCGCGCCGGCGAGATCATCCTGGTCGACGTCGAGGGTGTCGGCGCCGAGGCGGTCTTCACCTTCCAGGGCACGCCCAAGGCCGACCTGGAGCTCACCGAGGGCCACGACCCCCTCGCGGTCGAGGCCGGCAGCTCGGAGTAGCCAGCCGCACGATCAGACAGGGCCCCGCCGGACGCGCTCCGGCGGGGCCCTGCTGTTTCTGGGGCCGGAGCCCTGCGTTGCTCCGCCCGGCGATCCGTGATTGGCTGCGGTGCATGCGAGCTCAAAGAGGTTGGATCGTCGCCGCTGTCCTCGTCGTGGTGGGAGTGCTGGCGATCCTGCTCCAGCCGGGTCCGCCGGACGGGGAGTGCGTGCCCGACGGGACGCCCAGCTCGGGCTTCACCGACTCCGACTCGGGCTGCGCCATCTCGCAGGAGAGCTACGAGGAGATCGCCGACTACAACTCCTCGCCCAAGCCGTTCCGCATCGTGGGCCTCGTGCTCATCCTCGCGGGCATCGTCGTCGCCGGCGTGACCCTCGTCCGTCAGCGCCGGGGCCCGTCGGGCTCGCCGGCCCCCTGACCGGGGTCAGAGCGCGAAGCGCCCGTCGTCGAGCAGCGTGACGAGTCCGTCGTCGAGCAGGGAGTCCAGGCACCGCTCGCGCTGGTCGTCCTCGTCCCACGCGGTGTCGAGACGGGCCTTCTCGACGGGGCCGTCCGACTCGCGAAGCACGGCCAGCAGCCGTCCCCGCACCATCCGGTCGGTCCCCGCCCAGGCCTGACCCTTGCGGGCGGGCCCGTCGTGCTCGGGGTAGCCGAGGGCGCGCCACCGGCAGAGGTCCCGGACGGGGCAGGCGTCGCAACGGGGCGCCTTGGCCGTGCACACGACGGCGCCCAGCTCCATCGTGGCGGCGGCCCAGCGGTGCGCGTCGTCATGGGGGAGCAGGTCGTGCGCGAGCCGACGCTCCGCAGCCGTGATGGAGGCCGCCGGGTACTGCCGGCCCTCGACCACCCGGGTCAGGACGCGTCGCACGTTGGTGTCCATGACGGCGTGCCGGCCGGCGAAGGCGAACGAGGCGACCGCGGCCGCCGTGTACTCGCCCACACCCGGCAGCGTGAGGAGTGTGGCGTGGTCGCTCGGGACCTGGCCCCCGTGGTCGGTGACGATGGCCGTCGCGGCCGCGTGGAGGCGCTGTGCACGACGCGGATACCCCAGGCGACCCCAGGCGCGCACCGCCTCGCCCACCGGCTCCGCCGCGAGGTCCGCGGGGGTGGGCCAGCGGGCCATCCAGGCGGCGTAGACGGGCAGCACACGCACCACGGGTGTCTGCTGCAGCATCAGCTCGGAGACCAGGACCGACCAGCCCGACGTGTCGCGACGCCAGGGCAGGTCGCGGGCGTTCTCCTCGAACCACGACACGACGTCGTCGTGCAGCTGGTCGACCTCGGCAGCGGTGAGCATGGCGCGTCGATCTTCCCACGGCGCTGCGTCCGGATACCGTGGGGACGTGAGCGGGAGACCACAGTCGGCGGCTGTCTACAGGCGGCGACGCCTCGTCCTCGTGACCGTCGTCGTGGTCCTCGTCTGGGCGGTCGTGAAGCTCTGGCCCTCCGGTGGCGACGACACCGAGCCGGCCTCGGCGCCGCGGCCCTCTGCGTCATCGAGTGCCGAGGCCTCGGCCACCCCCGCGCCGGTGAAGACGCAGAAGGCCCTCGAGGCCTCCGACACCACCACGGTCTCGCTCCCCACCGGGACGGGTGCGTGCAAGGCCGAGGATGTCCGAGTGGTCCCCTCGGTGAGCACGGGACAGCGGGCCCGCCAGGCAGTGGCGCTCGACCTCGCGGTGAGCACGTCGGCGGAGAAGCCGTGCATCTTCACGGCCGAGGCGTCGTCGATGCTGGCCGTCATCTCCGCGGGCAAGACTGCCGTGTGGGACTCCAGCGTGTGCAGGGCGAGCGTGCTGCCCGACCCGGTGGCGCTCTCCCCGCAGTGGTCGACCATCGTGCGGGTCACGTGGAACGGCCGCGGCTCGGGCATCGCGTGCTCACGCAAGGAGGGCTGGGCCACGCCCGGCAAGTACACGCTCCAGATCGGCACCCTCGGCGGCGAGCCCAGCCAGACCGCGTTCACGCTCGGCCAGGCGGTCGCGAGGCCCAAGCCCACGGCCAGGCCGACGCCCACGGCGAAGGGCACGCCCCGACCGAGCGCGAAGCCGAGCGCGACCCCCACGAGGAAGCCGAGCCCCTCGGCGTCGGCCTCGCCGAAGACCGACTGAGCTAGACGTACCGCTCGAGGATGCTGGACTCGGCGAGCCGGGACAGACCGTCGCGGACGACCCGGGCGCGCTGGTCGCCCACACCGTCGACCGTCTGCAGGTCGTCGATGCTGGCCGCGAGCAGCTTCTGCAGGGTGCCGAACTGCTCCACGAGCCGCTCCACGACGGTGGCCGGGAGGCGGGGGACCCGGGCGAGGAGCCGGTAGCCGCGGGGCGTGAGGGGTGAGTCGAGCGTCGTGTCGTCGCCGATGCGCAGCGCCGCTGCCACGCCGCCCAGCTCCACGAGGGCCGTGCCGTCGATGGCGGCAAGGTCGGACAGCACCGTCTCGACGCTCGTGCGCCGACGGGCCACCGGGAGGTAGTCGCGGATCACGAGCTCACGCTCGGCGTCGACGCCGCTGATGAGCTCCTCCAGCTGCAGCGACAGCAGGCGGCCGTCGCTGCCGAGCTCGAGCACGTACCGGTCGATCTCGCTCGCGATGCGGCTCACCATCTCGAGCCGCTGCGCGACCGCAGAGACGTCGCGGACGGTGACCAGGTCCTCGATCTCCAGCGCGGAGAGCGCGTCGGACACCTCGTCGAGGCGGTGGCGGTACCGCTCCAGCGTGGCGATGGCCTGGTTGGCGCGGGCCAGCACCGCGCCGGCGTCCTCCAGGACGTAGCGCTCGGAGCCGCGGTACAGCGCGATGATGTGCATGGAGGCCGACACCGAGACGACGGGCGCCCCGGTCTGACGGGCCACGCGGTCGGCCGTGCGGTGCCGCGTGCCGGTCTCGTCGGTGTGGATGGTGGGGTCGGGCATGAGGTGCACGCCCGCCCGGACGATGCGCTGGGCGTCCTTGTCGAGGATGATCGCGCCGTCCATCTTGGCCAGCTCGCGCAGCCCGGTGGCCGTGAAGGGGACGTCGAGGGCGAAGCCGCCCGTGGAGAGGGCGTCGATCTGGCGGTCGTGGCCCACGACGATGAGCGCGCCGGTGCGGCCGCGCAGGATGCGCTCCAGGCCCTCGCGCAGCGCCGTTCCCGGCGCGAGGCTCGCGAGGGTCGCGCGGAGGTCGCTCGGTGCGGCCACTGATGCTCTCCCGGGTGTCTGTGAGACGGAACTGTACGAGTGTAGAGGTCTCAGGGCTTGCGTTGACCGAGGATGGATCGGATCGAGGAGACGTCGGCGATGGGGGTGATGCGCATGGGCAGGGATCCGGCCGGTGGCAGCTCGGACGCGGCCGGGACGACGGCCTCGGTGAAGCCCAGGCGGGCGGCCTCGCGCAGGCGCTCCGCGAGGTGACGGACGGGACGGACCTCGCCGGCGAGCCCGACCTCGCCGATGGCCACGAGCCCGCCCCCCACCGTGGTGCCGGCGTAGGCGGACGCGGTGGCCACGAGGACCGCGAGGTCGGCGGAGGGCTCGTGCAGGCGGGCTCCTCCGACGGTGGCGGTGTAGACGTCCTGGCGCGAGAGGTCGGCGCCGCAGTGCTTGGTGAGCACGGCCAGGATCATGGCCGTGCGTGAGGAGTCGAGACCGCTGGAGGTGCGGCGCGGCGTGCCGCCGGGGTTCTCGACCGTGAGCGCCTGCACCTCGGCGACCAGGGGGCGGCGGCCCTCCATGGTGACCGTGAGACACGTGCCCGGGACCGGCTTCTCGTGGCGTGAGACGAAGAGACCCGTGGGGTCGGGGACCTCGACGAGGCCGGAGTCGGCGAGGTCGAAGCAACCGATCTCGTCGACCGGCCCGAAGCGGTTCTTCACCGCGCGCAGGAGGCGCAGCCGCGAGGCGCGGTCGCCCTCGAACTGGAGCACGACGTCGACGAGGTGCTCGAGCACCCGCGGACCGGCCACGGTGCCGTCCTTCGTGACGTGTCCGACGAGCAGGGTGGCGATGTTGGCGGTCTTGGCACGGGCGATGACGGCGGAGGCCACCTCGCGGACCTGGGTGACGCCGCCCGGGACGCCGTCGACG
Source organism: Aeromicrobium sp. Root495 (assembly GCF_001426755.1). GTDB lineage: Bacteria > Actinomycetota > Actinomycetes > Propionibacteriales > Nocardioidaceae > Aeromicrobium. Next base: position 2,662,382 of record NZ_LMFJ01000001.1, on the reverse strand, counting down.
TCGGCGGAGCCGATGGTCTGCACGGAGTCGACCACGAGCAGGCTGGGCCGCACGGTGTCCACGTGGGTGAGCAGGGCGCCGAGGTCGGTCTCGGCGGCGAGGTAGAGCTCGGGGTGCAGGGCGTGGGTGCGCTCGGCGCGGAGCCGCACCTGGGCTGCGGACTCCTCGCCCGAGACGTACAGGGTGCGACGGCCGGCCTTGGCCCACTGGGCGGCCAGCTCGAGCAGCAGGGTGGACTTGCCGACCCCGGGCTCGCCGGCCAGGAGCAGCACCCCGCCGGGCACGACGCCCCCGCCCAGCACGCGGTCGAGCTCACCGATGCCCGAGGTGAGCGACGTGGCGGACTCGACCGGGACCTCGGTGATGGGGCGGGCCGCGACGGCCACGGGTGCCGCACTGGTGCGACCGGCGCGCGCCGAGGGTCCGGCGAGGTCGACGCTGCCGTACGCCTGGCACTCGCCGCACCGCCCGACCCACTTGGACGTGGTCCAGCCGCACTCCGCGCAGACGTACGCGGGCTTCGAGGACGTCTTCGTCGAGGCCATGGCCTCAGCCTAGGCCGCGGCCACGACACATCCGCTCGGCACGGCAGGGCAGGCGGCTCAGATGGTGATGTGGCCGTCGGCGGTGGCGAACGTGGCCGAGAGGATGCCGGGCAGCGCGTTGGGCGCGATCCAGTTGACCTCGATCTGCTCGAGCGTGTTCACGGCCGACTCACCGAGCCAGTCGGCGAGCCGCTGCGGGCTGCCCGCGATGTCGATCGCGACGAGCTCGACGTCGGCGGGAGCCTGCTGCGACGGGTGCTCGGAGGGGTCGATGAGCCACTTGGTGACGTACGGGAGCTGGGGGTCGGCGCGCATGCCGCTCGTGCCGATCTGGACCCACTCGAGGTTGAAGCCGTCGGGGCGGCGACGGTTGCCGGGGACCGCGTGGCGACCGATGCGGCGTTCGACCTCCTCGATGTCGTCGACCGAGATGCACCAGCCCAGCCAGCCTCCGCCGGCGTCGGTGCGCTCGCGCACGGCCTGGCCGAAGGCGGCCTTCTCGGCGGCGGGGTGGTCGAGCACCTCCACGATCTCGAGGTACTGCTGGTTCTTCAGCGGCAGCACCATGTTGCGGGTGCCGAAGCGCGGGTGTGCGCCTCCGTCGAGGAACGAGGCCCCGAGGAGCTTCTCGATCTGCTCGGTGGCCGCGGTGAGTCCGTCGGGCCCGGCTGCGAACGTCACGTGGTCGAGGTGCATGCGGCACATTCTCGCCCGACCGTCGTGGCATGCCACCAGCAGGGTCGGCCTGGCCGCTGCGGCGTGCGCGGGCCGAGGTCCGGCTGGACTACTCCGAGGCGGGGTGCCGGCTCGCGCCCGCGCCGCCGGCGAGGAACGCCTCGCACTGGCGCTCGAGCTCGGCGTAGCCGGCCTGACCCATGAGCGCGACGAGCTCGGCACGGTTGGAGACGTACACGGGCTCGGCGCCCACGTGGGCCTCGGTGTTGGACGAGCAGTACCAGTCGAGGTCGTGGCCACCCGGGCCCCAGCCGCCGCGCTCGTACTCGCCGATCTGGACCTCGGTGTAGCTCGTGCCGTCGCCGCGCTCGACGTCGCGGAACTGCCGGCGCAGCGGGAGCTGCCAGCAGACGTCGGGCTTCAGGGTGAGTGGCTCCACGCCCTCCTCGAGCGCGAGCCCGTGCAGGGCGCAGCCGTAGCCGCCGGCGAACCCGCGAGAGTTGTGGAAGACGCACGCGCCGCCGAGGGCGCGCGTCTTGAGCTCACCGTCGTCGTCGGTCTCGGTCCAGTCGGCACCGACCTCGTCGTGGCGCTCCCACCGCTCCGGGGTGAGCCGCGCGACGGCCTCGGCGACCCTCTGGTGGTCCTCGTCGTCGGCGAAGTGGGCGCCGAGCGTGCAGCAGCCGGCCTCGGGGCTCGAGGAGTAGATGCCGGGGCACCCCTGCCCGAAGATGCACGTCCACCGGGACGTCAGCCACGTCAGGTCGCAGCGGAACGTCTCGGTCGAGTCGTCGGGGTTGGGGAACTCCACCCATGTGCGGGGGAAACCCATCAGGACCTCAGGCATCGCTCTCCATCGTAGGAGTGGAACACTAGAACCATGCGGATGGGCGTGCTGGACATCGGGTCGAACACCGGCCACCTCCTCATCGTCGACGCCTTCCGCGGCGGGCCGCCCCTTCCGGCGTTCTCGTTCAAGGAGCCGCTGCGCCTCGCCGAGCACCTCGAGGCCGACCAGAGCATCAGCGGCGAGGGCGTCCAGCGACTCGTGAAGTACGTGGCCGAGGCGCAGGCCGAGGCCCAGGAGCGGGGCTGCTCCTCGATCGTCGCGTTCGCGACGTCGGCCGTCCGTGAGGCCGTGAACACCGAGACGGTGCTGAGCGCCGTCCGTGAGGCGAGCGGCATCGACCTCCAGGTGCTGCCCGGCGAGGACGAGGCCCGCCTGACGTTCCTGGCGGTCCGCCGCTGGTTCGGCTGGTCCGCGGGACGGCTCGGGGTCTTCGACATCGGCGGTGGCTCCCTCGAGCTCGCTGCTGGCTCGGACGAGCAGCCCGACGTCGCCCAGTCCGTGCCCCTGGGTGCAGGACGCCTCACGCGGGAGTGGCTCGACGCCGGACGGTCGGCGGAGGAGCTGCGCCTCTACGTCCGCACCACCCTCGCCGAGCAGGCCGGCCAGATCCTGCGCGGTGGCGCGTTCGACCGGGCCGTCGCCACCAGCAAGACCTTCCGCTCCCTCGCCCGGATCTGCGGCGCTGCGTCCTCGAGCGAGGGCCAGTACGTCCGCCGGGTGCTGCGACGCACCGACCTCGCCCGTCTCGCCGCCGAGCTGCCCCAGCTCACGCCCGCCGAGGTGGCCGACCTCCCCGGCGTCTCCGGCGACCGCGCCCACCAGATGCTGGCCGGCGCGCTCGTCGCCGAGGCGGTCATGGACCTCTTCGGTCTCCAGGAGCTCGAGATCTGCCCGTGGGCCCTGCGCGAGGGCGTCCTCCTGCAGCACCTGGACGCGCTCTGAGCATGGCCTCCTCCGCCGCGCACGACCAGCAGTCCCCGGACCGACCGCGGGAGCAGCTCCGCGTCGCGCTGTCCACGTCGTCGGTCTCGGTCTACCCCGGCTCCACGCCCGACGGCTTCGAGGCTGCGGCGCGCCTGGGCTACGACGGCGTCGAGGTCATGGTCGGCATCGACGACGTGAGCACCGACGTCGTCGCGGTGAAGGCGCTGCAGTCGTTCCACGAGATCCCCATCGTCTCCATCCATGCCCCCACGCTCCTGCTGACGCAGCGCGTGTGGGGGACCGACCCGTGGGAGAAGCTGCACCGCTCCGCCGAGATGGCGCTCGAGGTGGGCGCACCCGTCGTGGTGGCCCACCCGCCCTTCCGCTGGCAGCGCGAGTACGCCAAGGAGTTCGTCGAGGGGGTCGCCGACCTGGAGCGCCAGTACGACGTGGTGTTCGCGGTCGAGAACATGTACCCCTGGCGCACCGGCAAGCGCGTCTTCCAGGCCTACGCGCCCGGCTGGGACCCGGTCACCGAGGACTACGCCCACGTGACGGTCGACCTCTCCCACAGCGCCACGGCCGGCCAGGACCCCGTGCAGATGCTGCGCGACCTCGGTCCGCGCCTGGCGCACGTGCACCTCGCCGACGGCTCGGGCTCGCCCAAGGACGAGCACCTCATCCCGGGTCGCGGGTCGCAGCCGTGCGTGGAGTTCATGGAGGCCCTGGCCGACTCCGACTACACCGGCGACGTCGTCATCGAGATCAACACCCGCAAGTCGCCCGACGTCGAGGCCAAGGAGGCGCTGCTCCTGGAGTCGCTCGCCTTCGCCCGGCTCCACGGCTCCCGCTGACCCCCCCTCCCCGCCCCCGCCTCCGCGAGTGGCGCAGGTTGGCGATTCTGAGACGGCGTGTCGTGCCGATCTGCGCCACTCGGGACCCGGTCTGCGCCACTCGGCGATACCGTCGGCGCATGCTCACGATCTCGCAGGCGCTCGCGTTCGGCCTCGCGGCCTTCGTGCTCATCGCCATCCCGGGTCCGAGCGTCGTGTTCGTCATCGGGCGGGCCATCGCCTACGGCCGCGACGTCGCCCTGCTCTCGGTGCTGGGCAACACCCTCGGTCTCGTCGTGGTGCTCGTGCTGGTGGCGGCCGGTCTCGGGTACGTCGTGCAGACGTCGGCCGTGGTCTACACGGTCCTGAAGCTGGCCGGTGCGGCCTATCTCGTGTGGCTCGGCGTCCAGGCGTGGCGGCACCGGCGCGACCTCTCGATGGCCGACGTCGACGGCGGGGGTCGTGACCCGCTGCCCCGGCGCGTGGCCCTCCGGCAGGGCTTCGTGGTGGGTGTCTCCAACCCCAAGGCCTTCATGATCTTCGCGGCCGTGCTGCCGCCGTTCGTCGACGTCGACCGTGGTCACGTCACGACCCAGCCGCTCCTGCTGGGTGCTGTCGCCGTCGTGATCGGACTGGCGTCGGACAGCGTGTGGGCCCTCGTCGCGAGCCGCTTGCGCACGTGGTTCGCCGGCTCGCGCCGTCGGACCGAGGCCATGGGCGCGATCGGCGGCACGTCGATGATCGGTCTCGGCGTCGGCCTGGCCCTCACGGGCCGCCCCCAGCACTGACCCCCGCGCCACCGAGTGGCGCAGATGGGGTCTCGAGCGGCGCAGATTGGTTCGACACGCCGTCTCAGAATCGCCAATCTGCGCCACTCGCGGGAACGGGGGGGGTCAGGTGGGGGTGCGGGACATGCGGCCGGAGACGACGGCGCACGTGATGAGCTGCAGCTGGTGGTACGCCATGAGCGGCAGGATGATGAGCGCCAGCTGACCGCCCGAGAACAGCACGGTGGCGATCGGCAGGCCCGCCGCGAGGCTCTTGTTGGAGCCCGCGAACAGCACCGAGACGCGGTCGGCCCGGCCGAGTCCCGCCAGCCGGCCCAGCTGCCACGCCCCCACGAGCGCCACGCCCAGCAGGACTGCGCACACCGCCACGACGACGAGCGCCTCGGGCACCGTCACCCGCAACCACACGTGGGCACGCGCCCCCTCGCTGAACGCGAGGTAGACGATCACGAGGATCGAGCCGCGGTCGTAGAGCTTGAGCGGCCCGTCGTGCCGCTCCACCCAGGCGCCCACCCACGGACGCAGCGCCTGGCCCAGGACGAACGGGACGAGGATCTGCAGGACGATCCGCACGATGGAGCCAGCGTCCACCTGTGCGTTCGCCGACATCAGCAGCGAGACGAGCAGCGGCGTCAGGAACACGCCGACGATGCTCGACAACGAGGCACTCACCACCGTGCCCGCCTCGTTGCCGCGGGCCACCCGGGTGAACACGACGCACGACTGCACGGTCGTGGGCACGAGCGTGAGGAACAGGATGCCGTCCGCGAGACCCGCGTCGATCCCGTGGCCCTGCAGCTGATGGGCCACGAGCCCCAGCGCGGGGAACGCGACGAACGTGATGGTGAGGACCAGGACGTGCAGCCGCCAGTGCCGCAGGCCGGCCAGCGTCTCGCTCGTCGAGAGCCGGGCGCCGTAGAGGAAGAACAGGAGCGCGAGCACGACTCGCGAGGCGTCGGTCAGGACGTCGAGGCCCTGCCCCCGGGCCGGCAGGAACGTCCCGAGCAGCGCGGTCGCGAGAAGAGCCACGATGAACGGGTCGACTCTGGCGCGCACCGACCCACCCTAGGACAGCGCCCGACTAGGGTGGCCCCATGTCCACGCGCATCGCGATCCTGGGCGGCGGCGTCATGGGGGAGACCCTCCTCGCCGCGCTCCTGAAGGCTGGTCACAGCACCTCCGACGTCGTCGTCGCCGAGAAGTTCGAGGAGCGCGCCGAGGCGCTGCGGACGACGCACGGTGTGCAGGTCACCGACCTCCGCGAAGCCGTCGAGGGCGCCGAGGTCGTCCTCGTGGTGGTGAAGCCACAGGACGTCGCTGCCGTCCTCACCGAGATCGCGCCGGCGGTCGCGGCCACCGCCACGGTCGTCTCGCTGGCCGCCGGGGTCCGCATCGCCCTGTTCGAGGAGGCCCTGCCCGACGGCGTCGCCGTGGTGCGGGCCATGCCCAACACCCCGGCGCTCGTGGGCGAGGGCATGTTCGGCATCTCGCCGGGCACCGCTGCCGACGACGACCGCCTCGCTCTCGTGCGCTCGATCCTCGAGACCGGGGGTGTCGTGGCCGTGGTCGACGAGTCCGCGCAGGATGCCGTCACCGCCGTCTCGGGATCCGGTCCGGCCTACGTCTTCTACCTCGCCGAGGCCATGATCGCCGGAGGCGTCGAGGCGGGTCTCGACCCCGCCACGGCGCGCACGCTGGCCCAGCAGACCCTCGTCGGAGCCGCCGCGCTGCTCGCCGACTCCGACGACACCCCCGAGGAGCTGCGGCGCCGCGTCACCTCGCCCAACGGCACCACCCACGCCGCCATCACGACGTTCGACGACCACGGGGTCGCAGCCGGTCTGCGGGCCGGCGTGCTCGCGGCGGCCGCCCGCTCGGCCGAGCTCTCGGGGTCCTGAGGCCGTGCCGTCGTGGGCGGCGTCACACCGAGTCGTAGGCTGACGCCCATGACGACCGAGCCGAGTGGCCGCGCGACCCTCGTCTTCGACGACCGGCTCACGAGCTACGACTTCGGCCCTTCGCACCCCATGGCCCCGGTGCGGGTCGAGCTCACGATGCGGCTGGCGCGCGAGCTGGGCCTGCTCGAGACGGTCGACGTCGTGGGCGCCGAGGCCGCCACGGTCGACCAGCTCACCCGCGTGCACACGGCGGCCTACGTGGAGAAGGTCCAGAAGCTCAGCGCCCACCCGGTCCACGCCGACCTCTCCATCGGGCTGGGCGGCGACGACAACCCCGTCTTCGGCGGCATGCACGAGGCCAGCGCCCTCGTGGCGGGCGCGAGCCTCGAGGCCGCCCGTCGCGTGTGGTCCGGCGAGACGCGGCGAGCGCTCAACGTCTCCGGCGGTCTGCACCACGCCATGCGCCACACGGCCAGCGGCTTCTGCATCTACAACGACGTCGCCCTCGCCATCCAGTGGCTGCTCGACCAGGGCGCCGAGCGCGTGGCCTACGTCGACGTCGACGCCCACCACGGCGACGGCGTCCAGGCGATCTTCTGGGACGACCCCCGCGTCCTCACCGTGTCCGTCCACGAGGGTCCGCAGTCGTTGTTCCCGGGCACGGGCTGGGCCACCGAGACCGGCGGACCCGGCGCCGAGGGCACCGCGGTCAACGTCCCGCTGCCTCCGGGCACGTCCGACGCGGGCTGGCTCCGCGCCTTCCACGCCGTGGTCCCGCAGGTGGTGCGCGAGTTCGAGCCGCAGGTCCTGGTCACCCAGCACGGCTGCGACTCCCACATGGACGACCCGCTCACCAACCTCATGCTCAGCATCGACGGCCAGCGGGCCTCCTACCTCGCCCTGCGCGAGCTCGCGGAGGAGGTCCCGGGCGGCCGCTGGATCGCCACCGGCGGCGGGGGCTATGCCGTCACCGACGTCGTCCCGCGCATCTGGAGCCACCTGCTGGGCATCGTGGCGGGCCACGACGTCGACCCCGAGGCGCCCACGCCCCAGGGCTGGCGCGACGCCGTCCGCGACCTCACGGGCGTCGACCCGCCCCACCGCATGACCGACGGCCGCTCGGCCGGCTACCGGCCGTGGGAGCTGGGCTACGACCCGGCCAGCTGGCTCGACCGCTGCATCGAGTCGGCCCGCCGCGAGAGCTTCCCCCTGCTGGGGCTCGACCCCGTCCTCTGAGACCCCCCGCGCGACCACCCGCGCGACACGCCGTGGAGAGCGAAAAGCGGCGAAACAGAGGCAACTTGTGAATCCCCTATCCCAACAGCATCACGAGGCACTACGCTCCAGTCAGGCACGCGCGCTCCTTCTCCGGTGGGGAAGCCGGAGAGCGCGCGTGCTCCATGGAAGATCAGGGTGATCAGTGTGACGTCGGGAACGTTCTTGACGGTGGCCGAGGTGGCCGCACAGATGCGCGTCTCGAAGATGACGGTCTACCGTCTCGTGCACGCTGGTGAGCTCGAGGCCGTGCGGGTGGGTCGTTCGTTCCGGGTGCCCGAGGGCGCCGTGGAGGAGTACCTGCAGAAGTCGTTCTTCCAGGCCGGCTGACGCAGCGCCGACCGCACCGCGTATCCTGGCCGTTCTTTCATCACCGCACGTCAAGAGGGTTACCTGTGGGTTCAGTCATCAAGAAGCGTCGCAAGCGGATGTCGAAGAAGAAGCACCGCAAGATGCTGAAGCGCACACGCGTGCAGCGCCGCCGTCTGGGCAAGTAAGTCCCCATGGGCCGGGTCGTCCTCGTCACCGGGGTCGCGGGATCCTTTGCGTCCCGTGTCTCACGCGCGCTCGCTGAGCTGGGCGCCGACGGAGGCGTCGACCGCGTCGTCGGGCTCGACCTGCGCCCGCCGGAGGGAGACCTCGGCGGCGTCAAGTTCGTGCGCGCCGACATCCGCACGCCCGTGGTGGCCAAGGTCATCGCGGTCGAGGAGATCGACACGGTCCTGCACCTCGACCTCGCGCCGGCCGAGGGTCGCGGCAGCGGCGGCGCCAAGGAGCGCAACGTCATCGGGACGATGCAGCTCCTGGCGGCGTGCCAGCGCTCCTCCGTGGTCTCCAAGCTGGTGCTGGGCTCCACCACCGCGGTCTACGGCTCGTCTCCGCGCGACCCCGCCATGTTCGCCGAGTCCGCCTCGGCGCGCGGCGGCATCCGCTCCGGGTTCCCCAAGGACGCCGTCGAGGTCGAGTCGTACGTGCGTGGCTTCGCGCGTCGTCGGCCCGACATCCTCATCACGACGCTGCGCTCGGCCCAGATCCTGCACCCCGACATCGACACCCCGCTGCGCAGCTACTTCAACACCCCCATCCTGCCGGCGGCGCTGGGCTACGACCCCCGCCTGCAGTTCCTGCACCTCGACGACGCCCTCGCCATCGCCACGCAGGCCGTGGTGAGCGACCGCCCGGGCACGTTCAACGTGGCCGGCGACGGCGTCGTGCTCCTCTCGCAGGCCGCCCGCCGCCTCGGCCGGCCCGTGCTGCCGCTCCCGCCGGTCGGCTTCGCCTCCGCGGCCGGTCGCGTCATCCGCAGCCTCGGCGGCGAGATGTCACCCGATCTCCACCGGCTCCTGACCCACGGACGCGCCGTCGACACCACCGCCCTGCGGGAGATCTTCGGCTACGAGCTCCAGCACACCACGGAAGAGACCCTCGAGGAGTTCCGGCAGGCCCAGCGCCCCGGCGTCCTCGCGGTCCTCGGAGGAGCACGATGAACGACGAGCGACGCACCATCGGTACCACCGGTGCCGCCGGACGCGGTGCCAAGGGCGCGTCGCCGTCCTCGGCCGCGCGATCGCTGGCCGGTCCGGGTGCCCGACCCAGGAAGCCCGTCACCAAGGCCAAGCCGCCGGCACCTGCCAAGACTGCCCCCGCCAAGGCTGCCCCTTCCAAGACTGCGCAGTCCAAGTCGGCCCCGTCCAAGACAACGCAGTCCAAGACAACGCAGTCCAAGAAGGCCCCGACGAAGCCGGCGTCCGGCTCGAAGGGCCCGGTCAAGGCCGCGCCCGCCACCAAGGCCGCGCCGGCGTCGAAGTCCACCGCCGAGGCGCCCAAGGCCACGGCCGGGAAGGCCGGGCCGAAGAAGGTCGCCGCCGGACCGCCCCCCACCTCGTCCTCCTCCGCCCGGTCCACGGCCAAGCCGCGACTCCGGGCCGTCACCGACGAGGACGCCGCCGCCGCCGCAGCAGCGGCAGCCGAGGAGGCGGCCAAGGCCACCAGGACCGCCGGACCGGCCTCCATGCCCGGCATCCCGCTGGAGGAGATCGTCGTCGCCATCGTCCAGGCCGCGCAGCGCGTGCTGGGCTCGGACTGGGAGCGCCGGCTGGCCACGTCGGTCTCGGCCCTGCGCCGACGTCTCTCGGGCGACTACGAGATCGACGCCTTCGGCTTCGACCCCCAGATCAGCGAGATCCTCGTCAACGCCGTCGAGCCGCTCGCGGAGAAGTGGTTCCGTCTCGAGGTCCGGGGTGTCGAGAACATCCCCGCCGAGGGTGGCGCCCTCCTGGTGGCCAACCACTCGGGCACGGTCCCCATCGACGGCGTCATCACGGGCTACGCGGTCAAGAAGTACGGCGGCCGCAACCTGCGTCCGCTCGGGGCCGACCTCGTGTTCGCCCTCCCGTTCGTGGGCCAGATGGCGCGCAAGGTGGGTGCCACCCTGGCCTGTACCGAGGACGCCGAGCGGCTGCTGTCCTCCGGTGAGATCGCGGGCGTCTGGCCCGAGGGCTTCAAGGGCATCGGCAAGCCGTTCGCCGAGCGGTACAAGCTGCAGCGCTTCGGCCGGGGCGGCTTCGTGTCCTCGGCCATGCGGGCCGGCGTGCCGATCGTCCCGGTGTCCATCGTGGGTGCCGAGGAGATCTACCCGCTCGTGGGCAACGTCCCGTCGCTCGCGCGGCTCCTGGGCCTGCCGTACCTTCCGGTCACGCCCTTCTTCCCGCTGCTCGGGCCGCTCGGCATGATCCCGCTGCCCAGCAAGTGGATCATCGAGTTCGGTGAGCCCATCCGCACCGACGCCTACGAGCCCGACGCCGCCGACGACCCCATGCTGCTGTTCAACGTGACCGACCAGGTCCGCGAGACCATCCAGCAGACGTTGTACGGACTTCTCGTGGACCGCGGCAACGCGTTCTTCTGAGCCTGGCCGTCCGTGCGCGCGCCGGCTTGACCGTCGCCCGCACGGGAAGCGCCTCGTCGGAGCCGCCACTAGGCTCGTCGGCATGGACCAGCTGCACCCGTACGACCAGGACGACGCCGTGGCCGACCGTCCCATCGGCACCCGGTCCTTCGTCTACGGGGCCAAGACGCTCGCCACCTCGGTGGTGGCGCTGCTGCTCGCCCTGGCGGTGGAGGACGCACTGGCTCCCACGTTCTGGGTGCTGGTCTCCGCCGGCGCGCTCGGCGTCGCGTTCAGCCTCATCGAGCGCTCGACTACGAGGGGCGCGGAGATCGTCCGTCACGCCCGCGTCAACCTCGACGTCGTGGGCACCGTCCTGCTGGCGCTCCTGGTGAACCTCGTGGTCCACCTGGCGCACTGAGCGGCGCTGCTGACTACTTCTTGCCGCCGAGCAGGCCGTTGAGGAGACCGGGCACGAGACCCTCCTGCTCCTTGTTGCCGAGGACGGCTCCCACGAGGTCGCCGACCGGGTCGGTGACCGTCTTGACGACGTCGGCGACGGGGTTCTGCGTCGGCGTGGGGACGACCTCGGGGGTCGTGGTGCTGGCTGCGGCGCTGGGCTGCACGGCCTTGACGGCGGGCGCGGCTGCCGTCCGGCGGACCGGCGCTGCGGCGGTCCTGCTGGGCTTGGCCTGGGCCTTCGGGGTGCCCGAGGCGGCCGCGATGTCGGTGACGGTGCTCACGAGCTGACTGACGTCGACGTCGGTGCAGGTGGAGCAGAGGTCGGCGACCTCGTCGACGAGGTCGCTCACCGTGGCGGCGGCCTGCTCGAACGGGGCGCGGGCGTCGTCGGGGACCGACGGCGACAGCGAGGCGAGCGACGTGGCAGCGGAGGCGGTGAAGCGGTTCACGGCCTCGATGGAGGAGCGCGAGCCCTCCTGGGTGAAGTCGTCGAAGAGCGTGGCGGAGCCGGACTCGGCCTGGTCGCTGAAGTCGTGGAGCAGGTCGGCGACGGCGTCCTGGTCTCCGGAGGAGTCGCTCAGCGTCTTGGCCTCGGCGAGGCGGGTGGCAGCGCGCTGGAGCTGGTAGGTGCCACGCGACTCCGGCGACTGGCGCATCGACAGCTCGACCTGCTCGACGCCACGCTTGACGCCGTACAGGGCGTCGCCGGGGACGGCGCTGGCGCTGCCGGAGACCATGCCGACCGCGCCGACCGCCGTGACGGTGGCGATGGCCAGGCCGGCCACCCGTCGGCGGCCGCGGCTCGGTGCCGCGGGCGTGACCTCGACGAAGCGGTCAGGCTTGGAGGCGGGGATGGGCGCGAGGACCGTGGTGGCCTCGGCCATGAGCGAGGCGCGCAGCGAGGCTCGGAAGTCCTGGCTGGGCTGGACGTCGGCGGCGGCGGCGCAGATCTGCTCCGCGGTGCGGACCAGCGACTCGACCTCGGCAGCCGCGACACCACGCCCGTCCCACGCATCGTGGAAGAGCTGGGCCTCATCGGGGCGCCTGCGGCGAATCATCGGACCGTCCTCATGCTCGGGCTGCTGTTACCGGGTGCAACGACTAGAGAGACGCGCGAGTTACGGGAACATGACGCAGTGCTGAGGAATCGGTGCGAGCTCATCGCAGATCACCGGGGACCTTCTTGGCCAGGCTGCGGATGGCGCGCAGCTGAAGCTGCTTGATGGCGCCCTCGCTGCGATCGAGCGCCGCCGCGGTCTGGGCGATGCTCATGCCTTGGATGAAACGCATCAGGATGCAGTCACGCTGCTCGCTGGGCAGCGAGTTGACGGCCTCGAACAGCATCTCGTTGGAGAGCAGCGACAGGACGTCGTCCTCGGGGCTGGGCGCGGTGGCCTTGCCCTCGGGGACCTCGTCGGCCACGATCTCGAGCCTCGAGCGGCTCGACTTGTAGTGGTCGGCGATGAGGTTGCGCGCGATGGTGGTGAGCCACGCGCCGAAGTCCTTGCCCTGCCAGCTGAAGCGCTGGATGGCACGGAGGCCGCGGACGAACGTCTCGCTCGTGATGTCCTCGGCGAGCTGGTGGGAGCCCACGCGGTAGTAGACGAAGCGATAGACGCCCGAGACGTAGTGGTCGTAGAGCTGGCCGAAGGCCTCGGCGTCACCCTCGCGGGCGAGGTCGACGAGGGCGCGCAGCCGCAGGGCGACCGGGTCGTCGTCGTGCGGTGGCATGTCGTTGGCCGCGCCGCCGCCGGAGACCGACGGGCGACCGGTGGTGGCCGGCTGCGTCACCGCCAGGGCGATGGCCAGGCTGCGGTCGTCGGGGCAGGCCAGGGCCAGCGCCACAGCGCTTCGCAAGGCTCCCGTCATGATCCCTCCCAGAATCAGCTCCAGTGTAGGGCTCCCGGGGGCGACGTGTCAGTGAATTTTCCGAACCAGTCGCGAGACCAGGCCGCGGGAGCGCCAGGCGCCTGCAACGGCAGCACCCGCGAAGGCGGCGCGTCCTCCGGCGACGGCGACCTTGCGGCCCGTGCGGTAGTCCCTGACCAGCCAGCCGTTCTTCTGCGCGGCCGCCCGCAGCCTGGCGTCGGGGTTGACGGCGCAGGGGTGGCCCACGAGCGAGAGCATGGGCAGGTCGTTGCTGGAGTCGGAGTACGCGCTGCAGCGCTCCAGGTCGAGTCCCTCGCGCTCGGCGACGGCACGGATGGCCACGGCCTTGCCCTCACCGTGGAGCATCTCGCCCACGAGCTCACCGGTGTAGATGCCGTCGACGTGCTCGGCCACCGTGCCGAGCGCCCCGGTGAGGCCGAGGCGGCGCGCGATGACACGGGCGATCTCGATGGGCGCGGCGGTGACGAGCCAGACCCGCTCGCCCCGGTCGAGGTGGGTCTGCGCGATGGCGCGCGTCCCGGGCCAGATCTTGTGAGCCATGTGCTCGTCGAAGATCTCCTCGCCGATCTCCTCGAGCTCGGTGACGCTGTGCCCGGCGATGAAGGCCAGCGCCGAGGAGCGGGCCTTGGCGATGTGCTCGGGGTCCTCCACGCCGGCGACGCGGAAGTACATCTGCTGCCACGCCGCCTTGGCGATGTCGGTGGTGGTGAAGAAGTCGCGCCGGTGCAGGCCGCGCGCGAGGTGGAAGATCGAGGCGCCCTGCATGATCGTGTTGTCCACGTCGAAGAAGGCGGCGGCGGTGAGGTCGGGATCGGGCGCGAGGGCGTTCTCCACCTCCGTGGCGGCAGCGGCTGCCTGCCCCGCCAACATCGAGCGTGACTTCAAGTTCTTCGGCCGAGCATGCTCGTGTGCCATGGCCCGAGCGTATCGGGGTGAACCGGCCACGGTCATCCCTTGCTGTGGTTGACTCGTGCGGGTGACGGTCAATCTGAGCGACCTGGTGACTCAGGCCGCCGAGGAACGCCCCGACGGTGTCGCGCTCGTGGAGCACCGCCCCGAGCGTCGAGCCCTCACGTGGCGCGAGCTCGACGACGCTGCCTCCTCCATCGCCCGGGCCCTGAGCGGCCGCGGGCTCGTGGCAGGCGCCCGGGTCGCGGTGGTCATGGCCAACCGGGTCGACCTGCCCATCGCCTACTTCGGCATCCTGCGCGGCGGCATGGTGGCCGTCCCCGTGAACCCCCGGGCCACGGCGCGCGAGATCGGCCGCATGATCGCCGACTCCCACGTGCGTCTGGTCCTGTGCGACGAGAACGGCGCGGCCCAGGTGCGTGAGGCGTTGGCCGGCCGCTCGGGCGACGCCGCCGTGCCCGTCGACGTCGTCGTCGACGGCATCGCCCCCGAGGCAGGCGAGACCTCGTTCGGTCGGTTCCTCGCCGACGCCCCCGCCGTGGAGCCCATGGCGCCCCGCGACAGCGAGGCGACGGCCGTCATCCTCTACACCTCCGGCACGTCCGGGAAGCCGCGTGGCGCGGTGCTCTCGCACCGGGCGCTGCTGGCCAACATCGAGCAGACGGCCGCCATCGAGCCGCCGCCCGTCGACGGCGACGACGTCGTGCTGGGCCTGCTTCCCATGTTCCACGTGTACGGCCTGAACGCCGTGCTCGGCCAGGCCGTGCGCCAGCAGGCGCCGACGATCCTGGTCGACCGGTTCGACCCCACCGGGCTGCTGCAGCTCATCGCGGCCGAGGGCATCACCAACGTCGCGCTCGCACCGCCGGTCATCGCGGCCTGGGCGGGTCGCGACGACCTGCGCGAGTCGCTCGCCGGCGTCCGCGTGGTGCTGTCCGGCGCGTCCAACCTCGACCCCGACCTCGCGGCCACCTTCCTCGAGTCCTCGGGCCATCACGTGGAGCAGGGCTACGGACTCACCGAGACGGCACCGGTGGTCTCGGCCACGCTCGCCACGGCTCGGGCCGAGGGCCAGGGCCCCACGCCCGGCTCCGTGGGCACACCGCTGCCCGGGGTCGAGGTCCGCATCGTCGACGCCTCCGGCCGCGACGCCGAGCCCGGCGACCCGGCCGAGATCTGGGTCAAGGGCGCCAACGTCTTCTCGGGCTACTGGCCAGACGGCGCCGACGGTCCCCGCCCCGACGGGTGGTACCCCACGGGCGACGTCGGCTACCTGACCGACCGGGGCGAGCTCGTGCTCGTCGACCGCCTGCGCGAGCTGGTCATCGTGTCCGGCTTCAACGTCTACCCGGCCGAGGTCGAGGACGTCATCAGCGAGGTCGAGGGCGTCGCCGCCGTCGCCGTCGTGGGGCTGCCGCACGAGGAGACCGGCGAGGGCGTGTACGCCTTCGTCGTCCCGACGCCCGGCACCGACGGCTCGGGGCTCGAGGCCGCCGTGGTCCAGGCCTGCTCCACGCGGCTCGCCCGCTTCAAGCAGCCCACCCGCGTCGTGGTGGTGGAGAACCTCCCGTACTCGCCCACCGGCAAGGTCGCCAAGGGCCGGCTCCGAGCCCTGGCGCGGAGCGCCGTGCTGGGCCTCGACCCGGCGTGACGGCTCACAGCGACGACGCCCGCGTCGTCGTCTACTCCCGTGGGGGATGCCACCTGTGCGAGGCGGTGGAGTCGCTCGTCGCCTCGGTGTGCGCGGAGACCGGTGACACCTGGGCGCGCATCGACGTCGACACCGAGCCCGCGCTCGTCGAGGCGTTCAGCGAGATGGTCCCGGTGACGTTCGTCGACGGTCGTCAGCACGACTTCTTCCGGGTCGAGGAGAAGCGGCTGCGGGCCGCGCTGGCACACGAGCGCTGACGCACGCGGCCCCGGGCCGAGGGCGGTCCGCAGGAGCCGCCGTCCTACCATGCGCGATGTGAGGCATCGCACCCGGCCCCGGCTCGATTTGGTTCACACGCGCACAAAGTCCTAAACTGCAGGTCGCGCTCCGACCAGTCCCACCCCGCGGGCAATCCCAGGTCGGAAGCCGATGGAGCACCGTGACCCTTCTGCGCAACGACCGGCCCACTGCTGAGCCCACGGCTCACAGCGCCGGCTCGGCCGACCGTGGCATCCCCGACGCCACCGTCGCCCGGCTGCCGTTGTACCTGCGTGCGCTCAACGCGCTCGCCGACGACGGCGTGGCCACGTGCTCCTCGGGCGAGCTGGCCGACGCCACGGGCGTCAACCCGGCCAAGCTGCGCAAGGACCTCTCCCACCTCGGCTCCTACGGGACGCGCGGAGTCGGGTACGAGGTGCAGTACCTCAGCTACCAGATCGCCCGCGAGCTCGGCCAGACCCACACGTGGGACGTCGTCATCGTGGGCGCCGGCAACCTCGGCACGGCTCTCTCCACCTACCAGGGCTTCGGCACGCGTGGCATCAGCATCGCGGCCGTGCTCGACGACGACCCGGCCCGCATCGGCACCGTCGTCGGCGGCGTCACGGTGGAGCCCGCGTCGCGCCTCGACGCGATCGTCCGCGAGCGCGGCATCGCCATCGCCGTCATCGCGACCCCCGGGGCCGCTGCGCAGAAGGTCGCCGACCAGCTGGTCGCGGCGGGCATCACGAGCATCCTGAACTTCGCACCGGCCGTCGTGCAGGTGCCCGACGAGGTCGAGCTCCGCAAGGTCGACCTCTCGATCGAGCTGCAGATCCTGGCGTACCACGAGCAGCGTCGCTCCTGCGACGTCGCGGTGGCGTCGGTCGTCGACAAGGAGGTCACGGCATGAGTGTCCTGGTCGTGGGACTGTCCCACCGCTCCGCTCCCATCGGTCTGCTCGAGCGCGCGTCGCTCGACACCGACGCCGCCGTGAAGCTGGCGCACCGCGCCGTCGAGTCGGCGTCCATCGCCGAGGCGGCCGTCGTCTCCACGTGCAACCGCGTCGAGGTCTATGTCGACGCCGAGCGCTTCCACGGTGCCCTCGAGGACGTCTCGCTCCTGCTGGCCGAGCACATCGGCCTGGGGCGCGAGGAGCTCGTCAACCACGCCTACGTGCACTACGACGACGCTGCCGTGGCGCACCTCTTCACGGTGGCCGCCGGCCTGGACTCGATGATCCTCGGCGAGAGCCAGATCCTCGGGCAGGTCCGCCAGGCGCTGCACACCGGCCAGGCCGAGTCCACGGTGGGCTCCGCGCTCAACACGCTCTTCCAGCAGGCGTTGCGCATCGGCAAGCGCGGGCACGCCGAGACGGGCATCGACCGCCTGGCCCCCTCCACCGTCACGGCCGGCCTCGACGCCGCCGGGGCGGTCGTCAACGACTCCGCCACGCGCTTCCTCGTGGCCGGTGCGGGCACGATGGCCAACCTCACGGTCCGCACGCTCGTGGAGCGTGGCGTCGACCCGGCCCGGATCATGGTGGCCAACCGCACGTTCCAGCGGGCCTACGAGCTCGTCGCCACGTTCGGCGTCAGCGCCGTGCGGTGGGAGGCCATGGACCTCGAGCTGGGGGCGGCCGACGTCGTCGTGAGCTGCACCGGCGCGGCCGGCGTGGTCTTCGACCGCGAGCGCATCGAGCACGCCGTCGCCACGGCCGACGGAAGCACCCGTCCGCTCACCATCATCGACCTCGCGCTGCCGCGCGACGTCGACCCCGAGGTCTCCACGGTCGAGGGCGTCACCCTCATCGACCTCATCGTCCTGGCGGGGCTGTCCGAGAACGTCGAGCTGGCCGCCGACGTCGCGCAGGTGCGCACCATCGTCGACGACGAGGTCCGCAGCTTCCTCGCCGCCAAGCAGGCGTCGCGGGTCACGCCCACCGTCGTGGCGCTGCGCAGCATGGCCACCGAGATCGTCGAGGCCGAGCTGAGCCGACTCTCGAACCGTCTGCCCGACCTGAGCGACGACCAGGCCGCGCAGGTGCGTCAGGCGGTCAAGCGGGTCGCCGACAAGCTCATCCACGCGCCCACCGTGCGCGTCCAGAAGCTCGTCGACGGTCCGGCGGGTCTCACCTACGCCGACGCCCTGGCCGACCTCTTCGCGCTCGACCAGGCCACCGTCGAGTCCGTCACGCGGGTCGGAGGTGAGGACGGATGACCGACACGACCCCCACGGCGCCGCTGCGTCTCGGCACCCGCGCGAGCGTGCTCGCGCGCACCCAGTCCGGGCACGTCGCCCAGCGCATCACCGAGCTCACCGGCCGCGACGTCGAGCTCGTCACCATCAGCACCGAGGGCGACCGCAGCAGTGCGCTCCTCACCACGATCGGCGGCACGGGCGTGTTCGTCGCCGCGCTGCGCGAGGCCGTGGCCCGAGGCGACGTCGACCTCGCGGTCCACTCGCTCAAGGACCTGCCCACCACCCCCGACGACCGGCTCAACCTGGTGGCCATCCCGCCGCGCGAGGACGCCCGCGACGTCCTCGTCGCCCGCGACGGCCTGACGCTCGGCGAGCTCCCGCAGGGCGCCCGGGTCGGCACCGGCTCGCCCCGGCGGGCCGCCCAGATCAACGCGCTGGGTCTCGGCCTCGAGATCGTGCCCGTCCGCGGCAACGTCGACACCCGCATCGCCAAGGTCACGTCCGGCGAGCTCGACGGCGTCGTCCTGGCCCGGGCCGGACTCGTGCGCCTGGGCCGCCAGGACGAGGCCACCGAGGTCCTCGACCCCATCCAGGTCCTCCCCGCCCCCGGGCAGGGAGCCCTCGCCGTGGAGTGCCGCATCGACGACCACGCCACCGCAGACCTCCTCGTCGGGCTCGACGACCCGGACACCCGGGCCGCCGTGACCGCGGAGCGCAGCCTCCTCGCCTCGCTCGAGGCCGGCTGCAGCGCACCTGTCGGAGCCCTGGCCGAGATCGCCTGGGGCGATGACGGCCACGACGAGCTCTGGCTCCGCGCCGTCGTCGGAGACGTCTCCGGCGCACCGTCCATCCGCCTGTCCGCCGCCGGCTCACCTGCTGAGTCGGCTGCGGTCGGCGAACGTCTCGCTGCCGAGATGCTCGCCGAGGGTGCCGCCGACCTGGTGGCCACCGCACAGTCCTCAGGCCCCAGCCCCGTAGGCAGCGGTCCCGCTCCGGCAGGCCCCGCCTCATGACCACCCGGCAGACCAGGAAGAAGAACACTGTGACAGTTCAGACCGTCGACGCCACCGAGCAGGACGCCGGCACCGCCGCCGCGCCCACGCCGCCGCGCAAGACCCGGGCCAAGACGCCCGGTCGCGTGAGCTTCGTGGGCACGGGACCGGGCGACGCCAGCCTGCTCACGGTGCGGGCCGCCGAGCTCATCAGCCAGGCCGACGTGGTGATCACGGAGCAGCCCGAGCAGGCCGGTCTCGTCACCACCGACGTCGAGATCGTCGACGGCGGGATGGGCGAGGACGGGGAGACCCTCACGCACGCCGCGCGCTCCAAGCTGGTCGTGAAGCACGCCCGCACGGGTGCGCACGTCGTCCGCCTCATCAGCGGCGACCCGTTCACGTACGCCACGGGGCCCGAGGAGGCCGCGGCCTGCGCCAAGGCCGGCATCGCCTTCGAGGTCGTGCCCGGCGTCTCGTCCGTCTCGGCCGTGCCCGCCTACGCGGGCGTCCCGCTCACCAACAAGTCGCACCGCGAGTACAAGGTCGTGAGCGTCGGCGAGAACAGCGTGCAGTGGTCCGACCACGCGGGCAACGACACGCTCGTGCTGCTCTCGGCCGTCAAGCGCATCGGCGAGGCCGCTGCCGGTCTCATCGAGGCCGGGCGCTCGCCCGCCACCCCGGTGGCCATGACCCGCGTCGGCACCACCACCGAGCAGGTCACGATCGTCTCCACGCTCGCCGACATCGCCGCCGAGGCCAAGGCCGCCGGCATGACGTCGCCGGCCATCACGGTCGTGGGCGAGGTCGTCTCGATGCGCGACGCGCTGTCGTGGTTCGAGACCAAGCCGCTCTACGGCTGGCGCGTGCTCGTGCCCCGCACCAAGGAGCAGGCGGCCGGCCTCGCCGCGCGACTGCGGTCCTACGGCGCGGTCTCCGAGGAGGTCCCCACCATCTCGGTGGAGCCGCCGCGCAACCCGCAGCAGATGGACAAGGCCGTGCGCGGCCTCGTCGAGGGTCGCTACGAGTGGGTCGCGTTCACGAGCGTCAACGCGGTCAAGGCCGTGCGCGAGAAGTTCGAGGAGTACGGGCTCGACGCCCGCGCCTTCTCGGGACTGAAGATCGCCGCAGTGGGCGACAAGACCGCCGAGGCCATCGCCACGTGGGGCATTCGCGCCGACCTCATCCCGTCGGGTGAGCAGTCGGCCGCCGGCCTCCTCGAGGACTGGCCGCCGTTCGACGAGCTGCTCGACCCCATCAACCGGGTCTTCCTGCCGCGCGCCGACATCGCCACCGAGACCCTCGTGGCCGGGCTCGTCGAGCTGGGCTGGGAGGTCGACGACGTCACGGCCTACCGCACCGTCCGGGCGGCGCCGCCGCCGGCGCCGACGCGCGAGGCCATCAAGTCGGGCAAGTTCGACGCCGTGCTCTTCACGTCGAGCTCGACCGTGCGCAACCTCGTCGGCATCGCGGGCAAGCCCCACGCGTCGACGATCATCGCGTGCATCGGTCCCGCCACGGCGAAGACGGCCGAGGAGCACGGCCTGCGGGTCGACGTCCTCGCCGAGCAGCCGTCGGCCGAGGTCCTGGCCGACGCGCTCGCCGAGTTCGGCGCCGCACGTCGTCTCGCGTTCGTCGAGGCCGGCGAGCCCGTGCTCAAGCCGTCCCAGAAGCGTCCGTCCACGCGTCGCAAGGCGTGAGGCGTGGCCTTCCCGGCTGATCGTCCCCGTCGTCTGCGGACCAGCCCGGCCATGCGCCGGCTGGTCCGCGAGACGCGGACCGACCCCGCCCAGCTCGTGCTGCCCATGTTCGTGGCCGAGGGCATCGACGAGCCGCAGCCTATCTCGAGCATGCCGGGCGTCGTGCAGCACTCGCGGGCCTCGGCGCGCGAGGCCGTGGCGGAGGCCGTCTCGCTCGGCCTGGGCGGCGTCATGCTGTTCGGCGTCCCCGAGCACAAGGACGCCACGGGCTCGGGTGCGCTCGATCCCGACGGCATCCTCAACGTGGCCATCGCCGATGCGCGGGACGTCGCCGGCGACGACCTGCTCGTCATGAGCGACCTCTGCCTCGACGAGTTCACCGACCACGGCCACTGCGGCGTGCTCGACGACGCCGGCCGGGTCGACAACGACGCCACCCTCGAGATCTACGGTGCCATGGGCGTGGCCCAGGCCGCCGCCGGTGCCCACCTCGTGGGACCGAGCGGCATGATGGACGGTCAGGTCGGCGTGGTGCGGGCCGCGCTCGACGCCGCGAGCCACCAGGACGTCGCGATCCTCGCCTACGCGGCCAAGTACGCCTCGGCCTTCTACGGCCCGTTCCGCGAGGCCGTCGACTCCTCCCTCCAGGGCGACCGCCGCACGTACCAGCAGGACCCCGCCAACGCCCGGGAGGCGCTGCGCGAGACGCTCCTCGACGTCGCCGAGGGCGCCGACATCGTCATGGTCAAGCCGGCCATGGGCTACCTCGACCTCATCGCGCTCGTGCGCGAGCACGTCACCATCCCCGTCGCCGCGTACAACGTGTCGGGGGAGTACTCGATGGTCGAGGCCGCCGCCGCTCAGGGCTGGATCGATCGTGAGCGCGCGATCGACGAGACCGTCACCTCGATCCGCCGCGCCGGCGCCGACATCGTGCTCACCTACTGGGCCGCCGAGGTCGCCCGCCGCGCCTGACGCGTCGGGACCGTCTGCTCGCCGGGCGGTGGATCTGCCACCGTATGAGCGCTCATACGGTGGAGGATCCACCGCTCGGGCGGGTGGGTCGAGGCTTGCCAGGCGGGTGCATACCAGGTATACATACTCAGTATGTCCATCAAGCACAGCCTCCTGGCGCTGCTCGCGCCGGGTCCGCGGCACGGGTACCAGCTGCGCGCCGAGTTCGAGGCGCGTACCGGCGGCACCTGGCCGCTCAACATCGGCCAGGTCTACTCGACCCTCCAGCGCCTCCAGCGCGACGGCCTCGTCGAGGCGGCTGACGACGAGCCCGCCGACGCCGGCTCGGAGAGCCGCATCGCCTACCGACTCACCGCCACCGGACGTACCGAGGTCGACGACTGGTTCCGCACCCCCGTCGACGCCGGTTCGGACCCGCGCGACGAGCTGGCCATCAAGCTCGCCCTGGGCGTGGGCCTCGACGAGGTGGACCTGGGCCTGCTCATCCACGCCCAGCGCAGCGCCGGCCTGCGCCGGCTCCAGGAGTACACCCGCCTCAAGCGCGACGCCGACGAGACCGACCTCGCCTGGGAGCTCGTGCTGGACCGCCTCATCTTCAACGCCGAGGCCCAGCTGCGCTGGCTCGACCACGTCGAGGGCCGGATCGGCCGCTCGCGGGCCCAGCGTCCCTCGGCCGCCGCCGACTCCACCCTTCCCCAGACCCAGGAGGTCGTCCGATGACCACTCCCACCGCCTCCCCCCACGAGGTCCTGCTCGAGCTGCGTGGCGTCTCGCGTGTCCACGGCCATGGACCCGCCCGGGTCACGGCCCTCGACGCCGTCGACCTCACGCTCCGCCCGGGCGAGCTCGTCGCCATCATGGGTCCGTCCGGCTCCGGCAAGTCCACCCTCCTGACCCTGGCAGGCGGCCTCGACACCCCGACGTCGGGCGACGTCCTCGTCGAGGGTCAGAGTCTCGTGGGCTCCTCGGCCACCGCGCTCGCCAAGATCCGCCGACGCAGCGTCGGCTACGTCTTCCAGGACCTCAACCTCATCCCCACGCTCACGGCAGCCGAGAACGTGGCGCTGCCGCTCGAGCTCGACGGTGCCTCACGTCGCGCCGCCCTGCGGAACGCCCGCAAGTCCATCGAGGACCTCGGCCTCACCGACCTCGGCGACCGCTTCCCCGACGAGATGTCCGGCGGCCAGCAGCAGCGCATCGCCATCGCCCGTGCCCTCGTGGGCCCGCGCCGCGTCCTCCTGGCCGACGAGCCCACGGGCGCTCTCGACTCCCAGACCGGAGAGGCCGTGCTGCGGCTCCTGCGCAAGCGCATCGACCACGGCGCCGGTGGCCTCCTCGTCACCCACGACGCGCGGCACGCCGCCTGGGCCGACCGCATCGTCCACCTCCGCGACGGCCGTGTGCTCGACGAGTCGCAGCCGTTGCCTCCGGCGGACTCGCTGCTCGGCACCGGTGCCCACCGGTGAACGGCTGGAAGGCGTCCTGGCGCATCGCCCTGCGTCACGGCCGGCGCGACATCGCGAAGGCGCGGGGGCGCAGCGCGCTCGTCGTCCTCATGATCGGCACCCCCGTGCTCCTGACCTCGTTGCTCATCGTGCTGGTCGCCTCGGGCGACCTCAGCCAGGCCGAGCGGCTCGACTCGCAGATCGGTCGGGCCCAGGCGTCCCTCGCCCGGGTCGACGGGGTCAAGGTCGTGCAGGAGCCCGACGGGGTCGGCTTCACCAGCTCCGGTCGATCGCTGCCCGAGGACGTGGCCCGGGCCCGGGCGGAGAAGATCCTCGGGACGAGGCTCGGTCCGAAGGTCGTGGAGGACTACGGCACGCTGCGGATCGGCGAGCGAGGCCTCAGCACCGAGCTGCGCGGCATCGACACGACGTCGGAACTCACCCGAGGGATGTACGCCGTGGAGCAGGGCCGGGCGCCCCGGAGCCCCCAGGAGATCCTGGTGAACCCGGTCCTCGCCGACGACGGAGCGACGATCGGCACCCGCGTGGTGCTCGACGACCGGCCGTTCACCGTCGTGGGGATCGGCCGCCCGAGCGCGGCCGAGCACGGTGGTCGCGACGGCGCGGCGGTCGTGCTGCCGCAGGACCTCGACGTCGAGTCGTCCACCACGCTCGTCGGCGGGCGCGCCGTCACGTGGCCCGTCGTGAGGAAGCTCAACGCGCTCGGGTACGTCGTCACCTCGCGTCACGTCTACGAGAACGGGGTGACGGACGCCCAGCAGCGCGAGGTGGACCAGGCCCTGGGTGACCAGGGCAGCGGCGACTCGGCCGACCGCGCCGTCCTCGTCATCGCGGCCAGCTCGGTCATGATCGAGGTCGTCCTGCTGGCCTGTCCCGCGTTCGCCGTGGGTGTCCGACGACAGCGCAGGGAGCTCGCCCTCCTGGCGGCGAGCGGCGCGTCCCCGCGTCAGCTGCGCCGTCTCGTCCTGGGCCAGGCGGCCGTGCTGGGCGTGGTCGCGAGCGTCGTGGCCGCCGTGGCCGGGGTGGCGCTCGCAGCGTTGGTCGTCCGGTTCGGGCCGGGCCTGCTGACCCCCCTGGCCTTCGGGCCGTTCGACGTGCGCTGGGCCGCGATCGGGCTCGTCGTCGTGCTGGGCACGGTCTCGGCGGTGGCCGCCGCGTACGTGCCTGCGGTCCAGGCCTCGCGGCAGGACGTGGCGACGGTGCTCGCAGGACGCCGGGGCCAGGTCCGCACCCGTCCGGGCTGGCCGATCCTCGGTGCCCTCGTGGCTGCGGCCGGTGTCGGCCTGTGCTTCACCCGCGGGACGCGGGTGGGTGGCGAGATCGTCGTGGCGGGCTCGACGCTCGCGATCGTCATCGGCTTCGTGCTCATGACCCCGGCGCTCGTGGGGCTCGTCGGACGCATCGGGACGCGCCTGCCGCTCCCGCTGCGCCTCGCCGCGCGCGACACCGCGCGGCAGCGGAGCCGCAGCGCCCCGGCGGTCGCCGCCATCATGGCCTCGGTCGCCGGCATCACGGCCGTCGCGATCGGCTCGTCGAGCGACTTCCAGCAGTCCCGCGAGGAGTACCAGTACGCCGTCGCACCCGGGCGCGCTGTGCTGTCGGCCGACGTCCAGGACTTCGACCGCGCCCTGGCGTTCGTCGAGAGCCGCACGGGGGAGACCTGGGTCCCGATGGCCCGCGCGCAGGACGACGAGTCCAGCGCGAGCGTCACCGGCCGAGGGCCGGCGGGGCGTGACACCTCGATCGGCGACCTCCACGTGGCCGACGCGGCGACGCTGCGCGCCTGGGGGATCAGGCTCTCCGACGAGGACGCGAGGCTGCTCGCGTCGGGCGGGGCGCTGTCCTCGAGCGACGGCCCGGTCTCCCGGGCCGGCGAGGCGACGCTCTCGGTGTCCGACGCGGACGGCGAGAACGTGCGCGAGACCGTGCTGCGGGCCCGGCCCGCCGACCTGCGGTACTCGTCGATGAAGGGTCCGCAGGCGCCCATGCTGCACGGCGCGGTCATCGCCCCGTCCACGGCGTCGAGGCTCGACGTGCCCGTCTCGACCTCGGAGGCCATCTCGCCGTCGGGCGCGCCGGTGCTGGGCGACGACGAGGAGTCCGAGCTCTCCGAGCAGGTCGCCGGCCTCTCCCCGTACGGCGGCGTGGCGGTGGAGCGCGGCTTCCAGGAGTCGTGGACCGTCATCCTGCTCGTCCTCTTCGCCGTCGGCGGCCTCGCGGTGCTGCTCGGGACGCTCACGGCGACGGCGCTCGCGCTCAATGACGCCCGGCCGGACTTCGCGACGCTCGCGGCCGTGGGGGCCTCGCCCCGGACGCGGCGGTGGGCGGCTGGGTCGCAGGCCCTCGTGCTGGCGCTGCTCGGGACGGTGCTCGGGGTCGTCGTCGGGTTCGCGCCGGGTCTGGCGGTCACGTGGCCGCTCACGGCGCAGTCCTACGTCTCCGGGGTCTCGTCCGTGAGCGGCCCGACGATCGACGTCCCGTGGACGATGCTGCTCGGCCTCGTGCTGGTGGTACCGCTGGGCGCCGCCGCGGTGGCCACGGTCTTCACGCGCTCGCGGCTGTCGATGGTGCGGCGGGTGGCGCAGTGACGGCCGCGGTGGGTCGGCGTGAGCGCCACCTGGAGCGCCGCCGGCACGCCCGCGCCGTGGCCCAGCTGCTGCTCGAGCGCCGGCTGACGGTCGCGCTGGCAGGACGAACGACGAGGGATCCGGGTCGCTCCGGCGACCGCACCCCCTCGTCCTAGCCCCGTCGGGGACGAAGGACGAGGGACAGGGGTCGTCCCGGCGACCGCACCCCCTCGTCGTTCGTCCAGCCGACGGCACCACACGACGAAGGGCCGGGATCATCGATCCCGGCCCTTCGTGTGTGGTTCAGCTCAGTGCGTGAGGTCGTACACGCACTTCTGGAACTTGTCCTGCGGGATGCCCAGCGGAAAGGTGATGAGGCAGCGGAGGTTGGCCTCGGTGGCCGACAGCAGGTCGGTGACGGGCTTGGTGACCGTGCCGAGCGGCGTCTGGTCGAGGCCGCTCTGCAGGCCGCCGCCCACGGTCTTGGGAGGCGTGCTGCCGCCCGTGGAGCCGTCGCCGCCCGTGGAGCCACCGGATCCGTCGCTGCCGCCCGTGGAGCCGCCCGTTCCGCCGGTGCCACCGGTGCCGGGACCGGAGCCGCCGGTGCCGGAGCCCCCGGAGCCGTCCGAGGAGCCGCCGCCACCCTTGTTGGGCTTGGCTGCCGCCTTCTCGTCCTTGGCCTTCTTGGTGCGCTCCTTGACGGTGAGCGTCTGGTCGAGCGAGCCGTTGGTGAGGACCGACGGGGCGCCGATGCCGTTGGGCGACTGCGTGAAGTCGCCGTCGGCGTAGGCCTTGGAGATCTTCAGCACGGTGTCGACGTAGGAGTCGGAGTGGTTGTAGCGCTTGACCGCCCTGGCCGCACCGGCGTCGCCGGAGAGGTCGCCGTCGCCGGAGCACAGGTAGACACCCGCGGANGGTGGCCGCGTCGTCGATGTCCTGGGGGTTCTTCTTGCCGTCGCCGTCGGCGTCGACGCCGACCGCCTTCCAGGTGCCGGGGATGAACTGCATGGGGCCGACAGCGCGGTCGAAGACCTGGTCCTTGTCGAGACCGCCGTTGTCGGTGTCGTTGATCTTGGCGGTGTTGTTCTTGCCGTTGAGCGGCAGGCCGAAGATGCCGGGGGTGGCGACGCCGTCGCCGTCGAGCGAGTTGCCGCCCGTGCGCCCGTGGTTGGACTCGACCCGCCCGATGGCCGCGACGAGGTTCCACGGAAGCTTGCAGGCCTCGTCGGCCTGGCCCAGCAGCGTCTCTGCGCGGCGGTAGGCGTACAGCGCGGCGGAGGGGATGCCGTTGGTGGAGAGCGTGGAGATGGCGCCGGCGGTGCCGGCCTTGTCGTCGATGCCGGCCGGCGCCTGCTGGATGCTGGCGGGGGCGTCGAAGGCGGTGGTGGGGACCTGCGGGACGCTCTGGTCGGAGGCCGCGCGGTCGTCAGCGGTGGCGAGTCCGGAGTTGCTCAGTGCGGCGCCCCAGGCGACCACGAGCACCGTCATGGGCGCGAGGGCGCCGGCCTTCTGCCAACGGCTCAACGTGCGTGCTGCCATGAGTCAGTCGCCCTCCTCCGTGGAGAGTCCCTCTCACCACGGTCCTGCGCATGTTACCGCGCTGTTGCGGGTCCTGCTCCTGTGGCCCACGTCACTACAACGATAGCTGTCACGCGAAGTTACGCTTCTCGGTCGTGCGCGCTCAACCCGGCGGGCGGCCGGCGAGGGCGTACGGCGACAATGGACGGATGACTGAGACGCCCGCGTCCGACGCCTGGTTCGACCGTGCCAAGGCGGTCTCGCCCGGCGGCGTGAACTCGCCGGTGCGAGCGTTCCGCGCTGTCGGCGGCACGCCGCGCTTCATGGCCTCGGGCCAGGGCGCCTGGATCACCGACGCCGACGGCAACCGGTTCCTCGACCTCGTCGGGTCCTGGGGCCCCATGCTGCTGGGCCACGCCCACCCGGAGGTGCTCGACGCCGTCCGCTCCGCCGTGGGCCACGGCACGTCGTTCGGCACGCCGAGCGGGCCCGAGGTCGAGCTCGCCGAGGAGATCGTCGCCCGTACCCCGGTGGAGCTCGTGCGGCTCGTCTCCTCCGGCACCGAGGCCACCATGTCGGCCATCCGGCTGGCTCGCGGGTTCACCGGCCGCGACCGTGTGGTCAAGTTCGCGGGCTGCTACCACGGCCACGTCGACGCCCTGCTGGCCGAGGCCGGCTCCGGCGTCGTGACCCTCGGCATCCCCGGCACGCCCGGCGTCCCGGCCCACGTCACCGCCGACACCATCGTGCTCCCCTACAACGACCGGGAGGCCGTGCGGGCCGCCTTCACCGAGTGGGGCGCGGAGATCGCGTGCATCATCACCGAGGCCGCCGCCGGCAACATGGGCGTCGTCCCGCCCGAGCCCGGCTTCAACGCGTTCCTCGCCGAGATCAGCGCCGAGCACGGCGCCCTGTTCATCAGCGACGAGGTCATGACCGGCTTCCGCCTCACGCGCTCGGGCCACTGGGGCCTCGACGGCGCTCACGAGGGCTGGAGTCCCGACCTCCTCACGTTCGGCAAGGTCATGGGCGGCGGCTTCCCGGCAGCCGCGTTCGGCGGTCGGGCCGACGTCATGTCCCGGCTCGCTCCGAGCGGCCCGGTCTACCAGGCGGGCACGCTGAGCGGGAACCCAGTCGCCACGACGGCCGGTCTCACCACGCTTCGCCTGGCCGACGACGCGGCCTACGAGCGGATCAACGGGTGGTCGGCCCAGGCCCGCACCCTCGTGTCCGAGGCCCTCGCCGCCGAGGGCGTGCCGCACGTCGTCCAGAACGCCGGAAGCATGTTCAGCGTCTTCTGGGGCCTCACCGAGGCACCGCGCGACTTCGCCGCCGTCCAGCAGCAGGAGGCCTGGCGCTACCGGGCCTTCTTCCACGCCATGCTCGACGCCGGCGTGTACCTCCCGCCGAGCGCCTTCGAGTCCTGGTTCGTCTCGGCGGCTCACGACGACCGGGCACTCGCTACGATGGCGGAGGCGTTGCCCGCCGCGGCCCGGGCCGCGGCCTCCGCACGAGAAGAGGACAGCAGCTCATGAGTGAACGGACCATCGTCCACCTGATGCGCCACGGCGAGGTGCACAACCCCGACGGCGTCCTCTACGGACGCCTCCCGGAGTTCATGCTCTCCCGCCTCGGCGAGGAGATGGCCGTGGCTGCGGCCGAGTTCCTCTCCAAGAACGAGATCGTCCACCTCGTGGCGTCACCGCTGGAGCGCGCGCAGCAGACCGTGGCGCCCCTCGCGAAGATCCTCGAGGCGCCCGTCACCACCGACGACCGCGTCATCGAGGCCGACAACCTCTTCGAGGGCAAGACCGTCGGCGTGGGTGCGGGGGCGTTCAGCAACCCCAAGAACTGGTGGATGCTGCGCAACCCGTTCCGTCCGTCGTGGGGCGAGCCCTACAAGGACATCGCGGCCCGCATGCAGGCCGCCGTGGCCGACGCCCGCGAGGCCGCCCGCGGCCACGAGGCCGTCATCGTCTCCCACCAGCTGCCCGTGTGGATCGCGCGCCAGGCCTATGAGAAGGAGAGCTTCGTGCACGACCCGCGCAAGCGGCAGTGCACGCTCGCGAGCATCACGAGCCTCACCTTCGACGGCGACGAGTACGTGGGCTTCACGTACGCGGAGCCCGCCGGCCACCTGCTGCCCGAGAACCTCGACGGCAAGTTCGTCGGCGGCGCGTGAGCGTGCGCAGCAGGACCGCGGTCGCGGCAGTCGTCGCCCTCGTCGCCCTGGCGGGGTGCAGCGGGGTCGGCACCCGTGGATCCACGGGCGGCTACGTGAGCGCCGACGGCACCGTCACCACGGTCGACCCGCAGGACCGGGAGAAGGGCCCTCTGCTGGAGGGCAAGGACCTCGACGGCAACGACGTCACGTCGGCCGACTACGCCGGCAAGGTCGTGGTCGTCAACGCCTGGGGCTCGTGGTGCCCGCCGTGCCGCAAGGAGGCGCCCGTCCTCAAGCAGGTCTCCGACGAGCAGACCGACGTCCAGTTCGTGGGGCTGCTGCAGCGCGACAAGCCGGCGTCGGCCAAGGCCTTCAACGAGTCCAAGGGCATCACCTACCCCACGATCGTCGACAACGGCGGCAAGCTCGTGGCCCGCTTCGGCACGTCGCTCCCCGTGGGCGCCATCCCCACCACGTGGGTCATCGACGCGCAGGGCATGGTCGCCGCGCGCATCGCCACCGACACCCTCACCGTGAAGACGCTCGAGGGCCTCATCGACTACGCGGGCAAGACCACCTCGTGATCCTGTCCGCACCGGAGACGGTCGTCTCCGGCTCGTTGCTGCTCGCCGCCCCCATCGCGGTGCTGGCCGGGCTGCTGTCGTTCTTCTCCCCGTGCGTCGTCCCGCTCCTGCCGGGCTATCTCTCCTACGTCACCGGCGTGGGCGTGCAGGACCTCGAGGCCACCCGTCGCGGCCGGCTCGTGCTGGGCGCAGCGCTGTTCGTGCTCGGCTTCACCGTGGTGTTCGTCGCCGGCGGCACCCTCTTCGGTGCGCTCAGCGGACAGCTGCGCGAGCACCAGCGAACCATCTCGGTCGTGGTCGGGGTCGTCGTCATCGTCATGGGCCTGGTCTTCTCCGGGCTCCTGCCCTGGTTCCAGCGCGACCTGCGTGTGCACGCCGTGCCTGCCGTCGGCCTCTCCGTGGCGCCGCTGCTCGGTGCCCTCTTCGGGCTCGGCTGGGTCCCGTGCCTCAGCCCCACGCTCGCCGCCGTCCTGGGACTGGCGGGCACGCAGGGCACGGCCGGACGCGGGGCCCTGCTCTCGGTCTTCTACTGCCTCGGCCTGGGCGTCCCGTTCCTCCTCGCAGCCTTCGCGCTGGGCCGGTTCCTCCCCGCCCTGCGGTGGGTGCGGTCGCACCAGGTGGCGCTCATGCGGGTCGGCGGCGGGATGCTCGTCGTCGTCGGTGTCCTGCTCGTGACCGGCTGGTGGGACTCCCTCGTCATCGAGCTGCAGAGCCGCGTCGGGTCCGGGGAGATCGCCCTGTGAGCCGCAAGGAGAAGCGCGAGAAGACCTCGGCGGAGCTGGCACCGGCCCTCGGCGCGCGCGAGACGCTGCGCTGGACGTGGCGTCAGCTCACCTCCATGCGCACGGCGCTCTTCCTGCTCATGCTCCTGGCCATCACGGCCGTGCCCGGCTCCATCGTGCCGCAGCGCGGCGTCGACGCCCGACGCGTGGAGACCTACCTCCTCGACCACCCCGACCTCGGTCCGTGGCTCGACCGCCTGGGCTTCTTCAGCGTCTACACCTCGCCGTGGTTCAGCGCCGTGTACCTGCTGCTCATGATCTCGCTCGTGGGCTGCATCATCCCGCGATGCCTCGTGTACGCCCGTGCGCTCAAGGCGCGCCCGCCCCGGGCGCCGCGCAACTTCTCCCGGCTCCCGGCCTCGGCCGTCTTCGAGGTCGACGCGGAGCCCGAGGCCGTGCTCGAGGCGGGCCGCAAGGCCCTCGGCCGCTCACGCACCGACGTCGACACCGATCTCCTGGAGGTCCGGTCCGAGAAGGGCTACCTGCGCGAGCTCGGCAACCTGATCTTCCACGTCAGCATCGTCGTGGTGCTCGTGAGCGTCGCCATCGGTGCGCTCTACAGCTATCGCGGGGCCGCCGTGGTGGTGCAGGGCGACAGCTTCGCCAACACGCTCACGCAGTACGACGAGTTCTCCTCCGGCGCCCTCTTCGACACCGACAAGCTCCCGTACTTCTCGCTCGACCTCAAGAAGATGCAGGCCCAGTTCCTGGAGACCGGTGCGCAGCGCGGCTCGCCCAAGCTCTTCCGGGCGACCGTGGACTACCAGACCTCGCAGGACGGTGCGTCCAAGCCGTACCGGATCGAGGTCAACCACCCGCTCATCGTCGACGGCACCGGCGTCTTCCTCGTCGGGCAGGGCTACGCGCCGGTCCTCAAGGTCACCGACGCCCAGGGCAAGGTCGTCTTCGACGACGCCGTGCCCTTCCTGCCCAGCGACCCCTCCTACACGTCCTCGGGCGTCCTGAAGGTGCCCGACGCCCAGCCCGACCAGCTGGGCTTCCAGGGCTTCTTCCTGCCCACCGCGCTCGTGCAGGGCGACAAGGTCCCGTCCACCTCGATCTTCCCCGCGGCGCAGTTCCCGCTGCTGGGGCTGTTCGCCTACCGCGGCGACCTGGGGCTCGACGAGGGCATCCCGCAGTCGGTCTACGTGCTGGACAAGAAGAACCTCAAGCAGTTCACCAAGAACGGCAAGGCCCTGCGCATCAGCCTGCAGCCGGGCCAGCGGGCGAAGCTGCCCGACGGCAGCACGATCGAGTTCAGGGACCTGCTCCTGTTCGCCCGCTTCCAGGTGGCCGACACCCCGCTCGTGAAGGTGCCGCTCGTCGGGACGAGCCTCGGGGTCCTGGGACTGCTGCTCTCCCTGTTCATCCAGCCCCGGCGCACCTGGATTCGTGCGCGCCGCGAGGGCTCACGTACCGTGGTGGAGGTGGCGGCGCTCGATCGTGCGCCCCGTGACGACCTCCCCGACGACCTCGACCACCTCGTCGAACGCATCCGGCATCAGCTGGGGGAGCCGAAGGAGACCACATGAGCCTCGAGCAGTACGCCCAGCTCTCGAACTACGCCATCGCGGCGGGCACCGTCGTCGTCGCGCTCGCGTTCCTCGCGCACCTGGCCGAGTGGGGCTTCGCCCTGCGCTCGGAGCCGGCCAAGGAGCTCGTCGCCGCTGACGGCTCGGTCCCCGTCGAGGGGGCGACCACCGGCTCGGCGGGCGTCGTCGACGACGAGGACCCCGACCGCAGCACCGTCTTCTCCTCGGTAGGCGTCTCGGTGGCCTGGCTCGCCACGCTCGTGCTGCTCGTCGGCGTCGTGACCCGTGGCCTCGCGGCGCAGCGCGTCCCGTGGGGCAACATGTACGAGTTCGCCTGCACGGGCACGCTCATCGCGCTCGCGGTCTACCTCGTGCTGGTGCGGGTGTGGGACATCGAGTGGCTGGGTGTCGTCGTCACCGGCTTCTCCCTCGTGCTGCTCGGCATCGGCTTCTCGGTCTACGTGCCCGCCGGACCGCTCGTCCCGGCCCTGCACTCGTACTGGCTCGTGATCCACGTGGCCGCCGTCATGACGGCCGGCGCGCTGTTCCTGCTCTCCGCCGGCGCCTCCGCGCTGTACCTCGTGGTCGACCGCGCCGAGCGCCGCGGGACCGTGGGCAAGGTCCTGGGCCGCCTGCCCACGTCGGCCAACATGGACCGCCTCGCCTTCCGCCTCGTGGCGGTCGGCTTCCCGCTGTGGACCTTCGGTGCCCTCATCGCCGGCCCCATCTGGGCCTACTACGCCTGGGCGCGCTTCTGGGGCTGGGACCCCAAGGAGGTCTGGGCCCTCATCACGTGGATCGCCTACGCCGTCTACCTGCACGCGCGCGTCACGGCCGGCTGGAAGGGTCGCCGGGCCGCGGTCATCGGGCTCATCGGCTTCGCGACGTTCCTGTTCAGCTTCTACGGCGTGAACCTCATCTTCGGCGGAAGCATGCACACCTACGCCAAGTAGCCTGACGGGGTGCCAGAGCCCCTGAAGCGCCTCCCCACGATCGTCGTCGTCTCGCCCGAGCACGCCGACCTGCTGGTCGACCAGCTGTCGCGGTACGTCCACGACTA
Source organism: Aeromicrobium sp. Root495 (assembly GCF_001426755.1). Lineage (GTDB taxonomy): Bacteria > Actinomycetota > Actinomycetes > Propionibacteriales > Nocardioidaceae > Aeromicrobium. The sequence goes on along the minus strand of NZ_LMFJ01000001.1, from coordinate 2,628,995 downwards.
CGACCTCGAGGTCGCCCGCTCGGCCCGCGAGGGCCTGCACCTCCTGATGGCCCTGCGCGACGGCGGGACGCCGGTGCCGCTCGTGGTCATCGACTCCTCGCTCGACGACGTCGACGTCGTCGACGCCGTCGCGGCGCTCCGGATCAAGTCGCCGCAGTCGCGTCGGCTCGTCGTGTCGCACTACGAGGTCTTCCGGTCCGAGTCCAAGCGCCTCGTCACGGCCATGGCCCGCGGCGCGTTCGACGGCTACCACCTCATGCCACGGGGCGTCCGCGACGAGGAGTTCCACCACTCCGTCACGGACCTGCTGGCCGACTGGGGCTCCACGGCCGACCCGGAGGTCGCCTCGATCCACCTCGTGGTCGACGGCACCGATGCCGCTCGGCCTGCCGTCGTCGAGATCAAGGACTTCCTGGCCCGCATGGGCATGCCGACCCGCAAGCACCTCGCGGAGTCCGACGAGGGCCGCCGCATCGTCGCGCGCCACGCCGAGGCCGGCGGCACACCGGGCTTCCCGCTCGTGGAGGCCATGGGACGAGAGCCCTTCGTGGCCGCGTCGGCGCACGACGTCGCGGTGGCCATCTACGGACGTCCCGACCAGGTCGACGTCAACACGGTGATCGACCTCGCTGTCGTCGGCGCCGGTCCGGCAGGCCTCGCGGCGGCGGTCTATGGAGCGTCGGAGGGCCTCAGCACGGTGGTGCTCGAGGCCGAGGCCACCGGCGGCCAGGCCGGCACGAGCTCCAAGATCCGCAACTACCTCGGCTTCCCCCACGGCATCTCCGGCCAGCGGCTCGCGCAGCGGGCGCGCGTGCAGGCGGTGCGGTTCGGGGCCGAGTTCTACACGGGCTGGCCCGTCACGTCGCTCGACCTGCCGACGGCCCACGGCGACCCCTTCGTCGTGAACACCGACGGCGGTGCTGTGCGCGCGCGAGCCGTCGTGGTGGCGTCGGGCGTCTCGTACCGCAAGCTCGGCGTCGAGGAGCTCGAGTCGTACCTGGGACGCGGCCTGCACTACGGCGCCGTCATGTCCATGGCCCGCGCCATGGAGGGGCGCCCCGCGGTGGTTGTGGGCGGCGGCAACTCGGCCGGCCAGGCGGCCATCCACCTCGCCCGGTTCGCGAGCGAGGTCACGATCGTCGTGCGCCGGGGCAGCCTCACGGCGACGATGTCGCGCTACCTCATCGACGACGTCGAGTCGCACCCGCGGATCCGCATCGTGACGTCCACCGAGGTGGTGGGCGGCGGCGGCCAGGTCGACCTCGAGTGGATCACCCTGCGCAACGTCGAGACGGGCGAGGAGCAGCGCCACGAGACCCGCGGGCTGTTCCTTCTCCTGGGCGGCGAGCCGCACTGCGAGTGGCTGCCGACCGGCGTGGCCCTCGGCCCGAGGGGCTACGTGCTCACGGGGCGCGACGTGCCGCGCGAGGCATGGGGCAGCGACGTGCCCCCCGGCGACCTCGAGACGTCGGTGCCGGGCCTCTTCGCCGTCGGTGACGTGCGGTCGGGCTCCATGAAACGTGTCGCGACGGCCAGCGGTGAGGGTGCGTCGGCCATCGCCCTCGTCCACCCGTGGCTCGAGCAGCTCCCCACCGTCGGCTTCCACACCGCCGAGGGCGAGCTGGTCCCCTGAGTCAGCGCCCGGGGGGCGGGAGGAGCCGGGTGGTGACCGACTCGGTCTCCAGCACGACCTGGCCGTCGGCGCCGCGCCCGGTGCGGGTGCGCTCGTCCACCACGACGTCGGGGCCGTCCGGGGCGACGAGCTCGAACGCGGCGCGGACCTGCAGGGCCATGCGGCCGAGGGCGTCGAGGTCCTGGTGGTGGTGCAGGCGCCGGCCGAGGTCGGCCTGGGCCAGGGCGTCGAGGCCGTGGCGGCGTGCCGTCTGCAGCAGCATGGCGATGTCGACGCCGTAGCCGGAGACCACCGGGAGGTCCAGGACGGCGGCGCGCACGAACGCGACCTCGCCGGCGAGGGGCTGGACGAAACCGGCCAGCTCGGGCGCGTGGCGCGCGATGAGGGGCCGGGCCACGAGCTCGGTCACGCGCCCGCCACCTGCAGGGCGACTGCGGGCCTCGTCGCCGGGGACGTCCCACGGCCGGTCGTAGAAGCCCTTCACGAGCACGAGGTCCGGGTCGGTGAGCAGCGGGGCGAGGAGGCCGAGGACGAAGGCCACGCCGAACTCGCGGACGTCGGCGTCGAGGAAGACGCCCAGGTCGCCGTCCATCTCCTCGATCCCGGTGCGCAGCGCAGCGCCCTTGCCGCCGTCGAGACCCGGCACGACGTCGGCCGAGGGGACGACGCGGGCCCCGGCGGCGCGGGCCACGCGGGCCGTGTCGTCGGTGGAGCGCGAGTCGACCACGATGACCTCGTCGACGAGGCCGTGCTGGTCGACCAGCCCTGACCGCACGGCAGAGACGATGGTGCCCACGGTCGCGGCCTCGTCGCGGGCCGGGAGCACCACGCTGACCCGTCGGCCGGCCTTGGCCGCGGCGAGGGCGGCCGGGTCGGGGGAGCCCGCGCCGAGGGTGCGGCGCTCGAACCACGCGCCCACGTCAGGCAAGTCCACGCACCACCCGGCTGGGGACCCGGTGGCCCTGGATGCTGGCGACCATCTCGAGGACCCGGCGGGTGGCGGTAACGTCGTGGGTGCGGAACATCGCCGAGCCGGCCGCGGCGGCCAGCGCGGTGGCGGCCAGGGTGCCCTCGAGCCGATCGTCGGGCGGGAGGTCGAGCGTCTCGCCGACGAAGTCCTTGCGGGAGAGGGCCATCAGCACGGGCCACCCCGTGCCCACGAGCTCGTCCACGCGGCGCAGCAGCTCGAGCCCGTGCCACGTGTTCTTGCCGAAGTCGTGCGTGGGGTCCACGAGGATGCCCTCGCGCGGCACGCCGATCGAGACGAGGTGCTCGGCCTTGGCGGTCACGGTGGCCACGACGTCGGCCACGACGTCGTCGTACTGCACCCGGTGGGGGCGCGTGCGGGGCACGGCCCCTCCCGTGTGGGAGCAGACCATGCCGCAGCCCGTGGCGGCCGCGACGTCGGCCAGGGCGGGGTCGGCGCCGGCCCACGTGTCGTTGAGCAGGTCGGCCCCGGCCAGGACGGCCCGCTCGGCCACGCCGGCCCGCCACGTGTCGATGCTGATGACGACGTCGGGCAGGGCCGCGCGGACGGCCTCGACGAACGGGACGGTGCGCTCGATCTCCTCGGCCTCGTCGACGACGTCGCCGGGTCCCGCCTTCACGCCGCCCACGTCGATCACGTCGGCGCCCTCGTCGACGGCGCGACGGGCCGCGGCCAGGGCGACGCGGGGGTCGAACGTGGCGCCGCGGTCGTAGAACGAGTCGGGCGTGCGGTTCACGATGGCCATCACGAGGGGCCGGTCACGCTGGATCCGGCGCCCGCGGAAGGTCAGGTCGACGGTCATCGGACCAAGCGTGCCACAGGGGTCAGTACGCGATCTCCGCCGCCAGCGCGGCGAGCGCCGAGGAGAGGTCTCGAGCGTGCCGCGCCTGCGGGATGGTGGTGTGCTCCCAGCCGGGGCCGCCGAGCACGATGCGGGCCTGGGCGGACAGGGCGGTCAGGACGCGGTGCAGCCGGTCGCCCGTGGGCCGGGGCATCGACGCCCACACGAAGACGGCCTGGGGCTGGGTCCGCGCCACCACCGTGGCGAGCGCGGCCGCGGGGAGGCGCTGGCCGAAGACGTGCGCCTCGATCCCTCTTTCGGCCAGGGCGGCCTGCAGCGCCACGACCGGCAGGGAGTGCTGGTCGTCCTCGGCGCTCGCCATCATGATCGAGGGTGGCGCGTCGCCGGGGACCAGCGTCTCCACACGGGTGCGGAGCATCGTGAGCAGGACGTCGCTCACGAGGTGCTCGGACTCCACGCCGAGCGAGCCGCAGGCCCAGTCCTCGCCGAGGCGCCGCAGCATCGGGACGAGGTACTCGTCCCAGGACCCGCCCACCCCTCTGGCGTCCACGAGCTCATGGAGCATGGCGCGGATGCGGCGGGCGTCGAGCACGCGCCCGGCCCGGACCACGTCGACGGCCCACTGCTCGGGTCCCTCGAGCCGGAGGACGGCCGCCGCGGGCTGGAGGAGGTCGTCGCGCAGGACGGTGCGCGCGGCCTCCGCCGGGGCGACCCCCTGGCCGACGAGCCGCTGCATGAGACGCATGCGCTCGACGTCGGCGGTGTCGTAGCGGCGGTGGCCGCCCGGCGTCCGCACCGAGGGGGCGAGGCCGTAGCGACGCTCCCAGGTGCGGACGGTGGAGGCCGGCAGGTCGAGCGCGCTCGCGACGTCGCCGACCGACCACACGACGCCGGGCGGCATCGCGGAGGGGTCGGCGGCGGGTCGAGGCACCGCATGATTCTAGGACGACTGTCCCGAACCGGCGGGCGACATCCTCAGATCGTGGTCCGCGTCACGATCATCCTTGGCGCGCCTTGAGGCGCGGATTCATACGGTTGATGACGTACGTACGCCCTCGGCGCCGGACGACCTGCGAGCCGGGCTTGTCCTTGAGCGAGCGGAGCGAGTTGCGGACCTTCATGGGTTCCTCCTGGGTGGGGTGGTCGATCGGTCGGCGTCGGGAGCGGGGACGAGGCCGCGCTGGACGGCGCGGACGAGCCGGCGGGGCACGTGGACGGTCCGTCCGGCGTCGGGTCCCGAGCCGAGCCGTACGGGGACGAGGTCAGGCGCAGAGGCCTTCCACTGCGACCGCCGGTGACGGGTGTTGCTGCGTGAGGTCTTGCGCTTCGGGACGGCCACGGGGATCTCCTGGGTCGGGTGATGGGTCAGGCGACGTGTCGGACGGGGCCGAGCCACGGCTCGAAGCCGTCCTCGCCGACGTCCCAGAAGCGGCCGCGGCGCGACTGCTCCCGCTCGCTCACGAGGCACTCCTGGAAGGTCTCGCGCACCGCGTCGGCGCCGTCGCCGTCGGCGGTGAGTCCGTGCACGACGAGGCGGGTGAGCGGGCGACGGCCCGGTCCCCACGCGCCGTGGACCCCGACGCTGAGCTGGCCCCCCGCGCCGTCCCAGGCGTTCACCGAGGTGGGCCTGGTCGGCAGCCAGAAGCAGCCACGGGAGCGACGCGGGCCGCCGCCGATGCTCTCGATGCTGCCGAGCAGGCGGTCGGGGTGCAGGGCCCTCTCGCTGCGCAGGTCGAGCATCCACACGTGCTCCGACCTCGGCACGGGCACCGATCCGCGGCGCACCGCGTCGATCCAGCGCTCCGTGCGGTCGTGGTCGTGCAGGGGGCCGGAGAAGCGTGGCCCGTCGAGCCGGCTCGGGTCGGGCACCAGGAGGCTGTCGGGTCGCATGAGGGCCCGGAGCAGGTCGTGCTCCGGCTCGTCGAGCGCACCGCTCACCACGACGGCGTCGGCGTGCTCGACCATCGAGCACAGCACCTCGCCGACGCCGCGTGCGTCGCCCTCGCTCGTGTGGGCACCGCGCTCGCGCAGGAGCTCGTCGCCGAGCAGGTCGGCGCGCACGTCCGCAGCGTCGACGGCCGTGAGGACCGCCGTGATGCGGGCGTGCGGCGCTGCGTGCGGGTCGAGCGCCGTCACCCGGCACACCTGGTGGGCCTCCGCGGCGGTGGGCAGGTGCACGATCACCGCGCCCCACCGCCGAGACGCCGCCAGACGCTCGATGGTGGGGACGATGTCCTCGCGCAGCGCGCAGCTCACGCACGCGTGGTCGAGGTCGTGGTGCACGTGCTCCACGACGCCGGTCATGTCGCTCACGAGTCGGGTCAGCCGTTGCGTGCCGACGTCGAGGGTGTGTCGCAGGACGACGGCGTGCGGCAGGTCCCACTGGAGCGACAGCGTGGTCGACGCCATGGCGTCGTCGCTGAGACCGGTGACCAGGACGACCGGGGTGGTCTCGACCATCAGCGCTTGCCGTACCGGCGACGGAAGGCCTCGACCTGGCCCTCGCTGTCCACGACGCGGCCGCGGCCGGTCCAGAACGGGTGGCTGGCCGACGTCACGTCGACGTCGAGGACGGGCAGCGCCTCGCCGTCGACCTCGACGGTGGCTGACCCCTCACGCAGGCGGTCGACGAGGGTCGAGCGCGTCACGGTCATGGTCCCGGTGGAGCGGTCGCGGAAGACGACACGCCCGTAGGCGGGGTGGATCTGGTTCTTCATGGTGGTGCCTCCTTGTCCTTCCTGCTATCTTAATGAAGATGATTCCCATTATCAAGTCGGGATGACTCCCATGAACCGTTGAGACCTTCAGGAGGATCCATGGCCGGCCGTTGTCAGGTCACCGGGGCGACCCCCGGGTTCGGGCACCACGTGTCGCACTCCCACCGCCGCACCAAGCGACGCTTCGACGTCAACGTGCAGCGCAAGCGGTACTGGGCCCCGAGCCTGGGCCGCCACGTCTCGCTCGCCGTGAGCGCGCGAGGCATCAAGACGATCGACCAGCGCGGGATCGACGCCGTCGTCGCCGACCTGCTCAACCGAGGAGAGAAGATCTGATGGCACGCAAGGGCAACGACGTCCGACCGATCGTGAAGCTCCGCTCCACCGCGGGTACGGGCACGACCTACGTCACGCGCAAGAACCGTCGCAACGATCCCGACCGGCTCGTGCTGCGCAAGTACGACCCGCGCGTGCGCGAGCACGTCGAGTTCAAGGAGGAGCGCTGATGGCCCGGCGCGGCAAGGTCGTGAAGAACGACCAGCGCGCTGTCGTGGTCGCGCGTCACTCCGCCCGGCGCGCCGAGCTCAAGGAGCTCGTGCGCACCGGGAGCGAGGACGAGCGGCGCGAGGCCCAGCGACTCCTGCAGCGGCTGCCGCGGGACGCCTCTCCGGTCCGGCTGCGGAACCGTGACCAGGTGGACGGGCGACCGCGCGGGTTCGTCCGCAAGGCCGGGCTCTCGCGGATCCGCTTCCGTCAGGCAGCCCACGCAGGTGAGCTGCCGGGCATCACGAAGTCGAGCTGGTAGGCGGCTGCTCCACCCGGGAGGGGCCCTCGGCCAGGATCTGGGCGCCGTGGCCGTCGACGGCGGGTGCGTCGTCGCCGACCTTGCGGTCGATCTGCTCGTTCACGTAGCGCAGCAGCTCGGCCACCGACGCCGCCACGGGGACGGCAAGGAAGGCTCCTGTGACGCCGAAGAGGCTGCCGCCGGCGGTGACCGAGAGCAGCACCACGCCGGCGTGCAGGTTCATGTTCTTGCCCTGGAGCCAGGGCGAGAGCACGTTGCCCTCGAGCTGCTGGACGGCCACCACGATGACGGCGACGATGAGGGCGTCCTTGGGGCTGTTGGTCACGAGCGTGACGAGCACCGCGAGGACGCCGCTCACGAACGCGCCGATGATGGGGATGTAGCCGCCGAAGAACGTGATGACGGCGAGCGGGATAGCCAGCGGGACCCCGATGATGGCCAGGCCGATGCCGATGATGAGGGCGTCGATGAACGCCACGAGGGTCTGCGTGCGGATGAACCCGCCGAGGGTGGCCCAGACGCGGCTCAGGACCTCGGTGAGGTGCTGGCCGGCGCGCTGTCCGCTGAGCGCCCGCACCCAGGGGAGGAATTTGTGGCCGTCCTTGATGAAGAAGAACGTGAGCATCAGGACGAGGACGAGGTTGATGACCACGTTGGTGGCCGCGCTCACGGTGGACAGGGCGCCGGAGCTGATGGCCGAGGCGCTCTCCTGGAGCTTGTCCTGCAGCGCCGACACGGCCTTGGTGATCTGCCCGTCCGTGAGGTTGAGCGGGCCGTCGACGAGCCAGTCGCGCACCTTGAGCAGGCCGCTCGAGGCCTGGTCGGCGATCTGCGGCAGCTGACCCGCCACCTGCGGCGTGAGCACGGCGACCAGGATCGCCACACCGCCGATGAAGCTGATCATGACGGCCGCGGCCGACAGGGATGCCGGGAACCCGCGTCCGCGCAAGAACGCGACGGGCGGTGCCAGGACGGTGGAGACGATCAGGGCCATGGCGAGCGGGTAGAGGACCATCCACACGTGCCCCACGGCCCAGCCCAGCACGAAGGCGGCTGCGGCGATGGAGATGATCCGCAGGCTCCACTTCTGCAGGCCTGCGACGCCGGCGTCGATGACGTCGGCTCGGTCGCGGGTGGGATCAGTCACCGGTCCAGCCTAGGGGCCCCGGGCTCAGGACGGGAGGCGCCAGTCGACCGGCTCGGCTCCCTGGGCGGCCAGGGCCTCGTTGGTCCGGCTGAACGGGCGGCTGCCGAAGAACCCACGGTAGGCCGAGAGCGGGCTCGGGTGAGGGCTCTCGACGACCGGGGTGGCAGCCAGGAGGGGCCGCAGCCCCTGGGCTTCGCTGCCCCACAGGATCGCCACGAGCGGACGGTCCCGCGCCACGAGGGCGCGGATGGCCTGGTCGGTGACCCGTTCCCAGCCTCGCCCCCGATGGCTCTTGGGTGCACCCACCTGCACGGTGAGCGCCCGATTCAGGAGCAGGACGCCCTGGGCCGCCCACGCCGACAGGTCGCCGTGGGCCGGGGACTCGAGGCCCAGGTCGTCCCGGAGCTCGCGGTAGATGTTCCTCAGGCTGGCGGGGACGTCGACCTCGCGGCGCACGGAGAAGGACAGGCCCATCGCGTTGCCGGGCGTGGGGTAGGGGTCCTGGCCCACGACGAGCACCTTGACGTCGGACAGCGGCTCGGCGAAGGCCCGCAGGACGGCGTCGCCCTCGGGGAGGTAGGGCCGTCCCTGGGCCAGCTCGGCGCGCAGGAAGTCCCCCATGGCCGCGACGTCGTCGGCCACGGGCTCCAGCGCCTCGGCCCAGTCGGGGGACACGAGATCGCGCAGCGGACGCCTCACGAGGAGGCCCGCTCGACCGGTCGCAGGGCGCGGGGCGCGAGCGCCGAGGCCAGGACGCAACCCACGAGCGGCACGACGAAGGCCGTCGTGAGCGGGACCCAGCCGGTGAGCAGGCCGATGACCGACGGCCCGGCGAGGAGCCCGAGGTAGCCGCAGCCCGTGACACGCGCCATCGTGACGCCGGCCGTGCGCGGGTCCACCGCGGCGGCCGCCGTGAAGAACTGCGGGACGCACCCCGCGAGCCCGATGCCGAAGAGCGCCCAGGCCGCGATGCCCAGGGGCACGGTGGGTGCGAGCGCCGCCCCGGCCAGGCCCAGCGCCCCGAGGAGGGCTGCCCACCGCACGTAGGCGCCGGGTCCGATGGCGGCCACCACGCGGTCGGCCACGAGCCGCACGATCGTCATGGTGACCGAGAAGGCGCCGAACGCGTAGGCCGCGACGGCCTTGGAGGCGTCGAGGGTCTCGTGCAGGTGCACGGTGCTCCAGTCGTACGCCACGCCCTCGGCCAGCAGCAGCACGAACGCCAGCAGGCCGAGCAGTGCCACGTGCCGGCTCCACGGGGGACGGCCGACCGGCGTCTCGTCGTGCTGGACGGGCTCGGGCGGCAGCATGCCCCGCACGACCCAGAGCACCACCAGGACACCCACGACGGCCACGGCGGAGGCCGAGACCGGCAGGTCGACGTCGGCCGCGATGAGGAGGCCTCCGACGACCGAGACCAAGAGCCCGCCGGCGGAGTAGAAGGCGTGGAACGAGGTCATGATGGGGCGTCCGTAGTGACGCTCGACGTCGGCGGCGTGCGCGTTCTGGGCCACGTCGACGGCTCCGTTGGCCAGGCCGAGGAGCACGAGGGTCACGGCGAGGGCCGCGGTGCTGGTGCTGGCGGCGGGGCCCACGACGAGCAGGCTCATCGCGCCCGCAGCCACCCCGAGGACGCGCCGCGAGCCGACGCGGTCGATGAGGGCGCCGGCGGCCTGCATCCCCACGAGGGCGGAGCCGCCGAGCAGGAGCAGGAGCACGCCGAGCTGGGCCTTGGACGTGTCGGTGCGGTCGAGGATGCCCGGGATGTTGACGATCCAGAAGCCCAGCACGAAGCCGTTGTGCGCGAAGGCGACGGTGCCGGCCAGGCGTGCTCGGGTGAGGTCCACCTGTCGATCCTAGGTGCGGGGACCGCGACCCGTAGGATGGCCGGGCCTTGTCCGCCATCGCCGCGTACCGCACGCTCCTGCGGATCGTCGGGCCCGCCTACGTCGCCGTAGCCTTCCTCGGGCGAGTTCCGCTTGCCATGAGCCAGATGGGCACCCTCCTGCTCGTGAGCGAGAGCACGGGCCGGTACGCCCTGGGCGGCGCGGCCGCCGGCGCCCTCGCCGTCGCCAACGCGCTGGGTGCGCCCTTCTTCGGTGCGCTCGCCGACCGCGTGGGGCAGCGCCCGGTGGTCCTCGTGCAGTCGCTCGCGGGCGCGGTGGGCCTCGTGGGGGTCGTGCTGGTGACCCGCTCCGACGCCTCCGCGGGCCTCGTCATCGCGATGTCGGCCGTGGCCGGGCTCGCCATCCCGCAGATCGGTCCGCTCGCCCGCGTCCGGTGGGCGCCCGTCACCGAGAAGGCTCCCGACAAGGCCAAGCTCGTCGACGCCGCCTTCTCCTACGAGGGCGCCGCCGACGAGGTCTCCTTCGTCCTCGGGCCCGCCTCGGTCGGGCTGCTCGCCGTCCTCGTCGACGAGGGCGAGGCGCTCATCGTGGCCGCCGGGCTCCTGGCCGTGTTCGGCTCCTGGTTCGCCCTGCACCCCACGGCGGCGCTGACCCGTCCGGAGCGACGCCGCGAGGGCCCGGCCGTGCCGGTCCTCACCGTGATGCTCGTGGTGCTCGGGTTCGCCCAGCTCTTCATCGGCATGGTGTTCGGCGGCACGCAGACGGGCTCCACGGCGCTGGCCACCGAGGAGGGTCGGGCCGGGGTCGCGGGCCTCATCCATGCGACGCTCGGCGTCGGCAGTGCCATCGCCGGGCTCACGGTCGCCGCCCTCCCCGAGCGCGTCACGTACGAGCTGCGCATGCTCGTGTCGGCCGTGGCGCTGCTCGTGCTGTCGGCTCCGCTGCTCCTCGTGGACTCCGTCGGCTCGCTGGTGGCGGTCATCGCGCTCCTGGGCTTCGCCGTGGCCCCGTACATGATCGGGAACTTCGCGATGGCCGGCCGCGTTGTCGATCCGTCCCGCGTCGGGACGGCCATGACGCTGCTCGCGGGCATGACCGGCATCGGCTATGCGCTGGGCTCCTCCGTGGCAGGGCGCCTGGCCGACTCGCACGGGTACACGTCGGCCTTCGGCGTCACCGTCACGGCGGCGGCCCTGGCCACCGTGCTGTCCGCCGTCGTCCTGGCCCGCTCCCGACGCTGACCGCGGGGACGAAGGAATCGACCTTCGGCCCGTCGGACGGAGGAATCGACATCCCACCGGGACGGGGGTCAGGAATGCAGATTCCTTCGTCGGGGCTGGGTAGGTTGAGCGGCGTGACGCAGGACTGGACAGCCACCCCCGACCTCGACGGCTCGCTCGTGCGGCTCACCGCCGTCCGTGCCGAGCACGCGCCTGGCCTGCTCGCGGCGGCCGACTCCGACGACGTCTTCTCGTGGATGCCGGTGGTCCGACCCGCCTCCCTCGCCGAGGCCGAGGCGTTGGTCCAGCGCTACGTCGACTGGCCCGGCGTCCACGTCTGGACCCAGCTCGACGCCCGCACGGGCGAGCCCGTGGGCGTCACCTCCTTCTACGAGGTGAGCGCAGACCTGCAGACCGTCGCCATCGGCCACACGTGGCTCGCGTCGCGCGCCTGGCGCACGGGCATCAACACCGAGTCCAAGCTGCTGCTCCTGACCCACGCCTTCGAGACGCTCGGTGCGGTCCGCGTGGTCTGGCACACGGACGACCGGAACCAGCGCTCGCAGGCCGCCATCCTGAGGCTCGGGGCCACCCACGAGGGCGTGCTGCGCAAGCACAGGCGCCGGACCGACGGCTCGTGGCGCGACACCTGGACGTTCTCGATGCTCGACACCGAGTGGCCCGACGCGAAGTACGCCCTCCAGGCCCGGCTGGCCCGCGCTTGACCACGGAGGAATCGACACTCCTGACCCCCGTCCGGGCCGGATGTCGATTCCTCCGTCCCTGCTAGCGGGTGAGGCGGTCGAGAAAGGCGACGAGGAGGGCCTCGCGCAGGCGTGGCGGCGCGACGTCGAGGAGGGCGTTGACCGGGGCCATGTGCTCGGGCAGCCCGATGGTGCCGCCCTCGCCGGCCAGCCCGGCCACCTGCAGGAGGCCGTCGAACGCGTCGTCGTCGAGGGTCGCGGGGTCGATGGCCTCGGCGGCGGCCCGGAGCTCCGCGTCGACGACGACGGGGCCGCGCCGCACAGCCTCCTCCACGCACTCGCCCAGCGCTGTCAGGAAGTCAGGCACCGAGGCGGCCGTGGCGGCGGACAGGCTCACGTGGAGGGTGGCCGGGGCGCCCTCGAAGCCCATCTGGGGCTGCACGAACCAGCCGCGCTCGAGCATGAGGTCGCTCAGGGTGAACACGTCGCACGAGCCGTCCGTCCCGATGGCCACGAGGGTGGAGTCCGGCGGCACCACGACGTGCAGGTGCTCCTGCGTCTCGATGCCCGCCACCACCGCCCGCGTCCCCTCGAGCGACGTCCGGACGAGCCGTGCGTAGCCGGAGTCGCCGAAGTACCGGACCACGGCCCACGCCGCTGCGAGTGGTCCGCCGGACTTGGTGGACTGCACCGTCGAGTTGAGCATCGTGTAGCCGGGCCAGTCGGCGCTGGCGAAGAGCTGCGGACGGCGCAGGGCTGCGTCGGCGTGGAGCAGGAGGGAGACGCCCTTCGGCGCGTAGGCGTACTTGTGGAGGTCGGCGGAGAGGCTCGTGACGCCCTCGACCGCGAAGTCCCACGGGTCGGCCACGTCGGCCCACGGCAGCACCCAGCCGCCGATGCATGCATCGACGTGCAGCCGCAGCCCCCGCTCGCGGGTGGCCGCCGCGACCTCCTCCACGGGGTCGATCACGCCGTGCGCGTACGACGGCGTGGACACGGCCACGAGCACCACGCGGCCGGCATGCTCGTCCATCGCCGCTGCCATCGCGGTGGGGTCGGCCCGGAAGGTCCCGGGGTCCACCGGCACGCTCACGCGCTCGAGCCCGAAGTAGTGGCACGCCTTGTGGAACGCGGCGTGGATCGTGGTGGGGACCACGAGGACGGGGTCGGTGATCTCGGGGTGCGCGTCACGGGCGGCCTGCACCGCCAGCAGGATCGACTCGGTGCCGCCGGAGGTGACGGTCCCCACGACGTCGGGTCCGCCGTGGAACATCTCCCGCGCTACACCGACGAGCTCGGTCTCCATGCGCAGCAGGCTCGGGAAGGCGGTGGGGTCGAGGCCGTTCGTGCCGCCGTACATGGCGAGCGCCTGACGGCCCAGCTCGTCGGCCTCGGCCACGCCGGAGTCGTAGACGTAGGCCAGCGTGCGGCCACCGTGGGTGGGCAGGTCGTCGGCGCGCAGCTGCTCCAGCTGTGCGAGCACGGCGGCCGCGGGCGTGGGCTCAGGACCCATGACGGATCTCCTCGTCGAGACGGTAGTGGCGCAGCGCGAGCAGGCTCAGCGCGGCGAGGACGGCCGGCACGAGGGCGAACCCGAGCCGGATGGCGGTGAGGGCCGAGTCCGACTGCGCGACGGACTCGTCGGCAGTCGACGACACGTACCCGCCGAGCGCGAGCGCGAGCGCGAAGACGGCCGGTCCCAGGGCCAGGCCCAGGGTCTCCCCGGCCGTCCACACGCCGGTGTAGACACCCACACGGTTCTCCCCGGTCCGGGCGGCGTCGTGGGCGGCGGCGTCGGGGAGCATCGCCATGGGGAACACCTGCGCCCCGGCGTACCCCACGCCGACGAGAGCGGCCCCCACGTACCCGACGACGGGCGCGTGAGGAAGGGCGAGCAGCAGCACGACCATGCCCGCCACCATGGAGACCGTGGACCACGTGTAGCCCGACCGCTTGGTCCGTGTGCGCGCGTAGCGCTCCCACAGCGGCGTCACGAGGAGCGCGGGACCGACGAACGCGGCGAACAGGATCGTCGCGGCACCGGGACGCTCGAGGAGGTCGTCGGCCACGTAGGCCACGCCGGCGAGCATCGTGCCCACCGCGAGCGCCTGCACCACGAAGGTGAGCAGCAGGGCGCGGAAGTCGGGTGCGGCCGCGACCACGCGGAGCTGGTCGCGCAGGGACCCGGTCGGCGTGGGCACGCGGTGCTCCGGTGCGTCGCGCGTGCCCCACCAGGCGCCCACGACACCCACCACGAGGACGACGGCCACGTAGACGCCCATGGCGCGGTAGCCCGAAGGGGAGTCCTCACCACCCACGGCGTCGACCACGAGCGGTGCGGTGGCGCCGGACAGCAGGATCGCCACCGCGAGCACCGCCACGCGCCACGTCATCAGTCGCGTGCGCTCGGCGTAGTCGAGGGTCATCTCGGCCGGCATGGCGACGTAGGGGACCTGGAAGAAGGCGTAGGCGCTGGCGCACAGCAGGAACGTCACGACGACCCACCCGGCGGCGAGGGCCGTCGGCTCCGTGGGGCCGGCGAACATGAGCGCGAAGGCGAGGGCGAGGGCGAGCCCACCCCGCAGGAGGAACGGGCGGCGGCGCCCGCCCGGGTGCTCGGAGTGGTCGCTGATGCGTCCTGCCACGGGGTTGAGCACCACGTCCCAGGCCTTGGGCAGGAAGACGATGGCTCCGGCCACGCCCGCGGCCACACCCAGCGTGTCGGTCAGGTAGGGCAGCAGCAGGAGGCCCGGCACGGTGCCGAACGTGCCGGTGGCCACGCTGCCCAGCGCGTAGCCGCGGCGCACCCGGCCCGGGAGGGCCGGCGAGGGGACGGACGACGTCATGGCGGTCAGGCTAGGCCCCGGAAGGGCCTCTCCGGCGCGGTCTCAGGAGACGACCGAGGGCCGCGGATGCTTGTCGTGCGGTCCGCGGGGCTCGGTGAGCTCCTCGAGGAAGGCCGAGGCCCACGCATCGATGTCGTTGTCCATCACGGTGCGGCGCAGGGCCTTCATGCGCCGGGACGACTCCCGAGGGCTGGCCTTCATGGCGTCGACCATGGCCTGCTTCATGCCGTTGATGTCGTACGGGTTGACCCGGTAGGCCTGGCGCAGCTCCGCCGCCGCCCCCGCGAACTCCGACAGCACGAGCGCACCGTCGTTGTCGTAGCGCGTGGCGACGTACTCCTTGGCCACGAGGTTCATGCCGTCGCGCAGGGGGGTGACCACCATGACGTCGGCGGCGCGGTACAGCGCCGCCATCTCCTCGCGGGGGTACGACGCGTGCAGGTAGGTGAGGGGCTGCTGGCCGATGCGCCCGATGTCGCCGTTGATGCGACCGACGAGACGGTCGATGTCGTCGCGCAGGATCCGGTACTGGTCGACCCGCTCGCGCGACGGCGTGGCCACCTGCACGAAGACGACGTCGTCGGGGTGGACGGTGCCGTCGGCCACGAGCTCGCCGAACGCGCGCATCCGCTGGCGCAGGCCCTTCGTGTAGTCGAGCCGGTCGATGCCGAGCAGCACCTTGCGCGGGTTGCCGAGGCTCTCGCGGATCTCGGCGGCGCGGGCCAGCACGGAGGGCGTGCGGGCGAGGGCCTCGAAGCCGGCGGCGTCGATGGAGATGGGGAAGGCCTTGGCGATGACGGTGCGGCCGTCGGGGAGGTACACGGCGTCGCGATGGGTCTTGTGCCCGACGCGCTGACGGACGAGCCGGACGAAGTTGGAGGCGGCACCCGGCAGCTGGAAGCCCACGAGGTCGGCGCCGAGCAGTCCCTCGAGCATCTCGCGACGCCACGGAAGCTGCTGGAAGAGCTCGGTGGGAGGGAACGGGATGTGCAGGAAGAAGCCGATGCGCAGGTCGGGGCGGAGCTCGCGCAGCATCTGAGGCACGAGCTGCAGCTGGTAGTCCTGCACCCAGACGACGGCGCCCTCGGCCGCGATCTCGGCCGCGCGCTCGGCGAAGCGCTTGTTCACGGTGACGTAGGAGTCGTACCACTCGCGGTGGAACTCCGGAGGGGCCACGACGTCGTGGTAGAGCGGCCACAGGGTCGCGTTGGAGAAGCCCTCGTAGTACTCCTCCACCTCCTGGGAGGAGAGCTGCACGGGCACGAGCTGCAGGCCGTCGTGCTTGAAGGGCTTGACCTTCTCGTCGGGCGCGCCGTGCCAGCCGATCCAGGCGCCGCCCTGGCGACGCATGACGGGCTCGAGCGCCGTGACCAGGCCGCCGGGCGACGTGCGCCACGAGATGGCGCCGTCGGGAGCGGTCACGCGATCCACCGGCAGCCGGTTGGCGATCACCACGAACGTCGAGCCTGAACCGCGCTTGGGACCTGCCATGCGTCGAGCCTAGTGGGGCGCGGAGGTCGCTGCGATCTGGCGACGGATCTCATCCATCTGCGCCATGACCGAGACGGTCTCGTCGAGGGGGAGCACGTCGGACTCGGTGCGCCCCTCCCGCAGGCAGGTGCCGACCTCCTCGATCTCGTGGGCGTAGCCCTTGCCGGTCCGGGGTCGGCTCAGGGTCTCGGTGGTGCCGCCCAGGGTGAGGTGGAGCTCCTCGGGGTGGTGGAACCGCGCGGGCAGCTGGATGTTGCCGCGCTCACCGGCCACCGAGGCGCGGTTGTCGGTGTAGGCCACCTGCGTCCAGGCGATGCTCGCCACGGCACCCGACGGGTACGTGAGCGTGGCGCCGCCGGAGAGGTCGATGCCCTGGTCGGAGAGGGTCCCGGCGGCCGCGACGACCCGGGGCTCCCCGAGCAGCAGGTGCGCGAAGGTGAGCGGGTAGATCCCGACGTCGAGCAGGGCGCTCGCCCCCAGGGCCGGGTCCCAGAGCCGGGCGACGTCCGGGGGACCCACGAAGCCGAGCTCGGCCCTGACCTGGGCCACCTCGCCGAGGCGGCCCTCGTCGACGAGCTCCTTGACGAGACGGATGGTGGGGTTGGCCCGCATCCACATGGCCTCGGCGAGGAAGAGGCCACGCTCCCTGGCCTCCGCCACGAGCTGTGCCGACGACTCGGCGTCGAGCGTCAGCGCCTTCTCGCACAGGACGGCCTTGCCGGCCGCGAGGCAGAGCCGGACGTCGTCGAGGTGGCGGCCGTGCGGCGACGCGACGTAGACGACGTCGACGGCAGGGTCGGCCACCAGCTCCTCGTACGTGGCGTGGGCGCGGGTGCTCGGGTCGCCGTGCTCGTCGACGAAGGCCTGCGCGGAGGCCGCCGACCGCGAGCCGACGGCCGCGAGCCGGTGGCCCGGGACCAGGGCGAGGTCGCGGGCGAAGGAGTGGGCGATGCGCCCGGTGGCCAGGATTCCCCACGACACGGTCATGCCCTCCACGCTAACCGAATGACACGGCTGTCATTCGTGTCGTAGGATCAGGCGCATGAGCGCAGTGGAGCAGCCGACCTCGAGCACCGCGGCCGCCTCCGAGACCCTCAGCGAGCGCGATCGCGAGATCCTCTCCCTCGAGCGGCTCTGGTGGCAGTACGCCGGCGCCAAGGAGCAGGCCATCCGCGACAAGTTCGACATGTCGGCCACGCGCTACTACCAGGTCCTCAACGCCCTCATCGACCGTGAGGACGCTCTCGCCTTCGATCCGCTGCTCGTGAAGCGGCTCCGTCGCATGCGGGCCGAGCGCCAGCGCAGCCGTTCGGCACGGCGCCTCGGCTTCGACGTCTGAGGGGTCGTCCGGTGGTCGCACACCGCAAGACGCCCAGCAAGCGGGCCTACGTCCTGCCCGGGTGGTTCTTCGTGCTGAGCGCCGCCGTCATGGTCGCTGCCGCTGGCTGGCTCGCGTGGGTCGCCCTCAACGCGCCCGGCGAGACGCAGACCGACGGTCCCGACCCGAGCGCCGCCTCGCCGTCGGCGTCGGCCTCCCCGAGCCGCAGTCCCGAGAAGTCGGCCACACCCAGCCCGTCACCCACGGCCGAGAAGACCACCGCGCCGCCGTCGCCGTCACCCAGCCCCTCTGCCCAGCGCACCACGGTCGGGGTCTCGGTGCTCAACGGCTCGCGCACGCCGGGGCTCGCCCGCTCGGCCGGCGCCCGCGTCCAGCAGCTGGGCTGGACCGTCGGAACGGTCGGCAACTGGCGCGCCGGCGGCGTCGCGCAGACGTCGGTCTTCTACCCCGCCGGGCGTGAGGCCGAGGCGCGGCTGCTCGCGGACGACCTCGGCGTCGGCTCCGTGGCTCCCGCGCTGGCCGGCATGAGCACCGAGCGCCTGACGCTCGTGCTGCTCGGTCCCGTCGCATGACGCGCTGGCCCGCCGCCGTCCTCGACGACCCGTCCGGGGTGCTGCTCGGGCTCGACTTCGACGGCACGCTGTCGCCCATCGTCGACGACCCCACCCAGGCCTACGTCCACCCCCGCTCGGTGGCGGCTCTCGACCGCCTCGGCCCCCGGCTGGGCCTCGTCGCCATCGTCACCGGACGCCCCGTCGACCAGGTCCTCGAGCTGGGAGGCTTCCAGCAGCACACCGGGCTCTCCGGGCTCGTCGTGTGCGGCCAGTACGGCGTGGAGCGCTGGGACGCCGCCACGGGCGAGGTCGTCCGGCCGGAGCGCTCGGCCGCCGTCGCGCAGCTCGTGGAGGAGCTGCCTGCGTGGCTCGACGAGCACGGCGCCCAGCACGTGCGCATCGAGGACAAGGGACTGGCCGTCGCGCTGCACACCCGGGGCATCGATCCCGACCTGCTGCAGCGGCTCGACGCCCCGCTGCGTGACTGGGCGCACCGGCTGGGTCTCGCCCTGGAGCCCGGGCGCCAGGTCATGGAGCTCCGCTCGCCGGGCAGCGACAAGGGCGACGCCATGCGCCACCTCGTGGAGCGCACCGGGGCGCGCACCGTCGTGTACGCGGGCGACGACCTGGGCGACCTCCCGGCCTTCGACGCGGTCGACGCGTTCCGCGCCGAGGGGCTCGCCGGTCTCCTGGCCTGCTCCGTCTCGCCCGAGCAGGACGCTCTCGTCCCCCGCTCCGACGTCGTGCTGCAGGGCCCCGACGACGTCGCCGACTGGCTCACCGAGCTGGCCGACGCGCTCGAGGCCTGACGCCGTGGACCTCCTGCCGCACACGCGGTGGACGCGGGTCCGGACCGTCGTCAACTGGGTGAACCTGTCCACGCCGCTCGGCCTGGCGCTCGCTCGGGCCGGGGGAGCCACCGTCGTGCGGCGGGGCCGTGGCACCTGGGTGGCCGGCGGCTACCGCTGGGGCTTCCCGAGGGCCGGGGCGTTCACGGTCGGCAGCGTCTTCGTGAGCGGCCGCGACGTCGACGACCTGCTCGGACGCCCGGCCCTGCTGCGGCACGAGGACCGGCACTGCACTCAGTACGCCTGGTGCATCGGCCCCGCCATGCTCGTGCCCTACCTGCTCGGCGTGCTCGTCTCGTGGACGGTGGCGGGCGACCACCACTCGTACAACCCGTTCGAGCGCCTCGCGAACCTGGCCGACGGCGACTACCCGCCACCGTCGACCCGGTTCCGTCGGCGCTAGGACGCGGCGGCCGCGCGGCGCGGTGCGAAGAGGGCGGCCACGACCGCCACCCCCACGACGGCTGCTCCGGTGAGGAGTGCCGGGCCGATGGCGCCGTCGTAGCCCGTGGGCGTGATCTCGCCGCCCTGACCCTGGAACACGGCCACGAGTCCGGCGATGCCGAGTGCGACGCCGAACTCACGCACGGTCGAGTTGGCGGAGCTGGCGATGGCGAAGTCGTCGTCGGGCAGCCCGTCGAGGACGGCCGTCGACATGGGCGCGAACGTCATGCCCATGCCCACGCCGGCCACGAGGAGCGGCGCCACGAACGAGGAGTAGTCGGCCGAGGCCTCCGTGATGATCGCGAACCACACGAGCGAGACGGTCTGCATCACGAGGCCCACCACGAGCAGTGGTCGGAGTCCGACCCGCTCGGCGAGCGCGCCCGCGAGCGGGGCGACGACCATCGGCGCGGCGGTCCAGGGCAGCGTCCGGAGCCCGGCCTCGAAGGGGGAGTAGCCCTGGACCACCTGCAGGTACTGCGACAGCAGGAAGACCGTGCCGAACATCCCGATGGTGAAGGTCAGGGCGATGACGTTGGCCACCGTGAAGCTGCGCGAGCGGAAGAGCCGCAGGGGCAGCACCGCGTCCGGGCGTCGGGTCGCCCAGGCGACGTAGCCGACGAGCAGGACCACCGACAGGACGAGCGTGCCGATGACGCCGGCGGACGACCAGCCGTCGTCGTTGCCGTGCACGATGCCCCAGATGCCGGCGAGCACCGCACCGCCGAGGGCGAGCGTGCCGACGGGGTCCAGACGGCTCGGCGCGCTGCTGCGCGACTCGCCGAGGCCCCGCAGGAGCAGGGGCACGGCGACGACGGCCACCGGGACGTTGATCCAAAAGATGGCCTGCCAGCTGATGCCCTCCACGACCGCGCCGCCGATGACCGGGCCGAGCGCCACGCCGAGTCCCGAGACGCCGCCCCAGACGCCGATCGCGACGGCACGCCGGGACGCGGGGACCGCCGAGGCGAGAAGCGTGAGCGAGAGGGGCATGATCGCCGCGCCGCCGAGGCCCTGCAGCGCCCGGGCCGCGATGAGCGCCTCCGACGAGGTGCTCAGCGCAGCGGCGATGGAGCCGATCGTGAAGACGCCGATGCCCGCGAGCATCACGCGGCGGCGTCCGAGCCGGTCGCCGAGCGTCGCGGCCGCGAGCATGAACGTCGCGAAGACGAGCGAGTAGGCGTTCATGAACCACGACAGCTGGCTCACGCTCGAGCCGAGGTCGGCCTGGACGACGGGCAGGGCGCTCGTCATGACGAGGTTGTCGAGCGTGGCCATGAACATCGGGAGCGACGCGGCCAGGATCGCCACCCACACGGGAACCCGGGGGCGGGTGGCTGTGCCGTGGTCGGGGTGGGCGAGCGCCTGGGGATCAGGCGCGAGGGTGGTGGTGGACATGGTCCCTCCGGAGGGCTGGAAGTCTGGAAGGCATCGAATGATTACCAACAGCCTCGACGATAAGTAATCAAGTGATAACCTGTCAAGCGTGACCCCAGCACCTCGCACCCGCCTCTCCGCCGAGGACCGCCGTACCCTCGTCGTGGCCGCCGCGACCCGCGCCTTCTCGCGCTCGGGCTACGCCGCCACCAGCACCGACGTCGTGGCCAAGGAGGCCGGCGTCTCCCAGCCGTACGTCGTGCGCATCTTCGGCACGAAGCTGGAGCTGTTCCTCGAGGTGTTCGACCAGGCCACGGCGCGGGTCCTCGACTCGTTCACCGAGATCGTCGCGAGCGGTGTGGTGCGCCCCGACGTCGAGGGCGGCATGGAGCCGCTCGGCCAGGCCTACACCGACCTCGTGCTGTCCGACCGCGACGTCATGCAGGTCATGCTCCACGGCTTCGTGGCGGCGTCGGAGCCGGCCATCGGCGAGCTCGCGCGGCGGCGCATGGGCGAGATCTTCGACGTCATCACCTCCACCGGCTGCGACGAGGACCAGGCGCGTGACTTCGTGGCCCACGGGATGCTGATCAACGTGATGCTCGCCCTGGGGGTGCCCGAGCACCTCGACGAGTCCCCGTCACTCACGAGTCTCGCGTCCTGCGCGTTCGGCCCCGCCTTCGAGGACGTGCGCGCCGTCGGCTGAGCCGCGCGCGCGGGGCCGCTCGCAGCCCCCGCCCGGCCGGTCCATCCACCGGACGTCGTCGTCTCAGCATGCGAACGGATTGGACGCATCGTGAGACGCTGCCTAGGATTGAGGTGCTCATCCAGAGGGGCAGAGGGAACGGCCCTGCGAAGCCCCAGCAACCAGCCCACACCGCCACGCGTACGTGCGTGACCGGCGGGCCAGGTGCTAAATCCGTCCCGGACAGGTCGTCCGGGAGAGATGACGAGGAGGCCTCGTGAGCATCACCACCGAAGTCCGGACCGTGCGCGAAGGCGCCTTCGGCCCGGCCACCCAGCTCGTCTGTCGCGAGTGCGGCACCACCCGGGAGCTCGGCCCCCACTACGCCTGTCACGAGTGCTTCGGGCCGCTCGAGATCGGCTACGAGTTCGGGCAGGTCACGCGGGAGCAGATCGAGGCCGGTCCGGCCAACATCTGGCGCTACAAGGCCCTGCTGCCCGTCCCCGACGACATCGAGTCGAGCCCCAACCTCGAGCCCGGGTTCACGCGCCTCCTGAAGGCCAGGAACCTCGGTGCCCAGCTGGGCATCGACCGGCTCTGGGTCAAGGACGACAGCACCAACCCCACCAACTCCTTCAAGGACCGCGTCGTCGCGATCGCCCTCTCGGCGGCCCGCGAGCTCGACGCCAAGGTCTTCGCCTGCCCCTCCACGGGCAACCTGGCCAACGCCGTGGCCGCCGCCGGTGCGCGCGCCGGCATCCGCACGGTCGTGTTCATCCCCAGCAACCTCGAGACGCCCAAGCAGGTCAACTCGGCGGTCTTCACCGAGAACCTCGTGGCCGTCGACGGCAACTACGACGACGTCAACAAGCTGGCCAGCGAGATCGCGGGCGAGGAGGACGGCTGGGCGTTCGTCAACGTCAACGTCCGTCCGTACTACGCCGAGGGCTCCAAGACGCTCGGGTACGAGATCGCCGAGCAGCTCGGCTGGCGCCTCCCCGACCAGATCGTCATCCCCGTCGCGTCCGGCTCGCAGCTCACCAAGGTCCACAAGGCGTTCCAGGAGCTCGTGACCCTGGGCCTCGTCGAGGACAAGCCCTACAAGGTCTTCGGTGCCCAGGCCGAGGGCTGCAACCCGGTGGCCACCGCCTTCAAGGACGGCGTCGACGCCATCCGTCCGGTCAAGCCCGACACGATCGCCAAGTCGCTCGCGATCGGCAACCCCGCCGACGGCATCTACGTCCTCGACATCACCCGCGGCACAGGTGGAGCCGTCGAGCAGGTGAGTGACGACGAGATCCGTGACGCCATCGTGCTGCTCGCCCGCACCGAGGGCATCTTCACCGAGACTGCAGGCGGCACCACGGTGGGCGTCCTCAAGAAGCTCGTCGAGACGGGTCAGCTGGACCCCGACCTCGAGACCGTCATCATCAACACGGGCCACGGGCTCAAGACCCTCGACGCCGTGTCCGGGGCCGTGGGTCCCGTCGCCACCATCGCCCCCACGTACGACGCCTTCGCCGCCTCCGGCATCGCCTGAGCGCCTCCGCCCCTCACCTGAACCGGGAGACCCCTGTGTCCGTTTCCGTCCGCATCCCCACCATCCTGCGCACCTACACCGACGACTCGTCGCAGGTGAGCGCCGAGGGCGCCACCCTCGCCGACGTCCTGGACTCGCTCGAGAGCCAGTACCCCGGCATCAAGGCGCGCGTCGTCGACGAGAACGGCAAGCTGCGTCGCTTCGTCAACATCTATGTCGCCGAGGAGGACGTGCGCTTCACCGACGGCCTGGCCACGACCACTCCCGAGGGCACGCAGATCTCGATCATCCCCGCCGTCGCCGGCGGCTGAACCCGCGCGGGCCGCTCCCTGGGCCGCTCGAAGGACCCTTCGAGGTTTCCCGCACATGAACCTCACGTGGACCGCTGTGGTCCTGCGGGTGACGGCGTATAGGCTCCCCCCTGAAGGATCCGCTCGGGCCGAGGGCGATCCAGCATCAGGTGGGAGTGAGCGATGGCTCAGGGCATCGTCAAGTGGTTCAACGCCGACAAGGGCTTCGGCTTCATCGAGGTGGAGGGCCAGGACGACGTCTTCGTCCACTGGTCCAAGATCAAGTCCGACGGCTACAAGACCCTCGAGGACGGCCAGCCCGTCGAGTTCGAGGTCGTCGACGGGCCCAAGGGTCGCGAGGCCCACGAAGTCGAAGGACGCTGAGCGTCGAAGGTCGCTGAGCGTCGAGGCTCGCTGAGCCGTTCCGCGCGGTGACGCTCGCGACACGTGGGTAGGGTCACCTTCATCTGACACTTGCGGTGTCTCATAGCCGCTGACATACTCCCGGTATGTTCCCCGCAGCCACGTCGGACCCCGCACCCGTCGGCGGTGCCGCGCTGGACCAGGTCTTCGGACTGTCCATCGCCGCCGGCATCGTCACGGCGATCCTCCTGTGGATCGCCTGGGCCCACCGCACGCACCGCATCCACTGGTTCCACAAGCTGGGCCAGGCCGTCGGCAGCCGCACGGGCGAGCCCGGCTGGCTGGCCATCCCGCAGCTCTTCGTCGCCAGCTCGCTCGTCGTCGCGCTGCTCGGCTTCCTCTGGGACGTGAGCCTGCACGCCGGTCGTGGCCGCGACGAGGGACCGCTGGCCAACCCGGCCCACTACCTGATCCTGTACGGGCTCTTCGCGCTGTTCATCGCGGGCATGTCGGCCATCGTCTGGCCCCGTGACGGCCAGAAGCCCGGCATCGCGTCGGTCCGCATCACGCGCAACTGGTACGCCCCGGTCGCCGGCATCTTCATCGCCGCGTGCGGCCTCTACGCCCTCATCGGCTTCCCGCTCGACGACGTCTGGCACCGGCTCTTCGGCCAGGACGTCACCCTGTGGGGTCCCACGCACATCATGCTCATCGGCGGCGCCGGGCTCTCCACGGCGGGCATCATCCTGCTCCACCGCGAGGCCGAGTTCTCCGACGAGTTCGAGCACGGCAAGGACGTCGTGAGCTCGCAGGTGCTGCACAAGCTCACGCTCGCCATGGCGTTCGGCGGCCTCGTCATCGGCCTCTCGGTCTTCCAGGCCGAGTTCGACTTCGGCGTCGCCCAGTTCCGGATGGTCTTCGCGCCGCTCATGATCAGCGCCGCGGCAGCGCTCGCGTTCGTCGCCGCCCGCCTGTACGGCGGCCCGGGCGTCGCGATCTTCGCGGCGGGCTTCTTCCTCGTGGTGCGCGGCATCGTCTCGTTCGTGGTCACCGACGTCTTCGGCGCGGCCCACCACGTCTTCCCGCTCTACATCGGCAGCGCGATCCTGATCGAGCTGCTCGCCTTCACCAAGCTCAAGGACAAGCCGCTCGTCTTCGGCGCCGTCGGCGGGTTCCTGATCGCCACGGTCGGCCTGGTCATCGAGAAGGCCTGGAACGACCTGGTCTACCCGTTCCCGTGGCCCCGTGACATCTGGGTCGAGTCGCTCGCCATGAGCATCCCCGTCGCGGTCGGCACCGGCCTCTGCGGAGCGCTCTTCGCCATGGGCCTGCGCGGTCAGCTGCCCAAGGGCCAGACGGTGGGCCGTGTCATCGTGGCCGCGACCATCCTGGTCACGGCGGTCGCGGTGGGCAACGGCCTCCACGCCACCGTGCCCAAGGACGCGTCGGCGCGCATCGAGACCACCCAGGTGGGCACGGCCGACGACCCCGAGATCACCACCAAGGTCACGGTCGAGCCCAAGAACCTCATCGACGACCACCCCACGTGGGTGCAGATCCTCTCGTGGCAGGGCGGCGGGAGCGACGGCATCCGTGCCGACCGGCTGCGTCGTACCGGCGAGAACACCTGGGAGTCCACCAAGGCCATGCCCGTGGGCGGCAACTGGAAGACGCTGCTGCGGGTCCAGGACGGCCGCATGCTCACGGCGGTCCCCATCTTCCTGCCGGCCGACGAGGCCATCGGTGCGAAGGAGGTCCCCGCGAGCGCGACGATCGACCGGCCGTTCCAGCCCGAGATCGAGATCCTTCAGCGGGAGCGCAACTTCGATGCGCCCAGCTGGCTCTGGGGCCTCGCCAACCTGATCGTGCTGATCTGCAGCCTGGCCATCCTGATCGGTATCTCGGTGGCCGTCGCCCGCGTCGGTCGCGCGATCGAGCGGGAGGCCGAGCGCCGCCGTGACCTCGAGCCCGACCCCGCGGACGACGCGGGGAAGGTACCGTCGGCCCCGTGACCCCGGCCGGCGAGCAGCTCCTCGCCCACCACGCCGCCCTGCTGGCCATCCCGGCCCTCGTCCCCGCGGTCGTGGTGGTCGCAGTGGTGCTCTACATCGCTCGCAAGGACCGGCGCGACGAGCGCCAGGAGGACGACGTCCTGCGGCGCGCCCTCGAGCCCGAAGAAGAAGCACCGGAGGACCCCGCATGAAGATGATCGCCACTGCTGCCGCCGCCGTGCTGGTGCTGAGCCTCGCGGCCTGCGGCAACGACGACGACACCGACGGAGCCGACGCGAGTCGGTCCTCGGCCTCGCCCGGCGCGAGCGCGACCAGCGCCCCGAGCGAGCCGGCCGCCGAGGGCGTGACCGTCGACATCGAGATCGCCGCCGACGGCAAGGTCACCCCGCAGGGGAAGCGCGTCGACGTGAAGGTCGGCCAGGAGGTCACGCTGAACATCACTGCGGCGGCCGACGAGGAGATCCACGTCCACTCCGACCCCGAGCACGAGTACGAGGTCGCCGCGGGCGACGAGGTCTCCGAGTCGTTCACGCTCGAGACCCCGGGTCAGGTGGCGGTCGAGGCCCACCACGCCGACGCCGTCATCGCCCAGCTCGTCGTGCGTCCCTGACCGTGCACGTCCTCGTCGGCCCGCTCGCCGGGCACGGGGTCGGCGGGTCCACCGACCTTCCCATCCCGTTCCTCTACGCCATGGTGGGCGCGTCGTGGGCCCTCACGATCTCCTTCGCGGTCCTGGCGCTGGCCTGGCGCGAGCCCCGCCTGGTGGGTGAGTCGGAGGGCGACGTCCCCGCGCGTCGCCCCTGGCTGGCCGGGGTGGGCCTCCTGCTCACGGCCTGGGTCCTCGGGACGCTGTACCTCGGGCCCGACGAGCCCGGCAACGGCGGCCTGGGCGCCGTCTACGTCCTGGTGTGGGTCGGCCTCGTGCCGCTCGCGCTCCTCGCGGGGCACGTCTGGCGCGACCTCTCGCCCTGGCGCACGCTGCAGTCCGTCGTGGGTCGGCTCACGGGGCGTCCCGACGGCTTCGCGACCTACCCCGAGCGGCTCGGGTACTGGCCGGCCGTGGCGGGACTGTTCGCGTTCGTGTGGCTCGAGCTCGCCTCGCCCGACCCCGGCAGCATCGACGCGTTGCGCCTCTGGGTCGCCCTCTACGCGCTGGTCGCGGTGGTCGCCGGGCTCGCGTTCGGTCCGCGCTGGTTCGAGCGCGGCGACCCCTTCGACGTGTACTCCGCGATCGTGGCCCGGCTCTCGCCCTTCGTGCGCGACGGCCGCTGGGTCCTGCACAACCCGCTGCGCACGCTGCCGACCCTCCCGGTGGCTCCCGGGCTCGTGGCCCTGCTCGCCACGCTGCTGGGCTCCACCGCGTACGACAGCTTCTCGGCCTCGGAGTTCTGGCAGAGCAGGACGGTCGACGGTGCCCAGCGCACGCTGACGCTGCTCGCCTTCTGCGTCGTGGTGGCGCTCCTCTTCCAGCTCGCCTCCCGGGCCACCGGCGGCGTCTCAGGACGGGAGCGTGCGGCGCTGCCCGGCGCGCTCGCTCACTCGCTCGTCCCCATCGTGGTCGGCTACGTCTTCGCGCACTACCTGACCTACCTCGTCGAGA
Organism: Aeromicrobium sp. Root495; assembly: GCF_001426755.1. Classification (GTDB taxonomy): domain Bacteria; phylum Actinomycetota; class Actinomycetes; order Propionibacteriales; family Nocardioidaceae; genus Aeromicrobium. The sequence continues at coordinate 2,601,743 of NZ_LMFJ01000001.1, read as the reverse complement.
AGGGGCAGGTGGTGCTCTTCGCGCTCCTCGAGCCGACGGGCTGGCCGGCGGACCCCTCCGTCTCGTACGTCCTGTCCACGCACACGTCGACCCTGGCCGGGCTCAAGGTCGCCTTCGTCGTGGCCGGCCACGTGCTCGCCGTCGTCGCTGCGCACGACCGCGCCCTGGTGCTCCTGCCCAAGGCGCACCGCCTGTCCGGCCAGCTGGCCATGCTCGTCCTGATGGTGGCCTACACCTTCACCGGGCTCTTCCTCCTCTTCTCCGTCTGAGGCCTCATGGATCTCTTCGCGCTCACCACCACCTCCACCGCCGACGTCCCCCCGGAGGTGCTGCTGGCGCACCCCGTGGCGCTGCTCGCCATCCCTGCGCTCGCGCCGGCCGTCGTGCTGATCGGGGTGGTGCTGTGGATCGCGCGGCGCGACCGGCTCGTCGAGCGGGCCGAGGGTGCCGACGAGTCCGCGGAGGGCGCCGACGGGACCGCTCCGGAGAGCAGGCCCCGCCGTCGATCACGACTCGAGATCGGTTGACCGCCCCTGTCGGAGCCCGCGGCTAGCCTCGGGCCATGGCGACCGTGTACTACACCGCGAGCACCCTCGACGGCTTCCTGGCCACGCCCGAGCACTCCCTCGACTGGCTGTTCGCCGTCGAGCACGAGCCCGGCCTCGAGGCCGACATGGCCGCGTTCACCGACAGCGTCGGCGCCCTCGTCATGGGCTCGTCCACGTACCGCTGGGTGTACGAGCACGACGACCTCGCGGCCAGGCCGGAGCAGTGGCGGGAGTGGTACGGCGAGCGTCCCGCCTGGGTCCTCACCCACCGCGAGCAGCCGGTCGTGGAGGGTGCGGACATCCGGTTCACGCAGGCGCCCGTGGCGCGGGTCCACGCCGAGGCCACGGCGGCCGCGGGGGAGCGCGACGTCTGGGTCCTGGGCGGAGGAGAGGTGGTCGGACAGCTCGCCGACGAGGGGCTCCTCGACCGCCTCGTCGTCACCATCGCGCCTGTCACGCTGGGCGCCGGAGCGCCGCTGCTGCCCCGCGTGCTGGAGTCCGACCGGCTCACCCTCACCCACGTGCAGCGCGCCGGACAGCTCGTCAGCCTCACCTACGACGTGGGGCCGCTGCCGCGCTGAGAGCGGCACCGGCTGGCACTCGGGGGACCCGATTGCCAGGCGTTGTCTGGCACTCCTATAGTGAGAGTGCTAATTGGATCGGACCGGTGAGGTCCGTCGTCCGGCGAGAAGGGTTCGCCGGTTCGCACGAGGCCGTCCGTCGCGGGCACCCCCGATCCGCCCCACATCGACGCACACGCGGAGACAGCATCCATGGCCAAGTCCATTGCATTCAACGAGGAAGCCCGGCGCGGCCTCGAGCGCGGTATGAACCAGCTCGCCGACGCCGTCAAGGTCACGCTCGGCCCCAAGGGCCGCAACGTCGTCCTGGAGAAGAAGTGGGGCGCCCCCACGATCACCAACGACGGTGTCAGCATCGCCAAGGAGATCGAGCTCGAGGATCCCTATGAGCGCATCGGCGCCGAGCTCGTCAAGGAGGTCGCCAAGAAGACGGACGACGTCGCTGGCGACGGCACCACCACCGCCACCGTCCTGGCCCAGGCCCTCGTGCGCGAGGGTCTGCGCAACGTCGCGGCCGGCGCCAACCCGATGGGCCTGAAGAAGGGCATCGAGGCCGCCGTCGAGGCCATCAGCGAGCAGCTGCTGTCGCTGGCCAAGGACGTCGAGACCAAGGAGCAGATCGCCTCCACCGCCTCCATCTCGGCCGCTGACACCACGGTCGGCGAGATCATCGCCGAGGCCATGGACAAGGTCGGCAAGGAAGGCGTCATCACGGTCGAGGAGTCGAACACGTTCGGCATCGACCTGGAGCTCACCGAGGGCATGCGCTTCGACAAGGGTCACCTGTCGGGCTACTTCGTCACCGATCCCGAGCGCCAGGAGACGGTCCTCGAGGACCCGTACCTGCTCATCGTGAACAGCAAGATCAGCTCGGTGAAGGACCTCGTCCCGGTCCTCGAGAAGGTCATGCAGTCGGGCAAGCCGCTCGTCATCATCGCCGAGGACGTCGAGGGCGAGGCCCTCGCGACGCTCATCGTCAACAAGATGCGCGGCACCTTCAAGTCGGTCGCCGTCAAGGCTCCCGGCTTCGGCGACCGCCGCAAGGCCATGCTGGCCGACATCGCCATCCTGACCGGTGGTGAGGTCATCAGCGAGGAGGTCGGTCTCAAGCTCGAGAACGCCGACATCTCGCTCCTCGGCACGGCCCGCAAGGTCGTCACCACCAAGGACGAGACCACCATCGTCGAGGGCGGCGGCTCGCAGGACCAGATCGCCGGACGGGTCAACCAGATCCGTGCGGAGATCGAGAACTCCGACTCCGACTACGACCGTGAGAAGCTCCAGGAGCGTCTCGCCAAGCTGGCCGGCGGCGTGGCCGTCATCAAGGTCGGCGCGGCCACGGAGGTCGAGCTCAAGGAGCGCAAGCACCGCATCGAGGACGCCGTGCGCAACGCCAAGGCGGCCGTCGAGGAGGGCATCGTCGCCGGAGGCGGCGTCGCTCTCGTGCAGGCGACGAAGCTCGCGTTCGAGAAGCTCGACCTCGTCGGCGACGAGGCCACGGGCGCCAACATCGTGCGCTTCGCAGCCTCGGCCCCGCTCAAGCAGATCGCGATCAACGCCGGCCTCGAGGGTGGCGTCGTCGCGGAGAAGGTCGCCGGCCTCGAGCCGGGCCACGGCCTGAACGCTGCCACGGGCGAGTACGTCGACCTCATCGCGGCCGGCATCCTCGACCCCGCCAAGGTCACCCGCTCCGCCCTGCAGAACGCGGCCAGCATCGCGGCCCTGTTCCTGTCGACGGAGGCCGTCGTGGCCGACAAGCCGGAGCCCGCGGGCGCCGGCGGCGGCGCGCCCGACATGGGCGACATGGGCGGCATGGGCTTCTGAGCCCCTGCTCCACCTGCTGAATCCGGGAGGGCCCGGCCCCGCGCAAGCGGAGCCGGGCCCTTCCGCGTCCCCACCCGCCCCGGGACGAACGATGAGGGCTTGTGGTCGTCCTGGCGACCCGGTTCCCTCGTCGTTGGTCGTGGGCGGACGAACGATGAGGGCTTGTGGTCGTCCTGGCGGCCCCGTTCCCTCATCCTTCGTCGACGGCCGGGAGCCGGTGCGGAAGGATGAGGGGATGGACGTGGAGCACCGGGAACGGTTGTCGCAGGCGGGGGTCGACGTCGAGGTGCTCGACGACCTCGACCTCGTCCGCGCCGACGACGCCTGGGACCCGTGGTGGCACGAGCACGAGAACGTGCTCTACGCCGTCCGCGGCGCCGAGCTCCCGCGCGGTGCCCTCGAGCGCATGACGGGCTACCCGTTCAGCCGCGCGCTGGTCGTCCTGGCCTCACCGCTCGAGCACCTCGTCTCCCTCCTCGTGGGCGACGACGCGACCGTCTTCATCGGTGCCGGCTGCGTCCTCACCGCAGCCGAGATCTACTGCGGTCCGCAGTCGCAGGTCGTCCTGCACGGACCCCTCACGGCCACCCGCTGCGCCGTGGTCGACGCCCGCAACGGCGGCACCGTGGTCGTGGGACCGGACGGGTTGTGGGCCGCCGACGTCTACGTCGCCACCGACGACATGCACCGGCTCGGTGACCGCTCCACCGGCGAGCGTCTCAACCCCTTCGGCGCGCACGTCCGCATCGGACGCCACGTCTGGCTCTGCAAGGACGCCGTGGTCACGGGGCACACCCGCGTGGGCGACGGTGCCGTCGTGGGGATGCGCAGCGTCGTCCGCAACCAGGACGTCCCGCCTCACACCGCCGTGGCGGGCGTGCCGGCGCGGGTCGTGCGCAAGGACGTGGAGTGGGACGAGCAGGACCGGCCCTGACGCGCCCGGCCCGCCGAGCCGACGGCGGGTAGGTTCGTCCCGTGGAGCGCATCCAGCTGGTCTCGTCGGCCGGAGCCCGTCTCGAGGTCCTCTCGCTCGGCGCCGCGGTCGACGCGTGGCACCCCGCCCCCGGAACCGGTCCGAGCATCGTCGCGAGCTGGCCCGTGAAACGGCGTCTCGAGCGGGCCCAGCCCTACGCCGGTGCCGTGGTGGGCCGCTACGCCAACCGCATCGCCGACGCCCGGTTCGTGCTCGACGGCACCGAGCACCGTCTGGTGCCGAGCGAGGGCGCGCACACGCTGCACGGCGGCCCCGACGGGTTCGACCGACGGGAGTGGGACGTCGCCGAGCTCGGGGCGGACCGCGCGGTCCTTCGTCTCGTGAGTCCCGACGGCGACCAGGGCTTCCCCGGGACGCTGACCGCCACGGCCTCGTACACGCTGCTCGACGACGCCGTGGAGGTCGTGCTCGAGGCCACGACCGACGCCCCCACCGTGGTGGGGCTCGCGAGCCACCCGTACCTCGAGCTCGGGCCGGACCCGGTGCTCACCGTGCCCGCGGCCCGCTACCTCCCCGTCGACGGGACGGGGGTCCCGCTGCCGGGCTCGGCGGCGGTCGACGGCTCACCCTTCGACCTGCGCCACGGCCGGGCGGTGGGTCCGTCGAGCGGGCTCGACCATGCGTTCGTGGTCGACGGCTCAGGCCCCCGGACGGTCGCGGTCCTCGCCTCGGCGGACGGTCGGCGCAGCGTCACGGTGACGAGCGACCAGCCGACGCTGCAGGTGTACACGGGGGGCCCGTCCGGCGTGGCGCTGGAGGCCCAGCGCGAGCCGGACGGACCGAACCGCGTCCTCGACGAGGTCGTGCTGAGGCCGGGTGACCTCTACCGCTCCACGACGCGCTGGACGTACGCCGACGCGGCAGCGCGGTAGGCCCCCAGGACCTCCGGACGGTGCTCGGCCTCGTAGGTGGTCGTCTCGGCGGCCTGCCAGGACGGCGGCTCGCTCGTGCCCGACACCACCCAGGCGGCCTGGCGCGCGGCTCCGAGCGCGACGTACTCGGCGGGCTCGGGGACGTCGACCGGAAGGCCCAGCACGACCGGCGCGAGCTCGCGCACCGCCCGCGACCTGGCGGCGCCGCCGACGAGTGACGCACGCACCACCTCGACGCCCTGCGCACGCACCGCGGCGAGGGCGTCGGCGAGCCCGCACCAGAGCCCCTCCACGGCGGCCCGGGCGAGGTTCTCCCGCGTCCACGACGCGAGCGTCATGCCGACGAGCGATCCGGTGGCGTCCGGCAGGTTGGGCGTTCGCTCGCCCTCCAGGTAGGGCACGTGCACGAGCCCACCGGCTCCGGCGGGAGCGGCCAGCACGAGCTCGGTGAGCCCGTCGTGGTCGACGCCGAGGACGCGCGCGACGGCGTCGAGGCCCCGTGCCCCGTTGAGCGTCGCGACGAGCGGGAGGTGGTTCCCGGTGGCGTCGGCGAAGCCGGCCACCAGGCCGGACGCGTCATGGGTGGGCGTGGTCGAGACGGCGCACACGACGCCGGACGTGCCGACCGAGATGCTCGTCCCGCCCGGCGCCAGCCCCAGTCCGAGGGCCGCGCCCGCGTTGTCTCCCGTCCCCGGGCCGAGGACGAGGCCCGACCCGGTCTCGACGCCCTCGGAGGGGGCCAGGACGCGGGGGAGCGTGATGCCGTCGGCGTCGCGGCCGAGGGCCAGGGCGACCAGGTCGCGCAGGTACTGCCCGGAGGCCGGGTCGAAGTAGCCCGTGCCGGAGGCGTCGGACCGGTCGGTGACGAGGTCCTCGAGGCGGCCCGTGCCTCGCAGGCGCCACGTCAGCCAGTCGTGGGGGAGCGCGACGGCCGCCACGCGCGCGGCGTTCTCGGGCTCGTGCTGGGCGAGCCAGCGCAGCTTGGTGACCGTGATCGACGCGACCGGGACCGTGCCGGTGCGTTGCGCCCAGGTCTCGGCCCCCAGCTCCTCGACGAGGTCGTGGGCCGCCACCCCGGAACGGTTGTCGTTCCACAGCAGCGCCGGACGGACGACCTCGCCGTCGGCGTCCAGCGCCACCATGCCGTGCTGCTGGCCGGACACCGAGAGGGCGGCGACGTCGTCGAGCCCGCCGGCCTCCTCGACGGCCACGCTCATGGCCGCCCACCAGTGGCGGGGGTCGACCTCGGTGCCGTCAGGGTGCTTGGCCTGGCCGGACCGCACCACGCGGCCGTCCTCGGCATCGACGACGACGACCTTGCACGACTGCGTCGAGGAGTCGACCCCTGCCACGAGCGTCATGGTCAGCCGAGGAGGTGCTCGACGGCGAGCTGCTGCAGCTTCACGAAGCCGAAGTCGCGCTTGGCGGCCTCGTCGGGGTCGAAGCCCTCGTCGTCCGCGAGCAGGCTGGCCGCGGTCTCGCCGGGGGCGAGCGTGGGCTGGGCCAGGTCGAGGACGCCGGCGTACTCGACGGCCTCCTGCACGCGCGGGTCGGCGCGGAAGGCCGTGGCCTTCTCGGCGAGCGCGATGTAGGTGGACATGTTGGCCTTGGCCGACTCCCAGACACCGTCCATGTACTCGGTCCGCGACGGCTTGTAGTCGAAGTGGCGCGGGCCGGTGTACTTGGGCGCGTCGGGGTGGCCCGGGAAGCCGTTCTCGATGAGGTCGACGGTGAAGAACGCCGAGATCAGGTCGCCGTGACCGAAGACGAGGTCCTGGTCGTACTTGAGGCCGCGCTGGCCGTTGAGGTCGATGTGGAAGAGCTTGTCGTGCCACAGGGCCTGGCCGAGCGTGTGCGTGTAGTTGAGGTTGGCCATCTGCTCGTGGCCGGTCTCGGGGTTGAGGCCGACGATGTCGCCGTGCTCCAGCTCGGAGATGAGGGCCAGGGCGTGCCCGGCGGTGGGCAGGAAGATGTCGCCGCGGGGCTCGTTGGGCTTGGGCTCCAGGCCGATGCGCAGTCCGTAGCCGCGCTCCTTGATGTACCCGGCGATCGTGTCGAGGCCCTCCTTGTACCGCTCCATGGCCGAGTACACGTCCTTGGAGCCGTCGTACTCCGAGCCCTCACGGCCGCCCCACATGACGAAGGTCGAGGCGCCCATCTCGGCGGCCAGGTCGACGTTCTGGAGGATCTTGCGCAGGCCGAAGCGGCGGATGCCGCGGTCGTTTGCGGTCAGGCCGCCGTCCTTGAAGACGGGGTGGCTGAACGTGTTGGTGGTGACCATCTCGATCGTGAGGCCGGCCGCGTCGGCGGTCTTCTTGAGCTCGGTGGTGATGCGCTCCTTCGTGGCGTGGTCGGAGCCGAAGGGGAAGACGTCGTCGTCGTGGAACGTGATGCCCCAGGCACCCAGCTCGGCCAGCTTCTCGGTGTACTCGCGCGGGTCGAGCGCCGGGCGCGAGGCCGAGCCGAAGGGGTCGACGCCGGTCCAGCCGACGGTCCAGAGGCCGAAGGAGAAGCGATCCTCGGGGGTGGGCTGACGCACGGGCATGAGAGTCTCCTCAGATAAGTTTGATGGTAGAACTTAAATCGGGTTGTCCGGTACTGTCAACCCATGACGGCCCAGCAGCCCGCCACCGCCGCGGGGCAGACCTCGCCGCGCGGGCGTGCCACCGTGGCGGTGCGCCAGTCGAGCCTGCGCGAGTCCAACCTCGCCGCCCTCGTGGCCGCCGTCTGCGCCAGCGAGGTCCCGCCGTCGCGCGCCGACCTGGCCGCCTCGCTGGGCATCACGCGGGCCACCGCCTCCCGCCTCGCCGACGAGCTGGTGGAGGCCGGACTGCTCGACGAGGTCACGCGGGAGCAGGTAGGTCCCGGACGGCCGGCCCGCCCGCTCGTGCCGGGTGAGCGCGTCGTGGCGCTGGGCCTCTCGGTCGACGTCGACCAGCTCCTCGTGCGGGCCGTCGACCTCCGGGGGCGTCTCGTGGCCGAGCGTGCCGCGCCGCTGCCCGAGGGCGACGCCGGGGCGGTCCTGGCCGGTCTGGCCGAGCTCGCCCGCTCGGTCCGCCAGGGCCTGCGGGGCCGCATCGTCGTGGGCTCCGGGGTCGCCGTGCCGGGTGTCGTGGCCGACCGCCGGCTCCTCGTGCGGGCTCCCAACCTGGGCTGGTCGGAGGTCGACGTCCCGGCGCACCTGCCCACCGTCTCGGGGCGTCGGGCCGTCGTGGGCAACGAGGCCGACCTCGCCGCCGTCGTGGAGGCCGAGCCCGTCCCGGGACGCGCCGGACCCTGGTCGGACTTCGTGCACGTTACGGCCCGCGTCGGCGTCGGCGGCGCCGTCGTGTCGGGCGGGCAGGTCGTGGTGGGGGAGCACGGCGCGGCCGGCGAGCTCGGGCACGTGTGTGTCGACCCCCACGGACCCCGGTGCCCGTGCGGCTCCACCGGTTGTCTCGAGCGCTACGCCGGGCTCGAGGCGCTCGCCGCCGCGTCCGGCCTCGCGCCCGAGCGGGTGGCCACCGACCTGGGCGTCCGTGCGGCCGAGGGCGACCCGCGCTGTGCCGAGGCCCTCGCGATCCTCTCGTGGTCGCTCAGCATCGCGCTCGCCAGCGTGGTGAACGTCGTGGGCATCTCCTCGGTCGTGCTGGGCGGTCACCTCGCGCAGCTGGAGCCGTTCCTGCACGACGACCTCGCCCACCGGCTGCAGCAGCGCGTGCTGGGCTCGCGGTGGGACCCCGTCCGGCTGCGTCCCGCCCTGGCCGACCCCGGCGTCGCGGCCACCGGGGCGGCGTTCCTCGTGCTGGAGGACGTCATCACCTCGCCCGCCACGTGGCTCCCCACCGTGCGGGGGTAGATCCGCCCGGAAGGTCATGCGTCGTACGGGGGTTCGTGACAGGCTGGCCGCATGGCGACCATCGAGGCGACGGGTCTCGGCAAGAGCTACGGCGAGCGCCGTGCCGTCCACGACCTGAGCTTCGTCGTGCGGCCCGGCAGCGTCACCGGGTTCCTCGGCCCCAACGGGTCGGGCAAGTCCACCACGATGCGGCTCATGCTGGGGCTCGACCGCGGTGAGGGCCGCACCACCTTCGACGGCCGGACCTTCGTGGAGCTCGAGCGTCCACTGCTGCACGTGGGGGCGCTGCTCGAGGCCAAGCCGTTCCACCCCACGCGGTCGGCGCGCAACCACCTGCGGATGCTGGCCGCGGCCAACGGCATCCCCGTCTCGCGCGCCGACGAGGTGCTGCGGCTCGTCGGTCTGGAGTCGGTGTCCCGCGGCAAGCCCAAGAAGTTCAGCCTCGGCATGGGTCAGCGCCTGGGGCTCGCCGCCGCCCTGCTCGGAGACCCGCACACCCTCGTGCTCGACGAGCCCAGCAACGGCCTGGATCCGCAAGGCATCACGTGGCTGCGCGAGCTCCTGCGCCACCTCGCCTCCGAGGGGCGCTCGGTGCTGGTCTCGAGCCACCTCCTGCAGGAGATGGCGGTGCTGGCCGACGAGCTGGTCGTCATCGGCCGGGGCCGGCTGCTCGCCAACGGGCGGGTCGAGGACTTCGTGTCGCGCAGCTCGCTCGGAAGCGTCCTGGTCAGCACGCCCGACGCCGCCCTGCTCCTCCCGGCGCTGGAACGCGGCGGAGCCACGGTGGTGCATGCCGACGCGGGCCTCGAGGTGAGAGGCCTCGACGCCGCAGCCATCGGAGACGCTGCCCACGCGGCGGGGGCCCGACTGCACCAGCTCACGACGCAGCACGCCACGCTCGAGGAGGCCTTCCTCGAGGCCACCGGCCTGGACCAGGAGTTCCGCTCGGGCGGTCCCGCGACGGAGGCCCCCGCATGATCGACGCCCTGCGGTACGAGGTCGTCCGCCTCGTCACGATCCGCTCCACGTACTGGCTCATCGGGCTCGCGCTCCTGTTCCAGCTCATCATGTCGATGCTCATCGCCTGGCAGCTGCCGGAGTCCGGTCCGCTGTCCGGTGGCGAGCAGCCGTTCGCCGCGCTCGTCACGATCGGTGCCTCCACGGGCTTCGCGCCGCTGCTGATCGCCTACATCCTCGGCCTGCTCGGGGTCTTCTCCATGGGTCACGAGTACCGGCACGGGATGATCCGGGCCACGCTCACGGCGCTGCCGCGCCGCGGGCACGTGCTCGTGGCCAAGGTCGTCACCACGGCCTTGGTCTCGGCGCTCGCCGCCGTGCTGTGCGTCGTGGCGGGCTGGCTGTCGGCGGTCGTCTTCGCGGTCGGGCTGCCCACCGCCGAGGAGGTCCTGAGCATCACGACGGGGACGGTCGTCTACACCGTCCTCTTCACGCTGTCCGGCCTGGCGTTCGCGCTCGTGCTGCGCAACCAGACGGCGGCGGTGGCGATGCTGCTGCTCGTCCCGACGGTGGGTGAGTCGATCATCAAGGGCGTCGTGGCCGTCATCAAGCTGGCCTCCGACGACCCCGACGGCACCAGCGGCGTGGTCACGATCCTGAAGTTCCTGCCGTACGACGCCGGCGGAAAGATGTACACGAGGCTCAGCCTCAGCAAGGCGCTCGAGTTCCTCGGGTACCGGCCGTTCGACGCCGTGGGCGGCGGGATCGTGCTGGCCGTCTTCGTCGGCCTGCTGCTGGCGCTCGGGTCCTTCCTGTTCCTGCGGCGCGACGCCTGACGTCGAAACTGTTCGGCCGGCCAGGAAGCCACCCTCGGGCGTGAGCCACGTCACGTACACTCGCGCCATGGCTCGTTCCGAGGACCTCGCGGTCCCGCCGGGCGCCGACCCGGCGCTGCTCACGCGCGACCTCCACCGCGCCCACGACGAGTTCGTCGCGTCCGGCCGTGCGCACACGGGTCTGCGCAGCCTGGTCATCGACTCCTGGCAGCGCAGCCTGGCCGGGGGCCTGGATCCCGAGGGCGACCTCCCGCGCATGGGCATCGACCTCGACCTGCTCGACGAGATCCGCAAGGAGCACCCGCTCGCGCTCGGCATGCCCGTCATCCGTCGCCTGCTCGTGGAGTCGGCCACCGACGCCGGCCTGCTCGTCGCGGTGAGCGACGCGGCGGGCCAGCTGCTCTGGGTGGAGGGCTCCTCGGGGCTGCGCTCGCGAGCCGAGGGCATGCACTTCATGGCCGGCGCCGACTGGAGCGAGGCCAGCGCGGGCACCAACGCCCCGGGCACGGCGCTCGCCCTCGACCGGCCCGTGCAGCTGCTCGGTCCCGAGCACCTCGCCCGCCAGGTCACCCCCTGGAGCTGCTCGGCGGCCCCCATCCACGACCCCGACACCGGCGCGGTGCTCGGCGTGCTCGACGTGACCGGCGGGGTGGAGGTCGCCTCGCCCCAGAGCCTCGGTCTCGTGCGGGCCACCGTCGCGGCGGTCGAGGCCGAGCTGCGCATCGCCCGGCTCTCCCCGCCCCAGACCGGCACGGGGAGCAGCATCCACGTCACGAGCGGCTGGTCGGTGCCTCGGCTCGAGGTGCTCGGCACACACGGCGCCACGCTGCACGTCGGAGCGGTCACGTCGCGCCTCAGCCTGCGCCACAGCGAGCTCCTGCTGCTGCTCTCGCGGGCGTCCGACGGGCTCACGTCGGCCGAGCTGGGGCTCGCGCTGAGCGACGACGAGCAGGCTCCCGTCACGATCCGCGCCGAGCTCTCGCGGCTCCGGTCGGCGCTCGGCCCGCTGGAGCTGGAGTCGCGTCCGTACCGCCTGAACCAGGTCGTGCAGTCCGACCTCGAGGTGGTGCGCGAGCACGTCCGGGCCGGCCGCCTGCGCAGCGCCGTCGCCGCCTACCGCGGCCCGGTCCTGCCCGCCTCCACGGCACCGGCGGTCGAGGAGCTGCGCGAGGACCTGCACCTCGAGCTCCGCTCCGCCCTGCTGGCCGGGACCGACGCCGACGCGCTGCTGTCGTTCGCCGACACCCAGCACGGGCGCGAGGACCTGGAGGTCTGGACCCGGGTCCTGCAGATCCTGCCGTTCACCTCGCCGCGGTACGCGCAGGTCGAGGCCCACGTCGCGCGGCTCGACGACCTCTACACCTGAGCCTCGCCGAGGGTCTGCAACGGTGCTGCAGCGCGGTGACAACGTCGTTGCAACGGGGCCGTGACTAGCGTCACAGTCACCCACCGCCCCGACCCCGAGGAGCCTCTCCCATGAGCGTCTTTGCCCAGCCCGGAACCGACGGTTCCGTCGTCTCCTACAAGTCCCGCTACGACCACTGGATCGGCGGCGAGTACGTCGCACCCGTCAAGGGCCAGTACTTCGAGAACATCTCCCCGGTCAACGGCAAGGTCTTCACCGAGATCGCCCGCGGCACGGCCGAGGACATCGAGGCCGCCCTCGACGCCGCCCACGCCGCTGCGCCCGCCTGGGGCAAGACGTCGGTCACCGAACGCTCCACGATCCTGAACCAGATCGCCGACCGCATCGAGCAGAACCTCGAGATGCTCGCCGTCGGCGAGACGTGGGACAACGGCAAGCCGGTCCGCGAGTGCCTCGCCGCCGACCTCCCGCTCGTCGTCGACCACTTCCGCTACTTCGCCGGTGCCATCCGTGCGCAGGAGGGCAGTCTCTCCCAGCTCGACGAGCAGACCGTGGCGTACCACTTCCACGAGCCGCTCGGCGTCGTCGGCCAGATCATCCCGTGGAACTTCCCGCTGCTCATGGCCACCTGGAAGCTCGCCCCGGCGCTCGCCGCGGGCAACTGCGTCGTGCTCAAGCCCGCCGAGCAGACCCCGGCGTCGATCATGCTCCTCATCGAGCTCATCGGTGACCTGCTCCCAGCCGGCGTCGTCAACATCGTCAACGGCTTCGGCGTCGAGGCCGGCGCACCGCTCGCCTCCAGCAGCCGCATCCGCAAGATCGCCTTCACGGGCGAGACCACGACAGGACGTCTGATCGCCCAGTACGCGAGCCAGAACCTGATTCCCGCCACCCTCGAGCTGGGCGGCAAGAGCCCCAACATCTTCTTCGAGGACGTCGCCAGCAAGGACGACGCGTTCTACGACAAGGCGCTCGAGGGCTTCGCGATGTTCGCGCTCAACCAGGGCGAGGTCTGCACCTGCCCGAGCCGCGGACTCATCCAGAACTCGATCCTCGAGCAGTTCCTGCCCGCGGCCACCGAGCGCGTCAAGGCCATCACGCAGGGCAACCCGCTCGACACGGACACCATGATCGGCGCCCAGGCGAGCAACGACCAGCTCGAGAAGATCCTGTCCTACTTCGAGATCGGGGTGCAGGAGGGCGCTCGCATCATCACCGGTGGCGAGCGGGTCGACCTCGGCGGCGACCTGTCGGGCGGCTACTACGTGGCCCCGACGATCTTCCAGGGCCACAACAAGATGCGGATCTTCCAGGAGGAGATCTTCGGTCCGGTCGTCTCGGTCACGGGCTTCGACGACTACGCCGACGCGATCGACATCGCCAACGACACGCTCTACGGCCTCGGCGCCGGCGTGTGGTCGCGCGACTCGAACACGGCGTACAAGGCCGGTCGTGACATCCAGGCCGGGCGCGTGTGGACCAACTGCTACCACCAGTACCCGGCCCACGCGGCCTTCGGTGGCTACAAGTCCTCGGGCATCGGCCGCGAGAACCACAAGATGATGCTCGACCACTACCAGCAGACGAAGAACCTGCTTGTCTCGTACGACGAGAACAAGCTCGGATTCTTCTGAGCCGGTGACCCTGTGACCGAGACGAGCACGACCCCGGCCGGGGACCCGGTCGAGAGGGTGGCGCTGACCCCGGCGGCCGCGGAGCTCCTCCGCGGCCTCCGGGCCTCGCACGACAAGCCGCTCATGTTCCACCAGTCCGGCGGGTGCTGCGACGGCTCGGCCCCCATGTGCTTCACGCAGGGCACGTTCCTCACGGGCCACCAGGACGTGCACCTCGGCGACCTGGAGTACGGGGCACCTGAGGTGGCGCCGGTGTGGATCTCGCGTGAGCAGTTCGGCTACTGGTCGCACACGCACATCACGATCGACGTCGTGCCGGGCCGTGGCGCCGGATTCTCCATCGAGGGACCCACGGGGAACCGTTTCATCATCCGGTCCCGCATCTTCACGGAGGAGGAGACGCAGGCACTGGCCCTCGAGCCCCAGCGCTAGACGGCCGGACAGATCGTCGGTCCGAGCCGCGTCATGAGTGGCCCCTCGGCTCCTCGACATGGGTGAAGGCGCAGCTCCGGCTGCGCACCGCACCCAAGTCGAGGAGCCATCGTGCGCGTCCCCCGCCGCACCGTCACGGCGCTCAGCACCGTCGTCGCCACCCTGGTGGCGACGTTCGCCGTCGCCGTCACAGTCAGCGCGCCTGCCCGCGCAGCCACCGTCACGCCCGACGGCTCGTCGGCCGCGCGCTCCGCAGCGTCGTGCTGGGAGGCCAAGCAGGTGAACCCGGCCGCGGCCAACGGTCAGTACTGGCTCCGGACGCCCACCCTGCAGACCCCCGCCCCGTTCTACTGCGACATGACCACCGACGGCGGTGGATGGGTCCTCGTCGGACGCGGCCGCGACGGGTGGGTCTGGAGCGGCGACGCCCAGGGAACCCCTGCCCAGGTCGCCGGCACCGTCGCCGGCACGGCGGCGTTCGCCCCCCGGCACCTCTCGGACGCCGTGATCGACGGCCTGCTCGACGGCGGACGCGTCGACGCGCTCACCGACGGGATCCGCATCCGCCGCGCCACCGACCCGGCCGGCGACGCGTGGCAGTCCTCGCGCGTCCACACCTCCGCCCGTGACCGCTGGTCGTGGGCGTTCGGCGCGGGCCTGCCGGTGAGCTCGGCCGTCGTCGGCGGCGTCACGGTCCGCGGCACCACCACGCGCGACATCGCAGCGGACTCCGCCTACCGGCGCATCTCCACCTACGAGACGGCCGACAACAGCTGGCTCCGCGGCTTCACCTTCGGTGCCTCGGGCTACGGCACGTCCAGCGCCTCGAGCCACGTCTACTCCACGGTCTCGGGCGGCCGGTACGGCGTCCCGTTCACGCAGGTCTTCATCCGGCCCACGCTGACGACGGCCGGACTCTCCTACCCCGGCATCCCCAGCACGGGCACCACGGCGCAGAAGGCCGTCCCGGTGGCCAGGAGCGGTGCGCTCACCACGTCGTGGGGCGTCACCGGCACCGGTTCCGGCGGGACCGGTGAGCTGGCCACCGAGGTCCAGGCCTTCGCGCAGATCGGCTCCGTCATGTACGTCGGAGGGAACTTCACCACGGTGCAGAAGGGATCCGCCGCCACAGGTGCCGACAAGGTCGCACAGCCCTACCTGGCTGCGTTCGACGTGACCACGGGCGACTGGATCAGCAGCTTCAGACCCAGCGTGAACGGGCAGGTCAAGGCGCTGGCGGCCCTGCCGGACGGACGTCTGGCACTCGGTGGCGAGTTCACCACGGTCGGTGGCCAGGCCCATGCCGGACTCGCGGTCATCAAGCCGGCCACGGCCCAGCCCGACCCCACGTTCGACACACAGGTCGAGAACCGCGTGACGAACGGCAAGGTCTCGGTGCGCGCGCTCGAGGTGTCCAACGGCATGCTCTACGTGGGTGGTGCCTTCACCCACCTGGTGCGTGGCACCTCTGCGGTCTACACCCGCAACGCCGGACGCATCGCCCTGTCCACGCAGCGCGCCGACACCGGCTGGAACCCGTTGCTCAACGGCACGGTCGCCGACCTCGACGTGAGCGACGACGGCACCCGGGCCTACTTCTCGGGCTACTTCACGACGGCCGGAACCATCTCCACCTCACGGGCCGCGGCCATCTCCACCGCGGCGGGTGCCGCGGTGGTGCAGCCGCTGTGGCGCCCCACGTTCAGCACCGCCGGCACGGCCCGCTACCAGCAGGCGGTCCAGCAGGTCGGTCCCTGGGTGTGGCTCGGGGGCTCGCAGCACAGCATGTTCGCCTACGACACCGCGACGTTCGGCCTCAAGGCCGCGCACATCACCAAGTCCGGCGGCGACCTGCAGACCATCACCTCCAACGGCTCCGTCGTCTACGGCGGCTGCCACTGCGGCGACTGGACCTACGAGGGGACGACCGACTACGACTCGCTGACCCCGGGGCAGACCACCGTGAAGTGGAAGCAGGCCGACAAGATCGCGTTCGTCGGAGCCTGGGACGCGGCCACGGGACACGTGCTCCCGCAGTTCGCTCCTCAGTGGAAGGCCCGCAACGGCTACGGCGCGTGGTCCATGACTCTCGCCTCGGACGGCACCCTCTGGACGGGCGGGTCCTTCACGTCGGTCGTGAAGGAGAACGGCTCCAACCAGTGGGTGGGCGGATTCGCCCGCTTCGCGGCCCGGCCCAGCACGCCGCCCGGCGCGCCGTCGGCCGCGTCGGTGCGGCTCACGGGCGCCCAGGCCACCGTGTCCTGGACCGCCGGATCCACGGCGGGCACCACCTACGAGGTGCTGCGGAACGACCGCGTCGTCGCCACCAGCACGGGCACCAGCGTGGCCGTGCCCGACTCGGCGTCCGGCGACCGGTTCTTCGTCCGCGCGAGCGACGGCCAGGGCAACCGCTCGGCCTCCACCCCGGTCGCGACGGCCCCGTGACGTTCACGACCGACGTCCGGAGCGCCTGGGACGACCTCTCGGGCAGCCAGAAGAGCGGAGCGGGTGTGCCGTGGTACATGAGGGTCGTCAACCGTCGCCTGGGCCGTGTGCTCGCGGCCGTCGGTGCTCGGTTGGGACTCGTCCCCGACGCCATGACGGCCCTCAGTGCGCTCGCCTTCGTGGCAGGGGCCGCGCTCTTCGTGGCGCTGCCGCCGTCGTTCGCTGCCGCCGTCGTGGTGGTCCTGCTGCTGCAGCTGGGCTTCGCCCTCGACTCCGCCGACGGCCAGCTCGCCCGTCTGACGGGCCGGGGGTCCGTGGCTGGGGAGTGGCTCGACCACGTCGTCGACGCCGGCCGTTTGCTGCTGTTCCACCTGGCCGTTGGCGCAGCGATCGTGCGTCACACCGAGCTGTCCCTCGCGTGGCTGCTCCTGCCGGCGGTCTTCGGCTGGCTGGCCTCGGTCCGCTTCTTCGCCCAGATCCTGGCCGAGCAGCTGCACCGCGCGGCGCCGGCACAGGAGGTCCCGGCCGCGCCCGAGCCCGTCACGTCGCGTTCCCCGTGGATCCAGCTCCCGGCCGACGCCGGCATCGTCAACGCCGTGCTCCTGCTGTGGCCCTGGACCACGATGTTCCTCCTGGGCTACGGGGCACTCGCCGCCGCCACGGCTCTGCTCACCGTCGCGACCTTCGTGCGCAAGCGCCGCGCGCTCAGGGCGTGGTGAGCACCACGGTCGCCGAGCGGTCCGATCGTCCCACCGTGGCGACCGGGCGAGCGGTCGACCTCCCGGCGTGGCCGGTCCTGGTCATGCTGTGGGGCTTCCCCGTCATGTGGCTCCTCGGCGTCACGGTGATCCCCATGGCCGTGTCCATGACCCTCGTCATGGTGTCCTTCCTCGTGCGCCACCGCGCCGCCGTGGTGGTCCCGGGCGTCGGGGCCTTCGGCGCGTTCGTCCTCTGGACGGTCCCCACGGCACTCATGCTCGACTCGGCCACACGAGCCATGGGCTTCGTGTTCCGCGGCATCATCCTCGTGTTCGTGCTGACGGCGTTCGTCTACACGATCAGTGCGGCCCGCACCCTCACCCGCCGGGCCGTCGTCTCGGGGCTCACCGTCGTGTGGGGCTTCACGATCGTCGGTGGCGTGCTAGGCATGCTGTTCCCCGGGGTCCGCCTCACCACGCCGGTCGGGATGCTGCTGCCCGGCGCGATCGCCGACAACTCCTACGTGCGCGACCTCTTCTTCCCGCCGCTGGCCGAGGTGCAGCACCCGTGGGGCTCTCCCACGGAGTTCGTCCGGCCCTCCGCGCCGTTCCCGTACGCCAACAGCTGGGGCGTCGCGGTGCTGCTCCTCACGCCGGTCGCCGTGGCGTGCTTCATGATGGCCCGCTCGTGGTTCGTGCGGTGCCTCCTGCTGGTGGCCGCGGTCGTGCTGGTGGCACCGGCCGCCGCCACGTCGAACCGAGGGATGTTCGCGGCGCTGGGCCTCTCGGCCGCCTACGTCGTGGTCCGCCTCGCCCTGCGCAACCGGGCCACGCCCGTCATCACCCTCTCCGTCCTGGGGGTGGCGGCCCTGCTGGTGCTCTGGTCCCGAGGGCTCTTCGACCAGATCTCCCAGCGCCAGGAGTACGGCCAGTCCAACGAGGCCCGGTTCACGCTCTACCGCGAGACCGTCGAGCGGACGCTCCAGTCCCCGCTCCTCGGCTTCGGCGCGCCGAGGCCGTCGACCGGCCAGGAGCTGTCGGTGGGAACGCAGGGATACGTCTGGACCCTGATGTTCAGCTACGGGTTCGTCGGGCTCGGGCTCTTCCTGCTCTTCCTGTGGGGCATCACGTGGCGGACGCGAGGCGCGGCGGACGACGTCGACGTCGTGCTGCACTCCGTGCTCGTCGTGGCCAGCCTCGTGATCCTGGTCTACGGCCTCGACATCATGCAGATGCTGTCGCTGGCCCTCGTCGCGGCGGTGCTGGTGCGGCGACGGTACGGGCTGGAGCCCGCGCCACCGCCGGCCCTGCACGGCGGCCCGGGACACGTCCGTCCAGGCCACGACGGTCCAGTCCACGACGGTCCAGGCCGCGACGGTCCGGCCCATGACGACTGAGGTCGCCGGGCCGGGGACGGCCGGCGCCGACCGGTCGCGCGGCGTGGGGGCCGTCGCCCTGGTGAACCTGGCCGCGGGCGGCGTCGGGTCCGTGATGGGGCTGCTCACGGCGGCTCTGATGGGCCGCACCCTGGGGGTCGACGGAGCGGGTGCCTACTTCGTGGTCGTGGCCGCCGCCGTCATCGTGGCCAACGTCGCCGAGCTGGGCGTCGACACCGGACTCGTGCGCTTCGTCGCGGCGGCCCGTGCCACGGGGCGCGACGGCGACGTCGTGGGCCTCGTCCGGTCGGGCACCCGCCCGGTCGCCCTGGTCGGGCTCGGCGTGGTGGTCGTCGGTCTCGTGCTGGGGCTCCTGGGTGTCCATCCGGACGCACTCCCCGGCTGGTCCGTCCCGCTCGTCGCCCTGGGTGCGGCGGCGTCGTCGATGCTCGCCGTCCTCCTCGCGGTCACGCGAGGGCTGGGCGACGCGCTCACCTACCCGGCCCTGCAGAACCTCGCGCTCCCGGTGTCGAGGCTCGTCCTGATGGCCGGCGTGGTGGCGCTCGGCGGCGGCGCGACCGGCGCGGTCCTGGCGTGGAGCCTGCCCGCGCTGGCGGTGCTGCTGGCGGCGGCGGGCCTCGTCCGGCGACGTCTGGGCACTCGTGCTGCTCCGTCGGGTCCCGGGGTGGCAGCACCCCGGCCTCCGACCCGGGAGCTGTGGCGATTCAGCGGGATCCGCGGTGTCTCGGCCGCGGTCGAGGTGCTCCTCGAGTGGGTCGACGTGCTGCTCGTGGGGCTGCTGGCCGGCCCCGCCGAGGCCGGCATCTACGCCGTCGTGACCCGCTGCGTGCGCGCCGGGGAGGTGGTCCAGCAGGCCGCGCGGCTCGTCATCGGCCCCACGGTCAGCGGCGCCTTCGCGCGCGACGACCGAGTCACGGTGCGCCGGGTCTACGGTCTCGTCACGGCCGCCATGATCTGGCTGGCCTGGCCCTTCTACCTCCTGCTCGCGGTCTTCCCCGGCTCGGTGCTGTCGGCGTTCGGCCCCGGCTTCGGCCCGGGTGGCCCGGCGCTCGCGGTGCTGGCCCTCGCCCTGGCGCTGGCCACGGCCGCCGGCGCGGTGCAGACCATCGTGCTCATGGCCGGTCGCAGCCGGTGGCAGCTGATGGACAAGAGCATCGCGCTCGCCGTCCTGGTCCTGCTCGACGTCGTGCTCGTCCCGGCGTGGGGCATCACGGGCGCGGCCGTGGCGTGGGCCGTCTCGATCGTCGTGGACACCGCGCTCGTGGTCTGGCAGGTGCACCAGGGACTCCAGGTCGAGCCGCACGGGCGGCCCATGCTGTGGGCCGCGGGTCTTGCGGTCGGCGCCGTGGCGGTCCCGGCGCTGCTCGTCCGACTGGCCTGGGGCGATCGTCCTGCGGCGATGCTCCTCACGATGGCCGTGCTGGTCCCGGCGTACCTGGCGCTGTCGTGGTCGCTCCGCGAGCGGCTGGGCCTCCCGGCCCTCCTCGCCGAGCGCCGCGCCTGACCCCCGCCCTGGACGAAGGATGAGGGTTCCTGGTCGCGTCGACGACCCCGATCCCTCGTCGTCGGTCCGGGGTGACGATGGGTGAGGGTTTCTGGTCGTGGTGGCGACCCGGATCCCTCATGGTTGTTCGGGGGTGACGATGGATGAGGGTTTCTGGTCGTGGTGGCGACCACCATCCCTCGTCGTTCGTCCCCGCCTGGAGAGTCCGTGGGGAACGACGAGGGGCCGGGGCCGCTGTGGCGACCCCGACCCCTCATCGTTCGTCCAGCCCCCGAGGGCCGGACCGCAGCTCGCGTCAGGCCAGGAGCGAGATCCGCTCGGGGGCCGGGGGGAACAGCACGGCCAGGCTGACGTCGGCCTGCTTGGAGTGCAGCAGCCCGATGAGGCGGCTCAGGTCGCTCGCGTCGTCGGAGGTGGTGCGGGCCAGGACGACGGAGTCGGAGCGCGTGCCGATGGCCACGCGCAGCGCGTCGGAGGACACGAGCGTGGTGTCGATGACGACGATCTCGCCCGACCAGAGGCTGCGCTTGCGGTCGGTGGGCCAGCCGCGGCTGATCTTGCCCTCGTTGACCGCACCGGCGTCGACGAGGCGGGCCGGCTGACCGCGACGGGCCAGGGCGTCGACGAACTCCTGGCCGGGTGCCGGACGACCGGGCGCGGACTCGGAGTCGAGCATGATGAGGAACGGGTCGTCCTCGGGCTGCAGCTGCGGCGTCATGAGCATGAAGGCCGCGATGTCCCACGTCTCGGCGCGGTCGACGTCCTTGGTGCCGTCGAGCACGAGCTCGCGGTTCACGCCGAGGAAGGCGTCGGTGGACGAGATGCCGGTGTCGACCTCGTCCTTGCGCACGAGGGCGACCGGGATGCCGATGAGGAGACCGAGCACGAGGCCGCCCAGGCCGAGGGGGAGGAAGCCGGGGGTGGCCTTGGCGGCGTAGCCGCGCGCCGGGCTGACGACCTCGCCCGGGTCGAGGTCGGCGGCGGTGAGCGCGGCGAGGCGACGGCTGAGCTCGTCGATCTGCACCTGACGCGTGCGGTTGGAACGCAGGGCCCCCAGCTCGTTGATGCGGTCGTCGACCTTCTTGCTCAGGTCGGCAGCGAGGTCGGTGGCGTCCTCCTGGCGGATCGTGAGGTAGGCCGCGGCGACCGCGTCGGCCCCGTCGCCGGCCTTCCTCGCGGAGTCGCCGTGGAAGGTGATGCGCAGCACCTCGGAGTCCGGGGTGGCGCTGACCTCGGTGGCGGACTGGACGTCGGAGGGGCTCACGCCGTCGTGGCGCTCCTCGAGCGACGCCGACGCGACCTCGGCGACGCGCCAGGAGCTGGCGATGGCCGACTCGGTGGCCATGGTGGGCGTGGAGGACCCGTCGTCCGAGGAGTCGTCCAGCACGCGCACGACGACCGACGAGGTGGCGGTGTAGCGGGCTGGGACGACCAGCGCTGCGACGAGTCCCAGGACGAGCCCGATGAGGGCCGCGGCCGCCAGGATGCTGCGGTGTCGGTTGAGCGTGCTGAGCACGTCGGTGAGCTGTGCCGGCTGAGCAGGTGTGCCCATGGATGTGATTCCTCTCGGTCCCCGGGAGCGCCCGGAGTGCCGTGGCGCTTCAGGAGGGGAGAGTCCCGGGGGCCTGGTCCGTGACGCAGGCCTCCAGGGGTGTGGATGAGTGCATCGTCACGTTCGCCGCAGTGCGGCAGGGTGAGAGGGGCCGAACGGCCCGGAACGACGGGGACCACCCGGCACTGTCCACGCAACCGGTTGACGACGAAACTTGTTCACGACGTGTCTTCCGGGTTGTCCCGACATGCAGGGGTGCCTAGTTTCCTTAAGTGCGTAACCACCAGTTACCTCGGGCCGTAGTCGTCCTCACCCAGGACGGGAGGCCTCCATGATCGGGGGATCAAAAAAGTGTCACGTGCTCCACTCACCACACCAGACCTGACGGTCGAGGTCATCTCCTCGCGCCGTCCCGTCCAGCAGGACCTCGACGAGGCCGGGACGTCGCTCGACGCCGTCGGCACCCTCGCCGATCTCGACGACCTGATGCTGCTCGACCTGGCCCGTGCCGGGAGCGAGGGCGCCTTCGACGAGCTCTACCGTCGGTACAGCTACCCGGCGCTGCGACTGGCGCGCCATCTCGGTCCGGCCGTCGAGGCCGACGACGTCGTGGCCGAGACCTTCGCCCAGGTGCTGGACCAGGTACGTCGGGGCCGCGGACCGCAGACCGCCTTCCGGGCGTACCTCTTCACGTCGGTGCGCCACGAGGTCGGCCGTCGGCTCAAGCAGCGGGCGCGGGTGCGTGTCACCGACGAGCTCGAGGAGCTCGACGGCACGGCCACCCTCCACGGCGGCGGCCTCGAGGGCGTGGAGCAGGAGCTCGTGCGCGACGCCCTGGCCCAGCTCCCCGAGCGCTGGCGCCTCGTGCTCTGGCGCGTGGAGGTGGAGGGACTGCGTCCCCGCGAGGTCGCCGAGGAGCTCGGCATCCGGCCCAACGCCGTGTCGGCCCTGGCCTACCGGGCCCGGGGTGCGTTGCGCCAGGCCTACCTCGACGCCCACGTCACCCGCACGATCGACTCGCTGCCCGCTGCGTGCCGCCCCGTCCGGGTGCTCCTCGGTGGACGCGCGCGCCAGTCCCTGACCCGCCGCGACCGGCAGGTCGTCGACGCCCACCTCGACGCGTGCTCCGGCTGCCGGGGTGCGCTCGCCGAGCTGCGCGACGTGAACCGCCACCTCGCGGACGCCGTCCCGCGCACGGCCGCGCCCGCTCCGGTGCGCCCCGTCGCCGAGGCCGGGCCCGCCCTCGACCAGCAGGCATCGGTCCACCCGCTCGGACGAGATCGTCACGACCAGCGGTGCGGCTGTCTCGAGGGACGTGCGCGCATCGCCTGAGCGACGTCGGCGGACCCTCCTCCTGGGCGTCGCAGCGACCCTCGTGGCGGGCCTGGCCGGGTGGACGTGGCTGTCGCGCGACGGGTCCGGGACCTCCACCGGTCCCGCGGCGTGCTCGAGCGGGCAGCTCCGGTCGCTCGACCTCAGCCGTCAGGACCAGGGCCGTCTCGCCTGGTCCGACGACTTCGACGGGCCCACCGTGGACCGCGATCGATGGACGGTGCGCGACGACACGTCGCTGTCGTTCGACCAGGCACGGATCGAGCGCTCCGCCGTGAGCGTGAAGGACGGCCGGCTGCGCATCACGGCCCGCTCCGGCGGCACGCCCGAGCGCCCGGTCGTCACGGGCTACCTCGACACGATCGGTCACCACGAGCAGCGCTACGGCCGGTGGGAGATGCGAGCCCGTCTGCCCGTCGACGCGGGTCGATCCCGCGCGCTCTGGCCGGCCTTCTGGCTCCGCGAGACCGACGGTCCTGCCGAGATCGACGTCATGGAGGCCTGGGGGACCCCCGTCACCGACGGGCGCTCGCTCCCGGGCTCCGCGGCCTGGGCCGTCCACTCCGACACCGAGAGCGGCCCGGGCTCGCAGAGCCTGCGCGGCTGGTCGGCGCCGGACCTCCAGCTCGACCGCGGCCTGCACGACTTCGCCGTGGACCGCGTCCCCGGGTGTCTGCGGTTCTCGGTCGACGGCCGGACCACGGGCGTCGTGCAGACGCGTGACGCCCCGTGGCTCGCCTCCACCGGCGCGCTCAACATCCGGCTGAACCTCCAGGTCGGTGGCGCGTACTGGGGCCGGCTCGACCCCTCCCGCCCAGGCACCACGCGGCTTCCGGCCACGTTCGAGGTCGACCGGATCCGGGTCTACCTGCCCCGTTGACCCGGGTCCTCGCCGGGACAAGTCGGGCCGTCCGGCGCGTCATGACCGGCCGTCTCGACGCTCTCCTCCTCTGAAGGACGCAGCACGCGTCATCAAGGGGGAGGGAACCAGTGACACCTCAGCTCGGGAGACCGATCGCATGAACGCCGCAGCCCAGAAGTTCGGCGTCGGCTATGCGAGCGGCGTCTACGACATGTTCCACGTCGGCCATCTCAACCTGCTCCGCCGCGCGCGGAACCACTGTGACCACCTCGTGGTGGGCGTGGCGAGCGACGAGTACGTGGCCTACCTCAAGGGTCGTCCTGCCGTCGTGCCATGCGACGAGCGGATCGACATCATCTCCGCCCTCGGCATCGTCGACGAGGTCGTGATCGACCGTCACGCCGACAAGCGCCAGATCTGGCACCAGCGCCCGTTCGAGGTCATCTTCAAGGGCGACGACTGGCAGGGCACGCCGCGGGGTGCGCGGCTCGAGCGCGAGATGAGTGAGCTCGACGTCGCCGTCGTCTACTTCCCCTACACGACCCACACGAGCAGCACCATGCTGCGCTCGTTCCTCTCCGCGCACGAGCTCCAGGTCGAGCGGTGAGCAGCGTGCCGAGGACGGCGGTGGACGTCGCGTCCGCCCCCGTCACGGCGGTCGTGCCCACGCACCGCCGGCCCGAGCTCATGCGTGCCGCGGTGCAGAGCATCCTGAGCCAGGACTACGCGGGACCCATCGAGGTCGTCGTGGTGTTCGACGCCTGCGAGGCCGAGCTCCCCGACGTCGAGCTGGCCGCCGACCGCACCCTGCGCGCCGTCGTGAACGAGCGGACGCGTGGTCTCGCCGGCGCCAGGAACGCCGGCATCCTGGCCGCCTCCCACGACTTCGTGGCCTTCCTCGACGACGACGACGTCTGGCTCCCGGGCAAGCTGGCCGCCCAGATGCCGCTCTTCGAGGCCCATCCGCAGGCCCGCCTCGTGGGCACCGCGTCCCGGTTCGACGACGGCCGCCGCGGTCACGACCGCCTCGCGCCGTCCGACCTCATCACCCACGGCGACCTGGTCGAGGACCGCATCACGGCGCTCCACTCGAGCAGCTTCGTGTTCCGCCGCGCGGCCCTCGTGGGGGAGATCGGGCTGATCGACGAGGAGCTGCCGCGCGGCTACGGCGAGGACACCGACGTCCTGCTGCGCGCGTCGGCCGTCGCCGACATCCCGCTCGTCAACCGTCCGCTCGTCTCGGTCCGCTGGCAGGGCCAGTCGTACTTCCTCGGCCAGTGGGCCCAGTACGCCCAGGCGCTCACCTACCTGCTGGCCAAGCACCCCGACATCGAGCAGTCGCCCGCGGCGGCAGCGCGCCTGCGCTCGCAGATCGCCTTCGGTCTGGTGTCCTCGGACCAGCGCCGCGAGGGCCGCGAGGTCGCTCGCCAGGTCCTGCGCGTCCAGCCCACCAACCTGCGCGCGTGGCTCGCCCTGGCCATCGGCCTGCGCCTCGCCACGCCGCACTTCGTCCAGGCGGCAGCCCGCCGTCTGGGCAAGGGAATCTAAGGAAGCAGGAACACGTCGATGAAGATCTTGATCGCATGCTCGTCCGGGGGTCACCTCGCCCAGGCGCTGGCGCTCAAGCCCTGGTGGGAACGTCACGAGCGGCTCTGGGTCACCGGCCCCACCGCGGACGCCCGCATGAAGCTCGCCCGCGAGCGCGTCGTCGAGTGCCACTACCCCACCCAGCGGAACGTGCCCAACCTGCTCCGCAACGCTCGTCTCGCCCGCCGGATCCTGCACGAGTGGAAGCCCGACGTGGTCTTCAGCACGGGTGCGGCGGTCGCGGTCCCCTTCATGTGGCAGGCGCACGCGGTGGGCGCCCGCACCATCTTCATGGAGACCGTCGACCGCATCGACAAGCCGTCGCTCACGGGCCGGCTCGTCTACCCGGTCGTCGACGAGTACCTGACGCAGTGGGACCAGCTCGTCGAGCGCCTGCCGAAGGCACAGAACGTCGGCGTCGTCCTGTGAGGAAGCCGTTCACCGTCGCCGCCAGCGTCGGGACCTATCACCATCCGTTCGACCGGTTCGTCGACTGGCTCGAGCCGTGGGCCGCCGCCCACCAGGCCAAGGTGATGTTCCAGCACGGCTCCACGCGGCCCATCGAGGGCGCCGACAACCACGAGATGCTCGACTCCCGGGCTCTCCTGGAGCACTACCGCAGCGCCGACGTCGTGGTCCTCCAGGGCGGCGCGGGCGGTCTCATGGACGCCCGCAAGGCCGGTCGCATCCCCATCGTCGTGCCGCGCGTCCCCGTCGACGACGAGGTCGTCGACGACCACCAGGTCGTGCTGAGCCGACGGCTCGCCGCCATGGGACTCATCCACGTCGCCGAGACGCAGGAGGAGCTCGACCGGCTCCTTGCCGGGGTGCTCGACGGCAGCGTGCCGTCCCGGCTCTCGTCGCAGCGGCCCACCCAGGGCGTGTCCGAGGCGGTCCGGCACCTCAGCCGTCCCGTGGGCCGCCCGCGTCCCACCGCCCAGCAGTCGCTCGAGCGCCGCTCCACGGCGCGCCCCTCGGGTCCGTCGCCCCGCGTCACCGACGACCAGCCGTTCGGCGAGCACTACCTGCGCGCCAGCCACGAACGCTCGGCGCGGTCCCTCGGCTCGAGCCTCAGGGCTGCGGTGCAGCAGGGTCTGCTCGGCTACGTCGGCGCGTTCGTCGCCGGACTGGTCGCGCTGCGTCAGCTCTCCGTGGGCCAGCCCACGGCCGCCGTCACCACCGCGTCCATCGCGGTGTGGCTCGTCTACTCCTTCTGCGCGCTGCCCGCCTACGAGCGGGCCCGCTCGCTCGTCCCGGCCACGCGGCTCGTCGCGGCGGCGGGTGTCGTCCTGCTCGGGCTGGTGCTGGCGGCCGTCACCGACGTCCCCGACCTGAGGCAGGGACTCGCGGCGACCCTCGTCGCAGCGGCGGTCCACGCCGGCGCCGCGCTGCTGAACCGTCGCGTGCTGCGTCGTCAGCGCACGGTCGTCGTGGGCGAGCAGGGTCGCTCCGCCGAGCTGGTGAGGCGGTGGCAGGACGACCCGGACATCGAGGTCGTGGCCACGTGCGTCTGGCGGCAGGGGGCCGAGCGGATCCCGGCCGGCGCCATCGGCTCCATCGACCGCGTCGTCCCCGAGGTGATGGGCGCCGTGGCGCGTCACCGGGCCACCACCGTGGTCGTGGCGGCCGACGCGGCTCTCACGTCACCCGCCCTGCGCCACCTCGCGTGGGCCATGGAGCGCGTCGGCGTGGAGAGCGTGGTGCTCACCGACCTCAACGACCACGTCGAGTACATCCGACCCCGCCAGCTGGGGGGTCAGGTCGTGCTGGGCATGCGCCCGCCCAACCACCACCTCGTGTCGGCCGGTGTGAAGTCCGGCTTCGACCGGCTGGCCGCGGCCCTCGCGCTCGTGGTCATCTCGCCCCTGCTGCTCCTCGTCGGGCTGGCCGTGCGGCTGGACTCTCCTGGCCCGGTGATCTTCCGCCAGGTCCGGACCGGTCGCGACGGTCATCCGTTCACGATGCTCAAGTTCCGCACCATGACCGCGGACGCCGAGGAGCGCCTCGCCGACCTCGCGCTGTACGACGAGGGGGCCGGCCCGCTCTTCAAGCTGACCAACGACCCGCGCATCACCCGGGTCGGGCGTCTCCTGCGCCGGTCCTCGCTCGACGAGCTGCCACAGCTCGTCAACGTCCTGAGGGGCACCATGTCCTTCGTCGGCCCCAGGCCGGCCCTTCCCACCGAGACCGCCGAGTACAGCGAGTGGATGTGGCGCCGTCTGCACGTGCGCCCCGGCATCACCGGACTGTGGCAGGTGAGCGGCCGTTCGCGGCTCACGTGGGAGGAGTCCATCCGCGTCGACCTCCAGTACGTGAACACCTGGAGCCTGTGGCTCGATGCGCGGATCCTGCTCCGGACCTTCGGTGCGGTGCTCACCCGCGACGGGGCGCTCTGAGCCCAGGTCCCGGTACGAGGGGCCGTCCCTGTCACTCGTTGTTACACTCGCGAGGATTCCTGGCTGACGACGATGTGGAGCACGATGAGCGACCTCACGTACAAGGTGAAGGTGTTGCGGCAGATCGGGCTCCTCGCGCCCCAGCCGCCCCACCGGCTCCTCAAGGCCGGCATCAAGCTGGCCACCTGGGGCCCCGGGTTCCCCGCCGCCGTCGGCGCGGCCGCGGCCCGGTTCCCGAACCAGGCCGCCATCATCGACGATGCGGGCGAGCTCACGTGGAAGGAGCTCAGCGCCGAGATCAACCGCACGAGCGCCGCGCTGAAGAAGCGAGGCGTCGGGGTGGGCGACGGCGTGGCGGTCCTGTGCCGCAACCACCGCCACATGGTCGTCGCGATGGTCTCGATCATGCAGATCGGCGGCAAGGTGCTGCTGCTCAACACCATGGCCAGCGCCGGCCAGCTGTCCGAGCTCGCCAAGCGCGAGAGCGCCCAGCTCACGATCCTCGACCAGGAGTTCCTCGAGGTCGCCAAGGACGTCGACCGCGAGGCGGTCGTTGTGGCGTGGGAGGACGACGACTCGCACGGACTGCCCACCCTGTCCTCGCTCGCGGCCGACGAGTCCTCCAAGGACCACAAGAAGCCCGAGCGCCCCGGTGGCATCGTCATCTTCACGTCCGGCACCACGGGCCTGCCCAAGGGCGCCAACCGCAAGGAGCCGGAGAACCTCGACCCGCTCCTCACGTTCTTCGGGTCCATCCCGTACCGCGGCAACAGCACGGTCGTGCTCGCCGCGCCGCTGTTCCACTCCTGGGGCCTGCTGAACTTCGGGTTCGGTCTCTCCACCGTCCCCACCTACGTGCTCCGCCGCAGGTTCAAGCCCGAGCAGGTCCTGCGCGACATCGACCAGTACAAGGCCAAGGTGCTCGTCGTGGTGCCGCTCATGATGCAGCGCCTCGTCGACGCCGACCCCGCGGTCATCGAGAAGACCGACGTCTCCAGCCTCACCATCACCGCCTCGAGCGGCTCGGCGCTGGCCGGCGGCCTGGCCACGCACTTCATGGACACCTTCACCGACTCCGTCTACAACTTCTACGGCGCCACCGAGACCGGCTGGGTCTCCATCGCCTCGCCCGAGGACCTGCGGGCCGCTCCCGGCACGGCCGGCCGCGTCCCGTGGCGCACCGTCGTCAAGGTGCTCGACACCGACGGCAACGAGGTGCCCGCGGGTGAGACCGGCGTCATCTACGTGGGCAACGAGATGCAGTTCGGCGGCTACACCGACGGCAACTCCAAGGACTTCCGCGACGGCCTGATGCACTCGGGCGACGTCGGCTACTTCGACGAGGACGGACGCCTGTTCGTCGCCGGACGCGACGACGACATGATCATCTCCGGCGGCGAGAACGTCTTCCCGCGTGAGCTCGAGGACGCCCTCATCGACCACCCCGACATCTCCGACGTCGTGGTCACCGGGATCCCCGACGAGTCCTGGGGCCACTGCCTCGCGGCGTACGTCGTGGTGAAGAACGGCAAGAGCCTCGACCAGGACGCCGTCGTGGCCTACGCCAAGGAGCACGTCGCCCGGTTCGCCGTGCCCCGCAAGGTCAAGTTCCTCGACGAGCTGCCCCGCAACCCCACCGGCAAGGTCATGAAGCGAGAGCTTCCTGACTTCGACTGACCACGGCGGCGAGGTCCGGCTCGCGGACCGACGCGTGTGGCAGGCTGGCGCCGTGGACCGCACCTACGCCCCGGAGCCGGACGGACGTCCCGACCCCGGCGAGGTCGTGTGGGCCTGGGTCCCGTTCGAGGAGGACGCGTCTCAGGGCAAGGACCGTCCGGTGCTGCTCGTGGCGCGCGACGGCGAGCGTCTGTTCGGCCTCCCGCTCACGTCCAAGGACCATGACCGCGACGTCGAGCAGGAGGCCCGGGCCGGTCGTCACTGGCTCGACCTCGGCACCGGCGCGTGGGACGGCCAGGGCCGACCCAGCGAGGTGCGGCTCGACCGTCTGGTCGAGGTCGACCCCGAGTCCGTCCGACGTGAGGGCGCCGTGCTCGACCAGGCGCGCTTCGAGGCCGTGGTCGCCGCGGCCCAGGAGCACCTGGGCACGTCGCGGTGAGCGCGCTCTCCCGGGTCGACGACTTCCAGCGGTCCCACCCCGTCATCGGCTTCCCCCTCGGCGTCATCTACAAGTACTTCGACGACCAAGGCCCGTACCTGGCCGCGATCATCAGCTACTACGCCTTCATCGCTGTCTTCCCCCTCCTGCTGATCGCCAGCTCGGTGCTGGGCTTCTTCCTGCAGGACGACCCCGAGCTCCGCAACCAGCTGCTCAAGACGGCTCTCAGCCAGTTCCCGATCGTCGGCACCCAGCTCGAGAGCCAGGACGGTCTGCGCGGCAGCACGTCGGCGATCGTGCTGGGGTCGATCACGGCGCTGTACGGCGCCATGGGCCTGGGCCAGGCCTGCCAGAACGCCGCCAACATCGCCTGGTCGGTCCCGCGCAACAGCCGGGCCAACCCGATCCTGATGCGACTGCGCAGCATCCTGTTCCTCGCGATCGCGGGCCTCGGCATCCTGGCCCTCGCGGTGTCCACGTCTGTCCTGGCGAACCCCGACGCCTTCGGCGACACCATCGAGCCGGCCATCCGTTGGGTGGTGCGGCTCCTGGGCTTCGCCCTGACGACGCTCATCTTCGTGGCGCTCTTCCGGCTCGTGAGCCACGGACGCGCCGGGACCCGCTCGGTCCTGCCCGGCGCCGTGTTCGCGGCCGTGGGCTGGCAGCTGCTCCAGCTGGGCGGCAACGCCTACGTCGAGCACGTCATCAGCAATGCGGAGAAGACCGTGAACGGGACGTTCGCGCTCGTCCTCGGGCTCATCGCCTTCATCTTCGTGGCGGCCGTCCTGGCGGTCCTGGGCCTGGAGATCAACGTCGTCCTGCGCCGCCGGCTCTACCCGCGGGCCCTCCTCACGCCGTTCACCGACCGCGTCTCGCTCACGACGGCCGACATCAAGGCCTACACGGCCTACGCGAAGGCCCAGCGGCACAAGGGCTTCCAGTCCATCGAGGCGCGCTTCGAGAAGACTGCGGAGACCGACACCGAGAGGACGGCCGACGAGACGTCCGTCGCGCAGGCCCCGGCGGCCGCGCGCCCGGCCGCCGTCGGTCCTCCCGTGGCAGCGCCGACGTCGGCGTCTCCCACTAGGCTGGAGTCGCACAGCCACGACCAGACGTAAGGACGACAGCGATGCCCACGGGCCGAGTGAAGTGGTACGACACCGAGAAGGGTTTCGGTTTCCTGACCCAGGACGACGGCGGAGACGTCTACGTCCACTCCGACGCGCTGCCCTCGGACGTCACCACGCTCAAGGCCGGGGCCCGGGTCGAGTTCGGCATCGCCCAAGGACGCCGCGGCGACCAGGCCCTGCAGCTGCGCGTGCTGGAGCCGGCCCCCTCGGTCGAGCGCAGCCAGGCCGCCCGGGGCGGCGGTCGCGGTGAGCGCGGACGCGGGGGTCGAGGTCCTGCCGCCGGCCCGCGCAAGACGCCCGAGGAGATGACCGTCATCGTCGAGGACCTCATCAAGGTGCTCGACGACCTCGGTGAGGGCTACCGCCACGGCCGGCGTCCCGACGCCCGGTCCACGCGGCCGGTGGCCCAGCTGCTGCGGGCCCTGGCCACCGAGCTGGACTGAGAGCACACCCGGTCGGTTCGGGTGATGGTCTACACTGGTAGTTGAACGTTCTACTACTGGATGGACGCCATGTCGCTCGCACCGCCTCCGGGCCCCTCGTACTCCCTCTCCGCGCTGGAGGACCGTCTCGTCCCGAGCGAGCGGATGCCGGTGCTGTTCGTCGGGCACGGCAACCCCATGCATGCCATCAGCGACAACCACTACACGCGGACCTGGCTGGCCGAGGGGGAGCGGCTCCCCGAGGCGCAGGCCATCGTGGTCATCAGCGCCCACTGGCTCACGCCGGGGCAGACCCACATCACCGACGCACCGCGCAACCCGGTCATCTACGACTTCGGGGGCTTCCCCGACGAGCTGTTCCAGGTGCAGTACCCCACCGAGGGCGACCCGGCCGTGGCTCGGCTGCTCGCCCGCCAGCTGGTGGAGTACGAGGCGCAGCTGGACGCCCAGTGGGGCCTCGACCACGGGACGTGGAGCATCCTGAAGTTCCTCGAGCCCGAGCCGCACGTGCCGGTCCTGCAGATCAGCCTCGACTACTCGATGCCGTTGCCGCGGCTGTACGAGCTCTTCTCGCGGCTGCGGTCCCTCCGTCGTCGGGGCGTGCTGTTCATCGGGAGCGGCAACATCGTGCATGCGCTGGGCCGGGCCCGGTGGGAGCCCCGGGCCGAGCCCTGGGACTGGGCCACCCAGTTCGACGCCGACACCGCCTCGGCCCTGCAGGAGCGCCGGCTCGAGGCGCTGCTCGACCCCTACCGGACCTGGAGCGAGGCCCGCATCGCCGTGCCCACCGACGACCACTACCGCCCGATGGTCGCGTCGCTGAGCCTCCTCGAGGACGCCGAGGAGATCCGGTTCTTCAACGAGTCCATCGACATGGGCTCCATCGGGATGCGCAGCTTCGTCACGGCCTAGCGGGACGGCCTAGCCGCCTGCAGCGGCGGCAGGTGCTGTGGCCTTGGCGCTGCGGGCCCGGGTCAGCACGAGGGCCAGCCAGCCCACCAGGATCACGGTGGCGACCGCCATGGCGAGCCGGGTGGGGGTGTCGAGAAGGAACAGCCCGATCCCGAGCAGTCCGCCGAGCACCCAGGAGAGCTGCAGCAGCGTCTCCGAGCGCGCGAACATGGAGGTGCGCACCTCTTCGCGGACGTCGCGCTGGATGAGCGCGTCGAGGCTCAGCTTGCCGAGTGACTGGCAGAGCCCTGCCGTGAGGCCGAGGACGATGGCGGTGGGCCAGCGCAGGTAGAGGGCCACCAGGGCGAACACCGCGACGTCGAGCACCAGCACCGCGATGACGATGCGGTGCGGGCTGCGGGACCGGGTCCACGAGCCCAGGACGACGCCCAAGGTGTTCCCGGCGCCCGCCCCGCCGATGACGAGGCCCATGAGGATCGTGGCGTTGCCCGTCCAGCCGATGAAGTCCGGGGGCTCGCGCAGGGTGAAGGCCATGAAGATCGTGAGGAACCCCGTGAGCAGCCGGAGTCCGGAGTTGCTCCGCAGCGCGTCGACGACGTGCCGCGAGACCACGATGCCCGGGCGGCGGGCGTCGCCGCGCTCGAGCGACTCCTCGCCCTCGTTGGAGTCCACGCGGGGCGGCAGCAGGATGGCCAGCACCGTGCCGACGACGAAGAGCACCGCCGCGTACCGCAGCGACCAGGGCGCGCCGATGGCTGCCGCTCCCACGGCCAGCGGTGCGGAGATGGCCGCGGCGCCGGTGCCGGTGAGCGAGATGCGGGAGTTGGCCTTGACGAGGGTGAAGTCCGAGGGCAGCAGGCGCGGCACCGCGGCCGCCCTGGTCACCCCGTAGGCCTTGGACGCCACGAGGCAGCCGAGCGCCGCGAAGTAGAAGGCCGACGACTCCTCCTGCACCGCTCCGGCCAGGACCCAGCAGCAGAACGCACGGATCGCGAGCGTGCTGCCGATGGCCCAGCGGCGACCTCGCCGGAACCGGTCGAGGAACGGACCGATGAGCGGGGCGACGATGGCGAAGGGGAGCATCGTGAGCACGAGGAACAGCGCGACCTGGGCGCCGGCCTCCTCGGTGGGCACGGTGAAGAAGAGGGTGCCGGCCAGCGACACGGCGACGGCGGCGTCGCCCGCGGTGTTGAAGGCGTGGAGCTCGAGGAGCCGGGAGAGCCCGCTCTCGCCCGCGCCGCCGGCGTGCGTGAAGCGTCGAGCCCCCGTGAAGGCGCCGGTGCCACCCTTGGCCACGACACGACCGGCGCGTCGCGCAGTCCTGAACCGCGGCGGGACCGGGCCGGAAGGGCCGGTCTCGGCCTCCGGCATCGGCTGCGCCCCGGCGGGGCGGGCGCGCGGCCACGGGTCGCCCTCGTCCGGGTCGCGCGGGGTCAGCGGCGGGAATCGCCGGGTCGACTCGTCGGGCTCCTCCATGCCCCCATCCTGCCGGACGGGCGGCCGGGTTTGGGATCGACTCGTCGGTGCGGGACAATCGGGACCATGTCCAGCGAAACCACGCTCACCGCCGCGGTCGACCTCGCTCGCCAGGCCATCGGCGACGTCGCCGAGGCCGCCTGGGTCGGCGACCACCTGCGGTTCGTCGACGACGGCGACGGCCTGGGGACGCACCTCTTCGCCTCTCTCCAGCCCGGCTACCGCGGCTGGGCCTGGGGCGTCAGCCTCTCGGCGCTCGACGACGCCGTCACGGTGAACGACGTCGTGCTGCTGCCCGGCGACGACGCCCTCGTGGCACCGGCCTGGACCCCGTACCGGGAACGCATCCAGCCGGGCGACCTCAGCCCCGGCGACATCCTTCCGCCCGAGGACGACGACGTCCGGCTCGTGCCCTCGTGGTCGGAGGGCGACCACCTCGAGACCGTCGACCGCTACTTCGCGCGCGAGGTCGGTCTCGGCCGCCCCTGGGTGCTCTCGCTCGAAGGACGCGACCAGGCTGCTCAGCGCTGGCACGAGGGCGACCAGGGCCCTGAGTCCCCCCTCGCCCAGCAGGCGCCGGGCTCGTGCCACTCGTGCGGCTTCCTCGTGAGCCTCGCCGGCCCCCTGGCCGACACCTTCGGCGTGTGCGCCAACGGCATGGCCAACGACGACGGTCGCGTCGTGGCGTTCACGCACGGCTGCGGCGCCCACTCGGGTGCGCGGCTGAGCCGGGCCGCCTCGCCGCAGGAGCTTCCCCCGCCGGTCTTCGACACCCTCACGAACGACGAGATCGAAGCTCGCTGAGCAACGTCGCCTGAATCACGTCCGTCACGGCCCCGACGGTTTGCGTGAGCCTGCGTCGGCATATATCGTTGCATTATGCAACAAAAAACTTCTGACTCCCCGGTCGGCGACGAGCTCGCGAGCCTGGCCGGGACCGTCGACACCGTCGTCGACGCCCCCGCGGCCTCCGCCGAGCTGACGCACCGCCAGATCCTCGAGGTGCTGATCGGCCTGCTGGCCGGCATGTTCACGGCACTCATCAGCTCGACGATCGTCTCCAACGCGTTGCCCACGATCATCGCCGACCTCGACGGCTCGCAGACCCAGTACACGTGGGTCGTCACCGCCTCGCTGCTCACGATGACCGTCTCGACGCCCATCTGGGGCAAGCTGTCGGACCTGTTCAACAAGAAGGTCCTGGTGCAGACGGCCCTCGTCATCTTCGTCGTGGGCTCCGTCCTGGCGGGGGCTGCGCAGAACGTCCCGTGGCTCATCGCCTGTCGTGCGGTCCAGGGGCTCGCGATGGGCGGCCTCGTGGCCACGGCCCAGGCGATCATCGGCTCGATCATCCCGCCGCGGCAGCGTGGCCGGTACAGCGGCTACATGGGTGCCACGATGGCCGTCGCCACCGTGAGCGGACCCCTCCTCGGTGGCGTCATCGTCGACACCCCCGGGCTCGGCTGGCGCTGGTGCTTCTACGTGTGCGTGCCGCTCGCGGTCATGAGCCTCGTCGTGCTGCAGCGCTACCTCCACCTGGAGACCGTCCGCCGTCACGTGCAGCTCGACGTCTGGGGCGCGGTGTGGATCTCGGTGGCGGCGTCCCTCCCGCTCCTGTGGGTCACCTTCGCCGGCGACTCGTTCGACTGGATCTCCTGGACGACCGCGGCCTACTGGGCCGGCACCCTCGTGGCGGTGGCCCTCGTGATCTGGGTGGAGTCGCACCACCCCGAGCCGCTCGTGCCGCTGCACGTCGTCCGCGAGCGCACCACGTCGCTCGCCATCATCGGCAGCATCGCCGTGGGCATCTCGATGTTCGGCGGATCGGTCTTCCTCGGCCAGTACTTCCAGGTGGCGGGCGGCCACAGCCCGACCGTGGCCGGTCTGCTGAGCATCCCCCTCATGACCGGGTCGCTCGTGGGCACGCTGGTGAGCGGTCAGCTCATCACCCGCTTCGGCCGCTGGAAGAGGTTCCTCGTGCTGGGGTCGGCCCTGCTCGTGGTGGGGCTCAGCCTGCTCTCGACGGTGGACCACACCACGCCGGAGTGGCACGCCATGGCATCGATGGGCGTCATGGGCATCGGCATGGGCATGCTGCTGCAGAACTACGTGCTGGCCGTCCAGAACACCGTCTCGGTCCAGACCGTGGGCGCCGCGAGCGCCACGGTGAGCTTCTTCCGCTCGCTCGGCGGCACCGTGGGCGTCTCCGTGCTCGGAGCGATCCTGGCCAGCGACGTGAAGCGGACCGTGAGCGACCAGCTGGGATCGTCGTCCTCCGGCGGAGGCGGGTCGCTGCTCGACGTGAAGAACCTCCCTCCCGCTGCGGCGGAGGTGGTGCGCGGCGCCTACGGCGACGCGACGGGCAACATCTTCCTGGTGGCAGCGATCGTCTCGGTGGTGAGCCTGGTGGCGGCGCTGGCCATCAAGGAGATCCCTCTGCGGACGACCGTGGACCGGGGTCCGAGCGAGGACTGAGCACGCCGGGCGCGCTGCCGGACGAGACGGCGTGCAGGGTGTGGCCGAGGGCGTCGTGCAGGAGCGCGGCGCCCTCTGGCGTGAGCCGCAGGAGGAGCGGTGCCTCCGCCTGCTGGAGGCTGATGGTGGTCCCTGAGCCGACCGGCCGCTCCGCGACGGTGATGAGCACGTCCTGGACCTCGTGCGCGCCGGGCGCGAGGGTGACGGCGACGTGGTGCGCCGCGCCCCGGTGCACCCGGTCCTCGGGGTGGTCGTCGTCGTGATGGTCCAGCTCGCACCAGGGCGGGCACGGGTGGGCCTGCCAGGAGAAGACCGGTGGTCGAGATGCCATGCGACTGCCTTCATGAAGGGTTTCGTGGTCGTGACCGTAGGCGTCGGCACCGACACGCAGGACGACGGCCGCGGGTCGGGGACCCGTGCCGCACCCCGCACCCAGGTGCCCATACCAGTATGTGCATACGTGGGGGTCATCCTGAGGATGCTGGTGTGGTGCCGATCGCCCCCCTGCCCCCGGAGTGGATCACGTACACCCGCGAGCTGGGCCTCGCGCTCCAGCAGGCCAGGACCCGACGAGGGATGAGCCAGGAGCGGGTCGCCCACGCCGCCGGCATCTCGGGCTTCACCTACCAGAAGTTCGAGAAGGGCGAGTCCCGCCCGGGGACGCCCATGAACCCGCGCCTCACCACGCTGGTCGCGCTGTGCTCGGTGCTGGAGATCTCCCTCGTGGAGCTGCTCCCCGCCGACCCTCCGGACCTGGGTCTCGGTCGCTGAGGTCAGTCGGCGCGACGGCGGCCGGGCTGGCTGCGCAGGGCGTTGCGTCGGCGACGGCAGTACTCGATGCCGATGAGCCCCAGTCCGAACCCGGCCAGTGCCGTCCAGAGCCACCAGGCGCGGCCGTCCTCGTCGAGGGTGCCCAGGAACGGGAGCAGCGCGATGGCCGCGACACCCCACACGACGGTGCCGACGGTCATGGTGCGGACGCCGTCGACGTCCATGGGGTCGACCTGGGCCACGCGGTGGGTCTTGCGACCGATCTCCAGCTCGGTGACCTCGGGCCGGCCGAACTCGTGACGACGCGCAGCCCGCTCGAGGCGGGCCAGCTCGCGGTGACCCAGCTTGCGCTCGATGGTCTGCGGGCCGTCCTCGGGGCGGATCTCGAGGTCCTCCGGTTCGGTCACCCCGCCAGGTTACCCGCCCGCGCGGACGGGGTGTCGGCAGCAGGCTGGCATCCTGGTGCCCGATGAACCCTCGCCACCGCCGCCTGCTGATCCCCGGCCTCCTCGTCGTCCTCGTCGTCGTCGTGGTGGTCTCCTCGATCGCGCGCCGGGCCGAGGCGGCCACCCTCGGGCAGGAGGCCACCCCGTCCAGGGTCGTCAGCACCATCGATGACCCGCGCATCACGGAGTCGAGCGGCCTCGCGGTCAGCACCCGCCACGCCGACCTCGCCTACACGATCAACGACTCCGGCCACGGCCCCGAGATCTTCGCGCTGCGCGTCTCCACGGGCGAGGTCGTCGGCGTCACGACGGTCACCGGCGTCACGTGGCGCGACACCGAGGCCATGGCGCTCGACGGCGACGGTCGGCTCTGGGTGGCCGACACGGGCGACAACGACGGCGTGCGGCGCGACGTCGCGCTCTACGCCCTCGACGAGCCCGGCGAGGGTCAGCACTCCGTCGGGGCGACCCGCTACCCCGTCCAGTACTCCGACGGCTCCCAGGACGTCGAGTCCCTCGCGATCGACCCCACCACCGGGCGCAAGGTCCTGGTCACGAAGGGGCTGCTCGACGGTCAGGTGCTCACCCTGCCCGAGAAGCTCAGCGAGACCGAGCCCAACGTCCCGGAGGACACGGCAGCGGCGTCTCTCCTGCTCGCCACCGACGCCGCCTGGAGCCCCGACGGCCGCTGGCTCGTGGTGCGCAACTACCTGCAGGCCTCGACCCTCGACACGAGGACGTGGAAAACGGTCTCCACCGTCACGCTGCCGGGGCAGGAGCAGGGCGAGACGGTCGCGTTCGAGCCGGCCGGCACGTCGTACCTCATCGGCAGCGAGGGCTCGCGCTCCGAGCTGCTCCGCATCGGGTTCTCGGCGGGGAAGCAGGCGGCGCCCGTCCCCACCGCGACCGTCGCGCCGTCGAGCCCGCAGGGTGCCGGGACCGAGGCCGAGGAGTCATCGGCGCTCCGGCCCTCCTCGGCCGAGATCGTGACGGGTGCGGGCGTCGGTG
The DNA here is from genome assembly GCF_001426755.1 of Aeromicrobium sp. Root495. GTDB lineage: Bacteria > Actinomycetota > Actinomycetes > Propionibacteriales > Nocardioidaceae > Aeromicrobium. Next base: position 2,563,311 of record NZ_LMFJ01000001.1, on the reverse strand, counting down.
TCGCCGTGCTGGTCGTCCTGGCCGCAGCGACCCTCCTGTGGCGCCGGTCCCGACGTTAAACCTGCGTGACGGCGGCGGGGGAGCCTGGCTTCCTGCGCCGCGGTTCTGACATGCTCAGCCCTGCTGCGAACCATCGGACAGGAGCCACATGAGCACGTCGGTCGACACCTACTTCAAGATCACGGCGAGGGGGTCGTCCGTCGCCCAGGAGGTGCGCGGCGGCGTCGTCACCTTCCTCACGATGGCCTACATCATCGTGCTGAACCCGATCATCCTGGCCAACGCGGCGGACGCCGACGGCAAGTTCCTCGGCGGTGGCTCCGAGCCCGGCTCGGGATTCGCGACCATCGCGGCCTGCACGGCCCTCGTGGCGGGTCTGCTCTGCATCCTCATGGGAGCCGTGGCCAACTTCCCGCTCGCGCTCGCCACGGGTCTGGGTCTCAACGCGTTCGTGGCCTTCTCCGTGGCCTCGCAGATGACGTGGGCCGACGCCATGGGCCTCGTCGTGCTCGAGGGCATCATCATCCTGGTGCTCGTGCTCACCGGATTCCGGAAGGCCGTCTTCGACGCGGTGCCGGCGCAGCTCAAGACGGCCATCGCCGTCGGCATCGGCCTCTTCATCACGTTCATCGGCCTGGTGGACGCGGGCTTCGTCCGGTCCACCGGCGCCGCCTCGCCGCCCGTCGGGCTGGGCATCGGCGGCGACCTCGTCGGATGGCCCGTCCTGGTGTTCAGCCTCGGCGTCCTCATCATGATCGCCCTGCACGCGCGCGCCGTCCCCGGCGCCATCCTCATCGGCATCGCCGTGACCACGGTGATCGCCTTCGTCGTCGAGAAGATCGCCGACGTGGGACCGACCGTCGCCAACGGCGAGGTCGTGAACCCCAAGGGGTGGAACCTCAACGTCCCGTCCCTGCCGGACCAGCTGTTCGAGAAGCCGGACTTCTCCCTGCTCGGCGAGTTCTCCCTGTTCGGCTCCTTCGAGCGGGCCGGCTTCGTCACGGCCGCTCTGCTGGTGTTCACGCTGCTGCTGGCCGACTTCTTCGACACCATGGGGACGATGACGGCCATCGGCGCCGAGGCCGGCCTCAACGACGAGGACGGCTCTCCCGAGGGCGCTCAGAAGATCCTCGTGGTGGACTCGGTCGCGGCGATCGCCGGTGGCGCGGCCGGCGTCAGCAGCAACACCTCGTACATCGAGTCGGCCGCCGGTGTCGGTGACGGAGCCCGCACGGGCCTCGCCAGCATCGTCACCGGTCTGCTCTTCCTCCTCTCGACGATCGTCGCTCCGCTCGTGCAGCACATCCCCAGCGAGGCGGCGGTCCCCGCCCTCGTGCTGGTCGGCTTCCTGATGATGAGCCAGGTGACCGGGATCAGCTGGGACGACCTGGAGATCGCCATCCCGGCGTTCCTCACGATCGTCCTGATGCCCTTCACCTACTCCATCACCGCGGGCATCGGTGCGGGCTTCATCGCCTACGTCCTGCTCAAGGTCGTGAAGGGCAAGGCCGCCGAGGTCCACGCGCTGCTCTGGGGCATCGCGGTCCTGTTCGTCGTCTACTTCTCGATCGACCCCATCACGCGCTGGATCACCTGAGCCTCGTGCGAGCGACGCGGGACGTCGGCCCTCGCTAGGTTGGATCCATGCTGATCGACCTGGGTGACGGCCGACGTCCTCGTGTCCCTGCGTCCGCGTTCGTGGCCCCCAACGCCACGCTCGTCGGCTCCGTCGAGCTGGGGGAGGGCGCGAGCGTCTGGTACTCCGCCGTGCTGCGTGCCGACAACGAGCCCATCGTGATCGGCCCCCGCTCCAACGTGCAGGACGGCTGCGCCTTCCATGTCGACCAGGGCAAGCCCGTGACGCTCGGGGAAGGCGTCTCGGTGGGGCACAACGCCGTCGTGCACGGCGCCACGATCGAGGACCACTGCCTCATCGGCATGGGTGCGGTCATCATGAACGGCGCGGTCATCGGCGCCGAGACGCTCGTGGCGGCCGGCGCGCTCGTGACCGAGGGCATGGAGGTCCCGCCGCGCTCCCTCGTGGCGGGCGTGCCGGCCAAGGTCCGGCGCGAGCTCACGGAGGCCGAGGTCGAGGGTCTGCACCGCAACGCCTTCGTCTACGAGGAGCACCGCGAGCTGCACCGCGGCGGCACCGTCGTCGACTGACCGGTCGACGACTGACCCGTCGACGAATGGCCGGCGACGAGGACTAGGCGCGCAGCTGGTCCACGACCCAGTCGATCGAGCGCGTGAGCGCCTCCACGTCGTCGGGGTCGATGGAGGGGAACATCGCGATGCGGAGCTGGTTGCGGTTCAGGCCGCGGTAGCCGTTCACGTCGACGATGCCGTTCTCGCGGAGCGCGTCCTCGACGTCGGAGGCGGCCACGCCCTCGAGGTCGATCGTCCCCACGACGAGCGACCGATCGGCGGGGTCGGTCACGAACGGGGTGGCGTAGTCGCTCGCCTCGGCCCACGCGTACAGGCGCTGCGAGGAGTCGGTGGTCCGCCCCACGGCGAAGTCGAGCCCGCCCTGGGCGTTGAGCCAGTCGAGCTGGTGCGCCATCAGGAAGTACGTGGCGATGGCGGGGGTGTTGTAGGTCTGGTTCTTGCGCGAGCTGTCGATGGCCGTGGGCAGGTCGAGGAACCCCGGCACGTAGCGTCCCGAGGCAGCGATCCGCTCGGCCCGCTCGACGGCGGCCGGCGACATGAAGGCGATCCAGAGCCCGCCGTCGGACGCCAGGCCCTTCTGGGGCGCGAAGTGGTAGACGTCGGTCTGCGTCACGTCGACCGGCAGCCCGGCCGCGGCCGACGTGGCGTCGACGACGACGAGTGCGTCGTCCTCGATCCCGTCGGGGCGGACCACGGGGACCATGACTCCCGTGGAGGTCTCGTTGTGCGCCCAGGCGTAGACGTCGACCCCGGCGGGCGCCTCGGGCACCGGGTGGGTGCTGGGGTCGGACTCGCGGAGGTCGGGGTCCTCGAGGAACGGCGCCGCCGCCACGGACGAGGCGAACTTGCGGGAGAACTCGCCGTGGACCAGGTGCTGGCTCCGGCGCTCGACGAGCCCGAAGGTGGCCGCGTCGAAGAAGGCGTGCGAGCCGCCCACGCCGTGCACGACGTCGTACTCCTCGGGGACCGAGAAGAGCTCGCGCAGCCCTGCCGAGACGTGCCCGACCAGGTTCTTGACCGGGGCCGAGCGGTGCGAGGTGCCCATGAGCGACGTGCCGGTGTCGGCGAGGGCCTGCAGCGCGGCGGGGTCGATCTTGGACGGCCCGGACGCGAACCGGCCGTCGCGGGGGAGCAGCGCCTCGGGGATCTTCACGTCCTCATTCTCGCACCGGCCCGGAAGAGGCCCAGGAGCGCCTCGCTGTCGGTGCGCGGCGCTCGACCAGGTCCTGGCGCGGTCCGACCTCGGTCGCGTGGCAGGATTGGCGGGTGGAGAGGAACACATGACGAGCAGCGCCCCGAACAACCCGCGCATCCTGGTCCGCTCGAGCATCGCGCCGCACGAGTCGGTCGGTCCCGAGGCGGCTCACGCGCGCAAGTCGATGGGCACGTTCGCGGGGAACGTCGGCAACCTGCTCTTCATGGACGCCGTGTACCGGACGGTCAACACCAACGACGCCACGGTCGTGGCCGACGCCCTCACCACCGAGGGCAGACGGATGACCCAGGCGCACATCGATCGCATCAACGACGAGTTCGACCTCTTCGTCGTGCCGCTGGCGAACGCGTTCCGCGAGAGCTTCATCGGTGTGCTCAACCGCTTCTCCGACGTCATCGAGAAGCTCACCATCCCGGTGGTGGTCACGGGCATCGGCGCCCAGACGCGTTTCGACTGGGAGGACGACTTCGCGAGCCCTGAGCTCAAGGAGGCCTCGAGCCGCTTCGTGCGTGCCGTGCTGGATCGTTCCGCGTCCATCGGTGTCCGCGGCGAGCTCAGCGCGGAGTTCCTGGGGAAGCTCGGCTTCGGCGACGACGTCGTCGAGGTCATCGGGTGTCCGTCCATGTACGCCGACGGACGCACACCGATCATCGAGAAGAAGGTGGCCGGCCTGACGTCCGAGAGCCCCATCGCGCTCACCATCACCCCGCGCGTGGAGGGCGCCGTGGACCTGATGGACCGCACCGCCGACGCCTACCCCAAGATGATCTACGTCCCGCAGGAGAACCGGGAGCTGGCACTCCTGCTGTGGGGCGAGCGGGTCGGTGGGATGCCGGAAGGTTTCCCGCGCGACACCGATCACCGGCTGTTCCGCGAGGACCGCATCAGGTTCCCGCTCGACGCTCCCGGGTGGAAGGCGCTGCTGCGCGAGCAGGAGTTCGTGTTCGGCGGACGGATCCACGGCACGATCGCTGCCATCACCGCGGGGACTCCGGCGGTCCTCCTGGCGCACGACCATCGGACGCGCGAGCTCGCCGAGTACCACGGCATTCCCTGGGTGCAGACCCAGACCCTCGCCCCTGACCTCGAGGCCGGCCGACTCCACGACGAGGCCGACTTCTCCACCCTCAACGCGCGACGCGACGAGACCTTCGAGCGGTGGGTCTCCTTCCTGGACCGCAACGGTGTGCCGCACGTCCACACGCCGGGCCGGGAGAACCCCGCGTACGCCGAGCAGATCGCGTTGCGTTCGCCCATGCCTCCCGTGGGGCCCATCACCTCGGCCGGGCCGGAGCAGCTCGTCTCTCGCCTGCGTTGGCTGCGTCAGGGGATGGACGGCGACCAGCTCCGACCCGTGCGGGCCTACCACGCCCAGTTCCAGCCGGCGGGGTCCGGCATCCACAGCGTGAACCACCACATCAGCACGCTCACGAGCCAGCAGAAGGGGCAGGCCAAGGAGCTGGCCCGTCTCCAGAAGCTCGCTGCCGGCCAGTCGGCCCAGATCGAGCGACTGACCTCGCTCGTGGAGTCCCGCAGCGGTGGTTGGTTCCGCCGGACGGCCGTCGCTCTGCGACGTCGTGCGGGTGCTGTGAAGCGTCGGCTCGCCCGGGGCTGACGCCCTCGCGCCACGGTGCGCAGGCCTCGCGACGTACGTCACGCCGCGAAGCCGAAATGTGGCCGTTACGATGCCCCCTATGGCATCTGAGCAGGTTGACGTCCCTCTGGCCGAGGGACTCTCCGCGTCGCTGGACCAGTGGGAGAAGGCCACCGCAGCCGTCCTCCGCAAGACCAGGCGACTCGCGGACGACGCACCCGACTCCGACGTGTGGGCCACGCTCACCCGGACCACGCTCGACGGGATCGGCATCGCGCCCCTCGGCACCCCGTCCCTGACGGCGGACCTCCCGCCCGTCGGCCTGCCCGGCCAGGCACCCTTCACGCGAGGCACGGCCGCGACCCGCGAGCTGGACGGGTGGGACGTCCGGGCCTGGTTCGTCGACCCCGACGTCGACCGCACGGCGCAGCACGTCGTCACCGACCTCGAGAACGGCGTCAACTCGCTCTGGATCGGCGTCGGCGACGGAGCCGTCCCGGCCGAGGCGCTCGCGCGGGTCCTCGAGCCCGTCTTCCTCGACCTCGCCGCCGTGGTCGTGGACTCGCCGGACGCCCCGCTCGAGGCCGCCCGCGCCCTCGACGCCGTCCTCGCCGACCGGGGCGTCACCCCGGCACCCGGCACGAGCTACGGCGCCGACCCCCTCGGCTCGGCGCTGCGCGGCACCGGCGAGTCCGGACTCCCCGTGGCCGTCGAGGTCGCCCGTCTGGCCGCGGCCCGCGGGGCCCGCGGCGTGGTCGTGGACGGCACGGCCGCCCACGACAGCGGTGCGTCCGACGTCCAGGAGCTGGCGTGGACCCTCGCCGCCGGCGTCGCCTACCTCCGGGCCCTGGTGGAGGGCGGCTTCTCGGTCGACGAGGCCGCTGCCCAGCTCGACTTCCGCTACGCGGCCACCGACGAGCAGTTCCCGACCATCGCCAAGCTGCGCGCCGCCCGCCGACTCTGGGCCCGTGTCACGGAGCTGAGCGGCGTGTCCGAGGCCGACCGCGGTCAGCAGCAGCACGTCGTCACGTCGCGCCCGATGATGTCGGGCTACGACCCCTACGTGAACATGCTCCGCACCACCGTGGCGTCCTTCGCCGCAGGCGTGGGCGGAGCCACGAGCGTCACCGTGCTGCCGTTCGACGAGCCGCTCGGCCTCCCCGAGCCGTTCAGCCGGCGCATCGCGCGCAACACCTCGAGCCTGCTCATCAGCGAGTCGCACGTGGCCGCGGTCACCGACCCGGCCGGCGGGGCCCACGGCGTCGAGAAGCTCACCGACGACCTCGCCCGCGCCGCCTGGGAGCTCTTCGGCGAGCTGGAGCAGGCAGGCGGCGTGCCGGCGTCCCTCGACCTCGTGCGCGACAAGATCGCGGCCACCGTCTCCGAGCGTGGGCTGCAGATCGCGAAGCGCGAGCGTCCCATCACGGGAGTCTCGGAGTTCCCCAACCTGCACGAGGAGCTCCCCGAGCGTCGCCCGTACGGACGTGAGCTGCCCGTGCACCGCTACGGCGTCGAGTTCGCCGAGATGCGCGACGAGCGACTCTCGCAGCCCGTCTTCCTCGCCACGATGGGGCGGGTCGCGCAGCACACGGCCCGCGCCACCTTCGCGGCCAACCTCTTCGCGGCCGGCGGCATCGACACCGTGACGGCCGGCCCCACCGAGGGCGTCGAGGACGTGCTCGAGGCCTACCGCCAGGCCGACAGCCCCCCGGTGGTCTGCCTCACCGGCCCCGACGCGCTCTACGCCGCCTGGGGCCCAGACCTCGTCAGCGCCCTCCGTGAAGGGGGCGCCCGCCACGTCGTGGTGGCCGGCAAGGCCGATGCCGTGGGCACCGACGTCGACGACTCCGCAGCCATGGGCCTCGATGCCCTGGCCTTCCTGCGCCGTACCCGAGAGGAGCTGTCGGCATGAGCGAGCGCCAGCGAGCGAAGATCGAGGTCCTCATGCCGAGCACCTCCTACCGTTTCCTTCTCGAGGAGGTGTCGGCATGAGCATTCCTGCGTCCTTCGCCGGCCTGCCGCTGGACCCCGAGGAGCCCTACGGCTCCGACCCCGCCGCCTACGCGGCCGCCACCGACGGCGCCACGCCGTGGGAGGCGCCCGAGGGCATCGCCGTGAAGGGCCTCTACACGCCCGACGACCTCGACGGCCTCGACGCCCTGGACACGCTCCCGGGCCTCGCGCCGTTCCTGCGTGGGCCATACCCGGCCATGTACACGACGCAGCCGTGGACGATCCGTCAGTACGCCGGGTTCTCGACGGCCGAGGAGTCCAACGCCTTCTACCGCCGCAACCTCGCGGCCGGCCAGAAGGGCCTCTCGGTGGCCTTCGACCTCGCGACGCACCGCGGCTACGACTCCGACCACCCGCGCGTGAAGGGCGACGTCGGCATGGCCGGCGTGGCCATCGACTCCATCTACGACGCGCGCCAGCTCTTCGACGGCATCCCGCTCGACGAGATGTCCGTCTCCATGACGATGAACGGCGCCGTGCTACCGGTGCTGGCCCTCTACATCGTGGCGGCCGAGGAGCAGGGCGTGAAGCCCGAGCAGCTGTCCGGGACCATCCAGAACGACATCCTCAAGGAGTTCATGGTCCGGAACACGTACATCTACCCGCCGTCGCCGTCGATGCGGATCATCTCCGACATCTTCGCGTACACGGCGGCCAAGATGCCGCGGTTCAACTCCATCTCCATCTCCGGGTACCACATCCAGGAGGCCGGAGCCACGAACGACCTCGAGCTGGCGTACACGCTGGCCGACGGTGTGGAGTACATCAGGGCCGGTCTCGACGTCGGCCTCGACATCGACGCCTTCGCGCCCCGCCTGAGCTTCTTCTGGGCCATCGGCATGAACTTCTTCATGGAGGTCGCCAAGCTGCGTGCGGCCCGGGCCCTGTGGGCGCGGCTCGTGAGCGACTTCGAGCCCAAGAACGCCAAGAGCCTGAGCCTGCGCACGCACAGCCAGACCTCGGGCTGGAGCCTCACGGCGCAGGACGTCTTCAACAACGTGCAGCGCACGGCCATCGAGGCCATGGCGGCCACGCAGGGCCACACGCAGAGCCTGCACACCAACGCCCTCGACGAGGCCATCGCGCTGCCCACCGACTTCAGCGCACGCATCGCCCGTAACACCCAGCTGCTGCTGCAGCAGGAGTCGGGCACCACGGGCACCATCGACCCGTGGGGCGGCTCGTACTACGTCGAGAAGCTCACGCACGACCTGGCCAACCGCGCCTGGGCGCACATCCAGGAGGTCGAGAAGGCCGGCGGCATGGCCAAGGCCATCGAGCAGGGCATCCCCAAGATGCGCGTCGAGGAGGCAGCCGCCCGCACGCAGGCCCGCATCGACTCCGGCCAGCAGGTCGTGGTGGGCGTCAACACCTACCGCCTCGCCGACGAGGACCCGCTCGACGTGCTCAAGGTCGACAACGCCTCGGTGTACAAGCAGCAGGTGGCCAAGCTGGAGCGGCTGCGCGCCGAGCGGGACCCCGAGGAGGTCCAGCGGACCCTCGACGCCCTCACCGCCAGCGCCGAGCGCGGGGCCCGCAAGGACGGCACGCTCGAGGGCAACCTCCTGGCCCTCGCGGTCGACGCCGCCCGCGCCAAGGCCACGGTCGGCGAGATCTCCGACGCCCTCGAGAAGGTCTACGGGCGTCACCAGGCCGTGATCCGTACGATCTCTGGTGTGTACCGCACCGAAGCCGGCCAGGGCGGCAACATCGCCAAGGTGGTCGAGGCCACCGAGGAGTTCGAGGAGGCCGAGGGTCGTCGCCCCCGCATCCTCGTGGCCAAGATGGGCCAGGACGGGCACGACCGTGGCCAGAAGGTCATCGTGACGGCCTTCGCCGACATGGGCTTCGACGTGGACGTGGGACCGCTCTTCTCCACGCCCGAGGAGGTCGCGCAGCAGGCGGTCGACGCCGACGTCCACATCGTCGGTGTCTCCAGCCTCGCCGCCGGCCACCTCGCCCTGCTCCCCGAGCTCAAGACTGCGCTCGAGGAGCTGGGACGCGGCGACATCATGGTCGTCATGGGTGGCGTCATCCCGCCCGACGACGTGCCCACGCTCAAGGAGATGGGGGCTGCCGAGGTCTTCCTCCCCGGCACCGTCATCGCCGACTCCGCGCTGAGCCTGCTCGACAAGCTCCGCACGCAGCTGCAGCACTGATCCGATGGCGGTCCCCGACGTCGCTGCACTCGTCTCCGGCATCCGGGACGGGCAGCGGGCTGCGATCTCACGAGCCATCACGCTCGTGGAGTCGAGGCGTCCCGACCACCGGGCGGCGGCACGCGAGCTCCTGGCCGAGCTGGCGCCGCTCGCCGGCGGTGCCGTGCGTGTGGGAATATCCGGTGTCCCGGGTGTCGGCAAGTCGACTTTCGTCGAGGCGCTCGGCATGCACCTCGTCAAGAACGACCACCGGGTCGGCGTGCTCGCGGTGGATCCGTCGAGTGTCCGGACCGGCGGCTCGGTGCTCGGCGACAAGACCCGGATGGCGTCGCTCGCGGTGCAGCCGGACGCCTACATCCGACCCTCGCCCAGCGCCGGGACCTTGGGAGGCGTGGCTCGGGCCACCTCTCAGGCCATGACGGTGCTGGAGGCAGCAGGCTTCGACGTCGTGCTGGTCGAGACGGTGGGTGTGGGTCAGTCCGAGGTCACGGTGTCCGGGATGGTGGACACCTTCCTGTTCCTCACCATCGCCAGGACCGGCGACCAGCTCCAGGGCATCAAGAAGGGCATCCTGGAGATCTCCGACGTCCTGGCGGTCAACAAGGCCGACGGCGAGCGGGTGCTCGAGGCCGAGACCACCTCCAAGGACCTCGCCGGGGCCCTGCGCCTCGTCTACGCCGGGACCAACAGCTGGGTGCCGCCGGTGCTGACCTGTTCGGCGCTCGAGAACACCGGCATCGACACGGTGTGGAGCCGCATCATCCGTCACCGTGAGTTCATGGGATCCCAGGGTCTGAAGGAGAAGCGCGCCCAGCAGCAGCTCGACTTCACGTGGGCTCTGGTGCGCGACGAGCTGGACCAACGCCTGCAGACCGACCCGCGCGTCAAGGCCGTGCGGGCCGAGGTGCGCGCAGCCATCCTCGACGGCACGATGCCTGCTGCCACGGCGGCCGACGAGATCCTCGCGGCCTACGACTCCCGGGACTGATTGGTCCCTCGGCGTCGCCATCTCAGGCCGCTCGGGGCAGGGCGGTGCTGCGGGCGTGGGTGAAGGTGAAGCCCTCGCGGTAGGTGCCAGTGATGTTGAGCTGTTCGTCGTGGACGAGGCTATGCTCCCCCACCGCTACGCGCCTCGTGTGGGGGTACCCCCAGTTTTCTGCAGAGGCCGAGCATGGTGTCGAGGGTGGTGGTGCCGCCGTGTGACCACCAGATGACGTGGTGGATGTGTCCGATGGGGTGGTGGCAGCCGGGGTTGGCGCACTGGCCGTGTTGTCGGTGGCTGATCCCGATGCCCTGGCGTTCGGTGGCGTGTCTCTTGGAGTCGCCGACGTCGAGGACCTCGACCTTGCCGTTGACGGTGTCGATGAGCAGGGGGGTGACTTCGGCGTTGCAGAGGAGGTAACCGGTGAAGTTGCGTCCGACGGGGCCGAAGCCTTCGAGGTGGATCGGGGTGGCGTCGAGGTCGAGCAGCGGGCGCTGGTCGGTGGGGGCGTAGATGTCCTTGAGCTGGTCGGCGGTGACGGTGACCCTGAGGTTGGGACGGAACCCCCGGTCGGCCGGGAGGCCGTTCCTCAGCACGCTGTCCAGGAGCTCGTCGAGGCCGTCCATGCGACGTTCGGCCGGGGTGCGGTCGTCGCCGGCGTCGCGGGGGACGGACCAGGACCGCAGGGCGATGTCGAGCTTGGTGCCGGTCTCGATGCCGAGGTGGCCGGTGAGGAACCAGCCGTCGGGCAGGCGGGTCAGGCTGATGTCTTGCTTGTCCATCCCGGCGAGCCAGGCCTCGTCGAGGGCGTCGGGGTGAGCGACGGCGCGGACCTCACGGATCTTGGCGAACAGCTCGCGTGGTGTGGTGAGCGTGGCCAGGGTCAGGAGAGGGACCTCGAGGGAGTGGGTCTGGTCCTCGCCGATGTGCTTCAGCGAGAACGTGAACGCTGTGACGTGGCGCTCGCCGATCGTCCCGGCCAGGGCGGCCTCGCCGACCTCGGGCAGCTCGGTCATGGTCCGGGCGTTACGCACGAGCTGACGGGTCAGGCCCGCGTCCTGGCCGAGCTCGCGCCGGGCCCACGTGGCGATGCTCGAGGCGCCCTCGGCCTCGTGGGCCTTGGTCTGGTCCATGTCGGCCAGCACGAAGGACAGCTGCGCCGTGAGTGAGTCGATCGCCTTCCGCACGGCCTTCGCCGTGGATCCCGGCCCGGCCGTGACCGAGCGCAACGACGCGACGACAGCCCGCATCGCCTCGATGGTCGGCTCAGGATCCGGAATGGTCATGGCTCCACTGTGTCGAACATCTGTTCGACACGCAAGGTCGGGAACGTACTTTCTCGATGGTTCGAAAGGACTAGGCCGGAACTAGTCCTAAATAACTAGACCGGGCATCAAAGTCAAGACTGCACCTTGCCGTCCCGGAGGGCTAGCGTCAGGTCGCACAGGCCTCGCGCAGTCGGTGCAGGGTCGTTCCAGGGGGGAACCACACGATGATTCGACGATCACTCGTCGCAGCGTCGGTCCTCGGCGTCATGAGCGCTGCAGGACTCGTCAACGGAGCTGCCACCGCGGCCACCGGTCCCGGCGCCGAGGCGCCGGACAACACCGTCAGCAAGACGATCAGCAGGACGGCGCAGGAGCGGACCAAGGGCTACTGGTCCTCCTCGCGCATGAAGAAGGCCAGGGACGCGAGCGTCCTGGTCGAGGGCAAGTCCAAGAACGTGGGTCCGGGCAAGGTCGCTCGAGGCAGCGCCAAGATCATCGGCGGCACCTCGACCGCCGTGGCGCCCAAGGTGCGCCAGGCCGCCTACGGAGGCGGCTACTACACGGGTGGCGGAAAGGTCGTCCAGACCACCGGCAAGATCTTCTTCACCCTCGCCGGGAGCGACTACGTGTGCTCGGGCAGCTCGACCGTGGCGGCCAACAAGAGTCTCGTGCAGACGGCCGGCCACTGCCTCAACGAGGGGCCCGGCGGCTTCGCCACCAACTTCACCTTCGTCCCGGCCTACAACAACGGGGCAGCGCCGTACGGCCAGTTCGCCGCCACGAACCTCTACACGTCCACGCAGTGGGCCAGCAGCGGCGACTTCGACTACGACATCGGCTACGCCAAGGTCGGGACCTCGGGCGGCAAGACCCTGACCGACGCGGTCGGCGCCCAGGGCGTGGGCTTCAACCTGGCCCGGGGCCAGTACACGTACTCGTTCGGCTACCCGGCCGCATCGCCCTATGCCGGCGAGAAGATCGCCTGGTGCCACGGGACAGTCGTAGCCGACACCTACGGGGGCAGCTCCGACCAGGGTCTGGCCTGCAACATGACCGGCGGATCCTCGGGCGGACCGTGGTTCAGCGGCTACAGCACCTCGACGGGCGTCGGGACGCTCACCTCGGTGAACTCCTTCAAGTACACCGCCGGTCCGCAGTCGGGCAACATGTTCGGCCCGTACTTCGGCTCCGTGGTCCAGGGCGTCTACAACCAGGCGCAGGGCTAGACAGGGCCTGATCCGCAGAGCACGACCGCGGCCCCGGGGGACGGTACCCCCGGGGCCGCGGTTGCGCTCTGCAACCGGGGTGTGACCTCGCCCGCGCAAATTAACTAGCCCGAACTAGTTACAAAGGACTAGTCGATGCGATACAGTTCTTCTATTGCTGAATAACGCAGAACATGAAGCGCCTCGGGGGGGTGCTTCACATTCTGCGGCAGGGATCAGTCGTCTCGGGGGGGATGACTGAACTCACGAGAGCCGGCCATCTGGGGGATGGTCGGCTCTCGCATTTCTCCCCCGGCACCTTCCTTCCGCCAGCCCCGGTCCGAGGACCGAAGGCCGTGCACTCGGGGCGGAAGGCAGCGCCGGGGGAGGGGAGTGCGTCAGTTGAAGGCGGCCGGGTCGGGCCCGTGACGCAGGTCGTGGTTGAGCTCGCTGATGGCGTCGATCTCGGCGCCGGTCAGGGAGAGCTCGGTCGACGCGAAGTTCGAGGCGATGCGCTCGGTGGTCACCGACTTGGGGAACACGATGTTGCCCAGCGCCAGCTGCCAGGCCAGCACGACCTGTCCGGCCTCGGCGTCGTGCGCAGCGGCGATGTCGGTGATGATCTTCTCGTTCAGGATCTTGCCCTGCGCGAGCGGGCTCCACGCCTCGGTCTTGATGCCGTGCTCGGCGTGATAGGCGCGCAGCACGTCCTGGGTGAGGCTGGGGTGCAGCTCGATCTGGTTGACCGACGGCGTGGTGAGGCCCTCGTCGGCCAGGCGCTGCAGGTCCTGGACGCGGAAGTTTGAGACGCCGATGGAGCGCACGCGTCCGCTCGCGAACAGCTCCTCGAAGACCTTCCAGGTCTCCACGTAGAGGTCGCGCTCGGGCGTCGGCCAGTGGATGAGGTAGAGGTCGAGGACGTCGAGACCCAGCTTCTCCATGCTCTCGTCGAAAGCCTTCTGGGTGGAGTCCTTGCCCTGGTCGTCGTTCCAGAGCTTCGTGGTCACGAACAGCTCGTCGCGGGCGATGCCGGAGGCGCGCAGGGCGGCGCCCACCTCGGCCTCGTTGCCGTAGATCTTGGCGGTGTCGATGTGGCGGTAGCCGATCTCGAGCGCCTTCTCGACGGTGGCCTGGGTGTCGGCCGGGTCGATCTGGAAGACACCGAAGCCGAGCTGCGGGATCTGGACGCCGTCGTTGAGCGTGACGGTGGGGACCGAGGTCATGAAAGAGCTCCTTCAAGGATGGGTGAGGGGCTGGCAGAACGGCGAGCATCCGCCGTTGCCACCAGCATGACAACCGTGGCCAGGCCCGCAAGCGCAGAACCGACCCACAGTGGTGAGGTGAAGCCGAGTCCGGCTCCGATCGTGAGGCCGCCCAGCCAGGCACCCAGGGCGTTCCCGAGGTTGAAGGCGGCGATGTTCGCGCTCGAGGCCATGGTGGGGGCATCGGGTGCGTACGACATGACGCGCATCTGCAGGGCGGGCACCGTGGCGAACCCGACCCCGCCGAGCAGGAAGAGACCAGCGAGCGCGGCGGGCCGGCTGTCCGCACCGGCCGCGAAGGCGGCCAGGACGACCGTGAGGCCGGCGAGGGTGACGAGCAGCGTCCGCGGGAGGTTCCGGTCGGCCGCCCGGCCGCCGACCAGGTTGCCCACGAGCAGCCCGAGACCCATGAGGACGAGCAGCCAGGGGATGGAGGACGACGCGAACCCGGAGACCTCGGTGAGCGTGTAGGCGATGTAGGAGAACGCGCCGAACATGCCGCCGAAGCCCAGGACGGTGAGCACCAAGGACCACCACACCTGGCGCGCGCGGAAGGCGCCCAGCTCGCGGCGCAGGCTGGGAGCCTCCTGCTCGACCGGCAGCCGGACGAGCAGCGCGATGCCGACGAGGGCGACGACCCCGATGGCCGAGATGGCGTAGAAGGTGGACCGCCAGCCGAGCTGCTGCCCCAGGAACGTGCCGAACGGGACGCCCAGCACGTTGGCCAGCGTGAGGCCCGTGAACATGATGGCGATGGCGCCGGCCTTGCGCTCCGGCGCGACGAGGCCGGCCGCCACGACGGAGCCGATGCCGAAGAACGCGCCGTGGCACAGCGCCGCGACGACGCGGCCGGCCAGCATCACCTCGTACGTGGGTGCGAGCGCCGACGTCAGGTTGCCCACGACGAAGAGCACGAGCAGTCCCATGAGGGCTGTGCGGCGCGGGAGCCGGGTCACGGCGGCGGTCAGGCCGAGCGCGCCCACGACGACGCCGAGCGCGTAGCCGGTGATGAGCCAGCCCGCGGTGACCTCAGAGACACCGAAGTCGGTCGCGACCTCCGGGAGGAGGCCCATGATGACGAACTCGGTGAGCCCGATGCCGAAGCCGCCGAGAGCCAGGGCGACGAGTCCGAGAGGCATGTCCACTCCGATGCAGAAGATGAATGAAGGCGCACGCAGGTAGTTGCAGGCGCGTCATAAATAGTTGCACGCGCCGCCTTTCGTCGCAAGTCGGGTATTCTTGCGTCATGGGCATCTCGGACGACGCGGTGGAGATCCGCGCGCAGGGCTGGCGGACCCTCGCCGCAGTGCACGGCCTCATCGACGCCGAGCTGGAGCGGGACCTGCAGGCCGAGCACCGGCTCTCGGTGGTGGAGTTCACCGTCCTCGACGCGCTGAGTCGCCAGGACGGCTGGCACATGCGCATGCAGCAGCTGGCCCGAGCGGCCGCCCTCAGCAGCAGCGCCACCACCCGCCTCGTGAACCGTCTGGAGGACCGCGGGCTGCTCACCCGCGTGCTCTGCAAGGACGACCGCCGAGGGATCTACACCGAGCTCACGCCGGCGGGGCGCGAGCTGTTCGAGCAGGCCACTCCCACGCACGATGCGGCGCTCCAGCGCGCCCTGGAGGCCGCCGAGTCCACGCCGGAGCTGGCGCCGCTCGTCGGCGCGCTGCACGCCCTCCCTGCCGTCCTCTGACGTCGCAGACCCAGCTCAGCGCCCCAGCTACGCAGGACGCCCCCGTCCCATGAGGACGGGGGCGTCGTGACGCAGATGCGGTGCGAGGTCAGCTGTTGGCCCACTCCGGGTTCCAGCCCTCGACCTCGTCGGCACGGCGCGAGGCCGGGCCCGTGTAGATGGCCGACGGGCGGATGAGGCGCCCGGTGCGCTTCTGCTCCAGGATGTGCGCGCTCCAGCCGGCGGTGCGGGCCGACGTGAACATGGCCGTGAACATGTGCGGCGGGATCTCGGCGTAGTCGAGCATGATCGCTGCCCAGAACTCGACGTTGGTCTCGAGCACGCGGTCGGGACGACGCTCGCGGAGCTCCTTGAGCGCGGCCTCCTCCAGCGCGGCGGCCACCTCGGCGCGAGGAGCGTTGAGCTCCTTGGCCGTGCGGCGCAGCGTGCGGGCGCGGGGGTCCTGCGCGCGGTAGACGCGGTGGCCGAAGCCCATGAGGCGCTCGCCGGAGTCGAGGAGCTTCTTGACGTAGCCCTCGGCGTCGCCGGACTTCTCGACCTCCTCGATCATCGTGAGCACGCGGGCCGGGGCGCCACCGTGCAGCGGGCCCGACATGGCGCCCACGGCGCCGGAGAGTGCGGCCGCTGCGTCGGCGCCCGTGGAGGCGATGACGCGGGCGGTGAAGGTGGAGGCGTTCATGCCGTGCTCGGCGGCCGAGACCCAGTAGGCGTCGATGGCCTTGACGTGGTCGGGGTTGACCTCGCCGCGCCAGCGCATGAGGAAACGCTCGGTGACGGTGCTGCACTGGTCGATCTCGCTCTGCGGCACGAACGGCTGGCCGACGCCGCGAGCGGCCTGGGCGACGTACGACAGCACCATGACGGCGGTGCGGGCGAGGTCCTCGCGGGCCTGCACGTCGTCGATGTCGTAGAGCTGCTTCATGCCCCAGGCGGGTGCGGTGAGCGCGATGGCGCTCTGCACGTCGGCCCGGATGTCGCCGGAGTGGACCGGGATCGGGAAGGGCTCCGCGGGCGGCAGGCCCGGGTCGTACGTGCCGTCGACCAGCAGGCCCCAGATCTTCTCGAACGGGACGCGCCCGACGAGGTCGTCGATGTCGACGCCGCGATAGCGCAGGGCCGACCCTTCCTTGTCGGGCTCGGCGATCTCGCTCTCGAAAGCGATGACTCCCTCAAGCCCGTGGTGAACCGTTACGCCATCAGTCATACCGGACATTGTGCCCTGCCTCACGGCTTGCCGGGTCCTAGGGTGAGGTCATGGAACACCGTGACGACGCCCGTCCCGACCTCGCCGCGATGCGCACCGAGTACTCCCGCGCGGGCCTGGACGAAGAGTCCGCAGGTCAGGACCCCTTTGCCCTCTTCGACGAGTGGCTCGCCCAGGTGGTGGCGGCCGGGGTGCACGAGCCCAACGCGATGGCGCTGGCCACCTCCACGGCCGACGGTGCGCCGTCGGTCCGCATCGTGCTGCTGAAGTCGTTCGACGCGTCCGGTGCCGTGCTCCACACCAACTACGCCTCCCGCAAGGGCCAGGAGGTCGAGGAGAACCCGCGGGCCGCCGCGGTCCTGCTGTGGCACGAGGTCCAGCGGCAGGTGCGCATCGAGGGTCCGGTCTCCCGGCTGAGCCCCGAGGAGTCCGACGCGTACTTCCTCTCCCGCCCCGAGGGAGGGAGGGTGAGCGCCGCGGCCTCCCCCCAGTCCCAGGTGGTGGCCGGCCGCGAGGAGCTGCAGCGTCGCTGGGACGAGGCAGCCGCTTCCGAGGCCGCGGGTCAGCGCCCCGACGGCTGGGGCGGCCTGCGCATCGCGGTCGAGTCCATCGAGTTCTGGCAGGGCCGGGAGAACCGCCTGCACGACCGCATCCGGTTCCGTCTCGACGACGGTGAGTGGGTCAAGGAGCGGCTGGCTCCGTGAGTCGGTGCGACGTCAGTTCAGGACGGCGATGCCGGTGTTGAGGCACGTCGCGTAGAGGATCCAGGCGAGGTAGGGCGCGAGGAGCCACGCCGCGGCGCGCGAGTGCTTCCGGAAGGTGAGGATCGTCCAGACCACGGCGGCGTCGAGGGCGAGGATCACGACGAGGCCGGGCCACAGCAGCTCGAGCCCGAAGAACACGGGTGTCCACGCCAGGTTGAGGGCGAGCTGCACCCACCACGGGGTGAGCGGGGCACCGGCGCGGTACGCCAGCCAGCCGGACACGGCGATCAGGGCGTACAGGACCGACCACGTCGGTCCGAAGACGGCGTTCGGCGGGTTGAACCACGGCTTGTCGGCGTCGGCGTACCAGCCGTCGACCTGACCGGCGGTGGCGAGCCCACCCAGCGCGGCCACGGCGAAGCACGCGGCGAGGAAGCCCAGCAGGACCAGCAGGGAGCGGCGAGAGGTGGGGGAGCCGGCGGTGGTCGTGGCACTCATGCTCCAAGCCGACCACAGATGACTCGGGATCGCCTCCGCGCGTGCGCGTCGAACCCCGCCTGACCTGCGGCGATGCCGAGGATTCACCTCGTGGACACCACGAGGTCAGTCGCTCGTCGGCTCGGTGGCGCACGGTCGAGGCATGGCAGCCATCACCTATCTCCTGGCCTACGGCCTGGCGTTCGCGGAGTCGGGCCTCGGCCTCGGCATGGTCGTCCCCGGGGAGACCGCCGTGGTCGTCCTGGCGGCCACGACGGACTCCACGCCGCTGCTCGTGCTCCTGGGCGTCGCCGTGACCCTGGGCGCTTGCTCGGGCGACCACGTGGGCTACTGGCTCGGCCGGCGATACGGGGACGCGCTCCGCGAGTCTGCGCTCGTGGCGCGCGTCGGGCGCCGCCCCTTCGACCGGGCCACGGATCTTCTCTCCCGGCACGGCGGCACGGCGGTGTTTCTCACGCGCCTGGTACCGGTGGTCCGGACCCTGACCCCGGCGGCCGCCGGTGCCTCGGGCCTGCCCTATCGACGCTTCCTGCCGGCCAGTCTCGCGGGGTCGGCGCTGTGGGCCTCGCTCTACGTCGGTGGCGGTGCCGCCGCGACGATGCTGTGGCACGCCGGCGAGGACGCCTTCGGGCGGGCCGCCTGGCTGGTCCTGGTGGCGGCCGCCCTGGCGATCCTCCCGGTGCTCGGCCTGCGCACCCGGGTGCCGATGCGTCCGGAGCTGCCGGCCCTGGACGTCAGCAGCATCGAGCTCGGCCGTGAGGCCCGGCACCGTCGAGCAGCCTTCTCGCCGCTCATCGGCGACGTGCAGATCTCCTAGCCGCTGCTCGCGCTCCGGGTGCCGGTCGGACCGGTCAGGGCGTCCGAGGTGGGCGGTGGCAGGATCGAGCGGTGAGCAGGCTGACCGAGATGGTGACCGACGTCCGGCCTCTGCGGGAGTCGCCGGCCTACCGTCGCCTCTGGATCGGCCAGACCATCTCCGGCTTCGGTCAGCAGATGTCGATCGTCGCCGTGGCGTTCGAGGTCTACCAGCTCACCGAGGAGTCCTTCTACGTCGGCCTGGTGGGCCTCGCGGGGCTCCTTCCCCTCGTGCTCGGCGGGCTCTACGGCGGGGCCCTCGTCGATGCCTTCGACCGGCGGACCGTGGCCCTGCTCTCGGCCCTGGGGCTGTGGGCGTGCTCCATGGCGCTGGTCCTGCACAGCGCCTTCGACGTCCGATCGATCGGCGTGCTCTACGGGATCGTCGCGGTGCAGGCCGCCTTCTTCGCGGTGAACAACCCGGCCCGGGCCGCGATGCTCCCGCAGCTGCTGCCGGCGCACCTGCTGCCCGCAGCCAACGCGCTCGGGATGGCCGCGACCAACCTGTCCTTCACCGTGGGGCCGCTGCTGGGCGGCCTGCTGATCGCCTGGAAGGGCGTGGAGGCGGCCTACCTGGCCGACGCCGTCCTGTTCGTGGCGGCCCTGTACTCGGTGTTCCGGCTCCCGGCCATGCCTCCGGCCGTGAAGAAGGGCGTGCCCGGCCTGCGCTCGGTCACGGAGGGGCTGCGGTTCCTCAAGAACGCGCCCAACGTGCGGATGACGTTCATCATCGACCTCTTCGCCATGGTCTTCGCCCAGCCGCGAGCCCTGTTCCCCGCGCTGGCGCTCACGGTCTTCGCGACGGGCCCGTCCACGCAGGGCCTGCTGCAGTCGGCGCCGGGCATCGGTGCCGTCATCGCGTTCGCCGTCTCGGGCTGGATCAGTCGGGTGCACCGGCACGGCGTCGCGGTCGCGGTCTCGGTGGTGGTCTACGGCGCCTGCGTGCTCCTGGCCGGGCTCGCCGCACTGTCCGACGGAGAGATCTCGACCCAGCTCGCGCTCTGGGGCTGCGTCGCCTTCCTGGCGGGCTCCGGTGCCGCCGACATGGTCAGCGCCGCCTACCGGTCCACCATCCTGCAGACGGCGGCACCCGAGGAGATGCGTGGGCGGATGCAGGGCGTGTTCATCGTCGTCGTCGCGGGCGGTCCCCGCCTCGGCGACTTCGTGATCGGCTCGCTGGCGTCGCTCACGTCGGAGGCCGTGGCCATGGCCACGGGCGGTGTGCTCTGCATCGTCGGCGTGCTGCTGTCGGTGGCCGCGCAGCGGCGGTTCCTCGCCTATGACTCGCGCGAGCCGACGCCCTAGGGCGTGAAGCCGGCGGCGTCGACCTGGATCCAGGTCTGCTCGGCGCGCCCCAAGAGGTCGCCTCCGGGGGAGTAGAGCGCCGTGGCCGTGAAGAACTTACGACCCTCCTGGCTCCTGAGCAGGCCGACGGAGCGCAGCTGCTCGCCCGCCGACGGCCGACGCACGACCTGGGCAGTCATGCGGCCCAGGACCATGACCTGCTGCGTGAAGTCGGCCGCCCACCCGCCGGGGCAGTCCAGCGCGGCCCACGTGGTGGGCTCGTCGAGCACGCCGTCATGTCCGGCGACACCCGGCGCGACCGTCCAGGGTCCGGCCGTCCTGCCGTCGTGGGTGGGACCGGTGAAGAGGCGCAGCGCATCGCCCTCGTCGCGGGCGGTGCCGCACGTGAAGCAGTGAGCGAACGGATGGTGCCGGAAGCCGGGATAGGCGGCCAGGCCCTGCTCGGCCTCGTCGGCGTCGGGGCAGGCGGGTGGCTCGACGTCGAAGGACCCGGGGACGGCAGAACCCACCACGGCGCCGCCCGCAGTCAGCAGCCGGAGCTCGTCGCCGTGCCGCTCCCACGACAGGCCGACGTCGAGCGGCGGGGGCTGGCGCAAGGTGGAGGTGACCACCTCGGCGCCGTGCTCGGCCGCCAGCAGGCCACTCACGTAGCCGCCGTTGCCGCTGTGGTCCGGACCGTTGAAGCGCGCCGCGATCGTCACCATGACAGCAATCTACGGGTCAGCGCAGGGCCTCGTACCGGCGCAGGGACTCAAGCCGCTCCGCAGCGTGGTCGACGAGGGGAGCGGGGTACCCGGCGGGCGGCTCGTCGAGCAGCCAGGGCTCGTGGACGTGCTTCGTGGGGACGTCGGCCAGCTCGGGGACCCACCGTCGGACGTAGGTCCCGTCGGGATCGAACTTCTTGCCCTGGGTCGTGGGGTTGAAGACACGGAAGTAGGGCGAGGCGTCGGTGCCGCACCCCGCCGTCCACTGCCAGCCGTGCTGGTTCGACGCGAGGTCGCCGTCGACGAGCCACTCCAGGAAGTGGGCGGCCCCGTGCGTCCACTCCAGGTGCAGGTCCTTCACCAGGAAGCTGGCGACGATCATGCGGACCCGGTTGTGCATCCAGCCCTCGGCGAGGAGCTGCCGCATCCCTGCGTCGACGATGGGAAAGCCGGTGCGGCCCTCCTTCCAGGCGTTCAGGTCGTCACCGGGATGGTCGTACTCCATGGCCTTGAAGCGCCGGTCGTAGTAGTCGAAGGCCGAGTCGGGCCGGTGGTGCAGGACGTCGGCGTAGAACTCGCGGAAGGCCAGCTCGCGCGCGTAGGCGTCGGCTCCCTTGGAGCGCAGCGGCGCGAGGTCGGCGAGGAGCGTCCGTGGGTGGATGGAGCCCCACTTGAGGTGCACCGACATCCGCGACGTCTCGTCGCGGCCGGGGAGGTTGCGCACGTCGTCGTACTCGCCGACCTGCTCGAGGTACTCGGCCCACCGGCGCCGGGCGGCCTCCTCGCCGAGCGGCGGAAGGGTGACGCCGCCAGGTACCTCGACGTCGGGGATGCGATGGGTCCGGCCCTCGGGACGGATCCACGGGACGGACTCCGCCGGGGCGGCCGGCGCCCGCCACCCGTGCTCCTTCCACGCCCCGAAGAACGGGGTGAAGACGCGGTAGTGGGTGCCGTCGCCCTTGGTGACCCGTCCCGGCGTCACGGCATAGGCCGACCCCGTGCGGACGAGTGGGACGTCGAGCGCAGCGAGAGCCTCCTCGACCGCGCCGTCGCGGCGGGTCCCGTAGGGCGTGGGCGCGGCGGTGACGTGGACGGACGTGGCGCCGGCCGCCTTCGCGACGCGCGGCACCTCGACGGCGGGGTCGCCGTGCACGACGTGCAGCCCGCCGATGCGCTCGTCGAAGTCGGCGAGCAGCCGCACGAGCGCGGCCTGGCGCACGGTGCGGCGCTCGCCCCAGAAGTGGTCGTCGAGCACGAAGAGGGGGACGACGCCCTCGGGGCCGGCCTCCATGGCCGCTCGGAGGGCCGGCTGGTCGGCCAGCCGGAGGTCGGCCCGGAACCACATCACGGAGGTCGTCACGGCCTCCATCTTGGTCGTGACACGGGGAGTCGGCACGTCGTGGAACAATGGCGGCGTGAGCGAGCTGATCGACACCACCGAGATGTACCTGCGAACCGTCTACGAGCTCGAGGAGGAGGGGATCGTCCCCCTCCGTGCGCGCATCGCGGAGCGGCTGCACCAGAGCGGCCCCACGGTCAGCCAGACGGTGGCCCGCATGGAGCGCGACGGCCTCCTCACGGTCGAGGGCGACCGGCACCTGGAGCTGTCGGACAAGGGTCGCCAGCTGGCCACCCGCGTCATGCGCAAGCACCGGCTCGCCGAGCGCCTGCTCACCGACATCATCGGTCTGGAGATCGAGTTCGTCCACGAGGAGGCGTGCCGCTGGGAGCACGTCATGTCCGAGCAGGTCGAGCGCCGGCTCGTCGAGCTCCTCGAGCACCCCACCGAGTCGCCCTACGGCAACCCCATCCCGGGTCTGTCCGAGCTGGGCGACGACGAGCGGCCCGAGACCAGCTTCCTGGCCGGCCTCGAGACCCTCAACGCTGCCGTGCGCTCCACCGACGTCCCTGTCCGTCGCATCGTGCGCCGCATCGCCGAGGAGATCCAGAAGGACACCGAGGTCATGTCGGTGCTGCGCCGCGTCGGCGCGCTGCCCGGTCAGGACGTGCTGGTGTCCAAGGGTCACGACGGCGTGATCGTCGCCCGCCAGAGCGAGACCGCGGAGATCGACACCGACGCCGCGGCCCACATCTTCGTCTCGGAGTAGGCCCGTCCGGGGCCGGTCAGGCCCAGAGCCGGTCGCCGAACCGGAACCAGACCGCCGCGGCCACGGCCACGTACCAGAGCAGCACCATCAGCAGGGTCCAGTCCTCGAGGAGCCGCGTGGCGCGTGCTGCCGGGCGAGTGCGCAGCAGGAACGTCCGTGTGGTCAGCACGAAGATCGGGATCGTGACGACCCAGACCGCGATGCAGTAGGGGCAGAGCCGCTGCAGCACGACGATGCTCTGGACCTGGAGCCAGGTGATGAGCACGATCGCGGCCGAGGCTCCGAGCTGCAGGCCGCTCAGGACCACCAAGGGGAGCCGCCCGCCGAGGGCGGCCACCGCGGCGAGGCTCATGACGACGCTGAACCCGACGATCCCCAGGAACGAGTTGGGGAAGCCGAACAGCTCGGACTGGGCGGAGCCGACCACGGCGGAGCAGCTCACGAACGCGTTGAGGTCGCAGCCTGCGCTGAACGTCTCGCCTCGCGCTGCAGCCTGGAGTGCCTCGATCTTGTCGTGGGTCAGGACGAGCGAAGCAAGCAGTCCGACCGCAGCGAGCAGCGCCAAGAACAGCCCGTTGCCCGACGTCGACGGTCGGTCAGCAACATTGGTTCCAGGCATGATGGAACCATACAGGTGTGGTGCGCTGGGAGTGCCCTCGAAGAGGGTCAGGCCTTCTTGGGCGGGAGGGGGATGAAGCCGCTCGTGCGACGCACGTACTCGTCGTAGCCGGGCTTGCTCTGCTTCATGCCCTTCTCGTTGAGCGAGGCGCCGGTGACCTTCGTGAGGAAGATCGTCATGGCGATGGGGCTGATGACCGTGATGACGCCGGCCCAGCTGGAGGCCGCCACGAGCCACAGGCCTGTCCAGACGGCGGCGTCGCCGAAGTAGTTGGGGTGGCGGGTGTAGCGCCAGAGCCCTTGGTCCATGAGCTTGCCCTGGTTCTCGGGGTTGCTCTTGAACGTCGCCAGCTGCCAGTCGCCGACGGACTCGAAGAAGAAGCCGACGGCCCAGACGAGCACGCCGACCAGCGTGAGCCAGCCGATGGAGCCCTCGTTGTTGACGCCCACCATGATCGGCGTGGCCACGAGGAACATCGCGATGCCCTGGGGCAGGAACACCCGCCGCAGTGCGACCTGCTCGAACGAGCGGCCGTCCTCGTCGGCGAGGGCCTGGTAGCGAGGGTCCTCGGCCTTGCCGTTGTTGCGGCGGTGCAGGTAGGCGGCGAGCCGGATGCCCCAGATGCCGGTGAGGACCAGCAGCAGGAGGGCCGGGCCGGGCATGCCCTCGCCCCGGTCGCCGGAGACCACCGAGACGATCGCGACGGCCACGAAGCCGAGTCCCCACAGCGTGTCGACGACGGTGAGCTTCTTCTGCCGGTGCGAGATGGCCAGACCGGCCGCCATCACCACGACGACGGTCACCAGGCCGGCGACCAGGGTCACGACGGACTGCGAGACGTCGTTGTCGATCATGAGAAGTCTTTCAGCCAGGCGAGTGGGGAGGTAGGCATCGAGGCTACGCCGTCGGGCGAGGGCTTGACGGCCAGGACCTGGTCGACGCCCATGCGGTTCTCCTCGAAGGCGAGCGAGCCGCCCGCGAGGTAGAGGCGCCAGACGCGCGCCTGCTCCTCACCCACGAGCGCGACGGCCTCCGACCAGTTGGACTCGAGGTTGTCGAGCCAGGCCGCCACGGTCTGGGGGTAGTGCTCACGCATGGCCTGCACGTCGCGGATCTCCAGACCCGGCTCGGCGATGAGGCCGAGGGTCTTGGCGAGGGGCTTCATGTGCATGTCGGGCGCGATGTAGGTCTCGATGAACGGCCCGCCGCCGGGCCGGTCGCCCTTGGCGCCGTTGCTGCGCGACATCTGCTGGATCAGCACGCGTCCGCCGGGACGCAGGTAGCGGTGGATGGAGCTCGTGAAGACCTTGTACTCCTCGTCGCCCACGTGCTCGCCCATCTCGACGGAGGCGATGGCGTCGATCTGGCCGTCGCGCACCCCGGACTCCGAGAGGTCGCGGAAGTGGCGCAGGCTCACGTTCACCTGGTCGGAGAGCCCGCGCTCGGCGGCCTTCTTCAGGACGAAGTCGCGCTGCTCGGACGACAGGGTCACGCCGGTGACGTGCACGCCGTAGTGCTCGGCGGCGAAGAGGGTCAGCGATCCCCAGCCCGAGCCGATGTCCACCATCCGCATGCCGGGCTGGAGCCCGAGCTTGCGGCAGATGAGGTGCAGCTTGGCCGTCTGCGCCTCCTCGAGGGTCAGGTCGGGGGAGTGGTGGAAGCCCGAGGAGTAGGCCATGTTCGGGTCGAGGATGAGCTCGTAGAAGTCGTTGGAGAGGTCGTAGTGGTGCGAGATGGCGGCCCGGTCGCGCTCGCGGCTGTGCAGCTCACCGGTGAGGACCGACTCCGAGGCCGGGATGGGCGGACGACGTCCGACGATGCCGAGGCGGAGCGCGAGCCCGACCGCGCGGGCGACGAGACGCGGCGTGATGTGGGGGCGGCCGGCGTCCTCGTCGGCGGCGCGAGCGTCGCGCACGGCGTCCCACATGACGCGCAGACCGTCGGAGACGTCGCCCTCGAGGTCGATGTAGCCCTGGACGTAGGCGCGGGCGATGCCGAGCTCGCCGGGCGAGTAGAGCACGTGGCGGATGGCGCGCTTGTCGTGGATCACCAGCACGGGACCGGTGGGGTCACCGGCCTCGGACCCGTCCCAGGCCCGCAGGCGGATGGGCAGGCGCATGCCGAGGGCGTCCTCGGCGAGGGACAGGAGGGAGGAGGCGGCGTTCACACCGAACAGTGAACCGCGCGCGCCCGGCCGGCGCCAACCGAAACATGGTCGCGACGACGTGATCTGCATCCGCCCACGAGGGCGGGGAAGGTGCTGTCATGCTAGGTGCATGAGCACGCGGGCGCGACTGGGCGGATGGTTCAGACGCACCGGCAGCGAGGTGCTCGGGTGGATCCTCGTCCCGGTCGGCATCATCCTCATGCCTGCACCC
This sequence comes from Aeromicrobium sp. Root495, assembly GCF_001426755.1. Lineage (GTDB taxonomy): Bacteria > Actinomycetota > Actinomycetes > Propionibacteriales > Nocardioidaceae > Aeromicrobium. The sequence continues at coordinate 2,537,372 of NZ_LMFJ01000001.1, read as the reverse complement.
GGACCGGGCACGCTCGTGCTGGTCGCCGGGGTCGCGCTGCTGGCGCCGCACCACGCCTGGGCCCGGCGGATCCTCGAGCCCCTGCGGCGCAACGCGATCGAGGCGGCTCGGTACGGCGTGGCCACGATCCCCCGGATCGTCGTGAGCGCTCTCGGCGGCGTGTGGCTCGTGGTCCTCGCGTACGTGTGGTGGCGCTCGCCGGAGATCCCCGAGTTCGACGTGCTGGGCGTGGGCTTCGGCCCGCGTCTCCCGGCGGCCGGGTGGGTCACGGCGCTCGGCCTGCTCGCCTCGGCTCTGGCCGCTTGGGGGCTGCTCGTCTACAGCGTCCTGCGCTGGCGCGACTGACTTCTTACCCCTGCGGTCGCGGCGAGCCCGTCCTACGATGTGCGGGCACCCACCAGGAGATCCTCATGGCCCCGCACTCCACGACTCCGCCCCGCACCTCCCGCGTCCGACGCCTCCTCGCATCGGTGAGCGCGCTCGTGCTCGCCGGAGCGCTCGTCAGCGCCGCCTCCCCGGCCCAGGCCGACGACTCGCTCGAGGACCAGGTGGCGGCCATCATCGGCTCGGTCCTGCGCGGCGACCCGCTGCGTGTGGTGGTCACGCGGACGTCGGCCGACGGACGGCCCACGTTCGACACCACCGTGGTGTCCACGCTCGAGGCCGCCACCGCGCTGGTCCGCACGGCCCTGGCGCAGGGGCAGACGGTCTCCATGGCGCGTCCGGCCCGCGCGCTGCAGTCCAACGACACCGGCCGCCCCCGCCAGTGGGGACTGACCCGCCTTCGTGCGGAGAGCCTGTGGAGCACCACCACGGGCGGGGCCAACCGCAGCAAGGGCAACCGGCAGGCCACGGTGGCCGTCCTCGACACCGGCGTGGCCGCGCACCCCGACCTCGGCGCCAACCGCCTCACGGGCCGTGACTTCGTGGCCCCCGGGACCAGCGCGGCCGACCCCAACGGGCACGGCACGCACGTGGCGGGCGTCATCGCCGCCATCGCCAACAACCGACGCGGCATCGCGGGGCTCGCCCCGCACGCCAAGATCCTTCCCGTCCGGGTGCTCGGCGCCGACGGGGGAGGCACCACCGACGTCATCGCGCGAGGCGTCGTCTGGGCCGCCGACCGTGGTGCCCAGGTCATCAACCTCTCGCTCGCCGCCGACCGGTCCGACGTCGCTCTCCAGCGCGCGGTCCGGTACGCCCAGGGCAGGGGCGCGCTGGTGGTCGCGGCTGCGGGCAACGACGGCGAGGGGTGCTTCCTGTTCGGGTGCCCCACCCAGTACCCCGCGGCGTACGCCGACGTCGTCGGCGTGGCTGCGGTGAACAGCTCGCTGGAGCGGGCGAGCTTCTCCAGCTTCGGCTCGTGGGTCGACGTCGCGGCTCCCGGAGACGTCGTCCTCTCGACCATCCCGTCCTCGCAGCGCCTGGGTGGCGACTGCGACGGGCGGCTCTACTGCGCCCTGAGCGGCACCTCGATGGCCGCGCCCCACGTGGCGGCCGCGGCCGCGCTCGCCTACTCCGAGAAGGGCTGGCGAGGCACCGCGATCGCCCGCCGGTTGTTCTCCACCGCCTCCGACCTCGGGTCGTCGGGACGCGACGACTCCTTCGGTCACGGGCTCGTGAACCCGAACGCCCTGATCCGGTCGAGATGACACAATCGGCGGCGTGAGCCTCCTCGCCGACCGGTTTCCCGACGCCGATCTGCCGTGGGTCTCCCTCGGCACCGGTCCCACTCCGGTGCACCGGCTCCAGCTGCCGGGACTGAGCACAGAGGTGTGGGTCAAGGACGAGGCAGGCTTCGGCGACGGCGGGTGGGGCGGCAACAAGGTCCGCAAGCTGGAGTGGATCATCCCCGAGGCGCGTCGCCGGAAGCGCACGACCCTCTTCACCGTCGGCGGCATCGGCACGCACTGGGGCCTCGCGGCGGCGCTCTACGGCTCCGAGCACGGTCTTCGCACCGTGCTGGGGCTCGTCGACCAGCCCGTCGACGACCACGTGCGCGACCAGACCAGGCGGCTCGACGCCTCGGACGCCCTGGTCCACCGGTTCACGTCGGTCAACCGGCTCAAGATGGCCGCACCCTTCCTGCTGGCTCGCTACTCCTCGCGCGGCCGGCTCCCGTACTACCTCCCGGCGGGAGGTTCGTCGCCCGTCGGCACGCTCGGCTACGTCGAGGCGGCGCTCGAGATCGCGCAGCAGGTGGCGGACGGCGTGCTCCCTGAGCCCGGCGTCGTGGTGACCGCGGTGGGCTCGGGCGGCACGGCGGCCGGTCTGGCCATGGGCCTGCGGATGATGGGTCTGCGCACGAGGGTCATGGGGGTCGTCGTGAACGACTCGTTCCGGCTGGACCGTGTGGTGGTGGCCGACCTCGCGCGCCGGACGGCCGAGCTGCTGCGCTCGCGTGGCGTCGACCTGGGAGCCTTCGACATCGGACCGAACGACCTCGACGCCGACGACCGGTGGCTCGGCGACACCTACGGCGCCACGACCCCCGAGGGCCTCGAGGCCCAGCAGCTGGCCGAGCAGGCCGGGCTGCACCTCGAGCCGGTCTACACGGCCAAGGCCCTGGCCGCCGTCCGCGACCTCGACGAGCGCGGCGTCCTCGACGGCCCCGCGCTGTTCCTCCAGACGCACGGGTCGCGCTGAGACGCCTTCGGCTCAGGCGTGGTCGAGGAGCTGCAGCACCTGCTCCTCCAGCGTCCGGCTCACGGGCGCCCCGGGCGAGATGGACCGGGTGCCGGCAGCCACGGTGATGCCGTCCTGGAAGAGGTCGACCACGCGAGGGTCGACGTACGAGGCCCGGGCGATGGTGGGGGTGTTGCCCAGGTGCTCGCCGACCGTCCGCATGGCGGCGGCCACCGAACGCCTGCGAGCGGTCTTGGTGGACGCGTCAGCGGTGGAGAGGGCGTGCGCCGCGATGACGGTGCCGCGCCACGTGCGGAAGTCCTTGGCCGAGAAGTCGTCGCCGAGCAGCTGCTTCACGTACGCGTTGACCTGGCTCGCGCTCAGGTCCTTCCAGGACCCGTCCTCGCGGTAGGCGAGCAGTCGGTCGCTGCCGCCCCTGCGGCGCCGGAGCTGCTCGAGCAGGGCCACGACGCGCTTGTCGCGGACGGTGACGCTGAGTTCCTGGCTGGACTTGGCCGTGTACTCGAAGGTGATGCCGGCGCCGTCGCTCGTGACGTGGGACTTCTCGACGGTCGTGAGGCCGTAGCTGCCGTTCTCGTCGGCGTAGCGGTCGGACCCGATCCTGAAGATGCCGACGTCGAGCAGGCTGAACGCGGTCGCGGTGACCGTGGTGAGGTCGGGCTCGGTGCCGAGGTCGCGCCGTGCCTTGGCGCGACGGGCGATGAGGGCCTGCGCGAACGCCTCCATGTGCACGAACTTCTCGGCGTCGCGGCGCTCGCGCCACGCCGGGTGGTACAGGTACTGGCGCCGACCGGCGTCGTCGGTGCCCACGGCCTGCAGGTGGCCGTTGGGTGCCGGACAGATCCAGACCTCCCGCCACGCCGGAGGGATGACGAGCTCCTTGCAGCGCTGGACGTCCTCGGCGGGCAGGGGCGCGCCGTCGGCGTCGAGGTAGCGGAAGCCCCGGCCGTGGCGCAGGCGCGCCCACCCGGGTGAGCTGGACGAGACACGGCGGAGACGGACCACTCTCCGACGCTAAGGGCCCCGGGTGGTCCTCGCACCGCGACGGCGGCACGATGGACCCATGACGGACGAAGCGGCATCGGTGCGACAGTGCGACGTGGTGGTCATCGGGCTCGGTCCGGGCGGTGAGAACCTCGCCGGTCGCCTGGCCCGAGAGGGGCTCGACGTCGTGGCGGTGGAGTCCGGTCTCGTCGGCGGGGAGTGCCCCTACTGGGGCTGCATCCCGTCCAAGATGTTCATCCGTGCCGCGGGCGCCCTGCAGGAGGCCCGCCGGGTCCCAGGGCTGGCCGGGTCGGCCCAGGTGGAGCCCGACTTCTCGCTCGTCGCCCAGCGCATCCGCGACGAGGCCACCGACGACTGGGACGACACCGTGGCGGCGGACCGGCTCACCGCGGCCGGCGCCACGCTCGTGCGGGGTCGCGGCCGTCTGACCGGCCCTCGTCGCGTCGAGGTGGACCTGCCCGACGGCTCGGCGGAGGGCCCCGTGGTCCTGGAGGCACGCAGGGGAGTGGTCCTCAACACCGGTACCGATGCCGCCGTGCCGCCCATCGACGGCCTGGCCGACACGCCGTTCTGGACCAACCGCGAGGCCCTCGAGGCCACGGCCGCGCCCGCCTCGCTCGTCGTGATCGGCGGCGGCGCCATCGGTCTGGAGCTGGCGCAGGCCTACGCGCGCTTCGGCACGGAGGTCTCGGTGCTCCAGTCCGGACCGCGCATCCTCGCGCCCGAGGAGCCCGAGTCCTCCGCCCTCCTGCGCGAGGTCTTCGAGGAGGAGGGCATCGGCGTCCACACCGACGTCTCCATCGACGCCGTGGCGCACGACGGAGAACGGTTCCACGTGACGCTCGGCGACACGACGATCGAGGCCGAGCGCGTGCTCGTGGCAGCCGGTCGTCGTCCCCGACTCCACGGCATCGGCCTCGAGGAGGTCGGCCTCGACCCCGACGCCCGCCTGGTCGTCGACGACTCGATGCACGTCGAGGGGGTCGACGGGCTCTGGGCCATCGGTGACATCGCCGGCCGCGGCGCCTTCACCCACGTCTCCATGTACCAGTCCGAGCGGGTCGCCAAGGTCATCCTCGGCGAGCCGGTCCCCGAGTACGACTCGAGCTTCCCGCGTGTCACGTTCACCGACCCCGAGGTCGGCGGGGTCGGGCTCACGGAGAAGCAGGCGCGCGACCGGGGGATCAACGTGGCCGTCGCCTCCACGAAGCTGGAGGAGAGCAGCCGCGGCTTCGTGCACGGACCCGGGAACCGCGGTCTCGTCAAGCTCGTGGTCGACGCCGACCGTGGGGTCGTCGTGGGTGCCACCAGCATCGGCCCGTCCGGTGGCGAGACGCTCTCGGCGCTCGCCGTCGCCGTCCGTGCCGAGGTCCCGCTCGATACCCTGCGCAACATGATCTACGCCTATCCCACGTTCTGGCGGGCCATCGAGTCCGCGCTCCCGGAGGCGTGACCGTGCGTGCTGTCGGCGCCGTCCTCGCGGTCGTCGTCGCGCTCGGGCTCGTCGCGTGCGGGGGCTCGGACGACGCGGAGCGCCCCAGGGGCACGGGGAGCGCCACGACCTGCCTGTCGCCCTACGACGCGGGCGTGTCCGAGCACTCCGTCACCGTGGACGGGAAGCGCCGGACGTACCTCGTCGCGGCGCCCGACGAGCGCGTCCTGAAGGGGACCCTCCCGGTCGTCTATCTCTTCCACGGACTCGGCAGCACCGCGGCCGACGTCATCGACTACACGGGCCTCGCCGCGCTGGCCGACGAGCGCAAGTTCCTCCTCGTGGCCCCCGCGGCCAAGGGCAAGGACCGCGAGTGGGACGTCACGGGCATCGCCAAGGGCAAGGGCCAGGACGCCACCTTCATCGACGACGTGGCCCGCGAGGTGGGCTCGCAGGACTGCGTCGACGACGACCGCCAGTTCGCGGTCGGCCTCTCGAACGGCTCCGGGGTGTCCATCGCCCTCGCGTGCCAGGGGCCGTCGTACCTCAAGGCCTACGCGGGCGTGGCCACCACGTTCTACTCCTCGGCGTGCGACGGGTCGCCGCCGGCGTCGATCATCTACTTCCACGGCACCGGCGACGAGGTCGTGCCGTTCGAGGGTGGGAAGACCCCCGCGTTCGACGTCCGTGCCGTCCCCGACGTGCTGGCCGACTGGGCCGACCACGACGGCTGCGCGGCCGACCCGACGCTCAAGCAGATCGGCAAGGACGTGGAGCGCTCCACGTGGCGCGACTGCGACGACCAGGCCCGGCTCGAGGCCTACGTGGTCGACGGTGGAGGCCACACGTGGCCCGACGCCGCCGTGCCCTACCCCACGCTGGGCAAGACCACCAGGACGATCGATGCGGCGACGCTGATCCTCGGGTTCTTCGGCATCACGAAGGGCTGACGAGCCCGCGCAGCACGACGCGCGCGTCCTCCAGAGGAACGGTGCTCCGCAGCGCGCGGCACTGCAGCAGCGCGCCCTCGACCGCGCTGACCACGAAGCCTGCGAGCCGCCGTGCCTCCTCGGGGTCGCGGTCCTGGCCGAGGAGTCCGGCGAGCTCGTCGGTCCAGCCGGTGAACACACGTCCCGCAGCGTCGGTGGTCGCGCCCGTCTCGTCGAGCGCGGCCGCCGCCACGGGGCACCCACGTCCGAAGTCGTGCTTGGTGAGCGTGGCGACCCACCAGTCCACGAGTGCGTCCAGCAGCGAGCCGGCCGTGCCGTCGGAGGTCCGCGCGACGTGGCGGGCCGCGCGACGGCCCGCCGAGCGGGTGGCCTCCGCGACGAGGTCGGCCTTGCCGCCGGGGAAGTGCTGGTAGAGGGAGCCACGGGCTGTGCCGCTGCGCTCCAGGACCTCCGCGACCCCGGTCCCGTGGACGCCGCGCTCGCGCAGCAGCGTGATGGTGGCCTCGACGAGGCGGTCGCGGGCTCCGGGTCGGGTGGGCACGGCCCCACTATAGACCGATCGGTCTATAGTGGGGCCGACCACTGACCGACCGAGAGGCGTCCCATGACCGCCAACGCACTGTCCCCCGAGCAGCTGGAGCACCTGGGCCGGCTCGACGGCCTGGAGTTCCTGCGCACGGCGTTCTCGCTCGAGGACCGCCCGCGCTTCATCGGAGACCTCCTGGACCTGCAGGTGGAGGAGATCGAGAAGGGCCGCGTCTCGTTCTCCGTGCCCACCAAGCAGGACTTCACCAACCCGCTGGGCGTGCTGCACGGCGGCATCTGCGCCACCCTGCTCGACTCGGTCATGGGCTGCGCCGTCCACACGACGCTCGAGGCCGGCGTCGGCTACGGGACGCTCGAGCTCAAGGTGAACTACATCCGGACCGTCCCGATCGACGGCGCGCGCCTCGTGGGGACGGGCACCACGATCCACGTCGGACGCCAGGTGGCCACGGCGGAGGGGCGCGTCGAGGACGCGAAGGGGCGGCTCGTCGCTCACGCCACGACCACCTGCATGATCTACCGCTGAGGTCCCGCCCGGGCAGGGGTGCGACCTCGGTCACATCCACCCATACTGGGTCGATGAAGCGCTTCAACCTCCTGGCCGCCTGTGGATCCGCCGTCGCGCTCGTGGGCAGCCTCGGCCTGGCCGCGCCGGCCCAGGCCGCGGACGAGCCCGACCTGCGCGTCCAGGTGGTCCGGTCGGGACTCGTCCACCCCTGGGCGCTGGCCTTCCTCCCCGACGGCTCGCTGCTCTACACGCAGCGCTCTGCCAAGTCGGTCACCCTGCGCGGGCCTGACGGCAAGGTCACCACGGTCCTGTCGAGCCCCGGGCGCATGTGGGCCGGCGGCGAGACCGGACTCATGGGCATCGAGCGTGCCAACGACTTCGCCACGTCGGGGCGCTTCTTCACGTGCCACGGCTGGCGGTCGGGCACCTACCAGGACGTCCGGGTCGCGGCCTGGAGGCTCAGCACGACCACCAAGAAGGTCTCCTTCGAGCGCAACCTCGTGACAGGCCTTCCGTCCACGACGGGTCGCCACGGCGGCTGCGCCCTGCAGCGCGGCGACGGCCACGTGCTCTACATCGGCACGGGCGACGCGGCCACGGGCAAGAACCCGCAGAACCTCGGCTCGGGTGGCGGCAAGGTGCTGCGGGTCGACGACCGTACGGGCGCCGGCTTCGCCACCAACCCGTACGGCACCAGCAGGATCGCCATGAAGAGGCGGATCTGGACGTACGGTCACCGCAACGTGCAGGGGCTCACCCGCCAGCCCGGCGGTCCGATCTGGTCGGTCGAGCACGGCAGCTACCGCGACGACGAGGTCAACGCGATGGTCAAGGGCGGCAACTACGGCTGGAACCCCGTGCCGCGGTCGTCGGGCGACCCGTCCTACAACGAGGGTGCGAACTCGCCCATGACGGACTTCTCCCTGCCCGGCGCCCAGCGACGCGCCTCGTGGTCGTCGGGCGACCCGACGGTCGCCTCGAGCGGTGGCGCGTTCATCACCGGGTCGCAGTGGGGGAGCCTCGACCGCGCCATGGCGGTCTCCATGCTCAAGGGCGAGCACCTGCGGTTCCTCGTCTTCGACCAGGGCTTCAAGCTCGTCCGCCAGTACCGCCCGAAGGAGCTGGACGGCACCTACGGTCGCCTGCGGGCCGCCGAGGCGGGCCCGGGCGGCGCGCTCTGGGTGACCACGTCCAACGGCTCGAACGACAAGATCCTCAAGATCACGCCGCGCTGACGCGTGGGCCCGGAAGGTGGACGCCGGGTGAACCCGACGCAAACAAGTTGAGCGTTGAACAAGTTTTGCGTCGAGTCGTCCGGCGGTCCGACGCCGCTCTTCTTACGCTCGAATCTCCGGAACCACCGAGAACGAGGAGAAA
>NZ_LMFJ01000001.1:2528552-2528889 GCF_001426755.1 Aeromicrobium sp. Root495 | reverse complement strand
TCATGAGCTTCATCGACAAGGCCAAGAACACCGCTGAGAAGGTCACGGGCGAGGTCAAGGAGGCCGTCGGCAAGGCGACCGACAACAAGGACCTGCAGGCCGAGGGCAAGAAGGACCAGGCCAAGGGCGACGTGAAGAACACCGTCGAGGACGTCAAGGACGTCTTCAAGAAGTGACCCCGTCCGTGCCGGTCCGCTCCGGCGGGCCGGCACGACTGCTTCATCAGCAGCACGCAATACCCACCACGCAGTACCCATCACGCAGCACGCAGCAGGATCGTTGATCCGTCGGTGCCCCCGGCAGGATTCGAACCTGCGGCCTGCGGTTGAGGAAACCG
>NZ_LMFJ01000001.1:2512584-2528433 GCF_001426755.1 Aeromicrobium sp. Root495 | reverse complement strand
TCGGGTCCGGCGCGACTCGACGTTGGGTGCCCCCGGCAGGATTCGAACCTGCGGCCTGCGGTTTAGGAAACCGTTGCTCTATCCCCTGAGCTACGGGGGCGTCTCGGCCGGAGGTACCCCACCGGTCGCGATCAGCGTAGCGGGCGCCGCTCGGCCTACCGCGCCATGGGGATGAGTGCCCCGATCCCGGCGCCCACCGCGCACGCCATGAGGAGGAACGTCCCGACGGCCAGCGCGTGGGCCCGACGGATCCACCAGTCCTCCACGGCGTCGAAGGTTCCGTGCCGACGCCGCTGCTCCCAGAGCAGCGCCTCCTGCATGGTCGGGATGCGTCGGAAGAACACGGAGAGCTGGTTGCGGTCCCGCGGTGCCGCGTGCCGACCCCAGGAAGGGGTCGGCGCACCGTTCTCCTGGTCGCGGAGGTCGAGTGCACTCATCGGGGTTGCCTTTCGCGGTGTCCCTCCCGCCGCGCCAACGCTAGGTCCGGTCCAGGGAACGCGCGAGCCGAAAATCGTCCGGGCCGCAGGCAGGGTGACGTCGGTCGCAAGTCCTCGCCCCGGGTGGCTCGGTGCCGATACGTTGCTCGGTGCCCGGACCCCGATGGAAGGCACCCCGTGCACCTGAGTCCTTCCACCAAGGGGTCCGTCGTGGCCGTCGCCCTCCTGCTGACGACCGCGACCGTCCTCCTGGCCACGAACCTGCGTGACGTCGAGACCGAGGTCGGCGACGAGAGGTCCCGCGTGCCCGTCGGAGCCGTCGTCGCGACCCCGTCCGTCCGTTCGGAACCATCGACGTCGCGACCGACCCCGTCGCCCTCGCCGACCGAGACCGAGGCCGAGACCGAGACCGCGCGAGAGGTGGCCGACCCGGTCCGCCGGACGGCCGGTCGCCCCACGCGCCAGGCTCCTGAGCGCAGCGCCGCCACCACTCCGACGCCGAGACCGGTCCGGACCCCGGCTCGACCCGCCCCGTCGCCCGAGCCGGACCCGCTCACCGCGCTCGTCAGCACGATCCTCGGCGGCTGACCCAGCACTGCTCCGTCCCGGGTCGCGACGGCCCGCGGGCTCGCCGTGGCAGGATCGGGGCGTGGACCTGAACAGCGACGTGGGCGAGTCGTTCGGTCGCTGGACGCTGGGCGACGACGCCGCCGTGCTCGACGTCGTGACGAGCGCCAACGTCGCCTGCGGGTTCCACGCCGGCGACCCCAGCACCATCCGCAGCACCTGCCGGCTCGCCGTCGCGCGCGACGTGAGCATCGGCGCCCAGGTCTCCTACCGCGACCTCGCCGGCTTCGGCCGACGCTTCGTGGACGCCTCTCGCCGCGAGCTCACCGACGACGTCGCCTACCAGATCGGTGCGCTCCAGGCCCTGGCCGCGGCCGAGGACGGGCTCGTCACCTACGTCAAGCCGCACGGGGCGCTCTACAACACCGCCGTCCACCACGGAGAGCACGCGCAGGCCGTCGTCGACGCCGTCCGCGACGTCGACCCGTCCCTCGCCGTCCTGGGGCTGCCGGGCTCGGAGCTGCTGCGTCGGGCCGAGCAGGCCGGGCTCCGCCCGGTGACCGAGGGGTTCGCCGATCGCGCGTACCGGCCCGACGGCACCCTCGTGCCGCGCTCGGAGGCCGGCGCAGTCCTCACCGACCCGGCCCACGTGGCTGACCAGGCCGAGCGGCTGGCCGCCACCGTCGACTCGGTGTGCGTCCACGGCGACACGCCCGACGCGGTCTCGCTGGCTCTCGCGGTGCGGCAGCGCCTGACGTCTCGCGGCGTCGACCTGCGCGCCTTCTCCTAGGTCGCGGCACCTACCATCGAGGCCATGCCTGGACCGACCTGCTGCGCTGCGCCGTGACCTCGGCGCGACGTCTCGCACCGCCTCGGCGCCTGCACCTCATCGTGGTCCTGGCCGCGCTCGCGACCGTCCTCGCGGCCTGCGGGTCGAGCCCCACGCTCCGCCGCTCCAGCGAGATCTGCTCCGAGCCGAGGCTCCTCCCGGCCGGCACGTCGTCCCACTCGTTCACGTCGTTCGGCTCCGAGCACCGGTACGAGCTGTACGTGCCGCCGGGCTACGACGGCAGGCGGCGGCTGCCCGTCATGATGACGTTCCACGGGCTGGGCGGCGACCCCGCGACCTTCCTCGCGACGACCCGCATGAAGAAGCTCGCGGCGCAGCAGAACTTCATCGTGGTCACCCCTCGCGGCACCGGGGAGCCGTCCCGCTGGGACTTCCGCGGCACCCGGGCCGACAGCCGCACGGACGCCGAGATCGTCCACGACCTCGTGTCGGAGGTCCGCCGGGCCGGCTGCACCGACCCCTCGCGCTTCTATGCCTCCGGCTTCTCCAACGGTGCGGTGCTGGCCCTCACGCTGGCGTGCGACCCACGGCACGAGTTCGCAGCCGTCGGAGCGGTCTCCGGGGCCTGGTACCCCAGGCGTCAGTGCGCAGCGGCGGGGCCCACCCGGGTGGTCTACATCCACGGCACGGCCGACCGCATCGCCCCGTTCCGGGGCGGGTCCACGCTCATCGGGGTGCTCCCCCCGGTCCGCCAGATGCTCGCCGACTGGGCCTCCCACGACGCCTGCACCGCCTCGGCCACGGACCGGCTCACGGCCAACGTCCAGCGCACGGAGTGGAGCGGCTGCGAGGTGGGCGGCGCCCTCACCACCTATGTCATCCGAGGCGGCGGCCACGCGTGGCCGGGAGGCGACGCGAGCGTCCGCGCCACCGACCAGAGGTTCCTGCGCGCGCGCGGCCACATGTCGCAGGAGCTCGACGCCACCAAGGTCATCTGGGACTTCGTGTCCCGGACCTCCCGGTACACCGCCGACGTCAGTCGTCAGTGACGCGGCGGCCCTCCACAGGGGACACTGGGGTCATGACGACCAAGTGCGTGAAGTCCTGGCTGACCGACATGGACGGCGTGCTCGTCCACGAGGAGAGCGCGCTGCCCGGCGCGGCCGACTTCATCGCGACGCTCAAGGACCATGGCCTGCCGTTCCTCGTGCTCACCAACAACTCCATCTTCACGCCGCGCGACCTGCGGGCCCGGCTGCTCGCGGCCGGGATCGACGTCCCTGAGACGGCCATCTGGACGTCGGCGCTGGCCACCGCGCAGTTCCTGAGCGAGCAACGTCCTGAGGGCACGGCCTACGTCATCGGCGAGGCGGGGCTCACCACGGCGCTGCACGACGTCGGGTACGTCATGACGACCCGCGACCCTGAGTACGTCGTCCTGGGGGAGACGCGCACGTACTCGTTCGAGGCCATCACCCGGGCCATCCAGCTCATCGAGCGCGGGGCACGCTTCATCGCCACCAACCCGGACGCCACGGGACCCTCGCCCTCGGGGTCGCTGCCCGCCACCGGCTCGGTGGCCGCGCTCATCACGAAGGCCACGGGCGTGGAGCCCTACTTCGTGGGCAAGCCCAACCCGCTCATGATGCGCAGCGCCCTCAACCGCCTCGAGGCGCACAGCGAGACCACCGTCATGATCGGCGACCGGATGGACACCGACGTCCTGTCGGGGCTGGAGGCGGGGCTGCGCTCGATCCTCGTGCTCACCGGCTCGACGTCGGCCGACCAGGTCGACCGCTTCCCGTTCCGACCCACCCGCGTCCTCGGGTCGATCGCCGACGTCGTCCCGCTCGTGGCCGAGCTGGCCGAGGTGGCCGACGCGCGCCTCGGGGGAGAGGACGATCACGCCTAGTCAGGGCTACTCCCGGCTGGTCACCCCTTGGTACGGTGGTCGCTTGCGCGCGGCGGCCACCACCCTCGGCCCGTTCGCGTGGTCACCACCCGTGACGTGTTGGAGGAGTACGTGAAGGTCTTCCTGACCGGAGCCAGTGGCGTCGTCGGACGCTCGGCCATGAGTGCCCTGGTCGAGGCCGGGCACGACGTCGTGGGGCTCGCCCGCAGCGAGACCGCCGCCGACACCGTCCGGTCGTTCGGCGCCCGCCCGCACCTCGGCTCGATCTTCGAGACCGAGTCGCTCGTCGCCGGGATGCAGGACGCCGAGGTGGTGCTCAACCTCGTCGGCAACGTCCCGTCCGGTGCGGCGCGCTTCCGCCCGGGGGCCTGGCGCGTCCACGACCGGCTCCGGTCCCATGGTGCCGACGTCGTGGTCCGCGCGGCCGCCGAGACCGGTGTCCGCCGGGTCGTCCAGCAGAGCCTCTCCGCGGTGTACGCCGACGGTGGCGACGACTGGATCGACGAGCACGACCTGGTCGACGTGACCGCTGCTGCCGAGCCGCTCGTCATGGCCGAGACCTTCGCCGCGTCGCACGCGGCCACAGGTGGCGACAGCGTCGTCCTGCGCCTCGGGCTGCTCCTGGGCCCGGAGCCCATGACGCGCTGGTGGATCCGCCGAGCCCGGGCGGGGCACCCCACCGGTCTCGGCTCGCCCGACGGCTGGACCCACGTCGTGCACCCCGACGACATCGGCACGGCGGCCGTCCACGCCCTCACGGCCCCGGCCGGCGTCTACAACGTGGGTGCCGAGCCGCTGCGGCGTGAGGAGCTGGCCGAGGCCTTCGCCATCGCGGGCGGTCGCCGCGGCGCCAGGTTCCACGCCCCGGCCACGCAGCGTCTGCTCGGCCACCGCCTCGAGCTGTACACCCGTTCGCAGCGGGTCAGCTCCCAGCGCTTCAGCGACCGCACCGGCTGGTACCCCAACCACCCCAAGTTCACGCTCGACTGGTTCTCCCATGCCGTCTGAGCCCGAGGACCTCGACCTGGCGGCGCTCGAGGCGGATCGCCGCCGGCGCCGTGCGGCGGCCCTGCTGGGCGACCTGCTCCCCGAGACCACGTCGGACGAGTCCGGCCAGGGCTGGGGCGACGTCGACGGAGGCGGCAGCCGTGACGACGAGCTCACGCGCGACGTGCCGCCTCACCACGGCGGCTGACTCAGCCCCGCTGACGGAGCGCGTCGCGGATCTCGCGCAGGAGGGCCACGTCCTCCGAGGGGCCGGCGGGCTCGTCCTCCGCACCCCGGGCGCGACGCTCGTTGACCCGGGTGAGGGGGACGACGACGAGGAAGTAGACGACGGCGGCGGTGAGCACGAACGTGATCGCCGCCGTGATGAACACGCCGTAGGTGAAGACCTGGCCGTCGATCCCGAAGGTGCCGCCGGTCTTGCCGCCGCCTCCGACGAGGCCGATGAGCGGGTTGATGAACGACTGCGTGAACGCGGTGACGAGCGCCGTGAACGCGGTGCCGATGACGACGGCGACCGCCAGGTCGACGATGTTGCCCCGCAGCAGGAAGTCCTTGAAGCCTTGGATCATGACGATGTCCTCCAGGTGGTCCCGGGACGACACCGTCGTCGTCCCGGGACGCAGCCTAGCGAATGACCACAGTCATCCTGTGACCGATGTCAGGTCACGGACGGTTCTGAGCCTGGAGTGAGTCGCGGATCTCCCGCAGCAGCGCGATGTCCTCCGGCGGGCCGGTGGGCTCGGGCTCCTGGCCCTTGGAACGGAGCTCGTTGAGCTTGGTCATGGGCACGACGACCAGGAAGTAGACCACGGCGGCGGTCAGCAGGAAGGTGATGACGCCGTTGATGAAGGTGCCGTACGTGAAGACCTGGCCGTTGATCTCGAAGGTGCCGCCGGTCTTGCCGCCGCCCCCCACGAGGCCGATGAGCGGCTTCAGGAACGACTCGGTGAAGGAGGCGACGAGCGCCGTGAAGGCGGTGCCGATGACGACGGCGACGGCGAGGTCGACGATGTTGCCGCGCAGGAGGAAGTCCTTGAACCCTTGAATCATGTGTGCTCCCCGGTGGTGGTGTGGGACCGCTGGCCCCTGACCTTTCGACCCTAGCGAGGCGCCTGCCCCGCCGTCGAGACGAGGACGGTGAGTCGTGACCGCAGCCCGGCCTCCGCCAGGTCCAACGCCCCCTCCTCGGTGGCCGCCAGGTCCACCAGGGCGCCGTCCGAGCCGTCGGTCTCCCGGGTGGCCAGCACCTCGAGCTGCCGGGCGACCACGCGGGCCGCGTCCTGTCGCTCGGGGTCGACGGCCACGACGTCGACCTCGTCGCCGACGCGGACGGCCCCGAGCCCGTCGGCGTCGCCGAGCCTGATGGTGGTGAGCACGGACCCGGCGGCGCGCCCCTCGAGCGGACCCCGGCCCAGGACACGGCGATCCGTGAGCAGCTCGCCCTGGCGCATCCCCCCGGCCAGCCGTCGACCGACGGCCTGCGAGACGGAGGTCAACGCGGCCCGGGGGACCGTGGTGTCGGTCAGGCGCACGGAGCGGACGTCGGCGGCGGTCAGGCTGCGCCCGCTGGGGAGGTCGCGGGCGGCGGAGATCACGACCGGCCCGTCGGTGGATCCACGGACCGACGAGAGACCCGCCAGCACGGCGATGCCGGCGAGCAACGCGGCGAGGGTGCGACGGTGCTCCAGGACGAGTCGGGGCAGGGAGGTGCGCATGGCGCGACGCTAGGCCCGGCGCGACCGCCGGCCCAGGAGTGTTTCCACAAGGCGCCTCAGGCGGCCGAGTCGCTCCCGCTCGTGCTCGAGGAGGAGCTGCTCGAGGGCTTGGTGTCCGAGGAGGAGCTGCCGGAGGACTTGGTGTCCGAGGAGGAGCTGCTGGACGAGCCGGAGTCGGACGCGCTGGTGGAGCCGCGGCTGTCGGTCTTGTAGAAGCCCGAGCCCTTGAAGACCACGCCGACGGCGTTGAAGACCTTGCGCAGGCGGCCCTGGCAGACCGGGCAGACGGTCAGGGCGTCGTCGGTGAACGACTGCTGGACCTCGAGGGCCTCACCGCACTCGGTGCACTGGTACTGGTAGGTGGGCACGGTGTCTCTCTGGTCTCTCGCTCGGCGGTCGTCTTGCCGGTCCAGGGTACAGTTCGGCGCATCGTGACCGATCCTCTGCCTGCCGGACCTGCCACATGACCGAGCTCCTCCTCCTTGCGCTGTCCCTGCTGCTCATGCTCGCGTGCGGCGTCTTCGTGGCGGCCGAGTTCTCGTTCGTCACGGTCGACCGGGCGTCGGTCGAACGTGCCGCCGAGGCCGGTGAGCCGGGGGCTGCCGGCACCCTCGTGGCCCTGCGCTCCCTGTCCACGCAGCTCAGCAGCGCCCAGCTGGGCATCACCATCACCAACCTGGCCATCGGGTTCCTTGCCGAGCCCGCCATCGGCAGCCTGGCGCGGGAGCCGCTGGAGGCGGCCGGTCTGGAGGGCGGCACGCAGTCGGCGGTGGCCTACGCCATCGCGCTGGCCCTCAGCACCTTCGTCACGATGCTCGTCGGAGAGCTGATCCCCAAGAACCTCGCGCTGGCGCTGCCGGGCCGCGTCGCCGCGGTCACCCAGCTCCCGCAGCGCATCTTCACGCGCGCCATGGCCTGGCCCATCCGCTGGCTCAACGGGGTCGCCAACGCCACGCTCCGGCGACTCGGCGTGGAGCCGCAGGAGGAGCTGCGCTCGGCGCGCTCACCCCTGGAGCTCCGCTCGCTGGTGCTCCGCTCGGCCGAGGAGGGCGCCATCGACGACGAGACCGCCGACCTCGTGGCCCGCAGCATCGCCTTCGGCGACCGCACGGCCGCCGACGTCCGCACCCCACGGGTGCGCGTCCACTTCCTCGAGGGCCGCGACACCGCGCAGGACGTCATCGAGGCGGCCCGTCAGACGGGCCACTCCCGCTTCCCGGTCATCGGGCGATCGCCCGACGACGTCCTCGGCGTCGTGCACGTGAAGCAGGCCGTGGGCATCGAGCTCGAGCGCCGACGTTCGGTGCGCCTCTCAGAGCTGGCCGAGACCGCCGCCTCGGTCCCCGACAGCCTCGAGCTCGACCCCCTCCTCGTGCTGCTGCGCGAGCAGGGCATGCAGATGGCTGTCGTGGTCGACGAGTTCGGCGGGACCGACGGCATCGTCACGCTCGAGGACCTCATCGAGGAGATCGTGGGCGACATCGCCGACGAGCACGACCGCCTCAACGCCCGCAGCCGACACCGCCGCGACGGCACGTGGTCGCTGTCGGGCCTCCTGCGGCCCGACGAGGTGCTGGAGCAGACCGGCGTGGCCCTCCCCGAGAGCGACGACTACGAGACCATCGCCGGTCTCGTCCTCGTGGAGCTGGGCCGGCTCGCCGTGCGGGGCGACGTCGTCGACCTCGAGGTCGACCCCACGCCCGACGACGACGAGGACGATCCCGAGCCGCTGCACGTGCGCCTCACGGTGGATCGTGTCGAGGGCCGCCGCATCGACCGGATCTCCCTCACCGTCGAGGACGAGGAGGTCTCCGCATGAGCGGGACCTGGGGCATCGGCCTCACCTTCGTGCTGCTGGCGTTGAACGCGCTGTTCGTCGCGGCGGAGTTCGCGCTCATCTCGGCCCGTCGCACCCAGCTGGAGCCGCTCGCGCTGCAGGGCAAGCGGAGCGCCAAGCTGGCGCTGCGGGCCATGGAGAACGTCACGCTCGCCATGGCGGCGGCCCAGCTGGGCATCACGCTCTGCTCGCTCGGTCTCGGTGCCATCAGCGAGCCGGCCATCGCCCACCTCATGGAGCCGGCGTTCGAGGCGGCCAACGTGCCGCACGGTCTCGTCCACCCCATCTCGTTCGTCATCGCCATGACCCTCGTGGTCTTCCTCCACGTGGTCTACGGCGAGATGGTGCCCAAGAACCTCGCCCTCGTCAGCCCCGACAAGGCCTCGCTCATCCTCGGCCCGTTCATGCTCGCCGTGGTGGCCATCCTCAAGCCCTTCGTGGTCTCCCTCAACGCCATCGCCAACACGGCGGTCCGGCTCATGGGCATCGAGCCCAAGGACGAGGTGGCCAGCACCTACACGCACGACGAGGTGGCCGGCCTGGTGGAGGAGTCGCGGCGCGAGGGCCTGCTCGACGAGGAGGAGTACGGCCTCGTCTCGGGCGCGCTCGACTTCCACGACGGGCAGGTCGACCAGGTCCTGCTGCCCCGTGACGGTCTCGTCACCATCGCGCCGCACGCCACGCCCGTCGACGTCGAGAAGGCGTGCGCCGAGACCGGGTTCTCCCGCTTCCCCGTGGTCGACTCCACCGGCGACCTCACGGGCTACCTGCACATCAAGGACGTGCTGGAGACCGACGAGGACGCCCGGGTCGAGCCCATCGCCGACAAGTGGCTGCGGCCGCTGGCCACCGTGGCCGTCGGGTCGGGTCTCTACGAGGCGCTGCGCGTCATGCAGGGGCGGGGCTCCCACATGGCCCGGGTGGCCGACCCGTCGGGCGGAGTCCTGGGCGTCATCATGCTCGAGGACGTCCTCGAGGAGCTCGTCGGCGAGATCCGCGACGCGGAGAACAGCCAGGGCTGACTGCGGTCGCAGGCCGGAGGGCTCGCGGAGGGGCCGGAGTGGTCCCGGTGCGGCAGGATGTGCGGGTGCGTCGTTTCCTGCAGATCGTCGTCGGCGTGGTCACGGCAGCGGCTGTGGCTCTCGCCGTCGTCTCCTTCATCACCGTCCGCCGCTCCTTCCCCGACACGTCCGGGACGGTGCGCCTCGACGGCGTCGACGGGACGGTGCGCATCGTGCGCGACGCGAAGGGCATCCCGCAGGTCTACGCCGACGACCCCGACGACCTGTTCTTCGCCCAGGGCTACGTCCAGGCGCAGGACCGCTTCTACGAGATGGACTTCCGTCGTCACGTGACCTCGGGTCGCCTCGCCGAGCTGGTGGGCGACGGGGCCCTGGAGACCGACGAGTTCGTGCGCACCCTCGGCTGGCGCCGCGTGGCCGAGCAGGAGTACCGCGAGCTCGACGACGGGACGAAGACCCTGCTGCGCTCCTACGCGCGGGGTGTCAATGCCTACATCGAGGGGAAGTCCGGCTCGCAGCTGTCGCTCGAGTACACGGTCCTCTCGCTCACCGGCCCCGACTACCGACCCGAGCCGTGGACCCCGGCGGACTCCGTGGCCTGGATCAAGGCCATGGCGTGGGACCTGCGCAGCAACATGAGCGACGAGATCGAGCGCACCCTGCTCGCGTCGTCGGACCTGACCCGCGAGCAGGTCGAGCAGCTGTACCCGGAGTACCCCCGGCAGAACGCCACGATCGTCGGCGACGCAGGGACGGTGGAGGACGGCGCCTTCGAGGCCGAGCCCGCGGACGACGCGTCAGCCGAGTCCGCGCCCGACCTGGGTCGTTCGGCCGTCGCCTCGCTGACGAGGGCGAGCCGGGCCGCCCGCAGGCTCCCTGCCCTCCTGGGCACGGGCGACGGCATCGGCTCGAACTCCTGGGTCGTCGACGGCTCCCGCAGCAGCACCGGGAAGCCGATCCTCGCCAACGACCCGCACCTGGCCCCGTCGATGCCGGGCATCTGGTACCAGGTCGGCCTGCACTGCAACCAGGTCACCGCCGCGTGCCCGTACGACGTCGCCGGCTTCTCGTTCGCCGGCATGCCGGGTGTCGTGGTGGGCCACAACCGCTCCATCGCCTGGGGCGTCACCACGATGTACGCCGACGTCGCGGACCTCTACCTCGAGAAGGTCGCCGGCGACACGTACGAGTACCGGGGCAGGCGCCTCCCCGTGGTCACCCGCCAGGAGACGTTCAAGGTGGCCGGCGGGAAGTCCAAGACCATCACCGTGCGGTCCACCCGGCACGGGCCGATCCTGTCCGACCTCGACGACGACATCGAGGACGTGGGCCGGGCCGGCGGTGGCGACCACGAGGTGGCCCTGCGCTGGACCGCACTCACGCCCCGCCCCACGATCAAGGCCGTCTTCGCCCTGGGACGGGCTCAGGACTGGGACGAGTTCCGCGAGGCCGCGAAGCTCTTCACGGTGCCCTCGCAGAACCTCGTCTACGCCGACCGCAAGGGCCACATCGGCTACCAGTCGCCCGGCGCCATCCCGATCCGTTCCCGCGGCGACGGCCGGTGGCCCGTGCCGGGGTGGGACGGCAGGCACGAGTGGACCGGCTACGTGCCCTTCGACGAGCTGCCATCCGTGCTGGACCCGTCCGACGGCTTCATCGTCACGGCCAACAACAAGGTGATCGGCGACCAGTACCCCTACGTCCTGGGCGCCGACACGGCCCCCGGATACCGCTCGCAGCGGATCCGCGACCTGCTCACCGGCCACGAGGGCAAGCTCAGCGTCGCCGACATGACGAGGCTGCAGCTCGACGAGAGCAACCCGCTCGCCCCGCAGCTCGTCCCCCTGCTCCAGGCCATCTCGCTCGACGACGCCTTCGACCGCCAGGGCCAGGACGTCCTGCGCGGCTGGGACTTCCAGCAGGACGCAGACTCTGCGGCTGCTGCCTACTTCAACGTGGTCTGGCGGCACCTGCTCAAGGGCACCTTCGCCGACCAGCTGCCCGAGGGCCACCGGCCCAACGGCGGCGAGCGGTGGTTCCAGGTGGTCTCCACGATCCTGAAGGACCCGGGCAGCCCGTGGTGGGACGACGTCCGCACCCCCGGCGTGGTCGAGCGGCGCGACGACGTCCTGGCCCAGGCGATGCGCGAGGCCCGCAACGAGCTCACGGCCAAGCAGGCCCGCGACCCCGACGACTGGTCGTGGGGTCGTCTGCACCGCCTCGAGCTGGTCAACCCGACGTTGGGCGAGTCCGGCATCGGCCTCGTCGAGTCGATCTTCAACCGCGGGCCGTACGAGGTGGGCGGCGGCAGCGGCCTGGTCAACGCGACCGGCTGGGACGCCCGGGAGGGCTACGAGGTCACGGCCGTCCCGTCGATGCGCATGGTGGTCGACCTCGACGACCTGGACCGTTCGCGCTGGATCCAGCTCACCGGAAACTCCGGTCACGCCTACCACGCCAACTACCTCGACCAGGCCCCCTTGTGGGCCGAGGGCAAGACCCTGCCCTGGGCCTTCGGGGAGCGGGCGGTGGAGAGGTCGGCCGAGAACACGCTGACCCTCGAGCCCACCCGCGGCTGAGGTCGTTCCGTCAGGCCTGGGGGACCCGGAAGACGCCCTGCTCGGTGACGGCCATCTGGACGGGGACGTCGTGCGGCTCGTGGGGCACCTCGGGCAGGAGCTCGTCGGCGAAGACCACGGCGCACACCGGTGATCGGCTGCCCTGCAGGGCACGGTCGTAGTAGCCCGCGCCCTGCCCGAGGCGGTGGCCCGCGTGGTCGACCGCGAGCGCCGGTGCCAGCACGAGGTCGACGCCGGCCAGCGCGCCCGGTCCGAGCCGTGGCCCGGAGGGCTCGAGGATCCCGAGCCGCCCCGCCGTGAAGGTGTCTCCCGGGGTGAGCGCCACCCAGTCGAGGGACTCGCCGTCGACCACGACCGGCACCACCACCTCGGTGCCACGCCCGAGCAGCACCTCGTGGAGCGGAGCGAGCGACGGCTCGGTGGGGAGGGCCAGGTAGGTGGCGACGCGACGAGCCGATCCGAGGACCGGGAGGGCGAGAAGGTGGTCCCGCACGGCGTCGGCCACGGCGGCGTGGTCGTGGGCCGGCCGCCGAGCCCGTGCGGCGCGGAGCTGGGCACGCAGCGCCGCCTTGTCGGTCTCCATGTCGTTAGCCTAGGGGGGTGACCGGACTCGACCAGGCCCAGCAGAAGATGCGCGACGCCGGGGTGCCCCAGCAGGCCATCGACGTGTTCTCCACGTTCTACGGACAGCTGGAGGAGGGCGCCTCCGGGATGATCCGCGAGGCCGACGTGGACCCGCTCACGGGCATCGACCGGGCCGCCGACGCCCCGTCGGACCACGACTCGCAGCGCGCCGCGGCGAGCGTCACGGCCGTCATCAAGCTCAACGGTGGGCTCGGGACGTCGATGGGCATGGACCGCGCCAAGAGCCTGCTGCCCGTGCGCCACGGCCTGAGCTTCCTCGACGTGATCGCCGGGCAGGTGAAGCACGTGCGCGAGACGCTCGGCGTGGACCTGCCGGTCATCTTCATGCACAGCTTCCGCACCCAGGCCGACTCGCTCGCGGCCCTCTCCAAGCATCCCGACCTCGCGGTCGAGGGTCTGCCCCTGGACTTCCTGCAGAACCAGGAGCCCAAGCTCCGGACCGACGACCTCACTCCTGTCGAGTGGCCGGCCGACCCCGCGATGGAGTGGTGCCCGCCGGGTCACGGCGACCTCTACACCGCGCTGCAGACCTCGGGCGTGCTCGAGGCGCTCCTCGCGGCCGGCTACAAGTACGCCACCGTCTCCAACTCCGACAACCTCGGCGCCTCGCCCGACCCGTCGATGATGGCCTGGTTCGCGGCCACTGGAGCCCCGTACGCCGCCGAGGTCTGCCGGCGCACGCCGGCCGACGTGAAGGGCGGGCACCTCGTGGTGCGGCGCAGCGACGGTCGCCTCGTCCTGCGGGAGACGGCGCAGACCGCACCCGAGGACGCCGAGGCCGCGAGCGATCCCGCCAAGCACGCGTACTTCCACACCAACAACCTCTGGTTCGACCTGGAGCAGGTGGCAGCCACCCTCGCCGCCCGCGACGGCGTGCTCGGCCTGCCGCTCATCAAGAACACCAAGACGGTCGACCCCACCGACAAGACCTCGCCCGAGGTGTTCCAGATCGAGTCGGCCATGGGGGCCGCCGTCGAGGTGTTCGACGGCGCCACGGCTATCGAGGTGGAACGCTCGCGCTTCCTCCCGGTGAAGACCACGAACGACCTCATGCTGCTGCGCTCCGACGTGTACGGGCTCGGCGAGGACTTCCTGGTCCGAGCGCAGCAGGACGCCCCGCTCGTGGACCTGGACCGGCGCTTCTTCACCACCATCGCGGACTTCGACGCGCGCCTTCCGCACGTGCCGTCGCTCGTGGACGCCCGCTCCTTGACCGTGCGGGGGGACTGGCGCTTCGGACGCGACGTGGTGGTGCAGGGCGACGTCGTGCTCGACGACGACGGCACGGCGCGCGCCGTTCCAGAGGGAGCCCGGTTAGGCTGACGGGCATGTCCACCGGCCCTGCCACCTCGGCCTCGCCGCGCCAGCGCGCGGCGAGCGTGCCCGACGGCTGGCTCACCGTGGAGGACCACCTCGAGTCCATCCTGCGCGGCATCGGACCCTTGGAGCCCTACGACCAGCCGGTCGTGGAGTCGCTCGGGCTCCCGTTGCACGCCGACCTCGTGGCGCCCATCGCCCTCCCGCGCTTCACCACGGCTGCCGTCGACGGCTACGCCGTCCAGGCCGGCGACCTGGCCGGGGCCTCGCTCGGTGAGCCCGTCACGCTTCCGGTGGTCGGCGAGGTGCACGCCGGCTCCGACCGACCGTTCGCCATGAGCCCGGGAACGGCCGTCAAGGTGGCTGCCGGGGCCCTCCTGCCCCGGGGCGCCGACACCGTGGTGCATCGCGCCGACACCGACGGAGGCAACGCCCGCGTGGCGGTGCGCCGTGCAGCCCGGGCCGGCGATCACGTTCGTCCGCTGGGCGGCGACGTGGAGCAGGGGAGCGTCGTGCTCCCGGCCGGCACCGTCCTGGGGCCGCGTGAGATCGGACTGGTGGCCTCGCTCGGTCTGCCGCGCGTCTCGGCCCGTCCGCGTCCGCGTGTGGTGGTGATCTCCACCGGCAGCGAGCTGCGCGAGCCCGGCACCCACCTCGACTTCGACTCGGTGAACGACGGCAACAGCTTCATGCTCTCGGCCGCCATCCGTACCGCCGGCGCCATCGCGTATCGGGTGGGCACGGTGCCCGACGACCCCAAGACCTTCCGTCGCGTGCTCTCGGACCAGCTGGTGCGGGCCGACCTCGTGGTCACCACGGGCGGCATCGGTGCCGGCGAGCGCGAGGTGGTGCGGCAGACCCTCAACGCCGTCGACTCGGTGCGGTTCTCGCGCGTGGCCATGGACCCCGGCGCCGAGCAGGGCTTCGGGCGCGTCTTCGACGAGCAGACGCCCATCATCACGCTGCCGGCCGACCCGGTGGCGGCGCACACCTCCTTCGAGGTCTTCGTGCTGCCGGCCATCCGTCGCCTCATGGGACGCACGCCGTACCGCCGCCCCATGGTCCACGCCGTCCTGGCGTCCAACCTCGAGGTGCCGGCCGGACGCCGCCAGTACGTGCAGGCCGTCTTCGAGGTCACGCACCGCGGCGCCAAGGTGACGCCTACCGGCCTTCACGGCGACCACCGCATCGGAGCCCTGGCCCAGTCCAACGCGCTCATCGTGGTGGGCGAGGACGAGACGGCCCTCAACCTCGGCGACACCGTGCGGACGCTCGTCCTCGACCGGCCGTTCTGACGGGCCCTGGCATGGGGCTCGCGTGGGGTGTCACGCTGACGCACGGCCGGGTGGGGGTGCGCCCGCTCCGGCGCCGCGACGGGACCACGTGGCGTCATCTGCGCCGGACCGATGCTTCGTGGTTGACCCCCTGGGAGGCCACCTTGCCCCCGGGCTCGGAGCAGCCGGCGCTCTCCTACGCCTCGATGATCGGCGGCATGCGCCGCCGGGCCCGCCGCGGACAGGGCATGCCGTTCGCCATCACGTACGACGGCCAGATGGTGGGCCAGGTCTCGGTCAACGGCATCACCTGGGGGTCGGCCCGCTGGGCGAGCATCGGCTACTGGGTGGCCAGCAGCCACGCCGGGCGAGGCATCACCCCGCTCGCGGTGGCGCTCGTGATCGACCACCTCTTCGACACCGTCGGCCTGCACCGCGTGGAGATCTCGGCCCGACCGGAGAACGAGGCGAGCCTGCGGGTCATCGCCAAGCTGGGCCTCACCGAGGTGGGCGTGGCGCCGCGGTACCTGCACATCGCCGGCGACTGGCGCGACCACCGCATGTTCCAGCTCCTCGCCGAGGACGTGCCCGACGGACTCGTCGCGCGCATCACCCGCTCCTGAAGCCCTCACGGCCGGTACCGCGCGTTCCGTTGCCAGGTGGTGTGGCCGGGTGGTCTCCACTCGACGTGTCCGTCGGGTGTGATGTGGTGTTCCCAGTGGTGGTCGTGGACGTGGTGGTGGTGC
>NZ_LMFJ01000001.1:2344069-2512545 GCF_001426755.1 Aeromicrobium sp. Root495 | reverse complement strand
GGAGTAGGGGGTGAGGTGGTGTGCTTCGGTCCACTCGGGTGGTCGGTCGCAGGTGGGGAACGAACAGCCGCCGTCCCTGTTGGCGAGGGCGATGCGCTGATACTTCGTGAAGTACCTCTTGGACTGTCCGTAGTCGAGGGGAAGTGGCTTTCCGTCGAGGACCATCGGGATGATCCCGACCCTGCAGGCCAACTTGCGGGCCTGGGTGGCGCTCAGTCTTGTGCCGTCGCTCAGCGTGGCTGGTGCGATCCCGTCGATCAGGGTCTGGTGCTCGAGCGTGACGACGACCTGGGCTCCGACTTCGCCGTTGGAGGGCAGCTCCTCGACGGGGAGGTGGGAGCAGAGGTCGGTGAACGCCCGTCCCATGCGGTGGGCGGGGTCGCCCTGGTCCTCGGGCACCGGTCCCAAGGTGGCGTCAGGGTCGGAGAGGTGCGCCCGGGACGGTGCGGCGAGGGCCTCCAGGGCTGTGCGGAGCATGACGGCCTCGGCTTCGGGGACCTCGCCGCGGTATCCGTGCATGCCGTTCTTCTTGTCCCACATCACGAACGACGCGTTCCGGCGCGCGGCCTGCTCTCGCGAGACGAGCAGGTCGTTCTCGTGGGCGTCGACGTCGGGCTTGGCCGCGTAGACGTCCATCAGTCGGTCGGTGCGCCGTCGCAGGTCCCGGATGGTCAACCGTTCAGCGTCCTTGAGCAAGGTCCGTTCGGCCAGGTCGCGCTGCGTCTCGGTGACCTCACCAGGGAGCTTGTCCAGGCCGTTCGCGATGACGGAGGACTGCTCGAACGTCACCTCACCCCGGGCCAGCGCGTCCTGGGCGTGAGTGGTCTTGGCCAGCTTCGCCGCCGTCTTGACCAACCGGTGCCCGGCCGCCTCGTCGCCACCGAAGTCCCGCGCCAACAGATTGCCCGTCGACGTCGCACCAGCCCTCCGGGCCGTCCCCGCGGACTCCAACGCCCGAGCCGCCGCCATCTCCTGCGCCGAGATCCGCGCCTTCGCCCGGGCCAGCTCGGCCGACAACCGCCGCACCTCACCCGGCTCCAGACCCGACCACGCATCCAACGCCATCCGGTCCAACCCCGCATGCAGCACCGAGACACCAGCCACCAACGGGTGGGAGTCGATCGGTTGAGCGGTCATGGAACCAATATAGACCAGGTGTTCGAATAAGATCAAGGGGTTCTGCACAGAACTGCGGGAGAAGAAGGTCGAGACCTCATCCGCCCCACCGGCCCCATGAGGATTCATACGACACACGGCGCGACCTCCGGCCGATCACGTCCTGCAGGACCTACCGTTTCTCTCGTGACTGCCAACGGACTCATCGTCGCGTTCGTCGTCGCCCTGTGGGCGGCGTACTTCGTGCCGCTCGTCCTGCGCCGTTACGACGAGGCGAGCAAGACGCACTCCCTGGAGTCGCTCAGCTCCCTCAGCCGGGTCATCACGCGTCGCACCCGCGCGGTCGACGAGCCCGAGAGCCAGGTCGCAGCTCCCTCCCCGGCTCCGGTCCCCACCGATGCGCCGGCCCCCGTGCGGGCCTCGGCTCGTCTGGCGGCCCGTCGCCGTCGTCGCACCCTCCTCACCCTGCTCGCCGGCCTGCTCCTCGTGGCGGGCCTCGTGGGGTTCAAGATCATCGCGCCCGTGTGGCTCGGCGTCCCTGTCGCGCTCGTCGCGGCGTGGCTCGTGGCGTGCCGTGTCCAGGTGCGCGGCGAGCTGGGTCTCTCCGCTCCTCGCTCCACCCGGACGGCCACGACCACGTCCAAGCAGACCGGGGTCGCGCGGACGACCGACCCCGCCAACGAGGACACCATCATCGTCTCCGGCCAGTTCGAGGAGGTGGACCCCGGGCGTGCCCACGTCATGGAGCAGGTCCCGCTCGAGGCCGACGCGCTCGACGAGCAGATCGTGATCGCGGTCCCGTCCGTGGCCACCACCGGCGAGGCGCTGTGGGACCCGCTCCCGGTCACCGTCCCCACCTACGTCACCAAGCCGCGAGTGGGTCGCACGGTGCGCACGATCGACTTCGCGGCCGCCGGCACCTGGACCTCGGGCCACGTCGAGGGTGAGGACGTGGAGATGCCGGGCCAGAAGCACAGCGACACCCAGCAGGGCTCCGACGACCAGAGGCGCGCCTCCGGCCAGTGAGCCACCTGCGCCGCCCCGGTGATAACCTCGGTGGTGCATCTCGCGGGGCATTGGCGCAGTTGGTAGCGCGCCTCGTTCGCATCGAGGAGGTCAGGAGTTCGAATCTCCTATGCTCCACTCGCAGATGATGACGGCCCCCGACCCCTGGTCTGGGGCCGTCGCTGTGTCTGCGGGGCCGTCGTCATCTGCGAATCACGTGTGGTGATTCGGGGAGGGAGCGAGCTCTGCGAGCGGACGGAGTCTCCTGTGCTCCACTCGCAGATCACGAAGGCCCCCTGACGAAGGTCGGGGGGGGTTGTCGCTGTTCCCTTCGCTCCGGTCGCGGATCGGCCCGGCCCCTGGCAGCCTGGCGGGACGGCATCCATGGCGGCTGTCGCTCGCGAAGGAGTCATCATGGCCAAGCACGTCGACCCTGCTCACGATCCCGACCGCGAGGTCGTGGCCGATGACTCCACCCAGCGGTTCGACGCCGACCGCGACCGCGACCACGCGCTGCGGCGCGACGACGACCGTGACCGTCTCGCGGTCAGCGACGCCCACGCGCGCGACAAGTTCGGTGGCCTGAACCCCGGCGCGGCCTTCTTCGGCTGGATCGTCGCGGTGGGCGTGGCCATCCTGCTGGCCGGCATCGTGGGCGCGGTCCTCGCAGCCGTCGGCTCGTCCGTCGAGGTGACGCAGTCCGACGCCGAGCGCCGGGCCGGCACCATCGGCCTGTCCACGGCCGTCGTGCTGCTGATCATCCTCGCTCTCGCGTACTACGCCGGTGGCTACGTGGCCGGCCGGATGTCGCGCTTCGACGGGGCGCGCCAGGGCCTCGGCGTGTGGTTCCTCGGGCTCGTCGTCACGATCGTCGCGATCGTCCTCGGCGCTGTCTTCGGTGACAAGTACAACGTGCTGGAGCGGGTCGACCTGCCACGCGTCCCCATCTCCAGCGACGACCTCAGCAGTGGCGCGCTCGCCGCCGGCGCCGCCGTCGTGGTCGTCACGCTGCTCGCAGCGATCCTGGGCGGCCTGCTCGGCCACCGCTACCACAACCGGGTCGACAGGGCCGTCCGCGCCTGATCCGTCCCGGCGACCCGATTCGGCGGGGTCGGTGGGGGTACCTCCGGGGAGTCCCCCAACGACAGGAGCACTCCATGACGCGCAACACCACCTCCCGCTCGCTGCACGACCTCGGACTCGCCGCGTGGTTCGGAGGCACGCTGGCCAACGCCGTGGCCCTGAACCCGGCTGCCGCCCAGGCTGGGTCCGCCGGCGACAAGGGCGCCGTGGCCAACGCCGGCTGGGACCGCTGGACCCCCGTGAACGCGGCTGCCATCGGCGCGCACGTCGTCGGCAGCCTCGGCCAGCTCCGCGGCAACGCCGGCCGGATCAAGGGCCAGAAGAGGGTCCCCTCCATGGTCGTGGCCAAGACGGCGCTCACGGCTGCCGCTCTCGGCGTGACGGCGTACAGCCGCTCGCTCGGGAAGGTCGTGGACTCCCAGAACAACGTCCCGGTGGCCTCCGGCACCGAGCCCACTGCGGCCACCCCACCGGACGTCGCTGCGGCGCAGAAGAAGCTCGCCGCCCTCCAGTGGGCCGTTCCGGCCCTGACCGGTGCACTCGTCGTCGTCAGCTCGTTCGCGGGCGAGCAGGAGCGGGCCTCGGAGGTCCACCAGGGCCTGCTCAAGAAGGTCCTGCCCGCCTGATCCTCAGGCGACAGCGAGGCCCCCGGTCGCTTCTGACCGGGGGCCTCGCCTTCTCTCCTGAGGGAGACCCTTCTAGCTGCCGAGCTTGACGCCGTTGCAGGACGGCCGGCCCAGCATCGTCACGTCCATGGTGCCGAGCTTGATGCCGAACATGCCCAGGAGCGGTGTCAGGAGGCTGCCGAGCGCCGCGTTGAGGACGCCCAGGATCGGGTTGACGACGGTTCCGACCAGTCCGCCCAGGCCGAGCAGGCTCGACGGGTCGACCTTGACGTCCAGGCCGAGCGTGCTGCCGAACGTGTACATGGGCGGCGGCGGCTGGCTGTCCGGCGAGGAGAACGTGAAGACGTGCGAGCTGGACGTGGCGGCCACGCCACCGGTGAGCTTGAGCCCCAGCTGGATGAACAGGAGCGTGACGATGTTGAGCTCGGCCGAGCCGACGCCGCCGTAGCCCTGGAGGTCCGCGACCGACGTGAGTGCGTTGATCGTGGCCGTCGGGCTCGACGCCGCGCAGTCGATGGCTGTGAGCGTCGCGGTTCCCTGGGCGACCCGGATGCCCATCGACACGTCGGCAGCCCGCGCGAGCGTCCCGATCCCCAGTCCCGTCTTGAGGTCGACCCGGACCTGGGCCGTCTTGGCCTGGGTGCCCACCTTGCCGCAGGCGATCACCGGCGGCTCGATGATCGTGACGTTCGCGTTGGCGAGGCTGATGTTCGCCACGGAGATCCCGAGGTCGGAGATCTTGACGGCGTTCATCCCGTTGGCGACCTGCACGACCCCGCCGATGACGGCGACACCCAGGAGGTCCAGGGCGTCGACGCTCGCCGTGAGGGCCGAGCTCCCGGTCGTGTCGAGCTTGAGCATCCGCGGCAGGTTCACGACGACGTTGGTGGCGATCTGCACGGCCACGGACTCGAGCAGCGTGGCCTGCGCCGTGTTCCCCTGCCGACGTAGGACGGCGGCCTCGGCGACCATGAGCTGGCGGAGCTGGACGGTGGTGGTGTCGAGGAGGCCATGGCCGGTGCCGGCCTTGAGCTCGGCGTCGAGGTCGAGCAGAGGCACGAAGCGCCCCTTGAGGTCGACGAGCCCCGAGTAGCCCACGACGCTGAGGTTGGCACCGAGGATCCGGTTGAGGATGGGACCCAGGGCGCTCTCGGCGGTGTTCAGCACGATGGCTCTCGTCCCGGCCGAGAAGCACAGGGCCGGGTCGGCGCGCGTGCCGATCGAGAAGCGCGACGCGGCGCCGCTGCTGGTGCCGATCACGGGCGCGAACTGGTAGTCCACCGTGGTCCGCGCGGTGATCTTGACCGCGTTGCAGGCCCCGCTGGTGGAGGCGACGAACTTCTTCGTGGTGGCGTCGATGTGCCCGGGCGTGATGACCAGCGGATCCATGCTGCCGATCCGCTTGGTCTGGCGCGCGAAGCTCTGGTTGGCCTGGGTGGAGAGCTTCGTCGCGTTGCAGGAGGGGAGCACGCGGGCCGTGTCGAGGGCGACGGCGTCCGCGACGGCCTGCATGTCGCGAGCTGCGACGCGGCCGGTGCCGAGGTCGACGGCGAAGGCGGTGAAGCCCAGCACGATCGTCACAATCAGTGCCGTCATGGGCAGGATCGTGCCCGACTCGTCGCCGTTGTCCGGCCGGAATCGCCAGCGACGGCCTGGCCGCCGCGTCATGAGTTGACCTCGACCGTGGTGTTGAAGCTCAGCGTGCTCGGCAACGTGATGCCGAGGCCGGGGAAGGACGGCATCAGAGGGTTGTTCCGGTACGAGTAGCTGATCGCCACCGTGGCGCACCGCGACGCGCTGCTGCTGCCGGCGCAGGCGGACGTGGTGGTGGGGACCGTGCACGTCCCGACGGCCGAGCCGTTGCGCGTGAGGCCGCCGCCACTCGTGCAGGTCACGCCGTACGACGTGAGCGCCCGGTTGACGGCCGCGATGGCGTCCGTCCGGGTCGCGGTCGAGCCGCTCGGCGCGGTCGCGTAGACCCGAGCGCCTTCGGCGGCCGCCTGGCTGATGCTCTGGCGGAAGCTCAGCATGTAGCCGTAGCTGATGACGGCGAAGACCAGGGCGATGAAGATGGGCGCGATGAGCGCGAACTCCACCGCCGCCGCACCGCCCTCACGGTGACGTCGGCTGTTCATGACAACTCTCCCTCTGCTGTCGAGCTCGGTCCCGCACTCCTCCGGGACCGCGCAGAAAGTCGCGTTCCGCCACCGGTCTCCCCACCGGTCACGGGACTTTCTACCCTGTCAGGGTAAGGCCCGTCCCGATCAGCGTCACTGGCCCTTTCGGACTAGATCACCTGCGGCGCCAGCGGCGAGCGGCGCCCCAGAGCGCGCCTCCGCCGGCGGCGACGACCAGCCAGGGGAGCACGAAGCCGAGGGCGAGGACGAGACCTCCCACCACGCCCACGAGCGCGTTCCAGCCGTCGACGAGTCCGCTGGCGAACCCCTCGTCGGACGGAGCCTGCGCCGAGGCGCGCGTGGCCAGGTCGACCTGGATCGTCGAGAGCCCGATGCTGTCGGCCAGGGCGAGGCGCTCTGCCTGGAGGGACTCGAGATCGGCCTGGCGCCGGGAGAGGGCCTGTTCGGCGGACAACAGGTCCGAGCTCTTGTCGGCGGCGGACATGATCGCCTGGAGCCGGTCGACCGAGATCTGCAGGGCCTCGATCCTGGCATCGAGGTCGCGACGCTCGGCACCGACGTCCTCCCGTCGGACGGAGACGTCGTCGACACGACCCAGCCGCGCCACCTCGTCGGCTGCGGCGTCGACCCGGTCCCTCGGGACGCGGAGCGTCAACGACGCGGACGCCGAGGTGCCCGAGCCGGAGCGGGACTGGCCGTCGATCCGGCCGCCGTTCCTGACGAGCCAGCGGTTGAGGGCCCGGACGGTGCGGTCGGTGTCGCCGACGGTGGCCCGGATGCTCCCGGTGACCACGACGTCCCGGTCGCCCGCGGCGTCGGGGTCGGGCTCCTCGGTGGTCCGGCGCAGCTCGTTCGTGCCGCTGCCACCGGCATCGGCGCTCGAGTCGGCGGTCGCTCCCCGGGTGCTGGACGTCGTGAGGTCGCTCGAGGTCGTGGTGGGGTCCGCGAGCTGCACGCCGACGCCACCGACCACCACGACGAGGCAGGCCGCGAGACCGCCACCGGCCAGGCGCCGCACCCGGCGGCCGCGTCGACGGACCTCCAGGTCGACGGCGCCCTCCACGTAGGTGCGCATCTTCGCGATCCGCTGGTCGTCCAGGTCCGGTGTCATGACAGCTCCCTCATGGCGCGCAGGTCGGCACGCAGTCGTTGGCGCAGACGGGACAGGCGGTTGCGCACGGCGGCCTGGGTGACGCCCAGCTCACGCGCCGCCTGGTCGTAGGAACGGCCCTCCTCGAGGCACAGCTCGTAGAGCCGCCGATCCGTGCTCGACAGCTGACCGACCGCCTTCTCGATCTCCTGCCGGACGAGCGCCGCCTCGACGGTGGCCTCCACGTCGTGGTCGGCGGGCGAGGTGTCGTCGAGCGGGATCGTGCTGCGGTCCGGCCGGGACCGGCGGCGGACCTGGTTCATGGCCAGGTTCCGGGCCGTCACCATGAGCCACGGCAGCACGGAGGCATCGACCACGTGGACCGTGCGGATCCGGCGCCAGGCGGTGACGAACACCTCCTGCGTGACCTCCTCGCTGAGGTCGGCGTCGCCGAGGCGACCGTAGGCCTGCCAGTAGACGGCGCGGACGTGGCGCGTGTACAGCGCGGCGAAGGCTCCTCGCTCGCCGGCCTGGGCTCGTTCGAGCAGCGCTGCGTCGTCGTCCATGGCGAGCTCCTGCGTCGTGGTCACACCCGTCCATGTCCGGGGTGGCGAAAGCGTCTCACGGGCGCTCGACCCCCGTCCGCCTACGATCGGAGCATGAGGAGAGCCGTGGGGGTGCTGGTGGCGGCCACGCTGGTCGCGGGCCTGTCCGGCTGTGGCACGGACGACGTCTCGGTGGGGCCCACCCGGCTCTCCGACGCGCAGCTGCCGGACGCCGCGTCGGTCCGCACCGTCCGGCCCGACGTCTCGCGCACCACGTGGGCGGCGATGCACCTGTCCACCCATGAGCGGGCCCTCGACGCCTGCGACGGGCCGGTCGCGGTCGACATCGGCCCGGGCCGCCCCACCCTCGTCGTCGAGCACGACTACTGCGGGGGCAAGGAGTGGATCGCCCCCCTGCGGCGCGGAGACGTCGTGCAGCTCGACGGTGTGGGCGTGCGTCCCGGTCTCTACCGGGTCACGGGCCGCACGATGCTCACGCGCGGAAAGGCTCGGGTGAGGGACCTGCCGCCCGGGCAGCTCGTCCTGCAGACCTGCGTCAGCCCGACGAAGCAGGTCGAGGTCTCCGCCGTCATGGTGCAGGACGCCGTCGCGTCCTGAGAGGACCCGGGACCATCCGGGACCGTCCCGGGACGGTTTGCCCGGAACCAGTGACCGATCAGCGTTCCCGGTCTACTCTCGAGGTGGGAGAGGGAGACTGCCATGAGGGAACTTCTGAAGCGCCAGCGCGTCGAGACCGGCGCGAGCGCTGTCGAGTACGGCTTGCTGATTGCTTTCGTTGCAGCAATTATCGCCGGTTCTGTCGCTGTGCTGGGGGCACTGCTCCCTGGTCTCTACACCGTCCCGTTCTAGTCCGATGGTGTGAGCCAGGCCACACCGAGTAGTCACGAATAACTAGACAAAGATAGCCCGTAACTTCTATGGCCCGGGGGTCGTTGTACCCCGTACGTTTTTCCCAGGGAGTCGTCACCACCCGGTGACGAGGAAACATTCACTGAGGGAGAAAATCATGTTCAACCACGCTATCGCTTTCGTTCTGGCCACGCTCGCCCCGAAGAACGACGAGAAGGGCGCCACCGCCGTCGAGTACGGCCTGCTGGTCGCGCTCATCGCCGCCGTCATCGTCGCCATCGTCGCCACGCTCGGCGGCCAGGTCCAGGCCGGCTTCGCCACGGTCAGCGGCGCGCTCTGATCACAGCCTCACGCCGACCTCGGTCGGACTGAGACTCGAGGCGCGGCGGGCCACCGGCCCGTCGCGCCTCACCTCTTCCCGAAGCCTCTGAGTGCTTCGGGACCCCGCTGCCCGGGAGAGCAGCGGTTCGCGACAGGCCATGTCGCAGCTTCACATCTCACAGGGAGAAGATCGTGAACAAGCAAGTCCTGGCCATCGTCGGAGCAGCAGTGCTCGCACTGCTCGGCTTCGCCGCCGTGGTCATCTATGCAAAGGGCGCTGACGACCGCGCGCTCGAGGGCACCGAGACCGTCACGGTCCTGCGTGTCACTCAGGAAGTACCCATGAAGACCCCCGTCGAGGAGCTCGGCGCCAGCGTCGAGTCGGCGAAGGTCCCCAAGGCGGCCGTGGTGGACGGGGCTCTCACGAGTCTCGACAGCGTGGCCGGCCAGGTGACGAGCACGACGCTCGTCCCGGGCGACCAGATCACGTCGCTCAAGTTCGCCGAGTCCGGGAAGGTCAAGGGCGACCTCACGGTGCCCAAGGGCATGCAGACGCTCACGATCCCGCTCACGAGCGAGCGCTGGCTGGGCGGGACGCTCAAGCCCGGCGACAAGGTTGGCGTCATGGCCAGCTACGGCAGTGGCAACGGCGGCGTGACCGGCAACCCGATCAAGAGCCTCCTCGTCATCAAGGTGGCGGCCAACGAGGTCGTCGACGGAGGCGGGGGCGACAACGCGACCTCGCAGCTGACCGTGGCCGCCAAGACGCTGGACGCCGAGAAGATCGTCCACGCGCTCGAGTTCGGCAAGGTCTGGCTGACCCTGCAGAACGCCGACTCCGACACCGACGGCGGGAAGACGATCACCCAGAAGGACGTGACTCCATGAGCATCGCACTCATCATGGGCGGGACCGAGGAGCAGGCCAAGCGCGTGGAGGCCGTGATCGGTCACCAGACGGTGGCGCTCGGAGCCGAGTCCATCGCGACGGAGACGTCGAACTTCATGCGGGGCCTCGACCCCTCTGTCATCCCCGACGCGATCATCCTGGCCTCGACGGTCCCCATGCCGGCCGCCTTCGCGCTGGCAGGGGAGGTGTCGAAGGCCCGACCTGACGTCGACATCGTCATGATTGCGGCCACGGAGAAGGAAGTGATGCTCGAGGCCATGCGCTCCGGCATCCGCGACGTGGCCGCCAGCATCGACGACCCGCAGATGCTGGCCGGTCTGCGTGACCGGTTGAACCTGAGGACGGCGTCGGGGACGTCTGCTCCGGCAGCGGCCGCGGCCGTCAAGGCGCCGGCGCCGATCGACTTCACCTGCCGGACGATGACGGTGGTCTCGCCCAAGGGTGGGGTGGGCAAGACCAGCATCTCCACCAACCTCGCCGTGGCGCTGGCCCAGCAGTCGCCCATGGAGGTCGTGCTGGTGGACCTGGACCTCCAGTTCGGCGACGTGGCGACGGTCCTGGACCTCAAGCCGTCGCACACCCTGGAGGACGCGTTCAGCTCGTCGGGTCGCGACAACCTCCTGCTGAAGACGTACCTCACCGTTCACTCGGCGGGCTTCTTCGTCCTGTGCGGAGCGGAGTCGCCGGCAGCCAACGACAGCGTGACGGCCGACCAGGTCACCGCGCTCATCCGCCAGCTGCAGGAGCAGTTCCGCTACGTGGTCATCGACACCGCGGCGGGGATCGACGACGCCACGCTCGGTGCTCTGGAGGCGACGGACGACGTCGTGCTCGTCTCGACGATGGACATCGCCTGCCTGCGCAGCGTGCGCAAGGAGGTCGAGCTCCTCACCGAGCTGGACCTGCTGCCCACCTCGCGCCACGTGGTCCTCAACTTCGCGGACAAGCAGTCGGGACTCCGCGTCAAGGACGTCGAGGCCATGCTCGGGGCTCCCGTGGACTTCGCGATCCCGCGCGCCAAGGAGGTTCCCGTGGCGGCCAACAAGGGCATCCCGGTCCTGGTGGACTCCAGGTCCGGCAGCTACGTGAAGTCCATCAAGGCGCTCGCCAAGAAGATCTACGACCGCGCTCGGGCTGCCGAGGGCCGCCAGGGTCACAAGCGTCTGGAAGTGGCATGAAGCTCAGCGAGCGCCTCGGCGCGGTGCGTGAGGCCAGCACCTTCAGCCAGCCCGCCGGAGAGTCGACCGAGACGGACCAGGACCTGGCCGTCGCGGGAGCCTTGGGCGACGCCTACGCCCAGATGAAGGCGCGCGCGTCGGAGTCGCTCTTCGAGCGTCTCGGCTCGCGCCTCAACGATCCCAACCTCACCGAGGACCAGCTGCACGTCTTCGTCCGGGAGGAGCTCTCGGCGGTCATCGAGGCCGACCAGACGCTGCTGCTCTCGTCGGAGGAACGACGCAGGCTCAGCAAGGACGTCGAGGACGACGTCATCGGGCTCGGGCCGCTCGAGCGCATGCTCGAGGACGACACCATCACCGAGATCATGGTGAACCGGTTCGACCAGGTGTACGTGGAGCGCAAGGGCAAGCTCACGCTGTCGTCGTCGCGCTTCACCTCCGAGGAGCACCTGCGCCGCATCATCGATCGCATCGTGAGCCAGGTGGGTCGGCGCGTC
The DNA here is from genome assembly GCF_001426755.1 of Aeromicrobium sp. Root495. Classification (GTDB taxonomy): domain Bacteria; phylum Actinomycetota; class Actinomycetes; order Propionibacteriales; family Nocardioidaceae; genus Aeromicrobium. The sequence continues at coordinate 2,501,167 of NZ_LMFJ01000001.1, read as the reverse complement.
GACGAGTCGTCGCCCCTGGTGGACGCGCGACTGGCTGACGGCTCGCGTGTCAACGCGGTCATCCCGCCGCTCTCGGTGGACGGCTCCTCGCTCACGATCCGAAAGTTCAGCAAGGACCCGTTCAAGGTCAGCGACCTCATCGCCTTCGGGTCGATGAGCGAGCAGATGGCGCACCTCCTGCACGCCTGCGTGCAGGCGCGCCTCAACATCCTGGTGAGCGGTGGTACCGGCACAGGAAAGACGACCCTGCTCAACGTGCTCTCGGGGTTCATCCCCTCGAACGAGCGCATCGTGACGATCGAGGACGCGGTGGAGCTCAACCTCCAGCAGCCTCACGTGGTGCGGCTGGAGAGTCGGCCGCCCAACATCGAGGGATCGGGCGAGATCAAGATCCGCGACCTCGTGCGCAACTCGCTCCGCATGCGGCCCGACCGCATCGTGGTGGGGGAGTGCCGTGGCGGCGAGGCGCTCGACATGCTCCAGGCCATGAACACCGGCCACGACGGCTCCATCTCGACGCTGCACGCCAACTCGCCGCGCGACTGCATGTCGCGTCTCGAGACCCTGGTGCTGATGGCGGGCATGGACCTGCCGCTGCGAGCCATCCGCGAGCAGGCATCGTCGGCCGTGGACCTCATCGTCCAGATCCAGCGACTGCGGGACGGATCGCGACGCGTCGTGAACGTCACCGAGGTCATGGGCATGGAGGGCGACACCGTCGTCCTCCAGGACATCTTCACCTTCGACTTCGCCGCAGGGGTGGACGAGCACGGCAAGTTCCGTGGTCACGCGATCCCGACGGGCATCCGTCCTCGGTTCAGCGAGCGCTTCGAGGACCACGGCATCAAGTTCGACCTGGACAACCTCGTCAAGAAGGCGGGCTGATCACGATGCTGATGATGGGAACGATCCTCATCCTGGGAGCCCTCGGGTTCCTCTACGTCGGCCTCTTCGGGATGCCGGCCGTGCGCGCGGTCCCGCGGGACCGCGTGGCCTACTACACCCACACGGAGTCCAAGCCGCTGCTCACCAAGGTGGCCGACAGCCTGGTCTCCGGCGTGGAGAAGGTCATGAGCCGTCGCGGCTGGCGACCCTTCACGGCCGAGGAGCTGGAGCTCGCGGGCATCCGCTCGTCCATCGCGTCGCTCGTGGTCCTCGTGACCTGTCTGGGCTTCATCGCGTTCGCGGGCTCCACCGTGCTGCTCGGCAACGCCGTGGTGGGCCTCGTCATCGCCTTCCTGATGCCGGTCCTGGCCAAGGCCTACATCGGCTTCAAGGCCGGCCGGCGGCGCAAGAAGTTCGGTGAGCAGCTGGCGCCTCTGCTGTCGATGCTGGCGTCGTCGCTCCGGGCGGGGCACAGCCTGCCCCGGGCCATGGACGCCGCGGCCGCCGAGGCCGAGTCGCCGATGGCCGAGGAGCTCGGGCGGGTGGTGAACGAGTACCGGCTCGGCCGTGACCTCGTGGAGGCCATGGAGCAGGTGGCCGACCGCATGCACTCGGAGGACTTCCGCTGGATCGGAGGCGCCATCGAGGCGCAGCGCGAGACGGGTGGAAACCTCAACGAGATCCTCGACCAGGTGGCCGAGACCATTCGCGAGCGTCAGCACATCCGGATGCAGGTGATGTCGCTCTCGGCGGAGGGACGGCTCTCGGCCTACATCCTGATGGCCCTGCCGGTGTTCATCGGCGTCTACTACGGCCTGGTCCAGGCTGAGCTGATGGGCCTCTTCATCGGCTCGGGCATCGGCAAGATCCTCATCCTCGTGGCAGCCGTGATGTACACCATCGGCGGCTTCTGGATGCGCTCCATCGTCCGTATCGAGTTCTGAGGAGACTGCCATGATTGCCATCGCGTTCGTCTTCATCTTCTCCGCGATCTTCCTCGGAGCGGTGGGCACCGGAGCCATCGCGCTCCCGAGCGGGTCGGTGCGGTCCCGCATCAAGCAGCTCACGGCCGCGCCCGAGTCGTCCACCTCCACGAGCGGCGTGATCAAGGTCGATGACTCCGTCAGCGGGTTCTGGGAGAAGTTCACCCCCAGCTCGATGCTCAAGAAGGTCGAGCACAACATGGTCCTGGCGGGTCGCCCGCCGGGCTGGAGCCGTGAGCGCGTCGTCCTGATGAAGCCGGTGGGAGCCATCTTCGGCACCCTGTTCGCCGTGCTCGTGATCGCCAAGACCGACTCGTTCATGATCACCCTGTTCGGCATCGGCGCGGTGGTCCTGGGCTACTTCGCCCCCGACCTCCTGATGTACAACCAGGCCATCAAGCGCCAGGAGGAGATCCAGAAGAGCCTGCCCGACATGCTCGACCAGATCGTGATCTCGCTCGAGGCCGGCGTCGGCTTCGAGGCGGCGTTGTCCCGATCGGGCGAGAGGGGCAAGGGTCCTCTCGCCGACGAGGTCGTCCGCCTGGTCCAGGACATGTCGCTCGGCATGTCGCGACGCGAGGCCTATATCGCGCTGTCGGACCGGACGTCGGTCGCCGAGCTCCGAAGCTTCTGCAAGGCCGTGGTCCAGGCCGAGGAGTTCGGTGTCTCGATCGCCTCGGTCGTGCGGATGCAGGCCAAGGAGATGCGGCTGGGGCGTCGCCTCCGCGCGGAGGCGAAGGCCCAGCAGGTGCCGGTGAAGATCCTGATCCCGCTCATGCTGCTGATCCTGCCGGTGCTCTTCATCATCGTGATGGGACCGCCCGTCGTGAATGCCTACGCGATCAACTGAGTCCCAGTCCGACTCACCCCGGCTCCTCGGGCCCGTGCTTCTCCCTGGCTGCACGGGCTCGAGGTCTCTCCGCGTGTGCGCTGCGCCACTTGACATCGGAGTACCACTTGTCAAGTGTCTTGACACTCGCTACCTTGGTGTCAAGTGACCGCTCGACGACGCGCGGTCCCGGCACCAGGAGGTATGGACCATGACGGTCGAAGCAGTGGTCGACGGGCAGGTCGTCCGTTGGACGGACAAGAAGCGTTACCTGTGGATCGTGGGGGCGCTCGTCCCGATGATCCCGCTCATGATGTGGGGCCTCGTGGCCGCCACCGGGTGGCACGTCTTCTGGTACTTCGGGCCGTTCTTCGTGTTCGTGCTGGTCCCGCTCTCCGACGTCGTGGCCGGTCTCGACCGCAACAACCCGCCGGACGAGCTCATCGAGGCGCTCGAGGAGGACCGGTTCTACCGCTGGGTGACGTACGCGTTCATCCCGCTGCAGATCGCGGGCTTCCTCTGGGGTGCCTTCCTGCTGGGCAACGGCACGATCTTCGGCTGGGACCCGTTCGACGGCTCCGTGCTGCCGGGCATCGTCGACAACCTCACCTGGTACGACAAGCTCGGTCTCGCGTCGGGCATGGGCATGGTGGCCGGCATCGGCATCAACACCGCCCACGAGCTCGGCCACAAGAAGGAGGAGCTGGAGCGCTGGTTCGCGCGCATCGCCCTCGCCCAGACGGCCTACGGCCACTTCTACATCGAGCACAACCGGGGTCACCACGTCCGCGTGGCCACGCCCGAGGACCCGGCCAGCGGCCGCCTCGGCGAGACGGTGTGGGAGTTCATGCCGCGCACCGTGTGGGGGAGCCTGAAGAGCGCCTGGGAGCTGGAGGAGAAGCGCTTCGCGCGCCTCAAGAAGTCGCCGTACACGTTCAAGAACGACCTCATCAACGCCTGGATGTTCACCGTCGTCCTGTGGGGCTTCGCGCTCGCGGCGTTCGGGCCGGCCATCTTCCCCTACCTCCTCGTGCAGGCGGTCCTGGGCATCTGGCTCCTGGAGTCGGTCAACTACCTCGAGCACTACGGCATGAAGCGTCAGAAGCTGGAGTCCGGCCGGTACGAGCGGGTCAACCCCTCGCACAGCTGGAACAGCAACAACATCGGCACCAACGTGCTGCTCTACCACCTGCAGCGCCACAGCGACCACCACGCCAACCCCACCCGTCGCTACCAGGCGCTACGCGACTTCAAGGAGGCTCCGGTGCTGCCCACGGGCTACGCCGGGATGATCGTCCTGAGCTGGGTCCCGCAGATCTGGCGACGCGTCATGGACCACCGCGTGCTCGACCACTACGAGGGCGACATCGGCCGGGCCAACCTCCACCCGCGGATGCGCGACACCTACGTCCGCAAGTACGGTCAGGGCTCGTCCACCGTCCTGGAGGGAGCGGCCTGATGGCTCAGTTCATCTGTCCCAACTGTGAGTACGTCTACGACGAGGAGAAGGGCGACCCGCGCGAGGGCTGGCCGCCCGGCACGGCCTTCGCCGACATCGACCCCGACTGGACGTGCCCCGACTGCGCGGTCCGCGAGCAGGTGGACTTCCTGCCCATCGAGCAGTTCGAGCGCAACGACCAGGACGGCAACGTCATCAGCGCGGAGACGCTGGCGGCGCGGGCCACGAAGACACAGGAGCAGGCGTGAAGCAGTGGGAGTGCCAGCAGTGCGGGTTCGTCTACGACGAGGCCGAGGGCTGGGAGGAGGAGGGCTTCCCGCCCGGCACGAAGTGGGAGGACATCCCCGACGACTGGACGTGCCCCGACTGCGGTGCCGCCAAGGCCGACTTCGAGATGGTCGAGGTGGCCTGAGCCCGTGACGTCCGAGCTCCAGAACGGTGAGAAGCGGCTCGTGGTGGTGGGCGCTGGCGTGGCCGGCGTCAGCGCGGCCGGCGCCGCCCGCGCAGCCGGCTGGGACGGCTCGATCGTCCTGATCGGCGACGAGTCGGGCCTGCCCTACCGCCGCCCGCCCGTCTCCAAGGAGGTCGTGCGCGGCGAGAAGACGGTCGACGAGATCCGCATCAAGCCCGAGGCCTGGTACGAGAAGCAGGGGATCGAGCTGCGCCACGGTGTCGGCGTCACGTCGCTCGACACCGACGGCCACACGCTCACCCTGGGTGACGGGTCCACCCTCGGCTACGCCCGGCTCGTCCTGGCCACGGGCGGCAGCCCCCGGCTCCTGCCCGACGTCCCGGCGGGCGTCGTCACGCTCCGCCAGGTGGGCGACGCCGATGCGCTGCGCGAGCAGCTCACCCCCGGTGGCCACGTCGTGGTGGTGGGTGCGGGCCTCATCGGCTCCGAGATCGCAGCGAGCGCCCGCGAGGCCGGTGCCGAGGTCACGCTGCTCGAGACGGCGTCGCTCCCGCTGCCGCGCATCCTCCCCGCCGACCTCGGCACGATGTATGCCGAGCTCCACGCCTCGCAGGGCACCGACCTGCAGACCGACGTGACCGTCTCGGCCATCACCGAGACGCCCGACGGCCTCCTGGTCGAGGCGTCCGACGGTCGTTCGTGGACCGCCCCCGTGGTCGTGCTGGCCGTCGGCATGGCGCCCCGCACGGAGCTGGCGGAGTCGGCCGGCATCGAGCTCGACCCCGACCTCGGCGGCATCGCCGTCGACGAGCTGGGGCGCACGAGCGCGGCCGACGTGTACGCCGCCGGCGACGTCGCCGCCATGCCCAACGGCGTGCTGGGCGGACGTCACCGCGTGGAGCACTGGCAGGGCGCACAGAACCACGGGTCCGCCGTGGGGCGTTCCGCCGCAGGCGACGAGAAGGCGTTCGTCGAGGTGCCCTGGGCGTGGTCCGACCAGTACGGGCACACGCTGCAGGTGACGGGCTGGCCCTCGGCCGAGCACACCACCGTGGTGCGGGGCTCGTTGGACGACCGCGACTTCACCGCCTTCTACCTCGAGGGCGACGTCCTCCGGGGCGCCGTCACCCTCGGACGGCCCCGCGAGGTCCGCACGGCACGCGGCTGGGTTGCGGAGCATGCAAGGCTGGACGCAACGCGGCTCGCCGACGAGTCCGTCCCGCTCGAGGAGTCCGTCCTGCCATGACCGTCAGCTACCGCGAGTCCGTCCAGGTCCTCATGCGCGACCGGTTGCTCGACGCGGCCCAGGACATCATGGAGGCCCGCGGCTGGTCCGCGGTCACCATGTCGGGCATCGCGGCAGCCGTCGGCGTGAGCCGGCAGACGGTCCACAACGAGCTGGGCACCAAGCACGCCGTGGCCGAGGCGCTCACGCTCCGCGAGCTGGGTCGCTTCCTCGACCTCGTCCGGGACCGCATCGCCGCGGCCGACGACCTCGTGGAGGCCGTCCGGTCGGCCTGCCAGGGCGTCCTGGAGATCGGCGAGAGCAACATCCTGATCCGCACCATCGTGGGGTCCGTCCCCCACGACGCCGACTCGGACTTCCTGCAGCTGCTCACCACGGAGTCGGGCGAGATCGTCGAGTCCGCCTCCGTCGTGGTGAAGCAGAGCGTGGTCGAGCACTTCCCCGAGACGCCGTTCACCGAGACCGAGCTCGACGTGGCGGTCGACGCCGTCGTGCGCCTGATCCTGTCGCACCTCACGCGACCCTCCAAGCCGGCCGCCGAGGCCGCCCACGACATCGCGTGGATCTTCGAGCTGGCCGTCGCCGGCCGATCCTGACGCCGTCGTGGCGCCGGGCCTCAGATCCAGCGGCTCCCGAACCACATGCGTGAGCGCCAGTCGTCGTAGCTGATGAGCTGGTCGGTGTAGACCGGGTAGAAGTAGAGGAAGAGCGCCACCGTGCTCACCACGAGCAGCCCCACGCCCAGGCCGAGCCCGTACCGTCCGCGCGGCGTGTGGACGTGCCGGCGGACGACGTCGACCACGAGGCACGTCGCGACGATCATGAACGGGATCGTCGCCACCGCGTAGAACGAGAAGATCGGCCGGTCGTCGTACTGGAACCAGGGCAGCCACGTCGCGGCCACGCCGAGGACCGGGACGGCCCAGCGCCCGTCGCGGGTGCGGATCCAGGCGCCGACCGCCAGGACGGTGGCGAGGGCGCCGGTCCACCAGACCGAGAGGGTGCCGATGGCGGTGATCTCGCGCAGGCAGGAGGAGTCGGCCCGGGTTCCGCACGTGGCGGCGGGGATGTCGTTCTGCGCGTCGAACGCGACGGGCCGTCCCTGGACGAGCCACCCCAGGGGGTCGGAGGCGTAGGGGTGGGTCTTGCCGGCCAGGTAGTCGCCGGTGTGGAAGTGGTAGGTCATGACGTGGAAGTGCCACAGCGACCGGAAGGCGTCGACGATGCCGCCGAACGGCCCGCCGGTGGGGTCCTGGACATAGCTTCCCCACGGCTTCTCCTCGCCGTAGCCCCGGCCGAACTGCTGGGCGTAGACGTCGGCGTGCAGCAGCCAGCCCGTCCAGGTGAGGAGGTAGACGACGAGGCCCACCCCCACGATCGTGAAGAACGCCGGCACGGCCACGGGGAGGAAGGCGCGCAGGTCCCGGCGGGCGTAGACCTCCCACGCGACGGCCGCGAGTCCGAACACCGCCAGGACCCAGAGGGCGCTCCACTTGGTGCCCATGGCCAGGCCGAAGCACGCGCCGGCGCCGACCTGCCACGGTCGGAAGAACCGGTAGCCGTCGTCGAGGCGGGCCCTGATCCAGTCGCGGTCGGCCACGAGGCAGGCCACGGCGCACACGAGCCAGAAGGTCAGGAAGACGTCGAGCAGGGCCGTGCGCGACATGACGAAGTGCAGGCCGTCGAAGCAGAGCAGGAAGCCGGCCAGGCACCCGACCCACGCGGATCCGGTGAGCCGAAGGACGAGCCGGGCGAGCACGAGGACCGTGAGCGCGCCGACGACCGCCGCGCTGACGCGCCAGCCGAACGAGTTCATCCCGAAGACCTGCTCCCCGAGCGCGATGACCCACTTGCCGCCGTCGGGGTGGACGATCCAGCTCGGCTCGCCCGTCATGAGGTCGGTGAGCCTGCCCTGGGTGATGCGTGTGTTGGCCTTCTCGGTGAAGTCCTGGACGTAGCCGTGCTGGAGGAGCGAGTAGGCGTCCTTCGCGTAGTACGTCTCGTCGAACACGAGTGCGTTGGGGCGGCCGAGGTCCTTCAGCCGCAGCAGGAGCGCGACGACGGCGACGGCCACGGGGCCGATCCAGTCCCACCTCAGGTCCCGTCGGCTCACCCGCCCGATCCTAGACGCGCCACCCACGGGCGGTGGATCCACCACCGAAAGGCGGGCGCGTCGCGGCGAGCGGTGGATCCACCACCGGATGGGCGTCCGGACGGTGGAGGATCCACCGCCCGGGCGGGTGGGGCGGGAGGGGGTGCGACGATGTGCGGGTGCTGGTGCTCGCGGGAACCCCGATCGGTCGGGTCGACGACGCGTCCCCGCGCCTGCGCACCCTGCTGGCCGAGGCCGACGTGGTGGCTGCGGAGGACACCCGACGGCTGCGCCGCCTCGCCTCCGACCTGGGGGTGGAGATCACCGGCCGCGTCGTGTCCTACTTCGAGGGCAACGAGCGGGAGAGGACGCCCGAGCTGGTCGAGGCCCTCGTGGCGGGCAGCACCGTCCTCCTCGTCACCGACGCCGGGATGCCGAGCGTCTCCGACCCCGGGTACCGCCTCGTGGCCGCTGCGCTCGAGGCCGACGTCGACGTCACCACCGCCCCCGGTCCGTCCGCGGTCCTGGCCGCGCTGGCCGTGAGCGGCCTCCCGGTCGACCGCTTCAGCTTCGAGGGCTTCGCCCCCCGCAAGCCGGGGGAGCGGGCCACCGTCTTCGGGGCCCTCGCCACCGAGCCGCGCACCATGGTGTTCTTCGAGTCGCCCCATCGCACGGGCGCCACGCTGGCCGCGCTCGCCGACGCCCTCGGTGCCGACCGTCGCGCTGCGGTGTGCCGTGAGCTCACCAAGACGTACGAGGAGGTCGTGCGCGGCACCCTCGCCGACCTCGCCGAGTGGGCCGAGACGCAGGAGCAGGGCGTGCGCGGCGAGATCACGCTCGTGATCGCCGGTCATGTCGTCCAGCAGGCCGACCTCGACGACGACGCGCTCCGTGCGCTCGTGGCGGAGGCGGAGGCCACGGGACTCTCCCGCAAGGACGCCGTGGCACACGTCGTGCAGCACACCGGTCTCCGCAAGAAGCGTGTCTACGACGCTGCCCACGCCTGACTAGGATTGGCAGCGTGTCGGACTCGAGCTTCTACGTCACCACGCCCATCTACTACGTCAACGACGCGCCCCACATCGGGCACGGCTACACGACGGTCATGGGTGACGTGCTCACGCGCTGGCACCGCCAGCGCGGCGAGGACGTCTGGTACCTCACCGGCACCGACGAGCACGGCCAGAAGGTCCTGCGCAAGGCACAGCAGAACGGTGTGGCACCGCAGGACTGGGTCGACCGTCTGGTCGAGACCGAGTGGAAGCCGCTGCTGGAGCTGCTCGACGTCGCCAACGACGACTTCATCCGCACCACCGAGGCCCGTCACGAGGCCGGCGCCCAGGCGTTCTGGCAGGACCTGCACGAGCGCGGCGCGGTCTACAAGGGCGGCTTCAGCGGCTGGTACTCCGTGAGCGGCGAGGAGTTCGTGGGCGACGACGACGTCCGCGACGGCGAGGGCGACGACGAGGGCCAGAAGGTCTCGGCCCTCGACGGGTCCCGCGTGGAGTACGTGACGGAGGAGAACTACTTCTTCCCGCTCTCGAAGTACCAGGACCAGCTGCTGGCCCTCTACGAGGAGCGTCCCGACTTCATCCAGCCCGAGTCGGCTCGCAACGAGATCGTCGCGTTCGTGAAGCGCGGCCTCAAGGACCTCTCCATCAGCCGCTCCACGTTCGACTGGGGCATCCAGGTCCCGTGGGACCACGAGCACGTCATGTACGTGTGGATCGAGGCGCTGCTCAACTACGTCACGGCCGCCGGGTACGGCGTCGACCAGGAGAAGTTCGACCGGCTCTGGCCGGCCAGCATCCACCTCGTGGGCAAGGACATCGCCCGCTTCCACGCCGTCATCTGGCCCGCCATGCTCATGGCCGCCGGACAGCCCGTCCCGCACCGCGTCTTCGCGCACGGCTGGCTGCTCGTGGGCGGGCAGAAGATGAGCAAGAGCAAGGCCAACGGCATCCGTCCCGACGAGCTCGTGAGCGTCTTCGGCTCCGACGCCTACCGCTACTACTTCTCGCGCGCCCTCACCTTCGGCAGCGACGGCTCCATCTCCTACGAGGACATGCACGCGCGCTACCACGCCGAGCTGGCCAACGGCTTCGGCAACCTGGCGTCGCGCGTGGCCGCGATGGTGGGCAAGTACTTCGACGGTGCGCTCCCGGCCGCGGGCGAGAGCACCGACGCCGAGCAGCGCATCATCGACGTCGTGGCCAAGGCCGTCGCCGACGCCGACGCCGCCATCGAGGCCGTGGCGCCCCAGGACGCCGTGGCGGCCGTCTGGCGCATCGTCGAGGAGCTCAACGGCTACATCACCGAGCAGGCCCCCTGGGCCGTCGCCAAGGCCGACCCCGACGACCCACGCCTCGCGACCATCCTGGTCACCGCCACCGAGGGGCTCCGCGCGCTCGCCGTGCTGCTGAACCCGGTCATGCCCAAGGCCGCGCTGGCCCTGTGGGGCTCGCTCGGCGCCGAGCCCACGCTCGGCGCGCTCGCCGACCAGCGGATCGACGGCGTCGCCTCGTGGGGCCAGCTCCCCGTCGGCGCCACGATCACCAAGGTCCCGAGCCTCTTCCCGCGGATCGAGACGCCGGAGGCTTCGTGACCACCGACGGCTGGCCCGACGCCCCGGAGCCCCTGCCCTTCCCGGTGGTCGACAACCACTGCCACCTGGACCACCCCGTCCGCGGCGGCGTGGTGATCCCCGTCGAGGAGGCCATCGCCCGGGCCGCGGCGGTCAACGTGACCCGCATCGTCCAGGTCGGGTGCGACCTCGAGAGCTCGCGCTGGGCGGTGGAGACGGCGTCGGCGCACCCGTCGGTGGTGGCTGCGGTCGCGCTGCACCCCAACGACACCCCGGCGCTCGGCGCTGACGGCACGCTCGACGAGGCCCTGGCCGAGATCGAGCGCCTGGCCCAGCACCCTCGCGTGCGGGCGGTGGGGGAGACCGGTCTCGACTACTTCCGCACCGGGCCCGAGGGGCGCGAGGCGCAGCACCACTCGTTCCGCGCGCACATCCAGATGGCGCACCGCCACGACCGCACCCTCGTGATCCACGACCGCGACGCCCACGACGACGTGCTGCGCCTGCTCGACGAGGAGGGCGTGCCGGAGCGCACGGTGCTCCATTGCTTCTCCGGCGACGCCGTCTTCGCGCGGGAGTGCCTCGAGCGTGGCGCCTACCTCTCCTTCGCCGGGACGGTCACGTTCAAGAACGCCGAGCCGCTCCGGGAGGCGCTGGCCGTCACGCCGCTCGACCGCATCCTGGTGGAGACCGATGCGCCCTTCCTCACACCCACCCCGCACCGCGGGAAGCCCAACGCGTCGTTCCTGGTCCCGCTCACGGTTCGCTTTATCGCTGACTTCCGAGGCGAAACCGTGGAAGACTTGTGCCAAGCCATCGACCGCACCACGGACCAAGCCTTCGGAGGTTCTTGGGATCGATCGGCTTGACCTGACCCGAGTCCTCCGCGCATGGTGGACAGGTTGCCCTGTCCCCGAGTCGCTAGGAAAACAGTGCACCAAACCCCCATGAAGAACACCGATCCCCGCGGTCCCCGCCGCTCCCACCGCCAGAAGAAGAAGCGCGTCGTCGTCGCAGCCAACCTCGCTGTGCTGGCCGTGCTCGCCGGCGGGACCGTCGCCTACGGCGCTCTCTCCAAGACCGTCACGCTCGACGTCGACGGCAAGAAGGACACCGTCCGCACGTTCGGCGCCACCGTCGGCTCCGTGCTCACGTCGCACGACGTCAAGGTCGACGACGACGCGGCCGTGAGCGTCAAGCCCACCGCCGCGGTGGGCGACGGCGACACCATCGCCGTGCGCTACGTCAAGCCGGTCACCGTGACGGTCGACGGGCGGTCCGAGACCACGTTCGTCAAGGCGGCCACCGTCGGCGACGCGCTCGACCTCGTCGGCGTGAAGCCCGAGCGGGGCGCGTTCGTCTCCGAGACCAGCTCCACGGTCATCCCCCGCAAGGGCACCGAGATCGTCGTGAGCAACCCCAAGAGGCTCGTCGTCAAGGCCGACGGTCAGGCGAAGACCGTGGTCACGTCTGCTCCCACGGTCGGCCAGGCCGTCCGTGAAGCCGGCGTCGCGCTCGGCCCGCTCGACGACACCGGTGCCGACCGCACCGCGTACGTCAAGCCCGGCCAGGCCATCGACGTCGACCGGATCCAGCTCGTCGACAAGACCGAGACCGTGACCACCAAGCCCAAGGTCGTCTACAAGGACGACGACTCCATGGAGAAGGGCAAGACGAAGGTGCTCGAGCAGGGCGAGGTCGGCAAGGCTCGCGAGCGGGTCGTGTTCTTCGTGGCCGACGGCAAGCGCCGCGACCGCGTGGTCCTCAGCTCGAACAAGCTGAGCGACCCCACCACGCGCGTCGTCGCCCGTGGCACGGCCGAGGAGCCCGAGGCGCCGTCCGTCGACAGCAACAGCGTCTGGGACCGCCTCGCCAAGTGCGAGTCCGGCGGCAACTGGTCGATCAACACCGGCAACGGCTACTACGGCGGCCTGCAGTTCAGCGCGGCCACGTGGAGGAGCGTCGGTGGACCCGGCCTGCCCCACGAGAACAGCCGTGAGGTGCAGATCAAGTACGGCAAGATCCTGCAGGCGCGGTCCGGCTGGGGCCAGTGGTCCTGCGCCGCCTCGATCGGGATCAACTGAGCAGCGAGGTCGATCTCCTCGGCGCGGGCGACGTCCGTCGTCTGGCCGAGGAGATCGGCCTGCGGCCCACAAAGCAGAAGGGCCAGAACTTCGTCGTCGACGGCAACACCGTCCGACGCATCGTGCGGACGTCGGGCGTCGGGCCCGACGACGTCGTGGTCGAGATCGGGCCCGGCCTGGGGTCGCTCACGCTGGGTCTGCTCGAGGTGGCCCAGCACGTCACGGCCGTCGAGATCGACCCCGTGCTGGCAGCACGGCTTCCGCAGACGGTCGCCGAGCGGGCTCCGGGGGCGTCCTTCTCCCTCGTCGAGGCCGACGCCATGAAGGTGCTGGAGCTCCCGGGACCGGAGCCCACGGCCCTCGTGGCCAACCTCCCGTACAACGTCTCCGTGCCGGTCCTGCTGCACTTCCTGGAGCACTTCAGCTCCATCAGGTCGGTGCTCGTGATGGTGCAGGCCGAGGTGGCCCACCGTCTTGCCGCGCCGCCCGGGTCGCGGACCTACGGCGTGCCCAGCGCCAAGGCGGCCTGGTACACCCACGTCGAGCTGGCCGGCAACATCGGCCGCCAGGTCTTCTGGCCCGTCCCCAACGTCGACTCCGCGCTCGTGTCGCTCGTGCGACGCAACGAGCCGGGCGACGAGGAGCTGCGTCTGCAGACCTTCGCCGTCGTCGACGCCGCCTTCGCCCAGCGCCGCAAGACCCTGCGCGCCGCGCTCTCCGGCCTCGTGGGCTCCGGCGCCGAGGCCGAGGTCGTGCTGCGCGCCGCCGACGTGGACCCCCAGGAGCGGGGCGAGCAGCTGCTCGTCACCGACTTCGCCCGCATCGCCCAGGCGCTGGCCGAGCGCTCCTGACCCGTCGGCGTTCATGCCGACGCAACCTCGCGGGTCTAATCTGACGGCATGAGCGAGCCGCACCTCATCGTCCTGTTCGGTGCCACCGGTGACCTGGCGCGTCGCAAGCTCCTGCCGGGGATCCTGCACCTGCTCCGGTCCAAGCTGGCGGGGGACTCGCGCATCATCGGCGTGAGCATGGACGACTTCGACGACGACAGCTTCCGTGAGTTCGCCCGGGAGGCGTGCCGTGAGTTCGGCACCCGCCCCCTGCGCAGCGAGCAGTGGGACGAGTTCGCACCCAAGCTGCACTACGTCAACGTCAAGGACGGGCCGGAGGCCCTCGCCGCCACCGCGGCGAAGCTGGAGGCCGAGCTGGGAGGCGGGCCGCGACGGCTGCACTACCTGAGCGTGCCGCCCAAGGCGGCCCTCGACGTCGTGCACACGCTCGATGCGGCCGGCCTCGTCGAGAACTCCCGCATCATCATGGAGAAGCCCTTCGGCACCGACCTGGCGTCGGCGCGAGCGCTCAACGCGAGCATCCACGAGGTCTTCGACGAGCAGCAGATCTTCCGCATCGACCACTTCCTGGGCAAGGAGGCGGCCCTCAACATCCTGGCCTTCCGCTTCGCCAACGGTCTCTTCGAGCCCATCTGGAACCGCACGTTCATCGACCACGTCCAGATCGACGTCCCGGAGACGCTGTCGCTCCAGGGGCGGTCCGGGTTCTACGAGGGGACCGGCGCCTTCAAGGACATGGTGGTCACGCACCTGTTCCAGATCCTGGCGTTCATGGCCATGGAGCCGCCCACCTCGCTCGACTCGGACTCCATCAGCGAGGAGAAGAACAAGGTCTTCCGCTCCATGCGCCCGCTCGAGTCGGCCTCGGTGGTGCGCGGCCAGTACCAGGGCTACCGCGACGAGCCGGGCGTCTCGCCCGACTCCGAGACCGAGACGTTCATCGCGCTGAAGGCCGAGATCGACAACTGGCGCTGGGCCGGTGTCCCGTTCTACCTGCGCACCGGCAAGCGCATGGCCGAGGGCGCGCGCATCATCTCCATCGCGTTCCGCGAGCCGCCCAAGTCGATGTTCCCGAGCGGATCGGGGGTCGGGCTCGCCGGACCCGACCACCTGACGTTCGACCTGGCCGACTCCTCCAAGATGTCGCTCTCGTTCTACGGCAAGCGTCCCGGCCCGGGGCTCAAGCTCGACAAGCTCTCGATGCAGTTCGCGATGCAGGAGACGGAGCGTGCGGGCGAGGTCCTGGAGGCGTACGAGCGCCTCATCCTCGACGCCATGAAGGGGGAACGCACACTCTTCACGACGGCCGAGGGCATCGAGCGCCTGTGGGAGGTCTCGGCGCCCCTGCTCGACGACCCGGCGCCCGTGCGCGCCTACCCGCCGGGCAGCTGGGGACCCAACTCCGTGCACCAGCTCATCGCCCCGCGCGCCTGGCGCCTGCCCTTCGAGCGCACGTGGCGCGACCCCAACCTCCTGGGGTCCTGAGGCGACCGAGGGGCCTCCGGCGTGTCGGATCGGCCGACTAGGCTGGTACGACGATGACCCTTCCGTTCCCCGTGCCCGACGCCGCCGCTCCTCGACCCGGCGAGCAGGCCCGTCCCGAGAGGCGTCGCCCTCGTTCGGAGACGCTGCTGGAGGGGCTCAACGACGCCCAGCGCGAGGCCGTGAGCCACCCTGGCGGGCCGCTGCTCGTCGTCGCGGGCGCCGGCTCGGGCAAGACGCGCGTGCTCACGCGACGCATCGCGTGGCTCATCGCCGCGCGGGGGGCCCACCCGGGCTCCATCCTCGCCATCACCTTCACCAACAAGGCCGCGGCCGAGATGCGCGAGCGCGTGGCCGACCTCGTGGGCGGCGCGGCCCGCGTCATGTGGGTGAGCACGTTCCACTCCGCGTGCGTGCGCATCCTGCGCCGCGAGGCCAACCGCTTCGGCTACACGTCGTCGTTCACCATCTACGACGCCGCGGACCAGCGCCGGCTCATGACGCTCGTGTGCCGCGACCTCGAGTACGACCCCAAGCGGGTCAACCCGCGGGCCGTCCTCAACTGGATCTCCAACCTCAAGAACGAGCTCGTCGACCACGAGGCGGCCGGCGCCAAGGCCACCAACCCCACCGAGGAGCTGTACGTCGAGGCGTACAAGCTCTACCAGGCGCGGCTCAAGGCGGCCAACGCCATGGACTTCGACGACCTCATCATGATGTCGGTCCACCTGCTGCAGGCCTTCCCCGACGTCCGCGAGACCTACCGCCGTCGGTTCCGGCACGTGCTCGTCGACGAGTACCAGGACACCAACCACGCGCAGTACGCCCTCATCCGCGAGCTCTGCGACACCGAGACCGACCTCATGGTGGTGGGCGACTCGGACCAGTCCATCTACGCGTTCCGTGGGGCCAGCATCCGCAACATCATGGAGTTCGAGGACGACTTCCCCGACGCGTCCACCGTGCTCCTGGAGCAGAACTACCGCTCCACGCAGACCATCCTCTCGGCGGCCAACGCGGTCATCGCGCGCAACGAGGGCCGCATGGCCAAGAACCTGTGGTCGGCGCAGGGCGACGGAGAGCAGATCGTGGGGTACGTCGCCGACGACGAGCGCGACGAGGCCCAGTTCGTGGCCGACGAGGTCGACCGGCTCACCGACTCCACCGACGTGAAGCCCTCGGGCGTGGCGGTCTTCTACCGCACCAACGCCCAGTCCCGTGTGTTCGAGGAGGTGTTCATCCGGGTCGGCCTGCCGTACCGCGTCGTCGGCGGCGTGCGCTTCTACGAGCGCAAGGAGGTCAAGGACGCGCTGGCCTACGTGCGCGTCCTGGTGAACCCCAGCGACGTCGTCTCCATGCGTCGCATCATCAACGAGCCCAAGCGGGGCATCGGCGACACCGCCCAGGCCGGGCTCGAGCGGCTCGCCGCGCGCGAGCAGATCTCCTTCTGGGAGGCCATGCAGCGGGTCGACGAGGCACACCTGGCCGCCCGCTCGGCCAACGCGATCCGTGGCTTCGCCGAGGTCATGCAGGGCCTCATGGACCTCGCCGCCTCGGGCGAGCCGGCCGACGCCGTCCTGGAGGCCGCGCTCACGCGCAGCGGGTACCTCGAGGTGCTCGAGCAGAGCAAGGACCCCCAGGACGAGACGCGGGTCGAGAACCTCGCCGAGCTCGTCGCGGTGGCCCGCGAGTTCGTCGTCGACGCCGGCACGATCGACGACGACGACGACGAGGACCCCGTGGAGGTCGAGGAGGGCTCTCCGCAGCCGGGCTCGCTGGCGGCGTTCCTCGAGCAGGTGGCCCTCGTGGCCGACGCCGACTCGCTGCCCGACGAGGGCGACGGCGTCGTCACCCTCATGACGCTCCACACCGCCAAGGGCCTGGAGTTCCCCGTCGTGTTCCTCACGGGTCTCGAGGACGGCGTCTTCCCGCACATGCGCTCCCTCGGCGACTCCTCGGAGCTGGAGGAGGAGCGCCGCCTGGCCTACGTCGGCATCACGCGGGCCCGCGAGCGGTTGTACGTCACCCGCGCCTCCAGCCGCTCGGCCTGGGGCGCACCCTCGTACAACCCGCCGTCGCGCTTCCTCGACGAGCTGCCCGACCACCTCCTGGACTGGCGTCGCGAGGCCCAGGCGGCCAGCGCATGGACCCGCCAGATGACCGCCACGGCGCGCTCGTCGTCGGCCCCGGCGTTCCGCTCGCAGGCCGTCGCGGCCCGCAGCAGGCGCACGCGTGAGGTCCCGTCGCTCGAGGCCGGCGACCGCGTCACCCACGACTCCTTCGGCCTGGGCACCGTGGTCACCATCGAGAGCTCGGGCGACAACGCGGTCGCCAGCATCGACTTCGGCTCCTCCGGCGTCAAGCGCCTCCTCCTCCGCTACGCCCCCGTCTCCAAGCTCTAGCCCCCCCCCGATTTGTGACCTTGTGGTCGTCATTCGGGGCGGATGGCAGCAGGACGGTCACAGACCGGGTCGTTGTGGAGGGCGATCTCGCCAGATGGGGGTCCCGCGGCGTTCACTCGTCGACGTGTCCCGACCGCCTCGACTTCCCGACGTGCTGCGTGGTCGGGTCTTCACGACGGCTGAGGCCGAGGCGGCCGGACTGACGCCGGCCCAACGTCGGGGACCGTACGTGGTGGCCGTCCGGCGAGGCGTCTACCGCTACCGCGAGACGGTCCCGACCCTCGTCGACCAGGCCTCTGCCGTGCTTCGTGAGCTGCCCGACGACGCGGCGGTGAGCCACCTGACTGCGCTCCGGCTCTACGGGTTGGAGCTGGGACCGCTCCGGCCGTTCCACGTCTCGACCTCGACGGACGCGCAGACCAAGCACGCCGACGTGACCCTCCATCGCCGCGACCATCGACTCAGTCGTCGGGACGTTCGCGGTCTGCCGTGCCTCGGTCCCGATCGCAGCTTCGTCGACTCGGCCACCCTGCTCGGAGTCCGTGACCTCGTGCGGGCCGGGGACGCACTGGTCCGTGCGGGCCTGACGAGCGTCGACACCCTGATCGGCTACACGATCGACTCGCACCTCGACGGTGTCGTCCGCGCGAGACGGGCCGCGGTGCTGGTCCGGGCGGGCGTCGACTCCTTCCGGGAGACCGACGTTCGTCTGCTGATGGTGCTGGCCGGTCTGCCCGAACCGGAGTGCAACCGTCAGATCCTCGACGGTCCCGTCTTCCTGGCACGCGGCGACCTCGTGCTGGCGGACCACAGGATCGTCGTCGAGTACGACGGCTGGCACCACGAACGCGACGCCAAGCAGCGCGCCAAGGACATCTTCCGCCGAGAGCGGCTGGAGGCTGCCGGCTGGACCGTCATCGTCGTGACCGCGGCCGACCTGCAGCACCCGACGTCGGTCGTGGCGAGGATCTTCGAGGCGCTGGTCCGACGCGGCTACGACGGTGCCCCGCCGTGGCTCGGCGCCGGATGGCACGAGATCGCTCGCGGTCTGTGACCAAGGCGCGGTCATTCGCCCCGAATGACGACCACAAGGTCACAAATCGGGAAGGGGGGGGTCAGGGGGTGATGCCGTGGTCGCGGAGGACCGGCTCGGGGTCGACCGCGGCGCCGCCGCCGGGGTGGATCTCGAGGTGGAGGTGCGGGCCGGTGACGTTACCGGTGGAGCCGCTGTAGCCGATGATCTGGCCGGGGCCGACCTTGTCGCCGGGCTGGACGACCATGCGGCTCTGGTGGCAGTACCAGACCTCGGTCCCGTCGAGGAGCGTGACGACGGTGCGGTTGCCGTAGGCGCCCTCGTAGCCGGCGGACTTCACGGTGCCCTGGGCGACGGAGACGATCGTGGAGCCGGAGGGCCCGGCGAAGTCGAGGCCGGTGTGGACCGTCGACCACAGCGCGCTGCGCTGACCGAAGCGGGCCGTGAGGCGGTAGCCGGTGACCGGCAGGACCCAGGTGTTGGCCTTGATCTTCTTGACGTTGGACTGCACGGCCTGCTTGAGCTCTTCGTCGGCCTTGATCTTGCCGGCGGCCTGCTGAGCGGTCTGGCGCTTGGTGGCCTCGCGGTCGAACGACCGCGTGTAGTCGACCTCGTTGCCGTCGCCCGTGTAGTCGGCCGAGATGGTCTGGTAGTTGGCGCGGAGCGCGTCCTGGTCGGCGTGCGAGGAGAACGCGGCCGACCCGAGTCCGGCGACCACGAGCGCAAGAGCGCCGAGCATGGCCGGGGAGGGCTTGAACGTGCTGCGACGACGGCGGGCTCGCGAGGCGACCCTGCGGCCGGTGCCGGTGCTGCGCGCCCCAGGGGTCTGGCGGACGTCGAGCCGGCGTTTCGGCGCGGACGGGCTCACTCAGGAACCTCCAGGAAGGGGGGCAGGACCTGTCCACCATAGGCGATGGCACGGGGGGTACAAAGTCGATTCAGGGAATCCTTGGGTTCGCCCCCGGCATCGCCGCCAGAACAGCCCGTGCCTGTGAGGGGACTCACCCGGACGGCGTCGCTACGCTGCCGCCATGACGCCTTCCCCCGACCGTCCGCTGCGTGTCGTGGTGGCCGTCGCCGGCGACGACCCCGACCAGCAGGCGATCCGGGCCGCCCGGGAGCGCCTCGCCGCAGGTCAGGAGGTCGTGTACCTGGGAACGGGGCTCACGCCCGAGCAGGTGGCTCGGTCGGCCGTCGCCGAGGACGCCGTGGAGGCCGTCGTGAGCCAGGAGACGGTCGATGCGGTGCGTCGGGCGCTGGCCGACCTCGACGCCGACGACGTGGACGTCACGCCTCTCGCGCGCTGAGCCGGGCGCCGACGTCGGCCACGAACGAGCGGACCGCCTCGGCCACCACGTCGGGCTGCGTCCGCACGACCCAGTGGTCGGCCACGACGTCGACGCGCCTCAGGTCGGGTGCCAGCTGCTCGATCCCGGCGAGGAGCGCGGGCCCGACGAAGGCGTCCTTCGTGGGGACCACGAGCTGGACGGCGACCCGGGTGACGGGGCGACCGAACCGCACCCGGTTGGCGCGGTAGAGGTTGACGCCCCGGCGGGCGTCGCGGCCGAACGACTCGCCCCAGTGCGAGGGGTCGATGCGCTGCGTCGTCTCCAGCACGCGGCGGACCGGCCCGGCCAGGACCGCGAGCACGAGCTCCGGGACCACGGGGACCTGGAAGATCCCGACGTACCAGGACCGCAGCAGCTGCCTGCCGAGCGTGGGGAGCCGCTGCCTGCTCGAGGTGTCGCGCAGGAACCGCCCCAGCTGCTCGAGGGCCGGCCCGCTGATGGAGGTGAACGAGGCGATGCGTCCGCGGAGGCGCTCGTCGTCGGACTCGTGCAGCACCGCGTCCCACAGCTGGATGGAGCCCCAGTCGTGGCCCACGAGGTGGACGGGCTCGCCGTCGGGCGCCACGTGGTCGAGGACGGCGACCAGGTCGTCGACCAGCGAGGCGAGTCGGTACCCCGCGCGCGACGACGGCGCCGTGGACCCGCCGGCGCCGCGCACGTCGTAGGTGACGAGACGGTGGTCCGCGCCCAGGTCGGCCGCGACGAGGTCCCACACGCGCCGCTGGTCGGGGTACCCGTGCACGAGCACGGCCAGGGGTCCGTCGGGCGCCCCGCCGACCTCCACCTCGAGGGTCACGTCGCCCGCCCCGATCCTCGTGAGCGCCATCTCATTCCCCGCCGTTCCGCATGACTGTGACCTACCCGACGCGCTTCACCCTATGCAGAAGGGCTACAGTCGCAAAGGTTTCGGCGCCCGTCGGCAGCCTGTCGGCCTGGTGCGCAGCGAACGGACAACCAAGGACGGACATCACCGTGGATCTGATGGAATATCAGGCGAAGGAGCTCTTCGCCAAGCATGGGGTAGCCACCACGCTCGGCAAGGTCGTCACGACCGCCGACGAGGCGAAGGCCGCAGCCGAGGAGATTGGTGGCGTCACCGTCATCAAGGCCCAGGTCAAGGCCGGTGGACGAGGCAAGGCGGGTGGCGTCAAGATCGCCAAGACCGCCGATGAAGCCTTCGAGCACGCCTCCAACATCCTGGGCATGGAGATCAAGGGCCTCACGGTCAACCGCGTGCTCGTCACGCCGGCCACGCCGCCGGTGGAGGAGTACTACTTCTCCTTCCTGCTCGACCGCTCCAACCGCAGCTACCTCTGCATCGCGAGCGTCGAGGGCGGTGTGGAGATCGAGGAGGTCGCCAAGACCAACCCCGAGGCCGTGCGCCAGATCCCCATCGACGCCGGCACCGGTGTCGACGAGGCCAAGGCCCGCGCCATCGTCGAGGAGGCCAAGTTCCCGGCCGAGCTCGCCGACCAGGCCGTCGCCATGGTCCAGGCGCTGTGGAAGACCTTCGTCGAGGAGGACGCCACGCTCGTCGAGGTCAACCCGCTCGCCCGTCTCGAGGGCGACAAGCTGGAGGCGCTCGACGGCAAGGTGTCGCTCGACGACAACGCGTCGGAGTTCCGCCACCCCGACCACGAGGACTTCGTCATCCACGAGGAGGCCGACCCCCTCGAGGCGAAGGCCAAGGCCAAGGGCCTCAACTACGTGAAGCTCGACGGCGAGGTCGGCATCATCGGCAACGGCGCTGGTCTCGTCATGAGCACCCTCGACGTCGTGGCCTACGCAGGCGAGAAGCACGGCGGCGTCAAGCCCGCCAACTTCCTCGACATCGGCGGAGGAGCCTCGGCCGAGGTCATGGCCAACGGCCTCGACGTCATCCTGGGCGACCCGCAGGTCAAGAGCGTCTTCGTGAACGTCTTCGGCGGCATCACGTCGTGCGACGCGGTGGCCAACGGCATCAAGGGCGCTCTCGAGCTCCTGGGTGACGAGGCCAAGAAGCCGCTCGTGGTCCGTCTCGACGGCAACAACGTCGACGAGGGACGCGCGATCCTGGACGAGCTGAACCACCCGCTCGTGACCCAGGTGGACACGATGGACGGAGCGGCCGACAAGGCCGCCGAGCTGGCTAACGGCTGAAGGGGCTGACATGTCGATCTACCTGACCAAGGACTCCAAGGTCATCGTCCAGGGCATCACCGGCGGTGAGGGCTCCAAGCACACGGCCCGCATGCTGGCTGCCGGCACCCAGGTCGTGGGCGGTGTCAACGCTCGCAAGGCGGGCACCACCGTGACCCACACCGACGCCTCCGGCGCCGAGGTCGAGCTGCCGGTCTTCGGATCCGTCAGCGAGGCCATCGAGAAGACGGGCGCCGACGTGTCGGTCGCCTTCGTCCCTCCGGCGTTCACGCAGGACGCGGTCGTCGAGGCCATCGACGCCGAGATCCCGCTGCTCGTCATCATCACCGAGGGCGTCCCGGTGCAGGACTCGGCCGAGTTCTGGGCCTACGCCCAGGGCAAGAAGACGCGCATCATCGGCCCCAACTGCCCCGGCATCATCACGCCGGGCGAGGCCCTCGCGGGCATCACGCCGGCCAACATCGCCGGCAAGGGCCCGGTCGGTCTCGTGTCCAAGTCGGGCACGCTGACCTACCAGATGATGTTCGAGCTCCGTGACTTCGGCTTCTCCACGGCCATCGGCATCGGTGGTGACCCGATCATCGGCACCACCCACATCGACGCCCTCGAGGCGTTCGAGGCCGATCCCGAGACCAAGGCCATCGTCATGATCGGCGAGATCGGTGGCGACGCCGAGGAGAAGGCCGCGGCCTACATCAAGGAGCACGTCACGAAGCCCGTCGTGGGCTACGTGGCCGGCTTCACCGCACCCGAGGGCAAGACCATGGGCCACGCCGGCGCCATCGTCTCCGACGGTGCGGGCACGGCGCAGGGCAAGAAGGAGGCCCTCGAGGCCGCCGGCGTCAAGGTCGGCAAGACGCCGTCCGAGACCGCCGCCCTGATGCGCGAGATCCTGCAGTCGCTCTGACCTGACTGACGCACGAAGCCCCCGGCCCTGATGGGTCGGGGGCTTCGTCGTGTGCGGTGGCTCCGTCTCGCGCACCGTCCGGGACGGTGAGCTCGGCCGCCGGGCGGGTCAGTCGGTCTCGCCGTAGACGAGGCGCTGACCGGCGCGCTCGGCGAGGGCCCGGAACGTCTTCTGGCTGATGTCGTAGCGGCCCACCGGCGTGAAGGTCAGCTGCGCCACGTGCGAGCCGCGACGGACGATCGCCATGCGGTTCTCCACGACCTTCTTCTTGGAGACCTCGAAGGCGATGCGCCAGGCGCGACCGTCGAGGCCGGCGCCCTTGACCTTGTCGGAGTCCTTCACGTCGGCTGCGAGGTTGTCGTCGGGGCAGGCCTTGATCTTCTTCTCGACCTTGTCCACGAATTTCTTGGCGTCGTCGTCGGAGTCGAAGCCGGCCACCGTCTCGGCCACGCCGAACTCCTGGGGCAGCTCCGGCGCCTCGGGGATGACGAAGACGCGCGACTTCACGTCCTGCACCTCGTCGCTGTCGAAGTCGGCCGCGTCGCACACGGTGGCCGCCGGGTTCTGCTTGGGCGTGTAGGGCGCGATGCCCGACCACACCTTGTCGACGTCGGCCACGGGCGGAAGGTCGACGATCCCGAGGAACGTCGGTGCCGTGGACGTACGAGGCGGAGCGGCCTTGACGACCTCGGTGTCGTCGGTGCACCGGCCGCCGCTGTCGCTGCAGATCTTGGCCACGGAGGCGTTGAGGGTCCGGGTGAACTGCTCGACGGACGGGCCCTTGGCGCCGTCGATCTCGTGGACGAGGGTGAGCGTCACGCGGCCGGAGTGCGCGAACCCCACGGTGAAGGTCCGCTCGGGTGAGCGGTGCGAGCGCAGCCGAAGGATGCGGAAGTCGCCGAAGGGGCGCTGCACCACGTAGGAGCCCACGAGCTGCACCCGTGGGTGCTCGCAGTCGGCGTACCAGCCCACCGTGGTGCGGTAGGCGGCCTCGGCCTCCTGGGAGGTGCTCGAGACCTCGATGGACTGGGCGGCGCGCGCCTTGGCCGGTCCGGCGCCGGCGTACGTGCGCACGTAGGCCTTGATGGTGTCGTCGCCGGCGAACCGGCGGGTGGGGCACGTGGCGTACGGAGTCTTGGCGTCGACCTTCTCGTCGGTCCCGACGGTCCGCCAGGCCTCGCCGGCGCCGAGGCTGCCGATCTGCCGGGTGGAGAGGAGGTTGTCCTCGCTGAGCTTGCGGGCCTCGAGCACGATGTCGGGTCGCTCGTCGCCGATCTTCTCGCGGCGCGGCAGGTCGGCGCGGGAGGCGAGAGCGTCGCCGTCGGACACCACGAACCCGCCGCCCAGCACGAGCACGACGGCGGCCGCGACCAGCAGGACGGTGTTGCGCATCCGGCCGCGCTGGGCGGCCTGGCGGATGTCGGCCGACGGCGGCATCTCGAGCCGGCCGGTCACCGTGCCGAGGTCCCGCGTGCGACGCTCCAGGACGTCGAGGGGCTGCTCGAGGGCCTTCTCGAGCCGGTCGAGGGCCGTGGTGACGGCCTCGATGCCGTCCTCGGCCGTGACGCCGACCTCGCGCGAGGCCTGCTCCAGGTCGGTGTCGCCGAGCGTGAGCAGGACGATGAGGCGACGGTGGTCGGAGGGGAGGTCGGCGAGGGCCCCGAGGAGCTCGGTGTCGGCGCCCTCCTCGTGCTTGCGGCGCAGGGGGTGGGTGGTTCGGCTGACGGCCGTGAGCTTCCAGGCCTCGTTGCGCACGTAGGCCAGGGGAGAGCGGTCGCGGATCTTGGACCAGTCGCGCCAGGCCCGTCGGTAGGCGTCGGCCGTGGCCTCGAGCGCCACCTGGCGGTCGCCGCAGAGGGCGTACGTGACGCTCAGGGCGTCACGGGAGGTCGATGAGTAGAAGCTGTTGAACTCGTCGACGCGAGTCATCGCTTCCCCTCCTCAGGTGGGTTCGGCGTGCCTGGGTGAAACACCCCGACTTTACAGGTTGGATGGATGGGTGCCCCCACCCCAGCCGACGGCCCGGTCCAGCGCGGCCGCCGTGCCGTACCTCCGGCGCGGTGTTGCCACCGCGCTCGCGTCGGCCGTGCTGGGCGTCGGTCTGTGCACCATCGTGACGCTCGTCGCGGGCGTCCGGGACACCGGCCCCGTCCTGCGCACCGGCATCCGGGGCTGGCTCGTGAGCCAGGGCAGCAGCCTCGAGGTGGGTCGTGCCCAGCTGGGTCTCGTGCCGTTCGGTGCCGCTCTCCTCGCCATCGCCCTCGTGGCGCTCGTGGCCTCGCGCTGGGGCGTCGACCCCCACGCCGAGGGCGAGCAGGCCGACGTAGGACCGTTCGCCGCCACGGTGGCCGGTACCTCGGGCGTGGTCGCGGCGGTCCTGGCGAGCGTGGTCTCCACCGACACCGTCTCGGTCCCCGTCACGCGGGCGGCCTTCGCCTCCTTCGTGGTGTGCGGCCTGGGCGCGGCCATCGGCCTGGCGCGCGGTTCCGACCGCGCCGAGGCGCTCTGGTTCACCGACCGGGCCGACGTCCGCGCCGTCGTGCGCGGTGCCGCCCGCGGCGTCACCGTCCTGCTGGCCGCGGCAGCGACCGTCGTGGCCCTGCTCCTCCTGTGGCACCTCGACCGCGCCGCCGACCTCTGGGCCCTGCTCCAGCCCTCCGCCGGGGGAGGTGTGGCGCTGGGCCTGGTCTGCGTGCTGGCCCTGCCCACGCTCGTCCTCTGGGCCACGGCCGCACTCATCGGCCCCGGCTTCGCCATCGGCACCGAGACGTCCGTCGACCTCACCGGCTCGCACCTGGGCACGGTGCCCGGACTGCCGGTCCTCGCAGCCCTGCCGGCGCCTGGGGAGTTCTCCGACTGGGTCTTCCTCCTCGCGCTCGTGCCGCTGCTCGCCGGGGTGGTGGCCGGCTGGTCCACCCGTCCTCCCGCCGTCACGTCCGGCAGCGACGACCGCGCACTCCTGCGACGTCTCGGGTACTCGGCGGCTGCCGGTGCCCTGGCCGGCCTCGTGGTCGGTGTGCTCGTCGGGATCTCCGGAGGTGCGGTCGGACCCGGCCGTCTCACCGAGGCCGGTCCGCCCCTGCTCACGTCGCTGCTGGTCGCGGTGCCGGTCCTGGCCGTGGGCGGTGGGATCGGCGGGGTCCTGGCGCACTATCGTGGGGCCCGTGCCAGCAGCCCCGACGACAGCGCGCGTCGTCGTCCTCGTCTCGGGAAGCGGCACCAACCTGCAGGCCCTGATCGACGCGTCGACCGGCCCGGACCCGCACGACCCGGACTCGGGCAGCGCCTACGGAGCCTCCGTCGTCGCGGTGGGAGCCGACCGGACTGACATCGAGGGGCTGGCCCGCGCGAAGCGCGCCGGCATCCCCACGTTCGTCGTCCGCACCGCCGACCACCCCGACCGGGCCGCCTGGGACGAGGCGCTCGCCGAGGCCGTGGCTGCCCACGAGCCCGACCTCGTGGTGCTGGCCGGCTTCATGAAGCTCACGGGGCCGGCCTTCCTCGCCCGCTTCGGCGGCCGCACCCTCAACTCCCACCCCGCTCTCTCGCCGGCGTTCCCCGGCATGCACGGCCCGCGGGACGCCCTGGCCTACGGCGTCAAGATCACGGGGGCCACCCTCTTCGTGGTCGACGAGGGCGTCGACACCGGCCCCATCGTCGCCCAGGTGGCGGTGCCCGTCCTCGACGGCGACGACGAGCACACGCTCCACGAGCGCATCAAGACCAGCGAGCGCGCCATGCTCGTGGAGTGGGTCGGCCGACTCGCCCGCGAGCCCTTCCAGATCCACGACCGCACCCTCACGTTCGGAGAAGCCCCATGACCCAGCGACCCCTCAAGCGAGCCCTCGTCTCGGTCTACGACAAGACCGGCCTGGAGGACCTCGCGGGTGCCCTGCACGCAGCAGGCGTCTCCATCGTGTCCACCGGCTCGACGGCCAAGACCATCGAGGCTGCGGGCGTGCCCGTCACACCGGTGGAGGAGCTCACCGGCTTCCCCGAGTGCCTCGACGGCCGCGTCAAGACGCTCCACCCGCGCGTGCACGCCGGCATCCTGGCCGACTCGCGCCTGGAGTCCCACGTGCAGCAGCTCGCCGACCTCGAGATCGAGCCCTTCGACCTCGTGATCGTCAACCTCTACCCGTTCCGCGAGACGGTCGCCTCCGGGGCCACGCCCGACGAGTGCGTGGAGCAGATCGACATCGGCGGGCCGTCCATGGTGCGCGCCGCAGCGAAGAACCACCCGACGGTCGCCGTCGTCACCTCGCCCGACGCCTACGGCCGGGTCAAGGAGGCCCTGGCCGCCGGTGGCTTCACGCTCGACCAGCGCAAGCACCTCGCGGCGCAGGCCTTCGCCCACACGGCGTCGTACGACGTCGCGGTCGCGTCGTGGTTCTCCTCCGTCTACTCGCCCAGCGAGGACGGCTGGCCCGAGTTCACCGGTGCCACGTGGGAGAAGTCGGCCGTGCTCCGCTACGGCGAGAACCCCCACCAGCCCGCCGCCCTGTACCGGCACTGGCGCGGTGGCCTCGCGGCCGCCGAGCAGCTGCACGGCAAGGAGATGAGCTACAACAACTACGTCGACACCGACGCCGCGCGGCGTGCGGCCAACGACTTCGCCGAGCCTGCCGTCGCCATCATCAAGCACGCCAACCCGTGCGGCATCGCGGTCGGCACCGACGTGGCCGAGGCCCACCGCCGGGCTCACGCGTGCGACCCGGTCTCCGCGTTCGGCGGTGTCATCGCCGTGAACCGTCCGGTCAGCGTGGCGCTCGCCGAGCAGGTCGCCGAGATCTTCACCGAGGTCATCGTGGCGCCCGACTACGAGGACGGCGCGGTGGAGGTCCTGCAGCGCAAGAAGAACATCCGCATCCTGCGCTGCGCCACCGACGAGAACCCCGACCCCGTCGAGTTCCGGGGCATCAGCGGCGGCGTGCTCGTGCAGCAGGTCGACCGTGTCGACGCCGTCGTGGACGGCGGCGGCGACGCCCCGAGCGACTGGGTCCTCGCCGCCGGTGAGCCCGCCGACGAGCAGACCCTCGCCGACCTCGCCTTCGCCTGGAAGGCCTGCCGCGCCGTGAAGTCCAACGCCATCCTGCTCGCCAAGGACGGCGCGTCGGTGGGCATCGGCATGGGCCAGGTGAACCGGGTCGACTCGTGCCGCCTCGCGGTGGACCGCGCGGGCGAGGAGCGCGCGGCCGGCTCCGTGGCGGCGTCGGACGCCTTCTTCCCCTTCGCCGACGGACCGGGCATCCTGCTCGATGCCGGCGTGAAGGCCATCGTGCAGCCCGGCGGCTCGGTGCGCGACGAGGAGACCGTCGAGGCGGCCAAGGCAGCCGGCATCACGATGTACTTCACCGGCACCCGCCACTTCTTCCACTGAGCCGGCGGCTCCTCCCGGTCCCACCGGGCTCGGGAGGTGCCCCGGCCGTCAGGGGGCTGCTCAGGCGGTGGCGGCGCCGGTGGTCTCGGCGATGATCGAGTCGATCTTCTCCCGGCCCAGCAGGTGCGCGCCCACGAGGTCGCGGATGGCCTCGCTCAGGAGCCGGGCCTCGTCGGCCTCGCTGTACTGGCCGCTCTGGCGGCGCAGCGCGGTGCCGGCGATGAGGGTCAGGAGCGAGGGCACGATCTTCTCGGCGTCGGGGATGCCGAGGAGGGTGAACCAGCGGGCGCCCAGCTCCTCGAAGCCCACCAGCGCGAGGCGTGCTTCGTCGCGCAGGGCCTCGTCGCGCGTGGCGGCGAGGTAGATGGCCAGCTCGAGGGCCGCCACCTCCGGCCCGCGCGCCGACCACACGTGGGCGATGAGCGTGGTGGCGTCCTCGACCTTCATGTCGATGGCGGCCACGTCGTCGAGCCCCGACAGCAGGTCGAGCTCGTTGCGCCACGTGCGGATGTGGTCGGCGAGGGCCTCGCGCAGGAGGTCCTCGATGGACTCGAAGTAGTACGTGGTGGTGGCCGGCGGGAGCCCGGCGCGCTTGGCGACGGCTCGGTGGGTCACGGCGCGGGACCCGCCCTCGGCGAAGAGCTCGATGGCAGCCGCCAGCAGCTCGTCGCGGCGCAGTCGGCTGCGCTCCTGGGAGAGCTGTGCGCGGGTTGCCATGCGATGTCCTTCGATCTGCGGGGGGAGGAGACCGAGTCTAGATGTCCGGGGTCGTGGATGGGTGACCCCTCGGACGACGTGCCGTGGACCGGACCTTCTCCTGCGGGCCTGCGGGGACTGCCGCGCCGGGCGTGAAAGACTCGACCCCGTGACGGCAAGGACTCTGGACGGCAAGGCAGTCGCTGCGGCGATCAAGGGCGAGCTCAAGACACGCGTGACGGCACTGCGCGAGAAGGGCTTCGTGCCCGGCCTCGGCACCGTGCTCGTGGGCGACGACCCGGGCAGCCGGTGGTACGTCAACGCCAAGCACAAGGACTGCGCCGAGGTGGGCATCGAGTCCATCCGGGTCGAGCTCCCGGCCACGGCCACGCAGGCCGAGATCGAGGCCGAGATCGACCGTCTCAACGCCGATCCCTCCTGCACCCTCTACATCGTCCAGCTGCCGCTGCCGAAGGGCATCGACGAGAACGCCGTCATCGGGCGCATCGACCCCGCCAAGGACGCCGACGGCCTGCACCCCACCAACCTGGGCTGGCTCGTCCTCGGCAAGGAGGCCCCGCTCCCGTGCACGCCGCGCGGCATCGTCGAGCTCCTGCGCCGCCACGAGGTCCCGATCCGAGGCCAGCACGTCGTCGTGGTGGGCCGCGGGATCACGGTGGGCCGCCCCATGGGCCTCATCTTCACGCGCCGCAGCGAGAACGCCACGGTCACGCTGTGCCACACCGGCACGCAGGACCTCGCGGCGGAGGTGGCCCGCGCCGACATCGTCGTGGCCGCGGCCGGCGTCCCCGGCATCATCACCCCCGACATGGTCAAGCCCGGAGCGGCGCTCCTCGACGTCGGCGTGAGTCGCGACGGCGAGGGCAAGATCGTCGGCGACCTCCACCCCGGCGTCCTCGACGTGGCCGGCTGGGTCGCGCCCAACCCCGGAGGGGTGGGCCCCATGACCCGCGCCATGCTCCTGAGCAACGTGGTCGACGAGGCCGAGAAGCTCTTCGCGTGAACGTGCCCATGCCGCGCAGCCGCGGGTCGCAGATCTACCTGCTGCTCCTCGTCGCCGTCACGGTGGGGCTCGTGCTGGTGGTCACCGGCCCCTGGCGCACCGGACTGGCCGTCATCGGTGCGGCGTTCGTGGTGTCGAGCCTGGCGCGGGTGTTCGTGCCGGCCGACCACGTGGGCATGCTGCGCGTGCGCGGCAAGGCCTTCGACGTGGTCTGGACGATGTTGCTCGGCGCGAGCCTGCTCGTCCTCGCCGTCGTGGTCCCGCCCCCGCCCGGTGGCTGACGAAGGAATCTGCCTTCGGCCGAGACGACGAAGAGATCGACGTCCGGGTCGCCAGGACGACCGGAATGTCGGTTCTTTCGTCGGACCGCGCTCAGATCAGGCCGAGGGCCTGGACCGCGTCGCGCTCCTCGACGAGCTCGCGCGCCGTGGCGTCGATGCGCTCGCGGCTGAACTCGTCGACCTCGAGCCCCTGCACGATCTCCCAGTCGCCGTCCTTCGTGGTGACGGGGAACGAGAAGACGACGCCCTCGGGGGTGTCGTAGGAGCCGTCGGAGACGACGGCCATGGAGACCCAGTCGTCGGCGGCGCTGCCGGTGAGCCAGTCGCGGGCGGCGTCGATGGTGGCCGAGGCCGCCGAGGCGGCCGAGGACGCGCCGCGGGCCTCGATGATGGCCGCGCCACGCTTGGCGACGGTGGGGATGAACGTGTCGCGCACCCAGGGCTGGTCGTCGACGACCTCGAGCGCGGGCCGGCCACCCACCAGGGCGTGGGAGAGGTCGGGGTACTGGGTGGCCGAGTGGTTGCCCCAGATGGTCATGCGGCTGATGTCGGCCACGGGCGCGCCGGTCCTCGCCGACAGCTGGCTGATGGCGCGGTTGTGGTCGAGGCGGGTGAGGGCGCTGAAGCGCTCGACCGGGATGTCGGGAGCGTTGCGCTGCGCGATGAGGGCGTTGGTGTTGGCGGGGTTGCCGGTGACGCCGATGCGGACGTCGTCGGCGGCGACCTCGTTGAGGGCCTTGCCCTGCGCGGTGAAGATGGCGCCGTTGGCCTCGAGCAGGTCGCCGCGCTCCATGCCCTTGGTGCGCGGGCGGGCGCCCACCAGCAGGGCGAGGTTGACGCCGTCGAAGACCTGGCGCGGGTCGTCGCCGATCTCGACGGACTCGAGCGTGGGGAAGGCGCAGTCGTCGAGCTCCATGACGACGCCCTCGAGCGACTTGAGCGCCGGGGTGATCTCGAGGAGACGCAGCTGGATGGGGGTGTCGGGGCCGAGGAGCGCACCGCTCGCGAGGCGGAAGAGGAGGCTGTAGCCGATCTGTCCGGCGGCGCCGGTGACGGCGACCTTCACGGGAGTGGTCATGGAGATCTCCTTTGATCTGTGGCCTGCGTCACGAACCTAGCGCAAGGCCGAAGGCCTCGACACCCGGCCGGAAGGCCCCCAGACGCACAGAACCCGACCTGGAGGGAGCTCACGGGCCGGGTTCTGTCGTGCCACGAGGAGCGGGCACGTGATCTAACGGGAGGGAGTGTAGTTAGATCTGCCTGATTCAACGACGGCCGAGGATGGGGGTTACGACGTTCGTCCAGAAGTTTTGAGCAGATCTCGTGACGCTAGGATCGCCACGTGACGAGCACCCCCGAGACCCTGTCCGAGGCGACTCCCGAAGAGGCCGCCGAGGCCCTCCACGACACCGTCCTGGTGGTGGACTTCGGGGCCCAGTACGCCCAGCTCATCGCGCGGCGCGTGCGGGAGGCGCGGATCTACTCCGAGATCGTGCCGAGCAGCATGCCGGTCGAGGAGATGCTGGCCAAGAAGCCGGCCGCCATCATCCTGTCCGGCGGCCCTTCCTCGGTGTACGCGCCGGGTGCCCCGCAGCTCGACGCCACCGTGCTCGAGGGCGGCGTCCCGGTCTTCGGCATCTGCTACGGCTTCCAGGCCATGGCCGCTGCCCTGGGCGGCACCGTGGCACAGACCGGGCTGTCCGAGTTCGGCCGGACCGACGTCACCATCTCGCGCCCCGGCACCCTGCTCGACGGCATCCCCTCGGCGCACCGCATCTGGATGAGCCACGGCGACGCCGTCACCGAGGCGCCCGAGGGGTTCGACGTGCTCGCCACCACGGGCGGAGCCCCGGTGGCAGCGTTCGAGGACGTGGGCCGACGCTTCGCCGGCGTGCAGTGGCACCCCGAGGTGCTCCACAGCGAGCACGGCCAGGAGGTGCTCGAGCGTTTCCTCGTCGACATCGCCGGCTGCAGCCAGTCCTGGACCAGCGCCAACATCGTGGAGGAGCAGGTCGCCCTCATCAAGGCCCAGGTCGGCGACGCCCGCGTCATCTCCGCACTGTCGGGCGGCGTCGACTCCGCCGTCTCCACCGCGCTCGTCCAGCGTGCGGTCGGCGACCAGCTCACCGCCGTCTTCGTCGACCACGGCCTGCTGCGTCAGGGCGAGGCCGAGCAGGTGGAGCACGACTACGTGGCCGCCACCGGCGTCGACCTCAAGGTCGTCGACGCGGCCGAGCAGTTCCTCGGCCACCTCGCCGGCGTCACCGACCCCGAGGAGAAGCGCAAGATCATCGGCCGTGAGTTCATCCGCGTCTTCGAGGCGGCTGAGCGCGAGATCCTGGCCACGCCCGGCACGCCGGTCAAGTTCCTGGTCCAGGGCACGCTCTACCCCGACGTCGTCGAGTCCGGCGGTGGTGAGGGCGCGGCCAACATCAAGAGCCACCACAACGTGGGCGGCCTCCCCGAGGACCTCGAGTTCTCGCTCATCGAGCCGCTTCGCGCCCTCTTCAAGGACGAGGTCCGCGACGTCGGGCGCCAGCTCGGCATCCCCGAGGCCATCGTGGCCCGCCACCCGTTCCCCGGCC
Source organism: Aeromicrobium sp. Root495 (assembly GCF_001426755.1). Taxonomy (GTDB): domain Bacteria; phylum Actinomycetota; class Actinomycetes; order Propionibacteriales; family Nocardioidaceae; genus Aeromicrobium. The sequence continues at coordinate 2,468,464 of NZ_LMFJ01000001.1, read as the reverse complement.
CGGGCCTGGCCATCCGCATCATCGGTGCTGTCGACGTCGACCGCCTGCGCATCCTGCGCGAGGCCGACGCCATCGTCCGCGACGAGACCACCGCTGCGGGCCTCGACGCCAGCATCTGGCAGTTCCCGGTCGTGCTCCTCGCCGACGTCCGATCCGTGGGCGTGCAGGGCGACGGTCGCACCTACGGGCATCCCGTCGTGCTGCGCCCCGTCTCCAGCGAGGACGCCATGACGGCCGACTGGAGCCGCCTGCCCTACGAGCTGCTCGAGCGCATCTCCACCCGCATCACCAACGAGGTGCGCGAGGTCAACCGCGTGGTTCTCGACGTCACCAGCAAGCCCCCGGGAACCATCGAGTGGGAGTGAGCCGGGCGGTCTGACCTGCGGAGACGTACCCCTGTTCGTACCTGTGGAAAAATCTAACAGGGAAAGACGCAGAATGTCGGAACGCCGACCAACACGATGGGTCGTGGCCGAGGAACCTCTGTGACAAGGGTCGATTGTGGCAGATATGTCTCAGAACACGTGTCATGCTCCTGAGGCTGATTCGTTCAGGGAGGAACCGGAATGGCCTACACGCAACTGCCGATCATTGACGTCTCGGTCGACGCGCTTCGCCTCGACCTCGACAACTACCGAATTCCAATCCGCCCGAATGACGAACTCGCTGCCCTGCGGTACCTTTTCGCAGCCGAAGAGGTTGTATCTCAGGTCAAGCTCTTCCTCCGCGACGGATACTTCGACAACGAGGTGCCGATCGTGGTCGAAGAAGATGGCGCCAACATAGTTCTCGAGGGAAACCGACGGGTCAGCGCTCTCAAGGCAGTTCAAGATCCGACGCTAGTGCCGGAGCATGAGGCAGATGTTCGGGCGTTGCTGACACGGTATGCCGCTGAAGTGCCCAACATGCCGACCGTGATCAGGGTTATCGTCGCGCCCAGCCGCGAAGCTGCACGGCCGCATATCGCCCGCCTCCATACGGGCGTGCCGAAGAAGCGGTGGAGCCGGGATCAGCAGGCGAATTATTACCACTCGATCCTCAGCCCCAAGGTCGACGTCGAGGATCTTAAGGGGATGTACCCTGACGTCAATATCGTGCGATTCCTCCGCATGGTTGAGATGCGACATTTCCTCGACGGCGTCAAGTTCAAGGACAAGACGCTCCATGACTACGCCCGCGGCGATGACCTCAAGATGTCGGCGTTCGAGTATGCCTACCGAATCGTCGACGTTGCGGCGGCCATCGGGGTCGTATTCGACGGATATCGCATTTCGCCTGCTCGTCGGAAGGCTAAGACGATTGGCGCCGGTTTGAGCACGCGGGAGCGGGACGCCGTCGAGTACCTCATGCAGCGCTTCCGGGCCGAGACATTGAATACCCGGTCGAGCGAGTTCAAAAAGGGGCACGAGCATCGAGACGATCTAATCAAAACTCTTCTTGCCGGCGGCCAGACACCAACGCCGGACGATCTGGATGCCCAGAATGGTCGGGATCTGGAGGAGCCCGACCTCGACGGACCGGGTGGTTCCGGGGACGAAGAGCCCGACGACCGAGGCGACGCAGACGTTGAGGACAACGGAAACTGGTCCGAGCGGGATGATCCGCCGCCACCCGACGATGGCGCGGGAGGGAAGAGGGGGCGGAACAACCCCGACACGCTGCGCGGATTCGACATCAGCAGCCTGCCAGACGCAGGGATACCGACGAACTTGGCGCGACGGATCATCGAGCTCAGAGCAATCAATGTCCGTAAGACGCCCGTGGCCACCGCGATGCTCCTGCGACTCGTTCTCGAGTCGTCGATTAAGTACCACTTCTCAGGAACGACTCATGCTGTGAGTGGACAGCTTAAGCAGGCGGTCGACGAGCTTCACACCGTATACGGCAGCAAGGCGGCTCACCGCGACGTGATAAATGCTATTCGCAGTGGACCCGTGACCACGCCCGGTAGCCAGAACTGGTTCAACGCGGCGGCGCACAACCCTGACTACACGGTGAGGGAGGCTGACGTCAGACAGGCGTACAGCCTGAGCGAGTCAATTCTCAGGCTGATGTTGGTGCGGTTTCAGCCGTGAGCTTTCCGAGAGCAGTGAAAACATTGTTAGATGCCACCAGTAGTTCGGTCGCTTTTCCGGGGTGAGTCGCCGAGTAGGTGAGATCCAACTGTGCCTGGGCGTGTCGCGCGTAGAGCTTGGCGATGTAGGGGGAGCTGTCATAGGTCATGAGCCAGTGGGCGCCGCTGACCTCGTCGACGGCTGCCGCCAAGGCCTGATGGTCACGCATCTCGAATGCGTTGAGGTAGAGGCGTCCGCCGGCTTTGACGTAGGGGGGATCGATGTAGAGGAACGAATTGGTGCGGTGTGCGTGTTGGCCGATGACGGTCCGACCATCGAGCGCGGTGACCTCGATGACTGAAGCGACCTCTCCGATTGCGAGTAGCCGATCCGCCAGGGTCTCGCGATTGAAGCGGGCATCGATCTTGTAGTTGCCGGTCTGGGCCAGGCCGCCGATGACGCCAGCACGCAGCACGCCTGATCGGTTGGTTCGATTCAAGAAGAAGAACGCCCGCCCAAGCAGGTCAGGGGTGTTCCGCGGGTCGCGGTAGACGTCTCGCTGGCGACGCCACTCATCGACCGTGAGTGGCACGTTCTGGACCCAATCGACGAACGCTGCGTTGTCTTGGGTGACGACCATCCAGAATGCGTGGACGGCAGGATCGATGTCGTTAATGACCAGCCGGCTGACGAGTCCTTCACGGAGCAGCGCTATCCCGGCCCCGGCGCCGCCGGCGTAGGGCTCAACGTAAGTGCAGTCGTCGATTCCGACTTCGCGGATCAGGTCAGCAAATAGGCCGGCGAGCGCGGCTTTACCCCCTGGATATCGCAGCGGAGAGAGAGTGCCGTAGCGCTTGGAAGCGACCACTCGGACATCAGAACTCATGCCTCGGTCCTCCTTCCACGGTAGGCGGCGGTGCGGCAGCGGCCTGAACAGTATCGAGCACCTCGCCGTGCCAAGAAGCCGATCCTGCAGTTCTGACAGCGTTGCCACTGATCTCTCCGGCGTAGTTGTTCGTCCCGGACTCGACCCCGCAATTCGTCGAGCGCCTGGTCGTCAAGAGCTGCGAAGGATCTTGCCATGTGACATTTATATCTGTCACACTGAGATGCCGCAAGACGTGGTCTATCGGAACTGAAGATTGAGTCTTGGCCGATTACGGCACTGGCTCAGCGGGAGCGCAGTGCCACGTCTGCGAGCCTTGCACTAATGATTTCTGCGCTCGTCGCACAACCCGCATCGGCATGCTCAGCCGCGACCCGAGGAGGTCCAGCTCTTGGAGAATTCAGCTCGACCCGCACGTCACTTGAAGTACTTCCCGCCTGACCGGCCCTCCTATGAACTCGAGGATCTCGCTCGGTTCCGCCTCGTTCTCGACGAGCGTGGCTGGTGCGTAGGAATCATCTGGAGCTCACATAAGCTCGATGAATCGAGCAGTCGAGCTGGACTCACTTGGGTGCATGCCACGAAGCATCTTCGCGAGTTGTGGGATCACCTGGCTGAGTGCGACGAGCGCCTTGTCGATGGTCTCGACGCCTACTCCTCGATCGTCGCCGACTCGCGAGGCGTCGCCTTCTCGAGCGAGGTTCAGGGGACAGGAGTCGAGCTCGAGGCTGCACGACGCTGGGTGACCTGGATCAGTGACGACACGAGCTGGGCCAGGGGAGTGCGGCTTCCTGATCGAACGAAGACGACTCGTCGCCCGTCTCGCCATCAGCTCGAGACAATCCTGCTTGCCAGCGACGACGCAGGTGAGCGTCTGGGTCTGCTGACGTGCGGGCCAGACGAGCAGAGCAACGGGCCGATTAAGACTCGACTGCTACGAGACGAAGGGGCTTGGTGGGTTGTCCCGGAGGGTGGGGGCGGCCTGCGCCCCGGGCTCGCGCACCCGTTGAAGCCCGCCGCTGTGGCCGTGTTCGACGAGTACGGATGCGACCTGTTTGCGGTGAGACCGTTAAGGCGAGGCCTTTCTGCGGCCCATACGGAACCGTTCTGGGGCGGCCTGCCGGGTGGCACTCCTGGAGCTCTCGATCTCCGGATGGCGATCAGCGACGAAAACGAACCACGAGCACTCGTGGTCTCTGTTCGCGACGACACGTACATCCGAGGCGAGTCGAGGTGGTTCCGCCTACCCGTCGGGTCACCCATCCTGGACGGTCTAATTGTGACCGACGTATCCGAGGACATGATTCCGGTGTGGGATGAGTTCGAGGTCTCGAAGCGGCTCCCAGAGCTCGACTACAACATCATCGAGTTCGTTTCGGTTACGGACGATCCAGCGGGCCGCGGCGACCTCTTCGAGTCCGGCGCCCCAATCGAGTTCCGCACGCTCGATGAGCTCGAGCCAGGTCTGCTCGCAGCTGGGCCATTCGTCGCTGAGTACGCCGATTCTTGGCTCATTGGGCACTCGTTGCGCCGATTTGGCGACCTAGTGGCGTGGGACGACCTTGAGGGTCGGGCTCACGTCATCGACAGTTCGAGCGACGTCAGCTTGGATCACTGCACTGCCCATGTCAGTTTTCATGGTGAGAACTCGCACAGCCAGTACAGTCTCCGACCCATTCAGCTCGAGGACGCTCAGCGTCGAGTTCCTCCGGGAAGTGCGTGACCGGAGTGAGGGTTGGCGTCTCGGCAATCAGGTGGCGCGGCTGCGCAGGCCTGGCGAGGCGTTGGGGCCTTGGCTCGTGATGATGGGATTTCTGAGAGAGGCGAGCAATGCCCGTCTGCTCATCGGCGCGCTGCAATGAACGCCCCTGCTCGTCCAGGGTAGTGACCGCTTCATCCTGTTCGCGAGATCGGAGCGCACACCGCCCCTATGGCGAGTGCGGGAAGGCCTCGCTGTTTCACTCCCGAGCCCTGCGAGTTGTGGCTTGCCGACGCTAGTAGTGACGGGACAAGACATAGCTGCGAGAAGACCAACCTCGCACAGATTGTCGACTCTGTTCTTTCGTTGACAAAAACGAAGAAATGTCCAACGATGGAGAACAGGCGGTTAAATCGACAACTCAGGCGACACGAAGGGATCCTTGGTGGTCAAGTTTTTTCAGTCCCATCTGACTCCGATCAGCATGAGAACGGTCGAGCGTGTTGCGGCTGTGGGGGGAGTTCGGGAAACCTCGCCCGCCTCGATCCCTGTGTCTTCTAAATCGAGTCCAGTGGCAAGAAACGCCTGGTTGGCGAGCGGCTTGCCGAGAAGATGAGCGAGCCGACCCGCACATTCCTTGAGGCAACGGAGTATCTCGACATCGAGCACGAGGCCGTTCGTGAATTCACCGCGAACTCGATCATTGGCGCGCTCACCGACAGGGAGAGGGCGATGCGACTGTTTGTCGCCGTCCGTGACCAGATCTGGTACGACCCCTATCAGGTGTCTGATGACCCATCGCACTACCGAGCGAGTCACGTCCTGGAGGCTGGGCGTGCCTATTGCGTTCCCAAGGCGGTGCTGCTGACTGCGGCCTGCCGCGCCGCCGGCATTCCGGCGCGCCTGGGTTTCGCTGATGTGCGCAACCATCTTCAGACCGATTCGTTGCGTGAGTTGATGAGCGGGTCAGATCTTTTCGTCTTCCACGGTTATAGCTCCCTGCACATCGATGGACGATGGGTCAAGGCCACCCCGGCATTTAACCGCGAGCTGTGTGCTCGGTTCGGGGTCCCCCCCGTTGAGTTCGACGGCGAGAACGACGCGCTGATGCACGCATTTACCGCTGACGGCACCCAACACATGGAGTACGTACGAGACCGTGGCGTCTTCGACGACCTGCCATTGGCCGAGATCCTGACGGAACTCCAACTTCACTACGGACTGCTGATGGGGGCCTCGATACCCGCGGTCTCCGATGCCTTCACCGAGGTGCCCAGCGCCGACCATGCCGTAAACATTCGAACAACGCCCTCGACGTCGGAGATCCCATGACCATAGCGAGCACTGCGGCAGCCCTGGACGTGCGCAACCCGTCAGATGGACGTTCGGTCGCGACCGTCGAAGTGAACGATCGCGAGTCGGTGAACGCCATCGCGGATGGGCTCCGAGTTGCGCAAGGTGCGTGGGCAGAGACGGCCCCCCGCGAGAGAGCGAGATGGATGCGTCAGTGGCGCGATTGGATCCTGGCACACACTGATGAGCTCACTGACTTGTTGCAGGCCGAGACCGGCAAGGTCCGCCCCGACGCGCTCGTGGAGACGACAGCGTCATGCGAGTTCATCACCTATTACGCCGATCACGCGGAGCAGTTCCTCGCCGACAACAAAGTGAGGTCGTCAGGTCTCCTGAGCCTTCCGAAGCGACTGTCCACGTCCTACCACCCTTATCCATTGGTGGGACTGATCACGCCGTGGAACTTCCCGATCACCCTCTTCCTTATGGACGCCGCCCCGGCTCTAGCCGCCGGGTGTGCAGTCCTGGCCAAGTCGTCCGAGGAGACCCCCTTGACGTGCGCGCGCGTCGTCGAGGGATGGAATGAGATCGGGGCACCTCCGGTTCTTGCCCACGTCGTCGGTGCCGGCAGCACGGGAGCAGCTGTGGTCGACGCCGTCGACTATGTGCAGTTCACGGGCTCGACGGCTACGGGTCGCGCGGTCGCAATACGTTGCGCTGAGCTGCTCAAACCGTTGAGCTTGGAACTGGGCGGAAAAGACCCGGCAATAGTGCTCGAGGACGCCGACTTGTCGCGGGCGGTGGAGGGCATCGCGTGGGGCGGCCTCTTCAACGCCGGCCAGGTCTGTATCTCGGTCGAACGCGTGTACGTCGTCGCCGAGATCTACGACGATTTCGTGGCTCGACTCACCCAGCGCGTGCAGTCCCTGTCTCAGGGGTCGGCGCTAGGCAGTGACGTGGGGGCAATGGTCACCGAGAATCAGGTCGACATCGCAGATCGTCATGTCAGCGAGGCCGTTCTCGCCGGAGCGCGCGTCGCGGCTGGCGGAACGCGCGGTGCTGTGGGCAACTACTACGCTCCGACGGTACTCGTCGATGTCGATCACACGATGGCGTGCATGACCGAAGAGACGTTCGGCCCGACCATTCCGGTGATGCGTGTTGCCGACGAAGATGAGGCCATCCGGTTGGCCAACGACTCGACCTACGGTCTGTCTGCAACGGTGTGGACACGCGACCACGCGCGAGCGCGACGTGTCGCGCGGCGACTGCAGGCGGGCGCGGTCAACATCAACGACGTCTTCAGCAACCTCTTCGCCACCACGTTGCCCCACAGCGGTTGGAAGTCGTCAGGGATCGGTGCGCGGCTAGGTGGCGCGCAAGGGATGCGCAAGTACTGCCGGGTCCAGGCCGTGACGGAGCCGCGCCTGCCTGTGCTGACGCAGGAGATCAACTGGTACCCGTACACCTCCCGGCGTACAGCCATCGCTGGACGGGTGTTGCGAGTGGCAGCTGGTCGCGGTGTGAAGCAACGACTCGGACTGAACAAGGAGCAGAGCAGATGACGAACAGCAGCACACGAACCATCCCCAAGACAGTGGCGATCACTGGCGGGGCCCGTGGGATCGGGTATCAAACCGCCAAGGAGTTGATCGGCCGTGGTCACCGCGTCGCCATCGGTGATGTCGACGAAGCTCGGGCCAAGGAGGCCGCTGACGAGCTCGGGGTGAAAGTGGTCACCCACCTCGACGTGACCGATCCCGAATCATTCCGGACCTTCTTGGACCTGGTCGAGGCCGAGCTCGGGCCTCTCGACGTGCTGATCAACAACGCCGGCATCATGCCCACCGGATACGCGCACGAAGAGGAAGACGCAATCACTCGCCGGCAGGTCGAGATCAACATCCTCGGTGTCATCTTTGGGACCAAACTTGCGCTCCAGCGGATGCTGCCGCGGCGTACAGGTCACATCATCAACACTGCCTCGTTGGCTGGCGAGCTTGCCGTCCCGGGCTTGGCGACGTACTGCGCCACCAAGTTCGCGGTGATCGGTTTCACGGAGGCAGCGCGCCAGGAGTACCGCAAGTCGGGAGTTCAGCTCTCCACGGTCCGGCCAACCTTCACCAACACCGAGCTCGTCGCGGGCACCGCTGGGGCGAAGGGGCTCCGGAACGCAGAGCCGGAGGAGATCGGACGAGCCACGGCAGATCTGATCGAGAACCCTCGACCGTTCGTACGCGTCACGCGGCTCGCTGGGGGCGTGATCGCGGCCATGAAGTTCGTTCCCGGCCGGCTCGCAACGGGCCTCGGCTCGGCACTTGGCGCTGACTCAGTGTTTCTCACGGATGTCGACATGGGCGCCCGCCAGACCTACTTGGACCGAATCAGAGACAACTGACCTCCGGATCTCCGCCGACCCTGCCTCCACTCGAAGGAATTCACATGCCGCACACGACCCGCCTGCAGGACTACCCGCATCAGATCGGAGGGCACTGTGGATCCGGCGCCATGCGCGACCTGCTGCATTGGCATGGTCTCGGATGGGACGGACCTCCCAGTGAGGGTCTGGTGTTCGCCCTAGGAGGGGCACTGGGTCTCTCATATGTCCGATCGAGCGGTCTCATCCCCCCGATTTACCTGGTCGGGCGTGGTGCGGACTTCGAAGTAGATCTGCCCACGCGCCTCGGCGGGGACGTTGAGATGCTCACCACCGACGACGCCGACGAGGGGTGGTCCTGGGTGCGCCAAGAGGTCGACGCGGGGCGACCCAGCTTGGTGTGGGGTGACATTGCCGAACTGCCGTACTTGAGGGTCAAGCTGCAGATGAGTCGCCACGACATCGTCGTGATCGGCTACGACGAAGATCAGGGTGTGGCCTTCGTCGTGGACAACGACCGGGCTGAGGTGCAGGAGGTCCCGCTTGACGCACTGGCGCGCGCGCGGTCATCCAAGTCGTTCCCCGAGCCGACCCGCCACTGCACCTATCGAATCGAGTGGCCCGATGAACTGCCGGACCTCGCGGTGGCCGCATCCACCGCGTTCCAGCAGTCGGCGGAAAGCATGCGCCACCCCTCAGGAGGGGGGATCGTGAACCTCAAGGGAGCAACGAGCGGAGCCGAAGGTCTGGCTGCCGTCACCCTCCTGGCGTCCGATGTCGAGACCTGGGATGGGCTCCCGCTCGATGAGCTCGAGATTCTGCTGTTCAGTTTGAGTGCCTTCATCGAAAAGGCAGGGACCGGCGGAGGACTCTTCCGCCAGCTGCTCGCGGACGGTTCTGACGACGTCGCTCGGCTGACCGGAGACGTCGCCACCAAGGAACTCGCCGACGTTGCCGGCCGATGTGCCCAAGCGTGGACGAAGGCCGCACGTGCCGGTATCCAGCGAGATGTCGACGTGCGGACTCGCGTGAACTCGGTTGTCGCGGCGGTCAGCCTGCTGCCGCAGCTCGAGAAAGACGTGGTCGGCGCCCTGGAGGCAGCAGCAACGTCGCTGTCTCGCTCTCGTGCCTGATTGCGGAATTGATATCAGGGACAGCGACTTTTGAAGGCATCACCAACAGAGGAGTCTCATGCGGAGCACGATGATGGACGTCGCCCTCACCACAGCGGGCATACTGCGCCATGGATCGACCGTGCACGGCGCGGCTACCGTGCGGACGCTGCAGCCCGACGGGAGCGTGAAGGTTGGCACGTTTGCCGAGGTCGGGCGGAGATCGGCCCAGCTCGCGAATGCCCTCCGAGAGTGCGGGGTCACCGGGGACGATCGTGTGGCGACGTTTATGTGGAACAACCAGGAGCACGTGGAAGCGTACTGCGCCGTACCGTCGATGGGTGCGGTGCTGCACACCCTCAACTTGCGCCTGACAGCGGATCAGATCATCTACATTGCGAACCACGCCGATGACCAGGTCGTCATCGTGGATGGGAGCGTTGTGCCCCTTCTCGCCCCGGTGTTGCCACAACTCGCTGCTGTCCACACAGTTGTCGTGACAGGTGGGGTGGACCTCACTCCGCTCCGCCGCGACGGTCTGACGGTCGTGGGCTACGAGGATTTCATCGCAGGTCAGCCTGAGACGTTCGACTGGCCCGATCTGGATGAACGCTCAGCCGCGGCGATGTGTTACACCTCCGGCACCACTGGGAATCCGAAGGGCGTCGCCTACAGCCACAGATCGACATACTTGCACTCGATGGCAGCATGCGCTGCCGACGGGCTGCGAGTCAGCAGTGACGACCGAGTTCTCGCGATCGTGCCGATGTTCCATGCCAACGCGTGGGGGCTGGTCTACGCCGCGTTGATGGCTGGTGCAGACCTGCTCATGCCTGAGCGCTTCTTGCAGGCTGAGCCGCTGGTTCGGCTCATCGACAGCGAGAAGCCGACCATTGCCGGCGCAGTCCCGACGATCTGGAACGACGTCCTTCATTTCTTGGAGGCTCACCCGAGTTTCGACGTCACCTCCCTCGATCTGGTTGCATGCGGTGGTTCCGCAGTGCCTCTCCACCTGATGCAGGAATTTGAGGAGAAGTACGGCATCAACGTGGTGCAGGCGTGGGGCATGACCGAGACTTCTCCTTTGGCGTCCATTGCCCGGCCATCGACATCACTCGACGCTGACGAGCAGTGGCGACTTCGAGCCACGCAGGGTCGGCCGGTCGCAGGGGTGGAGCTGAGGATTGTTGACGACGAGGGGCACGATCTCCCGCACGACGACAAGTCGGTCGGCGAGATACAGGTACGCGGCCCTTGGATCACTGGATCGTACGTCGGCGAGGAAGCGGACGACGAGAAGTTCCACGAGGGCTGGTTGCGAACGGGCGACGTCGGTCGGATCGATGAACACAGCTTCGTCACGCTGACCGACCGGACCAAGGACGTGATCAAGTCCGGCGGAGAGTGGATCTCCTCAGTTGAGCTCGAGCTTCTGCTCGCCGGCCACCCAGACGTGCTCGAGGCCTCGGTGATCGGTGTGCCGGACGAGAAGTGGCAGGAACGGCCCCTGGCAGCCATTGTCGTACGGGACGGTCGTGAGCCATCGCCTGAAGACCTGCGGAGGTTCCTCGACGGTAAGGTCGCGAAGTGGTGGCTGCCTGAACGATGGTGCTTCGTCTCCGAGGTGCCGAAGACTTCGGTCGGCAAGTTTGACAAGAAGCGTTTGAGGGCCCTCCACGCTGACGGAGAGCTGAGCGTCGTCGAGATCTAGCACCTCATCCTCGCTGGGCCCATATCGAACGGAGTGGAAATTGTCAGGCCAGACCGAGCCGCAAGGTCGTGGCGACGACCAGGCAGATATCGCCGGCGACGCGAACAACCGCGAGCGCGCGGACGTCATCTCCCGATGGTCCAATCACCTTGTCTTGCTGGACGCTGTAGAGGTAGGGCAGGTGCTGCCTCCGCACTCGCTGAACTGCGCAGGCTGCGGTCCGGACAATCCGTCTGGACTGGGGATGCAGGTCATTCGCACAGCGAACGGCGTCGAGTCGACCCATAGTTTCGGCGACGGCCAGGTCGGTGCGCCAGGTATCGCGCACGGGGGAGCGGTGGCGCTCGCGTTCGACGACCTCTTCGGGTTCGCGCTTTACACGGTGGGCACGCTCGCCGTCACACGAAGTTTGACAGTCGAGTATCAAGCGCCGTTCCGCCTGTACCAGCCCTACAAGTTCAACGCAGAGGTCGTCGAGCGCACAGGACGTCGGCTCCTGCTCCACGCCGATGCTTGGGACTCAGCAGGTCGAAAGGCAGGCTCGGCCGACGCCACCTTCGTGGTGGTCGAGTCGGCGCACTTTGCGGCGGCCCCACCGGATCATGAGGTGGGCGGTTTGTGATCGCGATCCCGAGACGGGGAGTGGCGTGGTGGATTGCGTACATAGTCTGCAAGCCCGTTCTGGTTGCTGTGCGTCGTCGCGACTGGCGTGACGTGGACAGGATCCCTTCGCGGGGTGGTGCAGTGCTCGCCGTGAACCACGTCTCCGAGATCGACCCGTTGCTGATCGCCGAACTGGTGCTGGCGAGGGGGCGAACCCCTGCATTCCTTGCCAAGACCAGTCTTTTCAGTCGGGGCCTGGTGGGAACCTGGTTTCGTGCGGCCGGACATGTCGAAGTCGATCGCGATCACGGCGGTGATGGCTTCGGCGCAGCGTTGAGGGCGCTACAGGGAGGCGCGCTTCTCGTGGTCTACCCCGAGGGCTCGATCACGGTAGACCAGCGCGGGCGTCCGATGAATCTGAAGACAGGAGCGGTCCGGCTAGCACTCGAGTCGGGGGCCCCACTCATTCCGGTGGCGCAGTGGGGGGCGCAAGAGATTCTTCCGGCATACAGCCGTCGTCCGAGCCTTCTGGGACGGCCCCGAGTCAGCATCGACGTCGGGCTTCCGCTCCGCCTGGCGGATCTAGGTGAGGGCCTGTCGACTTCCGATGCTGTCAGCGAAGGCACGCGACAACTCCACGAAACCCTGACGCGAATGGTGGATGAGTTGGCGCGTGAGCGAATCCACAAGTGACGGCAGCAGCCTGCGGGATCGCAAGGCGCGCAGATCGATGCTGGAACCGGGTCAGTTGGCAGGCACACGGATGAGGTCGGAACGCTCGACCGGCGTTCGCTGCGTGATGACCTTCTTGCTGAACATGAAGTCACGTGGACGATTGACGCAATCGGCCGCAATAAGCTGCCCTTGCCGCAGGTAGAAGCAGCTAAAGTCGCGGTCACGGCTGGGATCGCCGCTGAGGATGACCTCGTCGTAGCCGGTGTTGAGGCCCGCAATCTGAAGCTTGAGGTCGTACTGGTCTGACCAGAACCATGGCAACGCAGCAATTTCCTTCGACTTCCCACTGATCGTTGCGGCGGCGACCTTGGCCTGCTCGCCGGCGCTGGGCACGGACTCCAAGCGAATCCGACGGCCGTATCGCGCGTAGTCGTGGCTGGTGCAGTCGCCGGCGGCGACGATGTGTGGGTCACTCGTGCGTGCGTGGGAGTCGATCACCACTCCGTTGTCGACGACGAGGCCTGCGGCAGCGGCCAGCTCCGTGTTCGGCTCGACACCGATGCCGACGATGACGATATCGGCGGGAATGGACTCGCCGTGGGCCAAGACGACTTCTTCAACCCGGTTCTCGCCCGTGATTGCCTCGACGAGAGCGCCCGTCCTGATGCTGACGCCCGCCTCTTGGTGGATGCGATGGAAGAACGCCGAGACTTCGGGTGCGGTGACGCGCTCGAGGACTCGCTCGGTCGCTTCCAGCACGGTGACGTGCAACCCGAGAGCGCGCAACGAGGACGCTGTCTCCAGCCCGATGTAGCCGCCACCCACGATCACAGCGTTGGATGCGGTCGTGGCGGCTTCGCGGATCAGCTCGACGTCCGCTGCCGTGCGTAGATAGAAGACTCCGGCCAGGTCAGCGCCGGGTGTGGGGAGCCTTCGGGCTCGGGACCCGAGGCAGAGCGCGAGCTCGTCGTAGGCCACAGTCTCCCCATTGCTCAGGGTGAGAAGTCCTGAAGAGCGATCGATCGCTTCCACTGTTGCGTCGAGGAGCTGGATGTTTTGTTTCGCGTAGAACTCGAGGTTGCGGATCTCGAGCTCCTCCAGCGTGCTTCTCCCGGCGAGATAGGCCTTGGAGAGCGGAGGGCGGTGGTATGGCACCGCGGACTCATTGCCGATGAGGACAATATCCCCGTCCCATTTCTCTTGCCGCAGACTGGCCGCAAGTTGCGCACCAGCATGACTTGCGCCAATGATGACCGCCTGCGAGACAGTCACCCCTCGGACTTCGGGGTGAGTTGAACCATCAGCTTGCTGATGCCGCGCACAAAGTTGGACTGAACGTACTCGGGCTCTCCAACAACCTCGATGTTTTCGAACCGCGGGAGCAGCTCCTCCCAGAGAATCTTCAGCTGAAGCTCTGCCAGACGGTTGCCCATGCAACGGTGGACGCCGAACCCGAAAGCGATGTGGTTGCGCGCGTTGGAACGATCGATGATCAGCTCGTCGGCCCGTTCGAAGAGTGCCTCGTCGCGGTTGCCTGACGCGTACCACATAACGACTTTGTCACCCTTGCGGATGAACTGGCCGTTCAGGACGACGTCCTTCTTGGCAATACGGCGCATATAGGCAAGCGGTGTCTGCCACCGGATGATCTCCGAGACCATGTTGGGGATCAGATCGGGATTTGCCTTCAGCTTCTCGAACTGGTCGGGGAACCGATTGAGCGCCAGGACGCCGCCGCTCATGGAGTTCCGAGTGGTGTCGTTGCCACCAACGATCAGAAGGGTCAGGTTGCCGATGAACTCCATGGGCCGGTCGATCAGGTCCTTGGTGTCCTCGTTGCTCTGCAGCATGGTGATCAGGTCGAAGCCGGGCGCCTCGCCGGCCGCGGTCCGTGCCGCCTTGTCGCGCCAGAGGGCGCTCAGGCCTAGCGCCGCGTCGCGCATCCCACGGAACACGTCGTCGTTGTCGGACGGTCCGCCGTTGGCCTGTTCCATCGACGAAGCAAGGTCCGACCACTCGACAAGCTTGTGTCGCTGCTCGTACGGGAAGTCCAGCAGTGTGGCGAGCATCCGGGCCGTGAGCTCGACCGAGACCTTGCTGACCCAGTCGAACGGTTGGCCGACCGGCAGGTCGTCCAGGACCTCACGGACACGTGATCGGATCAGGCCCTCCATCTCACGCAGGTTCTTGGGGGCGACCACACCTTGGACGGCAGCTCGCTGGAGGTCGTGCCGAGGCGGATCCATCGCGATGAACATCGCAACGTCGAGGAAGCGGGGCGGAGTGCCGATGATGATGAATGGCTCGGCCGAGAAGGCATCGTGGTTCTTGTCCACGGCCACGATGTCGGCGTGACGCGTGACGGACCAGAACGGGCCGAACGGGCTGTTCGCCTGGTAGTGGACCGGGGCCTCTTGACGCAGCCGCTCGAAGTAGGAGAGCCAGCGTCCCTGCCGATACATGAACGGGTTGCTCATGTCGATGTCGGTGAGCTCGACATCCTCGACGGGAGGGATCGGCTTCTCGACGAAGAGCTTCTGACCATTCGTGCCCGTCACCCATCGACGCGTCTTGTCGTAGAGGTGGGCGCCCTGGATCTGACGGTCGACCGGAATGGCCGACTGGGCTTTGTTGGTGATCGCATCGGAAATCTTCATCGTGAGGTGTCCTGGTCTCTCGTCGTCACATCTGGAATTCGGGGAGTTCGACGGTCAATCCGTCCCATGCCGCGGATACCGCCATCTGGCACGAAAGGCGAGAAGTCGGTTGACGCTCAGGGTTCATCGAGAGCATCTCCTCTTCTTCTGGGCTCGAGAGGCCGACCGTCTCGGACCACTGTGGGTCAACCACCACGTGACAGGTGCCGCACGCCGCTTCCCCTCCGCAGTCCCCGTCGATTCCGGGAATTGCGTCGTTGACAGCGACCTGCATCAAGGACTGACCCTCCTTGAGCGTGGCCTCGAACTTCTCGCCGTCGTACGACACGAAGGTGACAACTGCCATGGAGAACTCCTGATGTGGTCGGAAGCGTGGAAAGACCCTCACCCCAGTGTTGCCACGGCAGGTGGCTGTGACTAGTGTCACCCGGGTCAAGATGTTGTGAATTTGGCTCATTGAGCATGTGGGGAGTTGGTCGTGGATCGCGACGAAGTGGGCGTGCCTCCCTTGGCGTTTGCCCAACTCCTGGCAAGCGAGGCTCTTGACCCGGCGGCCGTCGCACGATTCGACGGCATCATGGCTCGCGAGGGACTGGATGCTCGAGCGCTCGTCGAGCGCGATGTGCAGGCGCCATTGCGATGGTTCCGGGAGGTTTACCCAGAACTTGACTCAGACGAGGCCACACGGCTTGGGCTGGCGTGCGCGGACCAAGCGCAACTGACCTCTTTCGGCCCGTTGAGCCTCCCCCTCGTCAGCGCCGGCTCGGTCTCTGAGATCGTCGAGTTGCTGACCTTCTTGCCGCTGATCACGACTGCCCTGAGCCCTCAGATGCATCCGAGTGAGCGTGGTCTCACTGTGGTACTCAACGGGCTCTCGGGCGACCCAGACCTGGACCGTTTGGCAGTCACCTACTGTGGATCTGCACTCGTTCGCCTGCTTGAACTGCTTGTTGGTGACATGTCCACCGTCACGCTCCACCTAAGTTGGCGGATGCCATCGTCGATGGGTGATCACGAGGACGTTCGTGCCGGCCGGCTGACTTTCGACGCCCCGATCTCGTTCCTTCGCGTTCCGGCCGCGACGCTCACCGAGGTGTGCCGATTCTCTGACCCGATCGCGTACCGACACGCTATATCCGACCTCGAGGATGATCTCGAGCATCGTCGGGGGGCCAGGACGTTCTCGCGAGCTGTGAGGAGTCTGATAGATGAAGGAGCGGTGCTGAGAAGCGGCCAGTCCGTTGCGGCCGAGCTGTCGATGTCCGTCAGCACTCTCAAGCGGCGTCTCGCAGGTGAGGGGATGACATTCCGCGACATACGTGAAGCCTCGCTCAAGGAGCGTGCAACGTTGCTGCTGCTCGAGCGATCGGTATCGGTGAGCGAGATAGCCACTGACCTCGGTTACGGCGACGTGGCCAACTTCTCTCACGCTTTCAAGCGATGGACGGGCCAGTCCCCGAGCGAATTTCGGCGCGATGAAGAAGATCGATGACGCAGGACCGGCCCGGTCCTGGGAGCAGTCTCACAGCGATGGTGCTTCGGACCGCTGCAGGCCCAGGTACCTCAACGCCACTTCCGAGATCTGCTGGCCGGTGGCCACAGCGTCTGCCCCGGGGAGTGCAAGGTGGCTGACCGTGAGGCGCACCAATGCGTCTGTCGCATCCTGGACGTCCGACCCGTTGAGCTGAGGAAACTGGTGGTGGAGCCACGCAGCAAGGGTCTCGCTTGATACGTCCAGCAGTCGTCCCGACGTCGTGATCAGCGGCAGCATGCCTTTCCGCGTGTCTAGCGCTCCGGGATCGAGCACCGGGTCGCGATAGGACACCAGCACGGCTCGCAGCAGGGGGCTCTTCTCAGATTCGGCCAGAGTGAACTGAACTGATGCCTGAATCCCACCTGCCGCATCGGTCGAGAACCTCTCAAGGACCTCCTTGATGCCAGCGAGGAATCGGTCGGCCTCGTGAAGGACGAGTGCCTCGCCCAGCCCCTGCTTGTCTCCGAACTCCTTGTAGAGCATCGCGCGGGGAGCACCGATCAAGGCAGCGATCTGCCCGACCCTCACCTTGTCCCACCCCTTATCGACGGTTTCGCCGTATGCGGCTTCCAGGGCTCGCTTCCGAAGGTGAGCGCGGTAGGACTCCCTTAGCGGTGTCGTCATGGACAAATATTAGTGGATTGTCACGACAGAAACAGTGATGGCGACGAGTCGTGCACAATCGACCGACCTGAGAGTCGGTAATGATGGTCGGCGGCCATTGGGCCGTCGGCGGGACTGCGCCCGTAAACGGTCCTTTTAGTTACACGGTCGTCAGCGGTCTCAGTGAACGCGATTTCAGCCGTTTTGGCAGCTGACTCGCGTCCGTAATCCGTGTACGATTTAGAACCTGCCTATTCGTCTCAGAATGGGCGGACGCATTGGATTGCGTTACAGCGGAGGTGGTTGATGGACAATTCGCAGGCCGGAACGATGGTCGGGTATGCGCGAGTTTCGACGCATGATCAGAATCTAGGGCTTCAGCTCGATGCCTTGAATGAGATCGGCTCGATCAAGATCTTCGAAGAGAAGGCGAGCGGCGCGAAGACTGATCGCCCTCAACTAGGGGCCGCGCTTGACTATGTCCGGAAGGGCGACGTGCTTGTTGTCTGGCGGCTGGATCGGCTTGGCCGTTCGTTGGCTGACTTGGTGCGCATCGTCTCTGAGCTCGAAGCTCGAGGAGTCGGCTTTAGGTCAATTCACGAGTCAATCGACACTACGAGCTCGACTGGCAAACTCATCTTTCATATCTTCGCGTCTTTGGCTGAGTTTGAGCGTGACCTAATCATCGATCGCACGAAGGCTGGCCTAGCTGCAGCTCGAGAACGTGGCGCGAAGCCTGGTCGCAAGCCGTCGTTGTCGTCCGACCAGATTGAGGTCGTTCAGCACCTCCATAGGGAGGGCAAGCAGATCAAGAGCATCGCTGAGATGTTCGGGGTCTCGCGTCCGACGATCTACCGGGTGCTTGAGAGCGCGGCTCAATCGAGCGTCGCGAGCAGTTCGGGGGATGCTCATGCACAACTTCGATGAATGCAGCGTTGTGCACGTTCCGGCGGGTCTGCTTGGCGGACCTCTTGACGGGCAGCGCTTCAAGATCCCAGCGGTTCCGCCCGACCAGACGGTGCCTCACGCGCTGACCATCCCCCTCAAGCAGCCGGCGGCGACCAGTCCGTTCGCTCGGTACGTTCGCGAAGGTGATGAGCCAGTCGGCGGCTACTACATGTTCTTCTTCGAGGGATGCTTCGGACCAGCAGGCGAGAAGGTTCTGTACGCCCCGACTAACGCGTCGCTGGCCGATGCCGGTGCGGAGAACCCAGTCTGACCGCCGAGTTCGACAGAAATGAGGGAAGCGCCGTCCGTCTCACAATGCACCGCGGTCTCGCTGTGCGCAGGCAAAGGCAGAACTTTCTATTAGGTCTTCTCTGCTGAACTTCTGCTGCTGATTCCCCATGCTGTGCCGTGCTGCTATATAGCAGCAGCACGTCAGCAGAAGGTGCTAGCAGAATCTGCTGAATCCAGCAGATTTACGACGATGGAGTTTCAGCCTTCCGAGACGCGAGAACCTCGTCATAGGCTCGGTCAATATCTCCGTTATCGCATGATCCATAGAGTGCTCTGACGGCCTTCCTCATGGATTCCTTCTTGACCGTTCCCGACCTTGTTCGCTCTGCTGCGGGATCAGCCATCACGGTCGCCACGTGACCTCGAAGGATGTAGTCCTTCGCCGCCGCCTTGCTGTCGGCGTCTACGGGCTCTGCGGCGGGATCGAGAGTCCAGTTGCCGTACTCATCGGCCTTGAGGATCGCGAACCTCATCGGCTCGTTCTTCTCACCGCGGACTGCGTTCTTCTTGACGCCTGAGTGACGGTCCTTGCCGATGTGGACGATCGATGCGCCACCGTGACCTTCAGCGAATTGCTGAATCGGTGACACACGGAGCGAGATGCCGTCGACGCCAGCCTTCTTGTGCTGGGAGCCAGTTTGCTGACCTTTGGCATCGGCTGCCTTATTCACGTGGTCGATCAGGACGACGGCAGGTCCAAGGGCAGCGATTCGACGCGGGAAGCGCGTGTACCAACCTGCGACCGAAACCGAACGGTAGTCGTCAACGCCCTCCAGCGCAGCGGCCTCGGAGAAGGCATCGATGAGTACCATCTCGGCATTCTGGAATGTCTCCGCGAGCGACTCGAAAACGTCATCATCAAAGACAGCCTGCGGGTTGAGGTAAGTGAACAGGTTCGGATTATTGATGAAGGCTTCAGGCACGCCGAGCTGCATCAGGCGGACCTTCGCACCTTGCGCCCCGTCCTCATAGTCGAGCATCACGACGCGTTTACCGCTGATGATGATCTGCGCCGCTTGGTGTAGACAGAACCACGTCTTGCCCCCTTCGGATTCACCGAAGACTGTGTTGAGCGCACCACGGTAGAAGATCTGCGCGCCGTCCGACCGATGACCAACGGTAGGTACGATCGGGTCACAGGACACGGCCTTCATGTCCACGGGTAGCCAACTTGCTGGACCACCACCCCCACGCTCCTCTGCGTCAAGGATGCGGTTGGCTTCACGGTCCACGCGCTTCTTCCGCAAAGCTACGGCCAGGTCCTGCGTGTGTTCGGCCTCATGCTGGATCTCGGCTGCATCTGCGGTGGTCAGCGGTTCGACAGTCTCGATCGCTTCAATACCCAGATTGCTCATTGCTGTGTCCCTGTCCTGTAACCACTTCGTACGGTCGCTTGGATCTCGCCATCAGTGAGACCGATTCGAGCCGCTGTGTCGTAGAGGGGCTGCAATTGACCCTCTCTAGCGCCCGCCTCGGCGCACCGGGTTGCTGCCCAGAAGAGCCGCTTGTTTCTGTCGCCCTCATTCGCAGATGACAGCCACCTGCTCATGGCATCCACAACGTCTTCGGGCTTCTGGAAAGGGTCAGGGTCGTACACGCGAGGTTCGGGCTTCTTGACGCCAAGGCAGTCCATGACCTGCTGCCAGGTCAGGCAACTGCCCGCGTCCAGAGGCCTACTCCAAAGCCACTTATACGGTCGAAAGCCGAAAGGCTCCGCCTGCATCACGGCGGACGGCCCCGCGAGGACGTAGCCGCCCTGAGCCTTCCAGTCGAGCCCTAGTGAGCCGATTGACTTACTCTTCTCGCCGGAGACTGGGTAGTAAACGTGATATCCCCCAGAGGGGGTTTCGGCAGTAGCTACGGCACCGTCGAGTAGTCCCGCGTCCCGTAGAGTCCTCAGAGCTCGAAGTCCTGGCTTGCCGCCCTTGACGTCTACGTCTAGAACATCGACTTGCAGTCCTGTCGGAAGGCCAATGTTGTAACCCCCAGCGGAGAAGAACTCAATCGTGTCGTGACGGAACTTCTCGACGGCCTCGGCGTCCTTCCCCGCCAATCTGTCCAAGGAGACGGCCTGCTTGAAGCCGTGTGTGGTCGCGGGCCTCTTATCTGCGGGTTGGCAGGGGAAGACACTGAGTCCGATGTCAAGGAACGCCAGCGCCGCATCTGCGAGCGACATGTCGTTGAACTTCACCAGATCGTTGATCATGCTGCATCACGACTGAGCAACTCGACATTGATCGAGTTCGGGTCCGTCTTGACGCAGGCGAAACTGTAGAGCCGGCGTACCGCTAGGCATTCGTTGTTCATCACGGCTTCACCTCGACGTGGATGCATCCCACGGGGTAGCCGGTCCACATTGCAACTGTCGGGGACAATGTCGACAGGTCGCTGTACTCGAGCTCGCCGCAATCAGTGATCAAGTCGCCTCGAGGGAACCGGTCGAGGACATACTCGCCACAACCGAAGCAGGAGGTCCCGTCCTCTAGCGGCTCTCCGCAGCACGTTGTCGTGATGAATAGAACTTCAGGTGATCGGCAGACTCCCCAACCCGTCGGTGTGGTGGGCAGCGAGTTTTCGCAGTTCATCGGGACCCCCCAAACTCGCGGACGTCAATCAAGCCCGCGGGGTCCACCACGTACTCAGATTCACCGCGGGTACCTTCCCTGCCTACGTACGCCAACAGATAGCGCGGTTCTACTTCTGCGGTCCAGACGGTGCCGACTGCTCGCCCGCGGATTCCAGCGCGCGCAAATTTCTCCGCGACTTCCAGGTCGTTAGTCCACGACATGCCGAAGCGGCCCTCCGCGGTTGCACCGCGATACAGAGTCAACGACTCGGCCGGGGGAGGAGCAACCTCTCCGTCTCTTCGAAAGCCGGCATAGCCGAAGATCTCCAGCCACATTGACTGATCGAGAGCTCGTTCCGGGTACTCGGCTGCCGACCAGACGTCGCCAACGATTTGAGCGATCCCGTCGTGCCACCCGTCCTCGCACCAGAGATCCCAGATTAGCGCCGGCTCGTTATTGCGACCGACTCGTGAGCACGCATTTCGCAGATCTTCGACAGTGTGGCCTTCGTCCATCAAGAAGTCCCAGGCTTCGGCGAGGGCCTGTTCGACGCTCTGCTTCTGCAACGCGAGGAACGCATCTGCGTCAATGACTCTCCCCTCACCTGGTCGGCTCGAACCCAGCGCCGCCCAGACGTCGACAGAGTCGCCCGCTTGGTTGCCAGTGACCTCACTGTCGGGGGAGACGGATGACTGTTGGAGCCCTGAGGCGCTCGTCGTGAAGGGTGTGGGCAGGATCTGGCCTTCGGACTTCTTGAGGCTTGGCAGGAGCCGGAGCTCTGCGCCTCCCTGGAAACTATTCATGTAAACAGCCTGCCGAGTTGACACAGAAACTTCAAGTGTGAGAGTTTCGGTAGATGAGCGAGATGGACAGAAAGTGGATCCTCAGCCTGGGTACGACCGGGGTGGGAAGCGGTGTCGACCCTGACATCGATGTCGTGACGATCGAGGATCCGGCGAGGGGTGTGCGGTACGAAGTGGTGTTGGGTGCCGAGGCGGGAAAGCCGGCGGTCAAGAGGCTGGTTATTGAGCCGCTCGATGAGGGCGGCGTAATGACGCAGGCGATCCTGGATCGCGTTCCGCTGCGGCAGCTCGCACGGCAGGCTCAGGATTTTCGAGCGGGCGAACTGAGGAATCGACCGGGGGCCCCGGTGACTATGGATACGCCGCGGAAGATGGATCGACCATCCTCTGAGGAGCTCGCGGAACTCAACCGGCAGGGGATGGGACGGCGAGAACTCGCGGAGCGGTTTCAGGTCAGCCCGAAAACGGCTGACGTCTGGATCAAGAGGGCACGAGACCTGGGTCTGATCGCTCCCTCCGTCACCGGTCGGCCGAGAGGGTCGCGCGGCACGCGGTGACGTTCGAAGACAATTCGCATGGGTATGGGAGAGCGATGGGGTCATGCGGCTAGCTCGCTGCAGGACTCTCGTGCCCTCAGAATCTCAATAAGCCAGGCCTCAAACTCGATCCGAGAACGAGGTTCGAGCTCACTCCACGCGCGGGCGCGCGATAGTTGTCCAGCGCGATGTGGACGCGAGTCTAGGAAGCGTTCAACGGTCTCAGGATCTTCGGAGGCCTTGACCATGGCCCAGTAGGCATCCGAACAGATCGCGTGGCGAAGATCGAACTCCGGCAGGTGGGACGGCACTGCAGCGCCCACCGCAGGAAGACTTGATCCACAGGCTGCGCACTTCGAGTGCTCAGTCACTGGGCATCACCGCCACGATGACCTCGTGGGGGACCGCAGTCGTGCCGCTTGGATGAAACTTGAAGAGTCGGCGGCCCCGATGGATCCGAGTGACTTGTTCGACGTAGTAGGCGTTGTCGTCAAACTCGGTAATCGTCCCAACGATCCGGCCACCGTCGATGAGGCTGATCTCGCTCTGGCCGCTCATCACGCGCCGCCCATCAATGCCGTCACGTCAGAGCTTCGGATGAACCACTGTCCACCTAGCTTCGTTGCCTTTAGTTCGTCGCGCGCAATGATCGAATAGACCGTGCGTCGATTCAAGCCGAGCATCTCGCTGACGTCGTTGACCCGCAGAAACTCTGTCTCGACCTTCAAGGTCACCATTCTGTTCACCCAACCTCTACATGTTACTCACTAGTAACATAGTACTGGCTGAACACTTTCGGCGGCGGCAAGTTCTCTCTCGCGAGGCACTTTTTGGGCCGAGCCTCGACGACGCGCAACCGGGACGCCTCGACGGGACTTGCTGCACTCAGTGGACCTTCGCGGGAATCAGCCGTCGATCACGGATGTCGCTCGTTACGAGGCGAGCCGAGACCCAAAGAAGCAAGTTACGTTAATCGACCACTTGGAGCGGTTCGATAGCTCGCAAGGCTCGTTCGCGAGACGGAGCCAGCCTTTCGGGTCGACAACCTTCGAGACGAAAAGCTAGTGCGGGCCAATCGGGACCAACGGCAGTGAGGGTGCGGCACTCGACTCCGTTGACTAGATCAGGTCGAGCGGGCGCTCGTCGGTCGGCTCGTCCAAGAGGAGACCCAAGTCGGGCACTTCAAGGTCGCGGCCATCGAGGACTCGTAGGAAGTCCTCTTCAGTCATCAGTTCGATGTCCTGACCCTTGTCTTGGAGTTCGAACGCCTTGCGGGCCTTGCCCGAGTACGTCGCTCCGGGGCGCAAGTTCGCGGGGTTAAAGTCGCCCAGCACCAGCACGTTCGTGCGCTTCGTAGTGTTCAACTCCGGCGTGCCACCGGAGCGTGCCACCTCGTCCCACGCAAGCTGACGGGTCATCGACATCAATGCACCGGTGAACACAACCACCCGACCGAACAGGTGGCCTTCGGGGTCTGCGTCGGCGTTTGCTTCGGTTGCGACAAGAGAACCTGATCCACTCGCGGTGCTCACTGAGCCGGAGTAGATCCCGGACTCCATCCTGCCCACCCGGACTAGGTGAAGCGAAGCCAACTCCCTGAGGTCCAACGTGCCCGCGAGAACTGCCAAGCCGCGCACGATGTGAACTACAGCGCGCGCGTCTGCCAGCGCGTCGTGGTGCTGTTCGAGGGTTGCGCCGCAGGCCTCCGTCACAAAGGGAAGGCGATAGGACGGCAGCGAGAACGCTCGACGAGCCAGGACGAGAGTGCAGAGGAAATCAATGGCTGGCCACTCGATGTTGTCCACGGCGCAGGCATAGCGAATGACCCCAATATCGAAGCCTGCATTGTGCGCGATCACCACGTCGTCGCCGATGAATGCGACAATATCCGGCAGCACCTCGCGCCACCGGGGAGCATCGGACACCATTACCGGCGTGATCCCGTGGATGCTGATATTGAACGGATCGAACCAGTCCGCGGCCTCGGGCGGGCGGATCAGCCAGTGCTGCTCGTCGACGATCAAGCCATTTCGCACCTTGATCAACCCGACCGAGCATGGTGACCCGCGGTACGAGTTGGCCGTCTCGAAATCGATCGCTGTGAAGTCAAGCATTGAACGCCCGCACTGGCTGGGGGTCCAGGCCCTTGATGAATTCGGCCGGAAACGCCTCGGGCTCACGAGGCTCGTGCTTAGCCCAGCGCTTTCTGCGCGCGTTGTCTGCCTCAAGCCAGTCAGACCAGAGGCCGGCAAGGTAGTTCGCCGACTCCAACGCGCGCAAAGTTGGGGTGTCCTCCGCCGGTCGGTTCATTTCACGCGCAGGCCGGACGCTCACGCCAACTTCGAGCCTGAGCGATTCAGTAGCTGCTGCTAGGTGTTCGAGGTCGTCGATCTTCAGTGCATAGCCCTCCAACGGAAGACCGTCGATGGCCGATCCATCGGTTAGCAGGAGAATCCGATCGCGAGTCAAAGCATGAACCTTCTCAAACGCGTCCGGGTCCTCGCGGAGTTCGACTCGCACCGCGTTGGTGTGGGTTGCTGCGGTTGGGGACGTCTGACTTGTCAACCAGATGGCAACGACGCTGCTCTCGGTTTGATTGTCGACGGTGGCGAATCCAAGCACGACTGACCTCATTCTTTACCGCTCGACCTTCGCGACGGTGCGCCCAAGGCTAATCGCCAGCTGGGCAGTTTGTTGCTCGTTCTGGGGAACGTCAGACGTTGAGCTACAGGGGTCGAGCCGATAACGCAGAGGTCGGCACGGAGGGCGCGCGGACGCGGTCAGGTCCCTTCGGCCGACCGTAGCGGAATGACCTTGTCGGACTCGATCATCGAACTGAGAAAAGACTTCCCCTTGAGGGCCTTGTCTCGGTGGAGCTTCTCAGTCGTGATTCCCAAGTAGATCTCCGTGGTTGACACATTCTTGTGGTGAAGCCAGGCAGCGCACTCCCTCAGGGCGCCGTCGTATCCGCTCTGCACTCTCCAGTCGAAGTACGCCCGGGCAGCGCTGCGACGGAGGGTGTGCATTCCTTCACCCTTCTCGAACGTCAAGCCAGCGTCTGTCATCGCCGTCTGAATAATGCGAGCAGTGTGCCTGATCGGCTCGGTCGGCAAGTAAGACCCAACTCGATCGAAGGGCGCGCCAGATGCGAACTGGCCAGTTGAGATCCTGCGACCTCCGCCGATCTTGAAGCGAGGGAAAAGCAACCATTCGGGCTGCAGCGGTCCGGCGTCCGCTGCGTAGACGATTAGCCACTCGCGGAGCGCAGTGTCTAATTCATCCGGTATAGGCATCTGATCCTGCACGCCACTCTTGGTGATATCGGCGCGGATGTAGCCCTGGTCGAGGTCGACGTCTGAGATGCGCAGACTGCAAAGCTCTCCGCTCCTCATGGCTGTGTTGCACGCTGCGACGATCAGCGCTTTGTCCCGCGGGATCTTCGCGTAGCCGGGCAAGGCAAGCAGTTCAGCAGGAGAGAGCCGCAAGCGCTCCGCTCGGACGGTGCGTGCTTTACCGACAAACGCCAGCGGGTCGTCGTCGAGCCACCCTCGGCGACGACAGAAGAGGAAGAAGCCGCTGAGCCGCGAGCGCACCTTGTTATATGACGCGCCGTTCAGACGTTGTTTCTCATTCACCATGTATTGCTCGACGACGCTCGGAACCATTGCCCGGTGCACCTGTTTGGCAGGACCTACCGCTCTGGCAAGTTGCTGCAGGATGACACCATCGTTGTAGAGGGCGTGCTCACCGACCTGCGTCGAGCGGACGTCTTGGAAGTCCTTGATCGCGGCTTCCACCGTCGGCGATGTCTTTCGGGGCATGAGCGTTCCTCCTGTGTTGGTGACCACAACAGGTGAGCCCGCGGCCGTATTTCATGTCGTCGATTGTTGCAGGCGTTGACGACGTGAGTTCATAATTTCCTCAAAGGGCAGCAATTTATGCCGTAACGCCAAACATCGAGTGGGAGTGAGCCGGGCATGACGTCCCGCTCGATCCGGCCGACCCGCCGGGAGGTCGAGGCGTCCCTGCCCGGGGATGACGTCGTCCCGGCCGCGTCCGTCGTGATGGACCGTGCGTTCACGCTCCGGGCGGCCCCGCCGGTCGTGTGGCCGTGGATCGTCCAGCTCGGCAAGGATCGGGCGGGGTGGTACCTGCCACGGTCGGTCGAGCGTGTCGTGCCACGCCGACGACGTGCCATCCGCCACCTCGAGCCGTCGCTGCTGCACCTCGCCGTCGGCGACGTGATCCCCGACTGGGGCGGTGCGGGCTCCACCTTCGAGGTGGCGGTCCTCGACCCGCCTCGAGCGCTGGTCCACGTGAGCACCCGAGGCCACGTCAGCCTCTCCTGGGCGATCGCGCTCACCGAGGTGGGTGGCTCGACCCGGATCCACCTGCGACTGCGCCTCGGCGGTGTGAGGCGAGAGCGACTGGCCGCGCTGGGCGGAGGGTTCTTCGACTGGCTCACGATCCTCGGGCTCGCTGCCGGTCTTCGGGAGCGTCTGGACGAGGTCCGATGAGCGTGCGCAGACGGCCCCGGTCGGTCGGTGGCGCGTCGTGAGCACCTCGATCGTGAAGCCATGGCCGGCCGCTGACCCGGCATGGGCCGTGTTCTTGTGGGGCGTCGGCGGACTACCGTGGTCGCATGTCAGACCGAGGTCCCGTGTTCGACGGAGTGCGCATCGGTCGCCCGGCGACGGGCGCGCTGATCGACGCCGGTTACAGCACGGTGGCCGATCTCCCGCGGGACCTGTCCGAGCTCCTGGCCCTGCACGGTGTGGGGCCCTCTGCTGTCGGGCGACTCGAGGCGGCGCGGGGGAGCTCGGCCGAGTAGCGGTCGGCCCCGCCTCCCACTCCCACCCCCTGGGTCAGGCCTTGCCGGTGAGGCGGGCCCACAGGGAGGGCTTGGGCCAGGGGAGGCCCAGGTTGCGGGCCCGGATCTCCTCCAGCGCGTTGTCGGGGAGGTCTCGGTGCCGGGGAAGGGCTCCGATCTCGTAGAAGCCTTCGAGCCGCTTGAAGGCGGCCTCGGCGTCGCGCCGCTGCTGTGCGACGAACGCCCGCACGTCGGGGTTCGGGTCCTCCTCCCACGGCTTGACCAGGTCGAGGTGCTCCTGCAGCACGGCGTGGGCCTCGTCGCGGCTCATGTAGGGCGAGTAGGCAGGCGGCTCGGGGAGCTGCGGCTGGTCTTCGCTCGGCGTCATGGTGGTCCTGTCGGTCGGAGGTTCCTGCCCGAACCCTAGGCGCCTGGCCGTCCGACGGCCCGCATCGGCTCGTCGTGCGGGCGGCTGGAGTCGCGTCTACGGTGACGGCATGAACGACGCGAAGCTCTGGTACGCCGCCGCTCTCCTCTTCTTCGTCGCCGCTGCGGTCTCCGCCAGCAGCGACAACAAGGCCATCCCCCTGCTGCTCCTGGCAGCGGGCCTGCTCTCGTTCTCGGTCCCGGCCTACAACCGGCGCCGGGGCAAGTGACCGCGAGTCCAGACCAGACCTGCCCCGCCTGGAGCCGCTCCGGCAAGGGGCTCCGGGGCCCCGGCGTACTCGGCCGCCGAACCGGGGAACGCGCCCACCGTGCCGCTGACCTCCCGTGACGGCCGGGCAGGTCCCGAGCGGACTTTGTTAGGGTCGCGGGAGTCCATCGGGAGGCAAGGTTCGTGAGCTCAGCTCAACTCGCACGTGTCCGGACGGCCATCTTGGTGGTCGTCCTGATCGCCGTGGCCGGCGTCATCGCCGTCATCGCCCTCCGGGGCGGGGGCGACGACGCCAGTGTCGCGAACGCCGGACCCTCGAGCGCGCCGTCGGCCGAGGCCACGCCCAGCGCCACCCCCTCGAAGAGCCCCTCGGCCACGCCGAGCGCGAGCGCCACCTCGCCGTCGGGCCAGCCGTGCGACGACGGCAAGCGCGACATCGACCCCACCGGCGTCGACGAGGACACCCTCCCGGTCGACTGCGGCCTCACGCCGGTCTCGGTCGAGCAGGAGAAGAAGAGCGGGCTCACCGTCGCGTGCGGCGGCCGCTACCCCGTGATCCTCTACAAGACGTACACCCAGCGCGGCCAGGCCTCGGTCTGCGGCGTCGACGCCTCGGGCGCCAAGTTCCGGATCGCCTTCAAGCCCAAGGACGGCAAGCCGGTCGACATGGCCGCTCGCTACGTCTCCGACCTCGACGCCTTCATCGGCGAGGACGAGGGCACCGAGTACGGCATCCTCGGCTACGACGGCACCCTCGTGGTCACCGCCCCGAGCGGCACCATGAAGAGCTACAAGGCGTCGGACTGGATGACGCTCGACAACGAGGACGACGCCGACTAGTCGTCACTCGTCGCGCTGGTAGACGTCGGGCACGCCGTCGGCGTCGTCGTCCCTCGTCTCCTGCTCGGAGATGGCGCGGTACACGTGCTCGCGGGTCCGCAGCACCACGGCGGCCAGGACCGTGGCGAGGAGCGTGCCCACGAGCACGCCCAGCTTGGCGTGCTCGGCCTCCGGGCTGCCGGCTCCGAAGGCCAGCTCGGCGATGAGCAGCGAGACCGTGAATCCGATGCCGGCGAGGATCGACATCCCCAGCAGGTCCCACCACGACAGCTCGTCGTCGAGCTCGGCACCCGTGAACCGCGACATGAGCCACGTGGCGCCCAGGATGCCGATGGTCTTGCCGACGACGAGGCCGAGCACGACACCGATCGTGATGGGCGACGACACCGCCTCGCCCAGGGCGTCGCTGCTCACGACCACCCCGGCGGAGAAGAAGGCGAAGACGGGGACCGCGAACCCGGCCGAGAGCGGCCGGACGACGTGCTCGAGGTGGTCGGCGAGGCCGGGCGCGTCCGCGCCGTCGCGCCGCAGGACCGGCACCGTGAAACCGAGCAGGACACCGGCCACCGTGGCGTGGACCCCGGAGGCGTGCACCAGCGCCCAGGCCGTCAGGGCGAGCGGGACGAGCAGCCACGGCGAGCGGATGCGCCGTTGCACGAGCACGGCGAACGCGCCGATCGGCAGCACGGCCAGAGCGAGCCACTGCAGGTGGAGGCTGTCGGTGTAGAAGATGGCGATCACCGTGATGGCGAGCAGGTCGTCGACGATCGCCAGGGTGAGCAGGAACGTGCGGAGCGCTGTCGGCAGGTGGCTGCCGAGCAGGGCGAGCACCGCGACGGCGAAGGCGATGTCGGTGGCGGTGGGGATGGCCCAGCCGCGGACGGCGCCATCGAGGTTGATGGCGGTGAAGATGAGCGCCGGGACGACCATGCCGCCGAGCGCCGCCACCATCGGGACCGCGGCGCGACGCGGGTCGCGAAGGTCGCCGGCCACGAACTCGCGCTTGAGCTCGAGGCCGACCACGAAGAAGAAGATCGCGAGCAGGCCGTCTGCGGCCCAGGTGCCCAGGCTCAGGTCGAGGTGCAGCGCCGAGGGCCCCACCACGGTGTCCCGCAGGTCGGCGTACCAGTCGCCGGTGTTGGCGGCCACGATGCCGACGATCGCAGCGGCGACGAGAAGGACACCGCCGACGGTCTCGGTGCGCAGGACGTCGGCCACGCGGCTCGCCTCGGGCCACGAACCGCGGGAGAACAGGCGGTCGTTGGAGTGCTTCATGGGATCCTTCGGGGTCGACGACACGATGCCGACCAGACTTCCCGGCTCACCGTCCCCCACTCTATCGGTCGCCCGGTGGCCGTCGGTCCCCGCCGGGAGGCCTCCGCGTGGATAGGGTCGAGTCATGCCCGATGTCGCGGTCGCCGCGCCGAACGAGGCCGCGGCCGCCGCGGGTGAGCGTCTCGCGCTCCTCGGCGGCAACGCCGTGGACGCCGCCCTGGCCGCCGCGCTCGTGACGATGGTCAACGAGGTGGGCATCGTCTCGTTGAGCTCCGGCGGGTTCGTCACGGTGCAGCCCGCCGACGGCTCGGCGCCCGTGACCGTCGACGGCTGGATGGACATGCCCGGCCGGGACGTCGGGGTGAAGCAGTCCGGGACCTGGGACGTCAGCACGGCCTACGGCGGCGGCGTCGACATCACCATCGGCGCCGGGTCCGTCGCTGCGCACGGAGCCGTGGCGGCGTTCGAGGAGGCCCACCGACGCTGGGGCGTCGCCCCGTGGCACGAGGTGGTGGCACCGGCCATCGAGGTGGCCCGCGAGGGCTTCCGGCTCGGGTCTGCCTCGCGGTACTACCTCGAGTACGTCCACGACGACATCTTCGGCTGGGACGACCAGAGCCGTTCTGCGGTGCACGACCTCAGGCCGGGCTTCGAGGGCGAGCTCACGAGCGAGCCGATCGTGGTCCCCGACCTGGCGGCGTCGCTCCAGCTCATCGCCGACGAGGGCGCATCCGCGCTCCACACCGGCGACCTCGCGCGGCTCATCAGCGCCGACGTCGTGGAGCGCGGCGGGATCCTGTCGGCCCGCGACCTCGCCGCCTACCGGCCGGTGGTCCGCCCGTCGCTCGTCGCGCAGGTGGGGCCGTGGCGGCTCGGCACCAACCCGGTGCCCTCGGTCGGGGGCGTGTGCGTCGCGGCCATGCTGCGCCTGCTCGACGGAAGGCCCGAGGCGACCAGCGGCGGATCCTGGAGCGACGCCGACGTCGAGCGCATGGTCGAGGTGGAGCGACTCGTGCTGGGTCATCGTCTCGACGTGCTCGACCCCAGCGACGACCTCGAGCGCGATGCGCAGGCCTACCTCGCGATGCTCGACGGCCTCCCACCCACCGCGCGCAACGCCGACCGCCCGGCCTCGACGGCCCATGTGTCCGCCTCCGACAGCGAGGGCAGCTCCTGCGCCGTGACCGTGTCGTCGGGCTACGGATCGGGCATGATCGCGCGCGGCACCGGGATCTGGCTCAACAACTGCCTCGGTGAGCAGGAGCTCAACCCGAGGGGTCTTCACGGCCTCGCCCCCGGCACGCGGCTGCTCTCCAACATGGCGCCCACCGTGGCGCAGCACGACGACGGTGCCTCGCTGGCCATCGGCTCCCCGGGTGCCGATCGGATCTCCACGGCCCTGGCGCAGGTCCTCGCGGGCTACTGCACGGGAGGGCTCACCCTTCAGCAGGCGGTCAACCACCCGCGTGTGCACGTGCACCGCGCCGGCCGACCCGACGAGGTCGTGAAGCGCGAGACCGACCTGACGATGTACTTCGGCGGGGTGGGTGCCACGGTCCGCCGCCCCCTGCCCGACGGCACCGTCCACCTGGAGGCCGCGGCGGACCCGCGGCGCGACGGCGCGGTCCGGCTGGTTCGGGCGGTGCCATGACCGGCTCGGTCCAGGAGGGCGCTCCGGTCCTCATCGCGCACCGCGGCGTGCCGGGCCACCGGCTCGAGCACACCCGCCCGTCGTACGAGCTGGCCATTGAGCTCGGCACCGACTTCATCGAGCCCGACGTCGTGGCCACCCGTGACGGCCATCTCGTGGTCCGGCACGAGAACGAGATCGGCCACACGACCGACGTCGCCGAGCACCCCGAGTTCACCGAGCGCCGCACCACCAAGGTCGTCGACGGCGTCCCGTTCAGCGGCTGGTTCACGGAGGACTTCACCCTCGCCGAGCTCAAGAGGCTGCGGACGCGGGAGCGGCTGCCGCAGCTCCGGCCGCAGAACCTGGTGCTGGCGGGCCGGGAACCCATCCTGACGTTCGCCGAGGTGGTCCAGATCGCCCGCGACGCCAACGAGGCCGAGATCGGCCGCCGGGTCGGCGTCTACGTCGAGACCAAGCACCCCACGTACTTCCACGACCTCGACCTCGACCTCAACGACCTCCTCGTGGCCGAGATGGAAAGGCTCGGCATCAACGACGACGACGCCGACGTCCCGGTGGTGATCCAGTCGATGGAGTCGGCCAACCTCCAGGAGCTCCGGCCGCGCACGCCCGCGCCGCTCGTGCAGCTCATGGATCGTGCCGGGGCCCCGTTCGACTTCGTGGCCTCCGGCGACCCCCGCACCTACGCGGACCTCACGACCGCCGACGGCCTGGAGTTCGTGGCGGCCTACGCCGACGGGATCGGACCCAACAAGAGCCTCGTGATCGAGCGTGCCCCGGACCACCGCCTCACGGACGAGACCGGCCTCGTGGGCAGGGCCCACGAGGCCGGTCTCTGGGTGCACATCTGGACGATGCGCGACGAGAACAACTTCCTGCCGCTCGACTACCGCGTCGGCACCGCGCGCTCGGCGCACGGTGACGCTGCGGCCGAGTACCTGCGGTTCTTCGAGGCAGGCGTCGACGGCGTCTTCTCGGACTTCACGCAGACGGCGTGGGCGGCTCGGGAGGCGTTCCGGGCTGCGGTGCCGGCTGCTGGATGACCACCGGGGGCTGCGGACGCTCCACGGCCGGCATCAGGATCCAGGCCACCACGTAGGCCACGAGCAGCGAGCCGAACCCGATGACGGTGCCCACGAGGACCACGATGCGGATGAGGGTGACGTCGACGCCGGTGTACTCGGCGAGGCCGCCGCAGACGCCGCTCAGCCACTTGTCGTCGCGGCTGCGGACGAGCTTCTTGGGTGTTCCCGGTGTGCTGCTCATGGCTTGCTCCTGAGGGTTGCGGTGATGCCGGCCAGGCCGGCGGCGATGAGGACGGCTGCCCCGATGAGGGCTGTCTGGGTCGTGTCGACGAGGTCGTGCCGGCGGACGAACCACTGCAGGCTGAGACCGAGCATGATGACTCCTGCGACGAAGCTGGCGATGTTGAACGGATGACGGGTCACTGGTCGACCACCTTGATCTGGCCGAGGCCCATGTCGGCCTCGATGGTGAGGGACCGGGAGCGGATGCCCACGGTGTCGAGCCGACGGTCGGTTCCGCTCTCCTGCCGGCCGAAGACCTCGATGTCGCCGCCCCGGACATGGCTCCTGACGGTGACGGGCGTTCCCTCGGGGACGATGACCTCGAGGGACCCGATGCCCTGGTCCACCGAGATGGTGCGTCCCACGAGCTGGTCGGGGTCGGCGACGTCGCGCAGGTCGAGCCGGAAGTCGCCGATGCCGAGCCGGTACTCAGAACGCACCTGCGACGCGGTGAGCGGCGCGTGATGGTCCTCGCCGATCTTCCCGCTGGGCACCACCGAGCCGATGGCCAGGACGACGGCGAGCAGGATGCCGAGGGGGACGAGCCAGAGGCCGTGGCCGACGACGGACCCGACCACGAGCCCCAGGCCGACGATGCCGAGCGCGGTCGCGATGTAGGTCAGCCAGGTGACGTCGGCCGAGGCGTGCGCCGCGTCCCACATGCCGAGGGCGCCCAGCACGACGGCCACGACCGACAGCGTGAGCCACGCCAGGGCCGGCGAGCGCCGGGGACGACGGGGCCGCGGGGAACCGGTCGGGATGACGGCGGTGGACTCGATGCCCGACGGCGGCGCCCCGTCGACGGCCGTGGCAGCCGTCGTGGCCGTGGTGGGCGAGCTCGCCGTCGTGGCGAGCCCCCTGGCCTCGCGACGGCGCCGGGGCAGCACGGCGAAGAACCAGTAGAGGATCGCCGTCGGGACGACCACCCAGAAGAGAACTTCTCCCGGAGGCCCCCCGCCCCAGCTGCCGTCGCTCACGACGCTGATCGCGGCAACGGCGGCGGCGCCGATGAGCCCCACGGTGCGGACCCGCTCCTCCTGCTCGTCGAGGTTGAACCAGTCGGCCGCGATGCTGCGCTCGGCGTCGTCGGAGGGGACGAGGAACCAGGCGGCGAGGTAGAGGATCGGTCCGGCCAGGCCCACGAAGGTCAGGGCGGCGATGACGACCCGGACGATGACGGGGTCGATGTCGAGGTGACGGGCGACGCCGGTGCAGACGCCGGCGACCATGCGGTCGTCCCGGCTGCGTCGCATGTCGGTCAGGGTGCGGACGCGCTGCGGGTCGAAGCCGCGGTCCTCGGGGGCCTCGGAGGCCGTGGTGGTGTCGTTCATGGCTCCAGCCTCGCCGGGCGGGCGCCCCAGGACCATCGGGTACGACCCTGGTCCGACCCCGGGGCTCCCGGGGTCGGTGGTCCAGGGGCGGGGCAGGGGCGTCGGGTGTGGCGTCCGTGCTCACGCGCGTGTGAGGCTTGACCTCGTGACCTCCACCCCCCAGGCGCCCGGGCGACCGGCCTCGACGACGTACACGCCCCGGCGTGCCGTGCGTCCGGTCGAGAGCCGCATCGTCGGGGGCGTGGCCGCGGGGCTGGCCGAGCACCTGGGCCTCCCGCCGGTCTGGGTGCGCGTCGCGCTCGTCGTGGCCACCTGGTTCAACGGCGTCGGGGTCCTCGTGTACCTCGTCCTCTGGCGTCTGCTGCCGCTCGCGGAGCCGGCCTCGAGCCCGGGCCTGGAGTCGGCCACGCGCCGAGGACTGCGCTCGCGGTCGGGACCGGGCCGGCGCGAGATCGTGCAGACCGTCGCGGTGGCCGCCCTGGGGGTCGGTGTCCTGGTCCTCATGCAGGTCCTGGGCCGCGGCGTCAACGACTCCTTGCTCCTCCCGGCGCTCCTGGCCATCGTGGGCATCGCGCTCGTCTGGCGACAGCTGGACGACGCCGCCCTGAGCCGCTTCATCCGCCAGACCGACGGTTGGGCGTTCGCCGTCCGCGTCGCAGCCGGCGTGGCGATGCTGGCCGCGGCCATGCTCTACGTCGTCACCCGGGAGCGCGGGTGGAACGCCCTCGTCGACCTGCTGTCCGCGACCGTCATCGCGCTCGTCGGCCTCGCCCTGCTCATTGGGCCGTGGATCACCCGGCTCCTCTCCGACCTCACCGCGGAGCGGCGCGAGCGCATCCGGTCGCAGGAGCGGGCCGACGTCGCGGCGCACCTGCACGACTCCGTGCTCCAGACGCTCGCCCTGCTGCAGAAGAACGCGGGGGACCAGGCCACCGTGGCCACGCTCGCCCGGCGCCAGGAGCGCGAGCTGCGGGCCTGGCTCTACGGCGACGAGCAGGCCGAGGGCGACTCCTTCGCGGCGGCGCTGCGCTCGGTGGTCACCGAGGTCGAGGACCTCCACCAGGTCCCCGTCGAGCTCATCGTCGTCGGAGACGCACCGCTCGACGCCGACGTGAGCGCGCTCGTGCGGGCCACCCGTGAGGCGGTCGTGAACGCGGCCAAGCACTCCGGCGTCGACCGTGTCGACGTCTACGGCGAGTGCGACGGCCGACGGTTCGAGGTGTTCGTGCGCGACCGGGGCGTCGGGTTCGACCCCGCCGCGGTGGCCGAGGACCGCATGGGCGTGCGGGGCTCGATCGTCGGTCGCGTCGAGCGGCACGGCGGGACCGCCGAGGTCCGCAGCGCGCTCGGCGAGGGCACCGAGGTCGTCCTGCGCATGCCTGTACGCCACCCCGACGAGGAGAACGCATGACCGAGCCCAGCAGCGACCGGACCGAGATCGACCCGGGCACGCTCCGCGTCGCCATCGTCGACGACCACGCCATGTTCCGCACCGGGGTGCGGACGGAGCTGTCGGGCGTGGTCGACGTCGTGGGGGAGGCCGAGGACGTCGACACGGCGGTCGCGCTCGTGGAGGCCACGCGTCCCGACGTCGTGCTGCTCGACGTCCACATGCCCGGCGGAGGCGGCGCCGAGGTGCTGCGCCGCGTGGGCCACCTGAGCAGCACGACGTTCCTGGCGCTGTCGGTGAGCGACGCCGCCGAGGACGTCATCGGCATCATCCGGGCCGGTGCCCGCGGCTACGTCACCAAGAACATCTCCGGTCCCGAGCTCGTCGACGCGCTCACCCGCGTGGCCGGCGGCGACGCCGTCTTCAGCCCGCGCCTCGCCGGATTCGTGCTCGACGCGTTCGCCGGCACGATCGAGGTGGCCCAGGTCGACGAGGACCTCGACCGGCTCACGGAGCGAGAGCGCGAGGTCATGCGGCTCATCGCCCGCGGCTACGCCTACAAGGAGGTGGCCAAGGAGCTGTTCATCTCCATCAAGACCGTCGAGACCCACGTCTCCAGCGTCCTGCGCAAGCTCCAGCTCTCGAGCCGCCACGAGCTCACCAAGTGGGCCAGCGACCGCCGCCTCATCTAGCCCCGGGACCGTGGTGGGCGGTGGATCCTCCACCGTATGAGGGTCCATCCGGTGGCACATCCACCGCCCGGCGGGTCAAGAGTGGAGCGGGATGCCCTTGACGGTCTTGTCGACGGCGTTCTTGGGTCCGTGGAGCGCGATGCCCACGAGGTCGAGGTCGTCACGTCCCACCGCGCGGACGGCCGCCCGGTTGGCGGCGTCGTGGCCGGTCGAGAACATCTCGCGGGTGTAGACGGCCTGGTCGAGACCGCGGCCGACGGCCTTCGCGTGGGAGGCGGTCAGCTGCTCCGCGGTCCCGCCCAGCACGACGACCGGCTGGCCCAGGAGCGCGAGGTAGGGGGTCCCGTCGGCGTCGGCGTAGGGCTCGCCGACAGCCTCGGGATGGGCCGCGGTGATGCCGCTGACGAGGAACGCCGTCACGTTGAGCGCCTGCCACGGTGCGAGGTCGGTGCGGAGCAGGACGACGATCTTGGTGTCGAAGCGGACGGGGGCGTCGGGATGGGGCTCGGTCATGCCATCACGATCGTCCGTGGCGGCGGGCCCGGTCTTGTACGTTCCTGACATGGCGCGCGAGCAGGCGAGGGCCTGGCGTCCGGAGGTGCCAGGAGTCACCGAGGTGCTGCACGCCCACTTCACCGAGCACGCCTACCCGGCGCACGTCCACGGCACGTGGACGCTCCTGCTCGTCGACACCGGCGGCGTGGACTACGCGCTCGACGGCCGCCCGCACCGGGCCGCTCCGGGGTCTGTCACGGTCCTGCCTCCCGACGTCCCCCACGACGGCCGGGCCATCCACGTCGATGGCTTCGACAAGCGTGTCCTCTACCTCGAGCAGACCTGGCTCGACGCGGGCCTGGTCGGTCCGGCCGTCTCGGCTCCCCTCGTCGGAGCCGACCTCGCACGGTCGGTGTCCCGGCTGCACGACGCGCTCGAGCTGGGCGACAGCCTCGAGGCGGAGTCGCGGCTCGCGCTCGTGTCGGAGGAGATCGGTGGCCGGCTCGACCTCTGGCGGCCGCCGGTGTCGCGGCGTCAGGGCCGAGGAGTGGCGCGCGAGGTGCGCGACCGCCTGGACGCCTGCGGCGCCGAGGCACCGACGCTCGTGGAGATGGCGGCCCAGCTGGGCGTCGATCCCACCCACGTCGTCCGGGCGTTCCGCCGCGAGTACGGCATCCCGCCGCACCAGTACCTGACGGGCCGGCGGGTCGATCGCGCCCGGCGGCTCCTGCTGGCCGGCGAGGCCGCCGCCGACGTCGCGGTGGAGGTGGGGTTCCACGACCAGTCTCACCTCATCCGGCACTTCCGACGGGTCCTCGGCGTGACGCCGCGCGCCTACCTGCGCAGCGCCTGACGTCCCGGACGGCGCCGGCCATGATGGGCTGTCGAGGCGTCCGTCCCGACCACGTCTCACGGAGCGAGAGGACGGCCGCACCGCTCGGTCCGCGGTCAGGCTGGAGGTCCACCCACCTCAGGAGCCACCATGTCGCAGACCACCACCCAGCAGCTCAACGACGTCGACCTCGCCGCGGTCGGCGCGCTCGTCGGGTCGATCCAGGCCGACCCCAGCGCGGCGCAGACCACGTGGGCCGCGCACGTCACGTGGGACCGCGCCTTCCAGTCGTCCTCGCGCGTCCGCACGTTCTCGCCCGTGTCCTCCGACGAGCCGGCCGGCCTGGGCGGCGACGACACCGCCGCCAACCCCGTGGAGCAGCTCCTCGGCGCCCTGGGCAACTGCCTCGCGGTGGGCTACGCGGCCAACGCGACGCTGGCCGGGATCGAGATCGACGCCCTGCGGATCGACGTCAAGGGCGACGTGGACCTCCACGTGTTCCTCGGGCTCAAGGAGGGCCACGCGGGATTCTCCGGCATCAGCGCCGACGTGACGCTGGAGACGTCCGCACCGCGCGAGGAGGTCGACGCGCTGCACGCCAAGGTGCTGGCCACCTCGCCCGTCGGTCACACGCTCCGCACGGCCGTCCCGGTCGAGGTGAACCTCGCCTGAGCTCGGGACGGACGGGAGCGCCGGGGCCGTGTGACGGCACCTCCCGTCCGTCATGATGGGCGGGTGCGTGTCGAGGTCCTGGGTCCGGTGAGGGTGCTCGCCGACGGTCGTGAGATCGACCTCGGCGGCGCGCGCAACCGTGCCCTCGTCGGTCGGCTCGCCCTCGCGGACGGCCGCGCCGTGCCGGCGTCGACGCTGATCGACGACCTCTGGGGCGACGACCTCCCTGCCGACGCCGCCAACGCGCTCCAGTCGGTGGTGTCCCGGACCCGCCGACGCCTCCCCGACGGCGCACTCGTCTCCACCGCGTCCGGCTACGTGCTGAGCACGAGCTCGACCGACGTGGGCGACCTGCGCCGTGGGATCGCCGAGGGCGACGGCGCCGCGGCGGCGTTGTGGCGGGGCGAGCCCTTCGCCGACGCCGGGGGGCCGCCGTTCGTGGACGACGTGCTGAGCAGCCTTGCGGAGTCGCGCCTGCTGGCGGTCGAGCTCGACGTCGCCGAGCGCCTCAGGTCCGGCCCCACCTCGGCCCTGGTGACCGAGCTCGCCGTCCTCACGCAGGACCATCCCTACCGCGAGGACCTCTGGCGCCTGCGGCTCGAGGCCCTCGCGGCGAGCGGCCGGCCCGCCGAGGCGCTCGACGCGTACGACGAGCTGCGCCGCCGGCTCGCCGACGACCTCGGCACCGACCCGTCGCCTGCCCTGCAGGACATGCACACCCGCCTGCTGCGCGGCGAGGTCGGGCAGGTCCGCCACCACGCAGCCCGGCTGCCTGTCGCCCTCACGTCGTTCGTGGGACGCGACCAGGCCGTCCACGACCTTCGCGCAGCGCTCCGCTCGCACCGGCTCGTCACGATCCTCGGGCCGGGAGGAGCGGGCAAGACGCGCCTCTCCATCGAGTCGGCCCGGGGCTCGGGCGACGTGTGGCTCGTCGAGCTGGCGTCGGTGGCCTCCGAGGCCGACGTCGTGCGGACGACCCTCGGAGCACTCGACCTCGTGGAGGTGGCCACGCTCGACGGCCGGCGTCGAGGCGCGACGGACGACCGCTCGCGGCTGCTCGAGGGTGCGGCCGACCTGCACGGCCTCGTCGTCCTCGACAACTGCGAGCACGTGATCGACGCCGCCGCGAGACTCGTCGACGACCTGCTGTCGCGGGCCCCCGGTCTCCGCGTCCTGGCGACGAGCCGTGAGCCGCTCCGGCTGATCGGCGAGCTGGTCCACCCCATCGAGCCGCTCGCGGTGCCCGAGCAGGGCGTCCCGGTCGAGGACGCGCTCGAGTTCAGTGCCGTGCGGCTGTTCGTCGAGCGCGCGCAGGCGGCCGACCCGTCCTTCGTCCTCGATGCCGACACGCTGCCCGCAGTGCTCGACGTCGGCCGTCGGCTCGACGGCCAGCCGCTCGCCCTTGAGCTCGCCGCCGCCCGGCTCAGGACGTCGAGCGTCCAGCAGGTGGCGGCGCGTCTCGGTGACCGGTTCCGGCTCCTGACCGGAGGCAGCCGGACCGCGCTGCCGCGCCACCGCACCCTGCGGGCCGTCGTGGAGTGGAGCTGGGACCTCCTGGAGCCC
This sequence comes from Aeromicrobium sp. Root495, assembly GCF_001426755.1. Classification (GTDB taxonomy): domain Bacteria; phylum Actinomycetota; class Actinomycetes; order Propionibacteriales; family Nocardioidaceae; genus Aeromicrobium. The sequence goes on along the minus strand of NZ_LMFJ01000001.1, from coordinate 2,428,599 downwards.
GAGGAGCGCGACCTCGCCGAGAGGCTTGCGGTGTTCCCGGCCGGTGTCACGGCTGCGGGCGCCGCCGCGGTGGGCGGCATCGACGAGGTCGACGCCGCCGACCTGCTCGCCTCCCTGGCGGACAAGTCGCTCCTGACCCCGGTCCGGGGCGAGGGTGAGCCGCGGTTCCGGATGCTGGAGACCCTGCGCGAGTTCGGGACCGAGCGGCTCGTCGAGGCAGGCACGGTCACGAGCGTCCGGCGCGCGCACCTCGCCCACGTCGTCGCGATGCTCCAGCACCACGGTCCTCTCCTGCGGGGGCCAGAACAGCTGCGCTCGCTCGAGGTCATCGACGTGGAGTGGGGCAACGTGGCAGCCGCGCTGCGCTTCGCGATCGACGTGCACGACCGCGCCGGCGCGGGCCAGATCCTGCAGGTGGCGGCCTGGTACTGGGCCATGCGTGGCCAGGAGGACGAGTTCGGCGCCTGGATCGGCGAGGTCATGGCGCTCCCGCCGAGCGACGACCCCGTCTCCGAGATGCTGCTGCACGGCCTCGCCATCGTCGGGGAGATGAGCCGGACCGGGCGGTCGACGTCGGCCGACGAGCACGTGGCAGCCATCCTGGCCGCCTACGACACCGGACGAGCCCACGGCCACTGGGCCGACATCGTGATCCACGTCCTCGCCTGGTTCGGCCGGTCGGGCGACCGGATGCTGCCCGAGCCCACCGACCTGTGGACCCGGTCCGTCATCGCGATCATGGGCGTCGTGCTGAGCGACAACGCCGGCACGGGGCCGGCGGACCGGGAGCGGCTCCTGGCGGCGGTCGAGGGCTTCCGCGAGGTCGGCGACCGCTCCGGTCTCGCGAGCGCGCTCACGTCGCTCGGCACCGAGCACGCCCTCGACGGCCATCTCGACGAGGCGGTGGCGACGTGGCGCGAGGCGCAGGGCCTGCTCGAGCAGCTGGGAGCGGGGGAGGACCTGTCGTTCGTGCGGTCCCGCATCGTGGGCGTCCGGCTCGTCACGGCCGGCCGTGACGACCTGCAGGCGCTGCGCGAGGAGCTGCTCCGCGAGGAGGCGAGGGTCTCCCACGAACGGGGCCGGTGGATCCTGCGGGCCACCCTGGCGGAGATCGAGGTACTGGCGGGTCGGCCCGAGGAAGCGGTGCGCATGCTCGAGGAGCAGGCGGCGGAGGACGGCGGGGCCGCGCTCGGCAGCTCGCAGGCCCGGGCGGCCCTCCTCGGGTTCCTCGCCCGCGCCCGGGTGGCTGCGGGCCGGCTCGACGACGCCCAGGAGGCGATCCGCGAGGGCTTCGAGCAGGGGGAGCGCGTGGAGGACATGCCCATCCTGGCCGGGGTCGCCCGCGCGGTCGCGCACCTCACGCGCGCCCGGGGTGATGCCGCGCTGGCCGCTCGGCAGCTCGGTGCGTCGGACCAGCTCCGGGGGCGTCAGGACCTGTCGGTACGCGACGGGCTCGACCTGGCTGCGGGGCTGCGCGAGGAGCTGGGCCTCGACCGCTTCGAGCGCGAGCTGGAGGCCGGCCGCAGCCTGCCCCGCGACGAGGCCCTCGCCCTCGTGCGTCCCGCCTGATCGGTGAGTGTGTCACCCGTCCAGGCCGTCGAGGGGTGACACACTCACCGCCTCAGCAGGGACGGGTGACAGGCTCACCGCCCAGATCAGCCCGGCGTGACCGGTCCGGCACCGGGCGACGTGGGTGCCCAGGCCGCCACGGTGACGGTGGCCACGACGGCGGTGGCCGCAGCCACCGCGGCAGCGAGGTGCCACTGCACGACGAGGGCGCCGACGGCGGCCCCGAGGACGATGGCCACGACGGCGAGGCCGCGCGCCACCCCCACCTGGCGGGAGTCGCGGCCCGGCCACGTGTCCGACGCGAGGCCCACGAGGTTGGCGGTCACGGCGACCGTCGTCAGCTCACGGAAGCCCACGGCGCGCGCGGCGGCGGCCTGCCCGCCCATGGCGGTGGCCAGCACCGCGGTGAGGACCAGGGCGAAGGACTGGTGGGGTGACTCGTCGACGACCAGCAGCGCGACGGCCACGCCGCCCAGCGCGACGGCGACGGCGCCGAGCACCGTCGACGTCCACGGACCCCAGCCCCGGCGGCCGCGCACGAACCGTCCGGCCAGCGCAGCACCCGCGAAGAACCCGGCGAGCGCCACGAGCGGCCCCGCGACGGGGAGGTCCTCGGCACCGGCCAGGCCCATGCCCAGGATGACGACGTTGCCGGTCATGTTCCCGGTGAAGACGCGGCCCAGGCCCAGGTAGCACGCGGCGTCGACGATGCCCGTCCCGGACGTCAGCGCGAGCAGGAGGACCAGGGTGCGTCGCTCGGAGAGCCGGGTGGTCACGGCAACGAGTGTGACGGGTGGAGGCATCCCCTAGGTTGGTCGGGTGACGTCAGCCTCGGTGCGGGTTCCCGCCAAGATCAACCTCAGCCTCGGCGTCGGCCCCGTGCGTGACGACGGCTTCCACCCGCTGGCCACGGTGTACCAGGCGCTCGACCTGCACGACGAGCTGCGGGCCACGGCCACCGACGACGGCGTCATCGCGGTCACGGTCCACTCCGAGGCCGACCCGTCCGCCGAGGTGGCCGACGTCCCGCTGGGCGACGACAACATCGCGGTCAAGGCGGCCCGGCTGCTCGCCGACGACTCCGGCACCGACCTCGGTGTCGACCTCGCCATCCGCAAGGTCATCCCGGTCGCCGGCGGCCTCGCGGGAGGTTCCGCCGACGCGGCGGCCGCCCTCGTGGCCTGCAACGAGGTGTGGGGCCTCGGCCTGTCCAAGGCCGAGCTCGAGCCCTACGCGGCGCAGCTCGGCAGCGACGTCCCCTTCCTGCTCCACGGTGGCAACGCCATCGGCGGCGGCCGGGGCGAGACGGTGAGCCCCGTCCTGGCCCGCGGCTCGTACCACTGGGTGCTCGCCGTGGCCTCGCAAGGACTCTCCACGCCCGCCGTGTACGCCGAGTTCGACCGGCTCAACGAGGGCAGGACGGTCGACGAGCCCCAGATCGCCGACGAGCTCCTGGCGGCGCTTCGTGCCGGCGACGCCGCGCTGCTCGGCGCCGCCCTGTCCAACGACCTCTCCGACGCGGCCATCTCCCTGCGACCTGAGCTGCGCGACACCCTCGAGATCGGCATGGAGGCCGGCGCGCTCGGCGCGCTCATCTCCGGCTCGGGGCCCACGTGCCTGTTCCTGGTCGACGACGAGACCCACAGGCTCGACGTCTCGTTCGCCCTGGCCGGCGCCAGCGGTTGTGCCGACGTCATCCAGACGCGCGGCCCCGTGCCCGGCGCACGGCTCGTCTGACGTGCCGCCGCTCATCGGCGGGGAGACCCTCGCACTGGCCTATCCCGACCGCACGATCCTCGACGGCGTGTCCCTCGGGCTCGCCGACGGCGACCGGATCGGCGTCGTCGGTCGCAACGGCGACGGCAAGTCCACCCTGCTGCGGGTGCTGGCCCGGCGGCAGGAGCCCGACGACGGTCGCGTCACGTGGCGCCGCGACCTGCGCATCGGCGTGCTCGACCAGGCCGACGTCCTCGACCCCGACCTCACCGTGGCCGAGGTCGTGGTGGGCGACCGCCCCGAGCACGAGTGGGCCGGCGACGCACGCATCCGCGACGTCGTGTCCGGCCTGCTGAGCGACCTGCCCTGGGACGCCCGCGTGGGAGACCTCAGCGGAGGCCAGCGTCGGCGCACGGCGCTCGCACAGGTGCTGGTGGGCGAGCACGACGTCGTGTTCCTCGACGAGCCCACCAACCACCTCGACATCGAGGGCGTCACGTGGCTGGCCCAGCACGTCAAGTCCTCGCCCGTCTCGGCCTGGGCCGTCGTCACCCACGACCGCTGGTTCCTCGACGAGATCTGCACCGTCACGTGGGAGGTCCACGACGGCGTGGTCGACTCCTTCGAGGGTGGCTACGCCGCCTACGTGCTGCAGCGCGTGGAGCGCGACCGCCAGTCCGCGGCGTCGGAGGAGAAGCGCCAGAACCTCATGCGCAAGGAGCTCGCCTGGCTGCGCCGCGGCGCCCCCGCCCGCACGGCCAAGCCCAAGTTCCGCATCGACGCCGCCAACGCCCTCATCGAGCGCGAGCCGCCGGTGCGCGACACCGTGGAGCTCATGCAGCTCGCCACGGCGCGCCTCGGCAAGGACGTCGTCGACATCCTCGACGTCTCGGTGTCCTACGGCGACCACCGGGTGCTCGACCACGTCGAGTGGCGCATCAAGCCCGGCGAGCGCGCGGGGATCCTCGGCGTCAACGGCGCCGGCAAGAGCACGTTGCTGGGTCTCGTCACCGGTGAGGTGGAGCCCACGGCCGGACGGGTCAAGCGCGGCAAGACCATCCGCGTGGCGGCCCTGTCGCAGTCGCTCAGCGAGCTCGACGGCCTGGGAGACGACCGGGTCCGCGACCTCGTCGCGCAGCAGCGGACCTCCTACGAGGCGGCCGGCAAGGAGATGTCGCCGGGCCAGCTGCTCGAGCGGCTCGGCTTCTCCTCCGGACAGCTCTCCACCAGGATCTCCGACCTCTCCGGTGGGCAGAAGCGCCGGCTCCAGCTCCTCATGATCCTGCTCGACGAGCCCAACGTCCTGATCCTCGACGAGCCCACCAACGACCTCGACACCGACATGCTCGCGGCCATGGAGGACCTGCTCGACTCGTGGCCGGGGACCCTCCTCGTCGTCTCGCACGACCGGTACCTCCTGGAGCGCGTGACGGACCACCAGTACGCCGTGCTGGGTGGCCACCTGCGTCACCTCCCCGGCGGCGTCGACGAGTACCTGCGGCTGCGCTCGCGCGAGCCGGCCACGAGCGGTGGCACGCCGGCCGACCGGTCGGCCTCCAGCCCGGCGTCCGTCCCGGTCGAGCCCGTGTCGCAGAAGGAGCGTCAGGAGCGGCGCAAGGAGGTGGCGCGGCTCGAGCGGCAGATCGAGAAGCTCTCGGCGCGCGAGGCGGCCCTCGAGGCCGACATGGTCGAGCACGCCACCGACCCGCCCCGCCTCGTCGCCCTGGCGGCCGAGCACGACGAGGTCGTGGGTCGGCGGCAGGAGCTCGAGGACCGCTGGCTCGAGGTCAGCGACTAGTCAGGCGCCGCAGTCCAGCTCGAGCGTGACCTTCTGCGGTCCTGACCCCGGCACGTCGACGGAGCCGGAGAACGCGTAGCCGTCGGCGACGGTCCGCACCGAGAGGCCGGAGCCGTCGGGAACCGTCACGAGGAGCTCGTCGTAGGAGATGGTCATCCTGGTGACCTCACCCTTCACGACGGTGGCCTGGATCGTGTTGGGCGCCGACCCGACGGCGTTCACGAGGACGCCACCGCCGCCGGTGTCGCTGCACGAGACCTTCCAGTCGTCGTCGGGCGAGATGTCGCCGATCGTGCCGATGACGTCGCCCGTGCCCGAGCCCTCGGGCACCTCCGACGTCTCCTCCGTGACCGGGACGGGTGTCGTGGTCGAGGCGCTGGGTCGATCCGCCGGCTCGGAGCCCGAGTCGGACGAGCAGCCGGCCAGCGCGACGCCCGCGACGAGCGCCAGCACGGCAGAGCGTAGGACGAGACGCATGACTTCCCCCTGAGGTCGTGGTGTCCCGAGCCTAGCCCGGTCGGCGCCGGCCAGGCTCAGTCGTCGAAGGGACGCAGCAGGTGTCGGAGGTCGCCCGTCAGTCGCTCGCGGGCCGGAGCGGGGAGCCCCGCGAGGATGGCCGACTCATGACCCAGGAGCTCGGCCACGGCGGCGTCCACCCGGGCCCGGCCGTCGTCGGTGAGCTGCACGAGCACGCCCCGCCGGTCCTCGGGGTCGGGGCGGCGCTGCACGAGACCCCGTCCGGTGAGTCGGTCGATGCGGTTGGTCATGGTCCCGCTCGTCACGAAGGTCTCGGCCACGAGGCGGCCGGGGGACAGCTCGTACGGGTGACCAGACCGACGCAGCGCGGACAGCACGTCGAACTCCCAGGACTCCAGCTCGTGCGCCGCGAAGGCGGTCTTGCGAGCCTGGTCCAGGTGCCGCGCGAGACGGCTCACCCGGCTCAGGACCTGCATGGGCGTCACGTCGAGGTCGGGACGCTCGCGCTCCCACGCCGCGACGATGCGGTCGACGTCGTCCTCGTGCGCCATGGCTGCTCCTCCGGTCCGCGCTCACAGTATCGGTCAAGAATCTCGACGTCGAGATACTCCAGGGTGACGTCGCCCGCCTCGCGTCCCGTCGGAGGGTGCGCGAGGCTCCTCTCATGGTGCAGTCCGTGGAGCTCGTGCTGGACCCGGATCTCGATGCCGCGGTCCGGGGTGAGTGGGCGCTGCTCCTCGACGCAGACCTCCCCAGCCAGGCGCGGCACACGGGTGAGTCCAACGCGCCGCACGTGACCCTCGGGGTGGCGGACACGGTGGACGACGCAGCCGAGGCCGCGCTGCGCTCCGTCCGGTACGGCGTGGGAGGTCCGGTGCGGCTCGGCGGGCTGCTCGTCTTCACGGGTCGGACCTTCGTGCTGTCCCGCGTGGTCGTGCCCACCGAGACGCTGCTCGCCGCCCACCGCGGTGTGCACGACGCTCTCGCCCATGTGTCCGGTCGACCGGACACGACGGCTCCTGGTGCCTGGACGCCGCACGTCACGCTGGCCCGCCGACTCGACGCGGCACAGCTGGCGGCGGCGCTCGAGGTGCTGGCCGGCCGGCCGCGTGAGCTGGACGGCACGATCATGGCCGCGCGCCGCTGGGACGGCGACGCGCGCCGCACGTGGGACGTCACCCGCGCAGCCTGAGGCGGCGGCGACCGCCCGTTCGGGCGTAGGTTTGCCTCGTGCACGCATCCCAGCTCGTGGGCGCCGGTCCGGTCGCCCAGTCCGAGGCGCTGCGGTCCGGCGCCATCACGTCCCGCGACCTCACCGTCGCCACCCTGTCGGCCGTCGAGCGCGAGAACGCGCGGCTCAACGCGGTGGTCGAGCTGCTCACCGACGAGGCCTTCGACGCTGCCGACGAGGCCGACCGACGCCGTGGCAACGGCGAGGACTCGCCGCTGCTCGGCGTCCCGATCGCCGTGAAGAACGACCTCGACGTCGAGGGCCGCGTCACGCGCCTCGGCAGCCGGGCCTTCGTCGAGCCTGCCGTCCGCGACAGCGACCTCGTGCTCGACCTGCGTCGGGCGGGTCTCGTGCCCGTCGCCTCCACGACCTTGCCCGAGCTGGCGATCTACGGCTTCACCGAGTCCGTCGCCACCGGCATCACCCGCAACCCCCACGACCTGGACCGCACGAGTGGCGGGTCCTCGGGCGGTTCCGCCGCCTTGGTCGCGGCCGGGGCGATCGGTCTCGCCACGGCGTCCGACGGGGCAGGGTCCATCCGCATCCCGGCGGCTTCCTGCGGCCTGGTCGGGTTCAAGCCCACGCACGGCACCCTCGCGTCCTCGGGCGGGTGGCACGGACTGTCGACCCAGGGCTGCGTGGTCCCCACGGTGGCCGACGCGGCCCTGTTCCTCGACACGCTCGGGCTCTTCACCGGATCCCTGGTGGACGCGGTGTCCGCCACCCCGCAGAGGCTCCGCATCGGTGTGAGCACCAGCGCGTCGGCCGCCACGCGCCCGGAGCGCCTCGACCCCGAGGTCCGCGAGGCGATGGACCGGGCGGCCGAGGTGCTGGGCGCCGCCGGCCACGAGGTCCGCGAGGTGACCATCCCCTACGGCCTCGACGCGAAGGCCCTCACGGTGCGCTACCTCGCGGGGATCCGGGAGAAGGCGCTCACCGCGTCCGACCCCGCCCTGCTGGAGAAGCGCACGCGCCAGGTCGCGCGGCTCGGCGCCCCGTTCGGCGAGCGCGCCGTCGCGTGGGCCGGCGCCCAGGGTGCTGCCTTCGGGGCGCGCATCCACGACGACCTCGGCGTCGACGTGCTCCTGACCCCTGTCATGAGCAGCACCGCGCTGCCCGTGGGCCGTTTCCGGGGCAAGGGCGGCCTGCGGACCGTGCTCGGCATGAACGCCTTCTACCCCTACACCGCGCAGTGGAACCACGCGGGGACGCCCGCCGTCTCGCTCCCGGCCGGCACGGCCGACGACGGCCTGCCGCTCGCGGTGCAGCTCGTCGCCCGGATCGGCGAGGACGCGCTGCTGATGTCCGTGGCGGCACAGGTCGAGGCCGGGCTCGGAGGCGTCTGATGCCGCAGTGGGATCCCACCCAGTACCTACGTTTCGCCGACGAGCGGGGTCGCCCGTTCGTCGACCTCGTCGCGAGGGTGCGGTCCCACGCCGCGACGGTGGTGGACCTGGGCTGCGGACCGGGCCAGCTCATGCCGGTGCTGCGTGAGCGCTGGCCCGACGCCGACATCGTGGGCGTCGACTCCTCGGCCGAGATGATCGAGCGGGCGCGCGCCGACGAGCAGGACCCGCGGATCGCCTACGAGCTGGCCGACGTCGTCGGGTACCGGCCGTCGGGCGAGGTCGACGTGATCGTGTCCAACGCGCTGTTCCAGTGGGTCCCGGAGGAGCTCGAGGTCCTCACCGCGCTCGCCGGGCACGTGCGGCCCGGAGGCGCCGTCGCGGTCCAGGTCCCGGACAACGGCACGTCGCCCAGCCACGCGCTGCTCCGCGAGATCGCTGCACGTGAGCCGTACGCGGCCCACACGCAGGGGCTGCTCGAGGTGCGGGGGAGCGGGCCCGAGGTGTACCTCGAGCTCTTCTCCGACCTCGGCTGGTCGGTCGACGCCTGGTCCACCACGTACCTCCACGTGCTGCCGGGGGACGACGCGGTCTTCGAGTGGATCAGCGGCACCGGGGCGCGCCCCGTGCTCCAGGCCCTCCCCGACGACCTCCGCGAGCAGTTCACCGAGGAGTACAAGACCGCGTTGCGAACGGCCTACCCGAGGAAGCCGCTCGGCACCGTCCTCCCCTTCCGCCGCACCTTCGCCGTCGCCCACGCCCCCACCCCCGATGTGTGACCTTGCTGTCGTCATCGTGCGTGTTTGACGCCAACAACGTCACAAATCGCGGAGCCTGGGTGGGGTCGCGATAGCCTGTTCGGGCGATCCCCGATTGGTCTGCCGGCAGGGCCCGCCTGACTTTGAATCAGGACTAGCGACGTAGGTTCGACTCCTACTCGGGGAGCCAGGACAACCACACCAGGAGGGCAGACGTGAGCGCACGCGTCACGGCCGTCGTCCTCGCCGCGGGGGCGGGCACACGGATGAAGTCGTCGAGGGCCAAGGTCCTCCACGAGATCGGCGGGCGGAGCCTCGTGGCCCACGCCCTCACGGCGGTCCGCGACGTCGGGGCCGCCACCACCGTCACGGTGGTGGGGCACGACCGCGAGCAGGTCTCGGCCGCGGTCACCGACCTCGACCCCACGATCGTCCAGGTGGTGCAGGAGGAGCAGCGCGGCACGGGGCACGCCGTCCAGGTCGCGCTCGACGCCCTCGCCGAGGAGCCCGAGGGCACCGTGCTCGTCACGTATGCCGACGTCCCCCTGCTCACCGGCCAGACGCTCAGCGAGCTGGTCCTCACGCACCGCCACGCCCAGAACGCCGTCACGATCCTCAGCGCCGAGGTCACCGATCCCACCGGCTACGGCCGCATCGTCCGCGACGAGTCCGGCGCGGTCCAGGCCATTCGCGAGCACAAGGACGCGAGCGACGCCGAGCGGGCGCTGCGCGAGATCAACTCCGGCGTCCTCGCGGTCGACGCCGCGTTCCTGGCGCGGGCCGTCGGGGCGCTCGAGACCTCCAACGCCCAGGGGGAGCTGTACCTCACCGACGTCGTGGCCAAGGCCGTGGCGGAGGGGCGTCCGGTCGGCGCGCACGTGCTGGAGGACGTCTGGCAGACCGAGGGGGTGAACGACCGCCTGCAGCTGGCCAGGCTCGGTGCCGAGCTCAACCGCCGCACGCTCGAGCACTGGATGCGTGAGGGCGTCACGATCATCGACCCCGCCACCACCTGGATCGACTCCGCCGTGAGCCTCGAGGCCGATGCGACCGTCCTGCCCGGGACCCAGCTGCTGGGCGCCACCTCGGTCGCGAGCGGCGCGACGATCGGTCCCGACACCACGCTGCGCAACGTCGAGGTCGGCGCAGGCGCCACCGTCGTCCGTACGCACGGCTCCGACGCCGTCGTCGGTCCCGACGCCACCGTGGGCCCGTTCGCGTACCTGCGCCCCGGCACGGAGCTGGGCGCCGGAGGCAAGATCGGCACGTTCGTCGAGACCAAGAACGCGCACATCGGCGACGGGGCCAAGGTGCCCCACCTGTCCTACGTCGGCGACGCCGAGGTGGGCGAGGGCAGCAACATCGGGGCGGGCACGATCGTGGCCAACTACGACGGCGTCCACAAGCACCGCACGGTGGTCGGCAAGCACGCCCGCACCGGCTCCGACAACGTCTTCGTCGCCCCCGTGACCATCGGCGACGGCGCCTTCACCGGCGCCGGTACCACGGTCCGCGACGACGTCCCGCCGGGGGCGCTTGCGGTGTCGGCAGGGGAGCAGAGGATCATCGAGGGGTGGGTGCAGCGCAAGCGGCCCGACACGGCATCGGCGCGGGCCGCTGCCGAGGCGAACGATGAGGAGCCCCCCAGGTGAGTAGCCTGCTCAAGCAGACGCCCACGAAGAAGATCATGCTCTTCTCCGGCCGAGCGCACCCCACGCTCGCGCAGGAGGTGGCCGACCTCCTCGAGGTGGAGCTCGTCCCCACCACCGCGTACGACTTCGCCAACGGTGAGATCTACGTGCGGTTCGACGAGTCGGTCCGTGGCTGCGACGCCTTCGTGATCCAGAGCCATGCCGCGCCCATCAACGAGGCGATCATGGAGCAGCTCATCATGATCGACGCGCTCAAGCGTGCGTCGGCCAAGCGCATCACGGTCATCCTCCCGTTCTACGGCTACGCCCGTCAGGACAAGAAGCACCTCGGCCGCGAGCCCATCTCGGCCCGCCTCATGGCCGACCTCTTCCTCACCGCCGGGGCCGACCGCCTCATGACGGTCGACCTCCACACCGCGCAGATCCAGGGCTTCTTCGACGGTCCCGTCGACCACCTCCTGGCCATGCCGGTCCTCACGCGCCACGTGAAGAAGAAGTACGGCAAGAAGCCGCTCGCCGTGGTCTCGCCCGACGCCGGCCGCATCAAGGTCGCGGAGTCGTGGGCCAACGCCCTGGGTGGTGCGCCGCTGGCGTTCATCCACAAGACGCGCGACCCCCGCAAGCCCAACGAGTCCAAGGCCAACCGCGTCGTCGGTGAGGTCGAGGGCCGCGTGTGCATCCTGGTCGACGACCTCATCGACACCGGCGGCACGATCGTCCAGGCCGCCGAGGCCCTCATGGCCGACGGTGCGGAGGCGGTCGTCATCGCCGCCACGCATGCCGTGTTCTCCGGTCCGGCCGTCGAGCGCCTCCGGGACTCCTCGGCCGTCGAGGTCATCGTGACCAACACGCTCCCCATCGCCGAGGACAAGTACTTCGAGAAGCTCACGGTCCTCTCCATCGCCCCGCTGCTGGCCCAGGCCACGGCCGCGGTGTTCGAGGACGGCTCGGTCACCAGCCTGTTCCGCTGATCCTCACGGCGCCTTCGTCGTGGGCGTGGCGGTCGGGGACGCTGTCGGTGTCGGAGTCGGTGTCGGAGTCGGAGTGGGCACGCGGACGACCTTGATCGTCCCGAGGTCCGCCGTCGTCCCCTGAGTCACGGTGTACGGCCCCTTCGTGGCCTCCTGGTAGCGCACCTCGTCGATGGGGTTGCGTGGACGGATGGTCAGGGTGACCGGGTTGTCACCGTCGGGGACCGACCCACCCACCTCGAAGTACCCCTGGCTCGAGGTGCGCACGGTCTCGTACGGGTGCCCGTACTTGTCGTTGATCGTCACCTCGACGCCGCCCAGGCGCTTGCCGGTGGTCGCGTCCACCAGGGTGCCGGCGAGGATGCCGCCCTGGTACCGCAGGTCGAGGCTCCCCGCATCGGTGACACGGCCGCTCCTCACGGACGGCAGGGAGAAGGTTCGCCCCAGGTAGCGGTCGGCGCCGGGCACCTTGAGCGTGTACCGACCCGGGCTCAGGCCACGGAGCGACGTCAGGCTGCCCTTCGAGGCCTTCACGACCCAGAACTGGCCGGTGGTCCGGTTGACCGCCGTGACGTAGGGGGAGTCCTTGAGCGAGATGCCCCCGGCGAGGACGAGCCCCGTGTAGCGTCCCGCCCTGGTGCTCATCCGGACGGTGAGCTTCGTGGAGACGGCGAGCCGCTTGAGCGTCACGCGTCGGGGCGCTGCCGTGTAGGCCCCGGCGTGGTCGTAGGAGAACACGGTGTACGTGCCCAGCGGCAGCCCGCCGAGGAGGTAGCCACCGCCTCGGTCGGCGCGGGAGGTGTAGACCGTGCCCGTGGTGTCGCCGTCGCGGACCGCCTTGATCGTGGTGAGGGGTGCGGTCCGTCCGTTCCTGAAGGTCCTGCCCCACAGCGATGCGCCGACCTTCAGGTGGACGTTCTGCTTGACCGTGGCGCCCGGGGCCAGACTCACCTTCACGTCCTTCGTGAGGTGCTTGGTCTTGTCGTAGCTGGGCCGCACGTCCACGAACTGCAGGACGTAGGAACCCGCTGCGAGGTCAGCGGTCCGGTAGTCGCCGTCGGCGTTCGCGGACGCCGTCCTGAGGTAGGCCCAGCCGCCGTCCTTCTGCACGAGGAAGATGCGCACCCGGATCCGGTCGAGCCGCTTGCCGTGGGTGTCGACCGCGGTGCCGTGGATGGTGCCCTGGGCAGCCGCGGCGTCGGCCGACGTGCTCGCCGGACCGGCGAGGAGGAGCGCCAGTAGGCTGGTCACCCCGAGTGCGATCAGGGCGCGTGAGCTCTGCACGTTCATGCATTCTCCAGGTGAGTTGTAGCCGGGGTGACGTGGTCCCACGACGGCAGGAGGCCGACAGCGTGAGCAGGAAGCTGGCAGGATCGGCGGTGGTGGTGGCGGTCCTGGCGGTCCTGGTGATGGTGGTGGTGCTCCGAGGTTCGTCGGCCCCGGACGCGAACCCGTTCGCCCGTGCTCGTCCGCTCGTGGACCCTCAGTCCGCCGCTGCGGCCGCCGCGGCCTCGGCCGACGGCGCCGACCAGGCCGTGCTGGCGCGCATCGCCGACGTCCCGACCGCGGTGTGGCTCGTGCCGGAGGCCCTGGATCGTGCTCAGGTGGCGGACCGGGTCACGACCCTCGCCCAGCGTGCCCGCGCCGAGCGCAGGGTGGCCGTGGTGGTCGTGTACGGCATCCCCCAGCGTGACTGCAGCGGCCAGGAGTCCGCCGGCGGACTCGACGCCGACGGCTACCAGGCCTGGGTGCAGGCCATCGCCGAGGCGGGCGAGGGCGTCGTGGCGGTGCTCGAGCCCGATGCGCTGGCCACGGCCGACGAGTGCGGGCTCGCGGACCAGCGCACGGCCCTGCTCCGCGAGGCTGCGAAGACCCTCGACGAGCACGGCATCTGGACCTACGTGGACGCAGGGCACTCGCACTGGGTGGAGCCCCGTCGCATGGCGCAGCTCATCGAGGCCGTCGGGGCGGAGCACCTGCGCGGGTTCGCCACCAACGTGGCCGGCTACGAGACGGACGCCGACGAGCTGGCCTACGCCCGCGCCGTGCGCGCCGAGGTGCCGTCCCTGCACTACGTCATCGACTCCGGGCGCAACGGCGTGGGCCCGGGCGCCCCGGGCGACTTCTGCAACCCGCCCGGACGGGCCCTGGGCCGGCAGCCGGCCACCGGGACCGGCGGCCTCGACGCCCGTCTCTGGATCAAGCCACCCGGTGAGAGCGACGGCGCCTGCAACGGCGGCCCCGACGCCGGCCAGTTCTGGGTGGAGGGGGCGCTCTCCCTGGCCGCGGCGGCCGGCTGGTCCGAGACGCAGTAGACCCTTCGTCGCGAGCGGTCCGCAGGCCCCGAATTTCTTGGCAATGCGGTCAGGATGACCCGCTGGCCCGGATACGCTGGCGTCATGCCAGCAGCGGAGCGCCGTGCCGTCGTCATCGAGGACGATCCCGACATCCGAGACCTCCTGAAGATGGTCCTCGTCCAGAGCGGGTTCGACACCGTCGCGGCGCCTGACGGGCCCCAGGGGATCGAGGCGGTCCGTGCCCACGATCCCGTGCTCACGACCCTCGACGTCTCCATGCCCGGCATGGACGGCTTCGCCGTGGCCGCGCGGCTGCGCGAGTTCAGCAGCACGTACATCATCATGCTGACCGGGCAGGCCGACGAGATCGACGTGATCCAGGGCCTTCAGTCCGGTGCCGACGACTACCTCCTCAAGCCCTTCCGCCCGCGTGAGCTGCGGGTGCGGATCGAGGCCATGCTGCGACGTCCGCGCGGTCTCGCCGCCGAGGCCGAGGCCGGCGCGGAGGGCGAGGACGCCGAGAGGACCACCACGACGCCGGCCGCCGCGAGGTCCGCGCCGTCGACCGACTTCCTGGTTCCGGGCGCTGCGCCCCTCATCCCGCAGCCGGGCGCCGAGCCCGCTCCCGCGCCCGTCCAGACCCAGCAGCCCGTCCAGCCGGTGCAGGCCCCGGAGCCGGTCCAGGCCCAGCAGCCGGTCGAGCCCGTGCAGGCCCAGCAGGCCGTCGTGGGCACGCCCGGGGGGCCGGACGCCGTGCAGTGGCGCGGTCTCGCCGCCGACGTGGGCACCCGCGTGGCGGTCGTCGACGGACGTCCCGTCGACCTGACCCGCACCGAGTTCGACCTGCTCGTCACGCTGCTCCAGACGGGTCGTCGGGTGCGCAGCAAGGCCGACCTCGTGCTCACCCTGCGCGGCGAGAGCTACGTCACCACCTACTACGTCACCGACGCCGACAAGCGGGGCATCGAGGTGCACATGGCCAACCTGCGCCGCAAGCTCGGTGACTCCAGCGCCACGCCTCGCTGGATCGAGACCGTGCGCGGCGTCGGCTACCGCCTCGCCGGGGACTGAGGCACCCACGCGTCGACCCACCCGTCGTCAGTTGGCGTCGACGGGGATCTTGGCCACCGAGGTGGCCTTGGCCGACGCGAAGACCGTGATGGGCACGTCCTGGCGGATCGTGTGCCGGTCGTACGACGACGAGCCGGCCTCCCGCTGCACGTAGACCCGGGCTGCGATCCTCAGGGTCACGCGACGGACGTCGAGGTCCATCGGGCCGATCTTCTGGTTGCGCAGCTCGAAGGATCCCTTGGGCGAGGTGATGAGCATGCCGTACTTCTTCTTGCTCAACGGCTCGGGGTCCCACGTGATGCGCTTGGCCTGAGCGTTGAGCTCGTAGGGCTGGACCGCCGTCGAGAGATCGGTGTCGTCGGAGTCGTCCTTGCCGCTGACCTGGTCGGCCGTGGCCGTGGTGGAGGCGATGCTGATGCGGTCGAGGTAGACCTTCCGCTTGGTCTTGAAGTCGTCGCGGATCTTGCGGTCGAGGTCGTAGGCCGTCATCGTGATGGTGAAGAACTTGTTGCCCCGCGGGAACCACTCGTGCGTGCGCGGCGTGGACTTGGTGGGGTAGAGCGTGTAGACGAAGTCGATCCCGTCGACGTTGATGTGCGACTGGAACGTGCCGTCGCGCGTGAACTGCGTCTCCTCCACGGGCACCGGGCTGGAGCTGGCCGACGGCGTGGGGGTCGGGTCGGACTCGGGGCTCAGCGACGAGCAGCCGCTCAGCGTGAGCGTCAGCGCGAGGGCCGCGCCGACGCCGGTGGCGATGCGACGACGGGTGGGCGTGCGGGCGGGGTTCATGCGGGCTCCAGGATGGGTGCGAGACAGAGGGCGGACGGCGTTCACACGCGGAACCCGCGGTAGGGACGGAAGACCTTCAAGGACATCCAGGCGGTCTGCAGGAGCGTGACCACGCCGAGCGTCGTCCAGCCCACCACGAGGGAGTCGGACTTCATGGAGGAGTCGAGCTGGGACCAGCCGGCCACGGCGCCCGCCACGGTGAGGGCGAGCAGGAGCACGGGCAGGACGTGCGCGGGCAGCAGCGAGGTCTCGCCGCCGCTCTCGGCCCTGGCCTGGAGCGCCCAGTTGTCCGTCTGGGACCGACCGAAGAACTTGGCCCACGAGCGGGCGAAGTGACCGAGCCGGATCCACATGTAGAGCTCGGCCGGGACGATCATGAGCGCGAACCAGTAGTCCCGCCGGGTCCGGGACGCCATCTGGTGGGCCACGCGGGCGTTGAGCAGGACGGCCGCGAGGGGCGGGAGGAGCCACAGCGGGCTGAACAGGAACGCGTGGAACAGCAGCGAGGCGCTCAGGAGGAAGAAGAACGCGAGGCGGGTGAAGCCGTTGATGGCCATCGAGATGTTCTCGAACCAGCGCAGCCGCAGGTTGGGGTGGAACGGCTGGCCCTTGGTGTCGCCGCGTTGACCGGGCCACATCAGGTCGATCGCACCGTTGTTCCACTTCACCTGCTGGGCATCGAGAGCGCGCAGGGTGGTCATGCCGCCCACGTTGGCGCGGGCCCGGGCGCTGATCTTGGTGAGGTAGCCGGCGGACTTGATCTGCAGCGACAGGAGCGAGTCCTCGATCTCGCTGTCGCGGACCCAGGGGCTGCGCTGGTGGGTGTCGCGGACGACCTCGTGGAGGGCCGCGACGGAGAAGATCGAGTACTGGCCCCCGAGCACCGCCATGTTCCGACCGCGCAGGAGGTTCTGCAGGTTGAAGGCCGCGAACTGGGCCCGCTGTCCTGCGATGAGGAACTTGGCCAGCACGCCGTCGAGCCCGGTGTCGTCGATGCTGTAGATGGCCGAGATGCCGCCGATGCGGTCGTCGCTGGCCATCTCCTCGACGAGGAACTCGATGGCCCGGGGGTCGGCGGTCGTGTCGCCGTCGACGCCCAGCATGTAGTCCATGCCCTCGACGAGGGAGAAGCCGTAGTTGAGGGCGCCCACCTTCTTGTCGGGGTTCTCGCCGATGTCGTGCACGTAGATGGAGGTGAGCTGCTGGTCGTCGGAGTGGCCACGCACGTGGGGGCCGGCGTAGTGCGAGGCCACCTCGGCCGTGTCGTCGGTGGTGTTGTTCACCACGACGTGCACGACGTCGGGCAGACGCGTCTGGGCGAGCAGCGAGTCGAGGACGCTCGCGATCGTCTCGCCCTCGTTGTAGGCCGGGACCACGCAGCCCACGGTGGGTCGCGGACGGGACGCGAAGCTCTCGACGGCGGGCTCCGGGGTCGGGGTCCACTGGTCAGGGGGGAACTGGGTGCTCATCCTCGTCCTCAGGTCAGGTGGCGCTCGTCCGATCCTCGTGCACCGACCTCAGGTGGCCCGCAGGTTCTGCTCAAGATTCCGTCAAGGTTCGCTCACCGACCGGAGTGGTCGACCAGACGGTC
Source organism: Aeromicrobium sp. Root495 (assembly GCF_001426755.1). Lineage (GTDB taxonomy): Bacteria > Actinomycetota > Actinomycetes > Propionibacteriales > Nocardioidaceae > Aeromicrobium. The sequence goes on along the minus strand of NZ_LMFJ01000001.1, from coordinate 2,411,333 downwards.
GATGTCCCCGACCGCAGCCGGCGGCCCGATCCGTGTCACGTCGCACTCCACGCGCAGGGGCAGGCCTGCCGGAGGGGGCGTGACGGCGAGCGCGTGGCGCAGGGTCTCGGCCGCGGACGAGGGGCCAGGGTCCACGAGCAGCACCGCGAACCGACCTCGGCCGATGTAGCCGAGGAGCCGATCGGCCGAGAGCTCGTGACGGAGCACCTCGGCCACGTGCACGATGACGGTCTGACGGGCCTGCTCGCCGTACGCATGGACGAGCGCGTCGAGGTCGTGGACAGCGACCACCAGGAGCTCGGTGCTCTGGCCGGTGAGGCCGGCGCGGGAGAGCTGGTCGACCGCGCGGCTGCGGAAGTCTGCGGGGTTGAGCAGGCCCGCCACCGTGGCGCGTCCCACGCGAGCACCGAGGCGACGCTCGGCCTGGCCCTCGCGCATCGCGTTGAGCGCGACCGCGATGGTCACGCTGAACATGGCGGCCACGCCCAGCACGCGCCAGTCCGACGGTGCCGCCTCGGGCACCGAGCCCACGCTCTGACGGACGACCGCCGCGAGGGAGACCAGCACGAGGAACCCCAGGACGATCCGCAGGAAGCGGGCCTCCACGTAGTCGCGGGTCGACCCGCTTCCGAGCTCCAGGACGGTGAGCACGCCGAGGGCCGCCATCACGAGGAGCTGCACCCCTCGGGCGACCTCCGGGTCGGCCGCGGTGGCGATGCCCACGACGAGGAGGGCGGCCGCGGTGACCGCCCAGCCCGCCCGGCGACGGTTGATGAGCCGGGTGCCCATCCAGAGCGCGGACAGCCCGAGGACCGGGAGAGCCGCGAGGAAGAACGTCAGGCCGGGGTCGGGGGCGGTGTCGCCCAGCACGGAGGCCGCGCCGAGGGCGACCGTCGTGGCGAGGAAGCCCACGGACCACATGCGACTGGCGGGCTCGTTGTGACGCTGCGCCGTCGCTGCCGCGAACAGCGCGGTGGGACCGATGAGCGTGAGGGTCGCGACGACACGGACGGTCTGGGGATCCAGGTTCACGCGCGGTCTCCCGCCAGGAGGGTGAGGCGGATGGTCACGGTGGTGCCCTCGCCGACGACGCTGGCGACGTCGATGGACCCACCGTGCTGGTCGACGATCTCGCGGCAGATGGTGAGCCCCAGGCCCGTGCCCACGGTGGCCGAGCCGCGGGCGGACTCCGAGCGGTAGAAGGGCTCGAAGAGGTGGTCGAGGTCGTAGGCCGACATGCCGGGGCCGGTGTCGCGGATCTTGAGGACCTGCTCGCCGCGCTCGAGGTCGCGCTCGATGGCCATCTCGACGAGACCGTCGGGGCGGTTGTACTTGATGGCGTTGGACACGAGGTTGTCGAGCACCTGGCGCAGGCGGAACGAGTCGCCCTCGACGAGGGCGGAGGCCGGGACGCTCAGCACGAGTCGCACACCGCGGTCCGCGGCCACGGGCTCCAGTGCCCGAGCGGCTTCGCGGGCGATCGCGGCGAGGTCGACCTGCTCGCGCTGCATGGCCGCCGCCCGTGCGTCGCCGGCCCTCGTCACGAGGAGGTCGCCGACCAGCGCCTGGAGGCGCTCTGAGTTGCGACGCGCGACCTCGATCCGCTCACGGGTCCCGTCGACGATCTGGTCGTCCTCGAGCGCCAGGTCGAGGTAGCCGAGGATCGAGCTGAGCGGGGTCCGGAACTCGTGGGAGAGGCTCGTCACCATCTCGTCTCGTCGACGCTCGGCGGCGAGCTGCTCGGTGAGGTCCCGCATCACGAGGACGACACGGTCGATGGAGCCGTCGGGACGCATGATGAGCTGCGCGCTGACGTCAACGGCCACCCGCCCTCCGTCACGGAGACCCAGCCAGAGCACCTCGTTGATGACCTCCTCGCCGTGGAGGGCCCGCAGCAGCGGGAAGTCCTGGGGGTCGATCCGGGTCGAGCCGTCGGGGCCGAAGAGCGGCACGTCCTCCCACGGTGTGCCGGCCCCCACCCCGAACCGCGCGAAGAGGTCGCGGGCGGTCTGGTTGGAGTGCGTCACCTGCCCTTCCGCGTCGAAGGTGACCACGGCGAAGGGCACGACGTTCATGATCGAGCGCAGGGCCGACTCCTCGACCCGGGTGGAGTCCAGCGCGTCCTCCAGCATGGCGCTCTGCTGGAAGAGCAGCGAACGCTGCGCCCGAAGCCGCTCGTACGACGCCGCCAGCACGCCTGACATGAGGGCCAGGGTCAGGATGATGGAGCCGGTGGCAGGCAGGCTCGCGGGTCGGACCGGGTCGATGATGCCGTTGCGCTCGAGCGCGACCTGGCTCAGCAGCACGACGGCCGGGACGCTCGAGCCCAGGACGATGCCGAGCCGTCCGCGGGCCGAGGCGAGCCACAGGACGGGGATGACCATGATGATGCCGAAGCCGGCGTCGGGCTGGGCGATGCGGAGCAGGCAGATGGCCACGGCGTCGAGGGCCGGGACCACGAGCTGCCAGCGACGGTCGAGCCGCTCCCAGGGCAGGACGGCCGCGCCGACCGAGACGACCAGGACGAAGATGACTCCGTAGGTGAGGAACTCCACCTTGACCTCGTCGGCGGTAGGCGGTGCCAGCGCGAAGACGAGCAGCAGGACCGCACCGACGGAGGCGACGAGGCTCGCCTGCTGACGGAAGACGTCGTCCCGGGGAGCCACGCCCGCGTGCGCGATTCCGTCGTCGGGGGGGACCGTCATGACGGAAAATATAGGAAACGCGGGGGTCAGAGGCGGCGGATTGTCCGGGATGCGGCCGAAATCACCCTCGGAGCGCCCCTCCGCGGCGCGATTTTCCTCTCGCCGTGCCCCTGGGATAGACTCGTGGGGTTGCCTCGGCGAGGGCGGACCTCGGTCCGCCGTGATCGACAGGGCGCTCCACAGGAGTGCTGTGTCGAGCGCCCGTCCCGGTGAGCCGAGCACGCCAGACGTCATCCCCGCACGCCCCACCAGCCTTTCACCAGCACCATCTTCTTGAGGAGCAGTTCCCCGTGGCCGAGATCAAGATCGCAGCCGAGTCCCGTACCGAGTTCGGCAAGGGCGCGGCCCGCCGCATCCGTCGCGCCGACCAGGTCCCCGCCGTCCTCTACGGACACGGCTCGGACCCGCTCCACCTGACCCTCCCGGGCCACGCGCTCATGCTCGCGCTGAAGAACTCCAACGCGCTGCTCTCCATCGAGCTCGACGGCACGACGCACCTCGCCATCCCCAAGCAGGTCCAGCGCGACCCGCTCAAGGGCTTCATCGAGCACGCCGACCTCCTCATCGTGAAGAAGGGTGAGAAGGTCGTCGTCGACGTCCCGCTCACCGTCGTCGGCGAGGCCGCTCCCGAGACGCTGCTCGTGCTCGAGAACGCCACCGTCTCGCTCGAGGCCGAGGCCACGCACATCCCCACCGGCATCGAGGTCTCCGTCGAGGGACTCGAGGTCGGCTCGCAGATCCACGCCAAGGACCTCACGCTGCCGTCCGGCTCCACGCTGGCCGTCGACGAGGAGCTCCTCATCGTCAACATCACCGCTGCTCCCACCGCTGCTGACGTCGAGGCCGAGCTGGCCGACGCCGAGGCCGAGGCCGGCATCGAGCGCGACGAGCCCGAGTCCGAGAACGGCGAGGCCGACGCGTCCGCCGAGGCCGGCGAGGGCGAGGCTGCGGAGTCCGAGTCCGAGTGACCTGGCTCGTCGTCGGGCTCGGGAACCCGGGCTCGACGTACGCCTCCACCCGGCACAACGTCGGGTACCTCGTCGCCGACGTGCTCGCCGCCCGCATGGGCGGGACGTTCAAGAAGCACTCGTCCGGTGGCGCTGACGTCGTCGAGGGGCGGCTCGCCGGCGAGCGGGCCGTCCTCGGCCGTTCCCGGGGGTACATGAACGAGAGCGGCGGCCCCGTGTCGTCGCTCGTGAAGTACTTCGACGTGGAGGCCGACCACCTCGTCGTGATCCACGACGAGCTCGACATCGACTTCGGTGCGCTGCGCGTCAAGCTGGGCGGCGGCGACAACGGGCACAACGGGCTGAAGTCCATCCGGGGGTCCATCGGCACGGGCGACTTCCACCGCGTGCGCGTGGGCATCGGTCGTCCGCCGGGGAGGCAGTCGGTGCACGACTTCGTGCTCAAGCCGTACTCCTCCGTCGAGCGCAAGGACCTGCCGGTCTACCTCGAGGAAGCCGCCGACGCCGTCGAGAGCCTCATGACCCGGGGACTTTCCGAGACCCAGAGCGTGTTCAACCGGTAGATGGATCTTCACGAGCTTCTGCCTGCCCTCGACGACCGCCTGTCGAAGGTCGTCTCCGAGCGCCCGCGCGACCTGACCCTCCAGGGTCCGGCCGCGCTGCGACCGTTCCTGCTGCGCGCCGTCGCCGCCGGGTCCACGGTCCTGGCCGTCACGTCCACGCAGCGTGAGGCCGACGACCTCGCCTCCGACCTCTCGGCGCTCATCGATCCGGACTCCGTCGCGGTCTACCCGGCCTGGGAGACGCTCCCGCACGAGCGGCTCTCGCCACGCTCCGACACCGTCGGTCGCCGGCTCGCCGTGCTGCGCCGGCTCGTGAACCCCGGGCCCGGCGCCCCGGCCGTCCGCGTTCTCGTGGCGCCGGTGCGCTCGGTGCTCCAGCCGCAGGTCAAGGGCTTGGCCGACCTCGAGCCCGTCGAGCTCGTCCCCGGGCAGGAGGCTCCGCTCGACGACGTCGTGCGCGCCCTGGCCGGTGCCGCCTACGCCCGCGTCGACCTCGTGGAGCGGCGCGGCGAGTTCGCCGTGCGCGGCGGCATCATCGATGTCTTCCCGCCCACCGAGGACCACCCCCTCCGCGTCGACTTCTGGGGCGACGAGGTGGAGGAGATCCGCCGCTTCTCGGTGGCCGACCAGCGCACCGACGACGCCGTGGAGCGGCTCTGGGCCCCGCCGTGCCGCGAGCTCCTGCTCACCGACCAGGTCCGTGGCCGCGCCGCCGCCCTGGCCAAGGAGCACCCGCAGCTCGCCGAGATCTTCACGAAGCTCTCCGAGGGCCACGTCGTCGAGGGCATGGAGTCGCTCGCACCGGTCCTGGTCGATGACATGGAGCTGCTCGTCGACCTGCTCCCGGCCGACGCCGTCGTCGTGGTCAACGATCCCGAGAAGGTGCGTGCCCGCGGCGCCGACCTCAACGCCACGAGCGAGGAGTTCCTCGAGGCGTCCTGGGCGGCTGCGGCCACCGGTGCCGAGGCCCCCATCGACCTCGGCGCCGCCACGTTCAAGGAGCTCGACGACGTCCGGCTGGCCGCGGTCGGCCGCGACCTGCGGTGGTGGAGCGTCTCGCCGTTCGGCCTCGACGACGACGAGACCGTGTCCCTCGACGTCGAGGCGGCGCCCGCCTACCGCGGCGACACCGAGGCGGCCGTGCGCGACGTCCGCGCGTGGCTCGCGTCGGGAGGCCGGGTCTCGCTCGCGGTGCCCGCCGTCGGCCAGGGCCAGCGCACCGTGGAGCTGCTCGCCGAGCACGACGTCCCCGCGGCGCTCGTCCAGGACGACGACGTCCCGTCGGACTCCGTGGTGCGCGTGGTCGTCGCCGACCTCAAGCACGGCCTCGTGACCCCCACCGACGTCCTGCTCACGCACGACGACCTCGTGGGTCAGCGCGCCGCCGAGCGGGCCGACCGGTCGAGCCTTCCCGCGCGCCGGCGCAAGCAGGTCGACCCGCTCGAGCTCAAGCCCGGCGACCACGTCGTCCACGAGCAGCACGGCGTGGGCCGGTACGTCGAGCTCGTGAACCGCACCATCCATGGCGCGGCCCGCGAGTACCTCGTCATCGAGTACGCCCCCAGCAAGCGCGGCCAGCCGGGCGACCGGCTCTTCGTGCCCATGGACCAGCTCGACCAGGTGAGCCGGTACGTCGGTGGGGAGTCGCCGAGCCTCGACAAGCTGGGCGGCGCCGACTGGACCGCCCGCAAGAGCCGTGCTCGCAAGGCCGTCCGTCAGATCGCCGGCGAGCTCATCAAGCTCTACGCCGCGCGGCAGTCCACGGAGGGTCACGCCTTCGGTCCCGACAGCCCCTGGCAGGCCGAGCTCGAGGACGCCTTCGCGTTCGTCGAGACGCCTGACCAGCTGTCGACGATCGAGGAGGTCAAGCGCGACATGGAGCGCACGGTGCCCATGGACAGGCTCGTGTGCGGCGACGTCGGCTACGGCAAGACCGAGATCGCGGTCCGCGCGGCGTTCAAGGCCATCCAGGACGGCAAGCAGGTCATCCTGCTCGTCCCCACCACGCTCCTCGTGCAGCAGCACTACGCCACGTTCGCGGAGCGCTTCGGTCAGTTCCCGGTCACCATCAAGCCTCTGTCGCGATTCCAGTCCGACAAGGAGTCGCAGGCCACGCTCGAGGGTCTCGCCGACGGGTCCATCGACCTCGTCATCGGCACGCACCGCCTGCTGCAGCCCGGCGTGCGCATCAAGGACCTCGGCCTCGTGATCGTCGACGAGGAGCAGCGGTTCGGCGTGGAGCACAAGGAGGCGCTCAAGCACCTGCGCGCCGCCGTCGACGTCCTCTCGATGTCGGCCACGCCCATCCCGCGCACGCTCGAGATGGCCATCACGGGCATCCGCGAGATGTCGACCATCGCCACCCCGCCCGAGGAGCGGCACCCCGTGCTGAGCTTCGTCGGCGCCTACGACGACAAGCAGGTCACGGCCGCCATCCGGCGCGAGCTGCTGCGCGAGGGCCAGGCCTTCTTCATCCACAACCGCGTCCAGTCCATCGACAAGGTCGTGGCCAAGCTGAGCGAGCTGGTCCCCGAGGCGCGCATCACCGCCGCGCACGGCCAGATGGGCGAGCACCAGCTGGAGCAGGTCATGGTCGACTTCTGGGAGAAGCGCTACGACGTGCTGGTCTGCACCACCATCGTGGAGTCGGGCCTCGACGTCTCCAACGCCAACACCATGATCATCGAGCGCGCCGACACGCTGGGTCTCTCGCAGCTGCACCAGCTCCGTGGCCGCGTGGGTCGAGGACGCGAACGCGCCTACGCCTACTTCCTCTACCCGCCCGACAAGCCGCTCACCGAGACGGCCCACGACCGGCTCGCCACCATCGCCCAGCACTCCGAGCTGGGCGGCGGCATGCAGGTGGCCATGAAGGACCTCGAGATCCGCGGCGCCGGAAACCTGCTGGGCGGTGAGCAGTCGGGCCACATCGCCGACGTCGGCTTCGACCTCTACGTCCGACTCGTGGGCGAGGCCGTGGCCGAGTTCCGCGGCGAGGGCGAGCCCGAGCGCGAGATCAAGCTGGAGCTCCCCGTCGAGGCGCACCTGCCGCACGACTACGTGCCGAGCGAGCGCCTGCGACTCGAGATGTACAAGCGTCTGGCCGACGTCCGCAGCGACGCCGACGTCGAGGAGCTCCGGGCCGAGCTCGTCGACCGCTACGGCGAGCCGCCCGAGGTGGCCGAGGTGCTGCTCGAGGTGGCGCGGCTCCGGGTCGCGGTGCGGGCAGCCGGCATCGGCGAGGTGACGGCGGCCGGGTCCAACGTCCGCTTCGCTGACCTCGACATCCCCGAGTCGGCCCAGATGCGGCTCCAGCGGATCTATCCCAAGAGCATCTACAAGAGCGCCGCCAAGGTCGCGCTCGTGCCCCACCCCAGGACCGCGCCGGTCGGCGGCCGCCCCCTCACGGGTCGCCCCCTCATCGAGTGGGTCCGCACCGTCATCGCCACCCTCACCCAGTGAGGGCGGTTCACCACGGGGTGTTGGCAACCTGACCCATACCTCGGGAAGCTTCCCGAGGTATGGGTCGGGTTGCCGAGGGGAGTAGGCCCGCATGTTCGATGGGCGCTCGGGGTACCCCGACAAGTTGCGGTCCGCGACGGTTTCTCTAGGGTCGATCCATGTCTCTGCGCACTCGCGTACATGCCCTTCGGCCTTCGAACGTCGTCCACCAGACGCGCGTCGTCGGGAAGGCCTCGATCCGGACCAAGGACGTGGATGACGTCATTCACCAGAACGACGAGGAGCCCGGCGCGATCGCCGAGGGCGGCGGAGGTGGTCTGCAGAAACGGCTGAAGGCCAACGACCTCATCGGGTTCGGCATCGGCATCGTGATCGGCACGGGCATCTTCACCCTGACCGGGGTCCAGGCCAAGAACGCGGCCGGCCCGGGCATCGTCATCTCCTTCCTCGTGGCCGGCGTCGTGGCCGCCCTCGCCGCGGTCTGCTACGCCGAGCTCGCCGCTGCCGTCCCCACCGCGGGCAGCTCCTACACCTACGCCTACACGACCATCGGCGAGATCTTCGCGTGGATCATCGCGTGGGACCTCATCCTCGAGTTCGCGCTGGGATCCGCCGTCGTGGCACGAGGATGGTCCGGGTACCTCCAGGACATGTTCGACCTCCCGACGAGGTGGTTCGGCGAGGACGCGGTCGTCAACGTCGGAGCAGTCTTCATCGTCCTCGTCGTGGGCGTCGTCGCCACGATCGGCATCCGTGAGTCCAAGATCGTCACCAACGCCCTCGTGCTCATCAAGGTCGCGGTGTGCATCTTCGTCATCGTGGTCGGCGCGTTCTACGTGAAGGCCGCCAACTTCTCGCCGTTCATCCCGCCGTCGCAGGACGGCAAGGACCTGAGCGAGCTCAAGCAGCCGCTGTGGCAGTGGATCACGGGGGCCGACCCGACGGCGTTCGGCGTCGCCGGCATGCTGTCCGCCGCCGCCGTCGTGTTCTTCGCGTACTCCGGCTTCGAGGCCGTGGCCAACCTGGGCGAGGAGACCGAGAAGCCCGGCCGAGACATGCCGCGGGGCCTCATCGGCACGCTGGCCATCTGCACCGTCCTCTACGCCCTCGTGTGCCTCGTGCTCACCGGCATGGTCAACTACACCGAGATCAGCGAGGGCGCGCCCATCTCCAACGCCTTCACGGTCGTCGGGCTCGACTGGGCCAACGTGCTGGTCAACATTGCCGCCATCGCCGGCCTGACGTCGGTGCTGCTCGTGGAGATCGTCGCGCTGGGTCGCATCGGGTTCGCGGTGAGCCGCGACGGCCTGATCCCCAAGGGCGTGGGGGAGATCCATCCCCGGTTCCACACCCCGGCCCGCTTCTCGATCGGTGTCACGATCTTCATCGCGGTGCTCGCCGCCGTGATCCCGCTCGACGCCCTGGCCGAGATGGTCTCCATCGGCACGCTCTTCGCTCTCTTCGTGGTGGCCATCGCCGTGATCGTCCTGCGTCGCACCAAGCCCACGATGAAGCGGCCCTTCCGCGTCCCCCAGGTGCCGATCGTCCCCATCCTCGCCGCGGTGCTGTGCGTGGCGCTCATGACGAACCTCGCGACCGAGACGTGGCTGCGGTTCATCGTGTGGTTCGCGGCCGGGATCCTCATCTACGCGCTGTACGGGTTCCGTCACTCCAAGCTGCGTCGGCGTGCCTGAGACCTGCCTCACACGCGCGGCTAGGCTGGGGTCATGAACCTGCGCTACGTCGCTGCCGCGGGCGCGGCCGCCCTGCTCCTCACGGGCTGCCAGGCCCAGCCGCCGGGGGCCGCGGCCGTCGTCGACGGGCACACCATCTCCATGGAGCGCGCCGACGACGCGGCCGAGGTCTACTGCCGGCTCACCCTCGTGACGGCCCAGCAGCAGGGCGTCTCCACGGTGAGCAACTCCGAGGTGCGCCGCCAGGCCGTCTCCGACCTGGTCCTGGCGCGGGTCGCCGACCGGCTCGCCCGTGAGCGCGACATCGACGTGCCCACCTCGGCCTACACGCTCAACGCCGAGCAGAGGGCCAACGTGGCGCGGACGGTCTCGTCGCTGCCGGCCAGGACGGCGGTCGACGTCGTCGAGTCGAGCCAGCGCACCTTCGTCATCGCGACGCTCATCGGTGAGCAGCTGCAGGGCAAGGAGCTCGACGTCACGAAGGGCACCGACGACCTCCAGAGCGCCGGGCTGGAGGAGCTGCTGGCCGAGCTGAAGCAGGAGAAGGTCCGTTACGACCCGCGGTTCGGCCTCACTCGTGCCGGCCAGCCTCGCAGCACCACCACGGGCTCGCTCTCGGTCTCCGAGGAGCCGCTCGCGGACGGCGCGCAGGGCGACCTGCCTTCCACGCAGCGCTGTGCCTGAGGACCTCGAGCGGCCCGGCCAGGCGTTCCTCGAGCTCGTGGCCGTCATGCAGAGGCTCCGTGACGAGTGCGCCTGGACGCAGGAGCAGACGCACGAGACGTTGTCGCGCTACCTCCTCGAGGAGGCCCACGAGACGCTCGAGGCGCTCGACTCCGGTGACCGTGAGCACCTGCGTGAAGAGCTGGGCGACCTCCTCATGCAGGTGGTCTTCCACGCCGTGATCGCGGCGGAGACAGCGGCCGACGTGGGCGGGTGGGACGTCGACGACGTCGCGCGCGGCATCACCGACAAGCTCGTGCGGCGCAACCCGCACGTCTTCGCCGACGGACCGGCCCGCACGCCGGAGGAGATCGACGCGGCGTGGCAGGCCGTGAAGGCCACCGAGAAGCAGCGCACCTCTCCTCTCGACGGCATCGCGCCGAGCCTGCCGGCCCTGAGCCTCGCCGCCAAGGTCCTGGGCCGCGAGCCGGCGATCGACACGAGCGGCGGAGACGTCGGCTCCCGGCTCCTGCAGCTCGTGGACGAGGCGCAGGCGCAGGGCGTCGATGCGGAGGAGGCGCTGCGCCAGGCCGTCCGCTCGCGGCTCGCCTGATCGGTCGGGCTTGCGCCTCAGGTCCCGCGGGCCACGATGGATCAATGGACTCGATCATCGTCGTCGGAGCAGGACTCGCCGCCGCGCACGCCGTGGAGACACTGCGTGCGGAGGGCTACACGGGGCAGCTCACGCTGCTCGGCACCGAGAAGGAGCTCCCCTACGAGCGGCCGCCGCTGTCCAAGGAGGTGCTGCTCGGTGACCAGACCGTCGATGACACCCGGGTCCACGACGCCGGCTGGTATGCCGAGCGCGACGTGCGCCTCCGGCTCGGCGTCACGGTCACGCGACTCGACTCCGACGCGCGCCGGATCGACCTCGACACCGGCGAGACGCTCACGTACGACGCGCTGCTGCTGACCACCGGGGCGGAGCCGCGCGTGCCGGACATCCCGGGCGCCGACCAGGCCGTCTACCTGCGCACCGTCGACGACGTCCCCAACGTCCTGCCCGCCCTCGAGGCCGGCAAGCGTGTCGTCGTGGTGGGAGGCGGATGGATCGGCCTCGAGCTCGCCGCTGCCGCACGGGCCAGGGGAGCCGACGCCACCGTGCTCGAGCGCGGCGACCTGCCGCTGCAGAAGATCCTCGGCGACCGTCTCGCCCGTTACCTCGCCGAGCTGCACCTGACGCACGGCGTCGACCTGCGCACCCGGGTCACCGTCGACGAGGTCGTCGTGACCGACGGCCAGGTCACCGGCGTCAGGACCGGGGAGACGACGATCGACGGCGACCTCGTCGTCGTGGCCACCGGCGCGGTGCCCAACGACCAGCTGGCCGCCGACGCGGGCCTCAGCGTCGACGACGGGATCGTCGTCGACGACGCGTTCCGCACCTCGGCCGAGGGAGTCTGGGCGGCCGGCGACGTCGCCCGCGCGGACCACACGCGCCTCGGGCGGCTGCGGGTCGAGCACTGGGACAACGCCATCAAGCAGGGGTCGGCCGCCGCGCGGTCGATCCTCGGCCAGGACGTCCACCACGACTGGGCGCCCTACTTCTTCACCGACCAGTTCGAGTTCTCGATGGAGTACGTGGGCCACGGCTCGGGCGACGACGACGTGGAGGTCCGCGGCGACGTCGACGAGCACCAGTTCATCGCCTACTGGCTCGACGGCGACACGGTCACGGCCGCCATGAACGTCGGCATCTGGGACGTCAACGAGAAGCTCCGCGACCTCGTCGGCACGACGGTCGACCGTGAGCAGCTCACCGACCTCCGCTGACTCCCACCGCCCCCCGCCCCGGCGCGAGGAAACGTGACAGGCTCACCGCCCGGCGGCGGGGCGCGCGGGAGCGGACGGCGCACGGTCTAGGCTGGGGCAGCAAGCAAAACCCCTTCTGAGGAGCACTGCCTTGGCCAGCATCGAAGCTGTCGGCGCCCGCGAGATCCTTGACTCGCGCGGCAACCCCACCGTCGAGGTCGAGGTCGCCCTCGACGACGGCACCATCGGACGCGCTGCCGTCCCCTCCGGTGCCTCCACGGGTCAGTTCGAGGCGGTCGAGCTCCGCGACGGAGGAGACCGCTACCTCGGCAAGGGCGTCCTCAAGGCCGTCGCCGCCGTCAACGAGAAGCTCGGCCCGGCCCTCGTGGGCTTCGAGGCCGACGACCAGCGCGCCGTCGACGCCGCCATGTTCGCCATCGACGGCACGCCCAACAAGGCCACCGTCGGCGCCAACGCCATCCTGGGCGTCTCGCTCGCCACGGCCCACGCCGCCGCCGAGTCCGCCGGCCTGCCGCTGTTCCGCTACGTCGGCGGTCCCAACGCGCACGTCCTGCCCGTCCCGATGATGAACATCGTCAACGGTGGCGCCCACGCCGACTCCAACGTCGACGTCCAGGAGTTCATGATCGCGCCCATCGGTGCGTCCACGTTCGCCGAGGCGCTGCGCCAGGGCGCCGAGGTGTACCACGCGCTCAAGTCGGTCCTCAAGAAGGACGGCCTGTCCACCGGTCTCGGCGACGAGGGCGGCTTCGCCCCCAACCTGTCGTCCAACCGCGCCGCGCTCGACCTCATCGCCAAGGCCGTGGAGTCCGCGGGCCTGCGCCTGGGCACCGACATCGCGCTCGCGCTCGACGTCGCCAGCAGCGAGTTCTGCGAGAACGGCGTCTACACGTTCGAGGGTGCGTCCAAGTCCTCCGACGAGATGGCCGCCTATTACGCCGAGCTCGTCAGCGCCTACCCCATCGTCTCCATCGAGGACCCCCTCGACGAGGAGGACTGGGACGGCTGGGTGAACCTCACCGAGCAGATCGGCGACCAGGTGCAGCTCGTCGGCGACGACCTCTTCGTCACCAACGTCGAGCGCCTCAGCCGCGGCATCGAGCTGGGCGCCGCCAACGCGATGCTCGTCAAGGTCAACCAGATCGGCTCGCTCACCGAGACGCTCGACTCCGTGGAGCTGGCGCACCGTCACGGCTTCGCCAACATGATGAGCCACCGCTCGGGCGAGACCGAGGACGTCACCATCGCCGACCTCGCCGTGGCCACCAACTGCGGCCAGATCAAGACCGGCGCCCCCGCGCGCTCGGACCGCGTCGCCAAGTACAACCAGCTGCTGCGCATCGAGGAGACCCTCGGCTCGGCAGCCGTGTACGCCGGCGCCGCCGCCTTCCCGCGCCTGGCGCTCTGAGCCATGGCTGGTGCGTCGCGCGGACCGGGGAGGTCGACCCGTCGGCCTCCCCGGTCGTCCGCGTCGACGCGCCGGCCGCGCTCCTCGGCCCGCTCGGCCCGGCCTGCCGCCAAGCAGGCTCGCCAGGCGCCCCGGTTCACCGGACGCGCCATCGTGCTGCTGTCGGTGATCCTGCTGCTCATCGCGTCGTACACGTCGTCGATGCACGCGTGGTGGGAGAACCGGCAGGAGATCCAGACCCTCAAGGCACAGCGGGCTCAGTACGGCACCGACATCGACAGGCTCAACGACACCAAGCGTCGGTTCGACGACCCGGCCTTCGTCCGTCAGCAGGCGCGTGAGCGCTTCGGCTGGGTGCTGCCCGGCGAGACCGGCTACCGCGTCATCGGAGCCGACGGTCAGGTGCAGGGCGACGTCCCCACCCTCGACGAGCCGCCGTCGCCCCAGGCCAAGCCCTGGTACGAGTCCCTCTGGGGCAGCGTGCAGGAGGCGGGCCGCGAGCCCGAGGCAGCACCCACGCCCACGCCCACCCCGTCCGACGACGTCCTGAAGGAACAGTGAGCACCGAGAACCAGCAGGGGCACGCTCCCGGAGTGGATCCCGCCGACGTCCAGGCCATCCGCGAGCAGCTGGGCCGCCCGCCGCGCGGGATCGTCGAGATCGCGTCCCGGTGCCCCTCAGGTCACCCCAACGTGGTGAAGACCGAGCCGCGCCTGCCTGACGGCACGCCGTTCCCCACGCTCTTCTACATCACGTGCCCGCGGCTCGCGGGAGCCATCGGCACGCTCGAGGCGGCCGGCGTCATGGCCGACATGAGCCAGCGTCTGCTCGACGAGCCCGAGCTCGCGGCCGCCTACACGGCGTCGCACGAGGCCTACCTCGCCGAGCGCGAGGCCATCGCCCACGTCCCCGAGATCGCCGGGATCAGCGCCGGCGGCATGCCCACGCGGGTCAAGTGCCTGCACGTCCTGATCGGTCACAGCCTGGCGCGGGGCGAGGGCTCCAACCCGCTCGGCGACGAGGGGCTGCGGCTGCTCGGCGACTACTGGGGCCACTCGTCGTGCGCGCCCGGGTACGTCGCGCCCGTCGACGAGGACTGAGACCGCGGCGGCCTGCCCGCTGAGCGGTGGATCTGCCACCGTACGAGCGTCCATGCGGTGGCAGATCCACCGCCCGACGGGCGACCGGTCGCCGGACGCCAGGCCCTCACGTGGCGTGGACCGGCCCGGATAGGGTCGAGACATGCCTCGTGAGCGCGTCGCCGCCATCGACTGCGGGACCAACTCCCTGCGGCTGCTGATCACCGACATCCACACCGACACCAAGCAGGACGTCGTGCGGGAGATGCGGGTGGTCAGGCTCGGCCAGGACATCGACCGGACGGGGGTGCTGGCCCCCGAGGCCATCGAGCGCACGCTCTCGGTCACGCGGGAGTACGCCGAGCTCATCACCGTGCTGGGTGCCGAGCGGGTCCGCTTCTGCGCCACGTCCGCGGCCCGCGACGCCGGCAACGCCGACGTGCTGTCGCGTGGTGTCGAGTCCGTCCTCGGGGTGCCGCTCGAGATCCTGAGCGGTGAGGAGGAGGCCCGCGCCTCGTACCTCGGTGCCACGCAGGGGCTGGCGGGCGAGCGGGGACTGGTCGTGGACATCGGGGGCGGCTCCACGGAGCTCGTCGTCGGGGCCGCCGGCGAGGTCGAGTGGGCCACGTCGCTCGACCTCGGTTCCGTGCGCCTGACCGAGCGGTTCCTGGCCGGCGACCCGCCCTCGGTCGGCGAGGTCACGCGGTGCGAGACCTACCTCGAGCAGGTGCTCCATCCCGTCACGAGCCAGCGGGACCCCGTGACGTCGCTCATCGGTGTGGCCGGAACGATCACCACCGTCGCCGCCCACGTGCTCGACCTGCCGTCGTACGACTCCTCGGCCATCCACGGTGCACGCCTTGCCATCGACGACGTCCGCGAGGCCTGCGTCTCGCTCGTGGGGATGAACGTGGCGGACCGTCGCGCGCTCCCGTTCATGCACCCGGGCCGCGCCGACGTCATCGGCGCGGGAGCGCTCATCCTCGACCGGCTGCTCGAGGAGCTGCCCCTGGCCACCGACGAGCTGCGGGTCAGCGAGCACGACATCCTCGACGGCATCGCCTGGGGCGCGGTGGGCGCAGCATGACGGTGCGCATCAGCCTCCCGGACGAGCAGACCCGAGACCGGTTCTCCGACCTCGACGTCGACTCCGTGGTGTGGGACTTCTCCGGTCCACCACCGGCCGACGGTCCGCCGCTCGACCTCGCCGTCCGCCCCTACGTGCTGACCGGCGACCTCTCGGTCCTCGACGCCCACCGTGTGCGCGCCGTCCAGGCCCAGTCCCTGGGGTACGACGACGCCATCGGCAACGTCCCCGACGGCATCACGTGGTGCAACGCCGTGGGGGTCCACGAGGGCGCCACCGCCGAGATCGCCCTCGGGCTGGTCCTCTCCGCGCAGCGCGACCTCGACCGCTACGCCCGCGCCATGGGCACCGGCACGTGGGAGAAGACGTGGACGCCCGGCCTCATCGGTCTCACCGTCCTGCTCGTCGGGCACGGGGGCATCGGCCGGGAGGTGGAGCGCCGGCTGGCGGGCTTCGACGTCGACGTGGTGCGGGTGGCGAGCCGCGCGCGCGACGACGCGTGGGGACACGTGCACGGGACCGACGAGCTGCCCGGCCTGCTGCCGACAGCCGACGTCGTGGTGGTCGCGGTCCCGCTCAGCGACTCCACCGCCGGGCTCGTCGACGACGCCTTCCTCGCGGCCCTTCCCGACGGCGCACTCGTGGTGAACGTCGGTCGCGGACGGCTGGCCGACCACGAGGCCGTCCTGCGCCACGTGCGCAGCGGGCACGTGCGCTTCGCCGCCGACGTCTGGGACCCGGAGCCGCTGCCCGCCGACCACCCGCTCTGGTCCGAGCCCGGCGTCCTCGTCTCGCCCCACGTCGGAGGGATGACGCACTCGATGCACGACCGCGTCGAGGCTCTCGTCCGTGAGCAGGTCAGGCGTCTCCAGGCGGGCGAGCCGCTCACCCACGTCGTCGACGCCGTCCGCCCCTGACCCGGCCGGTCCGGGGAGCAGTCTTCGGGTCGGCGAGCGGATCGCGGCACTCACTAGGCTGGGCGCGCGCTCCCGTAGCCCAACGGCAGAGGCAGGCGGCTTAAACCCGCCCCAGTGTGGGTTCGACCCCCACCGGGAGCACCGAGGAGCACGGAAGCCCCGACCGTGATCGGGGCTTCCGGCGGCCGCCCATGATCGGGGTAGAACCTCGACGGCCAAGCGAAACCTAGCCGATCCGGAGCCAGTTGTAACTGACAGTTGCACCAATTCTGTCCAACGTTCTTCTTGTCACATCGCGAGGCCGTTGGGACGTGCAACCGGTTGTGGAATTTCTCGGCCGCCGAGACCGCTGAACCCTGCATGAAGGCAGTCACGTACGCCGCGTTCGGCGGTCCCGAGGTCCTGACCATCTCCGACGTCCCGGAGCCCCACGTGGGTCCCGACACCCTCGTGGTGCGGGTCAAGGCGGTGGGCCTCAACCCGGTCGACTACAAGATCCGCGAGGGCTACCTCGAGGGCCTCATCGACACCCACCTTCCGGCCGTCCCGGCCTGGGACGTCGCGGGCGTCGTGGAGCAGGTCGGCCTCGACACGCCGGAGTTCGCCGTCGGCGACGAGGTCCTGGCCTACGCCCGCAAGGACGTCGTGCAGGGCGGCACGCTGGCCGAGCTCGTCGCGGTCCCGGTGCGCACCCTGGCTCACAAGCCCGCCGGCGTGTCCTTCGAGGAGGCCGCCGCGCTGCCGCTCGCCGGCCTCACCGCGCTGGCCACGGTGCGCCGCTCGGGCCTGGGTGAGGGCTCCACCGTGCTCGTCCACGCCGCAGCCGGCGGAGTGGGCTCGTTCGCCACGCAGCTGGCGGTCCGCGCCGGCGCCCGGGTCGTCGGCACCGCGTCCGAGGGCAATCACGAGTACCTGCGATCCCTGGGTGCCGAGCCCGTCGAGTACGGCGACGGTCTCGTCGAGGCGGCCAAGGCGATCGCCCCGGAGGGGTTCGACGCCATCATCGACCTCGTCGGTGGCGACGCCCTCGACACCGTGCCCGAGCTTCTGCGCGACGGTGGCACCGTCGTGTCCATCACCGACGCTCGTGCACGCGACGAGTTCGGTGGTCAGTACGTGTGGGTCCGGCCCAGCGCCGACGACCTCGCCGAGCTGGTGGGCCTGGTGGAGTCCGGCGACCTCACGGTCGAGGTGGCTGAGACGTTCGAGCTCGAGCGCGCCACGGACGCCTTCCGGCTCCTCGAGGAGGGCCACGTGCGCGGCAAGGTCGTCGTCACCGTCTGACGGCCCCGCGTCTGCTC
The DNA here is from genome assembly GCF_001426755.1 of Aeromicrobium sp. Root495. Taxonomy (GTDB): domain Bacteria; phylum Actinomycetota; class Actinomycetes; order Propionibacteriales; family Nocardioidaceae; genus Aeromicrobium. The sequence continues at coordinate 2,393,653 of NZ_LMFJ01000001.1, read as the reverse complement.
AGACGACGCCCTCGTCGGCGAGCGTCTTGGCGAGCCACGGGCCCATGGAGGCGCCGTACGCCGCGGTCAGGTGGGAGGAGTCGAAGTACACCGACACCCCACCGATCGCGGCGTAGCACTGCTTGGCGTCGCAGAACTGGTCCCGGGTGGGGATGACCTTGATCTTGGTCTCGGCCGCGAGCTGTTCCGTGGCCCCGCGGTCCTCGAGCGCGCGGGCTACGGGGTTGGTGCACTGTCCCTCCCGCGCGAGGCACTTGGGCCCGTTGTGCCGGTTGCCCTGGTCGTCGCCGGTGAGGGCTGCGTCCTGGAGGAAGAAGACGGGCTTGTCGGCGTCGCGGACGGCCTCCACGGACTTCGCGTAGCCCGCGACCTGGTCGTCGCCGTCGTAGCGGTAGTTGCTCATCATGTTGGTGATGATGACCGCGTCGGCGCGCGGGACGAGGCGCTTGGCCACCCAGAGGTTGCGCAGCCGACACTGCTCCCGCTCGTCGCCCGTGATGGTGCGGCCCACGGTGGCGGCAGGGGAGTCCATGCTCGAGGGGCAGCCGTGGCGCATCGCCATCACCACCCGGAACTTGCCACGCTTGCCGGCGTTGTCGAAGGCGGACGACCAGGCGCCTGCGTGGGAGTCGCCCCACACCAGCACCGTCTCGGACCCGCGCGGGTCGCCGAGCTCGCACGTCTTGGTGTTGGCCTTGCCCAGCCCGTTGGCGCACTTCTTCGACCACGGCGCCGGCTTGTCGTCCTCGGCCGCGGCGAGGTTCACGGGGTCGACGTCGCGGAACGGGTCCTTGCAGCCGGGCCGCAGGGCCGTGGCGCCGAAGCAGTCGGCCGCGTCGGCCGAGCGCGCGTCGAGGCTGGACTGGGCCTCGCGGATGGTCGCCGACGCGTTGCCGTGCATGTACGTGGCCGAGGCGACGATCGCCAGGACGGCGACGAGACCGGTCGCGTAGGTGAGTCCGGGCCGACGAGCGAAGGTCTGGCTGCGGCGCGCCGGCGTCTCGATGTACCGGAACGACAGGTGGGAGATGAGCAGCGTGGCGGCGAGGAGAAGGACCTTCTCGACCCCGCGCAGGTCGATGTCGAGCACCTCGGGCGCCAGCACGATGAGCGGCCAGTGCCAGAGGTACAGCGAGTACGAGACGTCGCCGAGCCACTGCACGGGTCGCGGCGAGGACAACCAGTCGAACGAGAACCGGCGGTCCTGCAGGCCCACGAGCATGAGGCACGTGCCGACGGTGGGGACGAGGGCCGCGTAGCCGGGGTAGGGCAGTGACCCGTCCACCAGGAAGCAGCCGACGACGACGGTGGCGAACCCGATCCAGGGGAGGGCGAACCTCGCCGCGGTGGAGCGCAGGACCACGAAGGCCATGAGCGAGCCCGCCGACAGCTGCCAGACACGGGTGGGCGTGATGAAGTACGCGGCGTCGGGGTCGTGCTTCGTGGCCCACAGGGAGTAGGCGAAGCTGACCACGGTGACGAGCGCGACGGCGGCCGCGGCCACGGTGCGGGCCCGCCCGGCGCGTCGGCCGAGCCACAGAGCAGCCACCATCAGCAGGGGCCAGAAGACGTAGAACTGCTCCTCGACCGAGAGCGACCAGTAGTGCTGGACGGGGCTCGGAGCGTTCTCCGAGGCGAGGTAGTCGACGGCCTCGTGCGCCAGCAGCCAGTTCTCGCCGAAGGCGCTCGTGAAGACCACGTGCTTGCCGATGAGCGGCCACTCGGTCTTGGGCAGGAACAGGGCCGTGGCGACCAGCACGAACGCCAGGACCGTGAGACCTGCCGGCATGAGTCGCCTGATCCGACGCGCCCAGAAGTTGAGCAGGAAGGAACCGGTGCTGCGTCGCTGGACGTCGCTCAGGATGTGGCTCGTGATGAGGAAGCCCGAGACGGCGAAGAACACGTCGACACCGATGAAGCCGCCGGGCAGGGCGTCGGGCCAGAAGTGATAGATGACCACGGCGCCGACGGCCAGGGCGCGGATCCCCTGGATGTCGGCCCGCATGACCCGGGCAGCCGGAGGGGTCGACGACCGCGGGGCGCTGGAGTCGGCCTCAAGGGCGCGCGTCTGGTCAGTCATCGGCGAAGTGGGGGTCCTCAGGGACCCGAAGAGCCTAACAGCGGAACCTGAGGGCAGCCCAATGAAGTCACGGCTGTGACAAGCGATACGCCTGCCACGTGTCGTCGAGCCTGACGGGGCTGCCGAGGACCCAGCCGTACTGCTCGACGGCGGCCGACACGTCCTGAGGCACCACCTCGACGGGCCGTGCCACCGGGAGGAAGATCCACGCCGTGGGCACGGAGCCGATCTGGGGCAGGACCTCGTCGAGGACCTCGGCCACCTCGCGCTGGTCGTCGATGGCGATCAGGACGGCATCGAAGGAGCGGCCGTCCTCCAGCTCCTCGGCGTCGCGGAGCGTCGTGGCCCCTTCCGGGAGCGGGTCGAGGATGGTCTCCTCCTCGATGGTCTGGCCGACGATCCACACGACGGCACCCTCCGTGATGCCGAGGGTGTCTGCGATCGTGCTCTCGTGGTCGGCCATGGTGCCCAGTCTAGGAACCCTGCCTGCCAGACTGTGCTCCGACTCGATCCTGGAGGAGACGCATGACCTGGCAGCTGCACGGCGACGGACGCACGGTGACCGAGGGCGGCATCGTGAAGCCGTCCGAGCGACTCACGTGGCCGAGGACCATCGGGATCGGCGCCCAGCACGTGGTCGCGATGTTCGGTGCCACGTTCCTGGTCCCGGCCCTCACCGGGTTCCCGGCCACGGCCACGCTCTTCTTCTCCGGGGTCGGCACGCTGCTCTTCCTGGCCGTCACGGGCAACCGCCTGCCCAGTTACCTGGGCTCGTCGTTCGCGTTCATCGCACCCATCGGTGCGGCGACGGCCTCGAACGGTCAGGGTGCGGCGCTCTTCGGGCTGCTCCTGACGGGCCTGCTCCTCGCCCTGGTGGGCGTGCTCGTGATGTTCACGGGGACGGGCTGGATCGAGAGGCTCATGCCGCCCGTGGTGGCCGGCGCCATCGTGGCCCTCATCGGCCTCAACCTCTCGGGCGCGGCCACGGGGAACTTCCAGAAGGCGCCGTGGACGGCCACCATCACGCTGGCCGCCGTGCTCCTGATCGCTGTCTTCTTCAAAGGACTGGTGGGACGGCTCGCCATCTTCCTCGGCGTGGTGGTCGGCTACGTCGTCGCCGCGGTCGCCGGGCTCCTCGACTTCAGCAGGGTGGACCGGGCGGACTGGCTGGGCTGGCCCGACTTCCAGTCGCCCGACCCCACGTGGGCCGTGGTCCCGGCCTTCCTTCCCGTCGTCCTCGTGCTCATCGCCGAGAACGTGGGGCACGTGCGCAGCGTCGCGCACCTCGCCGAGGAGCCCGAGCTCAACGAGCTGACCGGTCGCGCGCTCCTGGCCGACGGGCTGGCCACGACGCTGGCCGGTGCGGGTGGAGGCTCAGGCACCACCACGTACGGCGAGAACATCGGCGTCATGGCGGCCACGCGTGTCTACTCCACGGCCGCGTACTGGGTGGCCGGTGTCGTGGCGGTGCTGCTGAGCCTCTCGCCCAAGGTCGGCGAGGTCATCAACACCATCCCGGCCGGCGTCCTCGGCGGCGTCACGGTGGCGCTCTACGGACTCATCGGCATCATCGGCGTGAAGATCTGGATCGACAACGAGGTCGACTTCTCCCAGCCGGTCAACCAGCTCACCGCCGCGGTGGCGCTGGTCATCGGCATCGGCAACCTCACGATCACGATGGGCGACCTCGTCTTCACGGGCATCGCGCTCGGCACGATCGCCGCCGTCGTGGTCTACCACGTCATGACGACCGTCGACCGCCTCCGCACCCCTGAGCCGACGCGCGCCACCTGAGGGGAGAGGGGCTCAGACCGGGCGGGCGACGACGTCGTGGATCTCTCGGTCGACGTCGAGACCCTTGGACTCGAACCGGGTGAGGACGCGCCCCTCGTAGCGCTCGACGCGTCCGCCCTCGACGAGCGGTGACGCGGCCACGACCTCGGCCATCTGCTCGCCGTACTCGGCCCAGTCGGTGGCCATGCGCCACGTGCCACCGGGCTCGAGCACGCGGGTCACGAGCGGGACGAAGTCGAGCGAGACGAGCCGACGCTTGTGGTGCTTCTTCTTGGGCCAGGGGTCGGGGAACCAGAGCCAGACCTCGCGCACGCTGTGCTCGGGCAGCATCGTGCTGAGCGCCTCTGCGGCGTCGACGATGCCGAGGCGAACGTTCTCGATCCTGCGGTGGCGCAGCTTGCTCAGGGTGGAGGCGACGCCCGGCACGTAGACCTCGAGCCCGAGGAAGTTGATCTCCGGGTGCTGCTCGGCGGCGTGCGCGATGGACTCGCCGCGGCCGGTCCCGATCTCCACCACGAGCGGTGCCTCACGGCCGAAGGCCTCGGCCGGGTCGAGCACGAAGTCGGGGTCCACCGAGGTGCTGAGGCCGTCGCGGGGGAGGTCGAGGACGAACCGGTGGCCCACCTCGTCCCACGCCGCCTGCTGGCGCTCGGAGATGCGGCCGCCGCGTCGCGTGAACGAGAGGATGCGCGGGTGCTCGGGCGCCTGTGAGGGCAGGGCGCTGGCCGGATCTCGGGGAACATCGGCAGGCGCAGGCATGGAGACCAGCGTAGTGAGCCCACCAGACTGAGCCGCATGAGCATCGAGCCCGACACCAAGGACTGGACGTGGGTGCTGCGTGAGCCGTGCCCCGAGTGCGGGCTCTCGTCGGCCGGGGTGGAGCCCCGGGCGGTGGCGGGGCTGGTGCGCGGGAGCCTGCCCGTCTGGACCGTCGTGCTTCAGCGCCCCGGCGTGGCCGAGCGGCCGGACCCGTCCACCTGGTCGCCGCTGGAGTACGCCTGCCACGTGCGCGACGTCTTCTCCCTGTTCGCCGAGCGGCTCGAGCTCATGCTGTCCGCCGACGAGGCCCGGTTCGAGAGCTGGGACCAGGACCTCACCGCCGTCGAGCAGCGGTACGCCGAGCAGGACCCGGCCGCTGTCTCTGCCGCGCTGGTGGCCGCAGGGGCGGGGCTCGCGGACGCCTTCGAGGCCGTGCCCGACGACGCCTGGGGCCGGACGGGCCTGCGCAGCGACGGCTCCACCTTCACCGTCGAGACCTTCGCGCAGTACTTCTGGCACGACGTCGCGCACCACCTCCACGACGTCGGCGCCTGAGGGACGACGACGCGCCGATGGCGCGTCGTCCGCGGTACTGCGCATTGCATGGTACTGTCCGACGCATGGATGCGACCCAGCTGTTGAAGGGAGTGCTCGACGTCGCCGTGCTGGCCGTCGTCGAGTCCGAGGACGGGTACGGCTACGACGTCGTCCGTCGCCTGCGTGCAGGCGGGCTCGAAGAGGTGGGTGACGCCTCGGTCTACGGGACGTTGCGCCGGCTCTACTCGGCCGGGGCGCTCACGTCCTACGTGGTGCCCTCGGAGGAGGGGCCGCACCGCAAGTACTACGGCATCACGCCGCAGGGTCGCGCGATGCTCGAGAACCAGCGCAAGGTCTGGACCGAGTTCGCCCGCACCATGAACCAGCTCTTGAGGGGAGAAGCCGCATGAACGCCACCACCGTGCCGGTCGAGATCGTGTCGTTCGCGGCCAGGGTCCGCGCCGCGCTGTCCGACCTTCCCGCCGAGGAGCTCGACGACCTGACCGAAGGTCTGGAGGCCGACCTCGCCGAGGCGTACGCCGAGGATCTCGCCCGCGAGCTCCCCGACCCCGTCGAGTACGCAGCCGAGCTGCGCGCCGCGGCGGGACTGCCCGAGCCCCAGCCCACGCAGGCCGGGCTGCGCAGGACGCTCGCGGCGGTCTCGGCCGACCTGCGTGAGTCCGGGAGACGGTGCCTCGAGGCGGTGCGACGAAACCCTGCCGGTCGTGGGGTCCTCGACCTCCTGGTCAGCCTGCGTCCGCTGTGGTGGGTCGTCCGCGCCTGGGTCGCCGTCTGGCTCCTGGCAGCCTTCTTCGGGGCCGAGGGAGGGGCCACCCCCACGTCGTCGGCCTGGTGGCTGGTGCTGCTCGCCGCCGCGCTGGTGAGCATCCAGTGGGGCCGCGGCGTCTGGGGTGCCCGGCGGATCGTCCCGCTCCTGGTGCTCGGCAACGTGGCGGCTGTGGTGCTGCTCGCCCCGGTCGTGGTCTTCGCGGACGGTCGGAGCAACAGCATGAGCACCGTCTACGCCGAGCCGGTCGTCCAGGAGCCTCAGGACCTGACCGGTCTCTACGCGGACGGTCGGCAGGTCACCAACGTGTTCGTCTACGACGCCAAGGGTCGTCAGCTACGTGACGTCCAGCTCTTCGACTCCGAGGGCGAGCCTCTCCGGACGTCCGTCGTGGGCGGCAGCGGGTGCCTGACCCAGGACTGCGCGGCGACGGGGTTCTGGTCGCCGGCGGTCATGGCGGACGGCTCGCGTGCCTGGAACGTGTTCCCCCTGCGCATGATCAGGGCCGACCCCGACCTCGTGAGCCCGCTGGCCGGTGCCGTCCCGCAGGCTCGTAAGGCCCCGTTCGCCCAGGCTCCCGTCGTCGACAGGACCGCCACCGGGCGTCGATCCGCGCTCGGTGTGGTGCTCGACGGGAGCGGCGATCAGGTTGCTCGAGGAAACCAGTGAGATTCGGGAGCAAAACGCGCTCGCCACACGTTATGTAGGGTGAACACACCGACCTCACCACGAGGCCTTTCTCCCCGGAGGAACCATGCAGAGCAACAACCCCGTCTTCAACCGCTCCGAGGGGTTCAACGGTCGCGGCACCACCGCCACGTCGAGCCCGTCGCAGTGGACCATCAACCTCAACGGCGAGGACGTCACCACGTCCGGTGCCGGGCTGGGCACCGACCGCCGCATGACCCTCGACTCCGTCGTCGAGAAGACCGCCATCACGCTCGGCGTGGTCATCGCGGCCGCGGCCGTCACCTGGTTCCTCATCGGTGACACGTTCCTGCCCGACGAGGTCACCGTCGACTCCGACGCCATGCGCAACGCGTTCGCGCTGGCCATGGTCGGCGCGATCGTCGGCTTCGTCCTGTCGCTGGTCAACTCCTTCAAGAAGGTCGTCAGCCCCGCTCTGGTGCTCGGCTACGCCGCCTTCGAGGGTGTGTTCGTCGGCGCGCTGTCCAAGGTCGTCGCCACGTACGTCAACGACCCGACCATCGTGTTCCAGGCCGTCCTCGGCACCATGGTGGCCTTCGGTGGAACGCTCGCCGCGTACAAGTTCTTCAACATCCAGGTCACCGACAAGTTCCGTCGCGTCGTCACCATCGCGATCTTCAGCTTCGCCGGCCTCATGCTCGTCAACTTCGTGCTGAGCCTCACGGGCGTGCTGGAGTCGGGCGGCCTGCGCGGCTTCAACACCCTCGGCCTCGTCGTCTCGGCCGTCGCCGTCGTGCTCGCCGTGTTCATGCTCATCATGGACTTCGACTTCGTCGAGCGCGGTGTCGAGGCCGGTCTGCCCGAGCGTGAGTCCTGGCGTGCGGCCTTCGGCCTCACCGTCACGCTGGTGTGGCTGTACATCGAGATCCTGCGCATCCTCGCGATCCTGCGAGGCAACGACTGAGGTATCACCTCACGCACGTAGTGACGGCCGGTCCCCTCGGGGGCCGGCCGTTTCGCGTTCCCGGACCCGCCCCGTCTGGCGGTGACTTGGCGTCCATTCCGAGGGTTGAAGTCGCGTCGAACGGACGCCAGGTCACCGCTGGCGGGGCCGGGCGCCCGGAAACGGACGCCAAGTCACCGCTCGGGGGAGGGGGTTCAGCTGCGGCGCAGGACGCGGGCCCAGCGGCCCTCGGGGGTGACCTCGGTGCCGGGGCGCCGCCCGGCACGTTCGGCGGCCTCGGCGAGCGACATCGTGTCGGCGTGCCCGAAGGAGTGGGGGACGGCGTAGTCGCGGTCGCGCTCGCGGTAGGCGGCCAGCAGTGACGGCACCAGCACCGAGACCATGTTGGCGTAGCCCGTGGCCGACGGGTGGAAGCGGTCCTCGCCGAACATCACGTCGAAGTTGGCATCGAAGAGGGGCCCGAGCAGGTCGCCCAGCGACACCGCGCGACCGCCCTCGCGGACCACGGCGACGGTCTGCCGGCGCGCGAGCGACCGGCTCTTGCGCCGGGCCACCCAGCGCAGCGGCTGGGGCAGCGGGCGCACCGAGCCGAGGTCGGGACACGTCCCCACCACCACCTCGGCTCCCGTCTCGCGCAGACGGCGGACCGACGCGGAGAGCAGGCGCGAGGAGACGTACGAGGGAACGCGGTGCGTCACGTCGTTGGCACCGATCACGATGCACACCAGCTCAGGCTGGTGATCGAGCCCGATGTCGATCTGGTCGCGCAGGTCAGCGGTCTGGGCCCCCACGACGGCCTCGGACCGCACGTGGACCGGGCGGTCGAGCACGTGCGACAGGCTGATGCCGAGCAGTGCGGCGGGGGTGAGATCGGCTCGTCTCATGCCGTAGCCGACGGCAGCGGAGTCGCCGATGAGAAGGAGGCGGAGTGGTTCTCCCGGGAGGTCGTCGCCGTAGACGCCGTCGGGACTGGGGGGACGCTCGTCGGTGACGCCGATGACCTTGCGCGCGACCAGGACCTCCCCCATGAGGACACCCCAGTAGCCGATGGTTGCGGCGCCGCCTCCGATGGCGGCCGCTCGGGCCGTCTTGAGGGAGGAACGCATTACCTCATCCTAGAAGCGCGAGCCAGGTCACAGCAGGTCAGGGCGTCCTGTCCGAGGCCCTGGCTAGGCTCGGCAGCGTGACCTCGATCCCCAATCTTCGCGACGTCGGAGGGCTGCCGGCTGCGGGCGGCACCGTCCGTCACCACCGGCTCCTGCGCAGCGCCCTGCCGCACGCCGACGACGTCGTGCCGTCGGAGATCGCCTGGCCGCCGGCCGTCGTGGTCGACCTGCGCTCGCCAGGCGAGCAGCAGCACGAGCATCCGCTCGCGGGCCTGCCCAGCCAGCACCTCAACCTGCCCCTGCTCTCGGCGCTCGACCCGGCCAAGGGCTGGGCCGCCGACCTTCCCGAGCTGTACGGCCGCGTGGTCCAGGAGGCGCCACACCTCCTGGTCAGCTTCGTCGACACGGTGGCCGCCACGGACGGAGCCGTCCTGGTGCACTGCGCCGCGGGCAAGGACCGCACCGGCATCTCGGTCGCGCTCGTCCTGCGGCTGCTGGGCGTCGAGCACGACCCGGTCATCCAGGACTACCTGCTCACCGAGCAGGCGCGCGAGGAGATCGATCGGCGCCTGCGGCGAGACGACGACTACGCCGTCCCCGCTGCCTTCTTCGACGTCCGCTCCGACGCCCTCGAGATCGCCCTCGAGGCCTGGGACGACCACGGCGACGGCGTGGCCGGCTGGTACCTCGCGGCCGGCGGCAGCGAGCACCGGCTGGCCGCCCTGCGAGCCGGGATGATCGATCAGCTCCCGGCCAGCCCCGACAGCGCATCGCCGCTGAGCCGGTAGCCGATCCACGTGTCCTGGGGCAGCGCGCCCAGGCGGTCGTAGAAGGCGATCGAGGGCTCGTTCCAGTCCAGGACGTCCCACTCGAGCCGCGGCCAGCCACGGTCCAGACAGATGCGCGACAGAGCCACGAGCAGCGCCTTGCCCAGCCCGGATCCTCGGTGCTCGGGCAGCACGAAGAGATCCTCCAGGTGGATTCCGGGGAGACCGGTCCACGTCGAGAACGTGCGGTACCAGAGCGCCATGCCGGCGGGAGCGCCGTCGACCTCGGCCATGAAGCACGACGCCACGGACTCGGGGCCGAAGAGCGCGGCGTGGATCTGCTCGGGGGTGGCTTGCGCGGCCTCCGGCTCGCGCTCGTACTCCGCGAGGTCGCGGACGAGCTGGACGATGGTCTCGACGTCGTCGGGAGTGGCCTCGCGGACGCCAGCGGGATAGGTCGGCACGGAACCGACGATAGGCCCTCGGGTGTGGCGTCGAGCCGTACCGTGGTGCCATGACGAACGACCAGGTGATCGATGCCCGCGAGGTCCCCCTGGGCGGCCTGCGCCGCCTCCTCGTGCACCGCACGCTTCCCCACCGCGACCTGCCGACGATCGGGGCCTGGTGCTTCGTCGACCACTTCGGCCCCACGGACGAGCCCATGGCCGTCCTTCCTCACCCGCACACCGGTCTGCAGACCGTCACGTGGCCGATCGCGGGGGAGACGCGCCACCGCGACAGCCTCGGCAGCGACGTCGTGCTCAAGCCCGAGCAGCTCAACCTCATGACCTCGGGCGACGGTGTCTCGCACTCGGAGTTCTCGGTGGGCGACACCACCGGCATGCACGGCGTGCAGCTCTGGGTGGCCCTGCCCGAGGCGGCGCGGCTCGTCCCGGCCGACTTCGAGCACCTGCCCGACCTTCCCCGGGTCTCCGGTGAGGGCTGGACCGGCATCGTGCTGATCGGCACGCTGGCCGGTGGCACCTCACCTGCGCGGGTCCACTCCCCCCTGGTGGGTGCCGAGATCCGGGTCGACGGCGCGGCGCAGATCCCGCTCGACCCGTCCTTCGAGCACGGCCTGCTCGCGCTCGACGGCGACGTGCGCCTCGGCGAGGGCGGCGACCCGGTGCGGCACCGTCAGCTGCAGTACCTCGCGCCGGGGCGCGACTCCGTGACCCTCCAGGCCGACCGTCCCACCACCCTCATGCTCATCGGCGGGGAGCCGCTCGAGGACGAGCTGATCATGTGGTGGAACTTCATCGGTCGCACCCACGAGGACATCGAGCGGGCCCGCGAGGAGTGGGAGGCGGCGGCTGATCGGTTCGGGCACGTCGACGGCCACGACGGCCAGGTGATCCCGGCTCCTCCGCTGCCCAACTCACGGCTCAAGCCGCGTCGGCGCGCCTGATCCCACCCGCTCGGAGATGACCAGAAGCGGATATCTGCTGGTCAGACGCGGTCCGATACGTTAATGTCTCGAACGAGATACCGTCGGTATCCCAAATCGAGAGGACCCGCATGACCCACTTCACCGACAAGGTCGCCGTCGTCACGGGCGCCGCCTCGGGCATCGGCCGAGCGCTGGCCGTCGAGCTGGGTCGCCGCGGTGCCAAGCTCGCCATCAGCGACGTCGACACGGCCGGCCTCGCCGAGACCGAGAAGCTCGTGGCCGCCACGGGCGCCGCCGTGAAGGCCGACTTCGTGGACGTCGCCCAGCTTCCCCTCGTCGCGCAGTACGCGCAGGACGTCCGCGAGCACTACGGCCGCGTCAACCTGATCTTCAACAACGCGGGCATCGCCTTCACCGGCACCACGTTGGAGGAGGGCTACAAGGACCTCGAGCGCGTCATGGACGTCGACTTCTGGGGCGTCGTCAACGGCACCAAGGAGTTCCTCCCGTACCTCATCGAGTCCGGTGACGGTCACGTCGTCAACGTCTCGAGCGTGTTCGGCCTCTTCGCCGTCCCGACGCAGGGTGCCTACAACGCGGCCAAGTTCGCGGTGCGTGGCTTCACCGAGGCGCTCGCGCAGGAGATGCGCCTGAGCAGCAACCCGGTCAAGGTCACCTGCGTGCACCCCGGTGGCATCAAGACCAACATCGCCCGCAACGGCGACCAGGCTCCGGGCCGCGACCACGACGAGCTCGCATCGTCGTTCGACAAGATGGCGCGCACGTCGCCCGAGAAGGCGGCCAACGTCATCCTGAAGGGCGTCGAGAAGGGCAAGGTCCGCGTGCTCATCGGTGCCGATGCCTGGGCCCTCGACAAGTTCATCCGCATCACCGGTTCGGCCTACCAGCCCATCGTGGCGCGGTTCGCCCACCGCAACAAGCTCTGAGACGCCACGAAGCCCCCATCCGCTCGGATGGGGGCTTCGTGCTGCGTGCGTCAGCCCTGCGTGATGTCGATCCGCGTGGGCTCGGTGCCCGCGTAGACACCGGCGACCCGGACGCTGAGGATGCCCGCGTCGTAGGACGCGCTGACGGCGTCGGCGCCGACGTGGCCGGGAAGGCCGAAGCTGCGCTCGAACGATCCGTAGCGGATCTCGCTGATGCGGCGGGTGCTGCCCTGCTCGGAGGACTCCTCGCTGCGCTCGTCGCGGCGCTCGCCCTTCACGACGAGCCGGTTGGCGACCACCTCGACGGTGACGTCGGCAGAGACGTCGACGCCGGGGAGCTCGAGGCGGACCACGACGTCGTCGCCGTCGCGGACGGTCTCGACCGCGGGCGTGAAGTCCAGGCGCCGTGACGAGCCGTTGGTGCTTCCGGCGGGTCCGAACGCGGTGCGGACGAGGGAGTCGAACGGGGACCACGAGTCCGAGGTGTGGGGGTCGCGCCGCGTGTAGACGGAGAGGTTGCTCATGAGAACTCCTTTCGAAGTCCGGTCCCTGCGACCGGGTTCACTCTGATCAACTTGATAGTAGGCGACTCAATTCCGCTGAGCCAAGGCCAATCAGTTCGCCGGCAGCGAACGATGGATCCCGGCGCGATCGGCCACCTCGGCGTAGGCCGCGGCGAGGCTGGCGACGGTCTCGTGCGCGTTCGGGCCGCTCGGGTTGGGGACCACCCAGAGCTCGGCGCCGCCCAGGTCCACCGGCTGCCTCCCCCTTCGCGCGGTGCGGTCGGAGAAGGCGACCCGGTAGGCCGAGACCCCCGCCACCGCGACCACCCGCGGCGTCAGCCGTCGGACGAGGCCCTCGAGCCGGGCCGGGGCCTCCCGCAGCTCGTCCACGGACAGCTCGGATGCTTTCGCGGTCGGCCGGACCGCCAGGTTCGAGATGCCGACGCCGGCCGTCCGCAGCTGCTCGGTGGCGACGGCCGGGTCGGTGGCGGTGATGATGCCGGCCGCCACGAGAGCCGGGTAGAAACGGTTGCCGGGATGTGCGAAGTGGTAGCCGGTGAGTCCGCTCAGGATGCTCGGGTTGATGCCCACCAGGAGAAGTCGGAGCCCGTCCCCGAGGAGGTCGGGAACGGGCTCCGGCGTGGTCATCTCCCCATCATGCGGCGACGGGCGCCGGCTCGCTCTCGACGGGATCGGCGTCGGGGGTGCGCAGGCCGAGCAGCCCGGCACTCAAGCAGGCGACAGCGACCACCGAGATGAAGGGCGCGAAGATGTCGTCAGGCGCCCACACGGTGGCTGCCCAGCCGGCGACGAGCGTGGGCACGGCCATGGCGCCGTAGGCGAGCACGTAGAAGGCCGACATGACCTCGCCGCGGTGCTCGGCCGGGATGTGCTGCGTGAGGTGGCGCAGCGAGCTGCCGAACGCCAGCCCGAAGAACAGGCCCATGACGGCGGAGTCGATGGCGATGAGCCAGCCGTTGCCCGAGTCGACCGCCGGGATGGCGAGCAGGAGGGTGACGGCGGTGCCGATGTCGCCCACGATGGCGGCCGGCTTGGCCGGCCAGCGCGACGCGAACACCTGGATGATCGCGGCCGAGCCGGCCGAGAGCGCCACGACGGTGCCACCGAACAGCACGTGGTCGGCGTGGACGGCGCGTGACGCGATGGACGGGTACAGCGAGAGGAAGACGCCCAGCACGCTCCAGGACGCCATCACGCCGAGTGCCGAGAACCGGAAGTGGTGGCGGATGGAGGCCGGCACGTGCGGTCGCGCGACGTGGAGCGTCGCGGCCCGGTGGTCGGAGTGGGTCTCGCGCATGGCGAGCAGCGCCAGGAACAGGACGGCGGAGAGCGCGGCCAGGATGGCGTAGGGCGTGACGAGCGGGTCCGGACCCAGGTCGGCGATGAAGGCGGTGCCGAGGATCGCGACGGCGATGCCCACGTTGAAGGCCACTCCGGTGCGACGGCCGGTCTTCTCGCCCTCGTCGGGGCGCAGGTCGAGCAGGGCCGCCGTGGCGGCCACGACGGTGGCGCCGACGCCGAACCCGTGCAGCCCACGAGCGATGATCAGCATCTCGACGTCCTGCGCGGTCATGAAGACGACGAGGCCCACCAGGATGAGCCCCACCGCGGTGAGGAGCACGGGCCTGCGGCCGTAACGGTCGGAGATGGAACCCGTCACCAGCACGGCGACCAGCGCGGCGGCGGCGTAGACGGCGAAGACGATGGTGGTCGTGAGCGGCGCGAAGCCCCACTCGGCGGCGTAGATGCCGTACAGCGGAGCGGGTGCCCCGGACGTGCCGAGCCCGACGACCAGGATGGCCAGGAGCACCGGGTAGGCCCAGCGCTGGGGGGCGGGGCGGGTGGTCTCGAGCGACATGATCATCTCGGTTCGCGTGATAAGTTTGATGAGCATCGAACAAGCATCAGCCTAGGACCGAGTTCGATCATCGTCAAACCCGCAGGAGCGTGACGTGCCTCTCGACACCCCCGTCGACGCCACCGACACGGTGGCGCCCGTCGCCGACCTCCACACGGTCCTCCAGGCCCTGGCCGACCCGGTCCGGCTCGAGATGGTCCGCAGGCTCGCGGCCGGTGGCGACGGTCCCGTGCGCTGCTCCGCCCTGTACGACGGCGTGAGCAAGTCCACGGCCAGCCATCACTTCAAGACGCTGCGCGAGGCCGGCATCACCCGGCGCAGCTACGTCGACGGCGTCGTGCACCACACGCTGCGACGCGACGAGCTGGAGGAGGCGCTCCCCGGCGTCGTCACCTCCATCGTCACCGCGCTCGACTGAGCCCACGCGACCCTCACTCCTGGGGCAGGACCACGGGGGTGGCGTAACCGCGCGGCCAGCAGCTGAAGCCGACCTCGGCTCCGGCCGGGCCACAAACCCAGGCATGGGTCCATCGTGACGCCTCGTGTACGTCCTGCGCGGCTAAGGTGTCGGCCGTGTCAGCACCTGAGCCCCTCGACCGTCGGCTGTCCCTGCTCGGAGCGGTGGCCATCGGCGTCGGCTCCATGCTCGGCGCCGGAGTCTTCGTGGTGCTCGGTCCGGCCGCCGCCGCAGCCGGACCGTGGCTGGCGGGCGCGCTCGTGCTGGCCGCGGTCGTGGCTCTCCTGAACGCCCGCGCCACGGCCCAGCTCGCAGCCCAGCATCCTGTGGCCGGCGGGGTCCACGCCTACGCGCGGGCCGAGCTCGGTCCACGGTGGGGCTTCGTCGCGGGCTGGGCCTTCCTGGTGGGCAAGGTCGGGTCGTGCGCTGCGATGGCACTCGTCGCCGCGACGTACCTCCTCGGGAGCGACGGCACGTGGCGCACCGTGCTCGCCGTCGCCCTCGTGGTGGCCGTGACGACGCTGAACTGTCTCGGCGTCGAGCGCACCGCCACGGCGGCTGTCGTGCTGGCCGCGCTGACGCTGCTCGTGCTGGCGCTCGTGGTGACGGTCGCGCTGACCGGTCCGTCCCACGCCCCTGAGGACCCCGCGATGCCAAGTGCGCGAGGCGTCCTCCAGGCGTCCGCGCTCCTCTTCTTCGCCTTCGCCGGTTACGCGCGGATCGCGACGCTCGGGGAGGAGGTGGTCGATCCCGCCCGCACCATCCCGCGAGCCGTCGACCGGTCCCTCCTGCTGGTCCTGGTGGTCTACGTCGCGGTCACGGTCGCCGTGCTCCACGCGCTCGGCATCAAGGTCCTCGCCGGCTCGACGCAGCCCCTCGCCGACGCCGTCGTCGCTGCCGGCGCGGGCTGGGCGGAGCCCGTGGTGCGGGTCGGCGCGGCGTCGGCCTCGCTCGGCGCGTTGCTGGCGCTGTCGGCCGGGCTCGGCCGGACCTCCTTCGCCATGGCGCGGGTGGGCGACCTGCCTCGGTGGGCGGCGCACGTCCACCCCACGAGGCGCGTCCCGCAGCGGGCCGAGCTGGCCACGTCGACCGTCGTGGTGGTCATCGTGCTGGTGGGGGAGGTGCAGCACGCGATCGCGCTGTCCTCGTTCGCCGTCCTGCTCTACTACGGCGTGGCCCACGTCTCGGCCTGGCGCCAGACGCCTCCGCGGCGGCTCCTGCCCCGTTGGCTCGACGTCGTCGGCGTCACCGCCTGCGCCGTGCTCGCGCTGTCGCTCCCCGGTGGCGACGTCCTGGTCGCCGGAGGAGCGGTGCTGGGCGGGCTGCTCGTCCGCGAGGTCGTCCGGCAGAGAGCCGACCGGACACCGTGAGCCCATGATGGGAAGGGGTTGGCCCAAGATGCTCGTCCTCACGGTGATCGTGGGCGCGACGCCGACTGTCGCCCTCAGGAGTCTCCGCTGACCTTCGGCGTACCGCAGCGGAGCGGACCCTCGTCTCGATAATCTTGGTCGGTGCCCGGCCCGTCCAGCTTGATCCTGCTCGTCCTCGGGCTCTTCGCCGTCGTGGTGTGGCTGGCGCGCCGCTCCGGACGGCTCCTGCTGGTCCTGCCGATCGCGAGCGTGGTGGTGGCCGGGCTCCTCGTGGCGGGCTGGTCGAGCCTCGGCGAGCACCAGAGCCTCGGGTGGGCCGAGGAGCTCCAGGGCTCCATGGTCGAGGTGGGCTACATCGGCAGCGACTGCGAGGACCAGCGCTCGGTCTCGTTCAGCGAGGACGAGCACCAGGTGCGGGTCTCGGTCATTGCGCGCTCGTTCGCGACGAGCTGCAGCGACGTGGGCGCGCAGCGGTCGGTCGTGCTCGACCTCGCCGCGCCGCTGGGGGACCGGGTCGTGGTCGACGCCGGGTGCCACCGACGCCACCGGTCGGCGTGCGTGGTGAAGCTGCGCAGGTAGCCGACGCTCGTCGTCTACTGACGTCCCACCCGATTCGTGACGTTGCTGCTGTCATTCGGCCTGAATGACAGCACCAAGGTCACAAATCGGGTCGTCCGCCCGGGGCGGGTCAGGCGTAGCTGACGCCCGTGGCGTGGAGCGGGCAGTAGCCGAAGGGGTTCTTCACCAGGTACTGCTGGTGAGCCTCCTCGGCGTAGTAGTAGTCCTCGAGCGGCTTGATCGACGTGGTGATCTCGCCGTAGCCGGCCTTGGTCATCTGCTTCTGGTACGCCGCCTTGGACGACTCGGCCTCGGCCTGCTGCTCGGGAGTGGTCGTCAGGATGATCGACCGGTACTGCGAGCCCCGGTCGTTGCCCTGGCGCATGCCCTGCGTGGGGTCGTGGTTCTCCCAGAAGACCTTGAGCAGGTCGGCGTAGGAGACCTGGGCGGGGTCGAAGACCACGCGGACCACCTCGGCGTGCCCGGTGCGACCCGTGCACACCTCCTCGTACGTGGGGTGGGGCGTGACGCCGCCCGCGTAGCCGACCGTGGTGGACCAGACGCCCGGCACCTGCCAGAAGGTCTGCTCCTCGCCCCAGAAGCACCCGAGACCGAAGACGGCGATGCCGAAGCCCTCGGGTCCGTCGGTCTCGAGGGGGTTGCCCGTGACCAGGTGCTGGCCGCTCAGGCGGAACCGCCGGGTCGGTCGCCCGGGCAGGGCGTTGGTCGCGTCGGGAAGCTGGGTCTTGCTGCTGTTGAAGAACATGCGATCACCTCTCGGCCTCTTCAACGACGGGCGGTGCTCGCCTGTTCCCGTAGGCTCCGAGACGTGAGTGCTCGCGAACCCCGGTACGAGGTGCCCATCGGCGTCGAGATCGCCACCCAGTGGGCCTGGCGGATGGTCGTCATCGCCGCCGCAGGTCTCGGGATCTTCTGGCTCCTCCGCTTCTTCTCCGAGGTCACGGTGCCCCTGGCGGTCGGCCTGCTGGGCACCGCTCTCACGATCGGGGCCGTCGACTGGCTCGACCGCCGGGGTCTGCCGCGCGTCGCCGCCACCTTCGTGGTCGTCCTCACGATGCTGCTGGGCTTCGCCGGGCTCATCGTGCTGGTCGGTGCCCAGCTGGCCGGACAGTTCGACGACCTCCGCGCCCAGGTGATCGAGGGCATCGACCAGGTCCAGGACTGGGCGCACGACGGGCCGTTGCAGCTCAGTGACAACCAGCTCAACACCTACGTCGACAAGATCTCGGACGCCATCGCCACCTTCGGCCGCGACGGAGCGGTCGACAAGCTCGCGGCGGTCGGCACCTCCCTGACCCACTTCCTGGCCGGGTTCTTCATCGCGCTCTTCGCGTCGTTCTTCTTCCTCTACGAGGGAGACCGCATCTGGGCCTTCTTCGTGCTGCTCTTCCCCAAGGCCGCCCGGGCCAGGGTCCACAGCTCCGGAGGTGCCGCCTGGACGAGCCTCACGGCGTTCGTGCGGGCCACGGTCCTCGTGGCCCTGACCGACGCAGTCTTCATCGCCCTCGGCGCCTGGGCCCTCGGGGTGCCCCTCGCTCTCGCGATCGGCGCGATCGTGTTCGTCGGTGCCTTCGTGCCCATCCTCGGCGCACTCCTGTCCGGCATGGTGGCGGTGCTCGTGGCACTCGTCGCCCAGGGGCCCATCACGGCGCTCCTCATGCTGCTCGTCGTGGTCCTCGTGCAGCAGCTCGAGTCGCACGTGCTCCAGCCGTTCCTCCTGGGCCGGTTCGTGGCCGTGCACCCGTTGGCCATCATCATCGCCATCGCTGCCGGCGTGAGCATCTCCGGCGTCGTCGGCGCCCTCGTCGCCGTCCCCACGGTGGCCTGTCTCAACAGCGTGGTGCGCCACCTCGCGGAGGAGGCAGGAACACCGTTCGACGACGACGGGCTGCCGGAGGACCCCGCACCCGACGAACCGCCGGGCGACGGTCCGGAGGCCGGCGACGTCGTGGCGGCGGAGGCCCGCGCGGAAGAGACCGAGGAGTCGTGAGCGTCCGGCTCGCCGACGTCGAGGCCGTCCGGCCGCTGCTGGCCGACGTCGTCGAGCGCACGCCGCTGCAGCACTCCCGCTGGCTCAGCTCCAAGGCCGGCTACCAGGTGCAGCTCAAGTGCGAGAACCTGCAGCGCACGGGGTCGTTCAAGATCCGCGGCGCCTACGTCCGTATCGCGCGGCTGAGCCCCGAGGAGCGCGCGCTCGGCGTGGTGGCTGCCAGTGCGGGCAACCACGCGCAGGGCGTGGCACTCGCTGCCTCGCTGCTGGGCGCCCGGGCCACGATCTTCATGCCCGACGGAGCGGCCCTGCCCAAGGTCGCCGCCACCCGTGGATACGGCGCCGACATCCAGTTCGCCGGCACGGGGGTCACGGAGGCGCTGGTCCACGCGCGGGCCTTCGCCGAGCGCACCGGGGCAGTGCTCATCCACCCGTTCGACCACGAGGACATCCTGGCCGGGCAGGGCACGGTGGGCCTGGAGATCATCGAGCAGCTCCCCGACGTCCGCACGGTGCTCGTGCCCCTGGGCGGTGGCGGGCTGGCCGCAGGCATCTCGCTGCTGCGCGAGCGCCGCCCCGACGTCAAGGTCGTCGGCGTCCAGGCGGAGTCGGCGTCCGCCTACCCCGGCTCCCTGGCCGCGGGGCACCCCGTCGCGGGTGTGATGGGCCAGACCATGGCCGACGGCATCGCGGTGGCCGAGCCCGGCGTCGTCCCGTTCGAGGTCATCCGCGACCAGCTCGACGACGTCCTCACCGTGAGCGAGGACTCCATGAGCACCGCACTCATCGGGCTCCTCGAGCGGGCCAAGATGCTGGTGGAGCCCTCGGGCGCTGCCGGGGTCGCCGCGCTCCTCGACGACCCCTCGCGGTTCGAGGGACCCGTGGTCCCCGTCCTGTCGGGCGGCAACATCGACCCGCTCGTCCTGCTCGACGTGATCCGGCACGGGCTCTCGGCGGCCGACCGGTTCATGCGTCTGAGGGTGCGCTTCACCGATCGTCCCGGCGAGCTCATGCGGCTCCTCACCGATCTCGCCTCGATGCAGGTCAACGTGCTCGACGTGGCCCACGACCGCGAGGCCGAGGGCCTGGGTGTCCGGGAGGTCGAGGTGTCGGTGAACGTCGCCACGCGGGGCCCGGCGCACCGCGCCGAGGTGGTCGAGCGCCTGCCGCAGCTGGGCCACCGGGTGGTCTGAGAAGGCGCGCACGCTCGGTTAACAGGCATTAACCAATGGGCTAGCATCGGGGCATGGCTGCACCCGTCTTCTCCCTGTCCACCGACCACGAGGACTTCCGTCGCGTCGTCCGCGACTTCGCCGAGCGGGAGATCGCCCCCCACGTGGCGCAGTGGGACAAGGACCACCACTTCCCGTCCGACGTGGTGCAGAAGATGGGCGACCTCGGGCTCTTCGGTCTCACCGCCCCGGAGGAGTTCGGCGGGTCGGGCGGAGACTTCACGAGCCTGTGCGTCGCCATCGAGGAGCTCGGTCGCGTCGACCAGGCGCTCGGCGTGACGCTCGAGGCCGGGGTGGGCCTGGGCATCAACCCCATCCTCACGTTCGGCACCCAGGAGCAGAAGGAGCGCTGGCTGCCCGACCTCGTGGCCGGGCAGCGGCTCGCCGGCTTCGGTCTCACCGAGCCCGGCGCCGGGTCCGACGCGGGCGCCACCAAGACCAAGGCCGTGCTCGACGGCGGCGAGTGGGTGGTCGACGGCGCCAAGCAGTTCATCACCAACTCCGGCAGCGACATCACCTCGCTCGTCACCGTGACGGCCCGCACGGGCACGCGGGAGAACGGCTCGGCCGAGATCTCCACCATCACGATTCCCGCGGGGACGCCCGGCTTCGTGGCCGAGCAGGGCTACGACAAGCTCGGCTGGCACATCTCGGACACCCACCCGCTCAGCTTCCAGGACGTGCGTGTCCCCGAGGACCACCTGCTCGGTGAGCGCGGTCGTGGATACGCCCAGTTCCTGGCCACGCTCGACGACGGCCGCGTGGCCATCGCGGCGCTCGCCGTGGGCTGCATCCAGGCGTGCCTCGACCTGAGCGTCCAGTACGCCGGGGAGCGCACCACGTTCGGCAAGCCCATCGGCGCCAAGCAGGGCGTCGCCTTCCAGATCGCCGACCTGCAGGTGATGGCCGAGGTGGCCCGGACGGTCACGTACCAGGCTGCCGCCCTCAAGGACGCGGGTGCGCCGCAGGCGAAGTTCAAGCAGGCCGCCTCCATCGCCAAGCTCTACACGTCGGAAGCGGCGGTCTCGGCCACGCGCATCGCGACGCAGGTGTTCGGCGGCTACGGCTTCATGGAGGAGTACCCGGTGGCCCGCTTCTACCGCGACGCCAAGATCCTCGAGATCGGGGAGGGCACGAGCGAGGTCCAGCGGATGCTCATCGCGCGCGGTCTCGGCCTGCCCGTCGAGTGATCGTCACGGCGGCCGCCGCGACGACCGCCACGAGCACGGCCGCGCCGATCCCCACGGGCAGCCATGGGAACCCCCCGTCCTTCGACGACGAGTCTGCGGACCTCGCGGCCTTCGTCGCCTTCTCGGGACCGGCTGCGGGCTCGGCCACGACGAGCGGTGAGTCCGCAGCGGGGGCCTCGAGCCCCTTCACGTCGGCATAGGTGGGCGCGCCGTCGCCATCGGTGCCGTTGGTCTTGAGCGTCAGGCGGTACGGCAGGTTGGCCTCGTTGCCTCGGACGTTGAAGGTCACCTCGACGTAGCGCAGGCCCGCGACCGAGGCGCCCTTCACGGCGGGACTGTTGGCGGCGCGGTTGAGGTAGGCGATCGGCTGCGTCTGGGCACCGGTCCTGAATCGCTGGGTGCCGTCGCGCAGGTTCCCGAGCGCGCCGGCGGTCCAGTCCTCGGGCTCCTTGGCGAAGAAGCTCACGGCGCTGTCGTCGTGGACGGGCCCGATGAAGTGGACCTCGATGTCGCTGCCCACGGCCGCGGCCTTGAGGACCGCCGGGTTGAGGTCGGCGTCGAGCTGGGCCTGCACGTCCTGTCCCCATCCCACCGGGATGGCGTAGACCTGCGACTCGCCGGGGTTGAGGTCGCCCTGGTAGGTCCCGTCGGACACGACCGGCGCGTTGGCGATGCTGGAGCCGGGGACCACGGTCTCGGGGGTGGTGGGCTCGAGCGTCCGCCACGGCGTCGGCGGGGAGGCCGTCGCCAGCCCGCGGCCGCTGGTGTCCTTCAGGGGCGGCTCCTCGTAGAGCACGACCTCGATGGGCTGTCCGGCGATCTCGTTCTGGGAGAAGCCCGGCTTCACCTCGAGGTAGAGGTCCTTCTGGACGTTGCAGGGATCGTCGGCCTGCGACTTCCACGACGACGTCGTGGCGAAGATGAGCGGGGTCTTCTCGCCCACGGAGTTGTCGAAGGCGAGCCCGGAGCCACAGCGGACGCCCTCGAGGTCGGCGAAGAGCTGCAGGTTGACCGCGTTGCCGGACGACCCGGTGACGCCCTTGAAGGTCACGCCGGCGTGAAAGGTGCTCCCAGGGGCCGTGCGCTCCAGGCGGTAGAAGAGCGAGCCGTCCAAGGGGATCGTGTCGAGGTACTGGCCGGTGGTGATGAGGGGCGCGCTCCCGGGCGCCGGCGTCCCCTCGATCGGCGTTCCGGTGAGGTCGAACGGGCGGGTCGCTCGCGTCTGGGCCACGGTGAGCTGCTCGGCGAGGCTGTCGGCGTCGCGGGCGTCGGTGTACGTGCCATTGCCCTTCTCGGCGATGCACCGCAGCTGGGAACGGGCCGATCCCTTCACGTCGAGCCCGATGACGTCGATCTTGAGGTCGATGCCCTGGTCGGACAGCTGGGCTGCCACCTTGCACGGGTCGGGGTCGCAGGTGGGCTCTCCGTCGGAGACCAGGACGATGGTGCGCTGCCCCTCGCCGCCGAGGTCCTTCCCGGCCTGCTGGAGGGCGTAGCCGATGGGTGTCTCGCCGTAGGGCTTGTAGGCCGACACGGCCTTGCGCAGCTGGTCCCGGTTGTCGGTCCCGAGGTCCACGACGCGCTGGGAGTCGGTGCAGGCGCCCGCGTCGCCGCGCTCGAAGACCTTGGCGCCGTAGACGCGGAGCCCGACCTCCTGCTCGGCGGGCAGCGCCCCGATGACGCGTCCCAGCGCGTCCTTGGCCGCTGCGATCTTCGTCTGGCCGCCGGCGGCCTTCTCCTTCATGGAGCCCGACGAGTCGAGGACGAGCATGAGCCGCCCGGTCTCGTCGGCCTCGGCGGCTGTCGAAGGACCGACCGAGAGGACGGCCAGGACGGACGTGACGAGTGTGAGTGCTGCGGCCAGGCGCATGGGATCCCCCGAACGGATGCGTGCTGAGTGCACCATATTCTGCACCACCGCCCTGGGCTGTGTCCTCCTAGGCCGAGGGACGGTTCCAGAGGTCGGTCCACGCCACGTCGAGGTCGGCCACGAGGTCGCGCAGGAGCGGCAGGCTGATGCCCACCACGGTGTGGTGGTCGCCCTCGATCCCACGGATGAAGGCACCGCCCAGGCCGTCGATCGTGAAGGCGCCGGCCACGTGGAGCGGCTCGCCGGTGGCCACGTAGGCGTCGATCTCGGCGTCGGTGACGTCGGCGAAGTGCACGACGGTGGAGGCCGTGTCGATGACCTCGCGGTCTCCGCGCCGGACGCAGTGGCCCGAGTGCAGCACCCCAGATCTCCCGCGCATCCGGCGCCAGCGGGCGCGTGCCTCGTCGGCGGTGCCCGGCTTGCCCAGGACCTCGCCCTCGAAGGCGAGAACCGAGTCGCAGCCCACGACGAGCGCGTCGCCCTGGACCTGCGGTGCCACGGCCCGGCACTTCAGCTGGGCCAGCGCCGCGGCGAGGTTGGCGGCGTCGTGGCTCTGCACCTGGGACTCGTCCACGCCCGAGACGATGACCTCCGGCTCGATGCCCGCCGAGCGGAGGGTGGCGAGCCGGGCGGGGGACTGCGAGGCGAGGACGAGTCTCATCGACGCTCCGGGTGCGTCGTGCGGACGGTCTCGAGGCCGTCCGTCGTCAGCAGGTCGTGGGCGAGCGCAGCGGTGCCGCCGATGCCGGCCCACGCCTCGTCGACGTGGGTGGTCACGAACCAGGCGTGGTCGGCCGGCCACATGAGGTTGGGGCTGTTGATCTCGCGCGGCACGGACGGGCCGAACGGGCGGGCGCCCCACTGGCCGGCCTCCTGCAGCGGTCCGCTGAAGAGCAGGTGCTGGAGCTGCCCGACGGCCACCCGAGGAGCGTCCATGACGTCGGGGCCGAAGGCAGGGGGCGGTGGCGTGCGGGGCTTCTCGGCGCGGAAGGGTCGGCCGGGCCACCGGGCGGGACCGGCAAAGGTGGTCAGGAACGCCACGGCCTCGCCGCCGTAGATCTCGCCGTAGCCGTCCCAGAGGCCGAAGAAGCACCGCTCGGGGGTGGCGGTGTGACGCGCGAGCACCGCGACGAGCCGGTCGAGCTCCTCGGTGGCGAGGTGGCCCTCGATGCCCTGGTCGCGGCCCGGAAGCAGCAGCCGGACGTAGGCCTCGAAGTCGGCCGGACCCACGGACGGATCGGTGCGGGGGTCGGTGCTGAACCAGTCGGCGACGCTCACGTCGGTCTGGTGGTGCAGCGTCATGACCCCATCATCTCAAGCAGTGGTGCACGGCGGGGGTCAGGCCCAGGAGGAACGGCGCCACTGGTCGGGACCGACCCGCAGCGGCGTGCGTGCGGCGCGGGCGGGGTGGCCCCACTCCGAGCGCGGCTTCCTGACCTGGCCCGCGGCCGCGGCGGCGGACGCCGCACGCCGTGCCTGGACGACGGCCACGAGCGCCGCCAGCTCCTCGGCCGTGAGGTCGCCCTTGACGACCCGGAGCAGCGGCTTGGCCGGCTCCGGAGTCGTCTCGGACGTGGTCTCCTCGCTCACAGCGGGATGTTCCCGTGCTTCTTGGGCGGCAGCGTCTCGCGCTTGGTCTTGAGCAGACGCAGCGCCTTCACGATCTCGGCGCGGGTCTCGGACGGCTCGATGACGGCGTCGATGTAGCCGCGCTCAGCCGCGATGTACGGGTTGCACAGGGTGTCCTCGTACTCGGTCATGAGCTCCTGGCGCTTGGCCTCGGGATCGTCGGCCGCGGCCACGACCTTCTTGTAGAGGATGTTGACCGCACCGGACGCGCCGACGACGGCGATCTGGCCCGTGGGCCACGACAGGTTGACGTCGGCCCCGAGGTGCTTGGAGCCCATGACGTCGTAGGCGCCGCCGTAGGCCTTGCGCGTGATGATCGTGATGAGCGGGACGGTGGCCTCGGCGTAGGCGTAGATCAGCTTGGCGCCGCGGCGGATGATGCCGTTCCACTCCTGCTCCGTGCCGGGCAGGAAGCCGGGCACGTCGACGAACGTGAGGACAGGGATGTTGAAGGCGTCGCACGTGCGCACGAAGCGAGCGGCCTTCTCGGAGGCGTCGATGTCGAGGCAGCCGGCGAGCTGCATGGGCTGGTTGCCCACGATGCCCACGCTGCGACCCTCGACCCGGCCGTAGCCGATCACGAGGTTGGGCGCGAAGAGCGGCTGCACCTCGAGGAAGTCGCCGTCGTCGACGACGGTCTCGATGACCGTGCGGATGTCGTAGGGGACGTTCGCGGAGTCGGGGATGAGCGTGTCGAGCGCGAGGTCGCCCTCGTTGGGCTCGAGGTCCACGTACTCGTCGAAGACCTCGGGCTCCTCCATGTTGTTCTGCGGGAGGTAGCCCAGGAGCGCCTTGACGTACTCGATGGCGTCCTCCTCGTCGGAGGCCAGGTAGTGGGCGTTGCCGCTCTTGGTGTTGTGCGTGCGACCGCCGCCCAGCTCCTCCATGGTGACGTCCTCGCCGGTGACCGTCTTGATGACGTCGGGACCGGTGATGAACATGCCCGAGGTGCCGTCGACCATGACGGTGAAGTCGGTGACGGCGGGGGAGTAGACGTGACCGCCGGCGCAGTTGCCCATGATGAGGCTGATCTGCGGGATGACGCCCGAGGCGTGCACGTTGCGGCGGAAGATCTCGCCGTAGAGGCCGAGCGAGACGACGCCCTCCTGGATGCGGGCGCCGGCGCCCTCGTTGATGCCGATGATGGGGGAGCCGGACTTGATGGCCAGGTCCATGACCTTGGTGATCTTCTCGCCGTAGACCTCGCCCAGGCTGCCGCCGAAGACGCTGAAGTCCTGGCTGAAGACGCAGACCTGGCGTCCGTCGACCTGGCCGTAGCCGGTGATGACGCCGTCGCCCAGAGGGCGCTTGTCCTGCAGCGCGAAGGCCTGGCTGCGGTGGCGCGCGAGGGCGTCGAGCTCGACGAAGGTGCCCTCGTCGAACAGCATCTCGATGCGCTCGCGGGCGCTCTTGCGACCCTTGGCGTGCTGCTTCTCGGCGGCGTTGGCCGCCACCTCGATGGTGGCCTCGTCGCGGCGACGACGGAAGTCGGCAAGCTTGCCGGACGTCGTGTGCAGCTCGGGCTTCTCTTCGATCTCGGCCTCGATCTTCGCTTCAGTCACGGGCGCTAGCGTAACCGTGGCGTAACTGACCCCGTGTGTGAGGCTGGCTACATGACGTCCGACCCCGTTGTCCCCGCCCGGCCGGCACTCGACGCCGACGCCCTGCGGACCGCCCTCGTGCGCGACGGGTCCCCGTGGTCCGAGCTCGTCGTGAGCGAGACGACCGGGAGCACCAACTCCGACGCCGCCGCGCTCGCGCGGGCCGGGGCGCCGTCGGGACTCGTGGTCACGACGGAGCACCAGACGGCCGGCCGGGGTCGGCTCGACCGTTCCTTCACGACGCCCGCTCGGTCGTGCGTGGTGGTCTCGGTGGTCCTACGACCGGAGAGCGTGCCGCCCCAGGCCTGGGTCTGGCTGCCGCTGCTCACCGGCCTCGCCGTGCGCGACACGGTGGCCGCCGTCGGGGTGGAGGCCGGGGTGAAGTGGCCCAACGACGTCCTGATCAGTGGCCGCAAGATCAGCGGCATCCTCCTCGAGCGGGTCGAGTCACCCGTCGGCCCCGCCGCGGTCCTCGGGATCGGCCTCAACGTCGACCTCACGACCGACGAGCTGCCGGTGCCCACGGCGACGTCCCTGCTGCTCGAGGGTGCGCACACACTGGACCGGGCGAAGGTCCTCCAGGTCCTGCTCGAGAAGATCGCCCGGCACTACGAGCCGTGGACGGCGACCGGCGGCGACCCTCGGAGCGGTCTGCAGTCGGAGTACCGGGCAGCCTGCGTGACGCTCGGCCAGGAGGTGCGCGTCGAGCTGCCCGACGGCTCCGACCTGATCGGTGAGGCCACCGACGTCGATGCCGACGGCCGTCTCGTCGTCGCCGGGCAGCACCTCAGCGCCGGCGACGTCACCCACGTCCGCCCCACTCATCCCCGCTGAGCGTGACGTCTCGGGGGTCAAAGGCGTCTTTTGACCCCGCGAACGTCACGCTCAGCGGAGCGCGAGGAGGGTGGCGGTGGCGGCTGCGAGGGCGCAGCAGACCACGGCCGGGCCGACGTCCTTCGGCTCGTCGCCCGCCCGCACGTGCGTCACGGCCGCTCCCACGGTCAGGGTCGCGAGGCACCCTGCGGCCAGGACGCCCAGCGGCGTCCACCACAGCCCGACGACGACACCCAGGACGCCGGCCAGCTCGAGGGCCCCGACGGCGCGGAAGCGGGGGAGCGGGACGCCGAGGCGTGCGGCGGCCTCGGGCATGGGTGGCCGGGCCAGCACCATGTCGAGGCCGGCCTTCGTGAAGACCGCCGCCGTGAGCAGTGCGACGGCCACCGCCGCGACGTTCAGGACAGCGCCACCATCTCGTGGAGGGTGTGACCGGTGAGGTGCTCGTCGAGCCCGTCGAGCGTGATCCGCAGGTCGTACGTGGAGTCGAACCGGAAGTAGCCGGGACGCCCGACGAGTCCGTGGACGATCGGCTTCACGAGCCGGCTCCGGACGACGGGCACGTCGTCGAGGAGGTCGTGCGCGTGCGAGATGCGATCGACGTCGAGCCGAAGGTCGAACTCTCCGGGCGCCGTGAGCTGGATCCACTCGGGGCGCGTGCGGTGGGCCGTGTCGTCGTACGGCATGGGTCCCTCGGCGAGCGTGAACTCGCCCGAGCTCAGCAGGATCTTGTCGTGACGGGCGATCATCGCGGCCGTCGTCATGTGCCGGTCCCACCGCTTCTGGGTGAGGACGGTGGCGAACAACATCGTGTAGTCGGGCGTGTAGAGGCGACCCCAGTGCCAGCGGTCGATGATGCGCGGCATCTGCCCGACGCCCCAGTTGTGGTCGTGGTAGCCGATGCCGGCGGCGTCGATCGTCTCGCCGTCGATGACCACCGTGCCGCTGACCCGGGCCCGCGGCCCCGGAACCACCCAGCCGAAGTGCTGCTTGGAGCCGTAGGTGGTCTGTCCCGTCCCCGGCATCCAGCTGGGCGTCTCGTTGGTGAAGGTCAGGTCGAAGACGACGCCGTCGCCCTCGAGGTGGACGAGGTGGACAGGAAGTCCCTCGGTCGGGTGCTCGGCGCGCAGGGTGTTGGGGCCGATGCGCACGTCGGCCGAGTCGGTGGAGAACGACGCCTGAGCCTTCGGGTAGGAGGCATTGATCTGGCGGCGCGAGCCGTCGGGGTAGTAGACGAGCATCTCGATCGACGGGTCGCACCCCGGGCGCTGCTCGGGGCGACGCTTGGTCAGGAAGCCGATGACGGTGTGGCCCGAGTCGAGGTGGGCGTCGACGTACCAGTGCTCGAAGGCAGCAGGATCCACGGCGTGCAGCGCGTTGTCGCGCGGCGTGACGGTCGTGAGCTCGCCGTCACGCAGGCCCGGGCCGTTCCAGGCGTCGACGATGGTCTTGTCCATGAGTGCTCTTCTCTTCGGGTCTTCGGGAGGGGAGGAAGCTACTTGCGCAGGCCGCTGGAGGCGTCGAACGCGGCCTTGCGTCCGTTCATCTGGGCCTCCAGCCAGTTGCGCCGGTGGCGGTCGACGACCTTGACGTGCAGCTGCTTGAGGCCGGGGAGGCGGCGCAGGATCTCGACCGTGTGCAGGAAGGGCAGGCGCAGCACGATGACGCCGAGGCCGAACGCGGCCGACGGCATGTCGTACATCCTGCGCGTGGGCGGAGCCATCCAGAGCGCGCAGTACGCCGCGTAGATGCGGTGGTTGTACCAGGCCCGCAGGCGGCGCAACCCCCGTTGGCCAGGCCTCGGTGCGAAGGCGGCCGGGAAGGACTCGATGAGCTCCTTGCCGGCGTCGCCCGCGTCGTACGTGCGGGCGGCGGTGGCCATGGCCAGCACCTGCAGCTGGTCGCGGATGGTGTGGGTGGCCCAGCGGGGCTGGACGCCGACGAGGTGGCCCATGTACCGGTTGAAGTGGATGAGGGCGCGCATCTCCGACGGCGTGGTGTGCACGCCGGCGAGCCACAGCGAGAGCGCAGGCGCCACGGCGCCGCCGATCTGTGTCATCTGCTCGTAGGTCTGGCTGATGGGCAGGCCGTAGGCGTCGTGGTCCCACTCGGGGTGCTCGCCCACGCGCTTGCGCACCGAGACGTGCATGACGCGCACGAGCATCGCCGTCGTGCGGGCCGACGAGCCGGGCTCCAGGATCTTGCCCGGCTCGGACATGTCGATCCAGAACTGCGACGTCTCCAGGAACCGGCGCAGGGCGTTGTCACCTGCGTACCCACCGGCGAGCGCCAAGGGCTTGGCCACGGCACCCTCGGTGTAGATCTCCAGGGTGATGGCGCCGGCGACGCTGAAGAGCATCGTTCCCCAGCGGCGCCAGACCTCGGCGCCCTTCTTCACGAGCTCGACGTCGACCCAGTCCGGGACGCTCTCGAACTCGGCGAAGAGCTCCTTCATGGAGTCGGGCGCGCCCTCCACGGCGTCGACACCCTCCTCGAGGGCCTGCATCAGCATCTGGCGGCCCTTCTTCGGTCCGATCTCGCCGAAGAAGACCTCGGCCACGAAGCGCTCCGCGACCGGGTCACCGGCGAAGAGGTCCTCGCACAGGAGCTGTGCCTTGTCGTCGTCGGGGAAGAGCTGGTGCCGGAAGACCTTCTTCGCGAGGCGCTCACGCTTCTTCCACGTCGGCGTCTCCTTGGCCTCCCAGTAGCCGAAGTGCGTCGGGCAGCGCACGCCGGCGGAGCTGAACGGCCCCTTGACGTCGTCGGTGCCAACCTCCGACGCGTTGGCCTCGGGGGTGGTGCTCACGGTCTCGGCAGTCATCGACTGTCTCCTCAGGTGGTCGGTCGAGCCGGTCAGGCGGGGGTGCGGAAGCGGAGCATCATGTCGTGGTCCTCGTGGTCGAGCACGTGGCAGTGCCAGACATATCCCTGGACGGGCTCGACGTGGGTGGAGCCGTCGGGCATGACGTGTCCCGTGGAGCGCGCCGTGGCTCCGTGCGGCATGAACGAGGCGTCGGGGTCGAAGCCCAGCTCGTCGGCCGTGGGCCAGCGGATGACCACGCGCGTGACGGTGTTCCCGTCGGTGCGGACGGTGTCCTTGCGGCCCTGCTCCCACGGTGGGGGCGTGACCGGGCTGCCCAGCAGGTACTTGTCCGGCGACGGCGCCCACTTGCTTCCGAACGGCGGCATGGGGTTGAGCAGCTGGTAGCCCAGGGTGTTGAGCGACTGCCGGTTCAGGATCCGGAACATGACCAGGTGGATGTGGATCGGGTGCGGGTCCTGCGTGACGTTGATGATGTTCCACTGCTCGGTCGTGCCCTGCTTCGGCATCTCGATGTCGTCGCTCTCGAAGCCCAGATTGTTGAGGCTCATGACGGCAGGCGGGATGCGGAGCTCGGTCTGCTGGAGGACCGTGACGTTGCGGACCTTCTGCGGCTTCGGCACGGGCGGCAGGAGCGCAGGCTGGTTGCGCCCGCCGCGCAGGCGCGTGGGCACGGCTCCGCGGAAGCCCCGGGAGCTCGTGGCCCTGAAGCGGCAGAACAACGGCATCGTGACCTCGCCGAGGATCGCTGCCTGGCCGGGAGGTGCCTCGTCGTTGCGCAGCTCCACGGTCTCGCCCGACGCGAGGCCGGAGAAGTCGACGAGGACGTCGAGTCGTTCTGCCGGCGCGAGGCGGACCTCGGTGGTGCGGGCGGGAGAGTTGAGCAGGCCGCCGTCGCTGCCGATGATCCAGAACGGCATGCGGTTGGAGAAGTGCAGGTTGAGGACGCTGTACGAGGCGGCATTGATGAGCCGGAAGCGGTAGAGGCCGCGGGCCACAGCCATCTGCGGCCACACGGCGCCGTTCACGACGCCGACGTCACCGACGGCTCCGCCCTCCCACTTCCCCTGGGGGACGATGGGCGTGGACCGGATGCTCTGTCGTCCGCCCGCCGTGAAGATCTTCTCCTGCAGCATGAGCGGCACCTCGTACTCCCCGGCCGGCAGTCCGAGCGGGTTGTCGGGTCGACCGGTGTCGAAGCGGTCGCGCAGGAGGTACATGGAGGCGAGGCCCGCGTAGACGTTCAGGCGGGTCGTGCCCATGGAGTGGTCGTGGTACCAGAGCGCCGCGGCTTCTTGCTGGTTCGGGAAGGTGTGGGTGTAGGACTCGCCGGGCACGAGGTAGTCGTGCGGGTGGCCGTCCTGCGAGGCGGGCGTCTCACCGCCGTGCATGTGGAGCACCGTGTGGGGCCTGGTCCGCTGGTCGGTGGTGGCGCCGTGGACCGACGTGTCGATGTCGTCGGCGAACGGGTGGGCACCCAGCTGGTTGCGGATCGTGAACCGGGTGGGGACGTCGCGGTGGTTCTCCACGATCGGGCCGAGGTAGCTGCGGCCGCCGTAGCCGAAGGCTGGGGACGGGTCCCAGTCCGGGTGGAAGCGGTGGGTGGTGGTCTTGGCGGCGATGTCGAACCGAGGTCCCGTGAGCACGGGGAGGCGTGGAAGCTCCTGACGGAACGGTGCGACGTCGGGGGAGTGGAAGATCAGCGGGCTCCTGAGCGGGAGGAGCCGCGAGAGGTTGGCGACGGCCGCGCCGGTGGAGGTCGCGCTCGCGGCCAGGCCGAGCGCCGAGGCCCCGCCGATGAGCGCGCGCCGTGAGACGGGTCGGGTCATGACGGGCTCCTTCGGGGTGGGGTTCGAGCAGGATCTGGTTCCGGACCATACCGTACGGTATGGTCCGGGGTGTGACAAGGCGCACACGTCCCTCCGTCGGCCCTCGGCTCCCCGCTGCAGTGCTCCTGGCGGTGCTGACGGCGACGCAGCTCGTGCCGCCGGGGCAGGCCGCGAGTGCCGCCTCGTGCACCGGGCGGCCGGTCCTGCTCGTGCATGACTTCGCCGGCACGTCGGCCACGCTCGCACCGGTGGCCGATGCGCTGCGGGCGGACCGCAGGTGCCCGGTGCTCGTCGACCATGGGGCCGGGGGACTGCTCGCCCTCGTCGGGCTGGGCGGTCTGGCCTCCCTCGACCAGAGCGCACCGCAGGTGGGTCTTGCCATCGACCGGACGGCGCAAGGTCGAAAGGGCCGCTCGGTCGACGTCGTGGCCTACGGTGCCGGCTCGCTCGCCACCCTGCGCACGCTGCAGGCGTCGGCTCTGCGGCGCGCTCGGGTCCACTCCTTCGTGGCGATCGGCGGCCTGTGGGACGGCACCAACCTCGCCGGTCTCGGGGGCCTGGACCGGCTGAGCCGTGACGTCGGCAGCTACGACACCGTGCTGGCGGTCGAGAAGCTCGTGCTCGATCCGGTGTGCGCCGTGTGCCGGGAGCTCATCAGCCACTCCGACTTCCTGAACGCTCTCCGGGCCCGCGGCCTCCGCACGCCGGGGATCCGTCGGGTCGACGTCGTGAGCACCGACGACGTGCTCGTGCAACCGTTCTCGAGCGGCGTCGCGCCGGGCTCGAGAGCCATCGTGGTGACCGGCGTCAACCACCTGCTGCTGCCCCGTTCGGCAGCAGTCACGCGGGCCGTCCGATCGGCGCTCACGCCCTGATCGCGTCTAGGCTGGACCCATGACCGAGCCGTCCACCACTCCGCGCGGACGGGGCCAGGCAGCCAGGCTCTCGCTCGACGACTGGACCGAGCGGGCCCTGGCGCTGCTGATGGACGAGGGCGTCGGAGCCGTCAAGATCTCGCGCCTGTGCCGAGAGCTCGACGTCACGAAGGGCAGCTTCTACTGGCACTTCAGCGACCTCGATGCCCTGCAGGAGGCCGTCGCCGAGCGCTGGTGCACCCAGACGAGGGAGCTCCTGCAGCAGCTCGCGGGCCTGAGTGACCTGCCACCGGCCGAACGGCTGCGCTCCATGACGATGCGGCTCGTCGACGACCGCTCGTGGAGCGTCGAGCGTGCCCTGCGCGACTGGGCCCGCACCGATGCCAAGGTGGCCGAGGTCATCGCCGAGAGCGACCAGTTCGTCTTCGGCCTCGTGCGCTCGGCCCTCGAGGACCTGGGCTACGAGCCTGCCACCGCACGCATGCGGGCGGGCCTGCTCGTCTACGCCGGGATCGGCTTCGCGCACGGGCAGAGCGCCCTGCCCAAGCCCAGCGCCGAGGACATCGACGACCTGCTCGACTTCATCGCCGGCGACGCCCTCAACCGCGCCTGACCGCACTCGGCTCAAAGCTGGAGGACCGCAAGAACTCTTCGCGGTTTTCTGAGCGCAGAAGGACCCGGCTCCGGACTGTCTGGTCAGTCCTTCGGCTGTGAGACCAGGCTGACGGTGTAGACGCCGATCTTGGTCCCGCCGTCAGGCGCGTCAGCAGGAACCTCGATGGTCGATGTTCCGCCGGCTGCAGCAGACTCCTCATGCGCTCGCTGTGTCGCGAGTGCTTCGGCTGGCGATGAGGGTGCCTTCTCGTCGTCGCCGAGCACGACTGCGCTGTCTGCGTAGCCGAACTTCCCGTTGTCGGCGTAGACCGCGACGAGATCAGGGGTCGCTTCTTCGTTCAGCGGAACAGGGCCGAAGGTCCGTCCGTCGGGGGTGGTCCCGCTAGCGACAGGATCGACATGCGGCTCGTCTGCCTGGGTGCTGCCGGGGTCTGTCTGCGTCGTGGTCGGCGCTGAGCCTGCGGACGCCGACCCGACCGCGAATCCGCCAGACACGGCACCAACGAGTGCGAGTGCGAGGGCGGCGACGGTGATCTTTGAATTGGCCATGGCTGATCTCCTCATACCTGGTCTACCAGCTCTGATAGGGGCTGTAGCTGACGTAGTCCGTCGTGATGTATCCATCGCCGTCCCAGGCTCGTCCGGCAGCCCTGGAACGAACCGAGCCGTGGCAGCGGTTCTCGTCGTCCCATACGTAGGCCCCGACGTCGTACCCGCTGCCCACCGAGCCGTTGTAGAGCCAGCCCGTGGATTCGCAGGCGGTTCCGTTCGAGTGGACGAGAGTCGACCTGATGCCAAGAAACCCAGCGGGGCGCGGATGCTGGGTGTCGCACCCAGAGTTCCGGCGGACAAAGTTGTAACCGCGGCCTTGTGCTGAGCTGCCGGACGTAGCGACGTGAGCGCGCTGGTAGTCGCAGATGGTGGTTCCATCCTTGGTGAACTTCGCGAATCGATAGCTCGCGCTGTAGGCGGTTCCAGCTACCGCACCAGCAGCAAACATCGCGAGGAGGCTGGCCGCCAGCGCCGAGACGATCATGGCCCTTGTCTTTCCGGATGACTGGACCCATGGCTACCGCCTTGAAGTCGAAGAATTCGGTACAGTCGACTGTATCGGAAGCAGCGGATGAAGACCAGGGCTAGCTCCGACGCGTGATGGGTTCAAACCGTAGGCCGCCCACGCAGACGAGTCAGTGGGTAGGCCGGCGTCTACCGGTAGGTGGTGCACACGAGGAGCTGTGCCGCTCGTGGATGATCGTCTGCGGCCGACGTTGGCTCGGATGCGGTCTGTCCTGCGCAGATTCGCAGGTTCAGCGGTAGTTGACGAACTGGACGGCGAAGTCCAGGTCGGCGCCCTTCACGAGGGTCTGGACGGCCTGGAGGTCGTCGCGGCTCTTGCTCGTGACGCGGAGCTCGTCGCCCTGGATCTGGACCTTGACGCCCTTGGGGCCCTCGTCGCGGATGATCTTGGAGACCTTCTTGGCCTGCTCCTGGCTGATGCCGTCGGAGAAGGTGCTGGAGATCTTGACCTCCTTGCCCGACTGGCGGGGCTCACCCTCGTCGAGCGCCTTGAGCGAGATGCCGCGCTTGATGAGCTTGTCCTTGAAGACGTCGAGCACGGCGAGGGCGCGCTCGTCGGCGTTGGCGGAGATCTCCACGCCGGTCTCGCCGCTCCACTCGATGGAGGCGCCGGTGTTCTTGAAGTCGTAGCGCTGCGAGATCTCCTTGGCCGCGTTGTTGAGGGCGTTGTCAGCCTCCTGGCGGTCGAACTTGCTGACGATGTCGAACGACGAGTCGGCCACGGCTAGCTCCTGCAAAAGTCGGCGGGGATCTGGTTTCGTCCAGCCTAGTGGCCTGCGCTAGGCTTTCTCCTCGTTGCCCACCGCGTGGGCACGACCCCCGGCAGGTTGCCCGAGTGGCCAAAGGGATCTGACTGTAAATCAGACGGCAACGCCTTCAGAGGTTCGAATCCTCTACCTGCCACGGGAATCGCGAAGGACCTCGACCGCCCACGGCGGCCGAGGTCCTTCGTCGTCCGGGCCCTGCCCGATCGTCGCGACGCGAAGCCGGAGGGGGACGGTTGGGGCGAGCGCACGTGGGCACCTCCGGACCATGACGGGGACGGTGCGGATCGGCATCTCGGGGTGGACCTACCCGCCGTGGCGCGGGGTCTTCTACCCCAAGGGCTTGCGTCAGAAGGACGAGCTCGAGCACGCCGCCGAGCGGATGACGAGCATCGAGGTCAACGGCTCGTTCTACTCCCTGCAGCGTCCCGAGAGCTACCGTTCGTGGGCCGAGCGGACGCCCGAGGGCTTCGTGCTCGCGCTCAAGGGTGGACGGTTCATCACGCACATGAAGAAGCTGGCCGACGTGGAGACCCCGCTGGCCAACTTCTTCGCGTCGGGGCCGCTCGCGCTGGGGGACCGGATGGGGCCGGTGCTGTGGCAGCTGCCGCCGACCCTGGGCCTCGACGAGGAGCGCCTCTCCGCGTTCTTCGACCTCCTGCCCCGGACGACGCAGGAGGCCGCAGCGCTGGCGACCCGCCACGACGAACGGCTCGAGGGCCGCTCGTGGGTCCAGGCGGTGGCCGACCGTCCCATCCGCCACGCGATCGAGGTGAGGCACGACAGCTTCCTGGCTCCGGGCTTCCTGGACCTGCTCCGCCGCCACGACGTCGCGGTGGTGGTGGCGGACACCGCCGGGAGGTGGCCCCTCATCCGCGAGGTGACGAGCGACTTCGTCTACGTGCGCCTTCACGGCGACACCGAGCTCTACGCGAGCGGCTACTCCGAGGAGGCCCTCGACTCGTGGGCCGTGACCATCCGGGCGTGGGCGGAGGGTGGGGCCGACGTCTACACGTACTTCGACAACGACACCAAGGTGCGGGCACCCTTCGACGCGATGGGCCTCATCGAGCGGCTGGCCGACCTCGGCCCCGCACTTCCCGGGCGGTCGACGGGTCACACCAGCGTGAGCTGAAACGTGGTGGTGGACCCTTCGTGCAGGTCCTCCGCCGAGCGCACGGCCTTCTTGACCGGAAGCACGAAGGACTTCTCCTCCTTGGACGGGAAGATCGAGGTGGACCACTCGGTGGCGCCCACGCGCACGGCCACCTTGACGGCGCCGAAGCCCCCGGTCATGCCCGCGGTGGCGTCGTCGATCTCGTCGGAGACGTCGTGGGGGAGGGTGACGAAGAACCACGAGCCCTCGCGCCAGCGCCAGAGCCGGGCGTCGAACGTGAACGTCATGGCCCCATCGAACCGCAAGGGACCGACGCATACTGGTCCGTGTGATCGAGAAGACGATGCTGGACGCCCCGGACGGTCCCGCCGAGGCCTGGGTCGCTCGCCCCGACGACGGTCCGCATCCCGGGGTGCTGTTCTTCGTGGACGCCATCGGGCTCAGGCCGCAGATCGCGTCCATGATGGAGCGCGTCGCGAGCTGGGGCCACGTGGTCCTGGCGCCGCACGTCTTCTACCGGGAAGGCACGGCCGAGCAGCTCGCGCCCACGGACGACCTGCGCCGACCGGCGGCCCGTGAGGCGTTCTTCCACGAGGCGATGCCCCGCATCCGGTCCCTCACGCCCGACCTGAGCGAGCCCGACGCGCTGGTCTGGCTCGACGCCCTCGCCCGGCTGGCTCCGGGCCCGGTCGGTGTCATCGGCTACTGCATGGGCGCCAGGCTCGCGCTGCGCGTGGCCGGGCAGGCCCCGGACGTGGTGGCGGCGGTCGGCGGCTTCCACGGCGGCGGTCTGGTCACCGATGTCCCGGACAGCCCGCACCTCGCCCTCAGGTCGGCTCGGGCCGAGCTCGTCCTGCTCCACGCCGACGCCGACCCGTCCATGCCGGCCGAGGCCGTGGCTGAGCTCGGGTCGGTCATCGAGCAGGCCGGTCTGGTCGCGACCAACGAGGTCGTCCCCGGCGCCCCGCACGGCTACACGATGGAGGACACCTCGTCGTGGGACGCGGCTGCGGCCGAACGGCACTACGCGGCGCTGCAGGACCTGTTCCGGAGAGGGCTCGGCCGCGCTACGGGCTGACCGACAGGAAGATGAAGGCCGCGAAGAGCACGAGGTGCACGCCGCCCTGGAGCGGCTTGGAGCGGCCCGTCACGACGGTGAGGGTGGAGACGAGCACCGACGTGGTGAGCAGCACGATCTGGACCGGCTCCAGTCCCAGCGACAGCGGCGTGTCGATCCAGATGCTGGCCACCGCGAGCGCCGGGATGGTGAGGCCGATCGACGCCATGGCGGAGCCGTAGGCGAGGTTCAGGCTGATCTGCACCCGCTCGCCGGCGGCGTTGCGCGTGGCCGCGATGGACTCGGGGAGCAGCACGAGCAGCGCGATGATGACGCCCACGAACGACTGTGGTGCGCCGACCGCCTCGACGGCTTCCTCGATGGCACCCGAGGCGACCTTGGCCAGGCCGACGACGCTCACGAGGGCGACGACGAGGAGCGCGAGGCTCACGAGGGTGGCCCGGTCGGACGGCGGGTCCGCGTGGCCGTCGCCGTCGACGTCGAGCACGCGGCCGTCCGCAGCCACGGGGAGGAAGAAGTCACGGTGCCGGACGGTCTGGGTGAAGACGAAGAGCACGTAGAGGGAGAGCGAGGCCACCGCTGCGAAGGCCAGCTGGTTGTCGGTGAACTCGCGGTTGTCGGCGCTCGTGGTGAAGGTGGGCAGGACGAGGCAGAGGGCCGCGAGGGCCACCACGGTGGCGAGCGCGGCGCCGGTCCCCTCGGGGTTGAACACCGCGAACCGGTGCTTGAGCGCGCTCACCAGCAGCGAGAGGCCGGCGATGCCGTTGATCGTGATCATGACGGCCGCGAAGACCGTGTCACGGGCGAGCTCCGACGTCCCCTCGCCACCTCCGGCCATGAGGCTCAGGATCAGGCCGACCTCGATCACGGTGACCGCCACGGCCAGGATCAGGGAGCCGTAGGGCTCTCCCACCCGGTGGGCCACGATCTCGGCGTGGTGCACCGCGGCCAGCACCGACGCGACGAGCAGCAGGGCCACGACCGCGAGGACGGCGCCGTCGGGGTAGCTGCCCCAGGTGAGGGCCAGCACCACCAGGGCCGTGATGGGTGCGCCGATCGTCCAACGGGTGCGGTCGAGCAGGATCGAGAGCGCGGCCATGGCCTCACCCTACGGAACGGTGCCCCAGCGGAGGTCCGGCGCTCTGTGCGTGAGATCAGTGGTCGGGATGCGGCACGGCACGCAGCTGCGGCCGTCCGGCGGGATGCGCCCGGCCGGTGGTGTCGTGCAGGAAGGCCTTGGCGACGGCGAGCAGCTCGCCGATCCGCGGATGGGCGACGTCGTAGCGCACCTCGTCGCCGGAGCGTCGCGCCGTGACGGCTCCATGACGGCGCAGGACCGAGAGCTGCTGCGCCAGGGCCGTGGCGTCGAAGGAGGACTGCTCGGCCAGGTCGTCGATCGTCGCGCCGTCGGCGCCGGCGTCGACGAGCACCTCCAGCACCCTGATGCGCACGGGGTGGGCCAACGCCTTGAACAGGTTGGCCTTGATCGCGTACAGCGGCGCGTCGGGTCCGAGCGGTTCGAAGTCCATGGTCACAAGTGATCGCTCCTTCCCGGACACAGTAGGACGAGCCGAGCAGGTCTGCAGCCCAAGCAGTCAGGTCACCCTCATCCGGGCACTAGGCTGGCGCCGTGGTCTACGACGCGCTCTTCCGTCATGTGCTCTCCCGGATGGACCCTGAGGTCGCCCACGAGCAGGCCTTCCAGGCGATCCGCCTCGGCGGTCCGGCAGCGGGTCTCGTGCTCCCTCGAGCCTCTGCGCCGCGCACGGTCATGGGCGTCGAGTTCCCCCACGCCTTCGGCCTGGCCGCGGGGTTCGACAAGAACGCTCGCGCCGTCCCCGGCCTGCTCGGCCTCGGCTTCGGGCACGTCGAGATCGGCACGGTCACGGCCCGGGCGCAGCCCGGCAACCCCCGTCCCCGGCTGGCCCGCCTCGTCGAGGACCGTGCCGTGGTCAACCGGATGGGCTTCAACAACGACGGCGCGGCCCAGGTGGCTGCCCGTCTCCACCGCCTGCGCCGGCGGTCCGGCGGCGACGCGGCCGTCGTGGGCGTCAACATCGGCAAGACCAAGACCACGCCCCTCGAGGGCGCCGTCGCCGACTACGTCGAGAGCGCCCGCCTCCTCACGCCGTACGCGAGCTACCTCGTGGTCAACGTGTCGAGCCCCAACACGCCCGGTCTCCGCGACCTCCAGTCGGTCGATGCGTTGCGCCCGATCCTCGCCGCGGTCAAGGACGTCGCCGATCGCTCCTCCCACGTGCACGGCCGCCCGGCCGGCGTCCCGCTGGTCGTGAAGATCGCTCCCGACCTCGCCGACGACGACGTGCTCGCCGTCGCCGATCTCGCGCTCGAGCTGGGCCTCGACGGCATCAGCGCCACCAACACCACGATCGCCCGACCGGACTCGCTGCGGAGCGAGCGAGGCGTCGTCGACGCGGCCGGCGCCGGCGGCCTCTCCGGCCCGATCCTCAAGGCCCGGGCCACGGCCGTCCTGGAGCTCCTGCGGGGCCACGTGGGCGACCGGCTCGCGCTCGTCGGTGTGGGTGGTGTGACCACCGAGGACGACGTCCGCGACCGGCTCGCGGCAGGCGCCGACCTCGTCCAGGCCTACACCGCATTCATCTACGAGGGGCCGCTGTGGCCCCGTCGGATGGCCTCTGCGGCCTGACCTGACGAGGGGTGCCGACCCCGATTTCTGATACCGACGCGGACCTTGTAGTCTTGGCTGTCGGCTTGCCCCCTTAGCTCAGTCGGCAGAGCG
The DNA here is from genome assembly GCF_001426755.1 of Aeromicrobium sp. Root495. Lineage (GTDB taxonomy): Bacteria > Actinomycetota > Actinomycetes > Propionibacteriales > Nocardioidaceae > Aeromicrobium. Next base: position 2,353,803 of record NZ_LMFJ01000001.1, on the reverse strand, counting down.
TTTCCATGGTAAGGAAAAGGTCGTCGGTTCGATTCCGACAGGGGGCTCTGGTGACGAGGAGACTCGGAGCCTTTGCGGCTGGGTAGCTCAGGTGGTTAGAGCACACGACTCATAATCGTGGTGTCGCGGGTTCGAGTCCCGCCCCAGCTACCGCAAGTAGCCAGAAGCACGACCCCGAGCACACACCACGTAGTACAGACAGAGGCAGACAGATGGCGAGCAAGAGCTCCGACGTTCGACCCAAGATCACCTTGGCTTGCACTGAGTGCAAGGAGCGCAACTACATCACCAAGAAGAACCGTCGTAACGATCCCGATCGTCTCGACCTCAAGAAGTACTGCCCGCGTTGCAAGACGCACCAGACGCACCGCGAGACGCGCTGACCCAGCGGTACCGCACGACGACCCCCGAGAGCCTCGGCTCCGGGGGTCTTCGGCTTTCCCGGGCAGCTCCGGTCCCGGCGCCAGCCGGCGGATAGGGTCGTCGTATGGACCTGGCCGACCTCACCACCCTGCGGCTCGGTGGCCCCGCCCGCTCGGTGCTGGAGGTCCGCACCGAGGCCGAGCTCGTCGACGCCGTCCGTGTGGTCGACGAGGCCGGCGACCCCCTCCTGGTGGTGGGCGGCGGCAGCAACCTCGTGGTCTCCGACGACGGCTTCGACGGCACGGTCGTCCGGGTCATGACCCGCGGCATCGCGGTCGACGCCGATGCCTGCAGCGGCGCCAGCATCACCGTGCAGGCCGGTGAGCCCTGGGACGACGTCGTGGCCCGGGCGGTGGCCGAGGGCTGGGTGGGCGTCGAGGCGCTGTCGGGCATCCCGGGATCCACCGGGGCCACCCCGGTCCAGAACGTCGGTGCCTACGGCCAGGACGTGGGACAGACCGTCGTCACCGTGCGCGTCTTCGACCGCTACGAGCGCAAGGTCCGCAGCGTCCATCACTCCGCCTGCGACTTCTCGTACCGGAACAGCCTGTTCAAGAAGGCGGCCCCGCGCTACGTCGTCCTCACCGTCACGTTCCAGCTGCGGCTGGGCGACCTCGGTGCGCCTGTGGCCTACGCCGAGCTGGCTCGGGCCCTGGGCGTCGAGGTGGGGGAGCGGGCGCCGCTGGCCGACGTCCGCGCGGCCGTGCTCGCGCTGCGGGGCGGCAAGGGCATGGTGCTCGACGCCGCCGACCACGACACCTGGAGCGCCGGCTCCTTCTTCACCAACCCGGTGCTCGAGGCGGGTGCGGCCGAGCGACTCCCGGAGGGAGCGCCGCGGTTCGTCCAGCCCGACGGCACGGTGAAGTCCAGCGCGGCCTGGCTCATCCAGCACGCCGGCTTCGAGCGTGGGCACGGCGACGGACCTGCTCGGCTGTCGAGCAAGCACACCCTGGCCCTCACCAATCGCGGCTCGGCCACCACCGAGGACCTGCTTCACCTGGCGCGGGAGATCCGCGACGGCGTGCAGGAGCGGTTCGGCGTCGAGCTGGTGCCGGAGCCGGTGCTGGTGGGCGTCAGCCTCTGAGCCGGCTCAGTACTCGTCGTCGTAGAACGACGGGTCGGCGAACGCCATGATGATGAAGAAGGCGATGAGTGCGACCCCCAGGACGAGCAGGGCCGTGCCGATGATGCCGAGCACCTTGCCCGCCATGGCCTCGCTGCGACCGCTCTGACCTCCCGCCGACGCGTCGATGTCGCGGATGGCCCGTGAGCCCATGAACCACGCGAACGGCGCCACCAGGATGGGAAGCACGCACAGGAAGCCGCCGGCGATGCCCACGATGCCCAGCACCATGGCCGTGGTGGCGTTGGGGTGCTTGGGCGGGACGTAGCCGTAGGAGCTGGGGGCGTGCCCGTCGGTGGGGTAGGCGCCGGGCGGCGGCTGGACCCCCGGCGGCGGCTGGAAGGCGGGCTGCGGCGGCGGCCAGGCACCCGGCGGCGGTGGCGGCGGTGGCGGCGTGGGGCCGTTGGCGTCCTCGGGCTGCTCGGGCCCGGTTCCGGGATAGGTGGGGTACTCAGGCACGTCAGGCTCCGATCAGGGTGGTGGACGAGGTGCCGACGACCGTGGCCCCCACGGCGAGGAGGCCGAGGAGGGCGACGGCCGCCAGGAGGCCGAGGACGAGCATGGCGGTGCCGACGATGCCGAGGATGCGGCCGGCGTTGACCTCGCCGCGGCCGTCGAGGAGTCCGGGGTCGGCGTCGATCTCGCGCAGGACCCGGGTGCCCATGAACCACGCGATGGGCGCCAGGACACCGCACAGCACGATCCCGAGGATGCCGAGGACGAGCACCGTGGTGGCGTCCGGGTGTCGCGGCGCGCGCGACCAGCCGGGCGGGGGCGTCGTCATGGAAGTCAGCCTTTCACAGGTCGGTGACAGGCGTGCCGGATCCGACCGGCGTCGTCGCGAGCCAGTCGCCGATGGCGCTTCGCGCCGAGGCCTTGAGGTGGTCGGGGGCGCACGAGGCTCGCACGGACATCTCCGCCAGCTGGGCCAGCTCGGCGTCGCTGAGGTCCTGGGCGGCCCGCAGCACGTTGTACTGCCCGGCGAGGCGGGAGCCGAAGAGGAGCGGGTCGTCGGCGCCGAGCGCCACGTCGACGCCGGCGGCGACCAGCTGGCGCACCGGGACCTCGTCGAACGTGCCGTACACCCCGAGCGCGACGTTGGAGGTGGGGCAGACCTCGAGTGCCACGCCGCGGCGGGCCACCTCGTCGAGGACGGCCGGGTCCTCGACGGACCGCACCCCGTGGCCCAGCCGCGTGGGGTGGAGGTGGTCCAGACAGGTCTTCACGTGGGCGGGTCCGCGCAGCTCGCCGCCGTGCGGCACGAGGGCCAGACCGGCCCGCTCGGCGATGCCGAAGGCGTGGGCGAAGGCGTCGGTGTCGCCGCGTCGCTCGTCGTTGGAGAGGCCGAACCCCGTGACGCCGCGTCCGGCGTACTGCGCCGCGAGCCGCGCCAGCGTGCGGGCGTCGAGCGGGTGGCGGGTGCGGTTGGCGGCCACGATGGTGGTCATGCCCAGCCCGGTGCGCTCCGAGGCGTCCCGCACCGCGTCGATGACGAGGTCGGTGAAGGCCGTGATGCCACCGAACCGCGCGCCGTAGCCGGACGGGTCGACCTGGATCTCGGTCCAGACACACCCGTCGCGCACGTCGTCCTCGGCCGCCTCGAGCACGAGGCGCCGGACGTCGTCCTCGGTGCGGAGCACGGACCGGGCGACGTCGTAGAGGCGCTGGAACCGGAACCAGCCCTTCTCGTCGGTGGCCACGAGCTGGGGCGGCCACTCGTCGGTGAGGGCGGCCGGCAGGTGGATGCCGTCACGCTCGGCCAGCTCCAGGAGCGTGCCGTGTCGCATGGAGCCGGTGAAGTGCAGGTGCAGGTGGGCCTTGGGGAGCTCGGTGATGGTGCGCCCGTGCGTGGTGTCGTCGCGCCGTGTCACACGAGCACCTCGTCAAGCCGGGACATGACACCGCCGGACTCGAGGGCGGCCTTCGTGCGCTCGATGGTGCGACGCGTGGGCAGGACCTCCCACGCCATGGCCGGGACCGACACCACCGCGATGACGAGCAGCGGCCACAGGCCGAAGTCGAGCACGAACGAGGCCACGATGCCCACCAGGATGGGGGCCTCCACGACGGCGAACCGGATCATGGAGGCCACGCGGTAGCGCTCCAGCGAGATCTCGGCGGCGTCGGGAGCCTCGGCGGGCGTCAGGGCGGGCACGCGGAAGCCGAGCCGCTCGGCCAGGACGACGCCGAGCACGGCGACGGCGAGCAGACCCAGCACGACGGGGACCGGCGGCACGTCGTCGGTGTCGAGAGGGAGCACGAAGGCGAGCGCCACGACGACGATCACGGGGCCGGTCGTCAGGCTGAGCCCGAGGATGCGCAGCTGGTTGAGGGGGCCCGAGGGTGACGTCGCCGACATGACGCCACGCTACCGGCCCGACGTCGCTCCTCCCGGGGCCGGTCCGGACGGCGACGAGGTGAGGAGGTGGCGATTAGGTGGGGCCCCGGCCCACCCCGTACACTGGTGGATCGGTGGAATCTCACGCTGGTTCGTCATGCCCGGAGACGGGTGTCCGGACGCGTGCCCGTTCCTCCGGACGGCACTAGCTCAACTGGTAGAGCATCGGTCTCCAAAACCGAAGGTTGGGGGTTCAAGTCCCTCGTGCCGTGCAGACCGAAGCTGAACCGACGAAGGGGAACCCCGTGAGCGACCGCCACGAGCTGTCCGGCACGTCCGGACGGACGTCGCCGATCACGTTCTACCGACAGGTGATCGCCGAGCTGCGCAAGGTGGTCTGGCCCACCCGTCCGCAGGTCGTCAACTACTTCTTCGTCGTGCTGGTGTTCGTGCTGATCATGATGGCGATCGTCGCCGGGCTGGACTACGGGTTCGGCAAGGCGATGTTCGCGATCTTCGCGTGAGTGAAGGAATGCAGTGACCCAAGAGTTTGACGAGACCGTGCAGGACCAGGTCGAGGACGTCCCCACCGAGGTGGAGGACACCCCGGTCGAGGCCGAGGACCCCGCCGACGAGGCCCTGGTCGCCGATGGCGACGAGGACACCGACGACGTGGCCGAGACGGCGCTCGAGGCTGACGCCGCGGGCACCGACGACGACGTCGCCGAGGACGCTGCTGACGAGCCCGCCGAGGAGGAGGGCCCTGTCGACCTGCTCGCGGAGTTCAAGGAGCGCCTCTACAGCCAGTTCGGCGACTGGTACGTCGTCCACACGTACTCCGGCATGGAGAAGCGGGTGAAGTCGAACCTGGAGAACCGGGTCACCTCGCTCAACGCCGAGGACTACATCTTCGAGGTCGTCGTGCCCACCGAGGAGGTCGCCGAGATCAAGAACGGTCAGCGCAAGCTCGTCAAGCGCACCGTCCTGCCCGGCTACGTCCTGGTCCGCATGGACCTCACCGACGAGTCGTGGGGCGTCGTGCGCCACACGCCGTCCGTCACCGGGTTCGTGGGCAACTCCCACCAGCCGGTGCCCCTCAGTCTCGCCGAGGTCGAGAGCATGCTCGCCCCGGCGGTGGAGGCCGAGGTCGCCCAGACGGCGACCGACGCCCCCGAGTCTCAGCAGGCGAAGGCCCCCAAGGTCGAGTTCGCCGACTTCGTGGCGGGTGACTCCGTCATGGTCGTCGACGGACCGTTCGCCACGCTGCACGCGACCATCACGGAGATCAACGTCGACGCCCAGCGCGTCAAGGCGCTCGTCGAGATCTTCGGTCGTGAGACCCCGGTGGAGCTCAGCTTCACCCAGATCCAGAAGGTCTGACCGCGCAGCGGTCGGACAGCATCACCAAAAAAAGGACCCGAAGAAATGCCTCCCAAGAAGAAGGTCGCAGCTGTCGTCAAGGTGCAGCTGCAGGCCGGTGCGGCCAACCCGGCCCCGCCCGTCGGTACCGCGCTCGGCCCGCACGGCGTCAACATCATGGAGTTCTGCAAGGCGTACAACGCCGCCACAGAGGCCATGCGTGGAAACGTCATCCCGGTCGAGATCACGATCTACGAAGATCGTTCGTTCACGTTCATCACCAAGACCCCGCCGGCTGCTGAGCTCATCAAGAAGGCTGCCGGCCTGAGCAAGGGCTCCGCGACCCCGCACACCGACAAGGTCGGCAAGATCACCGCCGACCAGGTCCGCGAGATCGCCACCACCAAGCTGCCCGACCTCAACGCCAACGACATCGACTCCGCGTCGAAGATCGTCGCCGGCACCGCCCGCTCCATGGGCATCACGGTCGAAGGCTGACCACACACACCACCCGTCACCGTGGGAGAGCTCGCTGAGCTCGCAGACCACACCTGGCAGAAGAGAGAGAAGCCATGGCAAAGCACAGCAAGGCGTACCGCGCGGTCGCCGAGAAGATCGACAAGAACAGCCTCTACACCCCCCTCCAGGCCGCCACGCTGGCCAAGGAGAGCGGCTCCAAGAACTACGACTCCACCGTCGACGTCTCGGTCCGTCTGGGTGTCGACCCCCGCAAGGCCGACCAGATGGTGCGCGGCACCGTCAACCTCCCGCACGGCACTGGCAAGACCTCCCGGGTCCTGGTCTTCGCCACCGGCGCCAACGCCGACGCCGCCCGTGAGGCCGGCGCCGACTTCGTGGGATCGGACGACCTCGTCGAGAAGATCAACGAGGGCTGGCTCGACTTCGACGCCGTCGTCGCCACGCCCGACATGATGGGCAAGGTCGGCCGTCTCGGTCGCGTCCTCGGCCCGCGCAACCTGATGCCCAACCCCAAGACGGGCACCGTCACCACCGACGTCGCCAAGGCGGTCGGCGACATCAAGGGCGGCAAGATCGAGTTCCGCGTCGATCGTCACGCCAACCTGCAGTTCGTGATCGGCAAGGCGTCCTTCGGCGCCGAGCAGCTCGCCGAGAACTACGGTGCGGCCATCGACGAGATCCAGCGGCTCAAGCCGGCCAGCTCCAAGGGCCGCTACGTCCGCAAGATCACCGTCTCCACGACGAACGGTCCCGGCGTGCCGGTCGACCCGTCGCGGACGCGCAACTACGCCAACGACGACGAGGCCTGAGCCTCACCGTCCGCAGCACCCACGCAGGCCCGCACCGACTCGGTGCGGGCCTGCGTGCGTCCGGCGGCAGTCGTGCCGACCGTCTCGTCGCCTATGCTCGGGGCATGCGACGACACACCACATGGCGTGCCCTCGGGGCGCTGGCACTGACCGCGACGCTGGTCCTCTCGGGCTGCGGCGACAAGAAGGACGACTCGGCCAAGGGTTCCGACACGTCCTCCGGCGACACGTCCGCCGTGGGCGAGGACGCGGGCGCCGACCTCACGAAGGACACCTTCTTCACCGAGGTGGGCAAGGCGCAGGCCAAGGCGGGCTCGAGCCACGTGGTCATGACCACCTCGCTCGCCGGCCAGGACATCAAGGCCGAGGGCGACCTGCTCGTGGGCACCACGCCCGAGAAGACCGCGCTGTCCATGACGATGGAGCTCGGCTCGCAGGGCAGCATGGAGCTGCGCCTGGTCGAGAGCGTGATGTACCTGAACTTCGGCCCCGTCACGCAGAACAAGTTCGCCAAGGTCGACCTCAAGGACAAGAGCAACCCCCTCTCGCAGCAGTACGGCAGCCTCGTCGAGAACTTCGACCCCGCCGCCCAGGCCGACGCCTACAAGGACGCCGTCAAGTCGGTCACCAAAAAGGGCGACACGCAGAAGATCGACGGCGTGGAGACCCAGCCGTACGTGATCGTCGTCGACGCGAGCAAGGTGGCCGGCGCCTCGGCCGGCGCAGCCAAGCTTCCCGACGACCTGACCCTCACGATGTACCTCGGCGAGGACAACCTGCCGCGCAAGGTCGACAGCACCATCACCGCGAGCGGCACCACGGTGAAGACCTCGATGCTCTACAGCAAGTGGGGCGAGAAGGTCGACGTGAAGGCGCCGCCCGCCTCGGAGATCACCGACAAGGACCCGCTCGCGAGCCTCTCCGGCTCCGCCGGCTGACCCTTCGGCACCCACGTCCTGGGCCAGGTCCCGTCCCCCGATTTGGTCGGGCGGCGGGGCCTGGCCTAGACTCGTCCTGCCGAAGACCGCTGGTTCGACGCCCCGGGCAACCGGAGCATCGCGAAGTGCCCGACAGGGCGGCCCGCGCAGGATGATCTTTCTATGGTCGGTTCGTGAGAACCTCCCGTCGACTTCATGCCCTGCGCTGGAGTCCGGTTCGAGGCATGACCATCATGAAGGAGACCCATGGCAAACCCGGACAAGGTGGCAGCCGTCGCCGAGCTCGTGGAGAACTTCCGCGAGTCCAACGGCGCCGTCCTCACCGAGTACCGCGGTCTCACCGTCAAGCAGCTGCAGGACCTGCGGCGAGCCCTGGGTGAGAGCGCGAGCTATGCCGTCGCCAAGAACACGCTGACCAAGATCGCTGCCAAGGAAGCCGGCATCGAACTTTCCGAGGACCTCCTCACCGGCCCCACCGCCATCGCCTTCATCACGGGCGACGTCGTCGAGGCCGCGAAGGGTCTGCGTGACTTTGCGAAGGCCAACCCCTCCCTCGTGCTGAAGGGCGGCTTCCTCGACGGGAAGCAGCTCGACGCCGGGGAGATCAACAAGCTGGCGGACCTCGAGTCCCGCGAGGTCCTCCTCGCGAAGCTCGCAGGCGCGATGAAGGGAAGCCTTCAGAACGCTGTGTCCCTCTTCCAGGCCCCCCTCGCCCAGACGGCCCGCCTCGTGGCGGCCCTCGAGGCGAAGAAGGCAGAAGAGACGCCCGCCGAGCCCGCAGCCGAGGCCCCGGCCGACGCTGCACCAGAAGCCGAGGCACCCGCCGAGGCCGACATCGAGAGCTCTGCAGCCGAGGCACCCGCCGACGCTGCCGAGACGACCGAGGGCTGAACCGCCCGATCACCCATCGGGACCCCGCCCTCGGGGTCTCAAACAGGAAGGACGCCACCATGGCGAAGCTCAGCACTGACGAGCTGTTGGATGCATTCAAGGAACTGACCCTCATCGAGCTCTCCGAGTTCGTGAAGGCCTTCGAGGAGACCTTCGAGGTCACCGCTGCTGCCCCGGTCGCCGTCGCGGCTGCCGGTGCCCCGGCTGCCGGCGGCGACGCCGGTGCCGACGCCGCCGAGCAGGACGAGTTCGACGTCGTCCTCGAGGCTGCCGGCGACAAGAAGATCCAGGTCATCAAGGAGGTCCGCGGACTCACGAGTCTGGGCCTCAAGGAGGCCAAGGACCTCGTCGAGGGCGCGCCCAAGCCCGTCCTCGAGAAGGTCAACAAGGAGACTGCCGAGAAGGCCAAGGAGTCCCTCGAGGCTGCCGGCGCCACGATCACCCTCAAGTGATCTCAGGCTGATCCAGCACCACCGCGACGCCCGTCCCCGCTCTGCGGGGGCGGGCGTCGTCGTTCCCGCGGGTGACACTGATGCGTGCCAGATCAGGATCCTCCGCTTGGTCACCGCACGCGACATCCGTGATGTAACGTGTCGCAGGTCTCGCGGTTACCCGCGAGTCACCTGGAGGGGTCCGGCACGTAACCAACGACGCTCTGCGTCGTTAGAACAGTGTCTCGGGTCACACAGGGGGAGTGGATCCTTTACGGTAGGGGCGTCGGTCGAGCAGTCGGCCGCACTTGGAGCAAGGAGGGACCGATCGTGGGTACTGAGGTCGTCGTCGAGGGTCTGACGAAGAGTTTCGGAAGCTCCCTCATCTGGAAGGACGTCTCGCTGACGCTCCCGGCCGGTGAGATCTCCGTGATGCTGGGTCCCTCGGGAACCGGCAAGTCGGTGTTCCTCAAGACCTTGATCGGTCTGCTGAAGCCCGACGAGGGCCACATCTGGATCCAGGGCGTCGACATCGCGACGTGCAAGGAGAAGGACCTCTACGAGATCCGCAAGCTGTTCGGGGTGCTGTTCCAGGACGGCGCCATGTTCGGCTCCATGGACCTCTACGACAACGTCGCGTTCCCGCTGCGTGAGCACACCAAGAAGTCCGAGTCCGAGATCCGTCAGATCGTGATGGACAAGATGGAGCTCGTGGGTCTGGCCGGCGCGGAGAACAAGCTCCCCGGTGAGATCTCCGGAGGCATGCGCAAGCGCGCAGGCCTGGCCCGTGCCCTCGTCCTCGATCCCGAGATCCTCCTGATCGACGAGCCCGACTCCGGCCTGGACCCGGTCCGCACGTCGTACATCAACCAGCTCTTCATCGACCTGAACGCCCAGATCGACGCCACGTTCCTCATCGTCACCCACGACATCAACTCCACC
>NZ_LMFJ01000001.1:1938600-2343996 GCF_001426755.1 Aeromicrobium sp. Root495 | reverse complement strand
CAACGCGCAGCGCGTGGGTCCCATCGGCATGTCGGAGGAGAAGGACGCCGACGAGCTGGCCTCCGAGGCCGACATCGAGATGCCGCCGCTGCCGCCCGTGCCGCTGCAGCTCGTGCCTTCCGACGGTCGGCCGCGTCGCGCGCAGCGCGAGCCGGGCGCCTGGTGCCGCGAGAACGGTGTCAACCCGCCCGCCGGTTCCTTCGAGGGCGCCCCGGGCGTCGCGGTGGACCCGAGCCTCCTGAAGGACGCGGCTGACGCGTGAGCACTGCCCAGATCACGGCGCCGGCCCGCGTGGCCGGCGGCCTCTTCGCCTTCATGCTGGACGTGGCGGTCGCGTTGTTCCGCCGCCCCTTCCAGCTGAAGGAGTTCCTCCAGCAGGCCTGGTTCATCGTCACCGTGACGATCGTGCCCACCGCGCTGGTCGCCATCCCCTTCGGCGCCGTCATCGCGCTGCAGGTCGGTGGCCTGATCAAGCAGTTCGGTGCGCAGTCCTTCACCGGCTCCGCCGCCGTCCTGGCGGTCGTCCGTGAGGCCGGCCCCATCGCCACCGCCCTGCTCATCGCGGGTGCGGCGGGATCGGCGATCGCCGCCGACTTCGGCGCTCGCAAGATCCGCGAGGAGCTCGACGCCATGATGGTGCTGGGCATCGACCCCATCCAGCGTCTCGTCGTGCCTCGCGTCCTGGCCTGCATGCTCATCGCGGTGTTCCTGAACGGACTGGTCTCCATCGTGGGCGTGGCCGGCGGCTACGTCTTCAACGTCGTGCTGCAAGGCGGCACACCAGGTGCCTATCTAGCGTCCTTCACCGCACTGGCCCAGCTGCCCGACGTCTACCAGGGCATGGTCAAGGCCCTCATCTTCGGCTTCATCGCCGCCATCGTGGCCGCCTACAAGGGCATGAACGCCAAGGGCGGACCCAAGGGCGTCGGCGACGCCGTGAACGAGGCCGTCGTCATCACCTTCCTCCTGCTGTTCGTGGTCAACTTCTTCATCTCGGCCATGTACCTCCAGATCGTCCCGGCGAAGGGGATGTGACCATGGCCTCTCGTCTCGCCTCCCTGTACCAGGGACCCACGACCCGCGTCGAGGAGCTGGGCCGCCAGCTCCTGTTCTACGCACGCGTGCTCGGCGCCGTCCCTCGCACCATCAAGAACTACGGCAAGGAGATCGTCCGTCTCCTCGCCGAGGTCGCGCTGGGCTCCGGCTCGCTCGCCGTCATCGGCGGCACGGTCGGCGTCATCGTGGCCATGTGCTTCTTCACCGGCACCGAGGTCGGCATCCAGGGCTACGCGGCCCTCGACCAGCTCGGCACCGCGGCGCTCACGGGATTCGTCTCGGCCTACTTCAACACGCGTGAGATCGCCCCCATCGTGGCCGGCATCGCGCTCGCCGCCACGGTCGGCTGTGGCTTCACCGCGCAGCTCGGCTCGATGCGGATCTCCGAGGAGGTCGACGCCCTCGAGACGATGGCCATCCCCTCGATGCAGTTCCTGGTCACCACCCGGGTGCTCGCCGGCCTCATCGCCGTCGTCCCGCTCTACATCGTGGGCCTGCTGTCCTCGTACTTCGCGACACGTCTCACGATCACCCAGATCAACGGGCAGAGTCCGGGCACGTACGACCACTACTTCACGACGTTCCTGCCACCGGGTGACGTGCTCTGGTCGTTCGCGAAGGTACTGATCTTCTCGGTCGTCGTGATCCTCATCCACTGCTACCACGGCTACTACGCCTCGGGCGGACCCGCAGGCGTCGGCCTGGCGGTCGGACGCGCGGTGCGCACGTCGATCGTCGCCGTGAACGTCGTCGACCTCCTGGCCTCCATGGCCATCTGGGGTGCCACCACGACTGTCAGATTGGCGGGTTAGCGACCATGGCCCGTACCTCCTTCGCCGAGAAGCCCGGCTCGCTGCGCGTGCTGGGCGTCCTCTTCGTCGCCATCATGGTGTTCTTCGTGTGGGTGACCTACGCGTTCTTCGACAAGACCTTCGTCAAGTCCGACGACGTCACGCTGCTCACCACCAAGACCGGTTCCAGCCTGCCCAAGGACGCCGACGTCAAGCTGCGCGGCATGATCGTCGGCTCCGTCAAGGACTTCGAGCCCACCGACGACGGCGTCAAGATCACGCTCGCCATCAAGCCCGAGGACATCGGCCGCATCCCGCGCGACGTCTCGGCGCAGATCATCCCCAAGACCCTGTTCGGCGAGAAGTTCGTCTCGCTCATCCCCGACGCCAACCGCGGTCCCGAGTCGCTCCAGGCCGGGGACACCATCACCCGCGCCAAGGTGCCGATCGAGGTCGAGGAGCTCCTCAACGACCTGTACCCGCTGCTCGACGCGGTCGACCCGGCCAACCTGTCGTACACGCTGAGTGCGGTCGCCCAGGCCCTCGACGGTCGCGGCGCCAAGCTGGGCCAGACCCTGGTCAAGGCCAACAGCTACCTGCGCGACATCAACCCCGAGGTGCCGCAGCTCGTCGACGACGTCATCAAGCTGGGCACCGTGTCCGACGGCTACGCCGACGCGATGCCCGAGATCGGCCGTCTGCTCAAGAACTCGGTCACCACGGGCAACACCATCGTCGCCAAGCGCACGCAGCTCGCGGCGTTCTTCGACGAGGGCACGCGCCTGGCCAACACCCTCACCCGCTTCACGAAGGACAACGGCGCCACGCTGGAGAAGCTGGCCTCGCAGAACGCCGACATCCTCGGCATCTCCGCGCAGTACTCCTCGGCCTTCCCGTGCTTCCTCGGCGGCATGGCCACGCTGCTGCCCCGACTCGACAGCGTCTTCCGTGGCAACACGGTCCACATCGACCTGAAGACGCTGGCGGAGCAGCCCTCCGCCTACGCCGAGGGCGAGGCCGCCATCGTGCCCAGCTTCAAGGTCATCAACGACACCGTCCAGGCCGACCCCAACGACTACTCGCGTGAGAAGAAGCAGGCCACGGACCCCGACACCGGAGGCAAGGTCACCATCAGCAACCCGCGTGGCCTCGGTGCCGTCTGCGACGACCTCGACACCTACGCCAAGGGCGGAGACCCGTTGAACGGCGCCATCTACCCCGGCCCCAACCCTGCGGTGTACAAGCTCGTCGGCCTGGCCAGCGACCACAACGCGAAGTTCGGCTCCGCCGACGACTTCGACCGTGCGGCCGTCTCGGCCCTGGCCGAGGCCGGCTACTACTCGCCGAGCCTCGACGCGCAGGACAGCCCCGACCAGGCCAAGGTGCTCAAGGCCATCGCGGCCAAGAGCGCCGGCGTCGACGCCGCCGACGTCCCCGACGTCGCGTCGCTCATGCTGAGCCCGGTCATCCGTGGGTCGGAGGTGACGGTCAAGTGAAGCTCGACAAGGCCTCGTTCGCCGCCCTCATCAAGCTGATCATCTTCCTCGTCGTCACCGGCGCGGCCACGGCGCTGCTCATGATGACGATGAGCAACATCCGCTTCGAGTCCAGCAACAAGTACAAGGCCGTCTTCACCGACGCCACCGGGGTCACCAAGGGCGACGACGTCCGCATCGCGGGCGTCTCCGTCGGCTCGGTCAAGAAGGTCGAGATCACCGGCAAGGACAAGGCGGTCGTGGAGTTCACGGTCCGCTCGGCCACGCCGCTCACCGAGAGCACGCAGGCCCAGCTGAGGTTCCGCAACCTCGTGGGGCAGCGCTACCTCAACCTGTACAAGGACGGCACCGGCCCCACCTCGATCCTCAAGGCGGGCAGCACCATCCCGCTCGAGCGCACGCAGGAGGCGCTCGACCTCACGACGCTGCTCAACGGGTTCAAGCCCGTCTTCCAGGCGCTGTCGCCGTCCGACACCAACAAGCTCGCGTTCGAGCTGGTGCAGACGCTGCAGGGTGAGAGCGGCAACGTCGAGAACCTGCTGGCCCGCACGTCGTCCCTCACCCGGACCCTGGCCGACCGCGACCAGCTCATCGGCGACGTCGTCACCAACCTGTCGCAGGTGCTCGACACCATCGGCAGCCGTGACGACCAGCTCACCGACACGATCGACACGCTCCAGCAGTTCGTCACCGGGCTCAAGGACGATCGGGGCGCCATCCTCGACTCGATCGACTCCATCTCCGAGCTGTCCACCGAGACGTCCAACCTGCTCGTCCAGGGTCGCCCCGACCTGGCCGCCGACGTGAAGCAGCTCAAGCGCGTCGCCACCAACCTGAGCAAGCCCAAGAACCTGCAGACGGTCGACACGGCGCTCAAGATCCTGCCGATCAAGCTCAAGAAGCTCACGACGCTCGCGTCCAACGGCAGCCTGTTCAACTTCTACGCCTGCAACATCAACCTGACCCTCAAGGGTCTGCCGGCCGAGTTCGCCCAGCTCCTGGAGCCGCTGTTGAAGCTCAAGGTCGGCGGCTCACGCTGCGAGACGGGAGGGGACCAGTGAAGCCGTTCCGCGAACGCAACCCCACGATCATCGGGTTCGTCGGCATCGCCATCATCGCCGCCCTCATGCTGGCGGCGTTCCGCGCCGACAGCCTGCCCATCATCGGGGCCGGCGACACGTACCACGCCGAGTTCGCCGAGATCGGCGCGCTGAAGGCCGGCAACGAGGTCCGCGTGGCCGGCGTGCCCATCGGCAAGGTCAAGAAGATCGAGCTCGACGGCAACAAGGTCAAGGTCACCTTCAAGATCGACAAGGGCACCGACCTCGGTCCCGACACGTCGGCCTTCATCGGCATCCGCACCCTGCTGGGCGCGGAGTTCCTGGCCCTGCGTCCCTCGGGGGCAGGCAAGCTGGAGCGCGGAGGCACCATCCCGCTCAAGCGCACGACCGCTCCCTACGACGTCGTCCAGGCGTTCTCCGAGCTGTCCACCACCACCGACGCCCTCGACACGAAGCAGATCTCCGCAGCGCTCACCACGCTCTCGGACATCGCGGCCCGGACGCCCGAGGAGTTCCGGGGAGCCATCCAGGGCGTCTCCGACCTCTCGGCCAACCTGGCGGCCCGCGACGACCAGATCAACACGCTGCTCGTGAACCTCAAGAAGGTCACCGGGGTGCTCAACTCCCGTGACGACCAGCTCGAGAAGCTCTTCAAGGACTCCACCGTCCTGTTCGACGCCGTCTCGGCCCGTCGCGACTCCATCCACCAGCTGCTCGTGGCCACCGACACGATCTCCACGCAGCTGCGGGGACTCGTGGGCGACGTGAAGGCCGACCTCAAGCCGGCCCTCGACCGTCTCGACGACGTCACCGCGCTGCTGCGCCGCAACAAGGACCAGCTCGACGAGTCGCTGCGGGTCCTGCCCACGTTCCTGAGGGTCTTCGCCAACGCGCTGGGCACCGGTCCCTGGTTCGACACCTACGTCAAGGTCGGAGGAGGCTCATGAGCTCGGTCCTGAACCGCTTCGCCGGGGCATCCCGCGTCGTCACGGCGCTCGTGGTGCTGTTCCTGGTGCTCGCCGTCATCGTGATGTTCCGCCAGGGCGACCCCAGCAAGACGGTCACCGTCAACTTCGCGCAGACCAACTCGCTGTACAAGGGCTCCGAGGTCAAGGTCCTCGGCGTCCCCGTCGGCAAGGTCACCGAGCTCAGCCCCCGCGGCGACTCGGTCCGGGTCACCATCGAGTACGAGGGAGACATCAAGCTCCCCACCGACGTCAAGGCCATCGTGGTCTCGCCGTCCATCGTCGGCGACCGCTACGTCCAGCTGGCCCCGGCCTACTCCGGCGGCAGCGCGCTGGCCGACAACGCCTCGCTCGGTGTCGACCAGACGGCGGTCCCCGTCGAGCTCGACCAGATCTACAAGTCGCTCGACGACCTGTCGGTGGCCCTCGGCCCGAAGGGCGCCAACAAGAACGGCGCGCTCAGCAGCCTCGTCGAGGACTCGGCGGCCCAGCTCAAGGGCCAGGGCGCCCAGCTCAACGAGACGCTGCGCAACTTCGGCAAGCTCAGCACCACGCTCTCCAACAACAAGGAGGCGCTGTTCAGCAGCATGAGCGAGGTCAACGACTTCGTGACCCTGCTGCAGCGCAACGACGAGTCCGTCCGCGGGTTCTTCGACAGCACCGCCAAGGTGTCGCAGGTGCTCGACGGCGAGCGCGACGACCTGGCCAAGACGCTCAAGTCGCTGAGCCTCGCGCTCATCGACGTGCGCGACCTGGTCAAGGACAACCGCTCGTCCCTGCGCAGCAACGTCAAGAACCTCACCCAGGTGGCCACCGTGCTCGGCAACCACGTCGACGACATCGACGCCTTCACGGTCAACGCCCCCACGGCGCTGTCCAACGTGGCGCTCACCTACAACGGCGACTCCGGCACGCTCGACAACCGTGCCGACCTCGTGGAGCTCCTGGGTGGAGCGCTCGACGCGCCGGGCAGCGTGCTCTGCAGCGCGCTGAGCGACTACATCGACGCCGACCAGTGCAACCAGCTGGGCGGCATCCTCGACGGCATCCTCCCCGACCTGGGGGCAGGCATCCCCGACGTCGGAGGTCTGCCGCGCACGGCAGCCGCCTCGTCACCGGACCCCATGCTCGACTCCGTCTCCGACATGCTGGCGGTGAAGTGATGACGTCCTCGCTGAAGACCCGTCGCCTGCGCCGCGGCGTGACCGTCGCGTTCGCGTCGCTCCTGGCCCTCTCGGGCTGTGGCTTCTCGCCCTACGACCTGCCGCTGCCCGGCGGTGCCGACGTCGGCAGCGACCCGTACACGGTCACCGTGCAGTTCCGCGACGTCCTCGACCTCGTGCCCCAGAGCGCGGTGCGCGTCGACGACATCGCGGTCGGCAAGGTCACCGACATCAAGCTCAAGGGCTGGGTCGCCGAGGCCACGCTCCAGATCAACCGCGACGTCAAGCTCCCCGACGACGCCGAGGCCACGATCCGTCAGTCCAGCCTGCTGGGCGAGAAGTTCGTGTCGCTCGGCGCACCCGCCCAGGGCGGCAACGGACGGCTCTCCGACGGCGACAAGATCCCGCTCGACCGCTCGGGGCGCAACCCCGACATCGAGGAGGTCCTGGGCGCGGCCTCGCTGCTGTTCAACGGTGGCGGCCTCGACAAGACCAACACGATCGTCCGTGAGCTCAGCAAGTCGCTCGACGGCAACGAGCCCGAGGTCAAGGAGCTGCTCCAGACGGCCACGGGCTTCCTGGGCCAGCTCGACGACAACAAGACGGCCATCCTCGGTGCGCTCGAGAAGGTCAACCGCCTCGCGGTGGAGACCAACAAGCAGACCGACAACATCACCAACGCGCTCGACGAGCTGCCGGCGGCCCTCAAGGTCGTCAACGACCAGCGCGACGAGCTCGTGGGCCTCCTGCAGTCGCTCAACCGACTCGGCGACGTCGCCACGGGCGTCATCCGCCGCTCCAAGGCCGACACCCTCGCCACGCTGCGCGACCTCGAGCCCACGCTCAAGGGCCTGGCCGACGCCGGCGACAGCCTCCCCAAGGCCACACAGGCCTTCCTGAGCTTCCCGTTCACCGACGGCGTCGTGGGCGGCAGCCTCGCCCGCGCCGAGCTCGGCTGCTCCGACGCCGACATGTCGATCCAGCAGAAGGTCTCCCAGGGCGCCTGCTTCGGCGACTACTCCAACCTGTCCATCCGCCTGCAGCTCGACCCGGACCAGGTCACCAACCTGCTCAAGGGCGTGCTGTCCCTCGGCGGCGCGCTGGCGGGCGGGGGCCTCCCGGCCCTGCCCACGGCAGCCGGGGCCGAGGGCACCTCCGGGACCTCGGGCGCGTCTGCGGCCGACCCGCTCGTCGACCTCGTCGACGGACTGGTCCCCTCCGCCGTCACCGACGGCCTCACAGGCCTCGGCAACGGTGCCAAGCCCCAGCCCTCGGCCTCGCCCAGCACGAGGTCGACCGCGCCCACGGGCTCGAGCGACCCGGTGCCGGGCATCTGCAAGATCCTGGGCAGCTGCCGGACCAGTGTGGTCTCGGACTTCGCCCAGGCGGCCAGCACCGACGTCGGTCGGGTCCTCCTCGCTCCGGTGGTGAACCAGTGATCAGTCGTCTGACCAAGATCCAGCTGATCGTCTTCGCGATCGTCACCCTCGTCGGTGGCGCCTTCGTGGGCGGTCGTTACGCTCAGGTCGACCGCCTCGTGGTCGAGCGCACCTTCCCGGTGAAGGCCGAGTTCCAGGACTCCGGAGGCATCTTCGAGGGCGCCCAGGTCACCTACCGCGGCATCGCGGTGGGCAAGGTCGGCGACCTCGCCTTCACCGACTCCGGTGTCGAGGTCACGCTCGACATCGAGAAGAGCGCTCCCAAGATCTCCGACGACGTCGAGGCCATCGTGGCCAACAAGTCGGCCATCGGTGAGCAGTACGTCGACCTCCAGCCCCGCACGCGCTCGGCGCCGTACCTCAACGGCAAGAGCGTCATCTCGCAGGCCAACACCAAGATCCCCATCAGCACCACGACGCTGCTGCTCAACACCAACGCCCTCGTGAAGTCCATCGACACCGAGAGCCTCAAGACGCTCGTCGACGAGCTGGGCCAGGCCTTCGAGGGCACGGGCCCCGACCTCGCCCGCATCATCGACACGTCGGCGGAGTTCATCGACGCCGCGGCCGAGAACATCGACGTGACGCGTTCCCTCATCAGGGGTTCAGCGGGGGTCCTGCAGACCCAGGTCGACAAGCAGGGTCAGCTGAGCGAGTTCGCCACCAACCTGGCGCGCTTCTCCGACACGCTCGTCGACTCCGACGCCGACCTGCGTCGTCTGCTCGACGAGGGAACGTCCAGCGCCAGGGTCGTCCGGACCACGGTCGACGAGAACTCCAAGGACCTCAAGTCGCTGTTCGCCGACCTGCAGGTGGCCACCGAGCCGCTGGCCCGCAACAAGAAGTGGCTCGCGGTGGCCTCCATCCTGTACCCGTACCTGCTCGAGGGCACGTATTCCGTGGCCAAGCCGAGCAAGGACGACCCGGGAGAGTTCGACGCCTCGTTCGGCCTCGTCATCACGCCCGAGCCCAAGACCTGCAGCTACCTCAACAACGGTGGGACGGCGTCCGGGTACCAGTCGCGACGCACGCCCAACAAGGTCGAGGACCGCGCCGTCGACTTGGGCGTCGACTGTAAGATCGAGAAGTTGGTTCCGCGCAACCCGAGCAAGTCCGTCCTCACGAACGACCGGGCCGCGGCCGCCTCGGACTCGACCTCCACCGGTTCAGGGAAGGACACGTGGCAGTGGCTCCTGCTCGGCCCGGCAGCCCAGTGAACGATGCTGTGAGCGCCCCCTCCGACCGAGGCTCCACCGACCCCGCACCCCGCTCAGGACTGTCCCGCGCGCTCGTCGTGGTGACGGTGCTCGGCCTCGTGCTGGCGGTCATCGGTGGCGTCGTGGGCGTCCTGTCCTCGCAGCTCGGCGGCGACGACACCGAGGAGCAGGACGCGGTCGTCTCGGCCGTGACCACCTTCGCGAGCGTCTACAACACGTACGACGTCGCCCAGAAGGACGACTACCAGCAGCGCATGAAGCCGCTGCTCACCGCGGGCTACTACACGCAGTTCACCAAGGTGACCGACGCCGTGTTCAGCGCCCTCACCTCCAAGAAGCAGAAGAGCGGCAGCCCGCAGGTGCTCAGCGTCGCCATCTCCGACCTCGACGACGACTCGGCCGTCGCGCTCGTCGCCGTCAACGCCTCCATCACGTCGGGCAACCAGGCCGCCGTGGTGCGACGCTTCCGCTGGCAGGTCACGCTCAACCGCAGCGGCAACGACTGGCGGGTCAACCAGTTCGACAGCGTGACCCCCGTCGAGGCCACGGCCGGTGACGCCACCACGCCGACACCCTCCGCCTCGCCCTCGGCCGGCGCCTCGCCCAGCGAAGGAGGCCAGTGATGGCTGCCAGCTCCGGAACGGGCGGACCGTCCAAGCGTCGTCGTATCGCCGGTGAGATCAAGCCGGGGGAGACCCCGCCTGCGCCCGTCTCGCGCAAGACCGTCAAGAAGCCCGTCGCTCGGCCCGGTGTCCCCAGGACCGCCGAGCCCGCGGTGGAGGCCAAGACGGCCAAGCCGGCCAGGCCCGCGAAGGCGGACAAGCCGGCCAAGGCGGACAAGCCTGCGCGGGTGAAGACGCCCACGGCTCCTGCAGCGACCGCCCCCGCGGCGAAGCAGTCCGCCGCCACGCGCCCGGCCACCCGGCCCGCCCCGGTCAAGGCACCCGTCACCGACGCAGCCACCGCGCCCGCCGCGCCCGCCACTCCCCGCCGGTCCTGGAAGTCGGTCGCGCCGCTCGTCCTCGCCGCCGTGCTGGCCGTCGTGCTCGGTGTCCTGGGCGCGGGCTACGGCTACAGCAGCTGGCAGGACGACCACGGAGTCATCTCGGCCCACGACGACGCCGCCGACGCAGCAGCCTCGGCAGCCGAGACGATCTTCACCTACGACTACACGTCGCTCGACGCGCACCTGAAGAAGTCGCAGCGCCTCATGACGCCCGCCTTCGCCAAGAAGTTCGCGACCATCTCCCCGGCCCTCGACCAGCTGGCCCCGCAGCGCAAGATCCAGGTGAAGGCCGAGAGTCGCGACGCCGCCGCCGTGCCGTGCGGCAACGACTGCTCGCGCGACAAGACGAGCGTGCTGGTCTTCGTGGACCAGGCTCGCCTCGCCGACGGCTCCACGACTCCCACGGTGTTCGGCAACCGCATCACCGTGTCCATGGTCAAGACCGACGGTCGCTGGCTCGTCGACGACGTCTCGGCGCTCTGAGAGCCCCTCAGGACCCGGAGACCCGGGTCCAAATCCCTGTCCTGACAGGGAAGTCGTCAAAGTGGGTCCAGCATCTTGATGCATGGTTCCGGCATTTGTCAAGGACCGGCTTGCAATCGTGTTGAACCGCGCGTTACACTGAACTTTCGCGCGCGCCTGTTCGTCATGCCCGCCCCTTGACGGGGGCTGTTTGGCGTGCGCCGAAGTCCATATCGTGCCTTTTTGTAGTGCACACAGCGAGCCCTTTGGAAGGACCCCTCTTGGCCGCCTCGCGTACCGCCGCCGCACCCAAGCAGAACATCGCCCAGAATGCGCCCCGCCGCATCTCGTTCGCCAAGATCAACGAACCGCTCGAGGTGCCGGAGCTGCTGGCACTGCAGACGGACAGCTTCGACTGGCTGATCGGAAGCGAGGCGTGGAAGACCCGGGTCGAGACGGCTCTCGCCGCCGGCCGCACGGACGTCTCCACCAAGTCGGGCCTCGAGGAGATCTTCGAGGAGATCTCGCCCATCGAGGACTTCTCCGAGACGATGAGCCTCTCGTTCCGCGACCACCGCTTCGAGCCCCCGAAGTACACGGTCGAGGACTGCAAGGACCGCGACGTCACGTACGCGGCCCCCCTGTTCGTCACCGCCGAGTTCATGAACAACGAGACCGGCGAGATCAAGAGCCAGACCGTCTTCATGGGCGAGTTCCCGCTCATGACGGACAAGGGCACCTTCATCATCAACGGCACCGAGCGTGTCGTGGTGTCCCAGCTCGTCCGCTCGCCCGGAGTGTACTTCGAGCGCCAGGCCGACAAGACGTCCGACAAGGACATCTTCACCGCCCGCGTCATCCCGTCGCGTGGTGCCTGGCTCGAGTTCGAGATCGACAAGCGCGACCTCGTCGGTGTCCGCCTGGACCGCAAGCGCAAGCAGAGCGTCACCGTGCTGCTCAAGGCCCTCGGCTGGACCGAGGCCCAGATCCTCGAGGAGTTCGGCCAGTACGAGTCCATCCGGCTCACGCTGGAGAAGGACAACACGCAGACGCAGGACGAGGCCCTCCTCGACATCTACCGCAAGCTGCGTCCGGGCGAGCCGCCGTCGCGCGAGGCCGCGCAGACCCTGCTCGACAACTACTACTTCAACACGAAGCGGTACGACACGGCCAAGGTCGGTCGCTACAAGATCAACAAGAAGCTCGGCCAGACCGAGGCCTTCGACCAGCAGACGCTCACGATCGACGACGTCGTCGCGACCATCCGCTACGTCGTGGCCCTGCACGCCGGCGAGACTGAGCTGGAGACCCCGGCCGGTGCCGTCGTCGTCGAGGCCGACGACATCGACCACTTCGGCAACCGCCGCATGCGCACGGTCGGCGAGCTCATCCAGAACCAGCTCCGCACGGGTCTGGCTCGCATGGAGCGCGTCGTGCGTGAGCGCATGACCACGCAGGACGTCGAGGCCATCACGCCGCAGACCCTGATCAATATCCGGCCCGTCGTGGCAGCGCTCAAGGAGTTCTTCGGAACCTCGCAGCTGTCGCAGTTCATGGACCAGAACAACCCGCTCGCGGGCCTGACGCACAAGCGTCGTCTCTCGGCCCTCGGACCGGGCGGTCTGTCCCGTGAGCGTGCCGGCTACGAGGTCCGCGACGTCCACCCGTCGCACTACGGCCGCATGTGCCCCATCGAGACGCCGGAAGGCCCGAACATCGGCCTGATCGGCTCGCTCGCCTCCTACGGCCGGATCAACAGCTTCGGCTTCGTGGAGACCCCGTACCGCAAGGTCGTGGACGGCCTGGTCTCGGACCAGATCGACTACCTCACGGCCACGGACGAGGACCGCTACATCATCGCGCAGGCCAACTCCCCCCTCACGGAGGAGGGCGAGTTCGTCGACGACGCCGTGCTGGTCCGCCAGCGTGGCGGCGAGGCCGAGCTCCGCCCGGCCTCCGAGGTCGACTACATGGACGTGTCGCCGCGACAGATGGTCTCGGTCGCCACGGCGCTCATCCCGTTCCTCGAGCACGACGACGCCAACCGCGCGCTCATGGGATCCAACATGCAGCGCCAGGCCGTGCCGCTCATCCGCAACGACGCACCCCTGGTCGGCACCGGCATGGAGTTCCGTGCCGCCGTCGACGCCGGCGACGTCACCGTCGCCAAGAAGGCCGGCGTCGTCAAGGAGGTCTCGGCCGACTCGGTCGAGATCGCCGAGGACGAGGGCACGTACACCACGTACCGCCTGCAGAAGTTCCGTCGCTCCAACCAGGGCACCTGCACCAACCAGCGCCCCCTGGTGGCCAACGGTCAGCGCGTCGAGGTGGGCACCCCGCTCGCCGACGGCCCCTGCACCGACGAGGGCGAGATGGCACTCGGCACCAACCTGCTCGTGGCCTTCATGCCGTGGCAGGGACACAACTACGAGGACGCCATCATCCTCAGCCAGCGCGTCGTGCAGGACGACCTCCTCACCTCGATCCACATCGAGGAGCACGAGGTCGACGCGCGCGACACCAAGCTGGGCCCCGAGGAGATCACGCGGGACATCCCCAACGTGAGCGACGAGGCCCTCGCGGACCTCGACGAGCGCGGCATCATCCGCATCGGTGCCGAGGTCGGCAACGGCGACATCCTCGTCGGCAAGGTCACGCCCAAGGGCGAGACCGAGCTGACCCCCGAGGAGCGTCTGCTCCGCGCGATCTTCGGTGAGAAGGCGCGCGAGGTGCGCGACACCTCGCTCAAGGTCCCGCACGGTGAGTCCGGCACCGTCATCGGCGTCCGGGTCTTCGACTCGGCCGACGGCGACGAGCTCAGCCCCGGCGTCAACCAGCTCGTCCGCGTCTACGTCGCCCAGAAGCGCAAGATCAGCGACGGCGACAAGCTGGCCGGCCGTCACGGCAACAAGGGCGTCATCTCCAAGATCCTGCCCGTCGAGGACATGCCGTTCCTCGAGGACGGCACGCCCGTCGACATCGTGCTCAACCCGCTCGGTGTCCCCGGACGCATGAACGTCGGACAGGTCCTGGAGACCCACCTCGGCTGGATCGCCAGCCGGGGCTGGAAGGTCCCCGACGGTGTCAAGGAGGAGTGGGCCGAGCGTCTGCGCTCCATCGGCGCCGACGAGGCCCCGGTCAACTCCAACATCGCGACGCCCGTCTTCGACGGTGCCCGCGAGGACGAGATCAGCGGCCTGCTGGCCTCCACGCTCCCCAACCGCGACGGCAACCGCATGGTCGGCCACGACGGCAAGGCGATGCTGCTCGACGGTCGTACCGGCGAGCAGTTCCCCGAGCCCATCAGCGTCGGCTACATGTACCTGCTGAAGCTGCACCACCTGGTCGACGACAAGATCCACGCCCGTTCGACCGGTCCGTACTCCATGATCACCCAGCAGCCGCTCGGCGGTAAGGCCCAGTTCGGTGGCCAGCGCTTCGGTGAGATGGAGGTCTGGGCCCTCGAGGCCTACGGTGCCGCGTATGCGCTGCAGGAGCTGCTCACGATCAAGTCCGACGACATCCTCGGCCGCGTCAAGGTGTACGAGGCCATCGTCAAGGGCGAGAACGTGCCCGAGCCGGGCATCCCCGAGTCCTTCAAGGTGCTCGTCAAGGAGATGCAGTCGCTGTGCCTGAACGTCGAGGTGCTGTCGTCCGACGGCAGCACGGTCGAGATGCGTGACGCGGAGGACGACGTCTTCCGCGCCGCGGAGGAGCTCGGCATCGATCTCTCCCGCCGCGAGCCGTCCAGCGTCGAAGAAGTCTGAGCCTCCGGGCCCAGCCTTCCCCAACACCCGTGTTTTCCTGTGAAAGGTGATTGAGCAACCGTGCTCGACGTGAACTTCTTCGATCAGCTCAAGATCGGTCTCGCGACCGCCGACGACATCCGCAACTGGTCCTTCGGTGAGGTCAAGAAGCCGGAGACGATCAACTACCGCACGCTCAAGCCTGAGCGTGACGGCCTCTTCTGCGAGAAGATCTTCGGTCCCACCCGGGACTGGGAGTGCTACTGCGGCAAGTACAAGCGCGTGCGCTTCAAGGGCATCATCTGCGAGCGCTGCGGCGTCGAGGTGACCCGCTCCAAGGTCCGGCGCGAGCGCATGGGCCACATCGAGCTCGCCGCCCCGGTCACGCACATCTGGTACTTCAAGGGTGTGCCCAGCCGGCTCGGCTACCTCCTCGACCTCGCCCCGAAGGACCTCGAGAAGGTCATCTACTTCGCGGCGTACATGATCACGCACGTCGACGACGAGGCGCGTCACCGCGACCTGTCCTCGCTCGAGGCGAAGATCGAGATGGAGCGTCAGCAGCTCGAGACCCGTCGCGACACCGAGGTCAACGAGCGCATGGCCAAGCTCGAGGAGGACCTCAAGGTCCTCGAGGGCGAGGGTGCCAAGGCCGACGCCAAGCGCAAGGTCAAGGACGCCGCCGAGCGTGAGGCCAAGCAGCGTCGTGACCGCGTCCAGCGCGAGATCGACCGTCTCAACGAGGTGTGGGACCGCTTCAAGAACCTCAAGGTCCAGGACCTCGAGGGCGACGAGCTCCTCTACCGCGAGATGACGTACCGCTTCGGCCAGTACTTCGAGGGCTACATGGGCGCCAAGGCGATCCAGAAGCGCCTGCAGTCCTTCGACCTCGACAACGAGGCCGTCCTGCTCCGCGAGATCATCGCCACCGGCAAGGGACAGAAGAAGACCCGTGCGCTCAAGCGCCTCAAGGTCGTCTCCGCGTTCCTCGGCAGCAACAACCACCCGTCGGGCATGGTCCTCGACGCCGTCCCGGTGATCCCGCCGGAGCTGCGTCCCATGGTCCAGCTCGACGGTGGCCGCTTCGCCACGTCGGACCTCAACGACCTCTACCGTCGTGTGATCAACCGGAACAACCGCCTCAAGCGTCTGCTCGACCTCGGTGCGCCCGAGATCATCGTGAACAACGAGAAGCGCATGCTGCAGGAGGCCGTCGACTCGCTGTTCGACAACGGCCGTCGCGGTCGTCCGGTCACCGGACCGGGCAACCGTCCGCTCAAGTCGATCTCCGACATGCTCAAGGGCAAGCAGGGTCGCTTCCGTCAGAACCTGCTCGGCAAGCGCGTCGACTACTCGGGCCGTTCGGTCATCGTCGTCGGCCCGCAGCTCAAGCTCCACCAGTGCGGTCTGCCCAAGCAGATGGCCATCGAGCTGTTCAAGCCGTTCGTCATGAAGCGTCTCGTCGACCTCAACCACGCGCAGAACATCAAGAGCGCCAAGCGCATGGTCGAGCGTGGCGTCCGCGCCGAGGTGTGGGACGTCCTCGAAGAGGTCATCACCGAGCACCCCGTGCTGCTCAACCGTGCACCCACCCTGCACCGTCTGGGCATCCAGGCGTTCGAGCCGCAGCTCATCGAGGGCAAGGCCATCCAGATCCACCCGCTCGTCTGCTCGGCCTTCAACGCCGACTTCGACGGTGACCAGATGGCCGTGCACCTGCCGCTGAGCGCCGAGGCGCAGGCCGAGGCCCGCATCCTCATGCTCTCGACGAACAACATCCTGAAGCCGTCCGACGGCCGTCCGGTCACCATGCCCACCCAGGACATGATCATCGGGCTCTACTCGCTGACGCTCGATCGCTCGGGCTACCTCGGCGAGGGTCGCGCGTTCAGCTCGGTCTCCGAGGCCGTCATGGCCTTCGACCGCAAGGAGATCCTGCTCCAGAGCAAGGTCAAGATCCGCGTCGTCGGAGCCGACGGCGAGACCACCACGATGGACACGACCCTCGGTCGAGCCATCTTCAACCAGGCGCTGCCGGAGGACTACCCCTTCGTCAACTTCCAGGTGGGCAAGAAGGAGCTCGGTGTCATCGTCAACGACCTCGCCGAGCGCTACTCCAAGGTCGACGTGGGCGTGGCCCTCGACGCCCTGAAGGACACCGGCTTCCACTGGGCCACGCGCTCGGGCGTCACCATCTCGATGGACGACGTCGTCTCGCCGGAGTCCAAGCCCGAGATCCTCGCCAAGTACGAGGGTCAGGCCGCCAAGGTGCAGCAGCAGTTCGACCGCGGTCTCATCACCGAGGACGAGCGTCGTCAGGAGCTCATCGAGATCTGGACCCAGGCCACGGCCGAGGTCGCGGAGGCGATGAACGCCAACTTCAACGAGGACAACCCCATCTACATGATGGTGAACTCCGGTGCTCGTGGAAACATGATGCAGCTGCGTCAGATCGCCGCCATGCGAGGCCTCGTGGCCAACCCCAAGGGCGAGATCATCCCGCGACCCATCAAGTCCAACTACCGCGAGGGCCTCTCGGTCGTCGAGTACTTCATCGCCACCCACGGTGCGCGCAAGGGACTCGCCGACACGGCTCTGCGCACGGCGGACTCGGGCTACCTGACGCGTCGACTCGTCGACGTCAGCCAGGACGTCATCATCCGCGAGGAGGACTGCGGCACCGAGCGCGGTCTGCTCAAGGTGATCGCCGACAAGCTGGACGACGGCACCCCGGTCAAGACGGTCAACGTCGAGACCTCGGCGTACTCGCGCTCGGCCTCGGTCGACATCGTGCACCCCGAGACTGGTGAGGTCCTCGTGCCCGCCGGTGGAGACCTCGGCGACGTCGAGATCGACCAGCTCGTCATCGCCGGCGTCGAGGAGATCCGTGTCCGCACGGTCCTCACGTGCGAGGCGGCTGCCGGCACGTGCGCCAAGTGCTACGGCCGCTCGCTGGCCACCGGCAAGCTCGTCGACATCGGTGAGGCGGTCGGCACCATCGCGGCCCAGTCCATCGGTGAGCCCGGCACGCAGCTCACGATGCGTACCTTCCACACCGGTGGTGTGGCCGGTGACGACATCACGCACGGTCTGCCGCGCGTCGTGGAGCTCTTCGAGGCCCGTCAGCCCAAGGGCAAGGCGCCCATCTCCGAGGTCGCCGGTCGCATCGCGATCGACGACACGGACAAGACGCGCAAGCTCGTCGTCACCCCCGACGACGGCTCGGAGGTCATCGAGTACCCGGTGACCAAGCGCTCGCGCCTGCTCATCGAGGACGGCCAGCACGTCGAGGTCGGCCAGCAGCTCACGCACGGCACCCGCGACCCGCAGGACGTCCTGCGGATCCTGGGCATCCGGCAGGCTCAGCAGCACCTCGTGGACGAGGTCCAGGAGGTCTACCGCAGCCAGGGCGTGGACATCCACGACAAGCACATCGAGATCATCGTGCGCCAGATGCTCCGTCGCGTGACGGTCATCGAGCAGGGTGACGCGAAGCTGATCCCCGGCGACCTCGCCGACCGCGCCATGTTCGAGGCCGAGAACCGCCGCGTCGTGGCCGAGGGCGGCACGCCGGCCTCCGGTCGTCCCGTGCTCATGGGCATCACCAAGGCCTCGCTGGCCGTCGAGTCGTGGCTGTCGGCAGCGTCGTTCCAGGAGACCACGCGTGTCCTGACCGATGCGGCCATCCACGGCAAGTCGGACTCGTTGCGCGGTCTGAAGGAGAACATCATCATCGGCAAGCTCATCCCGGCGGGTACCGGTCTCGACCGCTACCGCAACATCCGGGTCGAGCCCACGGAGGAGGCCCGCCAGGCCGCCTACGCCGTCACCGGGTACGAGTCGTACGACTACGGCTTCGGTGGCACGGACGCCGCCCCGGTCAAGCTCGACGACTACGACTTCACGTCGTTCGAGAGCTGATCTGAACCACTGACGGAGGGCCCGGAACCGCAAGGTTCCGGGCCCTTCGCCATGTCCGAGCTGGGGCGACCCCCATCCCTCATCGTTGGTGGGTGGGGGACGAACGATGAGGGCTTGTGGTCGTGGGGGCGACCCGAACACCTCATCGTTGGTGGGTGGGGGACGAACGATGAGGGCTTGTGGTCGTCGGGACGACCACAAACCCTCATCGCTGGTGGGTTTCGAACGAACGATGAGGGATGGTGGCTGCCAGGGCGACCCCAGCCCCTCATCGTTCGTCGTCCCCAGGGCGACCAGGTGGACCAGCGCGTTCCACAGGTGCCGAAGTCGGCCTGGTTCGCGAGCCGGGGCCCCGGTGTGCTGGGGACATGACTGTCCTTCGTGCCGCTGACGCTGCGGCTCAATCCTCCCGATCGTCCGTCCGGCATGCCATCGCGTCGGGTCGCTGGCAACGTCCGGCCCGCGGTGTCGTCGTCACGCACAACGGACCGCTCGACGCCGCCGAGCGGCGCTGGGTCAGTCTTCTGAGGTGTCCACCGAGGTCGGTCCTCGCCGGGGCCACCGCGCTGGAGCTCGCCGGCTTGAGGGGTTTCGAGTCGGACCTGACCTTTGTTGCCATCCCGGAAGGAGCCGACCGCCCGTCCGCAGACGGGCTGGTCACGCACTGGAGTACGCAGCTCGACTACCGCGACGTGCATCCGGCCCGCGAACCGGCCCGGACCCGACCGGCCCGTTCGCTCATCGACTTCTCCTCGTGGTGCGGCAACCAGCGCTATGCGCGGGCCGCTGTCATCGCCGCGTTCCAGCAACGACTTGTGACGGCTACTCAGATGCACGAAGCCCTGGACCGTCGAGGCCTGCCCAAGCGCAAGGGGATCGTCCGCGAGTCGGTCCTCGACGCAGAGGGCGGCATCCAGTCGTTGCCGGAGGCAGACTTCGACTCGCTGGTCGTCGTCGCGGGACTGCCCCGGCCCACGCGCCAGCGCCGGGTGCGCGGTGCCGACGGAACCTACTACCTCGACGCGTCCTGGGACCAGTACGGAGTCGCCGTCGAGATCCACGGCCTGCCGCACCACGGCATCATCAGCTGGAGCGACGACCTGCTCCGCGCCAACGAGATCGTGATCGACGGTCCGAGGCTGTTGATCTTCACGTCGTACGCCGTGCCGCACGAACCGGCCGTCGTGCTGGACCAGCTGGTCAGGGCACTGCGCGCCGCTGGGTGGAAGGGTTTCCCGAAACCCCTCGACCCGGTCGCCCTGCGCCGACGCACGATGAGGGGTTGAGGTCGCCTCCACGACCAAGACCCCTCGTCGTTCGTCCTGGGTCGACCAAGGATGAGGGGTTGGGGTCGCGGTGACGACCACGATCCCTCATCGTTCGTCACCACCGGGCATGGATGAGGGGTTGGGGTCGCGGTGACGACCACGATCCCTCATCGTTGGTCACCACTGGGCATGGATGAGGGGTTGGGGTCGCGGTGACGACCACGATCCCTCATCGTTGGTCACCACCGGGCAAGGATGAGGGGTTGGGGTCGCGGTGACGACCACGATCCCTCATCGTTCATCCGAGCAGGGGCTCGGCTACTTCGCGTCGGCGGCGGCCTTTTCGGGGGTCTTCTCCTCGGCGGGCTTCTCCGGGGGTGGGTCGGAGCGGAAGAGCCAGGTGAGGCGGGGCTCGAAGATCGGGCGGAACACCTTCGAGACGATCTGGGTCATGAGCAGGTTGGCCAGGACCACCGCGAGGGCCATGGTCACGATCACCGCCACGACGCCGTGGTCCGACGCCTTCTCGAACACCTCGAACTGGTACTGCAGGAACAGGATCACGTAGCCGTGCAGGAGGTAGCAGTAGAAGGTGCGGCCGCCCATGCGCGTGGTCCAGGACTTGCGGCGCGGGACGAGGGAGAGGGCCGCGAACGTGAGCACGAAGCCCAGCACGAGCAGCTCGGCGCGCTGCGTGATGCCCTCGAGGGCCGTGGCACCCAGCGGGTCCTCGTCATAGCGCTGCTTCCACAGCAGCCAGTCGGTGGTCCAGCCCGCGGAGTAGAAGTAGCACACCAGGAACGCCGTGCCGAGCACGACGGCCGACGCGATGCGGATCCGCAGGTCGGCCAGCTTGTCGAAGAGCTCGCGGTTCATGTGCATGCCCACGACGTAGAACGGCAGGAACCCGAGGATCTTGGGCAGCGCCAGCACGTTGGGCACCTCGATGAGGCCCACGAGCAGCGAGATCGCGATGGACGTCGTGATGGGGTACTTGAGTGCTCGCCAGATGGGGGTGGTGAGCCGCCACACGAAGAGGGCGGCCATGAACCAGCCGAGCCACTGGGGCGAGAGGATGCGCAGCGGGTCGGGCTCGCCGGTGTAGTGCTGCATGATGAGCTGCAGCGTGGTCTCGACGATGAGGTACGGCACCACGAGCGTGCTGACGATGCGTCGTACCTGGCGCGCGTCGCCCATGTATCGGCGCGCGGTGTAGCCCGAGATGAGGATGAAGAAGGGCATGTGGAACGTGTAGATCCACACGTAGACGCCGCGCGCGGAGTCCATGTCGGTGAACTGGGTGAGCGAGTGCCCGATGACGACGAGGAGCATGACCCAGTAGCGGGCGTTGTCGAGGTAGGCCACCCGCTCCTTGGGCGGAGACGTCATGACCGGCAGCGGCTGGAGGGCACTCATCGTGATTGACTCTAGTGGCACCACCTGGGCACCGCCTGAGACCTGGGGCACGGGCCGAGCAGAGGAGAAGCATGAGTGACGACCCCCGCGCGGTCGCGTCGCAGGTTCCCGAGGTCCACCGCACGCAGCGACTCGGCGCCTACGCGGTGGTGGTCCGGCGCGACGGCCACGGCGTGCCGCACCTGCTCCTGACCCGCATCTCCTCCATCGGGTACCCGCCGGGCTGGTGGGCACTGCCGGGCGGCGGGGTCGACCATGGTGAGTCCCCGCACGACGCCGTGGTGCGTGAGCTCCGCGAGGAGACCGGGCTCGTGGCGCGGAGCCAGCGGCTCGTCGACGTCCACTCGGTGCACGTCGTGGCCCAGGGGCGCGGCGACGCGTACGAGGACTACCACGGGGTCCATCTGCTCTACGCCGTCGAGGTCGAGGACGCAGACGCTCCGGGGGGTCCCGACGCGCTCCCGGAGCCGTTCGTCGTCGAGATCGACGGCACCACCGACCTGGCCCGCTGGATCAGGCTGGACACGCTGACCCCTGGAGGGTCAGACGCTCCGGGTGAGCTGCTCCCCGCCGTCGAGCACGCGCTCGCGAACCTGGCCGACTACGACGTCGCCCGCGGCGTGTAGAAGATCATCACGTAGCTGCCGCGCCCGCTCAGCACGAACGTCGCGGTGGCCGTGGCGCCGTTCTTGGCCGTCACGCGGTACGTCGTGCTGATCTCGTTGAGGTCCTCCACGACGTCCTTCACCGGGGTCCCCAGACGCTCCGTGTACTCCTGGGCGATGCTGTCGGCCACGCGGACGCGGTCGGTGGAGAGTGCCACGAACTGGGGACGGCGACCGCTGAGGATGGTGGTGGCCGTGGCCGGGACGGTCCAGCCATCGAGCTGCGGCGAGGAGATCGGTGCCGCGACGTCCATCCGGGGCCAGATGAGGCCCGAGGTGTCCTCACCCTTCACGTCCTGCGGCACGCTCGCGTCGTCGTCGTCGGAGGGGACCTGGCCGGCGCGAGGGTCGCCCACGTACTCGACCTTCACCGCCATGGAGGGGTTGAGCTGCGAGGCGACCCGGGCGGTCCGGGTGACGACGTCGCCGGGATCGACCGTGATGGTGATGCGGATGTCGCGGTCGCCCTCGGTGAGTCCGCGGGCCGTCACGTTGCAGGAGACGATGCGGGTGTCCTTGGCGGAGCAGAACTGGGCGAGGTCGTCGTCGGCGAGGTCGGCGCCGGGCAGGACGGCGTTGACCTGGGCGATCATGCGGCGCAGGACCTCGGTGGGCGAGCCGTCGATGCGCATGAGCGAGATGGTGACGTCGGGAGACGGCGGGTCCTCCAGGAGCGAGAAGGTGTCGTCGCTCGGCCGGGTCCCGGGCGTCTCGGACTCCGAAGGCGTGGGGGTGGGCACCGTGGTGCCGTCCTCCTCGGCCTGGTCCTGCAGCTTCTGCTGCTCGAGGGCCTCCTGCTTGGCGACGGCGACGTCGAGCTCAGGCTTGTAGGCCGCGATGAGCCGGTTGCTGCGGTACCGCACGAGAGGGCCGAGCTGCGTGGCGCCCTTGGGCACCTCGAGGCCGTAGAGGATGGGGCTCTGGGGTCCCGACTCGTGCTCCGAGACGTCGGCCGTGGCCGTGGAGCTGGGCGACGCCTGGGTGGGCGTCGGCGTGGCCTCTTCCTTCTCGCGCGTGTTGCAGCCGGCGGTGGCCACCAGCACGGTCGCGATGACGGCAGCCGTCGCTGCTCTCCTCATGCGTTCCCCTTCTCAAGAAAATCGGCGGTGGTCCCGTAGGGTCGGGCTCGGCGGGCGCCACACGTCTGCGCCATTCTCCCATCGAGTGCAACCCGACCAGCCCAGGAGGCCCCTGTGAACCGCCCACCGCAGACCCTCACGATGCCAGCCGATCCTGAGAGCGTCTTCACCTACGGTGCTCCAGGACTCAAGTTCGGCGTCGGCGCCCGGCACGAGCTGGCCTACGACCTGGCCCAGCTGGGAGCCCGTCGGGTCCTCGTCGTGACCGATCCGGGCGTCGCGGCCACGGGTCGCCCGGCCGAGCTCGTGGAGCTGCTCGCGGCCGGCGGCGTGGAGGCGGTCCTGTTCGACCGCGCCCGGGTGGAGCCCACCGACGCGAGCCTTCAGGAGGCCATCGACTTCGGCCGTGCGGCGGGCCACCTCGACGCCGTCGTGGCGATCGGCGGCGGCAGCGCCATCGACACCGCGAAGGCGGTCAACCTCCTCGTCACGAACGACGGCGAGCTCATGGACTACGTGAATGCTCCCGTGGGCCAGGGTCGCGCCCCCGAGAAGCCGCTGCTGCCGCTCGTCGCGCTGCCCACCACCACCGGCACCGGGTCGGAGAGCACCACCATCTGCGTCCTCGACGTCGTGAGCCAGCACGTCAAGACCGGCATCTCCCACCCGCGCCTGCGCCCGACGCTCGCCGTGGTGGATCCCGAGCTGACCCTCACCCAGCCCTCCCAGGTCACTGCCGCCTCGGGACTCGACATCCTCTGCCACGCACTCGAGAGCTACACCGCCCGCCCGTACGTGTCGTACGAGCACAAGTCGGCGGAGCAGCGCGTGCCGTACTGCGGTTCCAACCCCATCGCCGACCTCTGGTCGGAGAAGGCCCTGAGCCTCATGGCCGGCGCCTTCCGCACCGTGGTCCGTCAGGGCGACGACCTCGAGGCGCGCACCCAGGTGGCCCTGGCCGCGACGTTCGCCGGTCTGGGCTTCGGCAACGCCGGCGTCCACATCCCGCACGCCAACGCCTATCCCGTCGCCGGGCAGGTGCGCGAGTTCCGGCCCGAGGGCTACGGCCCCGACGGTGGCCCGGCCGACCACGCGATGGTGCCCCACGGCATGGCCGTCTCCCTCACGGCGCCCGAGGCGTTTCGCTTCACGTTCCCCGCCGACCCCGACCGCCACGTGCGAGCCGCGCAGCTGCTCGACCCCACGGCCGAGATGACCGACGACCCGGCCGACCTCCTGCCGCAGGTGCTGGCCTCGGTCATGCGCGACGTCGGCATCCCGTCGGGCCTGGCCGCCGTGGGCTTCACGTCCTCCGACGTCGACTCCCTCGTGGAGGGTGCGGTCAAGCAGCAGCGACTGCTCGCCACGGCACCGCTCGACGTCCGCGACGAGGACCTCGCCGCCATCCTCGACGCCTCGCTCGAGCTCTGGTGACGGCCCGGTGGCCGCTCCACGGGTGACGTCGGCCGACCGGGTCTTCCTCGAGCTCCGCGACGCCATCGTGTCCGGGCGTCTGGCAGCCGGCTCGCGGCACTCGATCTACCGGCTCGCCGAGGAGCTCGACGTCTCCCGCACGCCCGCCCGCGAGGCCGTGCTGCGCCTGGCCGACCTCGGCCTGGTGGTGGTGGAGAAGAACCGGGGCGTCGTGGTGGTGGGAGTCTCGCCGCAGGACGTGCTCGACGTCTTCGAGCTGCGGGTCCTGCTCGAGGTGCCGGCCGCGGCCCGTGCGGCCCGCGAGGCCACCCCTGAGCTCGCCGAGCGGCTCCGGGTGGGTCTCGACGCCATGCGGGCGGCCGCGGACGTCGGCGACGAGCAGGCCTTCACCGAGCACGACCGGGCACTGCACGGCTTCGTGGCCGCGGCCTCGGGCAACGTCCGTCTGGAGGAGGAGATCAGGCGTCTGCGTGGCTCCATCCAGGCACGCGGCGTCAGCACGATCGACACGTCCCGCTCCATCCATGCCGTGGCCGAGGAGCACGCTCCGCTCGTCGACGCGATCGCGCGGGGCGATGCCTCTGCCGCGGCCCGGGCGATGCTCGAGCACCTCCTGCACACCGCGGAGCTGCTGGCCCGGCAGGTGGGCGGGGGAGCGGAGCCCGACGCCGGCTGGCCCGATCGGGTGCGCGTCCTGGTGGGCGTCGAGTAGCATGCTACTCATGACGAGCGTCGTGAGCGAGACAGGGACCGTGGTGGCCGAGCTGCGTCGCCGAGGCGTCGGCGACGTCGACGACTCCAGCACCACGCGAGCGCTGTACAGCACCGACGCGTCGTTGTACCGGGTGGTGCCCGAGGTCGTGGTGCGCCCACGCGACGCCGACGAGGTGCTGGCCGTCATCGACGCGAGCCGCGCGACCGGTGTGCCGCTCACGTCCCGTGGAGCGGGCACGTCCATCGCGGGCAACGCCGTGGGACCGGGCATCGTCGTCGACTTCTCCAAGCACATGAACGTGGTCCACGCCGTCGACGCCGAGGCGCGGACCGCCCGGGTCGACCCCGGGGTGGTGCACTCGGTCCTGCAGCGCGCCGCCGCACCGCTCGGCCTGCGCTACGGCCCCGATCCGTCCACCCACACCCGCTGCACGGTCGCGGGCATGATCGGCAACAACGCGTGCGGGAACCGAGCGCTCGGCTACGGCCGCAGCGCCGACAACGTCGCGGCCATGGACGTCGCCACCGTGGCGGGGGAGCGGCTCCTCGTGGGCCGCGACCTCACGACCAGCTCACCCACGCTCGACGCGCTCCGCGGTGTCGTGGCCGGCGACCTCGGGACGGTGCGTACCGAGCTGGGCCGGTTCGGGCGCCAGGTCTCGGGCTACAGCCTCGAGCACCTCCTGCCCGAGCGCGGCTTCGACGTCGGCTCCTTCCTGGCCGGCACCGAGGGGACACTGGCCGTCACGCTGGGTGCCACGGTCGACCTGGTCCGCACGCCCGACCACATCCACCTCGTCGTGCTCGGCTATGCCTCCATGCCCGACGCGGCCGACGACGTCCCGACGATGCTCCCGTTCGGCCCGGTGGCCTGCGAGGGTCTCGGGGCACGGATCGTCGAGGTCTTCCGGGCCGCCAAGGGCGGCGCCGGTGTGCCCGAGTACCCGCAGGGCGGTGGCTTCCTCTACGTCGAGCTCGCGGGTGACGACCCGGCAGCGCTCGCGGCCGAGGCGGAGCGCGTGGTCCAGGCGTCGGCGTCGTTCGCCCACCGTCATGTGGTCGACCCGCGCGAGCAGGCCGCGTTCTGGCGGATCCGCGAGGAGGGTGCGGGTCTCGCGTCCCGCATCTGGGACCGCCCGGCCCTCTCGGGCTGGGAGGACGCCGCGGTGCCGCCCGCCGTGATCGGCGACTACCTGCGCGACTTCACCGCCCTCCTCGAGCAGCACGGCCTCAACGGTGAGCCCTTCGGCCACCTCGGCGACGGCTGCGTGCACGTGCGCATCGACTTCCCGCTCGACGAGCCCGGAGGCCACGCCACCTACCGCGAGTTCGTCACGGACGCGGCCCGCCTCACGGCCTCGCACGGAGGCTCGTTCTCCGGCGAGCACGGTGACGGCCGGGCCCGCTCCGAGCTGCTGCCGCTCATGTACTCGTCCGAGGCGATGAGCCTCTTCCAGCAGGTCAAGGGCGTCTTCGACCCCGACAACCTGCTCAACCCGGGCAACCTCGTGGACCCCGCTCCCATCGACGCCGACCTGCGGGGCAGCGGCCGCGGCTGGACCCCGGGCCTGCAGGGCACCCGCAAGGGGCTCCGCCTGCTCCACGACGACGGCGACCTCGGCCGGGCCGTGCACCGCTGCACCGGCGTCGGCAAGTGCCTCGCCGACAACAGCGCGTCCGGCGGCGTCATGTGCCCCTCGTTCCAGGCCACGCGCAACGAGAAGGACTCGACCCGCGGCCGGGCCCGCGTGCTCCAGGAGATGGTCGACGGACGCCTCGTGAAGGACGGCTTCCGGTCGCCGGAGGTCCACGAGGCCCTCGACCTCTGCCTCTCCTGCAAGGGCTGCCTGAGCGACTGCCCCACGGGCGTCGACATGGCCACGTACAAGTCCGAGGTGCTCCACCAGACCTACCGCGGCCGCCTTCGTCCTCGCAGCCACTACGTGCTCGGCAAGCTGCCCTTCTGGGCTCGGCTCACGTCGCCGGTCGCGGGGCTGGCCAACCTCGCCCTCAAGGTGCCAGGGCTGGCGCACGTCGCCCGGTGGGTGGCCGGCGTCGACCAGCGCCGCAGCCTGCCCTCCTTCGCGACCAAGCGCCTGGGCCGCGTGGTGCGGAGCCTTCGTCGGGCGCAGGGGGACGCGCCTGCCGAGGCACCGAACGGCACGGTGCTGCTGT
This sequence comes from Aeromicrobium sp. Root495, assembly GCF_001426755.1. Lineage (GTDB taxonomy): Bacteria > Actinomycetota > Actinomycetes > Propionibacteriales > Nocardioidaceae > Aeromicrobium. The sequence continues at coordinate 2,316,922 of NZ_LMFJ01000001.1, read as the reverse complement.
GGTCCGACTCCTTCACCGAGTACTTCTCGACCGACGGGGGAGTGGCCGCGCTGCGGCTGCTCGAGTCCGCCGGCTACCACGTCGAGCTCCTCGACCGGCAGGCCTGCTGCGGCCTCACGTGGATCACCACCGGACAGCTGGACACGGCACGTGAGCTCATCGAGACGGCGGTCGCCGCGCTCCACCCCTACGTGGCCGCCGGGATCCCGGTCGTGGGCCTCGAGCCCTCGTGCCTCGCGGTGCTGCGCTCCGACGCGGTGGAGCTCACCGACGACGTCCGGGCCGTCGAGGTGGCTGCCGGCGTGAAGACGCTCGCCGAGCTGCTCGACGGGACCGAGGGCTGGGAGCCCCCGGACCTCACGGGGACCGAGGTCGTCGTGCAGCCGCACTGCCACCAGTCGTCGGTGCTGGGCTTCGAGGCGGACCTGTCCATCCTGCGGCGCTCCGGCGCCGACGTCACCCGTCTGTCCGGGTGCTGCGGACTGGCCGGCAACTTCGGCGTGGAGAAGGGCCACTACGAGGTCTCCCTCGCCGTGGCGGAGCAGCAGCTGCTCCCGGCCGTGCGAGCGGCCGGTCCCGACGCCGTCTTCCTCGCCGACGGGTTCTCGTGCCGCACGCAGCTCGACGACCTCACCGACGTGGTCCCGATCCACCTCGCCCAGCTGCTCGCGCAGGAGTCCAGATGACCGGGATCGACACGATGGACGAGCTCGCCACGACGATGGGCCGGTTCGCCGAGGCCCTCGACGGCGCCGACGAGACCGCCGACGTCCCCGCGTGCCCGGGCTGGACGGTGCGCGACCTGGCCGTCCACGTGGGCACGGTGCACCGCTGGGCCGCCGCCATCGTGCTGTCGGGCCAGCAGGTCCGCGAGCCCGAGCCGGTGGTCGTCGGTCCGCTCGCTCCCTGGTACGCGAGCTGCGCCACCGCCCTGCTGGGCGCCCTGCAGGCCGTCGAGCCGACCGAGCAGGTGCCCAACTTCTCGCGACTCGACGAGACCGCTGCGTTCTGGCCCCGCCGGCAGCTGCACGAGACCACGGTCCACCTCGCGGACCTGCTGCAGGCCACGGGCCACGGGACACCCGCGGTGCCGCCGGCCATCGCCGCCGACGGCGTCTCCGAGGTCCTCCGGACGTTCTTCGCGCGGCTCACGGGCCGCGGGATGCGTCCGGTGCTCACCGGCACCGTGCGGCTCGAGGCCACCGACACGGGCGACGTGTGGGCCCTCGGTCCCGGCGACGGTCACGAGCCCCCGCCGCTGCTGGACGCCTCCGCGCCGGCGGCGGCCACGGTCCGTGGGACGGCCTCCGACCTCTACCTCGGGATCTGGCGCCGCGTGCCCCACGACGTGCTGGTCGTGGACGGCTCGGCGGCCGAGGACCTCCTCGCCGGCCCGCTCACCGCCTGAGCCGGCTCAGAAGAGCTGCAGCGGCAGCGGCAGGCGAGGAAGGTCGAGCGCGTCGAGCCCGAGGGCGGGCAGGCTGACACCCGCGTACCGCAGCTCGGTCCGCAGGATGGCCACGCCGCCGGGCGCGAGCTCCTGAAGGATCTGCGGGTCGTTCGCAGCGTTGCTCGCCACGAGGGTGGCCGCGTCGGCGAAGGCCAGCTGGGCCGTGGCGGGGGACACGCCGCCGTCCACGAAGGCCACGGCGACGGCCTCGGTGAAGGCCTCGTCGTGTCCGTCGCGCACCGCGATGACGCCGCCGCCGTAGATGAGGTCGGCCAGGACCGCGGGCTGCGTGGCGAAGCCGCTCGACGCGATGAGGCGTGCAGCGCGAGGGCCGTCCCCCGCCCCGAGAGCGGTCTTGACGTCGTCGGTCGGGGAGGCGGACGCCGGGGCCGCGAGACCGAGCGAGAGCCCCGCCGAGGCGACGGCGAGGGCGAGCGAGCGAGGCAAGGCACGGGTCATGGAGGGCTCCGGTGTGGTCGGCGGTGTGCGCTCAACCTGACGGGTGCGGCCGGCGCGCGGACCGTGACCTCCGTCACGCCCGAGAGGTCCGCGTCGTGTGCCGACGAGGGGCCGTCGGGCCCGGTCCGGCCGGTTTTGACCGGCCCTGTTCCACCCGGTAGTCTTGGTAGCCGTGCCCGGAATCTCTGGGCCGCTGCACGCATCCCGCCCCTGCGCTTCATTTCCAGCGGTGAGTGCATCCAGAACTCAGACTTCGCAGTCCTGAAGAAAGAAGTATGTAGTGCCCACGATCAACCAGCTCGTTCGAAAGGGCCGCCAGTCCAAGGTGGTCAAGACGAACACACCCGCCCTCAAGGGCTCGCCGCAGCGCCGTGGTGTGTGCACCCGCGTGTACACCACCACCCCCAAGAAGCCGAACTCCGCGCTGCGAAAGGTTGCTCGTGTCCGCCTCTCCAGCGGCACCGAGGTCACCGCATACATCCCGGGTGAGGGCCACAACCTCCAGGAGCACTCCATCGTGCTCGTTCGTGGTGGTCGTGTGAAGGACCTCCCCGGTGTGCGCTACAAGATCGTCCGCGGCTCGCTCGACACGCAGGGTGTCAAGGGTCGCAAGCAGGCTCGCAGCCGTTACGGCGCGAAGAAGGAGAAGAGCTAATGCCTCGCAAGGGTCCGGCACCGAAGCGTGTCGTCGAGACCGATCCGGTCTACAGCAACCAGCTCGTCACCCAGCTGATCAACAAGATCCTGGTCGACGGCAAGAAGCAGACCGCTCAGCGCATCGTCTACTCCGCTCTCGAGGGAACTCGCGAGAAGTCCGGCACCGATCCGGTCATCACGCTCAAGCGCGCGCTCGACAACGTCAAGCCCAGCCTCGAGGTCAAGAGCCGCCGTGTCGGTGGCGCCACGTACCAGGTCCCGATCGAGGTCCGTGCCGAGCGCCAGACCACGCTCGCCCTCCGCTGGCTCGTCAAGTACTCGAGCGAGCGTCGTGAGAAGACCATGGCCGAGCGCCTGCAGAACGAGCTCCTCGACGCCAGCAACGGTCTCGGCGGCAGCGTCAAGAAGCGTGAGGACACGCACAAGATGGCCGAGGCCAACCGCGCCTTCGCCCACTACCGCTGGTGACCTGAGAACCCTCAGGACCCCGCACCACCCTCGACGTAAGGAACTAGGTAGCTCACTGTGGCAACCGACATCACGACGGACCTGACCCGCGTCCGCAACATCGGCATCATGGCGCACATCGATGCCGGCAAGACCACCACCACCGAGCGCATCCTCTTCTACACCGGTATCAACTACAAGATCGGTGAGGTGCACGACGGCGGCGCCACCATGGACTGGATGGAGCAGGAGCAGGAGCGTGGCATCACGATCACCTCTGCTGCCACCACGTGCTGGTGGAAGGACAACCAGATCAACATCATCGACACCCCGGGTCACGTCGACTTCACCGTCGAGGTGGAGCGCAACCTGCGCGTGCTCGACGGTGCGATCGCGGTCTTCGACGGTGTCGCGGGTGTCGAGCCCCAGTCCGAGAACGTGTGGCGTCAGGCCGACAAGTACGGCGTGCCGCGCATGTGCTTCGTCAACAAGCTCGACCGCACGGGCGCCTCGTTCGACTTCTGCGTGAAGACCATCCGTGAGCGCCTCGGCGCCACGGCCCTGGTCCTGCAGGTGCCGATCGGCGCCGAGGGCGACTTCATCGGCGTCGTCGACCTCGTCGGCATGCGTGCGCTCGTGTGGCGTGGCGAGACGGCCATCGGTGAGGACTACACGGTCGAGGAGATCCCGGCCGACATCGCCGACGAGGTCGCCGAGGCTCGCGAGCACATGCTCGAGACCCTGGCCGACGTCGACGACGACTTCGCCGAGCTGTACCTCGACGGTGCCGACCTCACGGTCGACATCATCAAGGCCGCGATCCGTCGCTCCACGCTCGACGCCAAGCTCAACCCGATCCTGTGCGGCACCGCGTTCAAGAACAAGGGCGTCCAGCCCCTGCTCGACGCGGTCATCGACTACCTGCCGTCGCCCATCGACGTCGGCGCCGTCACGGGTCTCGACCCGCGCGACGAGTCGATCACCGACACCCGCGAGCCCAGCGAGGACCAGCCGTTCGCGGCCCTGGCCTTCAAGATCGCGTCGGACCCGCACCTGGGCAAGCTCACGTACCTGCGCGTCTACTCCGGTCGCCTCGAGTCGGGCTCCACGGTCATCAACGTGACCAAGGGCCGCAAGGAGCGGATCGGCAAGATCTACCAGATGCACGCCAACAAGCGCGCTGAGATCGCGTCGGTCGGCGCCGGTCAGATCGTCGCCGTGATGGGCCTCAAGGACACCACCACGGGCGAGACCCTGGCGGATCCGCAGAAGCAGATCGTGCTCGAGTCCATGACGTTCCCCGACCCGGTCATCCAGGTCGCCATCGAGCCCAAGACCAAGAGCGACCAGGAGAAGCTCGGCGTCGCCATCCAGCGTCTCGCCGAGGAGGACCCGACGTTCCAGGTCCACACCGACGAGGAGACGGGTCAGACCATCATCGCCGGCATGGGCGAGCTGCACCTCGACATCCTCGTGGACCGCATGAAGCGCGAGTTCAACGTCGAGGCCAACGTCGGCAAGCCGCAGGTCGCGTACCGCGAGACCATCAAGCGCAAGGTCGAGAACGTCAGCTACACCCACAAGAAGCAGACGGGTGGCTCCGGCCAGTTCGCCAAGGTCATCATCAGCGTCGAGCCCACGGGCCCGCTGACCGGTGGCGAGGGTGGCTACGAGTTCGACAACGCCGTCTCCGGTGGCCGCGTGCCCCGCGAGTACATCCCGTCGGTCGACGCCGGAGCCCAGGACGCCATGCAGTTCGGCATCCTCGCCGGCTACCAGATGGTCGACGTCAAGGTCACGCTCGAGGACGGCGCGTACCACGACGTCGACTCCTCCGAGCTCGCGTTCAAGCTCGCCGGCTCGATGGCGTTCAAGGAGGCAGTGCGCAAGGCCGACCCGGTCCTGCTCGAGCCTGTCTTCGCCGTCGACGTCACCACGCCCGAGGACTACATGGGCGACGTGATCGGCGACCTCAACTCCCGTCGTGGCCAGGTCCAGGCCATGGAGGAGGGATACGGTGGCTCGAAGCTGATCAAGGCGATCGTGCCGCTCTCCGAGATGTTCGGGTACGTGGGCGACCTGCGGTCCAAGACCTCAGGCCGTGCGTCATACTCGATGCAGTTCGACTCTTACGCCGAGGTCCCCAAGGCCGTGGCGGAAGAGATCATCAAGAAGGCCCGCGGCGAGTAACCGTCGGAGTCATCGGTAAGGTGGCCTGCGGTCTCCCCAGCGGAGCCCACACGGCTTTCACACACAGACACAGCAACTCACAACCCAGAAGGAGCCCCAGTGGCTAAGGCGAAGTTCGAGCGGACCAAGCCGCACATGAACATCGGCACCATCGGTCACATCGACCACGGTAAGACGACGCTCACGGCGGCGATCACCAAGGTGCTGCACGACAAGTACCCCGATCTGAACGAGGCCTCGGCCTTCGACCAGATCGACAAGGCGCCCGAGGAGAAGCAGCGCGGCATCACGATCTCGATCTCGCACGTCGAGTACCAGACCGAGAACCGCCACTACGCGCACGTCGACTGCCCCGGTCACGCCGACTACGTCAAGAACATGATCACCGGCGCGGCTCAGATGGACGGCGCGATCCTCGTGGTCGCCGCCACCGACGGCCCGATGCCCCAGACGCGCGAGCACGTGCTGCTGGCCAAGCAGGTCGGCGTGCCGGCCATGGTCGTGGCGCTCAACAAGTGCGACATGGTCGATGACGAGGAGATCCTGGAGCTCGTCGAGCTCGAGGTCCGTGAGCTCCTGAGCGATCAGGACTTCGACGGCGACAACGTCCCCGTCGTCCAGGTGGCGGCCGTCCCGGCCCTCGCCGGTGACGAGAAGTGGGGCGCTTCGGTGCTCGAGCTCATGCAGGCCGTGGATGACTACATCCCCATGCCTCCCCGTGAGACCGAGAAGCCGTTCCTCATGCCCGTCGAGGACGTCTTCACGATCACCGGTCGTGGAACCGTCATCACCGGTCGTATCGAGCGCGGCATCGTCAAGGTCAACGAGACCGTCGACATCGTCGGCATCCGCGAGGAGAAGCAGACCACCACGGTCACGGGCATCGAGATGTTCCGCAAGCTCCTCGACGAGGGCCAGGCTGGTGAGAACGTGGGCCTCCTGCTCCGTGGCACCAAGCGTGAGGACGTCGAGCGCGGCATGGTCATCATCGCGCCCGGCTCCACGACGCCGCACACGGAGTTCGAGGGCCAGGTCTACATCCTGTCCAAGGAGGAGGGTGGCCGTCACACGCCGTTCTTCAACAACTACCGTCCGCAGTTCTACTTCCGCACGACGGACGTCACCGGCGTCGTCACGCTGCCCGAGGGCACCGAGATGGTCATGCCCGGCGACAACACCGAGATGAGCGTCCAGCTCATCCAGCCGATCGCCATGGACGAGGGCCTTCGGTTCGCCATCCGTGAGGGTGGTCGTACCGTCGGCGCCGGCCGTGTCACCAAGATCAACAAGTGATCTGACCTGACACAGCAGACCTGCTGAGCAAGACCCCTCGGACCTTCGGGTCCGGGGGGTCTTGTCGTCGGTGGGACCGCTCGTGCGAATGGTTGTCGTGGGCGTCCTCCTGCTGGACACGACGCTCGCCCGCGTGGGGCGCAGAGGTTAGGTTCTTCCCATGGGCCACGACCACGCACACGGGACGGGGGCCCAGCACCGGGGCCGTCTCCTCGTGGTGCTGGGACTCGCCGCCACGGTCTTCGTGGTCGAGATCGTCGTGGCGCTCAGCACCGGGAGCCTGGCGCTGCTGGCCGACGCCGGTCACGTGCTGGGCGACTCGGTCGGGATCGTCCTCGCGCTGGCCGCCATCACCGTCGCCCAGCGCGGCGGTCGGCCCGGCTCACGCCGCAGCTTCGGGTACCACCGCACCGAGGTGCTCGCGGCCGGCCTGAACGGCCTGCTCCTGCTCGGCCTGTGCGGGTGGATCGTCTGGACGGCCGTCGGTCGACTCGGCGAGCCCGTCGACCTCGAGGGTCTGCCGGTCCTCGTGGCCGGCCTCGTGGGACTTGCGGCGAACGTGGCCGGACTGGTCATCTTGCGCGACGGTGCGCAGGAGAGCCTCAACGTCCGGGGCGCCTACCTCGAGGTGGTGGGGGATGCGCTCGGGTCCGTCGCGGTGCTCGTGGCGGCCGGGGTCGTGCTGGTCACGGGCTGGCACCAGGCCGACGCCGTCGCGTCGCTCGTGATCGCCGCGATGATCGTCCCGCGAGCCGTCTCCCTGCTGCGTGAGGTCGTGGAGGTGCTGCTGGAGTCCACGCCCAAGGACGTCGACCTCGCGCAGCTGCGCGAGCACCTGCTCCGGGCCGACGGCGTGGTCGACGTCCACGACCTGCACGTCTGGACCATCACGTCGGGCATGCCGGTGATGAGTGCCCACATCGTGGTGGACGACTCGGTCGAGGGCATGGGGGAGGCCCACGCCGTCCTCGACCGTCTGCGTTCGTGCCTCGCAGACCACTTCGACGTGGAGCACTCGACGCTCCAGCTGGAGCCCCTCGGTCACGCCACGAGCGAGCAGCACCTGCACCACTGAGACGCCGCCGGAGCCGATTTGTGTTTGGGCCGCGATGTCTGTCAGACTAGTGCGGTTGCTCCGGCCGGTTTGCTGGGGCGCGATTCGTCCGGAACTCACGCCGGGTCAAACGAACGCGTCACGTGCGCTGGCCTGACTGCTGGAACCCCGCTGGGGCGCCGCGGTCCAACCACCCAACTTGAGAAGTGTTGACGCATGCGCGCGGTCCTGACCGCGACACGCCCGACCTCGGGGCTCGGTGGTGGAGCGAGCTGGAGCGGCTGACCGCTTCCGGTCACAGAAGCAGACGAGAGAAGGACGAGCAGAGCATGGCGGGACAGAAGATCCGTATCCGGCTCAAGGCCTACGACCACGAGGTCATTGACACCTCGGCGCGCAAGATCGTCGACACCGTCACCCGTACGGGTGCCTCGGTCGCCGGTCCTGTGCCCCTGCCGACGGAGAAGAACGTGTACTGCGTCATCCGTTCGCCCCACAAGTACAAGGACAGCCGCGAGCACTTCGAGATGCGCACCCACAAGCGGCTCATCGACATCATCGATCCCACGCCGAAGACGGTCGACTCGCTCATGCGACTCGACCTGCCGGCTGGCGTCGACATCGAGATCAAGCTCTGAGAGAGGAGTCCCGCAGCATGAGCACCGTCACCAACGCCACCACGCGCGGCCTCCTCGGTCGCAAGCTCGGCATGACCCAGGTCTGGGACGCGGACGGCAAGATCGTCCCCGTCACCGTCCTGGCGGCCGGCACCAACGTCGTCACGCAGATCCGCACGCGTGAGACCGACGGCTACAGCGCCGTCCAGATCGGCTTCGGCGAGATCGAGGGCCGCAAGGTCAACAAGCCCCAGACGGGTCACTTCGCGAAGGCCGGCACCACGCCGCGTCGTCACGTCGTGGAGATCCGCACCGAGGCCGTCGCCGACTTCACGCTCGGCCAGGAGATCTCGCCCGACATCTTCGCCGCCGGCGACATCGTCGACGTCACTGCGACCAGCAAGGGCAAGGGCTTCGCCGGCGTCATGAAGCGTCACGGCTTCGCCGGCGTCGGCGCCTCGCACGGCGCCCACCGCAACCACCGCAAGCCCGGCTCGATCGGTGGCTGCGCCACCCCGGGTCGCGTCTTCAAGGGTCTGCGCATGGCAGGCCACATGGGTGCTGAGACCGTCACCACCCAGAACGTCCGTGTCCACGCCGTCGACCTCGACAAGGGAGTCATCCTCGTCAAGGGCGCCGTCCCCGGCCCTAAGGGCGCCCTCGTGGTCGTCCGTAGCGCTTCCAAGAAGGGAGCCTGAGCACCATGGTGAAGACCATCGATGCTGCGCTGCCCGTCGACATCTTCGACGTGCAGACGAACATCCCCCTGATCCACCAGGTCGTCACGGCCCAGCTCGCTGCTGCCCGCCAGGGCACGCACGACACCAAGTCGCGCGGCGAGGTCCGCGGTGGCGGCAAGAAGCCGTACCGCCAGAAGGGCACCGGCCGCGCCCGCCAGGGCTCCATCCGCGCACCCCAGTACAACGGTGGTGGCGTCGTCCACGGCCCCACGCCGCGCAGCTACGACCAGCGCACGCCCAAGAAGATGAAGGCTGCCGCCCTGCGCGGTGCCCTGTCGGACCGGGCCCGCACGGGTCGCCTGCACGTCGTCGACACGCTCGTCGGCTCGGCCCCGTCCACCCGGACGGCCATCGAGTCGCTCGCCCAGGTCACGACCCGTCGTCGCATCCTCGTGGTCATCGACCGCGGTGACGACAACACGGTCAAGAGCCTGCGCAACATCCCCGAGCTCGTCCTGCTGACGTTCGACCAGCTGAACACCTACGACGTCGTCAAGGCCGACGACGTGGTCTTCACGCAGGCCGCGTTCGACGCGTTCGTCGCCGCGCGCTCCGCCGAGGGCACCGCCACGGTCGCGCTCAGCAAGGCCGTCACCGAGGCGGACGAGGCTCCGGCCAAGGCCGCCAAGAAGGCGCCCGCAGCCAAGAAGGCCCCGGCCAAGAAGGCTGCTGCGCCCAAGGCCGAGAAGGCCGAGGCCGCTCCGGTCGAGGCTGCTCCCGCCGCGGAGGCCCCCAAGGCCACCGCGACGCAGCCCTACGGCCCCGGGTCCAAGGCCCCGCTCAAGAGCGGCAACGCTCCCAAGGGCCACGAGATCAAGGGCAACGAGGACTCCATGAAGTTCCACACGCCCGACAGCCCCTGGTACGACCAGACGGTCGCCGAGGTCTGGTTCGACACCGAGGAGTCGGCGCAGGCTGCCGGCTTCGAGAAGGCAGGAGAGGGCGCATGAGCACCCTGCAGAAGGACCCGCGCGACATCCTGATCGCGCCGGTCGTGAGCGAGAAGAGCTACAGCCTCCTCGACGACAACAAGTACACCTTCGTGGTGCACCCCGACGCCAACAAGACGGAGATCAAGATCGCCGTCGAGAACATCTTCGGCGTCAAGGTCACCGCTGTGAACACGATGAACCGCAAGGGCAAGACGCGTCGCACGCGTAATGGCCTGGGCAAGCGCAAGGACACCAAGCGCGCCATCGTGAGCGTGGCGGCCGGCCAGAGCATCGACATCTTCTCGAGCCCGAGCTGAGGGACTGACTAGACATGGCAATCCGCAAGTACAAGCCGACCACGCCGGGCCGTCGCGGCTCCAGCGTCGCCGACTTCGCCGAGATCACTCGCACGACGCCTGAGAAGTCGCTCGTGGAGCCGCTGCCCAAGAAGGGCGGCCGCAACAACCAGGGACGCATCACCACGCGTCACCAGGGTGGCGGTCACAAGCGCGCCTACCGCATCATCGACTTCCGTCGGGCCGACAAGGACGGGATCCCCGCCAAGGTCGCTCACATCGAGTACGACCCCAACCGCACGGCACGCATCGCGCTGCTGCACTACGCGGACGGCGAGAAGCGCTACATCATCGCACCCGAGGGCCTGAAGCAGGGCATGACGGTCGAGTCCGGTGTGGGCGCCGACATCAAGCCCGGCAACAACCTGCCGCTGCGCAACATCCCCGTGGGCACCACGATCCACGGCATCGAGCTGCGTCCCGGCGGTGGCGCCAAGATGGGCCGTTCCGCCGGGGTCAAGACCCAGCTCGTCGCCAAGGAAGGCACGCGCGCACAGCTGCGTCTGCCCTCGGGCGAGATGCGCTACGTCGACGTCCGCTGCCGCGCCAGCATCGGCGAGGTCGGCAACGCCGAGCAGTCCAACATCAACTGGGGCAAGGCCGGCCGCAACCGCTGGAAGGGCAAGCGCCCGACCGTCCGTGGTGTGGCCATGAACCCGATCGACCACCCGCACGGCGGTGGCGAGGGCAAGACCTCCGGTGGTCGCCACCCGGTCAGCCCGTGGGGCAAGCCCGAGGGCCGCACGCGCAAGCGCAAGGCCAGTGACCAGATGATCGTCCGTCGCCGCAAGTCCGGCCGCTGAGTCCTCGAAGGAATCTAGAATATGCCTCGTAGTTTGAAGAAGGGCCCGTTCGTCGACGGGCACCTCGAGAAGAAGGTCGACGCGCAGAACGCCGCCGAGACCCACACCGTGATCAAGACGTGGTCGCGTCGCTCGATGATCCTGCCGTCCTTCATCGGACACACGATCGCCGTGCACGACGGCCGCAAGCACGTGCCGGTGTTCGTCACCGACGCGATGGTGGGTCACAAGCTGGGCGAGTTCGCCCCGACCCGCACCTTCCGTGGTCACGAGAAGGACGATCGAAAGGCGAAGCGTCGATGAGCGCCACCACCCGTGAGAACGTCAGCGCGCGCCGCGAGCGCCTGCTCGGCGACCGTCCCGGCTCCTTCGCCGTGGCGCGCTTCGTGCGCGTCACGCCGCAGAAGTCGCGCCGCGTCGGCGACCTGGTCCGTGGCCGCAGCGTCGAGGAAGCCCTCGCGATCCTGCAGTTCGCGCCGCAGGCCGTCGCCGAGAACTTTTACAAGCTCGTCGACTCCGCGGCGTCCAACGCCGAGGTCACCGAGGGTCTCGACCGCAGCAGCCTCGTCATCACGACCGTCCAGGTCGACGAGGGACCGACCATGAAGCGTTGGCGCCCCCGCGCCAAGGGTGCGGCCAACCGCATCCTCAAGCGCAGCAGCCACCTGACCGTCGTCGTCGAGCCGGTCGCCAACACCGCGAAGGGCGGGAACTGAACATGGGTCAGAAGATCAACCCGCACGGCTTCCGACTCGGCATCTCCACCGATCACAAGAGCCGCTGGTACGCGGACAAGCTGTACAGCAGCTACGTCGGTGAGGACGTCAAGATCCGCAAGCTCCTGACCAAGGGCATGGACCGCGCCGGCATCAGCCGCGTGGAGATCGAGCGCACGCGTGACCGCGTCCGCGTCGACATCCACACCGCGCGTCCGGGCATCGTCATCGGCCGCCGTGGCGCCGAGGCCGACCGCATCCGCGGCGACCTCGAGAAGCTCACCGGCAAGCAGGTGCAGCTCAACATCCTCGAGGTCAAGCAGCCCGAGATGGATGCCCAGCTCGTCGCCCAGGGTGTCGCCGAGCAGCTCAGCGGTCGTGTGCAGTTCCGCCGCGCCATGCGCAAGGCCATGCAGACGACGATGCGTTCCGGTGCCAAGGGCATCCGGATCCAGTGCTCGGGCCGCCTCGGTGGCGCCGAGATGAGCCGCTCGGAGTTCTACCGCGAGGGTCGCGTCCCGCTGCACACGCTGCGCGCCGACGTCGACTACGGCTTCTACGAGGCCAAGACCACCTTCGGCCGCATCGGCGTGAAGGTCTGGATCTACAAGGGCGAGGTCGCGGGCACCCGCGCCGAGCGCGAGGCCGAGGCGGCCAAGCGTGCGGCGGCTCCCGGCGCCCGTCGTCCCCAGCGCGGGGGCCGTGACGGCGCCCGTCGTCCCGCCCGCGACGCCGCTCCCGCGGCCGAGCAGGCCACCGCACCTGCCGCTGAGGCGCCCGCCGAGGCCGTCGCAGCTGCTGCTCCCGCCGAAGGAGGCGAGAACTGATGCTGATGCCGCGAAGGGTCAAGTACCGCAAGCAGCACCACCCCAACCGCCGTGGCATGGCCAAGGGCGGCACGACGCTCGCCTTCGGCGACTTCGGTCTCCAGGCTGTCGAGGGTCACTACGTGACCAACCGACAGATCGAGTCCGCTCGTATCGCCATGACGCGTCACATGAAGCGTGGCGGCAAGGTCTGGATCAACATCTACCCGGACCGCCCCCTCACCAAGAAGCCCGCCGAGACCCGCATGGGTTCAGGCAAGGGCTCGCCCGAGTGGTGGGTCGCCAACGTCAAGCCCGGACGCGTCATGTTCGAGCTGTCCGGTGTGACCGAGGAGGTGGCCCGCGAGGCCATGCGCCTCGCGATCCACAAGCTGCCCATGAAGGCGCGCTTCATCTCGCGCGAGACTGAGGGGGGCATCTGATCATGGCTGCCACTGAAACTGCCGCAGAGCTGCGAGGACTGGGCGCCGAGGCGCTCGAGGAGAAGCTGCGCGAGGCCAAGGAAGAGCTGTTCAACCTGCGTTTCCAGAACGCGACCGGACAGCTCGACAACACGGCCCGTCTGAAGACGGTCCGCCGCGAGATCGCTCGCATCTACACGGTCCTCCGTGAGCGCGAGCTCGGGATCGTCGAGGCGGACGCATGAGCGAGAAGGAAGAGAACGTGACGGAACGTACCGCGCGCAAGGTCCGTGAGGGCCTCGTCGTGAGCGACAAGATGGACAAGACCGTCGTGGTCAACGTCGAGGACCGTGTCAAGCACGGCCGCTACGGCAAGGTCCTGCGTCGCAACGTGAAGCTCCAGGCCCACGACGAGCAGAACGAGGCCGGCACCGGCGACCGCGTCCTGATCATGGAGACCCGACCGCTGTCAGCCACGAAGCGCTGGCGCCTGGTCGAGGTTCTCGAGAAGGCGAAGTGAGAGACCAATGATTCAGCAGGAGTCGCGACTCAAGATCGCCGACAACACGGGTGCCAAGGAGATTCTCTGCATCCGTGTGCTCGGCGGCTCGGGACGGCGCTACGCGGGGATCGGCGACACGATCGTCGCCACCGTGAAGGACGCCATCCCCGGAGGCAACGTCAAGAAGGGCGACGTCGTCAAGGCGGTCGTCGTGCGCACCGTCAAGGAGCGCCGTCGTCCGGACGGCTCGTACATCAAGTTCGACGAGAACGCCGCTGTCATCCTCAAGGCTGACGGCGACCCGCGTGGAACGCGCATCTTCGGCCCCGTGGGCCGCGAGCTGCGCGACAAGAAGTTCATGCGGATCATCTCGCTCGCGCCGGAGGTGCTGTGAACATGGCGAAGAAGATCGTCAACATCAAGAAGGGTGACCAGGTCAAGGTCATCGCTGGTGCCGACAAGGGCGTCGAGGGCAAGGTCATCGACGTCCTCACCGAGCAGGACCGCGTCATCGTCGAGGGCGTGAACCGCATCAAGCGGCACACCAAGTCGGCGCAGGCCGGCGGCGAGGGCACGGGCGGCATCATCACCCGCGAGGCCCCCATCCACATCTCCAACGTCATGCTCGTCGTCGACGCCGACGGTGACAAGACCACCTCGCGCATCGGCTTCCGCCGTGACGAGGTCACCAAGAACCGTCCCGACGGTTCCTCCTACGCAGCGCACCGCAGCGTGCGCGTCTCCACCAAGACCGGAAAGGAGATCTGACATGAGCGACGTCTCCACCGCACCGCGGCTCAAGGCCCGGTACCAGGACGAGATCGCACCCGCGCTGCGCGAGCAGTTCGAGTACGCCAACGTCATGCAGGTCCCCGGCCTCACCAAGATCGTCGTCAACATGGGCGTCGGCGAGGCCGCTCGTGACGGCAAGCTGATCGAGGGCGCCCTGCGCGACCTCACCGCCATCACGGGTCAGAAGCCGCAGGTCACCAAGGCCCGCAAGTCCATCGCCCAGTTCAAGCTGCGTGAGGGCATGCCGATCGGCGCGCACGTCACGCTGCGGGGCGACCGCATGTGGGAGTTCCTCGACCGTCTCCTGACGCTCGCGCTCCCGCGTATCCGTGACTTCCGTGGCCTGAGCCCGCGGCAGTTCGACGGCCGTGGCAACTACACCTTCGGTCTCACCGAGCAGGTCATGTTCCACGAGATCGACCAGGACAAGATCGATCGGTCCCGCGGCATGGACATCACCGTCGTCACGACGGCCACGAACGACGACGAGGGTCGCGCGCTGCTCAAGCTGCTCGGCTTCCCGTACAAGGAGAACTGACATGGCGAAGACCGGTCTGAAGATCAAGGCGGCTCGCAAGCCGAAGTTCGCCGTCCGCGGCTACACGCGCTGCCAGCGGTGCGGCCGCTCGCAGGCCGTCTACCGGAAGTTCGGCCTGTGCCGTATCTGCTTCCGCGAGATGGCACACCGCGGCGAGCTCCCCGGCATCACCAAGAGCAGCTGGTAATCCACCACCCCCATAGGCGTCGAAGGTCCGCTCCGACCCCCAGCCCCGGCTGGGAGCACGAGCAGGGAAACCACGGCGAGAAACGGAACACATCACATGACGATGACTGACCCGGTCGCGGATCTGCTCACGCGGATCCGCAACGGCAACCAGGCGTACCACGACAGCGTGGACGCGCCCTACAGCAAGCTCAAGGAGGGTGTTGTCACCCTGCTGAAGCAGGAGGGCTACATCACGGACTTCTCCGTGGCCGAGCCCGCTGAGGGCGAGGTCGGCAAGACGCTGACCGTCACGCTCAAGTACGGCCCCTCCCGCGAGCGCTCGATCGCCGGCATCCGCCGCATCAGCAAGCCCGGGCTGCGCGTCTACGCCAAGTCCACCAACCTGCCCAAGGTGCTCGGCGGCCTCGGCGTCGCGATCATCTCGACGAGCCAGGGCCTCCTGACGGACCGTCAGGCCAACACGAAGGGCGTAGGTGGGGAAGTCCTCGCCTACGTCTGGTAAGAGCGGAGGGGAGAAGACATGTCTCGCATCGGCAAGCTTCCCGTCGCCGTTCCGTCCGGCGTCGAGGTCACCATCGAGGGCCAGGACGTCAGCGTCAAGGGCCCCAAGGGTCAGCTCAGCCACACGGTCGCCGAGCCCATCACCGTCGAGCGCGGTGAGGACGGCGTCCTCGAGGTCAAGCGTCCCGACGAGGAGCGTCGCAGCAAGGCCCTGCACGGCCTGAGCCGCACGCTCATCAACAACATGGTCATCGGTGTCACCGAGGGCTATGAGAAGAAGCTCGAGATCGTGGGCGTCGGCTACCGCGTGCTGGCCAAGGGCCCCAACGCGATCGAGCTCAACCTGGGCTTCAGCCACCCGGTCCCCTTCGATGCCCCCGAGGGCATCACGTTCGCCGTCGAGTCCGCGACGAAGTTCGCGGTCATCGGCATCGACAAGCAGAAGGTCGGCGAGGTGGCTGCCAACATCCGCAAGATCCGCAAGCCCGAGCCCTACAAGGGCAAGGGCGTGCGCTACGCCGGCGAGCGCGTCCTGCGCAAGGCCGGAAAGGCTGGTAAGTAACCATGGCGATCTCGATCAAGCACACGAAGGGCACCGCTGC
Organism: Aeromicrobium sp. Root495; assembly: GCF_001426755.1. Lineage (GTDB taxonomy): Bacteria > Actinomycetota > Actinomycetes > Propionibacteriales > Nocardioidaceae > Aeromicrobium. Next base: position 2,300,856 of record NZ_LMFJ01000001.1, on the reverse strand, counting down.
GCGTCAGGCGTCGCGTGCTCGCCGTCAGATCCGTGGCCGCAAGAAGCTCTACGGCTCCGCCGAGCGTCCGCGTCTCGTGGTCACCCGCTCGAGCAAGCACATCGTCGCCCAGGTCGTGAACGACCTGGAGGGCCGCACCCTGGTGTCGGCCTCGACGATGGAGGCGGACCTGCGTGCCGACGGTGGCGACAAGACCGCCAAGGCCAAGCAGGTCGGCGCACTCGTCGCCGACCGTGCCAAGGCCGCGGGCATCGAGGCTGTCGTGTTCGACCGTGCGGGCAACCGCTACGCCGGACGCATCGCAGCCCTCGCCGACGGCGCCCGCGAGGGCGGACTGGAGTTCTGATGACCAACAACTACGTCAACACCAAGATGGGGAGTGTCGCATGAGCGGCCAGCAGCGTCGCGGAGGCGGCGATCGTCGTGGCGGCCGGGGCAACGACCGCGGCGGCGACAAGTCCAACTACATCGAGAAGGTCGTCACGATCAACCGTGTCGCCAAGGTGGTCAAGGGTGGTCGTCGCTTCAGCTTCACCGCTCTCGTGATCGTCGGCGACGGTGACGGACAGGTCGGCGTCGGGTACGGCAAGGCCAAGGAAGTTCCCACGGCCATCGCCAAGGGTGTCGAGGAGGCCAAGAAGAGCTTCTTCCGCGTGCCCCGCATCCAGGGCACCATCCCGCACCCCGTCACGGGTGAGAAGGCGGCCGGCGTCGTCTTCCTGCGCCCCGCGTCCCCCGGTACCGGCGTCATCGCCGGTGGCCCGGTCCGCGCCGTGCTCGAGGCTGCCGGCATCCACGACGTCCTGAGCAAGTCGCTCGGCTCGTCGAACGCCATCAACATCGTCCACGCGACGGTGGAGGCCCTGCGCTCCCTCGAGTCGCCGGAGGCAGTGGCCGCGCGCCGCGGCCTGCGCGTCGAGGACATCGCCCCCGCCGCCATGCTCAAGGCTGCGGCCGAGGGCATCAAGGAGGCGCAGAACGCGACCGCCGAGGCGGGTGTGTGATGGCCAAGCTCGAGATCACCCAGATCCGTTCCGGCATCGGCCGCAAGCAGAACCAGCGCAACACGCTGCGTTCGCTCGGTCTGAAGCGCATCGGCGACACCGTCGTCAAGGAAGACCGTCCCGAGATCCGTGGCATGGCCGAGACCATCCCGCACCTCGTGACCTTCAAGGAGGTTGACTGACATGGCGCTCAAGCTGCATCACCTGCGCCCCGCCCCGGGAGCCAAGACTGCCAAGACCCGTGTGGGTCGCGGTGAGGGCTCCAAGGGCAAGACGGCCGGACGAGGCACCAAGGGCACCAAGGCCCGCTACCAGGTGTCCCAGGGCTTCGAGGGTGGACAGGTCCCCCTCCACATGCGCCTGCCCAAGCTGAAGGGGTTCAAGAACCCGTTCCGCGAGGAGTACCAGGTCGTCAACGTCGAGCGCATCGGCGCTCTCTACCCCGAGGGTGGTGTCGTCGACGTCGAGTCGCTCGTCGCCAACGGTGCGGTCCGCAAGGGCCAGCTCGTCAAGGTCCTCGGCGAGGGCGACCTGGGCGTGGCCGTCCAGGTCACCGCTCACAAGTTCTCCGGCTCGGCTCGCACCAAGATCGAGGCAGCCGGCGGAAGCGTCACGGAGCTCTGAGCTCCAGCCGGGACGTGGCGTCTCAACCACCAGTGCGGTGGGTGGGGCGCCACGTCGTGGTTCACGGCCCCGGCGGGGGAGTCCCAACCCGGACGCAACCGCATCCATGCAAGAACTGACTGTTAGAGTCGCCGGGGCTCCTCCAGAGCCCCAGACCGAGGAGGATCGATCGTGCTCAGCGCCTTCGCCAACGCGTTCAGAACACCTGACCTGCGGCGCAAGCTCCTGTTCGTGCTGGCCATCGTCGTCCTGTTCCGGCTCGGCTCCACGCTGCCGGCCCCGGGCATCAACGTCGAGAACGTGCGCAACAGCGTCGAGGCCGCCTCCACGGGCGACAACGCCAGCCTGTTCGCCCTCATCAACGTCTTCTCCGGTGGCGCGCTGCTCCAGCTGACGGTCTTCGCGCTCGGCATCATGCCGTACATCACCGCGAGCATCATCCTGCAGCTCCTCGTGGTCGTCATCCCTCGTCTGGAGGCCCTCAAGAAGGAGGGTCAGGCCGGACAGGCCAAGATCACGCAGTACACCCGGTACCTCACGCTCGGCCTCGCCATCCTGCAGGCCTCGGGCATCGTGGCCCTCGCCCGCTCCGGCAACCTCTTCGGCGGCCAGACCTCGGGTGAGCTGCTCTACGACAACGACAGCATCCTGTCCTTCCTGCTCATCGTGCTCACCATGGTGGCCGGCACGGCCGTGATCATGTGGCTCGGCGAGCTCATCACCGACCGGGGCATCGGCAACGGCATGTCGATCCTGATCTTCACGCAGGTCGTCGCCACCTTCCCCGGCGCCATGTGGCTCATCAAGCAGCAGAAGGGCTGGACGACGTTCCTCATCGTCCTGATGATCGGCCTCGTGGTCGTCGTCGGCGTCATCTTCATGGAGCAGGCCCAGCGCCGCATCCCGGTGCAGTACGCCAAGCGGATGGTGGGACGCCGCATGTTCGGCGGCTCGTCCACGTACATCCCGCTCAAGGTCAACCAGGCCGGCATCATCCCGGTCATCTTCGCCTCGAGCCTGCTGTACCTGCCTGCGCTGTACTCGCAGTTCCAGCCCGAGTCGCAGTTCTCGGCGTGGATCCAGACGCACTTCGTCAAGGGCGACCACCCGTACTACATGATCACGTTCTTCGCGCTGGTCGTGTTCTTCACGTACTTCTACGTGGCCATCACCTTCAACCCGGAGGAGGTCGCCGACAACATGAAGAAGTACGGCGGCTTCATCCCCGGCATCCGGGCGGGCCGGCCCACTCAGGACTACCTCGCGTACGTCCTGAGCCGCATCACCGCTCCGGGCGCGCTGTACCTCGGTCTCATCGCGCTCATCCCGATGATCGCCGTGGCGTTGCTCAACGCCAACCAGAACTTCCCGTTCGGCGGAACCACGATCCTCATCATCGTCGGCGTCGGTCTCGACACGGTGAAGCAGATCGAGAGCCAGCTCCAGCAGCGCAACTACGAAGGATTCCTGCGGTGACCCGACTCCTGATCATGGGCCCGCCCGGCGCGGGCAAGGGCACGCAGGCCGCGACGCTGGCTGCTCGGATCCAGGGAGCTCACATCTCCACCGGCGACATCTTCCGGGCCAACGTCTCGGAGCAGACCGAGCTGGGCAAGACGGCGCAGCGGTACATGGACGCCGGCGAGTACGTCCCCGACGAGGTCACCAACGCCATGGTGAAGGACCGCCTCTCGCAGGACGACGCGCGCGAGTCCTTCATCCTCGACGGCTACCCCCGCACCCTCGAGCAGGTCTCCACGCTCGACACGATCCTGGCCGAGCTCGACTCGGGCCTGGACCACGTGCTCGTGCTCACGGTCGACCACGAGGAGCTCATCGCCCGGCTGCTCAAGCGGGCCGAGACGAGTGGCCGCGCCGACGACACCGAAGAGGTCATCCGGCACCGCCAGGAGGTCTACATCGCGGAGACCGCACCCCTGCTGCCGGTCTACCGCGAGCGCGGACTCCTGCGTGAGGTCGACGGCATGGGTTCGATCGACGAGATCCAGTCGCGCATCGACGCCGCGCTCGGTCTCTGACCGAGCACCGGACCACCTGATGTTCGGCCGGGGAGCGCAGCTCAAGACGCCCGCCCAGGTCGCGGTCATGCGTGAGGCCGGCCTGGTCGTCGCCCACACCCTGGACGGCGTGCGGCAGGCCGTCGCGCCCGGCGTCACCACGGGTGAGCTCGACGCCCTGGCCCGCGACCTCATCGCGTCGCAAGGTGCCACCTCCAACTTCCTGGGCTACCACGGCTTCCCCGGCGTCATCTGCGCGTCGGTGAGCGAGGAGGTCGTGCACGGCATCCCCGGCTCGCGGGTGCTGCGCGACGGCGACATCATCTCCATCGACTGCGGGGCCGTGGTGGACGGCTGGCACGGCGACTCCGCCATCACGGTGCCGGTCGGCGACGTCGACCCGGCGGCGCTGGCGCTCAGCGAGGTCACGCGTGGCTCCATGTGGGCGGGCATCGCCGCACTGAAGGTCGGGAACCGCCTGGGCGACATCGGCCACGCGGTCTCGTCCTTCGTCCACGAAGCGGGTCCCTACGGCGTGGTCGAGGGCTTCACGGGCCACGGCATCGGCACCGAGATGCACCAGGAGCCCGACGTCCCCAACGTGGGCCGGCCGGGCAAGGGCCTGCGCCTCGTCGAGGGCATGGTCCTCGCGATCGAGCCCATGGTGAGCGCCGGCTCGCCCGATACCGTCACGCTCGACGACGACTGGACGGTGGTCACGGCGGACGGCTCCTGGGCTGCCCACTGGGAGCACTCGTGCGCGCTGACCGCCACCGGCGTCTGGGTGCTCACCGCCGAGGACGGGGGAGCGGCCGAGCTGGCCTCGCTCGGTGTCCCCTTCGGCGGCACACTGGAGGCATGAGGCGACTCGTCGCAGGGCTGATCGTGGTGCTGACCGCGTGCGGACCCGACAAAGCCCCCGCGCCCGGACCCGCCGACCGGGTCGAGTCGCTGTTCCGCGCCTACGAGTCGGGCGACTGCACGCAGGCCAAGAGCCTCGTGACCCGTCCGGACGACCTCCCGTGCGAGCAGGTCGACTCGATCGCACGGCTCTTCGAGACCGGCAGGCTGTCGCTCGAGGACGCGACGTTCACCGTGACGGACGAGGGTGGCGAGTCGGCGGCCGTCGACGTCGACCTCGGTGACGGCGAGGGCCCCGCGCCCTACGACGTCGTGAAGATCGACGGCGAGTGGCTCGTGGAGCTGGACACGTCGGCCTAGACGGCGATCAGCGGACGACCGTGGTCCGAGTGGTCCGGGCGGCTGCCACGGTGGCGCTGCCGCCGTAGCGGACCCCCACCTGCTGGGCCTTGCTGGAGGCCTCGAGCCCGGTCACGACGGCTCGGCCTCGGCCGTTCTTGAGCACGATGGTGGTGGCCTGCTCGCCGATCGTGACCCGGACGCGACCGGTGACGGGGGAGACCCCGGGCGCCTTGACCGAGACGACGACGTCGGCCTGGCCCTGACCGCCGGTCACGGTGGCCTGCAGGGCCGGGGTGGACAGTGTGGGTCCGGACCCGGTGCCCGTGCCGCCCGCCGTGGTGTGGCCGCCGGCCGCCACCCGCACGCGGACGTCGAGCCGGTGTCCGAGGTCGTCGGACGACTGGACGTAGGAGTGGGCGGTGGCACCCGTGATGGCGACGCCGTCGCGGAGCCACTGGTAGTGGACGCGGAAGCTCGACGGCGAGGCGACGCTGAAGTCGGCCACGAGCCTGCTGCCGAGGCGAGGCGTGCCCACGACGGAGGGCTGGCGACGGAAGCTCACGACGCCCTCGCCGACAGGTGCCGAGGCGGACGTGCTGCTGGCGCTGGTGTAGCCGGCGCGGCGACCCGTCACGGTGACCGAGAGGCGGTGCCCGCGATCGGCCACGACCGGCGTGTAGGTGGAGCGGGTGGCGCCCTTGACGACCTTGCCGTCGCGCAGCCACTGGTACGAGAGCGCGGCATCGGGGGCCCAGGACCCGGGCTCGGCCGACACCGGTGCCGAGACCCGCGGCGTGGTGCTGAGGCGGGGTCGGGGGGTGCTGGTGAAGATGCCGTCGCCGACCGTGCCGGCGGTCACGGTGCGGGTGGCGGAGGCGTAGCCGGGCTTGGAGGCGCTGGCGCTGACGGCGAGCGTCGTGCCACGGTCGGCCAGCGCGGGGGAGTAGGTGGACTCGGTGGCGCCGGGGATGGCCTTGCCGTCGCGCAGCCACTGCCAGGCCGTGGTGACGCCGGTCTGGGACCAGGCGCCTCCGGCGGCCCTCACGGTGCCGTCGACGCGAAGGGTGCCGTTGACGGTGGGTGCCGTGGTGCTCGACATGGCGCCGGCGGCGACCTCGGCCGTGGCCCCGGTGGTGACCGACGAGCTGACGTAGCCCGTGCGCTGCACGCCCACCGTCGCCGTGATGGTCCTGTCGACGAGCTCGGGGCCGGGCGTGAAGGTGGAGGAGGTGGCTCCGGCGACGGGGACGCCGTCGGCGAGCCACTGGTAGGTCCTCGTGCTGGGGGCCGGGCTGAAGGTGCCGCTCGAGACGGTGAGCGGGACGTCGACCTTGGCCGTTCCGACGACCTGGGGCTTCTGGGAGGCGACGAACACGCCGCGCGCCACGGTGACGTGGGAGGAGGTGGCGGTCGCCTTGGAGTAGCTGCCGCGGACGGCAGTGATCCGGGCGCTGAGCTGGTGTCCCACCTGGGTGGCCAGCGGCTTGTACGACGAGGAGGTGGCGCCCTTGATGGCCGCGCCGTCCAGGAGCCACTGGTACGAGGTGCCGGCGGCGGCCGGCTTCCACGTGCCGGAGGAGGTGGTGAGGGTGGCGCCGACGCGCTTGGAGCCCGACAGCGCAGGCTTGGCGGTGTTGGCGAGCGTCGGGTCTGCGAAGTGGATGAAGCCGTCGGGCCAGCCCGATCCCTTGGTGACGCGGCGCCAGTCGAAGGCTCGCCCGTAGTTGGACTCCGAGACGATGATCTCCGACGAGGAGACGACCTTCTCCACGTACGCCACGTGGTTGCCGGTCCTGCCCCACCAGGCGACGGAGCCCACCACGGGGGTCGAGTCGGTGATGGACGACATGGCCTTGCCCCAGTCGCGGGCGTTGCCGACCCCGGACTTGGGGCGGGTGTTGGGCATGCCGTTGGTGGTGACGAGGCGGTAGGCGACGTAGTTGGTGCAGTTGGTGCCCGTGTACATCCGCCAGTACATGGTGCCCTGGTTCTTCTGGTAGCCGTAGTCGGAGTAGCCCGCCCCACGGCACGACGAGTAGCTGGTGCACACCAGGGTGGATCCGTCAGCAGAGCTGAACGGCACCAGGAGGGCGGCGAAGACTACGCTTGCGAGCCCGAGACTCTTCCACGACACGCCGAGCAGACTACGTGAAAAATGTGACTCGTGGGGCAGGGAAGGTCAGAAGTGGTGTCTGGGGCTCGCATTCCACCGCGAAATCAAGCGGTTCAGGCGTGCAGCTCCATCGTGCAGCACTTGACGCTCCCGCCGGCCTTGAGCAGCTCGCTGACGTCGAGGGGGACGGGCACGTAGCCCCGGGTGTCGAGCTGCTCCGCGAGGCCCCGGGCCTGGACGGGGAGCACCACGTGGCGGCCGTCGCTCACCGCGTTGAGGCCGAGCGCCAGCGCGTCCGCCTCGTCGACCTCGAGTGCGTCGGGGAAGAGCTGGCGCAACGTGCGGAGGCTGTGGCGGCTGAAGGCGCGGCGGACGTAGGCGACGTCGGCGGGCGCCTCCCCGTTGCCGTCGTCGAGCACCGCGAGGGCGGTGTCGAGGTGGTAGAAGCGGGGGTCCACGAGCTCGAGCGAGACGACGGGGCGGTCGAGCACCTGCTGGGCCTCGACGTGGGCGGCGATGCTCGTGCGGAACCCCGTGCCCGCCAGGACCATGGATCCCAGGACGAGGAAGTCGCCCTCGCCCTCGTTGGTCTGGACCGGGCGGGTGACGTCGTGCCCTCGTTCGGTGAGCCACTCGGCCCAGGCGCCTGCCTCGGCGCGACGTTCCTCGTGACGGAACATCGCGCCGTACGTCCGATCCCCCACCGTGGTGGCGCCGTTGGCCGCGAACACCATGTCGGGCTGTCCTGGCAGGGCAGGCGCGACGTCGACCCGGTGGCCGAGGGTCCGGTACGTCTGCACGAGGGTGGCCCACTGCTCGAGGGCGCGGTCGCGGTCGACGGCGATGCCGGGATGCATCCAGGGGTTGATGGCGTACTCGACCGCGAAGTGCTCGGGTGCGCACATCGCGTAGCTGCGGGTCCGGGCCGTGCGTAGCGGCGCGCGCGAGGTGTCGGGGGAGACGACGTACGACGGGGAGTCGAGCAGGGTCATGGGGCCTCCTGGCCGTCGATCGAGGACGTTCGGCGCAACGAATCCATGCTAGGAGCCGCCGCGCCGATACGACGAAGCCGAAAAGTGGTGTCGACGATCAGGAATCCCGCGTCGATGCCGCTTGTGTGAAGGATTCTTGCAAGAATGGATTCATGGACCCCGTGGACCGCCAGATCATCGACGTCCTCATGGAGGACGGTCGCGCCCCGTACGCCACGGTCGGGGACCGGGTGGGCCTCTCGGCCTCGGCGGTGAAGCGTCGGATGGACCGCCTCGTCGGCGACGGCGTGATCGCCGGGTTCACGGCCGTCGTGGACCCGCACCACATGGGCTGGACCACCGAGGCGTACGTCGAGGTCCACTGCCAAGGGACCATCTCGCCCGACGAGCTGCGCGCCGCCTTCAGCCGCGTGCCCGAGGTGAGGGCGGCCGCCACGGTCTCGGGTCAGGCCGACGCGCTCCTGCACATCGTGGCGCGCGACGTGCGTGACCTGGAGCGAGCCCTGGAGCGCGTCCGCATCGAGACGGCCAACGTCGACCACACCGAGACGGCGATCGTGCTGTCGCGCCTGATCGACCGGCCGGGGGCCACCGCGGTCTAGCGGAGGCACCGCCTCAGCTCGGTGAGGCGGTAGTAGAGGCGCGTGCCGGGCGCCGGGCGGCAGCGCTCCGCCACTGGAACCTGGCGCTCGTTCTGCAGGACCCGCACGAGCACCCGGCCGCGGTCGTCCCGGAAGACGTCCCACTGCACGTTGCCACCGAGCGGGGACACCAGGCCGCCGCGCCACGGGTTGTCGGCCGCGCTGTACGGCCGCCCGGGCGTGACCTGCTGCGTGCTGCCCGGGAGGCCGACGAGCGCCGAGAACGGGATGAGCTGCTCGGCGTGCGCGAACCGGAACACCCCGGCCGTGGCGCCGCCCTTCAACCTGCGGTGGACCGCGGCGAAGAAGTCGTCGAGGAGGACCCGGGCGGCACGGTACGTGTCGTCCTGGCCCGAGAAGGACGGTCCTCGGCGGTAGAAGTAGTCGGCGTCGTGGAGCGTGCCGAGGGCCACGGCGTCGGAGTGACTGACGAAGGCCGAGAAGTCTGCCGACGTCGCGTCGCCCATGCCGGGCACGATGGCATAGAGGTTCCAGAGGGAGAGTGCCGCTGCGGCCGGGTCGTCGAGCGTGGACACGTACGCCGGGGTGAAGACCCGCTCCAGCACGTCGGTCGCGGCCGCCTGCACCGGCGCGGACTCCGCGACCCGGCGGATGGCCTGCGTGGCGGCGACGTCGTCGGCCAGGAAGCGGGCGTACTCCGCGTCGGTCTTGTCGAAGCGCAGGAGCCGCGGATCGGCCTCGACCTCCCCGATCGACGTGGACGGAGCGCCGGCGGCGAGCCCGCCGCGGAAGGCCTCGGCGCTGTCCGAGGCGCGCTGCACGCCCGAGGACCAGATCTCGACGCGCGTCGCCGGCCCGAGCAGCCCGGGCAGCCGGAGGCCCACCCGGGCGCCGATGCCTCGGAGCTCGGCCTCGCCGACCGGGGTCAGCTCGCCCACCCCGATCCGCCGGACGTCGGCCTGGAGCGTCCTCACCTGACGCTCGAGCTCGTCGGCGTCGTCCCGGAGCCCGCCGGCGGCACGGGCCTCGGCGATCCGCGCGAGCGTCAAGGTCATGTCGGTGCGCGACGCAGTGGTGCGGGAGCCGTGACGATCGAGGGACTCCGTGAAGACGGGCTCGTACCCGGAGGGAACAGGTGCCGTGCGCGGTGCGGAGGCGGGGTACGGGCTGAGCGACGCGAGCGACGGGTCGGCGTGCGCCGGACCGGCCGGGAGGGGCAGCAGGCTCGTCATGGCAGCCAGCACGGCGAGGACGGCGGAGAGCACGGGAGCTCCTGTCGGGGTCGGGTCGGCCCACGGTCCCAGCGCTGGACGACCATGAGGTGGCCGGCGGGTGAAGTGTCAGCCGGAAGGGTGACCGGCGGTGGCCGGTCACGAGCAGACGAGCGAGCGGTCCCGCTCCGATTTGAGTTAGACCGCCCTCACGGCCTAGACTGACCTGTCGGCCTTGTCAGGCGCGTACACCCATGCCCTTCACTGGGCTTCTTCGTCGGGACCTCGGTCCCAAGGAGCAGGGCTTGCGCGCGTGTCACCGGCCATCAGACGAAGCAACCGAAGAAGCTGGGGTTCATGGCGAAAAAAGAAGGCGTCATCGAGATGGAGGGCGCAGTCGTTGAGGCGCTCCCGAACGCGATGTTCCGGGTCGAGCTGGCCAACGGTCACAAGGTCCTCGCGCACATCAGCGGCAAGATGCGTCAGCACTACATCCGGATCCTCCCCGAGGACCGGGTCGTGGTGGAGCTCTCGCCGTACGACCTCAGCCGAGGGCGGATCGTCTACCGCTACAAGTGAGCCCGGCTCGCTGCACGGCCCACAACTGAAAACCGACATTCACGTTCAATCAGAAGAGAGCTTCAGATCCATGAAGGTCAACCCGAGCGTGAAGAAGATCTGTGACAAGTGCAAGGTGATCCGTCGCCACGGACGCGTCATGGTCATCTGCGAGAACCCGCGCCACAAGCAGCGCCAGGGCTGAAGCAGAGTCTTCTTTCACGAAGCAGTACTGAACGTCTGACGGCTCCCACCGGCTCACGCCGATGGGTCACCCCCGGAACACAGGCCGGGGCCCTGCTCAGAGACACATGAGATCTCTGGAGGCAGCGGGGACGCCGCGGACGACCACACCTGTGTCGAACGGAAGGAACGCCATTCATGGCACGCCTCGTAGGAGTTGATCTCCCGCGCGACAAGCGCATCGAGATCGCTCTCACCTACATCTTCGGCGTGGGTCGCACCCGCGCACAGGAGACCCTCGCCGCCACCGGCATCGACCCCAACCTGCGCGTCCACGAGCTCGACGACACCCAGCTCGTCGCCCTGCGTGACCACATCGAAGGCAACTTCCAGGTCGAGGGTGACCTGCGCCGCGAGGTCACCGCGGACATCCGCCGCAAGATGGAGATCGGCTCGTACCAGGGCCGCCGTCACCGTGCGCACCTGCCCGTCCGTGGCCAGCGCACCAAGACCAACGCGCGTACCCGCAAGGGTCCCAAGCGCACCGTCGCCGGAAAGAAGAAGTGAGTTCATGCCTCCCAAGACCGCTGGCGCCAAGAAGGTCCGCCGCAAGGAGAAGAAGAACGTCGTTCAGGGCGAAGCCCACATCAAGAGCACGTTCAACAACACGCACGTGACGATCACGGATCCCTCGGGCGCCGTCATCGCGTGGGCCTCCGGCGGAACCGTCGGTTTCAAGGGCTCGCGCAAGTCCACGCCGTTCGCAGCCGGCATGGCTGCCGAGGCCGCTGGCCGTCAGGCGCAGGAGCACGGGATGAAGAAGGTCGACGTCTTCGTGAAGGGCCCGGGCTCGGGTCGCGAGACGGCGATCCGGTCGCTGAGCGCGGTCGGCCTCGAGGTCGGCACCATCTCCGACGTGACCCCCAGCCCCCACAACGGCTGCCGTCCTCCCAAGCACCGTCGTCTCTGACGACTGCCTGAACCCAGATTCCCAGGAGCTAGATACCCATGGCCCGTTACACCGGACCTCTCACGAAGAAGTCGCGCCGCCTCGGCGTCGACCTCGTCGGTGGTGACGCCGCATTCGAGCGTCGCCCCTACCCGCCCGGCATGCACGGACGCGCACGCATCAAGGAGTCGGAGTACCGCACCCAGCTGCAGGAGAAGCAGAAGGCGCGTTACACCTACGGCGTGCTCGAGAAGCAGTTCCGCAAGTACTACGAGACTGCTCACCGCAAGCCCGGCAAGACCGGCGACAACCTGCTGGCCCTGCTCGAGTGCCGTCTCGACAACGTGGTCTACCGCGCGGGCCTGGCCCGCACGCGTCGCCACGCCCGTCAGCTCGTCACGCACGGTCACTTCATCGTCAACGGCGTGAAGACCAACATCCCGTCCTTCCAGGTCTCCAAGCACGACATCATCGATGTCCGGCCCAAGAGCCTCGAGACGACGCCGTTCATCGTCACGCGCGAGACCCACGACTCGGACACCGTCCCGGCGTGGCTCAGCGTCGACCCCGAGCGTGGCCGGATCCTCGTGCACGAGAAGCCCGTCCGCGCCCAGATCACCGTTCCCATCCAGGAGCAGCTGATCGTCGAGTTCTACTCGAAGATCTGATCTACCCCTCATCCCTCAGACCGGTCCTCAAATAGTGGTGGGCCGGAAAGGAAGAAATACATGCTGATCGCCCAGCGCCCTGTCCTGTCCGAAGAGGTCGTCGACGAGTTCCGCTCGCGGTTCGTCATCGAGCCCCTGGAGCCCGGCTTCGGCTACACCCTCGGCAACTCGCTGCGTCGCACGCTGCTGTCGTCGATCCCCGGTGCAGCCGTCACGTCGATCAAGGTCGACGGTGTCCTGCACGAGTTCTCGACCGTCCCCGGAGTCACCGAGGACGTCACCGAGATCATCCTCAACCTGAAGAACCTCGTCGTCTCGTCCACCATCGACGAGCCCGTCGTGATGTACCTGCGCAAGTCCGGTGCCGGCGTCGCCACCGCCGCCGACATCGAGCCGCCGGCAGGTGTCGAGGTGCACAACCCCGACCTCCACGTCGCGACGCTCAACGACAAGGGCAACCTCGAGATCGAGCTCGTCGTCGAGCGTGGCCGCGGCTACGTCTCGGCCGTGCAGAACAAGACCGGCGACGAGGAGATCGGGCGCATGCCCGTCGACTCGATCTACAGCCCGGTGCTCAAGGTGACCTACAAGGTCGAGGCCACCCGTGTCGAGCAGCGCACCGACTTCGACAAGCTCGTCATCGACGTCGAGACCAAGAAGTCGCTCCTGCCGCGCGACGCCATCGCGTCGGCCGGCTCCACCCTGGTGGAGCTGTTCGGACTGGCTCGTGAGCTCAACGTCGAGGCCGAGGGCATCGACATCGGCCCGTCGCCCGTCGACGAGCAGCTCGCTGCCGACCTGGCCCTGCCGATCGAGGACCTGAACTTCACGGTCCGCTCCTACAACTGCCTCAAGCGCGAGGGCATCCACACCGTGGGTGAGCTCATCACGCGCTCGGAGCAGGACCTGCTCGACATCCGCAACTTCGGCTCCAAGTCGATCGACGAGGTCAAGCTGAAGCTGCAGGAGATGGGCCTCGGTCTCAAGGACAGCCCCGCCGGCTTCGACCCGGCCGCTGCTCTCGCGGACTACGACGACGACGCCAGCTTCGCCGAGGACGAGCAGTACTGAGCCTCGGCTCGGACTGATCGCCCGGTCACACCTTCTGAATCCGGAGAAACACGATGCCCACACCCACCAAGGGAGCCCGCCTCGGCGGTAGCCCCGCGCACCAGCGTCTGATCCTGGCCAACCTGGCTCAGTCGCTGTTCGAGCACGGCCGCATCACGACGACCGAGGCCAAGGCCCGCCGTCTGCGTCCGTACGCCGAGCACCTCATCACCAAGGCCAAGAACGACACGGTGGCCAACCGCCGCCAGGTCGTCAAGGTCATCCGCGACAAGGGTGTCCTGCACACCCTCTTCACGGAGATCGGTCCGGCCATGGCCACCCGTCCGGGCGGCTACACGCGCATCACGAAGATCGCGCCGCGCAAGGGCGACAACGCCCCCATGGCCGTCATCGAGATCGTGGAGGAGAAGTCCTTCGCCGCGCAGGCCGCTCCCAAGGCTGCTGCTCCGGCGCCCGTCGTCGAGGACGAGACGCCCGCGGTGAACGCCGAGGGTGAGCCCGGAGACGTCGAGACCGACGTCGTCGCCGGCACGCCGGATGGCAACGCCGAGGCCGAGCCCGCCACCACGGAGGAGGTCGAGGCTGCGGCCGAGGCCGTCGCCGATCCCGAGGCTGACTCCGAGTCCAAGGACGCCTGAGCCAGGTCGCTTCGCACGAGGCCCCCGTCGCCCCTCTCACGAGGTGGTGGCGGGGGCCTCGTCGTTCGCCCGGGCCGGGGCTCCCCGGTCCGACGTCTAGGATGTCCGGAGCGACGCGGGAGTGCGTCGCACCCACGCGAGGAGCTCCATGTCCGGTCGTCGTCTCGTCCTGTCCGCCTGCAGCGTCCTGGTCCTCACGACCGTTCCGGCCGTCGCGGTGGCCGCCACCGACGCGACGCTGCCGTCCACCGAGGAGAAGGTCGCAGGCCTGACGCAGGCGGCGTCGCCCGTGGCGCGCGGACTCATCGTGCAGACCACGAGCGGGACGTCGTCCGCCACGCTGGAACGGGCCGCCGACGCCGCCGCAGGCTCCGAGGTCGAGGTCGTGGATGCTGAGCGTCTCACGGGCGCGATCTCCACCGTGGGCTTCGAGGAGCCGGTCGGCTACGACGACGCAGCGGACCTCGCAGCCGAGGTGGAGCAGCGCGACGACGTGGTGTGGGCGGTGCCCGACGCCCGCCGCAAGGCCTCCGTCGCCTCCCCGGTGACCCCCGACGACCCCTCCTTCCCACGGCAGAAGGGCGTCTGGGACACCGCCTACGCCAGTCCGGCTGGCGGCTACTCCACCAAGGCGCCCTCGGTGTGGCGATCCACCCAGGGCGACCCCGCGGTGGTCGTGGCCGTCGTGGACACGGGGATCCGCAAGGAGCACCCCGACCTGAAGAACCAGCTCGTCGAGGGCTACGACATGATCGGGGCGGACCAGGGAGACGATGCCCAGCCGCTGCCGGAGGGCGATCCGCACCGCTTCTACACCGCCAACGACGGCGACGGTCGTGACAGCGACCCCAGCGACCCCGGCGACTGGATCAACGCGAACGACCGGTACTGCTACCCCACCGGCGGCAACGACTTCGAGCGGAGCTCCTGGCACGGCACCCACGTGGCAGGCATCGTCGCGGCGCAGGCCGACAACGGGATCGGCATCAGCGGCATCGCCCCAGGCGTCAAGGTCCAGCCGGTGCGCGCGGTGGGCAGGTGCGGCGGCTGGGACTCCGACATCATGGCGGCCATCGCCTGGGCCTCCGGAGCGAAGGTCTCGGGCGTGCCGGTCAACGCCACGCCGGCCGACGTCATCAACGTCTCGTTGGGCACGGCTGCCGCCACGTCCCAGGAACGGGCCGAGGCCTGCGTGCCCTACTCCAGGATCTTCAGGTCCATCCCGGCCGTGGTCGTCGCCGCGGCGGGGAACGGTCTCGGCAACGCCAACCTCGAGGTCCCGGCCTCGTGCAGCGGAGCCGTGTCGGTCGCTGCCACCAGCGAGTGGGGCTTCCGGGCCTTCTACTCCAACGTGGGGTCGACGGTCGACCTGTCCGCCGCCGGCGGCGACGACGTCATCGCCAGGAACGGCATCCTCTCGACGGTCGGCACGGGGTCGAGGGGCCCCACCGGGACCGGCTACGCCGAGTACATGGGAACGAGCATGGCTGCGCCGGCCGTCTCCGGGGCTGCAGCCCTGATGTACTCCCTCGGCATCACCGACGGGAACCGGGTCGAGGAAGCCCTGCGGGCCACGGTCTCTGGGTTCCGCTCCTCCTCCAAGTACTCCGCCGTCTCGCTGTCCGACGGCACCAGGGAGTACCTCCTCAACCTCAACTGCGCCAGGACGCGATGTGGAAGCGGGATCCTCGACCTGTCCAGGCTGCCCGCCCCGATCGGGACCCCCACGGTGTCGGGGGACCTGGTGGTGGGTGAGCCCGTCTCGGCCAGCAGCAGGTGGACCCGCACGACCGCGATGGCCTACCAGTGGATGCGGGACGGTGAACCCGTCAAGGGGGCGACGTCGGCCTCGTACATCGTCAGGCCCGACGACATCGGGCACCGGCTCTCCTACACGGTCCACCCGGCCGCGCAGGCGTACGAGCTCATCGAGCGGACCTCGACCTCGAGCGGCGTGGTTCCCGAGGCCACCACCGTGACCACGAGCGGACTGCCGACGTCGTTGCGGTACGGGGTGCCGGCCACGGTCGACGTCACCGCAGCGCTCGGCGGGGTGCCGGCTGCCGGGACCGTGAGGCTCGTGCGTGGAGCCTCGGAGGTCCTCGACACGGCGACGCTCACCGCCGGGGGCACTGCGTCGTTCACCATCAGCCCCACGCGCTGGTTGGCCGGTGCCAATGCGCTGCGCGTGGCCTACGCAGGTTCCTCGGAGGCGCCGCGCGGCTCGTCGGTGACGAGGACCGTGACGGTCTACCGCGCCGTGCCGACGCTGACGAGGCTCACGATGGGGTCCGTCGTGAACGACACGTCCAACGGCACGCTGTGGGCCCGCGTCTACGTCCCGGGCGTCACGCACCCGCGGGGCACGTTCGGGGTCTACGACGGCTCGCGGCGGATCCAGACAGCCACCATCGCGGCCGACGCCCACGGCATCAAGAAGATCACCCTGCCGAGGCTGGCCAGGGGCACGCACACGCTGCGGGTGAAGTTCCTGGGCACGAGCGTCGTCGCGCCCAAGACGTCGGCCCGCAAGACGGTCACGTCGAGGTAGCCCGGACCCACGGGGGGCGAGCCCGTGCGACGTGGGCGGAGCAGCGCTGTGACGGTGTGGACGACGAAGGCCCCGGCAGCGTGGTGCTGCCGGGGCCTTCGTGATCGCTCAGGGACGGTGGACTACTTCGTCCAGGCCTTCACCCAGTCGACGTACATCGACGAGGCGAGCTTGGAGCTGTCGTTCCCGGCGTTGTTCTTGATGGCCCAGTCGGCCACGAAGTTGGTGAGCGACAGGTAGTGGTCGTGCGACGTCCGGCCCTTGGTGGTGCGCAGGATGACGCGCGAGCCGATGCGGAAGATGTACTGGCTGGCAGTCCACTCGACCGAGAAGGTGTGGTACTTGCTCGACCAGGTCTTGTAGGAGTCGGGCACGACGGTCTGGACCTTGCTCGAGCTTCCGTAGTAGACACCGGCGACCATGGCACGACGGCGCTTGCGGCTGTCGTAGTAGTTCCCGTTGGACTCCACGACGTCGATCTCGGTGTCGCCCGCGCCGTTGGCCGGCAACCACACCGCAGCGTGCTGTCCGGGGCGAGGGGAGAACTTGACCCGTGCTGCCACGACACCGTGCAGCATCGTGAACTGGTTCCGGTCAGCCGTGGCCGTGTCGATGGCAGCCGACTTGTACACCGAGGGCCGCCCGGACTTGTCCTTGCACGTGGAGGCGAACTTCGACGAGCTGGGCATCGGACCCTTGATCCCGGAGGGCCGGGAGGACCCGTACCGCTGGGTGGAGAGAGCCGCTCGCCCGTAGCCGACCTTCACCATGTCGGGGCTGCTGAACGTGCAGGTGCGACCGGGCAGCCAGGTGTTGGGGTAGCGCTGACGCCACTTCGCGCCGAGCGCCGAGCCGGAGAAGTCGTCGAAGAAGGCCTGCTTCCACACCGTGGTCCGCGGCATGGTGTAGCTGTCCGCCCGGGTCCGGCTGGTCTTGGCTGCCACGACCTTCCACCGGAGCTTGGCGAGTCCGGCGCCTGAGAAGTTGGCCTCGCCGACGCTGTTGGTCCGGATGCGCTTCTTGTAGACGAACTTCCTGGTGGAAGGGTTCAGGGCGTAGAACGAGATGTAGCGGCCCGCCAGCTTGTGGTTGGTCCAGGCCACGACGAGGTCGCGGTTCTTGGTGGACCCGGTGCTGGCGGTGGTGCTGCTGCCGCTGTCACCGGCGTTGCCCGGAAGGGTCCTGACGAGGACCGTCGTCGAGGAGGTGGCGGCGACAGAAGGGCCGCCGCTCAGCACGGATCCGAGGAGGGCCACCGAGGCGAGCCCGCTCACGGTGAGGGTGGTCAGACGACGAGAAGGCATGCGGTTGTCCCGAGATGGAGGTGAGTGAGGCGCCTCACGCTAACACGGTGCCGGTCCACCGCGTGGACGGTCAGGCGAAGCGCTCCGTCAGAGCCGGACGACGCCGGGCTGGGTGGTGCTCCCCTTGGTGTCGAAGAGCAAGGGGGCCGTGGCGACCAGGTGGTCGAGATCGTAGGACCGGTGGTTCTGCAGCAGCACCACCAGGTCGGCCCGGGCCAGCTCGGCGTCGAGGTCGTCGGCCCGCGGGACTGCGGTACCGCCGGGCGTCCAGGTCTGGACGAGGGGATCGTGGAAGGTCAGGCCGGCGCCCTTGGACAGGAGGAGCTCGGCGATGGGCGTGGCCGGCGACTCGCGCTGGTCGGCGATGTCTGGCTTGTACGTGACGCCGAGAAGGAGGACCCGCGCCCCGCTGATCGCCTGGTTCTTGTCGTTGAGGAGGTCGCCGATGCGCTGGACCACGTAGTGGGGCATCTGCAGATTGATGGACTGGGCGAGCTCGACGAACCGGAACGGGTAGCCCAACGTCGTGCGGACCTTGTACGAGAGGTAGTTGGGATCGATCGGGATGCAGTGTCCGCCCACGCCCGGGCCCGGGTAGAAGGCCTGGAACCCGAAGGGCTTGGTGGACGCGTTCCGGATGACTTCCCAGAGGTCGATGTCCATCTCGTGGCAGAACTGCGCCATCTCGTTGACGAGGGCGATGTTGATGTGGCGGTACGTGTTCTCGAGGAGCTTGGTCATCTCGGCCTCGCGGGTCCCGCTCGAGGGCACGATGGTCTCGATGAAGCGGCCGTAGAGCTCGGCTGCGACCTCCGTGCAGCGCGGGGTGAACCCGCCCACGACCTTGGGGGTGTTGGCGATGCCGTAGACCGGGTTGCCCGGATCGACGCGCTCGGGGCTGAACGCGAGGTGGAAGTCGACGCCGGCGGTGAGCCCACTCCTCTCGAGGATGGGTCGCACGACCTCGTCGGTGGTGCCGGGGTAGGTGGTGGACTCCAGGACCACGAGCTGGCCGGCGCGGAGCTGCTGGGCGATGGTGGCGCAGGCCGAGACCACAGGGCTCAGGTCGGGGTCGCCGTCGACCGACAGCGGCGTGGGCACGCAGATGATGATCGCGTCGGCGTCGGCCAGACGCTGGGCGTCGGTCGTGGCCTCGAACCCGTTGTCCCGCATCGCTGCGACGTCGGCGTCGCTGAGGTCGTCGATGTGACTGCGTCCATCGTTGAGGGCAGCCACGACACCGTCATTGATGTCGAAGCCCAGGATGTCCAGACCTGACCGAGTGGCCTGCTGGGCCAAGGGCAGGCCGACATAGCCAAGACCGATGATGGCGAAGTCGTGCGTCACAGATGTACTCCTGGTCGCGTCATGATCGACGGTCATCGTCTCAGAGGAGTCTGCAGGCACAGCCCTCGGGTCTCGCAGGGGGAGTGGATGTCCGCGCGCGGCTCAGGAAGGCGGAGCCACGAGGTCCGGCTCATCCTCGGTGGTGGCAGGACCCTCCTCGGCCGGGACGTCGTCGGGCTCTTGCCACACGCGGACCCAGTCGACCTCCATGGAGGCCCGTTCGCCCGTGTTGTAGCGAACCTCGTAGTCGGCGGCGAAGTTGCTGAGGAGGACGAAGTGCGGGGAGCTCGTCGCTCCCCTGGAGGTGCGGAAGGTCTCGATGCCGTCCACCCGGAACACGAGCTGACGGGGGGTCCACTCCACCGAGAAGGTGTGGAACTTGGTGTACCAGTCGTCGTCGATGTCGGGGGGAAGGACCTCGTGGAGCCTGATCTGGAACGGACGAGTGGTGCCGTCCTTCTGCGTGACGTGAAGACCGCTGGACAACGGGCGGACGCCCCGGCCGTAGGACTCCACGACGTCGACCTCGGTGTCCTGGTCCTGGTTGGTCTGCAGCCAGAAGGCGGCGTGCTGGCCAGCCTTGGGATCGAACTTGATCCGGGCGGCGGCGACCCCATGGACGAAGGAGTACAGCTGACCGTCCTTCTGGGAGACGATCATGCTGCTCGCGTAGTACCGCGCCTGGTCGGTGGCGTCCGTGCACAGCTGCTCGTGGACCTGGTTTCCCGGTGCTGTGCCCTCCATGCCGCGGGGCTCCTTGGACAGCGCCTCGGTGGAGAGGGTGGCCACTCCGCCCGGGTACGAGACCTGGTCGGCGGAGATGAAGCTGCAGGTCCGGTCGGGCAGCCAGGTCCGCACCAGACGGTTCTTCCACTGGTCGGAGGAGCCCGACTCGGTGAAGTCGGACTCGAACGTCTCCTTCCACCGCACCGGCGCCTTCTCGGCCGTGGCCTCGGGGAGTCCGTGGTAGGCGGCGGTCGTGACGCGCCAACGGTCGTACTGCTGCGGGTCCTTCGTGATGAGCGCGGCACGGCCGTTCTCGTCCTGGGCGGTCCGGCCCATGGAACGCCAGGTGCCGTCGTCGCCTCGAGCCTCGAACTCCACGGTTCGACCTCGGCGGGCGGGCTCGAACCCGGCCTGCACCAGGCCGAGGCCTCGCTTGACGTCGCCGGTGGCCTCGGTGGCACGTCCGGCCAGGAGGGGCATGGTCTTGACGGCCGCGTCCTGCCTCGCCGGCTGGACCTCCAGCTTCAGGGCGTTGGTCACGATCGGTGAGCTGCCAGCGGTACGAGCGCGGTAGACCTGGTCCTGATCGACCCTCAGTGCGGAGAACTGGAAGCGACCCGACGCGCTGGAGCGGACCTTGGCCACGGCGGAGGTCCAGCTTCCGGACGTGAAGCGCTGCAGCTCGACGGTACGCCGCCCTGAGGTTCCCGTGGAACCGGTGAGGTCGAGCTCCTCGCCCTGCAGTGGCTCGGAGACCTCTGACCGCAGGACGGCACCCACATCGGGTCCGGTCTGGGCACCCGGCGTCAGTGATGGGCCGGCGCAAGCCGTCGCAGCCACGAGGCCGCACAGCGACATCAGGGCCGCTTGGGTCAGTCGATTCATGCGGACCTTGAGATCGGGGAGCGCCGGACGCGAGTACACTAACACGGGCACCAAGAGCCTGACCGGTTGCTGAAACGGGTCGTCGCGAGGGCGCAACGGGAAGGTCACACGTGCGGATCGTCTACCTCCATCAGTACTTCCGCACGCCGTCCCAGTCGGGCGGGACGCGGTCGTACGAGATGGCTCGACGGTTCGTCGAGGCCGGTCATGAGGTCGTCATGGTGACCTCGGACCAGGACCCAGCGGCCGGCCGCGGCTGGCGCACGTGGGAGATCGACGGGATCACCGTGGTCTCGCTCGCAGTCCCGTACGACAACACCATGAGCTTCGCCCGCCGGTTGTGGGCCTTCTTCCACTTCGCGCTCCTCGCGGGACCCAAGGCGTGGTCGTTGCGCCCGGATGTCGTCCTCGCCACGAGCACCCCCCTCACCATCATCGTGCCGGCGGTCGTCGCCGCTCGTGGACGACGCAAGCCGCTGGTCTTCGAGGTGCGGGACCTGTGGCCGGAGACCCCTATCGCGCTCGGTGCCCTGGGCAACCCGGTCCTCCGGTGGCTCGCCCGTCGGCTGGAACGGTTCGCCTATCGGAGCTCGCAGAGGGTCGTGGCCCTCTCGCCCGACATGGCCGACGGCGTGGTGGACGCCGGGTACCCGCGTGAGCGCATCCGGGTGATCCCCAACTCGAGCGACGTCCAGGACTTCGCTGTGGACCCGGCCGTGGGCGCGGCCTGGCGATCAGGCCTGCCCTGGCCCGCCGAGGACCCCATCGTCCTGTACGGAGGGACGCTCGGACACGTCAACAGCGTGGGCTGGTTGGCCGAGCTCGCCGCACGAACCATGGACCAGTCGCCGATCCGCTACCTCGTCGTCGGTGCGGGGGTCGAGGCGCCCCTCATCGAGGCCCGCGCCCGGGAGCTGGGGGTCTGGGAGAAGAACTTCCTCATGCGACCGCCCGTTCCCAAGCGAGAGATGCCGGCGCTGCTCAGCGCATCCTCCGTCTCGTGCTCCCTCGTCGCGCCGCTGCCGGCACTCGAGGCCAACAGCGCCAACAAGGTGTTCGACACCTTCGCGGCCGGTCGACCGGTCATGATCAATCATCGCGGTTGGCTCGCCGAGCTCATCGAGTCGTCGGGCGCAGGTCTCGTGCTGCCGCACGGAGACCTCGACGAGGCAGCCCGCCTCCTGGTCGACTTCCTGGGCTCGAGCGAGGCGACGACGTCGGCGGCCCGGGCCGCGGGAGAGCTGGGACGAACGACGTTCGATCGCGACGCCCTCGCCCAGGAGCTGCTCGACGTGCTCGTGAGTGCCGCAGAGAGTCGCCCGTGAGACGGCCGGCCCATCTTCCCTCCCCGTGGGCGCTTCCGTCGGTGGCGGTGCTCCTGGTGCTGTTCCTGGCCGGTGGATTCACGCTCGACCGCATCAGTCCGGGCCTGCCTGCTCTCGACCTGCGGTGGGTGGGGCTGGCCGCCGCAGCGATCCCCGTGGCTCTCTTCTCGGGGAGCCGTCGGCGCCAGGAGCGGTCGACGGACGTCGACGTGCACGTCGCACGCACGCTCTTCCTCGCCTGGGCGGCCTGGTTGTCCATCTCGGCCGTGTGGTCCCCGGACCAGGCGCGGGTCGCCGACAACGTGACCAGCCTGGTCGTCATGGCCGCAGCGGCGCTTCTCGTGTGGTTCGTGATCACCTACACGAGAGGGCTTCCGCTCGTGCTCGAGCGGCTGTGGACGTGGTTCTACGGGGTCGCTGCGCTGTACCTCGTGGCGGCGCTCGCCGCGGGCCCAGGGATCCAGGGCCGCTACTCCGCGTTCGGTGGAGGTCCCAATGTCTTCGTCCGGGTGATGGTCTTCGGGCTGGTGGCCTCGGTGGTGCTCGCCTGGTACGGGCGCCGGCTCGCTCTCTGCCTCGCTCCGGGGTTCGTGCTCGGCGCTGTCCTCTCGGGCTCCCGCGGCGGCCTTCTGGCGGCCCTGGTGGTTGCCGCTGCACTGGCGCTTCCTCTGGTGCGGCTGCTGCCTCGGCGCATCGTGATCCGCTCGACCCTTGCGGTCCTGGCCGCGGCTGCCACTGCTGTCGTCGCGCTGCCCTCGGTGCGAGACTTTCTCGTGGAGCGCTTCGTGGACCAGACCGCTGAGCAGCAGAACGACGCGGGTCGCGGGTCGATCTATCACGACGTCTTCGAGATCGCCGTGCAGCACCCCCTGACGGGTGCCGGCCTGGACAGCTACTACGCGTTGGTCGGCCGCTTCGTCGACTTCGAGCACCCGCACAACCTGGTGCTCGCCACCACGGCCGACGGCGGGCTCATCGGTCTGGTGCTCCTGGTCCTCGCGGTCGGGTCCCTGACCGCCGCTGCGCTCCGGCACCGGCCCCTCGAGCTCCCCGTGCTCATGCTCCTGGCCACCGGATGGTTCGTCCTCCTGGCCTCGATGTTCTCGGGGTCCTACTACGACTCACGGTTCGCCTGGTTCTTCCTGGGCCTCGCCGCGGTCTGCGCCCAGCGGCAGGAGCACCACCACGGCGTCGTCACGACGGCCCAGGGCCCGAGTATTCGCTGGTGGGCGCAGTCGGACGCGGGAAGAAGGCCACCGCGGCAGTGGACATGACCACGTAGGAGCCGAGGCAGGCATAGGCCGCGCCGAGCGCCCCGTGCGACGGCACCAGGGCCACGACGAGTCCGGCCGTCACCACGGTCGTGGTGGCGTCGAGCCCGAGACTGTGGAGCGACGACGCGCTCCCCAGCCAGCGCGAGGACATCTGCAGGTAGACGCACCACGCCACCGAGGCGGCGCACAGCGGGATCACCAGGGGCCGGGACGAGTCGAAGCCCGGTCCGAGCAGCGGGATCACGACGTAGAAGAGTCCGAGGGCCACCGGGATGGCCGCGGCCACGAAGATGGCTGCGTCACGTGCCGCCAGCCGGGCCATGGACCGCCGGTTCGGACGGTTCTCCACGAAGTCCTTGACGCGGCTCTCCCCGAGTCCGCGAGCGGCCCAGGCGATCATCTCGCTCGTGGTCGCGATGGCCATGTACAGGCCGAGCTGTCGTGACGAGGAGAGGACCGGGAGGAGGAGTCGTTCGACTCGACCGGCAAGGAGCGCGGCGAGGCCTCCCGCCATGTACACGAGCGAGGTTCGGCTGGGGCCGACGAGCTGGTCGGGGTGTCGACGAGACGCGAGGGTGAGCAGGAGGAGCGCGACGGCAGGCGCCACGTAGACCCCCAGCCACCAGCGGACGTCGTCGACCTCCGCGAGGAACAGTGCGACGGAGGCTCCGAGGATCCAGGCCTGAAGTCCCAGGGCGACGACGACGAACCTCACGAGCGAGCGACGTGCCATCCCGACCCCGCGCTCGATGCTCACGTAGGCGGTGCACGCGGCGATGCCCACGCAGGCGAGAGCCGTCAGGGATCCGGCGAGTGCTGCTGCAACAGCGAGCACGGCGGCAGTGATCCAGACGTGCCGGACGCGGGGCGTCCCGCCCATGGAGTCCGCGCCACGCAGGGCCTGGCGGTCCAGGCCGAGCGCCAGGACCGGCGCCAGCACGTAGGCGGACTGCAGCACGAGCGCGACCTCGCCCCGGCTCGACGGGCCGAGCTGACGCGCCATCAGGATGTTGACCACGAAGGCCACGCCGGCCGCGGCCAGGGACACTCCCGTGGTCGAGACGACCGCCACGGCCCGCGGGTCGACGACCTTCCGGGTCCGCTGTGCGACGTGACGGCCGGTGGGGCTACGTCTGCTCACCGGGCCGGGACGCCCTTGACGGTGGCACCGGCAGGGACGTCGTGGACCACGCAGGCTGCGGCGCCGACGACGGAGTCGTCGCCCACCGACCTCCCCGGCAGGACGACCGCATGAGTGCCCAGCTGCACCCGTGCGCCGAGGCGCACCGAGCCCGACAGGCAGGAGAGGGGGTGCATGGTGGCGTAGTCGTCGAGGGTCGAGTCGTGCCCGACCGTCGATCCGCGATCGACGTGCACATGGCGTCCGATGACGACATTGGTGGTGATGGAGGCCTGGGCGCACACCACGGCCCCGGGTCCCACGGAGGTGTCGCTCCCGATCGTGGCGCTCGGATGGATCAGCGTCACCGCCTCGAGGCCTGCATCGTCCAGCTGCGACGCGATGCTCTCGCGAGCGCGCCCCGAGCCGACGCCGATGACGTAGGCAGCACCCGTCAGGGTGTGGGCGTCGGCCACGGTCCCGATGACCTCGAGACCGAGCCGGCGCACTCGTGCGAGGTTCTCCTCGCTGGGCGTGTCGTCGAGGAAGCCGAGCAGGTTCCACCGGGGTGACGAGGCGTTGACGGCGGCGACGACGTCGGAGGTCTCCCGGCCGAAGCCACCGCACCCGATGATGACCAGGTCACGCATGGCGGGTCTCGTCGGGTCCGGGGGACCCGAGGAACTCCGTCATCGTGGACGAACCGCCGTCGCTGATGCCACGTCTGGCCAGCACGGGCAGTGCTGTCGCCGCGAGGATGCGGAGGTCGAGCCGGAGTGAACGGCGATCGACGTACTGCACGTCGAGCTCGAAGCGCCGCTCCCACGGCACCTCGTTGCGGCCCGAGACCTGGGCGAGCCCGGTGATACCAGGTCGGACCTCGTGCCTGCGCGCCTGCTCGGGCGTGTACCGCGCGAGGTAGCTCAGGAGGAGCGGCCGCGGTCCCACGAGGGACATGTCGCCGCGCAGCACGTTGACCAGGCTCGGAAGCTCGTCGAGGCTCAGCGATCGCAGGCGCCGCCCGAAGGGCGTGAGTCGGTCCTCGTCCGACGTCAGACCTTCGGCGGGATCGAGCATCGTGCGGAACTTCACGAGGGTGAAGGGCTGCCCGTGACGGCCCGGGCGCACCTGGCGGAACAGGACCGGCGTTCCGAGCCGTCGTCGCACGAGGATGGCCGTCACCAGGATGACGGGGCTGGCGACCACGAGGCCGAGCGCGCTCACGACGACGTCGAGAGCGCGCTTGACCGCGTCACCGGCTCGTGTCATGCCGTCAGCCTTGCAGGAACGCGTCGACGGTGTCCATGACTCGCGCGACGTCGTCGTCGGTCATGACCGAGCCGCTCGGCAGGGAGAGTCCCTGCTCGAAGAGTCGGTCGCTCACTCCGTTGAGGGCCGACGGGTGGTCGGCGTAGAGAGGCTGACGGTGCATGGGCTTCCAGAGAGGGCGGGACTCGATGTCCTGGCGGCCCAGAGCTGCACCGAGGTCCGTGACGTTCCACCCGGCGACGCCCGGGTCGACCACGATGGCGGTGAGCCAGCAGTTGTCGTCCGTGCCGGCGGGGTCGCCGAGGAGCCGGACGCCGTCGAGCGACCCGAGGCGGGCGGCGTACTTCTGGCGGAGCGACCTGCGCCGCGCGATCATCTCGTCGAGCCGGGCCAGCTGGCCGCGGCCCAGGGCTGCAAGCAGGTTCGAGAGCCGGTAGTTGTAGCCGCGTTCCTCGTGCTCGTAGTGGGGGACCGGCTCCCGGGCCTGCGTGGCCAGGAACCGGGCGTGGTCGGCCAGGGCGGCGTCGTCGGTGACAAGCATGCCGCCACCTGACGTGGTCATGATCTTGTTGCCGTTGAAGGACAGGACGGCGGCATCGCCGAACGCGCCGGCCTCGAGGTCTCCGCTCCGGGACCCGAACGACTCGGCCGCGTCGGAGAGGATCTTGACGTCGAGCCGGTCGGCCAGGTCGCCGATGCGCGCGTAGTCGACGCACGTGCCGAGCAGGTCGACGGGCACGATGGCCGGGACGTTCTTGCCCTCTGCCCTGAGCCGGAGGATGGTCTCCTCGAGCAGATCGACGTCGATGTTGCCCGACGTCGGCTCGCTGTCGACGAAGACCGGTGTGGCGCCGGTGTAGCTGATGGCGTTGGCCGTGGCGACGAAGGTCAAGGAGGAGGTGGGCACGTGGTCGCCTGGGCCGACACCCCAGGACACCAGGGCCAGGTGGAGGGCGGACGTGCCGGAGGAGAGCGCGACCGCGTTCCGGGCGCCGACACGCGCCGCGACCTCGGCCTCGAACTTGTCGACGTGCTCTCCGAGCGGGGCTACCCAGCCGGAGCGGATCGCATCGACGACGAGCTGTTCCTCGGCCTCGCCGACGTCCGGCGCGGAGAGATAGATGCGGCTCACTGGACAGCGCTCGGGATCGTGTTGTGGCGAAGGGCCAGCTCCGCGAGACCGGCGGTGACGACGTCGTTGCTCTGGCTGCGATCCACGCGCAGCGCCTCGTGGGGGCGGATCGGTGGGACCGTGACGTGCGAGATGAGTCCGTGGACGGCGGGTGTGCCGATCTCGTCGATGCCGAAGAGGTCCTCGTGCAGCTTCTCGCCGGTCTTCAGACCGGTGAAGACGACGCGGACGTCCTCCTGGCTGAGGCTGATCATGCGTTGGGCGAGCTCCAGGATGCTCACCGGTTCGCCCATGTCGAGCACGAGGGCCTCGCCGTCACGGCCGATGGCCGCAGCCTGGACGACGAGCTCGACGGCCTCGTGCACCGTCATGAAGTACCGAGTCACCTGAGGGTCCGTGACCGTGACCGGGCCTCCGGCCTCGATCTGGGCGGCGAAGGTCTTGATGACCGAGCCGTTGGTGCCGAACACGTTGCCGAACCGCACACTGAGGTAGGTGCCGGAGGCCCGCTCGGAGCGTTCCGCGGTCAGTCGCTCTGCGATGCGCTTGCTGTAGCCCAGGACGTTGACCGGATCGGCCGCCTTGTCGGTGGAGATGTTGACGAAGCGTTCGACGTGGTGCCGCTCGGCGGCGTCCAAGAGGTTGAGCGTCCCCCAGACGTTGGTCTGGAGAGCCTCCGAGGCATGGCGCTCCAGGACGTTCACGTGTTTCAGCGCGGCGGAGTGGAAGACGATCTCAGGACGGAACTCCGAGAACACCTCTTCGAGGCGTTGGGAGTCGCGGATGTCGGCCAGGACGATGTGGTCGGACTCGAGGTCCGCCCGGCCGTCGATGGACAGGGCCAGGGTGTGCAGCGCGGACTCGTCGCGGTCCAGGAAGGCGACGGCCGACGGACTGAACCGGACGATCTGGCGGCACAGCTCCGACCCGATGGACCCGCCGGCTCCCGTGACCAGGACGCGCTTGCCGGACAGGTAGGCGGCGATCGACTCGAGGTCGGTCTCGATCTGGTGACGACCCAGCAGGTCGCCGGGCTCGAGGCTCCGGACCGAGCGCACGGTGACGCCGTCCAGCAGCTGGTCGACCCCCGGAAGGATCTTGACGTCGAGCCCATGGGCCAGGGCGTCGGAGGTGATGCGGTTCACGAGCTCGGTGCTGGCACTGGGGATGGCCAGGACGACGCCGCTGGCCCTGACGTCGGTGGCGACCTGCGCGACGTCCTCGATCCGTCCGAGGACGGACAGGCCGCGGAACCGGAAGTGCTTCTTGCGGGGATCGTCATCGACGAGGGCGACGGGATTCCATCGCTCCTTGGGGTCGTTCAGCATGGAGGCGATGAGCTGTCGCCCGCCTTCGCCTGCACCCACGATGACGACGCGAGGCGCAGTGGCCCGGGACATCCCGGCCCGTTCACGGGTGACGAGACGCCACAGGCCTCGAACCCAGGCGGTGAGGCAGAAGGTCAGGAACGCAGCGATGATCGGCGCCGAGTGAGGCACCCCGACCGCAGGGGACACCAGGTTGAAGACGGTGGAGACGACACCGGCCACGGCGACGACGGTGCCGAGCAGGAAGAGCTCGTCGATCGACGCCATGGCGGATCGGCCGTGATGGAGGCGGAAGAGCCAGGCGGTCAGGAGGTGGGCCGCCCCTGCCACTGCCCCCACAGCCAGGACGCCGAACAAGGGCACGGCGTCTCCGGCTGACAGCGTCGACCCGGCGACGACAGCCAGGTCCTCCAGGCGGAGCGCGGTGGCGAAGTACAGCGCCACCATCCAGGCCGAGACGTCCAGCACGCCCAGGCTCACGAGTCGCCGGTTGCGAAGGATCTCGATCAGGCTGGCTCGCACGAGCTGACTACCGCACTTTCATTTCGTCGACATGAACGGGGTGCTCCCGGCAGGTGTCATCGTCCATGCAGGGCATTGGACCATCGTAAAGCCTCAAGCCTTTCTTCGTGCCTTTGCCCTACTTCTGCGCGGAGGCTCGGGAGCCTCCTCCACGACCGGGGCCGTGTCGGTGGCCGGGTCCGCGTCCGCGTCCGTGTCCGCGTCCGTGTCCGTGACTGTGACTGTGACTGTCTCCACGTCCGTGTTCGTGTCCGGAGCCTCGTCGGGAGCAGTCGTCTCGGCTCGTGGACCCGGCTGGTCCGCGAGAGCACGCACGACCAGGACGGCCGGCTCGGTGACACCGACGGCGAGAGCCGAGTCGACAGCGCTGCGCAGGTCAGAGACCCGGGTACGACCCAGCTCGACCACGATGACGAAGAGCCCTGCGCCACGAGCCAGGAGCGTCGCATCGGCGAAGTCGGCCACGGGGGCGGTCGAGATGATCCCGAGCCCATGATCTCGCATCGCGTCGCGCAGCAGCGTGCTGAGACGCGGTGAGGCGGTGAGGCCTCCGGCATCGGGACTCAAGGCTCCCGCGGGGAGGAGGACGAGGCCGGGCGTCAGCTCCACGCTCGGCGCAGGCCCGGGCTCAGGGTCGCTCAAGGCTTCCGCCAGGCCCGGACCGGAGTGGTGCAGGAGGCTGGTGAGCCGTCCGGACCGAAGGTCCGCGTCCACGAGGACGGTGGAGCGGCCGGCCTCGGCGGTGGCCTGGCCGAGCTGAGCGACGACGACAGCCGACGACAGGTCGCCGGCCCCGGTCATGACGATGCTGGCCACACCGTCACGCACAGGCATGTGCTGAAGGCTGGCGGCCACCCGGCGCCAGGCGTCGCTCGTCCGGGGATCGGCCTGAGCGGTCGCGGCCCGAGGGTCGGTCGGCACGACACCCAGCACCGTGACGCGGTCGTCGAAGCGGTCGAGGTCGTCGAGATCCTGCAGGCGCCGCCCGCGCAGCTCGGTGAAGAAGACGGACGCCGCCCCGAGGGCCAGGCCGATCAGGATGCTGAGCGCGATGATGGAGGACGTGGACGGTGACACGGGTGGGCCCGGCTCATCGGCCGGCTGGACCACCTGGGCCGGCGCCGAGTCTGTTTCGGCGTCAGGGTCGGACAGCGCGGCCGCGGTGATGGCGTCGCCGCCGGTGACGAGAGCGAGATAGCGGACGAAGGTGTCGGCGTAGGTCTGCGCGACCTTGCGCGCGTTCTCGGGCGACCGGTCGCGCACGGACATCCGGATGACCGCGGTTCCCGGCTCGACCGTCGTGGAGGTGGCAGAGAGGAAGGCGCGCGGCGAGACGTCGAGCTCCAGCGAGTCGATGACCTGACGGACCAGCACGTCGGTGCTGGCGAGGGCCTGGTAGGACGCCGCTTGGGTCTCGGCCGAGCTGGTGGTGGCGCCGGCCGCGTTCTGGCTGGGCTCCACGTACAGGCGGACCGTCGACTCGTACTGGCGGGGGAGCAGGAACAGGGCGGCGACGCCGATCGCGATCGCGACGACGAGCAGCGCGGCGACCCGGCGCCAGCGGCGCCGCAGGGCGCGGGTCAGGTCCTTGAGTTCCATTGATCCTCCGTCGTGAGTACTGGAACACCCTAGGCCAGCCCCAACCCGTCGAGACCCCGCGGTGGTGCGCGTCGTCTGCTCGCGCACCGATGAGGAGAGCGCACGAACGGTCAGGACGCCGGCCCGCGCGCGGCCTCCAGCACGCGGAAGCCCTTCGCGGACGCCGCGCGTCGCGTGGGCCAGCCCTGCTCGCCGAGCCAGCGCTGCAACGAGTCGGCGCCGAGGTTCTTGCCCACCACCATGCGTGCCAGGCCTGTGGGGCCGAGCCGGGGGAGCCAGGTGAGCAGGAGCTCATGAAGAGCCTGCTTGCCGATGCGGACCGGTGGGTTGGACCAGATCTCGTCGAACGCGAGGTCGGCCGGGACGTCGTGGGGGAGCGCCACGTGCACCGTGACGCCGTGCCGCGCGGCGTTGGTCCGGGTGAGCTCGAGCGCGCGCTCGTTGACGTCGACGGCCCAGACGGTGGCGTCCGGGTTCTGGAGCGCCAGCATGACGGCGACCGGACCCCACCCGCAGCCGAGGTCGAGCAGGGTGACGGGACCGGCGGGCACGTCGCACGACTCCAGCAGGAGCCGGGTCGCGTGGTCGAGGTGCTCGGCCGAGAAGACGCCCGTGCTCGTGGTGAACGACAGGTCGCGACCCAGCACCTGGACGCGCACCTCGCGTCGGCGGTCGTCGGCCGACGGGTCACGGTCGAAGTAGTGGCCGCTCATGGGACCCATTGTGGCGTCCCGGGGTGCGCAGGGTCCCGGCCGGCTTCAGCAGTGCCGGAAGACGTAGCCCTTCGTGCCGCGCGGCACCACGTCACGGTCCCGCAGGAGGATGGCATGCCGGCCGCCGCGGTCGGCGCAGGCCGTCCTGTAGGCGGCCTTCCCGTTGTCGGTGTACTCGATCTCCACGAGCCTCGAGCCGTAGAGCTTCGTGTACGCGCCGCACTCCCGGTAGACCTGGCACTCCTCGGCCACCGCGAAGTCGAGGCCGAGGGCCTTGCCGTCGAGCTCGGGGGTGTTCTTCTGGCCGAGGGCGAGTCCTGCGGCGTGGGCCTCGGTGGCCAGTCGGCGAGCCATGTCGGCGGCCTGCGCCTTCGTCATGAGCTTCGAGGAGCGGGTCCAGGAGTCGAGGTTGTCGGCCTCGACCGCCTCGTAGCCGTCGCGGGCGCACCCGGCGAACCATCGGCGGTTGACCCGCTGCAGCTCGCGGCGCCGGTCGGCGGTGCGCAGGTCCATCAGCACCTCGTCGGGCCAGCCCGGGTCGTGGACGAGCGTCGAGCCCTTCCTCAGCAGGAGCCTGGGGTGGTGCTTCTTCCACCAGCTGAGCGTGCCGGGCTGGGTCTGGAAGGAGTTGACGTAGCAGATCGAGTACCGTCCGGCGGCCTTCGTGGTGCGGTCCCGGACGACGACGGTGACGTCGTCGGCCGGCCTGTAGCTGCCGCCCAGCTGGTAGTCGACGACGGCGCCGTCGGGAAGCGGCTGCACCGTGGGGCCGGCGGCCTGGGCGGCCGAGCCGGTGAGGACCGTGAGGAGCAGGGCGAGAGCGGCGAGCAGGCGGGTCACGAGGAGCGCTCCGAGGGCGGTGTCCAGGACTGGCGGACGCGGGTGGGGGCGACGAGGAGCCACGCGTCGGTCACGAGCTCGCGCAGCTCGGCGGCGTCGGCGCGGTGGAGGTGGACCAGCACGTAGTCGTAGCCGTCGTAGTGCGGGGTGGTGAAGTAGGCGGGGTCGTCGCCCTCGACGAGTGCGACCTTGTCGTCGGCGGAGCAGCGCAGCGCCAGTGCGCCCTCGGCGTCGGTCCGCAGCCGCCCCACGAGCTTGCCCTTGACCTTGAGTGCCGGTGTCCCGTACGACGTGGACTCCTCGGTGTCGGGGAAGGTGCTCCCCGCCCAGCTGACCAGCTCGTCCCACTCCATGGGCACATCCTCCCACCCATGGGGAGCGCGGTCCTCCGGTCGGCTCAGGCCTCGTCGCGGCGGCGGCGTGAGGCGAGCACCCGGTCCGCGATGCCGGCGTCGTCGGGATAGACGACCTCCTCGAGCACGAGCCCGTGGGCCGGCATGACCCGGACGCGGGAGTCGCGCTCCCTCCCCTGGAGGACTCCGAGGGCCCAGGCGGGCTCGTCACGGCCGTCGCCGACGGCCGTGAGGGCGCCCATGAGCGCTCGCACCATGGAGTGGCAGAAGGCGTCCGCGCGGACCGTCGTGGTGACGAGTCCGCCCTCGCGGACGGTGGAGAGCTCGAGGAGCGTGCGGATGGTGGTGGCACCGTCGCGCCTGCGGCAGAAGGCGGCGAAGTCGTGCTGACCGAGCAGCAGCTCGCCGGTCACGTTCATGCGATCGACGTCGAGGGTCTTGCCCCAGGGCACGACGTGGTTGCGCACGATCGGGTCGATCCCGGCGGGGTCGTCACTGATCCGGTAGGCGTAGCGGCGCTCGAGGGCGGCGAACCGTGCGTCGAAGCCAGGCGGTGCCTGCGTGACGGAATGGATCGTCAGGTCCTCCGGCAGGAGGCTGCGCAGCCGTCGGCCCAGCTCGCGGGGGACGACGTGGTCGGGGAGGTCGACGTGGGCCACCTGGGCCCGCGCGTGCACCCCGGCGTCGGTGCGACCGGCGCACTGGACCATCGGCGGGGTCGGGAGGCGCAGGATCTTGGCGATGGCCTGCTCGACGGTCTCCTGGACCGTGCGGTGGCCGGGTTGCGTGGCCCAGCCGCGGAAGCCGAGGCCGTCGTAGGAGAGGTCGATCCGGAGTCGCACGGTGGGGAGTTTAGTCGTCGGGACGAACGAGAAATGCGCCGCCTTCGACCTTCCGACGGTGCGGTCGGGGTCGAGGGCGGCGCAGGTCCGGGATCAGGCCCAGCGCTCCGAGGAGGGCGGGAAGACGAGGTTCCGCTCACCCGTGTAGATCTGCTTGGGGCGCGCGATCTTCTGCTCCTTGTCGTCGACGAGCTCGACCCACTGCGCCAGCCAGCCCGCGGTGCGGGGGATGGCGAAGAGGACCGTGAACATCTCCGGCGGGAACTCGAGCGCCTCGTAGATGAGGCCCGAGTA
Organism: Aeromicrobium sp. Root495; assembly: GCF_001426755.1. Taxonomy (GTDB): domain Bacteria; phylum Actinomycetota; class Actinomycetes; order Propionibacteriales; family Nocardioidaceae; genus Aeromicrobium. The sequence goes on along the minus strand of NZ_LMFJ01000001.1, from coordinate 2,267,598 downwards.
GAAGTCGACGTTGGGGTAGAGCTTGCGCTTGACGAAGTACTCGTCCTCGAGCGCGACCTTCTCCAGCTCCTGCGCGATCTTGAGCAGCGGGTTGACCCCGGTGACCTCGAAGACGTCGTCGACGGCCTTCTTGATGATCGTGGCCCGCGGGTCGAAGTTCTTGTAGACGCGGTGACCGAAGCCCATGAGCTTCTCGTCGCCCTTCTTGACGCCCTCGATGAAGCCGGGGACGTTCTCGACCGTGCCGATGCGCTTGAGCATCCGCAGCACGGCCTCGTTGGCGCCGCCGTGCAGTGGGCCGAAGAGCGCCGCGATGCCGCCGGAGACGGCCGAGTACGGGTCGACCTGGCTGGAGCCGATGGAGCGCACCGCGTTGGTGGAGCAGTTCTGCTCGTGGTCGGCGTGCAGGATGAACAGGACCTCGAGGGCCTTGGAGAGGCGCGGGTCCGGGTTGTACTTCTGCTCGCTCATCTTGAACAGCATCGCGAGGAAGTTCTCGGTGTAGGTCAGGTCGTTGTCGGGGTAGACGTACGGCTTGCCCTGCGCGTGACGGAAGGCCCATGCGCCGAGAGTGGGCATCTTGGCGATGAGGCGCACGATCTGCTCGTGACGGACCTGCTCGTCGCTGATGGCGCGCGCCTCGGGATAGAACGTGGAGAGGGCGCCGACGCTCGAGAGCAGCATGCCCATGGGGTGCGCGTCGTAGCGGAAGCCCTGCATGAGGCTCTTGAGGTTCTCGTGCACGAACGTGTGGTAGGTGATCTCGTGCACCCACTGCGCGTGCTGGTCCTCCGTGGGCAGCTCACCGTGGATGAGGAGGTAGGCGACCTCGAGGAACGTGGACTTCTCGGCCAGCTGCTCGATGGGGTAGCCCCGGTACTCCAGGATCCCCTTGTCGCCGTCGATGAAGGTGACGGCGCTGCGCGTGGAGGCGGTGTTGGTGAAGCCCGGGTCGTACACGGCCAGGCCAGGCTCGTCGTCGGACTTCCCGATCTTGCCGAGGTCCGCGGCACGCACGGTGCCGTCGGTGATCTCGAGCTCGTACTCCTCGCCCGTACGGTTGTCGCGGACGGTCAGTGTCTCTTCGGTCACGATGGGTCTCCTGTGCCGGCTGATTTCTGAGGCCCGCGATGGTGTGCGGACCTCATGTTCAACCTATCCCCGGTAGTGAGGACATGCTCAGTGGGGGCCGTCACAGCGGCGGTGCAGCAGAAGCGCAGCAGCCCCGTTTTGACCCGACACCTTCCCGCCCGTTACTCTTGAACGTCGTTGTGTCCTGCGTCTTCACGCGGACCCGACTGCCCCAAGCCACAGTTCCGAAACACGAGAAGGTCTGCCGTGCCCACGTACAGCCCCAAGCCCGCCGACATCACGCGTCAGTGGCACGTCATCGACGCCGAAGACGTCGTCCTCGGACGCCTGTCGGTCCAGGCTGCGACGCTCCTGCGTGGCAAGCACAAGGCCACCTTCGCCCCGCACGTCGACGGCGGCGACTTCGTCGTCATCGTCAACGCGGAGAAGGTCGCCCTCTCGGGCAACAAGCGCACCGACAAGCTGGCCTACCGTCACAGCGGCTACCCGGGCGGACTCAAGTCCATCGCGTACGGCGACCTGCTCGACAAGGACGCCCGCAAGGCCATCGAGAAGTCGGTCCGCGGCATGCTTCCCAAGAACCGTCTGGGCGACGCCCTCATCAAGAAGCTCAAGGTCTACTCGGGCCCCGAGCACCCGCACGCCGCGCAGAACCCCCAGCCTTTCGAGATCACGCAGATCTCCCAGTGACCAACCAGATTCCAGAGAAGAGCAGCACCGTGGCCGACACCACCGAGAACGCCGACTTCGAGACCAACGCCGAGGGCGTGGCCTACACCTCCGAGAGCAGCCCGTCCGCTGACGCGCCCCTGGCGCCCGCGACGATCGCTCCCGGTGCGGCCACCGGCCGCCGCAAGGAGGCGATCGCCCGCGTGCGCATCGTCCCCGGGACCGGCCAGTGGGTCGTCAACGGCAAGCCGCTGGAGGAGTACCTCCCCAACAAGCTGCACCAGCAGATCGCCAAGGAGGGCCTCGAGGCCCTCGGCCTGACGGACCGCTTCGACGTCGTCGCCCGCGTCACCGGTGGCGGCATGACCGGCCAGGCCGGCGCGCTGCGCCTCGGTGTGGCCCGCTCGCTCAACGCGATCGACGAGGAGACCAACCGCCCCGTCCTGAAGAAGGCCGGACTCCTCACGCGCGACTCGCGCATCAAGGAGCGCAAGAAGGCCGGTCTCAAGAAGGCCCGCAAGGCTCCTCAGTACAGCAAGCGCTGATCAGCAGCTGCTGACGTCGTGGGGCGGATCTTCGGCACCGACGGGGTCCGTGGGCTCGCCAACCGTGATCTCACGGCCGAGCTCGCGCTCGACCTCGCCGTGGCAGCGGCCCACGTGCTGGGCGAGGTCGGCGTGTTCGCCGACCAGCGACCCACGGCGGTCGTGGCGCGCGACCCGCGGGCCTCGGGCGAGTTCCTCGAGGCCGCGGTCGTGGCCGGCCTGGCCTCGGCCGGCGTCGACGTGCATCGCCTGGGCGTGGTGCCCACGCCGGGCGCTGCGTTCCTGACGGCCGAGCTCAAGGCCGACCTGGGCGTCATGATCTCGGCCAGCCACAACGCGATGCCCGACAACGGCATCAAGTTCCTCTCGCGCGGCGGGCTCAAGCTCGACGACGCGATCGAGGAAGCCATCGAGGACCGGCTCGAGGAGCCCTGGGACCGTCCCGTCGGGGGTGCGGTCGGTCGCATCGGCGACAGTCACGTGGGCGTCGAGGTGTATGTCAAGCACCTCGTGAGCACGGTTCCCGTCCGCCTGGACGGCCTGACGATCGTGCTCGACTGCGCCAACGGGGCCGCCTACGAGGTGGGTCCCGAGGTGTTCCGTCAGCTGGGCGCGCAGGTGGTCACGATCCACGCCGAGCCCGACGGCATCAACATCAACGCCGACTGCGGCTCCACCCACCTCGGCGATCTCCAGCGTGCCGTCGTGGAGCACCGGGCCGACGCCGGCTTCGCCTTCGACGGCGACGCCGACCGCTGCCTGGCCGTCGACGCCACGGGGCAGGTGGTAGACGGAGACCAGATCCTCGCGATGCTGGCCCTCGCCTTCCGCGACGCCGGGCGACTCGTCGACGACACCGTCGTCGCCACCGTCATGAGCAACCTGGGCTTCCTTCGCGCGCTCGAGGCCGAGGGCCTCACGGTGATGCAGACGGCGGTCGGCGACCGCTACGTGCTGGAGGCGATGCGCCGTGGCGGATTCTCCCTCGGTGGGGAGCAGTCCGGTCACGTCATCATGAACGACTTCGCCACCACCGGCGACGGCGTGCTCACGGCCGCGCACGTGGCGGCGCGCATGGCAGCCACGGGTCAGACGTTGGCGCGGCTCGCGTCGGTCGTCACCCGCATGCCGCAGGTGCTCGTGAACGTGCCCGACGTCGACAAGTCCCGCGCCGACACCGACCCCGTCCTGCTGGCCGCGGTGAAGGACGCCGAGGCGCATCTCGGAGTCGAGGGGCGGGTGCTGCTGCGTCAGTCGGGCACCGAGCCGCTCGTGCGGGTCATGGTGGAGGCCGCCACCCTGGAGCGGGCCGCCGAGGTCGCCGACCAGCTGGCCGGCGTCGTCCGCACCTCGCTCGCACTCTGACTCAGCCCCCACTCACGTCGGTCGTTCTGCGGGGCCCGGACGGTGCGAGGCGGCGTCAGGAGAAGGCGGCGCGGCGGCGGACGCCCGTGAAGCTGATGAGCCACAGGACCGTGGACAAGATCACCAGCATCACGAGGCAGGCGATCCAGATGCCGACCTCGTGGTTCCACAACGCGTCGTGCTGCTCAGGCGGCAGGGCCCGGTTCAGGTCCGTCGTCGCCGCCGCTGCTGCGTATCCCCACCGTCCCGGGGCCAGCCAGGCCAGCTGCTCGAGCCCCAGTCGTCCGGCGATGGGGAAGAGGCCGCCGCACAGGACGAGCTGCGCCATCACCAGCAGCACGAGCGGCGGCGTGGACTGCTCCGGGTTGCCGAGCCGGGCGGAGACAGCGAGCCCCAGGAGCATGCAGCACACCGACGTGGCCGAGACCGCGACGAGGATCTCCGCGGCCGCCGGCATGAAGAAGATGCTGTCCGACGGGTCCTTCTTGAACAGGAGCACGACCGCGACGAGCAGGATCGACTGGACCACGACGACGGCGGCCAGCACCGCGGTCTTGGCGATCAGGTACGACAACGGGGGAAGGCCGGCGTCCCGCTCGTGCAGGAAGATGGCACGCTCCCCGACGAGCTCACGGATGGAGCCGGCCAGGCCGAGGAAGGCCGCTCCGATCGTGAGGATGGCGAGCAAGCGTCCGGGATTCGGGTCGGGCTCGGTGCCCAGCGGCGCGAGGCCGTGCGAGCCCGGGACGGCCAGCGCCAGGACCGCGAGCAGCACGGGCATGCCGAGCGTCAGGGCGACCAGAGGCTTGTCGGCCAGGATGAGCCGGACGTGACGACTGGCGACGGTGAGTGCACGACGGGTGATCTGGCCCGCGTCGAGCGGCGGAGCGGGCACGTCGAACGACGCCGTGGACGCCGGTCGGTCGATCCGGTCCCGGCCGGGGGTCGCCGGCGTCGGGACCGCGAGGTCGGTGAAGACCTCGGCCCACGACGCGCGGCCGAAGTGTCCGAACACCTCGGACGGCGGGCCGCGGAACGCGACGGTGCCACCGGCGCGCAGGACGATCACCTCGTCGACGAGGTCGAGGTGGTCGAGGTCGTGCGTCACGACGAGGACCTGCTTGCCGTCGTCGGCGAACTGGCGCAGGAGCTGCATGATCTGCAGGACCAGCGAGGGATCGAGGCCGGAGGTGGGCTCGTCGAGGATCAGCATGGTTGGCTCGGTGAGGAGCTCCATGGCGATGGCGACGCGGCGTTGCTGCCCACCGGAGAGCCGGTCCACGGGCGTCTCTGCGTGCTGCGTGAGCCCGAGCTGGTCCAGCACCTCGTCGACCCGGGCGTGGCGTCCCGTCACGGTGACGTCGTCGGCGAACCGCAGCCGCGCGGTGTAGTCGAGGGCCTGGCGTGCGGTGAGCTTGCCGTGGGCGATCGTGTGCTGGGGAACGACGCCGATGTCGCCGCGGAACGCCTGGCGCTGGCTCGCCATGCTGGCCTCGCGGAAGTCGACCGAGCCCGAGGTGGGGCGCACCTGCCCGGTCAGGAGTCGGAGCAGGCTGGACTTGCCTGCGCCGGAGGGGCCGATGACGGCCACGACCGACGGCTCCTCGACGGCGAAGGAGACCTGGTCGACGATGCGTCGGCCGGAGCGGATGGCGAGCACGGCGTCGCGCACCACGAGGCCGCCGGCTGACTCGGGCACGAGCCCGCCGCGCTGCACCCGGAAGTGCGTGTTCCCGATGAGGACCTTGTCGCCGTCGACGATCCGCTGCTGCGCGACGGCCGAGCCGTTGACGATCGTCTGGTTGGTGCTGCCCAGGTCGATGATCCAGCGTTCCCCGTGCCGGGTCTCGACGCGGGCGTGCCGGGTCGAGACCATCGGGTCCTCGAGACTCAGGTCGTTCGAGACGTGCCGACCGATCGTCACCGTCCCGCTGGTCGTGCCCGGCAGCGCTGACGACGGCGCCCGGAAGGACTCGTCGGCCGGGACCAGGGTCCGCCGGTCCAGGGTGTGGCTCGCCAGCGGGTCCACGAGGTCGAGACGGATGAGCGGGGCGTCGGCCGGGTCGCCGAGCAGGACGTCGTGGGCGTCGACGAGACTGACGCGCTGGATCTCCTGCCCATGGATCCAGGTGCCGTTGGCGCTGCCGAGGTCCTCGAGCACCCACACCCCCTCGTGGACGACTCGCGCGTGCCGGCGCGACACGAGGTGGTCAGGGACCACCACGTGGCCGGCGGGGTCGCGGCCGATCACGACCTCCTGGCCGGGCGTCACCTCCAGGACGACGGCGCCATCGACCGTGATGCGGACGGCCCTGGGGTCGGTCATGGGTCAGCGCTTGCCGGTGAAGGGGTCCTGCGCGTCGAAGGCCCAGCGGCGGAGCGTGAGCGTCGCCGCGCCCTCGGCCGTCTCACCCGTGGCCGTGTAGAAGTAGCCACCGCCGAGCGACTCGAGCCCCAGGGCGGCGTCGAAGCGCCAGCCGCGGACGCCGGTGCCACCGTCGCGCAGACCGTCCGGCGCCAGCTTCACGACGGAGCCGGTCTCGCCGCCCAGGCCACGGAGCTTCTGCGTGGTGGCCGGCGTGCGCGCCGGGATGCTGAACAACGTGTAGTTGGGGAACGACGGCTTGGGGCCCTCGTAGACGGCCAGGAGGTACCGGTCCAGCCACGGGTCGAACGCGAGGTTCTGCACGCCGTACCGGGTGTTGCCGGTGTAGACGAAGTACTTGCCCGCGGGGCTCTCCGGACCGTCCGAGGCCGGCGAGCTGCTCACGGGCTGGGCGTACTCGGCCAGCGTCGCGGGCGTGAACTGGAGCAGCACCTGGTAGTCGTTGTCGGAGCGGGCCTCGTTCTCGAAGATGCCGTAGGCGACGGTCACCATCTCCTCGTCGGAGCCGTCGAGGGCCGGTCCGAGGGCGATGCCGTCGATGCCACTCGTCCCGTAGCGGTGGTCGGGCGTCTCCGCGACGTCGCCGTCGAACGTCCCGTCGCCGTTGACGTCCTCGAGGTAGTCGTTCGTGACGTCGGGCATGTAGACCATGGAGACGCCGTCGGTCTCGTCGGCCCGCTGTCCGAGGCCCGTCAGGTCCTTGCCGTCGATGACGGCCAGGAAGAAGCCGTTGATGTCCTTGCGGGTGAGCGATCCGTAGATCTTCCCGCTCTCGGCGTCCAAGGTCAGGTCGCCGAGGTGGCCGCCGAGTCCCGTCACGCTGGCGACGACGTCGCCGGAGAAGTTGGTCTTGTAGAGCCAGTCCTTGAAGGACCAGTAGATGAACTTGTTCTCACGGTCGACGACGATGCCCTGGACGTGCTCCTCCGGGGGCGCTGACGCGATCGACACCGTGGAGGGGAGGCCGGCAGGACGCCGGCCGAAGGTGGGTGCCTGCGGTGCGGCCTCGGGGTTGACCGACGCCGAGGGCTTCGCTGCGCCGGACTTCTTGGCGTCGGCAGCGACCGGCTGCTGGTCGTCGGAACCGGAGCGGCTGACGGCCCACACGACGCCCGCGACCAGGGTGGCGGCGAGCACGAGGCTCGTCGCAGCAACGGCGAGGACCGTGCTGCGCCTCCGGGCCTCGGAGGTGGCGGCCTCCTCGAGGGGCGCGGAGCCCGGAGGGAGCGGAGGAGCGCCGGCCGCCGGGCGACGCCTGATCTGGGTCGAGTCGTCCGGCAGATCGACCGGCGCCGCCGAGGGGCGGGGGGTTCGGATGACGGTGGGCTCGTCCGGTGTCGGCACGGTGCCGGCCCCGGTGGCCAGGTCGTGCAGGAGCTCGTGGGCGCTCGAGTAGCGGCGGGCCGGATCCACCGCGAGGCAACGGCCGAGGATCGCGGCAAGGTCGGTGCTCACCGGGACGCCAGTGAGATCGACGTCCTCGTGCGAGAACGCGCGCCGCATGATGGTGGCTGCGGTGTCGGACGAGCTGGAGCGGAACGGCGTGGCGCCGGTCAGGGCCTCGAGGAGCGTCGCGCCGAGGGAGAAGATGTCCGAGGCGGGCGAGGCCTGGGAGTCGAGCAGCACCTCCGGAGCCAGGTAGGCGATCGTGCCGGACATGGCTGCGGTGGAGGTGGCGCCGGTGCGTGCGGTGACCTTGGCGATGCCGAAGTCGGCGAGGATGGGGTTGCCGTTGCGGGAGTAGAGGATGTTGGCTGGCTTGACGTCGCGGTGCAGGAGTCCGGCGTCGTGGGCGTGGGCGAGGGCGGTGCCGATGTGGAGGGCGACGTCGCGTGCCTGGGTCTCGTCGATGTGTCCGGTGGAGCGCATGCGGTCGCGCAGGGTCCCGCCGGGGGCGAACTCCATGACCATGTAGGGGTCGCCGTCGGGGGTGGTGCCGGCGGCGAAGACGGAGACGATGTCGGGGCACCAGTCGAGGCTTCCGACGGCGGCGCACTCGCGTTCGAAGAGTCTGAGCTCTTCGTCGGTGACCTCGGCGACGCGCAGGACCTTGACGGCCACGGTGCGGTTGAGGGCGGGCTGTCGGGCCTTGTAGACCTGGCCGAAACCGCCACGGCCGATGAGCTCGGCGTCCTCCAGGCCCGGGATCCCCAGGTCGACCACGGCATGCCCCACTTCGCTTCGGTGTGCCCGCTCGACCGGGCGCAGATGGGTCGAAATGTAGCGTCCGTGACGACGAGGCGGCAGCCACTTGTCGAAAACACCGACAGCATCACGTCACACGCAGGGTGCGGCAGCGTTCGTGACGACCGGGCGGCAGCCACGTGTCGAAAAGATTGACGAGTGAAGGGCCGAGGGCCTGAGGGTAGGGAAGGGTCGTAATCACTGTGATCCCGGCTGCTGCGAGCAGATGGTGTCCTACCGTGCGAAGGATCCCCCTCCCGAGACGGAGCTCCTCATGAAGTCACCCCGGATCCTGCTCGTCACGGCCCTCGCCGTCGCAGGACTCAGCACCACACTCCTCGTGGCACCGGCCGCCCAGGCCGCCGGCTCCACCCACCTCACCCTCACGTACACCAAGGCCATGAAGAACGAGCTCAACAACGCCCGCGGGACGCTCACGACACCGGTCGAGCGCACCGTGAAGCTCCAGTACCGGAGCGGGACCACCTGGAAGACGCTCAAGAGCACCACGAGCGCGTCGGACGGGACCTTCCAGTTCGCGTTCCGGCTCCAGGGCACCAAGGCGCTGCGGTTCCTCGCTCCCAAGTACCCGTCGCACGCCACGATCACGGGCACCGTGCGGACCGTCACGATCGTCGCCCAGACGGGCAAGCTCCTCGTGACGCCGGACTCGCAGTGCACGTTCTTCGCGACCGACCGGACCGCGGTCGCCTCGTTCACACCGGCCCGCCCGGGACGCAAGGTCACGTTCCAGACCAACGTCGGCTCGATCGTCGGGTACCAGGACGGTCGCGGCAACGTCGCGGTGACCATCCCGGCCGGCAGCTCCGTCTTCAGCTACAAGGCCTTCGCCATCGCGGCGGAGCGCAACGGCGCGGCGGCCAAGACGTCGAACGGCTACACGTACGCCACCACGTCCTGCACCTTCACCCCGCTCTGACCGGAAGTCTGGTCGGAGCCCGTGGCGGGCCGGTCACATCTTGCGGAAGCGCACCCACTTGACGGAGTGGTCGGCGTCCTTGCGCAGGATGAGGTCGGCCCGTCCACGCGTGGTCTGCACGTTCTCGCGCAGGTTGGGCCAGTTGATCGTGTCCCACAGCTCGCTCGCGCGCGCCACGGCCTCGTCGTCGGTGAGGGAGCTGTAGCGGTGGAAGTACGAGGCGGGGTCGGTGAACGCCGTCTTCCGCAGGGCGAGGAACCGGTCGACGTACCAGCGTCGGATGTCGCGGCTCGAGGCGTCGACGTAGATGCCGAAGTCGAAGTAGTCGCTCACGGCCGCGCCGGGGCTGCCGTCGCCGCGATCCTTGGCGGGGGCCAGCACGTTGAGGCCCTCGATGATGACGATGTCGGGGTGCTCGACGGCCACGACGTCGTCGGTGCGGTCGTAGGTGAGGTGCGAGTACACCGGCGCCTCGACGCGGTCGACGCCTGACTTCACGTCGATGACGAACCGCAGCAGGGCCTTGCGGTCGTAGGACTCCGGGAAGCCCTTGCGCTGCAGGATGCCGCGACGCTCGAGCTCTGAGTTGGGGAGCAGGAACCCGTCGGTGGTCACGAGCGAGACGCTCGGGTGGCCGGGTCCGTGGGCGAGGAGGTCGCGCACGATGCGGGCCGTCGTGGACTTGCCCACCGCCACCGAGCCGGCGATGCCGATCACGAAGGGCGTGCGCTGGGGCTGCGGGTTGCCGAGGAACTTCTCGGTGGCGCGGTAGAGGCCCGTGGCGGCCCGCAGGCGCAGGGCGATCAGCTCGGTGAGCGGCAGGTAGACCTGGCGCACCTCCTCGAGGTCGAGCTGGTCTCCGAGGCCCTTGACCTGGTCGATCTCCTGCGCCGACAAGGGCAGCGGCGCGTCGCCCGCCAGGGCCGCCCACGCCGCGCGATCCATCTCCACGTACGGAGACCGCTCCCGACTCATGCGCGCCATTGTTCCCGTACCACCTTCCGTGCCATGCACTCGGTACCCTGGACAGCATGTGCGGAATCGTCGGGTACGTGGGTCATCGCCAGGCACTCGACGTCGTCATGGGGGGTCTGAAGCGGCTTGAGTACCGCGGCTACGACTCGGGCGGCGTCGCGCTGGTCGACGGCGACCACATCACGTGGGCCAAGAAGGCGGGCAAGCTCTCCAACCTCGAGGGCGCGCTCAAGGAGCGAAGCATGCCCGCGTCCACCACCGGGATCGGGCACACGCGCTGGGCCACCCACGGCGGCCCCACCGACGTCAACGCCCACCCCCACCTGGACTCCTCGGAGCGGGTGGCCATCGTCCACAACGGCATCATCGAGAACTTCGCCGAGCTCCGGGCCGAGCTGGAGAGCTCGGGACGCGAGATGGTCTCCGAGACCGACAGCGAGATCGTGGCGCACCTCGTCCGCGACCAGCTCGACGTCACCCCGAACCTGACCGACGCCGTGCGCGCGGTCTGCGCCCGGCTCGAGGGCGCCTTCACCCTCGTGATCACCGATGCCGAGCAGCCCGACGTCGTCGTGGGCGCGCGCCGCAACTCCCCGCTCGTCGTGGGGCGCGGCGACGGTGAGAACTTCCTGGGCTCCGACGTCGCGGCGTTCATCGACTACACGCGCGACGCGGTGGAGCTGGGCCAGGACCAGGTCGTCACCATCACGGCCGACGGGATAGACGTCGTCACCTTCGACGGCGAGCCCGCCGAGCACCGCGACTACCACGTCGACTGGGACGTCTCGGCGGCCGAGAAAGGTGGTCACGAGTGGTTCATGCTCAAGGAGATCGCCGAGCAGCCCCAGGCCGTCGCCGACACGCTCCTGGGTCGTCGTGACCCCGACGGACGGCTCGTGCTCGACGAGATGCGTCTCTCCGACGACGAGCTCCGTGACATCGACAAGATCATCGTCATCGCGTGCGGTACCGCCATGTACGCGGGCCTCGTGGCCAAGTACGCCATCGAGCACTGGACGCGCATCCCGTGCGAGGTCGAGGTGGCCAGCGAGTTCCGCTACCGCGACCCCATCATCGACCGCTCCACGCTCGTGGTCTCCATCAGCCAGTCCGGCGAGACCATGGACACCCTCATGGCCATCAGGTACGCACGCCAGCAGCGCGCACGGGTCCTGAGCATCTGCAACACCAACGGCTCCACCATCCCGCGTGAGTCCGACGCCGTCATCTACACGCACGCGGGGCCCGAGATCGCCGTCGCCTCCACCAAGGGGTTCCTGTCCCAGGTGGTCGCGTGCTACCTGCTCGGCCTGTACCTGGCTCAGGTCACCGGGGCCAAGTACGGCGACGAGATCAGCTCGATCATCGCCGAGCTGGAGGAAGTCCCCGCCGGGATCCAACGCCTCATCGACGACGCGGGACAGGTGCGGAAGCTGGCCGCCGACCTCGAGTCCTCACGGTCGTTCCTCTTCCTCGGCCGGCACGTCGGCTACCCCGTGGCCCTGGAGGGCGCGCTCAAGCTCAAGGAGCTGGCCTACGTCCACGCCGAGGGGTTCGCTGCCGGAGAGCTGAAGCACGGCCCCATCGCGCTCGTGGAGGACGGGACACCGGTCTTCGTGGTCGTCCCGCCGCGAGGGCGCGACCAACTGCACGAGAAGGTCGTCTCCAACATCCAGGAGGTCCGCGCCCGCGGCGCCCGCACCATCGTGCTGGTGGAGGACGGCGACGACTCGGTCGTCCCGTACGCCGACGAGGTGATCCGGCTGCCCAAGGTGCCCACGCTCCTTCAGCCGCTGGTCGCCACGGTGCCGTTGCAGATCTTCGCGTGCGAGCTCGCGCAGATCATGGGCCACGACGTCGACCAGCCGCGCAACCTCGCCAAGTCCGTCACCGTGGAGTGACCGTGGCCATCTGGGGAGTGGGCGTCGACGTCGTCGACCTGGCACGGTTCGAGAAGTCGCTCGAGCGCACGCCTGGCCTGCGCAGCCGGCTGTTCCGGCCCGAGGAGCTGGCCGCGGGGCACACCACGGAGTCGCTCGCGGCTCGGTTCGGCGCCAAGGAGGCCTTCGTGAAGGCGCTCCGCTCGCCCGCCGGACTGTCCTGGCAGGACATCGAGGTCGTGCAGGACGCGGCGGGAGCACCCTCGCTGGAGCTCCACGGCGCGGCGGCCTCCCGGGTCCAGGAGCTGGGCATCACGGCCGTCCACCTCTCGCTCTCGCACGACACCAGCGTCGCCACCGCGTTCGTCGTCGCGGAGTCCTGACGTGCTGCGCGCCCACCGCGCCGACGACGTGCGCGCCGCCGAGCAGGCGCTGCTCGGGACCCTCGACGACGACGGCGAGCTGATGGCCCGGGCCGCCCGTGGCCTGGCCGAGGCGATGCACCACGTCCCGGCGGGCGAGGTGCTCCTCGTGCTGGTGGGCTCGGGGTCCAACGGTGGAGACGCCCTCTTCGCCGCGGCGCATCTGCTGGACCGCGGCGTGCGCGTCGACCTCCTGCTGCTCGAGCCCGAGAAGGTCCATGCCGCAGGGCTGCGGGCCGCGCTGACGGCCGGGGCCCAGGTGGTCGACCGTGCCGGCGGGCACCGCTTCGTGCTCGACGCGATCGTCGGCATCGGGGGTCGGCCCGGTCTGCGTGAGCAGGCCGTCGAGGTCGTCCGTCAGCTCCAGGGCGCCGACGTCACCTCGGTCGACGTGCCGTCGGGCGTGGGAGTCGACGAGGCCACCACCGGCGAGCCGCACGTCCGGGCCCGTCGCACGGTCACGTTCGGCACGCACAAGGTGGCGGGGCTCGTGGACCCCGCGGCAGCGGTTGGGGGAGGGACACCGGTCCTGGTGGACATCGGGCTCGGCCCGTACCTCGGCGCTCCGGCCGTCGAGGCGCTCGAGGAGACCGACGGTCACGTCCTCGCCCGGCACCTGTTCACCGACGCCGTGAGCCACAAGTACACGCGCGGCGTCGTGGGGGTCGCAGCCGGCTCCGACGAGTACGCGGGCGCGGCGCACCTCTGTGTGGCCGGCGCCCAGGCCGGACCCGCGGGGATGGTCCGATTCGTCGGCGAGGAGTCCCTCCGGCACCGGGTGGTCGACCGAGCACCCGAGGTGGTGGCCTCGTCCTACGACGAGGCCGGGCGCGTGCAGGCCTGGGTCGTCGGCCCGGGCGGCGGCAGCCAGGCCGGCGAACGTCTCGCCTGGGCGCTCGAGCAGGGAGTCCCGCTCGTCGTCGACGCCGACGCGCTGCAGCACCTGCCCGACCGCTTCGAGGTGCCGGCCCTCCTGACGCCGCACGCGGGTGAGCTGGCCCGCATGCTCGGCGTCGAGCGCGACGACGTGGAGGCCGAGCCGCTCGCCCACGCCACGCGCGCGGCCGAGCAGTCGGGCGCGACGGTGCTCCTCAAGGGCGAGCGAACCCTCGTGGTCCGGACCGGTGCCCCGGCACGGGTCAACCTCGTGTCCACCCCGTGGCTCGGCACAGCAGGCTCGGGCGACGTCCTCGCCGGGTTCGCCGGCGCCCTGGTCGCTGCTGGGCTCGACCCGTTGGACGCTGGCTCGGTGGCCGCGCTCCTGCACGGTCGTGCCGGGCAGCTGGCCAACCCCGGCGGGCCGTTCACCGCGTCCGACGTCGCCCGGCGCCTGCCGTCCGTCGTCGCGGCCTTCCTGCGGGGAGACGGCGCATGAGCCGCGAACCGCAGGCCGAGGCCGTCATCGACCTCGACACCTACCGGTCCAACCTCGAGGCACTGCGTGCCGCGGCGCCCGGCGCTCTCCAGATGCCCGTGGTCAAGGCCGACGCCTACGGCCACGGTCTCGCGCCCGTGGCCCGGGCCGCTCGCGAGGCGGGTGCCGACTGGCTGGGCGTGGCCACCGGGGCGGAGGCGCTCGCCCTGCGCGAGGCCGGCGACACCGGGCCCGTGCTGTGCTGGCTCGCTGCGCCCGGCGCCGACTTCACGTCGCTCGCCGAGGCCGACGTCGAGGTCACGGCATCGTCCGCCGAGCAGCTCGCCGAGATTCTTTCCGGCAGCACGCGTCGGCCCAAGGTCCAGCTCAAGGTCGACACCGGGCTGCTCCGCAACGGCGCCTTCGGCCCCCAGTGGGACCTCCTCGTCGAGGCCGCCGTGCAAGCCCAGTCCGCGGGGCGGCTCGAGGTCACGGGCGTGTGGTCGCACTTCGCGTGCGCCGACGAGCCGGACCACCCCGCCAACGACGAGCAGGAGCGGGTCTTCACCGAGTCCGTCGAGCAGCTCGAGGCGGCCGGGATCGCGCCGAGGCTCCGGCACCTGGCCAACTCCGCGGCCACGCTCGTGCGTCCCTCGTCCCACCTCGACCTCGTGCGGGTCGGGATCGCCTCGTACGGGATCAGTCCCGACGCCGGGCTGCAGCACGGCGTCGCGCTGCAGCCCGTCATGACGCTGCGCGGGCGCGCAGTCTCCGTCAAGCGTGTCCCGGCCGGCCGCGGCGTCTCGTACGGCCACACCTACGTCACGGACCGCGAGACCACCCTCGTCGACGTGCCGCTCGGCTATGCCGAGGGCGTGCTGCGCACCGCCTCGGGGCGGGCGCGGGTCGGCGTGGCCGGCGCCCAGGTGCCGGTGGCGGGGCGGATCTGCATGGACCAGCTCGTCGCCGACGTGGGCGACCTCCCCGTCGCGCGGGGCGACGTCGTCACGCTCTTCGGCCCGGGCGACGACGGCGAGCCCACCGCCCAGGACTGGGCCGAGGCCGCCGGTACGATCGCGTACGAGGTCGTCACGCGGCTCGGTGGTCGCATCGTCCGCACCTATCGAGGAGAACGATGAACCGACTCACGGCACTCGGCGTCACCGCCGGAGCGTTCGTGGCTGCAGGTGTCACCGCCAAGGTCGTCGACGTGAGGCGCACGTCGGCCCGGCGCGACGAACTGGCCGACGCCACGGCGTTCGGCACGGTGCACAGCCCCGCACAGACCGTGGTGGCCCACGACGGGACGTCAATCAACGTCGAGGTCGACGAGGCGCCCGATGCGCCGGCCGATGCTCCCACGATCGTCTTCGCCCACGGCTGGACCTGCACCCTCGACACCTGGCACTTCCAGCGGCTCGCGCTGCGGGGTCGCTACCGGATGGTCTTCTACGACCAGCGCTCCCACGGCGCGTCGGGTCGCTCGCACGCCGACTCCTCCGGCCTGGACGACCTGGCGCAGGACCTCGCTGCGGTGCTCGACGCGCACGTGCCCGACGGGCCGGTGGTGCTCGTGGGCCACTCCATGGGCGGCATGACCCTCATGGAGCTCGCCGGGCGCGAGCCCAAGCTCTTCGGCACCCGCGTCGTGGCCACCATGCTCATCGGCACCAGCTCGGGCAGGCTCATCCACGAGGCGCCGGCGCTCGCGAAGCTCGCCCCGCTCCTGCGGGTGGCCAGCCCGGTCCTCGACTGGGGTCGCGGCTTCAACAGCCGCACGCTCATGAAGCGCTGGGCCGTCGGCCCCGGAGCGAGCGACGCCGCCGTCGACATGACCGACCTCATGATCCGGCAGGCGCGCACCCAGGTGCTCCTCGACTTCTACCCCAACTTCGTCACGCTCGACACGACCGCCGGACTCGTCGACCTGGGACAGGTGCCCACCGTGGTGCTCTGCGGGACCAAGGACATGCTGACCCCGTTCAAGCACAGCCGCCGGCTCGCCGAGACCATCCCGGGCGCCACGCTCGTGGCGGTCGAGGGAGCGGGCCACATGGTCATGCTCGAGCAGCCCGGCCGGGTCACCGAGGCGCTGCAGGGCCTCCTGGAGAGGGCTGCATGAGTCGGATCCGCGCCCTCGACGTCATCGACGCCGGGCCCGAGCACGCGCCCGCCGTCCTCGACGTCATCCGACGCTCGTTCGGTGCCCGCCAGCAGCTCGACCCGCCGTCCACGGCGCTGGAGGAGACCGAGGAGTCCATCGCCGCGGTCCTCGCCGGACCCGGGGGGCTCCTGGTGGAGCGACGCGGCGAGCCCATGGGCGCCCTGCTGTTCGACGAGTCGCGGCCCGGTTCCCTCGGCCTGCGCCGGGTGGCGGTGGACCCCGACATTCAGGCCCGCGGCGTCGCGTCGGCCATGGTGGGCGTCGCCGAGGACACCGCCGAGGAGCGCGGCAAGGACGGCATCTGGCTGCACGTGCGCGAGGAGCTGCCCGAGACGGTGCGCTTCTGGGCTCGCCGCAAGTACCACCCCCTGCGCCAGGACGGACCGCTCATCGAGTTCGGCAAGACGCTCTGGCTCGCGCGCGAGGTGCCCACGCCGGAGGCCATGCACCACCTGGCCGACCGCGTCGCCTCGCTCGTGCGCGCCGGCGACCTGCTCGTCCTCTCCGGCGACCTGGGCGCCGGCAAGACCACCTTCACCCAGGGCCTCGGCGACGCCCTGGGTGTCCGCGGCCCCATCACGTCTCCCACGTTCGTGCTGGCCCGGACGCATCCCTCGCTCGTCGGGGGCCCGCCGCTCGTCCACGTCGACGCCTACCGGCTGGGCGGTGCCGAGGAGGTCGACGACCTCGACCTCGACACCACGGCCGACGAGGCGGTCACGGTCGTCGAGTGGGGCGCCGGCATCGCCGAGCAGCTGAACGACAGCTGGCTCTCCGTCACCATCGAGGTCCGCGGTCCCCGCCCCATCGACCCCCTCGGCACCCCGCACGCCGGCGAGGTCCCTGGTGCCGAGGAGATCGACGACGTCGAGCCCCGCGTCGTCACCATCAAGCCCAACGGCCCCCGCTGGGTCGGCGTCCCGCTCCGCTCCACCCTCCTCGGCTGACCCCGACCCCGAGATTCGCGGCTCCATCCACCGAATGGGGCACGAGAACGGTGGATGGGGCCGCAAATCTCGGCGTGGGGGAGGGTGTCCTAGGCTCGGGGCGTGCTCCTGCTCGCCCTCGACACCGCCGGTCCCGCGGTCAGCGTCGCGCTCCACGACGGCCACGACGTCGTGGCCACCGCGAGCGGTGTGGGCACCATGGCGCACGGCGAGCTCCTGGCCCCGGCCATCCGCGACGTCCTTGCCGAGGCCGGTGTGACCGCCGCAGACCTCACCGACGTCGCCGTCGGGGTGGGCCCGGGCCCGTACACGGGACTGCGGGTCGGCGTGGTCACGGCACTCACGCTCGCCCAGACCCTCGGGCTCACGACGCACGGCGTGTGCTCGCTCGACGCGCTGGCCGTCGGCACGACGGGCGAGGTGCTGGTGGCCATCGACGCCCGGCGCAAGGAGGTCTACTGGGCCCGGTACGTCGATGCACGCCGCGTCGACGGTCCCCACGTCGACCGGCCCGCCACGCTCGCCGAACGTCACCCGGGTCTCCCCGTCGTGGGACGCGGCGCAGCGCTGTACCCCGACCTCCTGGTCGACGGGGGTGGCCCGCTGGACGCGGAGGCCGCCGACCTGGCCCGCGCGGTCGTGGCCGGCACGGTGGAGGAGCTGCCGCTCGAGCCGCTGTACCTGCGCCGCCCCGACGCGGTCGAGCCCGGCGCCGTCAAGCGCGCATGAACCGCCCGGCCGAGGGCCGTGACGTGGACGCCGTGACCGGCATCGAGGCAGTGTGCTTCGGTTCCGAGGCCTGGAGCAGGACGCTCGTCGAGGACGAGCTGCGCGCGGGACGCGTGCTGCTCGTGAGCGAGCTGGACGGCGAGGTCGTGGGCTACGTCGACGTGAGCGTCGTGGCAGACGTCGCGGACCTCCTGCGTGTGGCGGTCCTCCCACGCGCCCGACGCGGAGGCCGCGCGGCCGCGCTGCTCGACGCCGCGCACGATCGGGCAGCGGCCGCGGGTGCAGAGCGCGTCCTGCTGGAGGTGGCCGCGGACAACGAGGCGGCGATCGGCCTCTACCGCGCGGCGGGATACGGGGCCATCAGCCGCAGGAAGCGCTACTACCGCGACGGCTCCGACGCCCTCGTGCTGGAGAGGTCGCTCGTCGCGGAGGACGAACGATGATCGAGGAGATCCGGTCCTGGCCCTGGGCGTGGGCCTGGCTGACGCTGTTCGTCATCGTGCTGCTGCGGGCCGGCGCCACGTGGGGGATCGGTCGGGCCATCGCCGCAGGCGCCCTGCGCAGGCGCGACGCCGAGGGGCGGGCGTCCGCGCCCCGCGTCCGGCGCGCGATGGAGCGGGTCGAGCAGTGGGGCCCTCCCGTGGTCACGCTGAGCTTCCTCACGGTCGGCGCGCAGACGGTCGTCAACCTCGCCGCGGGCCTGGCGCGGATGGGCTGGGTCCGCTACGCGATGGGTCTGGTGCCCGGCGCCGCCATCTGGGCCACGATCTGGACGTCCCTCGGTGCCGGCGTCGTCGCGGCCGCCACGAGTGCGGGGGCCGACCACACCGAGGCCGTCGTGCTGCTCGTCCTGACCGTGGCCGTGGTGCTGGTCGTCGCCGTGGTTGCGAGTCGGCGTCGGCGTGACACGCTGGAGCCATGACGGATCACCCCATCGAGAGCGACCAGAAGCAGCCCCAGGACACGCTCGTCGACCGCGGCGTCGACGACGTCCTCGACGAGGGCTACTCGCCGGCCGAGAACTACGGACCGGGCGAGGGCTTCGGGACCACGATCGACGAGGAGCGCGAGGGCGAGACCCTCGAGCAGCGCGTCGCCCAGGAGGAGCCCGACGTCGACCCGTACGCCGACGAGGAGCTCGAGGGCAACGTGGGCGACCTCGACGACGAGGTCGGTGGTGAGCGCGCCGGTCGTCTGGTGGATCCCGACCAGGGCCTGGGCGAGGACACCGAGAAGGACCTCGTGGGCGACGACGTCGGCATCGACGGTGCAGGCGCCAGCGCCGAGGAGGCCGCCATCCACGTCATCGAGGACGAGTAGCGGTCGGTGCTCCGGCGGGGACTCGTTCCCCACTCCAGTGCACACCCGTCCACTACGCTGCCGACATGCGCGACTACACGTACCCGACCATCATCGTCACGGCCAAGACGCTCTTCCGGGCGCTGGGCATGAAGTTCCAGATGTCCGGGACGGAGAACATCCCGCGCGAGGGCGGAGCCATCCTGGCCGCCAACCACATCGGTTACGTCGACTTCGTCTTCGACGGCCTGGCCACGCAGCCCAGCAAGCGGCTCGTGCGGTTCATGGCCAAGAAGGAAGCCTTCGACCACGCCGTCGGCGGCCCGCTCATGCGCTCGTTCCACCACATCGAGGTGGACCGTGACAACGGCGAGGCGTCGTACCACCGGGCCGTGGAGTACGCGCGCTCCGGCGAGGTGGTGGGCATCTTCCCCGAGGCCACGATCAGCCGCTCCTTCGAGATCAAGGAGCTCAAGACGGGTGCCGTGCGCATGGCCGCGGAGGCGGGCGTCCCGCTCATCCCCATGGTCACGTGGGGCACGCAGCTGCTGAAGACCAAGGACCACGAGTCCGACATCTGGGGTCGCGGCAAGACGATCGCGCTCCACGTCGGCAAGCCGCTCCAGGTCACGGGCGAGGACCCCGTCGCCGAGACGCTGGAGCTCAAGAAGGCCATGAGCGCCCTGCTCGACAAGGCCATCACCGAGTACCCGGTCAGCCCGGAGGGGCAGTGGTGGGCTCCGGCCCGCTACGGGGGCACCGCTCCCACTCCCGAGGAGGCCGACCGACTCGACGCGGAGGAGAAGGCCGCCAAGGCCGCCCGACGCGCCGCCCGAGAAGGAGGAGCAGCATGAAGGCCATCTACCAGGACACCGTCCTCGCCGAGGCACCCCAGGACGAGCTCGTCCGCATCGAGGGGAACTGGTACTTCCCGCCGGCCAGCCTCGCCGAGGGTCAGTTCGCGCCCAGCCCCACGGCGTACCACTGCCCGTGGAAGGGCGACGCCCAGTACTGGACCGTCGGGTCCGGCGACGACGTCCTGGAGGACGGCGGCTGGTCGTACCCCGAGCCCATCCCGTCGTCGTTCGAGCGCGTCGGCACCGACTACAGCGGCTACGTCGCGTTCGACCCCCGCGTCACGGTCAGCGAGTAACCGGCGAGGATGGGGTCGTGACTGAACCCCTCGTCCTCGGCATCGAGTCGTCCTGCGACGAGACCGGTGTCGGCATCGTGCGCGGCACGGAGCTGCTGGCCCACGCGGTCGCCTCCAGCGTCGACGAGCACGTGCGGTTCGGCGGCGTGGTCCCCGAGGTCGCCAGCCGCGCCCACCTCGAGGCCATGGTGCCCACGCTGGAGCAGGCCTACGCCGAGTCGGGCGTGCGCATCCAGGACGTCGACGCCATCGCCGTCACGTGCGGGCCCGGACTCACCGGCGCCCTGCTCGTGGGTGTGGCTGCCGCCAAGGCGCTCGCGCTCGCCCACGACAAGCCGTTGTACGGGCTCAACCACCTCGTCTCGCACGTCGCGGTCGACCAGCTGGAGCACGGTCGGCTCGACCGGCGCGTGGGTGCGCTCCTCGTCAGCGGCGGGCACACCGAGATCCTCCTCGTCGACGACCTCGCCGATGGCGTGCAGATGCTCGGCAGCACGATCGACGACGCCGCGGGCGAGGCCTTCGACAAGGTCGCTCGTCTGCTAGGCCTCCCGTACCCCGGTGGCCCGCACATCGACCGCGCGGCACAGGACGGCGACGGCAGGGCCATCGCCTTCCCGCGTGGCCTGACCAAGGGTCGCGACCTGGAGAAGCATCGCTACGACTTCTCCTTCTCCGGTCTCAAGAGCGCCGTCGCTCGGCACGTGCAGCGGGAGCAGGCCGCCGGGCGCTCGATCGACGTCGCCGACGTCGCGGCCTCGTTCCAGGACGCCGTCGTCGACGTGCTGACCTCCAAGACCGTCAAGGCGTGCCGCGCCGAGGGCATCGACACGCTCGTCGTGGGCGGGGGAGTGGCGGCCAACGGTCGCCTGCGCGCCCTCATCGAGGAGCGGGCCTCGGCGGCCGGCATCGAGGTGCGGGTCCCGCGTCCGGGGCTCTGCACCGACAACGGCGCCATGGTCGCCGCCCTGGGTGCCGAGGTGGTGCGGCGAGGCGTCGCCCCGTCGTCGCTCGACCTCCCCGTCGACTCGAGCATGCCCGTCACGCAGGTCGTCGCCGCCTGAGTCGGTTTACCACGGGGGGTTGGCAAACAGACCCATACCTACGGAAGCTTCCGTAGGTATGGGTCGGCTTACCGACTTAACGTGGTAAACCGTCGTCGACACGCCATCTGCTTTTCTTGAATTGTTCAGGAAAAGAGGGCATGGTGTCAGTGTGCCCGTCGCGACTGCGTTCCCCGACCTCCTGAGGGAGGCGGGCCTGCGTGTCACCACGCCGCGCGTCGCGGTGCTGGGCGCGGTCCACGCCCACCCCCACGCCGACACCGAGGTCCTCATCGACGCAGCACGCGTCGAGGTCCCCGCCGTGTCGCACCAGGCCGTCTACGACTCGCTGCGCGTGCTGTCCGACGCCGGGCTGATCCGACGGATCCAGCTCCCCGGTCACGTCGCGCGCTACGAGTCGCGCGTGGGCGACAACCACCACCACCTCGTGTGCCGCTCGTGCGGCGCCATCGAGGACGTGGACTGCAGCGTCGGGCACGCGCCGTGCCTGACCCCCTCGGACCACCACGGCTTCGTCATCGACGAGGCCGAGGTCATCTACCGCGGAACCTGTGCGGCCTGCCGGGCCGCCCAGACCGTCTGAAACGTCTCCCGAAGACGACGAACCGGAAGGAAGAGACATGGCTGAGCACAATGCGGAGGTCGGCGACCTCAACGACCCCAGCAACGAGGGGCGTTGCCCGGTCGTCCACGGGGCCAAGTACCCCGCCGAGAGCGGCAGCACCAACTCCGGCTGGTGGCCCAACCGGCTCAACCTCTCGATCCTGGCCAAGAACCCCGAGGCCCGGAACCCGCTCGCGGCCGACTTCGACTACAAGGCTGCCTTCGAGGCCCTCGACCTGGCCGCGGTCAAGTCCGACATCGCCGACGTCCTCACGACGTCGCAGGACTTCTGGCCCGCCGACTTCGGCACCTACGCGCCCTTCATGATCCGCATGGCCTGGCACAGCGCCGGCACGTACCGCGTGCAGGACGGCCGCGGCGGAGCCAACGCCGGTCAGCAGCGCTTCGCCCCGCTCAACAGCTGGCCCGACAACGGCAACCTCGACAAGGCCCGCCGCCTGCTGTGGCCCGTCAAGAAGAAGTACGGCCAGAACCTCTCCTGGGCCGACCTCATGATCCTCACGGGCAACGTCGCCCTCGAGACGATGGGCTTCGAGACCTTCGGCTTCGCCGGCGGCCGTCCCGACGTCTGGGAGGCCGACGAGGACGTCTACTGGGGCCCCGAGACCGAGTGGCTCGGCGGCGAGGAGGGCGGCGCGCAGCGCTACTCCGGCGACCGTGAGCTCGACGGCCCGCTGTCGGCCGTGCAGATGGGTCTCATCTACGTGAACCCCGAGGGTCCCGAGGGCAACCCCGACCCGCTCGCCTCGGCGCGCGACATCCGCGACACGTTCGGCCGCATGGCCATGAACGACGAGGAGACCGTCGCGCTGATCGCCGGCGGCCACACGTTCGGCAAGACCCACGGCGCCGGCCCGGCCGACCTCGTCGGCACGGAGCCCGAGGGCGCCTCCATCGAGGAGCAGGGCCTGGGCTGGAAGAACACCCACGGCACCGGCAAGGGCGCCGACGCCATCACGTCGGGCCTCGAGGTCACCTGGACGTACCACCCCACGCGCTGGGACAACGAGTTCTTCCACATCCTGTTCGCCTACGACTGGGAGCTCTTCGACTCCCCGGCCGGCGCGCACCAGTGGCGTCCCAAGAACAACGCCGGCGACGGCCTCGTGCCCGAGGCGTTCGGCGACGGCACGCGCGAGCCGCGCATGCTCACCTCCGACCTCGCGCTGCGGTTCGACCCCATCTACGAGCCCATCTCGCGCCGGTTCAAGGAGAACCCGGAGGAGTTCGCCGACGCCTTCGCGCGTGCTTGGTACAAGCTCACGCACCGCGACATGGGTCCCATCGTCCGGTACCTCGGCCCCGAGGTCCCGAGCGAGGAGCTGCTCTGGCAGGACCCCGTCCCCGCTGCCGAGGGTGCCCCGCTCACCAACGCCGACGTCAGCGCCGTGAAGGACGCGGTCGCGGCCACCGACCTGAGCATCAGCGACCTCGTGAGCGTGGCCTGGGCCTCGGCCTCGACGTTCCGCATCAGCGACATGCGCGGCGGCGCCAACGGCGCCCGCATCCGTCTGCAGCCGCAGGCGAGCTGGGAGGTCAACAACCCCGACGAGCTCGCCCGGGTCCTCGGCGTGCTCGAGCAGGTCCAGGCCGACTTCAACGCGAAGGGTGGCGCGCACCTCTCGCTCGCCGACCTCATCGTGATCGCCGGCAACGTCGGCGTCGAGAAGGCGGCCCAGGCCGCCGGTCACGACGTCACCGTCCCGTTCCGTGGGGGTCGTACCGACGCCACGCAGGAGCAGACCGACGTCGAGTCCTTCGCGTGGCTCGAGCCCCGGGCCGACGGCTTCCGCAACTACGAGGCCAAGGGCAACCGCCTGCCGGCCGAGTACCTGCTGATCGACCGCGGCAACCTGCTGGACCTCACCGCGCCGGAGCTCACGGTCCTCGTCGGCGGTCTGCGTGTCCTCGGCGCCAACTACGACCGCTCCGACCTGGGCGTCCTCACCGACCGCCCGGGCCAGCTGACGAACGACTTCTTCGTCAACCTGCTCGAGCTGGGCCAGGAGTGGTCGGCCGTCAACGACACGTCCACGGTCTTCCAGTCCAAGGACGCGTCGGGCCAGGTCCGCTGGACCGGCTCGCGGGCCGACCTGGTCTTCGGCTCCAACTCCGAGCTGCGTGCGCTGGCCGAGGTCTACGCCAGCGACGACGCGGCCGAGAAGTTCGTCCAGGACTTCGTGGCGGCGTGGGTCAAGGTCGCCGAGCTCGATCGCTACGACCTGCGCTGACCGATCGCAGCCACGGTGTGACCGTCCGGTCGGAACTCTTCGCGAGATCCGACCGGACGGTCATGTCCGGCGGGGGTGGGCTCGTCGGAACCTGACCACCTGGCCCGAGCGGACCTGGGCCAGCGCGTCGACGTCGCGCGGGACGACCACCCCGATCACGGGGTAGCCCCCGGTCACCGGGTGGTCGGGACCCAGCACGACGGGCAGCCCCGCCGACGTCACCTGCACGCTGCCCCGCACGCACGGCTCGCTGGCCAGCTCGCCGGTCCGCGCCCGCTCGACGGCATGGCCCTCGAGCCGTACCCCCACACGGTCGGAGCGCTCGGAGACGCGCCAGGCCGCGGTGAGGAGGTGGCGGACACCGGCCGCCGTGAACCAGTCGTCGCGCGGTCCCATCATGATCGCCACGGTGAGGTCGCCGGCCGCGAGCAGGGGTTGCGCCTCCCGCAGGCTGGAC
The DNA here is from genome assembly GCF_001426755.1 of Aeromicrobium sp. Root495. GTDB lineage: Bacteria > Actinomycetota > Actinomycetes > Propionibacteriales > Nocardioidaceae > Aeromicrobium. Next base: position 2,243,118 of record NZ_LMFJ01000001.1, on the reverse strand, counting down.
GGTCCGTGGCCGACGCCGACCGCGAGGCGCTGCCCGGCCTCGACGGCTCCCGGACCGAGCCGGCTCAGGACGTCGGTGCTGCGCGAGCCGAGGACGGGCGGGACGTCGAGACCACCCGCCACCCCCACGTAGGTTCGCAGGCCGAGGACCGTCGGCGCCACGTCGAGCACGGAGCCGGGGCCCAGGCGCAGCGACCGGCCGTGGCCCACGGGCACGCCGTCGACCCGGAGCGGTCCGACGGCGCCGGTCACGGCGACGCGGTGCTCCTGGGTGGCTCGGAGGACGAGCCCGCCACCGAGACACTCCAGCACGGCGGCGTCCGGGTGGTTGCCGAGCAGGGCGTGGTTGGTGCGCAGCGCCATGCGGTCGAAGGCGCCCGAGGAGCCCACGCCCTGGCTGCCCAGCCCGGGCCGTCCGGCGTCCTGCACCAAGGTCAGGGCCCCGGGCGCCTCCACCACGAGGCTCATGTCCCGACCGCCTCGAACCGGACGGTCGCGCCCGGCTGGAGCAGCGCAGGCGGGTCCCGCTCGACGTCGAAGAGGGCCAGGTCGGTGTGCCCCAGCAGCTGCCAGCCGCCGGGGGACTCCCGCGGGTAGATCCCGCTGAACGTTCCCGCGAGACCGACGGACCCCGCAGGCACCCGCGTGCGGGGGCGGGATAGACGAGGCACCTCGAGCCGGGGATCTCCGTCCACGAGGTAGGCGAAGCCCGGGGCGAAGCCGCCGAACGCGACCGTCCAGGCTCGCCCCGTGTGTGCCTCGACCACCTCGGCCGCCGTGAGGCCGGTGTGCGCCGCCACCGCCTCGAGGTCCTCGCCGTCGTAGACCACCGGCACCACGACGGAGGGGGCGTCGACCGCGATGCCGCGCTCCGGGCCGGGATCGGACTCGGCCACGAGCCGGCGGAGCCGGGCCGGGTCGCCGCGGAGTAGCACCGTGCGGGCTCCCAGCACGACGTCGCGCACGTCGGGGTGGTCGGCGAGGGTCGCCCGCCACGCCTGGGCGCCGGCGAGGTCGCCGCAGTCGAGCAGCAGCGCCTCGGTGCCGCACGGCAGGACGCGAGGTCTCATGCGCGCTCCACCAGGAAGCACGTGGCTCGGTCCTCGACGCGCGTCAGCACGATCGTGGCGGTCCGGCTGCCCTTGAGCCGGAGCCGCGACACGAGCTTCTCCGGCACGACGTCCACGCCGCGCTTCTTCACGGTGAGCGTCCCGACGTCGTGCCCGACGAGCGCGGCCTTGAGCTGCTTCTCCCGGAACGGGAGCTCCTCGAGGATCCGGAACGAGCGGGCCATCGGGTGCTGCACGAGATGATCGGCACTCACGTAGGCGATACGGGGGTCGATCAGCCAGCCGCCGACCTCGTCGGCGAGCCGGCCCACCAGGCCCGAACGGATCACGGCGTCGTCGGGCTCGTGGAGGTACGGCCCCACCGGGCCGACGACCCCCCGCGTCCCGTCCCCCGTGAGCTCCGCGCCGCTGGGCAGGGCCGTGGCCCGGCGCGCGACCGACCCCAGGCCGATGCCCCACAGGCACGCCTCGACGAGGTCGCCGCCGTCGCTGACCCACTGGGCCTCCACGCCGTCGGGGACGAGCTCGTGCGGCAGCCCCGGCATCGTCTTCACGACGGCACCGCGCAGCAGGTGCTCCGTGACCACGTCCCACGAGGGGCTCATGAGGTCGGGGTCGAAGACCCGCCCGCGACCGTCCCGTCGGGCCGGGTCGAGGAAGGCCACCTCGTCGTCGAGCGGGATCACCGTGGTGGCGTCGGCGCACAGCACCTCGCCGGGCAGCTCGAGTGCGGCGAGGTTGGCTCGGGCGACGGCGGCTCGCACGGGGTCCAGCTCGACGCCTCGGACGCGCAGGCCGGCCCGGGCGAGGGCGAGGAGGTCGCTGCCGATGCCGCAGCCGAGGTCGACCACGGCGGTCGCCCCCGACGCGGCGAGCCGCTCGGCGCGCAGCCTCGCCACGCTGCCGCGGGTGGCCTGCTGCAGGGCGTCGTGGGTGAACCAGAGGCGCGCGGCGTCGTCGCCGAGCTTGGCCCGAGCGAGCCCGCGCAGGTGGTTCTGGGTGACGGCTGCCGCCACCAGCTCGACGGGGTGGCTGCGGCGCAGTCGGGTGCCGAGGGCGAGGTCGGACTCCACCCCGGCCCGCTCGTGGACCTCCGCGAGCAGCGCCGCCCCCTCGGGGGAGAGCAGCCGCTCGAACGTCTCCAGGTCCACAGGAGCAAGGTATCGAGCCCCGCGCAGCGGGGTGGGCCGCCACCACGAACGACGCAGTCGTTCGAAGCGCCCGGATGCGAGCGCAGCGAAGCAGGCGCGAGCGCTTAGCACTCGCCGTCGTCGAGTGCCAGCCGTGTGCTAACTTGAGAATTGGCACTCGGCCCACCTGAGTGCCAGCGGTGCACGACCCCCGCGACGGCGTGCGCCAACCCTTCGTTTCATCCGTTGAAAGGGGAGGTCGACCAGTGTCGGTCACCATCAAGCCGCTCGAGGATCGCATCGTCATCAAGGCGGTCGAGGCCGAGCAGACCACAGCGTCCGGTCTGGTCATTCCGGACACCGCCAAGGAGAAGCCCCAGGAGGGCGAGGTCGTCTCTGTCGGACCCGGTCGGGTCGACGACAACGGCAACCGCGTCCCGCTGGACGTCGCCGTCGGCGACAAGGTCATCTTCAGCAAGTACGGCGGCACCGAGGTCAAGTACGCGGGCGAGGAGTTCCTCATCCTCTCCGCGCGCGACGTCCTCGCCGTCGTCTCGTGATCTGAGGCCTCGGGGCCGCTGAGGCGGCCCCGAGGCATCTCACGTCTCTGACCCACCCGCCTTCGCAGAAGGCCACCCAACTCTCTCAAGGAACGTGCTGCATGCCCAAGATCCTGGAATTCGACGAGGACGCACGCCGCGCCCTCGAGCGCGGTGTCGACAAGCTCGCCGACACCGTCAAGGTCACCCTCGGCCCCAAGGGCCGCTACGTCGTCCTCGACAAGAAGTGGGGCGCTCCCACCATCACGAACGACGGCGTGACCGTCGCCCGTGAGGTCGAGCTCGACGACCCCTTCGAGAACCTCGGCGCCCAGCTCGCCAAGGAGGTCGCCACCAAGACGAACGACGTCGCCGGTGACGGCACCACCACCGCCACCGTGCTGGCGCAGGCCATGGTCCACGAGGGCCTGCGCGCCGTCGCCGCCGGCGCCAACCCGGTGGGTCTCAAGAAGGGCATCGAGGCCGCGGTCGCCGCCGTCGTCGAGCGCCTGCACGAGACCGCCCGCACCATCGACGACGTCAAGGACATGACGTCGGTCGCCACCGTCTCGAGCCGCGACGCCCACATCGGCGAGCTCATCGCCGAGGCGTTCGACAAGGTCGGCAAGGACGGCGTCATCACCGTCGAGGAGTCCAACACCCTCGGCACCGGCCTCGACTTCACCGAGGGCATGCAGTTCGACAAGGGCTACCTGTCGCCCTACATGGTCACGGACACCGAGCGCATGGAGGCGGTCCTCGACGATCCCTTCATCCTCGTGAACCAGGGCAAGATCTCGGCCGTCCCCGAGCTGCTGCCGCTGCTCGAGAAGGTCATCGCGGCGGGCAAGTCGCTCTTCATCATCGCCGAGGACATCGACGGCGAGGCCCTCTCGACGCTCGTGGTCAACAAGATCCGCGGCACGTTCACGTCGGTCGCCGTCAAGGCTCCGGCCTTCGGTGACCGCCGCAAGGCCATGCTGCAGGACATCGCCACCCTCACCGGTGCGCAGGTCGTCACGCCCGACGTCGGTCTGAAGCTGGACCAGGTCGGCCTCGAGGTGCTCGGCACGGCTCGCCGCGTCGTCATCACGAAGGACGACACCACGATCATCGACGGTGGCGGCGAGTCCGCCGAGGTCGACGGCCGGGTCAACCAGATCAAGGCCGAGATCCAGAACACCGACTCCGACTGGGACCGCGAGAAGCTCCAGGAGCGTCTCGCGAAGCTGGCCGGCGGCGTCTGCGTCATCCAGGTCGGCGCGGCCACCGAGGTCGAGCTCAAGGAGAAGAAGCACCGCATCGAGGACGCCGTCTCGGCGACCCGCGCGGCCATCGAGGAGGGCATCGTCCCCGGCGGTGGCTCCACGCTCGTCCACGCGGTCTCGGTGCTCGACGACGACCTCGGCCTGACCGGCGACGAGGCTGTCGGCGTCCGGATCGTCCGCAAGGGCGCCGACGCCCCGCTCGAGTGGATCGCCCGCAACGGCGGCGTCTCCGGCGAGGTCGTCGTGGCCAAGGTCCGCGAGTCCGGTGAGGGCTACAACGCCGCCACCGGCGAGTACGGCGACCTGCTCGCGCAGGGCATCCTCGACCCGGTCAAGGTCACGCGCTCCGCGCTGGCCAACGCCGCGTCGATCACGGCCATGCTCCTCACCACGGAGACCCTCGTGGCCGAGAAGCCGGCCGACGAGGCCCCCGACGCGCACGCCGGTCACAACCACTGACCAGCACCGTCAGCCGCATCACATCGGCGCCCGTCATCCCCTGGGATGGCGGGCGCCGCTGCGTGTCCGCCGGTATGTCGTCGCAGGTCAGCGGGGGATTCGCTTGCGCGGGAGCGACCGACCTCATACTGTGAGTATGGATGTGACAGTCTTTGTGTCACATCACCGATGACACAAAGATCCCGAGGAGTGCGCGATGACGATCACCGCTGAGGAGTTCCGCGAGACGGTGGAGCGTGACGGAGTCCTGGAGCGTCTGCTCTCCTCCTCGCAGCAGCTCTCGTACGACCCCCAGACCGAGGTCGACTGGGACGCGCCGGTCGACCCGCTCGCGCACGGCGTGAATCCCGAGTGGTGCACGCTCTACGGCACCGACCTCTGGGAGTCCATGACGCCTGAGCAGCAGGCCACGCTCACGCGGCACGAGGCCGCCAGCGTCGCGAGCATCGGCATCTGGTTCGAGATGCTCCTGCAGCAGATGCTGCTCGTCGACATCTACGACAAGGACTACACGACCCCGGAGTTCCAGTTCGCGCTCACCGAGATCGCCGACGAGTGCCGGCACTCGATCATGTTCGCGAAGGGCGCCCAGCTGCTGGCCGGACGCACGTACATGCCGCATCCGCGCCTGCACCGGGCCGCCCGCCTGCTCAAGCTCATCGCCCGCGGCGAGGTCGCCTACACGAGCATCCTCGTGGCCGAGGAGGTCCTCGACGTCATGCAGCGTGACTGGATGCGCGGCGAGGGCGTGGCTCCGCAGATGAAGACGATCTGCAAGATCCACGTCGTCGAGGAGTCGCGCCACATGAAGTTCGCGCGCCACGAGACCATCGAGGCCATGAAGGGCGCCGGTCGCCTGCGTCGTCAGGTCAGCGGCTTCCTGATCGCCACGGTGGGCTACTACATCGTGAAGTCACTCGTGCGCCCCGGCGTCTACGAGGCCGCCGGCCTCGACGTCCAGGAGGCCCGGGAGGTGGCGCGCACCAACAAGCACCACCAGGCCCTCATGCGGCTCAGCTGCATCCACCTCATGGACTTCCTGTCCGAGGCGGGTCTGCTCACGGGCCCGGCCAAGCGCATCTACCAGCGCGTCCACATGATCTGAGGACGAGCCATGCCCTTCGCGATCACCCAGAGCTGCTGCTCGGACGCCTCGTGTATCGAGGTCTGTCCCACCGACTGCATCCACCCCTCGCCGGGCGAGCCCGACTTCGGCAAGACCGACATCCTCTACGTGGACCCGCGGTCCTGCATCGACTGCGGAGCCTGCGCCGACGCCTGCCCGGCCTCGGCCATCAAGCCCATCGAGATCCTGCGCGGGGGTGAGGTGGTCTTCGCCCAGCTCAACGCGGCCTACTACGAGGACCGGCCCGAGCGCGAGGTCGCCAAGGTGTCCACGCACGCCCGCGTCCCGGCCGGCGTCCCCGACCGGATGCGCATCGCCGTCGTGGGCACCGGGCCCGCGGCCGCGTACACCGCGCGAGAGATCCTGGCCGCCACCGACGCCGAGGTCTCCGTCATCGACCGGCTTCCGGCTCCGGGCGGACTGCTCCGCGCGGGCGTGGCACCCGACCACGGCGAGACCAAGCGCGTGGCCGACACGTTCGAGTGGACGTTCACGCACCCCCGCACCCACCTGTTCATGAACGTCGAGGTGGGCCGCCACGTCACCCACGCCGAGCTGCTCGAGCACCACGACGCCGTCGTCTACGGCGTGGGTGCGCCCGAGGACCGGGCCCTGGGCATCGAGGGCGAGGACCTCCCGGGCGTGCACGGCGCCACGGAGACGGTGGCCTGGTACAACGGCGACCCCGACGTGGCCCCCGACGCCGTGACCGTGGTCGACGGGCGCGCGTTCGTGGTGGGCAACGGCAACGTGGCCCTCGACGTGGCGCGGATCCTGCTCGGCGACGTCGAGCGGCTCGCCACCACCGAGATCGCCGACCACGCCCTCGACGCCCTGCGGAGCAGCGACGTCCGTGAGGTCGTGCTGCTCGGGCGCCGCGGGCCGGAGCACGCCGCCTTCACCCGCCCGGAGCTCCTCACCCTCCCCGACGGCATCGAGCTGCTCGTCGAGGACGACGAGCTCTCGGCCACCGCCCTCGACGACGCGGTGCCGGGGTCGCAGGCCGCACTGCTCGCCCCCGTGCCGCGCGTGCGCTCGGACTGGACGAGCGAGCCCGCCCCGGGCCGACGTCTGGTCCTCGCCTTCAACCGGCAGGTGGTCCGCGCCACCGGCGACGGTCGGCTCGAGAGCATCTCCGTCACGGGCCCGGAGAACGACGTCGAGGCACGCACGGGTCTGCTGGTCTGCTCGACGGGCCGGCGTGGCCGGGCGGTCCCGGGCGTCCCCTTCGACGAGGCCCAGGGCATCGTCCCCAACGCCGACGGTCGTGTGCTCGACCTCGCCGGCTCGCCCGAGCCCGGCACGTACGTCGTGGGCTGGGCCAAGCGTGGAGCGCGCGGCGGGATCGGCGCCAACCGGACGTGCGCACAGGAGACCGTCGAGCAGCTGCTGAAGGACGCCACGGCCGGTCTCCTGACCGGTCCGGAACGTCCCTCGGGCCGCGGCCGCCGGTTCGAGTCCCTCGTGACCCGTCGTCAGCCGCGTGTCGTGCGCGGCAAGGGCGTGGCCGCCATCGAGAAGGCCGAGAAGGCGGCCGGGCTCCGGTCAGGCCGCCCCCGCGTCAAGCTCACGTCCGTCGAGGATCTCCTCTCCACCGCCGGCGCCCGCCGCTGAGCGAGAGGCTCTGCCGGCGACGGCTTCGACGGGCTCGGCCGGAGGCGCACGCAGTAGCGTCGCGGGTGTGACTGTCTTCGACGCGCTGCGGACCGAGCTGGACCTGCCCGACCACTTCCCGGAGGACGTGAGCGCGGAGGCGCGTCGGATCGCGGCCGAGCCCGTGTCGCCCGACGGGCGGACGGACCGGCGCGACCTTCCCTTCGTCACGATCGACCCGCCCGGCTCGATGGACCTCGACCAGGCCGTGCACCTCGAGCGGTCGGCCGACGGGTTCGTGGTGCACTACGCGATCGCCGACGTCGGGGCGGCGGTCCCGCCCGGCGGTGCGGTGGACCTGGAGTCCTGGCGCCGCGGCGAGACGATCTACCTGCCCGACGGTCGGGTCCCGCTCCACCCGCCGGAGCTCTCGGAGGACGCGCTGAGCCTCCTGCCCGACCAGGACCGCCGAGCCGTGCTCTGGACCGTGCAGGTCTCGAGCGACGGCTCGCTCGGCACCGCGACGGTGGAGCGTGCGCTCGTGCGCAGCATCGCCCGTCTGGACTACGAGGCCGTGCAGTCCGCCTCCGACTCCGGCTCGCCCCACCCCTCCGTCGAGGCCCTGGCCGACCTCGGCCGCGCCCGACGCGCGGCCCGGGTGGCGGCGGGCGCGCTGGAGCTGGGCCTGCCGGAGCAGGAGGTCGAGGCCGACGGCGACGGCTGGGCGGTCCGGTGGCGTCGTCGCGCCGAGGCCGACGACTGGAACGCCGAGGTCTCCCTGCTCACCGGCATGGCCGCGGCCAGGATGATGCTGGAGTCGTCGGTCGGCGTGCTCCGCGTCCTGCCGGAGGCCGACGACCGCGACGTCCGACGGTTCCTCCAGCGGGCCGAGGCACTGGGGGTCGACGTCGGTCAGCGCTCGGCCGCCGAGGTGCTGGCCGGCCTCGACCCGGCCCGGCCGCTGCACGTCGCCCTCATGAACGACGGCGCCCGCCTGCTGCGGGGAGCCGGGTACGTGGCCTTCGACGGCGCCCCGCCCGAGCAGTCCCACCACGCGGGCATCGGAGGCCCGTACGCGCAGGTGACGGCGCCGCTGCGCCGCCTGGCCGACCGGTACGGCACCGAGGTCTGCCTGGCCCTCGCCGCCGGCTCGCCGGTCCCGGAGTGGGTCCGGACGGCGCTCGTCCGGCTGCCCGACGCGATGAAAGAGGCTGACCGCCGTGCCAACGCCGCAGACCGCGGCGCCACCGACCTCGCCGAGGCCGTCATGCTGCAGGGCCGGGTGGGGGAGACCTTCCGGGCCACCGTGGTGCGTGCCGACGAGGACCGGGTGACCGTGATGCTCGAGGAGCCGTCCGTCCTCGCCGCGTGCACGGGCGAGGGCCTGCAGGAGGGCGCCGAGATCTCGGTCGTGCTCGAGAGTGCCGACGTGTCCGCCGGGAAGGTCACCTTCCGTCCCGTGTGACGGACCACCTACAGACTCCGGGTATGTATGAGGTTAGGCTGCCCTACATGTCTCGTCTCATGCTGGCCGCCGTCGTCGCGGCCGCCCTCATCCCCCTCGCCGCGTGCGGCTCCTCCGACTCGTCGTCCGACGAGGCCTGGACCTTCACCGACGACCTCGGCACCAAGATCTCCCTCGACGCCGCTCCGAAGCGCATCGTCGCGCAGTCCTCGGTGGCCGCGGCCCTCACCGACCTCGGTCTCGGCGACCGGATCGTCGGCACCTTCGGCCCGCTCAAGAACCCCGACGGCGAGCCGGACGTCCAGGCCGAGGGCCTCGACCAGTCCAAGGTCAAGGACGTCACCGGCTCCGGTGACTACGGCGACGTCGACGTCGAGAAGCTCGCCGGTCTCCGTCCCGACATCGTCATCACGAGCACCTACATCGAGCCGCAGCTCTGGTACGTCAACGAGGCCAGCGAGGCCAAGATCAAGAAGCGCTACGACATCGCCGCGATCAGCTTCCAGGACAAGACCCTGCCGCAGATCTTCGACGGCACGGAGCGCCTCGCCGCTGCCCTGGGCGCCGACAAGAGCGGCTTCGCCGAGGGTCGCGACGCGTTCGGCCAGGCGGCCGAGCGACTGCAGTCGGTGTACGAGGCCCAGGGCGATCCCTCGATCGTGGCCGTCTCGCCGGCGGCCGACGTCCTCTACGTCTCGAGCCCCGACGCGAACCCGGACCTGAAGTACTACCGCGACACCCTCAAGCTCAACATCGTCTCGCCGAAGAAGCCCGACGACGGTGGCTACTTCGAGTCCCTCAGCTGGGAGAAGGCCGACCAGTACGACGCCGACGTCGCCATCTGGGACGCCCGCGGCGGTTCGGCCGCGCTGAAGGGCCTCGAGGCCCAGCCGGTCTGGAACAAGACGAAGGCCGGCCGGGACAAGGCGTACGTCGCGTGGAACTCCGTCGCAGCGCCCAGCGCCGCCGGCTACGCCCGCATCATCGAGTCCTTCGCCGACGGCCTCGAGAAGGTCGCGCAGTAGTCCCGTCCACCACCTCGCTGAGTGTGACGTCCGCGCCGCCGACCACCCCGTCGTGCGACGCGAACGTCACACTCAGCGCGTTCCGGGGCACTTCCGGCCGGGTCGTAGACTTGGTGCATGGATCAGCCGGGCATCCCTGACAAGTTCGCCACCTTGGGACTCACGTACGACGACGTGCTCCTGCTCCCCGGCGAGACCGACGTCATCCCCTCCGAGGTCGACACCACGGCCCGCCTGACCCGCGAGATATCGTTGCGCGTCCCGCTGCTCTCCAGCGCCATGGACACCGTCACCGAGTCGCGCATGGCCATCGCCATGGCGCGCGAGGGCGGCATCGGCATCCTGCACCGCAACCTGTCCATCGAGGACCAGAGCTACCAGGTCGACCTCGTCAAGCGCACCCAGACGGGCATGATCCCCAACCCGGTCACGATCGGCCCCAAGGCCACGCTCGAGGAGCTCGACGAGCTGTGCGGCGAGTACCGCGTCTCCGGTCTGCCCGTCGTCGACCCCGACAACCGTCTGCTCGGCATCATCACCAACCGCGACCTGCGCTTCACCCCCGTCGCCGAGTGGAGCAACACGCTCGTGGCCGACGTCATGACGCCCATGCCGCTCATCACCGGTCCGGTGGGCATCAGCCGTGAGGACGCCTCCACGCTGCTGCGCCAGCACAAGCGCGAGCGCCTGCCCATCATCGACGACGAGGGGCACCTCACCGGGCTCATCACCGTCAAGGACTTCGTGAAGTCCGAGCAGTACCCCCTGGCCAGCAAGGACGACGAGGGCCGCCTGCTGGTCGGCGCCGCCGTCGGCTTCTTCGGCGACTCGCTCGACCGCGCCAACGCGCTGCGTGAGGCCGGCGTCGACGTCCTCGTGGTCGACACCGCGCACGGCCACGCCCGACTCATGCTCGAGATGATCCGCAGCATCAAGGCCGACAAGAACTTCGACGGCATCCAGGTCATCGGTGGCAACATCGCCACCCGCGAGGGCGCCCAGGCGCTCGTCGACGCCGGTGTCGACGCCGTCAAGGTCGGGGTCGGGCCGGGCTCCATCTGCACCACCCGCGTCGTGGCCGGTGTGGGCGTGCCCCAGATCTCGGCCGTCTACGAGGCCTCGCTCGCCGCCCAGCCGGCCGGGGTGCCGGTCATCGCCGACGGCGGTCTGCAGTACTCCGGCGACATCGCCAAGGCCCTCGTGGCCGGCGCCGACACCGTCATGGTCGGCTCGCTGCTCGCCGGCTGCGAGGAGAGCCCCGGCGACCTCATCTTCCTCAACGGCAAGCAGTACAAGAGCTACCGCGGCATGGGCTCGGTGGGGGCCATGGCCTCGCGCGGCAAGAAGTCCTACTCCAAGGACCGGTACTTCCAGGCCGACGTCACGAGTGACGACAAGATCGTCCCCGAGGGCATCGAGGGCCAGGTCGCGTACCGCGGCCCCCTGTCGGCCGTCGCCCACCAGCTCGTCGGTGGTCTGCACCAGTCCATGTTCTACGTCGGCGCCCGCACCATCGGCGACCTCCAGACCAAGGGCAAGTTCGTGCGCATCACGGCGGCCGGTCTCAAGGAGAGCCACCCGCACGACATCCAGATGACCGCCGAGGCGCCCAACTACGCCGGTCGCTGACCGTGCTCGGGGACCGGTGGGGCGTCAGCCCCGCCGAGACCCGGCTGGTCTACGGGTGCGACGCCCTCGTCCACCAGCCCACGCTCGAGGCGTGGCGCGGGGTCACGGTCGAGGCACCGTCGGACGTGGTGTGGCGCTGGGTCAGGCAGATCCGCCTCGCGCCCTACTCCTACGACTGGGTCGACAACCTGGGCCGCCGGTCGCCCGACCGGCTCCACGACCTTCCGGACCCGGTCGTGGGCGATCCGTTCACCGCCACGGCGGGCCGACCGGTGGGCCGGGTGCTCGCCGTCGACCCGGGGCGAGAGCTCACGGGGTCGATCATGGGCGCGGTCATGTCGTACCTCGTCGTGCCGCAGGGCCCGACCTCGTCGCGGCTGCTCCTCAAGATCGCGGCGCGGTCGCGGCGCCCCGTCGCGGCGCTGCTGTGCCTCGGCGACCTGCCCATGGCCCGCAAGCAGCTCCTCACGCTCAAGTCCCGAGCCGAGGCCGGCGCGGACCACTAGGGTCCTGGCCATGAAGGACTCCGTCACGCTGCACATGGACGCCACGCCCCAACAGGTGTGGGACGTCGTCTCCGACATCACGCGCACGGGGGAGTGGAGTCCCGAGACGTTCGAGGCGCGGTGGACCCGTGGCTCCACGGGGCCCGAGCTGGGCGCCTGGTTCAAGGGGCACGTGCGCCGCAGCGGCAAGGGCCCCGTCGTCTACTGGTCGTTGTGCCAGGTCACGGCCTGCGAGCCCGGCCGCGAGTTCGGATTCACCGTGCTCGGCCCGGGCGGGCGACGGATCAACAACTGGCACTACCTGGTCGAGCCCGCCGCCGACGGGGGAGCCGACGTCACCGAGTCGTTCCGCATGGAGCCCTCGGCCGCCACGCGCGTCTACTGGCTGCTCGCCGGATGGCTGCGTGGGCGTTACAACCGGCGAAACATGACGGCCTCGCTGGAGCGCATCGCGTCGATCGTCACCGCACCCCACTAGGGTGTAGCGCATGGCTGACCTCGATCTCGGCGCCGCCAAGCGCGGCCGACGGGCTTACTCCTTCGACGACATCGCGATCGTGCCGAGCCGGCGCACGCGGGACCCGGAAGAGGTCTCCACGGCGTGGCAGATCGACGCCTACCGGTTCGAGCTGCCGGTCATCGCGGCACCCATGGACTCGGTCATGAGCCCCGACACCGTCATCGCGCTCGGCCAGCACGGCGGCCTCGGCGTCCTCGACCTCGAGGGCCTCTGGACGCGCTACGACGATCCCGAGCCGCTGCTCACCGAGATCGCCTCGCTCGACCCGGCTCGGGCCACGGCCCGGCTGCAGGAGATCTACTCGGCGCCCGTGCGCCCCGAGCTGATCCGCGACCGCCTCAAGCAGATCCGCGAGGCGGGTGTCACGGTGGCGGGTGCGCTCTCGCCGCAGCGCACCAAGCAGTTCGCCGACGTCGTGGTGGAGGCGGGCGTCGACCTCTTCGTCATCCGCGGCACCACGGTGTCCGCCGAGCACGTCTCGGGCCAGACCGAGCCGCTCAACCTCAAGGAGTTCATCTACGAGCTCGACGTCCCGGTCATCGTGGGCGGCTGCGCCACCTACCAGGCCTCGCTGCACCTCATGCGCACCGGCGCCGCCGGTGTCCTCGTGGGCTTCGGTGGCGGTGCGGCCCACACCACGCGCTCGGTGCTGGGCATCTCGGTGCCCATGGCCTCGGCCGTGGCCGACGTCGCGGCAGCGCGTCGTGACTACCTCGACGAGTCCGGCGGGCGGTACGTCCACGTCATCGCCGACGGATCCATCGGTCGCAGCGGCGACATCGCCAAGGCCGTCGCGTGCGGCGCCGACGCCGTCATGATCGGCTCGCCGTTCGCGCGGGCCACCGAGGCCCCCGGCCGCGGGTTCCACTGGGGCGCCGAGGCCTGGCACTCCGAGCTCCCGCGCGGCGAGCGCGTCGACATCGGCACGGTCGGCTCGCTCGAGTCGGTGCTGTTCGGACCCTCGTCCGTCCCCGACGGCACCATGAACATCATCGGTGCGCTGCGGCGCGCCATGGCCACCACCGGCTACACCGAGCTCAAGGAGTTCCAGCGGGTCGAGGTCGTCGTCGGGTGAGTGACCCGCACCCCTCCGGGCTGCCTCAGGCCCCTCCCACCTCCGCGGGCGACTCCACCGCGTCGGCGGCGGGAGACCGTGTCGACGGCCGGGCCGCCGCGGGACTCGTCCTCAGCCTGGTGCTGTGGGGTGCCCTGGCCTTCGGCACGCTCACGGTCGGGTTCCTGGCGCTGTTCTTCGGCATGCTGTCAGACGGCTGCTACGAGGGTGTGGACGACGGCATCTGCAGCGACGCCGGCGGTGCCATCTTCTTCGGTGCGGTCCTCGCGTTCTGGGCCGTCCTGGCGTTCTCGCTCATCGGGTCGCTCGTGATGATCGTCCTGAGCCACAAGCGTCGTCGTCGCGCGTGGCCGTGGCCCCTCGGGGCAGCCCTGGTCGACGTGGTGGCGATCGTGCTGTTCCTCGTGGTCGTCGCCTCGCTCAGCCCGTCATGACGGTCGCCGTCGTCGAGACCCGCGAGGACGACCCGCGGGTCGTCACGCTGCGGCAGCAGATGGCCGCCGAGATGGATGCGCTGTACGGACGTCCGCGGCACGCCGTCCCGGCGGAGGGCATCGACCCGGCGTCGGTGCTCGTCACGGTCCTCGTCGTCGACGGTGGCGTGCCCGTGGCCACGGCGGCCCTGAGACGCCTGGGCGACGACGTCGAGGTCAAGCGCATGTTCGTGGTGCCCGAGGCGCGCGGTCGGGGCATCGCCGGTGCGCTGCTCGAGGCCGTGGAGGTCCAGGCCGAGGCCGAGGGCGCCCGTCGCGTGCTCCTGCACACGGGGGAGCGCCAGACCGCTGCGCTCACGCTCTACCGGCGCCGGGGGTACCTGGACGTCCCGGTCTTCGACCCGTACCTCGACGTCCCCGAGTCGGTCTGCCTCGCGAAGGACCTCGCCGCGATCGGGTGAGCAGGTTCACCCCTCGGCATTGGCTGCGTCGGCCGTCGGTGGTCTAGCATGGCAAGGCTGACCTTGGTCAGGCAATCCTGACCTCACCCGAAGGGCTCACTCCATGAAGCGCACCCTCGCCGCGCTCGGCCTCGCCGCCGTCGCCTCCGCCTCCCTCTCCGCCTGCGCCGAGGAGCCCGACGCGTCGTCGGGCGCCATCGCCGTGGCCGCCTCGGACTCCTCCTGCTCGATCTCCAGCACCGACCTGGAGGCCGGACCGGCCACGTTCAAGGTCACCAACAAGGGGTCGCGCGTCACCGAGTTCTACGTCTACGCCGACGGCGACCGCATCATGGGCGAGGTCGAGAACGTGGGCCCGGGCCTCACGCGCAACCTCGTGGTCGACCTCACCAAGGGCACCTACGAGGGCGCCTGCAAGCCCGGCATGGTGGGCGACGGCATCCGCGAGACCCTGAAGGTCACGGGCGAGGCCGCCAAGCCGCTCTCGGACTCCGAGGAGCTCACGGCCGCCGCCGACAGCTACGAGCGCTACGTCGAGAGCCAGACCGGCGCCCTCATCGACAAGACCACCGAGTTCGTCGACGCCGTCAAGGCCGGCAACGTCGACGAGGCCAAGACGCTCTTCCCCGTCGCGCGCACCTACTGGGAGCGCATCGAGCCCGTCGCGGAGATCTTCGGCGACCTCGACCCGCTCACCGACGGCCGGGAGGCAGACGCCAAGGCCGAGGGCCGCGACTTCACCGGCTGGCACCGCATCGAGAAGCAGCTCTGGGTCTCGAACAACACCGAGGGCATGGACACGTACGCCGACGACCTGCTCAAGAACGTCAAGACCGTCGTGACCCAGAGCAAGGAGAAGCCGCTCACCGCGCTGCAGCTGGCGCAGGGTTCCAAGGGTCTGCTCGACGAGGTCGCGACCGGCAAGATCACGGGCGAGGAGGACGAGTTCAGCCACACCGACCTCTGGGACTTCAAGGCCAACATCGAGGGCTCGCAGGCCGCGATCGCCTCGCTGCGCCCCGTGCTGGAGGACCAGGACCCCGCCCTCGTGAAACAGCTCGACGCCCGCTTCAAGGCCCTCGACACCGAGCTGAACCAGCACCAGGCCGAGGACGGGTCCTGGACGTTCTACGACCAGCTCAGCAAGGCGCAGATCAAGAAGCTCTCCGACGCCGTCGCGGCGCTCAGCGAGCCCATCAGCCAGGTGGCGTCCGTCGTGGCCAAGTCGGCCTGACCATGACGAGGCCCTCCGTGTCACGCTGGTCAGCGTGAACGACGAGCAGACCACCCCGACGCCCGGCGTCTCCCGCAGAAGACTGCTGGGAGCGGCCGGGCTGGGTGCGCTCACCGTCGGTGCCGCCGGCGCTGGCGCCGGGTACGCCGTGGGTGGACGTCCCGACGCGGTGGCACCCGACCCCGACGCCCTGCCGGTGGAGTTCACCGGCAAGCACCAGGCCGGCATCGTCACGCCCGCCCAGGACCGCCTCTACTTCGTCGCCCTCGACATGTCCTCGGAGTCGCGCGACGACCTCATCTCGCTGCTCAAGGACTGGACCGCCGCCGCCCGTCAGCTGACCCAGGGCAACGAGGTGGGTGAGCTGGGCGCCGTGAGCGGTCCGCCGCTCGCGCCGCCGGAGGACACCGGCGAGGCACTCGGCCTCGCACCTTCGCGGCTCACCCTCACGATCGGGTTCGGTCCCACCCTGTTCGAGAAGGACGGCAAGGCCCGCTTCGGCCTCAACGGGAAGAAGCCCGAGGCCCTGGTCGAGCTTCCGCCGTTCTCCGGCGACCGCCTGGCGGAGAACATCAGCGGCGGCGACCTGTGCATCCAGGCCTGCGCCAACGACCCCCAGGTCGCGGTGCACGCCGTGCGCAACCTCGTGCGCATCGCCTTCGGCCGTGCGTCGGTCCGCTACTCGCAGATGGGCTTCGGCCGCACGTCGTCCACGTCGGCCGCGCAGGTCACGGCCCGCAACCTCTTCGGGTTCAAGGACGGCACGGCCAACCTCAAGGTGGAGCAGACGAAGGCCGTCGACGAGCACGTCTGGGTCCACGGCGACGACGGACCACCGTGGCTCGTGGGCGGTTCCTACCTCGTGAGCCGCAAGATCAACATGCGCATCGAGACGTGGGACCGCGAGTCGCTCGAGGGCCAGGAGGCCATCATCGGGCGGACCAAGGGCTCGGGCGGCCCCACCAGCGGTGGCGACGAGATGGCCGCGATCGACTTCGAGAAGAAGGGCCCCGACGGCGAGCCGCTCGTGGGCGCCAAGTCCCACGTGCGCCTGGCCCATCCCGACTTCAACGACGGCGTGCAGCTGCTGCGCCGTGGCTACAACTTCGTCGACGGCTCCGACGGGCTGGGCCAGCTCTCGGCCGGCCTGTTCTTCATCTCCTACCAGCGCGACCCGAAGCAGTTCGTGACGATCCAGCGCAGCCTCGCCGGCCCGCTCAACGACCTGCTGAACGAGTACATCGTCCACGTGGGCTCCGGCATCTTCGCCTGTCCGCCCGGCGTCGACGCTCAGGGCTACTGGGGCGAGACCCTCTTCACCGTCTGAGCGGTGCAGGATCCACCGCGCGTCGGGCGGGCGGCTCGTGACGTCCCGGTGGCGGAGCGATGTCGACCCGGTGAATGAGATCTCCGATACTCCGGGTATCTGACTGCTGCGCGGGCCACATACTGCGAGTATGGTGACGGTATGCCTGCCTCCAGCACGTTGTTCCCGCAGTCACGCATCGACGTCCTGACGGCTCAGATCCGCTCCACCACGGGTGAGAGCCGCACCACCACCTCGCCCTTCACGGGGGAGCCGCTCGCCGTGGTCCCGGTCTCGAGCCTCGACGACGTCGACGCTGCCTTCGACGCCGCCCGCGCCGCCCAGGTCCGCTGGTCCCGCACCGCGGTCCGTCAGCGGGCCAAGGCGCTCCTCAAGCTCCACGACCTCGTGCTCGAGCGCCAGGACGAGCTCCTCGACCTCATTCAGCTGGAGTCGGGCAAGAGCCGCCGGCACGCCTTCGACGAGATCGCCCACCTCGCTCTCACCGCCCGGTACTACGGCCGCCGTCTGCGCCGACAGCTGCGACCCGACGGCCGGCCTGGTGTCATCCCGCTCCTCACCGACATCACCGTCCACCATGTCCCCAAGGGCGTCGTCGGCATCATCAGCCCCTGGAACTACCCCCTCACGATGGCCGTGGCCGACGGACTGCCGGCCATCGCAGCGGGCAACGCCGTGGTGCAGAAGCCCGACAGCCAGAGCCCTCTCACGGCGCTCGCGGGCCTGGAGCTCCTGCGCGACGCGGGCTTCCCCGCCGACCTCTGGCAGGTCGTGAGCGGCGCCGGTTCCGTCGTGGGAACGGCCCTCGTGCAGCAGGCCGACTACATCTGCTTCACGGGCTCCACCGCCACGGGCACAGGCATCGCCAAGCTCGCGGCCGAGCGCCTCATCGGGTACTCGCTCGAGCTGGGCGGCAAGAACCCCATGATCGTCCTCCCGGGCGCCGACGTGGAGAAGGCCGCCGCCGGAGCCGTCAACGCGTGCTTCTCCTCCGCCGGCCAGCTGTGCGTCTCCATCGAGCGCCTCTACGTGCACGACACCCTCTACGACGCGTTCCGCGCCGCCTTCGTGCGCCGGGTCGACGCGCTGAGCCTCGGCGCCTCGCTCGACTGGGACGTCGAGATCGGCTCGCTCGTCTCGCCCGCCCAGCTGGAGACGGTCACCAAGCACGTGGCCGACGCCGTCGCCAACGGCGCCACCGTCCTGGTCGGCGGCGAGGCCCGTCCCGAGATCGGCCCGTACTTCTTCGAGCCCACGGTGCTCGAGGGCGTCACCGACGCCGCCGAGTGCTTCGCAGGCGAGACCTTCGGTCCGCTGGTCTCGCTGTACCGGTACAGCCAGGTGGAGGAGGTCGTCGAGCTGGCCAACGCCGGCGAGTACGGCCTCAACGCCAGCATCTACGGTCCCGTCCGCCAGGCCAAGGCCATCGCGACCCGCATCAAGGCCGGCACGGTCAACATCAACGAGGGCTTCGGCGCCACCTTCGGCAGCATCGACGCCCCCATGGGCGGCATGCGCACCTCGGGCACCGGTCGTCGTCAGGGCGACGAGGGCCTGTACCGCTACACCGAGACCCAGTCCGTGGGTGTCCAGAGACTTCTTCCCGTCAGCGGACCCGCCTTCGTGAAGCCCCAGCTCTACGCGCGTCTGATGACCTTTGCGCTCCGTCTGATGCGCCGCACCCCCCGAGCCTGAGAGGATCCCCGCATGAGCAACAGCACCGAGCAGGACTTCGACTACGACGTGATCGTCGTGGGATCCGGTTTCGGCGGCAGCGTCACGGCGCTGCGCCTCACCGAGAAGGGCTACAAGGTCGCCGTCCTGGAGGCCGGCAAGCGCTTCAAGGACGAGGACTTCGCCAAGAGCTCCTGGCGCCTGCGCAAGTTTCTCTGGATGCCCCAGCTCGGCTGCTACGGCATCCAGCGCATCGACAAGCTCAAGGACGCGCTCATCCTGTCCGGCGCCGGTGTCGGCGGCGGCTCGCTCGTGTACGCCAACACGCTGTACGAGCCCCTCGACCCGTTCTACAAGGACCCTGCCTGGGGTCACATCACGGACTGGAAGACCGAGCTCGCGCCGTACTACGACCAGGCCAAGCGCATGCTCGGCGTCTCGATCTACCCCATCGAGACGGCCGCCGACCGCATCATCAAGAAGGTCGCCGCCGACATGGGCGTGGAGGGCACGTTCCACCACACGCCCGTCGGCGTCCTCTTCGGCGAGCCCGGAGCCGACATGGGCGACCCGTTCTTCGGTGGGGCCGGCCCCGACCGCAAGGCCTGCATCAACTGCGGCGAGTGCATGACCGGCTGCCGCCACAACGCCAAGAACACCCTCGTGAAGAACTACCTCTACCTCGCCGAGGAGAACGGTGCCGAGGTGCACCCGCTCACCACGGTCACCGACGTCCGCCCCCTCGAGGGCGGCGGATACGAGGTCGAGACGCGGCGCACCAACCGCCGTTTCCGCCCGCACAAGAAGCTCCGCGCCCAGCAGGTCGTGTTCGCGGCCAGCACCATGGGCACGCAGCGTCTCCTGCACAAGATGAAGGACTCGGGCCAGCTGCCCCACGTGTCCGACCGGCTGGGCCTGCTCACCCGCACCAACTCCGAGGCCCTGCTCGGCGCCATCGCCGACGACCGCGACGTGGACTACAGCCACGGCGTGGCCATCACGTCCTCGTTCCACCCCGACGAGTTCACCCACATCGAGCCCACCCGCTACGGCAAGGGCTCCAACGCCATGTCGCTCATGCAGACGGTGCTCACCGACGGCAGCCTGCCCGGTGCGCGCTGGAAGACGTGGCTCAAGGAGATGTGGCGCCAGAAGGCCAACCTCTTCAAGCTCTACGACCTGAAGCACTGGTCCGAGCGCACGATCATCGCCCTCGTGATGCAGACGCACGACAACTCCATCACGACCTACACCAAGCGCGGCATCCTGGGGCGCAAGCGACTGACGTCGCGCCAGGGCCACGGCGCGCCCAACCCGGCGTTCATCGAGCCGGGTCACCGCGCGGTGCAGAAGATGGCCGAGCACATGGGCGGCACCGCCGGAGGCACCATCGGCGAGCCGTTCAACGTCCCGCTCACGGCCCACTTCATGGGCGGCGTGTGCATCGGCGACTCGCCCGAGCACGGCGTGATCGACCCGTACCACCGCCTCTACGGCCATGAGGGCCTGCACGTCGTGGACGGGTCGGCCATCACGGCCAACCTCGGCGTGAACCCGTCGCTGACCATCACGGCCCAGGCCGAGCGCGCCATGTCGTACTGGCCCAACAAGGGCGAGCTGGACCCGCGTCCCGCGGTGCAGGCCGAGTACCAGCAGATCCAGCCGGTCGCGCCCAAGAGCCCCGTCGTCCCCGACGACGCCCCCGGCGCCCTCCGCCTGCCCATCGTCGGCGTGAGCTGATCCCAGCTCCCTGAGCCTGTCGAAGGGCTGGGGGTCGGAGGGGTCAGACGCGCCAGTCGACCTCGTGCACCACGTGGGTGCCGGCGAGGCCCTTGAGCTCGACCTCGCGGGAGTCGTCCACGACGACGCTCTCCGGGTCGAGCTCGGCCAGGACGGCGTCGCTCACCCAGATCTCGCCCCCGCCGGCCTGCGCGGCCACCCGCGCGGCGTAGGCCACGTTGCGTCCGAAGAGGTCGTTGTCGCGCTGCACCGCCGAGCCCTTGTGCGCGCCGATACGGATGCGCACGTCGACGAGGCCACCGCGGGTGGAGCCGGTGACCGTCCGCTGGGCCTGCACGGCGGCGGCCACCGCCTCGTGCGGCTCGGCGAAGGCGACCATGAAGCCGTCGCCCTGCGTCTTGATGACATGGCCGGCGTGGGCCGCGACCGCCTTCTTGAGGGCGCGGTCGTGCTTGGCCAGGAGCTGGACCCAGTCCTTGTCGCCGAGTCGGTCGTTGAGCGCCGTGGAGTTCTCGATGTCGGAGAACAGGATCGTGACGGTGCCGTCCTTGGCCGCCATCCGGGCCAGGTCGGGACGCTCGACGTCGGCCCATCGGGCGAGGTCGTCGATGGAGCTGCGGAGCATGCCGCCGAAGCCCTTGTCCTTCACGGCGATGCCGGTGCCCACGACGGTGCGGACGACGTCGCTGGCCGTGGGCACGCTGAGCCGGGGTCGTGCGGGTCGACGGCCCTCGGCCAGGCGCTGCTTGAGGGAGCGGACGCGCCGTCGGGCACCGAGCAGCAGGCCGAACGTCACGGCCTGCAGCACCACCAGAGCGACCACGACGCCGCCCAGTGCCCACTCGAGTCCGGTCACGGGCCCACGCTAGCGAACCCGGGCCCGTCAGGCCGGCAGGCTCAGGGGGTGACCTGGCCGGAGTAGAAGCACTGCGCTCCGCCGATGTCGTTCGCGAAGACCGAGAGCGAGTAGCTCTCGCCCGACGACACGTCGGTCATGCCGCCGACGAAGGTCATGGTGTCGACGCCACCGCTCGGGACGAGGAGACCGAGCTCGCCGCCGGTCACCTCGCCGGCGGGGTAACGGATCATGGTCGCTGCTGCACCGTCCTGCGACCAGGCTCCCCACAGTCGCAGGTTGCCGAAGTTGGTCCGCTTGACCAGGAGGTTGGGGCCGGAGCTGTTGCAGTTGCCGTAGACGAGGAAGTCGTCGATCGCGGCCAGGAGCTGAGGCCCGTCGCCGACCGCCGTGGCGAAGTCGACCGACCCGGGACCCTGGAGCCCGCGCTCGCCTCGCTCGCCCGGGATCCCGGGATCGCCCTTGAGGCCCCGCAGTCCCTGGAGGCCACGCTCGCCGGTGGCTCCGGCGAGACCGGGCTGGCCGGCGATCCCGGTCGCGCCGGTCCTGCCCGTGGGTCCGGTCGCACCCGTCGCACCCGTCGCACCGGTCTTCCCGGTCCGCCCTGCCTTGTTGACGCTCACAGCCGTGGTACCGGTGGGGCAGACGTTCTTGCTGCTGGCGCTGCGCACCACGTTCTTCTTCGTGACACACACCTTGACGGTGCTGCTCGTGGTGGCCGACCAGGCCAGGGCTCCACCCCCGACGACCAGTCCGGCCACGAGGGCACCAGCGAGGGCAGCTCGACCTGAGATCCGCATGACTCATGGTCGGACCGGTCGGCCGGTGCGCGGACCGGTTCCGCCGTGATTACGCGCGATCCCCACCGTCGGCCCCGAGGTGCACCCGCGCGAGCTCGAAGCGACTCGCCACGTCCCAGCGGCGCAGGGCGTCGCCGACGTGCTTCTCCACCGCCTTGACGCTGACACCCAGGGCAGCGGCCACCTCGGCGTTGTCGAGACCGCGGGCGACGAGACCGACGACCTCGCTCTGGCGCGGTGTGAGGTCGCGCGGCGGAGGCGGCTGCTCCCCGCGCGGTCCCTCCGAGGCCAGGAGCGCGATGCGGCTGCTGACGCCGAACGCGCACAGGATGCGGGAGAGGTGGGTGCGGACCGTGGCGGGGGAGAGGAAGAGCTTCTGCGAGATGTCGCGCGTGTCGAGCCCGGCGAGGACGAGCTCGGCGACCTCGCGCTCCCGCACCGAGAGCTCGGACCAGCCGCCCGCGCTCCGCGGAGGCAGGCGGCGGCGAGCGCCGGCAAGGACCTGGCCCGCCGAGCGGCGCATGGCGCGGTGACCCGTCTCGTCGGAGTGCTCCACCTCCTCGCGCAGTCCTCGGGAGGCCTCCGCCACCTGGTGTGCGGCGATCCTGGCCCGCGCCAGCACCACGGCGCCCTCGGCCACCTCGATCCCTCTGCCCTCGCTGCGGGCCGCCTCGACGGCGCGCTCCGCGTGCTCCACGGCGGCCGTCGCGTCGCCGTCGTGCAGTGCCACCCGGGAGCGGAGCCGCGCGCAGGCGGGGAAGGCGATGGGGTGGTCGGCGATCTCGAGCGAGGCCTCGAGCCAGGCGTGGGCGGCGTCCGCGTCGTCCGCCGCGACGGCGGCGTTGGTCAACAGCTCGAGCCCGATGGCACGGTCGATGATCGTGAGGTGCGACAGTGCGGCGTCGTCGTCGACGAGGAGCAGCAGGCTCGCAGCCTGCCCGACGTCGTCGATCGAGATGGCCCCGAACGCGGCGAGCAGGTAGACCCCACGACCGAGGTAGTCGACGGCCGGCACCTGCTCGGCCACGAGGGTGTCGATGAGCTGCTGCGTCTCGTCGGCCCGGTCCGCGTTGCCCGTGAGGAGGATGGCCACGGCATCGGCCAGCGGCGACAGCCCGTGCCGTCTCGCCGCCGGTCTCAGGCGGTCGAGAGCGGTGAGGGCGTCGTCGATGCGCCCGGTGAACCCGGCTGCCCGGGTCTCGGTGGCGAGCATCATGACCTCGTACGGGTGACCGGCCCAGGCGCAGGACCACGACGACCCCTCGGCCGCCCGCATCGCGACGTCGAGGCGGGCACCATCCAGCGCGGCCTCTGCGACGAGGTACCGGGCGAACGACCAGTCGGCTCCGCCGTCGTCGTGGGAGGCCAGGACCTCGAGTGACCGCTCCCAGTCGGCACGTCCATGGGCTGCGGGCTCACCGGCCACCGCGAGACCGAGCGCCGCGACGGCCAGGACCTCGTCGAGGGGGCGTTCGGCTCGTCGTTCGGCGTCGTCCGCGGCCTTCAGGCAACCGGGAAAGTCGCCCACCCAGAACCTGGTGAGCGCCAGCAGCGTGTGGTCGAGCGTGGACCGCGGCTCGGGCAGCTCGACCGGGACGCCGGAGCGTTCTCGCACGAGGCGAGCCAGGATCTCCTTCGAACCTGCGTCCATGCGCCGCATCGTAGTCCTGCCGAACCTGTGATTACGCGGAATCACCACTACCGGCGGCCGGTCGTGGCGGCCACAGTGGCGGCATGCGCCTCTGGTCCGCCGCTGCGGTGGCTTCCCTCGTCCTGCTCACCGGCTGTGGAGGCGACGACTCCTCCGACGCCGACAGCCCCGCTGCCACGGGCACCTCCTCGCCGCAGGCGGGCGAGAAGGCCGCCGAGGCGCCCGAGGACGTCTGCGCGGTCCTGTCCGACGCCGACGTCAGCGCCGCCGTGGGTTCGACGCTCGTCGCCAGCCAGGACCCCGGCGGAGGATGCACCTACAAGCCCGAGGATCCCCGTGCACTGAGGGTCGCCGTGACGGTGCTTCGCGCCGACGAGGGTGGCGGCTTCGAGTCCTACGTCGCCGGGCTCAAGGCCTCGTACGAGACGTTCGCCAAGAAGGACCTGCCCGGCGTCGGTGATCGCGCGGTCGTCGCCTCGGGCGCGACGGTCTACGGCGGCAGCCTCCAGGCGGCCTCCGTCGCGGAGGTGAGCGGGCTGCTCGTCAGCGCGAACGCCCTCGGCGGCACGGAGGAGGAGCTGTCCGACGCGGCGGCGAAGACGCTCACGATCGCGGTCGAGAAGCTCGGCTGACCTCTCGCGAGCGGGTCACGGTCCAGGCGATAGCGTGGGGCCCATGGCGAAGATCATCTACACGCTCACCGACGAGGCACCCATGCTCGCGACCTACTCCTTCCTCCCGGTCGTCGAGGCGTATGCCTCCACGGCCGGCGTGGAGGTCGAGACCCGCGACATCTCGCTGGCCGGCCGCATCATCGCGGCCCTCGGCGACCTGCTGCCCGCCGACCAGGCCGCGCCCGACGCCCTGGCCGAGCTGGGTGAGCTGGCCAAGACGCCCGAGGCCAACATCATCAAGCTGCCCAACATCAGCGCCTCCATGCCGCAGCTCAAGGCGGCCATCGCCGAGCTGAAGCAGCAGGGTCTCGACCTCCCGGACTATCCCGACAACCCCACGTCGGACGCCGAGAAGGACGTCAAGGCCCGCTACGACTCGGTCAAGGGCAGCGCCGTCAACCCCGTCCTGCGTGAGGGCAACTCCGACCGCCGGGCTCCTTCCTCGGTCAAGAACTACGCCCGGAAGCACCCGCACTCGATGGGCGCCTGGAGCAGCGACTCCCGGACCAGCGTCGCCACGATGGGCGAGAACGACTTCCGCTCCAACGAGAAGTCGGTCGTGGTGCCCGAGGACGGCACCCTCACCATCCAGCACGTCGCCGCCGACGGCACCACGACGGTGCTCAAGGAGTCGGTCAAGGTCCTGGCCGGCGAGGTCGTCGACGCCACGTACATGAACGCCGCGGCGCTCGACGCGTTCCTGACGGAGCAGGTGGCCAAGGCCAAGGCCGACGGCGTGCTCTTCTCGGTCCACCTCAAGGCCACCATGATGAAGGTCTCCGACCCCATCATCTTCGGCCACGTCGTGAAGGCCTTCTTCGCCGACGTCTTCGCCCGGTACGGCGACGACCTCGCCGCCGCCGGCCTGAGCCCCAACAACGGTCTGGGCGGCATCCTCGCCGGGCTCGACGCGCTGCCCAACGGTGCCGAGATCAAGGCCGCCTTCGAGGCCGGCATCGCCGACGGGCCCGCGCTGGCCTACGTCGACTCGGACAAGGGCATCACCAACCTGCACGTGCCGAGCGACGTCATCGTCGACGCCTCCATGCCGGCCATGATCCGCACGTCGGGCCACATGTGGGGCGCCGACGGCCAGGAGGCCGACACCCTCGCCGTCATCCCCGACAGCAGCTACGCGGGCGTCTACCAGACGGTCATCGACGACTGCCGCGCCAACGGCGCCTACGACCCCACCACCATGGGCTCGGTGCCCAACGTCGGGCTCATGGCGCAGGCGGCCGAGGAGTACGGCAGCCACGACAAGACCTTCGAGATCGAGTCCGACGGCACCGTCCAGGTGGTCGACGGGTCGGGCGCGGTGCTCCTCGAGCACCAGGTCCAGGCCGGCGACATCTGGCGCGCGTGCCAGACCAAGGACGTCCCGATCCGCGACTGGGTCAAGCTCGCCGTGACCCGCGCCCGGGCGTCGCAGACTCCCGCCGTCTTCTGGCTGGATCCGTCGCGTGCCCACGACGCCACCCTCATCGAGAAGGTCAAGACGTACCTGCCGGAGCACGACACCGAGGGCCTGCAGATCGAGATCATGCCGCCCGACGAGGCCACGCAGTTCTCCATCGACCGCATCCGTCGGGGCGAGGACACCATCAGCGTCACCGGCAACGTGCTGCGCGACTACAACACCGACCTGTTCCCCATCCTGGAGCTCGGCACGAGCGCCAAGATGCTCTCCATCGTCCCGCTCATCAACGGCGGCGGCCTCTTCGAGACGGGCGCCGGAGGCTCGGCGCCCAAGCACGTGCAGCAGCTCGTCAAGGAGGACTACCTGCGCTGGGACAGCCTGGGTGAGTTCCTCGCGCTGGCCTCGAGCTTCGAGCACCTCGCCACCTCCACGGACAACGCCCGGGCCCAGGTCCTGGCCGACACCCTCGACCGCGCCACCGGCACGTTCCTCGACGAGAACAAGTCGCCCGGACGAAAGCTCGGAAGCATCGACAACCGCGGCAGCCACTTCTACCTCGCGCTCTTCTGGGCCGAGGAGCTGGCGAAGCAGACCGAGGACGCCGAGCTGGCTGCGGCCTTCGCCGACATCGCGGGCAAGCTGCGCGCCGACGAGCAGACCATTGTCGACGAGCTGCTCGCCGTGCAGGGCAAGCCGGCCGACATCGGCGGCTACTTCCGCCCCGACGCCGAGAAGACCACCCAGGTCATGCGCCCGTCGGGCACGCTCAACTCGATCCTGGACTCCCTGAGCGTCTGACCGCATGGCGGCTGATCGGCAGGACGGTCCGGCGGGGGTGCCGGGCCGTGGGCGGCAGACCAGCACAGCGCTGGCCGCGTTCGAGCTCCGCCCCGTGCGGGTCTCGGACGCGGCTGCGCTCGCGTCGGCCTACCGACGCAACGAGGAGCACCTGCGCCGGTGGGAGCCGCTGCGCTCCGAGCTGTTCTTCACCGCCGTCGGCCAGCTCGACGAGATCGAGCGCCAGCGGGACGCTGTCGACCGGGGACTGGTGGACGCGTGGCTGCTGCTCGACGGTCACGACGTGGTGGCTCGGCTCAACCTGAACAACATCGTGCGCGGCGTCCTGCAGTCCGCCAGCATCGGGTACTGGGTGGACCAGGAACACACCGGGCGAGGGATCGCCGGGGCGTTGGTGGAGTTCGCCGCGCACCGTGCCGGCGTGATGGGTCTGCACCGGCTGGAGGCCGGGACCCTGGTGGACAACGTCGTCTCGCAGCGGGTGCTCGAGCGCGCGGGCTTCGAGCGGTACGGCCTGGCGCCGCGGATGCTCTTCATCGCCGGGCGGTGGCAGGACCAGGTCCTGTTCCAGCGGATCCTGCACGACGATCCCGCCGGCCCGGCCGTCCCGTGACCGCCTGGGCGAGGGCACGGTAGGGCTCGCTCGTAGCCGGCGCGGCGGAGGCGGGTGGCCTGCCAGGGCTCAGGCGCGCAGGAGCTTCTCGACGGGCGTCCAGCCGCGGGCCCGGGCCTTGAGGCGTACGTCGCCGAGCAGCTGCGTGAGGTGGGCAGCGCGGACCTGCACGGCGGCGGCCGTCTCGGACCCCACGTCCTCGAGCAGGTGGGTCACGACCTCGCCGTCGTCGCGCTGGGCCCAGCCGCCGACGACCCGGCCGTCGGCCCACACCGTGGGTCCTGCGTTGCCGTTGACGTCGAAGACCTGCGGCTTGTGGGCCGCATGGAGGTGGTCGCGGTGCTTCCAGCCCATGATGGTGGGATCGAGGGCCGGCAGCAGGGCGACCCACGGCTCCGGCGCCGGGACCGGCTCGAGGTCGTCGGCCAGGACGACGCCGGGAGCTCCCTGGAGGTCGACGTCGGTGAGCGGCAGGTCGGCCACGGCCTGGCGGGTCAGTGTCTTGGTCCACCCGGTCCACCACTGCAGGTCCTCGAGCGTGGCTGGCCCGTAGCGGCGGAGCCAGGCCTCCGCCAGCGTACGAGCAGCCGTGGGGAGGTCGGGCCGCTCGGCGAGCGCTGGGTGCCAACGCTCGGAGAGGCTCCAGGCGAACTGGGTGGAGGTCCAGCCGCCGCGCGGCCGACCCCGGACCACCTGACCTGAGGACGAGAGCACCAGCAGGATGCGCGAGGCGTAGGAGACCTCGGTGGCCCACGTGTCGGTGGGTGGGCCGTTCATGAGCCGGGTGGCGAGCAGGGGAGAGGTCTCGGCCAGGAGGGTGGTGGTGACGGACTCGTGCTGGGCGAAGACCTCGAGCGCCTCGCCCTCAGCCCGCGCCAGGTGTGCCTCGGGGTCTGCGACACCGTTGAGCACCAGCAGCTTGAGGAGCTTGCGTCGCTCGTCCTTGGCCACGGCGAGGCTCGACCCGAGGCAGGCCACGGCGAGCTCCGGCGGGACCGCGAAGACGGTGCGACGCATGGAGAGCACCCGGACGAGGGACCGGTCGTCGTACAGAGCGGTCACGACGTCGTCGGGCGAGGTGCCGGGCGCGCGGAGCACGGCCGAGAGCACCGTGGACGCGGGGTCGGTCCCGTGCAGGGCGACGACGGCGGCAGCCGCCCCGAGCACGTCAGAGGCTTCGTGGCCCGGGGCCAGGGCATGACGCACGCCGACCCTGTCGCGCCGCTCTGCCTCGTCGAAGGTCCGCATCAGTGCACGCTATCGCCGGACACAGACAGGTCATGCCCTGTTGCGGGGGTTGCGCTGCCAGCTAGTTGTTCCGGGTGGTCTCCACTCGATGTGGCCGTCGGGTGCTGTGCGTGACTCCCAGTGGGTGTCGTGGACGTGGTGGTGGTGTCTGGTGCAGAGGAGCGTGCCGTCCTGCAGGTTGGTCTTGCCTCCGACGGAGTAGGGCGTGAGGTGGTGTGCCTCGGTCCACTCGGGTGGCCGGTCGCAGGTGGGGAACGAGCACCCACCGTCGCGGTTGGCCAGGCCGATGCGCTGGTACTTCTCGAAGTACCGCTTGGACTGTCCGTAGTCGAGGGGGAGGGGTTTCCCGTCGAGGACCATGGGGATGATCCCGACCCGGCAGGCGAGCTTGCGGGCCTGCGAGGCGCTCAATCGGGTGCCGTCGCTCAGCGTGGCTGGTGCGATCCCGCCGACCAGCGTGTCGTGCTCGAGCGTCACGACGACCTGGGCTCCGACGCCTCCGTTGGAGGGGAGCTGGTCGATGGGGAGGTGGGAGCAGAGGTCGGTGAACGCGCGGCCCATCTTCTTGGCCGGGTCGGTCTCACTGTCCTCGGGAACAGGACCCAAGGTCGCGTCCGGGTCCGACAGGTGGGCGCGGGACGGGGCGGCGAGGGCGTCGACGGCGGTCTTGAGCATCACGGCCTCGGCCTCGGGGAGCTCGAACTCGCCTCGGAACATGCCGTTCTTCTCGTCCCACATCCGAAAGTACGCGTTCTGCCTCGCCAGCCGCTCGCGATGCACGAGCAGCTCGTTCTCGTGGGCGTCGACGTCGGGCTTGGCCGCGTAGACGTCCATGAGCCGGTCGGTGCGGCGCCGCAGGTCCTTGATGGTGAGCCGCTCTGCATCCTTCAACAACGTCCGCTCCGCCAGGTCGCGTTGCTGAACGGTCACGTCGGCTGGGAGCTTGTCCAGACCTTTGGCGATCACCGAGGACTGCTCGAACGTCACCTCACCCCGAGCCAGGGCATCTTGTGTGTGGGTGGTGGACTCGAGCTTCTGCGCTGTCTT
The DNA here is from genome assembly GCF_001426755.1 of Aeromicrobium sp. Root495. Taxonomy (GTDB): domain Bacteria; phylum Actinomycetota; class Actinomycetes; order Propionibacteriales; family Nocardioidaceae; genus Aeromicrobium. Next base: position 2,213,737 of record NZ_LMFJ01000001.1, on the reverse strand, counting down.
CACCAACCGATGCCCGGCTGCTTCGTCGCCCCCGAAGTCCCTGGCCAGCAGGTTGCCGGTGGAGGTGGCGCCGGCCTTCCGCGCAGCACCTGAGGACTCCAGAGCCCGCACGGCGGCCATCTTCTGCGCAGCCACTCGGGCCTCGACCCGGGTCAGCTCCGCCGTCAGGCGACGAACTTCCGAGGTCTCGAGCCCAGACCAGGCGTCGGTCGGCATCGCGTCCAGATCCGCATGCAGCGCCGAGACACCAGCCACCAGGGGGTGGGAGTCGATCAGAGCCGCGGTCATGGACCCATATTAGTATGGGTGTTTGAATAAGGCAAGACCCTCTGGCATGAATCTCGAACGAGGTGGCGCTGCGGGATGACCTCGCCCACACCAGGAACAATCCCGTGCCGCACTGTGCTGCACTAGATCGTGACGACTCTCGAAGCCCCGCAGACGCCCAGCCGCGTCCGCCACGTGACGCTCGCGCTCATCTCGTTGGCACTCGGCGGCTTTGCGATCGGTACCACCGAGTTCATGACGATGGGCCTGCTGCCCGACATCGCCAAGGGCATCGACGAGTCCATCCCCGCCACGGGCCACATCATCACGGCCTACGCGTTCGGCGTGGTCGTGGGAGCGCCGATCATCGTGTCGCTCGGCGCCCGTCTGCCCAAGCGGGAGCTGGCCATCGGTCTCATCCTCGCCCTCGGTGTCGGCAATGCCGTCACGGCGGTCGCGAGCGGCTACTGGCCCGTCATGGGCGCCCGGTTCCTGGCCGGGCTGCCGCACGGCGCCTACTTCGGGGTGGCCTCCCTGCTCGCGGCATCGCTCGTCCGGCCCGAGTTCAAGGGCCGCGCTGTCAGCTCGGTCATGCTCGGCCTGTCGGTCGCCACCGTCGTCGGTGTCCCGGCCAGCACGCTGCTCGGCCAGGGGCTCGGCTGGCGCGCGGCCTACTGGGCCGTCCTCGGCATCGCGATGGCCGCTGCGGCGATGATCGCGATCTTCGTCCCGCACTCGGCCGCCGATCGTGGGGCCTCGCTGCGCCGTGAGCTCTCGGCGCTCAAGCGTCCGCAGGTGCTGTTCGCCGCAGGCGCCGGCATGGTCGGGTTCGGCGGTCTCTTCGCGATGTACAGCTACATCGCCAAGATCGTCACGAACGTCACCGAGCTCGAACGGGGCTGGGTCGCGGTCTTCCTGCTGGCCTTCGGCATCGGCTCCGTGCTGGGGTCCTGGGGCGCCGGCGTGCTGGCGGACTGGGACGTCGAGAAGACCGTGATCGGCAGCTTCGTCGCCACCGTCGTGGTGCTCGTGGCCTTCTACTTCACGGCCGGCTACCTGGTCCCGGCCCTCGTGCTCGTGCTGTGCGTGGGTGCGCTCGGCTCGCTCCTGGCCATCGCCCTGCAGATCCGGCTGATGCACGTGGCGGGCGACGCCCAGATGATCGGCGCTGCGCTCAACCACTCCTCGCTCAACATCGCCAACGGGCTCGGCGCCTACTTCGGCGGCCTCGTGATCGCCGGTGGCTTCGGCTACCGCCCGACGAGCCTCGTGGGAGTCGCCCTCGCCTCGGTGGGGCTCGTGATCTTCCTCGTGGGCCTGGCCGCCGAACGGCGCGCCCGGTCGTCGGCCTGATCCTGCCTGCCCATCCGTCGTGCCGCCACGAGGGTCACGAGCCCGGCGGCCACCCGGACCGCCTGGGTCGAGACGTCGAGAGCCCCGGAGTCGCTCGTGACCAGGTCGTTCGGGACCGTGGCGAGCACGAGCTGGTAGAGCCCCCACGCGGACGTCGCCCCTGAGCCCACCCAGACCGCGACGGCAGGAACCCATCGGGCGGCAGCTCCTCGGTGGAGCAGCACGAGGCCCACGACCGCGACGAGAGCAGCTGCGACGTCCCCCGACAGGTTGGGCCAGGCGACCGGTGCGTGGGCCAGCGCGTCAGCCGTCAGCAGGGCGGCCGACGTCAGGAGCAGCGCGCAGGCCACGGTCGTGAGGAGGCTCCACGGGGCCCGGGGCAGCGGGGTCCTCGCCACGGATCCCCAGCGGGCCCGGGCGAACAGGCCGAAGGCGAGGAGCAGGAAGACGCCCTGCCACAGGAAGCCGGCATAGACGAGTGCGTAGACCCAGCCGGCGATGGCCTCCGAGCCGGACCCGGAGGTCTCGGGGACGCCCACGAGGAGCTGGAGCGGCACGATGACGAGGATCGGGGCCAGGAGGCCCGTCCCGATCCACATCGGCGCGAGGAGCGCCGCGGTGGGGACACGCTCGGCGAGACGGCTCGCGAACGCCACGGCCAGGAGCACGGCCACCGCGTCCATCGCGAACGTGGCCGCGTTGGCCACGTGCATCGTGGTGCTGCGACCGAACTCGGGATCGAGCAGACCCACGCGGCTGCCGCTCAGCCAGAGCACCTTGAGCACGAGGTAGGGGAGGGTGCCCGCGATCGCGAGGGCGCTCACGACCACACGGGCCCGAGAGATCTCGGGCGGGCTCGCCGGCAGGTTCGAGGACATGCTTCCAGCCTGCGTGCCGATCAGCGCTGCGGCTGTCGGTGACCACCCCGGCCCGACCCTGGGGACGGACCGGGGCGTCGTCGGGGTCAGTGCCCGGCGACCTGGTCCGCGCCGACCTGCGGGCGCAGCCAGACGCGGTCGCCCTCGTGCAGGTCGAGTGCCGTGGCCTCGGCGCGGGTCACCACGACCTGGACGGGCTCGGGGTGCAGGACGTCCTCGGGCGTGACCTCGAGACGGATCTCGAACCCGACCCGCGTCCACCGCGTGATGGTGCCCACCGCGGTGGCCGCCTGCTCGTAGCGCGAGATGTCGATGTCGTGCGGGCGGATGAGCTTGTCCCCGAGCGTCGTGACCGGGCCCAGGAAGCTCAGCACGAAGTCGCTCGCCGGCTTGTCGTAGAGGTCGTCCGGCGTGCCCACCTGCTCGATGCGGCCCTCGTTGATGACGACGAGGGAGTCGGCGACCTCGAGGGCCTCCTCCTGGTCGTGCGTCACGAAGACCGTGGTCACGTGCACCTCGTCGTGCAGGCGCCGCAGCCAGTCACGCAGCTCCTTGCGGACCTTCGCGTCGAGCGCTCCGAACGGCTCGTCGAGCAGGAGGACGGTGGGCTCGATCGCGAGCGCCCGAGCCAGGGCCATGCGCTGACGCTGGCCGCCGGAGAGCTGCGAGGGAAGCCGGTCGGCCCACTGCGTGAGGTGGACCAGCTCGAGGAGCTCGTCCACCTTCGCCTTGATCTCGTTCTTGGGCCGCTTGCGGATCTCGAGCCCGAACGCGATGTTGCGCCGGACGCTGAGGTGCTTGAAGGCCGCGTAGTGCTGGAAGACGAAGCCGACGTTGCGCTTCTGCGCCGGCAGCCTCGTGGCGTCGTTGCCCTCGATGACCACCGATCCCGAGTCCGAGGACTCCAGCCCCGCGATGATGCGCAGCAGGGTCGACTTGCCGCCACCGCTCGGCCCGAGCAGGGCCGTGAGCTGCCCGCTGGGGATGGACAGGTCGATGTCCTCGAGAGCGACGAAGTCGCCGAACTTCTTGGTGATGCCAGCGATCTCAATCCCCATCGGGGCTCTCCTCGGGTCGCAGGAAGGTGACGACGACGAGAGCCGCCACCGCGATGAGTGCGAGCAGGAACGACGTCGCGTACGCGGCGCCCTGCTCGAAGTCCTGGTACTTCTGCTCGACGATCAGCGTGGCGGTCTGGGTCTGGCCCACGACGTTGCCGGAGATGATCTTGACGGCACCGAACTCGCCGAGCGCGCGCGCCAGGCTCAGCACGACGCCGTAGAGCAGCGCCCACTTGATGGAGGGCAGGGTGATGCGGCGGAAGGTCTGCCACGAGCCGGCGCCCAGGCTCCGGGCCGCCTGCTCCTGCTCGGCGCCGACCTCCTGGAGCACGGGCACGATCTCGCGGATGACGAGCGGCAGGCTCACGAAGGCGGTCGCCAGGATGATGCCGGGCGTCGCGTAGGCGATCTGCAGACCTGCGTCCTCGAGGGCGGGACCGAACACCCCGTTGCTCCCGCCGTAGGCGAGGAGCAGGGCGAGGCCCACCACGACGGGCGAGACCGAGAGCGGCAGGTCGATGAAGGCCGACAGCAGGTTCTTGCCGGGGAACTCCTGCCGCACGAGCAGCAGAGAGATGCCGACGCCGAAGACGGTGTTGATGACGACGGCCCAGACGGCGACGTAGACCGTGAGCTGCAGGGCGAACACCACGTCGGGGTCGGAGAACGCGGCCTGCAGGTTCTCGAGGCCGCCGTCGAAGGTCTTCTGGACGACGAGCCCCACGGGCCACGCGACGAGCAGGAAGAGGTAGACGACGACGAGGCCGCGGCGGGCGTAGGTGCCGGCGGTCTTGGGGGGCGTCACGTGACTAGCCACGGCGGGCCACCCAGCGGTTGACGAGCTGCAGGGCCAGGATGGCGGCCAGCGCCACCAGCAGGAGCAGCACGGCCACGGAGGCGGCTGCGGCCTCGTTGCCGTTCTCGATGTAGGTCAGGATGCGCACCGAGGCGACCTCCGAGGTGTGGGGGAGGTTGCCCGAGAGCAGGACGAGGGAGCCGTACTCGCTGATGCCCCGCGCGAAGCTGAGGGCCGCGCCGGCCGTGATGGCGGGGGCGAGCGCCGGCAGGATGATGCGGCGCACCGTCGTGAGCTGCGAGGCGCCCAGGGAGGCCGCCGCCTGCTCCACCTCGGGGTCCAGCTCGAGCAGCACGGGCTGGACGGTGCGCACGACGAAGGGGAGCGTCACGAACAGGAGGGCGAGGAAGACCGCGCGCTCGGTGTTGCTGACGTCGATGCCGATCGGGCTGCGCGGCCCGTAGAGGCTCAGGAGCACGAGGCCGGCCACGATGGTGGGCAGGGCGAACGGGATGTCGATGATGACCTCGAGGAGCCGCTTGCCCCAGAAGCGGTCGCGCACGAGGACCCACGCGATGAGCGTCCCCATCACCACGTTGACGACGGTCACGAGCAGCGACTGCTCCACGGTGAGCCGCAGCGCGTCGAACGTCTGGTCGTCGGTGAGGGTGTCCCGGAAGGTGGCCCAGCCGCCGTCGGCCGCCTGGATCACGATGAGGGCCAGGGGGATCAGCACGAGCAGGCTGAACCACGTGAGCGCCAGGCCGAGCCCGAGCCCGGACTGACGCGTCAACGTGTTGGTGCGGGCACGCCCCCGACCCCGGCGCCCTGTGGGCGTCGGGGTCGGGGGCGCGAGGATCTCCGTGGTCATGACTTCCCGGAGGCCGAGATGATCTTGGTGATGATGCCGCTCTTCTCGTCGAAGAACTTCGTGTTCGCGGCCTCCCAGCCGCCGAAGGTCTTGTCGATCGTGAAGAGCGTCGTGACCTCGGGGAACGGGTTGCTCGGGTCGTTGGCGCCCTTCACGTCGCCGACCTCGACGCCGTCCACGCCCTCGACCGGCCGGAACCCGTACTGCGCGAAGATCTTCTGACCGGCGGCGCTGAAGCCGAAGTCGAGGAAGTCCTTGGCGGCCTGGGGCGCCTTGGTGGTGACGGCGGCCGGGTTCTCGATGAGCAGGTTCTTCTCGGGGATCACGTAGTCCACGTCCTCGCCGCTCTGACGGGCGAAGATCGCCTCGTTCTCGTAGGAGAGGAGCACGTCGCCCGTTCCGCCCTGGAAGGCGGTCGTGGCGTCACGGCCGGAGCCGGGCAGCGCCTTGACGTTGGCGAAGAGCTTCTTGAGGTAGGCCTGCGCGTCGGCCTCGGAGCCACCGTCGGCGATGACCGACTGGTAGGCCGCCAGGATGTTCCAGCGCGCCGAGCCCGAGGAGCCGGGGTTGGGCGTCACGATGCCGACGCCCGGCTTGGCGAGGTCGGCGAAGGTCTTGATGTTCTTCGGGTTGCCCTTGCGGACCACGAGCGACACGACGGAGGTCGAGAGGATGCCCTTCGTGGCGTTCTGGTCCCAGTCCTTCGCGACGAGGTCCTCGTCGACGAGGCGCGTGGTGTCGGGGGTGAGCGAGAAGTGGACGACGTCGGCCTTCAAGCCGCCGACCACGGCGCGGCTCTGGTCGCCGGAGGCTCCGTACGACTGCTTCCAGCTGACGTCCTTGCCCTCGTCGGTCTGGCCGAAGGCCTTCTCGAGCGCGCCGTCGGCTGCCTTGGGGACGGAGTAGGCGACGAGCGAGAGCTGGGTCTTCGAGTCGTCGCTGTCGGAGCTGCCGGACGGGGCACAACCGGTGAGCATCGCCGCGCTGGCGGCGAGGGCCACGGCCGTGGTCAGTCGTCTGCGGGGGGAGAGCTTCATGCCTGGTCCTTCGAGGTCGGGCGCCACGAGTACGTCGCGCTTCGAGCCACGAACCTAGAACGGAACGGAGCGCGTCCCGACCAATCTCACGATGTGGGATATTTCGACACATCGTGGGACGAATGCGTGTGGCACGCCGTCAGTCCAGCACCACGGTGCGCGGTCCGTTGCGCAGGACGCGGGCCTCGGCGTGCAGCTTGACAGCGCGCGAGAGGGTCTGCGCCTCGACGTCGCGGCCCACGCGCGCGAGGTCGGCCGGGGTCATGCGGTGGTCGACGCGCAGGACGCCCTGGTCGATGATGGGGCCCTCGTCGAGGTCGGCCGTGACGTAGTGGGCGGTGGCTCCGATGAGCTTCACGCCCCGGTCGTGGGCCTGGTGGTAGGGCCGGGCGCCCTTGAAGCTGGGCAGGAAGCTGTGGTGGATGTTGATCGCGCGGCCCGCGAGGGACCGGCAGAGGTCGTCGCTCAGGATCTGCATGTAACGGGCGAGCACGACGAGCTGGACGTCGAGCTCGTCGACGAGCCGCAGGATCTCCGCCTCCGACTCGGCCTTGGTCTCCGGCGTCACCGTGAGCCGGTGGAACGGGGTCTCGTAGGCCGCGGCCATCTTCTCGAGGTCGGGGTGGTTGGAGACGACGGCCGGGATCTCGATGGGCAGCGACCCTGTGCTCTGGCGGTAGAGCAGGTCGTTGAGGCAGTGGCCCTCCTTGGACACCAGGACCAGGGTGCGCAGCGGCGCCTCGGCCACCACGATCCGGAAGTCCATGGCGTGCTCGTCCGCGACCGGAGCGAAGCCCGAGCGCAGGGCGTCGACGTCGGCACCGTGCTCGAAGTGCACCCGCAGGAAGAACTCGGCGTCGGAGGTGTCGGTGAACTGCTGGCTGTCGAGGATGTTGCCCCCGCCCTCGGCGATCCAGCGCGTGACGGCATAGACGAGACCAGCACGGTCCGGACAGGTCAGGGTGAGGACGAAGGTCACCCGACCGATCCTAGGGCTGTGCTGGTCTCGTCCGCCTTCGGCGGAGGCTGGTCCTGTCTGCGCTGATGCGGCCTCAGTGGCCGCCGTGGCCCTCGTGGGTGGGCTTGGCGAAGAACAGCACCACGACGATGCCCACGGCGAAGGCCGCGATGGGCAGCCAGTAGGCCTGCGACATGGCGGTCGAGAACTTCTCGGCGATGTCGTGCGGCATGGCCTGCCCGCCGGCCGACGCCGCCGAGTCGGTGTCGCCCGAGAGGCCGTTGGCCGCGAGGCGCGAGCCGATGAGCGCGGCCACGGCGGCGGAGCCGAGGGCCGCAGCCACCTGGCGCGTCGTGTTGTAGATGCCGGCACCGGCACCTGCCGACGCCATGGGCAGGTTGCGCGTGGCCGTGGCGCTGAGCGGTGCCCACAGGCACGCGTTGGAGACGCCGAACAGGGCCATGGGGAGCAGGAGCTGCCACGCCGGGGTGTCGGGGTCGATGAGGTAGGCGCTCCAGCCCATCGCGACGGTGGCGGTGCCGAAGCCCACGAGCGTGATGCTCCGCGGGTGCACCCGGTCGACGAGCTGGCCCACGAAGGGCGACAGGCCCATGAGGATGACGGCCATGGGCGTCATGAACAGTGCGGCCTCGGTGGGGCTGTAGCCGCGGGCTCCCTGCGCGAAGAACATGAACGGCAGGCTCATGGCGGTGATGGCCATGGAGACGAGGGCGATGCCGGCGTTGCCCACGGAGAAGTTGCGGTCGCGGAAGAGGCCGAGAGGGACGAGCGGCTCGGTCTTGATCTTGCTCTGCCAGAACAGGAAGAGCGCGAACACCACGATGCCACCGACGATGAGGCCCCAGATGGCGGCGTCCCAGTCGTAGCGCTCACCCTCCTGGATGCCGAACACGAGGAGGAACATGCCGACGCCGCTGAGGGCGACGCCGAGCAGGTCGAAGCTGTGGGCGTGGGTGGGCAGCGTGGGCACGAGCCGCCAGGCGAGCACGAAGGCCACCACGCCGACGGGCACGTTGATGAAGAAGATCCACTCCCAGCCGGCCGCGTCGACGAGGACGCCGCCGAGGATAGGGCCGACGAGCGTGGCCACGCCGGCCGTGGCGCCCCAGAGCGCCATGGCTCCGCCACGCTTGGCGGCCGGGAACGTGCGGGTGATGACGGCCATCGTCTGCGGAGTCATGAGCGAGGCGCCCACGCCCTGCACGGCGCGCGCCACGATGAGGCCGTCGATCGAGCTGGTGAGTCCGCACCACAGCGAGGCGCCCGTGAAGATCACGAGGCCCACGAGGTAGACGTTCTTGGGGCCGAAGCGGTCGCCGAGGCGTCCCGTGATGAGCAGCGGCACGGCGTAGGCGAGCAGGTACGCGCTCGTGACCCAGATGCCGGTCGTGAAGTCGGTGTCCAGGTCGCGGATGATGTCGGGCGTCGCGACCGACACGATCGTGTTGTCGAGCAGGATCATGAAGAACCCGATGACCATGGCGAGCAGGGCGGGCCAGGGCTTGTAGTCGGGTGGGAGGTCGGACGTCGGACGACCGCCCGTGGGCTGGGGGTTCACTGTCTCGGTTGCCATGGAAGGTCCTTGGTCTCGATGCGGCTGATGAGCTGGGTGATCCACTCGCGCTCGGCGAGCTTCATCGTGTGGAGGTAGTCGGCCTCGATGAGGTAGGCCTCGGGCACGTCGCGGGAGCGGGCGTGCGCGACGCCCTCCTGCAGTCGTTCGAGGTCGACGTCGAGGTTCTTCACGTAGGTGCGCAGGTCGGACACGACGAGGTCGGCCGGCCCGTTGTGTGCCTCGGCGAGGGCCAGCGGGAACCGCGGGTACTCGTTGACGGGCGTGCTGAGCCACTCCCGGAGCTGGGCGACGAGCGCGTCGTACCCGGCCTCGGTGATGGCGTAGGTGGTGCGCTCGGGCCGGTTGCCCTCGCGCTCCGTGCCCACGACGCTGACGAGCTGCTCGCCGTGGAGGCGCTCCACCGCGTGGTAGAGCGAGCCGGGCCGGACCTTGACGAGGTGGTCCTCCTGGCGCTCGAGCAGCAGCTGGTACATCTCATAGGGGTGCATGGGTCGCTCGTTGAGCAGGGCCAGGGCCGCGACGGCCAATGGCTTCAACGAGGTCATCCCGCGCCCTTCCAGTCGAAATATTCCAGGTGGAATATATGGCCTGATGGATGTGCTCCGCAACCAATCTCGAGTGTGGCGCTCACCACCGACACAACGCGAGCCCCCGGTCCGGGAGCAGGTCAGGCGAGGAGCTCGTAGCCCTCGAGGTCGGCATAGGTGCCGTCTCCGAGCGGCTCGGCCTCGCGCTGCGTGCCGAACCGGGTGAACCCGTTGGCCTGAGCCACACGGTTGCTGGCCTCGTTCTCCACGGCGGCGTAGAGCGACAGCCGCTGCAGGCCCAGGCCGCTGTTCTCGTGGAGGGGGGCGAAGGCCCAGTCGCGGACGAGCCCGACCGCTTCGGTCATGACGCCGCGTCGCCGGGCGTCCGGGTGCGTCCAGTAGCCGACCTCGCCGTGGAGCGGGTCGAGCCCGCCGAGGTCCATGATCGCGACGTGGGCGAGCAGGGCGTCGGTCGCGCGGTCGGCCACGACCCACGACGCCTTGGTGCCGGTGGCGCTCGACCAGACCTCCCGGTGGAGGAAGTCCCGAGCGTCTCCCGCGGTATAGGGGTGCGGGAGGTGGTGCAGCCAGTGCCGCGTGACGGGGTCGCTGCACGCCTCGACGACCCGCGGCAGGTCGGCCTCGCTGAACGGCCGCAGCCGGAGCCGGTCGTTCTCGAGCACCGAGTCGAGCCAGCGCGTGCGGGGGAGCGGTGCGTCACCGAACCGGATGGACGCCGTCCACGCGTCGACGGCTCGTCCGCGCTCCCACAGCAGCCCCGGCGTGGTGCCGTGGAGCGTGAAGCCGGCCCGGTGGGCCACGCGCAGCGACGCCTCGTTGCCCACGTGCGCGCGCCAGTGCACGACCTCGGCCACGCCCTCGGCGAAGGTCCAGTCGACGGCGAGCTGCACGGCGCGGACCATGACGCCGCGGCCGCGGGCCCACGGGTGCAGCGCGAAGCCGACGTCGGCCACGCCGTTGCCCCGCACATCGATGTTGCCGGCGTAGCGAGGCCGTCCGTGGGCGTCGGGCGCCTCGATGGCCCAGCCGCGCGCCGTCCCCTGGTCCCAGGCGCGAGGGACCACGGACAGCGCGAACTCCTCGCTCTGCTCGATCGTGTGCGGGACCGGGATGGCGGTCCAGCGCTGCATCTCCTCGTCCTGCGCCATCTGGAGCATCGGCTCGAGGTCGTCGCGCGTGTGGGCTCGCAGCGTGATCTCCCCGTCGGTGAGGACGGGGACGCACAGCGGCCAGGGGAGCGCGGGTCCCGAGAGGGACGGGTGCATCAGGCCGGGTCGCTCGCGAACAGGACGCTCTCGGCGCGGAAGGGGTCGGCGGGGTAGACGCCCAGGATCCGGATGTCGGTGGTGAAGAAGGTCAGCTCGTCGAGCGCCCGCCGCACGCCGACGTCGTCGGGGTGGCCGTCGACCTCCACGAGGAACTGGGTGGCGTTGAACGTGCCGCCCACCATGTAGCTCTCGAGCTTGGTGAGGTTGACGCCGTTGGTGGCGAAGCCCCCGAGCGCCTTGTAGAGCGACGCCGGCAGGTTGCGCACGTTGAAGATGAAGCTCGTGACGACGGGACCGTTCCCGGCCGCGGCCCGGCGCGGCTCACGCGAGAGGACGACGAAGCGGGTGGTGTTGTGGTCCTCGTCCTCGACGTCGTTGGCCAGGATCTCGAGACCGTAGATACCGGCCGCGAGCGGCGGCGCGATGGCGGCCTGCGTGACGTCGTCGGCCTCGGCGATCTCTCGGGCGGCACCGGCGGTGTCGCCGGAGATGACGGGACGCCAGCCGTGCTCGGAGATGATGCGGCGGCACTGGCCGAGCGCGTGCACGTGGGAGTGGACGGTGCGGATCGACGCGAGCGTCGTGGCGGGGGTGGCCATGAGCGCGAACTGGATGCGCAGGAAGTGCTCGGCGATGATGTGCAGGCCCGACGTGGGCAGGAAGTGGTGGATGTCGGCCACACGACCGGCGAGCGAGTTGTCGATGGGGATCATGGCCAGGTCGGCCTGGCCACCTTCGACGGCGGCGAAGACGTGCTCGAACGAGGCGCAGGGCACCGGCTCGGCGTCGGGGTAGTTCTGGTTGATCACCAGGTGGGAGTTGGCTCCCGGTTCGCCCTGGTAGGCGATGCGCGTGCTCACGGCCCCAGTGTGTCAGCCCTGGCCGGTGACGAGCGTGGCACCGTCGGCGGGCTGCACCACGAACGTGGCGGGCCGCCTCCACTGCACGGACTCGAACCGCTCGCCCACGAGGGCCCGGACGCGCTCGACGTCGGCGGTCTCCACGAGCGCGATGGCCGAGCCGCCGAATCCTCCGCCGGTCATGCGGGCTCCGAGCGCGCCCGCCTCGATGGCGGTCTCCACAGCCACGTCGAGCTCGGCGCAGCTGACGGCGTAGTCGTCGCGCAGCGACTCGTGCGAGGCCGTGAGGATGGTGCCCAGCTGCGCCCAGCTGCGGTCGGTGAGGGCCCGCAGGCTCGCCCTGACCCGGGCGGTCTCGGTGATGACGTGGCGGACGCGGGCCTTGAGCGTCTCGTCCTCGAGCTTGTAGGGCGCGTCGAGACCGGCCTGGGCCAGGTGCTCCAGGCCGAGGAGCGCGGCGGCCTCGGCGCTCTCCCGGCGACGGTCGGCGTACCCGCCCGTGGCGTGGTCGTGCGAGACGCCCGTGTCGATCACGACGATCGCGAGCCCGTCGTCGGCGATCTGGAACGGCACGAGGCTCGTTCCCGGCGGATCGGTGGAGGGGTCGGTGAGCACGGCGTGCCCGGCCTGGCCGTGGGCCACGGCGAGCTGGTCCATGGAGCCGGTGGGCGCCCCCACGAAGTCGTTCTCGGCGCGCTGGGCCGACAGCGCGATGGCGGTGCGGTCGAGCCCGAGCCCGGCGATCTCGTCGAGCGCCGCGGTGACTCCCACGGTGAGCGCGGCCGAGGAGGAGAGCCCGGCGCCGGACGGGAGGTCGGACTCGAGCACGAGGTCGAGCCCGCCCACGGGGTGACCGGCCTGCACGAGCGCCCAGACCGCGCCGGCCGGGTACGACGCCCAGCCGTCGACGTCGCCCGGCTGCACCGACGTGGTGAAGTCGGCCTTCTGCCGCGACCCGTCGGGGAGCGTGCTCCACACGTTGACGGCGTCGTCCTCGCGCGGACGGGCCTTGAGGGTGACGAACCGGTCGATCGCGAACGGGACCGAGGGTCCGCCGTTGTAGTCGAGGTGCTCGCCGACGAGGTTGACGCGGCCGGGGACGCGCCACGTCCGGACGCTCTGGGAGTCGCTCACCCGCTCGACCCTAGGCGGTGGTCCCGCCCGAGGGGTGGAACGCTCCACAGCGGGTCCTGGCAGAATGCTCGACATGCCCGACGCTTCCCCTCGTCGGCCGCGCGTGCTCTCCGGAGCCCAGCCCACGGCCGACTCGTACCACCTCGGCAACTACTTCGGTGCCTTCAAGCAGTGGGTCGCGCTCCAGGACGACTTCGAGGCCTTCTACTTCGTCCCCGACCTGCACGCCATCACGGTCGAGTACGACCCGGCGCTGCTGCGCGAGCGGACCTACGTGGCCGCCGCGCAGATGCTGGCGGCCGGCGTCGACCCCGACCGCAGTGCGCTCTTCGTCCAGAGCCACGTGCCCGAGCACGCCCAGCTGGCGTGGGTGCTCGGCGGCGTCACGGGCTTCGGCGAGGCGAGCCGCATGACCCAGTTCAAGGACAAGAGCGCCAAGGGGGGCCAGGACTCCTCGAGCGTCGGCCTCTTCACGTACCCGATCCTCATGGCCGCCGACATCCTGGTCTACCAGGCCGACCGCGTCCCCGTGGGCGAGGACCAGCGTCAGCACGTGGAGCTCACCCGCAACCTCGCGCAGCGCTTCAACCACCGCTTCGGCGAGACCTTCACGGTCCCCGAGGCCCACATCGTCAAGGCCACGGCCAAGATCTACGACCTGCAGGACCCGACGGCCAAGATGAGCGGCTCCAACGCCTCCCACGCAGGCGTCGTCGACCTCACCGACACCGCCAAGCAGGCGGCCAAGAAGGTGCGCTCCGCCGTCACGGACTCCGGCACGGAGATCCGCTTCGACCCGCAGGAGAAGCCCGGCATCGCCAACCTGCTCACGATCTTCTCGGCGCTCACCGACCGTCCGGTCGACGATGTCGTCGCGGAGTTCGAGGGACAGCAGTACGGCCACCTCAAGGTGGCGCTCGGCGAGCTCGTGGGCGACTTCGTCCAGTCGTTCGGCGACCGCACCCGCGAGCTGCTCGACGACAAGGGCGAGCTCGACCGCGTCCTGGCCCAGGGCGCCGAGCAGGCCCGCAGCGTCGCCGTCCCCACCCTCGAGCTCGTCTACGAGCGATCGGGGTTCGTCGCCCCGGCCGGGAGCCGTTGAGCCGTGCCCACCGTCGGCGTCGCCATCGAGGTGCCGGAGCCCTTCGGCCCCCTGCTGCGCAGCAAGCGGGCCTACTTCGGCGACCCCCAGGCCGCCACCGTCCCCACGCACGTCACGCTGTCGCCGCCCGTCGAGGTCGAGGACGGCGGGGTCGACGCCGTGGCCGCGTCGCTGCGTGACGCCGCCGGTGCCACCGACGCCTTCTCCATGACCCTGCGGGGCACGGGCTCGTTCCGGCCGGTCACCCCGGTGGTCTACGTGGCGGTGGCCGACGGCGTCTCACCCACGGAGCAGCTTGCCGAGCGGGTCCGCGTGGCGATCGACGCCCCCGTGCCGGACTTCCCCTTCCACCCGCACGTGACGGTCGCCCACCACCTCGTGGACTCGGTGCTCGACGAGGCCTACGAGGACCTCGCCGACTTCGAGTGCACCTTCACCGTGGACGCGTTCGCCCTGTACCTCCACGACGACGAGACCGGCTGGACCCCGCAGGTCACCTTCCCGCTGGCGTGATCAGCCCGCGAGCGCGTCGACGTCGAGGACGGCGGCCGGCTTCTCCGGGAGGGTGACGCCTTCGTAGGAGATGACGACGTCGCCGCCGTCCTGGCTGATCTGCAGCGGTCGATGGTCCTCGGCATCGAGGTAGAGATAGGACTTCTTGCCCTTCTCGTTGTCGACGAGGGTGATGCAGTCCACCCCGTTGATCGTCTTGTCGGGGCCGATGGTGACCTTGCCCTCGGGCTCGAAGATCTCGTCGACGAACGAGTCGCGCGAGAACTCGTCGGCCAGGTCGCCGAAGCTCGTGCTCGTGACCCACTTCCCGGCGAAGCGATCCGCCGTCTCGGCGTCGGCGTTGTCGGTCCAGAACTGCTTCGAGCCCTTCACGTAGGACGCGTCGTCGACGAGGGCGAGCTCGAACGAGCCCTGGGAGCCGATGGAGAAGGAGCCCTGCACGTCGTCACCGGCGTAGGTGATGTCGATCTGTCCGCGGTCGCCGTCGTCGTCGATCGAGCCCTTCATGCGGAAGGCCTTGCTCGCGCCGATCTCCTTCTTGGCGTCGGCGAGGAGGCTCGCTGCCGACTCCTTGGACGAGGACGAGGACTTCTGCTCCGGGTCGTCGGACTCTGCGTCGTCGGAGCCGCCGCAGGCCGTCAGCGCGACGAGGCAGGTCAGGCCGGCGGCGAGTGCGTGGCGAAGCTTCATGGGTCCCCCTGAGGTCGGCTGGATCGACTGGTCTGGGACTGTATCGGCCCTCGGACGGAGCCGCGAGAGGAACGATCAGGTGCCGGCGCGGGGGCGGAACTCGCCGAGCTGGGTGAGCAGCTCCTCCTGGAACGCGCGGGCGGCCAGCTGGAGGGTCTCGGCCCGGTGGGCCAGCGCGATCTCGCGGCGCAGCGACGGACGGCGGATGCGGATGGATCGCAGGGTGGGCCGGTTCGACATCACCATCTCCGGCACCACGGCGTGCCCGAGCCCGGCCTCGACGAAGCGCAGCACGGCGCTCATCTCACCGCCCTCCACCGACAACCTGGGCTTCACGCCGGCCTGCTCGAACGCGCGGATGGTCACGTCCCGCAGGTCGTAGCCCTCGCGGAACATCACGAGGGGGACGTCGCTGAGCTCGGCGACGTCGACCTCGTCGGGCAGGGGCGACCCCGGGGGAGCAGCCAGCACGAGGCGCTCACGCATGACGGGCGTGGCGACGATGTCGTCGGTCACCGCCTCGCGAGGGGCGATGAGGAGGGCGAGGTCGAGGCGGCCCTGGGCCAGCTCGCGGGCGAGCACGCGAGAGCCGGCCTCGTGGATCTCCAGCTCGATGTCGGGGTGGGCCGTGTGGAAGTGCGTGAGGACCTCCGGAAGCAGGCCGTCGCACAACGAGGGCGTGGCGCCGAGCCTGACCCGGCCCCGCTGGAGCCCGGCCACCTCGTGGACGGCTCGTTGGGCCGACTCGACGTCGATGAGGACGCGCTCGGCGTGGGGAAGGAGCGCCTCGCCGGCGCTCGTGAGCTCGATGCCGCCACGGTTCCTGACGAACAGGGGAGTGCCGAGGGAGTTCTCCAGCACGCGGATCTGCTTGCTCAGGCTCGGCTGCGCCACACCCATGAGGTCGGCGGCCTGCGTGAAGTGTCGGGTGCGTGCCACGGCGACGAAGTAGGACAGCTGCTGGAACTGCATGCACCCATCATGCCCGATGGCTATGAAGGTTGCCCTCATGATGACTTAGCGCGAACCTGAGAACAGTTCTAAGGTGACGAACGTGTCGACTACTCAGCTGAAGCGCGTGCCGGCCTCTCGGTCGACCGTCGCCAAGAAATACGCGATGGCCGTGTCCGGCCTCATCATGGTGGGCTATCTCGTCCTCCACATGTACGGCAACCTCAAGGCCCTGCAGAGCCCGGAGGCGTTCAACGACTACGCCCACCACCTGCGGACCATCGGCGAGCCGATCCTCCCGCACACCGGTCTGCTCTGGATCGTGCGCGTGGTGCTCCTGGCCGCGGTCCTGATCCACGCCTACTGCGCCATCTCGCTGTGGCGCCGCAACAAGAAGGCTGCGGGCTTCACGGGTGGGCTCGGCGCCAAGCGCTACCACTCCAAGCAGAACCGCACGGGCATCCAGCGCAGCTACGCCTCCTTCACCATGCGGTGGGGCGGCGTCACGATCGCGCTGTTCATCGTCTTCCACATCCTGAACCTCACGACGAACGACATCCACCCCGGTGGCGCGTCGGACGAGCCGTACGAGAAGCTCCACAACAGCTTCCAGTACTTCTGGGTCCTGCTCTCCTACACCGTGGCCATGATCGCCGTGGGCTTCCACCTGTGGCACGGCTTCTGGAGCGCCCTGCAGACGCTCGGCCAGAACCGCAGCTCCACGCGCATCGAGTCCAACGCCAACACGGCGGCCATCGTGATCGCCGCCGTCATCACGATCGGCTTCCTCGTGCCGCCCTTCTCCATCTACTTCTTCGGTCTGGGAGGCTGACCATGGCTCAGGCCATCGACGAGTTCATCACCGTCGGCGACGAGATCGCCGACTCCGCCGCACCGAGCGGCCCCATCGAGAAGCGCTGGGACGAGCGCAAGTTCTCGGCCAAGCTGGTCAACCCGGCCAACCGCCGCAAGATCAACGTCATCATCGTGGGAACCGGCCTCGCCGGGGCCGCGGCGGCCGCCACCATGGGTGAGGCCGGCTACAACGTCAAGACGTTCTGCTACCAGGACAGCCCCCGTCGCGCGCACTCCATCGCGGCGCAGGGTGGCATCAACGCCGCCAAGAACTACCGCAACGACGGCGACAGCGTGTACCGCCTCTTCTACGACACCGTGAAGGGCGGCGACTTCCGCTCCCGCGAGTCCAACTCGTACCGGCTCGCGCAGGTCTCGGTGAACATCATCGACCAGTGCGTCGCGCAGGGCGTCCCGTTCGCCCGCGAGTACGGCGGACTGCTCGACAACCGCTCGTTCGGCGGCGTGCAGGTCTCCCGCACGTTCTACGCCCGCGGCCAGACCGGTCAGCAGCTGCTCATCGGCGCCTACCAGGCCCTCGAGCGCCAGATCGCGGCCGGCACGGTCGAGATGAACACGCGCCACGAGATGCTCGACCTCATCGTCGTGCCCGACTCCGACGGCACCGAGCGCGCCCGCGGCATCATCGTGCGCGACATGGTCTCGGGCGAGATCGAGACCCACACCGCCGACGTCGTGGTGCTCGCCACCGGCGGCTACGGCAACGTCTACTTCCTCTCCACCAACGCGATGGGCTCCAACGTCACGGCCACGTGGCGTGCGCACCGCAAGGGCGCCTACTTCGGCAACCCCTGCTACACGCAGATCCACCCCACGTGCATCCCCGTCTCGGGCGAGTACCAGTCCAAGCTGACGCTCATGAGCGAGTCGCTGCGCAACGACGGCCGCATCTGGGTGCCCAAGGCGCAGGGCGACGACCGTCACCCGACGGACATCCCCGAGGACGAGCGCGACTACTACCTCGAGCGCATCTACCCCTCGTTCGGCAACCTGGTCCCGCGCGACATCGCCTCGCGCGCGGCCAAGTACCAGTGCGACGACGGCAAGGGCGTCGGTCCCGGTGGGCTCGGCGTCTACCTCGACTTCGCCGACGCCATCGCGCGCATGGGCCGCAAGACCGTCGAGGCCAAGTACGGCAACCTCTTCGACATGTACGCCCGCATCACCGGTGAGGACCCGTACAGCCAGCCGATGCGCATCTACCCGGCCGTGCACTACGTGATGGGTGGCCTGTGGGTCGACTACGACCTGCAGAGCAACATCAAGGGCCTGTTCGTCGGCGGTGAGGCCAACTTCTCCGACCAGGGCGCCAACCGCCTGGGTGCCTCGGCGCTCATGCAGGGCCTGGCCGACGGCTACTTCGTGCTGCCGTCGACGCTGCCCGACTACCTGGCGTCCCACCACCTCG
The DNA here is from genome assembly GCF_001426755.1 of Aeromicrobium sp. Root495. Classification (GTDB taxonomy): domain Bacteria; phylum Actinomycetota; class Actinomycetes; order Propionibacteriales; family Nocardioidaceae; genus Aeromicrobium. The sequence goes on along the minus strand of NZ_LMFJ01000001.1, from coordinate 2,195,569 downwards.
AGCCCGTGACCGAGGACCACCCGCGCGTGGTCGAGGCCCGCAAGGCCGTCGAGGAGCGGGTCGAGAAGCTGCTCAGCATCAACGGCAGCCGCACGGTCGACTCCATCCACAAGGAGCTCGGCCACATCATGTGGGAGTACTGCGGCATGGAGCGCTCGGAGGAGGGCCTGGTCAAGGCCATCGGCCTCATCCGCGACCTCAAGAACGAGTTCTGGACCAACGTGAAGGTCACGGGCGTCAACGAGGAGCTCAACCAGACGCTCGAGCGGGCCAACCGCGTGGCCGACTTCATCGAGCTCGGTGAGCTCATGTGCATCGACGCGCTCAACCGCGCCGAGTCCTGCGGCGGCCACTTCCGCTCCGAGAGCCAGACCGAGGACGGCGAGGCGCTGCGTCACGACGACGAGTTCGCGTACGTCGCGGCCTGGGAGTACGGCGACGACGACAAGAAGGTCCTCCACAAGGAGCCCCTCACGTACGAGTACATCGAGATGAAGGCTAGGAGCTACAAGTGAAGATCACCGTCAACGTCTGGCGCCAGAAGAACGCCGACGCCAAGGGCGCGATGGTCACCTACCAGCTCGACGACGTCCTGGAGGACATGTCCTTCCTCGAGATGCTCGACGTGCTCAACGAGACCCTCACCCTCGCGGGCGAGGACCCGGTGGCCTTCGACTCCGACTGTCGTGAGGGCATCTGCGGCTCGTGCGGCGTCGTGATCAACGGCATCCCGCACGGTCCCGAGGTCACCACCACGTGCCAGCTGCACCTGCGCAGCTTCAAGGACGGCGACGTCATCGACATCGAGCCGTGGCGCGCGTCGGGCTTCCCCGTCGTGAAGGACCTCGTCGTCGACCGCGGGGCCTTCGACCGGATCATCCAGGCCGGCGGCTACATCAGCGTCAACACCGGCTCGGCCCCGGAGGCCAACAACCTCCCGGTCCCCAAGGAGGACGCCGACCACGCGTTCGAGGCCGCCACGTGCATCGGCTGTGGCGCCTGCGTCGCGGCGTGCCCCAACGGCTCGGCCATGCTGTTCACGGCCGCCAAGATCACCCACCTGGGCCTGCTGCCGCAGGGCCAGCCGGAGCGCGACTCGCGTGTCCTCGGCATGGTGGAGCAGCACGACGCCGAGGGCTTCGGCGGCTGCACCAACATCGGCGAGTGCACCACGGCGTGCCCCAAGGGCATCCCGCTCGACGTCATCAGCCGTCTCAACCGCGACCTCCTCGGAGCCCTCGCGGCCGGCAAGGCCTGACCCGGTTCACCACGGGGTCTGGGCAGACCTGACCCACCGAGGCAACTCCCGACGCCCCACGGCCTGCCGGCCGTGGGGCGTCGTGTTTCCCCAGACCCCGTGGTAAACCGGCCTCGGGGATTTGGGTTAGCCATGTTAATGAACTAGGCTAAGGACATGCCCACCGACACCCAGAGACTCTCCCTGGCGGTGGCGCGACTCAACCGCAGGCTCCGTCAGGAGCGGCACTCCGACCTCACCCCGTCCCAGCTGGCCGTGCTCGGCACGGTGCGCGTCCTGGGACCCACGTCGCCGTCGTCCGTCGCGGCTCGAGAGCGCGTCAGCGCCCCCAGCATCACCCGCACCATCAACTGCCTCGTCGAGGAGGGGCTGGTGGAGCGGAGCCCGCACCCCGAGGACGGCCGCCAGGTCGTCGTCGAGCTCTCCGACCTCGGCGAGAAGGTCCTCGCGGAGGAGCGCCAGCGCCGCGACGCCTGGCTGCACGTGCGCCTGCGCGAGCTCGACAACCGCGAACGAGCCGTGCTCCGGGAGGCCTCGGCGCTCCTCGAGCGCCTGGCCGAGTCTTGAGCCCCACGTTCCGGGCCCTGTCCAACCGCAACTACCGCATCTACGCCACCGGCGCCGTCGTCTCCAACGTCGGCACGTGGATGCAGCGCGTCGCGCAGGACTGGCTCGTCCTCCAGCTCACCTCGAGCGGAACGGCCCTCGGCATCACGACCGGTCTGCAGTTCCTTCCCGCGCTGCTGCTCTCGCCCATCGCCGGCGTCGTGGCCGACCGCTACCCCAAGCGCACGGTCCTGCGCGTCACGCAGGTGGCGATGGCGGTGCCGGCCGCGGTGCTCGGCGTCCTCGCCGTCACGGGGGCTGCTCAGGCGTGGCACGTCTACGTCATCGCCTTCCTGTTCGGCGTCGGCACGGCGTTCGACGCGCCCGCCCGACAGTCGTTCGTCGTCGAGATGGTGGGACGCGACGACCTCGCCAACGCCGTGGGCCTCAACTCCGCCTCCTTCAACTCCGCGCGCCTCGTGGGTCCCGCCCTGGCGGGCCTGCTCATCGCGGCCGGAGGCGGCGGAGCGAGGGCCACGGGCTGGGTCATCCTGCTCAACGCGGTCAGCTACCTCGCCGTCATCGCGTCGCTCCAGCGGCTCGACACGAGCCGGCTGCACCCCTCGCCGGTCGCCCGACGCGGGCCCGGCGCCGTGCGCGACGGAGCGCGGTACGTCCGATCGCGCCCGGACCTGATGCTGATCCTGACGATCGTGTTCTTCGTGGGCACGTTCGGCATGAACTTCCAGATGACGAGCGCCCTCATGGCCACCGAGGTGTTCCACAAGGGTGCAGGGGAGTACGGGATCCTCGGCTCCGTCATGGCGATCGGCTCGTTGGGCGGCGCGCTCCTCGCAGCCCGCCGGGAGGCGCCGCGTGCCCGGCTGGTGGTGATCGGTGCACTCGTCTTCAGCGTGCTCGAGGTGACGGCCGGCCTCATGCCCACCTACCTCACCTACGCCGTCGTGCTGCCGTTCCTCGGTCTCACGGCGCTCACGATGGTGACCACGGCCAACGCGACCATCCAGATGACCTCGTCGCCGGAGATGCGGGGACGCGTGTCGGCGCTCTACCTCATGGTGTTCATGGGAGGCACGCCCATCGGCTCACCCATCCTGGGCTGGGTCGGTGAGACCTTCGGCGCTCGCTGGACCCTCGTGGGTGGCGGGATCATGACGGCGTTCGGCGTGCTGCTCGCCCTCGGCCTGGCGGTCCGCGCCGGGTCCATCGAGCGCCCCACGATGGCGATGACGCGCGACGCGCTCCACCTGCGCCGGTCCGAGGCCGTCGAGGACGCCGACCTCGCGAGCTGATCCACGCCGATCTGCGCCGCGACCACCTCGGACGTAGCGTTCAGTCATGGATGTCGAGCGCACCTTCACCGTCGAGCAGCCCATCGAGCAGGCCTTCGCGTTCCTGAGCGACTTCGAGAACACCGAGCACTGGGACCCCGGCACCGTGAGCACCCGGCGGACGAGCGGCGACGGCGGTCTCGGCACCACGTACAAGAACACCTCGGAGTTCATGGGCCGGAGGGTCGAGCTGGACTACGAGACGGTCGGCTACGACGTCCCCACGCACTTCGTGTGCCGCGGGGTCAACGGCAAGACCACCGCCACCGACCACCTGACGTTCACCGCCGTGGAGGGCCGCACCCAGATCCACTACCGCGCGGTCTTCGAGTTCCCGTTCCCCATCAACGTCCTGGCGCCGCTGTTCGTGCGCGGCAAGATCGAGAAGCTCGCCGACGAGACGGTCGCGCAGATCAAGACTTCCCTCGCCTGACGTCGGGGGTCATCCTCCGAACGACGCCCCGGTGGTCCGGTCCGGGAGCGTATCCTGGACGAATGCCCTTCGCGTCAGCCATCAAGCAGTCGATCGAGGTGGTCACCCCCGACCTCATCGAGCTCCGACGTGACCTGCACGCCAGCCCCGAGCTCTCGTGGCACGAGGACCGCACCACCGACGTCGTCGCCACCTGGATGGACAAGCTGGGCGTCGAGCACGAGCGGCTCGAGGGAACGGGGCTCGTCGCCGAGATCGGCCCCGAGGGCGGACCCATCGTGGCGCTGCGAGCCGACCTCGACGCCCTGCCCGTCGACGACACCACCTCCGACCCCTGGCGCTCCACCGTGCCGGGCGTCGCCCACGCGTGCGGCCACGACGTCCACGTCTCCGGGCTGGTCGGCGCCGCTGTGGCGCTGTCGCAGCTGCACGCCTCGCAGGGACTGCCCAGCCGCGTCCGCCTGATCTTCCAGCCCGCCGAGGAGGTCATGCCCGGGGGTGCGCTGCGGCTGCTCTCCTCAGGAGTGCTCAAGGGCGTCTCGCGCATCTACGCCCTGCACTGCGACCCGTCGCTCGACGTCGGCCAGGTGGGCCTCCGCGAGGGCCCCATCACCGGCGCCTCCGACCGGATCCAGGTCATGCTCTCCGGCCGCGGCGGCCACACCTCCCGGCCGCACCTCACCGAGGACCTCACGTACGCGCTGGGCAGCCTCGTCACCCAGCTCCCCGCCGTGCTGTCGCGCCGCTTCGACCCGCGCGCCGGCGCGAGCCTGGTCTGGGGCTCGGTGCACGCGGGCAACGCCGCCAACGTCATCCCGGCCACGGGCGAGCTGTCGGGCACCCTGCGCATGCTCGACGCCGCCGCCTGGCACCAGGCCGAGCACCTCGTGCGCGGCCTGATCGCCGACATCATCGAGCCCTTCGGCGTCAGTGCCGACGTCACCTACGTCCGGGGGGTGCCGCCGGTCGTCAACCACTTCGGCGCCACGGAGTCACTGCGCCGGGCGGTCACCGACGCCATCGGTCCCGCCGCCGTCGCCGGCACGTCGCAGAGCCTCGGGGGCGAGGACTTCGCCTGGTACGTCGAGGCCGTCCCGGGCGCGATGGGCCGGCTCGGCACCCGCACGCCCGACGGTCCCACGTACGACCTCCACCAGGGCAACCTGCGCGTCGACGAGCGGGCCATCGCGGTGGGTGCCACGGTGCTCGCCTGCGCCGCCGTCGTCTGAACCCGGTCCAGGCCAGGCGCCGGCCGGTCCACGCACCGGGACGCCGGTGACAATCCGGTTACGGTCTCGCGCGACCCTCCCCGAGCGGCACCGGCCGCTACTAGGGTCACCGTGAGGCCGGGACTCCGGCCCCCCAGCGAGGAGGAAATGTGCGCCGTTTGGCAACCATGACGGTCGCGATCGCGACCTGCGGATTCGTTCTGACCGCATGCGGCACCGCCGCCGACGACAACGGCGACGAGAAGGCCGCCGCTCCCAAGTGCGAGACGACGAAGATCGAGGGCGACCCGCAGGTCGCCATCGCCTACGACGTCGGCGGACGCGGAGACCAGTCCTTCAACGACTCGGCCTACGCCGGTCTCGAGAAGGCCAAGGGCGAGACCCCCACCCTGAAGACCGCCGAGGGCGAGGCGAGCCAGGACGAGGACGAGGCCACGCGCGAGGAGCGTCTGCGCGGCTTCGCCGACGACGGCTTCAACACCATCGTGGGCGTCGGCTTCGCGTACAGCGAGTCCGTCAACAAGGTCGCGCCCGACTACCCGAACGTCGCGTTCGCCGTGGTCGACGGCTTCGACCCCGACAAGGACCAGAACTGCAACGTCGCGTACCTGACGTTCGCCGAGAACGAGGGCTCGTTCCTCGTCGGCGCCGCTGCGGCCCTGCAGTCCAAGACGGGCAAGCTCGGCTTCGTGGGCGGCGTCAACAACGCCCTCATCCAGAAGTTCGAGGCCGGCTTCAAGGCCGGTGCCGAGGCCGCCAAGCCCGGCACCGAGGTCACGTCCACCTACATCGAGCAGTCGGACCCCAAGGGCTTCGGCGACCCGGCCGGTGGCAAGAGCGCGGCCGAGGGCCTCTACTCCGACGGTGCGGACATCGTGTTCCACGCCGCCGGCGGCTCGGGCTCCGGTGTCTTCGACGCCGCGGTCGAGGCCGACAAGGAAGCCATCGGTGTGGACTCCGACCAGTACAAGACGGCGTCGGCCAAGCAGCGTGAGCACATCATCACCTCGATGCTCAAGCGCGTCGACATCGCCACGTACGACTTCATCAAGTCGGTCGAGGGCGGCACGCCGCTGGCCAGCTACAACGCGTTCGCGCTCAAGGACGACGGCGTCGGCTTCTCGACGTCGGGCAACTTCCTGAGCAAGGACACGATCACCAAGGTGAACGCCTTCCGCGACCAGATCATCGCGGGCGACGTGAAGGTGCCCGAGAAGCCGTAAGGCCTCCTGACACCCTGCAACCCAGGCAGGGCCCGGGGCTCGCCGCTGGCGGACCCCGGGCCCTACTGTCGTCCTATGTCCCGAGAGCGGAGCACGTCGTGACCACGTCATCGACCGACCAGGACGTCGCGAGCATCGACGTCGTCCTGTCAGGGATCCTCAAGCGCTTCCCCGGCGTGGTGGCCAACCACGACGTCGACCTGCACCTGCGCCCCGGCGCCGTGCACGCCCTCATCGGGGAGAACGGCGCGGGCAAGTCCACGCTGATGAAGATCCTGTACGGCGTCCAGGCGCCCGACGAGGGCACCATCACCGTCGACGGGTCGCCGGTCTCGTTCTCCTCGCCCACCGACGCCATCGGACAGGGCATCGGCATGGTGTTCCAGCACTTCATGCTGGCCGACAACCTCACGGTGCTCGAGAACATCGTCCTCGGTGCCGAGAAGCTGCACGGCATCGGCGACGGCGCCCGCCGCCGGATCCGCGAGATCTCGGCGCGGTTCGGCTTCGGCCTCGAGCCCGACGACCTCGTCGAGCGGCTCGGCGTGGCCGACCGCCAGCGGGTCGAGATCCTCAAGGTGCTCTACCGGGGCGCGCGCCTCATCATCCTCGACGAGCCCACCGCGGTCCTCGTCCCGCAGGAGGTCGACGCCCTCTTCGCCAACCTGCGTGAGCTCGTGGCCGGCGGCTGCTCGGTCCTCTTCATCTCGCACAAGCTCGACGAGGTGCTCGAGATCGCCGACGACATCACCGTCATGCGTCGCGGCACCACCGTCGGCACCGCCGACCCGGCCACGGCCACCCGGCAGGGCCTCGCCGAGCTCATGGTCGGCTCGGAGCTGCCGTCGCCCGAGACCACCGAGTCCACCGTCACCGACACCCCGGTGCTCGAGCTCCGGGGCGTCACCGTCACCAACGAGGCCGGCCGCGACGTCCTGAGCGACGCCACCCTCACCGTGCACCGCGGTGAGGTGGTGGGCATCGCCGGCGTGGAGGGCAACGGCCAGTCCGAGCTCGTCGAGGTGATCATGGGCATGCTCCGCTGCTCCTCGGGCAGCATCGTGCTCCGCGACCAGGACATCACCCGCAGCAGCACGCGTCAGGTCCGCGAGGCCGGGGTCGGGTTCATCCCCGAGGACCGCCACCGCCACGGCCTGGTCCTCGACTACCCGCTGTGGGAGAACCGGATCCTCGGCCACCAGACCCAGGCGCCCGTCGTGCGGGGCCCGCTGCTCAACCAGCGCGGAGCCCGCAAGGACGCCCAGCGGATCGTCGAGGAGTTCGACGTCCGCACCCCCGGCATCGACACGTCGGCCCGGGCCCTGTCCGGCGGCAACCAGCAGAAGTTCATCGTGGGCCGCGAGATGAGTGGCGACCCCGTCCTCCTCGTGGCCTCGCACCCCACCCGCGGTGTCGACGTCGGCGCGCAGGCGGCCATCTGGGACCACATCCGGCGGGCCCGTCGCGACGGTCTCGGCGTGCTCCTCGTCTCGGCCGACCTCGACGAGCTGATCGGCCTGTCCGACCGCATCGAGGTGGTCCTGCGTGGGCGGCTCACGGCCACCTTCGACCCGCGCGACGTCACGCCCATGGACCTCGGCACCGCCATGACAGGAGGTGAGGTCGCGTGAAGCGCCTCTTCTACGCCGTTCTCCCGCCGGTCGTGGCCGTGCTCGTCGCGCTCGTCGCCACGAGTGCCGTCATCGTCGTCTCGGGAGGCTCGGCCACGAGCTTCATCTCGACGATCCTGTCGGTGCCCGACGACCGCGTGCTCGTCAACATCATCAACCAGTCGTCGATGATCTCGATCTCGGCCTTCGCGGCCGCCATCGGCTTCCGCATGGGACTGTTCAACATCGGCGTCGAGGGCCAGTACATCGCCGGCACCACGGCGGCGGCCTTCTTCGGCGGGTCCGGCATCGTCTCCGGTCCGCTCAACATCCTGGCCACGCTGGTCGTGGCCATGCTGGCGGGCGCGCTGTACGCGTCCATCGCGGGCATCCTCAAGGTGACCCGCGGCGTCAGCGAGGTCATCTCGGCCATCATGCTGAACTACATCGCGCTCACCATGGCGGGCTACCTGGTCCAGCGCTACGGCGAGAAGAGCGGCTACACCTACATCACGCCGCGCCTGCCGGAGTCGAGCCAGCCGCTCGGCTTCTCCGTGGTCTCGGGCGCACCCGACGTCTGGGCCCTGTTCGTCGTGGCGGTCGCCGTGGGCGTGGGCTACTGGTTCCTGCTCTCGCGGACCCGCTTCGGCTTCGACCTGCGCACCACGGGCGAGTCGCCCACGGCCGCGCTCGCGAGCGGCATCGGCGTGGGCAGGATGGTCATCATCTCCATGGCGCTCTCCGGAGCCGTCGCAGGTCTCGTGTGGATGCCGGCCTACTTCGGCAGCGTCCACACGTTCGGCACGCCGGAGAACTTCCAGGCCGGCCTGGGCTTCACCGGCCTGGCCGTGGCCCTGCTGGGACGCAACCGGGCGATCGGCATCGCCGTCGGCTCGCTGCTCTTCGCCTTCCTGGCGGGCCAGTCCAACGAGCTGCAGCGCGACGGCATCGCCAAGCAGGTCGTCGACATCACCCAGGGCGTCGTGGTCCTGGCGGTCGTGGTGGCCTACGAGGTCGTCCGCCGCCGCCAGGCCCGAGCCGAGCAGGAGGCGGTCGCCGCGAGACTCGACGACCGTCCCACCGAAGGAGTGGTCTCGTGAGCACCGTCGCCGCACCCACGCAGCCCGACCCGGGCACGGCCCTGGGCCGCGCGCGCAACCGCTGGCTCACGTGGCTCGTGGTCGTGCTCGCCGTCGTCGTCACGGTCTCGGTCATCCGCATCGCCACGGGCGCCGACCGGCTCTCGAGCGTCGGCACCCTCCGGGCCGCCCTCATCGGCGCCTGCCCCATCCTGCTCGCCGGTCTCGGCGGGCTGTGGTCCGAGCGCGCCGGCATCGTCAACATCGGTCTCGAGGGCCAGATGCTCCTGGGCACGTGGGGCGCGGCCTACTTCGCCTACCACTACGGACCCGTCGCCGGTCTGCTCGGCGCGGCCTTCATGGGAGTCCTGGCCGCGCTCCTGCACGCCGTGGCCACGGTGAGCTTCGGGGTCGACCACATCATCTCGGGCGTCGCGGTCAACATCATCGGCCTCGGCGCGGTGGGCTTCCTGGCCAAGCAGTTCTTCGAGGACCTGGAAGGCGGTGGACCGCGCAACCTGTCGGGCTACGAGACGTTGCCCAAGTTCTCCGTCCCCGGCCTCTCCGACGCCGCCGACAGCCTCGCCGGACACCACTGGTTCGTGGTCTCCGACCTCGCTGCGGTGGTGGGCGCGCTCACCACCAACATCTCGGTGCTCACGATCCTCGCCCTGGCCCTCGTGCCCATCACGGCCTGGACGTTGTGGCGCACCAGCTTCGGCCTGCGGCTCCGCTCGTGCGGCGAGAGCCCACAGGCGGCCGAGACGCTGGGCGTCAACGTCTACCTCTACAAGTACGTCGCCGTCCTCGCGTCGGGCGCGCTCGCCGGGCTCGGTGGCGCGTACCTCACCATGGTGGCGTCGTCCTCGTTCACGGTGGGTCAGACCGGCGGTCGCGGCTACATCGGCCTCGCGTCGATGATCTTCGGCAACTGGCGGCCGGGTGGCGTGCTCACGGGATCGCTCATGTTCGGCTACTCCGACGGTCTGAGCCTGCTGCCACGCAACGGGCCGCTCGTGCACGCCCTCCTGCTGCTCATCACGGTCCTGCTGCTCGCCTACGCGGTGGTCAAGTACCGCGCGGGCGAGAAGACCGCGGCGGTCATCGTGCTGGCGGTCGGCGTGCTCCTGCTGGTCTGGTACCTGCTCACCGACTCGGTACCGAGCGCCTTCACCGGGATGACGCCGTACGTGGTCACCCTGTTCGCGCTCGCCATCGCGTCGCAACGGCTCCGCATGCCGGCCGCCGACGGCAAGCCCTACCGACGAGGAAGTGCCGGATGACAGCCCTCGGCATCACGGGCGCCGACGACCCCATCGACTGGGACGCCCTCACGCGCTACGCCACCGAGGTCATGGGGCGCGCCTACGCGCCCTACTCCCACTACAAGGTCGGTGTCGCGGGACTGGTCGACGACGGTCGCGTGGTCCTGGGCTGCAACGTCGAGAACGCCGCCTACGGCGTGGCCCTGTGCGCCGAGTGCGGCATGGTCTCGGCCCTGCACTCCACGGGCGGCGGCCGCCTCGTCGCCGTCGCGTGCGTCGACGGCCAGGGCAAGCCGCTCATGCCGTGCGGGCGGTGCCGCCAGCTCCTGTGGGAGAACGGCGGCCCCGAGATGCAGCTGCAGACCCCCACGGGCATCAAGACCATGAACGAGGTCCTGCCCGACGCCTTCAGTGCCGTGGACCTGGAGACACCGGAGCAGTGACGCTCGAGCTGAGCGACGTCGACCTCACGGAATCGTCGTTCGTGAGCGACCCGTATCCCGTGCTCGCCGAGCTGCGGGCGTCCGGCCCGCTGCTGTGGCACGAGCCGAGCGCGCGCTGGCTCGCCACCACCCACGCGTCCGTGAGCGCCGTGCTCCGCAACCGGAAGCTGGGCCGGCTCTGGGACGACTGGGAGCCCACCGCGGAGATGGAGCCGTTCAACGCGCTCCACCGCAACCAGATGATGGAAAACGAAGATCAGACCCACCGCAGACTTCGTGGGTCTGTCCAGCGCGGTTTCGGGCGAGGGCACGTGGAGCGCATGGCCCCACGCATCGACGAGCTGGCCGTCTCGATGCTCGACGCCTTCTCCGCCGGGGAGACGGTCGACGTCCTGGGCGCCTACGCCGAGCCCATGCCCGTCTACGTCATCGCCGACCTGCTGGGCGTGCCCCGCGCCGACCACGCGAGCCTGCGCGACTGGTCCCAGGGCATCGTGCACATGTACGAGCAGGGCGTGGGCGACGACGTGCGGGCCGCGGCGGTCCAGGCCTCGCTCGACTTCTCGGCCTACGTCCGCGACGTGGTCGAGCACAAGCGCCGTCACCCCGACGACGGCCTCGTCTCGCACCTCGTGGAGGACGGAGGCCTCTCCGACGACGAGCTCGTCGCGTCGGTCGTGCTGCTCCTCAACGCCGGCCACGAGGCGTCGGTCAACGTCTTCGGGAACGGCATGCACGCGCTCCTGAGCCACCCCGACCAGCAGTCCCGCGTGACCTCGGGCGAGGTGGACGTGGCCACCGCGCTCGAGGAGCTCATCCGCTACGACGCGCCGCTCCAGCTCTTCGAGCGCACGGCCACCGCCGACGTCGAGATCGCCGGGCAGACCGTCTCGGCCGGCCAGAAGGTCGCGTGCCTCATGGGCTCGGCCAATCGCGACGCCGCCGCGTTCGCCGACGCCGACCGCTTCGACGTCGGCCGTGACCCCAACCCCCACGTGGGCTTCGGCATGGGTCTGCACTTCTGTCTCGGCGCCCCGCTCGCCCGGCTGGAGCTGGAGATCACGATCCGCCGCCTGCTCGAACGCTTCCCCGACCTGTCCCTGACCGGTTCCGCGCCGCGCCGGCCCACGTGGGTCCTGCGCGGCTTCTCCGCCATCGAGGTTTCCCTGTGACCGAGCCCTTCGACGCTCCCGCCATCATCGCCGCCAAGCGCGACAAGCACCGCCTGAGCGACGCCCAGATCGACTGGGTGGTCGACGCCTACACGCGGGGCGTCGTGGTGCCCGAGCAGATGTCGGCGCTCGCCATGGCCATCCTGCTCAACGGCATGGACCGCCCCGAGATCGCGCGCTGGACCGCCGCCATGATCGCGAGCGGCGAGCGCATGGACTTCTCGTCCCTCTCGCGCCCCACGGCCGACAAGCACTCCACGGGCGGCGTGGGCGACAAGATCACGCTGCCCCTGGCGCCGCTCGTGGCCGCCTGCGGCGTGGCCGTGCCGCAGCTCTCCGGCCGCGGGCTCGGCCACACCGGTGGCACGCTCGACAAGCTCGAGGCCATCCCCGGCTGGCGGGCCGCGCTGTCCAACGAGGAGATGCTGGCGCAGCTGGAGGACGTCGGCGCCGTCATCTGTGCGGCCGGCTCGGGCCTGGCTCCTGCCGACAAGAAGCTCTACGCGCTGCGCGACGTCACCGGCACCGTCGAGGCCATCCCCCTCATCGCCAGCTCCATCATGAGCAAGAAGATCGCCGAGGGCACAGGCGCGCTCGTCCTCGACGTGAAGGTGGGCTCCGGCGCCTTCATGAAGGACCTCGACCAGGCTCGTGAGCTGGCGGAGACCATGGTCGCGCTCGGCACCGACGCGGGCGTCAACACCGTCGCTCTCCTCACCGACATGGCCACGCCGCTCGGCCTCACCGCCGGCAACGCGCTCGAGGTCGCCGAGTCGGTCGAGGTGCTGGCCGGCGGTGGTCCGCAGGACGTCGTCGACCTCACCCTCGCCCTGGCCCGCGAGATGCTGGCCGCCGCGGGTCGTGGGGACGTCGACCCCGCCGAGGCGCTCGCTGACGGCCGGGCCATGGACGCCTGGCGCTCGATGATCTCGGCCCAGGGCGGCGACGCCGACGCGGCCCTCCCGCAGGCCCGGGAGACGCACGTCGTCACCGCCCCCGAGGGTGGCGTCCTCACGCGGCTCGACGCCATGGCCGTGGGCCTGGCCGCCTGGCGCCTCGGGGCGGGCCGTTCGCGCCCCGACGAGGCGGTGCAGGCCGGCGCCGGCGTCGTGATGCATGCCAAGCCGGGCGACGAGGTCGCGGCAGGCGCACCGCTCCTGACGCTGCACACCGACACGCCCGAGCGGTTCGAGCGTGCTCTCGAGGCGCTGGAGGGCGGCTTCGACCTCGGCGACGCTCCGGCGCCCCGGACCGACGTCGTCCTCGACCGCATCGGTTAGGTTCGGTGTCATGCGTGTGCTGAACGACCGGGACGAGATCGCCGACGCCGTGGGCGACGAGCTGGGCGTGAGCGAGTGGCTCAAGATCTCCCAGGAACGGATCGACCTCTTCGCCGACGCCACGGGCGACCGGCAGTGGATCCACGTCGACCCCGAGCGCGCGGCCGACGGTCCCTTCGGCGCCACCATCGCGCACGGCTACCTCACCCTCTCGCTGCTGCCGTTCCTCGGGGCTCAGGTCTACGCGTTCGCGGGAGACGTCGCGCGGGTGAACTACGGACTCAACAAGGTGCGGTTCGCCACGCCCGTCCGCGTGGGTGCCAAGGTGCGCAACCGCGTGCGGATGCTCGAGGCCAAGGATGTCCAGCGAGGCCAGCAGGTCACGTTGCAGCACATGATCGAGGTGCGCGGCGAGGACAAGCCGGCGTGCGTGGCCGAGACGGTCACGATCCTCATGGATGCCCAGGGGGCCCACGGATGAAGGTTCACCGATGAAGGTCACGCCGGAGCAGGTCGCCGCAGCGCCCAAGGTGGCGCTGCACGAGCACCTCGACGGCGGGGTGCGCCCCGAGACGGTGGCCGAGATCGCCGCCGAGATCGGGCACGCGCTGCCCTCCGAGCCCGAGCTGCTGGGGGAGTGGTTCCGCGCGGCGGCCGACTCCGGCTCGCTCGTGCGCTACCTCGAGACGTTCATCCACACGGTCGCCGTCATGCAGCGGCCGCAGGACCTGGCCCGGGTGGCCCGTGAGTCGGTGCTCGACCTGGCGCGCGACGGCGTCGTGTACGCCGAGCTGCGCTGGGCACCGGAGCAGCACCTGCAGGCGGGACTCAGCCTCGCAGCCACCGTGGAGGCCGTGCAGTCCGGCATCGACGAGGGTCGCGCCCTCGCGGCCGACGAGGGTCGGCCCATCGTGGTCCGCCAGCTGCTCACGGCCATGCGGCACGCGCAGCACGGGCTCGAGATCGCCCGGCTCGTCGTGGAGTACCGCGACCGCGGGGTCGGAGGCTTCGACATCGCCGGTGCCGAGGACGGCTTCCCGCCCATCCTGCACCTCGAGGCGTTCGAGTACCTGCGCCGGGAGAACGCGCACTTCACGATCCACGCCGGCGAGGCCTTCGGGCTCCCGTCCATCTGGCAGGCCATCCAGCGCTGCGGCGCCGACCGGCTGGGTCACGGAGTCCGGATCATCGACGACATCGACCTCGCGGCCCCGGGCGGACCGCAGCTGGGTCGGCTCGCGGCCTACATCCGTGACTGTCGCATCCCGCTCGAGATGTGCCCGTCCTCCAACCTGCAGACGTCGGCGGTGCCCGGCATGCGCTCCATCGCCGACCACCCCATCGGCCTGCTCAAGGAGCTGGGCTTCCGCGTCACGGTGAACTGCGACAACCGCCTCATGAGCGGGACCTCCATGACGCGTGAGATGCAGCTGCTCGTCGATGCCTTCGACTACGGCCTCGAGGACCTGCGCTGGTTCACGGTCAACGCCATGAAGAGCGCCTTCCTGCCGTTCGACGACCGGCTGGCCCTCATCAACGACGTCATCAAGCCCGCCTACGCCGCCCTGGCCGCCGAGGGCCCTGCGCGCTGAGACGGCTCACGCGCAGATCTTCCCGATCCTCGTCACGGCGTCGGTGACGGACGAGCTGAGGTGGCCGTCCTCGACGTACGCCTCCTGGTCGTCGAGGAAGTCGACGAGCTGACCGACCGGGTCGCTGAGCTGGTCGGGGCCGTCGGACACGATCGCGAAGAGCCTGCCCTGGACGCCGGTGCCGTCCTGGGGCTCGGCGTCGGCGAGGTCGAGGGCCTGCTGGACGAGACCGCCGTCGTCGAGCAGGTCGGCGCACGCCGTGCCGAGGGCTCCGGTCGCCGCCGAGGCGGCAGGCGACGTCGGAGCAGGCGTGGCGGGGTCGGACCCTGCCTCCGACCCGTCGTCACCACTGCACCCTCCCAGCATCACGAGGGCTGCTGCTGCCAGGACGACTCCGAGACGACGCATGGTCGGACGCTACCGCGAGGCGTCGCGCGGGCGGGTGAGGGCGCGGCGGGCCTGCCGGGGTGTCATGGGGGTGCACCCCGCGGCCACGGCCCGGGTCACCACCTCGGGCTCGGCCTGCATGAGACGCCAGCCGCGTCGCACCAGCACCCAGGGCGCCTTGCGCCCCTCCCGCAGGTCGCGGCCCAGGCGCAGGGCGAACGTGACCAGCCGGTGGCGGCGCAGGCAGATGGCGGCGTCGAGGAGGCCGGCGTCGCGGCACGAGGCGACGATGGCCGGGGCGAACAGTCCCTCGGCGATGAACTGCTCGCCGGCCACGAGCTCGTGGGTGCCGGTGGCCCGGCTCGCCGCGATGTCGTAGACCGGCACGGAGGCGCGTCCCGAGGCGCAGAGCTCGGCGATGGCGCCCACGGCAGCGACGGCGTCCCAGGAGCCGAGGTGGTCCCAGTCGACGATCCCCAGGGTGCTGCGGGGGAGGTCGGGGTCGTCGCCGTCACGGTAGAAGTCGTCGAGCCGGAGCACCGACCACCCGAGCCGCTCGGCCAGGTGGGACTTGCCGACGCCGGACGGGCCGGCCAGGATCACGACGCCCATCCGTCCAGCCTAGACGGGCTCCTAGGATGGTGGACATGTCGTTCCACCTCTCCGTCGCCGACGTCGCGGCCACCATCGACCACGCCATCCTCAAGCCCGAGCTCACGCTCGCCGAGGTGGACGCCGAGCTCGAGGTCGCCGCCCGGTACTCGCTCTTCAGCGTGTGCGTCCGCCCCGGCGACGTGCCTCACGTGGTGGACCGCCTCGAGGGCACGGGCGTGGCCACCGGCACCGTCATCGGGTTCCCGCACGGGACCACGTCCACCGCGGCCAAGGTGGCCGAGGCGCGCCAGGCCCTCGCCGACGGCGCCGTCGAGCTCGACATGGTGCTCAACATCGGTCGACTGCGCAGCGCGATGCTCGACGACGTGGAGCAGGACATCCGCGCCGTCGTCGAGGCCGCCGACGGGCACGTCGTGAAGGTCATCCTGGAGACGGCCTACCTCGACGACGGCCAGGTCGTGGCGGCGTGCCACGCGGCCGAGCGGGCCGGAGCCAGCTTCGTGAAGACCTCCACCGGGTTCGCCGGCGGCGGCGCCACGGTCGAGCACCTGAGGATCATGCGGGCCGAGGTGAGCGACGCGGTCCAGGTGAAGGCCTCGGGCGGCGTGCGCAGCCTCGACACCCTGCTGCAGATGCGCGAGCTCGGCGTCACCCGCTTCGGCACGAGCGCGTCGGCCACGATCCTCGACGACGTCGCAGCGCGCGTCGCCGGCAGCGAGGGCACCGGCGCCACCGACGCGTCCTCCTACTAGGCGCCCGCGCTCGCGCCGCTTCGCGCTCCTTCCGTCCGCTCGCTGCGCTCGTCGAGGCCTCCCGGACAGGGTTCACCGGATCGACACCTGCGGGCCGCCGTCGGACCCTTGACCCTGGACACCCCCGTGGGGTGAGGTGAGGGCGACCAGTCATCCGGGGGGATGCGTGGAGTTCATCGCATGGTCGCCTGCTCGCAGGCCTGCGTGCGCACAGCATCGGTCGAATCCTCTCGAGACCACATCGAGAAGGAACTCATTCGTGAAGATCGCCTGGGGACGCCTGTCCGCCGCCATCACCACCGTCCTGGTCGGGTCCGTCCTGACCGCCGTGCCGGCCTCAGCCGCCGACCCCGTCACGATCCAGCTGTTCGACATCAACGACTTCCACGGCCGGATCGACGCCAACACGGTGAAGTTCGCCGGCACGCTCGAGCAGCTCCGCGCCCAGGCGGGGGAGGGGAAGTCGCTCTTCCTCTCGGCCGGCGACAACATCGGTGCCTCGCTCTTCGCGTCGGCCACCCAGAAGGACGAGCCGACGATCGACGTGCTCAACGCGCTCGACCTCGACGTCTCGGCGGTCGGCAACCACGAGCTCGACAAGGGCGCCGCTGACCTCACGGGCCGGGTGTCCGACCGAGCCGACTTCCCGTACGTCGCCGCCAACGTGATCGACAAGACCACCGGCAAGCCGCTCCTCCCCGCGTTCGAGACGTTCACGGTCAACGGCCTGAAGGTGGCCGTCGTCGGTGCGCTGACCGAGGAGACCCCTTCGCTCGTGTCGCCGGCGGGCATCTCCGACCTCGAGCTCACCGATCCCGTCGAGGCCGTCAACCAGACCGTCGCCGATCTCAACGCAGCCACGGACAAGCCCGACGTCATCGTGGCTGACTACCACGAGGGTGCCGGCGCCGGGACGCCCGACGGCGCGACGATCCAGCAGGAGATCGCGGCCGGCGGCACCTTCGCCGACATCGCCACCAAGACCGACGCCTCGGTCGACGCGATCTTCACCGGACACACTCACAAGCAGTACGCCTGGGACGGCCCGATCCCCGGCTCCACGAAGACCCGCCCGATCCTGCAGACGGGCAGCTACGGCGAGAACATCGGCAACATCGGTCTGACCGTCGACCCCGACACCGACGAGGTGACGGCGTACACCGTCAAGAACGTGCCCCGCACGACCACGGCCGACGCCACGCTCGTGTCCACCTACCCGCGCGTCGCGGCCGTGAAGCCCATCGTCGACGCCGCGCTGGAGAACGCCAAGAAGGTCGGCGAGACCCCGGTCGGCGAGGTCACCGACGACATCACGACGGCCTACTCGGGCACCAACCGGGACGACCGCTCCAACGAGTCCACGCTGGGCAACCTCGTCTCCGACGCCGTGCTGGCGCAGGTCAAGAACACGACGGCCGGCGCCGATCTCGCGGTCACCAACCCCGGCGGACTGCGCAACGAGCTCTTCTTCACGAAGGACCCGGCGGTCGCCAGCGACAAGGACGGCTCGGTCAACTACGCGGAGGCCAACGCGGTCCTGCCGTTCGTCAACAACCTCAGCTCGGTCACGCTGACCGGTGCGTCGCTCAAGAAGGTCTTCGAGCAGCAGTGGCAGACCAACCCCGACGGGACCGTCCCGTCGCGGCCGTTCCTGGCGCTCGGGTCGTCGAGCAACGTCCGCTGGACGTACGACGACACGAAGGCCGCCGGCAGCCGCATCACGTCGCTGTGGGTGAACGACGAGCCCGTCTCGCCCACGGCCTCGTACAAGGTCGCCGTGCCGTCGTTCCTCGTGTCCGGCGGTGACAACTTCCGCGCCTTCACCGAGGGCAAGGGCGTCGACACCGGCCTCGTCGACTACGAGGCCTGGATCGACTACCTCCAGAAGAACCAGCCGCTCTCGCCGTCCTACGCCCGCCACGCGGTCAAGGCGACGGGGGTCAAGAGCGAGTACCGCGTCGGCTCCGACCTGTCGGTCGGCCTCGCCAAGCTCGACCTGACCTCGCTCGGCAGCCCGGCCAACAAGTCCGTCTCGGCCAAGATCACGAAGGACGGCGCGACCCTGAAGAACCTCGGGTCGAGCACCGTCACCGACGGCGCAGCCACGATCTCCGGTGCGCTGCCGGCCGGCGTGACCGGCGACCTCGTCCTCGAGGCCACGGCGTACCCCAGCGGGACCCGCACCACGATCCCGCTCACGGTCAAGGGCGCCCGCATCACGGCCACGGCCGACGACGCCGTCTTCGGCGAGGACACCACGGTGCACGTCACCGCGACGGCACCCGGCGCCGCCCCGACCGGCGCGGTGAAGGTCCTCGACGGCTCCACGGAGCTCGGCACCGGCACGCTCGCCGACGGCAAGGCCGACGTCACGATCGACACCGAGAAGATCGGTGCCGGCACCTCGGAGCTCACCGTGGCCTACGCGGGGGCCAGCGGCCTCCCGGCGGCGCAGGGAACCGTCTCGGTCAAGGTCGCCGAGGCGGCCACGAGCGCGTCGATCTCCGTCGAGCCCAACCCGCGTCGCGGCGAGCCGGTCGACGTCACGGTCGACGTCGGCTCGGCCACCGGCACCACGCCAGGTGGCAAGGTCACGCTGAGGTCGGGGGACACGGTCCTCGGCACGGGCAGCCTCACGGACGGCTCGGTCACGATCCCGGCCGACGTCTCGACCCTGCCCATCGGCACGAGCACCATCACGGCCGAGTACGCCGGCGACCCGGACCACCTGTCCTCCACCACGACGGCAGACGTCGACCTCGCCAAGGGCCTCGTGAACCTCGCGGCCACCAGCCCGGCGCCCACGCCCTACGGGACGTCGGCCACGGTGCGGGTCTCCGGAGCCTCGGGTGCCCGCGGGCTGGTCTACGTGACCAACGGGTCGGACGTCGTCGGCATCGGCACCCTGACGAACGGCCAGGGGACGGTCACGCTCGACAAGACGGCGCTGAAGCCCGGCACCTACACGCTGGACGTCTTCTTCAACGGGAGCGACCAGTTCGAGCCCACCGACGTGCCGGTCACCGTGACCGTCACCAAGGCGGCCACCACCACCAGGGCCAAGGTCGCGACGAAGAAGATCGTCGCGTCCAGGACCAAGGCCAAGGTCGCCGTCACCGTCTCGGCCCGGGGCTTCGCGCCGTCCGGCGGCAAGGTCACCGTCAAGAAGGGGACGATCGTCGTCGGGGCCGGGACCGTGAAGAACGGCGCCGTCACGGTGACGCTGCGACCGCTCACGAAGGTCGGCACCTCGACCTTCACCGTGTCCTACGCCGGCAACGACACCGCGCTCGCCTCGAGCGGCCGGGTGTCGATCAAGGTCGTCAAGAAGTAGATCCCTCCCTCGACAGGCTCGGGGAGCACGCCGCTCCCTGATCCTGTCGAACGGACCCGCACGCCCCGAGCCAGGAGTTCGTCATGTCCCGTGTCCTCACCTCTCGTCGCCTGATCGGCCTCCTGGCCGGCACGGCCCTGGCCGCAGCCGGGGCGGTGGCGCTGCCCAGCAGTGCCACGGCCGCGTCGGCCGACCACCTCGTCATCGACGAGGCCTACCTCAACGGCGGATCCGCCGGGGCCGGCTACCTCAACAAGTTCGTCGAGATCAAGAACCCCACCGACCAGGACGTCGACGTCTCCGGCTGGTCGCTGCAGTACCGCCCCTACAGCGCGACGACGGACTTCACGAGCACGATCGCCCTGGGCGACCACGTCATCCCTGCCGGCAGGACGCTCCTGGTCTCCGGCAACAACAACGCCGACAACGGTGCTGCGCTCCCGACGCCTGACGTGGCCTCGACGGTCGCGTTCTCCGGGAACGCCAACGGCGGCACGCTCGCCCTGTCGAGGAGCACCACGGCGCTGACGGGTGACCGGGCGACCGTCCTGGCCAACAGCTCCGTCGTCGACCTCCTGGGCTACGGCCTCTCCACCACGTACGAGGGGACGCCCAAGGCCTCGGGCTACGGCGTCGCGAAGTCGATCAGCCGCAGCGGCGGCACCGACACCGACGACAACGCGGCCGACTTCGCTGCGACCGATCCCTCGCCCACGGCGTGCGGGACCGCGTGCGTCAAGGACACCACCCCGCCGCCCACCACGGCGGCCAGGACGATCGCCGAGATCCAGGGGACCGGCGCCGCCAGCCCTCTCGCGGGCACTGCGGCCAGGACCACGGGCGTCGTGACGGCCACCTATCCCACGGGCGGGTACGACGGCGCCTACATCCAGACCGAGGGCTCCGGCGGCGACGCCGACCTCGCGTCCCACACGGCGTCGGACGGGGTCTTCGTCTACTCCAAGGCCTTCGCGGCCGACGTCGAGGTGGGCGACCACGTCGAGGTCACCGGCACGGTCAAGGAGTTCAGCGGCCTGACCGAGCTCGTGCCTGCTGCAGGGACCTGGAAGGTCCTGGACACCCCGGCACAGGCCGTCAAGCCGGCCACCGTCGCGTTCCCGCTCACGGAGGCGCAGCGCGAGACCTTCGAAGGCATGCTCCTCGAGCCCCAGGGCTCGTACACGATCACCGACAACTACGCGACCCACCAGTACGGAGAGGTCGGACTCGCGGCCGGCACGTCGCCGCTGCCCCAGCCCACGGACGTGGTGCGTCCGCGCACGCCGGAGTACACGGCGCTCGTCGCCGACAACGCGCGCCGGCTCGTCACGCTCGACGACGGCTCGAGCGTCAACTACCTGACCACCGACCGGGGCGTCCCGGTCCCGTGGCTGACCCCCACCAACGAGGTACGCCAGGGAGCTCGGGCCACCTTCACGGCCCCGGTCGTGCTCGACTACCGCTTCGGCTGGAAGCTGCAGCCGACCGCTCGCCTCACCGGCACCGACGGCGCCCCGGCCACGTTCTCCTCCACCCGGACGGCGGCTCCTGAGCCGGTGGGCGGACAGGTCACGGTGGGCTCGTTCAACGTGCTCAACTACTTCCCGACCACGGGCGAGGCCTACGTCGCCTCCGGCCGCGGCACCTGCACGTACTACGACGACCGCGCCGGGAACCCCATCACCAACGACGAGTGCACCAACAACGGTCCGCGCGGCGCCGCGACGGCCGCGAGCCTCGCGCGCCAGCAGGTCAAGATCGTGAAGGCCTTCTCGACGCTCGACGCCGACATCGTGGCCGTCGAGGAGCTCGAGAACTCTGCGGCGCTCGGCCAGCCCCGCGACGCGGCGCTCAACACCTTCGTCGCGGCGCTCAACGCTCACGAGGGCAAGGACGTCTGGGCCGGTGTCGTCTCGCCCGCCACGGTCCCGACCTCCGGATCCGACGTCATCCGCACGGCGTTCGTCTACAAGAAGGCCGCGGTGTCGCCCGTCGGTGGCTCGACCATCCTGGACAGTCCCGCGTTCGCCAACGCCCGTGCTCCGCTCTCACAGGCCTTCCGCCCGGTCGGGTCCGGCGCGTCGTCGGACTTCGTGGTGATCGCCAACCACTTCAAGTCCAAGGGCTCGGGCACCGGGGTGGACGCCGACCAGAAGGACGGTCAGGGTGCGTCCAACCACGCCCGTGTGGAGCAGGCCGAGGCGCTGGTCGCCTTCGCCCAGGAGCGTTCCGCGGTGGCCGGCACCGATCGCGTCCTCCTCGCCGGCGACTTCAACGCCTACGCCAAGGAGGACCCGGTGAAGGTCCTCGAGGACGCCGGCTTCGTCAACGTCTCCGACGCGCTCTCGGGCAAGGACACGTACCAGTTCGACGGCCTGGTGGGCTCGCTCGACCACGTCTTCGCCTCGCCCGCGGCCAGCCGGCGCGTGCGCGGTGCCGACGTCTGGCAGATCAACGCGCCCGAGTCGATCGCCCGCGAGTACAGCCGGTTCAACGGCAACGTCACGAATCTCTACGACGACTCGCCGTTCCGCGCGAGCGACCACGACCCGTCGATCATCGGCTTCGACGCCGACCCGGCGGCGTCGTCGCTCGACGTCCGCGGTCCGGGCTCCGTCCGTCGCGGAAGCGATGCCTCCGTGGGCGTGACCGTCGCGGGGGCCGAGGGTTCCCCGGCGGCCACGGGAACGGTCACGGTCAAGGACGGCGACACGGTGCTCGGCGATGCCTCGCTGGCGGGCGGGAAGGCGACCGTCTCGTTCGGCACGGGCGCGCTGCCCGTCGGGGCCCGCACGCTGACGGTCTCCTACGAGGGCGACGGCGAGCACGCCGCCGCCGTGGCCACGACACGCCTCACGGTCCTGAGGGCCACGACGCCGCTCAGCGCGACGTCCGCCTCGAGCGCCTACGGGACGTCGGGGCTCGTGACCGTGAAGGCGGACCCGGTGGCCACCGGCCTGGTCTACGCCGTCGCCGACGGTGAGCTGCTGGGGCTCGGCACCCTCCGGGCCGGCCGCGCCACGCTGCGGCTCGACCCCACGGCCCTCGAGCCCGGCGCGCACGAGGTGGAGGTCTTCTACGGCGGCAACGACGTGCTCGAGCCGGCCGACACGACCTTCACGCACGTGATCAGGCGTGCGTCGTCGAGCCTCAGGTCCAGCGCGTCGCCGAGGCGGCTCGTGGTGAAGAGGTCCAAGGGCGCGGTGAAGGTCGCCGTGACCACGAAGGGCTTCACCGCGACAGGCGGCATCGTGACGGTGCGGTTCGGCACGCACACCGTGGGCACCGCGACGGTGAAGGACGGTGTGGCCACGGTCGCGCTGAGGCCGTTCTCGACCACGGGCACCAAGAAGCTCACCGTCTCCTGGGCCGGGAACACCCTGGCCATCGGCTCCTCCACGTCGACGACGGTGACCGTCACGAAGAAGTAGCCAGCCCCACCGGGGCCGGACGAACGACGAGGGCGGCAGGTCGCTGCTGCGACCTCAACCCTTCATCGTCGGTCGAACCGCGGTGGGTCAGAGGCCGAGGGCGGCGGCGAGGTCGGCCTTGATGCGCTCGAGCTGGTCCGTGGCCTCGGCGCGGGCCTCGTCGACCGACCCGGTGACCGGCGTGACCACCTCGATGTAGCACTTGAGCTTGGGCTCGGTGCCTGACGGCCGCGCGATGATGCGGGTGGCCTCGCCCAGCCCGAGCCGGATGCCGTCGGTGGCCGGGAGCCCGCGATAGCCGAGCTCGAGGTCGTCCACCGAGGTCACCTCGAGCCCGCCGAGCGAGGAAGGGGGCGTGGTGCGCAGCGTCGCCATGGCGTCGGCGATGATCGAGAGGTCCTCGACGCGCACCGAGAGCTGACCCGTGGCGTGGAGGCCGTGCTCGCGGTAGACGGCGTCGAGGCGGTCGAGGAGCGTGAGCCCCTCCGCCTTGAGCTCGGCCGCAAGCTCCAGCGCCGCGAGGACGGCCGAGACGCCGTCCTTGTCGCGTGCGATGTGCGGGGCGACGGAGTAGCCGAGCGCCTCCTCGTACCCGAACGCGAGGTCCTCGATCTTGCCGATCCACTTGAAGCCCGTGAGCGTCTGCTGCCACGGCTGCCCGTACGCCGCCGCCTGGCGGCCGAGCAGGTCCGAGCTCACGATCGAGGCGGCGTAGGTGCCCGTGGCGCCGCGCCGCAGCATGTGGTCGGCTAGGAGCGCGCCGGTCTGGTCGCCCGTGAGCATGCGGTACGACTCGCCGTCGCGGACGCCCACGGCGCAGCGGTCCGCGTCGGGGTCGTTGGCCACGATGATGTCGGCGCCCACCTCGGAGGCGAGCTTGAGCGCCAGGTCCATGGCGCCCGGCTCCTCGGGGTTGGGGAAGACGACGGTGGGGAAGTCCGGGTCGGGATCGCCCTGCTCGCGCACCACGTGGAGCGCGGGGAAGCCGGCCTGGCGCACCACCTCGACGAGCGTGTCGCGACCGACCCCGTGCATGGGCGTGTAGACGGCCACGACGTCGCGGGGTCCGTCCTGGGCCAGCGCGACGCACGCCTGCACGTAGGCCTCGGCGACCTCGGGCCCGAGCACCTCGAAGTCGAGCCCGCGCGCCAGCTGGTCGACGGGTCCGACGGCGTCGATGGCATCGGAGATGTCGCTGTCGGCCGGCGGGACGATCTGGCTCGAGTCCTCGAGGTAGACCTTGTAGCCGTTGTCCTGGGGCGGGTTGTGCGACGCCGTCACCATGACGCCGGCCGACGCACCGAGGTGGCGGATGGCGAAGGCGAGGACGGGTGTGGGCAGCGCCTCGGGCAGCAGGTAGGCGCGGACGCCGAGACCCTCGGCGATCTCCGCCGTGTCGCGGGCGAAGACGTCGGAGTTGTGGCGGGCGTCGTACCCCACGACGACCGAGGGGGTGGTGCCGTCGGGCGCGTGGTCGAGGAGGTACTGCGCGAGGCCGGCCGCCGCCTGCGCCACGATGACCCGGTTCATCCGGTTGGGCCCGGCGCCCAGCGCGCCCCGCAGCCCGGCGGTGCCGAACTGCAGACGCTGGCCGAAGCGGTCGGCCAGGGCCTCCTGGTCGTCCGCGTCGAGCAGGTCCTGCAGCTCGGCGCGGGTGACGGGGTCGGGATCCTGGGCCAGCCAGGCCTGGGCCTGCTCGATGACGGACATGCGTGCCTCTCGGGTCAGCAGCGGATCAGAAGCGGGGGAGGACGTCGGCGAGGAGGGCGCCCATGCGGGTGGCGGCCGACCTGCCGGCCTCCAGCACCTCCTCGTGGTTCAGCGGCTCGCCGGTCATCCCGGCGGCGGCGTTGGTGACGAGGGAGAGCCCGAGCACCTCCATGCCGGCCTCGCGGGCCGCGATGGCCTCGAGCGTCGTGGACATGCCCACGAGGTCGCCGCCGATGGCGCCGATCATGCGGATCTCGGCTGGGGTCTCGTAGTGCGGGCCGGGGAGCTGCACGTACACGCCCTCGTCGAGCGACGGGTCCACCTCGCGCACGAGCGCCCGGAGGCGGCTCGAGTACAGGTCGGTGAGGTCGACGAAGTTGGCTCCCTCGATGGGCGAGGTGGCCGTGAGGTTGATGTGGTCGCTGATGAGGACCGGGGTCCCGGGCGACCAGGCGGGATTGAGGCCGCCGCAGCCGTTCGTCAGCACGAGCGTCTTCACGCCGGCGGCCGCCGCGGTGCGCACGCCGTGCACGACCTTGGCCACCCCGTGGCCCTCGTAGAAGTGGGTGCGGCCGAGGAACACGAGCAGGCGGCGGTCGCCCAGGGCGATGGAGCGGATCGTGCCGCCGTGCCCCTCCACCGCGGGCTGGACGAAGCCGGGCAGCGAGGCTGCCGGGATCTCCGCCACGGGCTCGCCCAGGGCGTCGGCGGCGGGGAGCCAGCCGGAGCCCATGACGAGGGCGATGTCGTGCTGCTCGACGCCGGTGCGCTCGGCGAGGACGTCGGCCGCCTGTCGTGCCAGGTCAGAAGTGCTCACCTGCCGTACATTACGGGAGTGCCGAAGATCATCGGGAGCTCCTTGGAGGAGCACAGGGAACGAACCCGCGTGCGCGTGTTCGAGGCCCTGACGTCCCTGCTGGCACAGCGCCCGTTCGCGGCCATCTCCATGGCCGACCTCGCGGCGGAGGCGGGCGTGGGCCGGACGGCGCTCTACAACCACTTCCGCGACAAGGACGCCGTCGTGGTGGCCTTCGCCACCGACGAGACGCGCCGTTACGTGAACCGTCTCCAGCACGAGCTCGAGGGCGTGCAGTCACCCGAGGACCGCATGCGCACCTACGTGCGCCACCACCTCGACACCGCGGAGCAGATGCACTTCGGCTTCGGGCCCGAGCTGTACGCCACGCTCTCTCCGGAGGCGCTCATCGAGCTCCGTGACCATGTCGTCGACGTGGAGCAGGTGCTGCAGCAGATCATCCAGGACGGCGTCGCGTCTGGGGCCTTCCGCGTGAAGGACGTCGGGTCCGCGCTCGCCCTCGTGCACGCGTGCCTGCAGGCCAAGCGGGCCGACGCCGCCACCACGGAGGAGTTCGTCCTCCGCGGGCTCGGCGCCTGAGCCTCCGGCCCGGCCCGACGCACCACAGCGGCGCCGCTCCCGAAGGGGAACGGCGCCGCCTCGCGTGGTGCGCGCGCCCTACCTCGCGAAGGTGATGAAGTAGGACTTGAACGAGCCGACGTGGTTCGTCGTGGCGCCGTACCGGGCCGAGACCCGCCAGGTGCCGGCGACCGAGACCTTGGGCAGCGTCAGGTTCACCGCGCCGTTGGCGTTGAGCGAGCCCCTGACCGTGTACGTCTTCGAGCCCTTGGCCACGACGACCGCGACGGTGCCGCGGGGCGTCGCGACGCCGGCCGCCGGTCGGACGACGACGCGGACGGTGCCGGTGGCCCTGGTCGTGGGCTTCTTGGTCACGCTGGCCGATGTCGTGGTGGCTGCGGCCTTGACCGTGAAGGTCCGAGCCGTCGACTCGCTGGCGGCCCGGGTCGCGGAGCCCGCGAAGGAGGCCTGCACCGTGTGCGAGCCCACCGCGAAGGTGCTGGGCAGCTTCAGGGTGGCCTTGCCGTTGCTGATCGGCGCCTCACCCAGCGTGGTCTCGCCCTCGGTGAAGACGACGCTCCCGGCGTCCGCCCCCGCGACGGTGGCCGTCAGCGAGACCGCGTTGCCGTACGAGTGCGTCTTGACCTCGGCGAGGCTGGTCGTGGTCGGGCTCTTGAGCGCCTCGAAGTCGATGTCGATCGGCGTCTCGGTGTCCTGGCTCGTGGTCGAGTGGGAGTGCGCGCGCCACGTGTAGACGGAGTACTCCTTCGTCGGGTCGAGCTTCGCCGGGTCGAGCGTGATGACGCCGTCGAAGGCACCCGTCGTGGCGTCGATCGCCTCGCCGAAGAAGGCGGCCACGCCGGCGAAGAGGCTGATGTTCCCGATGCTCGAGACGTCGGGCAGGCCACCCCGGGGTGCGATGCCTGCGTAGACACCGGCATCGCCGGGGTTGGTGGAGCGGGTGAAGCCCTGGCCCGCAATGGTCCACCGCGTGGCGTCGTTCGCGTCCTGCGTGGCCGTGAGCGTCGGACGGGGAGCCTCGGCCGTGAAGGCCGACGGGACCTTGTTGGGCTGCGCGGCGCTCGCGTTGGTGCGGTAGAAGTGCGACCGCGTGCCGGGCGCGATGGCGCCGAGGAACGACGGCGCGAAGGACTCGCCGTTGTAGGGGCGGTCCGGCGAGCTCGTCAGCGCCACGGCCTGCTCGGACCCCGGCGCCAGGACGCCGACGAAGTCGGGGGTGGCCGTGAGGCTCTTGCCGGCTGCAGCGTCGGTCCAGGCGGAGGCCGGGGCGGTGAACGTCGTGACCGTCACGCGAGTCACCGGGGTCGAGGTCGCGACGCTCGTGCCGCACTGGGCCACGGCGGGGACGTCGGACGACACGTCGGCCACGATCCTGCCGGAGCCTGTGGCGTCGATCTCGACGCTCGGGTTGGCGATCGTGATGGTGTAGCAGCGGGTCGTGGAGCCCGGGAAGTTGAACGACGCGTCGACGGTGCCGGCGTACCTGACCGACGTGACGCCATTGCCGCTGTCGTGGGTGCCCACGCCCTGGGGGAACGTGATGACGCCCTCGGTGTCCTCGGTGGCGCCGCCGGAGTAGACGCGGGCGCCGATGTTGTTCTTGAACTGCTGCGACACCTTCCACTTCAGGGTGGGGGCCGGGGCTGCTTCGGCTGAGGCGACGGACGGCGAGGCGAGGACGAGGCCGCTGAGGGCCAGTCCGCTCACGATCGTCCCGGCCATCGCGCGGCGAGCGCGGGTCATGGCTGACATCGGGGACCTTTCGGGGGAATGAGGCGAGGCTCGTAGTTAGGTAAGGGAGCCCTCACTTAGGTAAGGGCGACCATACACTATGCTGACGCCATGTCATCTCCGACGTGGACCGCACTCGACCGACCGACGCGTGCCACCCTCGCGGGTGGGGTCGTCGTCGCCCTGCTCCTGGCGGTCGTCAGCGCCGTGACCCCGGCGTCGCCGGCGCGCGCCGCCGACACGGGATCCCTCGTCTGGGGCGTCAAGGCCTCCTTCCGTTCCTACGTGGGCGGACCGATCGCGCACGGCTCGATCGACGTGAGTGGTGGAGCGTCACGGCTCGGGGACGGCACCTTCTCCTTCGGCCAGACCGAGACGAGCGTGGAGGCCGGCGGCTCCACGGGCACCACCTCCTTCGGTGGCGGCGTCCGCTTCTCCGGCCACGACGGGCAGCTCGACGTCAGGCTCGCCTCGCCGCGGCTCGTCGTCACCTCGGCCTCGGCCGCCCAGCTGAGCGCCGACGTCACGCAGGCCGGAGCCACGACCCGCGTGGTGATGGCAGACCTCAAGAACCCGTCCACGAGCGGCGGTGCCACCACGTGGAAGGCCTTCCTCACGACCGCCGGCTCCCAGGTCTTCGCGCTCGACGGCTCCGAGTTCTACGGTCCCGGCACCGAGATCGACCCGGTGAAGGCCACGGTCGTGCCGCTGCCCGGACCTGAGCCCACCGAGTCCACGGCCACACCAGAGCCCACGGAGACGACGCCGAAGCCGTCCCCCACGGCGACGAGGCCCACGCCGCGACCGACCCCGTCGTCCGAGCACGGCGGCGGAGGGGGCGCGGGCGGCGACGACGAGGAAGCCACCACGAAGCGTCGGCCCGGCCTCCTGCAGTGGGGCGTCAAGGCCTCGTTCCGCAGCTACATCACAGGCCCGATCGCCAAGGGCTCCGTCGCGGTGGGCGGAGGAGCCGCTGCCTCGGGCGGCACCTACCGCTTCGGCCAGCGCTCGTCCACGGCCACGCCCCCGTCCGCCGTCGGCACCACGAGCTACCGCGGCAACGTCACCTTCGCGGGCCACGCCGGCCTGCTGGCCATGACCTTCGCCGACCCGCAGGTCCGGGTCACCTCGCCCTCGTCCGGGTCGCTGTCGGTCCAGGTGGGGGGACGCCGGCTCGACGTCGCCAGCCTGGCCCTGCGCAACGGCTCGCGCTCCACGGCCGGCAACGCCGTGTCGTACTCGGGCGTGCCTGCGTCCCTGACGGCGGCAGGGTCGTCGCTGTTCTCCTACGACGGCTCGGCCTTCTACCCGGCCGGCACCGCCATGGACCCGGTGAGCTTCGTCGTCGGCTCGGCCTCCACCGTCTCGACGTCCTCCGGCTCCGCCGTCGTGGCGGGCGGCCCGGCGAACGCCACGCCGGTGTCCGACATGGCCGCCGCCGACACCACCGACGTGGTCGTCGCCGGGTGCGCGGTCGACGACGCGTCCATGACGTGGGGCTTCAAGGAGTCGTTCCGGTCGTACATCTCGGGCTCGATCGCCAACGGCGACTGGGCCACCTCGGGGCAGGTGTCGTACGCCACCCCGTCCTTCTCCTTCTCCGCGGGGAAGGGGACCTACGACGGCGCGAAGGGCGCGGCCCGTCTCGCGTGGAACGGCGGCATCGCGTTCACCGGTCACGACGGCGCCCTCGACACCACGGTCTCCGACCCGGTGCTCCAGGTGGGCGATGCCTCCTCCGCCACGCTCGTGCTCGACGTCAAGGGCGTCTCCATGGACGACGCCATGGCCGGTCGCGAGAAGCAGGTGGAGCGCAAGGACGTCCCGTTCGTGACGCTCGACCTCGGCGCCGCGACGGTGAGGAAGGACGGCGCGAAGGTCGTGTACGAGGCCGTGCCCACCGCTCTGACGAAGGAGGGCCAGGCCGCCTTCCCCAACTACGAGGCCGGGACCGCCTTCGACCCCGTCGACCTGACCTTCACCGTCGGACGGGACTGCGCGTCTGCAGCTTCGGACGGGAACGCCTCCGCCGACGCTGCGGGCACCGCCGCCGTGCAGCCCTCGGCCGCCACGAGCGACGACGGAGGGGCCTGGCTCCCGTGGGTCGGCGGCGGCGTGATCGGGGCGTTGCTCGTCCTCGTGGGCCTGGGTGGCTTCCTGCTGGGTCGTCGCGGCTCCGGTGCCTCGGCATGAGGTGCTCCTGGGCTCGCCTCGGAGCCGTCGCCGTCGCAGCGACCCTGGTGGCGGCGTGCGCCGGGCCGGGGGGCTCGCCGGAGGAGACCGCGGGCGCAGGCGCAGACCTGGTCCCGCTCTCGCAGGTGGAGCCCGCCGCCGACCCCAAGGCGCTGAAGGGTCCCAGCACCGCCACCCTCGCCGACCGCGCCGTCGAGCCGGTCGCCGACTCCCCGAAGCAGTCGCTCCCCGTCACGGTGACCTCCAAGGACCGGGCCGGTGACCGGAAGGTCGTCGTGAAGGACACGTCGCGCGTGGTGGCCATGAACCTCTCCGGGTCCATCGCCACCACGGTGTGGGGACTCGGCCTGGGGGAGACCCTCGTCGGCCGCGACCAGGCGGCCGAGATCCCGGGCACGAGGAAGATCCCGGTCGTCACCAGCGGGGGTCACTCGGTCAACGCCGAGGCCGTGCTCGACCTCGAGCCGACGCTCGTCATCACCGACGGCTCGGTGGGCCCGCGCGACGTCGTCGAGCAGCTGCGCGACGCCGGCGTGACGGTCGTCTTCATCGACGACGACTCGTCCTTCGACGGTGCCCAGCAGATGGCCCGCGACGTGGCCGCCGTCTACGGCGTCCCCGAGACGGGGAAGCTGCTGGCCCAGCAGATCGACGAGCAGGTCGAGGCCGTCCAGCAGGAGGTGGAGCGCATCGCGCCGGAGAAGGAGTCCGACCGGCTCCGGATGATCTTCCTGTACCTGCGCGGCTCGGCCGGCATCTACTACCTCTTCGGCGAGGAGTCGGGCGCCGACGACCTCATCGACGGCCTCGGCGGCGTCGACGTCGCCGAGGAGCTCGGGTGGGAGGGGATGAGGCCCATGACCGACGAGGCCATCGTCGAGGCCGACCCCGACGTCATCCTCGTCATGACCGACGGCATCCGGTCCACCGGCGGCGTGGACGGGCTGCTGGCGGACAAGCCGGCCATCGCGCTCACCACCGCCGGGAAGAACCGACGGTTCGTCGACATGGCCGACAGCGACATCCTCTCCTTCGGCCCGCGCTCGGCCGGCGTCGTCGACGCGCTGGCGCGGGCGGTCTACGCGCCGGAACCGCCGTCGTGAGGCGCGCGGTGGTCCTCGCGGCGCTCGTGCTCCTGCTGGCCGTGGGCCTCGTCATGTCCGCGACGCAGGGCCAGCTCTCGGTGAGCTCCGCCGACGTCCTCGGCACGGTCCTGCACGGCCTGGGCGTCGACACGTCCTGGCGGCCCGAGCGTGAGGTCACGGAGCAGGCCCTGTGGCAGATCCGGTTCCCGCGGGTCGTGATGGCCCTGCTCGTGG
Organism: Aeromicrobium sp. Root495; assembly: GCF_001426755.1. Taxonomy (GTDB): domain Bacteria; phylum Actinomycetota; class Actinomycetes; order Propionibacteriales; family Nocardioidaceae; genus Aeromicrobium. The sequence goes on along the minus strand of NZ_LMFJ01000001.1, from coordinate 2,164,219 downwards.
GTGCGGCGCTCGCGGTCGGCGGCGCCATCATGCAGGCGATCTTCGGCAACCCGTTGGCCGAGCCCGGCGTGGTGGGCGTCTCGGCCGGGGCCGCGCTGGGCGCGGCCATCGGCATCGTCACCGGGTTCACGTTCGCCGGTGGCTGGGGCATCGCAGCGCTCGCGTTCCTCGGCGGCCTGCTCGCGACGATCTTCGTCTACGCGACCGCGCGCAGCGCAGGTCGGACCGAGGTGGTCACGCTGCTCCTGACGGGCATCGCCGTCAACGCCTTCGCCGGAGCCGGGCTGGCGTTCGTGATGTTCGCCGGCGACACGGCGGCCCGCGAGCAGATCGTCTTCTGGCAGTTGGGCTCCATGAACGGCTCGCGCTGGTCCGAGGTCCTCGTGGTCGCCGTCGTCACGGTGCTCGCCTCGGCCGTCGCCCTGGTCCTGGCGCGTCAGTACGACCTCCTGGCGCTGGGCGAGCGGGCGGCGGGCCACCTGGGCGTGCGGGTGGAGGCGCTGCGCATCGGCTCGATCGTCGTGGTGGCCCTGCTCACCGGCGTGGCGGTCGCCTTCGCCGGCATCATCGCCTTCGTCGGCCTCGTGGTGCCCCACCTCGTGCGCCTGTCCCTCGGACCGGCCCACCGAGGACTCCTGCTCACGAGCCTGCTCGGTGGTGCTGTGCTCCTCACGTGGGCAGACCTGGGAGCACGCACGCTCGTCGGTGGTGCCGACCTGCCCATCGGCATGCTGACCGCGCTCGTGGGCGGCCCCTTCTTCTTCTGGCTCGTACGACGCACCCGAGGGCGCTCAGGAGGCTGGGCATGAGTGCATCGACGCAGCAGGCCTCAGTCGTGGCCGTCCGGGTCGTGGACCTGGAGTGCCGCCTGGGCGGTCGTCCGGTCGTGGCCGGCGTGGGTCTCGACGTCCGGTACGGCGAGGTCCTGGCCCTCGTGGGTCCCAACGGGGCGGGCAAGTCCACGGTGCTCGGCGCCGTGGCCGGCGACCTCGCGGCCTCCGCCGGGTCCGTCCTCCTCGACGACCGCGACGTGGGGGAGTGGTCCACGCGGGACCTCGCCCGACGGCGCTCGGTCCTCCTGCAGTCGCACGAGGTGAGCTTCGCCTTCACCGTCCGTGAGGTCGTCGAGATGGGCCGCGCCCCGTGGCTCGGTCGCGAGGAGCAGGACGACGACGAGGAGGCCGTCGCCGAGGCCATGCGTCGTGCCGACGTGGTGCACCTGGCCGACCGTCCCTTCACGCAGCTGTCCGGCGGCGAGCGCGCGAGAGCGGCGCTCGCCCGGGTCCTGGCCCAGCGCACCGACGTGGTGCTGCTCGACGAGCCCACGGCGGCGCTCGACCTGCGCCACACCGAGGACGTCATGGCCGTGGCGCGAGACCTTGCGGCCGCCGGCCGCGCCGTGGTCGTGGTGCTCCACGACCTGTCGCTCGCCGCGGCCCATGCCGACGTCATCGCGGTGCTCGACGCGGGCCGGCTGGTCGCCCACGGCGCTCCGGCCGACGTCCTCACGCCTGAGGTCGTCTCGTCCACCTACGGGATCGACGTCCACGTGATCGCCGACCCCGACGGACGACTGCTGGTCGTCCCACGCCGAGCGCCGCGTCCACATCCTGACACGCCGTCACGTCCTATCTGACAATCTGTCATATAGTCTGAGCACACCCCACCGAGGAGCACGCCATGACCGCCACCGCCCAGCAGGTGTCCGAGAGCACCACGCTGTCCACGCTCATGCGCGAGGGCTCGATGGCCGAGCACCGGGAGGCGGAGGGCTCCGCCTTCATGTCCACGCTCACCGACGGGGGTGTCAGCGAGGCCGGCTACGCCCAGTACCTCGCCATGTACCGCGAGGTGTACGCCACGCTCGAGTCGGTCGCCTCCGACCTGGCCGACCACCCGGTGGCCGGGCGTCTCATCGATCCCCGTCTCGATCGGCTGGCGGCCATCGAGGCCGACCTCGACTTCTGGTCCCAGGGCGAGCGGCCCGCCGTCGACAGTCGCGCCGTCGACGCCTACGTCGCCAAGGTCGAGGCGTCGCGCACCGACCCCGTCCTGTTCGTGGCCCACCACTACACGCGCTACCTCGGCGACCTCTCGGGCGGTCAGGTCATCGGCCGGCTGCTCACGCGCGAGTTCGGCCTGCAGCCCGGCGAGGGCGTCGCCTTCTACGCCTTCGGCGAGATCCCCAAGCCCAAGCCGTACAAGGACGCCTACCGCGCCACGCTCGACACCCTCCCCGTCGAGGCCGTCGACCGTCCGCGCATCGTCGACGAGGTCCGCTCGGTCTTCGGGCTCAACGGCGCCATCTTCGCCGAGCTCACCGCACGACTCGACGAGTTCCGCCGCACGCGCTGAACCCCGGTCCGGTCGAGCCTCGGGTCGGGCCACTGCTCCTCACGATGAGAGGATGGTCCCGTGACTCGAGTAGCGATCATCGGTGGCGGACCCGGCGGCTACGAGGCAGCCCTGGTGGCAGCCCGGCTGGGGGCCGAGGTCACGGTCGTCGAGCGTGACGGCCTGGGCGGCTCGACCGTCCTCACCGACTGCGTCCCGAGCAAGACCCTCATCGCCACGTCCGACCTCCTCACCGAGGTGGAGTCGTCGGCCGAGCTCGGGGTCGACATCCCCCGCGAGATCCGCGCCGACCTCGCCATCGTCGACGACCGCGTCCTGAGCCTCGCCGCAGCCCAGTCCGCCGACATCTCCGCCCGCCTCGACGCGAGCGGCATCGAGGTCGTAGCCGGTCTCGCGTCGCTCGTCGACGCCTCCACCGTCCGCATCACGCCCCACGACGGTGCCGAGGACGTGCGCGAGGTCGACGCCGTGCTGGTCTCCACCGGCGCGCACCCCCGCGTGAGCCCCGACGCCCAGCCCGACGGCGAGCGCATCCTCACGTGGGAGCAGGTCTACGCCCTGCGCGACCTCCCCGAGCACATGATCGTCGTCGGGTCCGGCGTCACGGGTGCGGAGTTCGCCAGCGCCTACAACGGTCTCGGCGCCCGCGTCACGCTCGTCTCGAGCCGCGACCGCGTGCTTCCGGGGGAGGACCCCGACGCCGCCAACCTCATCGAGGACGTCTTCACCGAGCGCGGCATGACGGTGCTGGGGACCTCGCGCATGGCCTCGGTGCAGCGCGACGGCGACCGGGTCGTGGTGACCCTCACCGACGGGCGCACCGTCGAGGGCTCGCACTGCCTGCTCGCCCTGGGCTCCATCCCCAACACCGCCGACCTCGGCCTCGTCGAGGCGGGCGTCACGCTCGACGACGGCGGCTTCGTCCAGGTCGACAAGGTCTCGCGCACGAGCGCCCGCGGCGTCTACGCCGCAGGCGACTGCACCGGCGTCTTCATGCTCGCCTCCGTGGCGGCACAGCAGGGTCGTATCGCCATGGCCCACCTCCTCGGCGATGCCGTGCACCCGCTCGACCTCGAGAAGATCTCGAGCAACATCTTCACCTCGCCGGAGATCGCCACGGCGGGACTCTCGCAGAAGCAGATCGAGGAGCGCGGCCTGCACGTCGACGTCGCCATGCTGCCCCTGGCGGCCAACGCGCGCGCCAAGATGCAGGGCGTCCACCACGGCTTCGTCAAGCTCTACGCCCGACGCGGTGCGGGCAGCGTCATCGGCGGTGTCGTCGTGGGTCCCCGGGCCAGCGAGCTCATCCACCCCATCGCCCTCGCCGTCTCGGCCTCGCTCACGGTCGACCAGGTGGCCGACGCCTTCACCGTCTACCCGTCGCTCTCCGGGTCGGTCGCGGAGGCCGCCCGCCATCTGCACGGCGCATGACCCGCCTCGGGAACGTTCGAGTGTCGCAAGCCTCTGACCTGCACAAATGACACGCGTGTAGTTCTGCAGGTCAGCGACTTTCGCTGGACCGGGGCCCGGACGTGTGCACATAATCGAACGTTCGTCACTCCAGTCACACCCGTCACAGCGGCTCTACAGAACGGCTTCACCATGCTTCGTCGGCGCCAATTCTCGGTGGCACCGTGCGCAGTCCTGAGCAGCGCGCTCCTGACCGTGTCCCTCCTGGCCGCTCCCCAGGCCCAGGCGGCCTCCGGTGGAGGCGGCGACGCAGGCTCCGCGCCGGCCGCCGTCGCGCCCGCCGCCGCGCCCGCGGTGAAGACCGAGCAGCTCGAGGTGCCGACCACGATCCGCTCCAAGGCCGCAACGCCCTCGCCCGAGAGGCAGGGCGTCGGCAGGGCCGACGGCTCCGCCGCCACGGTCGTGGCCGAGCTCGAGCCCACGCGCGTCCGGTCCTTCAGGATGGTGGGCGTCACGTGGGACGCCGACGCGTCGCTGAAGGACGTGAAGGTCGAGATCCGCACGCGCGAGGACGGCACCTGGACCGCGTGGCGCGGGCTCGAGTTCGACGGCCACCTGGACGACGGCAGCCCGCGTGACGGCACCGACGCCGACTGGATCGGAGAGGGCGCCGACGGCGTCGCCGCCCGCGTCTCGGCCTCCGAGGGCCAGCCCGAGGGGCTCCGCATCGCCACGATCGACCCCGGTGCGGACGCCAACGACGCCAAGCCGTCCGAGGGCGACGCCACGCAGTCCGGCGCCCTCGCGCCGCTGTCGGCGAGCGGCGTCGCGGACGGCACGGCGCAGGCCGTGACGGCGGCCGACACGAGCCCCGCCTACACGCCGGTGCCCAAGATCATCACCCGCGCCCAGTGGGGCGCTGCGAAGCCCAACTCGTGCGACACGCCCCGCGTGGGTGCCACGACCAAGGGCGTCGTCATCCACCACACGGCCGGCAAGAACTCGTACTCCAAGGCCGAGTCCGACAACATCATGCGCGCCGACCAGAGCTATCACATGAAGGCGCGTGGCTGGTGCGACATCGGCTACAACTTCGTCGTCGACAAGTACGGCCAGATCTTCGAGGGTCGTTCCGGTGGCTACGACCGCAACGTGCGCGCTGCCCACTCCGGCAACGACGCCGTGAACACGTACACCACCGGCATCTCCCTCCAGGGAAACTTCGACGTGGCGCACGTCCCGGACGCCATGAAGAACGCCGTGGTCCGGCTGGTGGGCTGGCGCCTCGCCACCACGTTCAACCCGGCCAAGGGCACCTACTCGCTCGGCGGCAAGACGCTCAACCGCATCGCAGGTCACCGCAACGTGGTCAGCACGGCGTGTCCGGGGAAGTACGGCTATGCCTGGCTCACGGCCAAGGGGGGCCTGCGTGACCGCGTGGCCAACTACATCGCCGACTACGACACGCCCACGAGCCGGCTCCACGACAAGCTCGGCGACGGCACGACCGGCGCCGTCTACTCCGGGGAGAAGGTCGTCGCCGGGGGCCACCGCACCGTCTTCGACAAGGCCGACATCCTGCAGCGCACGGACGTGGACACCGCCTACGCGGTCCTGTCGCCGGTGCGCAACGCGTACATCGCCCGTGGCCGCTGGACCGACAAGCTGGGCTGGCCTATCGCGAGCTACACGAAGACCGACACGGGCGGCTACCAGAAGTTCCAGGGTGGTCGGATCACGTACACGTCGGCCACCAAGAAGGTGTCCGTCACGTACGGGACCACCTCCACGGGCAGCGCCGGCACCACCACGAAGCCGACGGTCAACAGTGCCGTCGTGCCGTCGAGCCGCACCGTCACGGTGAAGGGCCACGGCTACGGGCACGGGATCGGGATGAGCCAGTACGGCGCGGAGGGAGCGGCCCGCAAGGGCCTCTCGGCCACGAGCATCCTCCGGTACTACTACCCGGGCACGTCGCTGGTGAAGAAGTCCGCCAAGATCCGGGTGCTCATCTCGGCCGACACGTCGCCGACGGTGACCGTGAAGAGCCGCAGCGGGCTGGTCTACCGCAACGTCACGACCAACGCCCGACGCACCCTGTCCACGAAGAACACCGCCGGCACCACGATCGAGCAGTGGCGCATCGAGGTGGACCCGGCCAAGAAGTCGCGGTCGATCCTCCAGTACCGCGTCAAGGGCACCTGGTCCACGTACGGCAAGGTGGCGCCCTGGACCGGTCCCGCCCAGATCGAGGCGTCGTCGGGCGCCCTGGGCCTCGTCCTCCCGAACAGCTCGGTCGCCTCGTACCGCGGCGCGCTGCGGTCGGTGCCCCCCACGGCGGGCTCCGCCGACCGCAACACCGTGAACGTCCTGGGTCTCGAGGAGTACACGCGGGGCGTCGTCGCTGCCGAGGTGCCGTCCTCGTGGCGCGCCGCGACGCTGCGGGCCCAGTCGGTCGCGGCCCGGACGTACGGCCTTCGCTCGCTCACGTCGTCGCGCTACTACGACATCTGCGACACCACGTCCTGCCAGGTCTACCGCGGGGTGGGCGGCGAGACCTCGAGCACGAACGCGGCCGTCTCGACGTCGGCCGGGCTCGTCCTGATGTATCAGGGCAAGCCCGCGCTGGCCCAGTTCTCCTCCTCGTCGGGCGGCCGCTCGGCCGCCGGCAGCGAGCCCTACCTCAAGGACAAGGTCGACGCCTACGACGGCTGGTCCGGCAACGCCAACCATGACTGGAGCACGAGCCTCAAGGCCTCGACGATCGAGAAGAAGTATCCCTCGCTCGGCACGCTCAAGCGGCTCACGGTGACCTCGCGCACCGGGACCGGCGAGGACGGCGGCCGCGTCACGCGGTTCGCCCTGGTCGGGTCCAGGACGACGATCCGGATGTCGGGCCCCGACGCGCGGTTCGGGCTCGGCCTGAAGTCGGCCTGGTTCTCCTTCAGCTGAGCTGAGTTCTGGGATACTGGCGCCATGCCTCGTCTCGCGAAGTCCCTCGCGCTCTCGGCCCTCGCGAACGCGCTGTCGCTGGGCTTCGCCGCCCTCGTGCTCGGCAGCCACTTCAACATCACGCTCGGCTGGTTCGTCGTCGCCGTCGTGCTGTTCACGGCACTGGCCGTGGTGCTGCGAAGCACGATCATGTCGGTCGTGCCGCGGTTCGCCCGGGGCTACACGATCATCGGCGGGCTCGTCCTCACCGCCGCCGCGCTCGCCATCACCGACGCCGCCGTCCCCGAGACCGGCTTCGACATCAAGGGCACCTGGGCGTGGCTCTGCGTCACCCTCATCGTGTGGGCCGCCGGCGTGGCCTACGGCGAGGTCGACACCCACGCCCCCGACGACGTCCCCGACGTCCTCCCCAAGGCCTGACCGCCGGCCCCCACTCCACGCAGAAGGCCCCCGATCCGTGCGGATCGGGGGCCTTCTCGCTGCGCTGCGGACTACTCGGCGGCGTCCTTGATGGTGGCGATGACCGCGCCCGAGGTGAGCGTGGCGCCGACCTCGGCCTCGAGGCCCGTCACGGTGCCGGCCTTGTGGGCGTTGATGGGCTGCTCCATCTTCATGGCCTCGATGACGAGGACCTGGTCGCCGACGGCGACCTCCTGGCCCTCCTCGACGGAGACCTTCACGACGGTGCCCTGCATGGGCGAGGTGAGGGCGTCGCCGCTCACCGCGGCTCCGGCGCCGCCGGCCTTGCGCTTGGGCTTCTTGGCGCCACCGACGGCGGGACCGGCCGCGGCACCGAGACCGCCGGGCAGCACGACCTCGACGCGCTTGCCGCCGACCTCGACGACGACGCGCTCACGCTCGGACGGCTCGTCGCTCTCCGAGGCGCCGGAGTAGGGCTCCAGCTGGTTGTCGTAGTCGGTCTCGATCCACGTCGTGTAGACGTCGAACGAGCCGGGCGAGCCGTCCTCGTTCTGGGCCGTGTAGGCCGGATCGGTGAGGACGTCGCGGTGGAACGGGATGACCGTGGGCATGCCGTCGACGACGAACTCGCCCAGGGCACGACGCGAGCGCTCGATGGCCTGCTCGCGGGTGCGGCCGGTGACGATCAGCTTGGCCACGAGGGAGTCGAAGGAGCCCGGGATGGTCTCGCCGTTGACGTAGCCGGAGTCGAGCCGGACGCCGGGGCCCGACGGCGGCTCCCACGCGGTGAGGGTGCCGGGCGCGGGCAGGAAGCCGCGGCCGCCGTCCTCGGCGTTGATGCGGAACTCGATGGAGTGTCCGATGATCTCGGGGTCGTCGTAGCCCAGCTCCTCGCCGGCCGCGATGCGGAACATCTCGCGGACGAGGTCGATGCCGGTGACCTCCTCGGAGACGCAGTGCTCGACCTGGAGGCGCGTGTTGACCTCGAGGAAGCTGATGGTGCCGTCGCGGGCCACGAGGAACTCGCACGTGCCGGCGCCGACGTAGCCCGCCTCCTTGAGGATGGCCTTGGAGGAGGTGTAGAGCCGATCGAGCTGGTCGTCGCTCAGGAACGGCGCGGGGGCCTCCTCGACGAGCTTCTGGTGGCGGCGCTGCAGCGAGCAGTCGCGGGTGGAGACCACCACCACGTTGCCGTGGCTGTCGGCGAGGCACTGGGTCTCGACGTGGCGCGGCTTGTCGAGGAACTTCTCCACGAGGCACTCGCCACGACCGAAGGCGCTGACGGCCTCACGGACGGCAGACTCGTACTGGGAGGGGATCTCCTCCATGGTGCGCGCGACCTTGAGGCCACGTCCGCCGCCACCGAAGACGGCCTTGATGGCCACGGGGAGGCCGAACTCCTCGGCGAACTTCACGACCTCGTCGGCGTCCTTGACGGGATCCTTGGTGCCGGGTGCGAGGGGGGCGTTCGCCTTCTGCGCGATGTGCTTGGCCTTGGCCTTGTCGCCGAGGTTCTCGATGGCCGAGGGCGGGGGGCCGATCCAGATGAGCCCGGCGTCGATGACGGCCTGGGCGAACTCGGCGTTCTCGGCGAGGAAGCCGTAGCCGGGGTGCACGGAGTCGGCACCGCTCTTCTGCGCGACCGCGATGATCTTCTCGATCGACAGGTACGAGTCGCCGGGGGTGGCTCCGTCGAGGGAGTAGGCCTCGTCGGCCAGCCGGACGAACAGGGCGTCACGGTCGGGCTCGGCGTAGACGGCGACGCTGCCGATGCCGGCGTCCTTCGTCGCGCGGATCACGCGGACGGCGATCTCTCCACGGTTGGCGATCAGGACCTTGCTCAGGGGCTTGCTCACGAACTCTCCTCGGAGGCGGCGGAACTGCCTGCCGAGTCTAGGGGACCCCTGACGGTCCCCTGAGGTGAGGTGGGCCACGCCGAGACGGGGCGGGCCCAGCCGGCATGGTGCCGGCTGGGCCCGTCGTCGTTCCGCGGGGTCGTGGTCAGAAGGGCTTGGCCTCGACGACCTCGACCGAGATGGTGGCACCGGTGGGCGTCTCGTAGGACGCCTCGTCGCCGGCCTTCTTGCCCAGGATGGCCGCGCCGAGCGGCGAGGTGGGGGAGTAGACGTCGAGGTCGACGGCGCTGTCGAGGCTGAGGAGCTCGCGCGAGCCCAGCAGGAACGTCTCGGTGTCGGTGTCGCCCTTGAAGCGGATGGTGACCTTCATGCCGGCCTCGACGACGCCGTCGTCGGCGGGCTTCTCGCCCACCTCGGAGCGTCGGAGCAGGTCCTCGAGCTGGCGGATGCGGGCGTCGGTCTTGCCCTGCTCCTCGCGGGCGGCGTGGTAGCCACCGTTCTCCTTGAGGTCGCCCTCCTCGCGGGCGGCGGCGATCTTGGACGTGATGTCGGGCATGACGACGTCCTTGAGCTGGGTCAGCTCTTCCTGCAGGCGTGCATAGGCCTCCTGCGTGACCCAGATGGTCTCGGTGGGCTGCTGCGTCATCCTGAGGCTCCTTCCACGTACGGCACCCCGGGCCGATGCCCGGGGTGAAACAACGAGGCTAGCACTCAGTCCGAGGTTTCACACGTGCGCAGAATGCCGTTCACGCCGCGGCGCTCGGTCTCGACGCTGACCGTCACGCGGGTCTTCTCGGTACCGCTCGGAGCGATCGGCTCGGTGCGCTCGCCGACGACCGAGTGGTCCTCGGCCTGGACGTAGACCGTGCACTCCACGGGGTCGTCGTCGCTGCGGCGGACGTCGAGGATGACGTCGGTGCGGGTGTTGCTGACGACGTCGTAGCCCCAGACGACGGCGGACACGGGTCGGGGCTGGAACGCGATCCAGGCCGCCCACGCGACGCCGAGCGAGACGCCCACGGCGGCGACGACCCACCACAGCCAGCGCGGGCGGGTGCGTGCGCCGTAGCGGTCGGCGGGCAGGGGCGTGGTCACGGGCACCAGTCTGTCAGGCGGGTCCGAGCCGATGGCCCTGCAGCCCGTCCGTCATGCCTTCATCTGGCTCTGGACGAGACGGTCGAACACGCGGAAGGGCAGGACCGCCGAGGCGCCGGCCATGACCTTGGCCTCGGTGCCGATGACGTACTCGGCCTTGGGTCGACGGGAGAACAGGGCGTGGTGCGCGGCCTCGGCGACCTTGGAGGGCGCGATACCGGCGGCCTCGGCGCCCGCCACGATCTTCTGCATCCCGGCGATGGCCTCCCCGTAGTACCCGCGGGCCTCGGGCGGCAGGGACTCCACGACCGCGTCGACGTCGACCTCGGCCTTGTCCCAGATGGGGGTGGAGACCGTGGCAGGGGCGAGGGTGCTGACGCCGATGCCCCACGGCATGAGCTCGCGACGCCAGCTCTCCGCCAGACCGTTGAGCGCGTGCTTGGAGGCGGCGTAGGGGCCGATGAACGGCGCGGCCACCGTGCCGCCGATGGAGCTGGTGAAGACGATGCGCGGCCGGCCGCCACCCTCCGAGCGGGTGCGCAGGAGAGGGAGGAAGGCCTGGGTGACGCCGACCTGGCCGATCACGTTGACCTCGAGCTGTCGACGCACCTCGTCGAGCTCCACGAACTCGAGCGGACCACCCACCGCGATGCCCGCGTTGTTGACCAGCCCGTGCAGGCCGCCCGGCCCCACGCGGTCGCGCACGACGTCGGCAGCGGCTCGGGCCTCGTCGGCGCTGGTGACGTCGAGCCGGACCCCGGAGACGAGCGGGTGGTCCACCACGGTGGAGAGGTCGCGGACCGCCGCGACCACGCGGACGTCGCGCGAGGCGAGGTGCTCGACGATGGCCCGGCCGATGCCGGTGGAGGCCCCCGTGACGACGACGGTGGGTGCTGAGGTGCTCATGCAGCCAGCCTGGCAGCACCCCGGCCCCCGGCGCGTCCTGCCCAGGTCGGAATAATGGAGGGGTGGAAGACCGACTGCGGCTCATGCATGTGCACGCCCACCCGGACGACGAGTCCAGCAAGGGGGCGGCGTCGACGGCCAAGTACGTGGCCGAGGGCGTCGACGTCCACGTGGCCACGTGCACGGGAGGCGAGCGGGGCAGCGTGCTGAACCCGTCGTTCGACCACCCGGGCATCGTCGACAACCCCGAGCTCATCACCGAGATCCGGCGCGACGAGATGGACCGCGCCCGCGAGATCCTCGGCATCCGCCAGGACTGGCTCGGCTGGGTCGACTCCGGCTGGCCCGAGGGCGACCCCAAGCCACCGCTGCCCGAGGGGTGCTTCGCGCTCGTGCCCCTCGAGGAGGCCGCCGCGCCGCTCGTCCGGCTCATCCGCGAGTTCCGTCCGCACGTCATGACCACGTACGACGAGAAGGGTGGCTACCCGCACCCCGACCACATCAAGTGCCACGAGATCAGCATGTTCGCCTACGAGGCGGCCTCGGACCCCGAGCGCTACCCCGAGCTGGGCGAGCCGTGGCAGGTCGCCAAGGTCTACTACCACCACGGCTGGTCGTGGGACCGCATGAACGCCATCGCCGAGGGGCTCACGGAGCGCGGACTCCCCAACCCCTACGAGGAGCGCTTCAAGGACTGGAAGCGCGACCCCGAGCGCGAGAAGCGCCTCACCACCCGCGTCGAGTGCGCCGAGTACTTCTCCGTCCGCGACCAGGCCCTCCTGGCGCACGCCACCCAGATCGACCCCGACGGGTTCTGGTTCGCCATCCCGCGCGACCTCGAGCGCGACGTCTGGCCCACCGAGGACTACGAGCTCGTGCACAGCACCGTCGAGACCTCGGTCCCCGAGACCGACCTCTTCGCCGGCCTCCGCTGACCCCACCCCGAGATCCGCGGCGCCATGCACCGTTCGCCCGACCCGAACGGTGCATGGTGCCGCACATCTGGGGGCACGTAGGATGGCCTCATGTACGCGCAGCTCGCCACCGCCCTCCTCGAGGTCGAGAACCGGGGCCTCGACCCCAACATCGTCAAGCCCGGCTGGACCGCGCTCGGCATCGTCGCGCTGCTCTGCCTCGCCACGTTCGTCCTGGCCCGCTCGTTCCTGAAGCACTCCCGCAAGGCCCTCGAGCCCTGGGAGGGCGAGGAGCCCGACGTCCCGACGCTCGAGGAGCAGACCACGCGCCCGCACGAGCGCCGCTGATCCCTCAGTCCCGCGGCGGAACCACTCGCGTGGCCGCTCCGAGGCACGCCGCTCCGACGGCGAGAGCCGCTGCCAGCACGGCGTAGAACGGTCCGTCCGGCTGGTCGGCCGTCACGGAGCCCTGGCCCTCGTTCGCGAGGCTCACGCCCACGCCGGCGGCCAGGGCCAGCAGGTTGAGCCCGAAGGTCACGAGCGGGCCGAGCGTCAGGAGGCGTGCCCATCCCTGCGCTCGACCGACCGCCAGCACCAGCAGGCCCACGACGATCGCCTCGGTGGCCGTCAGGACCAGGCAGGTCGTGAGGAAGGACGCATGGTCCGACCAGTCCACGTCGTCCTGGAATCCGTACGCGTAGAGGAACGCGACGAAGAGTGACGGGGTGGACAGGGCTGCCGTCGCCGTGGCGGCCGCGGACCACAGGGTCGACGCCCGCACGGTCACAGGTTGCCAGGGGGACATCGGTCCAGCGTAGGGCGAGCCCGGGCGGTCGCCCGTAGGTTGGAGACGTGGTCAATCGTCTCGGATCCTCCACCAGCCCGTACCTCCTGCAGCACGCGGACAACCCCGTGCACTGGTGGGAGTGGGGCGAGGACGCGTTCGCCGAGGCGCGCCGGCTCGACCGGCCGGTGCTGCTGAGCGTCGGCTATGCCGCGTGCCACTGGTGCCACGTCATGGCGCACGAGTCCTTCGAGGACGAGGTCGCCGCGGCGTACATGAACGAGCACTTCGTGAACATCAAGGTGGACCGCGAGGAGCGCCCTGACGTCGACGCCGTCTACATGCGCGCCACGCAGGCCATGACCGGGCAGGGCGGCTGGCCCATGACCGTCGTGCTCACGCCCGCGGGAGAGCCGTTCTTCGCCGGGACCTACTTCCCGCCCGAGCCCCGGCAGGGCATGCCGGCCTTCACGCAGGTCCTGCAGGGCCTGGCCGACGCGTGGGAGAACCGCCGCGAGGACGTCATGACCGTCGGGTCGCAGGTCGTCGACCACCTGCGCGAGGAGATGGCGTCGGCCGGGACGATCGACGAGGCCGCGCTCGACGCTGCGGTGGTCTCGTTCGGCGGTCAGCACGACGACGAGGCGGGCGGCTTCGGGGCGAGCCCCAAGTTCCCGCCGTCGATGGTCCTGGAGTTCCTGGTGCGTCACGCGGCCCGCACCGGCGACGAGACGGCGGCCCGGCTCGTGCGGCGCACGTGCGACGCGATGGCCCGCGGCGGCCTGTACGACCAGCTCGGCGGCGGCTTCGCCCGGTACTCGGTCGACCGGTTCTGGCGCGTGCCGCACTTCGAGAAGATGCTCTACGACAACGCCCAGCTGCTGCGGGTGTACCTGCACGCAGCCGAGGCCGGCCTGGCCGAGGAGCGCATCGCCCGCGAGACCGCCGACTTCATGCTCCGCGAGCTGGGGACGGCCGAGGGCGGGTTCGCCTCGGCGCTCGACGCCGACAGCGCGGACGACCGCGGGGCGGTGCACGAGGGCGTCTTCTACGTCTGGAACCCCAACCAGCTCATGCGCGTGCTCGGTCCGCAGGACGGCGCGTGGGCCACGCAGCTGCTCGGCGTGAGTGGCGCCGGGACGTTCGAGCGCGGCTACTCCACGCTGCAGCTGCTGGCCGACCCCGACGACGCGCAGCGCTGGGCCGACGTCCGGGCCCGCCTGCTGGAGGCCCGCGCCGACCGCGCGCGGCCTGCCCGCGACGACAAGGTCGTCGCCGCCTGGAACGGGCTCGCGGTCACCGCGCTCGTCGAGGCCTCCGTGCTGCTCGACGAGCCCGCCTACGCCGACGCCGCCGTCCGGGCCGCCACGCTGCTCGCCGACGTCCACCTGGTCGACGGCCGGCTGCGGCGAGCCTCGCGGGGTGGCGCGGTCGGTGCCCACGAGGCGGTCCTGGAGGACCACGCCTGCGTCGCCGAGGCGTTCCTCGCGGTGCTCGGACTCACCGGCGACCCGGTGTGGCTGAGTCGGGCCAGGCTCCTCCTCGACCGGGTGATCGAGCACTTCGCCGACCCGGCCGGTGGGTTCTACGACACCGCCGACGACGTCGAGGCCCTCGTGGTGCGTCCGCGGGACGTCACGGACAACGCCTACCCGGCCGGTTCCTCGGCCGCGGCGCACGCCTTCCTCGCCCTCGCCGGGATCACGGGGGAGCAGCGGTACCGCGACGCCGCGGAGTCGGCCATCGAGTCCGCCGGCGAGCTCGCGCGTCAGGCCCCGCGCTTCGCCGGCTGGACCCTGGCCGCGGCCGAGGCGGCCCTGGCCGGGCCCGAGCAGGTGGCGATCGTCGGGCCCGACGGTCCCGAGCGGCGCGCCCTCCACCGGGCCGCGCTGCGTCGCCCGTCCCCGGGCGTGGTCGTGGTGGTGGCCGAGGAGTCGCACCCCGACGTCGCGCTGCTGGAGGGTCGCTCGGCGATCGACGGCGTGCCGACGGCCTACGTGTGCCGCGACTTCGTGTGCAGCCTGCCCACGCACGATCCCGCGGCCGTCGAGGCTCGCTAGGCTGGCCCCATGAACCTCGACCCGGCGCTCCTCGACATCCTCGTCTGCCCGCAGTGCCGCGCGACGCTGTTCGTCGACGACGACGCGTCCGAGCTCGTCTGCAACGCGTGCCAGCTGGCCTACCCCGTGCGCGACGACATCCCGGTCATGCTCGTCGACGAGGCCCGCTCCCTCGCCTGACCCGCTCCACCGCCCCCGACGGACGAAGGGCGAGGGATCCTGGTCGTCCTGACGACCACGAGCCCTCATCGTTCGTCCACCCCAGTTCGGGCGTCGGCGCCGCGGCCGAGGCCCCGTTGTGACCCAGGTCACGACTATGCTGAGCGGGACGACGGCGAGGATGCCGGTCAGTGACGAACCGCGCACCGGATCTGCGCGGTCTGTCCCTCACGCCGGTCACCGACAGTTACGATGAAGGCATGGATTTCAACGTCGCTGACCTTTCGCTGGCCGAGTACGGCCGCAAGGAGATCGTTCTTGCCGAGCACGAGATGCCCGGCCTGGTGGAGATGCGCCGCCGTTTCGGCGACTCCAAGCCCCTCGCCGGAGCCCGCATCGCCGGCTCGCTGCACATGACCATCCAGACCGCCGTGCTGATCGAGACCCTCGTGGCTCTCGGCGCGGACGTCCGGTGGGCCACGTGCAACATCTTCTCCACGCAGGACCACGCGGCCGCGGCCGTCGTCGTCGGCCCCCACGGCACGCCCGAGGACCCCCAGGGCACCCCGGTCTTCGCCTGGAAGGGCGAGACGCTGGCCGAGTACTGGGACGAGGCCGAGAAGGTCTTCGACTTCGCCGAGGGCGGACCCAACGTGCTGCTCGACGACGGCGGCGACATCACGATGCTGCTGCACCTGGGCGTCGAGTACGAGAAGACCGGCAAGGTCCCCTCGCAGGACAGCACCGACAACGAGGAGTTCAAGGAGGTGCTGCGCGTCCTGGCCCGTTCCGTCGCCGAGAAGCCGCAGCACTGGACGAACATCGCCAAGGACATCAAGGGCGTCTCCGAGGAGACCACCACCGGCGTCCTCCGCCTCTACGACCGTTTCCGCGAGGGCACGCTGCTCTTCCCGGCCATCAACGTCAACGACTCGGTCACCAAGAGCAAGTTCGACAACAAGTACGGCTGCCGCCACTCGCTCATCGACGGCCTCAACCGCGCCACCGACGTCATGATCGGCGGCAAGGTCGCCGTCGTCTGTGGCTACGGCGACGTCGGCAAGGGCTCCGCGGAGTCGCTGCGCGGCCAGGGCGCTCGCGTCATCGTCACCGAGATCGACCCCATCTGCGCGCTGCAGGCCGCCATGGACGGCTACGAGGTCAAGCGCCTCGAGTCGGTCGTCGAGACGGCCGACATCTTCATCACCACCACCGGAAACTTCGACATCATCACGGTCGAGCACTTCCAGAAGATGAAGCACCAGGCCATCGTGGGCAACATCGGTCACTTCGACAACGAGATCAACATGGCCGGTCTGGCCAAGATCCCGAACATCGTCAAGGACGAGATCAAGCCGCAGGTCCACCAGTGGATCTTCGAGGACGGCAAGAAGATCATCGTGCTGTCCGAGGGTCGTCTCCTCAACCTCGGCAACGCCACGGGCCACCCGTCGTTCGTCATGTCTAACTCGTTCACCAACCAGGTGCTGGCGCAGATCGAGCTCTACACGAAGGCCGACGAGTACGAGCTGGGCGTCCACGTGCTGCCCAAGCACCTCGACGAGGAGGTCGCCCGTCTGCACCTCGACGCCCTCGGCGTCGAGCTGACCGAGCTCACCAAGGAGCAGGCCGCCTACCTCGGCGTCGCGATCGAGGGTCCGTACAAGTCGGACCTCTACCGCTACTGAGCAACCCGGAGACACGGTGGTGAGCTATCGGAGGAGCAGGCGGGATCGCGTCCTCGTGGTCGACGACGACGCCTCGCTCGCCGAGATGCTCACCATCGTGCTCGAGGCCGAGGACCTCACGGCCCGGGTGTGCCGCACGGGCTCGGAGGTCATGGAGGCCATGGCCGACTTCAAGCCCGACGTCGTGCTGCTCGACCTGATGCTTCCGGGCATCGACGGCATGCAGGTGTGCCGCGAGATCCGCAAGACCTCCGCGGTGCCGATCATCATGCTGACGGCCAAGGCCGACACCCCCGACGTCGTGCGGGGCCTCGAGGCCGGTGCCGACGACTACATCACCAAGCCGTTCAAGAACACCGAGCTGGTGGCCCGGATCCGGGTACGGCTGCGTCGCACCGACCAGATCGCCGAGCCGCTCGAGTTCGGTGACATCGTGCTCGACCCCGCGGGCCACACCGTCACCCGCAAGGGCCAGCCGCTCGAGCTCACGCCACTGGAGTTCGACCTGCTGGCGTGCCTGCTCGGCAGCCCCGAGCAGGTCTTCACGCGCGAGACCCTGCTGCAGAAGGTGTGGGGCTACCACCACCCCGGCGACACCAAGCTCGTGAACGTCCACATGACGCGGCTGCGCTCCAAGATCGAGGACGACGCCGAGAACCCCCAGGTCATCCGGACCGTCCGCGGCGTCGGCTACCAGGCCGTCACGCCGCCCTCCGGGGCCTAGGGCGCCGTGGCGTCCCTCAAGACGCCGTGGCGATCGCTCACCCGGCTGTGGCGTCGCTCCATCCGGGCGCGCGTCGTCACCAGCACGGTCGTGCTGAGCGCCCTCGTCATCGGTCTCACCGGCTGGGCGCTCCTCGACCAGGTGGCCAACGGCCTGGCCACGTCGCGGCGCGAGGCCGTCGTGGCGGAGGCCCGCGCCGGCTTCGAGCAGGCGCAGGCCCAGCTCGACGCCTCCGTGGAGTCCGAGCCCAGCGCACAGTCCCAGACGCTCACGCAGATGGTCGACTCGCTCACGGGGGCCAGCGCGGGGCAGCGCACGCACGAGCTCGTCCTGGAGGGGCCGCTGGCCTCCGGAGACGCCGCCCCGCCCCTGCGATCCTCGTCGGTGCTCGACACGCAGACCATCCCCGCCGACCTCCGCCGACGGGTCGAGGACCGGTCCGGGGTCTTCTGGCGCTTCTCCCGCATGCCCACGACCACCGGCGACGACGTCCCGGCCGTCGTGGTGGGCAGCCGCCTCACGGCGCCCGGTGCCGGTCAGACGTACGCCATGTACTACCTGTACTCGCTGCGCGACCAGGAGCAGGCGCTGGCCCTCGTGCGCCGGGCGCTGCTCGTGGGTGGTCTGGCCATGATCCTCATGGTCGGCGGCGTCGCGTGGATCGTGTCCCGGCAGGTGCTCAATCCCGTCCGTCTGGCCCGGCGGATCGCCGAGCGGTTCGCCTCGGGCAGCCTGGAGCAGCGCATGCACGTGCGGGGCGAGGACGACATCGCGCGGCTCAGCACGTCGTTCAACCAGATGGCGGCGAGCCTGCAGAGCCAGATCCGTCGGCTCGAGAACCTGTCGCGGCTGCAGCAGCGATTCGTCTCCGACGTCTCCCACGAGCTGCGCACCCCGCTCACGACCGTGCAGATGGCGAGCGAGCTCCTGTACGAGTCGCGGGCCAAGTTCGACCCCGGCACGGCACGATCGGCCGAGCTGCTGAAGCGTGAGCTCGACCGTTTCCAGGACCTGCTGTCCGACCTGCTCGACCTCAGCCGCTTCGACGCGGGCGCGGCCCGTCTCGAGCTGGCCCAGGTCGACCTCGCGGCCGTGGCGCGGGCCGCCGCCCAGGACCCCGTCCTGGCACGCCACGGGATCCGGGCCCGGGTCCGGGGAGCCAACCGGCCCGCTCTCGTCGAGGCCGACATCCGCCGGGTCGACCGGATCGTGCGCAACCTGCTGAGCAACGCGGCCAAGTACAGCCAGGCCGCCGAGATCGAGATCGAGATCGGCCAGGACGAGCGCCGGGTCTCGCTCGTCGTGCGCGACTTCGGCGTGGGCCTGCGGGGCGACGAGAACCTGCGGGTCTTCGACCGCTTCTGGCGTGCGGATCCCGCCCGCACCCAGGGTGGTACCGGTCTGGGCCTCCCCATCTCGCGCGAGGACGCGGCGCTGCACGGCGGCTCGTTGCAGGCCTGGAGCAGGGCCGGGGCGGGCACCGAGTTCGTGCTCACGCTGCCCCGCGAGGTCCGTCGCGACGGCGGGCACGAGACCGCGCCTGCCGTGCGGGTGGTGTTCGCATGAGGGCCCGGCGCACCGTCCCGGCGGCCGGCCTGGTCGTTCTCGCGCTCGTGCTGTCCGCCTGCGCCGGGATCCCGGGTACCGGTCGGGTGCAGTCGGCCTCCGTCGACGACGACGACGCGGCGAGCGCCCCGCGCTACGCCCCCGCAGGTCCGCGAGCGGGCTCCACGCCCGACCAGATCGTGCGGGGCTACCTCGACGCGATGCTGGCCTACCCCGTGAGCACCGGGACGGCGGCCCGGTTCCTGTCGCCCGAGGCACGCCTGACCTGGCAGTCGCAGGAGCACACCACGGTCTACGCGGACCAGAGGCTCAGCGTCGTCCCCACCCGTGGTCTCGACAACGGCCCGTCCGACGACGGCTCCGTCGTCGAGCTCCGGGCCACGCGCCAGGCCCGCCTCGACGCCCAGGGCAGGTACGAGCCGGGCGGCGACGACCTCACCACGCGCTTCCGGCTCACGCGGGTCAAGGGGCAGTGGCGCATCGTCAACCCGCCGTCCGGGACCCTCGTCACGAGCAAGTTCTTCGAGGACTACTACCGCCCCTACTCGTTGTGGTTCTTCGACCGTCCCGGTCGGCGGCTCGTGCCCGAGGTCGTGCACCTGGTCGCGGGGGAACGGCTCGCCTCGAGCCTGGCCACGAGCCTGTCCATCGGACCCGAGGACGACTCCGCCCTGCGGACCTTCCTCGAGCCCGGCGACGGTCTGCGTCCCTCGGTCCCGGTGGACGAGGAGGGCCTGGCCGACGTCGAGCTGGCCGAGGAGGTCGCGTCGCGGTCCGAGAGCGAGCGGGAGCGGCTGCTCGCCCAGCTCGTGCGCACCCTGGGTCAGGTGCCCGACGTGCGCTCCGTCCGGGTCACGGCCGGCACCACACGGCTGGCGCCCGACGAGTCGCGGTCCAGCGGCCTCACCAGCCGCTACGACCCGTCCGGATCGGGCCCCCGGGTCTACGCCGTGGTGCGCGGCCGGCTGCGCGAGGTGACCACCGACGGGGTCGAGCCGGTGGCGGGCGCCTGGGGCCGCTCCACGCAGGGCTTCTCCCGGGTCGCCGTCGGCGACGCCGGGGTCGCGGGGCTCGCCGACGACGGGTCCGGGGTCCGCGTCACGGATCGTCTGGGCAACGACCCGCGGACCGTCCCCGCGTCCCGGCTCGTGGCCCTCACGTGGGACTCGGCCGGGATCCTCTGGATCGTCGACCGACCGTCCGGGTCCACCCGGGTGCGGACCGTGCGCGGCGACGAGGTGACCACCGTTCCGGCGGGTCCCCTGGCCGCGCTCGACGTCTCGTCCTTCGCCGTGTCGCCCGACGGCGGGCACTTCGCCGTGACCGACGGGTCCGACGGAGTGCGCGTCGGGTCGGTCCGTCGCGGTGACACCGAGGAGGCCGTGGTGGCGCTCCTGGCTCCGCGGCGCGTCGTCCGGCGTGCCGAGCGCCCCGCGTCGGTGCGGTGGTTCGACGGCACGCACGTCGGCTTCCTGGCCAGCACCCAGGTGGGCGACCAGGTGCACTCCGCGGCCATCGACGGGTCGGACCGCTCCGGCGGCCTCACGGGGGCGGAGCCGCTCCTGCCCGACGTCGGCGTGGACCAGCTGGCCATCGGGCCGGGCGCCCGGCCCCCTGTCTGGGCCGTCGATGCCAAGGGCCGGCTCTGGTACCGCCCCGTGGGGCAGTCGTGGCTCATCTCGGACCAGGGCCCCGTGGGCGGGCTCTCGTCCTCTCCCTGACCTGCGCCCCGCCGTCCACAGGCGTGGCCGTGGGGGGTTCCGCGACCGTCCGGCTCGCCGTGAGGCTGAGGAGGTGGTCGGGACCGGACAGGGGCGGGCGACGTGGCGGGTCGCTGCCGCCGACCTCGTCCTGGGCGCAGCCTGCGCGGTGTGCGAGCGCCCCGCCCTCCACGTGTGCCCTGGCTGCGCGAGGCTCCTCCTGCCGCAGGTCGGGCACGTCCCCGGGTCGCTGACCGTCGTGGCGGGCGCGCGGTACGAAGGGGCGTGGAGAGCCGTCGTGCCTGCATGGAAGGAGCGCGGGCACCACGGGCTCCTGCCGTGGCTCGCGGTCGCTCTCGCCTCCGCCGTGGTCGAGGTGGCGGGGGAGGAGAGCGACGTGGTCCTCGTTCCCGTGCCGACGTCGCGCCGCAACCGCCGGAGGCGGGGGCAGGACCACATGACGGTGCTGGCCCGGGCCGCCGCCGGGATGCTGCGCTCGTGCGGCCTGCAGGCCGGCGTCGCGCCGGTGCTCGCCCTGGCCCGTCAGACCCGCGACCAGGCCGACCTCACCGCTCCCGAGCGCGAGGCCAACCTCCGCGGTGCGCTGAGGGCCGCTCCGCCGGGTCGGGACCGAGGGCGCGGCCGGCTCGTCGTGGTGGACGACGTGACGACCACGGGCGCCACGGTGCGAGAGGCGCTCCGCGCGCTCGCTGCCGTGGGGCACGTCCCGGCCGGGGCGGCCACGGTGGCGTGGCGGCCGTGAAGGGCGGTTCACAGCCAATCCTCGGGTCGGAAACCTGGCATGTCGTCGTCCGGCGGTCTACGGTCCTAGGTATGTGAACATGAACACCGATCGAGCGCAGGAGGAACGACATGGAAATCGTCGTCAAGGGCCGCAACAGCGAGATCTCCCAGCGATTCAGGGATCACGTCGAGGAAAAGCTCCACCGCATCGAGAAGTACGACCAGCGCCAGAAGATCCTCCGCGTCGAGGTCGAGGTCACCCACGAGAAGAACCCCCGCCAGCACGAGAAGGCGGCGCGCGTGGAGATGACCCTGCGCTCCCGTGGTCCGGCGGTCCGTGCCGAGGCAGCCTCCACCGATCAGCACTCCGCGCTCGACGCAGCCATCGACAAGCTCGAGTCCCGTCTGCGCAAGGCGGTCGACCGGCGGCGGATCAGCCACGGCCAGCACAAGCCCACCTCGCTCGCCGAGGCCACGGCCCAGGTCCCCTCGGGGCTGCTCAACGCCCCCGAGCCCGACGGCGCGCCCGCCACCCACCTCGTGGGCTCGGTCGAGGTCCAGGGCGACGACTGCCCGCTCGTGGTGCGGGAGAAGACCCACGAGGGAACGCCCATGACGCTGGAGCAGGCCCTCTACGAGATGGAGCTCGTGGGCCACGACTTCTTCCTCTTCATGGAGAAGGACTCCATGCGTCCCAGCGTCGTGTACCTGCGCAAGGGATACGACTACGGCGTGATCCACCTCGACGTCACTGAGTGACGGCGGAGAGCTTTCGTCCCACGGCGACCGGGCGCGTTCGAGTGGCGCGCCGCGGTCGCCGTGGCATGATTCCCTCGTGACTGATGGAGCAGCGAGCATCAGAGTCCTCCTGGTCGACGACCAGGAGCTGTTCAGACGTGGCGTCTCCATGGTGCTCGGAGCCGACGACACCCTCGAGCTCGAGGAGGTCGACGACGGCGACAAGGCCATCGCGGCCGTCGAGGCCACCCCGCCCGACGTCGTGCTGCTCGACGTCCGGATGCCGGGGCGCAGCGGCGTCGAGGTCTGCGGGGCCATCAAGGCCATCTCGCCGTCCACCGGCATCATCATGCTCACCGCCAGCGACGAGGAGTCCGACCTCTACGAGTCCATCAAGAGCGGTGCCTCCGGCTACCTCCTGAAGGACGGCTCCACGTACGACCAGGTCGCCGAGGCGGTGCGGCTCGTCGCGGCCGGCCAGTCGCTCATCAGCCCCAGCATGGCCACGAAGCTCCTCGACGAGTTCGTGCAGATGAGCAAGAGCCCGGCCCCCACACCGGCCACGCTGACGCAGCGCGAGCTCCAGGTGCTCCGTCTCGTCGCGCGCGGCAAGAGCAACCGCGAGATCGCCGAGGACCTCTACATCAGCGAGAACACGGTCAAGAACCACATCCGCAACATGCTCGAGAAGCTGCAGATGAAGTCGCGCATGGAGGCCGCCATGTATGCCGTGCGCTCCAACCTCCTCGACGGCTGAGCCTGGCCTGTCGGCGGTCTGCGGCACGATGGCGCTGATGACTCCCCGGATCACGCCCCTGCAGGCCCGCCGCATCGCCCTCGGCGCCCAGGGCTTCTCGCGCGCCCGGCCCTCCGCCACGGTCTCGGCGGCCCATCTCAACGCCGTGGTCGCGAGGCTGGGCTTCTTCCAGATCGACTCGGTCAACGTCGCGGTGCGCGCGCACTACATGCCGTTGTTCTCCCGGCTCGGTGCCTACGACCCTGAGCTGCTGCACCGTGCCGCCGGACGCGCCCCGCGGCGCCTGTTCGAGTACTGGGCCCATGAGGCCGCCCTCGTCGACGTCGGGCTCTGGCCCGCCTTCCAGTGGCGCATGGCCGAGCGCCGTGGCCTGTGGGGCGGCCCGCGGCGCATCGCCGAGGAGAAGCCCGAGCTCGTGGAGCAGGTCCTGGCCGACGTCCGCGCCCACGGGCCCGTCTCGGCCCGACAGATCGAGACCGACACCGAGCGCTCGCGCGACCACTGGGGCTGGAACTGGTCGGAGGCCAAGCAGGCCCTGGAGTACCTCTTCTACACCGGACAGGTCACGGCAGCGCGGCGCAACAGCCAGTTCGAGCGGCTGTACGACGTGCCCGAGCGCGTCGTCCCGCCGGCGGTCCTCGCCCGGCCGGCGCTGTCGAGCGAGGAGGCCCACCGGGTGCTCGTGCGGCACGCGGCCCGGGCCCTCGGCGTGGGCACGGTGCAGTGCCTGCGCGACTACTTCCGCCTCGCCCCGGAGCCCACCGCGGCCGCCGTCGCCCACCTCGTGTCCACCGGCGAGCTCGAGCCGGTGGAGATCGCGGGCTGGCGGCGCCCTGCCTATCTCCACGCCGAGGCGGCCCGGCCGCGGGCCATCAGGGCGCGTGCGCTCCTGAGCCCCTTCGACCCCCTCGTCTTCGAGCGCACCCGCACCGAGCAGCTCTTCGGGTTCCGGTACCGCATCGAGATCTACGTGCCCGAGGAGAAGAGGCAGTACGGCTACTACGTGCTCCCCTTCCTCCTGGGCGACGCGCTCGTGGCCCGGGTCGACCTCAAGGCCGACCGGCACAGCGGCGTCCTGCGCGTCCAGGGCGCGTGGGCCGAGCCCGGCGCGCCGGGCCACACGCCCACGGAGCTGGCGGCGGAGCTGCTCCTCATGGCCGGTTGGCTCGGTCTGGACGGCGTGGTCGTGGCCTCTCGTGGCGACCTCGCCGACGCTCTGTCGCATGCGGTGGGCGCCACGTCACCCGGGGGCGCCTAGACTGAAAGGGTTTTCCATCGTTCCTCTCAGGAGTCTGTTCTCGTGCCCAAGGTCATCGACAAGATCCTCCGCATGGGTGAAGGCAAGATCCTTCGCCAGCTCGAGGCCATTGCGAAGCAGGTCAACGCCATCGAGGACGAGTTCGTCGCGATGAGCGAGGACGAGCTCCGCGGCATGACGAAGGAGTTCCAGGACCGCCTCGCGGCCGGGGAGAGCCTCGACGACATCATGCCCGAGGCGTTCGCCACGGTGCGTGAGGCCGCCAAGCGCGTGCTGGGCCAGCGCCACTTCGACGTCCAGCTCATGGGCGGCGCGGCGCTCCACCTCGGCAACATCGCGGAGATGAAGACCGGTGAGGGCAAGACCCTCGTCGCCACCGCCCCCAGCTACCTCAACGCGCTCGCAGGCAAGGGCGTCCACGTGGTCACGGTGAACGACTACCTGGCCAAGTACCACGCCGAGTGGATGGGCCGGGTGTACACGTACCTCGGTCTGTCGGTCGGCATGATCCTGCCCTCCATGACGCCGGCCGAGCGCCGCGACTCCTACGCGTGCGACATCACCTACGGCACCAACAACGAGTTCGGCTTCGACTACCTGCGCGACAACATGGCCGACAACATCGAGGACTGCGTCCAGCGCGGCCACTTCTTCGCCATCGTCGACGAGGTCGACTCGATCCTCATCGACGAGGCCCGCACGCCGCTCATCATCTCGGGACCCACCGAGGACGAGGTCAAGTGGTACGGCGAGTTCTCCACGATCGTCGGCTCCATGACGATCGACGAGCACTACGAGGTCGACGAGAAGAAGCGCACGATCGCCGTCACCGAGCAGGGCATCGAGGTCGTCGAGGACCGGCTCGGCATCGACAACCTCTACGACGCGGTGAACACCCCGCTCATCAGCTTCCTGAACAACGCCATCAAGGCCAAGGAGCTCTTCAAGAACGACAAGGACTACGTCGTCATGGACGGCCAGGTCCTCATCGTCGACGAGCACACCGGTCGCATCCTCGACGGCCGTCGTTACAACGAGGGCCTGCACCAGGCCATCGAGGCCAAGGAGGGCGTGGAGGTCCGCGAGGAGTACCAGACCCTCGCCACCATCACGCTGCAGAACTACTTCCGTCTCTACGACAAGCTCGGCGGCATGACCGGCACGGCCATGACCGAGGCCAGCGAGTTCGACAAGATCTACAAGCTCGGTGTCACGCCCATCCCCACCAACCGTGTGGTGGCGCGCATCGACCAGCCCGACCTCGTCTACCGCACCGAGGCGGCCAAGTTCGACGCCGTCGTCGAGGACATCGCGGAGCGTCACGCCAGCGGCCAGCCGGTCCTGGTGGGCACCACGAGCGTCGAGAAGTCCGAGCGACTGTCCAAGCTGCTCAAGAAGCGACGCATCGTGCACGAGGTCCTCAACGCCAAGCAGCACGACCGCGAGGCCGCCATCGTGGCCATGGCCGGACACAAGGGCGCCGTCACCGTGGCCACCAACATGGCCGGTCGAGGCACCGACATCATGCTGGGCGGCAGCGTGGAGTTCCTCGCCGACGCCGAGCTCCGCAAGCAGGGTCTCGACCCGCTCGAGCAGGCCGACGAGTACAGCGCCGCCTGGCCGGCGATGCTCGAGAAGATCGAGGCGCAGGTCAAGGCCGAGCACGACGAGGTCTCGGCCCTCGGCGGCCTGGCCGTCATCGGCACCGAGCGGCACGAGTCGCGTCGTATCGACAACCAGCTCCGAGGCCGTTCCGGTCGTCAGGGCGACCCGGGCGAGACGCGGTTCTACCTCTCGCTCGAGGACGACCTCATGCGCCTGTTCAAGGCCGACTGGGTCAACTGGGTGCTGCAGTCCATGAAGATCCCCGACGACGTGCCCATCGAGAACAAGCGCGTCACGGGCGCCATCGCGTCGGCGCAGTCGCAGGTCGAGGCGCAGAACTTCGACACCCGCAAGAACATCCTCAAGTACGACGACGTCATGAGCCGCCAGCGCGAGGTCATCTACACCGAGCGCCGTCGCGTGCTCGAGGGCGAGAACCTCGCCGAGTGGGTCCGCTCCATGATCGAGGAGGTCGCGGGCGCGTACGTCACCGGCGCCACCGACGGCTTCCCGGAGGAGTGGGACCTCGAGCAGCTCTGGACCGCCCTGGGCACCCTCTACCCCGTCGGCGTCACCATCGCCGAGGTGGAGGAGGAGGCGGGTGGTCGCGACGGGCTGCACCGCGACGGCCTGCAGGCCACCATCGTCGAGGACGCCCTGCGCGCCTACGACGCCCGCGAGGCTGAGCTCGGCCCCGAGGTCACCCGCGAGCTCGAGCGCCGCGTCGTGCTCACCGTGCTGGACCGCAAGTGGCGCGAGCACCTGTACGAGATGGACTACCTGCGTGAGGGCATCGGCCTGCGGGCCTACAGCCAGCGCGACCCGCTCGTGGAGTACCAGCGCGAGGGCTTCGAGCTGTTCAACGCCATGATGGAGGGCATCGCGGAGGAGTCCGTGGGCTTCCTGTTCAACGTCGACGTCCAGGTGGAGACGGCCGACGAGGGCGAGGCCGAGGTCTCGGCCAAGGGCCTGGAGCCCCGTCAGGCGCCGGCCAACCTCTCGTACTCCGCGCCCAGCGAGGACGGCGACGTCGAGGTCCGCGGCGAGCAGGCCGTCGACGCCGACGAGGCCGAGACGCGTCGCGCCAACAACGCCAAGAACAAGGCCCGGCAGAAGGCCAAGGCCCAGCGCCAGTCGCGCAAGCGCAACCGCTGAGCCGCGGCTGTCAGGCCCTGGAGCAGGCGTTCATCACGCCCACTCCAGGGCCTTGCACTGCCAGCGCCGCTCGCCACGGTGCGTGGTGACGAGCTCGAGCCGCAGCGCGATGGCCCGGGACCGGCCCCGGTGCACCATGCGAGCCGCCACCTCGGCGGCCTCCTGGTCGACCATGAGCAGGTGGAGCGAGACCACGCGGGCAGCCGTGATGGGTCCGGTGCGCCGGGTGGGGACCCGCGCGTGGGCCAGGAGCCTGCGCTGCAGCTGGTCGTAGACGTCGGGCGCCACCCACGGCGCCAGCTGGCGGCACGCCCGTCCGCCGCTCAGCACCTCGGCGAGCGCCTGCGTGAACCGCATCGCCGGACCCCGGAGCGAGTCCGGCGGCACGAGGCCGCGCTCGACCGGGACGGGGAGCACGGGGTGCAGGCCCGGGAAGGGCAGCGGGACCTGCTCGGCCGCGGTGGCGGAGATGTCGTGGTGGCGCAGGAACGACGTGCGGGGCGCGAGCGCGGTGGCGGTCCTCATGACGCCGTGCCGTCCGGTGCGGCGAGGACCTGGCCGGGGTGGAGGACGTCGGGGTCGGGGCCGATGACGTCGAGGTTCGACCGGTGCCACAGGTCGACCGACCGCTTGACCGCGGACGGGTCGGCCCCGGGCTCCAGGCCGTCCGCCGCGATGGCCCACAGCGTGTCGCCGGTGCGGACCGTGACGGTGCGGACCCGGCGCGCGTCGGGGTCGTGGTCCGGGACACGAGACGCCCGGACCGGCTCCGAGCGGGGTTCGGAGGACGACGAGACCACGGGACGCTCGGGGAGCCGGAGCCCGTCGAGCGAGCCCGGATCCGCGTGCGCCGGCACGACGGTGGCCAGGGTCCCGACCGATGCCAGCAGGACTCCCTGGGCCCAGTGCGGCGTGAGGAGCCGGGCCGCTCGCCGGGGGAGTCCGCCGAGCGAGTCGAGCAGGACCACGACGGCCGACCAGGCGGCCACGACGAGCAGGGCCAGGTGGGCCAGCGCGACGATCGCCACGGGGAAGGCCTCGTCGGACAGTCGAGCGGCCAGTCGAGGTGCCTGGGGTGCCGACCAGGCCGCGACCAGCAGGGCGGGCAGGGCGACGGCCCAGGCTCGCGCGGATCTGGGCGGGACGGCGGATGGACGTGTCATGGCGAACTCCTCGTTGAGTACGTCTCATGACGTTTGACAACGTTTGATGACGTGTAGTCACTCAAGACCTCCGGTATTCATCTGTCAAGAGATGCAGTGAACCTGTGGATGTGACTACGGTGGTCGGATGCGCTGGGACAGGCTCTTCGCCGACCTCGAGGCCGGCTCCGACGAGGTCGCCGCCGAGGAGCGCGACACGCTCGTCGCCGAGCTGACCGACGAGGACTGGGGTGCCACCGCGTGGCTGCGCCTCCTCGGAGGGCGGGTCGTGCTCGAGGTCGAGGGCGACCACCGGGTCGAGGGCGCCCTGCGCTCGCGAGGCGCCGAGGTGCTGCGGATCGCGTCGGCCGGGCACGACGTCGTGGTGGCGGTCAGGCGGGTCGTGGCCGTGACCGCCACGGGGCCGCGGGCGGTGGCGCCTGGCCGGGTGGCTTCGCGGCTCGGCTGGCGTCACGTGTTCCGCCAGGCCCGGGACGAGGGCGAGGAGGTGGAGGTGCGACGGGGCACCGAGCGGCCGCTGCAGGTCTCGGTCGACGTGGTGGGTCAGGACTTCGTCCGGGTGCGGGCGGCCTCAGGGGCCCTGACGGTGGTGCCCTTCGCCGCCCTGACCGCGGTCCGTCTCCCGCACTGAGCGACGACGGCTCAGACGTCGGCGTCGGCGACCTGGTGCGGGTCGTTCACGAGCTCCTCGGTGCGGGCGTACTGGCGCGCGATGTAGTCCTCCAGCTCGACGGACTCGATGCGCCACTGTCCACGCCCACCCACCTGGATCCCGCGCAGGTCGCCGGTACGCACGAGGGCGTAGGCCTGGCGGACGGTGACGTTCAGGACCTCGGCGACGTCGGCCAGCGTGAGGAAGCGGGGCGTTGCGCTGGACATGTCCTCAGTTTCACACGCACGGGTGTCAATCGGTCGATCCGGCCGACCGTGCCTGTGGACACAGAATCGCTCCACAACTCATGCACATAAATGGTGGACGCGCGCTCGGTTGATGACTAGAACGACTGCATGGCCACGAGACGCGGAGTCGAGCAGCGCGAGGTACGACGACTGGAGCAGCGACCCTGGCGTGACCCGCGGCTCCTCGTGGGGGTGATGCTCGTGCTGGCGTCCACGGTGCTCGGCAGCGTGGCGTTCGCGAGCCAGGACGACACCGTGAGGTACTGGTCGGTCCGAGCCGACGTGACGGAGGCGGAGCCGGTCACGAGGGACGACCTGGTGGCCACGTCGGCACGGCTCACGGGCGACGCGGCCGACCGCGCCCTGCGGGTCTCCGACGACCTTCCCGACCGGATCGAGCGACTCGTCTGGCGACACGACGTGCCGGGCGGGACCCTCATGAGCAGGGACGACGTCGTCCGGTCCGGCGACTCGTCGGTCGTGGAGCTCCCGCTGCCGGTGGGGATCGGTGCGCTCCCGCGTGACCTGCGGCGGGGACAGGTGGTCGACGTCTGGGTCGGTCCGGGCAGCGGGGACGGCGGGGGGACGCAGGAGGCCAGGCGCATCCTCTCCGGCGTCCCGGTGGTCTCGGTGAGCCGCTCCGGCGCGGGCGGCGGCGCCACCAGCACGGTCGTGGTGGACACCGGCACCCGGGAGATCGCCCCGTCGGTGCTCGTGGGCATCGGGTCCGGGCACGTCACCCTCGTGAGGCATGCATGACCACGGTCGCCGTGTGCGCGGGGGGAGCGGCGTGGGAGCTCGAGGTCCTGCCGCAGGTGACCCGGGCGACGGACCTCGAGCTGGTCCGGCGATGTGTCGACGTCGCCGAGCTCCTCGCGCTCGCGGCCACCGGTGGGGTCGCGGTGGCGGTGGTCGACGCCGGAGCGATCGGGATCGACCTCGACGCCGTGCGCCAGCTCGGCCGCAGCGGAGTGGTGGTCGTGGGCGTCGGGACGCCGGAGCGGGCCGCCGCCGTCGGCATCGAGCACGCGGTGCGACCTGACGGGGTGGTCGAGGCCGTCCGCCGGCTGGGTGGGTCCGGTGCGGACGCGGATGGCTCGATCGACGAGGAGGTGCTCGAGGGGGAGGACGGACGGCTCGTGGTGGTGTGGGGCCCGTCCGGCTCGCCGGGTCGCAGCACGGTGGCCCTGAGCCTGGCGGCCGCCCTGGCCGCGGGGTCCGAGCGCTCGGTCGTCCTCGTCGACGCCGACACCTACGGCGGGAGCCAGGGCCAGGCCCTCGGGCTGCTCGACGACGTGAGCGGGCTGGCAGCCGCGTGCCGCGCGGCCAACCAGGGTCACGACGAGGTCCGGGACCACCTCGTCGCCGTGGCGCCGGGGCTGCACCTCCTGAGCGGTGTCCCCACGGCCCAGATGTGGCGACAGGTCAGGCCGGCGGCGTTGGAGCGGGTGGTGGACCGGCTCGTCCGCCTGGCCGACGTGGTCGTGGCCGACGTCGGGTTCTGCCTGGAGGCGCCGGAGTCGGGCGGGCGGGGTCGGAACGACGTCACGCTCGCGATGCTCCAGCGGGCCGACGAGGTGGTCGTCGTCGGCCGGGCCGACCCCGTGGGGCTCGGACGTCTGGTCCGCGGCGTCCACGAGCTGGCCGAGCTGGGGCGCCGGGACCCCGTCATCGTCCTGAACCGTTCGCGCCGCACGGTGGGCTGGTCGGAGACGGAGGTCGTGCAGACCGTGACGCGGCTGACGGGGGTTGCCCCGGCCCTCGTGCTCCCCGACGACGCCTCGCTCCACGACGCCGCGCTGATGTCGGGGAGGCTGCCTCGGGAGGTGGCGGCCCAGAGTCCCTTCGTCGTGACGATGGAAGGCCTCGCCGGCCGCCTCGTGGGACTCGTCACGGTCTGAGCCCGCGGGGTCTGGAGGGCTGATGCACAGTGGTACGTTCGTCCCCATCGTGCGAGGAGTGAGATGCAGCGGTTGAGCCCCCTGGACGCGGACTTCCTGAATCAGGACAGTGCCGATGTGCCCCGTCAGATCGCGTCATTGGCGATCGTCGAGCAGGGCGACGACCCGCTCGACCACGACCGCCTCGTCCAGCTGATCACGGAACGTCTCGACATCGTGCCGCGGTACCGCCAGGTGCCGCGCAAGGTCCCCGGTGCCCTGGGCACCCCCATCTGGGTCGACGACGAGGACTTCGACATCTCCTTGCACGTCCGGCGCTCCGCCCTCCCCAAGCCGGGCACGCGGGACGCCCTGCACGAGCTCGTCGGTCGCCTCGTGGCCCGCCGTCTCGACACCGACCGCCCGTTGTGGGAGCTCTACCTCGTCGAGGGGCTCGAGGACGGCAACGTCGCGCTCCTGTTCAAGGCGCACCAGGCGCTGGTCGACGGCTCGGAGACCATCGACCTCGCCCAGGTGCTGCTCGAGGAGACCGACCGCGAGCGCGAGATCCCGCACGAGGACTGGTCTCCGCGCCCGCGTCCGCACGGCCTCGACCTCGTGGCAGCCAGCATCAGCCGCAACGTGAAGCACCCCGGCGAGGCCCTGCGCGTCACCGAGCACAACCTCGGCCGCGTCGCCCGGCACCTGCCGCTCGTCAACGGCCAGGCTCCGCCCACCCGCGGACCGCTCGTCGCCGACCTCTCGCGCCACCGCCGCTTCTCCACCCTGTCGGCCGACCTCGCGGACTTCCGGCGCGTGCGCGACGAGCACGGCGGCACCGTGAACGACGTCATCCTGGCGAGCATCGCGGGAGGGCTGCGCGGCTGGATGCTGACCCGCGCCGAGTCGGTCACGGCCAAGACGAGCTTCCGGGCGATGGTGCCCATGTCGGTGCAGTCCGAGGACGGTCTGCCCACCTCCCTCGGCTCCAAGGTGCGTGGACACCTGCTGTCGCTGCCGGTGGGGGAGTCCAACCCCGTCGTGCGTCTGCACCAGGTCTCGTACGCGCTCAAGGACCACCGGGAGACCGGCTCGGCCGTCGCGGCCAACGAGCTCGCCGCCCTGCCGGGCTTCGCGACGTCCACGTTCCACGCGGTGGGAGCGCGCGTGGCGGCGTCGGAGGACCAGCGCGGCCACCACGTCGTCATCACCAACGTGCCGGGTCCGCAGGAACCGGTCTACATGGCCGGCCGCCGGGTGGCCGAGGTCTATCCCGCCATCCCGCTCACCGGGCACCGCGCGGTCTCCATCGGGGTCACGTCGTACCGCGGCAAGGTCTTCTTCGGCATCGTCGCCGACCGTGAGGCGGTCCCCGACGTCGACGTCCTGGGCCAGTGCATCAACGATGCCCTGGAGGAGCTCGTCGAGACCGTGGGACCGCGTCGCTCCCGCGCCCCGCGGGGCCGTCAGCGCCCGAGCAAGGCCTGACGTGCGGGTCTACCTGGGCACCGACGCGGCCGGCCTGCGCGCGCTCCTGGCGGGCGAGCCGCTCACGGGCGAGCGCGTCGCGCCGGAGTCCGACGACGAGCAGGACGAGTTCGACGCCCTGTCCACGGCGGCCGACGACGGGCCCGTTGTGGTGACCGCCGAGGTGGAGCAGCCCGACGACGCCGTGACGCTGGACCTCGTGGCCGCGCTCCACGTGGATGCAGACGGCACGGGCGACCTGGCCTGGTACGGCGTGCAGGAGCTGCAGGCCGTCATCGCACTGCTGCCCTGAGACCCCGACGGGCTCGGTCGGCGTCGGCCGGCGAGCCCGTCGGGACCGGGGTGTCAGATGCGGGTCTTGCCCAGCTCGACCTCGCCGCGGATGGAGCCCTTGATGGCCCGCGCGATCTCAGGCTCGATCTTCTTGCCGATGAACGGGATGCTCACCTTGACGTCGCCGTCGACGGTGAACTTGGTGCCGCCGCCGTCGTTGACGAGGGTGGCCTTGCCCAGCATCTCGGCCGGCTGCCCGATGATGCTGACCTTGACGTCGGCCTTGCGGGTGCCCTTGGCGTCGGGCTCGCCCCACGTCTCGGTCTGCTTGACCTTGACCGTGCTGCCCGTGAGCTTCTTGACGAAGTCGGGCAGGTCGGCGGGCTGCGTGCGCACGATCGTGATGGTCGTGCTGCCGCCTGAGGACTCGACGGAGACGTCGATGTCGGTGGCCCCGGCGTCCTCGGCCGCCTCGGTGCGGAACTCCTGGCTCGAGATCAGTCCGTAGACGGCCTCGACGTCGGCACCTGCGTACTCGTACGAATCGTTGAACTTCATCTGGGCATCCTTGCAGTTCGGAGGGCTTCAGCGCATCAGGACGGGCTAGGAGTCGAGCTCGGGCGTGGCGGCGGGGCTGCCGAGCTGGCCCTTGAGCTCGGCCAGACGGGCCTCGACCTCCAGCTGGGCGCTGTCGACCTCCAGCTCCTCGAACTGAGCGTCGAGGCTCGAGGCGGCGAGCTCGGCCTGGCCGGCGACCCGGGCCTCCTCGCGACGCACCTTCTCCTCGAAGCGGGAGACCTCGCTCGTCGGGTCGAGGATGTCGATCGACTTCACGGCGTCGTGCACCTTGGCCTGCGCCTCGGCCGTCTTGGCCCGGGCGACGAGCTGGTCGCGCTTGGACTGCAGCTCGTCGAGCTTGCCGCGCATCTGCACGAGCCCGGTCTTGAGCTTCTCGACGACCTCCCCCTGCTGCTGGATGGCGGGGGCCTCGTCCTTGGCCTCCTGCTCGAAGCCGATCTGCTTGCCGAGGGCGACCTTGGCCAGCTGGTCGAACCGGTCGGCTTGGGCCGTCTCGCCGGCGGTGCGCAGCGAGTCGGCCTTCTGCGACGCGGCCAGGGCCTTGGCGCCCCACTCCTTGGCCGCGGCGACGTCCTCGCGGTGGTCTGCCTCGGCGAGCCGCAGGTTGCCGATGGTCTGCGCCACGGCCTCCTCGGCCTCCGCGATGGAGCTGGTGTAGTCGCGCACGAGCTGGTCGAGCATCTTCTGCGGGTCCTCGGCGCGGTCGAGGAGGGAGTTGATGTTGGCCTTGGTCAGCTGGGCGACGCGACCGAGGATGGACTGCTTCTGTGCCATGGCCTTCTCTTTTCCGTGGTGGGGATGCTGCCTTCGAGGTGCTCGTGCCGGGTTCAGAGGCGTGTGATGGTGGGGCGCCGGTCGACCGAGCGGTGACCGCCGAACCCGGTGGCGACGAAGCGGTCGGGACGCTCGCTGCCCGGGAAGGGGGCGTTGCCGCCGGACCCGTGGGTGGATCCTCCCAGGACGCTGCCGATGCGGTGCTGGTCCGGAGCCTCCACGACGGCCCCGGTGCGGGCCAGGGCCCAGAGGCCCTCGATGCCGCCGTCGTCGGGACGCTCCCACGTGGAGAGGTCGGAGGACATCTGCTCGCGGGCACCGTGCTCGTCGCCGGCGGCCCGACGGGCGCGGGCCAGCACGCCCACGGCTCCGCGATGGACCG
This sequence comes from Aeromicrobium sp. Root495, assembly GCF_001426755.1. Taxonomy (GTDB): domain Bacteria; phylum Actinomycetota; class Actinomycetes; order Propionibacteriales; family Nocardioidaceae; genus Aeromicrobium. The sequence continues at coordinate 2,129,934 of NZ_LMFJ01000001.1, read as the reverse complement.
CGATGTGGGTCTCGACGGACCCTTCGGCCTGCGGCAGCGCGGCGAGTCGTGCTGCCGCGGCCTCGGCCACGCGGAGGTCGGCCACCCGGTCGGCCGGGTCGTCGGCGGCCCGGGCCCGTGTGACGGCCGCGCGGGCGGCCCCTTCGAGCACCTGCGTCAGGGGGTCGGGGGTGCTGGTGGAGCGCGACCCGAGCTCGTCGAGGCGGGCCTCCAGGGCGGTGAGGAGGGCGGCAGCACGGTTCCGGAGGTCGCGGCCCTCCCGGACCTGCGGCTCGAGCTCGTCGAGGGCCCGGTCGACGCGGTCGCACACGGACAGGATCGCCGAGGACGCGGCGCGTCGCCGGGTGGCCGAGGGCTCGTCGTCGAGGGCCGAGCGCTGAGCCAGCGCCTCGTCGAGGTCGGCCCGGAGCTGCGTGAGGGTCGTGCGCCATGCGGGGACCTTGGCGCGGCCGGGTGCCTGGGCGTCGGCCTCGAGGTGGTCGAGGTCCTCGAAGGAGGCCAGCAGGGCGTCGTCGACGGTCACGAGGGCGCGGTCGGCAGCGTCCTCGATCTCGTCGTCGCCGAGGATGGCCGCGGGGTCGATCGTGCGGCCGTGCTCGTCCTGCACGTGGTGGGTCCGCTCGAAGCCACGGCGGTACCGGCGCGCGGCGACGGCCACGACCAGGAGGAGGACCAGCACGCCCAGGACGATCCACAGCCAGGGGAATCCGCGGCTGTCGCGGGCGTCGGCCAGCTGCTCGGCTCCCTCGGTGACGGCCTCGGCCCACTCCCCGGCCTCCACTGCAGGCTGGACGGTCTCGGCCCGCACGCGGTCGCGGTCGGAGGCGGCGAAGTCGTCGGTGTCGGCGGTGAGCTCGCTCTGCCGGGTGTCGGTGGCGATGGCCAGGACCACGTCGGCCGAGCCGAGGCGCGACCTCCGCACGGTGTCGGCGACGAACTCCGCGCCGCCCTGGGAGCCGAACGTGGGCACCAGCACCACGAAGAGCTTGCGGCCGGTCTCCTCGTAGAAGTCGCGGGTGGCCTCCCGGACCTCGGAACGGTCGGCGCCGAGGACGCCGGCGGAGTCGGTGACCTGACCCGACACGTCGACCCCTTCGGCCTCGGCGGACGAGGGGACGAGGAGGACGCAGACCGCGAGGGCCAGGGCCAGGAGGGGGGAGGTGATGGACGCGCGGGGCGAGGGCTGCACGTCTCGATCTTGGCCGACGCAGCAAGCCGACACAAACATCAGGCCCCGACGACCGCGCTCGGGCGCTCCTCAGACACCCCGGTCGACGGGGTGTCGGAAGATCCACCACCGCATGGCGGCGAACCGCATGACGGTCACGGTGAGGTTGGCGACGGTGAGCACGACGACCTCGACGAGCGGGTGGGACGCGCCGGTGGACGCGTGCAGGAGCGCCAGGGAGCCGCTCGTGATGACGAGCCCGCAGCCCAGCACGAAGAGCCCCTGCAGCTGGTGCCGGGCAGCACCCCTGGGGCCGACGATCCCGAACGTGAGGCGCCGGTTGGCCGCGGTGTTGGCCACGGCCGTGACCACGAGCGCGATCGCGTTGGCCGACTGCGCCCCGGTCCAGCGCTGCAGCAGCAGGTAGAGCAGCCCGTAGGCGACCGTCGAGACGACGCCGATGAGGGCGAAGACTGCGATCTGGGCGCTCGTCCGTCCCGACGCGCTGCTGCGAGTGGTCCGTCCCAGAGCCGTGGAGACCTCGCCGAGCGGGACCCGTCCGCGCACGAGCGACCAGCCCAGCCGGGCGATGCCGTGCAGGTCGTCGGTCGCGGTCCGCAGGATGTCGACCTTGCTGTCGGGGTCGTCGACCCAGTCCACCGGCACCTCGTGGATCCGCAGGTCCGCGCGCTCGGCCAGCACGAGGAGCTCGGTGTCGAAGAACCAGGCGTCGTCCTCCACGAGGGGCAGCAGGCGCTGGGCGACGTCACGGCGGATCGCCTTGAACCCGCACTGGGCGTCGGAGAACCGCGCCCGCAACGTCCCGCGCAGGATCGCGTTGTACGACCGCGAGACGATCTCACGCTTGGGACCGCGGGTCGTGCGGGAGCTGCGGGCGAGTCGGGAGCCGATCGCGATGTCGGAGTGCCCGCTCACCAAGGGGGCGACCAGGGGCAGCAACGCCTTGAGGTCCGTCGAGAGATCGACGTCCATGTAGACGAGGACGTCGGCATCGGACTCGCTCCACGCCCGCTTGAGCGCCCGGCCGCGGCCCTTCTCCTGCAGCGTCACCACACGGACGTCGTCGTGCTCGGCGGCCAAGGCGTGCGCCAGCCGGCTCGTGCCGTCGGTGCTGGCGTTGTCGGCGATGGTCACGCGATGGCCGAAGGGGAGAGTCGCGAGGTGGGCCCGGACGGCGGCGACGGCCGGGCCGAGCGCCACCTCCTCGTCGTGGACCGGGATCACGACGTCGATCGTCGCGAGCCGGTGCCCGATCCGGGGTCCGGTCGTGTCGAGCGTCGTGGTCATCACTGGACACCCGAGCTCAGGTCGTACAGCGTCACGCCGTCGACCGTGGTGGACTCGAAGGTCTCCTCGACCCAGCTCGTGATCGCCGAGCTCGTGTCGCCGCCCGGCCCGGCGCCTCCGCGCCCACCGCTGCCGCCGCCGATGAAGTAGTGGATCGCGCCGTCGGCGACGAGCTCCTTGAACGCTGCCAGGGTCGGGCTCGGGTCGGAGCCGTTGAACCCGCCGATCGCCATGACGGGCAGCTCGGTCGAGAGCTGGTAGCCCGCCGCGGTGTTGGAGCCGATGGCGGCAGCGGCCCACGTGTACGAGCCGGAGTCGGCCTCGAGGAGCGCGTCGATCGCGGTCGACGACGTGGAGCCGTTGAGCAGGTTGCTAGCGCCCCCAGTCCCGCCTGTCCCGCCTGGGCCGCCGGCCGCGCCGGGCGCCTGGCCGGTGCCGTTCTGCTGAGGTGGCCGGCCGCCCTGGCCGCCGGGTCCGCCGTTCGGGCCGCGGCCCCCGCCGGGTCCGCCGTTGCCGGTGGAAGGTCCTGCTGACGGGATGGACCCGGTGTGGGCTGTCGAGGCCGTCTGGACGGCGTAGGCGGTGGGCCCGGCCAGCACGGCCACGAGGGCACCCACGGCCACCGCGACGGCGAAGCGTCGGGGGAGGAGGCGGTGCACCACCACGAGGGCCGCACACGCCACGCCCAGCACCACCACGACCCAGCGGAGCCAGGGCAGGAAGTCGCTGCTGCGGCCGAGGAGGACGAACGCGAGCGTCGAGGTCAGGGCGATCGTGAAGGCCGCACCCAGCTGGCCGACCAGGGTGTCGCGCCGGGTCCAGAGCTCATGACCGCCGATGGCCACCACGGCGGCGATCGCCGGGGCCAGGGCCACGGTGTAGTAGGCGTGGAAGATGCCGGCCATGAAGCTGAAGGTCAGGGCGGTCACGAGGAGCCACAGGCCCCACACGACGAGTCCCGACGTGACGCGGTCGGTGCGGGCCGCGACCCGCCCCAGGCTCCGCACACGGAACCAGAGACCGAGCCCCAGGAGGACCAGGGCGGCCGGGAGGAGCCAGGCCACCTGGCCGCCGATCTCGCTGCCGAGGAGGCGGAAGAGGCCGGTGGATCCCCAGCCGCCTCCGCCGCCCACGGAGCCGGTCTCCTCGCCGTTCAGCCGACCCAGGCCGTTGTAGCCGAGCGTCAGCTCGAGGATCGAGTTGTCCTGGGAGCCGCCGATGTAGGGGCGGCTCGAGGCCGGCCACAGCTCGACGACGGCGATCCACCAGCCGCCGGCGACGAGCATCGACGCGAAGGCGACGAGGAGGTGGCCGAGACGCCTGAGCAGTGGGACCGAGGCGGCGAGGAGGTAGACGCCTGCGAGCGGCGGCAGCACGAGGAAGGCCTGGAGCATCTTGGTGAGGAAGGCGAGCCCGACGAGCGATCCGCCCAGCACGAGCCAGCGCACGGCCCGCTCGGGCCGCTCGAGCGCCCGCAGCGTGGCGTGCACGGACCCGACGAGCAGGAGCACGAGCAGGGCGTCGGGGTTGTTGAAGCGGAACATGAGCACCGCGACGGGCGTGAGGGCGAGCACCGCGCCGGCGGCGATCCCGGCCCACGCGCTCGACGTCGTCCGCCGCACGGTCGAGTACAGGAGGCCGACCGTCGCGACGCCGATGAGTGCCTGCGGCACCAGGATGCTCCACGTCGAGAGGCCGAAGATCCGCACGGACAGCGACATGACCCACAGCGATGCGGGCGTCTTGTCCACCGTGATGGAGCTCGCGGCGTCGGACGAGCCGAAGAAGAACGCCTTCCACGACTCGGATCCGGCCTGCACGGCGGCGGAGTAGAAGCTGTTGGCCCAGCCGGAGGCGCCGAGACCCCACAGGTAGAGGACGGCGGTGGCGGCCAGGAGGCCGATGAGGGCGGGGCGGACGCCCGGGTGGTCGTCGGCCCTGCCGCGCAGGACGCGGGGCAGCGGCCGGCGGCCAGGGCGCTGGTGAGCGGTGTCGTCGGTGTCGTCGGGCGAGGTGCGGTGCGGCTCGAGCACGGCCGTTCCGCCGGTGCGGTGCGTCAGGGTCTGGTCCATGGCTCCACCGTCGCGGCCCGCTCTGGCACCGTCGTGTGGTCGATCTGTGACGACCCTGTGACCCTCACCGGCCCCCGTCGGGCGGTGGATCCGCCACCGTACGAGCGCTCGTACGGTGGCGGATCCACCGCTCAGGTGGGGAGGGTGAGGGCGAACGTCGTGTCGCCCGGGGTGCTGCTGACCGTCGCGGCGCCGCCGTGGGCCTCGGCGATGGCGCGCACGAGCGACGTCCCGAGCCCGGCGCCGCCGAGCTCGCGGGTGCGCGAGCTCTCCCCGCGCGTGAACCGCTCGAACACCACGGGCACCAGCCCGGGGTCGAGACCGGGCCCGTCGTCGTGGACCTCCAGCACGGCATGGCCGCCCTCGGTCCGCAGACGTCCCGTGACGGTGGTGCCGGGCGGCGTGTGGCGCGCTGCGTTGCGCAGCAGGTTGGTGACCGCCTGGTGGAGACGGAGCTGGTCGCCGGGCACGAGGACGGGCTCCTCGGGCAGGTCGAGCCGCCACTCGTGGTCGCGCGTCACGACGCTCGCGTCGGTGACGGCCTCGGCCAGCATCATCGAGAGGTCGACGGGCTCGTGCTCGAGCGGGCGGCCCGCGTCGAGCCGTGCGAGGAGCAGCATGTCGTCGACGAGCGTGGACATGCGCTGCGCCTCCGACTCCACCTTGGCGGTCTGGTCGGTCCCCGTGCGACGCCCCAGCTCGGCGTACCCGCGGATCGTGGCGAGCGGGGTGCGCAGCTCGTGGGAGGCGTCGGCGAGGAACTGGCGGACCTGCTGCTCGCTCGCATGGCGGGCGTCGAGGGCCTGCTCGACGTGGAGCAGGAGCTGGTTGAGCGCCTCGCCCACCTGGCCGACCTCCGTGGCCGGATCGGTGAGGCGCTCGGGGACCCGGACGGTCCGGCCGACCTCCCCGGACTCCAGGGGCAGCAGGGTGACCTCGTGCGCGGTGTCGGCGACCTCGCGCAGGGGTCGGAGCTGGCGGCGCACGATCCACGACCCGGCGGCGGCTGCGGCCACGGCGCCCGTGACGCCCAGCAGGACCTCCCACCAGATGAAGCGGGCGATCGCGTCGTCGACGTCGTCCGTCGGCAGGCCCTGCACCACGACGGTCCCGTCGTCCGTGGTCGTCGCGGCCACCCGCACCGTGCCGACGGCGGGCAGGGAGATGGTCCTGGCCGTCCGGTCGGTGTCGACGTCGGCCAGCTCCTGGAGGGCCGACGTCGAGAGGGTGCGGAGGTCGCCGGAGGAGGTGACCTGGCTGCCCCGCGCGCCGCACGCGTCGCTGATGGTGGCGGTGAGGCTGCCGGCCGCCTGGCCCCGTCCGATGGGAGGGACGGAACAGGGGTCGGAGCCGGCGACCGGCCCGTCGAACCCGTCCGGCGGGCCGAGCCGCACCACGCGGCTGGCGCGGTCCATCGACTCCTCGAGCTGGGTGTCGAGCCGGTCGGTGAGGTACGAGCGCATCACGAGCGCCGCGACGACGGCCACGAGGATCGTGACCACGGCCACGAGCGCGACGGTGGCCGCCACGAGCCGGTTCGTGAGCGAGGAGGGGACGAGGCTGGGCACGACGGCGACCCTAGGCGTCGTCGGCAGGCTTGAGCACGTACCCGGCGCCGCGCTTGGTGTGGATCATCGGCGAGCGGCCGTTCTCGATCTTCTTGCGCAGGTAGGAGATGTAGAGCTCCACCACGTTGGCCTGGCCGCCGAAGTCGTAGTTCCACACCCGGTCGAGGATCTGCGCCTTGCTCAGGACCCGTCGGGGGTTGCGCATGAGGTAGCGCAGCAGCTCGAACTCGGTGGCGGTCAGCTCGACGGCCTCGCCGCCCCGGGTGACGTCGCGGCTGTCCTCGTCGAGCATGAGGTCGCCGACGACGAGCACGTTGTCGCTCCGGACCTCGGTGGCGCCGCTGCGGCGCACGAGCGCGCGCAGGCGAGCCACGACCTCCTCGAGGCTGAACGGCTTGGTGACGTAGTCGTCGCCGCCGGCCGTGAGACCGGCGATGCGGTCCTCGACGGCGTCGCGCGCCGTCAGGAAGAGGACGGGCACCTGGTCGTCGTGCGCGCGGACACGACGCATGACCTCGGGGCCCTCGATGTCGGGCAGCATCCAGTCCAGCACCAGGACGTCGGGGGAGAACGTCCGGGCGGTGTCGACCGCGGCGCGCCCGGTGACCGCCGTGCGGACCTCCCAGCCCTCATAGCGCAGGGCCATCATGAGGAGCTCGGCGATGTTGGGCTCGTCGTCCACCACGAGCACCCGCAGACGGGTGCCGTCGGGGCGGGTCAGGGCAGCGGCTGGTGCGGCGGTCGTCATGCTCCCACTATGGGAGGTCTTCCCCTGCGCCGGACAGGAACAGCCTGTGAGGATCCTGTGAGACGTCCTCAGCGTGTGCAGGTCCCGTCCACAGCGTCGCGACAGGTCCGCCGAGGACCGTGGGCCCATGGACGAGAACCAGACACAGACATGGTCCACGCGCATGCTCCTCGTCGCGGCGGCGGCCGTGGTGGTGCTCGGCGTCGGTGCGGGTGCTGCCCTGGGCGCGGTCGGCAACAACGAGGACGGCGGACGCGGCGGCCCGCGCGGGGGCTTCGGAACCGGCGAGGGCTTCCCTGGCCGCCCGAGCCAGCCGGGGACGGACCAGGATCGCCCGGGTCAGGACCCACGGGGCCAGGGCCGCCCGGACCTGCTGCCCCAGGGACAGCGACCAGGCTCCGGACCGGGCCAGGGAGCCGCCCCGGGCCAGGTGCAGCAGCCACCCGCAGCGGACCCCGGCAGCGACGTCTGAGGCACGGCGAGGACGTGGGGTGCGCGGTCTAGGCTGGCGTCATGTCGCAGCCCGCCCGTCGCATCCTCCTGGTGCACGCCCATCCCGACGACGAAGTCATCAGCAACGGCGCCACCATGGCGCGCTACGTCGAGGAGGGGGCTCAGGTCACGCTGGTCACGTGCACCCTGGGCGAGATGGGTGAGGTGCTCGTCCCCGAGCTCGAGCACCTGGCTGCCGACCGCGACGACGCCCTGGGCCCGCACCGCGAGAAGGAGCTGGCCGAGGCCATGCGGATCCTCGGCGTCACGGACCACCGCTTCCTCGGTGGTGCCGGGCACTTCCGGGACTCGGGCATGAAGTGGGACGAGAACGGCAACGCCACCGCCGCCGACGACATCCACGAGAACGCCTTCTGGCACGCCGACCTCCTGGAGGCCTCCGACCTCCTCGTCGAGATCATCCGCGAGGTGCGCCCGCAGGTCCTCGTCACGTACGACGAGTTCGGCAACTACGGCCACCCCGACCACGTCCAGGCCCACCGCGTGGCCACCTACGCCACGGCGCTCGCCGCCGGCCGCTCGTACCGTCATGACCTGGGCGAGGCCTGGGACATCCCCAAGGTCTACTGGGCCGCCATGTCGGCCTCCGCGCTGCGCGAGGGCATCAAGGAGGTGCGCGAGGCCGGCGACCTCTCCTTCATGGAGGGCATGGACCCCGACAACCTGCCGCCCTTCGCGTTCGAGGACGACGACATCGACGCCATCGTCGACGGCACGCCGTGGGTCGACGCCAAGCTCGACTCCATGCGCGCGCACGCCACCCAGATCGCGGTGGACGGACCGTTCTTCGCCCTCTCCAACGACATCGCTCAGCGAGCGTGGGGCCGCGAGTTCTACCGCCTCGTCAAGGGCGTCGCGGTGAAGCCCGAGGGCTCGGCCTTCGAGGACGATCTCTTCGCCGGAACGGAGTGATGGCGGGCTCGCGTCCGCGTCGCGGTCCTGCGGCGCGAGCCGTCGCGGCGCGCCTCGCCGTGGTGCTCGTCGGGCTGTACGTGGGCGTCCTGGGTGCCGTGATGCACCGGGCGCGCCTCGACGACGGTCCGCTCGTCCTGCCGTGGGGACTCGTCCTCGGCCTGGGCGCAGCGGCGCTCCTGGCCTGGACCGCCTCTCTGCTGGTGCGTGCGGGAGCCGCCTGGTTCGCCCTCGGGTGGACCGCGGTCCTGCTCCTGCAGGGCCTCGGCGGAGCGGGCAGCTACCTCGTCGGCTCCGACGGCTGGGGCTGGGCCTTCATGGGGCTCGGCCTGTCGCTGCTGGTCCTCGTGGTCGTCCTGGCACCAGGACGTCACCGACGACCTCCTAGGCTGGTCCGGTGACCTCCTCCGTCGACCAGCGGGCGTTCCGCGACGCCCTGAGCCGGTTCGCCAGCGGTGTCACCGTCGTCTCCACCCTGCACGACGGCATCGACCACGCCATGACCGCGAGCGCCTTCACCTCGGTCTCGCTCGACCCTCCGCTCGTGCTCGTGTGCTCGCACAAGACCAGTCGCTTCCACGATGCCGTCCTCGAGTCGGGCGTCTGGGGCGTCTCGATCCTCTCCGACGCCGGCCGGGCCGCCTCGGCGTGGTTCGCGCACCGCGGTCGCCCGCTGGAGGACCAGCTGCAGGGCATCGCACACCACCGTGGCAGCACGGGCGTGGCGCTCGTCGACGACTCGCTCGCCTGGCTGGAGTGCACCACGCACGCCGTCCACGACGGCGGCGACCACACGATCCTCGTCGGGTCGGTCGTGGGCGCCGGGGTCCACGAGCTGGTCGACGACCCGTTGTTGTACTACCGCTCGCACTACGGCACGATCGTGCGATCGCCGGAGAATGAGAAGACGCTCGGGAAGGACGCCGGCTCATGAACGACGACCAGCAGCGACCGCACGACGACGGTGCCGAGGACGACGCCACCGCGCAGCCCGGCCCCGACGACGCACTCGTCGAGGGCGGCCTCGTCGAGGAGAGCGACGAGCTCGACCTCGACGACGCTCCCGAGCCGGGCGACGAGCCGGAGCCCGAGCCGGAGCCCGATGGACCCGAGGCCGGGGACCCTGACGACGAGGACGAGCCCGACGGCGACGTCCCGCTCGACGCGCCCGAGACCGACCTCGACGCGGAGGCCGACCACGAGACGGAGCTCGGGCACGACGAGCCCGCGGACGAGCCGGACCCGGTGGACGAGGACGAGCTCCTCGCAGAGGACGAGCCCGAGGGCGACGAGGTCGGGGGCGACGAGCTCGACGACGAGGACGAGCCCGACGGCGACGTCCCGCTCGAGGCATCGGACACCGACCTCGGCGAGCACGAGGACGAGGACGAGCACGAGCACGAGCACGAGCACGACCACCGGCCGCCGCCGTTCGCGGTCGACCCGGACGCCGAGGACACCGGCGAGATCCACCCGGTGCCCCGCTCCTTCGCGCCGCTCGCGCCCAGCGCCCTCGACGTCGACGTCGACGACGTCGACGTCGACGACGCCGCCACCGAGGCGGCGCCCTCCGGCGAGGAGCCCCACCGTCCACGCCGACGGTGGCTCCGCCGCGCGCTCGTCGCAGCCGTCCTGCTCCTGGGCCTGGCCTACGTCGGCGGCTGGTGGCTCACGGGCGAACGGACCCCCGCGCAGGCCAGCATCGGCGGGGTCGACGTGGGAGGTCTTTCACCGACCGCCGCGCAGCGAGCGGTCGAGACGGAGCTCGGACCCCGGGAGGCCGACGCCGTCGTCCTCGAGCACGAGAAGAAGACGTTCGAGATCGATCCCGCCGACGTCGGCCTCTCGCTCGATGCCAAGGGGAGCGTCGACCAGGTCGTCTCCCGCAGCTGGGACCCGCGTCGCATGGTGGCTCTCGTGGCCGGCAAGCACACGTACGACCCCGTCGTCGACGTCGACGACACGAAGCTCGCGGACAGCGTGGACTCGGTGGCCGAGGCCGTGCAGGTGCCGGTCACCCAGGCGCTCATCACCTTCCCGGGCGGGAAGCCCAAGGCCCGCGAGCCGCAGGAGGGGCTCGTCGCCCGCAAGGACGACACGGCCCAGGCGGTCAAGGACGCCTACCTCGCGGAGAGCGGCCCCGTGGCGGTGCCCACCGCCGTCGTCGACCCCATGGTCGACTCGGCCGGACTGAAGAAGGCCATGACCGAGATCGCCCAGCCTGCCGTGGCCGCTCCCGTCGCGATCCGGGTGGGCGAGAAGACGATCAAGCTGCCCGTCTCGGCGTACACCCCCGCCCTCACGGTGGGCGTGGTCGACGGCGCCATGAAGCCGCGCATCGACGCGGAGAAGCTGGCCGAGCCGCTCACCGACGCCACCACCGGCATCGGCAGGAAGGCGGTGGACGCCACCGTCGTGATCCGGGGCGGCAAGCCCGTCGTCGTGCCCGGCAAGGACGGCGTGGGCCTGCAGCCCGAGGAGATGGCCAAGAAGCTCGTCCCGGTGCTGACCCGGACGGGGGACGCCCGGTCCATCAGCATCGAGGCCGACGTGGTCGAGCCCGAGTTCACGACCGCCGACGCCAAGAAGCTCCAGATCAAGGAGCGGGTCAGCGAGTTCGAGACCGAGTTCCCGTACGCGGAGTACCGCAACATCAACCAGGCCCGTGCGGCCGAGCTCATCGACGGCGTCATCGTGAAGCCCGGAGAGACGTTCAGCTTCAACGACACCGTGGGGGAGCGCACCGAGGCGGCGGGATTCGTCGTCGGCACCATCATCAACGGCGGAGTGTTCCGCGAGGAGCTGGGCGGCGGCGTCTCCCAGGTCGTCACCACCACGTACAACGCCGCCTTCTTCGCCGGCATGGACGACGTCGAGCACCACCCGCACGCCTTCTACATCAGCCGCTACCCCGTGGGCCGCGAGGCGACGGTCGCGTGGGGCTACCTGGACCTCAAGTTCAAGAACCCCACCAAGTACGGCGTGCTCATCAGGGCCTCGGTCAAGAAGTCCACGCCGGGCTCGGCGGGCGTCACCCGGGTGGAGCTGTGGAGCACCAAGGTGTGGGACGTGAAGGCCGGGAAGTCGGCCAAGCGCAACCTGCGCGACCCCGGCACGCGCTACGACGACACGCCGGCGTGCGTCGCGCAGGACCCGGTGCAGGGCTTCGACATCGACATCTACCGGACCTTCTTCAGCAAGGGCAAGAAGGTGAAGTCCGAGACCGTGACGGCCAACTACCAGGCGGCCGACAAGGTGATCTGCGGCAAGAAGCCCACGAAGGACTAGCGCGACCGACGCATCAGACCGGGACGCGCAGCGTGGCAGTGCAGCCGTCGGACGCCGAGCCGGACACCGTGGCCATCTGGAGCGAGTAGCCGTCGCTGAACACCAGGTCGGAGTCGAGGGACACGCGCGCGAGGTTGGCGACGCTCGTCTCGTAGCCCTTCGTGGCGTAGACGGACTCGCAGACGTCCTGGGGGAACGCCAGCTGCGAGGTGCGCATGCGTCCGGTGGCTGACGTGGCGTCGGCCAGGCTGGGGTAGACCTCGAAGTGGATGTGCGGCCAGCGCCCGTCGTAGCAGGCGGGAAATATCGACGTGAAGGTCACGCGGCCGTCCTGGTCGGTCTCCTGCACGCCTCGCAAGTAGTTCTCGTCCTTGGCCTCGTCGGAGTACATCGAGTAGGCACCGGCACGGTCGCAGTGCCAGACGTAGACGGCCGCACCCGCGAGCGGCTTCCCCGCCTCGTCGGCGCTGCTCACGTCGACGACGGTGAGCGTGAAGTCGAGGGGAACGCCCTCGGCCGTGCCGGTCGCCTCGCCGAAGCTGGAGCGGATGTCGCTGCGGACGATCCCGGTGGCCGTGAGCACGTTGACGCCGTTGGACCCGTCGGCCGGGAAGGGTCCGTTGGTCTCCTCAGGGATCTCGCTGCCACCGGACTGCGTGGTGCCGGCGCGGGAGGACGGACTTGTCGAGCGAGCGGTCGGACCGCTCGTGGTGCTGGACCCGTCACCCGGCGTGCACGCGACGAGCGCTGCGGCACCTGCCCCGCCGAGCAGGCCGAGCAGGCGGCGTCGTCCCACCAGGGTGGGAAGGTCGTGGGAGAGCCCTCGGTCGTGGTCCTCGACCTCGTCGGTGTGGCGCATGACCCCACCGTACGAGGGCTCGCTGTGGGTTCCCTGTGGTCCAGGCCTGGTCCGGGCCTGGTTCAGGCCGGCGGCACGAGGTAGACGTACTCGTGGTGGTCCACGAAGCCGAACGGCGCGTAGAGCGCCAGGGCCGGGGCGTTGTCGCGCATCGTCTGCAGGTACGCCTTGTCCGCGCCGTGCTCCACGGCCCAGGCCAGGGCGGTCTCCACGACCCGTCGGCCGAGCCCCTGTCGCCGGAGGTCCGGCCGGACCTCCACCGCAGCCACCCCGGCCCACTCGCCGGTGACCACCACCCGGCCGATGGCCACGGCCGGCTCCCCGATGCTCACGAAGCCCACGGTGGGCGTCCCCTCGAGGACGGTCCTGGCGATGTCGCGGTGCTCGGGGGCCAGCCGACCGTAGAGGGCCAACCAGTCGTCGTCGACCGTCGGCGAGACCACCGCCTCGGGGTCACGCCGGTGGGTCCCCAGCGCGCTCACCTGGACGACCGCTCCAGGGCGGGCACCCGACGAGGGACGCCACCTGGCGGCGAGGAACGCGGTGTGCCACCGCGTCCCCACCACCACCTGGGCCAGGGGCGGGAGGTCGCGCTCCCGGTAGAAGCTCTCGACGGACGCCAGCGCCGCGTCGAGCGGGACCCCGGGGTCGCCGTGGACGGCCACGGAGCAGGCCCGTCCGGTGAACCCTCCCGAGGCGCGCAGCTCCCAGTCCCCGAGCGGGACGGACTCCACCGCGGCCCACCCGCGCGACGTGATGCGCGTCAGGTCCTCGGGGTCCACGTCGAGCGGGCGACGCGAGCGACGGGGGCGGTCGGGCACGACCCGCCACAGCAGGACGGCGTCGCGTGGCACGTCGACGACGGATCCGTCACGTCGTTCCAGGCGTACGACGTCGTCCAGGGCCAGGACACGGCCCACGACGTCGGCCGCGGAGCCGTCGGCCAGGCGGTGTCGGACGGTGACGCGTCGGCCCAGGGCGTCGTCGCTGATCAGCACGTCCTCACCCTGTCACGCCCGTCCCGTCTCATGAGGCAGACCTCAGTCACGGGCCCGGACCCGCGAGGGCGATAATGGATACGTTCAGCCCTGTCGTGAGGAGTAGACGTGACGTACGTGATCGCCCAGCCGTGTGTGGACGTGAAGGACCGCGCATGTGTGGACGAGTGTCCCGTCGACTGCATCTACGACGGCAAGCGCATGCTCTACATCCACCCCGACGAGTGCGTCGACTGCGGTGCCTGCGAGCCGGTCTGCCCGGTCGAGGCCATCTTCTACGAGGACGACACCCCGGAGGAGTGGAAGGAGTACTACGACGCCAACGTGCACTTCTTCGACGACCTGGGCTCCCCGGGCGGTGCCGCCAAGACCGGCGAGATCGACGCCGACCACCCGTTCGTGGCTGCTCTGCCGCCCCAGAACCAGGAGTGAGCGCATGACGCGGTCGCGCGTCTCCAGCCGTCTCCCCGACTTCCCGTGGGACACCATCGCGCAGGCCAAGGCCCGCGCGGCGGCGCATCCCGACGGGATCGTCGACCTCTCCATCGGCACGCCGGTGGACCCCACGCCCGCCGTCGCCCGGCAGGCGCTCGCCGAGGCCGCCGACTCCCCGGGCTACCCGACCGTCCTCGGACCCACGCCGGTGCGGCAGGCCGCGGTCGACTGGCTCGAACGTCGGGCCGGCGTCACCGGGCTCGAGGCCGACCAGGTCCTCATGACCGTGGGCTCCAAGGAGCTGATCGGCAACCTGCCGGCCCAGCTGGGTCTGGGCGCGGGCGACCTCGTGGTCTACCCCGAGCTGGCCTACCCCACCTACGAGGTGGGCGCGCGCTACGCCGGCTGTGAGGTGCTGGCCGCCGACTCCACCGTGGCGATCGGCCCGCGCAACCCCGCGCTGCTCTACCTGAACTCACCGGCGAACCCCCACGGCCAGGTGCTGGGCGTCGACCACCTTCGCAAGGTCGTCGAGTGGGCCCGCGAGCGTGACGTCCTCCTGGTCTCCGACGAGTGCTACCTCGAGTTCGGCTGGGAGGCCCAGCCCGTCTCGGTGCTGCACCCCGACGTCTGTGGCGGCTCGCACGAGGGCCTCCTCACGGTGCACTCGCTCTCCAAGCGGTCCAACCTCGCGGGCTACCGCGACGCCTTCGTCGCCGGCGACCGCGCCGTCGTGGCCGAGCTGCTCGCGGTGCGCAAGCACCTCGGCTTCATGGTGCCCACGCCCGTGCAGCACGCCTTCGCCGCGGCCCTGGCCGACGACACCCACGTCGAGCTCCAGCGCGAGCTCTACGCCAACCGACGGGCCGTGCTCCGCAAGGCCCTGCAGCGTGCCGGCTTCCGCATCGACCACTCCGAGGGCTCGCTCTACCTCTGGGCCACGCGCGACGAGCCGTGCCGCACCACGGTCGACTGGCTGGCCGAGCGCGGCATCCTCGCGGCCCCCGGCGACTTCTACGGCGCCGCCGGCGCGCAGCACGTGCGGGTGGCGTTCACCGCCACCGACGAGCGCGTCGAGGCCGCCGTCTCCCGCCTGGTCTGAGCGAAGGCCTGCTGGTCAGGGGGCTTCGCTGTCGGCAGCGGGGTTCATCAGGCGCTTGCCGATGATCGTCACACCGTCTCGGTCATAGACCGGAGCCCAGATCTCGCCCTTCTCGTTCGGCTGGACCATGTCCTCGCGCTGCCGGCGTTCCGCTGCCGCGAACTGTTCGGTCGTGTCGATCGGAGATCCGGACCTGCCCGACGGAACGACGAACCCGTCGTCGATGTCGGAAAGCTTCAGGTAGCCGACCTTGCCGTCGACGCGCGTCTCGACGAAGTCCGGACGCTGGTCGAGGGGCGTGTCGACACGCCAGCCCCCCACCGTCGCGCCGTTCTCGAGGCGTGTGAATGCTGGGAGATCTTCCGTGAAGGTCGGCAACGCCGTGGCCACCTCCTCGGTCGAACGGTCGGACTGCGATGCGAACGCAGCTCCGCCGAGGTAGCCCGCTCCACAGAGCAGGACGGCAGTGCACGATGCGACGACGATGCGTGGTCTCATGAATATTCTCCTGGCGCCTAGGTGGGTCATGCCAGCCAGCTAGGGAAGTAGTAGGCAGGTGCTGCTCGTTCGACCGTGTAGAGGTACCCGGCGTCGGAACGGCGCGAGTTGTACGAGTATCCGAGGTAGTTCCGAGGCGATTCGCAGCTCGTGGTGTAGTACTCGCGGGCGGTGCTGGCATCTCGAGAAGAGGCAGTCGAAGTGTTGAGCAAGGTGCCAGAGTCGCCGCAGACCAGACCATTGGATGAGTTGACCACGAGTGCGCGGGTCCGGAGGTAACCAGCTGGCACGCTCTGGGCGTTGTTTGACGCGCTACATCCCTCGTAGTTGTTGGTCAGGCCACCGCCGCGTTCTGTCGCGTCGTTAGTCGACGCGCGTCCGAGCGAGCATGAAGTGCTGTGGCCGAAGATCTTGGCCCAAGGCCCCGGATGGGAACCAGCGGCGACTGCTGGTGAGATGCTCACCCCCAGCGCGATGCACGCGAGTGAGAGTGCTGAGAGGACAAGCGACTTCATATTCGGCTCCGGGGTCGAGACCGTTCAGATCCATGCGGCATGGACTGTAGTCAATGTGACGTGTGCCATGAACGATGTCAACTGTCCGCGGTCCATCGACGGTGAGGAGCTGCCCTCAGCTGACCGTGGCGGTGACTCGGTCGTCGGCCGCCCGGGGGGACTCCACCCAGCCGTCGGGGGAGTCTCGTGCGGTCCAGCGGAGGCGGTCGAAGGAGACCGACTCGATGTTGAGGCGGGAGGCGTTGGCCACGAGGTAGTGGGCGACCGCCCAGCCGCGGATGGTCACGTCGGCGGCCTTGCCGCCCTTCACGGGCGCCGTGACGGTGGTGCCGTCCTTGATGGTGCCGAGGTCGCCGAACGTCGACTTGAGGTCGGCGGCGATCTGGTCCGGGTTGCCGCCAGCGGCCTCGTTGACCTGGCACGAGAACGTGGCGGGGCTGTAGCCGCGCAGGGCCGACGCCAGGGCTCGGGCATAGGCCTCGTGGGCCGCGTACGCGGCCGGGAAGGCGGACCGCTGCACGGCCTGGGCCGCCTCGGTGATCTCCATCGAGGAGTAGCCCTTGACCTTCACGAGTCCGTCGTAGAAGGCGTTGATGGAGTGCTGAGGGTCCTGGACCTGCTCCGCGGTGCCCCAGCCCTGCGACGGGCGCTGCTGGAAGAGTCCGAGCGAGTCGCGGTCGCCGTAGTCGATGTTGTGGATCTTGGACTCCTGGAACGCCGTGGCGATGGCGATCGTGGTGGCCCGCGGCGGGAGCCCGCGCCGTTGGGCGATCCCGGACATCAGGGCTGACCACTGGGCCTGCTCGACGTCGACCTGGGCGTGCGTGTCGCCGACGTCGGCGGTGCAGTACTCGCTGCGGACGGGCTGCCGGTCGCGGACCGTGACGGCGACCAGCACGGCGGCCACCACGAGTCCTGACAGCAGGATCCAGCGAAACCTCATCGGGTGGGCGCGGACCTCAGTTGGCGTGCAGCGCGGCGTTGAGCTCGATGCCGCTGCGCTCGCCGCGCGGCCGGACCTCGACGCGGCCCGTCTCGCTGTTGGTGAGGAACAGCAGGCCGTCCTGGCCGGACAGCTCGAGCGCCTTCACGACCGAGCCGTCGGGCGTGGTGACCTTGGTGCCGGCCGTGACGTAGCAGCCGGCCGCCACGACGCAGTCGTTGCCGAGCGAGATGCCGATGCCGGAGTTGGCGCCCAGCAGGCTGTTCTCACCGATGCTGACGACCTCGCTGCCGCCGCCGGAGAGCGTTCCCATGATGGAGGCGCCGCCGCCGACGTCGGAACCGTTCCCGACGACGACGCCGGCCGAGATGCGGCCCTCGACCATGGCGTGGCCGAGCGTGCCGGCGTTGAAGTTCACGAAGCCCTCGTGCATCACGGTCGTGCCCTCGGCCAGGTGGGCGCCGAGACGGACGCGGTCGGCGTCGCCGATGCGGACGCCGGTGGGGAGCACGTAGTCGGTCATGCGGGGGAACTTGTCGACGCTCGTGACGTTGACGACGAGGCCGGCGGCTCGGGCGCGGCCGCGGGTGGCCTCGAAGCCCGCCACGGCGCACGGCCCGATGGTGGTCCAGACGACGTTGGAGAGCAGGCCGAACTGACCGTCGAGGTTGATGGTGCGCGGACGGACCAGGCGGTGCGACAGCAGGTGCAGGCGCAGGTAGACGTCGTACGCGTCGGTGGGCGCGGTCTGTAGGTCGTCGATGACGGTGTGCACCACGACCTTGCGGACCTGGCGGACCGCGTCGTCGCCGCTGATGGCGATGAGGTCGTCGGGCTCGCGGTCATGGTCCGAGGCGGGTCCGAGGGCCGGCGCGGGGTACCAGACGTCGAGGACGTCGCCGTCGAGCGTGACGGTGGCGACGCCGAAGCCATGGGCGCTCTGGGGCAGGTCGGGATGCTGCGCGTTCATGGCACCCAACCTAGCGGTGCAGTGGCTGGCGTCGGCGCTCGCTCCTAGGCTGGCAGGCATGAGCCTGGCGACCTTCAAGGACCTGTGCATCGACGTCGGCGACCTGCCCGGCGAGGCTGCCTTCTGGGCCGGGCTCCTCGGCCTGCGGGTCGAGAGCTTCCCCGACGATCCGGACGAGCTGGTGCTGCGCGGCGACCGGCCCCAGCAGACCGTCTGGCCCAACCCGGTGCCGGAGGGCAAGGCCGTCAAGAACCGCGTGCACCTCGACGTCTGGGCGTCCTCGCTCGACGGCATCACGGGGACGCGGGTCACCGAGCCGGGGGAGCAGGGCTGGACGACGTTCACCGACCCCGTCGGTGGCCAGGAGTTCTGCGTCTTCACCCGTGCCGACGTCGGCCTGTACCGGCTCAAGGACGTCGTGGTCGACGCCGCCCACCATCAGTCCATCGCCGCGTGGTGGGCCCAGGTGCTCGGCGGCACGGCCCACGACGACGAGGGGCGCTACTCGTACGTGAGCGACATCCCCGGCGTCCCGTTCGACGACATCGACTTCACCCCGGTGCCCGAGCCCAAGACCGTCAAGAACCGCATCCACTGGGACATCGATCTCACGCCCGGATCCACCGTCGCCGACCTCGTCGCGCTGGGTGCCACGGTGCTCCGCGAGCCCGACGACGACATCCGCTGGACGGTCATGGCCGACCCTGAGGGCAACGAGTTCTGCGTCTTCGCACCGCGAGCGGACTGACGGCTCAGCGGCGCGAGGCCACGCCCAGCACGAACGAGGCCTGGCCCAGGTGCTGGAGGCAGTCGCCCAGCACGCTCACGAGCCGCGCCGAGGCCGTGACGGGCGGGTCCCAGCGCTCGTCCACGACCCGCTCCAGCTCCTCCGTGGTCAGGGAGTCGAGGTAGCGACGGGTGAGGGCGTCCACGTCGGCGTGGTAGCCCGCGAGCAGCTCGCCGTCGACCCGGACGGCCGCGACGTCGTCGCTCGACTGGCCGTACCCCGTGGCGTCGTCGTCGAAGGGCAGGTCGAACCGCTCGCGCCACGACTCCCACGCCTGCTCCTCGTCCGAGAGGCCTGCCACGTGGTCGTCCTGGATCCGCGTGAGGTGCCACACGAGCCAGGCCACGGTGTTGGCCTCGGCGTCGACCCGGAAGGTCGCCGCCTCGAGGTCGAGGTCGTCCGTCACGGAGGCCACGAGGTCGCGGACACGGTCGAAGGAGTCCTGGAGCAGGGCGGTGGTGGGGTCGAGGTCGCTCATGTCTCCAGGCTCGCACCGCCTGCCCGCACCCGCACGTGGCAGAGTGAGCCCGTGGCCTCCCTGGACCTGGACCGAGACGTCGTGACCCTCACCGCCGACCTCGTCGACATCGCGTCGGAGAGCCTTCAGGAGCAGGAGATCTCCGACGCCGTCGAGACGGCCCTCCGAGCACTGCCCCACCTCGAGGTCGTGCGCGACGGACACACGATCATCGCCCGCACACGCCTGGGCCGGTCCGAGCGCGTCGTGATCGCCGGCCACGTGGACACCGTGCCGGTCAACGGCAACTTCCCGTCCCGGCTCGAGGGCGACACGCTCTGGGGCCTCGGCTCCTGCGACATGAAGGGCGGCGTCGCGGTGGCCCTGCGGGTGGCCGCCACGGTGCCCGAGCCCAACCGCGACGTCACGTTCGTCTTCTACGACGCCGAGGAGATCGCCGCGGAGTTCAACGGCCTCGGCAGGATCGCGCGGGAGCGGCCCGAGCTCCTCGAGGCCGACTTCGCCATCCTCATGGAGCCGTCGGTCGCCCGGGTCGAGGCGGGCTGCCAGGGCACGCTGCGCGTCGACGTCCGGACCACGGGCGAGCGCGCGCACTCGGCCCGCTCCTGGATGGGGCACAACGCCATCCACGACGCCGCCGACGTCCTCGTGCGACTGCAGCGCTACGAGCCGCGGGCCGTCGAGATCGACGGTCTCACCTACCGCGAGGGCCTCAACGCCGTCGGCATCCGTGGGGGAGTGGCCGGCAACGTCATCCCCGACGAGGCCGTCGTCACCGTGAACTTCCGCTTCGCCCCCGACCGGTCGGAGGAGCAGGCGCTCGCCCACGTCCGCGACGTCTTCGAGGGCTTCGAGCTCACCGTCACCGACTCCGCACCCGCAGCCCTGCCCGGGCTGGACCGGCCGGCGGCGGCCGCGTTCGTCGAGGCCATCGGCGGCGAGGTGGCGCCCAAGTTCGGCTGGACCGACGTCGCCCAGTTCACCGTCCTGGGGATCCCCGCGGTGAACTACGGGCCGGGCGACCCGGTGTACGCCCACAAGCAGGACGAGCAGGTCCCCGTGGCCCACCTCGTCGACGTCGAGGCAGCCCTGACCGGCTGGCTGAAGGGAGATCCGCGGTGACCACCTACAACAAGGGACCGGTGCGGCTGCGCGGCGGGCACATCCCGGCCAGCACCACCGACCAGCGCCTCCTCGACAGCGACGGAGGAGCCGACTGGGTGCACACCGACCCGTGGCGGGTGCTGCGGATCCAGGCAGAGTTCGTGGAGGGCTTCGGCCAGCTGGCCGAGCTCGGTCCGGCCGTCGCGGTCTTCGGCTCGGCCCGCACCAAGCCCGACGACCCCATGTACGAGGCTGCGCGCCAGATCTCGGCCAAGCTCTGCGAGCGCGGCTACGCCGTCATCACGGGCGGCGGGCCGGGCGCCATGGAGGCGGCCAACCGCGGGGCGAGCGAGTGCGGGGGTGTCTCGGTCGGTCTCGGCATCGAGCTGCCCCACGAGCAGGGGCTCAACGAGTACGTCGACATGGGTATCAACTTCCGGTACTTCTTCGTGCGCAAGACGATGTTCGTGAAGTACTCCCAGGGCTACGTCGTCATGCCCGGCGGCTTCGGGACGCTCGACGAGCTCTTCGAGGCGCTCACCCTCGCGCAGACCGGGAAGGTCACCACCTTCCCGGTGGTCCTGTTCGGCTCGGCCTACTGGGGCGGCCTCGTGGACTGGCTTCGCGACACGATGCTGCCCGACGGGAAGATCAGCGAGAAGGACCTCGAGCTCGTCCACGTCACCGACGACGTCGACGACGCCGTGGCGTGGTTCGACGCCGTGGCCGACTGACCACTCGAGTCACACGCGTCCCACCCGTCACGGTGTGGCGCCGCCGTTCCAGCAGGTGGCGTGCCTAGGGTGTGGCCATGAAGGCCTCCACGGAACCTGGCGGACGGCGCTCGCGGCGGTCGTCGCGCACCGTCGCCGCCGTCGCGCTCATCGCCCTGACGTTCGTCCTGGGACTCCTCACGATCGTCGTCGGCTCCGTCCCGCTCCTCGTGCTGGGCGTCGTCCAGGCCGTCCTGCTCGGCACGGTGGCTGCCCGGCTCCTCGCCGACGAGACCGCGGCCGTGCGCCGCGACTGGGCCCAGGACCGTGCCGCCTCGGCCCACGTCCGCCGCCGCGACGCGCAGCGCACCGCCCGCGAGCAGACAGCCTTCGCCGAGACCATGGCGGCCCGCGTCAAGGAGCGACAGGGCGAGGTCCATCGTCTCGCGCGCGAGCTCGACGACGCCACCGACAAGCTCATGGGCTCCGAGACCGCCCTCGCCTCCGCACATCGGGAGATCCGCCACCTGACCGAGGCGCTCGCGGAGAGCCAGGCGGCTGAGATCCAGGCCCGGACCGAGCTCCTCGCCGCACGCGAGGCGGCCCAGGTCACCGACGCGCTCGACGCCCCGTACGACCGACGCTGGGCCTGACACCCGGCTTGGTCGGAGGCGGCTCTTCCGCGCTGGGACCCATGGGCGATAATGGGGAGAGTGCCAGGGCGACGCCTGGCAGGACGATCGAGAGGGGAACCCATGGCGGCCATGAAGCCTCGGACCGGAGACGGACCGATGGAGGTCACCAAAGAGGGGCGCTGCATCGTGATGCGCGTTCCGCTGGAAGGCGGCGGCCGTCTCGTGGTCGAGCTCAACAAAGAGGAAGCTGCGTCGCTCGGCGACGCCCTCAAAGCGGTCTGATGCTCGGACTCTCGGTGCGTTGGTCCTTGACCGACGCACCTTCGGGGATCCTCGAGCAGCTCAAGACGTTCGTCGAGGACGAGTCGTTCAGCCGGTTCGCCGGCCTGCCCGACCTTCGCTTCAAGGCCTGGCGCACGCGTGAGGGCGAGTGGTTCGAGGGGACCTACGTCTTCCGGACCGCGCAGGCCCGCGAGGCGTTCCAGGCCGACTTCGAGAAGTCGGCGCACGAGGTGCCCGGCACGACGATGATCGGCAGCGTCCCGATCCTCATCGAGCCCTTCGAGGTCGTGGCCGTGGTGCGCGGACCCGCAGGCTTCCGCTCGTCAGCCCGTTTCGAGGACTGAGCGCGCTGACGCTCGGCGCGCCTCAGGCGAGGCGCTGCGCGGCGAGGAGCCCGTCGCCCACCGGCAGGAGCGCGGCGCGCAGGTCCTCGTCGACCCGCACCTGCTCCAGCAGGTCGCGCACGGCCTGGGTCTCGGCGTCGCGCTGGGCCGGGTCGGCCACACGGTCGTGCCAGAGCGCGTTGTCGAAGACGATGACGCCGCCGGGGCGGACCAGGCGCAGAGCCTGCTCGAGGTACTCGCCGTACTCGGCCTTGTCGCCGTCGACGAACACGAGGTCGTACCCGGCGTCGGTGAGGCGGGGCATGACGTCGAGCGCGGACCCGGCGATGAGCCGGAAGCGCTGGGAGGGGATGCCGGCGGCCAGGAAGACCTCACGGGCGTGGCGCTGGTGCTCGGCCTCGAGGTCGACCGAGGTCAGGACGCCGTCGGCGCTCATGCCGCGGAGCAGCCAGAGCCCGGAGACCCCCGTGCCGGTGCCGACCTCGGCCACGGCCTTGGCCCCCACGAGGGAGGCGAGCAGGCGCAGGGTGGCTCCGCCACCGGCGCCGATGGGCGTGACGCCGACCTCCTCGGCCCGACGGCGGGCGTCGGCCAGGTGGTCGTCCTCGCTCTGGTAGCCGTCGACGAACGCGAGGCTGGCTGCGGTGGTGATGGCGCACTCCTTCGTCGGGCTGTCCTCGCAGGTCAGCGGGACAACGGCTCGGGGTCAGCCTAGTGGGCCACGACCCGGATCCGGTGGAACGGATCGCCGAAGGTGCGGGGTGAAACCTGGCCCGCCAGGATGGTCGGAGGATCGCAGGGAACCGTCAGGCGGCTCTGGGCGTTCTCTCAGGTGACAGCACCACGATACGAGGCATGGACGTCGATCAGATGAGCAACCAGACGAGCTGGGACGAGATCGTGGCGGAGCACTCCGCCCGCGTCTACCGGCTCGCGTACCGGCTGACGGGCAACCGCCACGACGCCGAGGACCTCACGCAGGACGTCTTCATCCGGGTCTTCCGCTCGCTCGACTCGTACCAGGCCGGGAACTTCAACGGCTGGATCCACCGGATCACCACCAATCTCTTCCTCGACCGCGTGCGCCGCTCGAGCCGCATCCGCATGGACGGCTTCACCGACGGTGCCGAGGAGCGCCTCGCGGGCTCCGAGGTCGGCCCCGACGCCACGCTGCACGACGCGGGCTTCGATCCCGACGTCGAGTCGGCGCTCGCCTCGATCTCCGAGGAGTTCCGCGTGGCCGTCGTGCTGTGCGACGTCGAGGGCCTGTCGTACGAGGAGATCGCCGACGTGCTGGGCATCAAGATCGGCACCGTGCGCTCCCGCATCCACCGTGGCCGCACGCAGCTGCGCGCCGCCCTGGCCCACCGCGCTCCCTCGGTGGGGCGCACGCGCTTCCTGGGACCGGTCGGAGCCTGAGTTGGCGCATCTCGGTGACGACGTCTCAGCCTTCGTGGACGGGCAGCTGTCGCCCCGTGCCGCCAAGGCTGCCGAGCGTCACCTCTCCCACTGCGCTGCGTGCCGCGGCGTGGTCGACCTCCACCAGCAGACCAAGGCACGCATGCAGCTGGGCACGCGACGTCCCGACGTCCCGCTGTCGCTGCTGCAGACGCTGAGCAACCTTCCCGACGAGGCTCCTGCCGCAGGGCCGCTGCCACGTCGTCGCCGGTGGTGGGCCCGGCTCGGACGCTCGCGGGGCCTGGGTGCCGGCGTGGTCGTGGTGGGTGCCTCGTTCGCCGTCGTGGCGACGGCCTACCTGGCGGGGGCCCGGCCGGCCGAGGCCGACCCGGTGGCGCCGTCGTTCGACTCCTACGCCGCGGACTTCGCCGACGGCTACGGCACGGCGCAGGACACCATGACCGTCGCTGCCATGTCGAGGCTCGACAGCAACGGCTTCCCGTGTCACGAGCGCCTGGCCGGGACGCTCGAGCGCGTCGACGGACGCTGGCACGAGGGCAGCGGCACCATCGCCGTCACGTACTCCGACGGCACGCACCGGCTCCGCCTCTACGAGCAGAACGGGGCGCTCGACACCTCCACCGTCACGGGCTTCTCGGCCGACGTCTGGGACGAGCACCGCGTGTGGGTGCGCAGCGGCTCGCCCGCCGTGGTCACGTGGGACTCCGACGGTGTGGTCTACACGGTCGTGAGCGACGTCGACCGCGACACCCTCGTGCAGGCCGTGAGCGAGCTGCCCTCGGCGGCCCACCCCCAGAGCAGGCTCGACCGGCTCGAGGACGGCGTGGAACGCATGTCCGCCTGGCTCGGCGCGGCCTGAGACCTGCCTGCCGACGGGCGGTGAGCAAGCGTCCGGACCCGGGGACTCACGGACCGGGAACGGACGCTGAGGCACCGCCCGGCGCGCCGACCCTGCACGAAGGACGCCAGGTCACCGCCGCCAGGCGCGGGCGCCGACGACTCAGGTGGACTCGGGGTCGTACGGGGGGACCTCGCCGACGCGCAGCGAGCGGTCGGTCGTGGGGGCAGGCGCCGTGTCGGCCTCGTCGAGGAAGCTGCGGCGCACGACCTCGCGGGGGTCGAGGTCGCGCAGCTCCATGCCGCTGAGGTCGTGGCCGATCTCGCGACCCAGGTCGTTCTTGGCGTTGTCGGCCATCTGGCGGACGGTGCGGATGAACTTGCCCGCCTGGCGAGCCATGTCGGGGAGACGGTCGGGACCGAAGACCATGAGGCCGACGACGACGATGACGCCGATCTCCGGCCAGCCCATCCCGAACACGGGCGCGACCTACAGTCGGCCGGTGGGCGCGAGGCCCAGCTGCATCCCGGCGAGGCCGCGCGAGCGTCCGGACAGCTGGTCGGCGATCCCCTGGAGGATCTTGGCCGACTCGGCGTCGGGGTCCGCGGACACGATGGGGGAGCCGGAGTCGCCGCCCTCGCGGAACTTCTCCTCCAGCGGCACCTGGCCGAGCACGGGGACGTCGTAGCCGAAGCGCTCGCTGAGCGCGGCCGAGACGGCGGCGGCGCCACCGGACCCGAAGACCTCCATGCGGTCGCCGTTGGGCGTGGTGAGGTACGACATGTTCTCCACGACGCCCACGACGCGCTGGTGCATCATCGAGGCCATCGTGCCGGCGCGCTCGGCCACCGAGGCGGCGGCGGTCTGCGGCGTGGTGACGACGATGACCTCGGCGTTGGCGAGGTGCTGGCCCAGGCTGATGGCCATGTCGCCGGTGCCCGGGGGGAGGTCGAGGAGGAGGGCGTCGAGGTCGCCCCAGTAGACGTCGCTCAGCATCTGCACGAGCGCGCGGTCGAGCATGGGGCCGCGCCACGCGACGACCTGGTCCTTGCGGGGCTTCAGCATGCCGATGCTGATGGCCTTGACGTCGTGCTCCGCGCCGGCGACCGGCACGGGGACGGGCATGATCATCTCCTCGACCTGCGTGGGTCGGAGGTCGCCGATGCCCAGCATGTCGGGGATGGAGTGACCGTAGATGTCGGCGTCGAGGACACCGACCTTGAGTCCGCGGCGGGCCATGGCGACGGCGAGGTTGACGGTGACCGACGACTTGCCGACACCGCCCTTGCCCGAGGCGATGGCGTAGACCTTGGTGAGCGAGCCGGGCTGGGCGAAGGGGATCTCGCGCTCGGAGCGGCCGCCGCGGAGCATCTCCTGCATGCTCTTGCGCTGGTCGTCGGTCATGACGCCCATGTCGACGTGCACGGTGAGAGCAGGGTCCAGGGCCACCACGGCCGCGGTGACGTCACGCGTCAGTGTGTCCTTGAGAGGGCAGCCGGCCACCGTGAGGAGAAGGCGCACCGTGACGGCGTCGCCGTCGATGGTGATCGTGTCGACCATGCCGAGCTCGGTGATGGGTCGCTTGATCTCGGGGTCGTTGACGCCGCCGAGCGCTGTGCGGACTGCGTCCTCGCTGATCACTGCCATGTCCACCATCGTACGTGCGGGTGACCAGGCAGGATCAGTGAGACTGCCCTGACCTGCGGTCGTCGTCCTCGCGCCCGTGGTCCGCGGCGTCGTCGTCGGACTCGGCCAGGGTCTCGGCCAGACCGCGGAGCTCGCTGCGGATGAAGTCGCGCGTGGCCATCTCACCGATGCCCAGACGCAGGCTCGCGACCTCGCGGGTCAGGAACTCCATGTCGGCGTGCGACTGGGCGTTGGCGTCGCGGTCGTGCTCCTGCTGGACGCGGTCGCGGGCCTCCTGACGGTTCTGCGCGAGCAGGATGAGCGGGGCCGCGTACGACGCCTGGAGCGACAGGATGAGCGTGAGGAAGATGAACGGGTACTCGTCCCAGCGGGGCCGCTCGGGACCCCACGAGGCGTTCCAGATCACCCACACGACGATGAAGATCGTCATCCAGACGAGGAACGTGGCGGTGCCCATGAAACGCGCGAAGGACTCGGCGAAGCGGCCGAACCGGTCGGAGTCGTAGCTGCGCCCGCGCAGCGTGCTGCGCAGGGTGCGGTGCCGGTCGCGTGGCTGGTCGAGACGGGAGACGCGGTCGCGGTCGTGCCGCTCCTGGCGGTCCTTGCGCTCAGCCATCGTTGGTCTCCACGGTGCGCTCGCGCCAGCCCTCGGGCAGGAGGTGGTCGAGGACGTCGTCGATGGTCACGGCGCCCAGGAGGTGGAAGTTCTCGTCGACGACGGGCAGGGCCACGAGGTCGTAAGAGGCGAGCAGGTTGGCCACGTGCTCGAGGGAGGCGTCGGGGCGCGGCCACTCGATGTCGTTGTCGGCGAGGCCGCCCACGAGGGTGGACGGCGGGTCGCGCAGCAGCGCCTGGAAGTGCACGACGCCGAGGAAGCGGCCGGTGGGCGTCTCCACGGGCGGGCGGCACACGTAGACCATGGAGGCCAGGGCCGGGCCGAGCTCGGGGTCGCGGATGCGGGCCAGGGCCTCGGCGAGCGTGGCGTCGGGGGGCAGGATGACCGGCTCCGACGTCATCATGCCGCCGGCCGTGCGCTCCTCGTACGTGAGCAGGCGGCGCACGTCCTCGGCGTCCTCGGGCTCCATGAGGGCCAAGAGGTTCTCGGCCATGGCCGGGGGGAGCTCGCCGAGGAGGTCGGCGGCGTCGTCGGGGTCCATCTCCTCGAGCACGTCGGCGGCGCGCTCGGGGTTGAGCACGCCGAGGATCTCGACCCGAGCGGTGTCGGGGAGCTCCTCGAGGACGTCGGCGAGCCGCTCGTCGTCGAGCTCGCGGACGAGCTCGGTCCGACGCTTGGGCGGTAGGTCAAGCAGGGCGTTGGCGACGTCGGCCGGCCGCATCTCGTCCATCGTGGCCAGCAGGTAGGTGGCGCCCTGGCCGGCCTCCTCACCCACGAGACCGCGGGCCTCGTCCCACTCGAGCACGTGGGTCTGGCCGCGACGGCCGAAGCGCTTGGAGCTCTCGTGGACGGCCACGTGGCTCACGAACCAGTCGCGGCGGCTGTCCTGCTCCATGGCGAGGTCGTAGACCGTGCCGGCCTTGTCGTCGGGCGTGGTGACGCTGCGGTCGAAGAGCTCGTGGATGGCGAGGGTCTCGCTGCGCCGCTTCTCGAACTTGCGCAGGTTGAGCACGCCGGTGGTGATGATCTGGCCGGAGTCCAGCGACGTGACGCGCGTGATGGGCAGGAAGACGCGGCGACGCCCCAGGACCTCCACGACGAGGCCGACCACGCGGGGGCGCTGGCGGGCCGAGCGCACGCCCACGACGACGTCGCGGAGCTTGCCGACCTGGTCGCCCGCGGGGTCGAAGACGGCCTGCCCGACGATGCGGGACAGGAAGATGCGTCCGGGGGCGGTGCTCACGACTGCACCCTACCGGCCGCGGTGCGGCCCGGTTCAGGCCTCGACGGTGCCGACGACCGGGCCTGCCGCGGCAGCTGCCGTGCGGGCCGCGGCGCGGCGCCGGGCCGGCTGCGGGCGACGCTCGGGCGCCTGCTCCTGCTCGGCCAGTGCCTCGATGAACTCGCCGATCTCGGTGATGGCGGCGCGGCCCTCAGGGACCCAGGAGGCGGCAGCCTGGAAGACGTGGACCTGGCGGTCCCACACCTGCAGGTCGCACGGCACGCCGGCAGAGACGAGACGGTTGGCCATGTACTCGGCGTCGGCGAGCAGGATCTCGTGCGAGCCGATCTGGATGAGCGCCGGCGGCATGTCGGCGAGCGGCATGTCGACCGGGCAGAGACGGGTGCCGTCGATGCCGCGACGCGTGTCCATGCGGAGCGAGACCTTGCTGAAGCGCTCGAGCGCGTGCAGCGGGAAGGTCTGGCAGCGGTCGGCGTTGCGGTGCGCGGCCTTGCGCTCCGACCCGACGTCGAGCAGCGGCGAGAGGGCGACGACGCCGGCGGGTCGGCCGAGCTCGAGGTCGATCACGGCGCGGGCGACGCTGAAGGCGAGGTACCCGCCGGCGGAGTCGCCGGCGATGGTGATGTCCTCGGCCGCGTAGCCCTGCTCGAGCAGCCAGCGGAAGCCCGTGACGCCGTCGGCGATGGACTCCGTGATGGGCTCGTGGGGCATCTGGCGGTAGCCGACGTTGAGGACGGGCTGGTCCGCCGCGTAGGAGATGCGCGAGACGAGACGGCGGTGGGTGTTGAGGCCGCACGTGAGGAACGCGCCGCCGTGGAAGTAGAGGACGGCCTTGCGGTTGCCGTGGTGGATGTCGTGCACGCCCTTGGCCATGAGCCACTCGGCCGGGCCGTCGGCGAGCTGCACCGAGCGCCAGCTGGTGCCCTCGTGGACGGGCAGCAGGCGGGCCGCGTGCTCGAGCAGGTTGGGCGGGAAGAAGTCGAACGGAAGCCGCGCCCAGGCCCCGAGGATCGGGCGTACGCTGTGCCGCAGTCCGGCACCCAGGAGACGGGACTGCAGGCTCGTGCCACGGAAGTAGCGCGGCTCTGCGGCCAGCGTGAGATGAGCACCCATGCGGGGCCTCCTGGGGGGATCAGTTGATCGTGTGTTCACAATGATGTCACTCCGAGTGACTTGCGCCACACGGAGTCGTTAGCGTACTGCCACCTCGTCCTCATCCGCAGGAGTACCCCTTCATGGCCTACATGCCACCCACGGACTCGATGTTCTTGTTCGCCGAGAGCCGTGAGCACCCCATGCACGTGGGAGGCCTGCAGCTGTTCCAGCCGCCCGAGGGCGCGGGACCCGACTTCGTGCGGGAGATGGTGGAGAACTTCCGGGGCAACGACTACGTGTCGCCCACGTTCCGCAAGCGCCCCAAGGAGCCGGTGGGCACGCTCGGCAACACGTGGTGGTCGCAGGACGACACGATCGACACCGAGTACCACGTGCGGCACTCCGCCATCCCGCAGCCGGGCCGCATCCGCGAGCTGCTCCAGATGGTCTCGCGCTGGCACGGCTCGTTGCTCGACCGGCACCGCCCGCTCTGGGAGGTCCACGCCATCGAGGGGCTCAAGGACGGCCGGGTCGCGGTCTACAGCAAGATCCACCACTCCATGCTCGACGGTGTCTCGGCCCTGCGGCTCATGCAGCGTGCGCTGAGCGAGGACCCGGAACGTCGCGACTGCGTCGCGCCCTGGTCGCTGCCGCCCCGCTCCGGAGGCGGCGGCAGGAGCCGCGGGCTCGATCCGCTCGGCCTCATGCGGGGCGGGCTCGACACGATGGGCGAGGTCGCCGGCCTGCTCCCCGCCTCGCTGAAGATCGCCAACCAGATCGTCCGCGAGGGCGACGTCACGCTGCCCCGTGCGCCCAAGACCATCCTCAACGGCCCCGTGGGCGGCGCCCGGCGCTTCGCCGCGCAGTCGTGGGAGATCGAGCGGATCCAGCGGGTCGCCAAGTCGTCGGCCACGACCCTCAACGACGTCGTGCTGGCGATGGTCTCCGGTGCGCTGCGCGAGTACCTCATCGAGCAGCACGCGCTGCCCGACGAGCCTATGACGGCGATGGTCCCGGTCTCGCTCGCGCTCCGGGCGGAGTCGGCCGGGAAGACGGAGGCCACCGGCAACTCGGTGGGCGTGATCGTCGTCAACCTCGCCACCGACCGCGAGAACGGACCCACCCGGCTCGAGGAGATCTCGTACTCCTCACGGCAGGCCAAGAAGCTGCTCGGCGGGCTCACTCCCATGCAGATCCTGGCGTTCTCGGCGTTGCAGATGGCCCCGCTCGCGCTCACGCCCGTGCCGGGCTTCGTGAAGTACACGCACCCGCCCTTCAACGTCGTGATCTCCAACGTCCCCGGCCCGAGCCAGGAGATGTACTTCAACGGGGCGCGTCTGGACGGGATGTACCCCGTCTCCATCGTGCTCGACGGACAGGCCGTCAACTTCACGCTCACGAGCCGTGCCGGCTACCTCGACTTCGGCATCATCGGGTGCCGCACGAGCGTGCCGCACCTCCAGCGTCTGCTGACCCACCTCGAGAACGCGCTCGCCGAGCTCGAGACCGCCTGGGGCTGAGGTCCGGTCGGCCGCCCGACCGCCTCGGTCGCGGGACGGGCAGACTGGGTCGGTGAACGCGTTCCTGGCCATGGTGGCCGTCCTCGGGGTCTCGGCCTCCGGACCGCTCATGGCGGGGACGCACGCGCCGGCCCTGGCCATCGCGTTCTGGCGCAACGCCGCCGCCACGGTGGTGCTCGCCCCGGTGGCCGGCGTGCGGTGCCGCGACGAGTACCGCGCGCTCGACCGCCGGCACCTCGTCCTCACGGTCCTGGCGGGAGTGATGCTCGCGGCGCACTTCGCCACGTGGGTGTCCTCGCTCAAGCTCACCACGGTCGCGGCGGCCACGGCGCTCGTGACGACCCAGCTGCTGTGGGTCGTCGCGTTCGACGCCGTCCGCGGCGTGGGGGTGCAGCGCTCGGTCGTCGTCGGCTCCCTGCTGTCGGTGGTCGGCGTGCTGGTGGTGTCGGGGGTCGACGTCTCCGTGTCGTGGCGCGCCGCCGCGGGCGACGTGCTGGCCGTCGCCGGGGGAGCGTTCGCCGCGGCCTACCTGCTGATGGGTCAGCAGGTGCGCGGCGTCCTCTCCACGACCGCCTACACGACGGCCTGCTACGGCACGTGTTCCGTGGTCCTGCTCGTGGTCTGCGTGGCCGGGGGCGTCGACCTCGGTGGGTACGCCGCTCGGGACTGGCTGCTCATCGCGGCGGTCACGGTGTGCGCCCAGCTGCTCGGCCACTCGCTCCTCAACCACCTGCTCGCGGTGATGAGTCCACTCGTGATCTCGCTGCTGCTCCTGCTCGAGGTGCCCGGGGCAGCGCTGCTCGCCGGTGTCTGGCTCGGGCAGACCCCAGCCTGGGGCGTCTACGTGGGGCTCGGGCTGATCCTGGCCGGACTGGCGGTCGTGCAGGTCACACGGGCGGACCCGGCAGCAGAGAGTACTGGCCGGTAGAGTCGGCCCGGCGCCGCCACCGGCGGCCTCGACGCAAGGAGCATTGATGGGACGTCTTGCCAGCACCGAGGGCCTCAACGAGGAGCAGACCGAGATCCTCAAGGTCATCCGAGAGTTCGTGGACGAGAAGATCATCCCGGTAGCGCAGGAGCTCGAGCACAACGACGAGTACCCCACCGAGATCATCGAGGGCCTCAAGGAGCTCGGCGTCTTCGGCCTGACCATCCCCGAGGAGTTCGGTGGGCTGGGCGAGTCCCTCCTCACCTACGCGCTCGTCGTCGAGGAGATCGCTCGCGGCTGGATGAGCGTCTCCGGCGTCATCAACACGCACTTCATCGTCGCCTACCTGCTGATGCAGCACGGCACCGACGAGCAGAAGCAGAAGTACCTGCCCAAGATGGCCGCCGGCGAGGTCCGCGGCGCCTTCTCGATGTCCGAGCCCGGACTGGGCTCCGACGTGGCCGCCATCTCCACGAAGGCCACCAAGAAGGACGACGGCAGCTACTCCATCACCGGCCAGAAGATGTGGCTGACCAACGGCGGCACGTCCACGCTCGTCGCGGTGCTGTGCAAGACCGACGAGGGTGCCGAGTCGGTCTACAAGAACATGACGACGTTCCTGGTGGAGAAGGAGCCGGGCTTCGGTGAGACCGCCCAGGGCGTCACCGTGCCCGGCAAGCTCGCCAAGATGGGCTACAAGGGCGTCGAGACCACCGAGCTCATCCTCGAGGACCACCAGATCTCCGCCGACCAGGTCCTGGGCGGCAAGCCCGGCCAGGGCTTCTTCCAGATGATGGACGGCGTCGAGGTCGGTCGCGTCAACGTCGCCGCCCGCGCGTGTGGCCTGGCCATCCGCGGCTTCGAGCTGGCCATCGCCTACGCCCAGCAGCGCAAGACCTTCGGCAAGCAGATCGCCGACCACCAGGCCGTGCTGTTCCGTCTCGCCGACATGGCCACCAAGGTCGAGACCATCCACACCATGATGGTCCGCGCGGCGCGCCTCAAGGACACCGGCAAGCGGCTCGACGTCGAGGCCGGCATGGCCAAGATGCTCGCCTCCGAGTACGCCAACGAGGTCGTCGAGGACTCCTTCCGGATCCACGGCGGCTACGGCTACTCCAAGGAGTACGAGATCGAGCGCCTCATGCGCGAGGTCAAGTTCATGCTCATCGGCGAGGGCACGTCCGACATCCAGAAGATGATCATCGGACGCGCGCTCCTCAAGGACTACAAGCTCTGATGACCGGTCGCGAGGACGTCTCCTTCGTCTCCGGCGGCACGACGTGCCGGGCCTGGCTCTACCGACCGGCCGCACCGGCGGGGGACGTCCCCGTGATCGTCATGGCGCACGGCCTCGGCGGGGTGCGCGAGATGCGTCTCGACGCCTTCGCCGAGCGCTTCGCGGCGGCGGGCTACGCCTGCCTCGTGTTCGACTACCGGCACTTCGGCGCCAGCGACGGCGAGCCGCGCCAGCTCCTGAGCGTGCGACGCCAGCGCCAGGACTGGAAGGCGGCGGTCGCGTTCGCCCGCGGGCTTCGCGACGTCGACGCCGAGCGTGTGGTGCTGTGGGGGTCCTCCTTCTCCGGCGGTCACGTCATCGCCATCGGGGCCGACGACCACCGGGTGGCCGCGGTCGTGTCGCAGTGTCCGTTCACCGACGGTCTCTCGTCCACGCTGGCCGTCCCGCCCCTCACGTCGCTGCGCCTCACGGTGCGCGCCGTGGTCGACCTCGTCGGCTCGTGGTTCGGGCGCAAGCCCCTGCTCGTCCCTCTGGCGGCGGAGCCCGGAGGACTCGGGCTGATGTCGGCGCCGGACGCGCTGCCGGGGTACGTGGGGCTGGTGCAGGAGGGGTCCACCTTCCGCAACGAGGCGTCCGCCCGGACCGCGCTCGGCATCGTCAGCTCCTACCCGGGTCGGCGCGCCAAGGCCCTGGCGGCCCCGGCGTTCTTCGTCGTGTGCGACACCGACACCGTCGCCCCCGCCAAGGCGACGCTGCGGCACGTCGCCAAGGCCCCGCGCGGTGAGGTGCTGAAGTACCCCGCCGGCCACTTCGACATCTACCGGGGCGAGCACTTCGAGCAGGTCGTCTCCGCCGAGACGGAGTTCCTCCAGCGGGTCGTGCCGGTCGCCTGAGGGCGGTGAGCCGTCCCGGGCGCCGGGACGGCGGCCCGCCCCGGGGTGCCGTGGCTACGCTGGAGGCATGCCTCCCGTGAACACCCGCACCTCCGGTCTCTTCGAGCTCGAGTTCCCCCAGTCCCTCGGGGTCTTCGACGACTACGCCTCGGCGCAGAAGGCCGTCGACTTCCTGTCCGACGAGCAGTTCCCGGTGCAGAACGTGCTGATCGTCGGCACCGACCTGAAGCAGGTCGAGCGCGTGACCGGCCGCCTCACCACCGGCCGCGTCGCTGCCGCCGGCGCCGCGTCCGGAGCCTGGTTCGGACTGTTCGTGGGGCTGCTCATCGGAGCGTTCTCCAACGAGGGATCGTGGATCGCCACCGTCCTCGGCGGACTCGGCTTCGGGCTCGTCTTCGGCACCGTGTGGGCCCTCATGGGCTACGCCGCCACGCGTGGCCAGCGCGACTTCAGCTCGGTCACCAAGGTCGTGGCCACCAAGTACGAGGTGCTCGTGGAGCACAAGTTCC
The DNA here is from genome assembly GCF_001426755.1 of Aeromicrobium sp. Root495. Taxonomy (GTDB): domain Bacteria; phylum Actinomycetota; class Actinomycetes; order Propionibacteriales; family Nocardioidaceae; genus Aeromicrobium. The sequence continues at coordinate 2,095,746 of NZ_LMFJ01000001.1, read as the reverse complement.
GTGCCCAGGGCCTGCAGCTCCTCGCCAGGCTCCCCGGCGCGCAGGCCAACCCCTTCGCCTGACCCCCGAGCGGGGGACGGGCTGCGGTCCGGAATGATGGGCGCGCACCCGCCCGCCTCCCGAGGAGACGCATGAGCAAGACGAACGCCGGAAACTTCTTCGAGGACTTCTCGGTCGGGCAGGTGATCGAGCACGCCACGCCGCGCACCATCACCGAGGGCGACCGCGCTCTCTACGGAGCGATCTACCCCACCCGGTTCTCCATCCCTTCCTCGTCGCAGTTCGCGGCGTCCGTCGGTCTGGACCCGCACCCCGTCGAGGAGCTCATCGCCTTCCACGTCGCGTTCGGCAAGACCGTTCCCGACGTGTCCCTCAACGCCGTCGCGAACCTCGGCTACGCCGAGCTGCGGTTCCACCGCCCGGTTCTGCCCGGCGACACGCTGAGCACGCGGTCCGAGGTCATCGGCCTCAAGCAGAACTCCAACGGCAGGAGCGGCGTCGTGTACGTGCGTTCCACCGCCACCGACCAGCACGGTGAGGTCGCGATCGACTGGGTCCGCTGGGTCATGGTGCACAAGCGGGACCAGTCGCTGCCGGCGCCCGAGACGGTCGTGCCCGACCTCGCGCCCGCCGTCGAGCCGGCTGCCCTCGTGATCCCCGAGGGCCTGGACTTCACCGGCTACGACGTCGTGGCCGCCGGAGAGCCGCACCGCTTCGACGACTACGCCGTGGGCGAGAAGATCGACCACGTCGACGGCGTCACCCTCACGGACTCCGAGCACGCCCTGGCCACGCGGTTGTGGCAGAACACTGCCAAGGTCCACTTCAACGCCGAGGCCCGCCCCGACGGCAACCGCCTCGTCTACGGCGGCCACATCATCTCCCTGGCGCGCGCGCTGTCGTTCAACGGGCTGGCCAATGCGCAGCTGGTGGCCGCCGTGAACGCGGGCTCGCACGCGGCACCCGCGTTCGCCGGAGACACGATCTACGCCTGGTCGGAGGTGCTCGACAAGGCCGAGACCTCGGCACCCGGTGTGGGCGCCCTGCGGCTGCGACTCGTGGCCACGAAGGGCCGCGACGAGACCATGACCCTGCGCGGCGAGGACGGGAAGTACGCCGCAGGCGTCCTGCTCGACCTCGACCTGTGGGTCCTGGTGCCGCGTTGACCGCTCGGCTGTTCCTCGTCCGTCACGGTGAGACGGAGTGGAGCCGTGCGGGCAAGCACACCTCCACGACGGACCTGCCGCTGACGGCGGACGGCGAGCGCAGTGCCCTGGCGCTCAAGGAGGTCCTGGCGCGCGAGACCTTCGAGCACGTCCTGACGAGTCCTCGGGTCCGGGCCCGGCGCACCGCCGAGCTGGCCGGGTTCCCGGACGCCGAGGTGGAGCCCGACCTGGCCGAGTGGGCCTACGGCGACTACGAGGGCGTCACGACGCCCGAGATCCGCGAGACGGTGCCGGGCTGGACCATCTGGACCCACCCCACCCCCAACGGCGAGACGTCGGACCAGGTGGCGGCTCGCCTCGACCGGGTCGTGGCGGCAGCGCGCTCGCGCGACGGCGACACGCTCGTCTTCGCGCACGGCCACAGCCTGCGCGTGCTCGTGGCCCGCTGGCTCGGCCTCGAGGTCCAGGAGGGCCGACACTTCCTGCTCGACACCGCCACGCTGTCCCGTCTGGGCGACGACCGCGGGCAGTCGGTCGTCGAGGAGTGGAACGTGCCGGCGCGTCCCTGACTCCGCGCGACCTGCAGCGACATGCGGGCAGGTCTCTGCCAGAGTGGCCGCATGCGATCCTCGGGGAACTGGTCACGTCCGCTGCTGCCCGCGCTCCTCGCGGTCCTCGCCCTGACGCTGACAGCGTGCGGCTCCTCGGGCGAGAAGGGCGACGAGCCGGCGGCGAAGGCCTCCAAGACGACCAGCTCGCCGAAGGCACCGGCCGAGCTGACGGAGCAGTCCCTGGCCGACGCGCTTCCGGACGACGACTACTTCCCGAAGGGCAGCCTCGTCACGGTGCGGTGCCCGGGCGACGCCCCGTGCGACACCCCTCCGTACCAGGCCACCGCGGCCCTCGTCGTGAGCCCCAAGCTCCCGGCCGGGGCACAGGCGGACACGTCGGGCCTGGACGAGCGGGCCAAGTACCGCGTCGCGGGCGGCGAGTGGGACGAGGAGATCAAGCTGCGCGCCTGGCTCTACTCCACGGACGCCGAGCCGGCCGCGTACATCCAGCAGTACAGCGGTGAGCTCGAGAAGCTGGGCCGGACGGTCGACGTCGCACCGAAGAAGACCGACAACGGCTACAACTACGGGTCGCGGGGCACCCGGGAGTACAAGCCCCTCACGATCAACGGCTGGAAGGGCTTCTACCAGGTCCAGCGCGTCACCTACATCCACCTCGGCGGCCGGCAGACCGAGCCGCGGTTCGTCGTCTACGCAGCGCTCGCCAAGGGCAAGGTGTACACGCGGGTCGACACGTCCAACACCGTGCAGGGCCGGGACCAGGCGGATGCGGTGAGGGCGGTCACCGACCTGCTCGAGGACTACACTGCTCGCATCGACGGCTGACGTCCAGGCGTGTCCTAGCCTGATCCCGTGCGTATCGACCTCCACACCCACTCCAACCGCTCGGACGGCACCGACAGCCCGGCCCAGCTGGTCCGCAACGCTCGCGAGGTGGCGGGTCTCGACGTCGTGGCGCTCACCGACCACGACGCCACCACGGGCTGGGACGAGGCGGCCGCCGAGGCGGACCGGGTGGGGATCCGGCTCGTGCGCGGCATCGAGATCTCCACGACCTTCCAGGGTGAGAGCGTCCACCTGCTGGGCTATGAGCTCGACCCGACCGATGCGGCGCTCACCGCCGAGCTGGACCGCGTGCTGGGCGGTCGCGACGACCGCCTGCCGCGGGTGCTCGAGAAGCTGGCCGAGCACGGCATGCCCATCACGCTCGAGGAGGTCGCCGCACAGTCCGGGAACGCCGCTGCGTCGGGTCGTCCGCACATCGCCGACGCCATGGTGGCCAAGGGATACATCAAGGATCGCGACGAGGCGTTCGACGGCTGGCTCAACACGAACGGCCGGGCGTACGTCGAGCGGTACTCGGCTCCGCTCGTGCGCGCGGTCCAGCTGGTCAAGGCGGCCGGCGGGCGCGCGGTGGTGGCTCACCCGTGGTCGCGGGGGAGCGACCGCGTGCTCACGCCCGCGGTCTTCGGCCAGCTGCAGGAGGCCGGCCTCGACGGCATCGAGGTCGACCACAACGACCACTCCGACGCCACGCGCGCCACGCTGCGCGGCATCGCGCAGGAGCTGGGGCTCGTCGTCACCGGGTCGTCGGACTACCACGGCACCGGCAAGAGCGAGCAGTTCCGCCTCGGCGCCAACCTCACCGCGCCCGAGGAGCTCGAGCGCCTCCTCGGCTGACCCCGCTCCGCGCGAGGACCCATGACGAGGGCCGCCCGTCTGCCAGGATGTCCGGCGTGACGGAACGATGGCTCGCTGCGGCGACGGTCCTGCTGGTGCTGGCGGGGTGCTCGGTCTCCGACGCCGACGAGCAGGAGTCCTGGGACTCCCTCGACGTCGCTGCGGTCACCCGCGACAGCGTCGCCGCGGTGTACCTGATCGATCCCGACGTCAAGAACGCCGACCAGCAGAGGGGCGGCTCCATCGCGTTCCTCGACGCGCAGGGCGACGTCACGACGCTGCAGACGGGCTGGGCCGACAACGGCAGGATCGCCATGAGCGCGAGCGGTGACGTCGCGTGGGCCTCGGAGGACGACTCCTTCCTGCTGCGCGGCGAGAACCGCTATCGACATCGGCACGGCGGGGTGATGTACACCGAGGCGATGTCGATCGTCGACGGTCGGGTGGTGCAGGTCCTCGACGACGTCGAGACCACCGACGACGGCCGGACCTGGACGCGGAGCTCGCTCCCTGCCACCGGTCAGGTCGGGCTGGACGGCACGGCGGTCCTCGGTGCGAGCGACTGGGGACCCCCGGGGACGCCGCGGCGCACGCTGTGGTCGGTGGTACCGGGTGGGAGCCCGCGGAAGGTCGCGACGTGGAAGACCGCGGGAGACCCGACGGGTGAGCGGCTCTCGATGGTGAGCCGCCTGTTCGCCTCCGCCGGGCGTGCCTGGTTCCTGGAGGACGTGCGGACGTCGGACGGCTCGCGGCTGAGCCTCGCGAGCGTCGACCTGAGGACGGGGAAGTACCGCAGCACCGTGGTGCGGCGGTGGGCCGCCTCCTCCCAGTCCGAGGCCCCTCGCGGGGGAAACCACCCAGCGGGCTTCTACCAGCGGGGCCACCTCCACGAGGGTCGCCTCTTCTTCGTCGACGGCACGGGCCACGTCTGCGGAGCGAGCCTCGAGACCGCCAGGCTCTCCTGCGCGCCTCGTGTCCTCCCGGACCCTTCCGACACCGACGAGGACGCCGGGGTCGAGACGACGTGGTCCGGCGGCGAGCTGGTCATGCTCACGACGGGCGGCAGCCCTGCTCTGGAGAGGTTCGACATCGTCACGGGGAAGCGGACGAGCCGCATCGACGTGCCGGGGCTGCAGGAGTTCCTCGACGCCGAGCAGCGGAACGTGGCGTCCCTCGCGGTCCGCTAGCCGGACCGTCCGACGCCCTCAGGCGCGGAGGTCGGCGATGCGCCAGGCCAGCTGCTCGTGCATGTTCTGGGCCCACCCGGCGGACGAGAGCCGGGAGCCGAGGTGGCGGCTGACGTCCGACATCGCGCCGAGGCGCTCGGGTCCGGCGCCCGAGATCCGGCTCATGGCCGCGGCGAGCCGGCCCGCGTCGTCGCTCGGCACGGTCCAGCCGTTCTGGCCGTCCTGGACGAAGAACGGGGCGGCGCCGACCTGGTAGGTCGTCACGATGGGCAGTCCGCTGAGCGCCGCCTCGTGGAGCACGACGCCATAGGGGTCGATGCGTGAGGGGAGCACGAGGCACGACGACGTGCGCAGCAGCTCGGCCAGCTCGGCGGGCTGCTGGAAGCCCAGCATCCGTACCCCCTCCAGCCCGTCGTAGTGCGGAGCCATCTCTCCGAGCCCGGCGACGTCGAGGTCCCACGGCTCGGGCGTCGACTCGCGGTAGGTGCGGTACGCCGCGGCCAGCACGTCGGCGCCCTTGTGGTGCACGAGGCGCAGAGCGGCGACGAACCGGCGTCGACCGGCGATCTCCTCGCCCGTCCGGGGCTCCGACCCGAACACCGAGGTGTCGGCGCTGAGGGAGCCGCGGATGACCTCCCCCTCGTCGAAGCCGAGCCGCCGGGCGAAGAACTCGGTGCGGTCGCTGGGCACCATGACGGCCTCGAAGATCGAGCGCACCCACCACGGTGCGACGGCGCGGCCGATCCACTGCTTCGGGACGTTGCGCCAGACGTTGTCCATCCACAGCACGCGCAGGGTCCCGGCCGGCACGGCCTTCATGGCCTCGCGGTAGGGGCCGTAGTGCCAGGAGTGCATCAGCACCGCGTCGGGGGCGAACTCGGTCAGGAGCCGGGTGATCTCGCCGTCCGCCGGCGCGCCGCGCCAGACGTGCGAGCGGGCGTACTCGTCGACGGTATGGCTCTCGTAGGCGGTGTCGGCGACGTCGCCCTCGGTCACGACGAGCAGCTCGACGCCACGGGCGGCGAGCTCGCGGCAGGCCGCGTCGTTGAAGCCGGCCCAGCCGGAGGCGAGGATCGCGACGCGCATCGTCAGCGGACGGCCTCGACGGCCATCTGTGCGCCACCCTCGGCCGCGCGCAGGTCGAGCCCGGCCAGCTCGGCGTGGGGGCTCTCGTTCAGCTCACGCCGCGAGACGTCGGTGAAGCCGGCCCGGCGGAGCTCGGCCTCGAGGGTCTCGTAGTCGTAGACGTAGCCCATCCAGTGCTCGAACGACGCGATCGGGATGCGGACCCAGTCGAGCGGGTGCTCCACGGTCAGGCCGCTCTCCTCGTACACGGCGGCCTCGGGATCGCCCTTGGGCGCCTTGCCGGAGAGGTAGCGGTCCACGTGGGCCCGGAGGTCGGGGGTCACGAACCGGATGGCGCCGCCGGGCTGGAGGCAGCGGTAGGCCTCGGCGAACAGGGTGCGGGCCGGCTCGAGCGGGATGTGCTCGATGACGTTGTCGGAGTAGATGTACGAGACCGAGGCATCCTCGAGCGGCCACGTCGCGGTGGCGTCGAGGTAGTGCTTGGTGAACGGGCCGACGTTGGTGACGAACCACCCGGCGCGAGGAGCGTTGCCGCCGATCTCGAGCTTGAGCGGCCGCGGCTGGGTCTCCAGCTCGCGGAGCGCACGACGTCGGGCGATCGGGGTGTTGGCGGCGAGCACGACAGGGCGCGCGACGGGCTTGACGAGGGCGCGGAGGCGGGAGTTCACGCGCAAACCCTAGCCCGCCGTGACGCCGATCGTCACGACATCGCGCCGGTCGTGCGCAGGAACACCCGCCCTGGCGCGGGACGACGGCCCGGGAGGCCCTCGCACGGGGTGTCCGACACGCCCGGCCTGCTGCAGCGTGACGCTTTCGTGACGATCGGCCCGTCACGCTGGCAGGAGTCGCTCGTTGTTGAGACCATGCGTCCTGTGTCGTCCTCCGCCTCCGCGCCTGCCGCCGTCGTGCCCTCGGCCGACGCGCCGGTCGCGCTCGTCACGGGCGTGGCCGGGCAGGACGGCATGTACGTGTCGCGCCTGTTGATGGAACGCGGCTGGCGGGTCGTCGGCACCATCCGGCCCGGGTCGCGCAGCGTCGACCGGATGAGGGCCTACATCGGGGGCGTCGAGATCGTCGAGCACGACCAGCGCGACGTGGAGGGCTTCGCGGCCCTGCTGCGGCGCCACCGCCCCCGCTCGATCTACAACCTCGCCGGCTTCAGCGCGGTGCAGGCGAGCTGGCAGGCCGCGACCGAGGTCATGATGACCAACAGCGTGGCGGTCGTGGAGATGCTCGAGGAGGTCGTGCGCTTCCGAGACGAGGTCGGCTTCGCGCCGCGGTTCCTCCAGGCCTCGAGCGCGGAGATGTTCGGCCCGGAGACGGTCGGCCGGCTGACGGAGGGCATCGCGCACGACCCGCGCACGCCCTACGCGGTCTCCAAGAGCGCCGCGCACTACGCGGTCAACGCGTACCGCGACCGCCACGAGGTCTTCGGCTGCGGCATGATCCTGTTCAACCACGAGAGCCCGTTCCGCGGACGTCAGTTCGTGGCGGGGCGCATCGCGCGGCTCGCGGCGGAGGTCTCGCTGGGTCGTGACGCCCGCATCACGCTGGGCTCCCTCGACGTGGAGCGCGACTGGGGCTCGGCGAGCGACGTGGCCACCGCCCTCGTCGCCGCCCTCGACCACGAGGCGCCCGCGGACTACGTCGTGGCCACGGGGGAGAGCCGCACGCTGCGCGACATGCTGCAGGTGGCCTTCGCGGCGGTCGGTCGCGACGACGCGCTCGACCACGTCGACCTGCAGCCCTCCATGTGGAGCACCATCCAGGCCTCGAGCCTGCTCGGCGACGCCGGCCGGGCGAGGGAACGGCTCGGTTGGCAGCCGATGGTGGACTTCGAGACCCTGGTCAAGGACATGGTCCAGACCGACCTGCGTCGCCTGGCGACCGGGGTGGAGGAGTCGGCCGACTACCTCTGACGACCTTCGCCGTGACGGGCCGCACGAGTTCTGCGTGTCGCCTCCAGCAGCGATCGAGATCGATATACTTCGACCCGGCGTGCGAGCTCTCGTGACGCCCTTCCCGCGGCTTCGTCCGCGACTGATCTGTGAGGTGTGGGGACATGGCGAGAGGCACGCAGCTGGTTGCGCGTCGGGTGCGACAGACCGTGGGGAGCTTCTCCAACGGCGTGGGCGTGCTCAGCGCCATCGCTCGTCACGCGGTGACAGGCAGCCCGGCGGAGATCGAGTACAAGATCAAGGACGGCGTCAACGTCGTCATCCCCAACGAGCCAGGCGCCCGCGTGCCGGTCTACGAGATCCTGGTCGAGGACGAGTACCGCCTCGACTGGCTCACCGAGGACCTTCGTGCCGATGCCAACGTGCTCGACATCGGCGCCCACGTGGGCTGCTTCTCCGTCGCCGCCGCGCACCTCCTGCCGCAGGCTCGCGTCGACGCCTACGAGGCCTCGCCCACGACGTCGGGCTACCTGACGCGCAACATCGAGCTCAACGGCCAGACCGCTCGGGTCCACGGCAACAACCTCGCCGTCCGCGCCGAGGCCGGCACGCTCGAGATCGCCGATTACGGTGCCGCGAGCGGCCACAACGGCGTGCTGCACCTCGACGAGGAGGACGTCCCGCGCGTCTCGGTCCCCGCGGTCTCCATGCGTGAGGCCCTCACGGTGAGCGGCCGCTCGGCCGACATCGTCAAGATCGACACCGAGGGCGGCGAGTACGACATGGTGCTCGGCTCCGACCCGGCCGACTGGGCCGACGTGAGCAAGGTCGTGCTCGAGTACCACAACCTGCCGGGCCACTCCTGGGCCGAGCTGGAGGACTTCTTCGGCCGCGCCGGGCTCACCGTCGTCGACCGCAAGCCCTACGCCGACAACCTCGGCCTGGCCTGGTTGTCGCGCGGTGGGACGACCGGTCCCGCTCCCCGTCCGTGACACGGCGGCGCTGACGCCTTCGTGAGCAAGCTGCCACCGCGGCTGCAGCCGCTCTGGCCCTACGCCAAGCGCGCCCACCGCATCCTGACGTTCGCCGTCGGCCTCGTCGCGCGTCGGTTCCGTCCGTTCCTGGGTGAGCGGGCGGTGCCGCGGGGCGCCGTGACGGCGGTCGAGGGCTGGTCCCAGGTCGCCGACTCCGGCGTGGTCGTGCACGGGCTGGTCCCCGAGGCCCCGCTGGTGCGGGAGCCACCTGCCGGCGAGCCCGCGGGGCACTGGGTCTTCGCGCGGGCCGACCGCGCCGTGGTGCCGCCGTCGTTCTGCCTCGAGATCGCCGACGGCACCGTGGTGGGCGACACGGGCGCCGTCATCAGCCGTTCGGGGCTGCTCGACGCCACCACCAGCCCGTACTTCGGCACGCCCACGTGGCGTGAGCACCCGCTGTACCTCAAGGGGCGGCTGCCGCAGGTGACGCGCGTCGAGGGCGACCTCCTCGTGCTCGCGACCCGGGGAAGCGCCAACTACTACCACTTCCTCACCGACGTCCTGCCGCGCCTGGGCGTCTACGCCGACTCGGTCCCCGGCGCCGAGGAGGCACCGACGATCCTGGTGCCGCTGGCGCGCGGCTGGCAGCGCACGCTCCTCGAGATCGCGGGCTACGGCCATCTCCCCGTGGTGGAGGACGGACCCGACGTCGCGGTGCGGGCCGACCGGTTGTTCGTCCCGTCGATCCCCAACGTGCTCGAGATCGCTCCCCAGCCGGTCGTGGACTGGGTGCGGCAGCACCTGCGCCCGAGCCCCGCCGCCGACCCACGGCCGCGTCGCCTCTACGTCACGCGCGGCACGCAGCCCAACAGCCGCCGCGTCGTCCGCGAGGACGAGCTCTGGGAGCTCCTCGAGGCCCGTGGGTTCGAGAAGGTCGAGCCCGGCGGGCTCTCTCCGCAGGAGCAGATCGACGTCTTCTCCGCGGCCGAGATCATCGTCGGCCCCCACGGAGCGGCCCTGACCAACGTGCTCTTCGCGCCGGCCGGCGTCACGGTCCTCGAGCTCTTCACGGCCTCGTACGTCAACCAGTGCTACTGGTCGATCACCCGGTGCATCCCGGGCGCCCGGTACGAGTACCTCGTCGACGGCGACGTCTCCCGGTACGGCCCCGGCTCGCCCATGAACGCGATCCTGGCCGACATCGAGATCGATCCCGCCCGAGTCGTGGCCGCCGTCGACCGGCTGCTCGCGGAGCGCGACCGCGCCTGAGGAATCCGCGTCCTGCGTCAGTGCGACACGAGGAACGGGAGCCAGGCCTCGGCGAGACCTTCGGGGTTCTCGACGCCGGGGGAGTGCGCTGCGTCGAGGAGCACGACGGAGGTGCCGAGACGTTGGGCCATGCGGTCCTGCTCGTCGTGGGGCCAGGCGTCGTCGCGCTCGCCGCGGGCGACCCACGTGGGCAGGCCGACCGACGCCACGGCGTCGACCCGGTCGGGCGCGTCGACGAGCAACTGGGTGATGGCACGGATCGAGGCCCGGGCGTTGTTGGTGAAGCGCTCGGCGAGGAAGGCCTCGATGCCGGGCGGGTACGCACCGAGGGCGTCACCCTGGCGCGCCTCGTGGATCTCGAGCATCGGCCGGTCCTCGTCGAACGCCTCGACCATCCGGACCAGCGGCCGGACGGGGGAGTCGCCGAGCGCGCCGGGCCCGGTGCACAGCAGGCTCAGGGTGCGCCACGCCGAGGGATCGGCCAGGACGGCCCACTGGGCCACGAGCCCGCCGAACGAGTGCCCGAGCAGGTGTGCCGGGGTCGAGGAGACCGCGCGGCCCACGGCCACCGCGTCGGCACCGAAGCCGTGGAGGGAGTAGTCGTCGTGGTCGGTCCCGGGCGTCTCGTGCTGGCCCCTCTGGTCGTAGGCCGTGGCGTCGAGGCCCGCGGCGGCGAGGAGAGGGAGGACCTGCGTCATGTCCTCCTTGCTGCCGGTCCAGCCGGGCACGAGGAGCACGTGGCCGCGCGGCTCGGCCACGCGGACGGTGTGGGCGGCGAAGGAGCCGCGCGAGGTGTCGACGGCGGTCGGCACCACGCCGTCGGGCAGGGCCAGGGTGGTGGGCGTGCTCATCGACCGCGCTTGGCGACCCGAGCGACGAGCGGGGCGGGGGCGTAGCGCGAGATGGTGCTCAGCACCTTGTAGCGCTTGCTGGGGATGGAGAGTCGCTTGCCCTTCGCGAGGTCGGAGAGGGCGTCGCGCACGAGCCGGTCGGACTTCAGCCACATCCAGCGGGGGACGCCCGAGACGTCCATCTCGCCGCGCTGGTGGAACTCGGTGCGCACGAAGCCCGGGCACAGGGCCATGACGCGCACGCCCGCGTCGGCGTAGTGGATGTCGGCCCACTGGGAGAGGTTGACGAGCCACGCCTTGTGGGCCGAGTAGGCACCACGGGGCGTGAACGCGGCGACGCTGGCCACGTTGATGACCTGCCCGTGCCCGCGTCCGCTCATGACCTTGATGGCGGTGTCCATGAGATGCATCGGGGCGCGCACGAGGAGGTCGAGCTGACGGTCCTCGTCGGCGATGTCGGTGGTGCCGAACCAGCCGGCGAGGGAGGCGCCGGCGTTGTTGACGAGCAGGTCGACGGGCTTGGCGGTGCTGGCGAGGGCGTTCTCGACACGGCTCACCGCCTCGGGGTCGGTGAGGTCGGCCACGACCACCTCGACGTCGATGCCGTGCTCGGCGGAGAGCTCGGCGGAGATGGCCTCCAGGCGCTGCTCGTCGCGGGCCACGAGCACCAGGTCGTGGCCTTGTGCGGCCAACGCGCGGGCGAAGGAGTGGCCGATGCCTGCAGTGGGTCCGGTGATCAGGGCGCGCGTCATGGTCGCCAGCATGCCACGGGTCGGAACGATGGCATGATGGCCCCGTGACGACGACGATCAGTGTGGTGAACCAGAAGGGCGGCGTGGGCAAGACGACCACGGTGGCCTCCCTCGGCGCGGCGCTGACGGAGCGTTCGCAGCGCGTGCTCCTCGTCGACCTCGACCCCCAGGGCGGACTCACGTTCTCGCTCGGCATCGACCCCGAGGACGTCGACGTCACGGTCGGCGAGGTCCTGCTCGGCAAGGCCAAGCCCGACGACGCCATCGTGGTCACCGACGACGGCATGCACCTGCTGCCGAGCAACATCACGGTCACCCAGGCCGAGGAGGCGCTCGTCAACCGCACGGGCCGCGAGCAGCGGCTCCGGGTCGCGCTCGACAAGGTGGCCGACGACTACGACTGGATCCTCATCGACTGCCCGCCCACGCTCGGCGTGCTCACGGTGGGTGCCCTCTCGGCGTCCCAGAAGGTGCTCATCCCACTGCAGGCCGAGACGCTCGCGCACCGCAGCGTGGGCCAGCTGCTCGACACCGTCCACGACGTCAAGCAGTTCATCAACTCCGAGCTCGAGATCTGGGGGGTGCTCCCCACGATGTACGACGGGCGCACCAACCACGCCCGCGCCGTCCTCGAGGCCATCCAGGAGACGTACGACCTCCCGGTGCTGGAGCCGGCCATCCCCAAGTCGATCCGGTTCGCCGAGGCCCCGGCCATCGGTCGCAGCATCCTCGGGACGAGCCGCACCCACAAGGGTGCCGACGCGTACCGTCAGCTGGCCGCCGGACTCCTCGGCGACTGACCGACGTCGCCGGGTCCCTGACAGACCAGCGCCGCTCGGTAGACTCGACCCGTGGCACCCCGCACCCGTCCTTCGCACCGCCAGGTCCGCGCCAACCGGCGCCGGGCCGGCGCACTGGCGGGCGCGTTCGCGCTGACCCTCGTCATCGGGTCGGTCGCGCTCGTCGGCCAGGTACGCGGCGGCGCTGCCGACGCCAGCGTCTCCGGCACCTCCGCGCTGGAGTCCGTGCGGCTCGAGGCCCAGACGCAGGCCGTCGCCACGGCCGTCGCCGACCGTGCGCTGCAGGCCGAGGTGGCCAAGGCCGCCACCGCCCTGCCCGAGGGCTCGGGCGACGGGCGTCGGATCGTGTTCTCGGAGTCCAAGCAGCGCGTGTGGCTCATCGGTGACTCCGGCAAGGTCGAGCGCACCTACCTCGCCTCGGGGAGCAGGTACGACAACCTCGATCCCGGCACGTACGCCGTCCAGTCCCGCACCGAGCAGGCCACGGCGTTCGACTACTCCGGCACCATGAAGTGGTTCGTGCGCTTCACCCAGGGCAAGAACGCCCCCATCGGGTTCCACTCGGTGCCGCGCGACAACGACGGTGTCCTCGAGCAGACCAAGGCCCAGCTGGGCACCCCGCTCTCGTCGGGGTGCGTGCGGCAGTGGCCCGACGACGCCAAGGCGCTGTGGGACTTCGCTCCGGTGGGGACCAAGGTCGTCGTCACGGCCTGACCCGCGGTCGGGCACAGAAAAAGGCCTCGGCAGGCTCTGTCTGCTGAGCCTGCCGAAGCCTCCGTGTCTGGTGCCTACTCGGCGGGCTTGACCGTCTCGCCGCTGCGCGTGCGGCTGCGACGACGGCGGTTGCGGCTCTTGCTCGCGCCGCCCTCGCCGTTTTCGGAGGCCTTGACCGCCTCGCCCTGCGGTCGGTCGCCGCCGGAGCGACGCTCGGCTCCACCCTGGCGCTCGCCACCGGAACGGCGCTCGCCGTTGCGCTGGCCGCCCCCACTGCGCTGACCGCCGGAGCGGCCACCGCCCTGGCCCTCGCGAGGCTTGTCCTCCTTGGGCGACGGCGGCTTCAGGCGACCCTTGACGTTGCGGTCGATGCCGAGGTCGTGGAAGAGGTGCTCGGAGGTGGAGTACGTCTCCTGCGGCTCGTCGAACGGCAGGTCGAGCTCCTTGTTGATGAGCTTCCAGCGCTGCAGGTCGGCCCAGTCGACGAACGTGACCGCGATGCCCGAGGCGCCGGCGCGACCCGTGCGGCCGATGCGGTGCACGTAGGTCTTGTGGTCCTCGGGGCAGTTGTAGTTGATGACGTGCGTGATGCCGGCGACGTCGATGCCGCGGGCCGCGACGTCGGTGGCCACGAGGATGTTGATCTTGCCGTCGCGGAAGCGCTGGAGCGCCTTCTCGCGGGCCGTCTGCGCCATGTCGCCGTGCAGCGGCGACGCGGGGAAGCCACGGTCGGCGAGGTCGTCGGCCACGCGCTGAGCGGTGCGCTTGGTGCGCGTGAAGACGATGACGCGTCCGACGTCGTCGGCCTGCAGGATGCGGGCCACGACCTCGGGCTTGTCCATGTCGTGGGCCTGCCACACGAACTGCGCCGTGGTGGGCACCATCTGGGTGTCCTCGTGGGACTCCGCCCGAATGTTCATGGGGTGGCTCATGTGCTTGCGCGCGAGGCTCACGATGGCGCCCGGCATGGTGGCCGAGAAGAGCAGCGTCTGGCGCGAGTCGGGCGTCTTGGACAGGATGGACTCGACGTCGGGCAGGAAGCCCAGGTCGAGCATCTCGTCGGCCTCGTCGAGCACGACGGACTTCACCTGCGACAGGTCGAGCGCACCGCGGTTGGCGAGGTCGAGCACGCGGCCGGGGGTGCCCACCACGATCTCGACGCCGGTGGACAGCGCCTCGAGCTGCGGCTCGTAGGGCACGCCGCCGTAGATCACGAGGTTGCGGGTGCCGCTGTTGGCCGACGCCGTCTGGATGTCGCGGAAGACCTGGATCGTGAGCTCACGCGTGGGCGTGATGATGAGGGCCTGCGGCTTTCCGGGGCGTGCCATCTCCTGGAACGCCGGGTCGTGCGGCGCGACGGTGCGCTGGATGACGGGGATCGCGAAGGCGAAGGTCTTTCCCGTCCCGGTGCGCGCCTGGCCGATGAGGTCGGTGCCTGCGAGGGCGACCGACAGCGTCATCTCCTGGATGGGAAAGGGTTCGGTGATGCCGACGGACTCGAGCGCGTCGGCGATCTCAGGCTGCACGCCGAGATCTCTGAAGGTAGTCATTGGGGGTCAGTCTATCCGCAGGGCCACCGGGATCCCGCGCTACGCTGCGCGACATGGCCGATGACGCAGCTCGCACCCCCTCCGCGCTCGACGACCCGACGTACCGGACGGGCATCGTCGAGCTGCTCGGCGTGCTCGCCTACGGCGAGGTCACGGCCTGCTACCGGCTCGTCGAGGACGCCATGATGGCGCCCGACCTGAGGTCTTCGGTGGAGGTCGGTGAGATGGCCAACGCGGAGTTCGACCACTTCGTGAAGCTGCGCGACCGGCTCGTGGAGCTGGGGGAGGACCCCTTCGAGGCCATGGAGCCGTTCCGGCGCACCTTCGACGACTTCCACGCCAAGACCCGGCCGGCCGACTTCCTCGAGGGACTCGTCAAGGCGTATGTGGGCGACGGCCTCGCCGCCGACTTCTACCGCGAGGTCTCGGCGTACCTGGACCCCGACACCCGCACGCTCGTCGTGGAGACCATGAGCGGCACCGGCCACTCCGACTTCGTGGTCGACGCGGTGCGCTCGGCCATCGTGGCCGACCACCGCGTGGGTGGGCGGCTCGCGCTCTGGGGCCGGCGGCTCATGGGCGAGGCCCTCAGCCAGGCGCAGCGCCTCGTGGCCGAGCGCGACGCCCTGAGCGCCGTGCTGGTGGGCGGCGTCGACCACCCCGGCATGGATCTCACCGCCATCGGGCGCATGTTCACGCGCATCACCGAGGCCCACACCGAGCGCATGGAGCGCCTCGGCCTCGCGGCCTGAGCCAGGACGACGAAGGACGACGCCCCGAGGTGGCCGCGGCCACCTCGATGCGTCGTCCTGCGTGCCGTCCGGCTGCTGCTGGTCAGCTCTTGCTGGGGACGAGCCCGAAACCGACCTTGCGGCCCGCGTCGGCGGTGAAGTACAGGTAGGCGACCTTGTCGGCCGGGACCGCGACGGTGCGGCCCTTGTCGTCGGTGAGGCTGAAGACGACCTCGTCCTTGATGGACTGCTGGAGCTGCTCGAGCACCGTGTCGGGCTCGGCGTCGGTCTCGACGGACAGCTCACGGGCGGCGTTCTGCACGCCGATCTTGACCTCCATGGTCACTCTTCTCCTTGGTTCGTGTCGTGCTGGGGCTGGTCTTCTCGCGGGAACCCGCCGATGCCCCGCCAGGCCAGGTTACCGACCAGGCGGGTGGCGTCGTCCTTGCTGAGCGAGGAGGCCGACGTGAGCCAGTTGCGGGCCCCGAAGTGGCCCATGCCCACGAGGCCCAGGGCGAGGAGGTGGGCCGCCTCGGTGGGCAGGCCGGTGTCCTCGCCGATGACCTCGGCGATCGCGGCGGCGGACTCGTTGATGACCCGGTCGACCTGCTCACGGACGGTGGGGTCGTTGGTGAGGTCGGACTCGAAGACGAGGCGGAAGGCCGCACCCTCGTCGGCGACGTAGGCGAACCACAGGTCCATCACCGCGCCGACCCGTCGGCGGTTGTCCGACGTGGAGGACAGCGCCTCGCGGACGCCGGTGACGATGGTCTCGCACGAGGTCTCGATGAGCGCCAGGTAGAGGTCGAGCTTGCCGGGGAAGTGCTGGTACACGACGGGCTTGGAGACGCCGGCGCGCTCGGCGATCTCGTCCATGGAGGCGGCGTGGTAGCCCTGCTCCACGAACACCTCGAGGGCCACCTCCAGCAGCTGGGCCCGACGAGCGCTGCGCGGGAGTCGGCCGGGACGCTGCCGCTGGGGAAGGGTGTCGCTCACCTGGTCAGCCTAGTCGGCGCCGACGACGGCGCGCGGGGCGCCGTGCCCAGGCCGTCAGGCGTGGCGGCCCGTGGCCGCGACGCCGAACTCGCTCGGCGGGTCGAGACGTTGGAACATGCGCTGGAAGACCGGGCTCTGGGTGGACCAGTAGGTGAACAGGTCGACGTCGTCGAACAGCGGTCGCAGGGCGGTCTCGACGGCCAGCTCGTCGACCCCGTCGCGCACGACGTGGTACTCCACGAGGTCGGAGGCCTCCGTCTCGGACCACTGTCCGCGCAGGCGGCGCCACCGCGTGGCGAGACCGCGTCGGACCTCGCCCTGGGCGAGTCGCCACACGAAGTAGGTGCCGCGGTCGAGGACCCGGGTCACCCACGAGCGCCGCGGGTAGTAGGTGGGGTCCTGGACGCAGTAGAACCAGCCGTCGGTGGCCACCATGGTGGCGAGCCGCTCGACGAAGGAGACGTAGTCGGGGATGTGGTGCAGGAGCGCGATGCAGGTGACGGCGTCGAACGTCCGGTCCAGGTCGAAGACGGACTCGCCCGTGGTGTCGTGGAAGACCTCCACGGTCTCGACGTCCTTGTAGCGGGCGGTGAGCAGCTCGGCGCTCGCCTCGCTCACCTCGGTGACGGTGACGCGGGCGCCCGCGGCCACGAGCGTGTCGGTGAAGGTGCCGTGCCCCGCGCCGATCTCGAGGACGTGGCAGGAGCCCGTGCGCTCGATGGTGTCGCGCACCAGACGGTCGAGCCGGTGCTCCACCATGTGCCGCAGCCGGTCGTGCCGCAGGTGCGGCGAGCCCTTCACGTAGTCGTGCCCCACGCCGTGGGAGGTGTCCTGCGATGCGACGACCTGCGAGCGTTCCAGTGCCATGGCGGCTCCGTCCGAGTGGAGTGATTCCGGACACCGTAGCGGGCGCGGGCGGGGGGCCGCTGGACGACGCGGGGATGAGGGGTGTCCGCGCAGTGAACAGCCTCGGCCGGGTTCCGCGGGTCCGGGGAACAATGGGAGGCAGCAGTGGCGTTGTGATCGGTACACGCCTGACCCGACTTCCGAGGAGAACACCGTGGTCGCCCCCCTGGTTGAACCCGCCGACGAGCTGACGATCGACGAGGTCCGTCGCTACAGCCGGCACCTCATCATCCCCGACGTCGGCATGACCGGCCAGAAGCGCCTGAAGAACGCCAAGGTCCTCGTGATCGGCGCCGGCGGCCTCGGCTCGCCCGCGTTGCTGTACCTCGCCGCGGCCGGCGTGGGCACGCTGGGCATCATCGACGACGACGTCGTCGACGAGTCCAACCTGCAGCGCCAGATCATCCACGGCCAGTCCGACATCGACAAGCCCAAGGCCGAGTCGGCCGCGGCGTCGGTGGCCGAGACCAACCCGTACGTCAAGACGATCGTGCACAACGAGCGTCTCGACAACGACAACGTGCTGGAGATCTTCAGCCAGTACGACCTCATCGTCGACGGCACCGACAACTTCGCCACGCGCTACCTCGTCAACGATGCCGCCGTGATCCTCGGCAAGCCCTACGTCTGGGGCTCCATCTACCGCTTCGAGGGCCAGGTCAGCGTCTTCTGGGCCCAGGAGGGCCCGCAGTACCGCGACCTCTACCCCGAGCCGCCGCCGCCGGGCATGGTCCCGTCGTGCGCCGAGGGCGGAGTGCTGGGCGTGCTGTGCGCGTCCATCGGCTCGATCATGGTCACCGAGGCCATCAAGCTCATCACCGGCATCGGCGACCCGCTCATCGGCCGCCTCATGGTCTACGACGCACTCGAGATGCGGTACTCCACGCTCAAGATCCGTCGTGATCCCGAGGGTGTGCTGCCCACGGAGCTGCTGGGCGACTACGAGGCCTTCTGCGGCGCCATCAGCGAGGAGGCCGCCGACGCGGCTGCCGACTCCACCATCTCGGTGGCCACGCTCGACCACTGGCTCAAGGAGCGTGCCGACGGTGGCCGCGACTTCGTCCTGGTCGACGTCCGCGAGCCCAACGAGTACGAGATCAACAAGATCCCCGGCTCGGTGCTCATCCCCAAGGGCGACGTCCTCAACGGCAAGGCCTTCGACCAGCTGCCGCAGGACAAGCAGGTCGTGCTGCACTGCAAGTCGGGCGTCCGCTCGGCCGAGGCGCTCGCGGTCCTCAAGGGCGCCGGCTACACCGACGCCGTGCACGTCGGTGGCGGCGTGGTGGCCTGGGTCAACCAGATTGACCCCAGCCAGCCCACGTACTGAGCCGGCCCCATGAGCGACTTCGGGGAACGGGTGCTCGACGTCGTCGAGACCGTTCCCCGGGGTCGCGTCGTCACGTACGGGCTCATCGCCGACCTGCTCGGCGAGGGCGGTCCGCGCCAGGTCGGCCGGGTGATGGCCACGGACGGGCCGGCCGTCACGTGGTGGCGGGTGGTGCGCGCGAACGGCACGCTGCCGCCGCACCTCATGACCGACGCGCAGCTGCACTGGCGCGAGGAGCGCACCCCCGTCGTGCGGGGCCACGTCGACCTGCGTCGGGCGCTCTGGAACCCGCGCGACCCGTGATGTCCGACCGGTCTGCTGGGATGTAGTCGTGCCCCCCGAGTACCGACTGCGACGGCCCACCGCCGAGCGCGTCACGCCTCCCGCGCTGGACCCCTCCCAGCGTGCCGTCGTGGAGCACGTGGCCACCCAGGGTGGCCCCCTGCACGTGCTCGCCGGACCCGGCGCCGGCAAGACCACCACGCTCGTGGAGCTGGTGGTGGACCGCATCGAGGCCGGCGGCCTCTCGCCCGACCAGGTGCTCGTCCTCACCTTCAGCCGCAAGGCCGCCCAGGAGGTCCGCGCGCGCATCGCGCGGCGCCTGGCGCGCACCACGGCCACCACACCGGCCATGACCTTCCACTCCTTCGCCTACGCCCTGCTGCGCTCGGAGCAGGACGCCCAGGACTTCACCGACCCCATCCGGCTCCTCAGCGCGCCGGAGCAGGACGCGGTGATCGCCGAGGTCCTGGCCGGCGTGGACCCGGAGCAGTGGCCCGCCCCCCTGCGCAGCGCGCTGAGGACGCGGGGGCTCGCCACCGAGCTGCAGCGGCTCCTCGCAGCGGCTCGGGCCCAGGGACTCGACGCGCTCGACCTCGAGGAGCTCGGCGCCCGGACGGGGCGCGACGACTGGGCGGCTGCGGGCCGGTTCTTCGACGAGCTCACCTCGGTCGCCGCCCTGGCCAACACCATCGACCACACCGACCTCATCTTCCAGGCCGTCGCCCGGCTCGACGACCCGGCCGTGCGGCAGCGCTGGCGCGAGCGGCTGCGCCTGGTCGTCGTCGACGAGTACCAGGACACCGACCCGCTCCAGGTCCAGCTCCTGCAGGCCCTGGCGGGCGACGGCCGCGACCTCGTGGTCGTGGGCGACCCGTACCAGTCCATCTACGGCTTCCGCGGTGCCGAGGTGCGGGGCATCATCGACTTCCCCGGAGCCTTCCGCGACCGGCAGGGCGAGCCGGCCCGCACCATCACCCTGGAGCGCACCAACCGCTACGGCCCGGTCGTGGCGGCCGCGGTGCGCTCCGTCGTCGAGAACCGGGGCGCCCTGGGTGCGGTCGACGGACCGCAGTTCGAGCAGCTGCGCTCGCCCCGGTCCACCGTCGAGGACCCCGGTGCGGTGCAGGTGCGGACGTTCGTCTCGCCCACGGCCGAGTCCGAGAACATCGCCCTGCTGCTGCGCGAGCAGCACCTGCGGCACCAGCGCCCGTGGTCCGACATGGCGGTGCTCGTGCGCTCCTCGGCCCATCTCAGCCGTCTGCAGCGAGCCCTGCAGGCCGCCGGGGTGCCGGTCGACGTCGCGGGAGACGAGCTGCCCCTCGCGGTCGAGCCCGCGGTCCGCACGCTCATCGCCGCCCTGCACGCCGCCGACACCCTGCACGAGGGCGGTCCGCTCGACCCGGCTGAGGCCGAGGCCCTGCTCACCGGTCCGCTGGGCGGGCTCGACGCAGGCTCCCTGCGGCGCCTGGGCCGGGTGCTGCGTCGGCACGACCACGACACCTGGCCCCGGCCGTCCCGGGTGCTGGTGGCCGAGGCGTTGGCCCAGCCCGGTCTCCTGCGCACGCTGGCCGAGGACGGGCCGGCCGGGGAGGCCGTCGCCGCCGCGGGCCGGGTCGCGGTGCTGCTGGCCCGCGCCGCCGAGCAGATCGGTGCCGGCGAGTCGGCCGAGCAGGTGCTGTGGACGCTGTGGTCAGGCACCTCCTGGCCGCGGCGCCTCCAGGAGGAGGCCGAGGCCGACGGCGAGGGCTCGGCGCGGGCCCACCACGACCTCGACGCGTTGTGCGCCCTGTTCGCCGAGGCGGCCAGGGCCGAGGAGCGCCAGGCCAGGCGGTCCGTCACCGAGGTCGTCCTTGCGCTGCAGAGCCAGGAGATCCCGGCCGACAGCATCGCCCAGGCGGGCGACGCCGGCTCGGCCGTCCAGCTCATGACGGCCCACCGGTCCAAGGGGCTGGAGTGGCCGCTCGTCGTCGTCGCCGGGGTGCAGGACGGCGAGTGGCCCGACGCCCGGGTGCGCAGCAGCCTGCTCCAGCCCGACCGCATCACGCCGCAGGGCATCGGGCCGGCGCCGTCCCCTCGCTCGGCCGTGGCCGAGGAGCGTCGCCTCTTCTACGTCGCCTGCACCCGCACGAGGTCGCGCCTCCTGGTCACGGCCGTCCGCACCACCGCCGACGACGGCGACCAGCCCTCGCGCTTCCTCGCCGAGCTGCACGCCCACGTCATCGGCTCGCCCACGCTCGCCCTGCCCGAGGCGGAGGGCCGTCCCCACCGAGCGCTCTCGCTGCGCAGCGCCGTGGCGGCCCTGCGTCGACTGGGCGAGTCCACCTCCGACGACGCCGTGCAGCAGCGCGTGGCCTCGCTCCTGGCCCGGCTCGCCCAGCACCCGGCCGGCCGCCCGGCCCACCCCGACCGCTGGTGGGGCCTGGCCGAGCGCACCGAGTCCGCCGTCCCCGTGCGGGACCCCGACCAGCCCCTACGGCTCTCGGGCAGCCAGGTCTCCTCGCTCACGTCCTGCCCGTTGCAGTGGTTCCTCGACCACGAGGCCCGCGGTGGCCGCGGCACGTCGTCGGCCCAGGGCTTCGGCTCCATCGTCCATGCCATCGCGGCCGACGTCGTCGCGCACGGCGTCGATCCGGAGCCCTCCCACCTGGCGGCCCACCTCGAGGACGTCTGGAGCCAGCTGGAGTACGCACCCTGGATCGGTCGCCGGGAGAAGGCCGCCGCCGTCGAGGCTCTCGGCCGCTTCGCCGACTGGCACCGGTCCAACCCCCGCACGGTGCTCGCCGCCGAGCACCCCTTCGAGGTCGACCTCGAGGTCGAGGGCCGCGCGGTCCACCTGAGCGGCTCCATGGACCGGGTCGAGGTCGATGCCGACGGTGCTGTCCACGTCATCGACCTCAAGACCTCCAAGAACCCGCCGTCGGACAAGTCCATCGCCGAGCACGCCCAGCTGGGGCTCTACCAGCTCGTGGTGCAGCACGGCGCCGTCCCCGACGCGCCCGACGGCGGACGGCCCGGCGGCGCCGAGCTCGTGCAGCTGCGCGAGGCGGACAAGAAGAACCCGAGCCGCCCCAAGGTCCAGCCGCAGCTCGCCCCCACGCCCGACGTCCCCTTCTTCGCCGTCGAGCACCTGAGCTCCAGCGTGCGCACCATCGTCGACGAGCGCTTCGTGGCCACGGTGTCCGAGACGGCCTGCAAGTACTGCGCGTTCACCCACGTGTGTCCGGCCAAGGACGAGGGCTCGAGCATCCTCGGGCGCGGCGAGGGAGACGGCGCATGAGCATGATCCGCTCCGAGGAACACCTGTCCGAGCTCCTCGACATCCCGTTCAGCCGGCCGCAGCTCGACGCCATCACGGCGCCGCTCGAGGGCACCGGCGCCATCATCGCCGGCGCCGGATCGGGCAAGACCACGGTCATGGCGGCCCGCGTCGTGTGGCTCGTGGGCCACGACGGCGTCGCCCCCGAGCGCATCCTCGGTCTCACCTTCACCAACAAGGCCGCGGCCGAGCTGGGCGTCCGCATCCGGCGCAGCCTCGAGCTCCTCGGGGTCGAGCTCGACTCCGTCCCCACCACCTCCACGTACCACGCCTTCGCCGGTCAGCTCATCGCCGAGCACGGCCTGCGCCTGGGGGTCGAGCCCGACCTGCGCATCGTCACGGACGCCTCGCGGTTCCAGCGCATGGCGCGGGTCGTGGAGACCTACGAGGGCGACCTCGCCGAGCTCAGCACCTACGTCCCCACCCTCGTCACCCAGGCCATGAACCTCGACGGCCAGCTGTCCGAGCACCTCGTCAGCACCGAGGAGCTGCGCGAGGACTCCCTCGCCACCATCGTCGACGCCCTGTCCGACGCCAAGCCCTCGGCCGGGGCCAAGGCGGCGGCCGCTGCCGCGCGCAAGCGCATCGAGCTCAGCCACCTCGTCGACCGGTACCGGGCCGCCAAGCTGAGCGACGGGGTCATGGACTTCTCGGACCAGATGGCCTGGGGCGCGCGCCTGGCGCAGCAGCCCGGGGTGGCCGAGGCCCTGCGCGAGCGCTTCGACGTCGTGCTCCTCGACGAGTACCAGGACACCTCGGTGGCCCAGCGCGACCTGCTCCACGCGTTGTTCGGCGGCCATCCGGCCACGGCCGTCGGCGACCCCGCCCAGGGCATCTACGGCTGGCGCGGCGCGGCCACGGGCAACCTCGAGAACTTCGTGCGGGAGTTCTCCGGCGGGGGAGAGGGTCGGCACTTCTCGCTCGTGGAGACCCGGCGGTGCGCACCCGAGATCATCGGCGCCGCCAACCGGCTCGCCGCCGAGTTCTACGCCACCTCCGAGGTCGTCCAGCCGCTCGTCTCGGCGGTCCGGTCGGTCGGTCAGGTCGACGTCGCCCTGCACGAGACGGTGCAGGAGGAGATCGACGCCGTCGTGCAGGGCATCATCGAGGCCCACGAGGCCGGCACGCCGTGGCGCGAGATCGCCGTGCTGGCACGCGTCACCCGCGAGAACGGCGCCATCGTGCAGGAGCTGCGCCGCCGCGACGTCCCCTTCGAGATCGTCGGACTCACCGGTCTCCTCGACCAGCCGGAGGTGTCCGACGTCCTCGCGCTGCTCGAGGTCGTCGACGACATCACCGCCAACCCGTCGCTGCTGCGTCTGCTCACCGGTCCACGCTTCGCTGTCGGTCCTCGCGACCTGGCGCTGCTCGGACGCCGGGCCGCCTCGCTCAGCGGCCGCCGTTTCGGCCGCGACGAGGAAGCCACCCTCGCCGAGGAGCTGAGCCGTGCGGTCGAGGGCACCGACCCCACCGAGATCGTCTCGCTGGCCGACGCCCTCGACGACCTGGGCGAGCTCGGGTACTCGCCCGAGGCCCGGCGGCGGTTCACCGACCTCGCCCGCATCATCCGCACCGTCCGCGCCCACGTCGCCGACCCGCTGCTCGAGCTGGCCCGGCGGGCCGTCCGCGCCCTCGACCTCGACATCGAGCTCGAGGCCTCCCACGTCACGGGCGGCTCGGACAACCTCGCGCTGTTCCTCGACGCCGTCGCCGCGTACGGCGAGACCGACCGCTACGCCTCGCTCGGTGGTCTCGTGGCCTACCTGCGGGCCGAGGACGACTTCAACGAGGGTCTCGAGGTGTCCACCCCCACCGAGGCCGACTCGGTCAAGCTGCTCACCATCCACAAGTCCAAGGGGCTGGAGTGGGACATCGTGTTCGTCCCGCTCGTCACCAAGGACGTCTTCCCCGGGGCGCGGTCGCGACCCAACTGGACCACGACGGCCGACACCCTCCCGTGGCCGCTGCGTGGAGACCACGCCACCCTGCCGGAGCTGGCCAGCTGGTCGGCAGCCGACCTCACGGCCTTCAAGGCGGCCATCAGGCACGAGTCCCGGCTCGAGGAGCTCCGGCTGGGCTACGTCGCCTACACCCGGGCCCGCACCCGGCTCGTGGTCACCGGCCACTGGTGGGGACGCACGCAGCAGAAGTTCCGCGGACCGTCGGCCTTCCTCGAGAACACCCGCGCGTGGCTGGAGGAGCAGGGCGGCTCACCCGTCCACTGGGCGCCGCAGCCCGAGGACGACGCCACCAACCCGTTGCTCGTGCAGGTCGACGGTGTGCCCTGGCCGGCACCGGCGCCCCGCCTGGAGGCCCGGCACCGTCTCGCTGCCCTCGTGCGAGCCGAGCTCGAGTCGCCGTCGGACCTGCCGCTCCCGCTCGACGAGGAGCTGCAGCAGCTCGAGGACGACGTCGAGCTCCTCCTGCGCGAGGCCGAGACCGCGGCGCGGCTCGAGCGTGTCGTCGACCTGCCGCCCACGGTCTCGGCCACCTCGGTCCTGTCCCTCGCCCAGGACGAGCCCGGCTTCGCCCGCGCTCTCGCCCGACCCATGCCGCGCCAGCCCTCCACCGCGGCCCGCTTCGGCACCCGGTTCCACGCCTGGGTCGAGGCCTACTTCGGCCAGCTTCCCCTGCTCGACCCGTCGGACCTGCCCGGCGCGGGCGATGCCGACCTCAGGTCGGACGAGGAGCTCGACGAGGTCATCGAGCTGTTCCGGACGGGGCCGTTCGCCGACGCGGTGCCCTTCGCCATCGAGGCGCCGTTCTCCCTCGTGCTCGCCGGGCAGCAGGTCATCGGACGGATCGATGCGGTGTTCTCCACCGGCACGCCCGACGACCCGTCGTACGAGGTCGTCGACTGGAAGACCAACCGGCAGGCCACGGCGGACCCGCTACAGCTCGCGGTCTACCGGCTCGCGTTCGCCGAGCTCATGGGCCTGCCCGTCGAGAAGGTGTCGGGGGCCTTCTACTACGTCCGGCTCGGCGAGGTCGCGCGGTTCGCCCCCTCAGACCTGCCGAGCCGGCCCGAGCTCGAACGGCTCGTCACGCCGGCAGGCTGAGGGAAGGTTCCGCTGCGTCCTGCGGTCCTGGCCCGTCTCACTACGCTGGCAGGGTGAGTGACTCCCGATCGCCCTTCGCCTTCTACCGCGCCGAGCACGACCGGGCCGGACACCTGCGCAAGGACGACGCCTGGGACACGCCGGACGTCCGCGTCATGGTGATCGGCGGCGAGCACGTCGCCACCGAGCAGGGTGAGCACGAGGGCGACGGTCCTCGGCTGCGCTGGCTCGACCGGGCCGACGCACCCCCAGGCACCTTCATCTACCTGGGGGAGCGTGACGGCGCGTCGTACGCGGCCGTCATGGTCGGGGGCCGAATCGACGACGGCCTCCAGCCGGTGAGCGTGCGGATGCTGGCGCCGCTGCTCGAGGCGTCCGACCTCTCGCTCGCCGTGCACGCCGTGGGGATGGCGCGATGGCTGCAGTCCATGCCGTTCTGCCCGCGCTGCGGCTCGGCCACCGAGATCCGCTCCGCCGGACACCTGCGCCAGTGCCCTGAGTGCGGTGCGCACCACTTCCCGCGGACCGACCCTGCCGTCATCATGCTCATCACCGACGACCAGGACCGTGCGCTGCTCGGGCACCAGGCGGCCTGGCCCGAGGGCCGCTGGTCCACGCTCGCCGGCTTCGTGGAGCCCGGGGAGACCCTCGAGGACGCCGTCCGTCGCGAGGTCAAGGAGGAGGTGGGCGTCGTCGTCGGCGAGGTCACCTACGGCGGAAGCCAGCCCTGGCCGTTCCCCGCGAGCCTCATGGTGGGCTTCTTCGGCAAGGCCGTCGACACCCGCATCCAGGTGGACCACGACGAGATCGCCGAGGCGCGCTGGGTCACGCGCGAGGAGCTCAAGGCCGAGGGCGAGGCCGGAACGCTCCTGCTGCCCCCGAGCGGTGTCTCCATCTCGAGCTTCCTCGTCGAGCGCTGGTACCGGGAGCCGATCCCGGCATCCTGGTTCTGACCGCTGGGGATCGTCGCGCGAGCCGGGACCGGCCCGCGCTCGTTCCTCGCGCTCGTCCGCTGCGCGGACCCGCTCGGCTCGCCACCGCTCGCCGTACGTCTGACGACTAGGCCAGGGCGAGCTGGGCCTTGACCTGGGCGACCGAGGGGTTCGTGAGGGCGGAGCCGTCGGCGAACACGAGGGTCGGGACGGTCTGGTTGCCGCCGTTGGCCTTCTCGACGACGAGGGCCGAGTCGGGGTCCTGCTCGATGTCGACCTCGTCGAACACGATGCCCTCGCGCTTCAGCTGGCTCTTCAGGCGGTGGCAGTAGCCGCACCAAGGAGTGGAGTAGAGCGTGAACTGCGAGTCAGACATGACAACCTTCTTCAGCCGGTGATGGTGCTCGTGGAGCTTCATCCTGGTCAACGGACCGGGCGTCCGTGCAATTCCCGGTATGACAGGTGCAACTGTTTCATGACATCCTCCCAGCCATGGACCAGATGAAGCGCCGCAGCTCCGTCATGCTCATGGTCGCCATCGTCGTGGTGGGAGGGATCTTCTACCTCGTCAAGGGTGGCTCCTCGAAGGAGTCGGTCGAGCCGGGGGCCAAGAAGCCCTACGACGCGTTCGTCATGACCGTCGGGTCGGTGAAGTCCGACGGCACGTTCAGGGGTCGTGTCGAGCGCACCGGGCGGTACGCGAGCAAGGG
The DNA here is from genome assembly GCF_001426755.1 of Aeromicrobium sp. Root495. Classification (GTDB taxonomy): domain Bacteria; phylum Actinomycetota; class Actinomycetes; order Propionibacteriales; family Nocardioidaceae; genus Aeromicrobium. Next base: position 2,068,988 of record NZ_LMFJ01000001.1, on the reverse strand, counting down.
CCTGCGTGCCGTGGGCACCAACGACTTCGTGAGTCTGCGCCTCGCCGACCTGCAGCAGCTCGAGCCCGTGCGGGACCCGTGCTGGACCGAGGAGGGGCGCCGGGCCATCGACGACCTGATCGGTGCGCGCATCTGGGTGGAGGCCACGACCGTCGAGCGGGATCGTCGCGGTCGCTTCCTGGTGTTCGCCTGGAACCGCGACGACACCTTCGTCCAGGAGCAGCTGCTCCGCGACGGGAACGCTGCCCTGTTCTCCGGCCGCCTCGACGTCCGGCACCGCGACGTGCTGGGCGCCGCCGAGGAGGCTGCCGCCAAGGGCGACGTCGGACGATGGGGCACATGCGGCTCGTCATGAGCCCGCCCACGCCGCGCTGAACCGCCCTGCGGCGAGGTGTCCCGGGCCGGTCGACGACGGCTGCGCCGCTGTCGTGGGCCCCGTCTAGGGTGGTCTTCGTGCCTCAGCCAGAAGAACTCCTCGCCGCTCTCGATCCCGAGCAGCGGGAGGTGGCGCTGGCCCTCCGCGGCCCCGTGGCGGTCATCGCCGGCGCCGGCACCGGCAAGACCCGCGCCATCACCCACCGCATGGCCTACGGCGTGGCCACGGGGCTCTACGAGCCCACCGAGGTCCTCGCGGTCACCTTCACCACGCGCGCTGCAGGTGAGATGCGCGGCCGGCTCGCGGCCCTCGGCGCTCCCACCATCCAGGCCCGCACGTTCCACTCCGCGGCCCTGCGCCAGGCGCGGTACTTCTGGCCGCAGGTCTACGGCACGGAGTTCCCCGAGATCATCTCCTCCAAGTTCTCCGTCCTCGGTCCGGCCGCCCGCCGGGTGGGGCTGCACGGAGACACCGCCCTCCTGCGCGACCTGTCGGCCGAGGTGGAGTGGGCCAAGGTGAGCAACGTCCGCATCCCCGACTACGCCGAGACGGCCCGCACGGCGGGCCGGCAGGTGGCCGACCTCCAGCCCGGGCAGGTGGCCAACGTGATGGCCGCCTACGAGGAGCTCAAGCGCGAGAACAACCGCATCGACATGGAGGACATCCTGCTCGTCACGGCGGCCATCCTCGCCGACGACGAGCGGGTCGCCGCCCAGGTCCGGCGCCAGTACCGCTGGTTCGTCGTCGACGAGTTCCAGGACGTCAACCCCCTGCAGTCCACGCTGCTGGACCTGTGGCTCGGTGGTCGCGACGACGTCTGCGTCGTGGGCGACCCGCGCCAGACGATCTACTCCTTCGCCGGTGCCTCCCCGAGGCTGCTGCGGGACTTCTCGCGGCGCTACGAGGGTGCCCAGCGCCTCGAGCTCGTGCGCAACTACCGGTCCACGCCGCAGGTGGTGGCGGTGGCCAACGCGGTGTTCCCTCGCGGGACCACGAGCGGCGGGGTCAAGCTCGAGGCGCAGCAGCCAGCCGGTGAGCCGGTCCGCTACCTGAGCCACAGCGACGAGCCCAGCGAGGCGCGCAGCGTGGCGCAGGAGATCGTCCGCCTGCACCGCAGCGGCGTCCCGTACCGGGAGATGGCGGTCCTGTACCGCATCAACGCCCAGTCCGAGGCCTTCGAGGAGGCCCTGGGCGAGGCCTCGGTCCCGTACACGCTGCGCGGTGGCGAGGGCTTCTTCCAGCGCGGTGAGGTGCGCCAGGCGGTCACGCTGCTGCGCGGCCAGGCGCGCGGCGGCGAGCAGGAGGACGGTGCGCTCGTCTCGGAGGTGAGGGCCGTGCTGGCCGCTCTCGACTACCGCGAGGAGCCGCCCGCCGGTGGCGGCGCGGTCCGCGACCGGTGGGAGTCCCTGCACGCCATCGTGTCCATGGCGGCCGACCTCGCCGAGGACAAGCCCACCGCCACGCTCGGCGACCTCGTGACCGACCTCGAGCGCCGTGCTCACGTGGCCCACGCCCCGGCCGTCGACGGCGTCACGCTCTCCACCCTGCACGCAGCCAAGGGCCTGGAGTGGGAGGCCGTCTTCTGCGTCGGCATGCACGAGGGGATGCTCCCGTACGTCCACAACCGCGGCGAGGCGCCCGAGCCCGAGCGGGTGGAGGAGGAGCGTCGGCTCTTCTACGTCGGCGTCACGCGGGCCAAGCGCGTCCTCACGGTGTCGTGGGCGCTCGCCCGCAAGCCCGGGGGACAGGCCCGGCGCAAGCCCACCCGATTCCTCGACCCGCTGCTTCCGGCCGACCACGAGTCGCGCCGGTCCGGTGCGCCCAAGCCGCGGCGCAAGACGGCCGCCGTGCTCGAGGAGCTGGATGCCGGCGACCGCCACCTCTTCGAGCGGCTCAAGACCTGGCGGGCCGAGAAGGCCGCCGACGCCAAGGTCCCCGCCTACGTCATCTTCACCGACGCCACGCTGCTCTCGCTCGTGGCGCACAAGCCGCACGACGCCCGCGAGCTCGTGGGCATCTCCGGGATCGGCCAGACCAAGCGTGAACGCTTCGGCGAGGAGGTCCTGGAGATCATCACCGGCTAGTCGGGATCGGAGAATCCCGGCAGGTTCTCGTCGAGGATCGAGCGGAAGGGCGCGGTGGCGCCCAGCTGGCTCAGGACACCGATGGCGCCGAGCCACACCCGGTGGATCAGCAGGTACTCGGGCGGCAGGTTGATCTTGAGCGAGGTGCCCATGCCCTCGATGCCGGGTGCGCTCACCCGCTGCACCTGGGCGCGGAGCCAGCCACGGCTGAAGCTGAACTCGTCGACGGTGGCCGGCTCGAAGAACGGCGCGATGAAGGCGTTGAGCACCTCGGGCTGCAGGCTCACACCGGGTCGCAGGAAGCCCTCCTCGCGCAGCCCGGCGCTCACACCCTCGGCGTCGCCGGCGATGGCGCGCCGCAGGAGCGGGCCGATGGCGGGCGGGAAGCCTTCGGGCAGGCGGGCCACGGCGCCGAAGTCGACCACACCGAGCCGGCCGTCGCCGATGATGCGGAAGTTCCCGGGGTGGGGGTCGGCGTGCAGCAGGCCCACGCGGCGCGGACCGGACAGCAGGAACTGGGCGAAGAGCAGCCCGTACCGGTCGCGGTCCTCCTGCGTCCCGGCGGAGATGATCTCGGCCAGCGAGGCCTCGCTGTCCATCCAGGAGCTCACGAGCACGCGCTCGGTGCCCGCCACCACGGTCGGCACCACGAAGTCGGGGTCGTCGGCGTACTCGGCGGCGAAGGTGCGCTGGGCGTCGGCCTCGAGCCGGTAGTCCAGCTCCTCGGCCACGCGCTCCTGCAGCTCCTTGAGCAGCGGCTTCACGTCGAGGCCCGGCGCCACGACGGCGAAGAGCCGGCTGAGGCGCGAGAGCTGCTTGAGGTCGCTCAGGAGGGCCTTGGCCGCCCCGGGGTACTGCACCTTGACCGCGACCGGCTCCTCGCGACCGTCCTCGTGCGTCCACGTGCCGCGGTGGACCTGTCCGATGGAGGCCGAGGCGGCAGGGGCGTCGTCGATGGAGAGGCGGTCGCGCCAGTCCTCGCCCAGCTCGGTGGCGAGCTGGCGGTGGACCGTGCCCGGTGGCATGGGCGGTGCAGCGTCCTGGAGCTTGGTGAGGGTCTCGCGGTACGGCCCGGCGATCTCGTCGGGGAGGGCGGCCTCGAACACGCTCATGGCCTGGCCGAACTTCATCGCGCCGCCCTTGAGCTGGCCCAGCACGCTGAAGATCTGCTCCGCCGTGCGGCGCTGCACCTCGGTGAGCACCGCCTCGGCCGGGGCGCCTCCGAGCCGACGGCCCATGCCGAGCGCCGTCCGTCCGGCGAACCCGACCGGCAGCGAGGCCAGCTTGGCTCCTCGTGCGATGGCCGAGGACGGCATCACCTTGCGTTCACGTCGGTCGTCGTCAGCCACCTGTCCAGGATAGGTCCCCTGGCCCGGACCACCCGTCGAGGAGAGCGCGGGTGCCCGGATCAGCTGCCGGCGGGGAAGAGGGAGCAGAGGCAGCGGGGATGGAACGGCACGGTGCTCCTGCTCCGCTCGCCGGGGAGCGGGCCGACGACCGACACGGCACCCAGGCTCGAGGGCCGGACGCCGCCGAGCCAGAGCTCGGCGTCGTGCGCGACCAGCAGGGCCGACTGCCAGGTCACGAGGCGGTGCGCGCGTGGAGCCACGGCGGGACCTGCGTGCCGCTCCAGCTGGGCCAGCACATGGGGCCACGTGGGGTCGGCGTCGGCGCGTCCGAGGTCGGCGCACCGCAGGCACGGGCTGCGGGTGGCCACGACCAGCGGACCGACCAGGACCGTGTCCTGGGCGAGTCGGACCACGAGGACGGCCCCGGCGCGGTCGACGAGGTCGTCGACGGCGTCGCGGGAGGGCTCCGCGGCGCACACCGCCACCACGAGAGTGTCCCCGTCGACCCGTCGGCGGCCACGTTCTCCACAGACCGTGCCGATGGCGCGGGCCAGCTCCTGCGCGTGGGGGTCGACGGCCAGCACGCTCACGGCGATCGGGGCAGCGGGGTCGGGTGCGACCGCAGGGTCGATGGCGGCGCCGCGGGCCAGCAGCTCCAGCACGAGCGCGTCGACGTCTCCCACGTCGAGCGACCGGCGACGGACGGCCCGGCGCAGCCCCGGGAGGTCGTGGACGCCGTCGAGCAGGTGCAGGAAGGCGACGAGGTCGGGCCGGTCGCGCACCAGGATTGCAGGAGAAAAGCCGATCTGCAGATGGCTCGGGTCGCGGCGGAGCACGACGCTGCCAGGTCGCAGGAGAGGACGAAGAGCCATGGGAGGCAGCCTCGCCGTCGGGTGTGCCGGAGAGCCAGCGGCGATCCACAGCGATGGGGCCGAGGGCCTGGCAGGGACGCAGACGCCGGGCCCCGGCCGGGGCCTGCCTTCCCCTGCTGACCGCGGCCGGGAGTCCCGGCTGCCGCTCACCGTAGGGGTGCCCGGGCGGGGTCGTCAACCGACCGACGGTATGGGTTGTCCACGCCTGTGGACAGATCTGGGGACAAGTTGTGCGCATCGCCGGGCGACGGTGTGGACAGCACGTGGACGAGACGTGGACGGCGTGTGACCCAGATCGCTTTTCCTGCCTGCGACGACGGCTCGTGCGCCCGATCGGGGCTGTGGACGGCACGCGTGTCGGACCGCTGTCCTAGGTTGGCACCCATGGGCGACGTAGAGATCCGGCGCAGCGCCAGGCGCAAGCGCACCATCAGCGCGTACCGCGACGGCGAGACCACCGTCGTGCTCGTTCCGGCTCACCTCAGCGCCGCGGAGGAGAAGCGTCAGGTCGAGGCACTCGTGGCCAAGCTCGACCGCAAGATCGCCCGCACCCGGCCCACCGACACCGACCTGCTCGACCGGGCGGCGCGCCTCTCCTCGCTCCACCTCGGCGGGCGTGCCCAGCCGTCCAGCATCCGCTGGGTGTCGAACATGGACAAGCGGTGGGGGTCGTGCACCTCCACCGACGCCTCCATCCGGCTCTCCGACCGGCTGCAGGGCATGCCCGAGTGGGTCGTCGACTACGTGATCCTGCATGAGCTGGCCCATCTCCTGGAGCCCAACCACAGCGCAGCGTTCTGGGCCCTGCTCGAGCCCTACCCGCACCTCGTCAAGGCGCGGGGGTTCCTCGAAGGCGTGTCCTGGCAGAGCCGATGAGCCGGCGCACGTCGTCGTCGCTCGGCTCCACCACGTCGCCGGGACCGAACCAGCGCAGGTCGGCGGACTCCTCGCTGATGACGGCCTGAGCGCCGGGGGGCGCCACGGCCAGGAACTGCACGTCGAGGTGGTGGGTGACCCGCTCGCCGGTCCCGCCGCCGCAGAAGGGCACGGCGTGCCGGGAGAGGAGCAGGGGGACCGGGTCGATCGTGAGGTCGGCGATGCCGCTCTCCTCGCGAGCCTCGCGCAGGGCAGCGCCCGCCAGCGTCCGGTCCTGCGGCTCGCAGTGTCCGCCGGTCTGGAGCCACAGACCTGCCTTGAGGTGCAGCGTCAGCAGGGCCGAGGAGCCGTCGTGCGAGAGCACCACGGCGCTCGCGGTCAGGTGGTCGGGCAGGCAGGAGCGCCACATGGCCTCGGGCTCGCGGTCCAGCACCTCGAGGTAGTCGCGCCGCAGCATCTCCTGGGCGTCGTCGGGGCCGTTCCAGGCGTTCAGCACCTGCACGGCATCGGCGTGCAGGCTCACTCGTCGTCGAGGAGCTTGCCGAGCTCGGTGTCGAAGTCGGCGTCCGTGGCAGGCTCGCGCTGGGCGAAGCCGAGCGGGTCGTCGAGGTCGTCGGCCGACGGCATGAGGTCGGGGTGGGTCCACACGGCGTCGCGGGCGGCCGGACCCTGACGGTCGCGCAGAGCCGCCCAGAGCGTGGTGGCCTCGCGCATGCGCCGGGGACGGAGCTCAAGACCCACGAGCGAGGCGAAGGTCTGCTCGGCCGGACCACCGGTGGCGCGACGGCGACGCACGGCCTCGGACAGGGCGCCCGCGGTGGGCATGGTCTCGCGGGTGGCCTGGTCGACCACCTCGTCGACCCAGCCCTCCACGAAGGCGAGCAGCGTCTCCAGGCGCGTGAGGGCCACCTGCTGCTCGGGCGTGGGCTCGGGGTCGAAGAGACCGTTCTGCATGGCCTCGGCCATGGCCTCCGGGTTGCCGGGGTCGAAGCCCTGCAGCTTGTCCTCGATGGCGCTCGTGTCGATGCGGGTGCCGCGGCCGAACTCCTCGATGGCGCCCAGGATGGCGGGCCTCAGCCACGACGCGTGCGCGAAGAGCCGGTGGTGCGCGCACTCGCGCAGCGTGACGTAGAGCAGGACGTCGGCGGCACCGATCTCGAGGCCGTCGCCGAACTCCGCGACGTTGTGGGGCAGCAGGGCGGCGTGACCGGCCGCAGCGAGGGGCAGACCGATGTCGGTGCTGGAGACCACCTCGCCGGCCAGCTCGGAGAGGGCCTGGCCGATCTGCTGGGCGAACATCGCGCTGCCCGCCTGACGCAGGATGCCGAGGAGCGGGCCGGCCATGGCCCGGGCCTCCTCGGGCAGGGCCTCGCTCATGGCGCCGACGACGTGCTCGGCGATGGGGGCCACGACCTGCTCCCACGTGCCGATGGTCTGCTCGACCCAGTCGGCGCGGCTCCAGGCCGACGTGGACGTGACGGCGGCCGGGACCTCGGTGGCGCGGTCGAGCCAGCCCTCGGCGAGCCTGACCGCGTCGTCGAGGGCGCCCACCTGGCCGCTGTGCGGCGACGGGTCGGGCCCGGCGGCCGAGAGGGCGTGACGGGCGACGTCCTTCACGACCGCGAAGTCGACCGTGCCGTCGCCCGAGCCGCTGAAGAGTCGCTGCATCTGGCCGAAGAGTGCGCCGAGGTCGGGGGCTTGGCCGCCCTGGCCACCCATGGCGGCGAAGATCTGCTCCATGGGTGTGCCCGCGAACGGGTTCTGTCCCTTCGCGGGGTCGTCTCCGGTGGGGTCGTCATGGGGCTCGTCGGGCATGGATCCAGCGTAGCGATCCCGCCCACGGGGCGCGGTCCACGCGGGTTGCCCGTCTTCTCTAGGCTGTGCGGGTGAGTGATCCCGAGCACGACGGCGAGCGCGAGCACGCCGAGGCCATGAACCTGAGCCGGCGCTACGGCACGATGGTGGCGGCCGCCATCACCCTCGTCGCCCTCACGTGCGTGGCGTTCCTCGTGCCGGTCCCGTACGTGACGCTGCGGCCGGGCCCGGTCTTCGACACCCTCGGCGACTTCGACGGCAAGCCCATGTTCACCTTCGGCAAGGGCGTCAAGACCTACAAGACCGACGGCTCCCTCGACTTCACGACCGTCTCGGTGACGCGCGCCGACAGCAGCCTGTCGCTCGTCGACGTCACCCGGGCCTACCTCGACCAGGACATCGCGGTTGTCCCGCACGACTTCGTCTACCCCGACGACCAGAGCGAGTCCGACGCCAAGACCGAGGGTCAGGCGCAGCTCACCAGCTCCAAGGACGCCTCGCGCGTCGCCGCCCTCCGCGCGGCCGGGTACACCGTCCCCGAGAAGCCCGTGGTGGCCGGCGTCGTGAAGGACAGCGCGGCAGCGGGGAAGCTCGAGGCCAAGGACCGGATCGTCACGGTCGACGGCACCAAGGTGGCGTCGTCCGCCGCCGTCGTGAAGGCCATCCAGACCGTGAAGCCCGGCCAGGTCGTGACGGTGGGCGTGGATCGCGACGGCAAGGCGCTCGACGTCGAGCTCACCACCCGCCCCGACGCCCAGGACCCCACGATCCCTCGGGTCGGCATCACGATCGCCACCACGTACGACTTCCCGATCGACATCGTCAACAACGTCGGAGACCAGGTGGGCGGACCCAGCGCCGGCACCATGTTCGCGCTCGCCATCTACGACCGACTCACGCCCGGGTCCCTCACCGGGGGGCTCCAGGTGGCCGGCACGGGCGAGATCACCGCCGACGGCACGGTGGGACCCATAGGCGGGATCCGCCAGAAGATGGCCGGAGCCGCTGCAGCGGGCGCCGAGGTGTTCCTCGCACCCGCCTCCAACTGCGACGAGGTGCGCGGGGCCGACCTGCACGGGCTCGAGGTCGTGAAGGTCTCCACGCTCAAGGACGCCATCACCGACCTCCGGGACCTGGCCCAGGACAAGGACGCGACGGTGCCGCGGTGCTAGGCGGCGAGGGGCCGGTGGAGCCCACGCCCGACGGACCCGTCGAGCCGCTGCCCAGCACGCCGGCTCGGCTCGTCGCGCTCGAGATCGAGCAGCACGTCGGCGACGACGGCTGGGACCAGCGCCCCCGGCTCTTCGCCCTCGTCCGCACCGCGCTGCTCGCCCAGCAGGAGCCGGGGCTCGCGATGCAGCTGGCCGTCTCCCTGCGCGACAACCCCGACGGCCTCACCCCCATCGAGCAGGAGGACCTGCCACCCGGCGCCACCTTCGAGGACGCGCTCGAGAGCATCGTCTGGCCCGACGTCGTCGACGGCTGTGCTGCCGTCATCGAGCGCGTCATGCTGCCGCCGGGCGCCGAGGACGAGCTGCCCGAGGACCCCGCTGCCCTGGCGGAGGCCGTGGCCGCCCATCCGGAGCGACGCGACGTCCGGCTCGTCGCCGTCGTCACGCGAGACGGCGAGCGTCACAGCGCCGTGCGCGGCCGCGAGCCCCACGGCGCCCAGCTCCTCGAGGGACCCGACCTGGTCCCCGGCCTCGTCGAGGCCCTGTCGCGCACGTTGACCTGACCTCCCAGCCGTTCGCCTGACGGCTGTGTCCTAGGACTCATGACCTAGGATTCAGCCAAGGCCGCCCACCTCGGAGCTCCGGGGAGCTCACGTCCGAGCCCCCCACCTGGAGCCCCCTACCCAGGAGCACTGTGAGCGACATCTTCGGTACCCCCCAGCCCCGTCCCCGCCCGGGCGGAGGTGGAGGTGGAGTGGACAAGCGCCGGCGCGTGCTCGTCCCCACCCTCGTGACGCTCGCCGTCCTGCTGTTCCTCGGGTCGGTCTTCACGAGCGTCTGGACCGACCGCCTCTGGTTCCGCTCGGTCGGCTACTCCGACGTCTTCAAGACGGTGCTCCTCACCCGCCTGAGCCTCTTCCTGGTCCTGGGCCTGCTGTTCAGCCTGTTCGTGGCGCTCAACGTCTACCTCGCGTACCGGTTCCGGCCCGCGGCACCGCCCATGCGGCGCGACGACCCGGCCTTCCGGTATCGCCTCGCGCTCAACCCGGTGAAGATCCCGGTGCTGGTCGCGGCCACGATCGTCATCACGGGTTTCGCCGGCTCGGTGGCCTCCAGCCGCTGGGACACGTTCCAGATGTGGCGCAACGGCGGCTCGTTCGGCATCAAGGACGCGCAGTTCGGCAAGGACGTCGGCTTCTACACCTTCGACTACCCCTGGCTGCGGTTCCTCTCCTCGTACTCCTTCGCGATCATCGTCGTGAGCATCCTGGCCGTCGTCTTCGTGCACTACGTGTGGGGCGCGGTCCGCTTCTCGGGCCGCGGGCCCACCTTCACGAGGGCCGCCCAGGTGCAGCTCTCGGTCCTCATCGGCCTCGGTGTGCTGCTGCGCGCGCTCGGCTACTGGCTCGACCGCTACGCCCTCGTCATCAAGTCCTCGGGCCTGGTCGACGGCGCCACCTACACCGACATCAACGCGCGGCTCCCCGCACGCAACATCCTGATCATCGTCGCCATCCTGTGCGCGATCCTGTTCTTCTCCTCCATCATCATCAAGTCGTGGATTCTGCCCGGCATCGGCCTGGGGCTCATGCTCCTCACCTCGGTGCTGCTCGGCGGCATCTGGCCGTACGCCATGCAGTCGTTCCAGGTGAACCCGTCCGAGCCCGACAAGGAGGGCCCGTACATCGCGCGCAACATCGAGGCCACCCGAGAGGCCTACGGCGTCGCCGACACCCAGCGACAGCAGTACGACGCCAAGACCGCGCTGACGCCGCAGGAGCTCAACCAGTCCGCCGAGTCCCGTGTGAGCAGCCGCCTGCTCGATCCCACGCTCGTCTCGGAGGCCTTCCAGCAGCTGCAGCAGGTCCGTGGCTACTACACGGTCCCCAGCACGCTCGACGTCGACCGGTACAAGCTGGGCGACAACCCGCAGCCGCAGGACGTCATCATCGCGGCCCGCGAGCTGAGCCTCGCCGGCCTGCAGAGCAGCCAGCGCAACTGGAACAACGACCACACCGCGTACACGCACGGCTACGGCATCATCGCCGCACGGGGCAACCAGCGCGGCGACCAGGGCGATCCGGCGTGGGTCGAGAAGGACATCCCGCCGCAGGGCGACATCCCCACCAAGATCCCGCCGCGGATCTACTTCGGCGAGCAGTCGCCGTCGTACTCCATCGTGGGTCGCGCCTCGGGCGACGCGCCCATCGAGGTCGACATCCCCGGTGGCGGCTCCGACGACGACACCGACGTCAAGGACGTCAGCAAGAACACCTACGACGGCAAGGGCGGCGTGCCCATCGGCTCCTCGTTCAACAAGCTGCTCTACGCGTTCAAGTTCGCCGAGCCCAAGATCTTCCTGTCGGGCCGCGTCAACGAGAACTCCAAGATCCTCTACGACCGCGAGCCGCGCGAGCGGGTCAAGAAGGTCGCCCCGTGGCTCACCCTCGACGGCGACTCCTACCCGGCGGTCGTCGACGGCCGCCTCGTCTGGCTCGTCGACGGCTACACCACGAGCAACTCCTACCCGTACTCCGAGCACCGCTCGCTGCGGACCGCCACGTCGGACTCGCTCACCGACGGCCAGACCCAGGCCGCGCTGCCGACCGACGAGGTCAACTACATGCGCAACTCGGTCAAGGCCGTGGTGGACGCGTACGACGGCACCGTGAAGCTCTACCAGTGGGACACGAAGGACCCCATCCTGAAGACGTGGATGAAGGTCTTCCCGGGCGTGGTCGAGAAGAAGTCGGCCATCTCCGAGGGCCTGCTCGAGCACCTGCGCTACCCGGTCGACCTCTTCAAGGTGCAGCGCGACGTGCTGCAGCGCTACCACGTGACCGACCAGCAGGCGTTCTACAACGACGACCAGCGCTGGAAGGTCCCCGCGGACCCCAACAAGAAGAGCACGCTGCAGCCGCCGTACTACCTGACGATGAGCCGCCCGGGCCAGACCGACCCGGAGTTCTCGCTCACGACGGTGTTCCAGCCCAACAACCGCAACAACCTGGCGTCGTTCGTGTCGGTGAACTCCGAGGCCACGAGCGACGACTTCGGGAAGCTGCAGATCCTCGAGCTGCCCAGCACCAACGTGATCGACGGACCGAGCCTCGTGGCCAACTCCATCGGCACGGACAAGGGTGTCTCGTCGGCGCTGCTGCCGTTCGAGCAGAGCAAGCAGGCCAACATCAAGCGCGGCAACCTGCTCACGCTGCCGGTCGGCGGCGGACTGCTCTACGTCCAGCCCGTCTACATCGAGCGAAACTCCACGGCCGGCTCCTACCCGGTGCTGCAGTTCGTGGCGGCGTCGTTCGGCGACAAGGTCGGCTTCGGCCAGACCCTGGAGGAGGCGCTCCGTGTGGCCCTGGGCCTGGAGGAGGGCACCATCCCGGCCGACGACGAGGACGCCCCCGCGGCCGAGGACGACGGTGGGACCTCCACGAGCAAGACCACGTCGCAGTACCTCGAGGACGCCTCGCAGGCCTACAGCGCCGCACAGACGGCCCTAAAGGACGGCAACCTCTCGGAGTACCAGGACAGGATCCGCGAGATGAACACGGCGGTCGAGAACGCCCAGAAGGCGCTCAAGAAGTAGCCACGCACGACACGACCCCCGCAGGAGGCCCTGCGGGGGTCGTGTCGTTCTCGAGATGACCTATCGCGCGAGGAAGTCGAGCAGCGCGGCGTTCAGCTCCTCGGAGTGGCTCACGTTGAAGCCGTGGGGACCGCCCTCGACGACGTGCAGGGTCGCGTCCTTGACGGCCTCCGCCGTCCGCCGGCCGGAGACCTCCAGGGGCACGATGGCGTCGGCGTCGCCGTGGATGACGAGCACGGGGACGTCGATCTTCGTCAGGTCGTCGCGGAAGTCGGTACGACCGAACGCGTCGATGCAGGCGACGAGCGCCTCCTGCCTGGCGGGCTGGGCGAGGTCGAGGGCCTGCTGACGCTGGTCCTCGGTGACCTTGAGCTCGCCGTCGGCGCTGAAGAAGTTGCGCGTGAAGCCGTCCAGGAAGCCCGCCCGGTCCTCGTCGGCACCGGACTTCATGCCCTCGACGTCCTCGTCGGCGAGGCCGCCCTCGGGGTTGTCGTCGGTCTTGAGGAGGTACGGGGGGACCGCACCCGCGAAGACCGCTGAGCGGATGCGCTCCGAGCCTCGGGTGCCGAGGTAGCGAGCCACCTCGCCGCCGCCCATGGAGAAGCCGACGATCGTGGCGTCGGAGACGTCGAGGTGGTCGAGCAGGCCGGCCAGGTCCTCGCTGAAGGTGTCGTAGTCGTAGCCCGAGTCGGGCTTGTCCGACGCGCCGAAGCCGCGACGGTCGTACGTGATGACGCGGTAGCCGGCAGCGGTGAGCGCCGGGACCTGCTCGGACCACGAGGCGCCGCTGAGGGGCCAGCCGTGGATGAGCACGACGGCGCGGCCGTCTCCGCCGGAGTCGGTGTAGCTGAGGGTGATGCCGTTGGACTGCGTCGTAGGCATGAGAGCCCTTCCAGTGGGGGAGGTGGTGGGACTCTCTCGACGCTAGTTGCGCAGGTCGGACCTGCAACCCGGGACGGCCCTGCGACCAGGATGTTCAGGGAGTGTTCAGGCCGCGACGGCGCTGGCGCCGGCGATGCGGTAGCTGTCGCCCTCGGGCTCGAGGGTCAGCGTCACTTCCTCGGTGCGGTTCTTGCCTTGGTAGGTGTAGCTGTAGACGTAGGTGACGTCCATCCGGTCGGGGTGCGGCGTGATGGACGTGACGCGCACGTTGCTCACCTTGCCCCAGAACGCGCGGTAGCCCTCGAGGCCTCCGCTCGCGCGCTGGTAGGCGGGGGTCAGCAGCGCGTAGCCGCGCTCGGGGTTGTTGCCGGCGGTGTCGAGGTAGTCGGTGGCGAAGGACTCGAGCGACGCGGCGGCGCTCGAGGGCGAGGCCTCGGCCGAGGAGGGGCCCGGGTCCTGCGTCTGGCTGGCTGTGGTCTCCGGCTCGTCGCCGCCCCCGCGGTTGAGGGCGAAGGCGGTGCCGAGGACCGCCACCACGGCCACAGCGGCGGCGACTCCCCGCAGGAAGGTGCGGCGCTCGGGACTGGTGGGGGCCTCTCGGGCGGCGCGCGCCGGGATGGCCCGGGTGGGCTCCGGCAGGTCCATGGGGGCCTCGGGGGCTGCGGGGACGACGGCGATCGGTCCGGTGGCCTGGTCGGCGTCGTCCTCGAGCGCGGCCAGCCGACCGGCCAGGGTGGCGGCGGTGGGCCGTTGACCCGGCTCGCGTCGCAGGCACGCCGCCACGAGCCAGGCCAGCGGGTGGCCGTCGGGTAGCTGCGGCGGGGCCTCGTCGACGATGCGCTCGAGCATGGCCAGAGGGTCGTCGCCGCCGAACGGCCGCTCGCCGGTGGCGGCGTGGAAGACCGTGGCCCCGAGCGACCACACGTCGCTCGCGTGCGTGGCCGAGGAGCCCTCGGCCACCTCGGGCGCGAGGTAGCCCGGGGACCCGGTGACGATCCCGGTGCTCGTGAGCGCCGTGTCGGAGATGGTGCGAGCCACGCCGAAGTCGGTGAGCTTGGGCATGCCCTGCGGTGTGAGCAGGACGTTGGACGGCTTCACGTCGCGGTGGACGATGCCGGCCGTGTGGGCCGCGGCCAGCCCGTCGACGATGTTGCGGACCAGGGGAGTGAGGCGGTGCTCCGGGACGGGTCCGGACTCGCGGACCAGCTCGGCGAGGCTCCGTCCTTCGACGAGCTCCATGACGAGCCACTCGCGCCCGTCCTCATCGTCGGCGACGTCGTAGACGGCCACGACGGAGGGGTGGCGGACGCTGGCCGAGAGCCTCGCCTCACGCTCGGCGCGGGCCGTGTCAGGACGGTCTGTGCCGGGGGTGAGGCCCAGCTGCTTGAGCGCGACGTCGCGCCCGAGCACGTGGTCGTGCCCGAGCCACACGTCGCCCGTGCCGCCTCGTCCGATCTTGCGGACGAGCTCGTATCGATCGTCGATCATTCGTCCCCCTGTCGCTCTACGGTAGGGGGTCCACCCACCAAAAGCCCGTTCACATGACCCCGATTTGGATCGTGGCGCAGCACCGGGTAATGTTGACCAGGCCGACGCGGGGTGGAGCAGCTCGGTAGCTCGCTGGGCTCATAACCCAGAGGTCACAGGTTCAAATCCTGTCCCCGCTACGAATGGAAGTCCCGGAAGTGCCAGATCACCTGGCATCTCCGGGATTTTCTGCATCCAAGGACAATGCGGCGATGTGGGCTTGTCGGAACCGCGCCAGGCGATGTCGGAGGAGGGGTGACCTCGGCCTCCCGCCTCCGCTGGTCAGAGCTCTGGGCACGACAGCTAGACGAACACGCCTGCCGTACCGATGCGTACGCGGCGGCGTGCCGCGTCGCGGTCGTCGTGGAACCGGTCCAGACCCCACGACAGAGTGGTGGCCAGCTCGAAGACCTCTGCTGCCGTGATGTCCGGATGTGCCGTTCCGGAGGCCTTCGCCGCGTCGAGCAAGGCGTCGGTCCGCAGGAGCAGCGGGTTGGTGGCGGAGTTCATGGAGGAGTCGGGGTCGCCCTGAGCGGTGGCGACGCAGTACGGCAGGTCGTGCCAGATGCGGAGCTGCCAGACGAGGTGGAACAGCCACTCGGAGAGCGCCTCCTTGGCGGGGAGATCTCGGGCGAAGGTGTCCGACTCGGTGAGTGCCTCCTCGACGTTGGCGCGCAGAACGGCCGCGAGCAGGTCGTCGCGGACGGGAAAGTTCCGGTAGAGGGTGGCGTTTCCGACCCCGGCGCGCACGGCGATGCCGTCGAGGGGCGCCAGCACGCCCTCGGTCTCGAAGACCTCGCGGGCAGCGGCCAAGATGGCGTCCCGATTGCGGCGGGCGTCGGCGCGGAGGGCGCGAGAAGGCTGCGTCGAGGCATCGGTGTCGTTCGTCACGAGCGGCCTTCCTTGATATCTGGGGATGTCCCCCACATAATGAAATGGGGAGCGTCCCCACATGTCTTAGGAGTATAGATGAACCGGTCTCTCGACAACAGCACCGTCCTCGTCACCGGGGCCAACGGTGGCCTCGGCACGGAATTCGTGCGGCAGGCGCTCGAGCGCGGCGCTGCCAAGGTCTTCGCGGCCGCGCGCAACCCGCACGAGTGGGATGACGCGCGCGTCCAGGCCCTGCGGCTCGACCTCACCGACATCGACAGCGTCGCCGCCGCAGCTGTCGCCGCGGCGGATGTCAATGTCTTGATCAACAACGCCGGCATCGCCCCTGAGGGCGACTCGATCCTCGGTCCCGAGGAGCGGCTCCGCGAGATCTTCGAGACCAACTTCTTCGGCACCATGAGAGTCGCCAACGCGTTCAGCCCGGTCATCGTCGCCAACGGCGGCGGAGCGATCCTGAACATCCTGTCGGCTGCGGCATGGATCAACATCCCGACCGGCTACGCGGCCTCGAAGGCGGCTGCGTGGTCAGCCACCCACGCACTGCGGACCGCGCTCAAGGGGCAGGGTGTGCACGTCGCGGGTCTGCTGGTCGGCATGGTCGACACCCCCATGTCGGCTCGCTGGGACGTGCCCAAGGTCAGCGCCGAGAGCGTCGTGGAGCAGGCGTACGACGGTCTTGCTGCCGGAGCCATCGAGATCCTGGCCGACGAGTCGACGCAGTTGCTGAAGTCGCAGCTGGGTACGCCTGCCGAGCAGCTGTACCCGTGGCTCGATGAGATGATCGGCGGGTTCGTGGCCTGAGTCCCGCCTCCCGCCGTCCCGCGTGGTCGGGCTGAACTGACACGGCCTGGATTTCCCGAAACGCGCGTCGGCGTGAGGCGGCGGAGCGAGCCGATCAGCGCCGCCTCGTCTCAGTCGGCCTCGAGGGCGTAGACGTACTCAGCGGTGTCGCGGTCGCGGTGCGCCGTCCAGTAGAGCGGTGCGATGGCTGCTGCGGAGGCCCTCTCGGGCCCGGAGTCGATCAGCAGGTTGATCGCGATGTACGCAGCGTGCACGCCCGAGCCGGCCAGGGCGCCGCTCAGGTTGACGGCCCAGTTGCGCAGCGCTGCCGACGCGGCGTTGATGTTGCCCATCATCGGGTTCGGGCTGATCGAGCCTCCGCCCGTCGTGAACAGCAGCGTGCCGGACTCGCGCCCCAGCATCTCGGGCAGCACCTCTCGGACCGCCGCGATGGCCGAGTACAGGTAGAACTCCAGCTGAGGGGCCATCGAGTCGACCGTGAGGTCCAGCGCGCCGACCATCTCGAGTCCCGGCACCGGCGCGTGCGGCGCGGGCGAGAACTCGAGCACGTCGATCGACCCGAAGGTCTCCTTGGCGGCGGTGAGGGCGGCGGCCAGGCTGTCGCGGTCCATCACGTCACCGACGAACCCGCGCGTCTCGATGCCCTCGTCACGCAAGGTCTGGGCGAGCTCGTCGAGGCGGCTCTGCGTGCGGGAGATGAGTGCCACGGAGAATCCCTCCTGCCCGAAGACGCGGGCGATGGCGAGTCCGAGACCGGGTCCGGCTCCGACGATGGCGATGGTGCTCATGGTGTTCTCCTCGATAGGTAGGAAAGGTGGAAGGCAGGCCCGGCCATGCGGATCCGGGAAGCGTCAGGACCTCGAGGCGAGGTGCGCGGCACTCGCCGTCCGGGCCGCAGCTTCTCGTCGGCTTCTCAGGAGCATCGCGGTCAGGGTGAGCAGGATGCCTGCCGCTGCCCAGACGCTCAGCCGGATGATCGGAGCGGACACGGCGGCGCCGTCGAAGTATTGGACCGACCGCAGGAGGTCGAGGGCGTCACCCTGGGGGAAGACGTAGTAGAGGGCCTGGAAGAAGCCGTTCAGCACGTGGACGCCCAGGGGGCCGCCCGAGGACGTGTTGCCGAGGACCACGAGAGCGATCGTCAAGGCCAACGCCGCGATCGTCCCGCCGAGGGCGGCGACGCCTGTCACGGCTCCTCCGATGGCGAGCCCGGTCAACCACAGGATCGCGAACACGGACCACGGGTCGACGGCCACCGCGCCGAGGACGACGTCGATCCACAAGGTGATCAGTGCCGCGAGGACCCCTGCGTACAGGACGAGGACGATGCTGCGCTCGCCGAACTTCTTCGCTGTGTCGACCGTGCCGAGGATCCGCCCGAAAACCGTCGCACCGAGCGCTGCGCCCAGCCCGGCGAACAGGATCGCGTAGAACTCGATCGATCCGACGGGATCCTTGGCCGGCAGGGGAGCGAGGTCGGAGGTCGTGTTGGCGACGTCCAGCTCTACCGCGAGCGACCCACCGATGCCGGCGATCGCCTGGCCGAGGGCACGGCCACCGCCGCTGGCGATGTAGGTGGTGACGCCACCGTCGGTGCTTCGAGCGGGGAGGACGACGGCGCCGTCCGCCTCTCGGTCGAGCACCGCGGCCCGCGCCTGCGCCGCCGACGCCACGACGGTGACGTCGAAGGAGCTCTGCTTCTCGAGAGCCGCGATCGTGCCGGCATCGCCGGCGACAGCAAGCTGGACGTTGTGGGGCTTCGGGTTGCCGAACGCGCTCGAATAGCTGGTCAGCATCGCCATGGCGAGGAGCAGGATCGCGAACCCCCCGAGAAGCACGTCGCGATAGCGGTGGGTCGATCCCGGTCCCTCGGACGTCAGCGAGCCTCCTGCTGCAGCAGCCTCGAAGTCTGGGTGCACCGGAGCTTCTCGTCGTGATGCCGGCTCTGCTGACTGCCTCATGGGGTCCTTTACATGTGTCAAGTACATGACGAATGTACATTAGCGGTCCGCGGCTGGCAAGATGGGTGCATGACCCAGGAGACGACGCCACTTCCACCCAAGGAACATCGTGTGGACCCGCGAGTCACCCGCACCCGTGCTGCACTCATCCGGGCGCTGGCGGGTCTCGTGTCCGAGTCGCCGAAGGGGGAGCCGATCTCGATGAGTGCGGTCGCTCAGCGGGCAGGTCTGAGCCGGCAGGCGCTGCACAACCACTACAGCAACGTCGGCGACCTCGCGACTGACCTCTGGATCAGCAGGCTGCTCGACGGCTGGCTGTCCCTCGACGAGGTGGCGGCGAACCTCGTCCCTGCCCTCACCGAAGCCGTTCGGGAGCGCGGGATCGAGCCGCTTCTCGCCGCCGGGCGGGCAGACCGTGAGTTCTTCGACAAGCTCCGCGCCATCCCACGCGGCGAGCGGGTCGCCGAGGTCCTCGCGGCGGCGGTGACCACGTGGCTGACGGGGTCGAACCATGACCACGACCAGTCAGAGATCACCCTCACCGACGATGCGCGGGTCTTCGCCATCGGTGGCATGGTCGCGCTCGTCTCCACCTGGCAGATGGCCGACACTCCGCCGAGCACCGCCCAGCAGGTCACGACACTTCGAGGGTTCGCGGCCGCCGTTGCGGCTGCCTCTGCCGGCTGAGGCGGTCCGTCGCACCTGAGCGCGCAGAACGTGCCATGCGCGTGCTTCGCGGCGGCGGCCAGGGGCACGAGGTCCCTGGCCGCCGCCGGCGTCAGATGGCTGGCTCAGCCGGAGACCGTCGACCGACGGCGGGCGAGGAGCAGCGCGCCCCCGGCCAGTAGGGCCAGTCCGACGAGCAGCACCGCCAGACGCGCTCCGCCGGTGTTGGGCAGGATGGCGTCGATGATGTTCGAGCGGGCCTTCTTGTCGGTGGCGGAGACCACGGACTTGAGCGGGAGCTGCTCGTTGGCGGACTCGACGACTCCGGCGGTCGAGGTCGGGTCGTCGGTCGGCTCCGCGGGGGTGGACGTCGCGGAGCCCTTGCAGCCGGCGTCGATGATGGCCTGAGCGCCCGGCCCCCAGTTCTGGCCCGGGAACGAGACGGTCTTGCCGTGCTTCACGTACGTGAACGGCGGGATGATGTCGCCCGTGTGGTTGGTGTGACCCGGGGTGATGGCGTTCACCGAGGTGGTGATGGCGTGACCGTTGTCGGGGTTGCCCGGGGGGACGTGGCAGAAGGTGATCTTCTTGTTCTCGTTCTCCGAGCGCGGGCTGGCGTTGTCGCCGGCCGCGTCCCCGTTGCCGTTCGCGCCGCCCGTGCCGTCTCCGTTGGCCCCCAGGTTCTTCTTGACCTGACCGGGCAAGCACACGAGCAACATCTTCATGAAGCTCGACCTGGATCCCGACGACGACAGGTCCAACCGCCGTGTCATGGCCGTGGTCACCTACCTCCAGTCGTCCTGAGGTCGAACCTCGCCGTGAAGGCCAGGAGGCTGCGTCCGGACGTCGTGGTCGAGGACGTCGACCCAGCAACGGTGCCGGTCCGGGCCCGTACCACGCGCCGTCGCGGTGATCGATCTTGTTCACGATCTGGGCCCCGCGTTGCCTCAGGCCACCGTTGCGGTCAGACTGTCCGGAGCCTGTCGCAGGGCGAGCCCCGAACTGACTGCCTACCTCCAGAACCGCGAGGACCGCATGATCGAGTACTTGTCCATTGCCTTGACGACTCCGACGCCGGCCGGCCGCCGATGATCGAGTTCCGCGGTGTCACCAAGCGCTTCCCTGACGGCACGGAGGCGGTCGCGGACTTCAACCTCGTTCTTCCGTCCCGCAAGACCACGGTCTTCGTCGGGTCCTCGGGCTGCGGCAAGACGACGCTGCTGCGCATGATCAACCGGATGATCGATCCCACCGAGGGCCAGATCCTCATCGACGACGTCGACGTCGCCTCGCAGGACAAGGTGAAGCTGCGCCGCTCGATCGGCTACGTGCTCCAGGCCTCGGGCCTGCTGCCGCACCGCAAGGTGATCGACAACGTCGCCACCGTGCCGGTGCTCAAGGGCACCCCGAAGGCCGAGGCTCGGGCGGCGGCGCTCGAGCTGCTCGACAAGGTCGGGCTCGACCGCTCGCTGGCCGACCGGTACCCGCGTCAGCTCTCCGGCGGCCAGCAGCAGCGTGTGGGCGTGGCGCGGGCCCTGGCCAGCGACCCCAACGTGCTGCTCATGGACGAGCCTTTCGGCGCCGTGGACCCGATCGTGCGCGACGACCTCCAGGTGGAGCTGAACCGGCTGCAGCGTGAGCTGGGCAAGACCATCGTCTTCGTCACCCACGACATCGACGAGGCCTTCGTGCTCGCCGACCAGGTCGTGATCCTCAGCAAGGGCGGCGTGATCGCCCAGGCCGGCACGCCGGCCGAGATCCTGGCCGCACCGGCGAACGACTTCGTGGCCAGCTTCATCGGAGCCGACAAGAGCAAGCGCGACCTGCACCTGCAGCAGCGTGAGGGCGACGGTGGCCTGACGCTCGTCGTCGACGGCGACGGGCGGCCCCTGGGTGTGCTCGGATCGGACCAGACCGGCTCGAGCTCGTCGTGACCTGGACGTTCGACAACCTGGACCTCATCCGGGAGCTGACGATCAACCACATCCGGCTCTCGATCGTCCCGATCGTGCTGAGCTTCGTGCTCGCCATCCCGCTCGGCTGGCTGGCCAACCGCACGCGCTTCTCGCGGGCCGTCGTGATCACCGGCGGAAGCCTGCTCTACACGATCCCGTCGCTCCCGCTGTTCGTGGTCCTGCCGCTGATCCTTCCCACCCAGGTGCTCGACGAGACCAACCTGGTGGTCGCGCTCACGATCTACGGCGTGGCCGTGATGGCCCGTTCAGCCGCCGACGCCTTCGCCTCGGTCGACGCCACCACGATCGACTCGGCCGACGCGATCGGCTACTCCACCTCGGGCCGCTTCTGGCGGGTGGAGCTGCCCCTGGCCGGTCCGGTGCTGCTCGCCGGGATCCGGGTGGTCTCGGTCAGCACGATCGCCCTGGTCTCGGTCGGGGTCATCATCGGCTCGAGCAACCTCGGCAGCCTGTTCCGCGAGGGCAAGCAGCGCGGCATCCTGGAGGAGGTCGTCGTCGGCATCGTGATGAGCCTGCTGCTGGCACTGATCTTCGATGTCATCATCGTGCTGATCGGGCGTGTCCTGATGCCGTGGTCGCGGGAACAGGCCGCCCCCGTCAAGCGGATGCCTGACCTCCACCTGGCTGCGGGCACAGGGGGCGACTTCTGATGGAGCTGCTCTTCAGCGCGATCGGCTGGATCTTCGACGGGTCCCACTGGAAGGCCGGGAGCCAGAACCCGTTCCCGATCCAGGACCGGCTCGTGGAGCACCTGCTCTACACCTTCGTCTCCGTGGGGATCGCGGCGCTCATCGCGTTGCCCCTCGGCTTCTTCATCGGGCACACCGGGCGAGGTCGCCAGTTCGTGATCGCGTTCACCGGCGCGATGCGCGCCCTGCCGACGCTCGGCCTGCTGTTCTTCCTCCTCATGGTCTTCGGCTACTTCCTGAGCTATGACACCGCACCGATCGTGGGCGCCACGATCGCCTTCGTGATCCTGGCCATCCCGTCGATGCTGGCGGGCGCCTACTCCGGCCTCGAGGCCGTGGACCGGCAGGTCATCGACGCGGCCCGCGCCAACGGCATGACGGAGTGGCAGATCCTCACCAAGGTCGAGATCCCGCTGGCGCTGCCTCTCATCATCGGCGGCGTGCGGGCTGCGACGCTGCAGGTGATCGCCACCGTGACCATCGCCTCGTACGCCGGTCTCGGCGGTCTCGGACAGATCATCAGCAACGGCATCGGCCTCAACGACTACGACCGCATCCTCGGCGGTGCCCTGCTCGTCATCGTCCTCGCCCTCGGCGTCGACGCACTGTTCGCGCTCGCCCAGCGGCTCACCGCCACCCAAGGACTCACCGACCACCGCCCCGCGACCTCAGGTCGCTCCTCAAGCCGGTCCGCCGGACCGCACGCGTCCACCGGCGCGTGACTCGAAAGGGAAAACCATGTCAACCACTCCACGCCTCATCCGCCTGAGCGCGGCCGCACTCGGCCTGGGCCTGTCCTTCGCCACCCTGGCCGCCTGCGGGTCCAGCGACCCCACCGCCTCTGAAGGCTCGAAGAGCGGCGACACGGTCGTCGTCGGCTCGTTCGCCTTCCCCGAGAGCGAGATCCTCGGCGAGATCTACGTCCAGGCCCTCGAGGCCAAGGGCGTCAAGGCTGAGAAGAAGTTCAACATCGGCCCGCGCCAGCAGACGATCCCCGCCCTCCGCGACGGCTCGATCAACCTGATCCCCGAGTACAACGGCAACCTGCTCGCGTACTACAACGAGAAGTACACCGAGCGGACCACCGACGACGTCGACGCCGCCCTGGTCGACGCGGTGGCCAAGGACAAGCTCAAGGTCCTCGACTCGGCCGAGGCCGAGGACAAGGACGCCTACGTCGTCACCCGCAAGACCGCGGAGGCCGAGGGACTGAAGACGATCGGCGACCTGTCCAAGCTGGTGCCCTTCTCGCTGGGCGCCAACCCGCAGTTCGGTGACCTCGGCTACGGGATCCCCGGGCTCGAGAAGGTCTACGGCGTCAAGGCCAGCGACGTGAAGTTCAAGCCCATCGAGGACTTCGGTGGCCCGGACACCGTCAAGGCGCTCGTCGACGACTCGGTGCAGGTGGCTGACATCTACACGACCTCGCCCGCGATCAAGACCGAGGATCTCGTGGTGCTCGAGGACCCGAAGAACATGATCTCCTCGCAGAACATCATCCCGCTCATCTCCGACGCGGTGGACAGCGCGAAGATCAACGACGTGCTGAACGCCATCTCGGCCGAGCTCACGACCGACGACCTGATCGCCCTGCGCGACCGGGTCGAGGGCAAGGAGAAGGCCTCGGCCGCCGAGGCGGCCAAGGACTGGCTCGCGGACAAGGGCCTCAGCTGACCTGCTGAACCGACTCCCGAAGGGCCCCGAGCAGCAGAAGCGCTGCTCGGGGCCCTTCGTCATGGGGCCGAGCCGGCCACGGAGTGGTGTCGTGCGGACGGTCTCACTCCCGACGACGGCGAAGGACCGGCGGTGGGGCGCTGCGGTACGTGTGACCGGTGGGTGTGGTCCAGGTGCCGTCGCGTCGGACCGACCACCCAGGAAGGTGCTTCATGAGGTGGTTGGTGACGCAGAGACCCTGACCGTTCTCCTCGGTGGTGGCGCCGCCGTGCTCGTGGGCCTGGACGTGGTCGATCTCGGCGATGGGCGCGTCGCAGGCCGGGGTGCGGCACCGGCCGTCGCGGTAGCGGACGTGACGGGCGAGCGGGCCGGTGAAGAGGCGGCGCCGCGGGTCGCTGTGGAGCAGGGTCCCGTTCACCGGGTCGGTGATGAGGCGGCGGTAGAAGACCTGGTCGGCGTCGTCGATGAGCTGGTCGACGACGACAGGGGCGACGGGTCCGTGGCCGACGAGCTCGGCCGGGGTGTCGTCGAGGCCGAGCAGGTTGTCGGCGGTGAGGACGATCCCGAGCTCCAGGACCCGCTTCACCGGCAAGGAACGGTCCGGACCGGCGACCACGGACGCGTGGAGCGACTGGAACATGACCTGCCCGCGGGTGCGGTGGTCGGTGGGGTCGTTCTTGGCGCGTCGGGCGTGCCCGAGGAGGAGCTCGCGGATCTCGTGGATCCTCTCGGCCGGGCCGCGGGAGACGAGGGTGGCCACGCCGTCGGTCTCGTCGACGACGAGCACGTACTGGTCGTCACGGACCTCGACGGCCTTGCGGTCGGCCTCGTCGGGGTCGATCTCCAGGGTCAGGGACCGGGTGAGCTCGGCGGCGGCACGAGGGGTCAGGCCTGGGAGGTGCGGGGCGATCTCGGTCTCGAACAGCGCCATGGACTCGGCATCCAGGCTGGGCAGGTTCTTGACGATGGCTCGGACGGTCACGCCCGAGACCAGCCCATCGGCCCAGGCGGCCTGGACGGCCGGGAGCCGGCTCAAGGTGATGGCGGTCTCCAGCTGGGTGATGCCCGCGCTCGGCGACATCCCACGCGCCAGTGCCGTCTCCCCGGCCGCCGACAGGAACGCCTGGCGGCCCTCCATGAGGGGCTCGCGCTCGGCGAGCAGCATCCCCGCGTGCTGGGCCTGGATGGCCTCGGCGGCGCGGATGACCTGCTCGCAGGCGCTGATGGTCTCGATGAGATGGGCACCGGGCAGCTCGTCGGGGTCGGGCTCGACCACGACCACGGACCGGACGACGTCGGCGAACGAATACGCTGGCGTTCCAGGGATATCGGTGAGCTCTGCTGCCATGTCCCTGAACCTAGGGGCACCCTCTGACAGCCCGGAAAGTACCGATTCGTGACCGAGTACGGGTCAGGAAGCGAAGCGGTCCGTGGCCTCGATGATGGCGTCGAGGATGCCCGGCTCGGTGAAGGCGTGTCCGGCGTCGGGGATCATCCTGAGCTCGGCCTCCGGCCACGCGCGGTGCAGGTCCCAGGCCGTCACGGCAGGGGTGCACATGTCGTAGCGGCCCTGGACGATCACGGCCGGCACGTCCTTGAGGGACGAGGCGTCGCGGATGAGCTGGCCGTCCTCGAACCAGCCGCCGTGCATGAAGAAGTGGTTCTCGATCCGGGCGAACGCCACGGCGAAGGCGTCCTCGGTGAAGTGCTCCACGAGGCTCTCGTCGGGGAGCAGCGTGATGGCCGAGGACTCCCAGCGCGACCACGCCTTGGCCGCCGGCACATGCACGGCGGGGTCGGGGTCGTTCAGCAACCGGCTGTAGGCCTCGACGAGGCGTCCGCGCTGCTCGGGCGGCACGGGGGCGACGAAACCCTCCCACAGGTCGGGGTAGACGGACGCGGCACCGCCTTCGTAGAACCAGTCGAGCTCGCTCGGGCGGAGCGTGAAGATGCCGCGCAGGACCAGCTCGCTGACGGCCGCGGGGTGCTTCTCGGCATAGGCGAGGGCGAGCGCCGACCCCCACGACCCGCCGCAGACCAGCCAGGCCTCGACATCGAGGTGTCGGCGGAGGGACTCGATGTCCTCCACGATGTGCCACGTCGTGATGCTGGTCAGGTCCGCCTCCGGCGCGCTCGCGTGCGGCAGGCTCTGGCCGCACCCTCGCTGGTCGAGCAGGACGATGCGGTACTTCTCGGGGTCGAACACGCGCCTCTGGTCGGGGCTCGAGGCACCACCGGGACCTCCGTGGAGGTACACCGCGGGCTTGCCGGCGGGGTTGCCCGAGACCTCGTAGTAGATCTGGTGACCGTCGCCGACGTCGAGGAGTCCGGTCTCGTGGGGCTCGACCTCGGGGTAGAAGGAACGCATGCTGCCAGCCTAGGAGGCGGTCCGGGCGGTCCTCAACGGGTGTGCTCGGCGTAGCCCTCGCGGTAGGTGGGGAAGCGCGGGGCCCAGCCGGTGGCGCGGAGCCTGGCGTTGGACAGCCGCTTGCCTCGTCCCTGCGCCGGGTTCGCGGCCTGGGGGGCAGGCGCGCCGAGACGCGCGGCGACGAAGGCTGCGACGTCGCCCAGCTGCGACGGCTCGTCGTCGGTGCCGAGGTAGAGCGGCTCGGGCTCCTGCTCCATCGTGAGGAGGTGCAGGATCGCGTCGGCCGCGTCGTCGCGGTGGATGCGGTTGGTCCAGCGGTCGGGGTCCCCGACCGCTCCGCGTCGCACCTGGTCGACGAGTCGTGGCTCGCCGTGGCCGTAGAGGCCGGACAACCGAAGGACCGTTCCGTGGGGGAGGCGCTCGGCGAACAGCTGTTCGCTCTGCAGCAGCATCTCGGCGGGTGGGTCACGAGGGTCCGGAGCGGTGGTCTCGTCGAGGAGGGCCTCGACCGGCCCGTCGGCCATGACGCCGGTGGACGAGACCAGCACGGCGCGGCGCGGGCTCAGACCCGCTGCGGCGACCGCGTCGAGGGCCCGTCCGAGGCCGTCGACGTACGTGGCGCGGTACGAGTCCTCGCTGCGCGGGCGGGCGGTGAGGGCCACGACGAGCAGGTCGAGGTCGAGCGAGGGCAGCATGGGCGTCTGGCTGGTGAGGTCGGCCGACAGCCCCTCGATCGGGGCCGGAACCAGCTCGGCGCGGCGTCGGATCCCCACGACCCGTCGGCCCTGCTCGGCCAGCCGGAGACCCACGGCGGCGTTGAGGTCGCCGCATCCCACCAGCAGCACGTCGGAACCCATGAAAGGAGCGTACGCACCAGGGGCCACGCCTTGGCAGCAGCCCGAGGGGATGTCAGGGTGGCCAGATGGACCACGAGGGAGAAGCAGGCAACGACAGCGGCGACGCGGCCGAGCCCCGGCGCTATCCCGCCCAGGCCCGACCCGAGCAGCCCATGCACGTGCCGCAGTCGCCGTGGCCGTGGGTCGTGGGGCTCCTCGTGGTGGCCGGGGTGGTCTTCGGCGGCCTCCTGCTCTGGGTGATGTACGAGATCGGCTCCAACGCCGGTTGAGCCGCACCTGCCGCCGAGCAGGTCGGACCGAACGGGCCTAGCGTGACGTCACATCCAACATCCGGAGGAAGCATGAGCATCCACGTCGTCGCCGTCATCACCGCCAAGCCGGGCTCGGAGGACGCCGTCCGCGAAGCCATGCAGGGACTCGTGGAGCCCACGCGGGCCGAGGACGGCTGCATCGCCTACGACCTCTCGGAGTCCGCAGCCGCCGCCGGCACCTTCATCACGGTGGAGGAGTGGAACGACCCGGCCGACCTCGACCTCCACATGGCCACGCCGCACATCCAGTCCGCGCTGTCCGTGCTGGGCACCGAGCTCGCCGCCCCGCCGGCCATCCACCCGCTGAAGCCCCTGATCGTCGGCTAGTCCGTCAGGCGCGGAGGCGCTCGGGCAGCCCGAACCTGGGCAGCTGGTCGGCGTGGAAGGTCGTGATCTCGGCGATCTCACCGCCGACGACCCGCAGGACGTCGAGAGTGAGCGGCAGGTACGCGCCCTCCTGCTCGTTCCAGAGGTAGAAGGCCGCGGCGGGCTGCCGGTTCGCCGACGTCGCGATGCTGCGCATCGCGCCCAGCCCCTCGAAGCCGTCGGCCTGCCAGTCGCCGACGACGTTCTCACGGCCCACGAAGAGTCCGGGGGTGGGCGGCATCGAGAAGCGGACGTCGTGCCGCAGCATGGCTGCGAGTCCGCCGAGGTCCTTGTTCACGCTCGCCTCGGTGAAGCGCCGCACCACCTCGCGGGTCTCGGCGTCCTCCGACCCGGACACCCAGTCCTGCCGCTCCGCCGGGAGGTGCTCACGCATGCCGGCGCGCGCCCGTTGCAGGGCGCTGTTGACCGAGGCGACCGAGTCGCCGAGGAGGTCGGCGACGTCCTTGGCGGGCCAGCCGACGACGTCACGCAGGATCAGCGCGGCCCGTTGGCGCGGCGCGAGGTGCTGCACCGCGACGAGGTAGGCCAGCTCGATGGTCTCCCGCGCCTCGGCGACGGCCTCGGGCTCGTCCTCGGCGTCGGTGGACAGCTCGTCGAGCATCCGGTCGGGGTACGGCTGGAGCCAGAGGACCTCGCCGGAGGCAGCCTTGGGGCGCTTCTTGTCGAGCAGGTCGAGGCTGGCGTTGGTGGCTATCCGGTACAACCAGGCGCGGAAGGTGGAGCGTCCTTCGAAGGTCTCGCGACGCCGCCAGGCGCGGAGGAACGTCTCCTGCACGGTGTCCTCGGCGTCCTCGAACGAGCCGAGCATCCGGTAGCAGTGCACGTGCAGCTCGCGTCGGTGCCGCTCGGCCAGCACTGAGAAGTCAGCCTCGTCGATCTCCAGCAGGCTGCTCATGCTGCACCCCTCCAGTCCCGTGTCCACGCTCATCACATCATCCCTTCGTCGTCTGGTGGCCCTTCTCCACGTATGACGTCCAGGAGGAAGGAACCTCATCGGTCTGAGGCCCGGAAGGCGGCTCGTGCCAGAGTGGACCCGACCCGAAGGAGACCCTGTGAGCCAGAGCCTGACGCTCGCCAACCTCGACTACGCCGTCGCGGACCACGTCGCAGAGATCCGGTTCAACCGGCCTGACAAGCGCAACACCTTCACGCGTCAGATGGCCGTCGACATCGTGACGGCGATGGAGGCCGCCGATGCCGATGACGACGTGCGCGTCGTCGTCGTGACCGGGAGCGGCGGCCACTTCTGCGCCGGAGCTGACCTCGAGGCAGCCATGTCGGGGCCGCCCGACCTCGGCGACGCCTACGGCGTGGCGGCGGGCGACATCCAGGGTGTCGAGCGCGACTCCGGCGGGTACGCAGCGCTCGCCTTCGCCCAGTCACGCAAGCCGGTGATCGGTGCCGTCCAGGGCTCGGCCGTGGGCGTCGGCGCGACCATGACCCTGCCCATGGACGTCCGCGTGATCGGGGAGTCCACGCGCTACGGCTTCGTGTTCAACCGCC
This sequence comes from Aeromicrobium sp. Root495, assembly GCF_001426755.1. Taxonomy (GTDB): domain Bacteria; phylum Actinomycetota; class Actinomycetes; order Propionibacteriales; family Nocardioidaceae; genus Aeromicrobium. The sequence goes on along the minus strand of NZ_LMFJ01000001.1, from coordinate 2,040,353 downwards.
GCGCGCTCGTGCCCGAGGCCGCCTCCACCTGGTTCCTGCCGCGTGTCGTCTCGCCCGGCAAGGCGCTCGAGTGGGTGCTCACCGGCCGACTCATCGACGCCTCGGAAGCACTCGCGGCCGGACTGGCCAACCACGTCGTCCCCGACGACGAGGTGGAGTCCAGAGCGCGTGGGATAGCCCGGGAGATCGCCGACACGACGGCCGCGGTCTCCGCCTCGCTGGCTCGCCAGATGATCTGGAGTGGGCTCGAGGCCGGCTCGCCGTGGCAGGCGCACGCCGCCGAGTCGCGGGCTCTCGCGGAGCGGTTCACGAGCGCGGACCTGCTGGAGGGCATCACCTCGTTCTTCGAGAAGCGTCCACCGTCGTTCCCCATGAACGTTCCCGGCGACGTCGCCGACGGTCTCGTCGAGCGTCCGGCCCAGCGCCCCGAGGGGCTCTAGGCCTGCTCATCCGGTGGATCGTCCGAGTCGCCGAAGGATCCACCGGGTGGCCACGGGGACGGACATCTGCGCGGAGTTGGTCTGCGAGTGGCCGGCGAGCCAGCGGCCCACCTCGACGTCGAGGCCCTGCTTCTCATAGCTCCGGACGAGCAGCTCGGTGAAGGGCAGCGGGGCGACCTCGTCGAGGAGTCCCTCCTCGATCCGCACGGGAACCGGGCGGAGCCGCAGGGCACGGACGTCGTCGTCAGCGAGCGAGTCGAGGACGGTGCTCAGGAGCTCGTCGCCGCGTCCGCCCAGGAGCTGCGCCGGAGCGAGCCCACCCCAGGAGTCCTGGAGTGCGAGGTCGCCGAGGCAGCGTTGCTCCAGGTGCGCCCACAGTGCGGCGGCGCGAGGGCTCAGCCCGCCCTCCAGCGCGAGCCTCTCGACCTCCGGGTCCTCCACCGCGATCCCCTTCACGATGAGTCCCGCGAGGGCCACGAGGGTGCCGGTGACCGGCTGGACCGGCACGGGGACCGGGCGGAGCAGCCGGATCAGGACGTCCATGCGTGTCACAGGGGTGATGGCGTGGACGCCACGAAGGCTCATCCCCTTGACGAGCGCCTGCCCTCGATCAGCGACGTTCAGCGCGGCCACACCGCCCTCGGAGTGTCCGGACGCGACCCACCGGCCGTTCAGAGGGATGACCTTGCGGGCGGCAGCGGCCATGTCGATCATCGACCGCCCCAGCGAGGCACCTCGCAGATAAGGGTGTCCGCCGGGGGAGCCGAGCCCTTCGTAGTCGGGCCTCGCGACGGCGACCCCGGCGGCCAGCAGGCTGCGGGCGAGGTCGTCCCCCTGCTGCATGCGTCGTAGCTCCGTGCTCCGCGGCGTACCGCGCGTGGGAGCGCAGACGTCGGCCGCACCCGTGGTCATGTGTCCGTAGACGACGAGGGGCCAGCCGGCGCGCGGCGCGCGCCCCTGAGGGACCAGGACGAGTCCCGTCGCGGGGACGATCCGGCCGCCCCCGGTGCTGGTCCGGTAACGCACGAGGACCGACCTGGCCGCCCCGTCCACGCGGCTCGTGGCACCTGCGGCTCCGGTCGAGATCACGTCTCCGCGCCGCTCGGAGGTCGACGAGGTTCCCGCCGCCTGCGCCGGTGCACCGGTCAGGAGCCCCGTCGTGATCGCGACGCCCACCAGGCCGCTCACCGGCCGCAGGCCGAGGTGGCGCCTCACTTCTTGAGCCCGAGGAGCGAGCCCTGACCGATCGTGGTGCTGGCCGTGGCGTCCAGCTTGTCGAGCATGTCGGCGAAGAACAGGGCGACGGGACGGAGCTGGGTCTGGTCGATCTTGTCGATCGTGTCGGCATCGTCGTACATGTACAGCGGCCCGGCGATGAGGCTGATCGTGGGGACGCCTGCCTGGAGCACGAACGACGCGTCGGTGGGGATGCCGCCGAGGAGCTTGGACGGCAGGGTCGAGTTCAGGACGGCCGTCGTGTGAAGGTTCCGCCGCACGATCGCAGCGTCGAGAGCGATCTTGAGCGGCACGCTCAGGTTCTCGAAGATGCCGCGCGGCTCGTGGTCGTCGTGGACCCTCAACCGGCCGTCCTTGTCGACGGTGGCCCGCTTGCCCACGTGCTCGATCGTGGCGTTGGCGACGATGTTGTAGGGCGTGGCGCGGTCGGTGATGTACTTCTTCACGAAGGCCTGGTGCTGTTGGTATCCGGTGAAGTGCGTGTCGAAGGTCGCGAACATCATGGTCTTCTGGCGGGCCTTGTAGCCGCGCTTCTTGGCCTGGGCGCCGTAGTAGTCGGCCAGCGCGATGACCTCCGACGTGCCCGTGGCGTCCTCGACGGCGCCCGGACCCTGCGAGTCGTGGTGCGACTGGACCATGAGCGTGTCCTTCGAGCGACCGGGCAGGAAGCCGACCACCGTGCGCGCGGTGACGGCCGATCGCGTCGTGGTCAGCCTCATCGTCGCCTTCGAGCTCGTCGTGAGGCGGGAACGGACCTCGGCGCCGGCCTTCCTGGTGATCCACATGCCGGGGATCTTCATGGGTGAGCGTCGGTAGTACTCGTTGCGGTACCGGTTGGAGTCGAAGTAGTCCGACAGCACGCCGATGACGCCGACCGCGCCGGCCTTCGTGGCCTGGTCGGTCACGGTGGCCTGGTTGGTCAGGTACGGGTTGGCTGCGAACAGCGCCTCCGTGTTCAGGATCCGGAAGTACGGGTCCCACAGGAAGGTCGTGAAGGGGATCAGCGCGGCCAGCGGGAGCTCGAACTTCAGGTCGAACAGGACCCACTTGCCCCGGACGTCCGTCGACCCGATGCCTCGTCCGCCGACGTCGACGATCCCGGCCGTGCGTCCCTTCGGACCCAGCGTGCGGGTGCCGGTGGCCGTCGGACCCGCGATGAGGGAGTGGGAGACCGGGAACGAGGGAACCGTGCGCCCTGCGACGCTCAGCGAACTGTCCTTCGCGGCCCAGGCGTAGGAGGTCGCCGTCTCGAAGTGGACGTTGCTGAGTCCCGCGGCCCGGAAGCGGCGTGCCACGTAGTCGGCGGTCCGTCGGCCGCCGACAGAACCGGTCGAGCGAGGAGCGAAGCCGATGACGTCCCGGATCGTGTTCATGAGCTGAGTCGTCGACGCCAGGCCCGGCCGCGGGTCTGCCGACTCGGCGGAGGCCGCCGTGGGCGAGATCGCCGTGAGGACGAGCGCTGTCGCGAGCGCCACGGTCCGTCGTCGAACGGTGCGGGGTCGGTCGTGGGCGGTGTGGTGCATGGTTGCTCCTGCTGTCTCGTAGTGAGGTAACGCACGTTACTCCACTCGTGACCCGCGGTGGTCGAGATCGCCGAGATCGGTTCGGCTGACATGATGAGGCGATGACGACCGACGACGACGCAGGCCTGGTGCTGAGCGTCGCCCCGACCGTCGACGGCGTCTTCTTCACCCGTCCCGGGCCGTTCCCGCGGGGCAAGCACGGGCTGACCCGCGACGACGTCCTCGCGATGCAGCGGGAGCGGCTGATGATCGCCTCGACCGAGCTGCTCGCGGGCCGGGGCTATGCCGGTGTCCGGGTCCGTCAGGTGTGCGAACGCGCCGGGATGTCGCTGTCGGCGTTCTACGAGTGCTTCGACTCGCGCGAGGACGTCATCCACGCGGCGTACGACCGGTTCATCGACGTGCTGCTGCGGCGGCTGCTCGCGGTGCCGGGACAGGACACCACGTGGGAGGCCTACGTCGAGGACGTCATGACCGCCTACTTCGGCGCGCTCCAGGTCGACCTGGTCGTGGCACGGGCCTTCCAGGTCGAGATGGACGCCATGGGCTGGGCCGCGCGCGACCGCCGCCGGGAGTCGCTCGGGATCCTGGCCGAGATCCTCCGTCAGAAGCACGTCGAGTGGGACCCTGCGGCCTCGGAGCGGATCCCTGCACCCGTCTACCTGACGGCCGTCTACGGTGTGCGGCAGCTGGCCTCGGACGCTCTCGACCGAGTCCCGGGCTCGCCGGACGAGGACGACGAGGCCGTGCGCTCGAGCATCGAGCGCGTCCGGCTCGACGCGATCGGCTGGGTCACGCTGCTCTTCGCGAGCCCAGCCGACCCCTAGACCGTCGGCGTCACGGTCACACGCTGATGACGAGGTCGTCGATCAGTCCGTCGGGACCGAGGGTGAAGGTGTTCCGCAGATCGACCTGACCACCCGGGAAGCTCCCGGTGAGGCGGACGACCACCGTGGTGACCGGACCGTCCTGATCGACCGACAGCTGCGTCGACGTCGTCTCGTACTGGCTGGCCGGCCCGGTCAGCCACGCCAGGATCTCGTCGTGTCCGCGGTGGGTGTGTCCGTCGTCGGTGACCTGGGCGTCGGCGCTGAACGCGCGGATCGCCTGAGCCGCGTCGTCGTCGATCAGGGCGAGGTAGTCGCGCACGGCGGTGGGCAGGACAGGTGTGCTCATGGGAATTCCTCTCGTGGGGGTGGTTCCCTCCACGCTGGGCCTTCCCCCCAGGTCAAGGTCAAGCCTGTCTCGTCCGCGGGCCGATGGCCTGGACCTTCCCCCTGGGGCAGGGGTGAGGATGGAGCGGTGACGACCATGACCATCGGTGACTTCAGCCGGGCCACGCTTCTCAGCGCCAAGGCACTTCGGCACTACCACCGGCTCGGCCTCCTCGAGCCGGCGACGGTGGACCCGGGCACGGGCTACCGGACCTATGGCGTCGAGCAGGTCCCCGACGCTCAGCTGATCCGGCACTTCCGGTCGCTCGAGATGCCGCTCGACGTCATCGGGCAGCTGCTCCGCGCCGAGGACGCCGAGCGGACCGCGCTGATCGCTGCGCACCTGCAGCGCATGGAGGATCGTCTGGCCGAGACGCGCGACGCGGTGACGGCGCTCCGCGGCCTGCTGGCGTCGGAGGGTCCGACGGTCGTCGTCCGGCGCACGGTCGAGGCGACGCCGGCGCTCGTGCTGCGAGACGTGATCGCCCTCGACGACCTGGGGGAGTGGTTCGCTGCGGCCCAGGCGGAGATCGACGAGGCGCTCACGGCGAGCGGAGCCACCCCGTCCGGGCCGCTGGGTGGGCTCTGGTCGTCCGAGCTCATCCTCGACGAGGGCGGCGAGGTGGCGCTGTTCCGCCCTGTCGCGGCCGCCGACGGGCTGCCCGGGCTCAGGCGGGTCAGGTACGAGGTCCTGCCGTCGGCGACCTTCGCGGTGGCCACGCACCGAGGCCCTGAGGCGACGGTCGCGCAGGTGTACGCCGAGCTGGGCCAGCACGTCGCGCGGCACGAGACCGGCCTCGCGGGGCCGGTCCGAGAGAGCTATCTCTCCGGGGTGCCCGGGGTGGAGGGGGTCACGGAGATCGGCTGGCCGATCGCCTAGCGGCTCAGCGGCGCAGGCCGTCGACCAGGAGGTCGATCATGGCGGGACGTCCGGCGAGGGCGCGGGCGGCGTCGATCAGCTCGTCGGCGCCGACGTCGTCGCGGATCTCGCCCGACGCGACCGCGGTGTCGAGCAGACCGGAGAGGGCGGGCTTGAGCCGATCGGAGAAGTAGGCCGGTAGGGGAGCGAGGGCGGGGTCGCCGGAGTAAAGGACTGCGCTCAGGCCCTGCTTCGTGGCCACGAACTGCTCGAAGCGGTGCAGCCATGCGGCCACTGCCTCGACGGGCGGGTGCGCGGCGGCCAGCTCCTCGGCAGCGTCGGCGCAGGCGTCGACGGCGTCGCGGAAGACGGCGACCACGAGGTCGACCCGCTGGGGGAAGTGGCGATAGAGGGTGCCGACACCCACGCCGGCTCGCGCTGCGACCTCGCGCACCGGCGCGTCGACGCCCTGCTCGGCGAAGACCAGGGCGGCAGCCTCGCGCACGCGCTCGACGTTGCGCAGCGCGTCGGCACGGAGCGGGCGGACCTCGGTCTCGGCCATGACTGGCCCTCCTCGCACGTCGGGTTGATAAGTGGAACGATGTTCCGTATGGTCGAAGTGGAACAGCGTTCCGTTCAAGACTACCCTCTCCAGGAGACGACATGCAGCACCGACCGCTGGGTCGCACCGGCATCCACGTATCGCCCTATGCCTTGGGCACCATGATGTTCGGCGCGATGGGCAACCCCGACCACGACGAGTCGATCGCGATGATCCACCGCGCGCTCGACGCCGGGATCAACTTCGTCGACACGGCCGACATGTACTCCGCCGGCGAGTCCGAGGAGATCGTCGGCAAGGCGTTCAAGGGGCGACGCGACGACGTCGTGCTCGCGACCAAGTTCTTCAACCCCATGGGCGACGACCCCAACCGTCGCGGCGGCTCGCGCCGCTGGATCACCCGGTCGGTCGAGGACTCGCTCCGACGTCTGCAGACCGACCACATCGACCTCTTCCAGATCCACCGTCCGGACCCGCACACCGACATCGACGAGACGCTCTCGGCGCTGAGCGACCTCGTGCGCAGCGGCAAGGTCCGGGCCATCGGCTCGTCGACGTTCTCGGCGTCGCAGATGGTCGAGGCCAACACGGTGAGCGACCTGCGCGGACACGAGCGGTTCCGCACCGAGCAGCCGCCGTACTCGATCCTCGACCGAGGAGTCGAGAAGGACGTCCTGCCGACGGCACAGCGTCTCGGCATGGGCACGCTCGTCTGGAGCCCGCTGTCCGGCGGCATGCTCACGGGCCGGTACCGCAAGGGCGATGTCCCCGACACGATGCGGGCCAACCGCTTCGCGCACATGCGCGACGAGCGACGCCTGGACGCCGTCGAGGGGCTCGTCCAGCTGGCCGACGAGAGCGGTCTGCGGCTTCCGCACCTCGCCCTCGCGTTCGTCATCGCGCACCCGGGCGTCACGTCGGCCATCATCGGGCCGCGCACGCCCGAGCAGCTCGACGACCTGCTGGCCGGCGCCGACGTCACCCTGTCCGACGACGTCCTCGACCGCATCGACGAGATCGTCCCGCCGGGCGTCGACGTCTCGCCCTTGCCGCACGCGTACCAGGAGTTCTCGCCGGCGGACCGCCGACGTCGTCCCCTGGCGGAGCGCGTCGCCTCCGCAGGCTGAGGCCGACCCGGTCGGCAGGACGGCTCAGCGGGCCGTGCTGTCGACCGGGTGCACCCGGCCCGTCTCGTCGATCCGGTGACCCTCGGCCCGCAGGAGCGGCGCGGCCACCTCGCGGTGCTGGTGGTAGAGCCGTCCGCCCTCGGGCAGGACCCGCCACCAGGGCAGGCCCGGGACCCGGCGCAGCACGTTGGCCACGGCCTGGGCGGCGCCCGGGTGGCCCGCCTCCAGAGCCACCTCGCCGTACGTGACGAGCTCGCCGGGGGCGATGGCCTCGACCACCTCGACCACGTGCTGCTGGAAGGGGGAGAGCCGGTCGGGTGGCTCGGCGTGCCCGCCGCCGGGCAACGGCAGGGTGGAGGACTCGTCGGGCACGAGTCCAGTCAACACGGGCCCGCGAGTGGCGCAAGGCGGGTCCCGAGTGGCGCAGATTGGTCCGACACGCCGTCTCGGAAGTGCCGATCTGCGCCACCCGCGGGATCGCGAGGACGGGGGAGGTGGGTCAGTCGGCCAGCGCTGCGGCAGGCGCACCCGTGGGCGGGGCGACCTTGTTGACGCGGATGAGGCTCAGCGATGCCACGAGGGCCAGGACCATGACCACGAGAGCCGCGTGGAAGGCGTGCTCCTGGCCGACCACGAAGACGTCGGCCTGACCGGCCTTGCTCGCCGCGCCGGCTCCGAGCTCGGCGGCCCGGTCCTTCGCGGCGTGCGAGAAGACGGTGCCGAAGACGGCGAGACCGATTGCGCCGCCGACCTGCTGGCCGGTGTTCAGCAGCGCCGAGGCGATGCCGGTCTCGTGCGGGGCGACGCCGTTGACCGCGGTCATGGTGAGCGGCACGAAGCTGCAGCCCATGCCCAGGCCCAGCAGGAGCAGCGAGCCGAAGAACGGCCAGTAGCTGCTGCTCGCGTCGAGCTGGGAGAAGCTGAACATGGCCGCGATGGCCAGGATCGGACCCGCCGTCAGGAACGGACGGATGCCGATCTTGGGGATGAGGCGACGGACCACGACGATCGACATGAACATGATCGTGACGGGCATGGGGAGGAAGCCGACACCGGTGCGGAGCGGGCTCCAGCCGTGCACGTTCTGCTGGTACTGCGCCAGGAAGTAGAACGTGACGAAGAGGCCGCCCGCGAGGAACAGCATGATCAGGTAGGCGCCGGTGCGGTTGCGGTCCTTGAAGATGCGGAACGGCATGAGTGGGTGCTCGGAGCGGAGCTCGATGAGCACGAAGGCCACGAGCAGCGCCACCGCGACGCCCAGGGTCACGATGGTCGTGGTGGACGTCCAGCTGTCCTCGGCCGCCTTGGTGAGGCCGTACACGAGCGTCGACATGCCGGCGGTGACCGTGATGGCACCGGGGAGGTCCAGCTTGGTGCGGTTGCCCTGCGACTCGTCGAGCACGCGGGGAGCGAGGAACAGCACGAGCGCGCCGATGGGCACGTTGATGAAGAGGGCCCAGCGCCAGCTGGCGTAGTCGGTGAGCACGCCACCGAGCAGCAGGCCGAGGGCGCCTCCGGAGGCGGCCATGGCTGCGAACAGGCCGAAGGCTCGGGAGCGGGCCGCGGGCTCGGTGAACGTCGTGGCGAGCAGGGCCAGCGCGGTGGGCGCGGCGATGGCGCCACCAGCACCCTGGGCGGCGCGAGCCGCGATGAGCATCGCCTCGTTCTGTGCGAAGCCGCCGACGAGCGAGGCCGCCGCGAAGAGCCCGATGCCGATCATGAACATGCGACGTCGGCCGAAGAGGTCGCCCGTGCGGCCACCGAAGAGCAGGAGCCCGCCGAAGGCGAGGGAGTAGGCCGTGACGACCCAGGTGAGGTTGTCGAGCGAGAAGTCGAGGTCGCGGCGGATGCTCGGCAGCGCGACGTTCACGACGGTGGCGTCGAGGACGACCATGAGCTGCGCCACGCAGATCACGGCCAGGGCGAGCCCTCCGTTGCGCTCGGCGTGCGGGTGCGCCGCCTCCGCGTGGGGGTGGGTGGCTTCGTCAGTCATGAGGGGTTCTCCGTGTCAGCGTCGGTCGTGGGGGTCGAGAGGTTGCGTGGGGGACGTCCGAGGACGGGGAGCAGCACGGTGCCCACCACCTTCTGGGCGTAGGCGAGGCCAGCGGGCTGGCCCGTCATGAGGGCGCGTTGGAGCATGAGCGACGGCACGAGGCTCGCGGCCATGGCCACGTCGACCTCGGGGCCGAGCTCGTCGCGGGACCGGGCCCGCTCGAGCATGGCCGTGATGCGCGCGATGCGGGGCTCGGTGAAGCGGGTCTTGAAGGCCTCGAGCAGCTCCGGCTCGCGGGGCAGTGCGGAGCAGACGCTCACCATCACCTGGGCGAGTCGCTGCGTGTGCGGGCTGCACGACGACGCGATCATGAGCTCCAGGTCGCCGTCGAGCGACCCGCTGTCGATCGTGTCGATGGCCGGCTTGAGCGTGGCCATGGCGTCGATGACGAGCTCGGCCTTGCTGCCCCAGCGGCGGTAGACGGTGGCCTTGCCGACGCCGGCCGCAGTGGCCACGCCCTCCATCGAGAGGCGGTCGTAGCCCTCGAGCACGAGCAGGTCGATCGTCGCGTCGATGATCGCCTCGTCGCGCGCGGGGTCGCGAGGACGGCCCCGGCGGGGCTCCTCGGCGAGAACAGGATCGTTGCTTGACACAACGAGAACGCTAGCACGAAACGGAACAGGTCCGTTTCGTAATGTGGATCACGTGGCGCCGTCGGAGCATCCGTAGACGCGGGGCGTCGCGCGCCGGACCTGAGGGGAGGTGTCGCTCAGGTGGTGGCCTCGGCCCGCGCGGCGCGCGTGGCGGTGTTGATCTGCTCCATGAGCACGGCGGTGCGGGCCAGCTCGGCCTCGTCCTGGTCGTCGAGGACGGCGCGCAGGTGGCGGGCGAGGATGGCGAACATCGAGCCGCCCACCTCGAGGGCCTTCTGTGTGATCTCCACGCGGACGCCACGGCGGTCGGCCTCCGAGCGCTCACGGCGCACGTGCCCGGCCCGCTCGAGGCGCTCGAGCATGGCGCTGGTGGCCGAGGGGCTGAGGCCCAGGCCTTCGCTGATGTCCTTGGGGGACGTGTCCTCGCGGTCCATGACGAACGCGATCGCGGCGAGGTCGGTGCGGTGCATGGAGTGCTCGTGGCTCATCTGCAGGACGTAGCGCTCGATCTCGCCCGCGAAGATGCGCAGCTCGCGCACGAGGTCGTCGGACGCCGCGGAGCCCCGGTCGGCCCGATTGGCGTTGGTCATGACGACATCGTACTGTTTCCATCGTGGAATCATTCGATGATGGAACTAAAAGCTCCCGCGGACGCAAGAACCGCCTGACCGCCCTGGCCGTGACGCTGCTGTTCGTCCTGCTCTCGGGCGCCGTGTTCGCCCTGGCACCCGAGGCCAAGGAGTCGAACGCACCCACGGCTGGGCTTCCCGACTCGGCCGACTCGACCACGGTGGCACGGATCCAGGCCACGCTGCCCTCGAGCGACGTCTCGCCCGCCATCGTCGTGCTGACCGCCGACTCCGGCACCCTCTCCAGTCAGGACGAGAAGGCCGTCGACCGCCTTGCCGAGGGGCTGCAGCGGTTCTCCGTCAGCGACCGCGCCCTCACCCCTGTGTTCTCCCAGGACAGGACCACCGGCCTGGTCGCGGTCCCCCTCGAGGCCGCGACGGGATCGTCCGACGTCGACGACATCCGGTCCGCGGTCGAGGACGCCTCGATCGACGGGCTCTCCGCCGAGGTCACCGGCGGACCCGCGTTCCAGTCCGACATCGAGGACGTCTTCGCCGGCGCCGACGTCCGGCTGCTGGTCTCCACGGCGCTCGTCGTGGCCCTCCTCCTGCTCATCACCTACCGCAGCCCGTGGCTGTGGCTCGTCCCGCTCGTGGTGGTGGCCCTCGGCGACCGCGTCGCAGCACTCGCCGTCGCGACGGCGACCCAGGTCTTCGGCTACAGCGTGGACGGCTCCACGACCGGCATCACCTCGGTCCTGGTGTTCGGCGCCGGGACCAACTACGCCCTCCTGCTCATCGCCCGGTACCGCGAAGAGCTGCGGCGTCACGAGGACCGGTTCGTGGCCATGCGCGCTGCGTGGCGTCAGGCCGCCCCGGCGATCCTGGCCAGCTCCGGCACGGTGGCGCTCGCGCTCCTCACTCTGTCGTTCGCCGACACGCCCTCCAACCGCGCGCTGGGCTGGTCTGCCGCGATCGGCATCGTCGTGGCCGTCCTGTTCGGGCTCGTGGCCCTGCCGGCCGCCATGCTGCTCTTCGGGCGGGGGCTCTTCTGGCCGTTCGTCCCGAGGGCGGGACAGGACGACCCGTCCAGGACCGGCATCTGGGCCAAGGTCGGTCGCACGGTCGTGGGTCGGCCCACGTCCTTCGCCGCCGGCGCGCTCGCGCTCCTGGCCCTGCTCGCCGTGGGCGCGTCCGGCCTGCAGGTGGGACTCACGCAGAACGAGCGCTTCCGCGAGGTCCCGGAGTCGGTCTACGGCCAGGAGGCTCTCGCCAAGGCGTTCCCGGCCGGCTTCGCCGAGCCCACCGTCGTCCTCGCCGAGCCCGACGAGGCCAAGGCCGTGGCGGCGCGCATCAAGGACGTCGAGGGCGTGTCGTCGGTGACCACCGGTCCGGCCTCGGACTCCTGGGCCGAGCTCGACCTCGTGCTCGACAGCGACCGGGGTTCCGACCGTGCCGCAGCGACGATCGAGCGGCTCCGTGACGACGTGGGGTCCAAGGCCCTGGTCGGTGGGCCCGACGCCCAGGACCTCGACGCGAGCGCCGCCGCCTCCCACGACCGGCTGCTGATCATCCCGCTCGTGCTGGTCATCGTGCTCGCGATCCTCCTCGTCCTGCTGAGGTCCGTGGTGGCTGCCGTGGTGCTCGTCCTCACCGTGGTGGCGACGTACCTGACGGCGCTGGGCGCGGGCTGGTTCGTGTTCACGCACTGGTTCGACTTCCCGGCACTCGACCTCCCTGTGCCTCTGTTCGCCTTCATCTTCCTGGTGGCGCTGGGCGTGGACTACAACATCTTCCTCGCGACGCGAGCCCGGGAGGAGGCGGCGGACCAGCCGGTGGCAGGTGCCATGGCGACGGCCGTCGCCGTGACGGGCGGCGTCATCACGAGTGCCGGAGTGGTCCTGGCGGCGGTCTTCGCGGTGCTCGGGGTGCTGCCCCTGGTCACCCTCACGCAGATCGGCGTCGTGGTGGGGATCGGCGTGCTGCTCGACACCCTGGTGGTGCGCAGCGTGCTGGTGCCGGCCCTGGCCACGCTCATCGGCGAGCGGTTCTGGTGGCCGAGCCACCCCGGCGAGGGGCGACACGCTGGGTAGATGATCCGGATAGGGTCGACGCGTCGAGGAGGGAGCAGCAGGTGCCGGACGTGAGCAAGGGCTCCCCGGTCCGGGTCGACCGCCGGAAGGCGCGCACCCGGGCCGCTCTCATCGCTGCTGCGCGCACGCTCATCGTCGAGGGGCGCTCGGAGACGGCCAGCATCCAGGAGATCGCCGACCGCGCGGACGTGGGCTTCGGCTCGTTCTACAACCACTTCTCGAGCAAGGTCGAGCTCTTCCGGGAGGCCACGACGGCCGTCCTCGACGAGTGGGCCGCGATCATCGAGCACGCCGTCGAGGGCACGGTCGACCCGGCAGAGCGCTTCGCCACGTCGTTCCGCATCTCGGCCCGGCTGGCCTGGAGCCACCCCGAGCTGGCCGGGGTGCTGAACGGCTTCGGTCTCGACCTCCTCGACCTCGACGAGGGGTTCGGGCCGCGGGCCGTCCGCGACGTCACGGCCGGGATCGACCAGAGCCGCTTCACCGTCACCCACCTCCCGGTGGCCATGAGCACGATCGGCGGATCGCTCCTGGGCTTCCTGCGCCTCAAGGTCGGCCGCCCCGACCTGGTCGAGCCGGAGGCCGTCGAGGACCTGACCGCTCAGCTGCTGCGCATGCTCGGCGTCGACGAGGCGGAGGCCCGCCGCCTGTGCTCGCTGCCGGTTCCCACGCTGTGACCTGAAGGGCGTCCGGGCGCTTGACACGTCCGCGCACAAAACTGATGATGTTATCCAATAACGCATTAAATCATCAGGAGAGACGTGAAGGTCCACGACGTCCGCTACGAGCACGACCTCTACTCCGACGCCGCCATCGGCGACCCCTACCCGCACTACGCCGCCCTGCGCGAGCTGGGTCCGGCCGTCTGGCTCACCGCGCACCGGTGCTTCGCCGTGGCCCGGTACGCGGACGCCCGGGAGGTGCTGACGGACGACGTGACGTTCGCGTCGGGGGAGGGCGTCGGGCTGAACCCGGTCGTCAACCGGTTGTCCCGCGGGACCACGCTCAACAGCGACGGCGACGAGCACGCGGCGCGCCGACGCCTCCTCGCCCACCGTCTGACGCCTCGGGCCCTGCGCTCGATGGCCGACGACGTGGCGTCACAGGCCGAGGCCGTGGTCGCGGCGGCCGTGGCGACGGGGGAGGTCGACGGCGTCAGGGACCTGGCGCAGGCCCTGCCCCTGTCGATCGTCCCTGACCTCGTTGGGTGGCCTGAGTCGGGTCGCCAGCACCTGCTGCGCTGGGCGGGCGCCACGTTCGACGCGCTCGGTCCACTCAACGCGCGCTCGGCGCGGGCCACGCCGGCGGCCCTCGGCATGATGCGGTTCTCGCGGAAGGTCGTCCGGGAGCGCTCGACACTGCCGGGCAGCATGGGATCCGACGTCCTGGCCGCCGCGGACCGAGGCGAGCTCGACCGCTCCGCGTGTCCGGCGCTCATGATCGACTACCTCGCGCCCTCGCTCGACACCACGATCAGTGCCATCTCCAGCGCCCTGGTCCTGCTGGCCCGCCATCCGCAGCAGTGGGACCTGCTCCGAGCGGATCCCTCGCTCGTCCCCAACGCGGTCAACGAGGTCGTGCGGCTCGAGTCGCCGTTGCGAGCCTTCTCGCGGGTCGCCACGACGAGCACCAAGGTCGGTGGCCAGCCCGTCCCGGCCGGGTCACGGGTCCTCGTGCTCTACGCCTCGGCCAACCGGGACGAGCGTGAGTGGGACAGGCCGACCGAGCTGGACGTGACGCGGGATGCTTCCCGCCAGCTCGGCTTCGGGTACGGCACGCACGGCTGTGCCGGTCAGGGACTGGCCCGCCTGGAGACGCAGTCGCTGCTCACGGCGCTCCTGCGCCGGGTGGAGCGGCTGGAGCTGACGGGTGATCCCGTGCCCGCCATGAACAACATCATCAAGGGCTGGTCGAGCGTGCCGCTGCGGCTGGTCCCCGACGAGAGGAGGACGGACGCATGAGGATCGACATCGACGAGGCCCGCTGCGAGGGGCACGGACTGTGCGAGGAGGCGGCACCCGAGGTGTTCAGCCTCGACGACGACGCGATGGTCGTGGACGCCTTCGGGGGCGGAGAGGTCCCGGACGGGCTGGCTGCCGCCGCGCGGGCGGCGATCGCCTCGTGCCCGGTGGCGGCCCTGCGCGAGCGGACGTGAGCCGGCCGCGGTCCGTGGTCGTGGTCGGTGCGTCCACGGCCGGGCTGGCAGCGGCTCGCGAGCTGCGGCGTCGAGGCCACACCGACGCCATCACGGTGATCGGCGGTGGGGAGGAGCCGTGCTCGCGTCCGCCCCTCTCCAAGCAGGTCCTCAAGGACGGCTCGGCCGACGGCACGGTCAGCATCCCGACCGCGGACCTCGGGCTCGAGGTCGTCCGGTCCCCGGCGGCGCACCTCGACCCCGAGCGTCGGCGCGTCACCACGCGGGACGGGCACGACGTCCCCTACGACGCGTTGGTCGTGGCGACCGGCTCGGCTGCGCGCAGGATCGCTGCCCCTGGCCAGTCGGGTGAGCTCGTGCTTCGCACCCTCGACGACGCACGCACCCTGAGGACGAGGCTCGGACGGGCCGACACCGCGGTCGTCGTCGGAGCCGGGTTCCTGGGGATGGAGGTGGCGAGTGCCTGCGTGCACCACGGCGTCTCGGTGACTGTCGTGGACGTCGCTCCTCCCCTCGAGCGGGTCGTGGGGACGTTCGTGTCCGCCGTGCTCGTCCGACGGGCCAGGTCCGTCGGGGTCGAGCTGGTGCAGAGCGAGGGTCCGGTGTCCCTCGACGGCGACCCCGTGACGGGGGTCCGGCTGGGCGAAGGGACCGTCCTGAGGGCCGACCTCGTCGTGACCTGCGCCGGGGACGTGCCCGTCACGGACTGGCTCGACGGCCACGCCTGGGCCGGGCCCCAGGGGGTCGAGATCGATCATGGCGGTCGCACGCCGCTGGAGGGGGTGCTCGCGGCCGGCGACGTGGCCGCCGTGCGCGAGGAGGCATGGCTGCGGCGCAGGCCGTTCTGGTCCAACGCGGTGGCCCAGGGCAGGCTGGCGGCCGCCACGCTGCTGGGTGACGAGCCCGGCGGTCCGGTGTGGGACGACTACTTCTGGTCCGAGGTCTGCGGGCACTCCCTGAAGATGGTCGGGCCGGTGCCGCGCGGTGAGCCCGAGGTCCTCGCGGGTGACCCCTGCACGGGATCGGCCCTGCTGAGGTGGTGGGACAGTGACGTCGCGACCGTCGTGGCCGTCGACCACCGCATCCCGGTGCCGCGTCTGCGCGCCCTGGCACTGGAGCGCGAACGGGCCTGACCGCGGGCGGCTCGCGCGTCGATCTGCCGCGGGTCCCGACGTGCAGGAGGCCGCGTCAGGCCTACCGTGGGCGGGTGAGCGCCGGCCGTCCGACATCCGTGGGCAGAGCACTCGTCCGTGCGTGCCACCCGGAGCCCAGCGGCGCCGTGACGGTGGCCGTCGTGCTGCTCGCGCTCCACTGGGGTGCTTCGGCCGGAACCGCTGTGCTCGTCGGGGTCGCCGCCCTCACGGGCCAGCTGTCGGTGGGGTGGAGCAACGACTACCTCGACCGGGAGCGTGACCGCATCTCGGGTCGCCGGGACAAGCCCCTCGCGACCGGCGCGCTGGGCGTCGGGACGGTCCGTGTCGCGATCGTCGCGGCTGCTCTGGTGACGGTGGCAGCCTCCCTCTGCCTCGGGGTCCGGGCGGGAGCGCTGCACCTCGCGCTCGTGGCCATGGCCTGGGGGTACAACCTGGGGCTCAAGAGCACGATCCTGTCGTGGATGCCGTACGCCGTGTGCTTCGGCGGGCTGCCCGCGGTGGTGTCCCTCGCCGTCCGCGACGACGCGGGACCCCCGTGGCTGGTGGTGGCGGGGGTGCTGCTCGGCACGGGCGCCCATCTCGTCAATGCCGTGCCGGACCTCGAGGACGACCGGCGGACCGGGGTCCACGGTCTGCCACACCGCCTCGGTGCCCGCGGTTCCGTGGACCTCGCGACCGCCCTGCTGCTGGCCGGCACGGTCGTGACGGCCGTGGTCCCCGCCGACGGGCTCGACCTCGTGGCAGTCGTCGCTCTCTCGGCGTGCGCGGTGCTGCTCGTCGTCGGCCGCGTCGCCCCGGGACGTGGCCCTTTCCTGGCCGCCGTCGGCATCGCGCTCGTGAACGTGGTCTCGGTCGTGGTCCGCACCTGAGGGATCGTCGTCTCGACGACCAGCCTTCAGCCGAGCATCACCACAGCACCTCGTTGACGGGGGCGACGGCGTCGGGTGCGTCGGTGCCGATCATCTCGAGGAGATCGATCTCGATGGTGCGGCTGATCGCCGTCATGGGGACGTCGTGCACGCCGTCACGGAACGGCTCGGCGAGGTCGCGACCGACCTGGACGGCGAGGAGGAACATCATGCCCACGAGCCCCGACCCGATGGGCGTGAACCACATGAGGTCCTTGTAGATCGCGAACGGCAGGATGACGCAGAAGACCCGGGCGAAGAACGAGGGCAGGAAGCGGTACTGCACCGGCAGCGGGGTGCGCTTGATGCGCTCCAGCCCGCCCTGGGCGTCGGTCAGGACGCCGAGCGTGGAGCTCACCTGGACGCGGGCGATGTCATCGACCATGCCGCGTCGATGGGCCTCGCGCACGAGCTGACCGATGTGCACCAGGATCGCGGCCGGCGTGTTGGTCGCCGCCGTCACGCGGCGCAGGGCGGCGTCGTCGAGGTAGACGTCGATCTCCGTGGGGTCGGCCTGCTCTCGCAGCGACGTCCGGAGAGCATGGACGTAGGCGATCTGGGCCCGGACGATGGCCGGGATGATCGCGGGCCGGGCGTCGGGCACCGAGTCGTCGAGCAGTGTCGTGGCCTCCCGCGCGAGGTTGCGCGAGTGGTTGACGATGCTGCCCCAGAGGGTCCGCGCCTCCCACCAGCGCGCGTAGGAGGCATTGACCATGAAGCCCAGGAACAGCGCGATGGCAGTGCCGTAGAGCGTGTACTGGATCGTGATGCCGCGGAACTCGACCCACCCCAGCTGGAAGGCCAGCGTGACGCCGACGTCCCACGCCAGCAGCACCACGAGGGGCACGAGGAGGGGGCGCCAGGCGGACGCGGTGCGTGGCAGGCGCGAGGTGATCATGGGTCAAGAGTGACGGGTGATCCGGCTCAGCGCCCAGGACGTGAAGCACCTCACGTCGCCCGGGCCACGGCGCGCCTGAGATAGGGCGCGGTGATGCTCTCGGCGACGTCGAGCAGACCGGTCGGCGTGGTCTCAGCCACCACGGTCCCGCCGCGGTCGCCGCCGCCCGGGCCCAGCTCGACGACCCAGTCCGACGCGGCGACCACCTGCATGTCGTGCTCGACCACCACGACGGTGTCGCCGGCGTCGACGAGTCGCCCGAGCACCCGGACGAGGTCCCGGACGTTGACGGGGTGGAGGCCGCCGGTGGGCTCGTCGAGGACGAAGACCGTGCTGCCGCGCCGCGGACGCTGCAGCTCGGTGGCGAGCTTGATGCGCTGCGCCTCGCCGCCGGAGAGCTCGGTCGCGGGCTGGCCGAGGGTCAGGTAGCCGAGACCGACGTCGAGCAGGGTCGTGAGGGCGCGGTGCACGGCCGGGACGTCGTCGAAGAACGTCGCGGCCTCCTGGACGGTCATGGACAGCACCTGGCCGACGTCGCGCTCGCGGTAGAGGACCTCGAGCGTCTCGGGGTTGTACCTCGACCCGCGGCACGTCGGGCACGTGGAGTAGCTCGTGGGGAGGAAGACCAGCTCGACGGCGATGAACCCCTCGCCCTCGCACGTGGGGCAGCGCCCTGCTGCCACGTTGAAGGAGAACCGCCCGGCGGCCCAGCCTCGCGCCTTCGCCTCGTCGGTGGACGCGAAGAGCCGGCGGACGGCGTCGAAGAGACCCGTGTACGTGGCGAGGTTGGAGCGGGGGGAGCGGCCGATGGGTCGCTGGTCGATCGAGACGAGGCGGTGCTCCGCGGTGTCGTCGGTCTCGAGCCGCTCGACGACGGCGGTGAGGAGGGAGGACTTCCCCGAGCCGGAGACCCCCGTGATGGCCGTCATGACGCCCATCGGCAGGCGGATGCTCACGTCCTGCAGGTTGTGGAGGGTGAGGTGCTCGAGGTGGGTCCAGGAAGCCGGCTCGCGCGCCTCGAGTGCGGGGCGGTCGACCCGGTCGAACATGAAGTCGGCCGTGACGGAGTCCGTGACATCGGTCAGCTCGTCCGGGGGTCCGCTGTGGACCACCCGTCCGCCCAGGACTCCGGCGCTGGGTCCGACGTCGACCACCCAGTCGGCGTTGCGGGCGATGGAGAGGTCGTGCTCGACCACGAACAGGGAGTTGCCCGCAGCGACCAGCTCGCGCAGCGCCGCGTACAGGGCCTCCGAGTCGGCCGGGTGCAGGCCGGCCGACGGCTCGTCGAGCACGTAGAGGACGCCGAACAGGCCGGCCCGCAGCTGACCGGCGAGCCGGACGCGTTGCAGCTCGCCGGGGGAGAGGGCCGTGCTGGAGCGGTCCATGGAGAGGTAGCCCAGCCCGAGCGCGATGATCGACTCGACCCGCGCCGCGAAGTCCTTCACGAGCGAGCGCGCCGCCGAGGACGCGGCCGCTCCGTGCCGGTCGGTGCCCCGGGCCTGCTGCTCCAGCCCGCTGTCGAGCAGGGCGCAGACCTCGGAGAGCGGCAGCGCGGACATGGTGGCGATGTCGACGTCGGCGAACCGCACGGCGAGGGCCGCGGGACGCAACCGCTTGCCGTCGCACGTGGGACAGGGGCCCTCGGCGATGAACGCCTCGAGCTTCTCGCGCTGCGTGGGCGACTGGGTCTTGGCGAGGTTGCGCAGCAGGAACTTCTCGGCTGACGACCAGTGCCCGTGGTACTGGCTGGCCTCACCCTGCTTGTTGCCCTGCAGCAGCATGCGGGGCTCCTCGTCGGTGAAGAGGAGCCAGGTCCGGTCGGCCTGCGGCAGCGTGTGCCACGGGGCATGGATGTCGATCCCCAGCTTGGTCACCATGCGACGCACGTTGAGACCCACCCACGCCTTGTTGGCCCACACGCCGATCGCGCCCTCGTCGATGGACAGGCCGGGGTCGGGCACGAGGAGCGCCTCGGTGGTGCGGCGTGCCACTCCGCTGCCGTGGCAGGTGGGGCAGGCGCCGACCGCCGTGTTGGGGGAGAAGGCCGATGCCGGCAGGTGCTCGGCGCCCTCGGGGTAGGTGCCCGCCCGGCTGTAGAGGAGGCGCAGCACGTCGGAGAGTGAGCTGAGGGTCCCGAGGGTCGAGCGCGCGGTCGCACCGCCTCGGGCCTGCTGGAGGGCCACGGCCGGCGGCAGACCATCGATCGTGTCGATGGCGGGCGCTCCGACCTGGGCCATGAGGCGCCGCGCGTACGGGGCCACCGACTCGAAGTAGCGGCGCTGCGACTCCGCGAAGATCGTCCCGAAGGCGAGCGAGGACTTGCCGGAGCCGGAGACACCTGTGAAGACGACGAAGCAGTCGCGGGGGAGGTCGAGGTCGACGTCGAGCAGGTTGTGCTCACGCGCCCCACGGACCCGGATCCACCCCGACGAGCCCTCGGGGGGTGCGTGGCCGAGGAGGTCGGTCCCGGCGCTGGAGGTCATCCCCTCAACCTAGTGGCGGCGCCCGCCGGCTGCCTGTCCGCGAGCGTCGGCGTCGGTCCGCTGTCCGTGGCTGTCACGGGTGGCAGCGCCGTGACAGCGCCGTGCCAGCGCGCGGGAGAAGCATGGCCGTCATGACCCCACCTTCTTCCGCTGCGACCGCGCGGCACACGTACACGTCGGTGCGCGCGGCGTGGATCCCCATGACGGCGCTCTGCCTCGCCTTCTTCGTCGAGATGGTCGACAACACCCTGCTCTCCGTCGCTCTGCCGACCATCGGTCGCGACCTGGGCAGCGGCACCACGGCCCTGCAGTGGGTCACGGGTGCCTACTCGCTCACCTTCGGCGGACTGCTCCTGACCGCCGGCTCGATGGCCGACCGGCTCGGCCGCCGCCGGGTGCTGCTCGTGGGCCTCACGGTGTTCGGGGCACTGAGCTTCTGTGCCGTCTGGGTGAGCACGGCGGGCGAGCTGATCGCGTTGCGCGCCGCCCTCGGCCTGGCCGCCGCGGCGATGGCGCCCATCACCAACTCGCTCGTGTTCCGCCTCTTCGACGACAAGGCGCTCCGCATGCGCGCCATGACCGTGATGATCCTCGTGGGGATGTCCGGGTTCGTGCTGGGTCCGTTGCTCGGCGGCACCGCCCTCGCCCACGTCCGCTGGGAGTGGCTGCTCGTGGTGAACGCCCCGATCGCGCTCGTCGCGTTCATCGGCGTGCGCCTCGGGGTGCCGCCCGACCGTCGCGAGGACCTGACCGACGACGTGCTCGACCTGCCCGGCGCGTTGCTGAGCATCGCCACGATCGGCTTCGCCTGCTACGCCATGACGAGCGGCGTCGAGCACGGCTGGCTGTCCGCCGTCACGCTCGGCTCGGTCCTCGCCTCCGTGGCGGCCGGCATCGCGTTCGTCCGGCACGAGCGCCGTGCGGACTCGCCGATGCTCGACCTCGGGCTCTTCTCGAACGGCACGGTCCGCGGCGCCTCGATCGCGCAGGTCGGCACCGCCATCGCGATGGCCAGCGTGATGTTCGGCCTGATCCTGCACTTCCAGTTCGCGTACGGCTGGAGCCCCGTGCGGGCCGGCCTCGCCAACCTGCCGATCATCGTGACGATGATCGCGGCGTCGCCCTTCTCGGAGTGGCTGGCCAAGCAGTTCGGCCACCGCATCGCGTGCCTCGTCGGCGCTGCCTTCCTGGCCGGCTCGCTCGCCGGTCTCTCCTGGGGCGTCGACCACGGCTACGTCGCGATCGCGATCTCGATGGTCGCGATGACGATCGGTCTCCGCACCGTCATGACGATCTGCGCCGTCGCCCTCGTCGACGCGATGCCGGCCAACCGCACGTCCATCGGCACCGCGCTCAACGACACGGCCCAGGAGATCGGCACGAGCGTCGGCACCGCGGTCGTCGGCACGCTGATCGCCGCCATGGTGACGACGCAGCTGCCCGCCGGGACCTGGAGCAGCGACCTCGTCGCGTCGTTCTTCCACGGTGAGCGCGTGACCTACGGGATCCTCGCCGTCGTCGTCGGCGT
Organism: Aeromicrobium sp. Root495; assembly: GCF_001426755.1. GTDB lineage: Bacteria > Actinomycetota > Actinomycetes > Propionibacteriales > Nocardioidaceae > Aeromicrobium. The sequence continues at coordinate 2,018,958 of NZ_LMFJ01000001.1, read as the reverse complement.
GGTGGTCGGCTGGGGCGCGCTGACGCTCACCGACTCCCGCTCCGTCGAGGAGCACCCGGAGGAGGAGCTCACGGGTGACCTCGCGGAGCGGACCGCCTGATCGTCCCTCAGTCGGAGGCGGCGCGCCGGAGCTCGGGCAGCTCGCGCGTCGCCTCCGGTCCTGATGTCAGGCGCGACGCGATGGACTGGACCACGGGGAGCGCGGCGATCCTGGTGCCCCACTTGAGGGCCTGGACGCCGACGCGGGTCGAGGGTGCGGCGAGGCGCGGGACGCCGGGCGGCAGGTCCTGGGCCTTCTCCACGAGGGGCCGCATCCACTCCTCGTACCGGGCGAACGCCTCGACGTGGTCGGTGCTCCCGTCGTCGGTGCCCTGCGACAGGAAGGCGGCCAGGACGTAGGCACCCGTGATGGCGAGCGACGTCCCGCCGCCCCCGATCGGGGTGACGCACCAGGCGGCGTCGCCGAGCAGGACGACCCTGCCGCGGTGCCACGTGGGGCAGACGACCTGGCGGAGGTAGTCGACGTAGAGGTCGTCGGAGGCGTCGAGCCCGTCGAGGATCCGCGGGACCTGCCACCCGAGGCCGGCGAACCTCTCCCGCAGCGCGGCGAGGACCTCCGAGTCGTCGAGCCCCTCCAGCACGGGGGAGTCGGCGAGGAAGCTGAGCATGGCGCGGGTGGTGCCCTCGTCGTCGGGGCGCAGACCCACCTGTCGGGCTCCTGGGACGATGAGCCAGCTCCAGAAGTCGTCGTCGTCCGGCGTCCGGTCGATCGTCCCGTACGCGGTGTACATGCCGAGGGGCTTCTCGCGCGGCTCGTCGCCGAGCACGAGAGCCCGCGTGTGGGAGCCGACGCCCTCGGCGACGACGACGAGGTCGTACGCCTCCCGCGAGCCGTCGGAGAGCTCGACCTCCACGTGGTCCTCGTGCTCCTGGACCGAGACGACGTGCTGCCCGAAGACGTACGGCACGTCCTCGGGGCAGGCCTCCACGAGGATCTGCGACAGCGCGCCGCGGAGGATCTCCAGCTCGGCCGTCGGTCCGTCGCGGCCCTCGCCGTCCTGGACGGCGAACTCGGAGACGACGGAGCCGTCCTCCGCGAGGAACCGGGTGCCGATCTCGCCCGTGTTGCGGGCGCGGACGGCGTCCTCCAGGCCCATGAGCCGCAGCACCTCGCGCCCGCTGGCCCGCACGTCGATGTTCTGGCCGCCGGGACGCAGTGCCGGGGCGCGCTCGACGACCGTCACGTCGTAGCCGACCCGGGCGAGCCAGAACGCGGCTGCGGGACCGGCCACGCTCGCGCCGGTGACGAGGACGCGTCGGGTGTCCGTCATGAAGGTCCTTCGATGGGTGGGCAGTCCTTCCTGGGTACCCCGATCGGTCCGGCCGAGCGACTCCGGGTGAGCGACTTCGCGGAACATGGCTCCGGTCGGCCGCCGTGCCGGGCCTCGGACGTCGGGTGCAGGTCTCGATTACCGTGATCCTGAGCAGGGACCTCGGAGTCCCGACTCCCGTGCAGAAGGAGACCCTCATGGCGCGCCCCGAAGATCTCGACACCACCGTCCCACCGAGCGGCGAGGGCTGTGTGGAATGTCTGGCCGACGGCGGCTGGTGGTTCCACCTGCGGCGGTGTGCGCGGTGCGGGCACGTGGGCTGCTGCGACTCGTCGCCGGGACAGCACGGAAGCGGTCACGCCGCGGCGGCCGGGCACCCCCTGGTCCAGAGCTTCGAGCCCGGCGAGGAGTGGTTCTGGGACTACGCGTCCGAGGACTACTACGACGGCCCGGCGCTGGCGCCCCCGCACGAGCACCCTGCAGGTCAGCCCGTCCCCGGCCCGGCCGGTGCCGTGCCGGCCGACTGGCAGGACCACCTGCACTAGGCGTGCCCGGTCGGGATCGGCCGATCGTCCTCGGCGAGCACGGTCCGGCGGGTCGTCATGCTGCTCGGTCGTACTCGTTGATCACCACGCCCGACGCGTAGGGCGTGGAGGCGGTGAGCGTGAAGGTGCGCGGGTCGTACCCGGCGCCGTCGAACAGCGGCTTGCCGGCCCCGAGCACGACGGGATTGACCTTCAGGACGAGTCGGTCGATCTCGTCCCGGAGGGACGAGGCCAGCAGGCCGCCGCCGCACAGCCAGATGTCGCCGCCGTCCTCGCTCTTGAGGCGGGCCGCGACGGCGGCAGGGTCCTCGTCGGTGAGCGTGATGCCGGCAGGCACCGTCCGGGACGGGGCGCTCCGGGAGAAGACGGTCTGCTGCAGGTGCGGGTAGGGGTCATCGGTCGTTCCGAGGCCGGCCGCGTAGGTGTTCCACCCCATGAGGACGGCGTCGAAGCGGGAGCGGTCGGCCTCCAGCCCGAGCGCCTCCAGGCCGACGGCCGGGATGGTGTCGGTCCAGTCCCGCAGGATCATGTCGATGTGGTCGCCCTGCTGAGGGAACATCTCGAACGTGTCGTGGGGTGAGGCGATGTGGCCGTCGAGCGAGACCGCGACGTAGTAGACGAGCTGGCGCACGGGTCCTCCGAGTCATGTACGACGGATGTAGTGGTTTCTTCGAAAGTACTACAGGTGTCGTGATCGCGCTAGGCTGGCGTCATGGCGCGCAACGACGACCGCAGGCGGGACCTGGCCGACGCTGGCCTCGCCGTCCTGGCCCGCGAGGGCGCGCGGGGGCTCACGCACCGCGCCGTCGACCGTGAGGCTGGAGTCCCCACCGGCACGGCCTCCAACTACTTCAGGCGACGCGAGGCTCTCGTAGGGGCTCTCGTCGAGCGGATCGGCCAGCGGCTCGCGCCCGACCCGCGCACGCTCGACGAGCTGGGCAGTCAGCAGCCGAGCCGAACCCTGTTCGCGGAGTACATCCGCGACATCGTGCGACGGCTCACCGCTGAGAAGGAGGTGACCTTGGCCCTGTTCGAGCTGCGGCTCGAGGCCGCACGTCGGCCCGAGGTCGCCGAGGTCATGGGGGAGTGGCTGCGCACCGGGTTCGCGGGCGACGTCGAGTTCAACCGGGCGGCGGGCCTGCCGGGCGGTCGCGAGGAGATCGCGCTCTTCCACTACGCGATCGACGGCCTCCTGCTCGACCGCCTCACGCTCTCGATCGACCCGGCGACCCCCACCGACGACGTGGTGGAGGCCCTGGTGCGGCGGCTGCTCGGCGACTGATCGTCCTTGACGAGCGGGACTAGGGTGAGGGCAAGCCCGCAAGTCGCGCGGCCCCGGCGCGGACTCCGCGCCCCAGGGCTCCAGCACGGCAGCGGCCATCGAAGGCGTGAACGCCATGGGCGACAAGTCACCCCGTCAGAGCATGACCAAGAAGTCCGGCAAGTCCATCAAGGAGAAGCGCGCCGAGAAGCGCAAGGGCGCTGCCGAGCCGCCGTCCATCATCACGGGGAGCAAGAAGAAGGGCTGACCGCCCCGACGCCTCAGACGTCGGAGAGGTCCAGGACGAACCGGTAGCGGACGTCGTTGGCCTGCAGGCGGCTCAGGGCCGTCTCGATCCGGCGCGAGGGGAGCACCTCGACGTCGGCCACGATGCCGTGCTCACCGCAGAAGTCGAGCAGGTCCTGCGTGGCCGGTCGCCCGGCGCTGCCCGAGGACGAGTAGCGCTTGCGACCGATGGCGACCGCCATGGTCTGCAGCTCCACCGGACCGAGGTTGCCCACGGAGCACAGGGTCCCGTCGAGGGCCACCGTGGCGAGGTACGGCTCGAGGGCGTGCGGACCGGAGACGGTGTCGATCACGAGGTCGAGAGTGTCGGCGAGGGCGGCCATGGCGTCGGTGTCGGTCGAGACGACGACGTGGTCGGCGCCGAGCGCGCGGGCGTCGTCGGCCTTGTCGGCCGTGCGGGTGAAGACGGTGACCTGGGCTCCGAGCGCGTGGGCGAGCTTCACGGCGAGGTGACCCAGTCCGCCGAGGCCCACCACGCCGACCGCCGTGCCGGGGCCGACGCCCCACGCGCGCATCGGCTCCCAGACGGTGACCCCGGCGCACATGAGCGGAGCCACGGCGGCAGGATCGAGGTTCGCCGGGCGGTGGTAGACGAAGCCCTCGCGGACCACGTACTCGGTGCTGTACCCGCCGAGGGTGGTGGAGCCGTCGTGCCGGTCGGTCCCGTTGTACGTGAGGGTCGGGACGTCGTTGCAGTAGTTCTCCTGGCCCGCGAGACACATGCGGCACGTGCCGCACGAGTCGACGATGTTGCCCACGGCGACCGGGTCTCCGACAGCGAAGCGCGTGACGTCGGAGCCGATCTCGACGACCTCGCCGACGAACTCGTGGCCGGGGACGACGGGGAAGGCTTCAGGGCCGCCGGCCAGGGCGTGGAGGTCGCTGTGGCAGACGCCGCAGAAGGTGACGCGGACGGCGACGTCGTCGGGGCGCAGGTCGCGTCGCTCGACGTCGACGAGGGTGGGGACGGTTCCGGGGCGGTCGGCGCGGTAGGCCTTCGTGGGGCGCATGGGTCTCCTCAGGCTCGCTGATGCAAACCTACTAGTTGGTCTGTTTGGAGCCTAGACCCTGGCGGCACTCGCGGCAAACCGACTGGTTGGTATTTCTGGTTGATAGTCTGTCGGGCATGACGGAAGGACCGGTGCTCAACGCGCGAGGCGAGGCCACGCGCCGGCGCATGCTCGAGGCGGCCACGGCCGAGTTCGCCGAGCACGGCATCGCGGGGGCCCGGGTCGACCGCATCGTGGCGGCGGCCCAGAGCAACAAGGCCCAGCTCTACGCCTACTTCGGCAGCAAGGACGCGCTGTTCGACACGGTCTTCGACGCGTCGATCGATCGGATCCTCGACGTCGTCCCCATCAGCGCGGACGACCTCGCCGACTGGGCGGTCCGGCTCTACGACGACTACCTGGTGCGCCCGGACCTCATCCGTCTCGCCACGTGGCGCCGGCTGGAGCGCCAGCCCGTGGGGCCTCTCCTCGCCGACGCCGAGGGTCGGCACGGGGCGAAGCTGGAGGCCATCGCCGCAGCGCAGGCGCGCGGCGAGGTCGCTTCGGGCGAGCCGTTCGACATCATGGCGATGGTGATCTCGATGTCGATGGCGTGGTCGCCCGTGAGCAACGTCTACGCCGCGAGCAGCGACGAGGCCGTCGCCGAGCACGAGCGCCGGCGCGCGTTCCTGCGCGACGCGGTGCAGCGGGTGGTCGCGGCGCGCTAGTCGGCCGTGGCCTCGTCGGTGCCCTCGAGGTCGACGACCGCGCCGTCGTTGCGCTGGACGTCCTCGGTCTCGTCGTCGCCGGCCGCGTGGCGGACCTCGTCGGGCAGGGCGTTCACGGCGAGCGCGTCCTCGGGGTTCAGGGACGAGCCGTCCTCGGTGGTCTTGGCGGGGCTCTCGGGCGTGGGTTCGGTCATGCTCGTCAGGTACCCCGCCGGCCGGGCACCAAGCGTCGCGGCTCAGCCGCCGGAGGGATAGGGGCGGTCACGCAGCAGCCGGGCCAGGTGCGCGGCGTTGGCGGCAGCGGCTGAGAGCGCCGAGGCCGTGGCCTCGGGCGTCTCCTCGAGCTCGTCGTAGTCGGTCGTGTGCATGGCCTCGCCGTTCCAGTACGTCCCGCCCTGGGCCGGGACCGTGAAGCCGGCGTCGTCGAGCGCCTGGTAGAGGTCGGCGGTGATCTTGTGGGCGCCGTCCTCGTTCCCGACGACACCCACCACGGCGACCTTGCCGTACATGAGCGGATTGCCGTCCTCACGGGTCTCGGAGATCTCGGCGTCGAGCCGCTCCAGCACGCGCTGGGCGACGCTCGACATGTGACCCATCCAGGTGGGGGTGACGACCACGAGGACTTCGGCGGCGACCACCTGGCTGCGGATCGTGGGCCAGGCGTCGCCGTCACCCATGTCCCTCTCCACGCCGGGCCTCACGTCGTGGTCGACGACGCGGACGAGCGAGCCGGAGACGTCGTGCTCGGCGAGGGCGTCGAGGTACTGCTGCGCCATGAGGTCGCTGCTCGAGGACGAGGGGCTGGGCTTCAGCGTGCAGCTGAGGGCCACGGCGGTCAGAGGTGTCTCGGTCATGTGTTCCTCCCGGAGGTCGTGTGCCAGAGAGGGGTACCCGGCTCGTCAGGCGTCACGCTCCGGGGGGCCGATCGGGGTCGAGGGAAGCGTCGAGCACCGCTCGGCGTTGTGCTGGTCGTGAGCACACCTGAGTTCGGCATCGACACCTTCGGAGGGGTGACCCTCGACGTCGAGGGCCGGCCCGTCCCGCACGCGCAGGTCATCCGCGACCTCGTGGACCAGGCCGTCCTGGCCGACGAGGTCGGGCTCGACTTCTTCGGCCTCGGCGAGCACCACCGCCCCGACTTCGCCGTCTCCAGCCCGGAGATGGTCCTGGCGGCCATCGCGTCGCGCACGAGCCGGATCCGGCTCGGGTCGGCCGTGACGGTGCTCAGCTCGGACGACCCCGTGCGGGTCTTCGAGCGGTTCGCCACGCTCGACGCCGTCTCCGGCGGACGCGCCGAGATCGTGGCAGGGCGCGGATCCTTCATCGAGTCGTTCCCGCTCTTCGGCTTCGACCTCGCGGACTACGAGGTGCTCTTCGAGGAGCGCCTCGAGCTGCTCGCCGCGCTCCTGAAGGAGGAGCCCGTCACCTGGTCGGGAACCACCCGCGCGGCGCTGCAGGACCAGGAGGTCTTCCCCCGCACGGAGAACGGCATCACGGCGTGGGTCGGCGTGGGCGGCAGTCCCGAGTCGGTCGTGCGCGCCGCCCGCCACGGCTTCGGCCTGTTCCTCGCCATCATCGGGGGCCCGGCCGACCGGTTCGCCGGCTACGTCGACCTCTTCGAGCGGGCGCAGGACCAGCTGGGCACGCCGCGCCGACCCGTGGCCGTCCACTCGCCGGGACTCGTGGCCGACTCCGACGAAGAGGCGCGCGACGTGGTGCGCGCGGGCTGGTACGCCATGCGCACCCGCCTCGGCCAGGAGCGGGGCTGGCCCCCGCCGCGCCCGGGCGACTTCGAGCGCGAGATCGCCGGCGGCGCCCTCTACGTCGGCTCGCCGGAGACGGTGGCGCAGAAGATCGCCGGCACGGTCCAGGTGCTGGGGGTCGACCGGTTCGACCTCAAGTACGACCAGGCCCAGGTGCGCTCGCAGGACCTGCTGCGCTCCATCGAGCTGTACGGATCCCAGGTGGTGCCCCGCGTGAAGGAGCTCCTCGCGGGCTGAGTGATGTTCCGTCCCCGCGGTGCGATCAGGCCGTGGTGGCGGCAGCGACGTCGGGGAACAGCGGGAAGACCTCGTGCATGCCGGTGAGCCGGAACACCCGCTCCACGGCCGGGAGAGCGCCGGCTACGCGCAGCTCGCCCGTGTCGCGCAGGATCTGCCAGCCGCCCACCAGCGCGCCCAGGCCGGAGGAGTCCATGAACTCCACGCCGGACATGTCGACGACGACGCGCGACGCCGGGTCGGTCACGTGCTCGATGAAGTGGGCGCGCAGGTCGCGAGCCGTCTCGATGTCGATGTCTCCCGTCAGGGTGATGACGTGGAAGTCGCCGTCGTGGCGGTCGTGGATGCTCAGGCTCACGCGCGAGATCCTTTCGGTCGGAGGGCGACGATGGTGAGGTCGTCGTCAAGAGTGCCAGGAACGGTGGTGAGGAGCGCGTCGACCCAGCCCTCGAGGTCGGCGCCCGCGGTGGTGCCGGCGGCCGACCGCAGCTGCTCGATGGAGACGTCGAGCTCCACGCCCCGACGCTCCACGAGCCCGTCGGTGTAGAGCACGAGGGTGTCACCGGGATCGAGCACGAGCTCGTCGGTGCGGGCCGCGCCGAAGCCGATGCCGAGGAGCGGCCGCCCGGCCTCCGGCAGGACCTCGGCCTGCTCTGGCCGCACGAGCAGCGCAGGGAGGTGCCCCGCACTCGCGAGACGCACGGCGCCGGTGTCGGGAGAGATCGTGAGCACCACGACGGTCGCGGTCTGGCCGGGCAGCAGGGTGCGGGTGAGCACGTCGAGGCGGTCGACGCACGCGGCGGGGGACTGCCCGTCGATCATGTAGGCCCGCAGGCCGGTCCTGATCTGGGCCATCGCGGTGGCGGCGGAGACTCCGTGGCCGGCGACGTCACCGACGGCCATCACGACCGTCCCGTCAGGCAGCGAGAACGCGTCCCACCAGTCGCCGCCCAGCTGGCTGCCCTTCGCGGGACGGTATCGGGCGAGGACCTCGAGGCCGTCGAACGACGGCGCCTCGTCGAGGACGAGCGTGCGCTGGAGCGACTCGGCGAGGGTGGTGTGCTCGTGCGTGCGGCGCAGGAGCTCGGCGGAGAGGTGCTGGCGCAGGTTCTCGACGACCTCGAGCTGCCAGGACTCCCACGGCAGGCTCTGTCCGCGGACCACCTGGCGCCACTTGGCGAAGGACTTGCGCGGGCTGAGCCGCACCGACGGGTCCTCGGTGGCGGCGATGAGCTTGTTGGTGGGGTCGCCGCCCCAGTCGACGGTCTTCTCGATCTCGGGCCGCAGCCAGAGCATCCAGCGGTCGGGCCCGTTGCCGATGTGGAGGGCGCCGGCGGCCAGGTGGGCCCACTCCGCCAGGTCCGGCGAGAGCCCGGCCAGGTGGTTGGTGGCCGTGGCCTTGCCGTCGGCGGCGCCGACCCGGGCAGCGATGTCGTGCAGGACGGACGCCGGCGGGACCTCGCCCAGCGTCAGGAGCTGACCGTCGGCGAACAGCGCCGTCCCGTGCGCCCCGACCAGGGAGAGGAGGCGCTCGTCGGAGTACAGCGCGTCGTAGACGGGGCGCGGATCACCCGCGAGCGAGGTGGTGATGCCGCCGAGCAGTGCGCTGGAGCGTCGCTCGTCGGCGTGGTGGTCGGCGCGCTCGCGGTCGTCGATGAGGTGGGAGGCGGTCTGGCCGAGGAACTCCGCCGCGGAGCGCGCGTCGAACGGCACGCGAAGGGGCCCGGAGTAGTGGTGGCACGCCACGAGTCCCCACAGCGCGCCGTCCTTCACCATGGAGACCGACATGGAGGCCGAGACACCCATGTTGGACAGGTACTCGATGTGGATGGGCGAGACGCTGCGCAGCACGGAGTGCGACAGGTCGAGCGGGGCGCCGCTGGCCGGGTCGAGCACCGGCTCGAGCGGCACCGGCTCGTACGCGATGTCGGCGATGAGGCGCGTCCAGTTGACGGTGTACAGCCGGCGGGCCTGCGCCGGGATGTCGGTGGCGGGGTAGTGCAGACCGAGGAACGGGTTCAGGTCCTCCCGACGGTCCTCGGCCACCACCTCGCCGTTCCAGTGCTCGTCGAACCGGTAGACCATGACGCGGTCGAAGCCGGTGACCTGACGGATCTCGGTGGCGAGGCGCTCGCACAGCTCCGCCGTGGTCTCGGTCTCGGTGAGCCGGGCGACGGCCGTGCGGGCCGAGCGGTACGACACGGTGGCGGACAGCTGGGGGGACTCGACGGGCTCCAGCTCGACGACGGTGCGACCACCGGACCGGTGGACCACGAGGTCGACGTCGCAGGAGCTGAGCGTGCCGTCGTTGGGGTCGAGCCGGATGCGGATGGGGGACAGGAGGTCGCCGTCCTCGAGCGCGAGGTCGAGTGCCGCCGTGGCACTGGGCCCCAGGACGTCGGTCAAGGAAGCGCCCAGGACGTCGGCGGTGCGGTGCCCCACGAGCCGTTCGATGTTGCGCGAGGCGGTGACGATGCGCTGCTCGTCGTCGAGGGCCACGAGCAGACCGTGCGGCTGGATGGCGCCCGGCACGTGGATGGGCTCCTGGTCGCAGCTCTCCAGGTCGGGCGGCGGGTACGCCGGCGTGTGGTTGAACGGGCGAGCGTGGATCGGCGCAGCATCGAACGCCGGGGAGGTGGACGGGAGGACGTCGGACGACTCAGCGGAGTCAGGACTCACGACACACCTTTCCCGTCGATGGCGCCGCCTGACTGCACAACCGGCACCGCCACCCTAGCCGTTGCAGGACGCCCGCACCGACCGGCACGTCGGCGCTCTGGCAGGATTCGAACAGGTTCGAGGATGCGCGCGAGAGGGTTGGACGGATGGACTTCGGGTTGAGGATCGACTGGAGTGACGACACGACGGTCGTGAGCCCGTTCGGGGAGGTCGACATCGACACGGCCCCGCGCGTTCGTGAGGCGGGCGCGACGGAGCTGACGCGCGACGTCGGGCTGCTCGTGCTGGACCTCCTGGGCGTCACGTTCATCGACTCCACCGGGCTGGGTGCGCTCGTGGCCCTGCGCAAGGAGGCGCTGCAGGCCGACGTGCCGTTGCGGCTGGTCTCCGGCCGCCGGACCGACGCGATCCTGAAGATGTCGGGGCTGGCCGAGGCGTTCGAGGTGTACGCGAGCCGCGCGGCGGCCATGGGGCACGTCGACGACATCGCGTAGGGCCACCGCCGGGCCCGGCTCAGTCCCTCGTCTCGAGAGCGGCGGCGAGCCGGCCGGCCACACCGCTGGCACGCGCCGTGCGGTGCTCCACGGCGCGGCGCACCGTCTCGGGCCGGGCCACCACGGTGAGGCTGGACCGCGTCCGGGTGACAGCCGTGTAGAGGAGCTCGCGGGAGAGGACGAGCGACTCCTCGTCGGGGAGCAGGAGCGTGACGTGCTCGAACTCGCTTCCCTGGCTGCGGTGCACGGTGCTGGCGTACGCGCTCTGGACGGACGCGAGACGGGCCGCGGACACCACGAGGCCCGTGTCGAGATGCGCGACGAGACGGTCGGCGTCGTCGAGGGTGACGCCGACGTCGCCGTTGTTGACCCGCAGGGTGGCGTCGTTGCGGGTGACGAGCACGGGCCGGCCGACGTACCAGGGACGCTGGGCGTCGGGGTACGGGCGGACCTCGCGCTCGAGCTGCTCGTTCCAGTGGCTCACGCCGGCCGGTCCGTCGCGGTGGGCGCAGAGCAGCCGGTGCTCGGCCAGCAGCGCGAGGGCCCCCGCCGCGTCGCCCTCGGACGCGGCCCGGGCGATGGCCCTGGCCTGCTGACGGGGCCGGGCGTCGATGACGGTGGAGACGTCCTCCGGCGCGACGAGGCGGACGTGCTCGTCGGGACCGGTGAGCACGGCGAGGGCACGGTCGGCGTCGCCCTCGACCACGGCCTCGGCGAGGTCGCTCACGGCGCCGTCGAAGCGGTGCCCGCGGCTCAGCCGGGTGACCCAGGGGGATGCGAGCCCGCCCAGTCCCTCCACGACGTCGTGCAGGACGGCCCCCGCCTCGACCGAGGCGAGCTGGTCGGCGTCGCCCACCAGGACGAGCCGGCACGAGGCGGGCACGGCCTGCACGAGCCGCTCCATCATGAGCAGCGAGACCATGGACGTCTCGTCGACGACGATGACGTCGTGGGGGAGCTTCTGCCCCGCGTGATGACGGAACGCCGTGCGGTGGTCGGGCCGGGCCCCGAGCAGCCGGTGCAGCGTGACGGTCTGCAGGCCCTGGAGCCAGGCACGCTCCTCGGCGGAGAAGGCTGGAGTGTCGGTGGCCGCGCCCACGAGCGCCTCCCGCATGCGGGCCGAGGCCTTGCCCGTGGGGGTGGCCAGGCCCACGCTCAGGGGTCGGGTGGACCCGGAGGCACGGTGCTGCGACTCCAGGGCGACCAGCAGCCTGGCGATGGTGGTGGTCTTGCCGGTTCCAGGGCCGCCGGTGAGGACCGTGGTCCAGGAGCGGGCCGCTGCGTCGGCTGCCGCGCGCTGCTGCTCGAAGCCCGGCTCGCCGAAGAGCCGGTGGAGGTCGTGGCGCAGCAGCGCCTCGTCGACCTTCGGCGGGGTGGGCGTGAGACGACCGACGAGCCGGTCGCACAGCGAGACCTCCAGCCCGTGGTAGCGCGCGAGGTACAGGAGTGGACCTTCCACCACGAGGACACGGTCGGTCCCGGACGCGACCGGGCTCGACGACACCCGCGCGAGCCAGGCCACGGGGTCGTCGACGAGCGTGGGCCACGTGACGTGGGGCAGCTGGAGGCGCAGGTCGGCCACGACGGAGCCGAGGTGGACGCAGGACGATCCCAGCCGGACCCCCCTGACGGCGAGGGAGATCGCGAGCAGGACGGAGTCGTCCTCGTCCTGGGCCAGACGGCAGATGGTGCGGGCCACGTGGACGTCGGCCGGCTCGAGGACGCCCCAGGTGTTGAGGTGACCGAGCAGCCCGTCGGCTCCGCGGACCGACTGGCGGCTGAACGGGTCGATGGGCTGGGGCTGCTCGGCGGCGAGGTCGGCGGACTCGGCTGTCATGCGGGCCTCCTGGTGGCGGACCCGTCGAGCAGGTCGCTCAGGGCGAGCACGAGGGCGGAGGGCGGACGCCAGGCGAAGACGCCGTACGGCGTTCCGTCGGCGCCGCGAGGGACGTCGGGCCCGGTCATGCCGCGCACGAAGAGGTAGAGCACGCCTGCGAGGTGCTCGTCGGGCTCGTAGCCCCGGAGCCGCCACCGCAGGAAGCGGTGCTGGGCCACGGCGTACAGCAGGGCCTGCAGCGGATAGGTGGTGTGGAGCATGGCGTCGGCGAGGTGCTCGGGTGCGTAGGCCTCCAGCCCGCCGTCCGGTCCCTCGAGGCGGTTGGTCTTGTGGTCGACGACCAGCGAGCGGCCGCCCTCGAGTCTCAGGAGGAGGTCGATGGACCCCGTGAGGTAGCCGCGCAGCGTGCGACCCCGCAGGGTGGGGTCGCGCAGCTGGGAGGCGAACGGCCGCAGCGGGTCGTCGGCGGGCAGGTGCTGCTCCATCAGGTCGGCCACGTGGGCCAGGGTGCCGGCGCGGCGCGCAGGCCCGCCGCCGATGCGGTCGCGATCGCCACCGGCGAGCGGCAGCTCGAAGTCCATCTCACGGAACGGTCGGGCCGCCAGGGCCTCCGCGAGGGTGAGCCCGTCGGCGAGCGGTCCGAGCGGAGTGCGGAGGACGTCGACGAGCGCCGGGACGAGGACGTCGGGCTCCACCGCCAGGGGTCGGCGGGCGAGCTGCTCCTCGAGGCGCTGGTGCACCTCGGCCGCGAGGTCGGGCCGGTCGACGTCGACGTCCTCCAGGACGCCGTGCACGAGGGTGCCCAGCTCGGCGCTTCCCGCGATGCCTCCCCACGGCGAGGGACCCAGACCGGCGTCGGACTCGTCCTGCACGACGACGTCGACCTCGTCGCCGGGGCCGGTCTCGACCGGCTCGCTGCCCACGGACCGGCTCTCGTCGCGACGCACGAGCGAGGTGTAGGAGGTGCGGGTCCACGTGGTGTCGACGGTGCGGGTGAGCGCTCGGGCGGAGAGCTCGACGGTGGGGGCGGGCCGTTCGAGGGGCTCGGTGGGAACGGTCTGCATGCGCTCCACCGCCGGACCCCCACGTGCCTCCCAGGCCCGGGCCCGGGCGACGGCGTCGGTGTCGGTGGGCGGGACCCACTCGTCGGGGACGTGCGCCGCATCCGGCTCAGGTCGGAAGAGCATGCGCGTGAGCGCCGCGTGGCGGCCGTTGGAGGTGGGGACCCAGTGCATGACGAGACGGGACTGGGCCCGGGTCATGGCGACGTAGAGCAGCCGCAGGGCCTCGCCGGCCAGCTCGGCCCGGGCCACCCTGGTGTGGACGTCCCAGGACGGGCCGCTGCCTCCGACGTCGAGCGCGCGCCGGCCATCGGCGTCGTGCAGCCGCGGGTAGGTGGCGCGGCCGACGTAGCGGTCGAACAGGAACGGGGCGTAGACCACGGGGTACTGGAGCCCCTTGCTGACGTACGTGGTGACGATCTGGACGGCGTCGGCGTCGCTGTCGAGCCGGCGGGACCGGTCGCCCACGGGACCGTCGGTCCGGTGCTCGGTGAGCCAGCCCAGGACGCCGACGAGACCGAGACCGGTGTCGTGCGCCGCCTGCTGCAGCACCTGCCCGACGTGCTCGAGGTCGGTGAGCAGCCGACGCCCGCCCTGGACCCGCAGGATGCGCTCGACCACGGCAGCGTCGCCCACGAGGGTCTCCACGAGCTCGGCCGTGCTGCGGTCGCGCTGGATCTCGGTGAGGTCGCGCAGCCGGGCGGCCACGACGTCGGTGACCTGGTCGTCGGAGTCGGAGGCCAGGTCGGCCGCGGAGAATCCCAGGAAGGGGCCCAGGGCGGCTGCCCGCACCAGTCCGCTGCGGTGGGGCGCGGCCATGGCGGCCAGGAGCGTGAGCCAGTGGTCGGCCGCGGGGCTCTGCAGGACGTCGGTCCCGCTGCCGCGCACTGCCGCGACCCCCAGGCGGGCGAGGGCGTCCTGCACGAGCTCGGCGTCGGCGTGGCGCTCGACGAGGACGGCGACGTCGCCGGGACGGACCGGCCGGGCACCGTCGCCGGGGTCGAACGTGGCGCCACCGGCCAGGAGGGCGTTGACGTCGGCGGCCACGTCGGCCGCGACCAGGCCTCGTGCCGTGCCGACGGGGACGTCCTTGCCCGGCGAGGCCTCGGCGTCCTCGCGGGTGAGGACCCGCAGGCGGAACGGCTCCGACGTCCGGGGGTCGTGGAGGCGGGAGCCCTCGCGGGCTGCGCGTGCCGGACGCACCACGATCTCCTCGTCGCCGAGCGCCGCTCCGTGCATGAGGGCGTCGACGCGCGCGACGAGCGGGGCGTCGCTGCGGTGGTTGACGACGAGCGTGCGTCGCGCCTGCGCGACGGCTGCGGCATCGAGGTAGGTGCGGACGTCGCCACCGCGGAAGGCGTAGATGGCCTGCTTCGGGTCGCCGACGAGCACGAGGGTGGAGTGCCCCACGAACGCGCTCTCCAGGATGCGCCACTGCACGGGGTCGGTGTCCTGGAACTCGTCGACGAGGACGATCTTCCAGCGCTCGCGCATGACCGTGCCGGCGGCCGACCCGGGATCCTCGAGCGCCTCGGCCAGGCGCTGCAGGAGGTCGTCGTACGACAGGGTCCTGGCGGCGAGGCGTCGACGCGCGGACTCCTCACGCACGGCGGCGGCGAACCGGCGACGCAGGTCGGGCACGGAGTCGGGCTCGGCATCGGTGGGCAGCAGGTGGGCGGCGGGGTCCTCCACGGCCTTGCGGCCGAGCGTGCGGGCCTCGTCGGGGGTGAACGGAGGCGTCGCTCCCAGGCCGACCGCGCGGAGGTAGAGGTCGGAGACCACCTCGTCGACGATCTGGAGGTCGTCCTCGACGAGCGCCGAGCCCGGCTCGACGTCTCCGGTGGTGCCGAGGCTCCTCAGCACGGCGTGGCAGAACCCGTGGGTGGTGGTGATGGTGGCCTCGTCGAACTGACCGATGGCGCGGCGCAGACGTCGGGTGCGGGCAGCGCGCTCCACGTCGTCGACGCGCACCAGCAGCATCAGCAGCGCGTCGTCGGGCGGAGGGGGCGACTGTCCCGACAGGACGGCCTCGGCCTGGACGAGCCGTTCTCGCACCCGGTCCTGGAGCTCGGCGCTGGCGGCCCGCCCGAACGTGACGACCAGCAGGTCCTCCAGGCGGGCCCGGTCCTCGGCCACGAATCGCGTGACCAGGGCGGCGATGGCCCACGTCTTGCCGGTGCCGGCGCTGGCCTCGAGCAGGAGCGTGCCCGTGGGCAGCGGGTCCTCGATGCGGAACTCCTGAGGAGCCTCGGGCGTGGTCATGCCGGGCTCCCCACGTGGTCGAGCAGGGGGTTCCACAGGCGCGGCGCCAGCTGGTGGAGCCCCAGGCCTGCCACCTCGAGCCGCACGAGCCGGGCGAACGAGGTCCCGGCTCCCAGCACCTGCACGTGGTACGGGTCGGCGTCCTCGCCGTCGATGTCGTGGTTGCGGTTGCCGACCCACTCGGGCTCGGCGATGCGCTCGGCGTTGCCCACGGTGGTGCGCCGCAGGGCCTCGGCGAAGGCGTACGAGGTCTTCACCGGCAGGGGCAGCGGGGCGGTCATGCCCAGCTCCCAGAGGTCGAGGAGGTCGGTGAGGTGCCCGAGGACGTCGGGGGCCTCGGGCGGTCGGAGGCTGCGCACGCCGGCCCGCGTGGTCCGACCCTCGCGGACCCGGCCGACCACGTGGACGGGGACCGCGGCGACGTGGGGGTCGGCCGCCAGGGCGAGGACGTCGATCCAGGCGGCCGCCAGGTGCTTGGGACCGATCCGCGACGGGGTGACCACGAGGCCGTGGCCCTCGTGCTGCCCGGACACCGTGCCCACGAGCCGGCGGCCGTCGGGCAGCGCCAGGTCGACGTCGACGCTGCGGGCCTCGTCGGTGCGCCACGGGTCCGCCACGGCGTAGATCCCGGAGATGGTCTCGCGAGCCGAGCGCAGGACCTCGTCGGCCAGGGCGCCGGGGGGCAGGACGCCGCTGCGTCGGGCGTCTGCCTCGGCCTCGTGGCCCGTGACGCCGCCCAGGACCTCGTCGAGGATCTCGGCGTTGAGCTGCCACTGCTGCAGGTGGTCGAGCCCGAGCGGGATGGCGTCGCTCACGGGCTCGGCCTCGCGCTGGAGGGTCACGCCGAGCACCTCGCGGACGAACGAGCGGACCGGGTGGGCGACGAGGCCGCGGAGCTGGTCGAGGGTGACGACCTCGGTGGACCGCGGCGGCACAGGGGCGGCGAGGAACGGCGGGGCCGGCTCCGGCGGACGTTGCGTGGTCCGGGCTCCCGCCAGGGCGGCGGTGTCGAAGCTGAACGGCCCGGGTCCGAGGACCGCACCGGGGGTGAAGGATCGTGCGTCGAACGACTGCAGGGGATGACGCGTGACGACGTGATGGCGCACGTCGAGGGAGGGCGCCGTGCGGGCGAGCTGGTCGAGCAGCTCCCCGACGGGCGTGGCGGGCGGGAGCTCACGGCCGGTGTGCTCGCTGGCGCCGGTGTAGGTGATGACGAGGTGCTCGGTGGCCGACAGGATGGCGTCGAGGAAGAGCTGACGGTCCTCCGCCGCGGCGTCGCGCTCGCCGACCAGGGGGTGCCTGGCCAGGACGTCGTCGCCCAGGGGCGTGGGGGTGCGGGGGAAGGTGTCGGACTCCAGGCCCAGCAGGCACACGACCCGGTGCGGCACCGAGCGCATGGGCACCATGGTGCAGACCGTGAGCGACCCCGTGCGGAAGCTCGTGCGGGTGGGACGGGGCGCGAGGAGGTGGGCCAGCACGGCCTCGACCTCGACCACGCCCAGGGTGCCGCCCGGGCGTCCGGAGGACTGGTCGGCGACGAGTCCTGCGAGGGCCCGCACGACCTGGTCGACCTGCCAGGACTCCCGGGCCGGGGTGCTGGTGAGCGCCTGGACGGCCTCGGTGAGGAGGGCCACCCACTGGGAGAGGTCGAGCGGGCGGGACGCCGCGTCGAGCACTCTCCCGAGCCGCGAGGTGGCCTCGGTGACCCGTCCGACCAGCTCCACGACGCTGCTGCCGAGGTCGTCGACGGGCAGGACCCCGCCCAGGCGGCTGCCCTCGCCCGGCCGACCCGGCTCGGTGGCCACGCTGAGCGCGAGGCGGTCGAGGCCCGCGGCCCACGTGTTCTGGGCCAGCCCGCCGAGTCCCCACCGGGACCGCGCCTGCGCGTCGACGCCCCACCGCACCCCCGTGGTGGTGACCCACGTGCCCAGCTGGTCGAGGTCGTCGTCGGAGAGCGCGAACCGGTGCCGCACGGGCGCGAGGGACAGGAGGTCGAGCACCTCGGTGGCGGAGGTGCGGCCGCCCGCAGCGATGGACACGAGGCGTTGCAGCACCTCGGCGACCGGGTTGACCGATCCGGTAGCGCGATCGGCGAGCCGCACGCGCAGCTGGTGACCGGGGTGCTCGACGCCCTCGACGTCGTCGAGCCCGAACGCCGCCTGGACGAGCGGTGCGAACGTCTCGACGTCGGGGCACATGACGAGGACGTCGCGCGGCTCGAGGGTGGGGTCGTCCTCGAGGAGCCCGAGCACGACCTCGCGCAGGACGTCGACCTGGCGGGCCGCGCCGTGGCACGCGTGGACCTGGACGGATCGGTCGTCCGCCGCGACCTGGCGCTCGGACGGCTCGCCGGGCTGCGCCGGACGGTCCGCGACGAGGTCGGACTGGAGCAGCCCCAAGAGCGAGGAGGGTCGCGCGGGCGGCTCCAGGTGCTCGACCTCGAGGTCGACCTCGAGGCCCAGGAGGCCGATCTCCAGCTCGGCGGCGTCGCGCGCGCACGTGGTGAGCAGGGTGTTGCCGGTCTCGGGAGGGTCGACCTCGGCGCGGGCCGGCCGGGTGCCCCACGTCGGCACACGGTCCTCGACGAGCTGCCACCGGGGCCGGGACGGGTGGGGGAGCCACAGGTGCACCTGGCGGTGGGTGGACAGGGCGGCCACGACGTCGAGCTCGGCGGCGGGCATCCGGGTGTGCCCGAAGAAGGAGAGGCGCTGCGGCAGGCGCGGCTGGAGGGAGCCCTCGCGCAGCCCCGTGGCGGTGGCGGCAAGCCGGGCGTCGGGGGAGGGGTGGCGATCCAGCGCCGCCTCGACCCGCCGCCAGGTCTCGGCCTGCCACCGGCACTCGGCGGGCAGGTCGTGGCCCTGTCCGTCGACGTCGTGCCCTGCGGACCAGGCCTGCACCATCCAGGGGCGCTGCAGTGCGTAGGCGTGCAGGAGCGAGGCCGTGCGTCGGGCGGTGGAGTACCGGCGGCCGCGCCGGAGGGCCTCCTCCGCGGGCCTCATCCCGTGTCCGACGTGGCGGGCCACGACCTCGAGCCACGGCTCGTGGAGCGCGTCGTCGATGACCTCGAGCACCGTCCACGCCAGACGCTCGGGGGACCAGGGGTCCTGGAGGTCCTTCTCGGTGAGCTCTGCGAGCAGGCGTGGCGGGCGCACGAGCTCGATGCCGGCGCAGATGCCGTCGTCCTGCCCCGGTGCGGTGCCGAGCCGGTGGCTCAGCGTCTGGGCCAGCCAGCGCTGCACGCCCTCGGCCGCGACCACCACGAGATCACGCTCGAACGGGTCGTCCGGCGGCTCCGAGAGCAGCCCGGCCAGGCCGTCGGCGAGCACGTCGGCCCGGTCGGCGCGGTGGACGATGAGAGGCACGGTCCGAACCTAGACGGTCGCGGGGACAGGGTCACGGCGGCCGGGTGCAGCGCCTACTTCGGCTTCTTGCCCTTGCCACCCTTGCCGGGGCCGCCGCCCTTGGTCCTGCCGGAGTCCTCGGGGGTGCTGGGGTCCGCGGTGGCCGCTGCCGTGGGAACCGGCGGGGCCACCGCGACGGAGAGCACGACGGTGCTGCCGTCGGCGACGCGTCCGGACTGGCTCAGGGCCACGACCGTCCCGGCGCCGCCTGTGCGCTGCACGGGGCGACGCTCGACGACGAGGCCGAGGTCCTCCAGCCGCGACGCGGCCTCGTCGTAGGGCGAGCCCAGGACGGAGTCGGCCGAGAAGCGGACCTTGCCGGAGGCGACCTGGACCGTGACCCGGCCGTCCTCGGGCGCAGTGGTCCCGGCTGAGGGTGACTGCTCGACGACGTCGCCGGCAGCCTTTCCCGGCACGTCGACGGTGGACCTCTGGAGCGTCAGGTCCTCTGCGCCGGCCGAGCGCGTGGCCTCGGCCAGGCTCATGCCCACGAGGTCGGGGACGGTCCCGGGACCGCCGGAACGGAGCCGGTCCACCCCGAGCACCACCAGGAGGGCGAGCACCAGACCCAGTGCAGCCAGGAGGGCAAGACGTCGACGGGGCTGGGGCGCCGCGACGGCCGGCGCGAGCGGCAACGCGGTCGTCGGCGGCTGGCTGGTGGCGGGCCCGGTGCTCGAGGAGGCCGGCGCCGCGGGGGCGACCATCGTGGCGAGGGGCGTCTCGAGCGTGGGAGGCAGGTCGATGGTCGGGTCGGCACCGACGGCGGCGGCCAGCCTGGACACCTCGGCGGCGCCCTGCGGCCGGTCCTCGGGCTGCTTCGCCAGGAGGCGGGACACGAGCTCGCGGGCAGCGACCGGGACCGACGGGTCGAGGGCGGGCGGCTCGTCCTGCAGGTGCGCGACGGCGGTGGAGATCTGGCTGTCGCGCCGGAACGGTGAGGTCCCGGTGAGGCAGTGGTGCGCCACGACGCCCAAGGAGTAGAGGTCGGACAGCGGGCCGGCGGTGCGACCGGCGGCCTGCTCGGGACTCAGGTAGTCGGCCGTGCCGATGAGCGTTCCGGTGGCCGTGAGCGGCTCGTTGGCGTCGGACCAGGCGATCCCGAAGTCGACGAGCACGGTCCGACCGGCGGGAGTCAGCATGATGTTGGCGGGCTTGACGTCGCGGTGGACGACGCCGGCGGCGTGGGCGGCCGCGAGCGCGTCGGACACCTGCACGAGCACCGACATCACCTGCTCGACGGGCATCGGACCGGTCTCGCGCAGCAGCTCGGCCAGGCTGTGTCCCTCGACGTGCTCCATGACGATGTAGGCGAGGCCCTCGACCGACTCGCTCGTCTCGACGTAGTCGAAGACCTGCGCCACCCCGACGTGGTGGAGGGAGCCCGCGAGCCGGGCCTCGGTCCGCATGCGGGCCCGCGCCAGGTCGTCGGTGGCGGTGTGGGGGAGGACCTTCACCGCCACGATCCGCTGCAGCCAGGTGTCCTCGGCCCGGTGGACCGCACCCATGCCGCCGGAGCCAAGCACCTCGTGCAGCCGGTAGCGGCCGTCGAGGAGCTGGCCGGTCAGGTCGGCGGCAGGGTGCGGAGCCACGGTCGGGTCAGCGGGGCGGGAGGTCGTCGCGCCGCGTGGTGCGCGAACGGGCCGAGTTGGCCGCGACGAGGCTCAGCACGATGCCGAGTGCACCGGCCGCCATGAGGATGTAGCCGACCATCACGAGGTCGACGCCCGAGATGGAGTCCTGCACGGCAAAGGACAGGATCGCGCCGAGCGCGATGAGGGCGATGGAGCCTCCGAAGTACATGGTGCTGCCTTCCGTCGGGGGGCCCGTGGCAGCTGCCACGGACGGTGTACGTCCGCCATGGTCACACCGAACGGCCGACCCCGCACTGTGGGCGCGGGGTCGGACGGTGGGACGGACGGGACGGCTCAGTCGTCGTCGGAGGTGCTCCGACCCGCCGACTCGCGGAGCTCTCGACCGTCGGCGACGTCCTTCTGGTGCTTCTTCTCCGCCTTGTCGCTCGTGCGCGTGTCACGCGGGGGGAGCTGGATCGTCTCCTCGGCCGCGATGCCGGCCTGGAGCTGGCGCCCACGCTCCAGCTCGGCGTCGAGCTCGGCACCGAACAGCAGCGCCAGGTTGGTGAGCCAGAGCCACAGCAGGAAGACGATGACCCCGGCGAGGGAGCCGTACGTCTGGTCGTAGCTGGAGAACATCGCGACGTAGAGGCCGAAGGCCGCGGACGCGAGGATCCAGACGACGATCGCGAACAGGGCACCCACACTGATCCAGCGGAACTTCGGCTGCTTCACGTTGGGCGTGGCGTAGTAGAGGATCGCGACGATCACCACGACCACGGCGAGGAGGACGGGCCACTTGGCGACGTCCCAGACCAGGATCGCGGTGGACCCCAGCCCGACCTGGTCGCCCACGGCCTCGGCCACCGGCCCGGTGAGGACCAGCGACGCGGCGGCCACCGCCACGAGCAGCAGCGAGACGAGCGTCACCAGGAGCTGCACGGGACGGAGCTTCCAGATCGGCCGTCCCTCGTCGATCTCGTAGACACGGTTCATGGCCCGGCCGAACGCGCCGACGTAGCCCGAGGCGGACCACAGGGCGCCGAGCAGACCGAGCACGAGGGCGAGGCCGGCGCCCTGCGCCGAGCTGAGCCGCTCGATGGTGGGCTGCAGCGTGTCGACGGCCGACGACGGACCGACCTGGTCGACGATCGCCAGGAGGGAGTCCACGGTCTTGGGCCCCTGCCCGAAGACCCCCAGCAGCGACACCAGGGCCACGAGGGCCGGGAACAGGGCCAGCACCGCGTAGTAGGTGAGGGCTGCTGCGAGGTCGGTGCACTGGTCCTGGGAGAACTCCCGGACCGTCTTGCGCACGACGTACGTCCACGACCGCCGGTGCAGGTCGGACGGGGAGTCCGGCTTGCGGTCGTCGTCGGGTGCGGGGGCGTGGCGCCCGCGGATGGAGGTGGACGTCGACATCAGAGCTTCTTCCAGGCGATCACGACCGCCACGGCCGTCGTCACGACGACCGCGATCTCCTGCCAGTGCGACGTGGCCTTGGACTTCACGTCGAGCTTGTGGCCCAACGCGTCGATCGTCTCGGTGAGCTGCTCACGCGTCTGCTCGATGTCGGTCTCGATCTCGGAGATGCTGGGTCCGCTCATGACCGGGCTCCCTTCACGGCGGCGACGTCCTGCTGCACGTTCTCGATGGCCCGCTCGGGTCCTCCGACCTGCGAGACCTGCTTCTTCCCGACGAGTGCGGCGACGCCGGCCACGACGAACAGGCCCACGGCCACGAGGAGCGCGGCGAGCCACGTGTCCACCACGAGGGCGAGGCCCGCCACCGCGGAACCGACGAGCGCGATGACCCCCAGGAGGGCGAAGAAGCCGGCGCTGCCGAACAGTCCGGCCCCGATCCCGGCGTGCTTCACGCTGGCCTGAAGCTCGGCCTTGGCCAGTGCCACCTCGTCGTGGACGAGGCGGCTCGACTGCTCGCTCAGCCGCCCCACCAGCTCGCCGAGGCTCGCCTCGTCGGCGGGCGTGGTCGGTCGCGGGTCAGCCATGCTTGGGCTCCTCCGGGACGTCGGAGGCGGCGGCCACGAGGTCGATGCCCTCGAGGTGGTCGTCGGTGGACTGACCATCCTTCGACGGGGCCTGGCCGCTGTCCGACGACGGTGCCTTCTCCGCGACCTTGGACCGCGCCTGGTCGGCTGCCTCCTTCGCCGTGCCGGTGGCCCGGTGGGCTGCGGCCGTCGCCTTCTCCTTCACGACGGGAGCCTTCTCCGCAGCGAGGTCCTGGGCGTCGGAGGCGACCTTCTGCACGGTGGGGCTGCTCCAGACCTTGTCGGCCTGGGTCTTGATCTGCTCGTAGCGTCCGCGGCCGGCGCGGGTGCCGAGCACGTAGCCGCCTACTCCTGCGGCCAGGACGAGTGCCTTCTTGATCATGGGTCCCCCTCGGTTCGTGGGTGCGACCCGCACGGGCCGCACCGGTGTTCATCGGTTCGGTACCCACGACGCTACGTCGCATTCCCGGGGCCGCACGTCGTGCACGCGGGCGTTCCGACGTGTACGGGAGTCGGATCGGGGTACTTCTCCAGCGAGATCTCTCGTCAGGAGCCCCATGCCGGAAAACTCGCTCCGCGACCGTCTGCGTCACGCGACGGCGGAGCCTCTTCCCCTGCCCGGAAGCGGTCGGACGTGGGCGCGGTGGTCGGCGCTCCTGGAGCTCGGCGCGGACGACCTCGCCCTGGCCAAGGTCGTCGAGCCGCACCACGACGCGCACGCCGTCCTCGTCGACCTCGACGGTCCCTGGGACGCCGACGGCACGTGGGCGGTCTGGGCGGCCGAGCCGCCGTTCGCGGTGACCAGGGCGACGCGTGACGAGGACGGCTGGGTGCTCGAGGGCGTCAAGGCGTTCTGCTCCGGTGCGGACCTCGTCGACCGCGCGCTCGTGACGGCGCTGGACGAGGGCACGAGCCGGCTCTTCGCGATCAGCTTCGAGGTCGGCTCCCTCCCGCCCGTCCTTGACGCCCCGGGGTGGGTGGGCCCTGGCATGGCTGCGGCCGGCACGCGCACGGTGGACCTGCACGGACGGCGCGCGCAGGCCGTGGGGGAGCCGGGCGACTACGTCGACCGTCCCGGGTTCTGGCACGGCGCCATGGGGGTGGCGGCCTGCTGGCTCGGCGGCGCCCGGGCCGTGGCGGCGCCCCTGGAGCGGGCCGGCCGGCTGGACGACCACGGACTGGCCCACCGGGGACAGGTCCGGGTGGCGCTGCACCAGGCCGAGACCGTGCTCCGTGATGCCGCACGGCGGGTCGATGCCGACCCGGTGGCCCCGGCCGAGCACCTCGCGCACTGCGTCCGGGCCACCGTGGCCGACTGCGTCGACACGGTGGTGCGTCACGTGGGCCGTGCCCTGGGCCCCGGCCCCCTGGCCTTCGACGAGGCGCACGCGCGGCGCGTCGCCGACCTGGAGGTCTTCGTGCGCCAGCACCACGCGGAGCGCGACCTCGCCCGGCTCGGCTCGCTGGACGCCCCGTGAGCGGCTCGACGTCGTGGCGCGAGCGGCTCCCGGAGCTGTCCCTGCCACGTGCGGTGGATCCGGGCGGACCGCTCGTCGTGGTCTCGGCCCATCCGGACGACGAGGTCATCGCCCTCGGTGCCTGGCTGTGCGGCCAGACCGATCGCGACGTGCTGTTCGTGACGGCCACGGACGGCGAGAGCTCCCACCCCGGCAGCCCGACCGTGACGCCGGACGACCTGCGCAGGCTCCGGCCGCCGGAGCTCGTGGCCGCCCTGACGCTGCTCGGTCACGTGGGGCCTCGCGTCGAGCGGCTCCGGCTCCGGGACGCCGACCTGCCCGCCGACGCGGCCGCCCTCGCAGCGGCGCTCGAGCCGCTGCTCGCCCACGCCTCCCTGGTGGTGGCACCGTTCCACGAGGACGGCCACGCCGACCACGACGTGGTGGGGGCCGTGGTGCGCGCCGTTGCACCTGCCACCGCGACGGTCTGGCACTACCCGGTGTGGCTCTGGGAGTGGACCGAGCCCGGCGCGGTGCCCTGGCTCGACCGCGCTGCCACGCTGTCCGCCTCGGTCGACGACGACGTGGTGGCGCGGGCCCGCAAGGCGGCCGCGCTGCAGGCCTTCGTCACGCAGGTGGAGGCGCTCTCGCCGGCGCCGGAGGACCAGCCTGTGGTGGGCGCGGGCCTGCTCAGGCACGCCCTCGAGGCGCCCGAGGTGGTGATCACATGACGGACCCCGGCTACTTCGAGGACCTGTACCGGACCGACCCGGACCCGTGGCGGCTCGCGTCGGCGCCCTACGAGACCCGGAAGCGGGCGCTCACGCTCGCGTCACTGCCCCGGGAGTCCTACCGGCGGGGCTTCGAGCCGGCCTGCGCCGGCGGTGAGCTCACCGCGCTCCTGGCCGAGCGGTGCGAGGAGCTGGTCGTCTCCGACCCGGTCGCCGTGGCGCTCGAGCGGGTCCGCTCCCGCGACCTGCCCGGTGTCGAGGTGCGTCCGGGCGCCCTCCCGCACGACTGGCCCGAGGGGCCCCTCGACCTCGTCGTCATCTCCGAGGTCCTCTACTTCCTCGACGAGGCCGACCGTGCCCTGACGTGCCGTGCCGCTGCCGAGCGGCTCGAGCCCGGCGGCCACCTCGTGGCCGTCCACTGGCGGCACGACTTCGAGGAGGCGGCCTCTCGTCCCGACGAGGCCCACGCTGACCTCCCCGCCACGGGACTGCATCGGGTCGTCCTGCACGAGGAGGCCGACTTCCGGCTCGAGGTGCTCGAGCGTGCCTGACGTCCGGCGTGTGTGCGTCGTGGTGCCCGCCCGCGACGAGGAGGACTCGGTCGGTGCGTGCCTGGACCATCTCGCGCGCGCAGCGATGCGCGTCGAGGTCCCTGTCGAGGTGGTCGTCGTCGTGAACGGCTCCCGCGACCGCACGGCCCAGGTGGCCGAGGAACGCGGGGCGCGCGTGGTGACCCTGCGGCCCGCCAACGTCGGGCTCGCCCGGCACGCGGGCGTCCTGGCGCAGGACGAAGCGCACGCCCGGTCGGGATCGGACGCCACCTGGCTCGCGTTCACCGACGCCGACAGCCTCGTCCCCGTCGACTGGCTCGTCACCCAGCTCGCGTGCGCGCGCGACGGCGCTGATGCCGTGGTTGGCACGGTCGTCCTGCCGACCGAGGCCATGGCGGAGCACCCGGACTGGGTCGCCGCGTACCGGCGACGGGTCCACGGGACCACGCACCGGCACGTGCACGGAGCGAACCTCGGCGTGCACGGCTCCGTCTATCGCGACGTCGGCGGGTTCCGACCGCTGAGGCTGCACGAGGACGTCGACCTCGTGGCGCGGCTGGAGGCGCACGGGGTGCGGGTGGTGCGCACCGTGGCGTCCCCCGTGATCACCTCGCCGCGCACGGTGGGCCGGCTCCACGGCGGTGTCGCCACCGACCTCGCAGCCCTCGAGCAGCCGCCGGCCTGAGGCTCAGGCGACCTGCAAGGAGGCCACGTGCCGTCCGGCCACCGAGCGGATGCTGCCGACCTCGAAGCCCGCGTCGCCGGCCACCATCTCGATCGCGTCGAGCCCGACGACGGCCCAGGCGAAGGGCGAGGAGTACCGGCCGTCGACCCAGAGCCGACGCTCGTCGCGGATGATGCCGATGCCGCGCGGCGACACCTCGGCCAGCACGTTGCCACCCGGGCTCAGGAGGTCACGGACCCGACCGAGGAGCCGGACCGGGTCACCACCGATGCCGATGTTGCCGTCGGCGAGGAGCACGTGGTCCCACTGACCGGCACCCGGCACGGGGTCGAAGACGTCGAGCCGCAGCGCCGCCGCGCCCCGGCTCCGGGCCTGGCGCACGGCCTCCCGGGACTCGTCGATCCCGAGGGCTGGGAGGCGGCGGGCCAGGTCGGCCACGAGCCGACCGGGTCCGCAGCCGACGTCGAGGGTGGGGCCGGTGCAGGAGTCGAGGAAGAGCCGCCGGTCGGCGAGGTCGGGGTCGCCGGCCCACTGGTCGACGTCGAGCTGCTCGGTGCGGCCGTCCGGCCGCACGAACCGGCCGGAGCCCACCGTGAACATGTGGTCGAAGACGCTCGGCCGCTCGGGGCTCCGCAGGTCCAGCGCCGGGGGCACGTCGAAGACGCTGCTCATGCGGCCACCTCCGTGACGGCGGCCGACAGGTGCGAGCCGGGGAGGACGGAGGCGACGGCCACGACGTCGGCCCAGGAGTCGAGGTCGGTGAGGGTGCGGAGCGTCTCCACCCGGCCGCCTAGGGCCTCGACCGTGCGATCGGCGGTGTCGGGGCGCGACATCGCGACGTCGGCCAGGGCGGCGGCGTCCGATCCGCGCCGGACCCCGAGAAGCCACCAGCCGCCGTCGCTCGCCGGACCGACGACGGGGAGGCCGTCGGTCATCAGCCGCCACGCCTGGAGGTAGTCGTCGATGGTCACCTGAGGAGTGTCCATGCCCACCTGGACCACGCCGTGGCCGGCGTCGGCGTCGAGGTGGGCGCGGGCGAGCCGCTCGCCGAGTCCGTCGCCGTGCTGAGGGACGACGCGCGTGCCCTCGAGGGCGGCCTCGATCTCCTCGCGCCGGGCCGCGCGGGTGAGGTCGCCGGTCATCGCGACGACCACCGGCCACCCCACGTCCGTGGCGGTGGCGAGGGTGTCGAGGAGGGAGGCCGCAGCGATCTCGGCGGCCTGCTGGTGGCCGCGCTCCATGCCGATGCGGGTCTTGGCGAAGCCCGCGACGGGGGCCTTGGCCACGACGAGGAGGGTCGGGCTCATCGCAGCACCCCTGCGAAGTCGTGGATGACGCGCGCGGTGCCGCGCACCGAGCCCGAGACCTTGGAGCGCGTGCCGGCAGCACGGGGGAGGTAGCGGACGTCGAGCTCGCGGACCGTCCAGCCCGCTGCAGCCGCCTTCAGCATCATCTCCAACGGGTACCCGAAACGGCGGTCCTCGACACCGAGGGCGAGCAGGTCGTCGCGGCGGCAGACCCGCATGGGCGCGAGGTCGTGGATGGGAAACCCGCTGCGGCGCCGGATCATCGTGGCGAGCGCGAGGGTGCCGGCGCGCGCGTGCCAGGGCCAGACGCCGCGCGATACGGGCCGACGTCGGCCGACCGCCATGGTCACCTCGCCGGAGCTCACGAGGTCGAGCATGGGGACGAGGTCGCGCAGGTCCATCGAGGCGTCACCGTCGATCACGGCCACGTGCTCGGCCGTCGCGGCCAGGAGGCCCGTGTGGACGGCGGCGCCGTACCCGGGGAGCGGCTCGTGGACGACGCGGGCGCCGAGGGAGCGGGCCACGTCGGCCGTCCCGTCAGTGGAGCCGTTGTCGACGACGATGACGTCCCAGCCCTCCGGGACGTCGGCGAGGACGATCGGAAGAGCCAGCGCCTCGTCGCGACACGGGATCACGACGTCGCAGCTGCTCACACCCATGGTTCGAAACTAGAGGGCCCGGGTCTTGGTCGCCAGGGCGACCAATCCGAGCAGGCCCGGGTGGCGCCGCTCACGTCGCCGATCGTCCGGCGGCGGTGGGGCCGTCGCCCTAGGGTGGTCGACGTGCCCGACCTCCTGAGCTCCCGTCGCGCCGCAGCCTGGTCGGCCGCCGCAGGAGCCGTGCTCGTGGTGGCCGCGATGGTGGTGCCGAGGGTCTTGGGCGAGGACGTCCAGGTGAACTGGCCGCCGCTGCACGCCGACTGGGACCCCCGCCTGGGCTGGCTCACGCTGCCGGCCGTGCTCCTGGGGGCCGTGCTGGTCCTGGCGCTGCCCCGGCTCCTGGCCACGTGCTCCTGGCGGGCCGTGCTCGCCCTCACGTACGGCACCACCTGGCTCTGGACCATGACGGTGGCGATGACGCAGGGCCGGGACGGGCTGGCCCGGGTCTTCGAGCGCTCGGGCGAGTACGTCCACGACGCCCAGCACGTCAAGGCCGTGGGCCCGATGCTGCGCACCTTCATCGAGCACATCCCGATGGACTCCACCGACAACTGGCACACGCACGTGGCCGGGCATCCTCCGGGAGCGCTGCTGTTCTTCGTGCTGCTCGACCGCCTGGGCATCACCGACCCGTTCACGATCGGTGTCGTGGTGGTCACCCTCGGCAGCTCCGCCGCCGTGGCCGTCGTGCTGACCCTCAAGGTCCTGGCCACCGAACGGCTCGCCCGCGGCGCCGCGCTGTGGATCGTCCTGGCGCCCACCGTGGTGTGGATGGGCGTGAACGGCGACGCCCTCTTCACCGCCGTCGCGGCGTGGGGCTTGTGCCTGCTGGCCGTGGCCACCCGCAGCGGGGGCGTGCGGACCGCCGTCACCGGGGTCGGCGCGGGCCTGCTCCTCGGGCTCTGCGTCTACCTGTCCTACGGGCTGCCGCTGCTCGGCGTCCTGGCCGTGACGATCCTGTGGGTGGGGTCCTCGTGGCGGCCCCTGCCGTGGGCCCTCGGCGGGGCGCTCGTCGTGGTGGCTGCCTTCACGGTGGCGGGGTTCTCGTGGTGGGAGGCCTACCCCGTGCTCCGCGAGCGCTACTACGACGGCATCGCCTCGGAGCGGTCCTTCGCGTACTGGGTGTGGGCCGACGTCGCGGCGTGGACCTTCACCGTGGGCCTCGCCGTGTGGGCCGCGTTCCCCCGGGCGCTCCACGTGGCTCGTCACGCGCCCGACGCCGCTCAGGCCGTCCTGGCGCGGCTCGCCTGCGGCGGGGTGGTCACGATCCTGCTCGCCACCCTCTCTGGCATGAGCAAGGCCGAGGTCGAGCGGATCTGGATGCCGTTCACGATCTGGGTCGTCGCCCTCCCGCTCCTGCTCCCCGAGCGGTGGCACCGCCCCCTGCTCGCGTCCCAGGTCGTGCTGGCCCTGCTCGCGCAGACCCTGCTCCTCACCCGCTGGTGACCCCCCCAGGACGGTTTACCACGGTATCTATGCAAACTTTCCTTCCCTAGGCAACCTGACCCATACCTCTGGAAGCTTCCGTAGGGATGGGTCGGTTTACCAACCCCCCGTGGTAAACCGGGTCAGCGGGTGCGGAGGGGGTCGTGGGCGAGGCGGGCGAGGCCGTCGTGGGGGGCGACCTCGGCGGTGAACCCGAGACCCTCGCGGGCTGCCGCGGGGGAGGCGACGACGTGCCGGACATCGAAGCGGCGGTAGTCGCCCGTGAGCACGGGGGCCTCGCCGCCCGCTGCCCGGGAGAGGGTCGCGGCCATCTCGCCGATCGTGAAGGTGTGGCCCGACGCCACGTTGTACGCCGTGAGACCGACGGGGTGCGAGGTCACCTGCTCGATGGCCAGCACGTTGGCCCGTGCGACGTCGTGCACGTGCACGAAGTCGCGCACCTGCCGGCCGTCCTCGAACACGCGCGGTGCCTCGCCACGCGCGATGGCGGAGCGGAAGATCGCCGCCACCCCCGAGTACGGGGTGTCCGCGGGCATGCCGGGGCCGTAGACGTTGTGGTACCGCAGCGCGACGGCGCGACCGGACTGCAGCGTGCACCATGCGGAGGCGTAGTGCTCCTGCGCCACCTTGGACGCCGCATAGCTCGTGCGCGGCAGGAACGTGGTGTCCTCGTCGATCTCGCGCCACGTGATGTCGCCGCCGCACACGGGGCAGCGCGGGTCGTACCGGCCGGCCTCGAGGTCGTCGTCGCGACGCACCGCCGGGGGGACGTCGCCGTCGGTGGGGCACGTGTAGCGCCCGTCGCCGTAGACGACCATCGACGACGCCATGACGAGGTCGCCCACGCCGGCGCGGGCCATGGCGGCCAGCAGGCGGGCCGTGGCCGCGTCGTTGTTCTCGGCGTAGGCGGGCAGGTCCTGGGCGTCGACGCCGTTGCCCACCATGGCGGCCTGGTGGCACACGACGTCGATGCCCTCGAGCAGGTCGTCGACGTCGTGGGTGCGCAGGTCGCGACGGACGATCGCGGGGTCCGGCGCGACATCGGGACCGTGGGCGGCCTCGAGGTAGGCGTCGAGACCGACGACCTCGTGCCCACGCTCACGGGCGATCCGCCCGATGTGCGTCCCGATGAACCCGGCGGCGCCGGTGAGCAGGATCTTCACGGCAGCTCGAACGGCAGTGTCATGTCGTCGACGGCTGCACCGCACTCGCACGTGCGCTCGCCGAGCCCGCCGACCACGGAGCGCAGTGCGCCCTTGAGCGTGTCGGTGTGGGACGCGAAGACCTTGAACACCTCGTCCATGCTGACCGACGAGTCGGAGTCGACGCCCGCGTCGTGGTCGGTCACCAGCGCGACCGTGGCGTAGCAGAGCGCCAGCTCTCGGGCGAGGACCGCCTCGGGATGCCCCGTCATGTTGATGAC
The DNA here is from genome assembly GCF_001426755.1 of Aeromicrobium sp. Root495. Lineage (GTDB taxonomy): Bacteria > Actinomycetota > Actinomycetes > Propionibacteriales > Nocardioidaceae > Aeromicrobium. The sequence continues at coordinate 1,988,229 of NZ_LMFJ01000001.1, read as the reverse complement.
GGACCCACCCTGGGCGGCGTACCACTGGGACTCGGCCCGGGTCGAGAAGCGCGGCCCCTCGATGACCACCATGGTGCCGCCGTCGACGGGGTCCTGGCCGGCGAGTCCGTCGACGAGATGGGTGCGCAGGCGGGGGCAGTACGGGTCGGCGAAGGACACGTGTACGGCGCCCTCGTCGTAGAAGGTCTGGGTGCGTCCCGACGTCCGGTCCACGAGCTGGTCGGGCACCACGAAGGTGCCGGGCCCCAGCTCGGGGCGCAGCCCGCCGACCGCGCAGGGCGCGAGCACCTGGCGCACGCCGAGGCTGCGCAACGCCCAGAGGTTGGCGCGGTAGGGCACGCGGTGCGCCGGGAACTGATGGTGCGGCCCGTGCCGGGGCAGGAACGCCACCGTGCGTCCGTCGACCGTGCCCACCGCCACGGGAGCCGACGGCGACCCGTAGGGGGTCTCGACGTCCACGGTCTCGGGATCCTCGAGGAAGGTGTAGAAGCCGGATCCGCCGATCACGGCGACATCGGGACGGTCGTGGCTCGTCATGGCCACGATCCTCTCAGGCGGGCGGCGGCTCGGCAGGTGCGGCGTGCCGCACCCGTCGGCGGCGCCGGGCGGCGATCACGGCCGATCCCGCCAGGACGCCGGTGAGGACGAGCCAGCTGAGCAGGTAGGGACGGCCGAGGATGGTGTCGTTGTCGGGCTTGCCGCCCTGGCCGCTCAGCACGGGCACGAACACGACCGTGAGGGTGGCCCACAGCAGGAACGCCAGGCTGGTGGCGGCGCGGAAGTGACCGGGGAGCAGGCGCGACGCGGCCAGGCCGAGGCCCACCGTCACGGGCGCCAGGATGGCGTCGTGCAGGACGATGCCGCCCGCGAGCCACGTCCCGGTGGAGATGAGCTGCTCCGACGTGAAGTCGCGCATGAGCCACAGGCCCCAGAGGCCGAAGCCGACGCCGACGGCGATGAGCAGTCCACGCAGCGCCGTGGTGGACGACGTGGAGGAGGAGGCGGGCTCGCTCATGCCTTCACCTCCAGGCGCTGGACCCACTTGGTCTGGAACACGCCGGGCCGGTTGGGCGCGATGATGCGGCACGGGTAGCCGTGGTCGAGGCTCAGCGTCTCGCCGTTGAGCTCGAGGGCGAGCAGGGTGCGGTAGTCCTCGACGTACGCGGCGGGGAGTCGCGAGACGCCGAACGCGCCGCGGGTCTGCAGGGAGCGGATGGTCACGTCGGACCCGGGCTCGCCGCCGGCCAGCGCGAGGAGGTCACGGAGGGCCGGGCCGGTCCAGGTGGCGCTGCGGCTCCAGCCCTCGACGCACGCGATGGGCAGGCGGTGGGTGCGCTGCGGCAGGGCCAGCAGCTGGTCCCGGTCGAGGGTGACGGTGCGGTCGCCCACGACGACCTCCAGCACGAACGCGGGGTCCTGGGCGGCCTCGGCGGCGCCGGCGGCCTTGGCGGTGCGGTTGATGGGCAGCCCCTGCGGACCCTGGCCGTCGCGCACGGCGAAGACCGAGAACCGGCGCAGGAACGGGACGGTCTGTCCCGCGGTGAGGACGACGGCGAGGCCTGCGGCGGCGAGTGCGCCGCGCAGCACGGTGCGGCGGCTGATGGCGTCGGGGTCGAGGTGCGCCTCGGGGTGCTCGATGGAGGCGGTGTACGCGCGCTGGATGACCGGGAGCTTCACCGCGATGTGCACGATGAGCGAGCCGATGGCCACCCACGCGACCGCCTCGTGGGTGCGGCGGAAGCTGAACTCCCACGGGTACCACTGGGCGATGTTGAGCAGCCCGCTCGCCAGCATGAAGACCGACGAGCCCACGAGGGCGCCGATGGAGGCCCGCTCCAGCACCTCGATCACGAGCTCGCGGGCCGAGGAGGTGGGGGGCCGGATGAAGAGGCGGGGGAAGACCGACCACAGCTTGACGAGCAGGAGCGGGATGGCCGCGATGCCGGAGAGCACGTGCGTGCCCTGCGTCAGGCGGTAGAGCTGCGTGGGCTGGGGTCCGATGGGCAGCCACCCGGGCTGCGTGTACTGGACGTGGCTCCACATCCCGGTGAGGAAACAGATGCCGAAGGCGATGCCGAGGGCGGTGCCGACGCGAGCCGTGAGCTCCGTGCCCCGGGCGCGGCTCTCGAAGTCCTCAGGACGCGGGATCCGCTTCTCGATGTCCTCGACGGTGGGAAGTCTCATGCTCGACCACCTGTCCTTGCCTCGGGGGAGTCCCGGGGTCAGTGTGACCCCTTCGGCCGCGAGAAGCGACCTGCCGTGCCGGTCGTACGGGGTGGAGCTGGTGGGGTGAGTCGTGGTGCCGGGTGGAACCGGCAGTGCCCCGCTCCTCCCACCGGGAGAGCGGGGCACTGGTCCGTGGGGGTGCAGTGGGCGCGGCGTCGTCCGAGCACCGGTGGGGTGCCACCGCCGCGCCCACTGCGTCAGCCCCGCCGCGGAGGAAGAGTCCTCCGGGGCGGGGCCGACCGCCGGCTCAGGAAGCAGGCGTGGTGTTGACGGTGATCTTCGCGACGCCGACCAGGAGCTGGTCGGTGACGGCGTCGGTGCCGAACGTGTCGTTCAGGAGGCCGGCGGCGACGGGCGAGATGAAGACCTTGGTGCCCTCGAGGATGGCGGTGTCACCCTCGGTCTGGAGCGGCTTCAGCGTGGCGCCACGGAGCTGGAACAGGAAGGCGCTGGTGGCAGCGACCTTGCCGTTGACCGAGACGTCGCCGTAGACCCGCGAGATGCCGGGATCGACGTTGAAGTTGGTCAGCTCGACCTTGGTGTCACCCGCGGTGAGCGACAGGCCCGAGCCCTCGTGCTGGACCTGGCCGATGACGTACGGCTTGGCCGTGCCGGGCTTGAAGTACGTCACGTTGCCGCCCGTGATGGGGAAGACGAGCGAGCCGTCCGTGAGCTTCGCGGTGCCGACGACGCCGGGCGTGAGCTTCAGCGAGGTGAGGGCGTCGGTGAAGCCCTTGTCCAGCGCGATGGCCGTGTCCTCGCCCGAGAGGGCGTTGATGCGAGCCAGCGGCTTCGCGACCTCGGTGCTGCTGCTGTCGGAAGAGGAGTCGTCCGTGGACGAGCAGGCCGCGAGCGGGAGGGCAGCTGCAGCGGCGAGGGCGAGGCCCGCGATGACCTTACGGTGCTTGATGGCGCTCATGTGAAAGTCCTTCGATTTGTTTTCGGTGGGTTTTTGCTTGCACTGGTCATTCGCCACGGGGTGGGAACCGGATGGGTCCGATTGGTGAACGTTTGTTGCAAAACGTCGGAAACCGCTGCGGTCGCAGCGAATAAATAGTGGGAACTTTTTCCCGTCCGAGCGGTATTGCTCCCACCACGGTGCTCGGTCGCCTAGGATCTGGGCATGAATGACAGGATCCTGGCCGAACGGACAGGTCGCGGCTGGTCACAGGCCGAGCTGGCGCGCCAGGCCGGGGTGACCCGACAGCTCGTGGGGGCCATCGAGGCAGGGCGCCACGCCCCGGGCGTCACGGCCGCCCTGGCCCTGGCCCGTGCCCTGGAGACGTCGGTCGAGCAGCTCTTCGGCGCTGCGGGAGGGCAGGAGTCCCGCGACGTCCTGGGTCGGACCGCGCCCCCGGGGACGACGGTGGGCGCCGGACGGGTGGGGGAGCGGCTCGTCACGACTCCGCTCACGTTCGGGGCCGACGGGTCCGACGGATGGGCGGCCGCGGACGCGGTCGTGACGGACGCCGGCCTCGAGTGGCTGCCGGGCTCCAGCGCGGCGGGCCTCGTGCTCACGGGCTGCGACCCCGTGCTCGACCTGGCCGCCGACCTGCTCGCCCGGTCCGGTCGCCGGGTCCTCGCCGTCCACGCCTCCACGGGTCGTTCGGTCGAGGCCCTCGGAGCGGGACTCGTCCACGGCGTGCTCGTGCACGCCCGGCCGGGCGACCTGCCCGAGCCGCCCGTCCCGGTGCGCCGGTGGCACGTGGCTCGTTGGCAGGTGGGACTCACCGCTCCGGCGGGCGCGGTGCCGAGCATCGACGAGCTGGCGTCCCGACGTCCCGACGTCGTCCAGCGCGATGCGGGGGCGGGCGCGCAGAAGGCACTGGTCCGGGCGCTCCGCGCGGCCGGTGCCGACGTCGACCTGCCCGGGCCGGTCGGCCACGGCCACGTCGACGTCGCGCGGAGGGTGGCGCACGGCGGAGGCGCCGCAGGCGTGGTCATGGAGCCTGCCGCGCACTCCCTGGGCCTGGGCTTCGTGGCGCTGGAGGAGCACACGGTCGAGCTGTGGTTCGCCGAGGAGTGGACCGGGCTGCCGGCCGCCCAGGCCTTCGTCGAGCTGCTGGGCAGCCCGGCGCTCGCGCGCCGCTCCACGCTACTGCCCGGCTACGACCCGACCGACTGCGGCACCGAGCTCCGCACGGCATGACCCCGGACCCTCCCTTCCACCCAGATCGTCGAGAGGCACTCATGTCCCACACCTCCGCCGTCGGCCTTCGCCGCAGGCTGGTGGCCCCGCTGGCCCTCACGCTCCTGGCGGTCGCCGCCTGCGGGTCCTCCGGCGACCAGAAGGGCGGCGGGAACGGTTCTGAGCCGGTCACGATCACGGTGCTCGCGGCGGCCTCGCTCACCTCCTCCTTCACCGAGATCGCGCAGGACTTCGAGGCCGAGAACGACGGCGTGACCGTCAGGCTGAGCTTCGGGGGCTCGTCCGACCTCGTCGAGCAGATTCGCTCCGGAGCCCCCGCCGACGTCTTCGCGTCAGCCGACTCCACGACCATGGACCAGCTCGGCGCCGACGCCGTGGATCCCGCGGACTTCGCCACCAACACGCTCGAGATCGCGGTCCCGCCGGGCAACCCGGCGAGGATCTCGGGCTTCGCCGACCTCGCGAAGAAGGGCCTCGACCTCGTCGTCTGTGCACCACAGGTCCCGTGCGGCAGCGCCACCAGGACGGTCGCCGACGTCACGGGCACGAAGCTCTCACCCGTGAGCCAGGAGCAGTCCGTCACCGACGTCCTCGGCAAGGTGACGTCGGGCGAGGCCGACGCCGGACTCGTCTACGTCACCGACGTCGAGGCGGCCGGCGACGACGTCGAGGGCATCACGTTCCCCGAGTCGTCCGAGGCCGTGAACACCTATCCCATCGCGACGCTGAAGGACTCCGACCACACGACCATCGCCCGGGCGTTCGCCGCGTACGTGCTGGGCGCGGAGGGTCAGAAGGTGCTGCGTGCTGCCGGGTTCGGGCGTCCGTGACGGGAGAGGCCTCGTGATCGGGGTTCCGCGCTGGATCTACGCGCCGGCGCTGCTGGGCGTCCTGTTCGTCCTGCTCCCGCTCGTCGCGATGGTGAGTCGGGTCGACTGGGCCGACTTCGTCTCGCTCGTGACGTCGGAGTCGGCCCGAGACGCCCTGTGGCTCAGCCTGCGCACGAGCACGGTGAGCACGGTGCTGTGCGTCGTCCTGGGTGTGCCCATGGCCGTGGTGCTCGCGCGCACGAGCTTCCCGGGCCAGGGGGTCCTGCGCTCCCTCGTGCTGCTGCCGCTCGTGATCCCGCCCGTGGTGAGCGGCATCGCCCTGCTCTACACGTTCGGTCGCAAGGGGCTGCTCGGCCCGACGCTCGACGTGCTCGGCGTTCAGGTGGCGTTCTCCACCGCGGCGGTCGTCATCGCGCAGACGTTCGTGGCGCTGCCGTTCCTCGTCATCTCGCTCGAGGGCGCCCTCCGCACGGCCGGCCACCGCCACGAGCTGGTGGCCTCGACCCTCGGCGCGTCGCCCAGCACGGTGTTCCGTCGCGTGACGGTCCCGCTCGTGCTCCCGGGCCTCGTGAGCGGCGCCGTCCTGGCCTTCGCCCGGGCGCTCGGCGAGTTCGGGGCCACCATCACCTTCGCGGGGTCGCTCCAGGGCACCACCTCCACCCTGCCCATCCAGATCTACCTCGAGCGCGTCACCGATCCCGACGCCGCCGTGGCGCTCTCCCTCGTCCTGGTGGTCGTGGCCGTCGTCGTCATCGGCGTGGCGGGCCCCGGCCAGGGGACTGACCTCGGGGCCCGGCGACGTCGCGGACGTCGCGACGTCCCGCCGTCCGCCGAGCCGGAGCCCGGCTGGACCGATGACGAGGTGCGACTCCCGGGAGGTCACGATGCTCCAGCGTCCGCCCCGGCGACCGGTTCCGCGCCGCTGGCCCTCGACGTGACCGTCGCGGAGCGGGAGGTCGCGGTGCGGCTGTCCGTCGCGGCCGGGGAGACGGTGGCGCTGCTCGGGCCCAACGGCGCCGGGAAGTCGACGGTCCTGGAGGTCGCCGCGGGTCTCCTGCGACCGTCGTCCGGGGCGGTCAGCCTCGGCGACCGTTCCTTGGACGACGTGGCCCCGCACGACCGCCGGGTCGCCCTGCTCGCCCAGGAGCCCCTCCTGTTCCCGCACCTCGACGTCCTCGACAACGTCGCCTTCGGTCCGCGGTCCGCCGGGGCCGGACGCTCGGCGTCGCGAGCGACTGCGCGTCGGTGGCTGCAGCAGGTGGGGGTGGCCGACCTCGCCGAGCGTCGTCCCCAGACGCTGAGCGGTGGCCAGGCGCAGCGCGTGGCGGTGGCACGCGCCCTCGCTGCGGAGCCGGACCTCCTCCTCCTCGACGAGCCCATGGCGGCCCTCGACGTCGCGGTCACCCCGGCCCTGCGGCACACGCTCCGAGCGGTCCTCGCCGACCGCACCGTCCTGCTCGTGACCCACGACGCGCTCGACGCCCTGCTGCTCGCCGACCGGGTGGTGGTCGTCGACGGCGGCCGGGTCGTCGAGGTGGGCCCGACCCGCGAGGTCCTCGCCCGACCGCGCAGCGCGTTCGCCGCCCAGGTGGCCGGCCTCAACCTCGTGAGCGGGACCTGGGAGGGCGCGGCCGTCGTGAACCCCTCGCTCACGGTCCGGGGCCTCCCGACGAGCGCCGTCGCAGCGGGGGCCGAGGTCGTCGCGGTCTTCTCGCCATCGGCCGTCGCGGTCTTCCCGCAGGCTCCCGCAGGCAGTCCCCGCAACAGCTTCGAGGCGACGATCACCGACGTCGAGCCGCTCGGGGACCGGGTGCGGATCAGGACCCTCGCGGGCAGCCAGGCCGTGGCGGCCGAGGTGACGCCCGGTGCTGCCGCCGACCTCGCGCTCGTGCCGGGGTCCCGCGTCCACCTGCTCGTGAAGGCCGTCGAGGTGGCGGTGCACCCCACCGGCTCGTGAGCCCCGCGGCGGTGACGTTCTGAGAGACTCGGGACATGACGTTCACGCACCTCGACGACTCCGGTCACGCCCGCATGGTCGACGTGACGGCCAAGACGCCGACGGTCCGCTCGGCCACCGCGCGCGGCACAGTCACGGTCGCAGCCGACGTCGTGGAGCGGCTCCGGGCCGGCGACGTGCCCAAGGGCGACGTGCTGGCGGTGGCGCGGATCGCCGGCATCCAGGCCGCCAAGCTGACGCCCACGATCCTTCCGCTCGCGCACGTCATCGGCATCCACGGGGCGAGCGTCGACCTCACGGTCACCGACACGGGCGTCGACCTCGAGGCCACGGTGCGCACGGCGGACCGCACGGGGGTGGAGATGGAGGCGCTCACGGCGGTCACGGTCGCCGGCCTCGCCGTCATCGACATGGTGAAGGGGCTCGACCGGGCCGCCACCCTGACCGACGTGCGCGTCGTCGCCAAGTCGGGCGGGCGCTCCGGCGACTGGGAGCGTCCGGGGGAGTCCGCGTGATCGAGGTCCGCTTCTTCGCCGCGGCGCGCGACGCCGCGGGCGTCTCCTCCGAGCGGCGCGACGAGGCCACGGTGGGCGAGCTGCGGTCGGCCCTCGTGCGCGACCATCCCGCCCTCGGTGCGGTGCTGGGCCACTGCGCGCTGCTCGTCGACGGCACCCGTCGTGGCGACGACCACGGCCTGGCCGACGCGGAGCGGGCCGACGTCCTGCCGCCGTTCGCCGGCGGCTGAGCTCAGAGGCCCTTCCAGGCGGCGGTGCCCGAGTCGTCGGTCTGCCGCTTCCACACCGGCAGGTCCGTCTTCACGGTCTCGATGAGCGCGCGGCACACCTCGAAGGCCTCCGCCCGGTGGGCGGAGGAGACCGCCACGACGACGGCGAGGTCGCCCACGCGCAGCGAGCCGGAGCGGTGGCTCACGGCCACCTGCACCGCGTGGTCGGCGGCGACGCGCTCGGCGATCTCGCGCAGCACCGTCCCCGCGTCGGGGTGGGCCTCGTACTCCAGGAGCGTCACCGTGCCGGCGACGTCGGGGTCGTGGTCGCGGACCTGGCCGATGAACGTGGCCACGGCACCGGCGGCCGGGTCGTCGACCGCGGCGAGGTGCGCCGCGACGTCGAGCCGCTCGTCGGTGACGGCCGTGAGGCGGACGTCGGCCATCAGTGGTCGCCGCCCTCGAGCTGGGCGATCACGTGGGTGGCCACCGAGAGCACGATCGGTACGGCCGAGGTGACCGCGGCCGTGGAGCCCGGCAGGTTCACGACGAAGGCGCCACCACCGTCCTCGGGCCCGCCGGTGTCGACCACGCCCGCGACGCCGCGGGAGAGCATCCCGCCGGGCTTCTCGAGCGCCGCGGCTCGGCGGATCTCCTCGACGACGCCGGGCAGGAGTCGGCTGATCACCGGGACGGTGCCCTCGGGTGTCTCGTCGCGGGGACCGACCCCCGTGCCGCCCGTCGTGATGACGAGGCGCGCCCCGGCGTCGATCACCGAGCGCAGGGCGTCCTCCACCGACGCGGCCCCGTCGGGGATCACCACGGCGTCGTCGCACGCGAAGCCCGCTCCGCGCACCAGGTCCACGGCGAGGGGCCCGCTGCGGTCGGCGGCCCGTCCGGACGAGGCGCGGTCGGACACCGTGATGACGGCGGCCCGGAGGTCCGGGTCGGGGACGGGTTCGGTCATGTCACCAGCATGACATCGACGAGCTGGCCGGCCTCGACGGAATCGGCCCCGGCCGGGACCACGGCGTAACCGTCGGCGAGGGCGAGCGAGCCCACCAGGTGGGAGCCGGAGTGCCCCGACGACGCGGGCCGGGCCAGCCACGCCGCAGGGTCGGAGACGTCGAGCGACACCGGCACGTACTGACGGCGGCCCACGGGGGAGCGCCACCCGGTCGCGGCCCTCACGCGGACGACCCGACGGTGGAGGTCGGTGCGACCCTGCAGGGCCAGGAGCGCGGGGCGGACGAAGACCTCCCACGACACGGCCGTGCTCACCGGGTTGCCGGGCAGCCCGAGGAGGAGTGGTCCGGACGCGGGCGCGCCGAAGCCCTGCGGCTTGCCGGGCTGCATCCGGACGTGGAAGAACTGCATGAGGCCGGCTCCTCCGAGCGCGGACTTCACCGCGTCGTACGCGCCTGCACTGACGCCGCCGGTGAGCACCACGAGGTCGGCGTGCGCCAGGCCCCGGACGGTGTCCAGCACTGCTGCGTCGTCGTCGAGGACGGCCTCGACGGAGACCACCTCGGCGCCGGCCTCGACGGCGAGAGCGGCCAGCATCGCGCCGCTTGACTCCGGGACCTGGCCCCGCGTGAGGGGCTCGTCGCCGCGCACCAGCTCGCTGCCGCTCGTGATGATGGCGACGCGGGGACGGCGCACGACCTCGAGGGTGGTCACGCCGGTGGCCAGCGCCGAGGCCACCTGCCGGGGACCCACGACGGTCCCCGCGACGAGGACGCGTTCGCCGACGGCGAGGTCGTCGGCCCTGGCCCGGACGAAGGCGCCCTCGCGGCCGGGGGCCGCGACGACCGTGACGTGCGGCGGCACGTCGGGGGTGAGCCCTTCGAGCGTGTCCTCGAAGGGCACGACGGTGTCGGCCTCGGAGGGCAGGACGGAGCCGGTCATGATGCGGACGGCCTGGCCGGGGGCGAGAGCGGGGTCGAGCGCGGAGCCGGCGGGGACGTCGGCCACGACGACGAGGCGGACCGGGCGCTCTGCCGAGGCCGGGGCGACGTCGGCGTGCCGGACGGCGAACCCGTCCATGCTCGAGTTCTCGAACGCCGGCACGTCGTGGACGGCGGCGGCGTCGGCGGCGAGCGTCCGACCGACGGCGTCGCGCACCGCCACCCGCTCGCTGGCGAGCCGCGGCGTCGCCGCCAGGATCCGCGCCAGGTGCTGCTCGACCTCGATGACGTCCGCCATGGGGCGAGCGTAGTCACCGGTCCGCGGGCCCCCGCCGGAAGTCGGGGACAGGATCCCCCGCACGGCCGATGCGTCCGCCGGCTCGGCCCCGCGAGACTGGCCCCATGGACGTCTCGCCCGCCCAGCTGAGCACTCTTCTCTTCCTCGCTCTCGTGGACTCGACGAGCGTGGGGACCCTCGTGGTCCCGCTGTGGCTCCTTCTGGCACCCGGCGCCACACGCGTGGGCCGGATGGCCGTCTACCTCGGCACCGTCGCCACGTTCTACCTCGGCGTGGGGCTGCTGCTGCTCGCGGGCGTCGACGTCGCGTCCGGCCTCGCTGGTGGTCTGGCCGACCAGCGCTGGCTGCGGTGGGTGCAGCTCGTCGCGGGCGCAGGGCTGCTCGGGTGGGCCGTGCTGTGGACCCGTCGGCCGGACACGGGGTCGCCGGGGCGTCTGCGGCGGTGGCGCGAGCGCGTCTCGGCGGACTCCTCGGCGCGCGGACTCGTGGGTCTCGCGCTCGTGGTCACCGTCATCGAGCTGGCCATGATGCTGCCCTACCTGGCCGCGGTCGGGACCATCTCGGCCACGGACGGGTCCTGGCCGACGAGGGTGCTGCTGCTCGCCGCCTACTGCCTCGTGATGGTGCTGCCCGCCCTGGTGCTCACGGCGGCGCGCGTCGCCGCCCGGAGACGGCTCGACCCGCTCCTGGTCCGCGTCGACGGATGGATCACCCGGGCCGCAGGGGAGACGACGGCCTGGGTGGTCGGGATCGTCGGCTTCCTCCTGCTCGGTGACGCCTACCAGGCCCTTTCCTGATCCTGGACGGGCGTGGGGGAGGGCACGAGCGGTGTGTCCTGGAACGCGCTCCGTGGTGGTGGGCGGGGTGGTCCCTCTCCGCGTAGCCTGAGGACGTCTCGTCGGCACGACGCGGGACCTGCACGATGCCGCACGCTCCTCGATCCTCAGGCGGACGCTGATGACCTCAGAAGCACTTCCCGGCACCTCGGCCCGCCCCGGAGCGCCCGGCTCGCCCTACGTCAGCCACTTCACCGACCTCATGGCCGAGGTCAGGGACGCGGGACTGCTGGAGCGTCGGCACGCCTACTACGCGTTCCAGATCGGCGTGCACGTCGCTGCGTTCCTCGGGATCTGGGTCGGCTTCTTCCTGCTCGGGAACTCCTGGTTACAGCTGGTCCTGGCCGCGGCCCTCGGCGTCGTGGTGACGCAGTTCGGCTTCCTCGGCCACGACGCGGCGCACCGGCAGATCTTCGCCTCGTCCGAGCGCAACGCCTGGACGGCGCGGATCCTCGCCGGCGCCTTCGCCGGCCTGAGCTTCGCCTGGTGGCGCGCGAAGCACAACATGCACCACCGCGGCCCCAACCTCGAGGGCTACGACCCCGACATCGGCCCTGGTGCCATCGCCTTCACGCCGGGCATAGTGGCCGAGCGCCAGACCGGGTTCGCCGGCTGGTTCGTGAAGCGTCAGGGCTGGCTGTTCTTCCCGCTCCTGACGCTCGAGGGCCTGAACCTCCACGCCGAGAGCATCCGTGCGGCGCGCGACAAGACGTCCACCCAGCCGTGGCGACGCACCGAGCTGTTCCTCGTCGTCACCCGGCTCACGGTGTACGTCGCGATCCTCCTGGCGTTCCTGCCGCTCGGCAAGGCGCTGGCGTTCTTCGCGCTGCAGATGGCGGTCTTCGGGTTCTGCCTCGGCGCCTCGTTCGCGCCGGCCCACAAGGGGATGCCAATCATCCCGCCGGACATGAAGCTGGACTTCCTGCGCCGTCAGGTCATGGTCTCGCGCAACGTGCGGGGCAACCCCGTCGTCGACTGGGCCATGGGCGGCCTCAACTACCAGATCGAGCACCATCTCTTCCCGAGCATGCCGCGCTGCAACCTGCGCAAGGCGCAGCCGATGGTCAAGGCGCACTGCGAGCGCGAGGGCATCGACTACATGGAGGTCGGGCTCTTCCACTCCTACGCCATCGTGGTCGACTACCTCAACAACGTCGGCCTGCGGGCGCGCGACCCCTTCGACTGCCCGCTCGCCGCCCAGCTCCGCGACGGCAGCGCCCTCACCCCCCAGCGCTGACCTCCCCGCGCCCCGCGCCCGCGCCCGACCAAGGATGAGGGTTCGTGGTCGTCGGGACGACCCGGATCCCTCGTCGTTGGTGCTGGGCGGACGAAGGATGAGGGTTGGTGGTCGCTGGGACGACCCGGATCCCTCGTCGTTGGTGCTGGACTGACGAAGGATGAGGGTTGGTGGTCGTGCCAGCGACCCCAACCCCTCATTGTTCGTCCTCCGGCGGACGAAACCGGCAGATCAGGCCGTGGCGAGGACCTCGATGCGGCGCAGCGCCGCTGCCAGCACGGGCAGGTAGGCCGGCGCCCACACCGGGGCGCTCATGGTGAGCCGGGTCCCGGACCCCTCGGGCGACACCCCGTGGTCGGTCGCCGGCACGCCCGCCACCGACCACGCCCAGCGTCGGCCCGGCTCGAACGACGTCACGACGAACGGCAGCGGCACGCCGACGGGCGTCCACACCCGTCCGCGCGAGCCGACGCCGAGCTCGCCTCCGTGCTCCAGCTCGGCCCGTCGCACCGTCGGCCCCCAGCGGGGCCACTCGCGCAGGTCCACGAGGAGCCTCCACACGACGTCGGTGGGGGCGTCGACGTGGCGGTGGACGGTCAGCACGTCATAGATTCTCGACCACGTCGTGCTCGCCGCCGTCGTAGGGCTGCCCCGTCACCTTGGACTTCACCAGGCTGATGACGCTGGAGACGCGTCCACCCGGGTTGTCCCAGTACTCGGCCGTCTTCGCGTCGACCTTGATGAGCACCGCGTTCGGGTCCTCGGGGCCCTCGGGGATCCAGGCCTCGGCGAACGTGCTCCACAGCTCGCGGAGCCGGTCGAGGTCGTCCACCACCTCGGCGTGCCCGGCGAGGGAGACCCATGAGGTCTCGCTCGAGAACGTCACCGAGACGCCTGGACGCGCGGCGATGTGGCGGGCCTTGCGGGAGTCCTTCGTGGCGATGAACCACAGCACCACGTCGAGGTCGACGTCCTGCCGGGCCATCGGGCGGCTGACGAGCGTCCCGTCGTCGTCCGTCGTGGTCAGCATGCAGAAGCGGGAGTCCTTGGTCAGGTCGACGAGCTTGGTGATCTCAGAGTCGGTCATGGCGACGGGGTACCCGTGCCGGCCCGGCCGAACCGTCCGGTGCGCGCTTTCGTGCGCGCTTCGGGCCTCGGGCCGGGGCGCAGCGCACGCCCCGCTCGTAGGCTGGGTGCATGAGCGCCGTCGAGAACCTGAGAAGCCAGCTCGGGGCCGCCCTCTTCGAGCGCGTCGCCGGGCCCGACGGGCCCGCCCACCGCGACCGGATCCACGGGCGCGAGGGCGCGCGCTGGTTCGAGCCGGACAGCCCCATCGTGCGGGTCCACGCCGACGCCTCGATGTTCGTCGGCGGACTGCGCGCCCTGCTGCTGCAGACGCTGCACCCCGCAGCGATGATGGCGGTCCACCAGCACTCGGGCTACCGCGGCGACATGTGGGGCCGGCTCAACCGCACGTCCCACTTCCTGGCCGTCACCACCTTCGGCACCGCCGACGACGCCGAGTCCGCCGTCCGCGCCGTCCGTCGCATCCACGAGCGGATCGTCGGCACGATGCCCGACGGTTCCCCCTACGCCGCCTCCGACCCGCACCTGCTGGAGTGGGTGCACGTCGCCGAGGCGGCCTCGTTCCTCAAGGCCCACGAGGTCTACGGCGCCCAGCAGCTCACCGCCGAGGAGCGCGACGAGTACGTGGCCCAGGTGGGCCAGGTGGGGGAGCGGCTCGGCGTGGTCGACCCGCCGCAGACCTTCCAGGAGCTGCAGGACCGGCTGGCCGCGTTCCGACCCGAGCTCCGCGGCACCCCGGAGGCGAGGGAGGCGGTCCGGCACGTCCTGCTCCGACCCCCGCTCCCTCTCCCGGCGCGGCCCGCCTACGGGGTCATCGGCGCTGCGGCCGTGGGACTCATGCCCGCCTGGACGCGGCTGCCGCTGCGCCTCCCGTGGCTGCCCGTCTCGGAGCGCACGACGGTCCGCGTGCTGGGCGGTCTGGCCACCGGCACGATCCGCTGGGCCATGACCCCCGCGCCCTCCGCCACGGCCTGACACCCTCCGGGGCGTGGCGAGGGTCACGTGCTGCGGGCCCGTCATGAAGAGGCCGAGACCCCGTCTCACCGTCATGGTTTCCCACGAGGATCACGTGAGCAGCCAGGCCGAGCGCCTGGTCCGACCCGAGGAGCGCGGCGACGGGGCCGAGGTCCCCGTCGGTCGGCGAGTGGCCACCGGCACGACGAAGGGTCGCTCGTTCTTCCGTCGGCGCGAGGCCCGACCCAGGCACCGGCGCCCCGGCCCGGCGGTCGACTGAGGTCGGCTCGCCGTGGCGGGTCAGGCCTGAGGGATCGTGACGACCACGGCCACGACGTCGTCGTCCATGCCCGCGAAGGTGTCGCGGAGCCGGTCGACGAGAGTCTGTGATCCGCCCGCGCCGTGCACCTGGACGAGCTCCACGAGCCGGTCCGTCTGGTGCTCGGGATCCACCGAGACGGCGTCGGTGACCCCGTCCGTGTAGAGGACCAGCACCGAGCCGGCCTGGAGCACCAGGGCGTGGTCCTCGCGAGGCTCGACCAGCAGGTCGTGATGGCCGAACATCATGTCGTGCTGCCTGAGCACCTGCACCGTCCCGTCGGGACCCACCACGACCGGCGGCGGGTGTCCGGCGTTGGTCCAGGTGAGCTGCCACGTCGAGTCGTCCGGCGACGGCGTGAGCCGGGCCAGCACGGCGGTGCCGGTGGCGGGAAGACCGAACCGCTCGCACGAGCGCTCGAGCCGCCGGAGCAGGGCCGAGGGCTGCTCGTCGGGGTGGTCCGACGCCGTCTGGCGCAGCATGGCTCGTAGCTGACCCATCACGGTGGCCGCCGTGATGTCGTGGCCCGTCACGTCGCCGACGGTGAGCAGGACGGGGGCGCGTCCCCCCGTGGCCTCGTGGAGGACCAGGGCGTCGTACCAGTCGCCGCCCACGCGCTCCTCGGCCTTGGCGGGGACGTAGCAGGCGGCCAGGTCGAGGCCTGAGTCCCGAGGCAGCTCGCTCAGCATCGCGGCCTGCATCTGGTGGGCGACCGAGATGCGGTCCTCGAGGAGGATGGCGCGCTCGAGGGCCTGGGACGCGTAGGCGCTGAGCGCCGCCGCCATGACGTGCTCGTCCTCGTCGAGGCGGCGCGGAGCCTTCCAGAGCAGCTCGATGACGGCGGGGTGCTCGCCCGACCCGTGCACGGGGAGGTAGCCGACCGCCTGCGCGCCCCGCGCCCGCAGCTGCTCGACGGCCCGCGAGGACAGGCCGCCCGTGTCGTGCTCGAGGTCCTCGACGAGGAGGACGTCGCTGGTCCCCGGGGCGGGGCGCGTCGGGAGCGACGGCCGCGACTGCGACGGCAGGTGCAGCACGGCGTCGAAGAGACCGGTGGAGTCGTCGACGAACCCGGCCAGCACCTGGCGCAGGTCGCTGATGGTGCGGCACGTGTTGAGCGCCTCGGCGATCCCCAGCAGCCGGATCGCGCGGGCGGCGGCCAGCTCCAGGCCCGCCTGGGCGGCGTCGCGGCGCTCCCGCTCCCGGTCGGCGTCGAGCCGCGAGAGCCGCAGTCGGATCTCGTGCATGCAGTCGAGCGCGACGTCCTGCAGGAGCGCGATCTCCTCGGGGGTCCAGGAGCGTGGCTCGGTGTCGATCGCGCACAACGAGCCCAGGACGTGGCCGTCGTCGTCGGTGAGCGGCATGCCGGCGTAGGCCACGACGGAGAGCTCGCTGACGGCAAGGTTGTCCTGGACCAGCTCCTCGGAGCGTGCGTCGTCGATGACGAGCGGCTGTCCGGACGTCACGACGTGCTGGCAGAACGAGTGGCTGAGCGGCGTGGCGCGCCGCGAGGCCCACGGGTCGGGGAGCCCGCACATGCCCGGGAACACCTGCTGGTCCGCCTGCACGAGCGAGACGAGGGAGACCGGGACGCCGAGCCGGTCGCGCACGCGTTCGGCGTAGCGCTCCATGCCGGGGTCGGAGGCCTCCGTGAGGCCGAGGTCGGACAGCGCCTGCAGACGAGCCTGGTCGAGGAGGGCCCAGGCGCCCGGGGGACGCATGGGTCGATCCTAGTAGGCCGCATCCCGACGTGCCGGGGTCGCGGTCACCGCCGGACCCGGGTCCGGGACGGAGAGACGGCTCCGCCCGGCCCCCGAGAGGGCCGGGCGGAGCCGCGCGCAGCGGGTCAGGCCGCTGCTGCGACCTCGACGTCCGCCGGAGCGGCCGTCTTGGGCTTGGGCGTCGGGAACGACAGGCGCACGATCTTGCGCGCCACGGAGAAGAGCTGCTTGCTGAGGCGACCGGTGTTGTACTCGATGCCGTAGCGGTTGCAGATCTCCTTGACCTCGACGGCGAGCTCGGGGTAGCGACGCGCCGGGATGTCGGGGAAGAGGTGGTGCTCGATCTGGTGCGAGAGGTTGCCCGACATCGTGTGGAAGAGCTTGCCTCCGGAGATGTTGGCCGAGCCGAGCAGCTGGCGGTAGTACCAGTGCCCGCGCGACTCGTCCTCGCACTCCTCCTCCGTGAAGGTGGCCACGCCCGCGGGGAAGTGTCCGCAGAAGATGATGTTGAAGGCCCACACGTTGCGCACGAGGTTGGCGGCGGCGTTGCCGGCGAACGTGAGCGGGAAGAACGGGCCGGTCAGCGCGGGGAAGATCAGATAGTCCTTGAGCGCCTGACGCTTGACCTTCTTCATGATGCCGGCGTGGAGCTGCTTGTTCTCCTCCATCTTGCGGGTGCCCTTCACGATGTTCTCGACCTCGAGGTCGTGCATCGCCACGCCCCACTCGAAGAACGTCATGAGCAGCAGCGCGTACACCGGGTTGCCCAGGTAGTACGGGTGCCACTTCTGGTCCTCGTCCATGCGCAGGACGCCGTAGCCGATGTCGCGGTCCTTGCCGAGGATGTTGGTGAACGTGTGGTGGATGTAGTTGTGGCTGTACTTCCACTGCTCACCGGGGCACACGTTGTCCCAGTCGTAGATGCGCGAGTTGAGCTTCGGGTCGCCGAGCCAGTCGTACTGGCCGTGCATCACGTTGTGCCCGATCTCCATGTTCTCGAGGATCTTGCTGACGCTCAGGGCGGCGACGGCGAGCGGCCACGCCGGCGGGAAGTAGAACATCGCGCGGCCGGCGACCTCGAACTGCTGCTGCTTCTTCACGACGCCGCGGATGTAGTCGGCGTCGGCCTGGCCGAGGTCGGCGATGACGCGCTGACGGATCGCGTCCATCTCGGCGCCGAACTCCTCGAGCTGCTCGGGCGTCAGGTTGGGGATCTTGGGGTCCGAGGCGCGGACCGTGTTCTTGCGGGGGCGGGCGAACGGGAGCGTGGTCATGGTGTTTCCCTTCGGGAGTCGGTGGAAGCGCTGGTCGGGCAGGGGTGCCGGGCCCTGGGCGGCTGACGGGCTAGAGGTCGACGGAGCAGGAGCCGACGGGGGCGGACACGCAGATGCGGATGTCCTCGTCGGGGAGCGAGGACGTCTCGCCCGTGAGGATGTTGCGGACGGTTCCCTCGGTCTTGCGCGAGGTGCAGGAGAAGCAGATGCCCATGCGGCAGCCGTACTCGGGCTTGAGGCCGGCTGCTTCGGCCTGCTCGAGGATGCTCTCGCCGGTGTTGGCCGCAGCCTCGCCCGAGCGGGCGAACGCCACGGTCCCCTCGGCGTCGCCGTCGACGGCGAACGCCGGCGGCTTGAAGAACTCCACCCGCAGGCGCGGTGAGTCGGCGTAGGCCTCCTGGACGAGCTCCACGAGACCACCGGGACCGCAGACCCAGGTGTCGAGGTCGCGGAAGTCGCCCACGATGCGCTCGAGCTCGTCGGCGTCGAAGAAGTGGTTGCCGTACCGCAGGTGCACCGTCACGCCGTTGTCGGCGGCCGCGATCTCGGCCAGCTCCTCCGCGAAGATCTGGTCCTCGGGCGAGCGGGCGTAGTGCAGGAAGGTCACCTTGCGGTTGGCGTGACCGTCGTACCCGTCGCGCAGCAGCGTGCGCACGTGGGACATGACGGGCGTGATGCCGGAGCCGCCGGAGATCATCAGCAGGTGGTTGTTGGTGGGGGTCGCGGCGCTCTCGTGGAGCGTGAACTCGCCCTCGGCCTGGCTCAGGTGGAGGATCAGGCCGGGCTGGGCCTCGCGGACCAGGTACTTGGAGACGATGCCCTCCTCGTGGGCGCGCACCGTGATGGAGAAGCGCTCGCCGGGCAGGGAGGCGCCCGAGGAGATGGAGAAGCAGCGCGTCGTGCGGCGTCCGCCCTCGAGGTCCACGCCGACCTGCACGTACTGGCCGGAGCGGTGCCCGCGCCACGTGCTCGTGGGCTGGAGGACGAGGGTCGCGACGGGGTGCTCCCCGGTGGTCTCGCGCGTCACGGAGACGACGCGGGCGCGGACCTCGGTGGCGGCCCACATGGGGTTCATCTGCTCGAGGTAGCGGTCGACGCCGTGCGGCGACGCGAGGGCTGCGAGGACCCGGGACCCGAGGACCCGCTGGGTGATCGTCATGACTTCCCCTTCGATGATGGCGGTGGTGAAACGGTGGACACCTGTCCACCAACCATCGGTGCATACTGCCGGTATGGTCAACCCGGAATCACTGTGAGCGCAGCCACGTTCCACGTTTGTGCAGGTCACGCGGTGGTCAGGTGTCCACGAATCGGTAGGGTGTGATCGTGAGCACGCCGGAAGAGCCCGAGCTGACCCGCACGGAGCGCAAGGAGCGCACCCGTCGGGCGATCCTCGACGCCGCCCTCGAGCTGTCGGAGCAGGGTTCGCTGTCGGCCCTCTCGCTGCGGCACGTGGCCCGCGAGGTGGGCATCGCCCCCAACGCGTTCTACCGGCACTTCGCCTCGGCCGACGAGCTGGGTCTGGCGCTCGTCGACGAGCTCTTCGGGACCCTGCGCCAGCTCCTGAGCGACGTCCGCTCCGCCCGGCCCATCTCCGACGGCGCGATCGTCCCGTCCCTCGGGGTGCTCGTCGACCGTGTCCACACCGAGCGGCTGCAGTTCGTGTTCCTGACCCGCGAGCGCGTGGGCGGCTCCGCGGCGGTCCGCACGGCCATCCGCCGCGAGCTCGAGCTGTTCGAGGCCGAGATCGCGCTCGACTTCGCCCGGATGCCCGGTGCGGTCCAGTGGTCGAGCGAGGACCTCCGCGTGTCGGCCAACCTCATCGTGACGGCCCTCGTGGCCGCAGTGGAGCGACTCCTCTACACACAGGACCGCGACGGCGAGCAGGCCATCGTGGCGGCCACCGAGAAGCAGCTGCGGATGCTCACGATCGGTGCTCGCACCTGGAGGTCGCGACCGCGGTAGGGCCGGTGCATGACGCACCAGGACGTGGGTACGACAGGACGGAGTGCAGCCGGTCGCTCGATGAACGTCGTCGAAAGGCCCCCATGACCCTCGCCCCGTCCGCGCGCGCCACGATCCGGGTCGCGTCCGTCCCCTCCTCGCACGTCTACGTGCGGCACCTGGCCGTCGACGGGACGGAGGACGTGGTCCGTCTCCCGGACCCACGGCCGCGGGACGCCGGACCGGCCGCGGCCCGGTGGTGGCCGCCACGGATGCTGGAGGCGCAGTGGGTCCAGGACGAGCGCGAGGCGTTCGACCTCTACCACGTCCACTTCGGGTTCGACGCGCGCTCGGTGGAGCAGCTCGATGAGCTCGTCCAGACGCTGCGGCGCCACGGGAGGCCCCTCGTCCTCACCGTCCACGACCTGCGCAACCCGCACCAGCGGGACCGCGCGGCGCACGACGCGCAGCTCGACGTGCTGGTCCCGGCCGCCGACGACGTCATCACGTTGACACCCGGCGCCGCCCGGGAGGTGGAGGAGCGATGGCACCGCTCCGCCACGGTCCTGCCGCACCCGCACGTGCTCGAGCCGGAGGACATGGCCCGGTGGCAGGAGCGACATGCGGCGCGGCCCCGCGACACGTTCCGGGTGGGACTGCACGCCAAGAGCCTGAGGCCGTCGATGGACCCCGCCGCCATCGTCCCCGCCCTCGCGGAGGCGGTCCGCGAGGTTCCGGGAGGTGTCCTGCAGCTCGACATGCACACCGACGTGGCCGATCCCACGGGTCGTCACCACCACCCCGCGCTGCTCGAGGCGGCGCGGCGCGAGAGCGACGTGGTGGAGCTGCACGTCCACGACTACTTCTCCGACGACGAGCTCTGGGCCTATCTCGCCGGGATCGACGTCTCCGTGCTGCCCTACCGCTTCGGCACGCACTCGGGCTGGCTGGAGGCGTGCCGGGACGTGGGCACGGCCGTGGTCGCGCCCACGTGCGGCTACTACGCCGAGCAGGGGCCCGTGGAGTCCTACGTCATGGACGAGACGGCCTACGACCCGGACTCGCTGGTCGAGGCCGTCCGCCGGGCTCGCCTCGCACCGCCGCCCCCGGTCTCGGTGGCGGAGCGCCAGCGCCAGCGTCACGAGGTGGCCGTGGCCCACCAGGCGATCTACTCCGAGGTGCTGGGCCGATGAGGGTCTGCCTGGTCGCCTCGTCCCGGTTCCCCATCCGCGAGCCGTTCCAGGGTGGCCTGGCGGCGCACACGGCGATGCTCGCCGACCGCCTCCGGCAGCGCGGGCACGACGTGAGCGTGTTCGCCGCCCCCGGCTCGCACCCGAGGTTCGCGGCCGGCGCGCTCGACGTGCAGGGCTTCGAGCCGAGCGAGACCGCCCGCGCCGACGTCGGTGCGATGCCGGCCTCCTGGATGCGCGAGCACCACGCCTACCTGAGCCTCATGCTCGACCTGGCCCGGACCGGGAGGCGTCGGTTCGACCTCGTCCACAACAACTCGCTGCACCACCTCCCCGTGGCCATGGCCTCCATGACCGGTCTTCCCACGGTGACGAGCCTGCACACGCCGCCCATCGCGTGGCTCGAGTCGGCCATCGCCCTGGCCGGCGACTCGGTCCGGTTCACCGCGGTGAGCCGGCACACGGCGGCGGCCTGGAGCCACGTCACCGATGCCACCGTCGTCTCGAACGGCGTGGACACCGACCACTGGCGGGCCGGGCCGGGCGGGGGACCCGTCGTCTGGACCGGTCGTCTGGTCCCGGAGAAGGCGCCGCACCTCGCGGTCCTCGCGGCCCGGGCGGCCGGGCTGCCCATCGTGCTGGCCGGACCCGTCCTGGACACCACGTACTTCCGCGACCAGGTGCAGCCCCTGCTCGGGCCGTCGGCCACGTGGGCCGGGCACCTCGGCGGCCGCGCGCTGGCCGACCTCGTGGGCCGGGCCTCCGTCGCCGCCGTCTCGCCGGTCTGGGACGAGCCCTTCGGCCTGGTGGCCGCGGAGGCCATGGCGTGCGGCACGCCCGTCGCGGCCTTCGCCCGGGGTGGCCTGACCGAGGTGGTCGCTCCGGGGACCGGGGTGCTGGCCGCGCCCGACGACCCCGACGCTCTCGCCGAGGCGCTGCTCGGGGCCAGGCGGCTCGATCGTGCCGACGTCCGCGAGCACGCCGTCCGTCACCTCGGCGTGGACGCCATGGTGGACGGGTACGAGCAGGTCTACGACGAGCTCACCGGCCTGAGGGCCGCAGCATGATCGGCTACTACGTGCACCACCACGGGCGCGGACACCTGCAGCGGACGCTCGCCGTCGCGGCCCGCACCGGCCCCGGCGTCGGGCTCAGCTCGTTGCCCCGCCCCGCCGAGTGGGTGGGTCACTGGATCGAGCTGCCGCGTGACGACGACGAGGACGTCTCGCGGGACCCCACTGCGGGCGGACGCCTGCACTGGGTGCCGGAGCGGCACCGCGGGCTCAGCCGACGCATGGCCGAGATCTCCAGCTGGATCGACGACGTGGACCCCGAGCTCATGGTGGTGGACGTCTCCGTGGAGGTCGCGCTCCTGGCGCGGCTCCACGGCGTCCCGGTGGTCACGATGGCGCAGCCGGGGGACCGGCGGGACGCGCCGCACGCGCTGGCCCACGGGATCGCCCGGTCCGTGGTGGCCCCCTGGCCCGAGCACGCCCACGGCGTCCTGCGCAGCACCGTGGACGACCGGCTGGTCACGGTAGGTGCGTTCTCGAGGTTCGACGACCGCCCGCCGGTGCCACGCCCACGCGGCGACCGGCGACGCGTCCTGCTCATGCTCGGGGCCGGGGGCCACGCCGTGACACCGGCCCAGGCGGAGGCCGCGAGGAACCAGACACCCGACTGGGACTGGCGCGTGCTCGGCGGCGACGAGGGCCCGTGGGTCGAGGACCCGTGGGACGAGCTGTGCGCGGCGGACGTCGTGATCACCCATGCCGGCCAGAACGCCGTCGCCGAGGTGGCCGCGGCCCGTCGGCCGGCGGTGATCGTTCCCCAGGCCAGGCCGTTCGGCGAGCAGGACGCCCTGGCCGCTGCGCTCGCCCTGCTCCAGCCGTCCCCCGCCGTGGTGCGCAGCGCCTTCCCTCAGGACGGCTGGGCCGACCTCCTCGAGGAGGCCGACGCCCACGACGGTGAGGCCTGGATCGCTTGGAACGACGGTCAGGGCGCGGAGCGCGCAGCCAAGGTCCTGCACGAGGAGCTGGCCCGACGAGGTCCGGTGTCGCGGTGAGCGGGGGAGTCGTCGTCGTCACCGTGGTGCACGGCCGACGCGACCACCTCGCCCGCCAGCGCCGGGGCCTCCTGCGCTCGAGCCGCCGGCCCCTTGCCCACGTCGTCGTCGCGATGGACGACCCGCTCACGGTGGACGAGCTCGTGCTGCCCGGGCTGCCGACCGCGCTGGTGCCGGTCTCGCGGGATCCGCTGGGGCTGCCGCTCGCCGCCGCCCGCAACCGGGGTGCCCGGGAGGCGATGGGCCTGCGTCCCGACCTCGTCGTGTTCCTCGACGTGGACTGCATCCCTGGTCCGGGCCTGCTCGAGTGGTACGACCGGGCTGCCCGGCAGCACGCGGGAGCGCTGCTGTCGGGGCCGGTCACGTACCTGCCGCCGGTGGGCGCACAGGGGTACGACCTCGACCGTCTCGCGGACCTGCGATCGCCCCACCCGGCCCGGCCCGACCCCGTCGTCGGTTCCGTCGAGCCGAGCGACGACCACCGCCTGTTCTGGTCCCTGTCCTTCGCCGTCACACCGGCGACCTGGGACCGGATCGGTGGTTTCGACGAGGCCTACGTGGGCTACGGCGGGGAGGACACCGACTTCGGCCAGCGGGCGCGCTCGGCAGGCGTCCCGATGGCCTGGGTGGGCGGCGCGGACGCGTTCCACCAGCACCACCCGGTCAGCCGACCGCCGGTGGAGCACGTCCAGGACGTCGTCCGCAACGCCGAGGTCTTCGCCCGGCGGTGGGGCTGGTGGCCCATGGAGGGCTGGCTCGAGGCCTTCGAGGAGCGCGGACTGGTCGCTCGGAGCGGCGACGGGTGGGCGCTGGTTCCTAGTGGTTCCGCAGCTCCTTGATGAGCTCGGACTTCTTCTTGTCCGAGTAGCCGGAGAGCCCGAGCTCCTTGGCCCGGCCCTTGAGCTCCTTGACGGTCCAGTCCTCGTAGTCCCCGGACTTCCCGCCCTTGCGGCCCACGGAGGACCGGCCTCGGGCGGCGGCGGCGTTGGAGATGCGCGCGGCCTTCTCCTTCGACGCGCCGTCGTCGCGCAGCTCCTCGTAGAGCTCGGGGTCCTTGACGGAGCTGTTCTTCCTCGATGCAGGCATGTTTCCTCCTCGTTCTCACGTGATGGTCGGGGTCATGCGTGGTGGTCGAGCTCCTGCTCACCGACGTCCTGGCCGACCTTGGCGCGGGCGATCGTGCTGCCGACGGCGACGAGCGCCGCCACCAGCGCCAGGGCGGTGAAGGCGATGACGCTGTAGCCCTGGTGCTGGTCGTTCGTGGCCAGGCCCCAGACGGACAGGGCCACCACCAAGGCACAGATCACCAACGTCGCGGCGTAGCGGTGCCGCAGGTGCTGCAGGCGCGATCGGCGCGCCCCTCGAGTCGCCATCAGGCGGCCTCGGCGCCACCGACCGCCTCGCGCAGGCCGGTCAGCAGGGAGGACAACCGACGCGACACCTGCATCTGGCTGATGTGCAGACGATCGGCGATGTCCTGCTGGGTCCTGTCCTCGACGAACCTCCACTGCAGGAGCTGACGCTCCTGCGCGCTGAGGCCCTTGCTCGCGGCGCAGAAGGTGACCCACTCGTCGACCTGCTCGAGGCGCCCGTCGACCTCCCCTCGCTCGTGCCCGGCCTCGAGGGCGAGGTCGAGGGAGTCGGGGGAGTAGCAGCCGCGGGCAGCGGCGGCCTCCTTGACGTCCTTGGGGTCGGCGCCCAGCCGGTCGGCGAGCTGCGTGACGTTCGCCGAGGTCACGTCCCCGCTGTGCTCGGCGCTGAGCTGGGCCTGCAGCTCCTGCAGACGACGAGGCGGACGGACGCCCCAGGCACGGTCACGGAAGTGTCGCTTGATCTCGCCGCGGATGGTCGCGGTCGCGAAGGCAGCGAAGGCCCCACGCGACTCGTCGAAGCCGGCCGCAGCCTTGACGAGCGCGAGGTTGGCGACCTGCTCGAGGTCGTCGTCCTCCACGCCGCGCCCACGAAAACCACGAGCGAGGCGTCGAGCCAGGCCCAGGTGGGTGATGAT
The DNA here is from genome assembly GCF_001426755.1 of Aeromicrobium sp. Root495. GTDB lineage: Bacteria > Actinomycetota > Actinomycetes > Propionibacteriales > Nocardioidaceae > Aeromicrobium. The sequence continues at coordinate 1,963,507 of NZ_LMFJ01000001.1, read as the reverse complement.
GAGGTCGTGCTGGATGCTGGTCGCAGCCATGGTTCCCCCCGGTGTTGCTGATGGTGTGCACGGCTGCTGCTCAACCTCTTCCCACGGTCACACTGCATCGCGAGGGACGCAACCGGACGGGAGCATCGATCGTTCGGTATTTTCTCCTCACGGGGGCCTTCCCGGCCTCGTCGCAGAAAGGAACGACCCCATGACGACCCTCCCCCCTCCTCCTGCGCCAGGGCCCACGGGACGTCCAGGACCCCACCAGGGCCTGGACCTCAGCGAGATCGCTCTGGCGCTGCATGAGTCGGCCGACAGCGAGCAGACGGTGGAGCGCGTGGCGGAGTTCGCCCGCTCGGCCGTCGGGTGCGACGACGCCGGGGTGCTCCTGGTCCAGGCACGCAACCGCATCGAGACCGCCGCCGCCACGAGCGGTCCTGTGGCGCGCGCCCACGACCTGCAGGTCGAGCTCGACGAGGGACCATGCCTCGACGCGCTGGAGAACCGCGACACCATCTACCAGATCGAGGACCTGACCTTCGACGACCGCTGGCCCCGGTGGGGTGCCGCCGTGCTCGAGCTGGGCTACCGCAGCGTCGTGAGCGTGCCGCTCGCCACAGCCGCGCGTCGTTACGGCTCGCTCAACGTCTACGCGTCCCGCCCCCACGCGTTCGACGAGGACGACGTCGCGGTGGCGTCGATCCTCGCGCGCCATGCCTCGCTCGCGCTGGCCTCCAACCGCGACCTCGAGGGACTGCGCAAGGCGGCCGACGCCCGCAAGGTCATCGGCATCGCCATGGGCATCGTGATGGAGCGCTACGAGGTCGACTCCGACCGGGCGTTCGAGGTGCTGCGGCGCTACTCCCAGGACCACAACGTGAAGCTGCGCGACGTCGCCCGTCAGGTGGCCGAGATCCGGGGCCTGCCCGAGTAGGCTGACGCGACGGGCCAGCGTCTGATGCTTGGGACCGGGCAGGACCGGGTACCCCCGACCGGCGTGGCCCTGTTGAGCACCCAGCGGGGTCGCGCGCCCCGTGCGACCCGACATCGGCTCCTCCGAGCCCGTCGCTAGGCTGTCGCGCGTACCGCTGAGGCAGTCGGCGGCGCGGACCTCCCCGAAGGACCTCCCGCCGCGTGAGCGACCTCATCAGAAACTGCCCGGAGTGCGGCCAGCACACTGCCATCCGTCTCGGCGAGGGCCAGGGCCTGGCCCTCTACTCGTGCGTGGCCTGCGACGCGGAGTTCACCGAGTCCGAGCCCGAGTCCGACCGAGCCGACGAGTGACAGGACCGGCCGTGGGTACGTGGACGCCATGATGCCCTCGTTCCGTCCTGACCACGGCCCCGGCCGCTCCGGCAACGCCCCCGTCGACCCGTCCGTCTCGCCGGACACGGAGCCTGACACCGACGAGCCGCCCACGGAGCCCTCGCCCTCCGCCCCGGCGCACCAGGACGGTCAGGACGACGAGGGCCCGGCCGAGGCCTGACTCAGGCGAAGGCCCGCCGCGCTGCAGTCCGGTGGACGTCGCGAAGCCGCTCGACCTGGTCCTGACCCTGCGCGAGCAGGCGTCGGACCTTGTCCCGGTCCACTCGCGGGTCATCGACCTCCTGGAGGGCGGACCAGCCGGCGACCAGGCCGCACGCCACGTCGTGCATGGCCTCCAGGTCGACCACGTCGGTGAGCGGCGTGCGGTGCACGAGGCTGCCGTTGGGCTTGAGCCGGCCGAGACGCTCGCCCGCCCTCGCCGCGAGGGCGGGGAGGCGCGGCTCGGAGGCGCCGATGCGCCGCGCCACCAGGCGGAGGGCCTCCCGCTGCTCGACGAGCTGGTGGCGGACGTCCGTCGCGAGCTTCCGGGCCTCCTCGTCCTCGATGCCTTCGCTGCGGCCGAACAGGTCGATGCCGGCGGACATCGCTGTCAGGTGGAGCCGGACGTAGTGCTTCAGCAGGTCCATGGGCCTCCTGTACCCGGGGGTGGTCGTCCCATGCGGGCGCTTGGATCGCCTGCCGTGGGGTACCCATCAGACGGACCTGACCGACCCCGCCGCTCGACCCCGCGGCCCCTCACGACCACGAGACAGGAGACACGATGAGCGACGACAGCTTCCCCGAGCAGCAGCAGGAACCGCCGGGATCCACCGAGGCGATGGACCCCGTCCCCGACCACGGCGAGGAGTCGTACCGCGGCGACGGACGTCTCGAGGGCAAGGTCGCGCTGATCACCGGTGGTGACTCGGGCATCGGCCGCGCCGTCGCTCTCGCCTACGCCCGCGAGGGCGCCGACATCGCCTTCACGTATCTCTCGGAGGAGCGCGAGGACGCCGACACGACGGCCTCGCTGGTGGAGTCGGCCGGACGGCGGGTCGTGGCCCTCGAGGCCGACCTGCGCGAGAGCTCGGTGTGCGACGAGGTGGTCCGGCAGACCGTCGAGCAGCTCGGCGGCCTGGACGTGCTCGTGAACAACGCGGGCTACCAGATGGCACGCCAGGAGAGCATCCAGGACATCACCGACGAGCGCCTCGACCGGACGTTCAAGACGAACCTCTACGCGCTCTTCTGGCTCGTCCGTGCGGCGGAGCCGCACCTCAAGGAGCGCCGCGGCTGCATCATCAACAACGCCTCCATCCAGGCGTACGAGCCCTCCACGTCGCTGCTCGACTACGCCTCGACGAAGGCCGCGATCAACAACGTGACCGTCAACCTCGCCGCCCAGCTGGGTCCGGACGGAGTCCGGGTCAACGCGGTGGCGCCGGGTCCCATCTGGACGCCGCTCCAGCCGGCCACCCAGCCGGCCGAGAAGGTGGCGGCCTTCGGCGAGGACACCCCACTGGGGCGGGCCGGGCAGCCGGCCGAGGTGGCGCCCGCGTTCGTGTTCCTGGCCTCGGAGCGTGACGCGAGCTACGTCTCCGGCACCGTCCTGGGGGTGACCGGTGGCAAGCCTGTCTTCTGACCCGGACGTGGCGCCGTCGCCGACCGAGGTGACGATGCCGTTCGGCCCGATCGACGTCGTGTTCGACGAGCACGTCCTGGTCCCACGTCCCTGGACGCTGGCCCAGTCCGCCTGGGGCACCGAGCTCCTCGGGACGCTTCCGGAAGGACGGGTGCTCGAGCTGTGCAGCGGGGCCGGCCAGATCGGCCTCGCCGCCGTGGTGGGCACCGCACGAGCGATCGTGCAGGTCGACCGCAGCGAGGCCGCGTGCGGGTATGCCCGTCGCAACGCGGCCGCTGCGGGGGTCGAGGCAGACGTCAGGTGCGGGTCCATGGACGAGGCGCTGGCCGACGGGGAACAGTTCATCCTCGTCGTGGCCGATCCGCCGTGGGTGCCCAGCACCGACGTCCCGGGCTTCCCCGAGGACCCCGTGTGGGCCATCGACGGGGGAGGCGACGGGCTCGACGTCGCCCGGCGGTGCCTCCAGGTGGCCGGCACGCACCTCGCGCCCGGGGGTGCCGTCCTGCTCCAGGTCGGGACGTCGGAGCAGGTGGAGCGGCTCGCCTCGGAGGCGCTGGCGTGGGGTCTCGAGATCGCGGAGGTCCGCACCTTCGAGCGCGGAGCCGTCGCCCTCCTGAGGCACGCCGAGGGCTGAGCCGCCGGGCTCGGCCGTGGGAGGGCCTCGACGCCCTACGATCGGGGCATGGCCCACCTCGTCGCCGCCTGTGTCGTGCACCAGATCCTCCCCGACCCCGGGATGGTGGGCACCACGGCCATCGACAAGCGGCCCGTCCAGGGCCCGGTGAAGGTGGGCCCGTACGGCCTCTACGCCGACGTGCAGGCCGACCGAAAGTTCCACGGGGGCCTGGACAAGGCGGTCTACCTCTACGGCGAGGACGATGCGGCGCACTGGAGCCGCGAGCTGGGACGCGACCTCACGCCGGGCTGGTTCGGCGAGAACTTCCGGGTCCAGGGTCTCGACCCGAGCGCCGCGCGTGTCGGCGAGGTGTGGCGTGTGGGCGCGGGTCCCGACGCGGTCGAGATCCAGATCACGGGACCGCGCACACCGTGCCAGACCTTCGCCCGCTGGGTGGGCGGCGACGACACCCGGGGCTGGGTCAGGCGCTTCGCCGTGGAGGGGAGGGTGGGCGCCTATGCCCGCGTGGTGAAGAACGGGCGGGTGAGCGCGCTCGACCCGGTCGAGGTCGTCGTGCCGCGTCCTGAGGCACCCACCGTCCTCGACGTGTTCCGAGGAGCCTGAGCTCAGGCGGGGCGCTGCTCGGGCGGAAGCAGCTTGTGCGTGCCGTCGCACCAGGGCGACGTCGCTGACCGCAGGCACCGGCACACGGCCGACACCGGACGGGTCGTCGCGTGGCCCACGCCGTCGGCGTCCTGCACGACGTGGTCGCCGCGCAGCAGCATGGGGCCGCCGGGGCACAGGATGACGTCGGGCCGGGGCTCGGGTCCCTGGCTCATGCCGACCACTCCTCGAGCAGGTGCTCGGCGAGGTCGGCCTCGAGGGCCACGCAGACCGCCGCACCGAGGAGGACGTCGCCCGCGAGGTGCGGCTCGCCCTCCACGAGCGGGGCGCAGATCTCGCGGATCGCGAGCTGCTCGTGAATGGCGTCGGCCTCCACGTGCTCGAGGTAGTAGTCGGCCATCTCCTGGGGCAGGCCGAGCCGCTGGATGCCGCGGGCCATCCGGCGCGACGGCACTGAGCTGGTCGCCTCGAACGCTGCCAGGTGTCCGAGGGAAGCGCCGCGGAGCCGGCGATGGAGGCCGAACAGGGACAGGGCGTTGTTCTGGCGCAGCACCTGGACGGGCGCCTCGTCGACGAGCCGCCGCGAGGCCGGATCGATGCCGCAGGCCTGCAGCCCCCGGGCGAAGAGGTCCTGGTGGACGCGGTCGGGCCGTCCGGCGCCGAACTCGTCGTACTGCAGCTCCACGAGGGCGGCCCTGGCTCGACCGGTGAGACGCGGCAGCGTCCAGGTGGTGGGGTCGGCCTCCTTGAGGTGGTAGACCGACCGCATGCGCAGGAGCTGGAGCACCTGCTCCTTCGTGGCCTTGCGCTGGACGTGGTGCGCGAGGCTGGGCCCGTCGTCGGACTCGGCGATGTCGAACAGGGCCGTCACGACGTCGTCGGTCTCGGGCTGCGTGCACCGGGCCCGGAGCTCGGCCTCGAAGACCTGCTCCAGGTCGCGTCGGACCCGCAGCAGGTCGGGGTCCCACTCCATGGCGTCGTCCACGTCGTCGAACCCGCGGTACGCGAGCTCGTAGACGGTCCACAACGCGAGCTGGAGGTCCTCGTCGTGGTCCAGGACCTCGAGGGGGTCGGCGGGCAGCGGGGCCCGGTCGACGAGGTGATCGATCACGGCCTCGCTCAGGCGGCCACGGGGCTTGGGAGTCAGCACGTGGGACAGGTACCCCGGCGGGCGGCCTCGAAACGCTTCGGGGCGCTCCCCGGAGGGGGCACGTCTAGTGGGTCGAGGGTGTCCCGAGGAAAAGTCGCCGTTCGACGTCATGAACCCGTTCCTGGGACGTCCCTTTCACACCGCAGACGATCATGCGAAAGCGCGGATCAGCCAGTCACCGCAGTTGGAACGGGGTCGAGTCAGACATGAGCACCACGATGGGTCGTGCACAGGACGCACGTGCACAGGGCGACGGCAGGTCGACCCGACCGCCGGCCTTCACGATCATGAACACGCTGGCCGGTCGTCCGGCGTGGTGGTTGCACGCTGCCGGCGGGTACCTCGTGGCGTGGTCCGGAGCCCCGCTCGACTCCGACGACGCGGCCCGGGAGGCTGCCGAAGCCTTCAGGGCCCGGGCAGAGGAGTCGAGGTTCGAGGTCTACGTCGACGCGGGAGGCAAGTTCCGCTGGCGGGCCTGGAGCCGAGCCGTGCGGGTGGCCGAGTCGGGCGAGTGGTTCGTGAGCCGGTCCGAGGCCGCTCGCGCCGCCGACGAGGTCCGGCTCGGCGTCGCCGTCTCGGAAGGGCTGTGATGGAGCCGCGCTGCAAGCCCGTCGTGGGGGCCCCGAGCCAGCAGGCGCCCCGCGAGGGCCTCTGCACCGATCAGCACCGCTCCACCTACTCGTACACGTGGCGATCGCTCGTGCGCGGCCAGGCGCTCAACGGCCACCGCGACCCGATGGAGCACGACTTCGTCCGCCTCGTCGACTCCCGCCCGTGGGTCGGATCGGTCGGTTGTCGCCGTCACGCGCCCAGCCACCCCGCGGCGCTCCAGCGTCCGTCGGGACGGCGGGACCACGGTCTGACCCGCAGCTGAGGGCTGCAAGGATGACCGTCCACGACGAAGGGACGGTCGATGACCCAGTCCGAGCCCCTGGGCCTGGAGACGCGCGTCGAGGACGGCCTGGGACGGATCGTCCTCGACCGTCCGCGAGCGCTCAACGCGCTGACGCTCGCCATGGTGCGGCACCTGCGCGACGTCCTGACGGACTGGACGTCACTGGGCCTGCGGGCCGTGACGGTGGAGAGCGCCTCCGAGCGGGCCTTCTGTGCGGGTGGTGACATCCGTCAGGTCCGCCAGGACTCGCTCGCGGGTGAGCACGAGGCCAACGAGGCCTTCTTCGCCACCGAGTACGAGGTGAACCACCTCCTCGGCACCTACCCCGTGCCGGTCGTGGCCCTCGTCGACGGGATCTGCATGGGCGGCGGCATCGGGTTGTCGGTCCACGGCCCGTTCCGCGTCGTGACGGAGCGCGCTGTCCTGGCCATGCCAGAGACGGCCATCGGGTTCTTCCCCGACGTCGGCACCACGCACGTCCTGCCGCGCCTGCCCGGCGCGGTCGGGACGTACCTCGGGCTCACGGGCGCGAGGCTCGACGCGGCCGACGCCCTCCACGTCGGCCTCGCCACCCACCTCGTCGGGTCGGAGGACCTCGCCCAGGTTCCGGGGCTCCTGGCCGCCGACCCTCGCCCGGTCGAGCAGGTGCTCCGCTCGGTGGCCCTGCCCGCACCGGGAACCTCTGTCCTGGGCGAGCACCGCGAGGCGATCGACCGGGTGTTCTCCGCCCCCGACGTCCCGGCCGTGCTGGCCCGGCTGCGTGAGGAGACCACGCCCTGGGCCGCCTCGACCCTCGAGCTGCTCGAGTCCGCCTCGCCCCAGAGCCTCTCCGTCACGCACGACCTCCTGCTGTGGGGTCGTCAGCGCGACCTGCGCGCCTGCCTCGACGCCGAGCTGGCCGCCGGACGCCTCGTCAGCACCTCGCCCGACTTCGTCGAGGGCGTGCGCGCCGTGCTCGTGGACAAGGACCGGTCCCCGCGCTGGGGGGAGTCGCTCTACCGCGGCACCGGTCCCGACGGTCGGCTGCTCTGGGCCTGACCTTCGGCTGGGCCGGTCCGGAGCAGCGCCGGAGATCAGCGCTCGACGACGTGACCGGCCTCGGTCAGCGCCGTCACGGCGAGGTCCAGCTGGGCCTCGGCCACGTGGACCAGGTCGGCCCTCGAGGTCGACGTGACGAAGACGCCCACGTCGGCCGCAGCAAGCGGGACGAGGAGCGACGCCGTCATCCCCGCCGTCTCCAGCCCGTGCGCGCTGCCGTGCGAGGAGATCGCGCGCCACGTCTCCTCGCCTGCTCGCGCCTCGCGCACCGTGGTGGGGTCGTCGGGGGCGTCGACGAAGGCGGCCACCTCGTCGCCCTGGCTCGGACGGCCTGCGACGATCGCGTGACGTCCGGGCAGGACGCGCAGGATCTGGGGTGTGATGGTGACGCTGTACTCGCGGGGCACGAGGACAGTCTGGCGCTGCGGAGGCGGTGGCGCGGAGCCGGTGGCAGCATCGGCGTCGTGGGACAGGTGACGTGGGACGTCGACGACCGACCGATGACCCTGGCCGCGCGGCTCTACGTGCTGGGCATGCGCCTGATGCGCGACAAGGAGGCGTTCGAGGGCGAGGAGCGGACGCTCGAGAAGGCGCGCGACCGCCAGCGCTCGGGCAACCGGCCACCCACAGTGTGGACGCGGCGCCGTTGTCGCGTCTCGTCGCGCACGTCCCACGACATGACGGTCTGGACCGTCGGACCGCGTCGTGCGGGTGCCACCTCACGGATCGTCTACCTGCACGGCGGCGGCTACGTCCATCCGTTGACCGTCGACTACTGGCGACTCGTCCGCAGCCTGGCCTCCGCGGGGTCCGAGGTCGTCGTGCCGGCCTACCCGCTGGCGCCCGAGGCCACGGTCGACGACGTGCTGCCGCTCCTCGAAGGCCTGGTGGCCGACGTCGCCACCGCTGGACCGACGGTGCTCATGGGCGACTCCGCGGGTGGTGCGCTCGTGCTCGTCCTGGCCCGGCGGATGCTCGAGCTCCCGGACGCTGAGGTGACCGGCGTGGTGGCGCTCTGCCCCTGGCTCGACGCCACCCTCGACGAGGCCGGTGTCCGCGGGCTGGAGGCCACCGACCCCATGCTGGCCGAGTCCGGCCTCCGCGCCGCGGGGCGATGGTGGGCGGGCGAGCGCGACCCGGCGGACCCCGTCGTGAGCCCCGTCAACGGCTCTCTCGACGGACTGCCGCCGGTCGACGTGCTGATCGGCGACCGCGACATCCTGCGTCCCGCGGTGGACGACCTCGCCGCCCGGGCGGAGCACGCCGACGTGAGCCTGCACGTGCACGAGGTGTCGGCGATGTTCCACGTCTGGATGACCCGGCTCCTCCCGGAGGCGACCCGGACGAGGCGACTGCTGGCCGAGATCGTCGGCGCCCGCGCCTGAGTCTGCGGGGTCGACGCGTTCCGCGGCAGGGCCTGGCCGTGCGGTGGAGCGGCTGACTCGGCATACTGAGCCTCGCGTGCAACAAGCCGCGCGGGTCGTTCGACCTCGCACCACCTCCCGCAACTGCGACAGGGACGTCGATGGAACGCAGCTGGTCGAGCAGCGAGGTCGGTCGAGACCTGTCCGTCGTCGACTGGGCCGCCACGACCCTGGGCCCATCCGAGGGCTGGTCGCAGAGCCTCAAGACGGCGGTGCGGATCCTGCTGTCCTCCAAGTTCTCCATGTGGATGGCCTGGGGTCCCGAGCTGACCTTCTTCTGCAACGACTCCTACCGGCGCGACACCCTCGGCAAGAAGTACCCGTGGGCGCTCGGGCGTCCCGCGAGCGAGGTCTGGTCGGAGATCTGGGACGACATCGCGCCGCGCATCGACACCGTGATGACCACGGGCGAGGCCACGTGGGACGAGTCCCTCCAGCTCCTGCTCGAGCGCAGCGGGTTCGTCGAGGAGACCTACCACACGTTCTCCTACAGCCCCCTCGCCGACGACGACGGCCACGTGGAGGGCATGCTCTGCGTCGTCAGCGAGGTGACGGACCAGGCCATCTCCACACGCCGCATGACGACGCTGCGTGACCTCGCCGCCCGGACGTCGGGCCACCTCACCGAGACCGAGGCGGTCGCTGCGGCGGTCGAGCAGATCGAGACCGACCCGTTGTCCCTCCCGTTCGCCCTCGTCTACCTGCGCGACGGCGACACGGTTCGGCTCGCCGGCACGGCAGGAACGCCCGAGGGGCACCGGCTCGCGCCCGTCCGCATCGCCCTGGACGACCCGGCCTCGCCGTGGCCGCTGGCCGAGCCGCTCGCCGGCCGGACCGTGCTCGTCGACCTGCCGGACGACGCGCCGCCTGGTCCGTGGGACCGTCCGCCCACGCAGGCCGTGGCGGTGCCGCTCGCCGGTGCCGCGTCGGAGGAGCCCTACGGGTTCCTGGTGGCCGGGCTCAGTCGGTACCGTCCGCTCGACGAGACCTACGGGGGGTTCGTCGACCTCGTGGCCGGCCAGATCGCCGGCAGCATCACGGCGGCGCGCACGTTCGAGGGGGAGAAGCGCCGCGCCGAGACGCTCGCCCGGCTCGACCAGGCCAAGACCGACTTCTTCACCAACGTGAGCCACGAGTTCAGGACGCCGCTCACGCTCCTGCTCGGTCCCACCGAGGACGCCCTCCGAGACCCGGCCCTCGACCCGGACGATCCGCAGAGGGGCCGCTTCGAGGTCATCGAGCGCAACGGGCAGCGCCTGCTTCAGCTCGTCAACAGCCTGCTCGACTTCTCCCGGCTCGAGGCCGGCGGCATCACCTCGCACTTCGAGCCGGTCGACCTCGGCCGAGTCACCGAGCCGCTCGTCGCGATGTTCGAGTCTGCCGCCACCCAGGCCGGGCTCACGCTCACGGCCGACCTCGAGCCTCTGCGGGGCGAGGCGTACGTCGACGTCGAGCACTGGGCCAAGATCGTGCTCAACCTGCTGTCCAACGCCTTCAAGTTCACCTTCGAGGGCGGCATCGCCGTGACGTTGCGTGAGGAGGACGGCGAGGCCGTGCTCACCGTCGTCGACACCGGGTGCGGCATCTCGGCCGTCGAGCTGCCGCACCTCTTCGAGCGCTTCCACCGCGTCCGTGGTGCCGTCGCCCGCACGCACGAGGGGTCGGGCGTCGGCCTCGCCCTGGTGGCCGAGCTGGCCGAGCTGCACGGCGGTTCCGCGAGCGTCGAGAGCACGGTCGACGTCGGCACCGCCATGACGGTCCGCATCCCGCTCGGACGGGGCCACCTTCCGTCCGCCGAGGTCGTCGAGAGCCCAGAGCCGCGGACCGACATCGGGGCGGCCCCGGCCGGCATCGTGTCCGAGGTGTGGCGCTGGATCCAGCCGGCGATCGACTCCGCGACGCCCCAGACCGTCGTGGCGGACTCCAGCCGTCCACGCGTCCTGGTCGTCGACGACAACGACGACATGCGCTCCTACGTGGCGGGACTGCTGAGCGACCTCTACTCGGTGTCCTCGGCGGCCGACGGCCTCGACGCGCTGGAGCAGATCCAGCAGTCCCCGCCCGACCTGGTCATCTCCGACGTCACCATGCCGCGGCTCGACGGGTTCGGGCTCCTGGCCCGGCTCCAGGCCGAGCCGCGCACCACGAGCATCCCGGTCATCATGCTGAGCGCGCGCGCCGGCGAGGAGGGCACGGTCGAGGGCCTCGAGGCCGGCGCCGCCGACTACCTCGTCAAGCCCTTCGCAGCCCGCGAGCTCCTGGCCCGGGTCCGGGTCAACCTCGAGCTCGACCGGGTCCGGCGCATCCGTGCCACCCTCGAGCGCAGCGAGGCGCTGCTCGACCAGGCCCAGCGCCTGGCCAAGGTGGGCAGCTGGGAGGTCGACCTCCGACTCCGGACCGTCACCGGGTCCGACGAGCTCCTCCGCGTGCTGGGCTACACCCGTCGCGAGTTCGAGGAGCTGGGCTATCCCGGCGTGCTCACCGGCGTCATCCACCCCGACGACCTCGAGCGGGTCGAGGGGGAGCTGGCGGCCCTCGAGGTGAACGACGTCACGGCGTACGACATGCGGGTGGTCCGTCGCGCCGACGGCGTGGAGCGACACGTCTCGGTGCGTGCTGCCCTCGTGGGCGACGAGGACGGCGAGGCGGTCGTCCTGCAGGGCTCGCTCCAGGACGTCACCGAGCAGCGAGCGGCCGAGCAGGCCCTGGCCGCCGCGCGGGCCCGCGAGGAGGCCGCGCAGCGTGAGCACTCCATCGCCGAGGAGCTCCAGCGCAGCCTGCTGCCCGCCGACACGTTCGACCTCGAGCACCTCGACGTGGCCACGTTCTACCGCGCCGGCGTGGAGGGCACGTACGTCGGAGGCGACTGGTACGACATCATCGAGCTCGCCGACGGCCGCACCGCCTTCGTCATGGGCGACGTCATGGGCCGCGGCGTCCGGGCCGCCTCCGTCATGGGGCAGCTGCGCTCGGCGGCCCGCGCCTACGCGAGCCTCGACCTCGCGCCGCACGAGGTGCTGACCCACCTGGACAAGCTCGTCGAGGAGCTCTCGGGCGATCAGATCGTCACGTGCGTCTATGGGATCTTCGACCCCGCCGAGGAGACGCTCTGCTACGCCAACGCCGGGCACCTGCCGCCTCTCCTCGTGGGGCGCGAAGGCATCGTCCGGCGGCTCACCGAGGGCGGCCCGCCGCTCGGGACGGGGTACGCCGACGGCAGGTCCGAGCCGGTGGCCGTCGACACCGGTTCCCTCATCGTCTTCTACACTGATGGGCTTGTGGAGCACCGCGGAGAGAACATCGACGACGGCATCCGCCGCCTCGAGCGAGAGCTCGACCGCCGCGGGCGCGAGTCGATCGTCGGCCTGCCCGAGGCCGTCGTCGACGCCCTTTTGCCCGACGGACCCGACGACGACGTGGCCATCCTCATGGCCCGCGTGGGCCCGGCCGACCTCGTCGCCACCCTGTCGATGCTGCGCGAGGGGGTCACGCTGAGCGTGGCCGACGCGCGGGCGTTCGTCATGAGCCAGCTCGACGCGTGGGACGTCCCGGAGGACGTCGTGCGCGACCTCGCGCTGGTCTCGAGCGAGCTCGTCACCAATGCCCTCGTGCACGGAGGGGACCACGTCCGGCTCCGGCTGGAGCGGACCGGCGCCCGAGTGGTGGTGCTCGTCGACGACGACGCCGAGGAGCGCCTGCCCACGTCGCGCGACCCGTCCGACGACGACGAGAGCGGACGGGGGCTCCACATCGTGGAGGCGCTGTCCGACGAGTGGGGCATCAGGCCGACCGGCCGAGGCAAGAGCATCTGGAGCGCACGGACCTGGCGGTCCACGGAAGGAGATGGACGATGAGCGACCTGACGTTCGGGAGCGACGTGCAGGAGGACCGCACCGTGCTCACGGTCGCGGGCGAGATCGACATGCAGTCAGCGGTGTCGCTGCGTGCGCAGGTCGACCACCTCGACATCGGTGGGGGAACCCTGGTCCTCGACCTCGAGGGCGTCGGCTTCGTCGACTCCAGCGGGCTCGGTGCGCTGCTCGGCATCAAGAAGCAGCAGGACCGCTCCGGCGGGCGGCTGCAGCTCGGTGCCATCTCGCCGCCGGTCCAGCGCATCTTCGAGATCACCAAGATGCTGCACGTGTTCGAGCGCGCCGAGGCCTGACCGCCTCCCTGCGTCCAGGCGCGCCTCACACTGCGGGGGGCTGCGTCGTCGAAGGAGCATGAACACGTTCCTGCGACGAGCCGTCCTCGTCATCACCGCGGCCCTGGGGCTGTACGTCGGCCTGTGGGCGGCTGCCGCGCCGCGCTCGTTCTACGACTCCTTCCCGGGCCTCGGGCACCTGTGGGTGGCCGTGGACGGGCCGTACAACGAGCACCTCGTGCGCGACGTCGGCTCGCTCTACGTGGCGCTGGCGGCAGCGAGCCTCGTCGCGGCGGCGTGCCGCCGAGCGGAGCCCGGTCGCGTCGTGGGCGTCGCGTGGCTCGTGTTCTCCGTCCCACACCTGGGCTACCACCTGGCGCACCTCGACGGCTTCGACGTCGTCGACGCCGTGGGCCAGGTCGTGTCCCTCAGCCTCACGATCGTGCTGGTGGTGCCGCTGCTGGTCCCGCCGCGTCCACGATCCGGGAGACTGGCCAACGAGAGGAAGAACCCATGAGGATCGCAGTCGCCGGTGGAACCGGCATGGTCGGCCGTCACGTCGTGCAGGTCGCGCAGGAGCGTGGACACGACGTCCTGGTCCTGTCCCGGGGCGAGGGGGTCGACCTCCTCACGGCGGAGGGGCTCGTCGACTCGCTGGCCGGCGTCGAGGTCGTGGTCGACGTGACGTCGGTCCAGACGCAGCGGACCGAGGAGTCGGAGGCGTTCTTCGGGACGGTCACGCGTCACCTCCTCGCGGCCGGTGCCGAGGCCGGGGTGACCCACCACGTGGTCCTCTCGATCGTCGGCGTCGATGCGGCGCCCGAGGGCTACTACGCCGGGAAGGTGCTGCAGGAGCAGCTGGTCCTCGACGGCCCCGTCCCGTCCACGGTCCTGCGGGCCACCCAGTTCCACGAGTTCGCCCAGCAGCTCCACGGCTCGTTCGCCTTCGGCCCGGTCATGGTGGTGCCGCGCATGCGGAGCCAGCCCGTCGCCGCTCGCGAGGTGGCGGAGCGGCTCGTCGACCTCGCCGTCGGGCCGCCGGCCGGCCGGACGACCGACCTCGGCGGCCCGGCCACCCTGCGCATGGTCGACATGGTCAGGGCCTACGGCCGGGCCGTGGGCGACCGGCGCCGCGTCGTCGCCGTACCGCTGCCCGGCCGGTTCGGACGGGCCATGCGCGACGGCTCGCTCGTCGCCGACCAGGACGCCGACCACGGGACGCAGACCTTCGAGCAGTGGCTCGGGGGCGTCGAGTCGCCATGACCGAGCCCGTCCCGTCCATCGGTCAGGCGCTCGAGGAGCGGAGCCGGCTCCTGGCCACCGCGTTCCGTCTCCTCGGCACCACCGCCGAGGCCGAGGACGCCGTGCAGGAGGGCTACGCCCGGTGGTTCCGCCTCAGCGAGCAGGAGCAGGCGGAGATCCGGAACCCGGGGGCCTGGCTCACCACGGTGGTGAGCCGCGTCTGCCTCGACGTGCTGGGATCCGCCCGGGCGCGGCGTGAGCAGTACGTCGGTCCGTGGCTGCCCGAGCCCCGGCCGTCCTCGATGCTGCCGTCCGCCTCGTCACCGGCCGACCCCGCGGAGCGTGTGACGCTCGACGACGAGGTGACGTCGGCCGTGATGGTGGTGCTCGACTCGCTCACGCCGGCCGAGCGGGTCGCGTTCGTGCTGCACGACGTCTTCGGGCTGACGTTCGCCGAGGTCGCACAGGTCGTGGGTCGCACCCCTCAGGCCTGCCGCACGCTGGCCTCCGCCGCCCGGCGGGACGTCCGCGAGCGGCGGAAGCGTGAGGCCGCCACCCCCGCAGACCACCATCGCGTCGTCGAGGGCTTCCTCGCCGCGTGCGCCACAGGAGACCTGCTGGCGTTGCTCCCGCTCCTCGATCCCGACGTCACGGTGAGCAGCGACGGCGGGGGAGTGGTGCGGGCTGCCCGCAACGCCGTGCACGGCGCCGACCGGGTCGGCAGGTTCGTCCTGGGCCTGCTCGCCAAGGATCCTTCGCTCACCTTCGACGACGAGCTCGTGGAGGGGCGGACCGGGCTCGTCCTGCGTCGCGCGGGCGAGGTGGCTGCGGTGGTCACCTTCGGCATCGCGGCAGACACGGTGAAGGACATCTGGATCGTGCTCAACCCCGCCAAGCTCACGGCCTGGCGGTAGCCCCGCTCAGGACAGGGACGTGGGGACCGCGCTGCTCAGGGGGGCGGCGGCGAGTGCGGCGGACTCCTCGGCCGGCAGGCCCAGGGCCACGAGCACGGCAGCGGTGACGTCGTCGACGGTGGCGGCCTCGTCGCGGTCGGGCTGGTCGTGCAGCAGCTGCCCCAGGGCGATCGTGGCCCCGGTGACCATGACCATGGCCACGTCGAGGTCGGCGAACGTGAAGCGCCCCGCGTCGCGGGCCGCCTCCAGGTCGCGGCGGGCCCGCGGGGCGAGCCCCTCGTCGGACGTGGCGATGCGGTGGCCCTGGCGCAGCAGCAGCTGGCTCAGGCTCGGACGCACCCGGTGCAGCCGGCCCATGAGACGGAAGCTCGTGCAGAACACCTCGGCGGGGTCGTCGTGCCGACCGCCGGCGGAGTCCAGGAAGGCGCCGAGCGTCTCCAGGGCGTCCTGGACCGCGGCCTCGAACAGCTCGTCCTTGCTCGCGAAGTGGTTGTAGAAGCTGCCGAGCCCCACGTCGGCGGACTCGGTGACCTCCTGGATGGAGACGTTCGTGAGGCCCTGGGCCAGCAGCTCCTGCGCGGCACCCACCAGCGCGGCGCGGGTGCGGGCCTTGCGACGGTCGAACCGGGTCTCCTGGGTGGTCACGGCTCCGATCATGCCAGGACCTCGTCGCGCGGTGCGGACCTCGTGACCGGGTGGGGCGACGTCGCCGGACGCAGCGTGGAGAGGACGGCCGAGACAGCTTCGGACGGGCTGCCGAACGAGGCCATGACGGCGCCGTCGGGGCGGACCACGGCGGCTGCGACCCCACCCTGGTCGAGCCAGGACCGCAGCCCGCTGGCCTCGGCCTCGACGACGCACACGTCGAGGCTCTGCAGTCGCTCCCGGTCGCTGGGGGCGAGGGGCACGAGCGTGACCAGCGCCCAACGACCGCCGAGGTGGTCGTCGAGCCGTGCCCCCGCCCGGTCGGTGGACGGGAGGGGCAGGTTCGGGACGAGGCTGCCCGCGAGGCGGTCGCCGCGGCGCAGGAGTCCTCGGCCGGCCACGAGCGGCGAGGGCACCAGGGGCGGGGTCGTGCTGTCGCTCACCTGGTGCCTGATGCCCGGCACCAGTCCGAGGGCGGGGATGACGGCCTTGCGGGCCACGTCGCCGACGCGTCCGCCGCTGGTCATGGCCAGCCCGACCCGCAGGGCCAGCTCCACCAGCGCGCGGGCGTGCGCCGACCGCTCCGTCTCGTAGCTGTCGAGCACGTCGGAGGCCAGGCTGCCGGTGAGCACGCCGGAGAGCTTCCACGTGAGGTTGGCGGCGTCGCGCACCCCGGCTCCCAGCCCCTGGCCGATGAACGGCGGCGTGAGGTGTGCGGCGTCGCCGAGGAGGAAGACGGGTCCGGAGCGCCAGCGGTCGGCCAGGGCGGCACGGAACGTGTACGGGGTGACACGCACGAGCCGCAGCTCCTCCACCGGGACGCCGGCGGTCCAGGGGGAGAGGAGCGGCAGGACCTGCTCGATCGTCGCCAGGTCGTCGGGCGACTCGCCCTCGAGGAGCCGGAGCTCCCAGCGGTACCGGGTCGCGCCGATGCGCATGAAGGTGGCGGCCCGTCGGGAGTCACACACCTGCTGCACGCCGTCCCACTGGCGCAGGTCCACCGAGGTCTCGACGTCGAGCACGAGCCAGCGCTGCTCGAAGCCGAGGTCCTTCATCGCGGCGCCCATCGATGTCCGCACGGTGCTGTTGGCGCCGTCGCACCCCAGGACGAACCGCGCCTCCAGCCGCTCGTCGACCTGCGTCGCGACGTCGCGCAGGTGGACCGTGGCGGACCCGGGCGAGGTCGGCTCGACCGTCGTGACCTCCACACCGCCGCGGAGGGTGATGAGGGGGAGTGCAGCCATGCGGGTGCGGAGCACGCGCTCGAGGTCCGGCTGGTCGTACATGTTGGCGCGCGGGTATCCGTTCGTCTCCGAGATCCCCGCGCGCTCGTAGCTGCCCATCACGCGAAGTCGGTGGTCGACGAGCCGGAGCCCGCCGCCGGGGCGGGAGATGGCCGCGAACTCCTGCGCCACGCCCATCGTGGCCAGGATGCGGTGCACCTCGTCGTCGAGGTGGACCGCCCGCGGCTGCGGGTAGATGTCGGCCCACCGGTCGAGCACGACCACCGGCACCCCGCGCTGCGCGAGGAGGATGGCCGCGGAAGCGCCGACGGGGCCGGCGCCCACCACGACGACGGGCCGGTCGGCCAGGCTCACCGGGTCCATCGCACGGTCGTGCGCTGCGTCCCGAGGTCGAGCGACCGGTCGGGCGTGGCGATCTCCAGCTCCATGAGGTCGCCGTCCTGGAGGTAGCGCGGGTTCTTGGCCTGGCCCTTGAAGAACGCCTTCCACTTCAGGGCCGGGGGCAGGAGGTGGCCGATGATCTCGATCGGCTTCGGCGGGGCGCTCAGGGCGGTGCCGACCGGGGTCCCGGTGAGCACCAGGTCGCCGACGTCGAGGTGCTGGAAGCCGCTCAGCGTCTGCAGGGCCTCCAGCGGCTTGTAGATCATGTCGGTCGCGGCCGTGTCCTGGCGGACCTCGCCGTTGACCCACAGCCGGAGGACCAGCTCGCCGAGCCGGTCGAGCTCGTCGTCCTCGAGCAGGACGAGGGCGGGTCCGACGGGGGTGAAGGTCGGGTAGGACTTCGCCTCGTAGAACTGTGTCTTCGGCAGCTGCAGGTCGCGCGCGGAGACGTCGTTGGTGATCACGAGCCCTGCCACGAGCCCGCGGAGGTCGGCGGCCGTGACGGTCGTGCCCACCGGCAGCTCGCGGCCGATCACCAGCCCGATCTCCACCTCGTAGTCGAGCAGGGTCACGTGCGCAGGACGGACGACGTCGTCGAACGGTCCGCTGATGGAGCCCGAGGACTTGCGGAAGAAGGCCAGCGGGAGCGTCGAGGGGTCGAGTCCCGCGTCCTTGGCGTGCGAGACGTAGTTGGCCATCTGCGCCACCACGCGGCACGGTCGCGTGACGGGCGAGACCAGGTTCAGCGACTCGACGGGCACGGTGTCCGTGGACGAACGAGCGGCCTCGACCGCCGACCGGTCGGCCAGGAGCTCGCGGGTGGTCTCGGCCGCGGTCTCGATGCGGGCCGCGGCTCCGTCGACGAGCTGGAGGTACCAGGCGGAGGTCCCGGCGGTGGGGGAGGTGCGGAGGACGGTGAGGCTCATGAGCGGGCCACTTTCATCAGGCCGAGGAGGCGGTTGAGGTCGATCTCGGAGTCGTTGCGGACGGCGGGAATCATGGCGAGGGCCTCGCGCAACGACTCCTTGCCCGGCGCGATGCCGAGGAAGTCGGGCGTGGCGGGCGGTCCCCACTGGGCCAGGTTGGAGGCCGTCATCTCGCCCCAGCCCGGCTCGAGGGAGCAGTCGAACCTGTCGCCGTCGGTGAAGTGCTCCACGAGGAAGCCGTCGGGGTCGCGCCAGTAGTCGAAGATCTGGCTGCCCTGGATGTGCCGGCCGATGCCCCAGGAGTGCTGGTAGCCGAGGTCCCTGAGGTGCTCGCCGCCTGCGGCCAGCGCGTCGAGGTCGCTCACCTGGTAGGCGGAGTGCACGTAACGGTTCCGCGGGCCCAGCGTCAGGGCCAGCGTGTGGTGGTCGGCCGGCTGGTCGCCGCGGTCGCAGCGGATGAAGCTCATGGTGGGGCCGCGCTCGCGCTGGCCGGGGAAGAACAGGAAGTCGCTGACGATGAGCCCGAGGTGCTCGAGGTACCAGTCCAGGGACTCCCGGTACCGCGTGGACTGCAGGACCACGTGGCCCAGGCGCTGGACCACGGCCGGTCGGCGCGGCGGCCGCTGCGGGGCATTCGTGCGGCGGAGGTCGTGCCCGACGTTGAGCGGCAGCGGCTCCTGGGAGGGGAGCGCCTCGTGGTCGAGGGTGTCTGCGACGACCCGTACGAGCGCGCCGGCGGGCTCGCGCACGTCGACGCTGAGTCCGCCCAGGTGCTCGGGCAGCCGGCGCACCGTGCTCCCGGTGGCCGCGGCGAGACGGACGAGGTCGGCGGCGTCGGCCGCGCGGAACGCCGGACCCACGAACCGCGAGCGTCCCTTGCGGATGATCACGCAGGGGGCGCCGGGGTCGGAGCCGCGCAGGTTCAGCTCGCTCGCCGACCGGTAGGTGGTGGTGAAGCCGAAGGCGTGAGCGAACACCTCGGCTCGCGCGAGGTCGGGCTTCTCCAGCTCGAGCCAGGCGATGTCCTGGACCTTGATCACCGGCTGCTGGGCGCGACCGGGGTGCTCGCCGGCCAGGGCGCCTTGCTCGTGATGCAGGTCCTCGTGGACGTCGGTCATCTCGAACACTCCTTCATCTCTGAATCAATCGTCAGACAAGGAGTCGCCGGCGTCAAGGCTTTGATGATTATTTCATCAGTGATGATGCTTTGTGCCATGAAACGTGAGCGGACCCCTCCCGTCGTGGGAGGGGTCCGCCGGAGGTGGTGCTGCGAGAGCTACCGGACGAGCTTGATCGGCTCGAGCGAGTTGCCCGGCGCGATCTTGCCGCAGCTGCTCGGTGCCGGGAGCCCGGCGAAGCGAGCGGTGAGCCAGGCATAGGCGGACGGCAGCCACTGCGCCACCGAGGTGAAGTGCGAGAGCAGGTACTCGTCGTACTTCACGGTGACCCCGCGTGAGCAGTAGGTGCGGGCGAGCGAGCGCACGTCGCCGGCGATCATGACGCCGTCGCCGGCGCCGTACGTGGCGCTGGGCTGGGTGCCCTCGAGGTAGCCGCCGGTGCCCTGACCGATGAACAGAGGAGCCGAGGGCGTGCCGCCCGTGCTCATGATGAGCTGGTTGGCGACGTCGACGTAGGCCTTCACCGACTCAGGGGTCTTGAACTCGGGCTTGGCGATCTTGGCCCACGTGAGTCCGGGGTAGGCGCCCAGGACCTCGGCGATGGAGGCCTTCTGGAGCTTCGTCAGGATGCTCTTGCCGTAGTCGTTGGCGTAGACGGAGAGATCGATCCCGAAGCCTCGTGAGATGCCCACGAGGGCCATGGGCAGCACGCCTGCCCACACCGTGGAGCCCTCGACGTAGTGCAGGTTGTGACCCGGGTGCACGAGGACGCCGCCGATCGCGGTGCCGACGATCCGCTTGCTGACCGCGGGTGCGTAGGAGGCGGCCAGCTCGGCGGCCCACTCCGAGCCGATGGCGCCACCGGAGTACCCCATGAGCCCGATCTTCGACGTGGTGCCCACGCCGGCCGCCGGCGACTGCGAGATGGCGCGGAGCGAGTCGAGCGTCGTGTAGCCGTACTCGGGGCCTGCGGCGAAGTCGGCCGTCTGTCCCTCGGTGTCGGGGATGTTGATGGTGTATCCCGCCAGGAGGGCGGGCGCGAAGACGAGGGTCTCGATGTTCGCGATCGCCTTGCCCAGGCCCTGGCCGCCGGCGATGGCGGCGGACGGCTGGTCCTCGGGATTCAGGGAGTCGTAGAACGACTGGTACGAGAGGACCTTGGGGCGCAGGCTCAGGGACAGCAGCGGACGCACGACGGTGGTGGCGTTCACGACGGCCTCGCCGCGCTGGTTCCGGGTGCGGTACAGGACCTGGACGGCCTTGATCGGCAGGGGCAGCCCCTGGATGGAGTAGGGGACGGTGCGGGTCTTGAGCACCGTCCCGGCCGCGACGTCCTGGAGCGGCGTGCTGCCCGAGTACGTGTAGAAGGGGTCGTCGAGCGGCGACGTCGCGGCGCTGGCTGCCTGAGGTGCGAGGCCGGCCAGCAGGCCGACCAGCATCAGGACGGCCGAGGCCAGGATCGTCGGACGAGCGCGTCGCGCCATGGTTTCTCCCTCGATGGTGGCCGTCTCGGCCGTGGTGGCCGTCACACTGTTGCACAATGTTACGTTCCGTCACAACGAAGAACGGCATCGTGTCAGTGGCACTGTCGGGGTCGGCATACGCGCGAGTAGCCCCAGGTGAGAACGTTGTCCCCATGCGCATCGCGATGCTGTCCTACCGCAGCAAGCCCCACGTGGGAGGGCAGGGCGTCTACGTCCGCCACCTCACGCGCGAGCTCGTGCGGCTGGGCCACTCCGTCGAGGTGTTCTCCGGTCAGCCCTACCCCGTGCTCGACGAGGGCGTCCTGCTCACCGAGGTGCCCAGCCTCGACCTCTACCGCGAGCCCGATCCCTTCCGTGTCCCGCGCCTGAGCGAGTTCCGCGACCTCGTCGACGTCCAGGAGTTCGCCATCATGTGCCTGGCCGGCTTCCCGGAGCCGCGCACGTTCAGCAAGCGCGTCCGCACGGTGCTGGCGGAGCGGGCCGGCGACTTCGACGTGCTCCACGACAACCAGGTGCTGGGGCACGGGATGCTCGACCTCGAGAAGGTCACGGGCGCTCCGCTCATGACCACGATCCACCACCCCATCACGTTCGACCGCCGCATCGACCTCTCGCAGACCCGCAACCTGTGGCGCCGGGTCACGCTCAACCGGTGGTACGGCTTCCTGCGCATGCAGAAGCACGTGGCCCGCCGGGCCCGGTGGATCCTCACGCCGTCGGAGGCCTCCAAGCGCGACATCGCCGCCGACTTCGGCGTCGACCCCGCCCGCATGCAGGTCATCCTGCTCGGCGTGGAGGAGTCGTTCGTGCCGCCCACCGAGCCGCGGGTGCCCGGTCGCATCCTTGCCATGGCCAGCGCCGACGCCCCCATGAAGGGCGTCTCCACGCTCCTGGAGGCGTTCGCCAAGCTGCGCACCGAGCGCGACGTCGAGCTCGTGCTCGTCACCAAGCCGGCCCAGGGCGGCAAGACCGAGCGCCTCATCGAGCGGCTCGGCATCAAGGACTCCGTCCGGTTCGTGAGCGGCATCTCCGACGCCGAGCTCGTCGAGCTCATGGGGTCGGCCGAGGTGGCGTGCGTCCCGTCGCTCTACGAGGGCTTCTCGCTCCCCACCGCCGAGCTCATGGCGTGCGCCACGCCGCTCGTGGTCTCCCGCGCCGGGGCCATCCCCGAGGTCGTGGGCCCCGACGGGCTGTGCGCCGACCAGGTCACGCCCGGCGACGTCGGTGAGCTGCTCACCGCGATCGAGAAGATGCTCGACGACCCCGAGCGCCGCGCCCGCATGGGTGCGGCCGGCCGGGCCCGCGTCGAGGAGCTGTTCAGCTGGCACGCGGTCGCCGTCCAGGTGGCGGGCGCCTACGAGAAGGTCATGGCCGACTTCGCGGCCGAGAGAGGGAACTGATGCTCACCGTTGACTTCGACCGCCTGGGCCTGCGCCCCGGTGACCGTGTCCTCGACATGGGGGCCGGTGCCGGTCGCCACAGCTTCGAGATGTACCGCCGCGGCGCCGACGTCGTCGCGTTCGACCAGGACGCCGAGGAGCTCTCCGGCGTCCAGGACCTCTTCGTCGCGATGCGAGAGGCCGGCGAGGTGCCCGAGGGCGCCGAGGCCGACGTCAAGCAGGGCGACGCCCTGGCGCTTCCCTACCCCGACGGCGAGTTCGACCGCATCGTCGCCGCCGAGGTGCTCGAGCACATCCCCGCCGACATCCAGGCCATCGAGGAGCTCGCCCGCGTGCTGCGCCCTGGAGGCACGCTCGCCGTCTCGGTGCCCCGCTGGTTCCCCGAGGTCGTCAACTGGAAGCTGTCGGAGGACTACCACAACACCCCCGGTGGCCACATCCGCATCTACACGCGCGAGGAGCTCACCGACAAGGTCGTGAAGCGCGGCCTCGAGCACGTCGGCACCGGCTACGCGCACGGCCTGCACTCGCCGTACTGGTGGATCAAGTGCGCCGTCGGGGTCGAGAACGACTCCCACCCGCTCGCCAAGGCGTACCACCAGATCCTGGTCTGGGAGATCATGAAGCAGCCCAAGGCCCTCCAGCTCGCCGGCCGGGTCCTCGACCCCGTCATCGGCAAGAGCATGGTGCTGTACTTCCGCAAGCCCGAGTGAAGCCCGTGACCCAGCAGCTGCCGTTCGTCGACGGCGTCCTGAGCGCGGACCAGGTGGCCGAGACCGCCGCGTCCATCGCGCGCATGCAGGAGCCCCGCGGCGCCATCCCGTGGTCGGTCGGCGAGCACGTCGACATCTGGAACCATGTCGAGGCCGCCATGGCGCTGCTCGTCGGTGATCAGGTCGAGGCGGCCGAGCGCGCCCTCGACTGGGTGCCCACGATGCAGCGCGAGGACGGCTCGTGGCCCATGAAGATCGTCGACGGCGAGGTGGAGGACCCCCGCGGCGAGGTGAACATGTCGGCGTACTTCGCGGTCGGCGTGTGGCACCACTGGCTCGTGCGGCGCGACCTCGACGCGGTGCGTCGGTGGTGGCCCTCGGTGCGGGCCGGGCTCGACTGGGTGGTCTCGCTGCAGGCGCCGTGGGGCGGCATCCGGTGGACGCCCGTCGACGACATCTGCCTGCTGACCGGCTGCTCCAGCATCTACCACTCGCTGCGAGCCGGCGTGGCGCTCGCCGACCTGCTCGACGACCCCCAGCCGGAGTGGGAGCTCGCGGGCGGACGCCTCGGCCACGCCCTGCGGCAGCACCGCGACCTCTTCGCGGACAAGTCGACGTTCTCCATGGACTGGTACTACCCGGTGCTCGGCGGTGCGGTGCGGGGAGCCGAGGCGAACGAGCTGCTGGCCACCCGCTGGACCGACTTCGTGGTGCCGGGTCTCGGGATCCGCTGCGTCGACACCAACCCCTGGGTCACGGGCGCCGAGACGTGCGAGCTGGTCATGGCGCTCGACGTCGCGGGCGACCACGAGCGTGCGCTGCGGCTGCTCACCGACGTCCAGCACCTGCGCCACGAGGACGGCTCGTACTGGACCGGTTGGGTCTACGGAGACCAGGACTTCGAGACCGGACCGTCGGGCGAGGTGGAGCCGCGCAACGTGCACTGGCCCAACGAGCAGACCACGTACACCGCGGCGGCCGTCATTCTGGCGGTCGACGCGCTGGGCGAGATCTACGGCCACGCCACCCCGGGCTCGGGCATCATGCGCGGGACGTCGCTCGCCCCGCACTTCCAGGAGCTCGCCCTCGAGTGCCCCTGCACCAGCACCCTCGTCGACTGACCCCCGCCCGCCCGCCTAGCCCGCGCCCGCGCCCCCGCCCCGCGAGCGGCGCAGATTGGCACTTCCGAGACGGCGTGTCGCGCCAATCTGCGCCACTCGGGAACCGCTTTGCGCCACTCGCAGGCTAGGTCCGCTGCAGCACGCGCACCGAGCCGTGTGCCTCGACCTCGATGAAGAGTCCGCTCCGCAGCGCCGGGAGGTAGATCTCCTCGTACGGGGGGCGGCCTCCATCGGCGGGGTCGGGGAAGACGTCGTGGATCACGAGCATCCCGCCGGGCATCACCCAGGGCGTCCACGACGCGTAGTCGTCGCGCGCCGGCTCCACGCCGTGGCCGCCGTCGATGAAGAGCATCGAGAGCGGCGTGC
The DNA here is from genome assembly GCF_001426755.1 of Aeromicrobium sp. Root495. Lineage (GTDB taxonomy): Bacteria > Actinomycetota > Actinomycetes > Propionibacteriales > Nocardioidaceae > Aeromicrobium. The sequence goes on along the minus strand of NZ_LMFJ01000001.1, from coordinate 1,939,133 downwards.
GCCAGTGCCTGGCCACGGTGGTGGAGGCGCCGATGATCGCGACGACCTGGTCCTCGAGACCGGCCTGGGCGATGGTGCGCCGGAAGCGGGGGAGCGTGTCCATGCGGCCGACCTCGGGGTCGACGAGAGAAGCGTCGTGGTGCTCCCAGCCGGCCTGGTTCTCCTCCGACCCCCGGTGGTGGTCGACGGTGAAGACCGTGCCGCCCACCTCGCGCGCAGCCGCGCCCAGGTAGACCGCGGACTTGCCGCAGTAGGTGCCCACCTCGAGCACCGGACCGTGGGGGAGTCGCTCCCGCGCGACGCGGTGCAGCACCTCGCCCTCCTCGGGCGGCATGAACCCCTCGGCCGTGAGGGCGAGCTCCAGCAGGTCGGGCGGCATCGTCACCCCCCGATCCTGCCAGCCACCCCCGCCGAGCGGTGACCCACCATCCGTGCGCCCCGCCCCGCCTGGTGGGCGGTGACTTGGCGTCCGTTTGATCGGTCGGGCCTGGTGGGCGGTGGGTCCGCGTCCGTTTGAGCCCAGTCCGTGCGGT
>NZ_LMFJ01000001.1:1774466-1938547 GCF_001426755.1 Aeromicrobium sp. Root495 | reverse complement strand
CGCCGTGCGGGAACGGACGCCAAGTCACCGCCCGACGGCCACGCCGTGCGGGAACGGACGCCAGCTCACCGCCCGACGGCCACGGGCGCGGAACGGACGCCAGGTCACCGCCCGGCGGAGCAGCCGGGATCAGAACGGGGGCCAGGGGACGGCGGGCATGAAGCCCTCGGGGGCGGGGAAGCGGCCGGCGGCGAGCAGCTCCTCGCAGCGCAGCCCGAGCGCCTCCACCTCCGCCGACGTCACCAGGTCGGCCAGCACCGAGGGAAGGTCGCCGGCCAGCGCCACCAGCACCCGTTCCACGCCGGCCCGCTCCTCGGCGTCGAGCTCCTCGTCGATCCATCCCCACAGCACCGTCCGCAGCTTGTGCTCGGCGTGGAGCGTGAGCCCGTGGTCGACGCCGTGGCGGTGCCCGCCCGACATCTCCAGCACGTGCCCGCCCTTGCGGTCGGCGTTGTTCAGCACGACGTCGAGCACGGCCATGCGGCGCAGCGCGGCGGAGTCCTCGTGGATGAGCGACACGGGCTGGTCGTTGCCGTCCACCCCGTCGAAGACGTGCTTCCAGCCGTCGGGCAGGTGGTCCACCGGCACGATGTCGACGGCCTGCTGCTCGGGATCGACGTCCTGCCACAGCTGCAGCATGCCCACGCCGTGCGGCCCGTGGCCGAGCCACGTGCGCGGCACGACGTCCCACCCCACGACCTCGGAGACCAGGTACGACGCGACCTCGCGTCCGGCGAGCGTCCCGTCGGGGAAGTCCCACAGCGGCTTCTCGCCCGCCACGGGCTTGTAGACGACCTGCTGGTCGTCGAGGAGCCCGAGGAACGTGGCGTTGGAGGCCGGCATGATCCGGCCGGTGAGGGTGAGCCCCGTCATCGCCGTGCGGTCACTGGAAGCCGTCGGGCAGCGTGCACACGTGCTCGTCCGACGTCATGGGCTCACCGCACAGCGGGCACAGCGGCCGGCCCGCGCTCACGACGTCGCGCGTGCGCTTGGCGAAGGCCCGCGCGCTCCCCACGGGGATGCGCACGATGAAGGCCTCCTCCGGCTCGATCTCGACGATGTCGGCCGTGGGCTCGGGCTCCTCGTCGAGCCGCGGGAACGCCTCGATGACGACCTGCGCCGTGGACGGGTCCCAGCCGAGGCCCAGGACACCCACGCGGAACTGCTCCTCGATGGGGATGTCGAGCGGGTCGATGTCCTCGAGCCCCTCGGGCGCCACGGCCGGGACGCTGAACGGGTTGTCGCCCTCGGCCATCAGCTCGTCGAGGATCTCGTCGATGCGATCGGCCAGCGCGGCCGTCTGCTGCTTCTCGACGGCGACGCTCACGACCTGGGAGCCCGTGCGCGCCTGGAGGTAGAAGGTGCGGTCACCGGGCATGCCGACGGTGCCGACCACGAAGCGGTCGGGCCAGTCGAATCCGTGGACGATGGTTGCCATGGGTCCAGTTTATGAGGGCTGCGAAGCGTCGGCACGGGGGTCGGTCGCAGGGCTGTCGCCGCCACCCACCGCCGCGTCGGGGGCAGGCGGTGCCGCGGCCAGCCAGGAGAGGTCGCCCGCGTCGGTGTTCATGGTCACGACGTCAGGGCGGGCCGAGCCGAAGCGGACGACCGAGATCGACGCCGGGTTGGCGTGGAGGCGCTGGAAGAGGTCGAGGTGCATGCCGAGGGCGTCGGCGAGGACCGCCTTGATGATGTCGCCGTGGCTCACCGCGGCCCACACGGCGCCGGCCCCGTGCTCGGCCTCGAACGCCGCGTCGAGCGTGCGGATGGCCCGGACGGCGCGCGTCTGCATCGTGTGCAGCGACTCCCCACCCGGGAAGACCGCGGCCGAAGGCTGGCGCTGGACGACCTTCCAGAGGTCCTCCTGGGCAAGGTCCTTGAGCGGGCGACCCTGCCAGTCGCCGTAGTCGCACTCGCTGATCCCGTCCTCGACGGGCGTGGCGGGGGAGCCGCTCTGGCGCGAGATGATCGCCTCGGCGGTCTCGCGGCAGCGCTCCATGGGGCTGGAGACCACGGCCACGAGCGGCACGACGGACAGCCGCTCGCCGGCCACCGCCACCTGCTCGTGCCCGCGGTCGTCGAGCCGGACCCCGGGGGTGCGCCCGGCCAGGATCCCGCTCGCGTTGGCGGTGGTGCGTCCGTGACGGACGAGGACGACGGTGGCCATGCGGCGAGCCTAGCCATCGACCGTTTAATCGCTTGGCCGATCCCGCGGGCCGGCTCTAGGGTGGTTCCCATGAGCACGAGGACCTATCGCAGCGAGAGCGCGACGAACCACCTTCCGGTGGCTCGTCCGATGCTCGCTGCCCTCGGCCAGAAGGCGTTGGAATCCTTCGACGCCCAGCGAGGCATCCAGATGGATCCCATCGGCCCCCGGAGCCGCCCGTGACCCGCGCCTAGCCGCGCCCGATCACGGGGCCGCTCCATCGAGACACACGTCTCGGGGGCGGCCCTTCTTCATGTCCGGCCGCCCCCACGACGCCACGAACCGATCGCACCACGACCTCGAGAGGAGGCGACCACCCATGTCCACGACACCCACCAAGAGCGTGCTCACGAGCCACGGCGTGACGATCGCCTTCGACCACCCCATGCCGTCCGTGCCGGCGCAGGAATGGGCCTGCGCCGGCAGCGACCCGGAGCTGTTCTTCCCCGCCGACGACACCGCCCTGGCGGCCGCCGTCGCGGTCTGCGCGGCGTGCCCGCTGCGGTCCACGTGCCTGAGCCTCGCCACGGCGAGGAGCGAGTCCGGCGTCTGGGGCGGCGTCCTGCTCGAGTCGGGTCGCCCCCTGGATCGGGTACCGGTCCGGGGGAGGCCCTCCAAGAAGCCGGCCCGCGCCGCCGCCTGAACCCACGACCTCTCATCTCATCTCGCCGAAGGAGGCGAACCATGTCCACCACCACCGAGCCCCTCACGATCGACGACCGGCCGTTCCCGGTCGTCCTGCCGGGCGCCGCGGCCGACACCCTCATGTGGGCCCACCCGTTCGACGTCGAGCCGGCCGCGCTCGAGCAGCTGCGGAACATCTCGCGGCTGCCGTGGGTCCACGGCCTGCGGGTCATGCCCGACGTCCACCTCGGCAAGGGCGCGACGGTCGGATCGGTCGTGGCCATGCGCGACGCCGTCTCGCCCTCGGCCGTCGGGGTCGACATCGGCTGCGGCATGACCGCGGTCCGGACCGACCTCACGGCCGACGACCTGCCCGAGGACCTCAAGCAGCTGCGGCACTCCATCGAGCGGGCCGTCCCGGTGGGCTTCCACGCCCACTCCGAGACGCCCGACGTCGAGCGGCTCGGCCTCGGCTCACGGGGCTGGGGCGGCTTCTGGTCGGGGTTCCGGGACCTGCACGACAAGGTCCAGGACCGGGAGTCCAAGGCCATGAAGCAGATGGGGACGCTCGGTGGAGGCAATCACTTCATCGAGGTCACCGTGGACGAGGTCGGTCGGGTCTGGCTCATGCTCCACTCCGGCTCGCGGAACATCGGCAAGGAGCTCGCGGAGCGGCACATCGCCGCGGCGAAGGGCCTGGACCACAACCTGGACCTGCCCGACCGGGACCTCGCGGTCTTCCTCGCCGGGACTCCGCAGATGGACGCGTACCTGAGGGACCTCTACTGGGCGCAGGACTACGCCGCTCGGAACCGGGCGGTCATGATGGCGCTCGTCCGGGAGGTCGTCACGGGCTTCTTCGGACGGCTCGGTCGGGACGTCGGGTACGACCAGGAGATCTCCTGCCACCACAACTACGTGGCGCAGGAGACCTACGACGGCGTCGACCTGGTGGTCACCCGGAAGGGTGCGATCCGGGCGGGTCAGGGCGACTACGGGCTCATCCCCGGGTCGATGGGCACCGGCTCGTACGTCGTGAAGGGTCTGGGGAACGAGCAGAGCTACTGCTCGGCGTCCCACGGCGCCGGGCGGCGGATGTCGCGGACCAAGGCCAAGAAGACCTACACGGTCGACGACCTGGCCGCGCAGACGTCGGGGGTCGAGTGCCGGAAGGACGCGGGGGTGCTTGACGAAATCCCCGGGGCCTACAAGGACCTGGAGTCGGTCATCGCCGCGCAGACCGACCTCGTGCAGGTCGAGACCCGGCTCACGACGCTGCTCTGCGTCAAGGGCTGAAGAGACCGACAGGCTCGGCCGGATCCGCCGGCCGAGCCTGTCGTGCTGTGCCTGATCAGGACGTCTCGGCGTCCGCATCGTCAGACGACCTGGACCGACGAGAGCCGACGCGGGAGTACTCAAGAGCGTCCCAGTCCTGATCGTTGTTCGGCAGGGTGCCGGGCGCGACGAGGGCGCGCCCCTGGCGGAAGTCCGCGAGCAGGTTGCTGCCGGTGATCGCGTCCACCGTCTGGATGCCGGAGTGCAGGACCCCCTCCGTGGTCGGTCCGGGTCGGCAGCTGGCCCCGGACAGGAAGAGTCCCTTGACCGAGGTCCGCGGGCCGGGGCGGCGGATGGAGAACTGACGGGTGTTGAGCTCGATGCCGTACGAGGCGCCGGCCGTCGACTGGGTGAACCGCTCCTGAGTGAGTGGTGTGGCCGCCTCCTGGTGCACGACATGTCCATCGATCTCGGGGAAGACTGTCGTCGCGCGGTCGATCATCGCGGCGGTGAGGCCCTGCTTGAGGTACTGGTAGTCGTCTTCGTCGCGGTACTCGTGGCCGCGGGTCCGAGCCGGCGCGCTGCTCCAGAGTCGGTAGTCGCAGCCGATCGGCAGCATGACCTCGAGCGACGACGAGCCCTGCGGTGCGTACCGCTGGTTGTGGGGGTCCTTCAAGTTGGAGACGTGCACGTAGGCCGGCGCGATCGGCTCGACCCGCTCGAGCCAGGCCTCCGCGCTCTCGCCCTCTCGGTAAGCGGTCAGGCGGTCCATCTCGTCGTAGGTGGTCCAGGTGGGCATCGAGAAGTGGTCCCGGTTCGGGTGCTGGGCTGCGAGGTCGACGTCGACGCCGATGAAGGCGTTGAAGAAGGCCTGCGACATGCGGTAGTCGTCGACGCGATCGAGGTCCCGGTGGGGGACGGCTCCGGCTGGCAGCAGCTCGGCGTAGGTCTTCTTGACGTCGGCGGTGGACACGACGAGGGGTGAGCTGAAGGTCCGACCGCTCGCTGTCCGCACGCCGTGCACCGCACCGCCGTCGACCAGGATCTCCTCGACCGACTCGTTCGTGAGCACGGTGCCCCCCAGGTGCTCGAGCGCCTGGAGCAGGGTGGCCGAGAGCATCTGTCCTCCGCCCTCGGGGAACCAGGAGCCGCCGCGGACGAACCGCTCGTAGAAGACGCAGAACGCAGCGAAGGGCAGCCGGGAGGGCGGCGCGTTGATGCTGCCGCAGGGCGAGACCGACATCAGGGTCTGCATGCGGGGATCGATCCCGAAGAGGTCGAAGACGCGCTTCAAGGGAAGAGCGGCGAGCGGTGCCGCGACACCCATTTCCCGGGCGGCCCGGGCCACTCCCGAGGCCGAGGCGGTCGCGGGGCCGCGGTCGACCGCCTCGCCGACCCGGCGCACGATCCGCATGAACCGCCGGATGCGCTTCTCGTCGTGGGGGAAGGCCTCGACCAGGCGTGCCACGTAGAGCGACCAGTCGGTGGGGGTGTCGAAGACGAGGTCGGGGAAGACGAGACGTTCGTAGCCGTTGTCGGCCATGCGACGGAACGTGAGCTGGTCCGGGCCGATCCCGAACCCGCGCAGGATCGTCGGCATGTCGCCCCCGAAGCCGCAGTCGGCTAGGTGGTGGACCCCGACCTCCCACTCCCAGGTGCCCTTGCGCCGGAAGACGTGGGTCGAACCTCCGACGACGGAGTACTGCTCGAGGACGACGACGGAGTGCCCGTGGGCAGCGAGGCCGGCCGCGGTGGTGAGGCCGGCGAGTCCGGACCCGATCACGACCGCGTCGACGTGGGTGGTGGTCGGGGACTGGGCTTGCGCCGTCTCGGTGGTTCGGTGCATGGCTTGCTCCTGGTCTGGGGTGATGGGTGGGTCGGGGGCTGCTGTCGGCGTCATGGCTCGGTCCGCAGGAGGTGGCGGTCGATCCGCGTGAGCGCCACGTGGAACGCCACCGCAGTGCCGACCCGGCCGACCACCTCGGTCAGGGGCGTCAGGCGTCCTGCGGGCAGAGCGGCGGTGGTCGTCCAGGAGATCCGAGACCCTTGGCCGCGCGGTCGGCACACGATCTCGCCGTGCTCGTGCGAGAACGTCGGGCGGCTCGACTCGATGCGGTAGCGGAACACGAGCTGCCGAGCATCGGGCGCAAGAAACCGTTCGACGAGCTCGATGTGGCGCCCGATCGTGAGGCGGCGGAGCAGGCCGGATCCGTCGGCCCGTCCCTCCTCGAGGACTTCGGCCCGGACACCGCGGAGCTCGCCGAGGCCTACGGGATCGGAGAGCAGCCCGTGCACTCGCGCCGCAGATGACTGCAGTGACCGGCTGATCGTGACGGTGAAGGTCATGGAGTGTCCTGATGTGTGGAGGGCTTTTTCGATCCTGAGGCACTGGAGCCATCGTGGCGACCTTAGTAGACTGAATGGTCTACGGCAAGACCGCTTGGTCTAACCTGGTGGCATGAAGGATCGTCATGACGGCTGAGACGCGTCAGAGGCTCGTCGATGCAGCGGTCGCACTGACGCGTCGGCAGGGCATCGCTGGCACGACGGTCGCGGACCTGCTGCACGCCAGCGGGGTGGCGCGTCGAACCCTCTATCTCCACTTCGTGGGCGGCCGCGACGAGCTCCTGGTCGAGGGAATTCGCTCGATCGGCCAGTCCATGACCGAGAACCTCACGGCGGTCCTGGGCACCCGGTCGGCGTCCGAGTCGATCGACACCTTCGTCGGATCGATGAGGGCCGGCCTCACAGCAGGGCAGTTCCGCTCGGGCTGCCCCATCCTCCAAGCCGCCCTGGGAGGCGCCGACATCCCTCAGGCGAGCAAGGACGCGGGGCTGACCATGACGCGATGGAGCGAGTCCATCGCACGACGTCTGGAGGCCGACGGTGTGGCCGAGGACCGGGCACGTTCGCTGGCGCACCTGGTGGTGGCGGGCATCGAGGGCGCCGTCGCCATGGGCGTCGCCACCGGGTCCGCGGGGCCGCTCGACGACGTGGGCCGACTGCTTCTCGAGCTCATCGGTTCGGAGGACTCAGTCACGGCCTGACTGGGGTCACCAGGTGTCGACGGCGGCCTTGCTGCCGGTGATGGGCTCGGCGGCGTTGAAGAGGCTCACGAGGATGCCGCGGGTCTCGGCGGGGTCGATGACGTCGTCGATCTCGAAGTGCCGGGCCACGTTGAGCGCCGTGGAGTGTGCCTGGGCGTAGGCCGTGAGCTCCTGCACCTGGCGCTCGCGCTCCTCGGGGTCCTCGATGGCCGCCAGCTCCTTGCGCATGGAGAGTCGGACGGCCCCCTCGAGGCCCATGGCGCCGAGGTGCGCGCCGGGCCACGCGATCGTCATGAGCGGCTCGTGGGTGCTGCCGCCGAGCATGGCCTGCGCGCCGAGCCCGTACGCGCGACGCAGCACGACGCCCACGAGCGGGACCTGCAGCCGCGCGCCCGCCACGAGGAGGCGCGACGTGTGGCGCACGAGCCCCGTCCGCTCGGCCTCGGCGCCGACCATCATCCCGGGGGTGTCGACGAGGGAGACGACGGGGAACCCGTGGGCGTCGCACAGCTGGAGGAAGCGGGCTGCCTTGTCGCCCGCGTCGGCCGTGATGGCGCCGGCGGTGTGGCGGGTGTCGGTGGCGATGATCCCGACCGTCCGGCCCTCGATGCGCCCCAGCGCCGTGCACAGCTCGGGCGCGAACGTGGGTCGCAGGACCGTGACCGTGTCCTCGTCGCACAGGGTCTCGATGATCGGGAGGACGTCGTAGGCGCGACGCTCACCCTCGGGCACGGCGTCGCGCAGGAGGGTCTGGTCGGGAGCGACCCACGTCTGCGAACGGCCGAGGAAGTAGCCCAGCAGCGTCCGAGCGGTGTCGACGGCGTCGTCGTCCTCCACTGCGACGTCGACGACGCCGTTGGCGGTCATGACGTCGAGCGGCCCGACGTCGGCTGCGGCCACGTCGCCCAGCCCGCCGCCGGCGATCATGGCCGGCCCGCCCATGCCCAGCGAGGAGCGAGGCGTGGCGACGACGAGGTCGGCGCAGCCGGCCACCACGGCGTTGCCGGCGAAGCAGTTGTCGTCGACGACAGCGATGCGCGGCACGCGTCCGGAGAGGCGTGCCCACGCTGCGAACGTCGTGACGTCGAGCGCCGAGACGAGCGGCATGTCGGTGTCGCCAGGGCGGCCGCCGCCGCCCGCGGCGAAGAAGATGGTGGGGAGGGAGAGCCGGTCGATGACGTCGAGGAGCCGGTCGGTCTTGCGGTGCCCGCGCATGCCCTGGGTGCCGGCCATCACGAGGTAGTCGTAGGAGAGGACGGCCACCGGGCGTCCGTCGATCGTGGCCAGTCCGCCCACGATCCCGTCGGCCACGGTGCGGTCCAGGAGGTCGTCGATGCTGCGGCGGTCCTCCTGGGCGGCGGTGACGAAGCGTCCGTACTCCACGAAGCTGCCCGGGTCGACCAGCTCGGCCACGTGCTCGCGCGCGCTCCGGCCGCCGCGCGCGTGCAGACGCTCCAGCGCCTCGGGTCGGGCCGAGTCCTCGGTGAGGGCGCGGCGGGCGAGGACGTCGAGGAGCTCAGGTCGGATCGTCACGTCCCGATCCTGCCCCGTCCCCGCTGGGTGTGACGTTCGAGGGGTCATCTCGGTCTTTCGACCCCTCGAACGTCACACTCAGGGGTCAGGCGGCGGTGTGGGTGTGCGCCTCGTCGTGGTCGGACAGGAAGTCGTGCACGAGGACCCACGTGCTGTACGGCGCCCTGGTGCCCGTGAGCACGCCGAGGTGACCACCCGGTGCCAGCGGCAGGCGGACGTCGGGGGACGACGCCAGCAGCCCACCCACGTGGTGTGCGGCCTTGGAGGGCACGAGCACGTCCTCCGTGCCGGCGATGTTCATGACCGGGACGGAGACGGTGGCCAGGTCGACGAGGTGGTTGGGCCCCTGGATCTGTCCGCTCGCCAGCTCGTTGCGCAGCGCGAGCCGCTGGTAGACCTGCAGCGTGGCTCGCCCGGGGTAGGCCAGCATGTTGTTCATGATGTGGTCGACGGCCTGGATCTGCGTGAGGAACTCGCGGTCGTCGCGGCGTGACCACAGCGTGCGCGGCTTCTTGAGGTAGGTGGGCAGGGCCGTGGCCTTGAAGCCGGCGCTCACGAGCGGTGCCGGGATGGAGCCGGCCGCCTTGAGCGCCGATCCCAGGATGCGTCCGCCCGTGACCTTGCCCAGCACCTGGAACGGCTTGAGCAGCGGGTTGGCCGAGAAGTCGAACGGGCTGGCGATCATGGAGACCGACTGGATGGGCAGGTCCTGGTGGACGGCGGCGGTGCCGAGGGACAACAGCCCACCCATGCACCAGCCCACCAGGTGGACGGGCTGTCCGCCGGCGTCCTCGGAGACGGCGCGGATGGCCGGTGGCAGCACGTCGTTGATGAAGTGCTCCACGCCGAGCGCGCGGTCCTCGCCCTTGAGGGGGCCGTAGTCGACGAGGTAGGTGGGGCGCCCCTTGCTCACGAGGTCCTCGGCGAACGAGAGCCCGGGGCGAAGGTCGAAGCACGCCGCCTGCGAGCCCAGGGGAGGGACCAGCAGCACGGGGATCCCGCTGGGCTCGATGCCGTCGGCGGGCTCGTAGCGGTGGAGCTCGCGGGTGCGTCCGGAGTCGATGACCTGGGACGGGGTGCGCGTCTGGTCGGCCAGGCCGCCCTTCACGAGGAAGTCCCAGAGGTTGACCACGGCCTGGCGTCGGTCGTCGAGGGTGCGGCGTTCAGGAGTCGAGGCGTCGAGATCGGTGACTTGCTCGTCGGGCACGGTGGACCTCCGGGTTGAGTGCCCTGTCAGTGTGACGCGCATCACCCGATCTGTCACGGACCGCCACCGCCGGGACACCCTGCCGTCGAGCAATGTTCTTCAAAAGACTTGCCATGTGCGTCACTGTTGAATAGATTTTGGACAGGTTGTGGTTCCACCAGGACCACTGATCAGTCGGGGGCACGTCATGAACGATCTGCAGTCCATCTCCATCGAGGCCACCCCGGGGTGGCGCGTCCAGGTGTTCGAGGTGAGCTCGCCGGACCACCAGGCCATGGTCGTCCGCGCCCTCCACGACGAGCTGGACATCGTCACCGCCACCTGCGCCACGAGCGGCAGCACGTCCTTCGTGGTGGTCGAGACCCGCGACGTCGACGAGGAGGCGTGGGCCGTGGCCGACGTCGTCCAGGCGGTCGACGAGCGCTCCGTGCGCACGCACGTCTCCAACGCCCAGCCCATGCCCGTCCCGGCCAGGGTGGCCGCGTGACCAGGTACTGGCACCGGGCTCGTGGCCACCGCGCCACGACGGCCGTCGTCGAGGGAGTGGCGCACCGCCGCTGCTCGTGTGGACGGTTCTTCCTGATCTGAGGCACGACCACGACGGCCCCGCACGGCCATCCGTGCGGGGCCGTCGTCGTGTCGGGTGACTCAGGCGGCGCCGACGGTGTCGAGGGCGCGGCCGGCGTCGCGCGCCGTGGCGTGCGCGGCGTCGAGGTTCTCGCGGGCCAGGTCGATGAGTGACTCCATGCCCGGCGTGGACGGCGCGAGGGTCAGCTCGGCCTCGATGACCTGGAGGTCGAGGCCCCACACGTCGACGAGGATGCGCTTGAGGTACGCGGTGGCGTGGTCCCAGCCCTCGCGCGGAGTGCCCTCGCCGTACCCGCCGCCACGAGCGACGACGAGGAACGCGGGCCGTCCGGCCACGGGCGACGGCACGCCCGGGGCGAAGCGCGGGTCGGTGATGACGACGTCGATCCACGCCTTCACCGCGGCAGGCACGCCGAAGTTGTAGAGCGGCGTGGCGACCACGACGGCGTCGGCCGACACGAGCTCGTCGGCCACCTCGGTGGCCAGGGCACGGGCGCGGAGCTGGGCGGCGTCGGGCTCGGGGGAGAAGGCCGCAGCGACGGCCTGGGGCCAGGTGTCGCTGGGCAGCGGCGCGGTACCGAGGTCGCGGCGCAGGGTCGTGGCCGGTCCGATCTCGGTCTCGAGCGTGTCGGCGACGCCGCGGGTCACGGAGCCGTCCTGGCGGATGCTGGCGTCGACGCGGAGCAAGGTGGTCATGGGTTCTCCTCAGGAATGTGGTGTGCACGATGATCGTAACAGAAGATGATCGTCAGAAAAGATCATATGTTCTCACGACGGAGTTGGTAGGCTCGGGACCGTGGCAGACGTGACGGCTCGTGAGACGCCCGTGGTCGACGACCTCGGGCAGGCCCTCAACGCCCTGCTGCTCACCTACCTCGGCCGCGCTCGTGAGGCCGTGGCCGACGTGCCTGGTGGGCCTCGCGGCTTCCAGGTGCTGCAGCTCTCGCAGGAGCAGGCCTGCACCAACCAGGCCGGGATGGCGGCGGCGCTGCGCCTGGACCGCACCGTCATGACGTACCTCGTCGACGACCTCGAGAAGGCCGGGCTCATCGAGCGTCAGCCCGACCCGGCCGATCGCCGTGCTCGACGTGTCGTGATCACCGAGTCCGGTCGTGCCGCCCTCGCGTCGGCCCGCGTGGCCATCCGCGAGGTCGAGCGCGAGACGATCAGCGCACTCGACGACGCCGAGGCCGCCCAGCTGCGCGCCCTGCTCACCAAGGCGGCTCAGGGCATCGACCACGACACCAGCGCCTGCGAGGCCGCCGGCTCCCCGCCGACCTGCTGAACACGGCACGGCGTCGCGTCCGATGTGGTGGACTGCGGCCATGACCACCTGGCGCCCCCGGCGCATCGCCGCCCTGGCCGTTGGGACCCTGGCGCTCAGCTCGGTCGTGCGGCGAGCCCGCATGGTCCAGCGCGTCCCGGCCGAGATGCGCTTCCCGGCCATGGTCGTGCCGGTCTCGGTGATGGGCCCGCGCAGTCTCGCACGCCTGAGGCGCTGGATGTCCACGGCCACCGAGGTCCATGACGGGGTCTCCCACCGGGTCGTCCAGGTCGAGTCCGGGCCGGTCGTCCACGTGTACGAGCCCGAGCGACCCGACGACGCTGCCGAGGGAGTGCTGCTGTGGCTCCATGGGGGCGGTCTCGTGATGGGCACGGCCCACGGGGACCACGCCCAGTGCAGCCGGTTCGCGCACCTCCTCGGCGTCCCGGTCGTCAACGTCGACTATCGCCTCGCCCCCGAGCACCCGGCGCCGGCTGCCGTCGAGGACGCGTGGAGCGCGCTGCGGTGGGTCCTCGCGACGTGGCCCGACCTCGGGCCCGATCGCGTGGTGGTCGCCGGCGCCAGCGCCGGGGGAGGGCTCGCGGCCCTGCTGACGCAGGTGGCGCACGACCGCGGCGTCGACGTCGGCCTCCAGCTGCTCGTGTATCCCATGCTCGACGACCGCACCGTCGTGCGAGCCGCCGGACGCCGGCCGTGGATCGGTTGGACCGCCACGTCCAACCGGTGGGCGTGGCACGCCTACCTCGGCACCCGGCCGGGCGGGGACGACGTCCCTTCCGGCGCCGTCCCGGGACGGCGCCAGGACCTGCGGGGGCTCGCGCCGGCGTGGATCGGCGTCGGCAGCGAGGACCAGTTCCGCGACGAGTGCGTCACCTACGCCGCGCGTCTGGTGGAGGCGGGCGTCCCGTGCCGGCTGCACGTGCAGGCCGGACTCTTCCACGGCGCCGACGGGCTCTTCCTGGACCGCGCGGCGCCCACGCGTGAGTTCCGCGAGCGCATGCTCGGCGCGGCCCGGACTGCGCTGCGTCGTCCCACGACGGCCTAGGCCTGCTGCTGCTCCTGCAGCACCGACGCCACCTCGGCGAGGCCGTCGAGCACCTCGGCGAAGCTGGTGCTGAGCGGCGACAGACCCACGCGAAGGCCCTGGGGCGGGCGGAAGTCGGGGATGACACCCCTGGTCCAGAGCTCGGCCACGACGCGCCGGAAGTCGGGGTGCTCGAGGGTCACGTGGCTGCCCCGGAGCGCGGGGTCGCGCGGGGTCGCGAGGCTGACGCCCAGGGGGGCGAGGAGCGCGTCGTGGACGTCGATGGCGAACGTGGTGAGGGCGATGGACTTGGCGCGGACCGCGGGCATTCCGGCGTGCTCCACGAGGTCGAGCATGTCGCGCATCGCGAGCATCCCGACGATCGGCGGGGTGCCGCTCAGGAAGCGTCGGACGCCGTCGGCGGCGACGTAGCTCTCGCCCATGGCGAAGGGGTCGGCCGAGCCCATCCAGCCCTGGACGGGCTGAGCGAGGCGCGACTGCAGGCGCTTCGCCACGTAGCCGAACGCCGGGGCGCCGGGCCCGCCGTTGAGGTACTTGTAGGTGCAGCCGACGGCCAGGTCGACCTCGTGGGCGTCGAGGGTGATCTCCACCGACCCCGCCGAGTGGCAGACGTCCCAGAGGACGAGTGCGCCTGCGTCGTGCGCCACCCGGGTCACGGCCGGGAGGTCGGTGAGCCGGCCGGAGCGGTAGTCCACCTGGCTCAGCAGCACGAGCGCGGTACGGTCGCCGACGGCCGCCTCCACGGCGTCGGCGGTGACCCCGTCGGGGCCGGGGGTGATCCAGCGCAGCGTGACGCCGCGCTCGGCAGCGATGCCCTCGAGGACGAATCGGTCGGTGGGGAAGTTCTCGGTGTCGGCGACCACCTCGTCGCGACCTGCCGGAGCATGGTCGACCGCTGCCCGGACGAGCTTGTAGAGCATCACGGTGGTCGAGTCCGCCACGACGGTCTGGCCCGCAGCGGCGCCGAGCACCACGCGGCCGATGCGGTCGCCCAGCTCGGTGGGCGCGTCCATCCAGCCCTCGTCCCACGCGCGGATCAGGCGGGCGCCCCACACGTCGTCGACGAACGAGGCCAGGGAGTCGCGGGTGGCGTGCAGCGGTCGCCCGAGCGAGTTGCCGTCGAGGTAGGCGCGCACGTCGTCGCGCTGGACGAAGGCGTCGCGGTGATGGGCCAGGGGGTCGTCGCGGTCGAGCGACGTGGCGAGCTCGGTGAGCGTGGAGCGGTCGTGTCCGGTCACGGTGTCAGTGCTGCTCACGCGCCGGGAGGTCCAGCGTGGCCAGGCCCGCGTCGTAGAGCCGCACGATCTCGCGGCGCAGGTCGGCGCGCTCCACGGCGCGCTCGGTCCACGCCACCCGTACGGGGACCGTCGCACCGTCGACGACCGCGTCCCACTCGCCGCCGTCGGCGTCGAGACCGGTCATGACGGCGCTCGTGGCGGAGGGCTCGGCATGGGCGCGCACGATCACGAGGCTGTCGGCGGTGTGGTCGTCGTTCATGTGGTGGAGCACCCCGGCCACGACGTCGGGGGCGAAAACGGGTGTGGGGCTCGTCATGGACAGAACGTACCCAAAGGTGACGAAGCGCAATTCGACTCGTTAGAGTGTCAATTACGTCCTCGGGGGACGAACGGTTGGGGGGCCGTGGAAATGACGCATCTCGCAGGGGAGCTTCGCACGATGGGTCATATCGACCTGCACGTTGAGGTCCTCGACGAGGACTTCGTCCGGGGGACCGCTCCGGCCGTCGGCCTGGAGATGGTCCTGGACCGCCGGTCCGCCGTCGACCTGCTCGCGCTCATGGCCCTCGCGCGGCTCGACGCCGACGCTGCCGAGACCGCCTTCGTGGTCCTGACCGACGACCGCGGGGTGCTCACCCGGACCGACCCGTTGCACCTCGACGTCGACGACTGGGGCTGGGACGTCCTCGACGTCGACGAGCGCGAGGTGTGGCTCGTCAAGTGGGACGAGGAGAGCCGGGCCCGTCACCGCCCGGAGTCCGAGGAGATCACGCAGATCCGGATCGGCGTGGAGGGCGGTCGCTCCCTCATGGCCATCCCGTCGCTCGAGACCTGGTTCGTCGGCACGAGCCAGCAGGTCGTCGAGACGGTCGTCTCGGTCAGGCGAGAGCTCCGCACGCGTGGCGCCTTCCTGGGGGAGCCGTTCGGACCGCTCCTGCTGTCGCGCGAGAGGCTTGCCGCAGTGGTCGGGCAGGCCGACCTCGTCTCGTACGTCCGGGGCGAGTTCCAGTTCGACGAGTGCGCGGCCCACCGCCTGGCCGGCGCTCTCGTCACGTCGCTCCTGCTGCGGCACCCGCAGCTCAGGCCGACGCTCGCTCATCACGACCTCGCGGTCTGAGCCTCGTCCGAGGTCCCTGGGGCCGGAGCGCGCAGGTTCTCGTGTTCTGCGCGCGCGACGTGCTGCGCCCTTGGTAGGGTGCAACTAGTTGCATAATCAAGTCGAGGAGTCACCCATGGCGCTGCCCGAGATCCTGCGCACCCCGCTGGCCCTACCGGCGTTCGCGTCGCCGATGTTCATCGCATCGGGGACCGAGCTGGTCATCGCGCAGTGCAAGGCCGGCATCATCGGCTCGTTCCCGGCGCTCAACGCCCGTCCGCAGCCGGTCCTCGACGAATGGCTCGCGCACATCGGCTCCGAGCTCGAGTCGTTCGCCGCTGCCCATCCCGAGCTGCCCGTCGCGCCGTTCGCCGTGAACCAGATCGTGCACCGCTCCAACGACCGGCTCGAGCAGGACATGGCCTCCGTCGTGGCCGCGCAGGTGCCCATCGTCATCACGTCTCTCGGTGCCCGCGAGGACGTCAACGAGGCCGTGCACTCCTACGGCGGCATCGTGCTCCACGACGTCATCAACGACCGGTTCGCTCGCAAGGCCATCGAGAAGGGTGCCGACGGCCTCATCGCCGTCGCGACCGGCGCGGGTGGCCACGCCGGCACGACCTCCCCGTTCGCGCTCGTCCGCGAGATCCGCGAGTGGTTCGACGGGCCGCTCCTGCTCTCGGGTGCCATGGGCCACGGCCGGTCGATCCTCGCCGCGCAGGCCGCCGGCGCCGACTTCGCGTACATCGGCTCGGCGTTCCTCTCCACGCACGAGGCCAACGTGACCGACGGATACAAGGACATGATCGTCGAGTCCACGTCGGCCGACATCGTCTACTCCAACCTCTTCACCGGGGTGCACGGCAACTACCTGCGCGGCTCGATCGAGGCAGCCGGCCTCGACCCCGCCGACCTCCCGGAGTCCGACCCCTCGGCCATGAGCTTCGGCTCCTCCGACGCCAAGGCCTGGAAGGACATCTGGGGCTCGGGCCAGGGCATCGGCTCCATCGGTCAGCGCCTCCCCGCCGCGGACCTCGTCGCGCAGCTCCGCGCCCAGTACGACGAGGCCCTCGCCACCCCCATCTGGACCGGTTCCCGCCACGCCACCCTCACCGCCGACTGAGGGCGTCAGAGGCTCGCACTCTGACGCGGTCACGTGTCAGAAGTCACACTGACCCACCCTGTCGTGGCAAGATGTCGGCGTGAACGCGACATCGGATACAGCGGCACCGGCCCGGACCTACCGGGGCGTCCCGGCCGACGAGCGTCGACGGGACCGTCGCGAGCGGCTCGTCGAGGCTGCGCTGGAGATGATCGGGGAGGACGGTCTCACCGTCCTGAACGCCGAGGGCGTGTGCGCCCGAGCCGGCCTCACCAAGCGCTACTTCTACGAGAGCTTCTCCGACCGCGACGCCCTCGCGGTCCACATCCTCGAGAGCCTGCTCGACGAGGTCCAGACCGCCATCGCCGCGGGTCTCGCGGCTGCCGGTCCCACGCCCGCCGAGCGGATGGCGCCCACCGTCGAGGCACTCGTGGAGGTGCTGCTGCGCGACCCCCGCCGGGCGCGCCTCTACGCCGAGGCGGCCGCTCTCGATGCCGTGCACGCCCGCCGCGAGGCCGCCATCGGCGAGTTCACCGTGCTCCTCCTCGACGTCGTGCTCCAGGTCCCGCGCGACGACGCCCGATCGCGCGTCGACGCCCACATCGTCGTCGCCGGCACCACCGACGTCGTGAGCCGCTGGGTCCGCGGCGAGATCGACATCTCCCGCGACGACCTCGTCGACGAGATCGCCCGTCTGGGCAAGGCCATCGTCGCCCCCACGCCCTGACCCCGGCCTCGCCCCTGAGCCTGTCGAGGGCAGCGTTCGAGCTCAGCCGACGACCCTCACCGAACCCCGGCCAACCGCCGCACGACCGCCAACCCGTCGGCCGACCCCCGCCAGTGCCGCTCGAGCGCCTCAGCGCCAGCGCGTCGCACGACCGAGCGCAGCACCAGCATCACGACCACCGCGTCGTCGGCGTACCCCATCACCGGGATGACGTCCGGCACGAGATCGATCGGCATCGCCAGGTACGCGATCAGGAGCCAGACCCGGACCCGCACCCCCTGAGGAAGCGAGCGGTCTGCCGCGACGCGACGCAGCAGCCCGACCAGGTCCGGCAGGATCCGCAGGGCGTCCCGGAGCTGCATCTCGTCAGGCTTCGCGATCCACAGCGCCGCGACCAGCACGACCCACACCACGCCCAGCCCGACGACGACGGCGATCACGATGTCCCACGGCACCGACCCATCCTCCCAGCAAGGCTCCTTCGCACCGAGCGGTCGCATCGCTGCGCAGCAGGCGTTGCAACCGTGTCCGCGTGACAGGCCGCGCTTGCCGCTCCACACGATTTTCGACTGAGTCTCAGCGAGGCGTGAGAGACCCGCGCTCCCAGAGCGCCAGCTGCAGGGCGACGAACTCCGCTGGGTCGAGTGTGATGTCGAGGCGCTTCCGTTTCTTTCCTTGTCTCCATCCGGACCAGGTCGACCGCACCACACCCGCAGTGCGACAGTGCACGGTGATCTGGCGCCTGCCGTGGCGTAGCTGCAGATAGATGCCGACTCGAACATCGATGCTCGCGTAGCTGTCGTCGTTGCCGGAGTCGCCCGAGGGACGACTTTCCATGGCTGTGCCGATCACGACTTCGTCGATCGAGCCAAGCCGCCGACGAACCAGGCCGAACGTGTGACGCAGCACAGCGCCTCGCTCATCAAGGGTGAGCACCCCAGGGAAGAGTGGTGCACCCCAGGCAACGGCACCCCAGAGAATGGTTGTCAGAGAAGCGACGGCCGCAGTTCCGAGGATGACTCGATCCTCCGGTGCCCCTGAGATCGCGGCGTAGACCGCTACGAGCGCTGCGGCCCCGAGCGCCAGCCCGAGCAGCCAGCGTGAGGTGACCCGTTCCGGTCCGCCCCATCGCGCGTGGTGCGCCGCGGCCGCGCCGTGATGGGTCTTCTCGAGGTGACCTTCGAGATTGGTGCCACTCACGCCCGCTGCGCATCCCGGGCACGGAACAGGTCGGTCCGGGCGCTCGTGGGCCAGTCGTCGCGCTCGCTCCACCGTCGTCGTCATGGCTCCTCCGTACGTTAGGTGGGCTGCTCGGTGTGGTGCCGAGAAGCCTCATGTCCCGACCTCAGGTAGATCTCGAATCAGGGGAACGAGGCACGCGGGTCGTGCCACAGTGCAGAGGCACGAGGCGGGTCAGAACTCGTCGATCACGATCTTGTGCATCCCCATGAGCTTCTCGTAGGCGCCAGGACGCTGCATGAGCTCGTCGAGGTGGGTGGGGATGACCTGCCAGCTGACGCCGAACTCGTCCTTGCACCAGCCGCACTGCTCGGACTCGGGGACGTGGGAGAGGTGCTCCCAGAGGCGGTCGATCTCGGCCTGGTCGTCGGCGAAGACCTGGAGGGAGACGGCCTCGTTGAACGGTGCGTCCATCTCCACGCCCGAGTCCATGGCGGCGATCCAGATGCCGTCGAGCTCCGCCTCGCCGTACATGAGGGAGCCGGCGTCGGCGGGTCCGGTCTTCTCCGGGTAGGGGGCGAGGGTGCCGAGGCGACTGTTCTGCAGGGTCTCGGCGTAGTGGCGCAGGGCTGCGCCGGCCCGGTTGGTGTTGGCTCCGGAGAACATCAGGCTGGGGACGATGAACGGGCGCGGCTCGCCCTCGGGGTCGGTGAGGATGAGCTGCCACGAGAAGCCGTAGCGGTCCTCCACCCAGCCGTAGTGCGGGCTGAACGGGTACTCGCCGAGCGGCATGAGCACCTTGCCGCCGTCGGCCAGCACCTCCCAGAGCGCGTCGAGGTGGGCGCGGGCGTCGGGCTCGAAGGACGCGTCGAAGTTCACGAAGAACGAGATGGAGCCGTTGGGCTCGAACATCGGACCGGCGTTGATGGCGGTGAAGGCGGTGTCGCCGAGGGTGAAGTCGACGGTGATGGCCTGGCCGGCGAGTGACTCCTGGAAGTCGAGCAGGCCCTCGGTGGGGTAGCGGGCACCGCCGGTGACCCTGGCGCCCTCGGGGCTGACGGGGTCGAAGGCCTTGACCCAGAAGTCGACGGCTTCCTCGGCGTTGCCGGGGAGCCAGAGGTTGGGGACGATGCGCTGGGTCATGAGGTGGGGTCTCCTTCGCAGGCGTGGTCTCAGCCAATCACTGCTGGCTCTCGGAGGCCAGTGACGTCCTTACGACCCGCCGACGCGGAAGGATCGTTCGGGAGACTGAGCAGAACATCCGGAGACGACGAAAGGTGTGGGCATGAAGCATCGTCGTCGCCATGAGGGCTGTCATGAGTGTCCGGGGCTGTCGTGCGTGCCGCCGGCAGCTGGTGTTGATTCGCGTCGAAGCAGCGTGATCGCGATGCGTCTGATGAGGACCCGGCGTCTCGGCTCCGACAGGACAGGCGGCTGGCCGACATATTGTTGACTAGACATCTGTAGTCAATTGGTTCACACTGGGCGAGCGGGTCCATCTCCCAGAATAGTGACTCGCATTCAGGCCGAAGCTTCCTCAGGGCTAGGTCTCACCAGACAGGGCTCCCTCTCCCGGGGGCCCTGTCGCTTTTGCAGAGAATTGACTGTTGCTTATCTGGAGCGAATCAGACTAGGCTGCTCCCGGAATCACTTGCTCCCCAAGTTGGTGGTCTCCGATCAGACAGGGCTTCCCTCCCGAGGGGGAGCCCTGTCGCCTTGTCCGGGCGCGGCGAGGCCCTATCTCACCTTCGTCGTGGACGCCGACGTGGCCGCCTTGGACGAGTAGCCGAAGCGCGACGCCGTGACGACGACGCTCAGCTTCTTGCCCCGCAACGACCTCGCGATCTTGTAGGACGACCTCGTGGCGCCTTTGATGCTCGCGCCGTTGGCCCGCCACTGGTACCTGAACGACGTGCCCGAGGGTGACCAGATGCCGACCTTCGCCTTCAGCACGCTGCTCACCCTGACCTTCCCTGTGACCGACGGTGCCCGGGAGCTGGTGAGGGACTGCATGGTCAGCTGCGAGAAGTTTCCGAAGCCGACGTCGTCGATCTGCGTCGTTCCTCCGTTGGGCTGCGGGTAGAACTGGACGCGCAGTGCTGAGTGGTTCTGTGTGGCGGTCACGCACGTGGAGACGGGCGACCAGTGCTCCTTCGTCGACAGTCTGCTGTAGCCGCGCGAGCCGTTCTCCGACGTCGACCCGAGCATCCAGAGTGTGAAGGTGCCGGACGCTGTCCCACCGGTCTGCGATCGGACGAATGCGCTGGCGCAATACGTGTCGCCGGCCGTGATCGTCGCCGGGACGTCCTGGTAGATGCCGCCGCCGCTGACGTTGGTGTTGATGGCGGCGTAGTGGGTGCCCGAGCGGGCGGTCTCGCCCCCGGCGACCTGGTTCGACGTGTAGGTCACGAAGTTCGTGCCGGCCATGGCGTTCCAGCCTGAGGCGCTCTCGAATCCGCCTCCCTTCGCCAGGGACCGGGCGACGTTGACGTCGTCGGCCTGGGTCGTGCCCTTCTCGGAGTAGAACTGGACACGCACCGCCGAGTGCGCGCGGGTGGCCGTCACGCAGGTCGAGACGGGCGCCCAGTTGCCCTTCGTGGACAGTGAGCCGTAGGTCCGGCCACCGTTCTCGGGCTCGGTCGTACCGAGCAGCCAGACGGTGAACCGGCCCGAGGCTGTGCCGCCTGTCTGAGCACGGACGAAGCTGCTGCCGCAGTAGGTGTCGCCCGCGGAGATCGAGGCGGGGAAGTCCTGGTAGATCCCGCCGCCCGAGGCGCTGGAGTTGAAGGCGGCGTAGCGGCGACCGGAACGTGGCACCTCGCCCTGAGCGACCTGGTTGGCGGTGTACGTCACGAAGTTCGTGCTCGGCATCGCGGCCCACCCCGCAGCGTCCTCGAAGCCCCCGCCCTTCACGAGGGACTTGGCGACGTTGATGTCATCCGCCTGGGTGGTCCCGGAGGCGTTGGGTGTGGGGTAGAACTGGATCCGCAGTGCGGAGTGACTCTGTGTGGCCGTGACGCAGGTGGACAGCGGACGCCAGCTGTCCTTCGTCCCGAGCTTGCTGTAGCTGCGGGTGCCGTTCTCCGAGGTCCCGCCGAGCATCCAGAGCGTGAACGATCCCGAGGCGACACCGCCGGTCTGCGACCGAACGAAGGAGCTCGCGCAATAGGTGTCTCCCGAGACGATCGACGCCGGGATGTCCTGATAGATCCCTCCTCCTGACGCACTGGTGTTGAAGGCGGCGTTCCTCGCGCCGGAGCGTGGTCTCTCGCCCTGGGCCGCCTGGTCTGCGGTGTAGGTCACGAAGTTGGTCCTCGGCATGGCCTGCCATCCGCCGGCATCCTCGAACCCGCCGCCCCGGACGAGGTTCCGGTCCGGGCATCCGCCCGTCGATGCGGGGCCGGCCAGGCCGGGACACCGGTCCGACTGATCGGCAAGACCGTCGCCGTCCTGGTCGGTCGGGACGGGGGTGGACGGTGTCTCGGAACCAGCAGCACAGTACTGGTTGACCCCAGCTGCGCGCTCGCCTCCGAGGATCCCGAGGGCAGTGTCCTGGTCGGCCCGTTGACGGAGCGAGGCGATCGCGCAGCCGTACTTGGAGTCGTTGCGCGGCTCCACGTGGACGTGGGAGCCGGTCCAGCAGCTGCTCGACGAGACGCCATCTGATCCGGTCACGACTCGCCCGATCGCGGCACCCACAGGGACGGCGCCCGACGTGATGGGGAAGCCGGTGAGGTGGGCGTAGGCCACGGTGCCGACCTTCTGGCCATTGATCATCACGTTCAACGTGATGCGGTCCCCGCCGTCGCTGAACCGGCCCGAGGCGCAGGCGCGGCCGATGCTGGCCACCGAGAGCGTGAGTGATCCATTGGTGTTCCGAAACCGCGCGTAGGCGGAGCCGGTCCCAGCGACGTCGTAGGAGTAGTCGCCGGCATACGGGCGATGGTGGGGCTCGCTCGGAGCAGAGGTGACGCTGCCGTTGACGGGGCTGAGGACGGTCGACTGGAGGCTCGTCGCACTGGCGGGGGACTGCGCGAGGGCGACCGTGAAGAAGGCCGACAGCGGAAGGAGCAGGGTCGCCGAGATCCGGCGGCGCTGAGTCGGGCGGCGCATCATCGTGGGTGCTCCTGGGGCTCGGGCTCCCACCCGCCCACAAACTACCGCCCGGACCGCTGACTCATCCGTGGAACGGACAGAAATGGCCTCCTCGAGCTCGGACTGACCACCCTCACGTCACGAGCGGACCTTGGCCGAGCGGACTGACTCTGTGGAGTGCGCCCGGTAACCGCTCCTGGAAGCCTTGACGACGACCGAGAGCCTCTTCTTCCTGGCTGACGCCGGGATCTTGTACGTCGACCTGGTGGCCCCCTTGATCGCCTGACCATTGACCTTCCACCGGTACTGGTAGGTCAGGCCGGAGGGGCTCCACGTGCCGACCTTGGCCTTCACGACCTTGCCGACCCGCACGGTCCCGGAGATGGAGGGAGCCCTGAGGTTCTTCACGAGGGGCTTGGCGGTCACGGTCACGGTCTTGCAGCTGCCCAGCCGGTCGTTGCCGCCGGCTCCTGCATTGATGCCGTAGGCACAGACCGTGTGCTGGCCGGGCTTCGCGGACAGCGACGTGGAGAAGCCGAAGGTCGTGCCGCGGTGGAACACGTCGTCGACGTCCTGGCGGACGACGCCGGTCCGGGTGGCCCCTGCGTACGTGTCATCGACGTAGAGATGGACCGCGATGGAGTCGGTCGAGTCCGGATCCATGCCCCACCCGACGGTGGAGATCTTCTCAGCACCCCCCACGGCCTGGTCCAAGGACCCGAAGGGCCCGCAGGCCAGGTGGTCGCAGCCGTCGATGGCGTTGTCGTCGACGTCGACGTACGGCTGGGGTCCCCCGTAGGGCGTCCAGCTCGGGACGTAGTACCGGTGACCCTCGTAGACGACTCTGAAGATCCGGCCCGACCTGAATCCTCGGATGAACCCGTCGGACGGGTGTGAGCGCAGGTGACCCCAGGTCGAGTCGGTGTCGCCCGCATGGGCGATGGTCGCGTCGTCGATCGTCACCGTGGGCTTCTGGCCACCCACGTTCTCCCAGGAGGACACGAAGGTCGGAGCGCCGCCCGCGATCACGTACACGCGACCGGAGCCGCCGCCGTTCACGTAGGTCCCGTTCGTCGGGTACCGGCCGAGGTGCTGCCAGGGGTCGCCCTCACCGGCACGATCGATCGCCGCGTCGTCGACCTGGATGGAAGAACGCGGCCCCCCGATCGCCTCGAAGCTGGAGACGTACTGAGGCGCGCCCCCCGCGACCACGTAGACACGTCCGCTGGTGCGCCCGGCCAAGGTCGTCCCGTCCCGCGGGGTCACGCGAAGAGAGGCCCACTCCTGGTCAGACAGGGCGCGGGTGGGCTGCGGGCCGCCGAACGGATCCCAGGACGAGACGTAGATGGGCGCGCCGCCGGCCATCCGGTAGACCTTGCCGGCGTAGGAGACGAAGTCGCCGTCCCGGTCGACGGGAGGCGCCGCCGTGTCGCGGATGTGGATGAACCCTGACACCGAGGCCGCCGAGATCCAGCCGGAGTCGGTGTAGCCGCGGGAGCCGCCGAGGTAGTTGTCGGCCTTGACGTAGACCCGCGAGCCGTCGGCGCTGACCTGCTCGACGTAGGCGACGTGGCCGAAGTCGCTGGTGCTCCTGCGGTCCCACCAGGCGATGGCGCCGACGGCCGGGCGGCGGTCGTGTCCGTAGTGTCCGCCCCACTGGTAGGCGTGGCCGGCCCAGCCGGGGTTCCCGACGCCCACCTGCTGGAGGCGCCAGGCCGCGTAGAGCGTGCAGTTGTGCGGGGGGCTGCCCAGGTCGCCGGCACCGGGTGTGCCGTAGAGGCGCCACGCCCAGCTGTCGCCGGTGGACGCTGCCGTGGCCGCGTATCCACCGCCGACGCAGTCATAATCAGAGCGGCGGCAGTACCCCGGCTCGAAGCCAGGGGTGGCAGCGGCAGGAGGGGCGGTCTGCACAGCCGTGGCCAGTGTCAGCACGAGGCTCAGGGCAGCGAGGACCCGGAGACGGTAGGAGCGGGACGTTCGGTCGAGCATCGTGCTGGCTCCTGATGATCCGGGGCTCCCACCCGGCACTCATGGTAGGCGCCGAAAGGTGGTGGCGTCCGAAGAACCAGCGTGGTGAATAAGCTTCGGCGGCCCCGGCTTCCTGGCGGTCCGTGCGCCTCAGGCCCGAGCAGGGCAGCGGCGCCACGACTGACCTGGTCGCGGAGCAGGTCCTGGAGGACGTCGAGGCCGGAGCCAGCGTCTGGATGGTGCGGTTGCGCGACGAGCGACGGCCTAGCCGTGGGCTCGTTGCAGCTCGGCGCCCATGTGCTTCACCAGGGCCTCGAGTGCCTTGAACGGTCGGACCATCACCGTGAACTCGACGACCTGGTCGTCGTCGTTCCAACGCAGGAGGTCGATGCCGTGCACCTGCACCCCGTCGAGCTCGCACGTGAACTCCAGCATGGCGGAGTCACCCGTGACGAGCTCGCGGTGGTAGGTCAGCGTGGGGCCGAGCACCACGATGGCGGCGCTCAGGTAGGCCGTGGTGATGGCCTTGCCCTCCTGGGGCGTGAAGACGGCGGGCGAGCGGAACACGGCGTCGTCGGCGAGCAGGTTCTTCAGGCCTGCCGGGTCCTGGCTCGCGGCGATGGCGTGCCAGGCCTCGACGGCTGCGGGACGGGTCATCGTTCCTCCTGGGTCCGTGGACCGTCAGCATCCCACGCGGGCATCGACGGGCCACGGCATCGCAGGACGTGTGGTGAGGGCCATGGTCGGAAGGCCGCGAGGGCGAGGCCCCGGTGCCTAGGATGGCGGCCATGGCTCCCGAGACGACGACGCAGCGGCGCATGCCCGCCGCCGAGCGTCGGGCGGCCCTCCTCGACGTGGCCGAGAGGCTGTTCGTGGAGCGCGGTTTCTCCAGCGTCACCATCGAGGACATCGCCCGCGAGGCAGGCATCACACGACCCATCGTCTACCGGCACTTCACCGCCCTCGACGGGGTCTACCTCGCCTGCGTGCAGCGCGCCCGAGACGACTACGCCGGTGAGCTGGTCCAGGCCATCGCCGACGCCCAGGGCGTGCACCCGCGCGAGCAGCTGAGGCTCGGCGCCGACCTGTTCTTCCGGATCCTCGAGCGCGACCCCGGTCGCTGGCGGCTGCTGTTCGGTGGGGGAGCGAGCCTCTCCGGCGAGTACGCGGAGCAGCTGGCAGGCCTGCGCCTCGGCACCATCGAGGCCATCGGCGCGGCCCTGCTCCAGGCGACGGTCGAGGCTCCGCCCGGCCGGATGGAGGTCACGGCGCACGCCGTCTCGGGCGTGGGAGAGCGGCTCGGGTTCTGGTGGCTCGACCACCCCGACGTCCCCCGCGAGGAGCTCGTCGAGCACTTCGTCGAGATCACGTGGGCCGGAGTGGCCCCCTGGGCCAAGGCCTGACCCAGGCCGCTCGGCCCCGCCCGGTGGGACGTCTCAGGTGAGGCGCGGGGTGACGACGGGGCGGGAGGCGAGGGTGGCCATGACGTCGGCGGCGACGTCTCCGATGGGCGCGGAGCGGTCGAGGGCGGCCTGGTCCCCGGTCTGCTTGAGGACGAAGACCGCCATCCAGGCCGTGGCCGCGACGTGGGGGTCGCCGGCCGGTGCGTCCATGCGCTCGGCGAGGGCATCGCCGAGGGCGTCGTGGGCCTCCTTGAACCAGTCCATGATCCGCGCGCGGGACCGGTGGTTCTGCTGAATCATGCGGTCGTACTTGGCCCGCCGCTCCTCGCCCTCGAGCGTCGCGTGCTCAAGGAGCGTCACGACAGCCTGACCGAGCGCCACCTCAGGCGCCTCGTCCGCGGGTCGCGAGCGAAGGGTCTGGGCCATGAGCTCGGGTGGGCCGAACGGAGCGGTCGCGAGGAGCTCCTTGGTCGGGAAGTATCGGTAGAGCGTGGACGTGCCGATGTCGGCGCGCTCCGCCACCTCCTCCATCGTCGTGGCGTCGTAGCCCTGCTCGAGGAACAGGTCGATGGCGACGTCGACGATGTGCTGGCGGGTGCGTGTGGCATTCGTCTCACGGAGTCCCATGTAAATAGTTTATCTCAAACTTGCAGTAACTGTGAAGATGGTAGAGACTTCCATCTTGTGGGAGCTGCGATCCGGCGGCTCCGGGAGGAGACGACGTCGTGGCCTGGTACCTGTACAAGATCGGCCGGTGGAGCTTCGCGCACCGCTTCCGCGTCATCGGAGTGTGGCTGGCGATCCTGGTCATCGGTGGCGTCGGCGCGCTCACCCTGTCGGGGAAGACGAACGACCAGTTCGAGCTTCCCAACACCGAGTCCAGCCAGGCGTTCGACCTCGTCAAGGAGCGCTCGGGCGCCACGACCGACGGGGCCGTGGCCCGGATCGTCGTGCAGGCCGAGGAGGGGGAGTCCGTCGCCTCGCAGAAGGACGCGATCGAGTCGGCGCTGGCCGAGGTGAAGACCTCCCACGTGCTCTCGGTCGCCGACCCGTTCGCCTCGGGGACCATCTCCGAGGACGGACGCACCGCGTACGCGACCGTCACGTACGACCGCCAGTCCAACCTCCTGAAGGCCGCCGACCGCGACGCTCTCGAGAAGTCCGTGGAGTCGCTGCGCGACGCCGGGCTCACGGCCGCCGTCGGAGGAGACGCGGCATCCGAGACCGAGGCGGGCCACACCGCCGAGCTCGTCGGCATCGTCATCGCGCTGTTCATCCTCGCCATCACCTTCGGCTCGCTCGTGGCCGCCGGCATGCCTCTCATCACGGCCGTCGTCGGCGTCGGCATCGGCCTGCTCGGCGTCACCACGCTGACGGGCTTCATGGACCTGTCGTCCACCACGCCGGCCCTCGCCAGCATGCTCGGACTCGCGGTCGGCATCGACTACTCGCTCTTCATCATGAGCCGGTTCAAGCACGAGGTCACGGTGGGCAAGAGCCACCTCGAGGCTGCCGGCATCGCGGTGGGTACAGCCGGCTCTGCTGTCGTGTTCGCCGGCCTGACGGTCGTCATCGCGCTGAGCGGCCTGTCCATCACCGGCATCTCGTTCCTCACCCAGATGGGTCTGGCCGCCGCGGCCACGGTGGCCATCTCGGTGCTGCTCGCCCTCACGCTGCTCCCGGCCCTGCTGGCCCTCGTGGGCAAGCGCGTCGTGAGCGGCAAGATCCCGGGCCTCAAGGCGCGCGACCCCGAGGCGCCCGGCGCCCGCACCATGGGCCGACGCTGGGTCGACCTCATCACCCGCTTCCGCTGGCCCGCCCTCGTGGTCGGTCTGCTCGTGGCCGTCGTGGTCTCCATCCCGGTCACCAAGATGCAGCTCGCCCTTCCCGACGACGGCGCCCAGCCGTCGGGCTCGCAGGCCCGCACGGCCTTCGACCTCATCTCCGACAACTTCGGCGCCGGCGCCAACGGGCCGCTCACGGTCATCGTCGACACCAAGGGAACCGGCGACCCGCAGGCCGCGGTCGACGAGGCCGTCAAGGAGGTCTCGTCCGTGAAGCAGGACGTCGCCGCAGTGGTGCCGCCCGTCACCGACCCGAGCGACGCCAGGGCCGTGGCGATGTTCAAGGCCCAGCTGGAGAAGGTGCAGTTCGCCAGCATCACGATCATTCCCGAGAGCGGACCGTCGGACCAGGCCACCAAGGACCTCGTCGAGACGCTGCGCGACAAGCTCGACGGGCTGGAGTCGGCCACCGGCGCGACGCCCTACGTGACGGGCCAGACCGCGGCGGGCGTCGACATCTCCGACAACCTCGCGGCGGCGTTCCCCAAGTACCTGGTCGTGGTCGTGGGGCTGGCGTTCCTGCTGCTCGTGCTGGTGTTCCGCTCGATCCTCGTGCCGCTGAAGGCCACGGTCGGCTTCCTGGCGTCGGTGGGCATCTCGCTCGGCGCCACGGTGGCGGTCTTCCAGTGGGGCTGGCTGCAGGGCGTGCTGGGTCTGAGCGCCGAGGCGCCGGTGATCTTCATCCTGCCGCTGCTGCTGACGGGCATCCTGTTCGGCCTGGCGATGGACTACGAGGTCTTCCTGGTCTCGCGCATGCGCGAGGAGTTCGTGCACGGCCGCGAGGCGCGCGACGCCGTGGTGCACGGATTCGCGCACAGCGCCCGGGTTGTCACGGCCGCAGCGCTCATCATGATCGGCGTCTTCGCCGGCTTCGCCGGAGCGACCGACCCGATCATCAAGACGATCGGCTTCGCGCTGGCCATCGGCGTCCTGGCCGACGCCTTCCTGGTGCGGATGCTGCTCGTCCCGGCGCTCATGAGCATCGTGGGCAAGAGCATGTGGTGGCTGCCGAGGTGGCTCGACAAGGCCCTGCCCAACCTCGACATCGAGGGCGAGGCGCTCACCAAGAAGCTCGACGCCTAGCCCACCCGCTGAGTGTGACGAATCTGTTGGAAGATCAGGGGAAAATCAGCAGAACGGTCACACTCAGCGGGGGCGGTGGGGTCAGGTGAGGATCGTGAAGGGAAGGTCGGTGCAGGGGACCGCGGAGCGGTAGTCCTGACGGTCGACGGGCTCGCCGGCGAAGATCCGCGGGTCGCCCGAGAGCACGGCCCGGTCGTGATGGTTCACGAGCGTGGCGTGGGCCTCGCGGAAGACGTCGACGAGGGCCCGCTCGATGGTCTCGGCCAGCACGTCGACGCCCATCACACCGAGCGTGCGGCCCGCGCGGATCACCGGGACGGTGAGAGTGAGCACGAACTCGTCGGTGCACACGTAGTCGATGTACGGGCCGGTGACGTGGGAGCGCCCGGTGCGCAGCGCGGTGCGGAACCACTCCTGGCGGCTGTAGTCGGTGGACTGGACGAGTGCGGCCGACTCAGGGATGCGTCCCTTGTCGTCGCCCTGCCACCACGCGAGCAGGTAGGTCTCGTCGGTCAGGAGGCCGGGGGAGACCACGAAGCCGGCGCCCACGGTGTGCGGGTCCTGGAGCACGTCGAACGCGAAGGGACGTGAGGCACGCAGCACCTCCTCGGAGGTGACGGCGGGGGAGTCGAAGAGCGGCGCGATGGCGTCGCCGCTCGCACGCAGGCTCGCGAGCAGGGGCTGGAAGAACTCCTGGACCGCGTCGGCCACGGCGTCCGTGCCGACGCTCTGGGTGCGCGTCATGGGGTCACCGTAACCCCGTCTGGAGCTCGGCGAGGTCGCCCAGGGCGTCTCGGACGCGGGAGCGCATGCGCGCACGGGCCGCTGCGCCGTCGTGGTCGGCGATGGCTCCGATGACCGTGAGCTGGTGCGCCCGGACGGCTCGGCGGTGGTGGGCGTCCTCGAACGGCAGGCGCAGCAGGACGCCGAAGTCGGACTCGATGCGCATGACCTCACGGGCCAGTCGCGCCGAGTGCGTGAGGGCCGCGATGGCGAGGTGGAGCTCGGTGTCGGCGTGGCGGGCGGCTCCGTCGGGGTCGGCGCTCTCGACGTCGGCGGACAGCACGATCTCCCGCAGCTCCTCGACCTCCTCGGCGTCGGCGCGCTCGGCGGCCAGCTCGGCACAGCCGCTCAGCACCGTGGCGTAGAGCGTCCCGTGGTCGCCCAGCTCCACGCGCGTCATGGCGAGGAGGCGCTGGTGGGCCACGCCGTCGACCGCGACGACGGGGCGGTTCACGAACGACCCTCCGCCGCGACCGCGCGTGGTGGTGACGAGCCCCTGGGCGCGCAGCGCGACGAGTGCCTCGCGTGCAGTCACGGTGGCGACGCCCAGCATGGCGGCCAGCTCAGGCTCGCTGGGGAGGCGCTCGCCGTCGGAGAGGATGCCCGAGCGGATGGCCTGCTCGAGCCTCTGCTCCACGCGGACGGCTCGGCCGGCATCGCCGATGGGCGCGAACACGGCGGTGCGTGCGCGCGTCGCCGGGCGGCGGACCGTGGCCATGACGCTCCTCGTAGGGGGTGTGGATCAGTTCTTACATGATCGTCACAAGCAGGGTATGGACATTTAATGTCTGAGTCCATATGTTTTGGTCCTATGACGCAAGCCACATCGGTCGAGGCCGGTCCAACGACCGGCACCGCGATCCGCCTCCAGGGACTCACCAAGCACTTCGGCGACGTCCGTGCCGTCGACGGCGTGGACCTCGAGATCGCCGACGGCGAGTTCTTCTCGATGCTCGGCCCCTCGGGCTCGGGCAAGACCACGGTCCTGCGGCTCATCGCCGGGTTCGAGCAGCCGACCGACGGCGTCATCACGCTCGCCGGGGCCGACGTCACCGGCACCGCGCCGTTCGAGCGCGACGTCAACACGGTGTTCCAGGACTACGCGCTCTTCCCGCACATGAACGTCCTCGAGAACGTGGCCTACGGGCTCCGGGTGCGCGGCGTCGGCAAGGCCGAGCGGCTCGAGCGGGCGCGCGAGGCGCTCGGCACCGTGCGCCTGCAGCACGTGTCCGACCGCAAGCCCACGCAGCTCTCCGGCGGCCAGCGCCAGCGGGTCGCCCTGGCCCGCGCGATCGTCGTCCGGCCCAAGGTGCTGCTGCTCGACGAGCCTCTCGGCGCGCTCGACCTCAAGCTGCGCGAGCAGATGCAGGTGGAGCTCAAGCAGCTCCAGCGCGAGCTGGGCATCACGTTCGTCTTCGTGACGCACGACCAGGAGGAGGCGCTCACCCTGAGCGACCGCGTGGCCGTGTTCAACGACGGCAGGATCGTGCAGCTGGGCACCCCGCGTGAGATCTACGAGGCCCCGCAGACCGAGTACGTCGCCACGTTCGTCGGCACGTCCAACGTCTTCGGACCCGACGAGGCGCGGGCCGTGCTCGGCCGGGAGGGCCGGTTCGCCCTGCGCCCGGAGAAGATCAGCCTGTTCTCGGCCGGCGAGTCCGCGGCCGGCTCCATCTCGGCGCGCGGTGTCGTCGCCGAGACCATCTACCTCGGTACCGGTCGACGCGTCGTCGTCGACCTCGAGGCCGGTCAGCGGCTGGTCGTGCTGGAGCCCAGCACCGCCGTCGCCCCGGTCGGTCGCGGCGACTCCGTCGTCGCGGCCTGGCGGCCTGACGACCTCGTGCCGCTCGCCTGAAGTCCCGTCCACTGCACCACCCATCACCAGGAGAAGGATCGCGATGACCCTGAAGACCAGAACCGGCAGGTTCGGCGCCCTCGCCGCTGCCGCCCTGACCTGCAGCCTCGCGCTCGCCGGCTGCGGCGGCGGAGACGATGCCGAGGAGACCGGAGCACCCACGAAGCTCGGCAAGAAGGAGGGTCAGGTCTCGATCCTCGCGTGGCCCGGCTACGTCGAGGACGGCAGCAACGACCCCAAGGTCGACTGGGTCTCCGACTTCACCAAGACCACGGGCTGCAAGGTGACCACCAAGGTCTACGGAACGTCCGACGAGGCCTTCAACTTGGCCAAGTCCGGCGACTACGACGTCGTGGTGGCCTCGGGCGACCTCACGCTGCGCATGATCGCGGCCAAGCAGGCCGCCGAGGTGAACACCGACCTGGTCCCCAACTACGAGAAGGTCTACGACTTCCTCAAGGACCAGGAGTGGAACACGGTCGACGGCAAGAACTACGGCGTCCCGCACGGCTACGGCGCCAACCTGCTCATGTACAACTCCGACGTCGTCAAGGAGGAGCCGAAGTCCTGGGACGTCGTCTTCGACAAGTCGAGCAAGTACAAGGGCAAGGTCACGGCGTACGACTCGCCGATCTACATCGCCGACGCCGCGATGTACCTCATGGCCAAGCAGCCCGACCTCGGCATCAAGAACCCGTACGCGCTCGACGAGAAGCAGCTGGCCGCGGCCGTGAAGCTGCTCAAGGACCAGCGCGCCAACGTGGGCGAGTACTGGTCGGACTACCTCAAGGAGGCGTCGGCGTTCAAGACCGGCGACTCCGTCGTGGGCACCACGTGGCAGGTCATCGCCAACACGGTCGACAAGCCCAACGTGAAGGTCACGATCCCCGAGGAGGGCATCACCGGCTGGAACGACACCTGGATGATCTCGTCCAAGGCCAAGAACCCGAACTGCGGCTACGCCTGGCTGAACTACATCGAGGACCCGAAGGTCAACGCCGAGGCCACCGAGTACTTCGGTGAGTCGCCCAACAGCGACGAGGCCTGCCAGTACGCCAGCGAGGGCTTCTGCGAGACCTACCACGCCGGCGACAAGGCCTTCTCGGACAAGATCTGGTACTGGCGCACGCCCATCGCGGAGTGCCTCGACGGCCGGACCGACGTGAAGTGCACGGACTACTCGGCCTGGACCAAGGCCTGGACCGAGATCAAGGGCTGACCTTGTCCCAGTCCACGCACGCACCGGCACCGGTGGCTCCCCGCGCGGGGGCCACCGGTGGCCCGGTGCGCCGGATCGGCTCGTTCCTCTCGACCCACGCCTGGGCCCGGCTCACGCTGCTGCTCACCGCGCCGCTCGCGTGGCTCGTGCTCGTGTACGTGGTGGCGCTCGCCGCGCTGCTGCTCACGGCGCTGTGGTCGGTCGACAGCTTCACCGGCGAGATCAGCAAGTCCCTGACGTTCGCCAACATCAAGGAGATCGCGACCGAGTCGCTCTACCGCACGGTCACGCTGCGCACGATCGGCGTCGCCCTCATGGTGACGGTCATCGACGTCGTCATCGCGCTGCCCATCGCCTTCTACATGGGCAAGGTGGCGAGTCCTCGGGCCCGACGCCTCCTCGTCGTGGCGGTGCTCACCCCGCTGTGGGCCAGCTACCTCGTGAAGGCCTTCGCCTGGCGCTCGCTGCTGAGCGAGGGCGGTCTCGTGGACTGGGTGCTCAACCCGTTCGGCGGGGGAAGCCCCGGTTACGGGCTGACCGCGGTGGTGCTCACGCAGGCCTACATCTGGCTGCCCTACGTGATCCTGCCGATCTTCGCGGGCATGGAGCGCGTGCCCGACTCCCTCGTGGAGGCCGCCGGCGACCTGGGTGCCTCGACGTCGACGACGTTGCGCACCGTCGTGCTCCCGCTGCTCCTGCCGTCGGTCATCGCCGGCTCGATCTTCAGCTTCTCGCTGACGCTGGGCGACTACATCAGCGTCAACATCGTGGGCGGCGCCAACCAGATGCTCGGCAACCTCGTCTTCACGAACGTCGGCGCGGCGAACAACCTTCCGCTCGCCGCGGCCATCGCCCTCGTCCCGATCATCATCATGCTCGGCTACCTCGCCGCGGTGCGACGTACCGGCGCGCTGGACAACCTGTGAGCAGGAGTCTCCCGTGACACTCAGCCCCCTCACCCGCCGCGTCCTCGCGGTGCTCACCGGCCTCGTGCTGGTGCTGATGTACGCGCCGCTCCTCGTCGTGGTGGTGAACTCCTTCAACCAGGACCCCTCCATGACGTGGCCGCCCGAGGGCTTCACCACGAAGTGGTGGGTGCGGGCGTTCCACAGCGACGGAGCCCGCGACGCGGTCCTGACGAGCGTCCAGGTGGCGCTCGCCTCCACGGCGGTGGCGCTGCTCCTGGGCACGCTCATGGCGTTCGCACTGCAGCGGTTCAGCTTCTTCGGCAAGAACACCGTCAACCTCCTGGTGATCCTGCCGATCGCGCTGCCCGGCATCGTGACCGGCATCGCGCTCAACAATGCGTTCCGCGGGATCCTCGGCGTGCAGCTGTCGATCATGACGGTCGTCGTCGCCCACGCGACGTTCTGCATCGTCACGGTCTTCAACAACGTCATCGCCCGGCTCCGACGCATGGGCGGCAACCTCGAGGAGGCCTCGGCCGACCTCGGTGCCGGCGTCTGGACGACGTTCCGCCTCGTGACCTTCCCGCAGCTGCGCTCCGCGCTCCTGGCGGGCGGTCTCCTCGCCTTCGCGCTGAGCTTCGACGAGATCATCGTGACCACCTTCACGGCGGGCTCGGGCACCACCACGCTGCCCATCTGGATCCTCAACAACCTGTTCCGACCCAACCAGGCGCCGGTCGTGGCCGTCGTGGCCGTCATGCTGATCGTGGTGTCCATCGTCCCGATCTGGATCGCCCAGCGCATCGCAGGCGACGCAGAGACCGTCCGCTGACCCCAGTCCCCGTCACAACCAGCAAGGGAGTGCTCATGACCAGCCCCACGTACCAGGTGACCGACCCGTCCACCGGTGAGGTCGTGCAGACGTTCGACACCGCCACCGACGCCGAGATCGAGGCGGCGCTCGCAGCGTCGCACGCCGCGTTCACGACGTGGAGGGACGTCCCCATCGAGGAGCGCGCGAAGATCGTGCACCGGGTCGCCGACCTCTTCGGGGAGCGCAAGGAGGAGCTGGCCGGCATCGCGCAGCGCGACATGGGCAAGGCCCATGCCGAGGGCGTGGAGGAGGCCGAGTTCGCACAGTCGATCTTCGACTACTTCGCCACCGAGGGTCCGGGCCTCGCGGCCGACCAGCCCATCAAGAGCTTCTCCGGCGGACGGGCCATGGTGCAGAAGCTGCCCGTGGGGTCGCTGCTCGGCATCATGCCCTGGAACTTCCCGTACTACCAGATCGCCCGCTTCGCGGCTCCCAACCTCATGCTGGGCAACACGATCATCCTCAAGCACGCGGAGTCCGTGCCCGGCTCGGCGCTCGCCGTGGAGCAGATCCTCAAGGACGCCGGCGTGCCGGAGGGTGCCTACGTGAACGTCTTCGCGAACCACGAGCAGGTCGAGACGATCATCGCCGACCCGCGCGTCCAGGGCGTCTCGCTCACGGGGTCGGAGCGGGCCGGCGCCGTGGTGGCGGCTCTCGCCGGCAAGAACCTCAAGAAGTGCGTGCTCGAGCTGGGCGGCAACGACCCCATGATCGTGCTCGACACCGACGACCTCGACTCGGTGGTGGGGGACGCCTGGGACTTCCGCACCTACAACGCGGGCCAGGTGTGCAACGCCAACAAGCGCATGATCGTGCACGCCGACGTCTACGACGACTTCGTCGCCAAGATCACCGAGAAGGCCAAGGCCGTCGAGGAGTACTCGCCCTTGTCGTCGCGCAAGGCCGCCGAGGCCCTCGACGAGCAGGTGAAGGACGCCGTCTCCAAGGGCGCCACGCTCCACGCCGGTGGCGTGCTGGGGGAGGGCCCGGCCGCGTACTTCTCGCCCGCCGTCCTGACGGGCATCACGAAGGAGATGCGCGCCTATGCCGAGGAGCTCTTCGGCCCCGTGGCCGTGGTCTACAAGGTGGAGTCCGACGAGGAGGCGCTCGCGCTGGCCAACGACACGCAGTACGGCCTGGGCGGCTCGGTGTTCGCCAAGGACGAGGCTCGGGCCGAGAAGCTCGCGCAGCGCCTCGAGGTGGGCATGTCGGCCGTCAACCAGATCGCCGGCGAGGGTGCCGAGATGCCGTTCGGTGGCGTCAAGCGCTCCGGCTTCGGCCGCGAGCTCGGCCCCCTCGGCATGGACGAGTTCGTCAACAAGCGCCTCTTCTACGTCGCCGACTGACCCGTACCTCCAGATCTGCGCTGCGATCGGCCGAAGCGCGTGCGCGACTCGGTCGACCACGGCGCAGATCTGGAGGATGAGCTACCAGGCGATGCTGAGGTACTGCGTCTCGGTGAACTCCTCGAGACCCTCGCGGGCCCCTTCGCGGCCGAGGCCGGACTGCTTCATGCCACCGAAGGGTGCTGACGGGTCGGAGACGATGCCGCGATTGACGCCGATCATGCCGGCCTCGATCTCCTCGCCCAGCCGGATGGCGCGCTGGAGGTCGCGGCTGAAGACGTAGGCCGCGAGGCCCAGCTCGCTCGCGTTCACCTCGGCGAGCATCGCCGCCTCGTCGGTCCACGTGACGACGGGCGCCACGGGACCGAAGATCTCCTCGGTCACGATGCGGGCGTCGGCGGCGACGTCGAGAAGCACCTGGGGCGCCAGGAAGTAGCCCTTGGCGTCGGCCGGCAGCTCCGCGCGGTACGCCACGCGGGCACCGGCGGCGACCGCCTCCTCGAGCTTGGCGGTGATGTCGTCGACGGCCTTCTGCGAGACGAGCGGGCCGATGTCGGAGCCGTCGGAGGCTGCTCCCACCGTGAGCGCCTCGACCCGTCCGCCGAGACGTCGGGCGAACTCCTCGGCCACGTCGGCGTGCACGTAGAAGCGGTTGGCCGCCGTGCAGGCCTGGCCGCCTCCGCGGAGCTTGGCGATCATGGCGCCGTCGACTGCGGCGTCGAGGTCGGCGTCGTCGCACACGACGAAGGGGGCGTTCCCGCCGAGCTCCATGGCCGAGACGAGCACCCGGTCCGCAGCCTGCTTCATGAGCTGCTTGCCGACGGCCGTGGAACCGGTGAAGGAGATGAGCCGGACGCGCGGGTCCTCGAGCCACGTCGTCACGACCTCTGCCGCGCGCGTCGTGGGGACGATGTTCACGACGCCGTCGGGCAGCCCGGCCTCCTGCAGCAGTCGCGCGACCGCGAACGTCGTGAGGGGCGTCTCCGCGGCGGGCTTGAGCACGACGGTGCAGCCGGCAGCCAGAGCGGGCGCGATCTTGCGGGTGGCCATGGCGGCGGGGAAGTTCCAGGGCGTGACCAGAGCCGCGACGCCCACGGGCCGGTGCGTCACGAGCGTGCGGGCGCCACCCGCGGGTGCCTCGCCGTACGTGCCCGAGGTGCGCACGGCCTCCTCGCTGAACCAGCGGAAGAACTCGGCGGCATAGACCACCTCGGCGCGGGCGTCGGCGAGCGACTTGCCGTTCTCGCTGCTGATGAGGGCGGCCAGCTCGTCGACGTCGCGGTGCATGAGCTCGAAGGTCCGGCGCAGCACGTCGGAGCGGGTGCGGGGGGCGAGGCGCCGCCACGGGTCGAGCGCCGCAGCGGCGGCGTCAACGGCGCGGAGGGCGTCGGAGGCTCCACCGTCGGCGACCTCCGCGACGGGCTCCGTCGTGGCGGGGTCGTCCACGACGAACGTCCCGTGCTCGCCGGGGCCCCAGGTCCCGCCGACCAGGACGAGGTCGCTGCTCATCGGCTCTCCCCGAAGATGGCCACGAGCACGTCGAGACCCTCGGTGAGGAGGTCGTCGCTGATGGAGAGCGGGGGCAGGAACCGCAGGACGTTGCCGTAGGTGCCGCACGTGAGCACGATGACGCCCTGGGCGTGGGCCGCTGCGGCGACCGCCTTGGCCAGGGCCGGGTCGGGCTCGTCGGTGCCGGAGCGGACCAGCTCGACGGCGATCATGGCTCCTCGTCCACGGACGTCGCCGACGCGGTCGTCGTCGGCCTGGAGCCGGTGCAGACGGTCCAGGAAGACGCGCTCCACCTGCTGCGCCCGTTCGACGAGGCCGTCCTGCTCGATGGTCTCGATGACGGCGATCGCGGCGGCGCAGGCGAGCGGGTTGCCGCCGTAGGTGCCGCCGAGCCCGCCGGGGTGGACGGCATCCATGATCTCGGCGCGGCCCGTGACCGCGGCGAGGGGTAGGCCGCCGGCGATGCCCTTGGCCGACACCACGAGGTCGGGCACGACGCCCTCGTGCTCGACGGCGAACATCCGCCCGGTGCGCGCGAAGCCCGACTGGACCTCGTCGGCGATGAAGACCACGTCGTTGGCGTGGCACCACTCCACGAGGGCCGACAGGAACCCGTCGGCCGGGACGATGAAGCCGCCCTCGCCCTGCACCGGCTCGATGACCACGGCGGCGAGGTTCTGGGCGCCCACCTGCGCCTCCACCTGGCTGATGGCCCGACGGGCCGCGAGCTCGCCGTCCATGTCCTTGGCATCCCGGTACGGGTAGGACATGGGTGCGCGGTAGACCTCGCCGGCGAACGGGCCGAACCCGTCCTTGTACGGCATGTTCTTGGCCGTCATGGCCATCGTGAGGTTGGTGCGGCCGTGGTATGCGTGGTCGAAGACGACGACGGCGTCCTTGCCCGTGTGCTTGCGGGCGATCTTGACCGCGTTCTCGACGGCCTCGGAGCCGGAGTTGAAGAGGGCCGAGCGCTTCTCGAAGTCGCCCGGGGTGAGGCGGGCGAGGTGCTCGGCCACCTCGAGGTAGCCCTCGTACGGCGTGACCATGAAGCACGTGTGGGTGAACGCCTCGACCTGGGCCTGGACCGCGGCCACCACGCGCGGAGCGCTGTTGCCGACGGTGGTGACGGCGATGCCCGAACCGAGGTCGATGAAGCGGTTGCCGTCGACGTCCTCGACGATCCCGCCGGCCGCGCGCGCGGCGAAGACCGGCATGGTCGTGGCCACGCCGGAGGAGACCGTCGCGACCTTGCGGGCCATGAGCTCGGTGGACCGGGGGCCCGGGATCGCGGTGGCGAGATGGCGGGACTGCTCGACAGACGTCATGAGCCCATCGTCCTCTCCCGTTCCATGCTCGTCCAATACCAGAAGTCCCGTCACGGTATGCTCACGAAGCATGGAGCTGAGGACGCTGCGCTACTTCGTCGCCGTGGTCGAGACCGGGTCGGTCAGTGCCGCCGCCGAGCGGGTGCACGTGACCCAGCCGGTGGTCTCCCGACAGCTCCAGGCGCTGGAGCGACGCCTCGGCGTGCGACTCTTCGACCGCGACGGTGGGCGCCTCCGGCTGAGCGCCGCGGGCCGGGAGCTGCTGCCGCGCGCCCGTGAGGTGCTGCTCGGGGCCGACGCGGTGGAGCAGGCGGCCCGCCGTCTCGCCACCGGCCACCTCGAACGGGTCGCCATCAGCGCGCCGAGCACCACGGTGATCGACGTCCTGGCGCCGTTCGTGGCGACCCTCGGGCCGGACGACCCGCTGCCCAGCCTCGTGGAGAGCAGGCGGCACACGAGCGTCGAGCAGCTGCAGCAGGGCGCCGACGTCGTGGTGCTCACGACACCGCCCCCGCCCGGGGTGCACAGCGTCCCGATCGCGACGCTCCCGCTCTGGGCGTCCGTCCCGGAGGATCACGACTGGGCCCCGCGTACGACGCTCGACGTCGTCGAGCTCGTGTCGGAGCCGGTGATCGTCCTGGCCCCCGAGTTCGCCGCCCGGCAGATCCTGGACATGGCGCTGGGGGAGCGCGGGCTCGTGGCCGGTGAGCTCGTGGAGGCGACCCACCCGCGGGTGGCGCAGGCCCTCGCGGCAGCCGGTCGCGGGGTGGCCGTGGTGACCGACGACCCACGGTTCGGGCTGGTGACGGTCCCGCTCACGAGCGGGAGGCAGCGGCTGTCCATCCACCTGCATGCCGCGTGGTCGCCCGAGCACCACGCGGCCGACGCGCTGGCGGCCTTGAGCGGACGC
Organism: Aeromicrobium sp. Root495; assembly: GCF_001426755.1. Classification (GTDB taxonomy): domain Bacteria; phylum Actinomycetota; class Actinomycetes; order Propionibacteriales; family Nocardioidaceae; genus Aeromicrobium. The sequence continues at coordinate 1,899,273 of NZ_LMFJ01000001.1, read as the reverse complement.
CTCGCGGCGTTCGTGGAGCAGCGCTACGGCACGACACCCCAGACGGCTCCCTGAGCCGGCGGGCTCAGCCGGCTGTGCGGTCGAGGAGGGCGTCGGGGGAGGCGGGGCCGACCGTGGTGTCGGTGGCGAAATAGACCGGCCACGTCCTGAACGGCGCCGACCGCAGCGCGCGGTGCAGGGCGGCGCACCAGGCGTCGTCGAGCGGGCGGGTGGCCGGCGGACCCGGGCGGGCCCGCATCACGGCGACCGAGCCCTCCGGCACCGACGTGGCCATGACCTCGGTGAGCACCCGCACGAGGTTGGCCATCATGACGTCGTCGGGCCGTTGGTCGTCCTTCTCGTCGTTCACGTCCATGATGTGCGCCAGTGTTCCCTCCGGCTCGATGAGGAGCACCCACACCCGGGCGATGCTGAAGCCCCAGGGGCCGGCGAGCTCGCGCCACGCGGCGTCGAGGTGGTCGGCGGTCGTGATGGGTCGCTCGAGAGATTCCATGACCCCACCGTGGTCGCGCGGCTCCTCCCGGTCGACCGCCCGTCCACACGGGGGAGGACGGGCTTGACGCTCAGGTGCGGGGCGGGCGCCAGCTCACGACGAGCATGAGGGCGGTGCCGACGACGGCCAGCCCGAGCGCACCGGCGCCGACCTCCCAGCCGTGCCAGTGGGTGCCCAGGGCGTGGTCGAGCGACATCCGACCCGGGCCGATCGTGGCGAGCGCGACGAGGGCGGCCACGATGACGAGCACGTACTCGTAGCCGTCCTTGAAGATGAAGAAGCCGTTGCGCGCGTGCACCGTGACGAAGGCCGTGAGCATCACGCCGATGGCCGCCGACGCGGCCAGCGGCGTGAACAGCCCCACGACGAGGGCGAGGCCGGCCGCGATCTCCAGGTAGGTCGAGACGAGCGCGTGCACCCGAGCCGGCCGGAGGCCGATGCTCTCGAACCACCCGGCGGTGCCCTCGATGCCACCGCCGCCGAAGCCGTGGTTCCAGCCGTGCAGCACGAAGGTCACGCCGAGCACCACGCGGAGCACGGTCGCGGCGACGTCGATGTCCATGCGGCCGAGCATCCCACAGCGAGAAGGGGCTAGAAGACCCAGAACCAGCCCGCCACGGTGGGCAGCAGGGCGATGAGGACCCACAGCGGAGCCACGGGGCGGTGAGCCAGGATGAGCCGCATCACGGCGACCATGACCTGCGCGACGAACGCCGACATCACCAGGAGCACCACGGCGTCGTCGCTGCGGCCCTGGCCCTCCACGACGTGCGCGACGCCGATGAGCCCGATGACGCCGTGGACGGCGACCATGAAGAAGCCCACGGCGGCGACGCGTCGACGGACCCGGTCGATGGCGGCCGTCTCCTCGGCGTTGAGCTGGGCGCGGGGCGTGCTCATGCGGGCACCGCGGAGGTCCGGCCGTCGGCGATCCGGCCGAGGAGGCCTCGCAGGACGCGGTTGAGCTCCTCGAGCTCGTCCGCCTCGAGACCGAGCCGCGAGACCATCGTGGGCGGCACGGCGAGCGCCCGGCGGCGCAGCGCGCGGCCGTCGTCGGTGAGCACGATGGAGAGCGCGCGGTCGTCGACCTCGCTGCGCGTGCGCGAGAGCAGCCCGGCCGACTCCAGGCGCTTGAGCAGGGGCGACAGGGTGGCGGGCTCGAGGTGCAGACGGTCGGCCAGCTCCCGCAGCGGCACGCGGTCGCGCTCCCAGAGCGCGAGCATCACGAGGTACTGCGGGTGCGTCAGGCCGAGCGGCTCGAGCACCGTGCGGTACTCGGCGACGACGTCGCGCGAGGCGACGGCGAGGGCGAAGCAGATCTGCTCGTCGAGGGAGAGCGGGTCGCGATCATGAGGGGGCACATGATCAGTGTACTAACTGACGTGGCGTCAGCTGTCCTCGCGGTCGGCGCACGAGCTGGAGCGCTTCTCCTCCGGGCTGGCGTCCTCGGCGTCGGGGAGCCCGAAGGCGACCCACTGCTTGCTCCTGGCCTCCCGCAGGACCGTGCGCAGGCTCTCGGCATCGGCGGTGCCCGCGGTCACCGGCTCGTACGTGCCCTGCTCGTAGAGCGTGCAGGTGTCGACGCCGTCGATGAGCGTGTAGTTGGCGAGCGACGGCCACGTCCCGGCGACGTCGGGCTCGCCCGAGAGCTGCAGCCAGCGGCGCACGACGACCGGCTGGTCCTGGTCCTTCACGCGGTACACGGCATAGGCCTGCAGCGCGATGCGCTCATACGTGGAGCCGTCGTCGCGTGCGACGCGGTCGGTGCGCCACGTCGCCTTGACGATCCGCGGCGGACCGGTGGGCTGGTGGTCCTCGTCGAAGATGGAGACGAGGTACTGCGAAGCCGGGTTCTGGCCGTTGCGATCGGCGACCGACGTCAGGTACTGCTCACGCGTCTGGGGCGAGACGTCGGCCAAGAACGACCGGGCCGTCTTGAGGCCCGGGTCGGCGTCCCACCACTTCTCGTTCTCGAGCGAGTCGGCGAGCAGTCTTCGGAGCTGCCCTGCGTAGCCCTCGATCTCGGACCTCGCCAGGCCGTCGGCGGGCTCGGGTGTGGGGACCTTCGCCAGGTCGACCTCGGGAAGCTTCTCCAGCGCGGCGAGCGCGGCGGCCGCCGGGTCGTCCGCTGCAGGAGCCGTCGCACCGGTGGAGGACTTCGGCCCGGCGTCCTTCGAGCTGCCGGTGCAGGCTCCCAGGCCGGCCACGAGGGTGAGGGCCACGAGTGCCGAGGCGGTGGTACGGCGCAGGCTGCTCATGAAGGTCGAGCCTAGGCGACCGGGCCGCCCGGGGCCCGCCGCCTGGCCGGTGCTCCGACTCGCGCCGGCCGCGCGCTCGAAGCACCATGGCTCCCATGGACACATCGACGAACGAGTCCGACGGACCCATCGAGCCGCAGGCGGGCGAGGAGGTCCTGCCCGACGACCCGGGCGTGCCGAACGACCCGCCCGGCCCGGGCGTCCCCGAGGACACCGGCACGACGTTGCCACCGGACGTGCCCGGGCACCCGACGGCCGACCAGCCGGCCGGCACCCAGGGCGTGGAGGGCGCGGACCCCGGCGAGGGGGCCGGCCCGACGAGCGGGGAGGAGGGCGAGGAGTCCGAGGAGGAACAGCCCGACTGACGGCCTAGTCCCAGCCGCCCTGGCGTCCGCGCTTGGTGTCGGAGCGGCGCTTCTTGGAGTCGAGACGACGCTGCACCGAGCCGCGCGTGGGCCGGGTGGCGCGTCGGGACTTCTCGGGCACCACGGCCGCCGCGACGAGCTCCTCGAGCCGGACCTTGGCGGCCTCGCGGTTGCGGTGCTGGGAGCGGTACGTGCTGGACGCGATGGTGATCGTGTCGCCGACCATGCGCCCTCGCAGACGCCGCGCCGCCCTCTCCTTCTGGGTGGGGGAGAGGGCGGCGGAGGCTGCGAGGTCCCACGTCAGCTCCACGCGGGTGTCGGTGGTGTTGACGTGCTGGCCGCCGGCCCCGGAGGACCGGCTGAAGCGCCAGCTCAGCTCGTGGTCGGGGATCGCGAGCCGGGACTCACGCGACGAGGTCATCCGGAGAGATTACGCGTCGTCGTCGGCGAGCACGCGGTAGAGCGCCTTGCGGGCGTCGTCCACCACGACGGTGGCCTTCTCGCGCTGCTCGGAGGTCCCGTCGCGCATGACCTGCTTCCAGGCACTGATGAAGGTCTTGAGCGCGACCGAGAGGTCGCGGTAGTCCTGGTGGTCCTCGCCGGCCTGCGGGGCCCACGGGGTGCCCAGCGACTCGCGCTGCTGCTCCACGAGCTCGCGGCCGTCGTCGGTGAGGGTTGCGGTCTTGCGACCGTCGACCCGCTCGAACTCGACGAGACCCTCGTCCTCGAGCTGCTGCAGCACGGGGTAGATGGATCCCGGGCTGGGCGTCCACCGTCCCTCGCTGCGCTCGGCGATGTCCTGGATGAGCTGGTAGCCGTGCATGGGCTGCTCGGCGAGGAGCAGCAGGGCCGCGGCGCGCACGTCGCCGCCGCGACCCCGGCCGCGACGACCGGGTCGGCGTCCGGGATGACCCGGGCCGCCGGCCTCGCGGGGGTCCCAGTCGAGCTCGGGACCGAAGGGGAATCCGCCGCGGCGCGGTCCGCGCTGGTGACGGTCGTTCCTGGGGGAGTAGTCGTTGTTGCGCATGGTGTTTCTCCTGAAGAGTCGGGAGGCGGTTCCGGGATCTTCCGTGGGCCGCCTCGATCATGTCGATGACTCGACGATATATCGGAAAGGCATCGTTCGTCAATACCTTTCCGATATATCGGATAAAAGTCCTTCCGACATGAGTGACCCGCCGGTCCGGATGGACGCGGCGGGTCGGTGGTCAGGGTGTGGGCTCTCGCCTCAGGGGTAGTCGGTGGACGGGCGGGAGAAGTCGAGCACGTTGGAGCGCGGGACCTCGGGCTCGTCCTGCCACGACGGGTCGACCACGACGTCGTCGGGGAAGTGGTTGAGGTACGCCATGGCGGCGTCGTGCAGGCGTCCGTTGGTGGCCAACGCGTTGCCGCCCCACGGGCCGTCGGCACCGTCGAGCCCCGTGAACCGACCGCCGGCCTCGCGCACGATGATGTCGAGCGCGGCCATGTCCCAGACCTTGAGCTCGGGCTCCGCGGCCAGGTCGACCGCTCCCTCGGCGAGAAGCATGTAGGACCAGAAGTCGCCGTAGGCCCGCGTGCGCCAGCAGCGACGCACGAGTGCCGCGAAGGCCTCGGTCTTCCCGATGACGTCCCACCCGCCGGGCGAGCTGTACGAGAACGACGCCGACTCCAGGTCGCTCACCTGGGACACGGCGATCTCGCGCGCGTGCATGTACGACTTGCCGGTGAACGCGCCCCCACCCTTGGAGGCCCACCAGCGGCGCCCGAGAGCCGGCGCGGACACGAGACCCATGACGATCTCGCCGGCCTCCTCCAACGCGATGAGCGTGGCCCACACCGGGACGCCCCGCACGAAGTTGGACGTCCCGTCGATGGGGTCGACGATCCAGCGGCGCTCCGACGACCCGGTGGACCCGGCGACCTCGCCGTGCTCCTCGCCCAGCACGACGTCGCGCGTGCGGGCCGAGCGCAGGGTGCGTCGGATGGCCTCCTCGACGGCCTCGTCGGACTCGGTCACGTAGGTCATGTCGGGCTTGGTGGAGACCTGGAGGTCGATGGCCCCGAAGCGGTCCATCGAGAGGTTGTCGGCGCTGTCGGCGAGCACGTGCGCCAGACGGACGTCGTCGTTCCAGGAGTGCGACATGGCGTCAGATTACGGCCTCGGGCACCAGTGGTGGGGGACGTCAGTAGGTCTCGAGCTGGTCGCGGCTCGCGAGGATGCGCCGGAAGGACTCGACGCGGTCGGGGCGCAGCGTCCCGGCGGCCACGGCGAGGTCGAGGGCGCACTCCGGCTCCGAGGCCGCGTGGGTGCAGCCGCGGGGGCAGTCGCGGGTGGCGTCCTGCAGGTCGGGGAAGGCTCGGATGAGGTGGTCGACGTCGACGTGGGCGAGACCGAACGAGCGGATGCCGGGGGTGTCGACGATGCGGCCGCCACCCTCGAGCTGCAGCACCATGGCCGACGTCGACGTGTGGCGACCGCGGCCGGTGACCTCGTTGACGTGGCTCGTGGTGCGGTGCGCGTCGGGGACGAGCGCGTTGACGAGCGTGGACTTGCCGACTCCGCTGTGGCCCACGAGCACGCTCGTGCGACCGGCCAGCACGGCACGGATCTCGTCGAGGTCGCCGCCGCGCTGCGTGACGACGGTGCGCACGTCGAGCGGCTCGAGCAGGTGGAGCATCTCGGTGGGATCGCCGAGGTCGGCCTTGGTGAGGCACACGACGGGGTCCATGCCGGCGTCGAACGCGGCCACGAGGCAGCGGTCGACGAGGCCCGCGCGCGGCGGTGGGTCCGCGAGGGCGGTGACGACCACCAGCTGGTCGGCGTTGGCCACGACGACGCGCTCGATGGGGTCGTCGTCGTCGGCCGTGCGGCGCAGCACGTTGCGTCGGGGCTCGACCTCGACGATGCGGGCGAGCGACCCCTGGGTGCCGGTGACGTCGCCCACGACCTTGACCTCGTCGCCCACCACGACGCCTTGACGGCCGATGGACCGGGACTTCATGGCGGTGACGACGCGACCGTCGACGTCGAGCGTGTAACGGCCCCGGTCGATCGTGATGACCGTGGCGATGTCGGCGTCGGCGTAGCTGGGCCGGTCCTTCGTGCGGGGGCGCGTGCGACGTTGCGGACGCTCGAAGGCCGCGTGGTCGTCGTCGGTGCTCCTCACGAGACCAGACGCTCCCACACCGGTGCGAAGTTGGGGTAGGTCTTGACCGTGGTGGAGACGTCCTCCACGAAGACCTCGGGCACGCGGAGGGCCAGGACGACGGCGGCGTGGGCCATGCGGTGGTCGTCGTAGGTGCGGAAGATCTCACCGTGCAGGGGCCGGGGGCGGATCTCGAGCCCGTCGTCGAGCTCCGTGACGTCGCCACCCATCCGGTTGATCTCGGTGGCGAGCGCTGCGATGCGGTCGGTCTCGTGGCCGCGCAGGTGGGCCACGCCGGTGAGGCGCGAGGGACCCTCGGCGAGCGCCGCGAGGGCCGCGACCACCGGGGTGAGCTCGCCGACGTCGTGCAGGTCGAGCTCGACCCCGCGCAGGGGCTCCTGCGTGCCCAGGACGAGGTCGTCGCCGTCGCGCTCGACGTAGCCACCGAACGCCGGGACGAGGCGGCGCCAGGCGTCGCCGGCCTGCTGGGTGTGCTCGGGCCAGCCACGCACCGTGACGCGTCCCCGGGTGGCCAGGGCGGCCGCGATGAAGACGCCGGCGTTGGAGAGGTCGGGCTCGATCTCGACGTCGAGGGCCTTCACCGGGCCGGGCGAGACCACCCAGCGGTCGGGCCGGGAGTCGTCGACCTGCACACCGCGGCGGCGCAGCTCGGCGACCGTCATGTCGACGTGGGGGAGGGACGGCAACGGTGGCCCCACGTGCCGCAGGTCGAGGCCCTGCTCGAAGCGAGGAGCCACGAGGAGCAGCGCCGAGACGAACTGGCTCGAGGCCGAGGCGTCGACGGTGAGCTCACCACCGGTGACCGAGCCCGTGCCGCGCACCGTGAACGGGAGGCTGCCGCGACCCTCGTCGTCGACCTCGACGCCCAGGGCCCGCAGGGTCGAGATGGTGGTGCCCATGGGCCGCTCGCGCGACCTCGGGTCGCCGTCGAACGCGACGTCGGCCGTGCCCAGCGCGGCGAGTGGGGGAACGAAGCGCATGACGGTGCCCGCAAGGCCGCAGTCGACGGACACCGTCCCCTCGACGGCACCGAGGGGACGGATGCTCCACGCCTGGCCGGTCTCGGGTCCGCCCCGCTCGAACGTGGCGCCCAGCGACTCGAGGGCCGCGACCATGAGGGCCGAGTCCCGGGAGGTGAGCGCACGCCGCACCACGGAGGGGCCATCGGCGATGGCCGCGAGCACCAGCGCACGGTTGGTGAGTGACTTGGAGCTGGGGACCAGCACGCGGGCGTCGAGAGGCGTGTCGCGGTACGGCGCGAGCCACGGCAGCGGTCCAGTCATCGGTGCCACCCTATCGCCGAGCGGCGCGCTGTCCCGACCTCCGCCGAGCGAGCGGTCAGCGGCGCAGGTCGCTGATCTCGTCGACGACCTTGTCCTTGGCGTCGACGACCTTGTTCTTGGCGCGCGTGCCGATGAACTTCTTGTGCGGGTCCGGGTCGAGGGTGGCCATGAGCAGCCCGCCGATGACCGACACGTTCTTGACGAAGTGCAGACGCTGGTTCTTGGCCGCCACGGGGTCCGACTGGTTCCAGAACTGGTGGCCGACCACCGTGGTGGGAGCCAGCGAGCCGGCCAGCACGAGGGCCGACAGGCGCGGTGCCCGGCCCGTGGCCAGGCCGGCCGCTGCCAGGAGCTGGGTGCCGGCGTTGATCCGCACGAGGGTGGCGGGCGCGACCGGCTGGCCCGTGGCGCCGGAGATCGCGTCGGCCACCGGCTTCGCCTTGGGGGCGATCGTCGTCGTGTTCTTGAGGGCGTTGGCCGCCCCCGCGAAGAAGACGGAGGCAAGCATCGGGCGGGCGACGGTACGCAGCAGGGTCATACCTGCATTGTGTCGAGGTCGGCCCGGTCCCACAACGCGAGCGTCCCGGACCGGGCTAGGAGCCGAGCAGCCAGAGGCCCGAGGCGAACGCCGCGGAGTCGTCGCTCGGGTCGGGGTCGGTGGCCGAGGAGATGGTGACCGTGCCCCGGGGCAGCAGCCCGATGGCCTTGAAGGGGAAGTCGAACGACGCGCCGCTGGGCACGGAGGACGAGCAGGTGAGGGTCTGGACCCTCTGGTCCCGTTCAGCCGTGCAGCTCCACCCGCCTCCTGGGATGCCGCGGAAGACGACGGTACGGGCGAAGTCGACCCGCACCGAGACGTCGGTGGTGGCGGGCAGGTCGCCGGTGGTGGCCACGGTGAACGGGACCACGACGCGGCGCTGCCCGAGGGTGCCGTCGCTGCTGATGACGGGCGTACCGATGCTGAAGTCGGTGGTGACCGGTACCGGCGGGGGCGGCGGAGTGGTCTCGGTGGGCTCCGGGGCGGCGGTCTCGTCGGAGGACGTGGTGGGGGCCGGCTCGCTCGTGGGGGTCTCCACCGGCGTGGGCTCCGGCGTGGGCTGGGGATCCATGGTGGCCGTGGCACTGGGCTCGGGCGACGCGCTGGCGCTGGGTGCCGGCGAGGGCAGCTCGGCCGGTCCTGTGCTGCTCGGCGCGGTGGCGACCGTGTCGGTGGAGGGGCCGGGCTCGTGCTGCATGACGACGACGCCGGTGGTGGTGGCCACGCTCGCAGCCACGACCGTGGCCGCGGAGACCGCGGAGTGCGCGCCCACCGTGGCCGCGATGGCCTTGAGCGGGATGGCGGCGGTCTGGGCGAGCGTGCCCACGACGGCGGCGCTGCCGACCGTGCCGGCGCTGCCGACGGCCGTGATGCCCGTGGCCGCGGCACCGGAGACGACGCTGCCCGTGGCGGCGGCGCCGCTCGCTGCGCTGCCGGCCGCGGCGGCACCCCCGGACGCGGCGCCGCCGGACGCGGCGGCACCTCCGGAGGCCGCACCGCTGGAGGCGGCTCCTGCCGCTCCCGACGCAGCGGCGCCCGAGGCCGCTGCGGCGGCTGCGCTCGTGCCGCTCAGGTAGGCGGACGCGGCCGCACCGAGGAGCGCGGGTGCCAGCAGCGCGCCGAGGTTGGAGTTGACCTCGGCCAGCTCGAGGTAGATGCCGGCGCACCGCCGGCACGTGTCGAGGTGGTCCTCCACCTTGGACGTGTCGCGGGCCGACAGGCCGCGGCGCACGTATCCGCCGAGCAGGGGCGTGATGACCCGGCAGCCGGACTCGACGTTCTCGGCGAGGTGGCCCTGCAGGTAGGCCTGGCGCAGTCCCTCACGGGCGCGGTAGGCGAGGGCGGAGACGCTGTTGGCGCTCATGCCGAGCAGCGGGGCGATGTCTGCGGGCTTCTGACCCTCGACCTCGAGGTGCCACAGCACGAGCTGCCAGCGCTCGGGCAGGGAGGCGAACGCCGACGCAGCGGCCTGGTTCTCGAAGCTCGTGGTGGCGGGGTCGACGAAGTCGATGCCGCGGTCGAACGTGGTGTCGTCGTCGGTGGGACGGGTGCGCGTGGTGGCGCGGATGCGGTCGACGTGGAGGCGGCGGATGGCGGTGAGGAGGTAGGCGCGGAACGCCTCGTCGGGGCCCTTGCCGTCCTGCAGCAGCACGAGCAGGCGCGTGAAGGCCTCGGCCACGAGGTCGTCGGCGTCGGGTCCGTGGATCAGCGAGCCCGCCAGGCGCTGGGCAGCCTGGCGGTGACGATCGAAAAGACGCCCATAGGCGTCGGTGTTGCCCGACCTGACCTGTGCGATCAGGTGGGCGTCTGACTCGTCGGCCACGGCCGACACTGCATCGCTCACGGTCTCTCCTCCATGCCCATCAACGAGGAACCTCAGAAAAAGTTTCGGCAACCGCGTCATGACGTGCCCGTAGCGGCGTCTCTTGTGCACCGAACCACACACCGGGCGCGACGGGAAGGGGGCACAGATGGACGAGCATAGGCTACATGGCCACAGCATCGAAAATCTACCCCTGCTGAGCGAGTCGGCGGCCGTGGCGGTTGCACACGAGGTGGGAGCGAGTGCAGCCGACCAGGGAGCCCCGCTCCACGAGGTCCTCGACCTCGTGGAGCAGGCGTACGGCGGCAGCCCGCGGCACCAGGTGGTCCGCGCAGCGAGCCTCGCGTGGTCGGAGCGGGTCACGGAGCACGCGCACGGCATCACGTGCGAGGACGAGCTCACGACCCTGGCGTCACCGCACCATCTCCGGTCCCGCCTCGGCGAGATCCATCGTGAGGCCGACATGGCGGGCGTGCGCGTCGCCGACACGCACGTCCTGGTGGGGGTCAAGCTCGTGGCAGGGCCGGGAGCGTCCTCCCTCGAGCGGGCCCTGCACGCCCTCGAGGTCGCGGAGGTGCTGCGGGAGGTCTTCCCGGGCGAGGAGACCATCGCCCGGATCAACGAACGATGCTTCGTGGTGCTGGTGCGCAGGGAGCGCGCCGACGCCATGACGCTCGCCCTGGTCAGGCTGCTCGTGCAGCGCACCTCGGCAGGAGTCCCGTCGCCACGCCTGTGGGTGGAGGAGCTGCCCGGCGACTACGAGGACTCCGTGCGGGTCGTGGCCGAGCTGTCCACCTAGGGCGAGACCTCAGGGGGGTGCAGGGCCGCGCAGGTCCGCTGAGTGGTGGGAGCTCAGCGGGCCCGCGGGGCCGCACGGAGGGCCCTCCGGCCCGTCGGGTGGTGGGAGCCCGACGGACCGGCGACCCGTTGTCGGTGGTCTGTGCCAACCTGGACGGGTGTGCGGACGGTATGCGACCTCCAGGACCTCGGCCCAGCTCGACCAGGCCTTCGCGGCCCGGCTGGCGCCCGACTTCGTGGAGCCTGAGCCCGACTACAACATGGCGCCCACCAAGCAGGCGCCCATCGTGCTCGCCAGGGCCGACGACGACGGCGTGCACCGCGAGCTGACGAGCGCCACGTGGGGCCTCGTGCCGTCGTGGGCCAAGGACCGCTCCATCGGCAACCGGCTCATCAACGCCCGCTCCGAGACGGTGGCCGAGAAGCCGTCGTTCAAGAAGGCGTTCGCCCGGCGGCGTGCGCTCGTGCCCGCCGACGGCTACTACGAGTGGTACTCCACCGACGACGTCGACGCCAAGGGCAAGCCGCGCAAGCAGCCGTTCTTCATCACCCCCCAGGACCGCTCTGTGCTGGCCATGGCAGGGCTGTACGAGTTCTGGAAGGCCTCCGCCGACGATCCCTGGCTCGTCACGTTCACCATCCTCACCACCACGGCGGAGGACTCGCTCGGCCATCTGCACGACCGCATGCCGCTGCTCGTGGAGCCCGAGGCCATGGATGCCTGGCTCGACCCTCGCCCGCACGAGACGCAGGAGCTGCTCGACCTCCTCGTGCCCGCAGCGCCGGGCCGCCTCGCCGCGTGGCCCGTGGCCACCGACGTCAACAACGTGCGCAACAACGGCCCCCACCTGATGGAGCCCCTTCCGGCGCAGTAGCGCCACCTCGCGTGCCGGAATAGCCGCCCCCCGGTTCCTGTTGTGACCGGTGAGGAGGCACACATGCTCGCTTGTGCAGAACGGCCCGCGACGACGGGCATCCGTCAGACGTCCGGAGTAGTCTGGACCACGATGGACACCACGCCTGAGACCGATGCGGAGCAGACCCCTGCGGTCGACCGCGACACCGAGACCCCGGAGGAGCGTCAGCTCCGGTTCGAGACCGAGGCGCTGCCGTACCTGAACCAGCTGTACTCGGCCGGACTGCGGATGACCCGCAGCCCGCAGGACGCCGAGGACCTCGTGCAGGAGACCTACGCCAAGGCGTACTCGGCGTTCCACCAGTACAAGCCGGGCACCAACCTCAAGGCCTGGCTGTACCGCATCCTCACCAACACGTACATCAACTCCTACCGCAAGAAGCAGCGTCAGCCGCAGCAGGTCACCGACGAGATCGAGGACTGGCAGATCGCCGCCGCGTCCTCGCACGCCTCGAGCGGCCTCAAGTCTGCGGAGATGGAGGCGCTCGAGCACCTTCCCGACTCCGACGTGAAGGACGCGCTCCAGCAGCTCCCCGAGGACTTCCGGTACGCGGTGTACCTCGCCGACGTCGAGGGATTCCCGTACAAGGAGATCGCCGAGATCATGGAGACGCCGATCGGCACCGTGATGTCACGGCTGCACCGCGGTCGTCGTCAGCTCCGCGAGCTCCTGTCGGACTACGCTCGCGATCGCGGCATGGCGGTGCAGGGAGCAGGTGGACCGGCATGACCAGTCCCTGCGAAGGTCCCGACTGCAACCAGGCGCTCGAGAACCTGTACCTCTTCCTCGACCAGGAGATCGACACGGCCAGCTGTGAGGAGATCCAGTCGCACATCGACGACTGCTCCTCGTGCCTGACGGCCTACGACCTGGAGCGGCTCGTGAAGACGCTCGTCTCGCGCTCGTGCGCCGAGGTCGCTCCCGAGCCCCTGCGCGACAAGGTGCTCTTCTCCATCCGCACCGTGCAGGTGCAGATCACCGAGAAGCGCAGCGGCTGACCGCGCCAGCCCGTACATGAAGAAAGGCCCCGCTGTTCAGCGGGGCCTTTCTCATGTGTTCAGTGATTCACGCGTTGGGGCGCTTGCCGTGGTTCGCGCCCTTCTTGCGACGCGCACGACGCTTGCGGCCGGTCTTGCCCATGTTTCCTCCTCGGACGAATGCGGTTCATTCTTCCACAGGGCGCAGCCGGGAGAGAAACCGCTCCCGGTCCACGACCACACGACGCACCTCGCCGGTGCCCACGAGCGTGCCACGGTCGTCGACGGCGCTCACCCGGAACCGCACGAGGCGGCCGTCCTCGTAGACCTGCTCGGCCGTCGCGGTGATGGTGGCGCCGACGGGACTGGCGGCCAGGTGCTCCACCTCGACACGGGTGCCGACGCTCGTGCGGGTGGCCGGCACGTCGAGCGCCGCGCACGTCGCCTCCTCGAGCCAGGCGAGCAGACGGGGCGTGCCCAGGACGTCGAGGTCGCCGCTGCCCAGGGCCGCGGCGGTGTCGTCGGCGGTCACGGTGTGGGTCACGGACGCGGTGGGCAGCTCGCTCATGCCCTGAGCCTGTCACGCCGCCCCCGCCGGGCGGTGGACCTGCCACCGTGGGAGCGTCCTCGCGGTGGAGGGTCCACCGCCCAGGGGTCAGGCGGGGGAGGACCAGGCCTGCCAGAGGGCCGCGTATCGGCCCTCGGCGGCGACGAGCTCGTCGTGCGTCCCCTGCTCGACGATCCGGCCATCGTGCATCACGACCACGCGGTCGGCCGAGACCGCCTGCGTGAGGCGGTGGGCCACGACGATCGAGCTGCGTCCGGCCACGACGGCGAGCGCGGCCTGCTCCAGCTCTCGCGCGCCGGACGAGCCGGCCTCGGCCGTCGCCTCGTCCAGCACCACGAGGTCGGGGTCGCGCAGGACCACGCGGGCGAGGGCCAGCTGTTGTGCCTGGGCGGGCGTCAGAGGGTTCGCGAGCGAGCCCACGGCGGTGTCGAGACCGTCGGGCAGCGCGCGGACCCAGGGTTCCGCGCCGCAGAGAGCGACGGCGTCCCACAGCACCTCGTCCGGGGCCGAGCCGTCGGCGAGACGCAGGTTGTCGGCGATGCTGCCGGCAAAGACGTGCACCTCCTGCGAGACCAGGGCGACGTGCGTCCTGAGCGTCACGGGGTCCAGGTCGCCCAGCGGACGACCCGCCAGGAGCACCGCACCCTGGTCGACGGGCAGGGTGCCGGCGGCGATCGCACCGAGGGTCGTCTTCCCGGCGCCGGTGGCGCCCACCACCGCCACCCGCTCGCCGTGCGACACCACGAGGTCGACGTCGTGGAGGACCGGACGTCCCGGCTCGTAGGAGTGCGACACCCCTCGCAGCTCGAGGGCCGGCCGGGGGTGCACGTCGTGGTCGGACGCCGGAGGTACGGGCATCCCCGCCACCCCGGCGAGGCGCGCGAGCGACGCGCCGCTGCTCTGGATCTCGTCGAAGACGTACATCAGTGCGCCGATGGGGTTGAACAGCCGGTGGAAGAACAGGGCGGCCGTCGTGGCCTCGCCCACCGTGCCGGCGCCCGAGCGCACCATGAGGAACCCCGCCGTGAGCACGAGCGTCAGGCCGAGCAGCTCGGAGTAGTTCCCGCGGAAGCCGAAGCGCGTGTAGAGGCGGAAGACCGTCATCGTGACCTCGACCGTGTCGCGGGAACGGCTCTCGATGCTCGCGAGGGCCTCGCGCTCGCGGGCGAGGGCACGCAGCGTCGGGGCGTTGTCCAGTCCGGCGACGAGCGCCTCGGCCCGGGCGCCCGACGAGATCCGCTCCTGGGCGTAGACCGGTGCGGACCGAGGCAGGTACCAGCGCAGCGACGACGCGTACGCGGGAACGATGGCCAGCCCGGCCAGGCCGAGCCGCCAGTCGAGAGCGAAGAGCCCGCCCGCGGTGAAGCCCACCGCCATGACCGAGCCCAGCAGCGCGGGGACCGCCTCGTCGAGCGACTCGGTGAGCTTGCGGACGTCGTCGCCGACCCGGGCCACGACGTCGCCGGTGCCGGCTCGCTCGATGGTCGCGACGTCGAGGTGGAGTGCCCGGTCGAGGACCTCCTCGCGCAGCTCGGCCAGGGCCGGGGCCGCGGCGAGGGCGAGCGCGGCGTTGGACGCTGCGGTGGACAGCGCACCGACCACCCCTGCCACCACCATGAGCACCACGGCACGCACGACGGCGTCGGTGCCGCTGTCCTCGCGGACGGCGTCGATGATCCGTCCGATCATCCAGACCGGCACGAGTCCTGCGAGGCCGGTGACGGCGAAGGTGACGAAGGTGGCCGCGAGCGGGACGCGGCGGGTGCGCACGAGCCGCCACGCAAGTCGGGCGGTCGTGCGACGGTCGGCCGTGGGGAGCAGCGTGCTCATCGCAGCACGTCCTCGCGGTAGCCGGGGTCGTCGAGCAGCTGGGCGTGCGAGCCCGTCAGCACGACGCGTCCGCCGTGCACGACGACCACACGGTCGGCCGCCTGCAGGAGCGCGGGCGACGACGTGAGGACGAGCGTGGCCCGCCCGTTCCGCAGGTCGCGGAGGCCGTCGGCGATCCCCTGCTCGGTGACGGAGTCGATGGCCGTCGTGGGGTCGTGGAGCACGAGCACCGGCGCATCGGTGGCCAGCGCCCGGGCGAGGGCTAGTCGCTGTCGCTGGCCGCCGGAGAGACTCGTCCCACGCTCGCTGACGACGCGCTCGAGACCTTCGGGGTGCAGGGCCACCACCTCGTCGGCGGCGGCTGCGGCCAGGACCCGCTCGAGACGGTCCGCTCCGAGCGAGCCGCCGGGGTCGATCGTGGTGCCGATCGTCCCGGCCGGCACCTGCGCGCTGTGCGGGCTCACCACGAGGTGCCTGCGTCGGTCGTCCACGTCGAGGTCCACGAGCGCCACGTCCCCCAGCGAGACCCGACCGTGCTCGGGGGACGTCTCGGCGTGCAGCAGCGTCATGAGCGTGTCGGCCACGGCAGGGTCGTCGACGACCAGCGCGAGGATCTCGTCGGGCGCCACGGAGACCGACAGCCCGGCGAGCGGCCCGCTGTGCACGTCCTCCAGGGTGAGGCGCGGTGCCGTGGAGTCGACGGCCAACGCGGTGTCGGCGGGCGGCTGGAGCCGAGGGGAGGCGAGGAACGCCGAGATGCGGCGGGCCGAGCCGAACGCCCCGCCGAACTGGGCGCTGACCTCGCCGAGCTGGGCGATGGGCTCGGCGAGGAACTGGGTGAGGCCCACGAGGGCGATGAGCTCGCCGAGGGAGAGGTCGCCGTCGAGCGCGCCCTGACCGGCCACGAGGGCCACGGCGGCCAGGAGCAGCCCCGACAGCAGCGTGGTCAGTCCGCCCAGATAGCCCCACGACCGGGCCACGGAGACGGTGTCGTGCTGGGCCCGGCGACTCACCGTGCGGTAACGACCGAACGCGACGTCCTCGCCACCGATGCCCTTGAGAGGGCGCAGGCCGTGCAGCAGGTCCGTGGCGAGACCCGAGGCGGTGGCGATGCTCTCCTGCTGACGCTCGCTGCGCCTGGCCACGAGCGGGGTGACGACCTGGATGACGAGCGTGACGGCGGGGACGCCCACGAGGATCAGCAGGCCGATGACAAGGTCGACCTGCAGCACGTACACGGCCACGATGACGACGCTCAGCAGCGCTGCGATCGTGTACGCCAGCTGGTAGACGACCTGGCCGACTCGCTCGGCGTCCCCCGTCGCGAGCGACAGGACCTCGCCGGGGAGCTGGTCGGTCCTCGCCCCACGAGGATGGAGCACGTGGCCCGCGATCTCGGTGCGCAGGAGGTGTGACTCCTCCTCGAGCGCGCGCACGATGAACCGGCTCCCGAACCGGTACGAGAAGGCCAGCGTGGACATGAGCGCCACCAGGACCAGGAGCGACGTGACGAAGCGGCTCGTCGACTCCGACTCGATGCCGCGGTCCACCACGACGCCGATCGCGACCGGGACGAGCGTCTCGCACAGCTGCCACACGGCGAGCAGCACGTAGCCCGGCGTGAGCCGGCGCCAGTGACGCCGGACGGAGCGTCGCAGCAGCGGCCAGGGGCTCGTGGGGACGGTCGACTGCACCCCGTGAGGCTACCCTTACCCGGCCCTGGGCGGGACGGCGACCAGGGGGCTGGGCGAGGGTGCGTCTAGATGCCGCTCGTGGCGCGGGGGTAGGCGGCGTCGACGTCAGTGATGACGTTGACGAGGTACGGGACGTCGGAGGCGAAGGCACGGTCGATGGCGGGACCGATCTCCTTCGGGTCGGTCACCATCTCGCCGCCGCCACCGAGCGCCGTGACCACCTGGTCGTAGCGGGTCTGCGGGGCCAGGTCGGCCGCGACGTCATAGCCGTAGAGCATCTGCATGGGGCCCTTCTCCAGGCCCCACGCCGAGTTGTTGCCGACGATCATGACGACGGGGAGGTCGTGACGGACGAGGGTGTCGACGTCGAGCAGCGACATGCCGGCCGCGCCGTCGCCGAAGAGCACCACGACCTGGCTCGACGGCCGGGCGATGCGGGCCGCGATGGCCGCGCCCATGCCGGCGCCGAGGCAGCCGTACGGGCCAGGGTCGAGCCACCCGCCGGGGCGCTGGGGCTCCACGTACTTGCCGGCGAAGGACACGAAGTCGCCGCCGTCGCCGATGACGACGGCGTCGTCGGCCAGGCGGGGAAGCAGCTCGCCGTAGATGCGCGCGGGGTGGATGGGGTCGGCCTCGGCACCCAGGAGCTCGTTGTCCGAGGCCGTGGTGGCGGCCACACGGTCCTGGAGGCGTCCGAGCCACTCGCTCCACGACGGGCGTGAGCCCGGTGTGGACTGGAGCGCCGCCAGGATGCCGTCGAAGCACTGGGTGAGGTCGCCTGCGGCGGACGCGGCGAGCTGGGCGTGGGCCGAGACCTGTCCGGGCGAGTCGGCCAGGTGGACCGTGCGGGCCTGCGGAGCGCCCTCCTTGCCGCCGAACACGCCGTAGCCGAGGCGGAAGTCGAGGGGGGTGCCCACGACCACGACGACGTCGGCCTGGCCGAGCGCCACGGAGCGCGCCTTGGTGACGAGGAGAGGGTGACCACCCGGCAGGATGCCGCGGCCCATGCCGTTGGCGAGGGCCGGGATGCCCGTCTCCTCGACGAACCGGAGCGCAGCCTCCTCCGCGTGGTCGGCCCAGACGTCGGTGCCGATCACGAGCACGGGTCGCTCGGCGTCGGCGAGGAGGCGGGCGATGCGCGCCAAGGCGTCGGCGTCGGGCGTGATGGCCGCGGTGGTGTTGCCGGCAGACGGCGAGTCGACCGTCGTGCTGTTGAAGATCTGGTCCATCGGGATGTCGACGAAGGCGGGGCCGCGGTGCGACGAGCCGGCCAGGTTGAAGGCCCGGTCCACGGTGGGCGCGACGTCGTCGACGGTGTGCGCGGTCTCGGCCGACTTGGTGATGGTGCTGAAGATGGGCGGGTGGTCGAGCTCCTGCAGCGTGCCCATGCCCCAGCGCCCGGCCGGGGCGCGGCCGCCGATGACGACGAGGGGCGAGCCGCTGAACTGCGCCTGTGTCACGGGGCTGACGCCGTTGGTGACACCGGGGCCCGCCGTGAGCACCGCGAGACCGGGTGTGCGGGTGAGCTTGCCGATGGCCTCCGCGGCGAACACGGCCGTGGGCTCGTGCCGGACGTCGATGATGGGCGTGGGCGGCTCGGCCGTGACGGCGGCGTCGTAGAGCGGGAAGACGTGCGCCCCGGAGAGGGTGAACAGTGCCTCGACGCCGTGGGCACGAGCGACCTCCAGGGCGTGGACACCGGCGTGCTTGGGGGTGTCGTCGGTGGAGGTGGTGTCGTCCGTCTGCGTCATGATCGGGACGCTACCCGAGCCAGGGGTCGGTCGTCGGGCTTACTCGCCCACGGGCTGGGCGCGGGTGGTGGGTCGGTACAGCCAGGGGCTCTCGGCCCGGATCTGGTCGAGGACGGCGAGCAGAAGATCGGCGCGGTGGGCCGGCTGCTCGGCGAAGAGCTCGGCGTCGCCGGTGAGGTCGGCCCTGCCCTGGACTCCCAGCGCGAGCTGGAGGTGGAGCGCGCGGAGGAAGGCCGACGTGTTGCTGGCCGGAGGCGACGGCCACTCGGTGTCGAAGTGGCCCCGCACGCGTGGCGGACGGATGCCGTCGCCCAGGCGCGCGAGCCAGGGCTCGACGATCGCGGGGTCGAGGGAGTTGCGGTGCAGGAGCGTCATCACGGCGTACGCGAGCCGGTCGTCCTCGCCGTGGCGCCAGATGTGCGACGTCGGCTGCAGGACCCGGTCGGCGATGACGTCGAGCAGGACCGTGAGCTCGAGGCGGCCGAAGTGTCGTGAGCGGGCCAGCGCGCCGAGGAGGTCGGCACCGTGGGCGATGGCATGGGCCCAGCCCTGCTCGGGCAGCCAGCCGCGGTGGTCCTGCTCCCGGACGTACCAGCTGGTGGCGTGGTCGCCCCAGCCCAGGACCGTCTCGGAGGCCAGCAGGTGCGCCTGGTTGTCGCGGCCCACGACCTCGGCGAGGAGCAGGGCGCTGTACGAGCGTCGGATGACCGAGACGTCTCCGTCGTGCCCCAGCCCGTACCGCAGGCCCGGCAGCACGCCGTCGCCCAGGCCGGTCAGGAGGTCGTCGTACACGCCCTCGGCCAGCCACGTGGTGAGGAGCGGGTATGCGAGGTCCTCGCGCAGGCGCGGGTTCGGGTGGCCGAGCATCTCGATGAGCTCGACGGTGGACTCGTCGAGCGATCGGTCGATCGGAACTCTTCGGCCGGTCTGCATGACCGCCTGCCAGTACGCCTCAGACATCGGACCCACTGTGGCACAGGCGTCCTGAGGGCGGCAGCCGGCCGCGGCCGCTCGATAGGCTGCCGAGGTGCCCTCCCTCGACGACATCGCCCGGTCGCAGACGACCCTCGACGAGGCCGACGTCGCGTGGCTGCACGCCGTGGTCGCTGACTGGCAGCTGATCGCCGACCTCTCCTTCTCCGACCTCGTGCTGTGGGTGCCCGACGCCGAGGCCAAGGGGCGCTGGGCCGCCGCCCAGATCCGCCCCACCACCGGACCCACGACGCTCCAGGAGGACGTCGTGGGGACCTTCGTGCCGAGCGAGGAGACCTTCGCGTTCGAGCGGGTGCTCAAGACGGGGGAGCCCCTCGACGACGTGCAGGTGGCGCTGGACGGCGACACCGCCGCCCGCGTGCAGCTCGTCCCGGTGCGGCGCGAGGTCCCGGTGGCCGTCATCGAGCGACGCTCGGCGACCTTCGGACTCCGTGCGTCGAGCCGGCTCGAGACCGCCTACCGGCAGACAGCGGGCGAGCTCACCGAGATGATCCGCCAGGGGGAGTTCCCCACCCCGGGCTCGCGCTCGGAGCTGGCTGACTCCCTCCGGGTCGGTGACGGCTTCATCAGGACGGACTCCCGGGGTGCGGTCCTCTTCGCCAGCCCCAACGCGATGTCGGCCTACCGTCGGCTCGGGCTCTCGGGCGACCTCGTCGGCGTCGACCTCGCCGACGTCACCACGGCCCTCACGGCACGGCGTCCCGCCCGGCCCACCGACGGTGCGGCGGTCGCGCTCCTGGAGGGCGACGACCAGGGGGAGGCCGAGGTCGAGAACGCTCACGCCTCCCTGCTCGTGCGGCTGATCCCGGTGCGGTCCCACGGTCGGCGCAGCGGGTCGGTCGTGCTCCTGCGCGACGTCACCGAGCTGCGGCTCCGGGAGCGCCAGCTGGTCTCCAAGGAGGCCACGATCCGCGAGATCCACCACCGGGTGAAGAACAACCTCCAGACCGTGGCGGCGCTGCTCCGTCTGCAGGCCCGTCGGGTCGCGGCTCCCGAGGCACGCGGCGCGCTCGAGGAGGCCGTGCGCCGCGTCGGCTCCATCGCGCTCGTGCACGAGACGCTCAGCCAGTCCTTCGACGAGACGGTCGACTTCGACGAGATCGCCGACCGGCTCATGCGCACGGTGCTCGACGTCGCCGGCGCAGGGGTCCGTGGGGCCCGTGTCGGCTCGTTCGGCCACGTGCCGGCCGAGGTGGCCACGCCCCTGGCGATGGTGCTCACCGAGCTCATCCAGAACGCGGCCGAGCACGCCTACGACGAGTCGGGCGGCCGCCTCACGATCGCCGTGAACCGGATCCGTGACCGCGTGCGGCTGCGGGTCAGCGACGACGGCAAGGGCCTGCCGAGCGACTTCAGCCCCGAGGACAGCCTGGGCCTCTCGATCGTCTCCACGCTCGTGCAGGCCGAGCTGGGCGGGACGCTGGCGTTCGAGCCCAACCCGCGCGGCGGCACCACCGTGGTCATCTCGCTGGAGATCAGGTCCTGAACAGAACAGAACCCCGCACCAAGGGTGCGGGGCTCGTCTCTGTGACTCGGTGAGTCTGTGCGCGTGGCTCAGGCGGTGCGGATGCGTGCCCGGGCGTTGCGGCGCTTGAGAGCGCGACGTTCGTCCTCGCTCATGCCTCCCCAGACGCCGTGGTCCTGACCGGACTCGAGTGCCCACTGCAGGCACTGCTCCCGGACGTCGCAACGACGACAGACAACCTTCGCCTCCTCGATCTGCATGATCGCGGGGCCGGTGTTGCCGATGGGGAAGAAGAGCTCGGGGTCTTCGTCCAGACACGCGCTTCGGTGGCGCCAGTCCATGACGATGTCTCCTTCCCGTGGTGATGTGTTCTCCCGGAGCGATGACGTGGGGCGACAGGGTCGCGTTCACATGTTCGTTACATGGCTCGGGGCGCTGTCACCCATCGTTCCAGCCTGCGGACACTTGCACAAGAGATACCCGAGCGCGCCTCCTGTCGGCTCCATCACACCTCGTCACACCGCCGGACGACACCGCCCTAGGGTAGGGACCGTGACGGATGCCGATCGCCCCACCAGTCCCAGCGGTCCCACGCGTCCCACGGGCGCCGCCCGCAGGTTCCTGCTCGTGGTGTTCGGGATCGTCGCGGTCGAGGCGCTCGGCCTGGTCACCCTGGCCGTGCTCGACCTCACCGACCTCAACAGCGATCGTCTGGGCCTCGGCGTCGGCGCCGCGCTGCTGCTCGCGGTCTACGCCGCCGCCATGGTGTGGGCCGCGGTCCGCGTGCTCCGCGGCCACTCCTGGGGCCGGGGCTTCCTCGTGCTGACGCAGCTCATCCAGGTGCTGATCGCCTACAACGCCCGTGACAACGTGTGGTGGGTCCCGACGCTGCTGGCCACGACGGGTGTCGTGGCCCTGGGCTGCCTGCTGGCGCCGCCCGTGACAGCGGCGCTGGTCGACGACCCCGAGGCGCTCTGACCCCTCCTGTGGGCGCTCTCGTGAGACCGGCCTCACGCCGGGAGCCCCTGGCCGATGTGAGAGACTGACCGGCGGGACACACCCCCTTTCCCCAGCCCCCATCGTGGGCATCGCGGCACGAGCCGCACTGCGACCGGACCGGTCTGCAGCACGACCGGATTCTTCGCCGAGGACTTCACTCACAGATGGTTGCCACCGACATCGACGCTCGCATCGAGACCTTCGACCCCGAGGACCCCGTCTTCGCCCTGCACCGCGGCGGCAAGATGGAGATCTCGGCCTCCGTGCCCCTGCGCGACGCCCATGACCTCTCCTTGGCCTACACGCCCGGCGTCGCCCGCGTGTGCGAGGCCATCCACGCCGACCCCGAGGTCGCCCACGAGTACACGTGGGTCTCCAACACGGTCGCCGTCATCACCGACGGCACGGCCGTGCTCGGCCTCGGCGACATCGGCCCGGCCGCGTCGATGCCGGTCATGGAGGGCAAGGCCGTCCTGTTCAAGCAGTTCGGCGGCGTCGACGCCATCCCGGTGGCCCTCGACACCACCGACGTCGACGAGATCGTCGAGACGATCATCCGGCTCGCGCCCACCTTCGGCGGCGTGAACCTGGAGGACATCTCGAGCCCGCGCTGCTTCGAGATCGAGCGTCGTCTCAAGGACGCCCTCGACATCCCTGTCTTCCACGACGACCAGCACGGCACCGCCGTCGTGGTCCTGGCCGCGCTCATCAACGCGCTGCGCCTCACCGACCGCGACATGGAGGACATCAAGGTCGTCATCTCCGGCGCCGGCGCCGCCGGCGTGGCCATCACCCAGATCCTCCGCGAGTCGGGCGTCCGCAAGGTCAGCGTCCTCGACCGCGCCGGCGTCATCCACTCCGGCCGCACCGACCTCAACAGCGTCAAGCAGCTGCTCGCCGACCAGACCTCGGGCTGGGCCAAGCCGGGCACCGTCGACGACGCCCTGCGCGGTGCCGACGTGCTGATCGGCGTCTCCGGCGGGACCATCGCGGAGTCCGCCGTGGCGGGGATGGCCGAGGACGCCATCGTCTTCGCGCTCGCCAACCCCACGCCCGAGGTGCACCCCGACGTCGCGTCGCGGCACGCCCGCGTGGTCGCCACGGGCCGCTCGGACTTCGCCAACCAGATCAACAACGTGCTGGTGTTCCCCGGCATCTTCCGCGGGGCCCTCGACGTCCGTGCCACGGCCATCTCGGAGTCCATGAAGATCGCGGCGGCCCACGCCATCGCCGACCTCGTGGGCGACGACCTCGCCGAGTCCTACGTCATCCCGTCGCCCTTCGACCCCCGGGTGGCCACCGCCGTCGCCCGGGCCGTCACCGACACCGCACGCCGCGAGGGACTGGCCCGCCGGCCCTACTGAGCTGATCAGCACCCACCACGAAGAGGAGCCGCATGTTCGCCGTCTACGCAGGTGAGATCAACCCGGAGGACCCGCTCAAGGGGCTCGTGATCGGCGAGCAGCCCGATCCGGTGGTCCCCGACGGGTGGACCACGGTCACGGTCAAGGCGGCCTCCATCAACCACCACGACGTGTGGAGCCTGCGCGGCGTCGGCCTCAGGAGTGACGCGCTGCCCATGATCCTGGGCTGCGACGCCGCGGGGTACGACGAGGACGGCAACGAGGTCATCGTGCACGCCGTGATCAGCGACCCCTCGTGGCGCGGCGACGAGACGCTCGACCCCAAGCGGTCGCTGCTGTCCGAGCGGCACCCGGGCACGTTCGCGGAGAAGGTGGCCGTGCCCAGCCGCAACGTCGTGGCCAAGCCCGCGGGCCTCAGCTTCGCCGAGGCGGCGTGCCTTCCCACGGCCTGGCTCACGGCCTACCGCATGCTCTTCACGCAGTCCGACCTCAAGCAGGGTGACACGGTCCTCGTGCAGGGCGCGGGCGGCGGCGTGGCCACGGCCCTCATCATCCTGGCGCGCGCCGCCGGTCTGCGGGTCCTGGCCACGAGCCGCGACGAGGACAAGCGCACCAAGGCGCTCGAGATCGGCGCGCACGAGGTCTTCGAGTCCGGCGCGCGCCTGCCGGTGAAGGTCGACGCCGTCATGGAGACCGTCGGCAAGGCCACCTGGTCGCACTCGGTTCGCTCCATGCGCCCCGGCGGCACGATCGTCATCTCCGGCGCGACGTCGGGCGACGCGCCCCCCGCCGAGCTGACGCGGATCTTCTTCCAGCAGATGCGCGTCCACGGCTCCACCATGGGCACGCGCGACGAGCTCCACCGCCTGGCCCAGTTCCTCGACGTGACCGGCACCAAGCCCCTCATCGACCGCGAGATCCCGATGGAGGACGCCGCCTCCGGCCTCGAGTCGGTCATCGACGGCTCCGTCTTCGGCAAGATCGTCCTCACCCGCTGACCGACGAACGACGAGGGCTCGTGGTCGTTGGGACGACCGCTAGCCCTCGTCGTTGGTCTGGTGGGGACGAACGATGAGGGGTTTGGGTCGTGGTGGCGACCGCTAGCCCTCGTCGTTGGTCTGGTGGGGACGAACCATGAGGGGTTTGGGTCGTGGTGGCGACCGCTAGCCCTCGTCGTTGGTCTGGTGGGGACGAACGATGAGGGGTTTGGGTCGTGGTGGCGACCGCTAGCCCTCGTCGTTGGTCCGGCGGGGACGAACGATGAGGGGTTTGGGTCGTGGTGGCGACCGCAAGCCCTCGTCGTTGGTCCGAGAGCGGGGGTCAGTCCTCGTCGTCGTCGAGGCGGGCGAGCCAGGTGGCGAGGCGCTCGGTGGGGATCTCGAAGTCGGGGTTGAGGTCGACGAACTCGACGAGCCGGTCGGCCAGCCACGCGAAGGAGATCTCCTCCTCGCCGCGGCGGGCCGCCAGCTCCTCGATGCCTCGGTCGGTGAAGTACATGGCCGACTCAGCCGGCGAAGGCGGCGTCCATGAGCTCGGAGGCCTCTTCGTCGTGACGGTGCTTGGAGCCGACGGCCGTCGTGGAGGACTCGGGCCGCGAGATCAGCTCGAGCGGGACGTCGAGGTCCCAGTGCTGCGAGTAGTGCGGCCACGGGCCCTGGTTGGACGGCTCGTCCTGCACCCAGCGCACGGTCGTGAGGTTGGAGTACTGCGCGAGCAGCTCCTTGACCTCCTCGAGCGGACGCGGGTAGAGCTGCTCGACCCGCAGGATGGCCGTGCGGGTGTCCTCGCGCTTGGTCCGGGCCTCCAGCAGGTCGTGCGTGACACGACCCGAGGCGAGGATGACGCGCTCCACCGAGCCGGCTTCGACGTCGGTGTCGGCGATGACCGGGCGGAACTCGCCGGAGGTGAACTCCGCCGGGTCCGAGGCCGCCGACTTGCGCCGCAGCAGCTGCTTGGGCGTGAAGACGATGAGCGGACGGTGCTCGCTCTCCAGCGCCTGACGACGCAGGAGATGGAAGTACGAGGCCGACGTGGAGGGCTGGGCGATCGTGATCTCGCCGTTGGCCGCCAGCGCCAGGAAGCGCTCGATGCGGGCCGACGAGTGGTCGGGGCCCTGGCCCTCGTAGCCGTGAGGGAGCAGCAGGACGACGCCCGACTTCTGACCCCACTTGGTCTCGCCCGAGGAGATGTACTCGTCGATGACCGACTGGGCGCCGTTGACGAAGTCGCCGAACTGGGCCTCCCACAGCGTGAGCGCCTCAGGACGGGCCACGGAGTATCCGTACTCGAAGCCGAGTGCGGCGTACTCGCTCAGCAGCGAGTCGTAGATGTAGAAGGTGGACTGCTCGTCGCCGACGTGCGCCAGGGGAGTCCACTCGCTCGCGTTCTCACGGTCGATGATCGTGGCGAAGCGCGAGGAGAACGTGCCGCGGCGCGAGTCCTGACCGGCCAGCCGCACCGGGCGGCCGTCGAGCAGGAGCGAGCCCATGGCGAGGATCTCGCCGGTGCCCCAGTCGATGGGACCGGTCTCGATGGACGCGGCGCGACGCTGCAGCTGCGGCAGCACCTTGGGGTGCACCGTGAAGCCGTCGGGCACGGAGGTGTAGGCCGAGGAGATGGCCTTCATGGTCTCCGGCGTGATGGAGGTGACCAGCTGGCCCTCGTGCTCGGGCTTGGTGGGGTACTCCGGCGTCCGGGTGTAGTCCGGGTCGGCCGAGGCCTCCTTGACGTCGACGAAGTTGCGCTCGAGCTGGGCCTGGTAGTCCGCGAGGGCCGCCTCGGCCTCCTCGATGGTGATGTCGCCACGACCGACCAGGGCCTCGGTGTAGAGCTTGCGCACCGACTTCTTGGCGTTGATCGTGTCGTACATGAGGGGCTGCGTGAAGCTGGGGTCGTCGCCCTCGTTGTGACCGCGGCGGCGGTAGCAGACGAGGTCGATGACGACGTCCTTGTTGAACGTGCGGCGGTACTCGTAGGCCAGCTGCGCGATGCGGATGCAGGCCTCGGGGTCGTCGCCGTTCACGTGGAAGACCGGCGCCTGGATCATGCGGGCGACGTCGGTGCAGTACGTGGAGGAGCGGGACGACGACGGAGACGTCGTGAAGCCCACCTGGTTGTTGACGATGACGTGGATCGTGCCGCCGGTGCGGTAGCCCCGCAGCTGCGACAGGTTGAGCGTCTCGGCCACGACGCCCTGTCCGGCGAACGCGGCGTCGCCGTGCACCAGGACGGGCAGCACCGGGAACTCGGCGCCGCGGTTGAGGCGGTCCTGCTTGGCGCGCGCGATGCCCTCGAGCACCGGGTCGACGACCTCGAGGTGCGACGGGTTGGCCGCCACCGAGACCTTGATCTTGGAGCCACCGGTGGCGACGAACTCGCCCTCGACGCCGAGGTGGTACTTGACGTCGCCGGAGCCCTGGACGGTGCGGGGGTCGATGTTGCCCTCGAACTCGCGGAAGACCTGGGCCGGGCTCTTGCCGGCGATGTTGACCAGCACGTTCAGGCGGCCGCGGTGGGCCATCCCGATGCAGACCTCCTCGAGGCCGTCGAGAGCGGCGGCCTCGCAGATCTCGTCGAGCAGCGGGACCGTGGTCTCGCCACCCTCGAGGCTGAAGCGCTTCTGGCCGACGAACTTGGTCTGCAGGAAGGTCTCGAAGGCCTCGGCCTGGTTGAGCTTGAGCAGGATCCGGAGCTGCTCCTCACGCGGCGGCTTGGTGTAGCCGTGCTCGAGACGCTCCTGGAACCAGCGACGCTCTGCCGGGTCCTCGATGTACATGTACTCGATGCCGACGGTGCGGCTGTACGAGTCGCGCAGGATGCCGAGGATCTCGCGCAGCTTCATGTAGCGGCGGTCGCCGCCGAACGACGGACCCGTGGGGAACTCGCGGTCGAGGTCCCACAGGGTGAGGCCGTGCGAGGCGGTGTCGAGGTCGGGGTGGCTGCGCTGGCGGTACTCGAGCGGGTTGGTGTCGGCCATGAGGTGGCCGCGCACGCGGAAGGCGTGGATGAGCTCGAGGACGCGGGCCTGGCGATCGATGTCGTCGTCGTGGCTGACGGCGATGTCCTGGGCCCAGCGGATGGGCTCGTAGGGGATCCGCAGCTCGCGGAAGATGTCGTCGTAGAAGCCGTCCTGGCCGATGAGCAGCTCGTGGATGCGCTTGAGGAACTCGCCCGACTGCGCGCCCTGGATGACGCGGTGGTCGTACGTGGACGTGAGGGTCATCATCTTGGAGATGGCCATCTGCGCGAGCGTGTGGGCCGAGGCGCCCTGGAACTCCGGCGGGTAGTCCATGGAGCCGACGCCGACGATGACGCCTTGGCCCTTCATGAGCCGCGGCACCGAGTGGTTGGTGCCGATGCCACCGGGGTTGGTGAGGCTGACGGTGGTGCCCTGGAAGTCGGAGACCTCGAGCTTGCCGTCGCGGGCCTTCTTGACCATGGTCTCGTAGGCCTGCCAGAAGCCGGCGAAGCCGAGCGTCTCGGCGGCCTTGATGCTGGGGACCATGAGCTGACGGGTTCCGTCGGGCTTCTGGAGGTCGATGGCGAGGCCGAAGTTGATGTGCTCGGGCTTGAGCGCGACCGGCTTGCCCTTCTCGTCGGTGTCGTAGCCGGTGTTCATGGCGCGGATCTCGGAGATGGCGCGCACGACGGCGTAGCCGATGATGTGGGTGAACGAGACCTTGCCGCCGCGGGCGCGGGCGAGGTGGTTGTTCATGACGGTGCGGTTGTCGAAGAGCAGCTTGACCGGCACGGAGCGCACGCTCGTGGCGGTGGGAACCGTGAGGCTCTCGTCCATGTTGGCGGCGGTGCGCGCGGGGGCGCCGCGCAGCGTGGTGCGCTCGACCTCGCCGGGTCCGGCAGCGGGAGCGGGCTCGGCCTTGGCTCCCGACTTGGCGGCCGGCTTGGCCGCGGGCTTGGCAGGCTCGGCCTTCGCGGCGGGCTTGGCGGGCTCGGCCTTCGCGGCGGGCTTGGCGGGCTCAGCCTTGGCCGCGGGCTTGGCGGGCTCCGGCTTGGCGGGCTCGGGGGCCTTGTCCTTGGCCGGCTCAGCCTTGGCCGGCTCAGCCTTGGCCGGCTCGGCCTTGGCCGGCTCGGCCTTCGCGGGCGCCGGGGCGGAGCCGTTGCTGCTCTCCAGGTCGTTCTTCTCGAAGAACGTCACCCAGGAGGCGTCGACGGAGGACGGATCGGCCTGATACCGGTCGTACATCTCCTCGACGAGCCACTGGTTGGTCCCGAAGTCGGGGGTGGTTGATGCCTGGGAGGACTCGGCCACGGCCTCGATCGCCTCTTCCGTTCAGTGCGCGCGCGTGCAGGGGGAACTCCTGACAGGGTAGCGCGCCTCGCCAGGCGCCGGGCGGCTGGTCCGGGCGCGCGTCGTGCCCCTACGTGGTGAGGCGCAGGGAGCCCTCGAGCCCCAGAAAACCGGCGAAATGCTCCGTCTCGGTGTCGAGCGCGGCCCGGTGCCGACGCGAGAGGGTGGCGTGGGTGGTGACGTGGACCTCCACTGTGGCGGCACTCACGGTGCGGGTCCAGCCGCCGGCCAGCCGACCGTCGAGGAAGAGCAGTCCGAAGCCGCGCATCGCCACCTCGTAGCCGGGGCCGAGCTCCGCGCGGAGGTGGGCGTCGCGGACGTAGGAGATGATCTCGTCGAAGTTGGCGAGCAGGAGGACGGGCGGGACGTCGACCGGCTCTGCCTCCTCGAGCACCCAGAGCTCCCGGCCGTCGAGGGTGACGGGTCGCAGCTGGGCCAGCTCGATGGCGCGGCGGGCCTGCGTGAGCGTGAGGCTCGTCCACCAGGCGAGGTCGTGGGCCGTGTGAGGTCCGTGGCCGCGCGCATAGGTGCGCGCGACCCACGCGAGCGCCTCGTCGTGGCTCAGGGCCGACGCCGCCAGGCTCAGCGGTCGGTACCGGTGCTGACCGCCGGTGAGCCGAGAACCTCCGACGCGGCCGTCGAGCTCGGCCATCATCACGACGTGGGCGAGGAGGTCGCCCGGCAACGGTGCATGACCGGCGTCGTGGAGGCGCTCGGCCAGGTGGGCGCGCGTGCAGCCCGGCGACTCCTCCACCGCCCGGGCCACGACGTCAGCGGCGGCGCGGAGGCGGTCCTCGGGGAGTCCCTGGCGAGCGGTGTGGGTGACCACGAGGCGCTCGACCCGCGCTCCGGTGGCGGCGACGAGGTGCGGGAGGTCCTCGGTCAGGACGTGGTGCCACGTGGTGCGGAGCACGTGGGTTCGCACCACGTCGGGGCCCGACAGCGCGGCGGCCACCTCGACCGCGGACGCCCCGCAACGACGCCCGATGCTCCAGGCAGCACTCACGTGGTCCTGGCACTGGACGGCGCCGAGATGGCCCACTGCCAGAGTCGGAGACGCGGCCGGCTCGCCCGTGAGCAGCTGGGCGGGAAGCCGGTGGGGAGCGAGGGCCTGGCGCATGACAGTCATCGTCCCACCGGGCACGGACGGCCGGGTGGGACGAGAGGACGGGGTGTGGTC
The DNA here is from genome assembly GCF_001426755.1 of Aeromicrobium sp. Root495. Classification (GTDB taxonomy): domain Bacteria; phylum Actinomycetota; class Actinomycetes; order Propionibacteriales; family Nocardioidaceae; genus Aeromicrobium. The sequence continues at coordinate 1,869,521 of NZ_LMFJ01000001.1, read as the reverse complement.
GTGCGGGTCAGGCGGTCTCGAGCCGGGCGTCCAGCGTGATCTCGTCGACCCCGTCAAGTGCCTTGCTGAGCGGGCAGCTCTCCTTGGCGCCGTCGGCGGCCTCCTGGAACTCGGTCTCGCCGATGCCGTCGACCTCGGCGCGCACGGTGAGGTGGATGGAGGTGATGCGGAAGCCGCCGTCGGGATCCTCGCCGAGCGTGACGTCGGCCGAGGTCTCGATCGAGAGCGGCGTTCCGCCGGCCTCCTCGAGCAGCGCGGTGAGCTGCATCGTGTAGCACGCCGAGTGCGACGCGGCGAGGAGCTCCTCGGGGTTGGTGGCGCCTCCGCCGTCGTCCGATGCGCGCTTGGGGAAGGAGACCTCGAAGGTCGCGAGACCGCTGCTCGTGAGCTCGGTCTGGCCGGATCCGTCCTTGAAGCCGCCGTCCCAGGCGGTGCGTGCGGAGCGTGTGGGCATGGGTTCCTCCTCGGTGGGTGGTGATGCCTTCGACGCTACGTAACCTGCGTGGGCTCGCAATCCGAGGAGGCCTCAGCGCCAGCCGAGGCCGGGGGCGACGTGCTTCAGGATGCTCTCGATGACGTGGGCGTTGTACTCGACGCCCAGCTGGTTGGGGACCGTGAGCAGGAGGGTGTCGGCCGCGGCGACGGCCTCGTCCTCGCGGAGCTGCTCGATGAGGGCATCGGGCTCGTCGGCGTACGTGCGGCCGAAGCGCGCCGTGGTGCCGTCGATGATGCCCACCTGGTCGGCGTCCTGTCCGCCGCGGCCGAAGTAGGCGCGGTCGCGGTCGTCGGTGAGCGCGAAGATGCTGCGGCTCACGGAGACGCGGGGCTCGCGGGCGTGGCCGGCCTCCTTCCAGGCGTCGCGGAACATCTGGATCTGCTCGGCCTGGAGCTGGTGGAACGGCACGCCGGTGTCCTCGGTGAGCAACGTCGAGCTCATGAGGTTGAGTCCCTGCTGGGCCGTCCACTCCGCCGTGGCACGGGAGCCGGCGCCCCACCAGATGCGGTCGCGCAGGCCGGGGGAGTGCGGCTCGATGGGGAGCAGCCCGGGCGGGTTGGGGAACATGGGGCGAGGGCTCGGCTGGGCGAAGCCCTCGCCCTGGATCACCTGGAGGAAGACCTCGGTCGCGTTGCGCGCCATGGCGGCGCCGGCCGGGTCGTCCTCGGCGGGGACGTGGCCGAAGTACTTGAAGCCGTCGACGACCTGCTCCGGAGATCCGCGACTGATGCCGAGCTGGAGCCTGCCCCCGGAGATGAGGTCGGCCGATCCGGCGTCCTCGGCCATGTAGAGGGGGTTCTCGTACCGCATGTCGATGACGCCCGTGCCGATCTCGATGCGGCTCGTCCGCGCGCCGACTGCGGCGAGCAGCGGGAACGGCGAGGCGAGCTGACGCGCGAAGTGGTGCACGCGGAAGTACGCGCCGTCGGCGCCGAGCTCCTCGGCCGCGACCGCGAGGTCGATCGACTGGAGCAGGGTGTCGGAGGCCGACCGGGTCTGTGACTGGGGCGAGGGCGTCCAGTGCCCGAACGACAGGAAGCCGATGTTCTTCATGCCACGTTCAAGCGGCGAGCCGGGTCGGGCATTCCCGAGGGGTCAGACGACGTGGATCTGCTCGGCTGCACGGCGTGCGGTGGCGCGCGCCGACTCCACGTCGGGACCGACCGCGAGGGTCACGGCCATGCGTCGACGACCGGACACCGCAGGCTTGCCGAAGAGCCGCACGCTCGTGCCGGGCTCCGCGAGTGCCTGGGGCACGCCGGCGAAGCGCGGCGCCGTGATCTCGCCGTCCACGAGGACCGCGCACGACGCGGACGGTCCGCGGGTGCTGATGACCGGGACGGGCAGGCCCAGCACGGCGCGAGCATGCAGCGCGAACTCCGAGAGGTCCTGCGAGACGAGGGTGACCAGCCCGGTGTCGTGCGGGCGGGGGGAGAGCTCGGAGAAGATCACGTCGTCGCCGTGCACGAAGAGCTCCACCCCGAAGAGGCCGCGGCCGTGCTCCCCGCAGAGGTCGGCGACGACGGCAGCGGCCACCTCCTGCGCCCGGGCCAGGACGACGTCGGACAGGGCCTGCGGCTGCCACGACTCGCGGTAGTCGCCGTCCACCTGGGTGTGGCCGATGGCCGGGCAGAAGGAGATCAGGTCGGCACCGCCGTCGACACCGGCGTGCTTGACGGTGAGGAGCGTGATCTCGACGTCGAAGGGCACGAAGCCCTCCACGATGACGCGCCCCGCACCAGCCCGGCCGCCCTCCTGCGCGTAGTCCCACGCGGGCCGGACGTCGGAGGGCTCGCGGAGCACGGACTGGCCCTTGCCCGACGAGGACATGACGGGCTTCACGACGCACGGGAGGCCGACGGCGTCGACCGCCGCCGACATCTCCTCGAAGGTCCCGGCGAAGCGGTACGGCGAGGTGGGCAGGCCGAGCTCCTCGGCCGCCAGGCGACGGATGCCCTCGCGGTCCATCGTGAGCCGGGCGGCCCGGGCCGTGGGCACCACCGTGATGCCCTCGGCCTCGAGCTCCTGCAGCGTGGGGGTGTGGATGGCCTCGATCTCGGGGACCACCCAGTGCGGCTCCTCCAGCTCGACGACCCGGCGGATCTCCGCCGGGTCCAGCATGTCGATCACGTGGCTGCGGTGCGCCACCTGCATCGCGGGGGCATCGGGGTAGCGGTCGACGGCGATGGTCTCGACGCCGAGGCGCTGCAGCTCGATCGCGACCTCCTTGCCGAGCTCGCCGGAGCCGAGGAGCAGGACGCGCGTGGCGCCGTCGGAGAGAGGAGTGCCCAGGATCGTCACGGGCGTCAGCCTAGGCGCGGTGGCTCAGAGCCTGCTCGACCGCCCGGCCGACACCGTCGCGCCAGGTCGGCCCGTGGCCCGGCACGACCACCCGGGCGTCGGTCGCGGCGAGCGCGCTCAGGCTGGAGACGGCCCGGTCCGGGGCGTGCGCGAAGAAGTCGGGGATGAGCTGGGGTCCGTCGACGCGCGAGACGGGATGGGCCGTCACGAGCGCGTCGCCGGTGGCCACCACGCCGACGTCGGGCAGGTGGAAGGCCGTGTGGCCGGAGGTGTGGCCGGGGCAGGCGATGGCCACGGGGTGGCCCGGGAGGTCGAGGCGACCCTCGGGGACCGGCTGCGCCTCGGGGACGGTGGGGTGCTCCAGGCCACCGGCCCGCATGATGCGGAGCGACCAGGCGGCGACGCCGGGACGCCACGACCGCTTGGCGACGTCGAGCGGCGCGGCCTGCTCGTGCACGTCGCCGCGGGCGTTGGGCAGCTCCTCGGTGCCGACGAGCACGGGCACGCCCAGCCTCGAGAAGGGGGCTACGCCACCCACGTGGTCCACGTGGGCGTGCGTCACCAGGACCGCGCGCACGTCCTGGGGCCGGCGGCCGAGGGCGGCGAGGCCCGCGACGAGCCGGCCGTGGTCCTTGGGGTAGCCCGTGTCCACGAGGGTGACGTCCTCGCCGTCGACGAGCGCGAGCCAGCCGACGTCGGTGCCCTGACCGACGAAGACGCCGTCCGCGACCTGTTCCATGAGGGTCACTCTGCCCTGTCTCCTGGTGTCCTGCGCTCGTCGAGCGCCACCATCAGCAGCCCGACCACGATGACGGCGAGCCCGAGCCAGCCGAGACCCGAGAGGCGCTCGTCCAGCAGGACGAGGGCCAGCAGGGTGGCCACGACGGGCTCGGCGAGGGTGAGGGTCGTGGCTGTCGACGCCGTGAGGCGCCGCAGTCCGTACCCGAAGAGCAGGTACGCCAGCGCCATCGGGACGAGGGCCAGGTAGGCCAGGACGACGATCCCGCGGGGCTCCGTGAGCGGTCCCGGTCCGAGGACGAGGAAGGCCGGGAGCAGACCGACGGAGGCCAGGACGAAGATGCCGCCCATCGCGGAGCGCGAGCTCGCGCCGCGGGAGATGAGGCGGGCCCCGGACCAGGAGTAGAGCGCGTACCCGAAGCCCGCACCCAGGGCGAGCAGGACGCCGCTCACGGGTCGGCCTCCGGGCGCGGAGCCCGCAGACCCGGCCAGGAGCGCCACCCCCACCACCGTCACGGCGGCGGCCGCCGCCCAGCGCGGGTCGATGCGTCGACGGTCGACCACGAGCTCGAGCAGCACGGCGAAGATCGGTCCGGAGCCGAGGGCGAGGACGTTGCCGATCGCCACGCCCACCCGGTCCATCGCCACGTAGTAGAGCGAGGCGTAGAGGGACACGCCCACGGCGCCCAACAGGGCGAGGGGGAGGCGGCGTGCGTCGCGCAGGAGTCTCGTCGTGGGGCGCGGGTCGAGGACCAGCAGGAGGAGGCCGCCGAACCCGAAGGTCGAGAGCCCGACGAGGAGCTGGTCGGAGCCCTCGGGTGCCTGGTGGGCGACGACGCCCGTCGTGCCCCAGAGGACGCTGGCCAGCAGCACCGCGCCGACGGGACGCTGTGCGACGTCGGGCTGTCCACGGCTCACGCGGGCAATCTAGTGCGCGCCGTCCGGGCCTAGGGTGGAGGTGACGACGGCGACAGGAGGCGGCACGGTGCCCGAGGAGATCTCCGAGGACCTGCTGAAGGACATCGGTGGCGAGGTGCTGCGTCTGGGTCGCCCCACCGTCGTGGCGCCCGCCGGGCTCGAGCTCGACCGTTCTGCGTTCCGTCTGCTGTGGATCCTGCGCGACGAGGGGCCGTCCACGATCGGTCGCCTCGTCGAGGTGCTCCAGGTCGAGCAGTCCACCGTGAGCCGCCAGGTGAAGTCGGCCCTCGAGCACGGGCTCGTCGTGTTCGAGATGCAGTCCGGGTCCCGCAGCAAGCTCGTCCGGTCCACCGACGCGGGCGAGGAAGCCTTCCGCCGCGACCTCGACCGTCGCGGGGAGATCTTCCGCACGGCCCTGGAGACGCTCGGGGCCGACCGCGTCCGTCGACTGGCGGCCGACCTGAACCAGCTCAACGACGCCCTCGAGGCCGCCCACGAGGCCGCCGGCCCGTCCTGAACGACGAAGGACCCGCCCCCGGGCCGGACGGCGTGCCGGAGGCAGGTCCCTCGTGAGGCGGGTCAGCGAGCGGCGTGCGCGGGCTCGGGGTCGCCGAGCGAGTCGTGGACCAGGACCTCGTCGTCGGGCCGGCGGCTCGTGGGCACGAAGCCCGCGAGGAGCGCACCCAGGAGGGCGGCCCCGGCGCCGATCACGAAGCACAGCGTGAACGCCGACTCCGACGGCACCTGCGCCGGGCCGAACGTGGTGGTCGAGCTAGTGAGCACCGTGCCCATCACCGCCGCGGCGAGGGTCGTGCCGGTGGAGCGGCTCAGGGCGTTGAGCCCGACCGCCGCGCCGGCCTCGTGCGGGGGAGTGGCGTCGAGGATGAGTGTCGGCATCGCGGCGTAGCCGATGCCCACGCCCGACGAGGCGACGAGCGACACGATGAGCAGCTGCCACGGGGCGTCCGTCAGGAACGTCCCGAGCGCGTAGCCCGCGGCGAGCACGATCGCTCCCACGATGAGCGCGGTCTTGGCGCCGTACCTGGTCATGAGGGAGCTGGAGACCGGCGCGAACACGAGCATCATGAGCCCGGCCGGAGCCATCCAGAGCCCCGCGTGCAGGATCGACTGGCCCAGCCCGTAGCCCGTCTCCGACGGGAGCTGCAGCAGCTGGGGCACGACGATGGACTGCGCCATCATGCCGAAGCCGATGGCGACGGCCGCGACGTTGGTCATGAGCACCGGCAGCTTCGCCGTCGCGCGCAGGTCGACGAGGGAGTGCGGGGTCCGCAGCTCGTAGACAGCCCAGAGGACCAGCACGACGAGCCCGCCGGCGATCGCGCCGATGGTCCGGGCATCGCCCCAGCCCCACGTCGTGGCCTTGGAGATGCCCACCAGGAACGCGGTGAGCCCCACCGCAAGACCGATGGCACCTCCGCCGTCGAAGCGACCGCCGGCGGCGTCCGTCACGTGGGGGACGGCCAGGAGCATGAGGAGGAGCACGACGACGGCCACGGCGGTGGAGACCCAGAAGAGGGCATGCCAGTCGGCGACGTCGGCGATCCACGCCGAGAGCGGCAGGCCGATGGCGCCGCCCACGCCGAGGGTCGCGCTCATCGCGGCGACGGCGGTGGACTGCATGTGCTTGGGGGTGATCTCACGCAGGAGGGAGATGCCCACGGGGATGAAGCCCATGGCCATGCCCTGCAGCGCCCGGCCGACCAGCATCGGCGCGAGGGTGTCCGACAGGGCGCAGATGGCCGAACCGACGGTCAGGATGCCTGCGGAGATGACGAGGATCTTCTGCTTGCCGAACATGTCGGCGAGGCGGCCGGTGATGACCATCGAGACGGCGGCGGCGAGCAGCGTGATGGTGATGACCCACGCCGAGCTGCTCGGCGAGGTGCTCAGGTACTCCGGCAGCTCGGACTGGATCGGGATGACCATCGTCTGCGTCAGGGCTGCGACGAGACCGCCGGAGCAGAGGGCGATGACCGACAGCAGCGGCGGGGCCTTGGCTGCGGTGCGGGCAGTGAACGACATGGGGGACCTCTCGGACGTCGTCGGCGGAACTACCTATGCATCATGCATGTAGTTGCTTCGACAAACAATTCGGCGGGTGGGAGAGATGGCTCACCCCTGGTCCGGCCGTTCGGTCACACCTCGATGTCGAACCCCAGGTCGACGTCGCACGCGGCCTGGCCACCGCTGATGCCCCAGTTCTCGGTCGGGCTCTCCTGCACGGTGACGGTGACGTGGTCGCGGGGGACGCCCAGCGTCTCGAGACGCTCGACGACCTCGCGGTAGAGCCGGCGCTTGGCGTCGGTCGAGCGTCCGGCGAAGCACTCGATCGTGACCTTCGTGTAGCGCTCCGGGCGCTCCAGGTGGGGCGGGACGGCGAAGCGGTGCGGAGCGTGGGACACGAGTCGGACGTGCTTGTCCACGGCCGGGATGCGGAAGGCCGCGACGAGCGAGTCGTGGACGGCGTCGATCATGGCGATCTCGGTGTCGGCGGGCAGTGCGGTGCGGACCTCGATGAGGGTGCTTGGCATGTCCCGATCCTGCCTGCTCCGGCGGGCCGGTGACAGCAGAACGGCCCCGACCTGCTGTGACGCAGGTGGAGGCCGGGCCGTGCGATGGTGCCCCCGGGAGGATTCGAACCTCCGCTTCCGCCTCCGGAGGGCGGCGCTCTATCCCCTGAGCTACGGGGGCCGAGGCGACGAGCGAGTCGTCGGTGCACTCAGCCTGGTGCGCCGCGAGCCTACCCCACCGTGAGTACCGTGGGACCCGTGCCCACCGTCCTCGTCGCCGACGACACCGCGTCGATCCGGTTCCTCATCCGGACCAACCTGGAGCTCGAGGGGTACGACGTGCTCGAGGCGGTCGACGGGGTCGACTGCGTCGAGCGGCTCGCCGCGCTGCACGAGGCCGGGACGCTTCCCGACGTCGTGACGGTCGACGTCATGATGCCGCGGCAGGACGGCGTGGTCACAGCGGCGCAGATCCGTGCCGACCGCCGCTACGACGGCGTCAAGCTCGTCATGGTGAGCACGCAGAACCTCGCCGCCGACATCAAGCGCGGCTACGACGCGGGCGTCGACGCCTACGTCACCAAGCCGTTCGACCCCGACGAGTTCATCGCCACCGTCGCGCGGGTCCTCGCCGGGGATCCCGGGGCCACCGACGCCTGACCACCGCCGACGCGGGGCGGGGGTGCCGGTCGATACGCTGGACCGGTGAATCCCGAGCAGCTCAGTGCCGTCATCGTCGCCGCCCTCAACCGGCTGGCCGACGACGGTCGCCTGAGCCTTCCCGACGGTCTTCCCACCGAGGTCCGTGTCGAGCGGCCCAAGGTGAAGGAGCACGGCGACTACGCCACCAACATCGCGCTCCAGCTGGCCAAGAAGGCCGGTCTCGACCCGCGCGAGCTGGCCCAGGCCCTGGCCGACGAGCTCACGAGCACCGACGGTGTCGCCGCGGCCGAGATCGCCGGGCCCGGCTTCCTCAACCTGCGGGTCGCGGCAGGGGCCCAGGGCGCCGTCGCGCAGCAGGTCCTCGAGGCGGGCGAGCAGTACGGCCAGGCCACCGAGCGCACGGGTCGCAGCATCAACCTCGAGTTCATCTCGGCCAACCCCACCGGCCCCCTGCACCTCGGCCACACCCGCTGGGCCGCCGTCGGCGATGCCCTGGCTCGGGTGCTCCGTGCCGCCGGCAACGCGGTGACCAACGAGTTCTACATCAACGACCGCGGCAACCAGATGGACAAGTTCGGCGAGTCCCTCATGGCCCGCGCGCACGGCCGCGGCGTCGCCGAGGACGGATACCACGGTGCGTACGTCGCCGACCTCGCCGCGCGCGTCGTCGAGGACCACCCCGGCATCCTCGAGCTGCCCGACGCCGAGCAGGCCGTGGCCTTCCGCGAGGACGGCTACAAGCTGCAGCTCAAGGAGCAGCGCTCCGAGCTGGAGGAGCTGAGGACCCACTTCGACGTCTGGTTCTCCGAGCGCTCGCTGCACGAGTCCGACGCCGTGGAGCGGGGCTTCGCCGTGCTGCGCGAGCAGGGCCGCCTGTACGAGCAGGAGGGTGCGCTCTGGATGCGCACCACCGACTTCGGCGACGACAAGGACCGCGTGCTGCGCAAGTCCGACGGCGCCCTCACCTACTTCGCCTCCGACACCGCCTACTACGTCGACAAGCGCACGCGCGGCTTCGACCGCTGCATCTACCTCCTGGGCGCCGACCACCACGGCTACGTCGGCCGGCTCTCGGCCATGGCCGCGTGCGTGGGCGACACCCCGGGCGAGGAGATCCAGGTCCTCATCGGCCAGCTCGTCAAGATCATGCAGGACGGCCAGGAGCTCAAGCTCAGCAAGCGCGCCGGCACGATCGTGTCGCTGCGCGAGCTCATCGACCTCGTCGGCGTCGACCCCCTCCGCTACACGCTCATCCGCTACCCGGGGGACTCCCCGCTCACGCTCGACGTCGCCGAGATGACGCGCAAGAGCAACGAGAACCCCGTCTACTACGTGCAGTACGTGCATGCCCGGACGTCGTCCATCCTGCGCAACGCCGACGACCTCGACATCGCGCACGGCCTCGACGCCTTCGATCCCGCGCTGCTCGTGCACGAGCGCGAGGGCGACCTGCTCCGCGCGCTGGCGGAGTACCCGCGCGTCGTCGAGCGCGCCGCCGAGCTGCAGGAGCCGCACCGTGTGGCCCGCTACCTCGAGGACACCGCCTCCACGTTCCACCGCTTCTACGACGCGTGCCGCGTGCTGCCGCAGGGCGACGAGGACGTCAGCCCACTGCACCGTGCACGGCTCGTGCTCGTCGACGCCACGCGGCAGGTGGTGGCCAACGGCCTCGGCCTGCTGGGCGTCTCGGCCCCGGAGCGCATGTGATGCGCGCGCACGAGGCAGGTGCCCTGCACGGCCAGGCCGGCGACCGTGGACCCGCGTGGCTGCGCAAGCCCGACGACGTCGACTCGCTCGTCCCGCAGCTGTGGGCGGCCAACGTCTCCAAGGTCGACGGTGTGCTCACCGTCGCGGGGGAGTCGGTCGCCGACCTCGCCGAGGAGTTCGGCACCCCCCTCTACGTCGTCGACGAGGACGACTTCCGTCAGCGCGCCCGGCGGTTCAAGGAGGCGTTCGCCCATGCCGACGTCTACTACGCCGGCAAGGCGTTCCTGAGCGTCGCCACCGCTCGCTGGGTCAACGACGAGGGGCTCAACCTCGACGTCTGCACCGGCGGGGAGCTCGCCGTCGCGCTCCGGGCCGAGTTCCCGCCGTCGCGCATCGGCCTGCACGGCAACAACAAGTCGGTCGCCGAGCTGCGCAGGGCGCTCGAGGTCGGGATCGGCCGGATCATCGTCGACTCGGTCGAGGAGGTCGGCCGCCTGGCCCAGCTCACCGCCGAGCTCGGCGTCGAGGCGCCCGTGATGGTCCGCGTCACCGCCGGCGTCGAGGCCCACACGCACGAGTACATCTCCACGTCGCACGAGGACCAGAAGTTCGGCTTCTCCATCAGCGACGGCAGCGCCTTCGACGTCGTGAAGCGCATCGTGGCCACGCCGGGCCTGCGTTTCCTGGGGCTGCACTCGCACATCGGCTCGCAGATCTTCGTCACCGACGGCTTCGAGGTCGCGGCCCGCCGCGTGATCCGCCTGCACGCCCAGATCGCCACCGAGCTGGGCGTCGAGGCGCCCGAGCTCGACCTCGGCGGCGGGTTCGGCATCGCGTACACCACGCAGGACGACCCGTCCGCCCCCGAGGACCTGGCCCGCGGGCTCACCAAGATCCTCGACGACGAGAGCGCCGCCGCCGGCATCGCCGTGCCGCGACTGTCCGTCGAGCCGGGGCGCGCCATCGCCGGACCGTCCACGTTCACGCTCTACGAGGTCGGGACGGCCAAGGTCGTCGGTCTCGACGGTGGTGCGTCGCGTCGCTACGTCTCCGTCGACGGCGGCATGAGCGACAACATCCGTCCGGCTCTCTACAGCGCCGACTACTCCTGCACGCTCGCGTCCCGCCACTCCGGCACCGCCGCGGTGCTGAGCCGCGTCGTCGGCAAGCACTGCGAGAGCGGCGACATCGTCGTGAAGGACGAGTACCTGCCCGGCGACGTGCAGGCGGGCGACCTCCTCGCCGTGCCCGGCACCGGTGCCTACTGCCGCTCGCTGGCCAACAACTACAACCACGTGCCGCGCGCCGCGGTCGTGGCGGTCCGCGACGGCGAGGCGCGGCTCATCGTTCGCCGCGAGACCGAGGACGACCTGCTGCGCCTCGAGCTCGGCTGATCTGGAGGAACGGGTCAGGTCAGGATGCGTCGGGGACCCGGACCGAGGCGTGCCAGCTCGTCGTCGTGGTTGTAGACGGCGCAGCTGCGCAGGGAGAGGCACCCACAGCCGATACAGCCGTCGAGGTCGTCACGAAGCCGCTGCAGCCGCTCGATCCGCTCGTCCAGCTCCTGGCGCCAGCGTGAGGACAGGCGGGCCCAGTCGCGCTTCGTGGGCACGCGGTCCTGCGGGAGCGAGGCCAGCGCCTGTCCTACGTCGTGCAACCCGATGCCGAGCCGCTGCGAGAACTGGATGAACGCGAGACGTCGCAGGACGTCGCGGCGGTACCGTCGCTGGTTGCCGGAGGTCCGCTCCGAGGCGATGAGGCCCTTCTCCTCGTAGAAGTGCAGGGCGGAGACGGCCGCGCCGGACCGTTCGGACACCTCGCGCGGAGTGAGCCACACCTCAGTCATCTCGTCCTCCTTGACCTCAACCATACTTGAGGTTGTGGGATGAGGTCATGCATCGCATCCGACAGCACGTGACCGGTGGACCCGACGTCCTCGTCCTCGAGTCAGCACCTGACCTCGTCCCGGCCGCAGGCCAGGTCCGCATCGCCGTGGAGGTGGCGGGGGTCCATCTCGTCGACACCACGATCCGCCGCGGGGAGTGGGGCGACGTCGAGCTGCCCATGACGCCCGGAAGGGAGGTCGCCGGCCGGGTGGACGCCCTCGGTGCCGACGTGGAGCCGGCGTGGCTCGGGCGACGGGTGGTGGCGCACCTGGGTCTGGCGAGCGGCGGGTACGCCGACCAGGCGGTCACCGAGGTCGACCGTCTTCACGTCGTCCCCGCCGTGCTGACCTCGGACACGGCGGTGGCGGCCATCGGCACGGGCCGCACCGCCGCCGGCGTGCTCGACCAGGCGCCGGTCACGCCCGAGGACGAGGTGGTGGTGACAGCGGCCTCAGGAGGTCTCGGTGCTCTCCTGGTCCGGGCGGCGCTGGCCCAGGGAGCACGCGTGGTGGGTCTGGCCAACGGGCCGGCCAAGGCCGAGGTCGTCCGGCGGCTCGGGGCCCACACCGTCGTCGACGTCTCGGCCGGGCTGGACCCCGACCGCGTCGGAGCCCCCACCATCGTCTTCGACGGCGTGGGTGGAGAGACCTCCCAGGTGTTGTTCGGCCTGCTGGACCAGGACGGCGTGCTGGTCAGCTACACCGGCGAGACGGGCGACCAGCCCGTGGGCCGGGGCACGTTCCGAGCGGTCCTGGGTCCCTCGCTGACGGCGCGGCCTGGTGGGCTCAGGGCGCTCGAGGAGGAGGCACTGGCCCGGGCGGCGGACGGCTCGCGGGTTCCGCTGGTCGGCTCCACGTTCGCGCTGGCCGACGCCGCGGGAGCGCACCGGGCACTCGAGGCCCGCGAGACGTTCGGCAAGGTGGTGCTCACGACGGGCACCGGCGAGGGGAGGGGCGAGTGACCACGAGCACCGGAAGGCCGCCGGCCGCAGCGACGAGCCTCTGGCGTGGTGAGCACGGGCTCGTGACAGCGGGCCTGTTCTCCCTCGCCTTCATGGTGGCGTTCGAGGCGCTCGCCGTCGTGACCGTCATGCCGGCCGTCGTCGACGACCTCGGCGGGCTGTCCCTCTACGCCGTCGCGTTCGGCGCACCGGTCGCGGTCAGCATCTACTCCCGGACGGCGGCGGTGCCGTGGGTCGAGCGTTCGGGACCGGCGCCGGCGCTGCTCGCCGGCGTCGCGGCCTTCGTCGCGGGACTGCTGCTCTGCGCCTCGGCCCCCTCCATGACCGTGTTCCTGGCCGGCCGCGCCGTGCAGGGCCTCGGCATGGGAGCCATCGGCGTCACGATCTACGTCGTGGTCGCCCTGGCGTACCCCGATCACCTCCGCGCCCGGGCCATGACGGTGCTGACGAGCGCCTGGATGCTCCCGGCCGTGGTGGGCCCGGGCATCGCGGGCTGGTTGGCCCACGTCGTGGGCTGGCGGGCGGTCTTCTGGGTCGCGCCCCTGCTCGCCGTGGTGAGCCTCGCCCTCACGTGGCGCGTGGTCCGCCGGCTCGGTGGCGACGGGTCGGCCGCACGGTCGGGCCGGCGCGAGCTGCTCGCAGGGTGCGTGGCCGTCGCCGTGCTGCTCCTGGCCGTCTCCGGCCAGCGGGAGGTGCCTGGCTGGCCGGTGCTCCTCATCCTGTCCGTCGCGGTGGTCGGGACCCTCGCGCCGCGCCTCGTGCTGCCGGGGACCTGGTCCGCCCGTCGTGGCCTGCCCTCGCTCGTCGCCGGGCGCAGCCTTCTCGCGGCCGCCTACTTCGGAGCCGAGTCCTACGTCCCGCTCGGTCTCGTGGAGGTGCGAGGGATGTCGGTCGCGACCGCCGGTCTCGTCCTGACCGCGGCCGCCTTCGCCTGGTTCGGCGGGTCGTGGGCCGTGGCCCACCCCGAGCGGCTCGGCTCCCTCCTCGCCACACCTGGCCGACGGTCCGGCCTGGGCGCGCTCGCCGTGGTCGTGGGGCTCACGGCGGGTCTCCTGGTCCTCGTGCCCTGGGTGCCGACGGTGCTCGTGGCCTTCACGTGGGGCGTGGGCGGGCTCGGCATGGGGGCCGCCATGTCGGCCACGACGGTGCAGCTGCTCGACCGGTCGGGCCGAGGGGAGGAGGCGGCGAACAGTGCCGCGATGCAGACCAACGACGCCGTGGGAGAGTCCGGGTGGATCGCCGTGGGGTCGGTGGTGTTCGCCGCGCTGCTGCACACCGGCATCGAGCCGGCCCTGACGGCCGTCGTCGGCGCGAGCGTCGTCGTGGGGCTGCTCGGCGTCTGGGCGCTGCGCCGTGCGGACTAGAAGCGGCAGCCGGCGATCTCGCCCGGGCCGTCGGCACGGCTCTTGGCTGCGAGCCGGCCGTTGACCGTGATCGAGCACTCCACGAACGAGGCGCCCTGCAGCGCCTGCACCGCCGCGACGGCCAGGGGTCGCCCGCCCACCACGGTGTAGGAGGTGGCGAACGAGCGAGGGACGAGCTTGACGTCGCCCGGGCCCGAGCGGAAGAGGTAGCCGAGGTACATCTGTCCGTCCGAGCGGAGCGTGATCGTCACCTTGTTCTCGGCCAGCAGGGGGAGGCCCTCGTTGGTGATGTCGTTCTTCGCCGCTGCGCTGAATGCTGCCGGGAGCTCGCCGATGCTCTGCGCCGCGGCCGACGGGTCCTCGGTGGGCTTCGGGATGGAGAGCCCCGGCGAGTCGACGAGGCCCTGGGACCCGGCTGACGGGGTGGATCCGTCCCCGGCCTCCTGGATGAGGTTCCAGCCCAGCAGCGCCGCGACGAGCAGCACCGGGACACCGCCGACCACCAGGAGCCTGGTCCGGACCGGGAGCATCGCCCAGCGTGAGCGATGACGACGGCCCCGGCCCGAACGGTTGTTCCGGACCATCTCGTCGTCGTTGCCGAGTCCTGAGTGCTTCATGGCTGGTGGGGAGGCTCCCTCGTGAGGCGGTTCCGGGGCGAGCGGTCCCGTCCTGGGGCGCTGCTGGGTGAACGACGGGCGTCGTCCCGAGGTTATGCCCGTGCAGGGCCGCCGACCGGTGGCACGGGTCACCCCGGGGCGCCGATACCCTGAGCCGGTGAGCTCCGACCCCTCGTCCACCGACCGCCCACTCCGCATCGCCCTGCTGGGCTGCGGTGTCGTGGGGACCGAGGTGGCCCGTCTCCTCACGCGGGAGGCCGACGAGCTGGCCCGTCGGGTGGGTCGGCCGCTCGAGCTCGTGGGCATCGCGGTGCGCCGCCTCGGCCGCGCGCGGGAGGTCGACCTCCCGCAGGACCTGTTCACCACCGACGCCAAGGCGCTCGTCACCCGGGGCGACCTCGACGTCGTCATCGAGGTCATCGGCGGCATCGAGCCGGCGCGCGAGCTCATCCTCGCCGCGCTCGAGTCGGGTGCCTCCGTCGTCACGGCCAACAAGGCGCTGCTCGCCGAGGACGGCGCCACGCTGTTCGAGGCCGCCACCAAGGCCGAGCGCGACCTCGCGTTCGAGGCCGCCGTGGCCGGCGCCATCCCCATCGTCCGCCCGTTGCAGGAGTCGCTCGCGGGCGACGACGTTCGCCGCGTGCTGGGCATCGTGAACGGCACCACCAACTTCATCCTCGACGCCATGACCACCACGGGTGCCGGCTTCAGCGAGGCGCTCGACGAGGCGCAGCGTCTGGGCTACGCCGAGGCCGACCCCACCGCCGACGTCGAGGGCTTCGACGCCGCGTCCAAGGCCGCCATTCTCGCCGGGCTCGCCTTCCACACGCGAGTCACCATCGGCGACGTCCACCGCGAGGGCATCTCCGACGTCACCGCGGGCGACGTCCGCTCGGCCGGCGAGATCGGGAGCGTCGTCAAGCTGCTCGCCATCTGCGAGAAGATCGACACCCCCGACGGCCCGGCCGTCTCGGCCCGTGTCCACCCCGCCATGATCCCCACGTCGCACCCGCTCGCGAGCGTGCACGGCGCCTTCAACGCCGTGTTCGTCGAGAGCGAGTCCGCGGGGCAGCTCATGTTCTACGGTCCTGGTGCCGGTGGGGCCCCCACGGCCAGCGCGGTCCTGGGCGACGTCGTGGCCGTGGCCCGCAACCGCGTCCGCGAGGTCTTCGGGCCCGGTGAGTCCACGCACGCGCAGCTCGAGGTCCTCGACATGGGTCGGGCCCGCACCCGGTACCACGTGCAGATCGACGTCGACGACCGCGCGGGCGTCCTCGCCGCCGTGGCGCAGGCCTTCGCGGAGTACGACGTCTCGATCCGCACCGTGCGTCAGGAGGGCCGCGGGTCCGACGCCCAGCTCGTCATCGTCACCCACGAGGCCGAGGACGCTGCACTGTCGGCCACGGTCGACGCACTCAGGAGGCTCGACATGGTCAGGGACGTCTCGTCCGTCATGCGCGTCGAGGGAGCGTCCTGATGGCGCGCCCGTGGCGCGGCGTCATCGAGGAGTACCGCGACCGGATGCCCTTCGGCCCCGACGTCCGGGTCGTCTCCCTCGGTGAGGGCGGCACGCCGCTGGTCCACTCCACGTGGCTCTCCGAGCTCGTCAAGGGCGAGGTGCACGTCAAGGTCGAGGGTCAGAACCCCACCGGGTCCTTCAAGGACCGCGGCATGACCGCGGCCATCACGCAGGCGCTCGACGAGGGCGCCGAGGCCGTGGTCTGTGCCTCCACCGGCAACACGTCGGCCTCCATGGCGGCGTACGCGGCCCGGGCCGGTCTGACCCCCATCGTGCTCGTCCCGCAGGGGCGCATCGCGGCCGGCAAGATGGCGCAGGCGATCATGTACGGCGCCGACATCATCCAGGTCCGCGGCAACTTCGACGACTGTCTCGTGCTCTCGCGCGGCCTCGCCAAGGAGTTCCCCGTCGCGCTCGTGAACTCCGTCAACCCGGTCCGTCTCGAGGGACAGAAGACCGCTGCCTTCGAGATCGTCGACGTGCTCGGACGGGCGCCCGACGTCCACGTGCTGCCCGTCGGCAACGCCGGCAACATCAGCGCCTACTGGAAGGGCTTCCTCGAGTACGACGAGTCCGGTCCGGCGCAGGGCACCCCGCAGATGTGGGGCTTCCAGGCCGAGGGCGCGGCACCCATCGTGCGCGGCGAGGTGGTGCGTGAGCCCGACACCGTGGCCACCGCCATCCGCATCGGCAACCCCGCCTCGTGGACGCTCGCGGAGAACGCCCGCGACGAGTCGGGCGGACTCATCGACCTCGTGAGCGACGACGAGATCCTCGAGGCGCAGCGTGAGCTGGCCCGGCGTGAGGGCATCTTCGTTGAGCCGGCGTCGGCCGCCGGTGTGGCGGGACTGCTCAAGCGGGTCGCCGCAGGTGCCGTGGAGCCGGGCCTCACCTTCACCATCACCGTCACCGGCAACGGGCTCAAGGACGTCGACACCCCGCTGTCGCGCCTGGGCGACCTGACCCCCACCGTCATCGATGCCGACGTGCACGCCGCGGCCGGTGCCGCCGGCCTCGCATGAGCGCAGCACACGCGGCACGAGGACCCGTCCTGGTCCGCACGCCTGCCTCGAGCGCCAACCTCGGTCCTGGCTTCGACGCACTGGGCCTGGCCCTCGAGCTGTTCGACGAGCTCACCGGCGAGGTCCTCGACGAGGGGCTCGAGGTCCTCGTGGAGGGCGAGGGAGCCGGCGACGTCCCGCTGGGACCTGACCACCTCGTGGTCCGGGCCATGGAGGCCGCGTTCGATCTCATCGGGCTGCGTCCCACCGGATACCGGCTCACGTGCCGCAACGTCATTCCGCACGGGCGGGGCCTCGGCTCCTCCTCGGCGGCCATCGTCGGCGGCATCCTGCTGGCGCGCGAGCTCGTCGAGGGCGGCCGTGAGCTGCTCGACGACCAGGCCGTCTACCAGCTCGCCAACGACCTCGAGGGCCATCCCGACAACGTCGCCGCGGCCCTGTTCGGTGGCCTCACCATCGCCTGGATCGAGGGTGCCGCCGCCGAGGTGGTGCGCCTCGACGTCGACGTCCCGGTCACGGTGTTCGTGCCCGACGCGCCGGTCTCCACCCACGTGGCCCGGGGGCTCCTGCCGAGCGAGGTGGCCCACCGCGACGCCGCCGCCAACGCGGGCCGCGCCGCCCTGCTCGTGGCCGCGCTGCTGCAGGCTCCGGAGCGACTCATCTCCGGCACCGAGGACTTCCTGCACCAGACCTACCGCTCCGCGGCCATGCCCGACTCCTACCAGCTGCTCCGCGCCCTGCGGGTCGACGGCGTGCCCGCAGTGATCTCCGGGGCGGGACCCACGGTCCTCGCCTTCGCCCACGGCGTCGAGGCGGCCGCTCCCCAGGGTTGGCGCGTGCTCACGCCGCAGGTCAGCGGGCGTGGCGCGCACGTCGTCGAGCCCTGATCGACCGGGTGCTACGGTGGTTCAGCCGGAGTCGAGCAACCTCCCCGGCAGATGACCCACCTCCCGTTGATCGATGTGATCGACACAGCCCGTTCTGGGCTGGTTGTCCGAGCGTCGTCCTGCGGCGGCCCCAGCGGCCGAGCGCGGTGCGCCTCCACCCATTGAAGGAATCCACGTGACCGAATCCCCGACGACCGTCCCCGAGCCGACTGCCGACGCAGCGCCGGCCCGCGCCCCCCGCAAGAGTGGAGGCGCGCTGGGCGGCAAGGTCCTGGCCGAGCTGCAGGAGATCGCCGCCGGCCTCGGCATCGACAACACCGCCAAGATGCGCAAGGGCGAGCTCATCGACGCCATCAAGGCGGCCCGCGGCGAGACCCCGCGCACGGAGCCCGCCGCCGGCCAGGCCCCGGCCGTGGCCGAGCAGGCTCCCCAAGGCGAGAAGCCGGCGGAGAAGCAGCCCGACCAGTCCCGCGACCAGGCCTCCGCCGAGTCCCGCGAGCAGTCCGAGCCCTCCGGTGGTCGGCGTCGCAACGCCAACCACGGCGACGGCGGCCAGGGTCAGGACAAGCAGGACCAGCCCAAGAACAACCAGAAGAACGACCAGGGCGGCCAGAACAAGGGCGGCCAGAACAAGAACGACCAGAACAAGAACGACCAGAACAAGCAGAACAAGCAGGACCAGGGCAAGAACGGTCAGGGCGGCCAGAACAAGAACGCCCAGGACAAGAACAACCAGGACAAGAACGACCGTCAGGACCGTCAGGACCGTCAGGACGATGCCGACGATCGCCAGAACGGCGACGAGGAAGGCACCGGCCGTCGCCGCAACCGTCGTGGTCGCGGGCGCACGGGCCGCGGCACCGACGGCGAGCCCACGTACGCCGAGGACGACGTCCTCGTGCCCGCCGCGGGCATCCTCGACATCCTCGACAACTACGCGTTCGTGCGCACCACGGGCTACCTGCCCAGCGAGAACGACGTCTACGTCTCCCTCTCCATGGTCCGCAAGCTGGGACTCCGTCGCGGCGACGCCGTGGTCGGTCAGGTGCGCCAGCCCCGCGAGGGCGAGCGCAAGGAGAAGTTCAACCCGATGGTCCGGGTCGACTCCGTCAACGGTCAGCCCACCGACGAGGCCCGCACGCGCGTCGAGTTCAGCGAGCTCACGCCGCTGTTCCCCACCGAGCGCCTCCACCTCGAGACCGACGCCGCCACCCTCACGACCCGGATGTTCGACCTCGTCGCACCGCTCGGCAAGGGCCAGCGTGGCCTCGTCGTCTCCCCGCCCAAGGCCGGCAAGACCGTCGTGCTGCAGGCCGTGGCCGACGCCGTCATGACCAACAACCCCGAGTGCCACCTCATGGTCGTGCTGGTGGACGAGCGTCCCGAGGAGGTCACGGAGCTCCAGCGCTCGGTGAAGGGCGAGGTCATCGCCTCCACCTTCGACCGGCCCGCCACCGACCACACGACGATCGCCGAGCTGGCCATCGAGCGGGCCAAGCGGCTCGTCGAGCTGGGCCACGACGTCGTCGTGCTGCTCGACTCCATCACCCGCCTGGGCCGGGCCTACAACCTGTCCGCCCCGGCGTCCGGCCGCATCCTGGCCGGAGGGGTCGACTCCTCGGCGCTCTACCCGCCCAAGAAGTTCTTCGGCGCCGCCCGCAACATCGAGGACGGCGGCTCGCTCACCATCCTCGCGACGGCACTCGTCGAGACCGGTTCCACCGTGGACGAGGTCATCTTCGAGGAGATCAAGGGCACCGCGAACCTCGAGCTGCACCTGCGCAGCGACCTGGCCGAGAAGCGCATCTTCCCGGCCATCGACGTCGCCGCGTCCAGCACGCGTCGTGAGGAGCAGCTGCTGGGCGAGGACGAGCTGGCCACGCTGTGGAAGCTGCGTCGGGTCGTCTCGGACCTCGATCCCCAGAAGGCCCAGGAGCTCGTCGTCGAGCGGCTCAAGAAGTCGTCCGACAACGCGGACTTCCTGGCCCAGGCCGCCAGGACGCTGCCGAACGGCTGACCCGCACCACCCTCGAGGACCCAGGACCGGATCTCCGGTCCTGGGTCCTCGTGCGTCGGGGTCAGGGTCGGCGGCGGTCCGAGTCCGCGAGGTGCGCCATGAGGCGCTCGATGCGCAGGATGCCGAGGAGTCGACCGGCCGCGTCGATCACGGTCACGGGGGAGAAGCGGGTCACCCGCGGACGGGCGAGGCTGCGCTCCACGACGTCGGGCACGGAGGTGTCGACGTTCACGAGGAGCGGCTCGGTCGCCCTCCACCGTCCGGCGACGTCGCGCTCCAGGATCGAGACCGGGCGGGAGCGCTCGTCGACCACCACGACCACCTCGAAGCCCGTGGCCTCGGGCAGGACCGAGCTGGCTGCGGCGAGGTCGGTGGTCGTGTAGGTCTGCTGCACGAGGTCGCGCAGGGCGCCGTCCGCGATCGGGGTGGCGGTGGGCAGGACGTGCCGGGCGGACGGGTCGACGTCCGACCAGGTCTCGCGCGCGGCACCCACGAACGGCCCCTGAGCCAGAGGGACGCCCAGCTCCGCGAGCGCTCGCAGCTCGCCGGACGTGGTGACGTCCTCGGCGAGGATCCAGGCGTCGAGCTGCGCCGCCAGCTGGCCGGTGACCTCGATGGCGCTGCGCTTGCTCGCCGACCGGTCCAGCCCGCTCACCCAGGCTCGCCCCAGTCGGATGACGGCCGGCCGGAGCCGGGTGACGCTGCGCAACGTCGGTTGTGCGCCGTCGGCGCTGCCCAGGGTCAGGAGGGCGCCGGCGGCACGGAACTCCTCGAGCAGGTGGCTGACGCGGTCCTCCGTGCCCGGGTCCGGCTCCCGCAGGTCGAGCAGGACGGGGGCGAGCGTGGGTCGGGCCCGCAGCGCCGCCAGCACGTCGGGGTGCTCGAGCAGCTCCGGGGGGAGGGGGACCGACAAGAAGGTGTTGGCCGGCAGGATCGGCACGGCCGCGAGGGCAGCGACGACGAGGTCGGGGGTGGCCTGCTCCTGGCCGCCGGGGACGACGGTGCGGTAGCCCGCGACGGTGCCGCGTGCCACGTCGAGGACCGGCTGGTGCGACACCCGGGAGCGCCCGCTCCCGGTGGGGGCGGGCCAGGCCGAGACCATGGATGCGTCCTCGGCGGTCGAGGACCGGGCCGCGGTCACGATCAGACCGTGACGATGTGGCGGCGGACCGCGTCCACGAGCTCGGACGGGACCTCGACGAGGCCGTGGTCGGCTGCAGCGTGGGCCGCGACCGCGGCCAGCACGTCGTCGTCGGTGTCGCACACCCAGCGCGACCGGCACCCGGGGACGACGTCCCCGCAGGCAAACTGCTTCATGATGATCTCCCTCAACATCCCGGTCCCTCAACCGGTGGCTGAAGGGTACGACCGGTGGCCTGTCCGGCGAGGCGCTTTGCCCTGATCGGTGAACAACTTCTCCGGGCCTGCAAGCCCCGGGTTGCCGTGCCGGGTGGGCCCCCACTGCCTACCCTGGGTCCATGACGACTGCCTACGACTTCAGCGCGACCTCCATCGACGGCGCCGAGCGCGCCCTCGCCGACTACCGCGGCAAGGTCCTGCTGGTGGTGAACACGGCCACGCAGTGCGGCTTCACCCCGCAGCTCAAGGGGCTCGAGGAGCTCTACAAGACGTACGTCGACCGCGGCCTCGTCGTCCTGGGCTTCCCGTGCGACCAGTTCGGTCACCAGAACCCCGACGGCGACGAGGAGACGGCCGCGTTCTGCGAGCGCAACTACGGCGTCACCTTCCCGATGTTCTCGGTCATCGAGGTGAACGGCGACGACGCCCACCCGCTCTACCAGTGGCTCAAGAAGGAGAAGGGCGGCCTCGGCCCGTCGTCGATCAAGTGGAACTTCACCAAGTTCCTGGTCGACCCCGAGGGCAACGTCATCAAGCGCTACGGCTCCACCACCAAGCCCGAGAAGATCGCCTCCGACATCGAGAAGCTCCTCCCCGCCTAACCCGGTTTACCACGGGGTCTGGGAGAACTTGACGCCCCACGGTCGGCAGACCGTGGGGCGTCGACCTTTGCCGTGGGGTGTCGACGTCCACAGGTGTCCCGGATGTTCCAGCGCAATCCACAAATGACCTTCGACGGGGTTTCCACGTTCGACGCGGTGGTCGACGGTCGGAGGCATGGACGACATTCTCATCGCCGTCGCGCACGCGAACGGCGGATACCTCATGCGGCACCAGCTCCTCGACCTCGGATACTCGGACGACGCGATCCGCGCGTTCATGCGGACGGGACTCCTCCGACGGGTGAGGCACGGAACCTACGTGCCGACGGTTCTCTGGCAGTCCTGGTCCGACAGCGAGCGCCACGCCGTCAAGGTGCGTTCGGTCGTCGACAAGCTGGGCCCCGGGGTCGTCGTGACCCACCAGTCCGCTGCAGCGCTCCATGGATTCGACCTGTGGGGTGTCGACCTGGAGTCGGTCCACGTCACGCGGCTCGACGGGCGGAACGGGCGGACCGAGGCAGGGATCGTCTTCCACTCCGGACAGATCACCGAGGACGACTGCGTCGAGGTGGATGGCCGGCTGCTGTCGGCGCCGCAACGGGCTGCCTTGGAGACCAGTGCTTCGACGGGGGTGGAGCAGGGAGTGGTGGTCCTCTCCTCCGCGCTGCACCTCGGCGTGGTCGAGAAAGGAGGGCTCGAGGAGTCGATCGATCGAGACTTCGCCCGGTGGCAGGGCACACGGACTGCACGTGTCGCCGTCCGCCTGGCCGACGGACGACTCGAGTCCGTGGGCGAGTCACGCTCCTTCTACATGATGTGGGTGCACCAGGTACCGGCTCCGGAGCTGCAGGTCGAGGTCCACGACCGAGACGGACGGATCATCGGGCGCAGCGACTTCGGCTGGTCGGCCTACCGCCATCTCGGAGAGTTCGACGGGATGCTGAAGTACGGCCGACTCAATCCGCACGGTGAGGACCCCGGCCGCCAGATCGAGCGGGAGAAGGTGCGCGAGGACCGGATGAGGGGCACGCGACGCGGCATGTCGCGCTGGGTCTGGATCGAGCTGGGAACCGGCCGTTCGCCGGCCACTGCCGGCCGGCTCGTCGCGGACATGCAGCAGTCCCGACGCCTCTACACCCGCAACGCGACGCACATCGTCTGACGCCCCACGGGAAAGTGTGACGCCCCACGGGAAAGTGTGACGCCCCACGGGCGGGAGTCCGTGGGGCGTCAGGTTTGCCCAGACCCCGTGGTAAACCGGGAATGGGGGAGGGGTGGATTTGGTTGAGACGGATGCCACCTGGCAGAATCATCCCTTGGTCCTGGTTCACGGGAGCGCGCCGCGCGCCGACCCAGCACCGCACGAGAGGACAGCTCATGAAGCAAGGCATCCACCCCGAGTACGTCGAGACGCAGGTCACCTGCACGTGCGGCAACTCGTTCACCACGCGCAGCACGGCCACCGAGGGCAGCCTCCGCGCCGACGTCTGCTCCGCGTGCCACCCGTTCTACACCGGCAAGCAGAAGATCCTCGACACCGGCGGCCGCGTGGCCCGGTTCGAGAAGCGCTACGGCAAGAAGTAGCTGCCGCCACGACGCCGACCCGCCCCGTCAGGGGCTGGGTCGGCGTCGTCGTCTCTGCCCGTCCGCACGCGTCCTGGGAGGTGCCCGATGTTCGAGGCCGTCGAGTCGCTCGTCGTCGAGCACGCCGAGCTGGAGCAGCGCATGGCCGACCCGGCCCTGCACGCCGACGCCGCCCAGGCGCGCCGCGTGGGCCGTCGGTACAACGAGCTCAACGCCGTCATCAAGACGTACCGTGACTGGCAGCACGCGCAGGACGACCTCGAGGCGGCCAAGGAGCTGGAGCTCGACGACGAGGTGACCGAGCTCGAGCGCCGCGTCCCCGAGCTCGCCGAGCGCCTCGAGCACCTCCTCGTGCCCCGCGACCCCGCCGACGACAAGGACGTCATCCTCGAGATCAAGGGCGGCGAGGGCGGGGAGGAGTCGGCCCTCTTCGCCGGCGACCTCTACCGCATGTACAGCCGCTTCGCGGAGCAGCACGGCTGGCGCACCGAGATCCTCGACTCCACCGAGTCCGCTCTCGGCGGGTTCAAGTCCGTCACGGTCGGTGTGGCCGCCAAGGGGACCCCCGAGCCCGGGCAGACGCCCTACGCGCTCCTCAAGTTCGAGGGCGGTGTGCACCGTGTGCAGCGCGTGCCCGTCACGGAGTCGCAAGGGCGCATCCACACGTCGGCCGCCGGGGTCCTGGTGCTCCCCGAGGCCGAGGACGTCGACGTCGAGATCCACGACAACGACCTGCGCATCGACGTCTTCCGCTCGTCCGGCCCTGGCGGCCAGAGCGTCAACACCACCGACTCGGCCGTGCGGATCACGCACCTGCCCACCGGCATCGTGGTGAGCTGCCAGAACGAGAAGAGCCAGCTGCAGAACAAGGACCAGGCCATGCGGATCCTCCGATCTCGCCTGCTCGAGGCCGCCCAGGCCGCTGCCGACGCCGAGGCGTCCGACGCCCGCCGCTCGCAGGTCCGCACCATGGACCGCTCCGAGCGCGTCCGCACCTACAACTTCCCGGAGAACCGCATCTCCGACCACCGCACCGGCTTCAAGGCGTACAACCTCGACGCCGTGATGGACGGCGCCCTCGACGACGTCATCAGCTCGCTCGTCCAGGCCGACCTCGCCCATCGCCTCGAGTCGCTCGAGCAGCCCTCGTGACGGGTCGCGTCCGCTCCTTGGCCGAGCGCCTCCTGGAGTCGGCCACGCAGACGCTCACCGAGGCCGGGGTCGCCTCGCCCCGGGTCGACGCCGAGCTGCTGCTCTCGCACGTCACGGGGGTGCCGCGCGCCCTGCTGGTCCAGCGCGCCCGTCCCACGGAGGAGCACCGCACCGCCTACCTCGAGCTCGTCGACGCCCGGGCCCGACGCTTCCCGCTGCAGCACCTCACGGGTCAGGCGGCGTTCCGCTACGTCGACCTCGAGGTGGGCACGGGCGTCTTCGTGCCCCGTCCGGAGACCGAGCTTCTCGCCGGCTGGGCCATCGACGCCGCCCGCGAGAGCGGCCGGGGCGCCGTCGTCCTCGACCTCTGCACGGGATCCGGCGCCATCGCGCTCTCCGTGGTCGATGAGGTCCCGCACGCCAGCGTGCACGCCGTGGAGCTCGACGAGGTCGCGCACGGCTGGGCCGAGCGCAACCTCCTGGGCACGGGCGTCGACCTGCGCCTCGGCGATGCCTTCGAGGCGTTCGCCGACCTCGACGGCACCGTCGACGTCGTGGTGTGCAACCCGCCGTACATCCCGCTCGACGCGTGGGAGAGCGTGGCCGTCGAGGCCCGCGACCACGACCCGGCGCTCGCGCTCTGGTCGGGTGACGACGGTCTCGATGCGATGCGCGCCCTCGAGCGCGCCGCCTGGCGGCTGCTCAAGCCGGGTGGCGTCGTGGGCGCCGAGCACGCCGACGCCCAGGGCGAGTCCGCGCCGGCCGTCTTCGCCGGGCGCTGGCTCGACGTGCGCGACCACCGCGATCTCGCCGACCGCCCGCGGTTCGTCACCGCGCGTCGGCCCTGACGCTCAGGCGGGCGTCGGGCCCGACAGCCCGCTGAGCAGGATGCGCGCGACGAGGTCGGCCAACGTGTCCGCCTGCCAGTCGTGGTCGTCCTGCAGCAGCACCCAGCCGTTGCGCTCGGCGAGCGAGACGGCGTGCTCGGCCACCACGGCCAGCTCCGCCGGTCCGTGGAAGGAGGGCGCCAGCTCGGCCACCTCGAGCAGCACCGCCACCTGGCTCACCACCTGGGCGCGCGCAGCACGGTAGCGGCGCCCCACCACGCTCGGCACGCCGCTCGTGGCGGCCTGCTGGGCGTCGAACACGACCCGCCACGAGAGCGGGTGGAGCGAGACGGCGTCGAAGAAGGACCGGTAGGCGCGGGCGACGTCGCGCCGCGGGTCGTCGGGGTCGACGGACTCCGGCAGGGACCCGAGCGCCGAGCGCAGCAGCCGGCGCTCCTCCCGCTCCAGCAGGGCGAGCAGCACGGCGTCCTTGCTCTCGAAGCACTCGTAGAGCACGGGCTTGCTCACCTGGGCCTGCTCCGCGACGGCGGCCATGGTCACGCCCGCGGCCCCGAGGTCGTTCCACACCTGGAGCGCGGCGTCGAGCACGAGGGGGCGGCGGGCCTCGGGGCCGAGGTGGGCTGCCCGGGGGCGGCCGGTTCCCTCGGCGCCGCCGGCGTGCAGCGGATCGATGCGTGACGTAA
Organism: Aeromicrobium sp. Root495; assembly: GCF_001426755.1. GTDB lineage: Bacteria > Actinomycetota > Actinomycetes > Propionibacteriales > Nocardioidaceae > Aeromicrobium. The sequence continues at coordinate 1,843,666 of NZ_LMFJ01000001.1, read as the reverse complement.
GCCACACCTCCTCGTTGACATCGGCAGGGAAGTTTCGTACGTTCGTCCGGATCAGATCCTACCGGGTGGTAGGAATTCTGGCCACGACCCAGGGAGCAGCATGACGACGATCTCGCCGTGGCGCATGGCGTCGTCCGCGCGCTCCAAGGCCGACGAGGCGCTCGACACCTTCGGCGAGATGATCCTCATCGGTGCCGGGTCGCTGCGGTTCGCTGTCACCGACGTGGTCAGAAGTCGCTTCTCCTGGCGCGAGTACATCGAGCAGGCCTGGTTCATGGTGCGCGTCGCCTTCCTGCCCACCGTGCTCGTGGCCATCCCGTTCGGCGTCATCGTGGCCATCCAGGTCGGCGCCGTGGCCCAGCAGATCGGCGCGGTGTCGTTCACCGGGGCCGTCAACGGGATCGGCGTGCTCCGCCAAGGTGCTCCGCTCGTCACGTCGCTGCTCATGGCAGGAGCCGTGGGATCGGCCCTGTGCGCGCAGATGGGTTCCCAGACGGTGCGCGAGGAGGTCGACGCCATGAAGGTCATGGGCCTCAACCCGGTGCAGCGCCTCGTGGCTCCCCGCATGGCCGCAGCCGTCTCGGTGGGCCTCCTGCTCAACGTGGTCGTCGCCGTCACGGCCATGCTCACGGGCTATGCCCTCAACGTCGGGACGGGCAAGGTCAGCTCGGGGGCGTACCTCGGCTCGTTCATCTCCTTCGCGCAGCCCACCGACCTGCTGCTGGCCGAGGCCAAGGCGGCCATCTTCGGCTTCATCGCCACGATCGTCGCCTGCCAGAAGGGGCTGGCTGCGCGAGGCGGTCCGAAGGGTGTGGCCGACGCCGTCAACGCGAGCGTCGTCCTGAGCGTCATCGCGCTGGCCGTCGTCAACGTCGCCATCACCCAGACCTACGTCATGCTCGTGCCGCAGAGGATCGCATGAGCACCGTCAGCCCGGTGACGCGTCTGTCCGAGGCCGTCTCGAACGGTCTGGCGCTCGTCGGCGCGCAGGCCACGTTCGTCCGTCGCGTGGTCACCGGGATCCCTCGCACCCTGCGCGACTACCGCCTCGAGACCTTCCGCATCCTCTCCGACATCAGCTGGGGCACCGGGGCCCTGCTCGTGGGCGGCGGGACCATCGGCGTCATGATCCTGCTGTCCCTCTCGGCCGGCACGTCCCTCGGCATCGAGGGCTTCAACGGCCTCGAGGCCATCGGTCTCTCGCCGCTCACCGGGTTCGTCTCGGCGGTCGTGAACACGCGCGAGCTCGCACCGCTCATCGCCGCACTCGCCCTGGCAGCGCAGGTCGGCTGCCGCTTCACGGCCCAGCTGGGCTCCATGCGGGTCCACGAGGAGGTCGACGCCCTGAGCGTCATGTCGGTCACGCCGCTGCACTACCTCGTCACCACGCGTCTCATCGCCTCCATGCTCGCGATCCTGCCGCTGTACTTGATCGGCCTGGCCGGCTCCTACCTCGCGACGCAGCTCTCCGTCACGTTCATCTTCGGACAGCCCGACGGCACGTACCTGCACTACTTCTCGACCTTCATCTCCCTCGGCGACATCCTGCTGTCCGTCGTCAAGATCCTCGTCTTCGCCGCGGCCGTCACCCTCATCCACTGCTGGTTCGGCTTCACGGCCTCCGGCGGCGCGCAGGGCGTGGGCGAGGCCACGGGGCGGGCGATCCGGGCCAGCATCGTCGTGGTCGTCCTGCTCGACATGGTCATGACGCTGCTCTTCTGGGGTGCCGATCCCGGCGTCAGGATCTCGGGGTGACCACGTGATCGACGCCTCCCTCATCGACCGCGACCTCGCGTCGCGCGGTGTCCTCGTCCGCCGCGGCATCGTGCTGCTCCTCGTGCTCGCGCTTGGTGGCGCCCTGCTCGTGGCCACGGGGCGGGGCGCGTTCTCCGACGACGTCACCGTCCACGCCCAGCTCGACGACGTCGGCGGCGCGCTCGTCCCCGGGTCCGACGTCAAGGTCGACGGCAACGTGGTGGGCCGGGTGGCCCGGATCGGCGCGGCCGACGGCGGAGTCCGGCTCGACCTACGGGTGAAGAGCGACCAGGCCGACGCCATCAGTGGATCGCTGCGCGCCCGGGTCCTGCCCGCCTCCGTCTTCGGCACCACCTACGTCGACCTGGTCCGCACGGGCGCCGACGGCGCGGGCACGCTGCGGGCCGGACAGGTCATCGCCCAGGACACCACGTCCCGGACGGTCGAGCTGCAGGACGCCCTCGACAGCACCGACCGGCTCCTCACCTCCGTCCGGCCGGCCGAGCTCTCCACCACGCTCGGTGCTCTGGCGCAGGCGCTCGACGGACGAGGAGAGCAGCTCGGCTCCACCCTCGAGGCCGTCGACTCCTACCTGGCCCGGCTCCAGCCGCGCCTGCCGCTGGTGCGCGAGGACCTGCGACTCCTGGCGCGCAACCTCGACACCCTCGCCGACGTCGCGCCCGACCTCCTCGACGCCACGAAGGACGCGCTGGTGACCGCCCGCACCATCACGGCGGAACGCCAGCAGCTGACGCGACTCATCGGTGGCAGCGCCGACCTCGTGGGGGAGGCCGGGGCCGCCGCCACCACCCTGCAGGAGCCCTTCGTGAAGGCCGTCGACCAGTCAGCCTTCGTGGTGAACACGATGTTCGAGGAGCGCAAGGGCTTCCCGGCGAGCCTCCTGGCCTTCACGCGGTTCGCGGCCAAGCAGGCCACCACGTTCGACGACGGCTCCTACATGTCCACGAACGTGTTCATCAAGACCGGCGACGACGCGCCGTACACGGCTGCGGACTGCCCCCGCTACGGCTCCGCGGCCGGTCCCAACTGCGGCGCCGGCGCGCCGGCGGGAACCGGAGCCGCCCCGCGCGCCGAGGCGGCCGGGGACGCCGCGCTCGTCGCCGAGCTGCGGAGCGTCCTCGACGACCTCGAGTCAGCGCGCGACGGCGGGTCCAACGGCGTGGGCGAGCTCCTGGCCCGGCCCTTCCTCGAGAAGGGGTCGCGATGAGTCCGGCGTCGTCGAACCGGGGTCTGTCCCGGCAGTACGCGCTGCAGATCACGGCGGTCAAGCTCGTCGCGTTCTCGGTGGCCTGCCTGCTCGTGCTCGTGGTGCTCTACAACACCATGACCAACTCCACCCCGGGTGGACAGACCACGTACCGGGCCGACTTCACCACCGTGGCGGGGCTGCGTGCCGGCGACGACGTCCGCGCCGCAGGCGTGCGCGTGGGGCGCGTCGAGAAGATCGAGCTCGTCGACGACACGCGCGCCCGGGTCACCTTCGTGGTGGGGCAGGCTCAGCCGCTCACGGACACCACCGGCATGGTCGTGCGCTACCAGAACCTCCTGGGTCAGCGGTACCTCGCGCTGACCCCGGGCCGTGAGCGCGGCACCCGTCTGGCCTCGAACTCCCTCGTCCCGGCGTCGCGGACGAGCCCCGGGTTCGACCTCACGGCACTGCTCAACGGCTTCGAGCCGCTGTTCGCCACGCTCAAGCCCGACCAGGTCAACCAGCTCTCCACCTCGTTGGTCAAGGTGCTCCAGGGCGAGGGCGGCACGGTCGAGTCCCTCATGGCCGAGACCGCCGAGCTCACCAGCAGCCTGGCGGGCAAGGACGAGGTGATCGGTGAGGTGCTCGACCACCTGACCCCGGTCCTCACCACGCTCGCCGACCGTGAGGACGACTTCACGGCCACCGTCGGAGAGCTCCGAGCCCTCATGAAGGGACTCGCCGACGAGCGAAAGACGATCGGTGGGTCCATCGACGGCGTCTCGGAGCTGTCCAGGGCGACGGCGGACCTCGTGGAGCAGACGCGGCCCGACGTCGCGCGCACCGTGAAGGCCCTGCGCCGGACCACCGGGATGTTCGCGCGCAACAGCGACCTCCTCACCGCGATGTTCGAGGCCGTGCCGGTGGCCACCGGTGCCTTCGCGCGGCCCATGTCGTACGGCACCTGGCTCAACATGTACATCTGCAACCTCGGCATCGAGGTCGGCTCGCAGCTCATCAACGTCGGCCCCACCAACGGCCCCTACTCGGAGGTGTGCCGATGAAGGTCGTCACCAACCGCCGCGCCGGGCTGCTCGGTCTCGTGGGACTCCTGGCCCTGGGTCTCGTCGTGCTCGTCCTCAGCGTCGCGTCCTTCGGCAAGTCCACCTACACCGCGCAGCTGGAGCACACTGCGGGGCTGCGCGTGGGCGAGGAGGTGCAGATCGCCGGTGTCGGGGTGGGCGAGGTCACCGGCGTGAGGCTCGCGGGCCGTCACGTCGACGTCCGGTTCACGCTCGACTCCGACGTCCGCCTCGGGCGTTCCACCACGGTGGCCGTCAAGGTGGCCACCCTGCTCGGCACGCACTTTCTCGACGTCGCACCGAAGGGCGTGGGCGAGCTGCCCGACGCCACCGTGGTCCTCTCGCGCACGAGCGTCCCGTACAACCTGCAGGACGTGATCGACGGCACGAGCGGCGCGCTCGACGAGCTCGACGAGAAGAAGCTGGCCAGCTCCATGGACGTCGTCGCCGACGTCCTCGGCCAGTCCTCCGACGAGACGCGAGCCGCGGTCAAGGGCGTGGCCCAGCTGTCGCGCGTGGCGGCCCAGCGGTCCGACCAGCTGGCTGCGCTCCTGCGCGCCACGCACGACGTCACGGGGGGCCTGGTCAAGAACCGCGACCGCATCATCGACCTGCTCGGGAGCTCCACCCTCGTGCTCGCCGAGCTCACCCAGCGGCGCGACGCGATCGAGGCCATGCTCACCGACAGCCGCCGGCTCGCGGTCCAGGTCTCGGGCATCCTCCGGGACACCGCCACCGACATCGACCCGCTCATGAAGAACCTCACCACCGCCCTGGACTCGCTCGAGAAGTCCAAGACGGACGTCACCTCGGCGCTCGACGGCCTCTCCACCATGAGCCGCTACGTCGCCAACGCGAGCGGCAACGGACCGTGGCTCGACCTCTTCGTGCCCGTCGCCATCAACGACAACGTGACGTGCACCGTGAAGCCCGGGTGCGCCCGATGAGCCGGCGCGTGACGGTGGGACGCCGACTGGCCGTGGCCCTCGCCGCTGCCATCGCCGTGGCCTCCGGCGTCGCGGGGTGCGGCGTCGGGCCCCTCGCGGGAGGGGACGCCCGCACCCTGACGGTCGAGCTCAAGGACGCTGCCGGGCTCTTCGAGGGCAACGACGTCGGGGTGCTCGGCGTCCGCGTGGGGGAGGTCACCGACATCACGCCGTCCGGCAACCACGTGCGGGTCAGCCTGCGCGTCGACGACCCCGACGTGAAGCTTCCCGCCGACGTCGGCGCCGCCGTGGTCTCGCGGTCCGTCGCCACCGACCGCTACGTCGAGCTGACCCCCGTGTACGACGGTGGTGAGCAGCTCGCCGACGGCGCCGTCCTCCCGCTGGAGAAGACCGCGACCCCCGTCGAGTTCGACGGGCTGCTCGCGTCGCTGCGCCAGGTCTCGGACGCCCTCGCCGGCTCGGCCGACGCGGGAGGCAAGCGGGGCGAGGGTCCGCTCGGCCGTCTCCTCGCGGCCACAGCCAGGACGCTCGACGGCAACGGCGCGTCGATGCGCGACGGTCTCTCGGACCTGGCCACGGTGCTGGGCACCGTGGACGACAACCTGGGCGAGGTGGAGGGCACCGTCGACGACCTCGACACGCTCACCACGACGCTCGCGGAGCACGACGCCCTCGTCCGACGCTTCACCCAGCAGGTGGCGTCGGCCACGACGATGCTCGACGACCAGAAGGAGGCGGTGGGAGCCACGTTCGACGCGCTCGCCGCCATGGTGAAGGAGGTGGCCGCCTTCGTGAGCAAGCACCAGGGCCGGGTCGACGGCCAGCTGAAGGACTTCGTGTCGCTCGCCACCGAGCTCAACGACCACCAGCAGCAGCTCGAGGGGCTGCTCGACCACGGACCGCTCATGCTGCAGAACCTCGTGCGGGCGATCGACGAGAACGACCGTCTGGCGTTCCGCACGCGGCCCATCTCGCTCGTCCCCGGCAAGGAGGCCGCCCTGCAGCTGTGCGAGGCGGTCAAGGTGGAGGCGTGCGCCGACCTGGCCGACCTGCCGGTGTGGGACCTGCTGAGCACCCTGGCGGGAGTGAGGGACCAGTGAGGCGCTCGAGGCTGACCGTCGCGGTCCTGGTGTCGACCGCCGCCCTCGCCGTCGGGTCGCTGGCCGGGTGCTCCACGTCCGCGCAGGACCTGCCCCTGCCCGGCAGCCGTGTGCAGGGCGACGCGTACCGCCTCACCGCCGAGTTCACCGACGCCCTCAACCTCGCCGACGGCGCCGCGGTCAAGATGAACGGCGTGCCGATCGGACGCGTCCGGTCGATCACGGTGAAGGACTTCACGGCTCGCGTGCAGATGGACATCGAGCGCGCCCGGAGGCTGCCGGTCGGGTCCACGGCGCGGCTGCGCTCCACCACCCCGCTCGGCGAGCTCTTCGTCCAGGTCGATGCGCCCGACGAGAGCTCGACCACGTCGGCCGCCCTGTCCGACGGCGACGTGCTGGGTCGGGACCGGACGAGTGTGGCCCCGACGATCGAGGACACCATGTCGGCGGCCTCGATGCTCGTCAACGGCGGAGGACTCGGCCAGATCGAGACGATCGTCGAGGAGGCCAACGCCGTGCTGGGCGGTCGTGAGGGCACGGCCCGCGACGCGCTGCGCCGCCTCGCGGCCACGGCGAAGTCGCTCAACGACAGCGACGACGACATCTCGGCGGCGCTCGACGCGCTGGCCCGGGTCTCCAAGGTCCTCGACCGACGCAAGGACGTCGTGGTCGCCGCGCTGCGCGACGTCCGTCCCGCGGCCAAGGTCCTGCGGGAGAACACCGACGAGCTCGCTGCACTGCTGAAGGGCATCGACTCCCTCGGCACGACGGTCGTCGACGTCGTCGAGCGCAGCGGCGACGACCTGCGATCGATGCTGTCCCAGACCGGACCCATCTTCGAGGAGCTCAACACGGTCGAGAAGGAGCTGCGCCCGGGTCTCCAGACCGTGATCGGCTTCGCCAAGCTCATCGACGAGGCCGTTCCCGCGGAGTACCTCAACACGTACCTGTACTTCCAGACCGAGGTGTCGATCGGCGTGCCCAACCTTCCGCTCCTCGGCGATCCCGGCCTGCCACGGATCGACACTCCCGACCTCACGCCCGACGCCCCGGGCGACGACGGCGGCGGGCTGACCGGGCTGCCCTCGCTCGATCTGCCCGATCTCACCGGCGGTGCCGAGGACCCTGACGGCCAGGGCACGGGTCTCGACCTCGGGCTCGGCGGACTGCTCGGAGGAGGACGATGAGCCGACCTCTGCCGCTGCGCCACCGCACGGGAGCCTTCGCGCTCATCGCCGTGCTCGTGCTCATCTCGGTCCACCTGTACACCTCGGTCCTCGGCGGCTCCGTCGGCAGCCGGCCCCACCAGGTGACGGTGCAGATGAAGCAGACCGGCGGCCTCTTCGCGGGGTCCAACGTCACGTACCGGGGGGTCAAGATCGGTCGGGTCGAGCGCATCGACCAGGTCGCCGACGGTGTGGAGGCCCGGCTGAGCATCGAGCCGTCCACGGACGTGCCGGCCTCCGCGGCAGCGGTGGTGCGGACCCTGTCACCGGCCGGGGAGCAGTTCCTGGACCTCCAGCCGTCGACGCAGAAGGGTCCCTTCCTCGGTGACGGCTCCACCATCACCCGGGCGCGGACGTCCTCGCCCACCACGGTCGCAGAGACCGTCCGCTCCGTGGACAGGCTCATGTCCGACATCGACGACGACGACCTGCGCACCACGTTGCGCGAGCTCCGCACGACGTTCGAGGACCCCGACGACCTGGCGACCGTCATCACCTCGGCGTCGTCCATCGTGGAGTCGCTCGACCGCATGTGGCCCCAGACCGAGCGGCTGCTCACCAACGGCCGCACGGTGCTCAGGACGGGGGTCGAGGTGGGTGACGACCTGCGGACCTTCACGACGTCGGCCAAGAGCCTCACCGCCTGGCTCAAGGACTACGACCCTCGGCTCGAGCAGCACGTGGACGCCCTGCCGAGCCAGGTCGACGAGCTGCGCTCCTTCACGGCGCTCGTCGCCCGCGACCTGCCGCCGGTGCTGGCGCAGATGATCCGGTTCACCGACATCGTGACTCCTCGCGACGCGGCGTTCCGCGAGTTCCTGCGGGTCTTCCCGCTCGGCTTCAACCGCTTCTCCGAGGCCGTCAAGGACGGCCGTCTCCAGACGTCGATGCTCATCTCCAACGGCGACGTGTGCAGCTACGGGGCGGGCTCGCCCCTTCCCACCGACCCCGAGCGCTCACCGCTCGTCGACGGGCGGGGCTGCCCGGCCTCGTTCGACGGCCAGCAGCGAGGCTCCGTCAACGCGCCGCTCCCGGAGCCACGATGAGCGCGCCCGAGGTCCGGCCCGCGCAGCTGCGCCTCCAGCGGGACCCGCGGCGTCGTCTCGTGCAGGTGCTCGCCGTGCTGCTCGGGATCGCGCTGCTTCTGGTCGCCGTGCTCACGTGGCGTCTCGTGGGCACCGGGGGACAGGAGGCGGCCGAGCGGGAGGCGTCCAAGGTCGCGCGCCAGCGGGCCGTCCAGATCACCACCTACACCCCCAGCACCTACGAGCGCGACGTCGCCTGGGCGGAGGCCGGGGCGACGCCGGCGTTCGCCGAGGAGTACGCCCGGGCCAACGCGCCGTTGAAGAAGGTCGTCACGAAGGTCAAGGCCAGCGCCCAGGGCGACGTGGTGGCCGCGTCGGCCTCGGCCCGCGACGACGACCACGTGACGGTCCTGCTCTTCGTCGACCAGACGGTCACGCAGGGAGCCACCGGCAAGCAGATGAAGCAGGACAGCCGCGTGGAGATGGACATGGTCCGGCGCGACGGGCGCTGGCTCGTGGACGACGTGAACCTGCGGTGACCCCCCGTGGCCGACGTCACGGTCCTGATGGCGGGTGCCCGCGAGAGCGTGGATAGTGTGACGGCCATGGGTGGAGACATCGCGCTGCTGGGCGCGTCCTTCGCCTTCGGCGTCGGGTCGGCACTCCTGCCGATCTTCCTCAACGCCGAGGTCTACGTCGTCGGCATGGCGGCCACCGTCCCCACGGACCTCCTGATCCTCTCGATCCTCGCGCTCACGATCGGCACGTCGATCGGCAAGGCCATCGTGTTCGAGCTCGTGCGGCGCGGGTCGCGGCGCGTGAGCAGCAAGGTCGACCGGCGCGAGCCGCGGACCCGCTTCGGCGCCTGGGTCCGTAAGGTCGGCGACCAGCTCCTCGGGCTGCTCGACCGTCCGTACCTGGGGGCAGCGACGGTCTTCGCGTCGTCGCTCCTGAGCGTGCCACCGCTCGCGGTCGTGACGGTCCTGGCCGCGTTGTCCAAGCAGCCGCACTGGCTCTTCCAGCTCATGGTGTTCCTCGGTCGCACGATCCAGTTCCTCGCGATCGCGTTCGTGATCCACAAGGTCTGGTAGCCCGGGCCACGGAGGGAGGCGGCTACGCTGACCCGGTGAGATTCGACTGCTCCGACGACGCCCAGCTCCAGGCCGGGCTCGACGCCGCTCAGGAGGCTCTCGCCGACGGCAGGCTCGCCGTGGTGCCCACCGACACCGTCTACGGGCTCGCGGCCGACGCCTTCTCGCCCGAGGCGGTCCAGCGTCTCCTCGACGCGAAGGGCCGGACCCGCCAGATGCCGCCGCCTGTCCTCATCGGAGCGGCCGGGACGCTCGACGCCCTCCTCGAGGAGGTCCCGTCGTGGCTGCGCGCCCTCACCGAGGAGCTCTGGCCCGGGCCACTCACGGTGCTGGCGCGTCAACAGCCGTCCCTCGTGTGGGACCTCGGCGAGACCCACCAGACCGTGGCAGTGCGCATGCCCGACGACGCCCGGACGCTCGCGCTCCTGCGCCAGAGCGGTCCGCTCGCGGTGAGCAGCGCCAACCGCACGGGTGAGCCGGCGGCCACCACGGTCGACGACGCGGAGCGCATGCTCGGCGAGTCGGTCGCGGTGTACCTCGACGGCGGACCCAGCCTCGGGGGAGTGGCCTCCACGATCCTCGACGTCACCGGTGCCGTGCCGCGCGTCCTGCGCGCCGGTCCGGTCGACCTGGCCACGCTCCACCGCTTCAACAACACCGTCGAGCCCGTCCCGGGTGACGGAGGCACGCCCGGTGCGTGAGTACCTGGTGGTCTTCGGCGTGGCGCTGGGCGTCACGTACCTCCTCGCGTCCATCGCGCGCATGCTCGCGTCCCGCTTCGGCGCGGTCGCCCGCGTGCGCGACCGCGACGTCCACTCCATCCCCACGCCGTACTTCGGCGGGCCGGCCATGCTGGGTGGCCTCGTGTCGGCCTACCTCGTGGCGACCCACCTGCCCTTCCTGTCCCAGGCGGAGGACGCCGTGTTCGGCGACGCCCGGGCCGTCATCGTGGGCGGCGCCGTCATCTGCCTCGTGGGGGTGGTCGACGACCTCTTCGAGCTCGACGCGCTCAGCAAGTTCGCCGGGCAGGTCCTCGCCGGTCTCGTGGTCGTCGCCATGGGCCTGCAGTTCCTCTACCTCCCGCTCTACAACAACTTCCTGGGGCTCGACGACGCGCAGGCGATCATCCTGACCGTCCTGCTCATCGTCGGCACCGCCAACGCGGTCAACTTCGTCGACGGTCTCGACGGTCTGGCCGCCGGCATGGTGGCCATCGGCGCCGTCGCGTTCTTCTCGTTCGCCTTCGTGCTCGCGGTCGTGAACGGCGAGGCGCGCGCGGTCGGTGCCGCCCTGGTCACCGCCGCGCTGGCCGGCGCCTGCATCGGGATCCTGCCGCACAACTTCTTCCCGGCGCGGATGTTCATCGGCGACTCGGGCTCCATGCTCATCGGCTGCGTCCTGGCGTGCTCGTCCATCAGCCTCACCGGCCAGTTCCCCGCCACCACGATCTCCGAAGGGGTGGGCGGCTCGTCGGTGAGCTTCCTGCCTGCGCTCCTGCCCCTCTTCCTGCCGTTCGCCATCCTGATGGTCCCCTTCGTGGACCTGGGCCTCGCCGTGGTGCGCCGCACGCGCGCCGGACGCTCGCCGTTCAGCCCCGACAAGATGCACATCCACCACCGGCTCCTCGAGATCGGTCACTCGCACCGCCGCGCGGTGCTGCTCATGTACGCCACGGCCGGTCTCGTGGCCTTCGGCAGCGTCGTGGTGAGCCTGTTCAGCGGATGGCAGTCCTTCGCCGGGTTCGCCGTCCTCGCAGCCCTCACGGTGGCCGCCGTGTTCGTGCTGCCCCGACTCGAGAAGAAGGTGTGGAGCTGATGCGGATCGCGTTGCTCGGTGCTGCTGCCGTGACCGCCGTGGGCGCCGTGCTCGGCGCCCTCCTCGAGGGCCGCGACGGACTCCTCGGTGCCCTCGTGGGAGGGGTCGTGGTCGTCGCGTTCCTCGGGTCCACGCCGCTGCTCCTGACCCCTGCCGTCGAGGCCAGCACCATGCTGTCCCCGGCCTCCGCGCTGGGGTTCTTCTTCCTCAAGGCGGTGGCGGTCGTGGGGCTGCTCGTGGTGCTCTTCGATGTCGGGGGAGCGGCCGGTCAGGTGGACCGCAGGACCCTCGGACTGACCGCCATCGCGGTGTCCCTGGTGTGGACCGCCGCGCAGGTGGTTGCCTTCCGCAAGGACCGCACACCGATCTATGACCTGGGTAACAAGCCATGAGCCGTGCCTGATAATCTCGTCGCGAACGGCAGGGAGGCTCCCACCGCCCCTCCGCTCGCAGAACGATGACGCTGGCCGTACGCCCGGATCGCGACTCAAGGTCGCGCGACCGCGCCATAACCCGAAGGTGACACGTGACACTCGCCTCCACGCTCGCAGCCGCCTCCGGCCCGCCGGAGCCGGGACCCGGCAGCTTCCTCCTGCCGCCGGCGTTCTCGATCGGTGGCTGGGAGGTCAACAAGCCCGAGATCTTCCTGACGCTCTCCGCGGTCATCGCCTTCGGCCTCGTGTACGCCATGGCTCGCAAGTCGGCCGTCGTCCCGAGTCGTCTGCAGTTCGCCGGTGAGCTCGTCTACGACTTCGTCCGCAACGGCATCGCGCGCGACAACATCGGGAGCAAGGACTACGCCAAGTACGTCCCGTACCTCTTCTCGGTCTTCCTCTTCGTCCTCATCAACAACTTCTACGGTGTCTTCCCCGGGATCCAGTTCCCCTCGATGTCCAAGTTCGCCTTCCCGGTGGCTCTCGCCCTGGTGACGTGGCTGATCTACAACATCGCGGGCATCGCCCAGCACGGCGTGTTCGGCTACCTCAAGCACCAGACCGTGCCGGCCGGCGCCAAGGGCCCCATCCTCATCGCCCTGGTCCCGCTGGAGTTCCTCTCCAACATCATCGTGCGCCCCTTCACGCTGGCGCTGCGACTCTTCGCCACGATGTTCGCCGGGCACCTCCTCATCCTGCTCTTCTCGCTCGGTGCCGCGTACCTCGTCACCGACTACGCGAACTCCGCCGTCGGGATCCCGGCCGGGATCCTCTCCTTCGTGATCGGGATCGGCGTGAGCTTCCTCGACATGCTGATCATGTTCCTCCAGGCGTACGTCTTCACGCTGCTGACCGCGATGTACATCGGCACCGCGATCTCCGACGAGCACTGATCCCTCACCTCCACCTCAGCTCCCGCTAATGACGCAGTCGCGTCACCAGGAAAGGAAAGAACCGTCATGGAAGGTTCCATCGCAACTGTTGGACTCGGACTGGCAGCGATCGGCCCGGCCATCGCCGTCGGCCTCATCTTCGCCGCCTACGTCACGGGCGTCGCCCGTCAGCCCGAGGCCCAGAGCCGCCTCCAGGGCATCGCGATCTTCGGCTTCGTCCTCGCCGAGCAGTTCTTCATCATCTCCCTCGCCCTGGCATTCGTCTTCGGCTACAACTGATCGACTCGAAGGAGTTAAGCGATGAGCGCGTTGCTACTCGCAGCAGCAGCCGAGGAGGAGGAGCACAACCCCCTCATCCCGGAGTGGCCAGAGATCGTCCTGGCCCTCGTGGTGCTGGGCATCCTGTTCCTCCTGGTGCGCAAGTTCGTCGTCCCTGCCTTCGAGAAGGCCTACGCCGAGCGGACCGCTGCCATCGAAGGTGGCATCGAGGACGCTCAGCAGGCTCAGAAGGAAGCACAGGCGGCGCTGGAGAAGTACACGGCGCAGCTCGCGGAGGCCCGCCACGAGGCGGCGCAGATCCGCGAGGAGGCCAAGGAGCAGGGCGCGCAGATCATCGTCGAGCTCCGGGCCCAGGCCCAGGCCGAGGCCGAGCGCATCACCTCCACCGCGCACGCGCAGGTGGAGGCCGAGCGCTCGCAGGTGCTCGCCCAGCTGAAGTCCGAGGTCGGAAGCCTGGCGACCGACCTCGCCGGACGCATCGTGGGTGAGTCCCTCGAGGACGAGGCGCGTCAGAAGCGCACCGTCGAGCGGTTCATCGCCGAGCTCGAGGGGTCGGCCAACTGATGTCGAGCCAGCTCCGAGGCATCTCCGCCCGTTCGCTCGAGGACGTCCTGTCGGCGGTCTCCGCCGCACAGGGCGACTCCGCCGAGACCGGGCGGGGCCTCTTCGGCGTCGTCTCCATCCTCGACTCCGCCCCGGCCCTGCGCCGGGTCCTCACCGATCCGTCCACCGAGTCCGACGCCAAGGTCAAGCTCGCCGAGTCCGTCTTCGGTGGCAAGGTCTCGGCCGGTGCGCTCGAGGTCGTCAAGGCGGCCGTCGCCGGTCGCTGGGCGGCCGGGCGCGACCTGCCCGACGGCATCGAGACCGCCGGCGTGGTCGCGTTCGTCAAGGCCGCGGGGAAGGGTGCCGACGACGTCGAGACCCAGCTCTTCGAGGCCGGCGAGATCGTCGCCTCGGACCCCGAGCTCCGGGCGGTCGTGAGCGACCGTTCCATCCCCACCGAGCCCAAGGTCACGCTGCTCGGACGCATCTTCGAGGGCAAGCTCTCCGCGGAGACGCTCGCCCTCGTGCAGCAGGCCGCGTCGGCCCGGCTCGGCTCGTTCGAGCGTGTGCTGGCCTCGTTCGGCCAGGTCGTGGCGGAGCAGGGACAGCGCTCCGTCGCCGTCGCCCGTGTCGCCTACGAGCTGGGTGACGACGAGAAGACGCGTCTCGCCGCGGCGCTCAAGGCCAAGTACGGCCGCGACGTCCACCTCAACATCATCGTCGACCCCGAGGTCGTCGGAGGCATCGCTGTCTCCGTCGGAGCCGAGGTCGTCGACGGCACCATGTCCAGTCGCCTCGAAGCAGCCCGCCGGCAGCTCGCAGGCTGAAGCATCACGACCATCCCGTAGAGAAGGCAGGCACCCACATGACGGAACTCTCCATCCGTCCGGACGACATCCGCGACGCGCTGCAGCAGTTCGTCGCCGACTACTCGCCCTCCGCGAGCAAGACCGAGGAGGTCGGTCACGTCACCGACGCCTCCGACGGCATCGCGCACGTCGAGGGTCTGCCCTCGGCGATGGCCAACGAGCTCCTCGAGTTCGAGGACGGCACGCTCGGCCTCGCGCTGAACCTCGACGTCCGCGAGATCGGCGTCGTCATCCTCGGTGACTTCGCCGGCATCGAGGAGGGCCAGACCGTCCGTCGCACGGGCGAGGTTCTCTCGGTCCCCGTCGGCGACGGCTACCTCGGCCGCGTCGTCGACCCGCTCGGCAAGCCCATCGACGGGCTCGGCGACCTCGAGACCGACGGCCGTCGTGCCCTCGAGCTCCAGGCCCCCAACGTCATGGAGCGCAAGTCGGTCCACGAGCCGCTCATGACCGGCATCAAGGCCATCGACTCGCTCACGCCCATCGGCCGCGGCCAGCGTCAGCTCATCATCGGTGACCGCCAGACCGGCAAGACGGCCATCGCGATCGACACGATCATCAACCAGAAGGAGTTCTGGGAGACGGGTGACCCGACCAAGCAGGTGCGCTGCATCTACGTCGGCATCGGTCAGAAGGGCTCCACGATCGCCTCGGTGCGCGGCGCCCTCGAGGAGGCCGGCGCGCTCGAGTACACGACGATCGTCGCGGCTCCTGCCTCCGACTCCGCCGGCTACAAGTACCTGGCCCCGTACACGGGCTCGGCCATCGGTCAGCACTGGATGTACCAGGGCAAGCACGTCCTGGTGATCTTCGACGACCTCTCCAAGCAGGCCGAGGCGTACCGCGCCGTGTCGCTGCTGCTGCGCCGTCCGCCGGGCCGCGAGGCCTACCCGGGCGACGTCTTCTACCTCCACTCGCGTCTGCTCGAGCGCTGCGCCAAGCTCAGCGACGAGCTGGGTGCGGGCTCCATGACCGGTCTGCCGATCATCGAGACCAAGGCCAACGACGTGTCGGCCTACATCCCGACCAACGTCATCTCCATCACCGACGGCCAGATCTTCCTGCAGTCCGACCTCTTCAACGCCAACCAGCGCCCCGCGGTCGACGTCGGCATCTCGGTCTCGCGCGTCGGTGGCGCCGCCATGACCAAGGCCATGAAGGCCGTCACCGGCTCGCTCAAGGTCGAGCTGGCGCAGTACCGCGCCATGGAGGCGTTCGCCATGTTCGCCTCCGACCTCGACGCTGCCTCCAAGGCCCAGCTCGCCCGTGGCCAGCGCATCATGGAGCTCTTCAAGCAGGGCCAGTACCGGCCCTTCTCGATGGAGCTGCAGGTCGTGTCGCTCTGGGCGGCCAAGGAGGGCAAGCTCGACACCGTGCCGGTGCAGGACGTCAGCCGGTTCGAGTCCGAGTTCATCGACTACGTCAAGCGCTCCCACGGCGGTGTCCTGGACGCCATCCGTGAGTCGGGCAAGTTCGACGACGACAGCGCCCAGGCGCTCGAGTCGGCGTACGAGTCCTTCACGGACCAGTTCGAGACCAGCGAGGGCGGCAGCATCAAGGCCGGCCACGAGGAGCACGAGGCCCTGGACGACGCCGACGTCGACCAGGAGCAGATCGTCAAGCAGAAGCGGTCCTGATCCATGGCCGCTTCGGTACGCGAGCTCCGCGCCAAGATCAGGTCGACTCAGGCGACCAAGAAGATCACGCGCGCCATGGAGCTGATCGCTGCCTCGCGCATCATCAAGGCCCAGCAGCACGCCGCTGCTGCTGCGCCTTACGCGCGCGAGCTGACGCGCGCCGTCTCGGCGGTGGCCACGTTCTCCAACGTGGAGCACCCGCTCACGACGGAGAAGGAGAACCCCAAGAAGGCTGCGGTGCTCGTCATCACGGGCGACCGCGGCCTGGCCGGGGCCTACTCCTCCAGCGTGCTCAAGGAGGCGGAGCGTCTCGGTGAGAAGCTCCGCGCCGAGGGCAAGGAGGTCGACTACTACCTCGCCGGCCGCAAGGCCGAGGGGTACTTCAACTTCCGTGGCCGTGAGTTCATCACGTCGTGGACGGGCTTCTCGGACAAGCCGCAGTACTCCGACGCACGGACGATCGGCGAGACCCTCACCAAGACGTTCGCCTCGCAGGAGTCCGACGAGGACGCCATCGACCCGGCCCTGGCCGCGGACGAGCTGCACGTGGTGTTCACGCAGTTCCGCTCGATGCTGACGCAGGAGCCCGACGTCATCCGTCTGCTCCCGCTCGAGGTCGTCGAGGGCACGGAGGCGCCGTCCAGCGACGACCTCCTGCCGCTGTACGAGTTCGAGCCGTCGGCGCACGAGGTGCTCGACGCGCTGCTGCCCAAGTACGTCAACAGCCGGATCTACTTCTGCCTCCTGCAGGCGGCCGCCTCCGAGCTGGCCGCACGTCAGAAGGCCATGAAGTCCGCGACGGACAACGCGCAGGACCTCATCGAGAAGTACACCCGCATCGCCAACCAGGCCCGCCAGGCCGGCATCACCCAAGAGATCAGCGAAATCGTCGGTGGCGCGAACGCGCTCGCCGACTCCTCTGCGAAGGATTGAGAGAACATGACTGCCACTGCAGAAGAGAAGACGACGGCCGACGGCCGCGTCGCCCGCGTCATCGGCCCGGTCCTGGACATCGAGTTCCCCGCGGACCAGATGCCCGAGATCTACGCGGCCCTCAAGGTCGAGACCGAGGTCGCCGGCGTCAAGGAGACGCTGACCCTCGAGGTCGCGCAGCACATCGGTGACGGCCTGGTCCGCGCCATCAGCCTGCGCCCCACCGACGGCGTCGTCCGCGGCACCACGGTCATCAACACGGGCGGGCCCATCACGGTCCCCGTCGGCGACATCACGCTCGGCAAGGTGTTCAACACCACCGGCACCGTGATGAACCTCGAGGAGGGCGAGACCTTCGAGCCCAAGGAGCGTTGGGGCATCCACCGCAAGGCTCCTGCGTTCGACCAGCTCGAGCCCAAGACCGAGATGTTCGAGACCGGCATCAAGGTCATCGACCTCCTGACGCCCTACGTGCTCGGCGGAAAGATCGGCCTCTTCGGCGGCGCCGGCGTCGGCAAGACGGTGCTCATCCAGGAGATGATCGCCCGTGTCGCCAAGGACCACGACGGTGTCTCCGTGTTCGCCGGTGTCGGCGAGCGCACGCGTGAGGGCAACGACCTCATCGCCGAGATGGAGGAGGCGGAGGTCCTCGACAAGGTGGCCCTCGTCTTCGGCCAGATGGACGAGCCGCCGGGAGCGCGCCTGCGCGTCGCCCTGTCCGCCCTCACGATGGCGGAGTACTTCCGCGACGTGCAGAAGCAGGACGTGCTGCTCTTCATCGACAACATCTTCCGCTTCACGCAGGCCGGCTCCGAGGTCTCCACGCTGCTGGGCCGCGTGCCCTCGGCCGTGGGCTACCAGCCGACGCTGGCCGACGAGATGGGTGTGCTCCAGGAGCGCATCACCTCCACGCGTGGTCACTCGATCACGTCGCTGCAGGCCATCTACGTGCCCGCCGACGACTACACCGACCCGGCCCCGGCCACGACGTTCGCGCACCTCGACGCCACCACGGAGCTCAGCCGCGAGATCGCGTCGCAGGGCATCTACCCGGCCGTCGACCCGCTCACGTCCACGTCGCGCATCCTGGACCCGCGCTACATCACCCAGGAGCACTACGACACGGCCAACCGCGTCAAGGGCATCCTGCAGCGCAACAAGGAGCTCCAGGACATCATCGCCATCCTCGGTGTCGACGAGCTCAGCGAGGAGGACAAGACGATCGTCTCGCGCGCCCGTCGCATCCAGCGCTTCCTCAGCCAGAACACCTATGTGGCCAAGCAGTTCACGGGCATCGAGGGCTCCACGGTCCCGCTGGCCGACACGATCGAGGCCTTCACCAAGATCGCCGACGGCGACTACGACCACGTGGCCGAGCAGGCCTTCTTCATGTGCGGCGGTCTCGACGACGTCGACAAGAAGTGGGCCGAGATCCAGAAGAACAGCTGATGGCCTCGGACAGCACCGCGACGCTGCGCGTCGAGCTGGTAGCCGCCGACCGCGTCGTGTGGTCCGGCGAGGCCACCGAGGTCTCGGCGCGCACCGCCGAGGGTGACATCGGCGTCCTGCGTGACCACGCGCCGCTGCTGTCGCTCCTCGTCCCCGGCATCGTGCGGATCGAGTCCACCGACGGGGGGCGCGTCATCGCGGCCGTCGAGGAGGGCTTCATCTCCGTGGCCGACAACCGGGTCTCGATCCTCAGCGAGGACGCGTCCCTGGTCAACGAGATCGATGTCGCCCAGGCCCAGTCTGCTCTCGAGCAGGCCCAGGCCGACGGCGACGAGCTGGGTGTGCTGCGGGCCGAGGCCCGGCTCGCAGCGCAGAAGGCATCCTGACGTCAGACTGACCGTGCGCGAGGGAGGCGACGAGTAGTGCCGTGGTGGCTGTGGCTCGTCGACTTCCTCGCGTTCGTCGTCATCATGACGGCGCTCGCCCTCGTGGCCCTCGTGTTCCGTCGGCGCTACATCGCGCGGGGGACGGCGTCGTTCGACCTCAGCATCAACCGGCGCGCCGAGCACGGCCCCCAGGGCTGGACCCTGGGTCTCGCGGTCTACCGCGGCGAGGTCGTGGAGTGGTACCGCACGTTCTCCTTTACGCTGCGGCCCAAGTACCGCTTCGTGCGTGGCGAGGTGATGGTGGAGGGCCGACGACTGCCCGACGGTCCTGAGGCCCACGCCGTGCACGCCGGACACCTCGTGGTCACGACCCGGAACCCCAGCGGTGTCCAGCAGCTCGCCCTCAGCCCCGACTCGCTCACCGGGCTGCTGTCCTGGCTCGAGGCCTCCCCGCCCGGACGCGGCGTCAACACCGTTGTCTGAATGAAACCTCCTCTCCCTTGACCGGTCTCGAGGACGGCGAGGATGATGGTCTGCACTGCAGCCACCCCCTGGGCTGTCATCGGAGGAGAAGCATCATGATGAAACGTCTTGTCGTCGCAGCCGTCGCCTCGGTGGTCGCGGTCCTGCCGCTCTCGGTCAGCGCCGCCGACGCCGCGCCCCAGCACAAGCCGGGCAAGGTCGTCGTCCAGGTCATCGACTGGGAGTAGGTCCACGACCTCCGGTCCTCGACGGGCTCAGGCAGGGCGGACCGCCCGAGCCCGTCGAGGGCCTCGGCTCAGCGCTCGCCGCCGGGGACCCAGAGGATGTCGCCGGCCTCACGGTTGGCGTAGCGGCCCAGGATGAAGAGCAGGTCGCTCAGGCGGTTGAGGTACTTGGCCGTGAGCACGTTCATGGTGTCGCCGTGCTCGTCGAGCGCGGCCCACGCGGAGCGCTCGGCCCGTCGGGACACCGTGCGGGCCACGTGAAGCGCCGACGCCGAGCGGGTTCCGCCCGGCAGGATGAACGAGCGCAGCTTCTCGATGCGGTCGTTGAAGTCGTCGCACCAGCCCTCGAGCCGCTTGACGTAGTCGGGCTCCACGCGGAGCTGCGGGTAGGGCGGCTCGGCCACCACGGGAGCGCCGAGGTCGGCGCCGACGTCGAAGAGGTCGTTCTGGATGTGGCGCAGCACGGCCACGACCTCGTCGTCGAGCTCCCCGAAGGAGATCGCCATGCCGATCTGGCTGTTGGCCTCGTCGACGTCGGCGTAGGCGATGAGCCGCAGGTCGTTCTTGGACGTCCGCGACATGTCGACCAGGTTGGTGGTGCCGTCGTCGCCGGTCTTCGTGTATATCCGCGTGAGGTTGACCATGGGCCGAGCCTAGCCACCTTGTGACCGGTACCTCCCCGGGAGTTGGTGCCGTGTGACGTAACCGTTCGGTAACCTGCCCCTATGCCTGACAAGTCTGCGCCCGACAAGCCTTGGGTGATGCGCACGTACGCCGGCCACAGCTCGGCCGCCGAGTCCAATGCGCTCTACCGCAAGAACCTCGCCAAGGGCCAGACCGGCCTGTCCGTCGCCTTCGACCTGCCCACGCAGACGGGGTACGACCCCGACCACGTGCTCTCGCGCGGCGAGGTCGGCAAGGTGGGCGTGCCCATCCCGCACCTCGGGGCCATGCGCCGGTTGTTCCAGGACATCCCGCTGTCGGAGATGAACACCTCCATGACCATCAACGCGACCGCCATGTGGCTGCTCGCGATGTACCAGGTGGCCGCGGAGGAGCAGGGTGTCGACCCGGCTCAGCTGGCCGGCACCACGCAGAACGACATCATCAAGGAGTACCTCTCGCGCGGCACGTACGTGTTCCCGCCCGAGCACTCCCTGCGGCTCACCACCGACATGATCGCGTACACGGTCAACAACATCCCCAAGTGGAACCCGCTCAACATCTGCAGCTACCACCTGCAGGAGGCCGGTGCCACGCCCACGCAGGAGCTGGCGTTCGCGCTGAGCACCGCCATCGCCGTCCTCGACTCGGTCAAGGCCTCCGGCCAGGTGGCCGACGAGGACTTCGAGAAGGTCGTCGGCCGCATCTCCTTCTTCGTCAACGCCGGCGTCCGGTTCATCGAGGAGACGTGCAAGATGCGTGCCTTCGGTCAGCTGTGGGAGGAGATCACCCGCGAGCGCTACGGCGTGCAGGACCCCAAGATGCGCCGCCTGCGCTACGGCGTCCAGGTGAACTCGCTCGGTCTCACCGAGGCGCAGCCCGAGAACAACGTCCAGCGCATCGTGCTGGAGATGCTCGGCGTCACCCTCAGCAAGAGTGCCCGGGCGCGTGCAGTCCAGCTCCCGGCGTGGAACGAGGCCCTCGGCCTCCCACGGCCCTGGGACCAGCAGTGGTCGCTGCGCCTGCAGCAGGTGCTCGCGTTCGAGTCCGACCTCCTCGAGTACGAGGACATCTTCGACGGCTCGCACGTCATCGAGGCCAAGGTCGCCGAGCTCGTCGAGGGCGCCAAGGCCGAGATCGACCGCGTCCAGGCCATGGGCGGTGCGGTCGCGGCCGTCGAGTCCGGCTACATGAAGTCCGAGCTGGTGGGCTCGCACGCCGAGCGCCGCGCCAAGATCGAGGCCGGCGAGATCAAGGTCGTGGGCGTCAACAGCTACATCGAGACCGAGCCGTCGCCGCTCACCGAGGACCTCGACGCCGCCATCATGGTGGCGGACCCGCAGGCCGAGGCCAACGCCGTCGCCGACGTCCAGAAGTGGCGCTCCGAGCAGGACCGGGCAGCCGTCGATGCGGCCCTGGCAGCCCTGCAGGAGCAGGCCAAGACCGACCAGAACCTCATGGCCGCCACGCTCGACGCCGTGCGCGCCGGAGCCACGGTGGGCGAGTGGGCCGGCGCCCTGCGCGAGGTCTACGGGGAGTACCGGGCCCCCACGGGTGTCTCGGGCGTCGTGGGCGTCGCCGAGGCCGGTGCCGAGCTCACCGCCGTCCGTGAGCGCGTCCGCAAGACAGGGGAGGAGCTGGGCAGCCGGCTGCGTCTCCTGGTCGGCAAGCCGGGACTCGACGGCCACTCCAACGGGGCCGAGCAGATCGCCGTGCGGGCTCGCGACGCGGGCTTCGAGGTCATCTACCAGGGCATCCGCCTCACGCCGGAGCAGATCGTCGCGGCCGCAGTGGCCGAGGACGTCCACGTCGTGGGCCTGTCTATCCTGTCCGGGTCGCACATGGAGCTCGTGCCCGACGTCCAGAAGCGTCTGCTCGAGGCAGGCGTGGAGAACGTGCCGCTCATCGTCGGCGGCATCATCCCCGACTCCGACGGTCGCCGGCTCGAGGAGTCGGGCATCGCTGCGGTGTTCACGCCCAAGGACTTCGGCATGACCGACATCATGGGCCGCATCGTCGACGAGGTGCGCAAGGCCAACGGCCTCGACGTCTGACGTCCCCGCTGGGTGTGACGTTCGCAGGGGAGATCGGTCCGATTCACCCCCGAGACGTCACACCCAGCGGAGGGTGCGTCAGTTGAGCATGCGGAAGTCCGAGGGCAGGCCGCCCCCGGCGACGACGTCCTTGGCCAGGTTCTCCAGGCCCATGAGGGCGACGGACTGGGCGAACGGTCCGTAGGAGACCCGGGCCACGCCCAGCTCGGCCATCCGCGCGAGCGGGACCGATCCCGGTGCGCCGATGAGCGTGAGCCTCTGCGGGCCCCAGGCGTCGACGAACGCGGCGATGTCGTCCTCCGAGACGGCGCCGGGAACGAAGACCACGGGTGCGCCCGCCTCGAGGAACGCCTTGCCGCGCTCGATGGCGTCGGCGAGGACGTCGGCGTGCGGGCGGTCGCCTGCCTTCACGAAGGCGTCGGTGCGGGCGTTCAGGACGAACGTGATGCCCTCGGCCTCGCCGGCCTTCACGACCGCCTCGACGGCGGCGACGGCCTCGGGCAGCGGCTTCATCTGGTCCTCGAGGTTGGCGCCGACGATGCCGACGCCCATCGCCTTGCGGGCGGTCTCGCCCGGGTCGCCGTAGCCGGCCTCGAGGTCGGCCGTGACGGGGAGGTGGGTGGCGGCGACGACGCGTCCCACGGCCTCGATCATGAGGTCGACGGGGATGTTCTCACCGTCCTCGTAGCCGTAGGACGCGGCGATGGAGTGGCTGGCGGTGGCGAGCGCGGTGGTGCCCTCGACGTCGGTGACGACGCGGGCGCTGATGGCGTCCCACACGTTCACGACCTTGAGCAGCTCCGGGGCCGTGTGCAGGTCGAGCAGGGTCTGGGCGCGATGCGAGAGTTCACTCATACCCCGAACGTAGCGCGGGACACGGCACCGCGCCGGGCGACCGGAGGACAGCCATTCCTTGCTGGAACCGGGCCACCGCGGACCACTAGGCTCGGGTCGACCGAGACGCCGAGGAGGGAACGATCAGGCCGCGAGAGCCGTCTTCTTCTTGGAGCCCTTCTTCACCTTCACGAGCTTGCGCTTCTTGACGGTGTAGCCCTCCGGAAGCTTGCCATCCTTCAACATCTGGATGGGGCAGCGCTTGCATCGCGGCTTGCTGACGCAGCACTTCTTCTTGGGCATCTTCGGCACCCTTTGACCGTAACATCCGTGAGGTGAGGCTCACCTCGGAAGGACTGATCCCCATGGCAGCACCCACGTTCGTCGCCAAGCTCCAGGAGCAGATCGGGCACGAGTTCGAGGCGCACCAGCAGTACGTGTCCATCGCCACCTACTACGACGCCCTGACGATGCCCCAGATGGCGGCGCTGTTCTACGCCCAGGCGGTCGAGGAGCGCGACCACGCCATGATGATGGTCCAGTACCTCCTCGACTCCGACGAGGTGCCCGAGATCCCCGCGCTGGCCGCTCCTCAGTCCGGCTTCGGCGACGTCATCGCCCCGGTCAAGCTCGCGCTCGAGCAGGAGAAGCGCGTCACCGACCAGATCAGCGAGCTCACGCGCATCGCCCGCGAGGCCAACGACTTCGCCTCGGACCAGTTCATGCAGTGGTTCATCAAGGAGCAGGTCGAGGAGATCTCCAAGATGAGCGACCTCCTGGCCGTCGTCACGCGCTCGGCCAACGACTACGAGCGCATCGAGGACTGGGTGGCGCGCGAGGACAAGGGCGAGGGCAGTGACCCCACGGCGCCTCCGGTCGCGGGCGCCTGAGCTCGGCGCAGCCCTCCTGCTGGCCGTGCTCTGCACGGCCTGCGGCACTTCGGATCTTCCTTCGGACCCCGATGGCACCGACGTGACGATCGAGCTGCAGAGGAAGCCGGGCGCCGACTCGGACGTCGTGACGCTCACGTGCGACCGCGTCGAGGCGGGCTGCTACGAGCTCGAGGACCTCGACCCGGCCGATCTCGCGGACGTTCCCGCCGGCCAGGCCTGCACCGAGATCTACGGCGGTCCGGAGAAGGTGACGATCAAGGGCACCATCCGCGGCACCGCGGTCGACACGGTGCTGACGCGCACCGACGGCTGCGAGATCAAGCGCTACGAGGCCTTCAAGCCAGTCCTCGACGCCCTGCCCTACAGCCAGCCCTGACCACCCGATGTGTGACGTTCCGGTCCTCATTCGAGCCGTTTGAGAGCGATACCGTCACACTTCGCGGCGGGGCTAGAACAGCCGAAGGCTGGGGTCGTCGATGCCGCGCAGCTCGTCGTAGTTCACGACGACGCACTGGATGCCCCGGTCGAGGGCGAGGGTGCGGGCCTGGGGCTTGATCTCCTGCGCGGCGAAGATGCCCTTCACGGGGCGCAGGTGCGGGTCGCGGTTCATGAGCTCGAGGTAGCGGGTGAGCTGCTCCACGCCATCGATGTCGCCCCGGCGCTTGATCTCCACGGCCACCGAGGCGCCGGTGGCGTCCTTGCACAGGAGGTCGACCGGGCCGATGGCCGTCATGTACTCACGACGCACGAGCGTCATCCCGGGGCCCAGGGAGGCGGTGTGCTCGGCGAGGAGCTCCTGGAGGTGCTTCTCCACGCCGTCCTTCTGCAGGCCGGGGTCGACGCCCAGCTCGTGGGCGGAGTCGTGCAGCACCTCCTCGAGGAGGATGCGCAGCGTGTCGTCGGACTTGTGGGCCGACACCGTCCACTCCGGCACGCCGTCGTCGGTGACGCCCTCGCGCAGCGTGCACGGGGGGCTCATCCAGTTGAGGGGCTTGTACGAACCGCCGTCGGAGTGCACGAGCACGGAGCCGTCGGCCTTCACCATGATGACCCGGGTGGCCATGGGCAGGTGGGCGCTGAGCCGGCCGGCGTAGTCGACCTGGCAGCGCGCGACGACGATCCTCACTCGGCAGCGACGCGCTCGAGCGTGCCGAGCTTGAAGACCAGGGTGTTGCCCTCGACAGTGCCCTCGTCGACCCCGTCGCCACCCTCGAGGGTGACCTTGCCGTCCTCGAGCGTGTAGGTGCCCGACATGAAGTCGGTGACGCCCTCGTAGTCCATCGTGAACTGCCCGCCGTCCTTGAAGTGGACGGTCCACTCGGCCTCGGCGTCGGTCCAGTCGCCCACGAGGTCGTCGGCGGTGGCGGGGGAGCCCTGCTCGGGGGCCGCGGACTCGCTGGGGGAGTCCGACGGGGTGGCGGCGGACGTGGGCTCCGTGAGCGGCGGCGACGGCTTCTCGTCGGTGCCGCAACCTGCCAGGACGCCGAGCGCCAGGGCACCCGTGCCCAGGGCTGTGGCCACTGTCATACGCCGATTCATGAGGCTCCCTCGCTCGTGGTCGTGATCGACGCTAGTGTGTCACGACCCCTTTCCTACTGAGGAGTAGCCATGCAGGAGATCGTCGACCGTCTCACCGCGTCGGACCGCGGCGCGGAGATCGCACGCACGCTGGTGCTGCCGTACCTGAACCACGCCGCCACGATGCTCGAGAGCGGCTACGCCACCGGTGAGGACATCGACGCCGGCATGCGGTTCGGCTGTGGCTACCCCGTGGGGCCGATCGCCCTCATCGAGGGCCTCGGCGCGCAGACGGTGATCGACGGGCTGAACGACCTGCACGCGCAGACCGGCGACCCGCTGCACGTGCCGGCCCCCATCCTGTCCGACCTCGCCGGTGCCGCCGGTGCGTCCGCCGCCGAGCCCGAGGTCCACCACCCCGTCTCCACCGTCGGTGTCGTCGGCACGGGCACCATGGCCTCCGGCATCGCCCAGGTCTTCGCGCAGGCGGGCTACGACGTCGTCTACGTCGGCCGCTCGCAGGACAAGCTCGACGGCGTCCTCGCCTACATCACCAAGAACCTCGATCGTGCCGTCTCCAAGGGCAAGCTCGACGAGGACGGCAAGTCCGACGTCCTCGGTCGCCTGTCCGGCTCCACCGAGCGCGAGGCGCTGGCCGGCGTCGACCTCGTCGTCGAGGCCATCGCCGAGGACCTCGAGATCAAGAAGCAGCTCTTCCGCGACCTCGACCGCATCGTGAAGCCCGGCGGCATCCTGGCCACCACCACGTCGTCGCTCTCCATCGACGCCCTGGCGGCGGAGACGGCGCGTCCCGCCGACGTCATCGGCATGCACTTCTTCAACCCGGCGCCCATCATGAAGCTCGTCGAGGTCGTGTCGGGCTCGGCCACGGACCCGAAGCTCGCCGAGACCATCCGGGCCATCTGCCTCAACGTCGGCAAGCACCCCGTGTCGTGCGGTGACCGGGCCGGCTTCATCGTGAACGCGCTGCTGTTCCCGTACCTCAACGACGCCGTCAAGCTGCACGAGGCCGGCGGCGGCTCACTCGAGGAGATCGACGAGGCCCTCAAGGCCACGAAGCTCCCCATGGGTCCGTTCCAGCTGCTCGACGTGGTGGGCAACGACGTGTCGCTCGCCATCCAGAAGACGCTCGTCGAGACCTTCGGCCACGAGGGCTGGACGCCGGCACCCACGCTCGAGAAGCTCGTGGCCGACGGCAAGCTGGGTCGCAAGACCGGTGCCGGGTTCCACACGTACTGAGCCTCGCCACGACACCACAGCGCGTGAGCCCCGTCCCTGGTGGGACGGGGCTCACGCGCGTCCGGTGTAACCCGTGGAGGCGTGGCTCGTTGATCTGGGCAGTGGGGGGAGACCACTACTGACTAGGAGCCCAGGTGCAGGTCGTCACCCTGGTGGACCGCTCGGCGCGCGTCGTCCGGCTCAGCGTCATCGTCGCGATCCTGACCGTGCTCCCCATGCTCGTCGCCCTGCGCGCGTTCGACCAGGCGCATGCCCAGACCTTCGACGCCGTCGTGGACCGCTCGTGCGTGGGCTCCTGCCGCGCCGAGTCGCCCGAGGTCCGGGTGGAGCAGGATCGGCTCGAGAAGGCAGGCCTGGTCTGCAGCAGGACGCCGACACTCACCGACCACGTGGTCGTGGAGGACGCGAAGGGCCGGGCGTCCACCGTGACCTTCGACCAGGCGCTGCGTCGGTCCGCCGACGGCGACGTGTGGGTGCGCCGGTACTGCTCGAGGTCCTGACCCCGGCTCGCGGCCCCGGTCCTAGGATCGACGTCGTGCCCCGCCGTCGCCCCCGACCCCGCCCCGAGCGGGGAGGACGGCCCGAGCCTCGTCAGAGCCCCGACGTGGTGGAGGAGCACGGCGGACGGGCGTGGTTCGTGCGTCGCCTGACGGGGTCGTCGTCGGCCAAGACCTACACGTGCCCGGCCTGCCACCGACCCATCCCACCCGGCACGGCCCACGTCGTGGCCTGGCCGGTGGAGAAGGCGCTGCTGAGCGAGGACGCCGCCGAGGAGCGGCGCCACTGGCACCACGACTGCTGGCGCCGGCTGCGCTGACGGGCTCGCCGAGCAGCCGGCTCGACCAGGGTCAGGCCTTCTCGGCCGTCTCGGTGCTCGTGGCCTCGGCCGGGGTCTCGTCGGCGGTCTCGGCCGCAGCAGCGGGAGCAGCCTGCGTCGTCGGGGCGAACGTGGCCACGATGTCGCGCAGCTGACCCATCTGGGACAGGATGCCGTCGCGCTTGCGCTCGAGGTCCTCGACCTCGGCGCGCAGGGCCCGCGTCTCGCGCTCGACCTCGGTGGTGGCGCTGGCGCGCAGGTGGTCGGCCTCGGCCTTGGCGTTGGCCACGAGGGCGGCACCCTCCTTGCGAGCGCTGTCGAGGAGGCCGGCGTTCTCCGCCGTGGCCTTCTCGCGCGCGGCGTTGGCCTGGCTCAGGACGGTGCGGGCGCGGTCCTCGGCCGCCGCGGCGCGAGCCTCGGCGTCGTGGACGAGCTTGGAGGTCTGCTCCGTGGCCGCGGCGTGGTTGTCGGCGGCCTCGCGGGCGAGGCGCTCCTTCTCCACGGCGAGCACGCGGCGAGCCTCGGTGACCTCGCGGTCGGCGGCGGCGCGGGCCTGCTCGACCTCGCGGGTGGCGCCGAGGCGCATGTTCTGGACGTCCTGCTCGGCGGCGACGCGGAGCTGGCTGGCCACCCGCTCGGCGGCCGCGCGGACCTCGTCGGCCTCGGCAGCGGCGTCGGCCTTGGCGGCCTCGGCCTCGTCGAGGAGGGTGCGGCGCTTCTCCTCGAGCTCGGAGACGGCGCGGGTGCGCAGGTCCTCGGCCTCCTTGGTGGCGGCGGTGCGGATGAGCGCCGCCTCCTCCTGGGCCCGCTTGACGACCTCGGTGGCCTCGCGGGACGCCTTGGCGCGGACGTCCTCGGCCTCCTGCTCGGCAAGGCCGAGGAGCTGGGCGGCGTGGTTGCCCAGGCCCGAGTACGAGGGGCGGTCGACCGAGTCGACCCGCTCCTTGAGCTCGGCCACGAGGTCGTGGAGCTCGTTGTTCTCCTGCTGGAGCGCGCCGACGGTCTCGGCGGCGCTCTGCAGCTCGGAGGACTGCGTGCGGGCCCAGGCATCGACCGCGTCCGGGTCGTACCCGCCGCGGCGCGCCAGCGGGAACGAGGCGTCGGCCGACTTCTGCGCGGCGTCGAAGATGGACAGACCGGACTGATCAGACATGCGTGCTCGGCTCCCTGGAAGAACGTTGGCTCAGGACGAGGGCCCGACATGACGGTGGGCTCCTCACCCTCACTGTAGCGAGGATGAAGAGCCCACCGTCAGGGCGTTCGCCGGGTCTCAGTCGATGGAACCCGAGCGACTCGGAAGGACCGCCTCAGATCCCGCGGACTGTCCTGATCGTTCCCGGGATCTTCGTGCCTCAGATCCCGCGGAACCTGTTGATCGCGTCGAGGTGCTTGGCGCGGAACTCCTCGTTGCGCACGCCGAGACCCTCCTCGGGGGCCAGCGCGAGCACGCCGACCTTGCCCTGGTGAAGGTTCTTGTGCACGTCGAGGGCGGCCTGTCCGACGTCCTCGAGCTTGTACGTGCGCGAGAGCGTGGGGTGGATCTTGCCCAGCGCGATGAGGCGGTTGGCCTCGTACGCCTCGCGGTAGTTCGCGAAGTGGCTCGAGATGATCCGCTTGAGGTTCATCCACAGGTAGCGGTTGTCGAACTCGTGCATGAAGCCCGTGGTGGAGGCACACGTCGTGATGGTGCCGCCCTTGCGGGTGACGTAGACCGAGGCGCCGAAGGTCTCGCGGCCCGGGTGCTCGAAGACGATGTCGATGTCCTCGCCGCCCGTGAGCTCACGGATCTTCTTGCCCAGGCGCTGCCACTCCTTGGGGTTCTGCTTGGTGCCCTCGTCGTTCCAGAACTTCCAGTCCTCCTCGGACCGGTTGATGACGTGCTCGGCACCCATGCTGCGGACGATCTTGGCCTTCTCCTCGTTGGAGACGACACAGATCGGGTTGGCGCCACCGTTGAGCGCGTACTGCGTGGCGAAGCCGCCGAGGCCGCCCGAGGCGCCCCAGATCAGGACGTTGTCGCCCTGCTTCATGTTGCCGGCGTTCTTGGAGACGAGCTGGCGGTAGGCGGTGGCGTTGACCAGACCGGGCGACGCCGCCTCCTCCCACGTGAGGTGGTCGGGCTTGGGCAGCAGCTGGTTCGACTTGACGAGCGCGACGTGCGCGAGGCCGCCGAAGTTCGTCTCGAAGCCCCAGATGCGCTGCTCGGGATCCATCATCGTGTCGTCGTGGCCGTCGGGGCTCTCGAGCTCGACGGAGAGACAGTGGGCCACGACCTCCTGGCCGGGCTTCCACTTGGTGACACCGGGGCCCGTGCGGAGCACGACGCCGGCGAGGTCGGAGCCGACCACGTGGTACGGCAGGTCGTGGCGCTTCGTGAGCGGGGAGAGGCGGCCGTAGCGCTCGAGGAAGCCGAACGTCGAGACGGGCTCGAAGATCGAGGTCCAGACCGTGTTGTAGTTGATGGCGCTGGCCATCACGGCCACGAGGGCCTCGCCCGGGCCGAGCTCGGGCATCGCCACGTCCTCGACGTGGATCGACTGGCGGGGGTCCTTCTCCTTGCTGGCGACTCCCTCGAACATGTTGGCCTCGTCCTTGTGGACGGTCGCGGCGAGGTAGTGGTCGGGGATATCCAGGTTGGCGAACTCTTCGCCGGGCGTGTCGCCGGCAAGGATCGCGTCGAGGATGTTCTGCACGTGGCCTCCAGGGTCGGTGGGATCCCGGCGATGTTACCGAGGGTTAACATGCGCCGCCACGAAGACGGCTGTGACACCGCTCTCGTCGCGACGGGTGGTGCTCAGTGGTGCGACGGGGCTGCCGGCTCGACGAGCTCGACGAGGACGCCGCCCGCGTCCTTGGGGTGGACGAAGTTGACGCGGCTGTCGGAGGTGCCGCGCTTGGGCGCGTCGTAGAGCAGCCGGACGCCGCGCTCGCGCAGGACGGCGCTCACCTCGTCGATGTCGGTGACGCGGTACGCGAGCTGCTGGATGCCCTGGCCGTTGCGGTCCAGGAACTTGGCGATGGTGGACTCGTCGCTCAGCGGGGCGAGGAGCTGGATGCAGGAGCCGGACTCGCCGACGGCGAGCATCGCCTCGCGGACGCCCTGCTCCTCGTTGACCTCCTCGTGGATGGCGTGGAGGCCGAAGGTGTCGGCGTAGAACGTGAGGGCGGCGTCGAGGTCGGGGACGGCGATGCCGACGTGGTCGATCGCGACGAGCAGGTGCGCGGGTACGTGCTGGGTCATGGGGCACAGCGTAGGGCGTCCCCGACGTCGGCACGCGGTGGTGTCGGCGGCCGGATCCTCGCGTGAGGGAGATCATCGGCAGGACCGCGCCGATCGGGCGGCAGCCCGTGGGTACAGTGACCCCAACGTCCACGAAGGAGCTCCACCATGACCAAGTCCGTGATCGTCGCGGGTGCCCGCACCCCGATCGGCCGCCTCCTCGGCGGCCTCAAGTCCTTCTCGGCCGCCGACCTCGGCGCCGTAGCGATCAAGGGCGCTCTCGAGAAGGCCGGCGTCAGCCCCGAGCAGGTCGAGTACGTGATCATGGGCCAGGTCATCCAGGCCGGAGCAGGTCAGAACCCGGCCCGCCTCGCGAGCGTCAACGCCGGCATCCCCATGTCGGTCCCCACCATCACGATCAACAAGGTCTGCCTGTCGGGCCTCAACGCCATCGCCACGGCCGACCAGCTGATCCGCGCCGGCGAGTTCGACATCGTCGTGGCCGGTGGCATGGAGTCCATGACCAACGCGCCGCACCTGCTGCCCAACTCGCGTGAGGGCTTCAAGTTCGGCGACACCGCGCTCGTCGACTCCATGGCCTACGACGCCCTGTACGACCAGTTCACCAAGCAGGCCATGATCAACCTGACGGACGGCTGCAACGCCGCCACCAACAAGTTCTCCCGCGAGGAGCAGGACTCCTTCGCCGCCGAGTCGCACCAGCGTGCGGCCGCCGCGCAGAAGAACGGTTTGTTCGACGACGAGATCGTCCCCGTCGAGATCCCGCAGCGCAAGGGCGACCCGGTCGTCGTCGGCGCCGACGAGGGCGTCCGTGGCGACACCACGGTCGACTCGCTCGCGCGTCTGCGCCCGGTCTCCAAGGAGGGCACCATCACGGCGGGCTCGGCCTCGCAGATCTCCGACGGCGCTGCGGCGGTCATCGTCATGAGCCAGGCCAAGGCCGAGGAGCTCGGACTCACCTGGATCGCCGAGATCGGCGCGCACGGCCAGGTGGCCGGCCCCGACTCCTCCCTGCAGCTGCAGCCTGCGGCCGCCACGGCCAAGGCGCTCTCGAAGGAGGGCCTGGCGGCCTCCGACCTCGACCTGGTCGAGTTCAACGAGGCCTTCGCCGCCGTCGGTCTGGCCTCGGCCGCCGAGCTGGGCATCTCTGCGGACAAGGTCAACGTCAACGGCGGCGCCATCGCGCTCGGCCACCCGGTCGGCATGAGCGGCGCCCGCGTGGTGCTCCACCTCGCGCTGGAGCTCCAGCGTCGCGGTGGCGGCATCGGTGCGGCGGCCCTCTGCGGCGGCGGTGGCCAGGGCGACGCCCTGATCATCCGCGTGCCCGCGTCCGCCTGACCCGTCCAGCGCACCCGACAGCCCGTGCCTGCTCCACGCCCCTCGTCCGACCAGGTCGACGACCTCGTCGCGAGGGCCCGTGAGGGCCAGGCGCGGGCTGTCGCGCGTCTGATCTCGCTCGTCGAGGACGAGTCGCCCGCTCTGCGCCAGGTGAGCTCGGCGCTCGCGCCGCACACGGGCCGCGCCCACGTGGTGGGTCTCACCGGCTCGCCCGGGGTGGGAAAGTCCACCTCCACGGCTGCGCTCGTCACGGCGCTGCGCGAGGCGGGCAAGACCGTCGGCGTCCTGGCGGTCGACCCGTCCTCCCCGTTCTCCGGAGGTGCGCTCCTGGGAGACCGGGTCCGCATGGGGGAGCACGCCACCGACGAGCGCGTCTACATCCGTTCCATGGCCAGCCGGGGCCATCTCGGCGGCCTCTCGTGGGCCACGCCCCAGGCCCTGCGCGTCCTCGACGCCGCGGGCTGCGACGTCATCCTGGTCGAGACCGTGGGGGTGGGGCAGTCCGAGGTGGAGGTGGCCGGACTGGCCGACACCACGCTCGTGCTCCTCGCACCCGGCATGGGCGACGGCATCCAGGCGGCGAAGGCCGGCATCCTCGAGGTCGGCGACGTCTTCGTCATCAACAAGGCCGACCGAGACGGCGCCCAGTCCACCCGTCGCGAGCTCCGCTCCGTGATCGCCATGGCCGATCGTGTCGAGGACGCGTGGAAGCCGCCCATCGTGCTCACCGTCGCCACCCGCGGCGAGGGGGTCGCGGAGGTGGTGGAGGAGATCGAGAACCACCGCGTGCACCTCGTGTCCGGGGAGGGTCTGCGCACCAGGCGGCTGGCCCGTACGCGCCGGGAGATCGAGGCCATCGCGCTGGCATCGGTCCAGCAGCGGTTCGCCCACGTCTCCGGTGATGCTCGGCTCGGCGACCTGGCGGCCCAGGTGCTGGCGGGAGAGTCCGACCCCTTCGCGGCGGCCGACACGCTCGTCGCGTCACTCTGACCCGCCTCGGCGCGGCTCCCGCAGTTCATGGCCCGGATGGACTAGAACGGACCACGTGCTGAAAAAGCTCTTGGTGCTCCTGGTGGCCGCCTTCGCGGTGTACTACCTGCTGCAGACCCCTCAAGGCGCCGCCGACGCGGTGAGCGATGCCGCCGGCGCGCTCATGGACGCCTTCAGCCAGATCGGCGTCTTCGTCGACTCGCTGACGAGCTGAGCGCCGCCATGGGCCGGGAAGCATGATCCGCGCCCTGCTCGACCGCCTGCCCGAGCAGGAGGTCGAGAGCCACCTCCTGAGCGAGGAGGGCGAGGAGGTCATCGACCTCGTGCGTCACCACTGGATCGTCTACTGGCTCCCGGCCCTCGAGCTCGTGGGCGTGGCCCTCCTGTGGCTGCTCGCCCTGCTGGGTCCCATCCAGCTGGGCTGGTTCTTCCTCGTCGGCGGGGCGGTGCTTGCGCTCCACGCCGTCTACACGATCGCCGGGGAGCACCGCGACGTCTTCGTCATCACCAACATGCGGGTCTTCCGGGCCTCGGGCGTCTTCTCGGTGCGCATCGCCACGATGCCCATCACCCGCATCCTCGACATCACGGTCGAGAAGCCCTTCCTGGGACGGGTCCTCGGGTACGGGCACTTCGTGTTCGAGTCCGCGGCCCAGGCCCAGGGGCTGCGCGACATCCGCTACATCGGCGACCCCGACCAGCGCGACCTCACCATCCAGCGGGTCGTGCAGCGCTCGGGCCTGCGCACCCGGTCGACCGTCGACCGCCAGATGCTCGACGGTCACTGACGGGCGTCCGTCCTCCTGCTGGCAGGGGTTCATAGGATGGACCCATGACGTTCTCGCGCCCCGGTGCCATCGACCTCTCCGCACTCTCGCGTCCGCAGCAGCCCGCAGCCGGGCCCGGGGCCGGCCGAGCGCCCGCGCCCGGTGGCGCCAGCTGGGTCACCGACGTGTCCGAGGCCGACTTCCAGGCCGTCGCCCTCGAGGCATCGGCCCGCCACCTCGTGGTCCTCAACCTGTGGTCGCCCCGTGCCCAGAACGCCCAGGACTTCAACGACCTCCTGGCCCGGGTGACCGACGAGCAGCAGGGTCAGGTGCTCCTGGCCAACGTCGACGTCGACGCCAACCCCGGGATCGCCCAGGCCATGCAGGTGCAGGGCGTGCCGTTCGTGGCCGCCGTGGTGGGTGGCCAGCTCGTCCCGCTCTTCCAGAGCACCGCGGAGGAGGCCGACGTCCGGCAGGTGTTCGGCCAGCTGCTCGCCCTCGGTGCGCAGCAGGGGATCACGGGCCGCGCGGAGCCGGTCGGCTCGGCAGCGGCCCCTGCGGCTGACGAGGAGCCCGCCGACGACCCGCGTTTCGCGGCCGCCGACGCGGCCTTCGGCGCCGGCGACGTCGAGGGCGCCGTGGCCGAGTACGAGAAGCTGCTCGCCCAGGCACCGGCCGACACCGAGGTGGCGGAGCGACTGGCCGGCGTCAGGCTCTTCGGCCGGACCCAGGGCGCCGACCTCCAGGCGGCTCGCGCCGCGGCCGCCGACACGCCCGACGACGTCGACGCCCAGCTGCTCGTGGCCGACCTCGACGTGAGCGGCGGACACGTCGACGACGCGTTCAGCCGCCTCATCGACCTGGTGCGCCGTACCTCCGGAGACGAGCGCGACCGCGTGCGGGAGCGCCTGCTGGAGCTCTTCACGGTCGTCGGCACCACCGACGAGCGCGTGGCCGTCGCACGACGCGCCCTCGCGTCGGCGCTCTTCTGACCCGTTCGGGTGTCTGCGGCGGATAGGGTTCAGGACGGTCGCCCTCCCTGCAGGTGACCTGGAGGGCACGCATGCGCACGAAGCTCGGGTGGGTCGCCACCGTGCTGGGTGCTGCGCTCGCGCTGTCCGGGATCGCCGTGATGGTGCTCCTCGGCCCCGACAGCCGCTTCACCACCGGACCGCACTCGGTGGAGACCGACGGCGTGGCCATCGTGACGCGCCCCGGCGTCGTCACGTGGAAGGGTCTGCAGATCGACGTCCTCGCCGAGGTGCCGGTCAACAAGCCGGTCTTCGTGGGTGTGGGCAACAGCGTCGACGTCCAGAGCTACGTGCGCCGCACGCGCCGCCTCGAGGTCACCTCGTTCAACACCCCCTGGGACGTCGAGACCCGTGAGGTCAAGGGCGTCGCCGCGCTGCCCGCAGCGCCCACCGCCCTCGACTGGTGGCGATCGGGGTCGGCCGGCCTCGGCGGGGCCTCCATCTCCACGACGCTCCCCGACGAGACCTCGTCGGTCGCGGTGCTCGCCGTGGGGGCCACGAACCTCTCGGGGCTCAAGATCACGTTCGCCTACGGGATGAAGGGCGGGTTCTGGATCGGGGTGGGAGCGCTGCTCCTGGGTCTCGGGCTCGCCTGGGGCGGCACGCAGGCGCGCCGCGGGGGACTGCTGTTCGCCACGGCTTCCGAGCCTGAGGACGACGCGGAGGTGGAGTACCTGTACGTCTTCGTCGACGAGGACGGCGTCGAGCGCGAGATCACGGCCGAGGAGGCCGAGCGCCTCGAGGCCGAGGGAGCCGTCACGGTCACCGAGCACGACGATGCACCCGACGACACGTCCGACGACGACCAGGAGCCCGAGCCGGACCCCGAGCCCGAGCCCCGCCCGGCTCAGCCATCGCCGGTCACCGCCTCCGTCCTGACGGCGGCCGACATCGTCGCCCAGTCCGAGCAGCCGGAGCCCGAACCCGAGCCGGAGCCGGAGCCGGAGCCCGAGCCGGAGCCGGAGCCGGAGCCGGAGCCGGAGCCGGAGCCGGAGCCGGAGCCGGAACCCGAGCCCGAGCCGGAGCCGGAACCCGAGCCCGAGCCGGAGCCGGAACCCGAGCCCGAGCCCGAGCCGGAGGCGGTCTACGTGTACGTCGACGACGACGGCGTGGAGCACGAGCTGACGGCCGAGGAGGCCCAGCGGCTCGCCGCCGAGGAAGGCTTCGAGCTGGTGGACGAGACCGACGAGACCGCGGAGGACGAGAGATGAGTCGGCTGCGCATCCTGGTCGTCGCCGTCCTCGTGCTCGCCCTCACGGCGTGCACGGTGCCCTCGCGTCGTGGTGACTCCGCCCTGGGCAAGAGCGCGGTCCGCCCCTCGGAGGTCACCGAGGTGTTCGACAACTACCGCGACGTCTGGGCCACCGCGTCGGCGGTGCTCGACCCCAAGCCCCTGTCCACCGTGGAGACCGGGGCCGCCCTCGCCATCGACACGGGCTCCTTCGACGTCGCGCAACGGTCCGGATCCGACGACAGCCGCGCACCGGGCCCCTCCGACGTCGTCCAGGTGGAGGCCCCGTACTTCACGCGGTACCCGTTGTGGTTCGTGGCGGTGTCCCGCAACGAGAAGACCCAGCGGGTCCAGGTCTTCGAGCGCACGTCCGCCGTGGACCCGTGGCTCCTGGTCGACACCCCCGAGATCGCCGCCGGCGCGCAGCTCCCCGAGCTGCGCCGACGCGAGGGCGATGCCTTGGCGGTCAAGGCCGCCAACGGCGCCGGCATGGCCGCCTCGCCCCAGAAGGCGGCCGCCGCCTACGCAGCGGCTCTGGTCCCCGGCGCCAAGAGCGGCACGGTCGACGTCAGCGACGACACCTTCCGCCAGCAGATGTCCAGGACCGCGGAGCAGAACAGCGCGCTCAAGGGCGTGGGGTTCTCCCAGAGGTGGAGCGCCGAGCCCGTCGCCCACGCGCTGCGCACCTCCGACGGGGGCGCACTCGTCTTCGCGACGCTCGAGCGTCTCGACGCCTACGAGGTGCAGGACGGCGTGACGGTCACGTTCGCCCAGGACTCACCACAGCAGGCGTTCCTGCAGAGCGGCATCTCCACGTCGGGCACGCTGCGCTACCTGCACCAGGTGCTCCTGCGCGTCCCGCCGGGCGACGGGCCCGTGCGGGCGCTGGGCCAGTACGGCGGAGTCGTGGAGGCCCAGGGCTTCTGACCCTGGACCGGACCGCCGTCAGCCGAGCTTCTTGATCGACGAGGTCGTGTTGCGGAACTTCGGGTAGAAGGTGGCCTTCGCGGTGCGCGGCACGAGCTCGCTGATGCCGTCGGCGCTGCCCCCGTTGTAGTTGCGCTCGGGGTAGAACGCGAAGTTGTTGCTGCTGCGGTTCCACACGCTCTCGATGTTGTTGTTCAGGCCGCTGGGGCCGGGCGCTGCGCCGAGGTCGACGTCGCCGGTGGAGAAGATGCCGATCACCCCGCTCCCGTCGGTCCCGCTGAACACGCACAGCTTGCCTGCGGGGCAGCGCGCGTAGCCGGTGGCCGCCTGGCTCGGCGTGATCGCGAGCGCAGCCGCGGCCGCTGCGGAGCCGACCACGAGGGCGGCGCGGACGGAGACGGATGTGACCTTCATGGTTCCCCCTGGAGCCGAGATGTGGGACGAAGGTACCAACCTCACTCGTTCTCGGCACGTCCTGCTCACTCCGGAGCGAGCGGCGCCTCTCGATAGGTGCTCACCGTGCCGGCCGTGACGTCGGCGAGGAGCTCGACGGCTGCCGCCGTGGCCTTCTCGCGCCACGTGGCCTCGTCGCACCACTCCACCCCCGCGATCTCGGTGGGCTGCAACGTGAGGTCGTCGGACCACGAGGAGTCGACGGTGCCGAGGTCGAAGAGGAAGATGCACGCGTCGTCCCAGCCCCTCCAGGCGGGGAGCCAGTTCACGGTGACGAGGTCGCCCAGCGGCAGGGTGACGCCGAGCTCCTCCTGCAGCTCCCGCACGAGACCCAGGCCGGGTGCCTCACCGACCTCGATGACGCCGCCCGGGAGGTCCCACTCGCTCTTGTACGTGAGCCGGCACAGCAGGACGCGGCCCCGCTCGTCGCGCAGCAGGCCTTGGGCGATGACCCGCTTCGTGGGCAGGCCCGCGTTGAGCAGAGCGATGAAGCCGTCGCGGCTGGACGCCGGCGGGTCGTCGACGAGCCGGGCCAGGAGGGCCCGGTCGGGGAGCGTGCCGGCGCCGCGCACGATGCCCTCTCGCCGCAGTCCCGAGACCGACGCGGCGCGGACGTCGTCGGTGCGCTCCACGGGGATGCGCGCCTCCACGCGGACTGCGCCGAGGTCGGTGAAGGCATGCTCCACCACGAGCCGCAGCGCTCGGACGGCCAGGCCGAAGGCCTCCGGGCCGGTGCCGGTGTTCCATCGGACCGAGAAGGTGCGTCCGGAGTCGTCGCGCAGCGCGATGGTGCCTCGACGCTCGCCGTCGACGACGACGCTCCACCCGTCGAGTCCGTCGGCGCCGCTGGTGGGCTCGAGGACGAGGTCGTCGTGCTGCAGCGGGACGGTCACCCGTCCACCGTATCCGGGTGGGGGAGGGGCCTGCACCCGCTGGTGCGCGGGACGGGCGGGGTCGGAGGACCGGGCGGGCTCAGCCGGCCGAACCGGTCCCCAGGGTGACACCGGCCTGGTGGGAGGCTCCGCTCCCGTCGGTCCACCCCACCACCACCTGGGCTCCTGCGGGGTGGTCGGCCACGGCGGAGGCCAGGGCGTCAGCCGTGCTCACGCGGTCACCGTCGAGCGACGTGATGGTGCTGCCGGACGTGATGCCGGCACCGTCGGCGGCGGACCCGTCCACCACGTCGGCCACGACGGCTCCTGCGCCGGTCCCCGACAGCTGCACGCCGAGGAACCCGGGTGACCCCACGCGGACGGTTCCGCTCCCGGCGCCGGACTCGACCTGCTCCACCACGGCGAGGGCGTCCGCGATGGGGATCGCGTAGCCGGTGACGTCCTGGGTGCCGCTCGAGGCGGCCGTGTTCATGCCGATGACCTCGCCGTCGGCGTCGTACAGCGCGCCACCGGAGTCGCCGGAGATGATGTCGGCGTCGACCTGGATGAGGTCGCTCAGCTGCTCCGTGGCCTGGCCGCTCTCCGAGGAGACGGAGATGGAGCGGTCCAGCGCGGAGACCGTGCCTGCGGCCGCGCTGGCGGCGCCTCCGTCGCCGTTGGCGTTGCCCACGCCCACCACGGCGTCGCCGACCTCGACGTCGCCGCTCGGGTCGGTCGTCACGGTGGCCAGCCCGGAGGCATCCGTGAGCTCGAGGACGGCGACGTCGTGGGTGGCGTCGTAGCCCACGACCGTGGCGCGGTACTTCTCGCCCGTGGAGACGACCTCGGCGGTGATCGAGCCGGCACCCTCCACGACGTGGTGGTTCGTCACGACCTCGCCGTCGGCGGTGAGGACCATGCCGGTGCCGGCCGAGGTGCCGCCGGCCACGGTCGAGGTGAGGTAGACGAGGCCCTTCTCCTGCTCCGTCGTGGCGTCGGTGGCCTGCGACTGGATCGAGGTGCCTCCCGACCCGGCCGACGAGCCGCCGTCGAGCGAGCCCCAGGCCCCTCGCGGCCGGGTGGGCAGCGCGGCCTCCTCTTGGGAGGGTGATCCCTGGACCGCGACGGCGGTCTGCTGCTGCGCGGGTCCTGCGCCGGTGGTGGCATAGGCGATGCCGCCGGCCCCCAGGGCGAAGGCGAGTGCGGTCCCGAGACCACGGACGATGACGTGTCGGCTGCTCATGACTCCAGGGAAGGCGCCGGTCCTGGGCGTTCCCTGTGGACGTGCACTGACCTCGCTGGGAGGTCGGCCTCAGCTGTGGGCGAGCACCAGGATGCGGGCCGGCGAGTCGAGGTCGAGCGGGACCGAGGAGACCTCGCACTCCGTGCCGTCGATCTCGTCGCGCATGCGCAGGGCGGTGCCGCTCGGGAGCCCCAGGTCCTCCGGCGTCACCTCGATGCCCACGCGCTTGCGGAACGCGGGGAAGAGGTCGATGACGACGAGGACGAGGTCGTCGCCACTCACCTTGGAGAAGGCGATGACGCCCATGTGGTCGACGGAGTGGACGACCAGGTTGCGCAGCCTCTGCAGCGCGACGTGCCGGCGACGGATCTCGTTGAGACGGGCCACGTACGGCGCGATGGACTCGGCGGAGTCGTGGTCGCGCAGCTTGACCTCGTAGGCCTCGGGATGGCGATAGGCATCGGCGGCGACGCCCTGGTGGGCCCCGGCCGCCTCGTTCTCGCACAGCTCGAAGCCGGCGGAGATGCCCCACGTGGGTGAGCCCGTGGCCGCCAGCGCGGCGCGCATGGCGAACATCGAGGGCTCGGCGCCCTGCAGGTTCCGGGGGAGCAGCTCAGGGGTGTTGACGAAGAATGCGGGCCGCAGCACGTCGCTCGTGCGGTTGGACACCTCGTCGAGGTGCGCCGAGGTCTCGCTCGCGCCCTCGTGGACCATGAGGGACGTGGTGCTCTGGTGGAAGCCCACGGTGGCCAGGGCCCTCGTCATGGCCGGGCCGGCTGCTGCGCCGCTCGTGGTGTCGGAGACGAAGATGACGTCGGGGTCGATGGCGCGGACGTCGGCCAGGAGCTGCTGCCAGAACGCCACCGGCTTGCCCTGCGGGCTGTGGACCCGGAAGATCCGCACGCCGTGGTCGATCCAGGTGCTGAGGACGTGGAGCACCTCGACGTAGAGACCCACCGGGTCGGCGTCGAAGTCGAGTGGACTGACCTCCTGCTGGGGCGCGAGCGGACCGGCCGACCCGGGCCGGAACCACTCCGGGTGCTCCTGGGCCCAGGGATGGTCGGGTGAGCACTGGAGCGCGAGGTCGAGTGCCACCTCGATCCCCAGCTGGTGGGCGCGCTCCACGAAGGCGTCGAAGTCGTCGAAGGTGCCGAGCTCGGGGTGGACGGCGTCGTGACCGCCCTCGACCGCGCCGACGGCCCAGGGCGAGCCCGGGTCGCCGGGTGCGGCCACGAGCGCCCCGTCGCGGCCGCGGCGACCGGTACGGCCGATGGGGTGGACGGGCGGCAGGTGCACGACGTCGAAGCCCATGGCCGCGACCTGCTCGAGGCGCTTGGCCGCAGTGCGCAGGGTGCCGGGCCGGACGGTGCCGTCGGCGTCGACGGCTGCGCCCTCGGACCGGGGGAACAGCGTGTACCAGGACCCGACGAGCGCGCGTTCGCGATCGACCACGAGCGGGAAGGCCGCCGTGGTGTCGAGGTGCTCGCGCACGGCGTCGCGGGGCAGGGTGGCGATGAAGGCGAGTGCCATGGCAAGTCGTTCGACCGCCTCGACGGCAGGGTCGGTGAGCCCCTCCGCCACGGAGACGGCGGCCGGGTCGAGGTGCTGGGCCCGGCGCAGGACGGCGCTGCCCTCGGCGAGCGTGAGGTCGACGTCGACACCGGCCTCGATCGTGACGCGTGCGTCGCGGACCCAGGCCGCGAGCGGGTCGTGCCACGAGACGATGCGGTAGGTCCAGGTGCCGGTGCGGTCGGGCGCGACGGTGGCGGCCCAGAGGTCGTCGCCCACGAGCCGCAGCGGCACGGCAGGGCGGTCGTGACCGTCGGGGTCGGCCAGGACGACCGCGGCCCGGACCACCAGGTGGTCCTCCCCGAACACCTGGGCGCGGACCGTGATCTCCTCGTGCTCCACGACCTTGACCGCGTGACGTCCGCCCTCGATCTGCGGGCGCACGTCGAACACGGGGACGCGAGTGACCATGCGAGCACCCTAGTAGTCAGAAGCACGTTCCTGGGACAGCCGGACGGCCGTGGCGGGGATCGGGGAGCGGACGGACGCCGCCCACTATGCTCGGGCGCGTCCGGCGGCAGGCCGTCGGCGAGGCCGCGGCTCGCGAGTCGCCGAGGAGAGGACTGCCGTGGGAGAGCTCGTACGACTCGAGATCGAGGACGGGGTCGGCACCATCCGGCTCGACCGTCCCAAGATGAACGCCCTCGACGCCCAGATGCAGCAGGAGATCCTCGAGGTCGCTCGTCAGGCCGACGCGGACGACGACGTCGCTGCCGTGGTCGTGCACGGTGGCGAGAGGGTCTTCGCGGCCGGCGCCGACGTCAAGGAGATGGCCGACATGAGCTACCAGCAGATGGTGCGCCACGCCCACCTGCTCCAGGAGTTCACGCGCGCCGTCGCCGCCATCGGCAAGCCCACCGTCTCTGCCATCACCGGCTTCGCGCTGGGCGGCGGCTGTGAGCTCGCCCTCAGCACGGATCTCCGCTTCGCCGCCGACAACGCCAGGCTCGGCCAGCCCGAGATCCTGCTCGGCATCATCCCCGGGGCGGGCGGCACGCAGCGTCTCGCCCGGCTCGTGGGTCCGGTGACCGCCAAGGACCTCATCTACACCGGCCGTTTCGTGGACGCCCAGGAGGCGCTGCGCATCGGTCTCGTCGACCAGGTGCACCCCGCCGACGAGGTCTACGCCAAGGCCGTGGAGTGGGCGCGCCAGTTCGTGGGCGGTCCTGCTCTGGCGCTCCGCGCGGCCAAGGGAGCGGTCGACAAGGGCCTCGAGGTGGACCTCCAGACGGGCCTCGAGATCGAGCGCACCGAGTTCACCGGGCTGTTCGCCACAGACGACCAGTCCGCAGGTATGGCATCGTTCGTCGAGAACGGGCCGGGCAAGGCGACCTTCACGGGTCGCTGACGCCGCCGCGAAGAGAGCTTGGACCAAGCCCTACGTCCTGTGACACAGGGGACGCATGGGGCATACTGGGCACGACGTTGGACGCCCATCGGTGTCGGAGAAAGGGAGTCATGACCGACTCAGGATCGAACAAGCCTGCGGAGCGACGTCGAGTCGACCCGTTGCAGGTCGCCGCCGAGACGCTCGCGCAGGAGGAGTCAGACACTCCCGAGGAGGCCGGCAGCGACGACCGCCGCGGCCGCCGCGCAGCGTCGCGCGCCGCACGCCAGGCGGCTTCGGACCGCCGTCGTGAGGAGCGTTCAGCGGCTCGGGCCCTGGCTCGTCGCCGTCAGGGCAACGACTCCGGTTCTGCTCCCGAGCGCGCCAAGGATGCCGACCCCACGCCCGAGACGGCCGCCGCACCCGAGCCCCAGCCCGTCGTGAGCCCCCAGGGGTCCTCCGACACGCCCGAGCCCACCGCCGAGATCCCGCGGATCGAGGAGCCGGTGGCCGAGGCGCCCGCGCCCGAGCAGGCCCCGGCCGAGGAGCCGCAGGCGGAGCCCGCCCCCGAGGTCGCCCAGGCCGAGGAGCCGGTCGTCGTCGAGGAGCCCGTCGTCGAGACCATCGTGAACGAGGAGCCCCCCGCGGCTCCCGCGCAGGAGAGCGTCCCGGAGGAGCCGCCGTCGCGTTGGGCGAGCGTGCTGTCGCAGAAGTTCGCCGGACAGTCCGCAGCCGACTTCGCCGCCGACGAGCCGTCGCGCGACGCCGACATCGAGGCCGCGCTCACCGACTCCGTGCCCGAGTCGGCCGAGCCCGAGCCGGCCCCCGTGGCCGAGGTCGCGCCTGAGCCGGCCCCCGTGGCCGAGGTCGCGCCCGAGCCCGAGCCTGAGCCCGAGCCCGAGCCGGAGCCTGAGCCGGAGCCCGAGCCCGAGCCGGAGCCGGAGCCCGAGCCGGCCCCGGTGGCCGAGGTCGCGCCCGAGCCCGAGCCGACCCCCGAGCCGGAGCCGGCCCCGGTGGCCGAGGCCGCGCCCGACCCCGCCTTCGCGTCCTACGCCGAGCCCACGCCTGCCGCCGAGCCCACCCCGGCCCCGGCCGCGGGCGAGAGCTTCGCCCAGAAGCTGGCCGCGGCCAGCTCCGCCGCCCAGCAGCGCGTCGCCGCGGCGCGCGCCGAGGCAGCGCGACTCATGGAGGAGGCCGCTCGTGAGCGCGCCGAGGCCGTCGCGCGCATCGAGGCCGACGAGAACTCCCAGCGCGTGGCGCTGCAGGCCAAGCTGGCCGCTGCCGAGAAGGCAGCGGAGGACCGCGTCAACGCGGCCCGCCAGGAGGCCGAGCGCGTCGCCGCCGAGATCGAGCGCGAGCGTGCTGCCGCTGCGGAGAAGATCGCCCAGCTCCAGCGCGAGGCCGACGACCGCGTCGCCCAGGCCAGGGAAGATGCCGAGCGCGAGGCGCAGCGTCGTCTCGACGAGGCCAAGATGGAGGCCGAGCGTCGTCTCGAGGCCGCCGAGGAGCAGGCCAAGCGCACCGCGGCCGAGAAGCTCGTCGAGGCCGAGCGGGCAGCGTCAGAGGCGGCCCAGCGCCGGCTCGAGGCCGCCGAGGCGGACGCGCAGCGCCAGATCGCCGAGGCACGTTCGCTGGCCGAGTCCCTCGCGGACAAGGCCCAGCAGGAGCGCGCTGCCGCCGAGGCACAGCTCGCCCAGGAGCGTGCCGAGGCCGATGCCAAGCTCCGCGAGGTCCAGGCCGAGGCCGAGCGCATCGTCGCCGACGCCAAGTCCACCTCCGAGCAGCACGTCCAGGCAGCCAAGTCCGAGGCCGAGAAGTACGCCCAGGAG
Source organism: Aeromicrobium sp. Root495 (assembly GCF_001426755.1). Lineage (GTDB taxonomy): Bacteria > Actinomycetota > Actinomycetes > Propionibacteriales > Nocardioidaceae > Aeromicrobium. Next base: position 1,799,428 of record NZ_LMFJ01000001.1, on the reverse strand, counting down.
GTCGCCGCCGAGCGCGTCGCGATCGCCGTCAAGCTGTCGGATGCCGAGCGCGCCGCCGAGGCTCAGCTCACGGCGGCCCGCACCGAGGCCGAGCGCCTCGCGTCCGAGGCCGCAGCGCGTCACGAGGACGCCGCCGCCCAGCTGGCACGCGAGCGCGACGAGGCCAAGGCCGACGCCGCCCGCGTCACCGAGGAGGCTGCTCGTGTGGCACGCGAGGCCGAGGCCGAGCGTGCCGAGGCCAAGGCCAAGCTGGCCGACGCCGCCCGGGAGGCCGAGGAGCGCGTCCGCAACGCCCAGGCCGAGGCCGAGCGGGTGGCCTCCGAGGCCGCTGATGCGGCTCGTGCAGCCGCAGCCGCCCGTGAGGAGGCCGCGCGCAAGCAGGCCGAGGAGGCCGACGCCGCCCGTCGCGCCGCCGAGGAGCGTCTGGCCCAGGCCGAGAAGGATGCCGCCGAGCGCATCGCCAAGGCCGAGGCCGAGGCCAAGGCCGTGGCCGAGCGGGCCGAGGCCGACGCGCAGCAGCGCATCGCCGAGGCCCAGCGCGAGGCCGAGCGTCTCACCCAGGCCTCCAAGCTCGAGGCGCACGAGCGCCTGAGCCAGGCGGTCGCCGCGGCTCGCGTCGCCGCCGAGGAGAAGCTGGTCGAGGCCGAGCGCACCGCCATGGAGTGGGTGGCAGCGGCCGAGGCCGAGGCCGAACGGGTCGCTCAGGCCCACATCGTCATGGCCAACCAGTCCGCCAAGGACACACCGCTCGCGGTGTCGTCGCAGCCGAGTGTCGACGAGTTCGTCGACGAGAAGCCGGCTGAGGGTTCCCCGGAGGTGAACGACGAGTCAGGGGATCTCGCCGGTTCGGCCAAAAAAAGCATCATCCGGCGCAAGTGAGGTCCTGACGGCGGGAGACATCGCCGCAGACCTGCCGGTCCGTCCCACCCGTGGCTCGAACGCCGAGCCCGGTCCCACCTCGTCCGAGACCACCCAGTCCTGGACGTCGGCGTCCTACGACGACCCGGTCGCCGGTGCCGTCACGGCTGCCTCGCTCGCCGAGACGGGTGACGTCGGGTCCGGGTCCGACCCTGCCGAGGAGCGTCGCGCGTCCCGCGAGGACCGTGCTGCCGCCCGACGCGAGGCCAAGCAGGCCAAGGCCGAGGCCAAGCAGGCTCGTCGTCGCGAGAAGAACGAGGCGCGTGCCGTGGCCAAGGCCCGGCGTGAGCGTCACTCCATCGAGGCGCGCATCGAGCGGGAGAAGGCTGCGGCCGGACGTCCGGTCGTCGAGCCCGAGCAGGACGCCGTCGAGCCCGAGGACGCAGAGCTCGTCCAGGACGAGGTCGTCGAGGAGACGCCCGTCGTGGAGGAGGCGCAGGCGACCCCGGTCGGCGTCGCTCCGGACCAGGACGCCGATCAGCCGCCGGTCATCGACCAGGACACCGCCGTGGCCCTGGCGGTGGAGTCCGCCCGTCCCGAGGCCGTCTCGCGCCTCGTGGACCCCATCCGGGTGGCCTCCGACGCCCTCGACCGCGACGACGCCGAGACCGAGACCAAGGCCGAGGTCGAGACCGAGGCCGAGGTCGAGACCGAGGCGGAGACCGACACCGAGGGGTCGGCAGCGGCCGAGGACGTTCCTGCTCGCCCGCGCGACGCCGTGTCGGCCTCGCTCAGCGATCGCGCTGCGGCCCAGCTGGCCAAGCGCCGTCGTCGTGAGGAGGAGCGAGCGGCCCGCGAGGCGGAGAAGAGCGCCAAGAACGACAAGCACGAGACCGCCGAGAAGTCCGAGAAGAGCGACCGCACGGCCGCCCTCCCGGCGGTCGGCTCCGCCGAGGCCGAGGGGCCCGGCAGCACCGACCGGGAGCGCCGGTCCGCCGCCACCGCGTGGGACGTCCCCGAGCCTCGCGCGCCGCGGGCCGAGGACGAGAAGCGCTCGGGCCGCGTCTGGGGCATCATCGTCTCGGTCGTGGGGATCGTCGGCTACGTGTGCGCCGTGCTGCTCGCCGTGGGCGCCATGACGGTGGCTCTGGGGCTGGAGAGCGGCGACGCCGTCTTCGACCTCGTCTCGCCCGTGTGCGACGTCCTCGTCTCGCCTGCGCGCGGCCTGGTGTCGTTCAGCGGCGAGAACGCCGAGACCAAGGAGCTCTTCCTGGCCTACAGCCTGGGCTCCATCGTCTATCTCGTCGTCGGCCTCGTGGCGCAGAACCTGCCGAAGCGCCAGGACTGAGCACCTCGACAGACAGCACGCGGCACGTGGCACCGTCCTGGGGACGGGTCACGTGCCGTCGGTGCTCGAGGTGGCCGGTCGGATGCGAGCGGACTCCACCCACTGCACGGTGAGCGTCCCGTCGAAGGCCACGGTGGCCACGAGCGCGGCCCACTCGGCGCCGTTGTGCTTCCACTGCACGATGACCCCGGGCCAGGGCGTGAGGTCGCCGTACGTGGCCGAGGGCCGGATCCACACGTGGCGGACGCGGCGAGCGGGGGAGTGCTCGGGCTCCCTCCGTGCGCGATCGGCCATGGGAGCAGGATAGAACACGTGTTCGATCTCCGGGAGACCCGTCGGAAGGGCCACTGTGACCCAGCCCATGCCGCCAGCGGTCGCCCCGCTCGTTACGCATGGGTAACATGCAAGTGACCAAGGGTCGCCTCACCGTCTCAGGCAGGACGGTGGCACAGTGTCCCTTGCACAGTCTTCCGACTGCCGCGGCCACCCCGGCCGCGCCACGACCAAGGAGGGTCTTCGTGACCAACATCGTCGTCGCGGTGAAGTACGTGCCGGATGCTACGGCCGACCGCACCTTCAACTCTTCCGACAACACCGTCGACCGTGAGAACGTCGACGGCCTGCTGTCCGAGCTCGACGAGTACGCCGTCGAGCAGGCACTTCAGGTCGTCGAGGCAGGCGAGGGTGAGGTCACCGTCGTCACGGTCGGCCCCGCCGACGCTGCCGACGCCGTCCGCAAGGCGCTCCAGATGGGCGCCGACAAGGGCGTCCACGTCGAGGACGACGCCATCCACGGGTCCGACGCCTTCGCGACGTCGCTCGTGCTGGCCAAGGCCATCGAGAAGCTCGACTACGACCTCGTGTTCTTCGGCATGGCCTCCACCGATGGTGGCCTGGGCGTCGTTCCCACGCTCGTCGCCGAGCGCCTCGGCCTGCCGGCCGTGACGTTCGCGTCCGAGGTCAGCGTCGACGGCGACACCGTCAAGATCCGTCGCGACGGCGACGCCGCCACGCAGCAGATCGAGGCCACGGGCAAGCTCGTCGTCTCGGTCACCGACCAGACCGGCGAGGCTCGCTACCCGTCGTTCAAGGGCATCATGGCCGCCAAGAAGAAGCCCGTCGAGGAGTGGACCCTGTCCGACCTCGGCGTGGACGCCTCCGACGTCGGCCTCGACGCCGCCTGGACGAAGGTCGAGTCCTTCACCGAGCGCCCGCCGCGCACCGCGGGCGAGATCGTCACCGACGAGGGCGACGGCGGCAGCAAGCTCGTCGAGTTCCTCGCCTCCAAGAAGTTCGTCTGAGCAGGAGATACAGACATGACTGAAGTTCTCGTCCTGATCGAGGCTCCCCAGGGCAAGGTCACCAAGCCCTCGCTGGAGCTCCTCACCATCGCGCGCAGCATCGGCGAGCCCTCGGCCGTCGTCTTCGGAGAGGCCGACGCGTCGGTCCTCGCCGAGTACGGCGCCGAGAAGATCTACACCTACGACGACGCCGCCTACGGCGACTTCCTCGTGGCTCCCAAGGCGGAGGCCCTCGCGGCCCTCGTCGCGGAGAAGTCGCCCGCAGCGGTCCTGGCCCCGGCCTCGACCGAGGGCAAGGAGATCAGCGCCCGCGTGGCGCTGAAGACCGACTCCGGCTGGATCGGCGACGCCGTCGACGTCAGCGTCGACGGTGGCACCATCACCACCACGCAGTCCGTCTTCGCCGGCAACTTCACCGTGCAGTCCCAGGTGAGCAAGGGTGCGCCGATCATCACGGTCAAGCCCAACTCCGTCACCCCGGAGGCCGCGTCCGGCGCCGGCACCGTCGAGGCCGTCTCGTTCGACGTCCCCGACTCGGCCAAGACGGTCAAGATCGTCTCGTCCGAGGCGCGTCAGAGCACCGGTCGCCCCGAGCTCACCGAGGCCGCCATCGTGGTCTCCGGTGGCCGTGGCACCGGCGGCGACTTCTCCGAGGTCGAGGCGTTCGCCGACAGCCTCGGTGCCGCCGTGGGCGCCTCGCGCGCCGCCGTCGACTCCGGCTGGAAGCCGCACACGTTCCAGGTGGGCCAGACCGGCAAGACGGTCTCGCCGCAGCTGTACGTGGCCAACGGCATCTCCGGCGCCATCCAGCACCGCGCCGGCATGCAGACGTCCAAGACGATCGTGGCGGTCAACAAGGACGACGAGGCCCCGATCTTCGAGCTCGTCGACTTCGGTGTCGTGGGCGACCTCAAGACGGTCCTGCCGCAGGCCACCGAGGCCATCACGCAGCGCAAGGGCTGATCCTCCGGGTCCCTCACGAGGCCCCCGCGACCGCCGGTTTCACCGGTCGGACGCGGGGGCCTCGTGCTGTGTCCACGTGCTGTTCAGGTTTGGTTCCAATTCGGTGACATCACCCGTTCGGTCTAGTCCCTTGTGACTACCCGGTGATATCCATGACGAGCGCACGCGCACGCGTGCACTCATTCACAGGAGGAACCTGATGCGACTCTCTCGGCGTACACGCCTTGCGGGAGTGGGCCTTGCCGCTGCTGCCAGCCTGATCCTGGCGGCCTGCGGCGGCGGTGACGACAGCGGCTCTGACAGCAATGTCATCACCGTCTACGGCACGAACCCCCAGAACCCCCTCATCCCCACCGCCACCAACGAGGTCGGCGGCGGCGACCCGCTCAACAACCTGTTCGCCGGACTCGTGTCGTACAAGACCGACGGCTCCGTCGAGAACGAGGTCGCGGAGTCCATCGAGCCCAACAAGGACAGCACCGTCTGGACCGTCAAGGTCAAGAGCGGCTGGAAGTTCACCGACGGCGAGCCCGTCACGGCTGAGTCCTTCGTGAAGGCCTGGAACTACGGCGCCAACCCGGCCAACAAGCAGCTCAACAACTACTTCTTCTACCCGATCAAGGGCACCGACGACGTCGGCAACACGGTCAAGGGCGCTGACACGGTCTCCGGCCTCAAGGTGGTCGACGACTCCACCTTCACGATCTCGCTGAAGTCGGCGGAGTCGGACTTCCCGCTGCGTCTCGGCTACTCGGCCTACTTCCCGGTCCCGGCCAAGGCCTACGGCTCGGACGGCAAGATCACCAAGGAGTACGGCGACAAGCCCATCGGCAACGGCCCGTACAAGCTCACGGCCAAGGGCTGGGAGAAGAACAAGCAGATCTCCATGGTCCCCAACGGTGACTACAACGGGAACCGCAAGGCCAAGAACGAGGGCCTGACGTTCAAGTTCTACAACTCCACCGACGCCGCCTACAGCGACGTGCAGGGCGGCAACCTCGACGTCCTCGACCAGGTCCCGCCGAGCGCCCTCACGACGTTCGAGTCCGACAACCAGATCAAGGCGTACAACGAGCCGGGCTCGAGCTTCTCCTCGATCACCATCCCGGAGCGCCTGGCCCACTTCAAGGGCGAGGAGGGACAGCTGCGTCGCGCGGCCATCTCCGAGGCCACCAACCGTGAGCAGATCACCGACAAGGTGTTCAACGGTGCGCGCACGCCCGCCAAGGACTTCACGTCGCCCGTCCTCGACGGCTGGACCGACAAGGTCGAGGGCAACGAGGTCCTCGACTTCAACGCGTCCGACGCCAAGGCCAAGTGGGCCGCCGCCGACAAGATCAGCAAGTGGGAAGGCACGTTCACGATCGCCTTCAACAACGACGGCGCCGGCAACAAGGAGTTCTCGGAGGCCATGGCGAACCAGATCAAGAAGACCCTGGGGATCAATGCCGAGGCCAAGGTCTACCCGACCTTCGACGAGCTGCGCACGGTCGTCACCGACCGCAGCATCAAGACGGCGTTCCGTACCGGCTGGCAGGCCGACTACCCGTCGATGCTGAACTACCTCGGCCCGATCTACGCCACCGGCGCGGGCTCGAACGACGGTGACTACAGCAACAAGACGTTCGACAAGCTGATCAGCGAGGCCTCGGCCGCCACCGGCGACGAGCGCTACAAGCTCATCGGCGAGGCGCAGACGATCCTGCTCAAGGATCTGCCGGCCATCCCGCTGTGGTACCAGAACGCCACCGCGGTCACGTCGACGGACCTCAAGGGCTTCGTCTTCAACTGGCAGCAGAAGCCGGACTACTACGCCCTGTCGAAGTAGCCCGACCGCACGACGACGCGGGGGCCGCCCTCACCAGGGCTGCCCCCGCGTCCCGTGCCGTGCTCCCCGGGCCGTGGCACCCTGAACCCGGGGGAGTCGGCTCGGTCCCTCACCCCCTCTCACACCCCAGGAGGCTCTCGTGTGGTGGTATGTCGGCAAACGGCTGCTGCAGACGATCCCGGTGTTCCTCGGCGCCACGCTGATCATCTACGCGCTGGTGTTCCTCCGGCCCGGTGACCCGATCCTGGGTCTCGTCGGCGACAAGCCCATCTCGCCCGAGGTCCGTCAGGCCCTCCGCGACCAGTACCACCTCGACGACCCGTTCCTCCTGCAGTGGCTGTTCTTCCTCAAGGACGTCGTCACGTTCAACCCCGACTTCGTGGGCCTGGACGGACAGCCGGTCTTCGAGAAGATCCAGAACGCCTTCCCCGTCACGGTCACCCTGGCGCTCATGGCGCTCGCGCTCGACGCCGTCATCGGCATCGTGGTCGGCACCTTCGCGGGGCTGCGTCGCAACGGCTGGTTCGACTCGGCCACCCTGCTGGTCTCGCTCGTGCTGCTCTCGGTCCCCATCTTCGTCGTGGGCTTCGTGCTCCAGCTGTTCTTCGGGGTCAAGTTCGGTCTGGCGCCCGTCACGGTCGGCGGTGACTGGACGATCGGGAAGCTCCTGCTCCCGGCGTTCGTCCTGGCCATCGCCAACATCGCCACCACGCTGCGGCTCGCCCGTACCTCCGTGGCCGACAACCTGAGCGCCGACCACGTCCGGACGGCTCGCGCCAAGGGGCTGAGCAACGGCACCGTGGTCCGCAACCACGTCCTGCGCAACTCCCTCGTCCCGGTGGTCACCTACATCGGCATCAACCTCGGCTCTCTCATGGCCGGTGCCGTCATCACCGAGGGCATCTTCAACATCCAGGGGATCGGCAACCTGGCCTACCAGGCCGTGAACCGTGGCGACGCCCCCGTGACCGTCACCGTCGTGGCCGTCATGGTCATGGTCTACGTGTTCATGAGCCTCGTCGTCGACCTCATCTACGCCGTTCTCGACCCGAGGATCCGTTATGTCTGAGTCAGCTGCCCGTCCCGGACAGGCGCGCTACGTCGCACCCCTCGAGGAGACCCCGCTGCGCGCCATCGATGCCGTGGTCATCGATGCCGCGCCCGAGAGCCAGTGGCGGGAGGCCTGGAAGAGGCTGCGTCGCTCGCCGCTCTTCTGGCTCGCCACGGCCATCATCGTCGTCATCATGGTCGCGATCTTCTTCCCGACCCTCTTCACGAACGCCGATCCGCAGGACGGCGACCTCGACCGTCAGTTCGCGCCCGCCGGCGAGGGCCACCCGTTCGGCTACACCTTCCTCGGCTACGACGTGTGGGCCCGCACCGTGTACGGCGCGCGGGCCTCGGTGGCCGTCGGCGTCCTCACGACGATCGTCGCCACGCTCCTCGGCATGGTCACGGGAGCCGTCGCCGGCTTCTACGGGGGCTGGGTCGACACGCTGGTCTCGCGCTTCAGCGACATCTTCTTCTCCATCCCGCTGCTGCTCGCGTGCCTCGTGGTCATCGCCGTCATCAACAACCTCTATCCGCAGCGAGGCTTCTGGGGGTCCGTGCTGGTCGTCGTCATGGCGCTGTCGTTGTTCGCGTGGCCGCAGATCACGCGCCAGATGCGTGGTGCGGTGCTCGAGGTCAAGAACCTCGAGTTCGTCGACGCCGCGACCGCCATCGGCGCCTCGCGGCTCGTCAACCTGCGCCGCCACATCGTCCCCAACGCGCTCGCGCCGGTCATCGTGACCGCCACGATCCTGCTGGGCACGTTCATCGTCGCCGAGACCTCGCTCTCGTTCCTCGGCCTGGGGCTGCCGTCCAACGTCGCCTCGTGGGGCAACGACCTGTCCGGCGCGACCAACCAGGTCCGGTCCGGCACGCACCTCACCGTCATGTGGGTCCCGGCCACCGCGCTGGCCGTCACGGTGCTCGGCTTCATCCTGCTCGGCGAGGCCGTGCGCGAGGCGCTCGACCCGAAGGCGAGGAAGTCATGACCGAGACACCGCTGCTCAAGATCACGGACCTGCACGTCGGGTTCCGGGGCGAGAAGAAGAAGATCCTGCCCGCCGTCGACGGCGCCAGCCTCACCATCTACCCCGGTCAGACCGTGGCCATCGTGGGAGAGTCCGGCTCGGGCAAGTCCACGCTGGCCCACTCCGTGATCGGGCTGCTGCCCGGTGCCGGCGTGGTCACCGGCGGCACCATCGAGTTCGAGGGCCAGGACATCGCCCACGCCAAGAAGGACGACATCCTCGCCCTGCGCGGCTCGTCCATCGGCCTGGTGCCGCAGGACCCCATGTCCAACCTCAACCCGTTGTGGAAGGTGGGCTTCCAGATCAAGGAGGCCCTCGTCGCCAACGGCGTGGCCGAGGGCAAGGAGGCCGACCGTCGCGTCGTCGAGCTCCTCGAGGAGGCCGGCCTGCCCGACGCCGAGCGTCGAGCCCGCCAGTACCCGCACGAGTTCTCCGGCGGCATGCGCCAGCGTGCGCTCATCGCCATGGGCCTGGCGGCCCGCCCCAAGCTGCTCATCGCCGACGAGCCCACGTCGGCGCTCGACGTCACGGTCCAGAAGCAGATCCTCGACCACCTCGACATGCTCACCGACGACCTCGGCATCGCGGTCATGCTCATCACGCACGACCTCGGTCTCGCGGCGGAGCGGGCCGACCACCTCGTGGTCATGTACCGCGGCAAGGTCGTGGAGTCCGGTCCCGCCCTGGAGATCCTGCGCGAGCCGGAGCACCCGTACACGCAGCGGCTCGTCTCCAAGGCGCCCTCCATCGCGTCGCAGCGGCTCTCGTCGCAGCGGGCCCGTGCCGAGGTGCGCGAGCAGGCGGTGCAGACCGCCGGCGAGATCGCGGCCGAGGTGGCCCAGAGCAACGTCGTGCTGGGCGAGGGCGCTGACGACATCGTCGTGGCGGAGAACCTCACCAAGATCTTCCAGCTCCGTGGTGCCCGCCCGTGGCAGAAGGTCGACTTCCCGGCCGTCGACGACGTCTCGTTCCGGCTCAAGCGCGGCACCACCACCGCCATCGTGGGGGAGTCCGGCTCGGGCAAGTCCACCGTGGCCCGCATGGTGCTGGGGCTGCTGCCCATCACGTCGGGACGGGTGCTGTTCGACGGCGTCGACGTCAAGGACCTGACCAGCAAGAAGGATCGTCTGCGGTTCCGTCGCCAGCTCCAGCCGGTGTTCCAGAACCCGTACGCCTCGCTCGACCCGTTGTACTCCATCTACCAGTCCATCGAGGAGCCGCTGCGCACGCACGACATCGGCTCCAAGAAGGAGCGCGAGGCCAAGGTCCGCGACCTGCTCGACAAGGTCGCCCTGCCCACCACGGTCATGAGCCGCTTCCCTGCGGAGCTCTCCGGCGGCCAGCGCCAGCGCGTGGCCATCGCCCGTGCGCTCGCCCTGGACCCTGAGGTCGTCATCTGCGACGAGGCCGTCTCGGCTCTCGACGTGCTGGTGCAGGCGCAGATCCTGGAGCTGCTGAACGACCTGCAGGCCGAGCTGGGCCTGTCGTACCTGTTCATCACCCACGACCTCGCGGTGGTGCGCCAGATCGCCGACGACGTGCTGGTCATGCAGAACGGCAAGGTCGTGGAGCACTCGAGCGTGTCCCAGGTGTTCGACGAGCCGCGCGAGGCGTACACGCGACGCCTGCTCGACGCCATCCCCGGCGGCACCATCTCCCTCGGGTCCTGACGGATCCTCGACGGGTCCAGGGAGCGCCTGCTCCCTGAACCCGTCGAGGGGTGAGACGAAACGCCGGACGACTTGACTCGTTCGAACAGGTGTTCGAACATGGGTGGGTGAGCGTCACCTCCCTCGATCCCGTCCGCAGCGAGCTCCTCGCTGAGCTCCAGCAGAAGGTCGAGCGGATCCAGAGCGGGCCCACCGCCGAGCCCGTGGCCACGCACCCCGCGCTCTCTGGCCTGCTGCAGCTGCGCGCCGGCGGGGTCTACGGGGTCGACGCCGCCAGCGCCGCGCTGCTGCTCGCCGCCGGTCCCTCGCTGGCCGGTGCGTGGTGCGGGATCGTGGGGGTCCAGGACCTCGGGGTCGAGGCGGCCCAGACCTACGGTCTCCAGCTCGAGCGCACCATCGTCGTGCCCGAGCCGCGGGAGCGCTGGCTCGAGGTCGTGGCCGCCCTCGCCGACGTCGTCGACCTCGTGCTCGTGCGCCCACCCGGTCCAGTGCGCCAGGGCGAGGCGGCCCGGCTCGCGGCCCGCCTGCGCAAGCGCGGTGCCGTGCTCGTGGCGTGGGGGGAGTGGCCGCGCTGCGACGCCCGCCTCACCGTGGCCGGGACCCGCTGGGAGGGCCTGGAGCAGGGGCACGGCCGGCTCAAGGCCCGCCGGGTCCGGCTCGAGGTGCGCCGCGGTGCTGCACCGCCGCGCGAGCGTGAGCTGTGGCTGCCCGCGGCCGACCTCGCGGTCCGCCCCGTCGAGGCCGAGCAGGTCCGGCGCGTCGAGGCCGTCCCGGATCCTGTGCGGGTGGTCTCGTGAGCGTGTCGCCGCCGCTGCGCACCATGACGGTGTGGTGCCCCGACTGGCCGGTCATGGCCGCCCTGGAGGAGCTGCGCCCCGATGCCCCGGTGGCCGTCCTCGAGAACAACGTCGTGCTGGCGTGCTCGCCCGCGGCACGGGTCGACGGCGTGCGCCGCGGGATGCGTCGGCGCGACGCCCAGGCCCGGTGCCCCGAGCTCGTCCTGGCTCCTTCCCGTCCCGACGCCGACGCCCGGGCCTTCGACGCCGTGCTGGAGGCCGTCGAGGAGCTCAGTCCCGGGGTCGCGCCGCTGCGCCCCGGTCTGTGCGCCCTGCGGGTGCCCACCCGGTTCTACGGCGGCGAGGCCGAGGCGGCCGCCGTCATCGCCGAGCGCATCGTGTCGCTCGGGGTCTGGGACGTCCGCCTGGGCGTGGCCGACGGGCTGTTCGCCGCCGAGCAGGCGGCCCGTCGAGCGGCGCCGCAGGACGTCGTCGTGGTGCCCACCGGCGGCTCGGGCGACTTCCTCGCCGACCTCCCGGTGGAGGTGCTCGACGACCCCGAGCTCGTGAGTCTGCTGCGCAGGCTCGGCCTGTCCTCGTTGGGTGCGTTCGCGCGGCTCCCGCAGTCCGACGTCCACACCCGGTTCGGCACGCACGGCGCCCTGCTGCACCGGCTGGCCTCGGGCGGCGACCCGCACCCCATCAGCCGGCGCCAGCCCCCGCCCGAGCTCGTGGCCGCGCTGGCGCTGGAGCCGCCGCTGTCGCTCGTGGAGCCCATCGCCTTCAGCCTGCGCACCACGGCCGAGCGCTTCGTGGCCGACCTCGCCGGCCACGGCCTGGTCTGCACCGCCGTGCGCATCGAGGCCGACGTCGACGGCGTCGTCTCCTCCTCGCGTCGCTGGGCGCACCCGCGCTGGTTCGGCACCGCCGACCTCGTCGACCGGGTCCGGTGGCAGCTCACGGCGCAGCCGGCGCACGGCCCCGTCGAGGCGGTCCGGCTCGTGCCCGAGGTCGTCGAGCCTCTCGGCGACCACGCCGACGCCCTCTTCGGCCCCGGTGCCGACGAGCAGGTCGAGCGCGGCGTGGCGCGCGTGCAGTCGCTCGTGGGCCACGACGGCGTGGTGGCGCCCTCGGTGCAGGGCGGCCGTGGTCCGGCCTCCCGGCGGGCCCTCGTCACGTGGGGCGAGCGGGCCGACGGCGTCCGCCCGGCAGCGCGGCCCTGGCCCGGCCAGGTGCCGGCCCCCGCGCCTGCCACGGTCTATCGCGAGCCCTTCCCGGCGCTCGTGGTGGGGGCGGAGGACCAGGTCGTGGGCGTCGACGGCCGCGGCGGCATCAGCTGCCCTCCGGCCCGGTTCCGCGCCCAGCAGGGCGACCCGTGGCAGCGCGTGGCGGCCTGGGCCGGCCCCTGGCCCGTCGACGAGCAGTGGTGGGACGAGGCCGCAGCGCGCCGGGTCGCCCGGTTCCAGGTGGTCGGCGTCGACGGCAGCGCGTGGCTCATGGTCGTCGAGAACGGCCAGTGGTGGACCGAGGCCCGCTATGACTAGCCCCGTCCCCGCTGAGTGTGACGTTTGCGGGGTAAGAACAGCGATCTCACCCCGCAAACGTCACACTCAGCGGAGAAGGGCGTGAACTGGAACAACCCGGAGATGCCGTGGCGCGAGCTGGAGCGCCGGCTCTCCGGGAGACCCACCCCCGACGGCGGCGACGGTCCCGCGTTCAGCCGCAAGCGGGCCCGGTACTCACCGCCCGAGCAGGTGGAGGTGCCGCGCCCCGACGCCGTCGTGCCGTACGCCGAGCTCCACGTCCACAGCCACTACAGCTTCCTCGACGGCGCGAGCAGTCCCGAGTCGCTCGTGGAGGAGGCGGTCCGTCTCGGTCTGCACGGCCTCGCCCTCACCGACCACGACGGCTTCCACGGCGCTCCGCTGTTCGCCGAGGCGGCCCAGGCGTTCCCCGGCCTGCAGACCGTCTACGGCAGCGAGCTCTCGCTGGGCCTCGACCGCCCGCAGAACGGCGTGGCCGACCCCGAGGGGAGCCACCTCCTCGTCCTGGCGCGGGGCGTCGAGGGCTACCACCGCCTGTCGGCGGCCCTCACCGAGGCGCACCTGCGCGGCGACGAGAAGGGCCGACCGCTCTACGACCTCGAGGAGCTGGCCGCCACGGGGCGCGACCACTGGCTCGTCCTCACGGGCTGCCGCAAGGGCTCGGTCCGTGCCGCGCTCGCCTCGGGCGGCCGGGAGGCGGCGGCGCGCGAGCTCGACCGGCTCACGGCGCTGTTCGGGCTCGAGTCGGTCGTCGTCGAGCTCACCCGCCACGGCAACCCGCGCGACGACGAGGTCAACGACGTCCTCGCCCAGCTGGCGCACGACCACGGGCTCCCCGTCGTCGCCACCAACAACGTGCATGGCGCGGCCCCCGCCGACCGTCGCCTCGCGCAGGCCATGGCGGCCGTCCGGGCACGCCGCAGCCTCGCCGACATGGACGGCTGGCTCGACGTCGCCGGTGGCGCGTTCCTGCGCTCGGGCGCCGAGATGCAGGCGCGGTTCGCGCGCTACCCCGGCGCCGTGGCGCGCTCGGTGGCCATCGCCGACGAGATCGGCTTCGACCTGCAGAAGGCCCGCCCGCGCCTGCCCGTGCAGGCACCCGAGGGCCACACCCCCATGAGCTGGCTGCGCGAGCTCGTGCGTCTCGGCGCCGACGAGCGGTACGCCCACAACCGGGAGGAGGCGGAGGAACGCCTGCAGCGCGAGCTGGCGGTCATCGAGGAGAAGGACTTCCCGGGCTACTTCCTCATCGTCCACGGCATCGTGGCGTTCGCCCGCGAGCAGGGCATCCTCTGCCAGGGCCGAGGCTCCTCGGCCAACTCCGCGGTCTGCTACGCCCTCAAGATCACCGCCATCGACTCCATCTACTACGACCTCCCGTTCGAGCGCTTCCTGGCCGCCACGCGGGAGGAGGAGCCCGACATCGACGTCGACTTCGACTCCGACCGCCGCGAGGAGGTCATCCAGTGGGTCTACGACACGTACGGGCGCCGCAACGCCGCCCAGGTGGCCAACGTCATCCAGTACCGCCCCCGCTCGGCCGTGCGCGACGCCGCCAAGGCGCTCGGCTACTCACCGGGCCAGCAGGACGCGTGGAGCAAGGGCATCGAGCGCTGGGGCGCCATCCACCCCGACGACGTCGAGTCCTCGGGGATCCCCAAGGCGGTCGTGGCGCTGGCCGCGTCCTTCCTCGGTGCGCCCCGGCACCTGGGCATCCACTCCGGCGGCATGGTGCTCACCGAGCGACCCGTGGGCGAGGTCTGCCCCATCGAGCGGGCGCGGATGGACGACCGCACCGTGCTGCAGTGGGACAAGGACGCCAGCGCCTGGATGGGTCTGGTCAAGTTCGACCTGCTCGGCCTGGGCATGCTCGGCGCCCTGCAGCACACCTTCGACCTCGTGAAGCAGCACCTCGGCGAGGAGTGGAGCCTCGACACCATGCCCAAGGAGGAGGCCGGCGTCTACGACATGCTCTGCAAGGCCGACTCCATCGGCGTCTTCCAGGTGGAGAGCCGCGCCCAGATCGGCACGCTGCCCCGGCTCCAGCCGCGCTGCTTCTACGACCTCGCCATCGAGATCGCGCTCATCCGTCCCGGGCCGATCCAGGGCGGAGCGGTGCACCCGTACATCCGCAGGGCCACGGGCGTCGACCCCGTCACGTACCCGCACCCCGTCCTCGAGCCGGTCCTGCGGCGCACCAAAGGGGTGCCGCTGTTCCAGGAGCAGCTCATGCAGATGGCCATCGCCATCGGCGACTGCACCCCCGACGAGGCCGACCTCCTGCGCCGCGCCATGGGCTCCAAGCGCGGGCTCGAACGCATCGAGACGTTGCGCGAGAAGCTCTTCGCGGGCATGGCCAAGCACGGCATCGTGGGGGAGGAGGCCGACGCCATCTACGTGCGCATCCAGTCGTTCGCCAACTTCGGCTTCGCCGAGAGCCACGCGCTCAGCTTCGCGCTGCTCGTCTATGCCAGCAGCTGGCTCAAGCTGCACTTCCCGGCAGCGTTCTGCGCTGCGCTCCTGCGCAACCAGCCCATGGGGTTCTACTCTCCGCAGTCGCTCGTGGCCGACGCCCGGCGTCACGGCGTGGTCACCCGCCGTCCGTGCATCCAGGCCTCGCAGGCCCAGGCCGACCTCGAGGCGCTCGACGGGGCCGTCCGCACCACGGGCCTGGACTCGTGCGTCGGGACGCAGCCGCAGGTCCCGCGGTTCGACCGCCGGGCCCGGCACTCGCTGGAGGACCATCGCCGCGACGGGGCCCTGGCCATCCGCATGGGCCTCACCGACGTCAAGGGCATCGGTGCCGACGTCGCCGCGCACGTGGTCCGGGTCCGTCAGGAACGACCCTTCACCGACATGACCGACGTCGCGCGGCGCACGGGCCTCACGACGGCCCAGATGGAGGCGTTGGCCACCGCGGGGGCGTTCGACGTCTTCGGCCTGAGCCGGCGCGAGGCGCTGTGGAACGCGGGCTACGTCGACTCCCTCGACCTCCTGGAGGGCACCGCCGTGGCCGTGCGTCCACCCACGCTGCCGGGCATGAGCGACGTCGAGCTTACGGTGGCCGACCTCTGGGCCACGTCGGTCTCTCCCGAGGAGCACCCGTTCAGCCACCTGCGCGAGCTGCTGCGCTCCGAAGGCGTCTGGTCCGTCGGCGACGCCATGGCCGAGGGCGTGGCCAAGGACCTGGGGGAGGGCGCGTCGCGTCGCTACGTCCGGGTGGGCGGACTCATCACGCACCGCCAACGTCCCATGACCGCAGGTGGCGTCACCTTCCTCAACTTGGAGGACGAGACGGGCATGCTCAACGTCGTCGTCTTCGCCACGGTGTGGGAGGAACATCGACGGGTCTTCCGCACGGCAGCCGGGGTCGTGGTCCAGGGGATGCTCGAGGTCACGGGCGACGGGGTGGTCAACCTCGTGGCCCAGCGCGTGGAACGGGTGGAGGCCCTGTATCCCCAGGCCTCGGGGGCCATGCCGGCCCGCCACCAGGCCCGCGACTTCCAGTGACGGACACGCCGCCCGCTTAGGGTTGACGCGACCTTAAGCCCGGGTTAGAGTCAGACTCACCTTAAGGAGGTGAGTCGGATGCAACGCATCGACCTGGCGGTCTCGACCGTGATCTTCGCGCTCCGGCCCCACCCCCAGACCGGTGAGTCCACGCTCTGGCTGCCGCTCGTGCGCCGCATCCGCGAGCCCTACGAAGGTCGCTGGGCCCTGCCCGGTGGCCCGCTCGAGAGCGACGAGGACCTCGTGGCCTCGGCGCGCCACACGCTCGAGCGCACCACGGGCCTCGACCCGCACTACCTCGAGCAGCTCTACGCCTTCGGCCGCGTCGACCGCTCGCCCGACCGCGTCGTCTCCATCGTCTACTGGGCGCTCGTGCGCCCCGACGAGGACGCCCGGGCCATCGACGGCGAGAACGTCGAGTGGTTCGTGGCCGACGAGGTGCCCGAGCTGGCCTTCGACCACAACGACGTCGTGAAGTACGCGCTCGACCGCCTGCGCGCCAAGATCACGTACTCGCCCATCGCGTTCGGGTTCCTGCAGCCCGAGTTCACCCTCGCCCAGCTGCGCGAGGTGCACGAGGCGGTGCTGGGTCGCACGCTCGACCCGGCCAACTTCCGCCGGCACGTGCTGGCCACCAAGACCCTGCAGCCCACGGGGGAGTGCCTGTCGGGCACGAGCCACCGTCCTCCAGCGCTCTACCGGTTCGACCCCACCCACGCCCGCCCCACCCTCACCGTCGAGGAGCCCCGATGACTGTTCCTGATCTCCGCCCCGGGCCCGGAACCCCCGCCGGGCCCGACACCGCTTCGGTCAACGACCGGATCGTCGCCGCGCCCGCCGCGTCCTGCGACACCGAGCTCGCGGCCGAGCCGTGGATCTTCGACCTCGTGCCGGGCTACGGCCCCGGCGCGTCGGAGGACGACGTCATCCCCGACCCCGTCGTGCGCACGGGCCAGCTGCCCGCGGCCTACCAGCGCATGAGCGACGAGGAGCTGCACGCGCGGATCAAGGCGGCCAAGGAGACGCTCGGCAGCAAGCTCGTCATCCTCGGGCACTTCTACCAGCGCGACGAGGTCATCCAGTACGCCGACTTCGTGGGCGACTCGTTCCAGCTGGCCAACGCGGCGCTCACCAAGCCCGACGCCGAGACCATCGTCTTCTGCGGCGTGCACTTCATGGCCGAGACCGCCGACATCCTGGCCCGCCCGGAGCAGCACGTGATCCTGCCCAACCTCGCCGCCGGCTGCTCCATGGCCGACATGGCCGACGAGGAGTCGGTGGAGTCGGCGTGGGAGGAGCTCATGGAGCTGTACGCCGACGAGGACCAGTCCGAGCTGGCGTCGGTCATCCCGGTCACCTACATGAACTCCTCCGCCGCGCTCAAGGCGTTCTGCGGTCGCCACGGGGGCATCGTGTGCACGTCCAGCAACGCCGCCACGGTGCTCGAGTGGGCCTTCGAGCGGGGCCGCCGTGTCCTGTTCTTCCCCGACCAGCACCTCGGGCGCAACACGGCCAAGGCCATGGGCGTCCCGCTCGAGCAGATGCCCATGGTGAACGCGCGCAAGCCCGGCCTCGGGCAGGAGCCGCAGGTGCTCCTCGACGCCAAGGTCCTGCTCTGGCCCGGCTTCTGCTCCGTGCACAAGCGCTTCACCGTCGCGCAGATCGAGCAGGCCCGCGCGCAGCACCCTGGCGTCAAGGTGATCGTGCACCCCGAGAGCCCGATGCCCGTCGTCGACGCCGCGGATGCCGCGGGCTCCACCGACGCGATCCGCAAGTTCGTCCTCGCGTCGGAGCCCGGTGACACCATCGCCATCGGCACCGAGATCAACATGGTCAACCGGCTCGCGGCGGAGTTCCCCGACCGCACGATCTTCTGCCTCGACCCCGTCATCTGCCCGTGCTCCACGATGTACCGCATCCACCCCGGCTACCTCGCCTGGACCCTCGACGGCCTCGTCGAGGGCGAGGTCCGCAACGAGATCATCGTGTCCGACGACGTCGCGGCCGATGCCAAGATCGCGCTCGAGCGCATGCTCGCCGCGCTTCCCAAGTAGGGGCCTGACATGACACACATCCTCGTCATCGGGTCCGGCGTCGCCGGGCTCACGGCTGCACTCGACGCCGACTCGCGCCCCGGCGTCGAGGTCACGCTCGTCACCAAGGCCACGCTCGACCAGTCCAACACCTGGTACGCCCAGGGCGGCGTGGCCGTGGTCACCTCGGCCGACGACACCGTGGCGTCCCACGTGGCCGACACGCTCGTGGCCGGCGCCGGCCTCTCCGACGACGAGGCCGTCGAGGTGCTCTGCGCCGAGGGCCCCGAGGCGGTCCAGCACCTCATCGACCGAGGCGTCCTCTTCGACGTCCACGACGGGCAGCTCGCTCGCGGGCTCGAGGCGGCGCACTCGCACGAGCGCATCCTGCACGCGGGCGGCGACGCCACGGGAGCCGCCATCGCAGCAGCCCTGATCGCCCGTCTGCGTGACTCCGACGTGGTGATCCGTGAGAACACCATGGTGGTCGACCTGGTCGTGGAGGGTGGCCGGGTCACCGGCGCCACGCTGCTCGACGGCGGCAGCATCGAGGCCGACGCCGTCGTGCTCGCCACCGGGGGAGCGGGACAGCTGTACCCGTACACGACCAACCCCGCGGTGGCCACGGGAGACGGCCTCGCCATGGCGCTGCGAGCCGGTGCGGTGGCGTCGGACCTGGAGTTCTACCAGTTCCACCCCACGTCCCTCGCGGTCCCGGGCAACCCGCTCGTCTCGGAGGCGGTCCGGGGCGAGGGCGCGGTGCTCGTCGACCGCGACGGCCGGCGCTTCATGCTCGACGTCCACCCCGACGCCGAGCTGGCCCCGCGTGACGTCGTGGCCCGAGGCATCGCCGCCCAGATGGCTCGCCAGGGCGGCGAGCCGGTGCGGCTCGACGCCACGGGGCTCGGAGCGGCGTTCCTGGCCGAGCGGTTCCCCACGATCGACGCCACCGTGCGGGCGCACGGGATGGACTGGGGCCGCGAGCCCATCCCGGTCACGCCCGCCGCGCACTACTTCATGGGCGGTGTCCGGACCGACCTCTGGGCCCGGACGTCGCTGCCCGGGCTCTTCGCCGTGGGCGAGGTGGCCTGCAACGGCCTGCACGGAGCCAACCGGCTCGCGTCCAACTCGCTCCTCGAGGGCGCCGTGTACGGACGCCGGGTGGTCGACGCCGTGCTCGACCCCGAGGTCGCGCCGCTCGAGCCGTTCGACGCCGACTGGGCCGAGCCCGTCACCACCACGATCGACGGGGAGGGCCCGTCGCTGAGCCGCGCCGACCTGCAGCAGCTCATGTGGGACGCCGCTGGCCTCACCCGTGACGCCCGGGGACTCGAGGACGCGCTCGCCGAGCTCGGCCGCAGCGCCGTGCGGGACGCCACCGACGTGAAGTCCGTCGAGGACGCCAACCTGCGCGTGGTCGCCCAGGCCGTCGTGCAGAGCGCGCTGGCCCGTCGGGAGTCCCGCGGCGGACACTTCCGCACCGACTTCCCCCAGCCGGACCCGGGCCGGGCCGTCCACAGCGGCGTCGTGGTGACGCGGTGATCACCGAGCGGCAGATCCGTCGGGTCGTCGAGATGGCCCTCGACGAGGACGCGCCCTTCGGCGACCTCACCTCCCAGACGTTCGTGCCGGCGGACGTGTGGGCCACCGCCGACCTCGTGGCGCGCGAAGCCGGTGTCATGGCGGGGGCCGACGTCTTCCGCATCGCCATGACGACCCTCGACGATCGCGTCGAGGTGGAGCTCAGGAGCGCCGAGGGCGAGCGGTTCGAGCCCGGCCAGACGTTGGCCCGTGTCAGCGGCCCGGCGCGTGCCGTGCTCACGAGCGAGCGCGTCGCCCTGAACCTCGTGCAGCGGATGAGCGGCATCGCCACCCTCACGGCGGTCTACGTGGAGGCGGTGTCCGGCACGGCCGCCCGGGTCGTCGACACGCGCAAGACCACGCCCGGGCTGCGCGCGCTGGAGCGCCACGCGGTGCGCTGCGGCGGTGGCCACAACCACCGGTTCAGCCTCTCCGACGCCGTCATGGCCAAGGACAACCACCTGGCCGTCGTGCCCGACATCACCGCAGCCATCCGTCAGGCCCGCCAGGACCTCCCGCACACCACCCACGTCGAGGTGGAGGTCGACCGCCTCGAGCAGGTGGAGCCGGTGCTGGCCGGAGGGGTCGACACGATCATGCTCGACAACTTCTCGCTCGCCGACCTGCGGGCCGGCGTGGAGCTCGTCGCCGGCCGGGCCGTCGTGGAGGCCAGCGGTGGCATCACGCTGGAGACCATCGCCGACGTCGCCGCCACGGGTGTCGACGTCATCAGCGTCGGCGCCCTCACCCACAGCGTCCGCGCCCTCGACCTCGGCCTCGACGTGGTCGTCGGGCCGCAGGGGCTCTAGCCCGTGCTGTACCTCGACGAGGCGGCCACCACGCCGTTGCGGCGCGACGTGCTCGCCGCCATGGGGCCGTACCTGGGACCGGAGTTCGGCAACCCGTCGAGCCACCACGAGGTGGGGGAGTCCGCACGCCGTGCGCTCGACCAGGCCCGGCTCGACGTCGCCCAGGTCCTGGGGGCTCGTCCGGGCGAGATCACGTTCACCTCGGGCGGCACCGAGTCCGACAACACGGCCGTCAAGGGCATCGCCCTCGCGCAGCCCCGGGGTCGGCACGTCGTGGTGTCCTCCGTGGAGCACCCGGCCGTGCTGGAGTCCGCTGCCTGGCTCGGCCGGATCGGGTACGAGGTGACCGAGCTGGCGGTGGACCGCCACGGCGTGGTGCACCCCGAGACGCTGGCCGAGGCCCTGCGTGACGACACCACGCTCGTGAGCATCCAGCACGCCAACAACGAGGTCGGCACGGTGCAGCCCGTGGCCCGGCTGGCCGTGGTGGCCCGCGAGCGCGGCGTCCCGTTCCACACCGACGTGGTGCAGTCCGCCGGCTGGCTCGACGTCTCGGTCGGCGCCCTGGGCGTCGACGCCATGAGCCTCTCGGGCCACAAGCTCGGCGCGCCCAAGGGCGTGGGCGTCCTGTGGGTGCGCCGTGGCGTGCGGTTCGAGCCGCTCCTCCACGGCGGCGGCCAGGAGGACGGTCGGCGCTCGGGCACGGAGGCCGTGGCGCACGCAGTGGGCATGGCGGCGGCGCTGCGGCTCGCCAAGGGAGATCCCTCCGACGTCGTGCGCCGGCGCGACGCGTTCGTCGCCCGGGTGCTGGCCGAGGTGCCGGGGGCACGGCTCACCGGGCACCCCACCAACCGGCTGCCGGGCCACGCCTCGTTCGTCCTTCCCGGGCGGTCGGGCGAATCGGTCCTGCTCGACCTCGAACGGCGCGGCATCGTGTGCTCCAGCGGCTCGGCCTGCCACGCCGGCAGCGACGAGCCCAGCCACGTCCTCACCGCCATGGGGTACGAGCGCGAGGTCGCTCAGACCGCCCTGCGCTTCACCTTCGGCCGCGCCGTGAGCGACGAGCAGCTCGAGCAGGCGGCCGACGCGCTCCGGGACGTCACGGCATGAGCGGCGTCGCGGAGACGGTCGTCATGCGGCCGTCCTGGGCGGCCTACCGGCGCTTCTTCTCCTCGCCCATCCAGGGGCTGGGCCTGCTCGGCGGCGCCGTCGGCGTCGGGACCGCGGGCTTCGCACGGTCCGGGATCGGGCTCCTCATGGTCCTCGGGTTCGTCCTCGGCGTCGCCGCGGCGACCGTCGGGACCATCGCCGTGTACATCGCCACCAGCCGGGTCGTCCTCGGCCCGGGCGAGGTGCAGTACCGACGCTGGCTCCGGCGCTCCACCGTCCGGCTCGACCACGACGTGGTCGGCGTGCTGGGGGTCATCGTCCTGTCACCGGTCGGGCGGCTGAGCAAGGTGCTCGTGCTGCGCTCGCGCTCCGGAGGCCCGCGCATCCAGCTCAACGGCGCCTACTGGCGCGAGGACGACCTCGTGCGCATCGCGTCGGCCGCCGGCGTCGCGACGAGCGCCGACGCGCTCACGACCGCCGACGTCGACCGCATCGCACCCGGGACGATGCCATGGCGCTACCTGCACCCCAAGTCCTTCGGAGCGCTCGTCTCGGTCCCGGTCATCGCGGCCGTCGTGGTGGGCGTCATCGCCTGGTTCGACGTGCGGGACATCCCCCCGTTCGACGAGCAGCCTCCCCGTGCCGTCTCAGGTGCCACAGCCAAGGCCCAGGACGACATGGTGGCTGCGCTCCAGTACGTCGTCGGCGGGCGGTGGGAGACCCCGGAGGTCAGTCTCACGACGTGCCAGGACGACGACGACTACAAGGGCTGGCAGCGCCGTGTCGACGTTAGTCTCGCCCAGGCGATCAGCGACGAGGGCAGGGACATCATCGTGACACCGGTCCGCGCCACGGAGAGGATGGCCGAGGCCCTCGAGGCCGAGCTCGTCCGGTTCGGGCACCGCGACCCCTACCGCTCGGGCGACCTCGCCGAGCTGTCCATCCAGACGGGCTCCTTCCTCAGGACGCCGAGGGCGGGTGACGTGAGGATCTCGTTCCTCGACAGCGGGTACGTCTCCCTGGACGCCACCACCGAGTGCGAGGTCCCGGGACGCTGAGAGGCCCGATCCACCGTCGTGCGTCTACGCTGGAACCGCAATGACCCAGCCAGATCCTGTCTACCTCGACCACGCGGCCACCACGCCCATGGTCCCTGAGGCGATCGCCGTGATGACCGAGGAGCTGGCCCGCACCGGCAACGCCTCGAGCCTGCACGCCTCGGGACGCGCCGCGCGCCGCGTCGTGGAGGAGTCGCGCGAGCTCATCGCCGAGCGGCTCGGTGCGCGTCCCAGCGAGGTCGTCTTCTGCTCCGGCGGCACCGAGGCCAACAACCTCGCCATCAAGGGGCTCTACTGGGCCCGGCGGTCCGAGGACGAGCGTCGCAACCGCGTGGTCTTCAGCTCCATCGAGCACCATGCGCTGCTCGACCCCGTCACGTGGCTGGCCGCCCACGAGGGCGCGGAGATCGACACCACCCCGGTCGACAAGATCGGACGCATCCGTCTGGAGGCGCTGCGGTCCGCCGTCGAGCGCGACCCGTCCCGCGTCGCGGCCATCACCACGATGTGGGCCAACAACGAGATGGGCACCGTCCAGCCCGTGAGCGACGTCGTGGCCATCGCGCGCGAGCACGGCATCCCCGTGCACAGCGACGCCGTGCAGGCCGCGGGCTACCTCCCGCTCGACTTCGCCGCCTCGGGGCTGGACGCCATGACCGTCACGGCGCACAAGCTCGGCGGGCCCGTGGGCGTGGGTGCCCTGGTGGTCCGACGCGAGATCGAGCCCACCCCGCTCCTGCACGGGGGCGGTCAGGAGCGCGACGTCCGCTCCGGCACCATCGGCGTCGCGCTCATCGCGTCGTTCGCGGCAGCGGTGGAGGTCACGCTGGCGCGTCAGGCGGAGTCGTCGGCCCGCATCGAGCGGCTGCGCCAGCGCCTGGTCGAGGGCGTGCTGCGTGCGGTTCCCGACGCCGTGGTGAACGGCGATCCCGTGCCCGGTCCCGAGCACCGGCTGCCCAACATCGCGCACGTCACGTTCCCCGGGTGCGAGGGCGACGCCATGCTCATGCTGCTCGACGCCCAGGGCATCG
Source organism: Aeromicrobium sp. Root495 (assembly GCF_001426755.1). Taxonomy (GTDB): domain Bacteria; phylum Actinomycetota; class Actinomycetes; order Propionibacteriales; family Nocardioidaceae; genus Aeromicrobium. The sequence continues at coordinate 1,775,930 of NZ_LMFJ01000001.1, read as the reverse complement.
AGGTGTCCACCGGCTCGGCCTGCGCGGCCGGCGTGCCGCAGCCGAGCCACGTCCTGCTGGCCATGGGCTACGACGACGTCGCGGCCCGGGGGTCCCTGCGCTTCAGCCTGGGGCACACCTCCACCGAGGCCGACGTCGATGCCGTGCTCGCGGCGCTGCCCGCCGTGCACGAGCGGGCCTGCGCGGCCTCCCTCGTGAGGGCACGCTCGTGAGGCTCGTGGCCGCCATGTCCGGTGGCGTCGACTCCGCGGTGGCGGCCGCACGCGCCGTCGAGGCGGGGCACGACGTCACGGGCGTGCACCTCGCACTCAGCCGCAACCCGCGGTCGTACCGGTCCGGCGCCCGGGGCTGCTGCTCCATCGAGGACTCCGGGGACGCCCGGCGCGCCGCCGACACCCTCGGCATCCCGTTCTACGTGTGGGACATGAGCCAGGAGTTCGCCGACGAGGTGGTCGACGACTTCGTGGCGGAGTACGAGGCGGGCCGCACGCCCAACCCGTGCCTGCGCTGCAACGAGAAGATCAAGTTCGCCGCCGTGCTCGACCGGGCGCTCGCGCTCGGCTTCGACGGCGTGGTGACGGGCCACTACGCCCAGGTGCGCGAGGGCGCCGACGGCGTCGTCGAGATGCACCGGGCCCACGACGCCGCCAAGGACCAGTCGTACGTGCTGGGCGTGCTGACGCAGGACCAGCTCAGCCGCTCCCACTTCCCGCTCGGCGACTCGGTGAAGCCCGAGGTGCGGGCCGAGGCCGAGCGTCGTGGACTGCAGGTGGCCAGCAAGCCCGACAGCCACGACATCTGCTTCGTCGCCGACGGCGACAACGCCGGCTGGCTCGCCGAGAAGATCGGACCCCGGCCGGGCGTCGTGGTCGACGAGGACGGTGCTGTGCTGCGGGAGCACGAGGGCGCCTACGCCTACACGATCGGGCAGCGTCGGGGTCTTCGGCTCGGCGTCCCGGCCGACGACGGCAAGCCGCGCTTCGTCCTCGACATCGAGCCGGTGTCGGGGACGGTCACCGTCGGACCGCGCGAGCAGCTGCGCGTCGACGCGCTCGAGGGGTTCAAGCCGCTGTGGTGCGGCGCCGCGCCCGTGGGTCGGCTCGAGTGCACCGTGCAGCTGCGCGCCCACGGGGCCGAGCACCGCGCGGTCGTGGAGGTGCTCGACGACGACACCGTGCGGGTCGACCTCCTGGACCCGGCCGAGGGCATCGCCCCGGGTCAGGCCTGCGTGATCTACGACGGCACCCGCGTGGTCGGATCCGCCACCATCACCCGCACCCACCGCGCTGCCCCGACCGCCTGACCTCCCCCCGCCCCCGGTGGGAGGTGGCTCAGAGTCCGTTCCGATGGGTCCGGCCGGGTGGGCGGTGAGTCAGCGTTTGTTCTGGTGGGTCTGGCCGGGTGGGCGGTGAGTCAGCGTCCGTTCGACGTCCGGATCAACCCTCGAACGGACGCCAGCTCACA
>NZ_LMFJ01000001.1:1757302-1774437 GCF_001426755.1 Aeromicrobium sp. Root495 | reverse complement strand
ACGGACGCCAGGTCACCGCCCTCAGGCGTGGGCCCGAGAGACGGACGCCAGGTCACCGCCCTCGGGCGTGGGCCCGAGAGACGGACGCCAGGTCACCGCACCCAGGCGGGGTCGGTGGCGGCCGCGGTCGCGTGGTCGGGGGAGCGGGGGCGCGCCGGTAGGTTGGGCTCATGCGTGCCACGGGTGTCGGGTCGATGCCGGGCGAGGACCTCCACGAGACGCTGCGTGTCGTGCGCGGCATCCTGCCCGAGCTGCTCTTCGTCCCCGAGCTGCCGGCCCGGGGCGTCCACTCAGGCATGATCGGCCGGTCCCTCGCCCTCCTCGACGGACTCTCGGCCGACCTCCAGCCCGCCGGCTGGCGCCTCCTCGACTCGCCCGGGCTGGACCACCGCCGCGCGCGCTCGCGCCTCGACCAGGACCTCGACGCCGTCGAGGAGCAGTGGAACGACCACGACGGGACGCTCAAGCAGCAGGTCGCCGGACCCTGGACGCTCGCCGCCACCGTCGAGCTCCAGCGCGGAGAGAAGGTCCTCGCCGACCACGGTGCGCGCCGCGACCTCGCGGAGTCGCTCGCCGTCGGCATCGGCGAGCACGTCGCCGACCTCCGCAGGCGCACCCCCGGCGCGACCGTCGTGGTCCAGGTCGACGAGCCCATGCTCCCGGCGGTGCTCAACGCTCAGGTCCGCACGGCCAGCGGCTTCGGTCGCTATCGCACGGTCTACCCGCCGGAGGCCGACGCCGGGCTCCGGGCCGTCGCCGACGCCGTCCGCGAGGCCGGTGGCACGCCCGTCCTGCACTCGTGCGCCCCCGACCTCCCGGTGGAGCTGCTCGCCGGCGCCGGGTTCACGGCACTCTCCTTCGACCTCTCGCTCGCGCGCGCCGACGACTCCTGGGCCGAGGCGTTCGAGTCCGGGCTCGAGCTCTGGCCCGGGATCCTCCCCTCCTCGGACGAGACCTTCGACGACGCGGCGGCCCTGCGGCGGCTCGCTGCGTGGATGGACCGCCTGGGCTTCGGGGAGGACGCGTGGCACGACCGGGTCGTGCTCACCCCCACGTGCGGGCTCGCCGGCGCGACGCCCGCCCACGCCCGCCGTGCGCTGTCGGCGCTCGCCGATATCGTCGGAGCATGACGAGCGACGACGAGCTCAGGCAACGGCACAAGGAGCTCTCCGAGACGGTCGAGGAGCACCGCACCCGGTACTACCTCGACGACGCACCCACGGTCTCCGACGCGGAGTACGACGCCCTGATCCGTGAGCTCGAGGACCTCGAGGAGAAGCTGCCCGAGCTCCGCACGCCCGACTCGCCCACGCAGACCGTCGGCGGGCAGGCCTCCAGCACGTTCGAGTCCTACGAGCACCGCGAGCGACTCATGAGCCTCGACAACGCCTTCAGCGCCGAGGAGCTGGAGGCCTGGCACGGCCGGCTCGTGCGCGAGGGCGTCACCGACGCCGAGTACCTGTGCGAGCTCAAGGTCGACGGGCTCGCCATCTCTCTCACGTACGAGGACGGTCGTCTCACCCGCGGCGTCACGCGCGGCGACGGCCGGGTGGGAGAAGACGTCACCAACAACGTCCGCACCATCAAGGTCATCCCGCACCGCCTCCACGGCACCGACGAGTACCCGGTCCCGGCGTACGTCGAGATCCGCGGCGAGGTGTACTTCCCCACCGCGGAGTTCGAGGAGTTCAACGCGGCCTGGGCCGAGGCGGGCAACAACCCGTTCGCCAACCCGCGCAACGCCGCTGCCGGGACCCTGCGCATGAAGGACGTCTCCGTCACGGCGGCGCGGCCGCTGTCCATGGTGTGCCACGGCCTGGGGTACCGGAAGGGCTTCACCCCCGAGCGCCAGTCCGAGGCCTACGCGGCTCTCAAGGCCTGGGGGCTGCCCACCTCCGAGCGCGCCAAGGTGCTGCCCGACCTCGAGGGCGTCGAGGAGTTCATCGGGTACTACGGCGAGCACCGTCACGACGTCGAGCACGACATCGACGGCGTCGTGGTCAAGGTCGACCAGGTGGCGCTGCAGGGTCGGCTCGGCTCCACCTCGCGCGCTCCGCGCTGGGCCATCGCCTTCAAGTACCCGCCCGAGGAGGTCAACACCCGCCTGCTCGACATCCGGGTCAACGTCGGGCGCACCGGCCGGGTCACGCCGTACGGGGTCATGGAGCCGGCCAAGGTCGCCGGATCCACCGTCGAGATGGCCACGCTCCACAACCAGTACGAGGTCAAGCGCAAGGGCGTGCTCATCGGCGACATGGTCGTCCTGCGCAAGGCGGGAGACGTGATCCCCGAGATCGTCGGGCCGGTCGTCGCCCTGCGCGACGGCACGGAGCGCGAGTTCGTGATGCCCACGGAGTGCCCGTCGTGCGGCACGCCGCTGGCGCCCACCCGTGAGGGCGACAAGGACTTCCGCTGCCCCAACACCCGGTCCTGCCCTTCACAGCTGCGCGAGCGCCTCACGCACGTCGGGGGCCGGGGCGCGTTCGACATCGAGGTCTTCGGCTGGGAGGGCGCCACGGCGCTCCTCGAGGCCGGTGTCCTCACCGACGAGGGCGGTCTGTTCGCCCTCACCGAGGAGCAGCTCCTCCAGGTGCCGCTCTACACGCGCGCTGCCAAGAAGGCCGAGACCGAGGCGGGTGCCGGCGCGGTCGTGCTGTCCACCAACGGTCGCAAGCTCCTCGACGGCCTGCAGAAGGCCAAGGGCCAGCCGCTGTGGCGGGTCCTGGTCGCCCTGTCCATCCGGCACGTCGGTCCCACTGCGGCCCGCGCCCTGGCCACGCACTTCGCCGACGTCCAGCGGATCCGCGAGGCCGACGTCGACGAGCTGTCCGCCGTCGAGGGCGTCGGTCCCACGATCGCCGAGGCCGTCGTCGACTGGTTCTCCGTCGACTGGCACTGCGGCATCGTCGACGCCTGGGCCGAGGCCGGGGTCCAGATGGCCGACGAGCGCGACGAGTCCATCCAGCGCACGCTCGAGGGCCTCACCATCGTGGTCACCGGTTCGCTCGAGGACTTCACCCGTGACTCGGTCAAGGAGGCCATCATCGTCCACGGCGGCAAGGCCTCGGGCTCGGTGAGCAAGAAGACCGACTACGTCGTGGTGGGCGAGAACGCCGGCACCAAGGCCGAGAAGGCCGAGCAGCTGGGCGTCCCGATGCTCGACGAGGACGGCTTCAAGCAGCTCCTCGCCGAGGGCCCGCCCCCGGCGCCCGAGGAACCCGCCCCCGACGCGGAATGATGCAGGAGGGTGGCCGTCGCCACTGCGTCCATCAGCTCTCGTCGCCGAGCACCGTGACGGCGGTCTCGGCGATGGCCTGAGCCGCCTTCGCGCCTTCGTACGCATGCTTGTGGGCGGTGTAGTCGAGCCCTCCGCCCGTCGGCAGGTTGCACACGACGTCGCCCTGCACGCAGGCCTCCACCGTGCGGCGGGCCAGCTCGCCCAGATCGGGGCCGGCGCCCAGGCTGCCGTGGCCGGTCGGCTCGGGACCGGGCAGGTCGACGCGGGTCACCTTCGCCGCGGGGTCGTGGCGCGGGTTGCCGATCAGCACGAGCAGGTCCACGTCCTTGGCCAGTGACGGCGTGCTCGCGAGGGTCTCGGACGCGATCTGGGAGCCCTGGCTGAAGCCGACGACGACGAGCCTCGACGACGGGCACGTGGCGCTGACCTCCTTCAGGCGAGCGGTCAGCAGCCGCTCGCCCTGCCTGACGTCGGCTTCGTAGATCCCGAGGTCCGAGGCGTCATGGCTGTCGTGCCGGATCGCCTCGACCAGCACGTCGTCGACACCGGCGTCCTGAAGGAGCTCGGTCATCCGGGTGACCACCTGGTCCACCTCGGTCCCGAGGCCGCGGTGGTGGTCGAGCGACTGCGACTGCCCTCGCAGGCCCACCACCTCGACCTGTGGGCAGCCGTCGGCCTTCGCAGCGTCGTCGCCACCTCGAGGCATGGCCCCGCCCGCGCCGCCGCACGCGGACAGCACGAGCGCAGCCACCAGGAGGGGAACGAGTCGCAGGGGAGGCATCACTCCAGCCTGCCAGCACCCCCGCGGCTTTTCATCCCGGCCACCTCCCGCTGAGTGTGACGTTCGAGGGGTGAAAAGACCTGTTCGACCCCGCAAACGTCACACTCAGCGGGGACGGGGAGGGGCGGGGACGGGGCGGTGCGGGGGAGGTCGCTCAGTCGACGTCGGCGTTGTCGGCGTCGAAGAGGTCGGCGGCGGCTCCGACGATGAGCGGGTCGGGCGTGCGCACGACGTCGACGTCCTTGCCGGGGTAGTCGAAGCGGTGCAGGACGTGTCGCATGGCCTCGAGACGCGCCCGCTTCTTGTCGTTGCTCTTCACCACGGTCCAGGGCGAGTGCTTGGTGTCGGTCTTGCGGAACATCGCCTCCTTGGCCTCGGTGTAGGCGTCCCACTTGTCGAGCGAGGCGAGGTCCATGGGGGAGAGCTTCCACTGCCGGACGGGGTCGATCTGGCGGATCGTGAACCGGGTGAGCTGCTCCGCGCGCGAGACCGAGAACCAGAACTTCACGACGTGGATCCCGTCGTTCACGAGCATCTTCTCGAACGCCGGGGCCTGCCGGAGGAACTCGGTGTACTGGTCGGGGGTGCAGAACCCCATGACGCGCTCGACCCCGGCCCGGTTGTACCAGGAGCGGTCGAAGAAGACGATCTCGCCGGCGCTCGGCAGGTGCTGCACGTAGCGCTGCAGGTACCACTGCGACTGCTCGCGCTCCGTGGGCTTCACGAGGGCCACGACGTTCGCGCCGCGGGGGTTGAGGTGCTCCGCGAACCGCTTGATGGTGCCACCCTTGCCCGCCGCGTCGCGGCCCTCGAAGACGAGCACGATGCGCTGACCCGTCTCCTTGACCCAGCTCTGGAGCTTGATGAGCTCGATCTGCAGCAGTCGCTTGTCCAGCTCGTAGGTCGTGCGGTCGAGCCGCTCGGCGTACGGGTACCCCTCGCGCCACGTGTCGACCGCGAGACCGGCCGGGTCGAGCAGGACGGGGTCGTCATCGTCGTCGTCGACGACGGTGTAGTCCTCGGGCAGGGCATGGCGCAGCGTGTCGAGCATGGGCCGGACGCTAGGCCTCCTGGGTGAACGAACGGTGTCCGGTCAGGGCTGTCGCGGTGTGACGCTCTGCACCCATCGGCGCTGCCGGCGGGTCTCGACCGCCCGCGGGTGCAGGTGCCGGCGCACCCACCCGACCGCCTGGTCCGGCGGGACCCCGGCGTCGATGGCCATGACCGCGAGCGCGCACCCGGACCGCCCCATACCGCCGGCGCACGCGATCTCCACGCGCTGGTCCCGAGCGGCGTCGGCGGCCGCGCGCACCATCCGCGGGGCGGTCTCAGGGTCGCGGGGGAGGCGGAAGTCGGGCCACGGGACCCAGAGGTGGGGCCACGGCCGGGGTCCGGGGTCGCGTCCCGTGAGGTAGATCCCGAGCTGCGGGTCGGGGCCGTCGGGCGTCTCGCGGCGGAGTGCCCGCACCCGCACCTTCGTCCCGTCGGGCAGCGTCACGACTCCAGGGGTCGCAGCGTGCCAGCCGGAGGGACTGCTCATCGCTCGATCGTGGCACGATCTCGGCGACAGGTGGCCGGACCAGGGATCGTGGGCGGAGCTGATCCTGGGCCACGATGGACCCATGCTCGAGATCCGCCCCAGCTGCGAGTGCTGCGACCGCGACCTGGCGCCGGACTCCACCGACGTCATGATCTGCACGTACGAGTGCACGTGGTGCCGCGACTGCGCCACGGACGTCCTGCGCGGCGTCTGTCCCAACTGCGGCGGAGAGCTGGTCCGGCGTCCCGTCCGCCCGGCGCACAAGCTGCTCCAGGACCCGGCGTCCACGCGCAGGGTGCTGCGGGCGTCCTGCCCGTAGGACGTGGCTCAGAGCTCGTCGCGGGCCAGTGCGAGGTGCACGGCGGACGCCACGACGGCGAAGACCACGCCCAGCACCCAGAGCCCGCCGGCGGCGGCGTAGAGCGCCACGACCACGAAGATCATGACCTGCACCACGACCCGGACGGGGTTCTCGAGGTAGCGCGGGGAGCTGGGCGCCATCCACTGGGCCCAGATGGCGATCGCGACGAACGCGAGGAACACGCCGATGCCCCAGCCGAGGAACCCGTCGGCGAAGCCGTGCCCCGCCAGCACCAGGACGATCGCCATGGCGCACACGCTCAAGAAGGCCAGGGCCTCGAGCGGGGTCATGTCGGGGGCGTCGTGGGAGGGCACGCGACGAGCCTAGGACACCGCCCCGGACAGCAGGGGAGAGGCGCTCACTAGGATGGATCGGTACACCCCGGGCACGCCCGGACCGCATTCCACGGACAAGGGAGACGCATGTCGTCGGCCATCTCACGTGAGGACGTCGCGCACCTCGCGAGCCTCGCCCGCATCTCGCTCAGCGAGGACGAGCTCGACCGCCTCGGCGCCGAGCTCCCCGCGATCCTCGACCACGTGGCGGCCGTGCAGGGTGTGGTCGAGTCAGCGGGCGACGACGTCGAGCCCATGAGCCACCCCGTCCCGATCAGCAACGTCTTCCGCGAGGACGTCGTCCGGCCGGGGCTCACCCCGGAGGCAGCGCTCGAGGGCGCCCCGGCCTCGGAGGAGCAGCGCTTCCTCGTCCCGCAGATCCTGGGCGAGGAGTGAGCATGAGCGACCACACCCGCTCCAGCGCGGCGCAGATCGCGGCGGCCCTGGCCGACGGCACCACCTCCGTCGAGGTCACCCAGGCGCACCTCGACCGCATCGCGGCCACCGAGCCCAGCATCAACGCGTTCCTCCACGTCGACGCGGAGGGCGCCCTGGCCACCGCGGCCGACGTCGACCGGCGTCGCGAGGCAGGGGAGTCCCTCCCGGCCCTGGCCGGTGTGCCCGTGGCCGTCAAGGACCTCATCAACACCACGGGCCAGCCCACGACGGCCGGCTCCCGGATCCTCGAGGGCTGGGTGCCGCCCTACGACGCCACCGTCGTCGCGCGCCTGCGGGCCGCCGGCCTGCCCATCCTCGGCAAGACCAACCTCGACGAGTTCGCCATGGGCTCCTCCACCGAGCACTCGGCGTACGGCGACACACGCAACCCCTGGGACACCGACCGCATCCCCGGCGGCTCCAGCGGCGGCTCGGCCGCCGCGGTCGCGGCGTTCGAGGCCCCGCTCGCGCTCGGCACCGACACGGGTGGCTCCATCCGTCAGCCCGGCGCCATGACCGGCATCGTCGGCGTCAAGCCCACGTACGGCGGGGTCTCGCGCTATGGCGTCGTCGCCATGGCCAGCAGCCTCGACCAGGTGGGGCCCATGGCTCGCACCGTCGAGGACGCCGCGCTCCTGCACGAGGTCATCGCGGGGCACGACCCGCTCGACTCCACCAGCATCGACGCCCCGGTGCCCTCGGTCGTCGAGGCGGCCCGACGCGGCGACGTCTCCGGGCTGCGCATCGGCGTGATCCGTGAGCTGGCCGGCGAGGGCTTCCAGCCCGGCGTCCAGTCCCGCTTCGACGCGGCGGTGGAGGCGCTCGCCCAGGCCGGCGCCGAGATCGTCGAGGTGTCGTGCCCCAGCTTCGTGCACGGCATCGCGGCCTACTACCTCGTCATGCCGAGCGAGGTCTCCAGCAACCTGGCCCGCTTCGACGCCATGCGCTACGGCCTCCGGGTCGCCCCCGAGGGCGTCGACGGACCGAGCGCGGAGCAGGTCATGGCCGCGAGCCGCGACGCCGGCTTCGGCGACGAGGTGAAGCGGCGCATCGTGCTCGGCACCTACGCGCTCTCCAGCGGCTACTACGACGCCTACTACGGCTCGGCCCAGAAGGTGCGCACGCTCATCGCCCGCGACTTCTCCGCCGCGTTCGAGCAGGTCGACGTCCTGCTCTCGCCCACGGCGCCCACCACGGCGTGGAGGCTCGGCGAGAAGACGTCGGACCCCCTGGCCATGTACCTCGAGGACATCTGCACGATCCCGGCCAACCTCGCCGGGCTCCCCGGCATCAGCGTCCCGATCGGCCTGGCCGACGACACCGGTCTGCCCGTGGGCGCGCAGCTCCTCGCGCCGGCCCTCGCCGACGACCGCCTCTACAACGCCGGTGCCGCGCTCGAGCGGCTCGTCTCGATGCCCGTCCTCCAGGAGGTCGCCCGATGAGCACCACCGCCAAGACCGCCCTCGTCGGCTTCGACGAGGCCCTCACCCGCTACGACCCCGTGATGGGTCTCGAGGTCCACGTCGAGCTCAACACGGCCACCAAGATGTTCTGCGGCTGCGCCACGGCGTTCGGCGCGGAGCCGAACACCCAGGTCTGCCCCGTGTGCCTCGGCCTGCCCGGCGCCCTCCCGGTCGTGAACGCCAAGGCGGTGGAGTCGGCGATCCGCATCGGTCTCGCGCTGAACTGCGAGATCGCCGAGTGGTGCCGGTTCGCGCGCAAGAACTACTTCTATCCCGACATGCCCAAGAACTTCCAGACGTCGCAGTACGACGAGCCCATCGCGTTCGAGGGCTACGTCGACATCGACGTCCCGGCCGACGACGGAAGCGTCGAGACCTTCCGCATCGAGATCGAGCGGGCCCACATGGAGGAGGACACCGGGAAGTCGCTGCACGTCGGCGGTGCCACGGGCCGCATCCACGGGGCCGACCACTCGCTGCTCGACTACAACCGCGCAGGCATCCCGCTCATCGAGATCGTCACCAAGACCATCGAGGTGCCGGGGCACCGTGCTCCCGCCGTCGCACGCGCCTACGTGAACCACCTGCGCGACCTCATGGTCGCGCTCGACGTGTCCGACGCCCGCATGGACCAGGGCTCGCTGCGCGCCGACGTCAACCTCTCGCTCAAGCCCAGCGGGTCCGAGACCCTCGGCACCCGCAGCGAGACCAAGAACGTCAACTCGTTCCGCTCCGTCGAGCGCGCGGTGCGCTACGAGATCGGCCGTCACGCCGGCATCCTCGACGTGGGCCAGAAGGTGCTGCAGGAGACCCGACACTTCCACGAGGCCGACGGCAGCACGTCGGCCGGCCGCGAGAAGTCCGACGCCGACGACTACCGCTACTTCCCCGAGCCCGACCTCGCGCCCGTCGCGCCGTCGCGCGCGTGGGTCGACGAGCTCCGCGGGACGCTCCCGGAGCCGCCCGCCGAGCGCCGCAAGCGTCTGCAGGCCGCGTGGGACTTCGCCGAGCTCGACATGCGCGACATCGTCGGCGCCGGTGCGCTCGATCTCGTCGACGCCACGGTCAGGGCGGGCTCCTCGCCCACCGCGGCCAAGAAGTGGTGGCTCGGTGAGCTGGCCCGACGCTCCAACGAGCAGGGCGTCGACCTCGCCGCCCTGCCCGTCACGCCGGAGCAGGTCGCGGGCGTGCAGGCGCTCATCGACTCGGGCCGCATCAACGACAAGCTGGCCCGGTCCGTCCTCGACGGCGTCCTGGCGGGCGAGGGCACGCCCGACGAGGTCGTCGCGTCCCGCGGGCTGGAGCTGGTGTCCGACGACGGCGCCCTGGGCGACGCCGTCGACCGTGCCATCGAGGCCAACCCCGACGTCGCGCAGAAGATCCGCGACGGCAAGGTGCAGGCCGCCGGCGCCCTCATCGGCTCGGTCATGAAGGAGATGAAGGGCCAGGCCGACGCCGCGCGCGTCCGCGAGCTCATCATCGAGAAGCTGGCCTGACCTGGCGGGGAGCGGCTGGGGTAGGTGCCCTCAGCCCAGCCTCTCCTCACAAAAGTCAGCGTGTCCTGACCGGGGGGTGCCGGACGTACGGTCAGGAGCACCACGCGATCCAGGAGGCATCATGACCGTCACCGACCTGCCGTCCGTCCACGAGTGCTCTGCGAGCGGCTGCTCCTACAACCACGACGCCGGCTGCCACGCCGGCGCCATCACGATCGGCGGCACCGACTCCGCCTGTGGCACCTTCATCGACCTCGGGGTCGAGGGCGGGCTGACCAAGTCGCTGGCCATGGTCGGTGCCTGTCACCGCAGCGAGTGCGCCCACAACAGCGACCTGGAGTGCTCCGCCGAGTCCATCCGGGTGGGGCCGGGCGCCGACGCCGCGGACTGCCTGACCTACCAGGCCGCGAGCTGACCCGAGGCCACCTCGGGTCCGCCGTCGCCGTCCGGAGGGTCAGCGGCAGCGCGACTCGAGGTCGCGGAGCTCGCTCATGACGATCTCGGGCCGCTCGATGGGCACGAAGTGCGTCGACCCGGCGATCTCGCGGAACCGCGAGTGCGGCAGGCGCTCGGCCGCGGTGCGCATGCTCCTGGGTCCCGCCAGCACGTCCCAGGACCCGGCCACGAACGACGTCGGGACGGTGATCCCCGAGAGGCTCACCCGACGGTGGCGCGACGCGCCCATCCCGAGCTTGGCGTACCAGGCGGCGTCCATCTGGAAGAACTCCTGCACGAGTGCCTGGAGCGCAACGGTCTCGGCGGCGGGGCTGATGATGTGCGCCCGGCGCACCAGGTCGACCGTGAACCGGTTCCAGGGGAAGGCCCTGATGATGCGCCCGCTGGCTCGTCCGGTGTAGACGGAGCTGAACGTCGCCGACGTCATGAGGAGCTTGGCGAGCGGTGCGGGCAGACCCACGGGCTGGAGCATGGAGGCGAACGTGTCGCCGGGGACGCCGCAGACGGCCAGGATGCCGCGGACCCGCTCGGGGTGGCGCAGGGCCAGCTCGAAGGCGACGTTGACGCCGATCGACCAGCCGACCACGACGGCCGACTCGATGCCGGCGGCGTCCATCACGGCCACGGCGTCCTCGACGTGCGCCTTGACGCTCAGCCGCCCGTTCGTGGGACGCGCCGAACCGCCGATCCCGCGGTGGTAGTTGCCGTGCACGCGGAATCCGGAGTCCGGCTGCAGCAGCGTCGGCCAGGCGTGGGGGTTGGTGCCCAGGCCGTTGGTGACGAGCACGTCGGGGCCGGAGCCGTCGTTGGTCCATGCCCGGATGCGCGTGCCGTCCTGGCTCTTGACGTCGAACTGGCGCACGAGCGCCGCGGGGAGTGCCACGGCGGGGATTCTGCCACGGAACCGCAGGTCAGGGCGGTGAACCGCCGATCCGACGTCAGCCGAGCAGGCCGGACGCCCTGGCAGCCGCGACGAAGGCGTCGGCGCCGGACGGGGTGTGCTCGAGGAAGAAGGACGGCTCGGCGAGCTCCAGCTCCATGAGGCGGGGGGACCCGTCGTCGTCGGTCACGACGTCCACCCGGGCGTACAGCGGCTCGGTGCCGAGCGCCCGGCGGGCGGCGTCGAGCACGCGGAGACCGAACTCGACCTGCGTGTCGCTGGCCTCGCGTGGCCGGATGTCCTCCTTCAGCTCGGGCAGCGAGCGGGGGTCGTCGCCGGCTGCCAGGAGCGCGCCCTTGCGGAACGCGTGCGAGTACGTCCCACCGAAGAAGAGCATCCCCGTCTCGCCGTCGCTGTCGACGGAGCTGACGTAGGGCTGGACCATGGTGGGACGACCCGCCGCCAGGAGGGCCTCGCTGTGGTCCACCACCTGGGCTCGGTCGCTCCAACGAGCGGTGTCGGCGGACCCCGCCGAGATGGTCGGCTTCACGACCCACTCGGAGCTCTCGGGAAGGTCGTCGCCGGCGCGGACCGACCACTGCGTCGGCACGATCGCGATGCCGGCCGCCTCCAGCAGCCGCAGGTAGGTCTTGTCGGTCGTCCACGTCAGGACGTCGGCGTCGTTCTGCAGGCGGGGCACGCCCCGCGCCCACGCGAGGAACTCCTCGCGGCGTGGAACGTAGTCCCAGCACGACCGGACGACGACGAGGTCGAAGGCGGCCCAGTCGACCGTCGGGTCGTCCCACACGACGACGTCGCTGTCGATCCCGGCCGCCGAGGCGGCCTGCGTGAGCAGGGGGAGGTCGGCGTCGGAGTCGGCGAAGCCGGCTCCCGTGGCCCAGGCGATCCGTGTCATGACTCGATCTTGACACGAACCGAAATGTCTTATGTGAAGCCATATGCTGATGTTCATGTCCTGGCCCACGCGTGTCGCCGTGATCATCGACCTCGTGGGGTCGCGGCGTCAGCGGGACCGGGCCTGGCTGCACCGCACGTTCGTCACGGCGCTCGCCCAGGTCGACGCGATGGTGCCGGGTGAGCAGCCGCTGGCCCCCACCGTGGGGGACGAGGCCCAGGCTCGCTACCACTCGGTGAACGACGCGTTGCGCGCCACGCTGCTGCTCCGTCTGGTGCTTCCCGAGGGCCTGGACTGCAGGGCCGGCATCGGCGTGGGGGAGGTGCAGGACCTGGGACCCGGCGTGGCGGGCCTCCTGCAGGACGGCCCCGGCTGGTGGGCGGCGCGCGACGCGATCAACGAGGCGAAGGCGCGCGAGCTCGTGAAGGACCGCACGCTGCGCACGTGGTACCTGCTGGCCGACGAGGCGGAGCCCGGCTCGGAGGTGCCGTCGGACGCCGTGGTGCAGGCGCTGCTGCTGACGCGCGACGAGATCGTCTCCTCGATGCAGGAGCGCTCGCGACGACTTCTGCTGGGCGTCCTCCAAGGCGTCTCCCAGGCCGACCTCGCGCTCCAGGAGGGGATCAGCGCCTCGGCGGTCTCACAGAACCTTCGACGCAGCGGCGCCTACGCGGTGCTCCACGCCCACGACCGTCTGGACGGGAGGGGCGTGGCGAGCTCAGTGGCCCCAGAGCCCGGCGGGGAGGAAGAAGGGGACTGAGGCCGCCGCGAGCCTCATGGCCACCCGCACCCAGGCGTACTTGCGCGCCACGATGTGCGAGAGCTCGAACATCTGGTGTCGGGTGCGGTCGGTGAGGGAGGGAGGCTGGGCCTCCAGGATCTCGGTGAGCTCCTCGGCGGAGTGCAGCGCCGCCACGTGTCCCCAGTAGTGCACCTCGCGCGTGCGAGCGGGCACGGTGAAGCGCGGCCACACCGCGCTGGCTGCCGCGAACACCGAGCTGCCGGCCAGCAGCGCCCCGATGCTCCACGTCACCTGGCCGAGGCCGTCGAGGTCGCCCGGGCTCCAGTCGCGGGCGATGAGACCGCCCAGGACGGCTCCGAACCCGATGCCCAGGACGGCCAGCACCATGGAGGCCTTGTGGTCCGCGGCACCGACCTCGTTCCGCGCCTCGGCGAGGATGGCCAGCTCCACTGCCGGCGTGGCGTCGGTCCCCGGATCCATGGCCCTCACTGTGCCACGCGCCCCGGACAAGGCTGTCGGCCTGATCTGCTCGAATCAATCAATATGGCTTGATTCTTGCGTATCAATCCTTGGGGGTTGATACTGGCCAGATGTTCGCCCTCACGATCGATCAACGCTCGAGCCGGCGCACGGCCGATGCCGTGCCCGAGCTCGTCGCGGCGCTCAACGAGCACCCGCTCGTGAGGTCGTTCGAGCGGACCGCGGGAGACGAGGTGCAGGGGCTGACCGACCGTCCCGACGTGGTCGTGGACATCCTCGTCGAGCTCGCCCGGCGTCAGACCTGGTGGGCCGGGGTGGGCGTGGGCGCGGTCGAGGACGACCTCCCGGACTCGGTGAGGGCGAGCCGTGGCCCGGCGCTCGTGGCGGCCCGCGACGCCGTCGAGCGGGCCAAGCACGCCACGGCCGGAGTGGCGGTCTCGGGCGCCGAGGGCCTGGACGCCTCCGCGGTCGAGGACGTGGAGACCGCCGCCCAGGCCCTGGGGCTGCTGGTGGGAGCGCGCTCGCTCGAGGGACACCAGGCCGTGGCGGCCGTGGCCGAGGGTGTCACGCAGTCGGAGGCCGCGCGTCGTCTCGGGATCTCGCCCCAGGCGATGAGCCGTCGGCTGCAGGTGGCGCGGTGGGACGACGAGGCGCGACTGCGCCGTCTCGTGCAGCGTCTGCTCGAGCGCGTGTCCTGACCGGCCATCCGCCGCAAGCCCGGTTCGACGGCGGCCGTATTCTTGGGCGCATGCCCAGCGAGACCCCCAACGCCCCCGAAGACCGTGGCCCCGTCGACATCAAGCCCCGCAGCCGCGACGTCACCGACGGGCTCGAGAAGACCGCCGCCCGCGGCATGCTCCGCGCCGTGGGGATGGGCGACGACGACTGGGTGAAGCCGCAGGTCGGCGTGGCCTCCAGCTGGAACGAGATCACCCCGTGCAACCTCTCGCTCGACCGGCTCGCCAAGGCCGTCAAGGAGGGCGTGCACGCCGGCGGCGGCTACCCGCTCGAGTTCGGCACCATCAGCGTGTCCGACGGCATCAGCATGGGCCATGAGGGCATGCACTTCTCGCTCGTGAGCCGTGAGGTCATCGCCGACTCCGTCGAGACCGTCATGATGGCCGAGCGCCTCGACGGCTCGGTGCTCCTGGCAGGCTGCGACAAGAGCCTGCCCGGCATGCTCATGGCCGCTGCCCGCCTCGACCTCTCCAGCGTGTTCCTCTACGCGGGCTCCACGCTGCCCGGCAACGTCGACGGCAAGGACGTCACCATCATCGACGCCTTCGAGGCCGTCGGTGCGTGCATGAAGGGCCTCATCACGCGCGACGAGGTCGACCGCATCGAGCGTGCCATCTGTCCCGGCGAGGGTGCGTGCGGCGGCATGTACACCGCCAACACCATGGCCTCGGCCGCCGAGGCGCTCGGCATGAGCCTGCCCGGCTCGGCCGCACCCCCGGCGCCCGACCGGCGCCGCGACGACTACGCCAAGAAGTCCGGCGAGGCCGTCGTCGAGCTGCTCCGTCGCGGGATCACGGCGCGCGACATCATGACCCTCGAGGCGTTCGAGAACGCCATCACCGTGGTCATGGCGCTCGGTGGCTCCACCAACGCCGTCCTGCACCTGCTCGCCATCGCCCGTGAGGCCGGCGTCCCCCTCACGCTCGACGACTTCAACCGCGTCGGCGACAAGGTCCCGCACCTCGGCGACCTCAAGCCCTTCGGCCGCTACGTCATGAACGACGTCGACAAGGTCGGCGGCATCCCGGTCATCATGAAGGCGCTGCTCGACGCGGGCCTCATGCACGGCGACGTCATGACCGTCACCGGCAAGACCATGGCGGAGAACCTCGCCCACATCGAGCTCGGTCTCGACGGCGACATCATCCGCCCGCTCGACGCCCCCATCCACAAGACGGGCGGCATCACGATCCTGCACGGCTCCCTCGCGCCCGAGGGCGCGGTCGTCAAGAGCGCCGGCTTCGACGAGTCGGTCTTCAGCGGCACGGCCCGCGTCTTCGACGGCGAGCGCGCCGCGATGGACGCGCTCGAGGACGGCACGATCGTCGCCCGCGACGTCGTGGTGATCCGCTACGAGGGGCCCAAGGGCGGCCCCGGCATGCGCGAGATGCTCGCCATCACCGGTGCCATCAAGGGCGCCGGGCTCGGCAAGGACGTCCTGCTCCTCACCGACGGTCGGTTCTCCGGCGGCACCACCGGCCTGTGCGTCGGCCACGTGGCGCCCGAGGCGGTCGACGGCGGCCCCATCGCGTTCGTGCGCGACGGCGACCCCATCACGCTCGACGTCGCCAACAAGACCCTCGAGGTCGAGATCGACGACGACGAGCTCGAGCGTCGCAAGGCCGGCTGGGAGCCCAACCCGCCCAAGTACACGACCGGCGTGCTCGGCAAGTACCGCAAGCTCGTGGGCTCCGCGGCCCACGGCGCCGTCACGGGCTGACGTGACGAGCCAGGACCGGGAGGCGACGGGCTTCACGCCCGAGGAGCTCGAGACCGCGCTCAGGGTGCTGGGCGAGGCCAAGTACCTCGGCGAGGAGGACGACGCCTACGTCGCGCTGCGGCGCGCCTGCGGGTCGTTCTACAAGGACGTCAAGAAGGAGCGCCGCAAGGCCAAGCGCGCCCAGGTGGCCGAGGCCGACCGCTCCGTCGTCGAGTCCACGGCCACCGGCTCCGCACGCCGCATCGACGACGAGACGGCCGGCATCCCGCTGGTCTCGCAGGTCCGTGGGGCGTCGGCGGGGGAGCTCCTCGTGCCCCGCTCCTGCTACATCTGCAAGCAGAAGTACACCGTCGTCGACGCGTTCTACCACCAGCTGTGCCCCGACTGCGCGGCCTCCAGCCACGCCAAGCGCGACGCCCGCACCGACCTCACCGGTCGCCGAGCGCTCCTCACCGGCGGCCGAGCCAAGATCGGCATGTACATCGCGCTGCGTCTCCTGCGCGACGGCGCGCACCTCACCATCACGACCCGCTTCCCGCGCGACGCCGTCCGCCGGTTCCGATCCATGCCCGACGCCGAGGAGTGGATGCACCGGCTCAAGGTGGTGGGCATCGACCTGCGCGACCCGGCCCAGGTGATCGCCCTGGCCGACGACGTCGCCGCCGCCGGCCCGCTCGACATCCTCGTCAACAACGCGGCACAGACCGTCAAGCGCACGCCGGGCTCGTACTCGGCCATCTCCGACTCCGAGTCCGTCCCCCTCGAGCCCGGGCTGACGCCGGAGCTGGTGACCTTCGGGCACACGTCCGACCTCCACCCGGCGTCGCTCGTCGGCTCGGTGGCCGCACACCCCGTCCTCGCCGGCGATGCGCTCACGGCAGACCGCCTCACGAGCCAGGCGCTCGAGGCCGGCTCGGCCGACCTCTCGCGCATCGACGCCGGCGGCCTGCTGCCCGACGTCGTGAGCACCAACAGCTGGGTGCAGACGGTGGGAGAGGTCGACGCCCTCGAGCTCCTCGAGGTGCAGCTCTGCAACAGCGTGGCCCCGTTCATCCTCGTGAGCCGCCTCCGACCCTCCATGGCTGCCGCCGCCGCCCGACGCACGTACGTCGTCAACGTCTCGGCCATGGAGGGCCAGTTCGGCCGCCGGTACAAGGGCCCCGGACACCCCCACACCAACATGGCCAAGGCCGCGCTCAACATGCTCACCCGCACGAGTGCCACCGAGATGCTCGAGTCCGACGGGATCCTCATGACCGCCGTCGACACCGGCTGGATCACCGACGAGCGCCCCCACGTCACCAAGGTGCGGCTCGCCGACGAAGGCTTCAAGGCGCCGCTCGACCTCGTCGACGGAGCAGCCCGCGTGTACGACCCCATCGTCCGCGGCGAGGCCGGAGAGGACCTGCACGGCGTCTTCCTGAAGGACTACGTGGCTTCGCCCTGGTAACGGCGCGCCGCCTCGTTCCTCGGCGGCTCAGACCTGCTGCTCGCTGCGCTCGCATCAGGGGCCGTTCGCTCGCTTCGCTCGCGTAGGGGCACTTTCGAGGC
>NZ_LMFJ01000001.1:1733111-1757255 GCF_001426755.1 Aeromicrobium sp. Root495 | reverse complement strand
ATCAGGGGCGCTTCCTGGTTCGCTGCGCTCGGATCAGGGGCGCTTCCTGGTTCGCTGCGCTCGCATCAGGGGCGCTTCCTGGTTCGCTGCGCTCGCACCAGAGGCTGTTCGCGTCGGCGGCGTGTGGCGAAGCGGGGGCGGTTCGAGTGGGGTTGATCTAGATTCTTCCCATGTTCTCTCGGGTGGGGATGGTCCTTGTCGTCGTCGTGGCCCTGTTGGCGCCGGTCGCGGTGCAGGCGGACGAGCCGGTCGAGCCGGCAGGACCCACCGTCGCGTGGGGCGCGAACATCACCGCCGAGACCGGCGTGCGCACGAGTGCTCGCGCCACCGTCACCTTCCCGAGCGGCAGCGAGCCGGCGCCGTTCGTCGTGGTCGTCGAGAAGGCCTCGGGCGAGGGATGGGCCGAGCTCTCCCGGTCCGAGTCGCCCTCGGTCGACGTCCCGGTGCGTGTGCTCCGCGGACGGACCCAGCTGAGGGCGCGGCTGCTCGTGGCGGACCAGGAGGTCAGCAGCGACACCCTGACCGTGGCCGGGACGCGGGCGAGGGTCGGCGCCACGCTCTCCATGCCGTCGCGGGCCAGGGACTACCAGTGGATCAAGGCGAGCGTCACGGTCAGGCGTCGCCACGACAAGCTGTCGCTCAACGTGGTGGCCAAGCTCAAGCTCCGCAGGAGCGGTGAGAAGGCGTGGCGCACGGTCGCCTCCCTGCGGGTGAAGGAAGGCGTCAAGCGGATCAACCTCAAGCCGCGCCACGACGGCACCTACAAGCTCATGACGCAGGGCACCGAGACGCTGCTGCCCACCACGGCCACACCGCGGGCCTTCGACAACCTCCCGCCGGGCAGCCGCGTCGTCATCCCCCGGGGTGCGTCCCGCCCCTCCGTCACGGTGCCCGCACAGCCCCGTGCCGCACGCATCGCCGCAGACGCCACCGTCTCCAGGCTGTCCGACGCCGTGTGGTCGTCCATGAAGGGACGCACGTGGCGCAAGGGCTGCCCCGTCGGCCGGGGCGGCCTGCGCATCGTCCGGGTCTCCTACTGGGCGTTCGACGGGTACGTCCGGCGAGGCGAGATCGTCGTCCGGGCCGCGTCGGCGTCGCGCACCAAGAAGATCTTCACCGACCTGTTCAAGGCCAAGGCTCCCGTCCGGAGCATGTATCGCGTCGACCGCTTCGGCTACAGCACGAGCCTCAAGGGCGGCGACGACCACGAGTCGATGCGCGCCGACAACACGTCGGGCTTCAACTGCCGGAAGGTCGTCGGCAACACGCGCTACGTCAGTCCGCACTCGTACGGCACGTCGATCGACATCAACCCCTGGGAGAACCCGTACCGTTCCGCGTCGGGCTACACGCCCAACAAGAGCTGGCACAAGCGCTCGAAGCCGGCATCGGTCACGTACCGGGGGAGTGGCGACCCGGTCGTCAAGGTCTTCCGCAAGCACGGGTTCCGTTGGCTCGGGAAGGCCGACCTCCATCACTTCCAGGACTGACCACCGAGAGCCCGTTCTGTCGTCCGCATGGTGGACCGATCCGTCTCGGGATTTGACCACCTTGGAGGGGCGGGGCAGACTGAGCGGGTGCACGTGGAGCTTCTTGTAGTAGCCGCCTGACGCGACGACCCCACCGGTCCCGCGTCTCCCTCCGAATGCCATCTACCGTTGGCCGGGGGGTTTTTTCATGCAGCGGCATGGAACGGCCACCGGGCAGCACCCCGCACGATCACGACGAAACGAAGGAACAGCCATGACGGAACAGGTCACGAGGCCCCAGACGGAGACGATCACGGGCGCGCAGAGCCTCGTCCGTGCGCTGGAGCAGGCCGGTGTCGAGGTCATCTTCGGCATCCCCGGCGGCGCCATCCTGCCGGCGTACGACCCGCTGTTCGACAGCTCGATCCGCCACATCCTCGTGCGCCACGAGCAGGGCGCAGGCCATGCCGCGCAGGGCTACGCCATGGTCACCGGTGAGGTCGGCGTCTGCATGGCCACGTCGGGCCCGGGCGCCACCAACCTCGTCACGGCCATCGCCGACGCGTACATGGACTCCGTCCCGATCGTCGCCATCACGGGCCAGGTCTCCTCCCAGCTCATCGGGACTGACGGCTTCCAGGAGGCCGACATCCGGGGCATCACGATGCCCATCACGAAGCACAGCTACCTCGTGACCGATCCGGCCGAGATCCCGCGCGTCATCGCCGAGGCCTTCCACATCGCGGGCACCGGCCGCCCCGGACCCGTCCTCGTCGACATCGCGAAGGACGCCCTCCAGGGCGCCACCACGTTCGAGTGGCCCACGGAGCTGGCCCTGCCCGGGTACCGACCCACCACGCGTCCGCACGGCAAGCAGGTCCGCGAGGCGGCCCGGCTCCTCGTGGCGGCCGAGCGCCCCGTCCTCTACGTGGGCGGCGGCGTGCTCAAGGCCAACGCCTCGGCCGAGCTGGCCATGCTGGCCGAGCTCACGCAGATCCCCGTGGTCACCACGCTCATGGCGCGGGGCGTCTTCCCCGACTCCCACGAGCTCAACCTCGGCATGCCGGGCATGCACGGCACCGTGGCCGCGGTGGCCGCGCTCCAGAAGTCCGACCTGCTCGTCACGCTCGGCGCCCGCTTCGACGACCGGGTGACCGGCAACCTCGACTCGTTCGCCCCCGACGCCAAGGTCATCCACGCCGACATCGACCCGGCCGAGATCTCCAAGAACCGCACCGCCGACGTGCCCATCGTCGGTGACTGCAAGGAGGTCATCTCCGACCTCGTGGTGGCGCTGCGCAAGATGGCGGACGAGGACGGGGTGCAGGGCGACTACAGCGCCTGGAAGAACCAGATGCTGGGCGTCAAGGCCAAGTTCCCGGTCGCCTACGACAAGCCCGCCGAGGGACTCGCGCCGCAGACGGTCATCGAGCGCATCAGCGCCATCGCCGGTCCCGAGGCCGTGTACTCCTCGGGCGTGGGCCAGCACCAGATGTGGGCGGCGCACTTCGTCGACTACGAGCGTCCGCGCCAGTGGCTCAACTCCGGCGGCGCCGGCACCATGGGCTACGGCGTGCCGGCGGCCATGGGTGCCCAGGTGGGCGCCCCCGACCGTGTCGTGTGGGCCATCGACGGCGACGGCTGCTTCCAGATGACCAACCAGGAGCTCGCCACGTGCGCGCTCGAGGGCATCCCCATCAAGGTCGCGGTCATCAACAACTCGTCGCTCGGCATGGTCCGCCAGTGGCAGACGCTCTTCTACGAGGGCCGCTACTCCAACACCGACCTGAACACGGGGCCGGAGTCCATCGGCGCCCGGCGCATCCCGGACTTCGTGAAGCTGGCCGACGCGTATGGTTGCGTGGGCCTGCGGTGCGACAGCGAGGCCGACCTCGACGCCACCATCGAGAAGGCCATGGCCATCACTGACCGACCCGTCGTCATCGACTTCGTGGTCGAGCGCGACGCCATGGTCTGGCCCATGGTGGCCGCCGGCACCAGCAACGACGACATCAAGATCGCGCGCGACCTCGCGCCCGAGTGGGACGGGGAGGACCTCTGATGAGCGAGCTCCGACGAACGACGGAGGCGACGGCACGATGACGACCCAGCACACCTTGTCGGTCCTCGTGGAGAACACGCCGGGTGCGCTCGCGCGCGTCTCGAGCCTGTTCATGCGCCGCGGCTTCAACATCGACTCCCTCGCCGTCGGTCCCACCGAGATCCCCGAGATCTCGCGCATGACCATCGTCGTGAGCGTCGACGACCTCCCGCTCGAGCAGGTCACCAAGCAGCTCAACAAGCTCGTCAACGTGCTCAAGATCGTCGAGCTCGACTCCGCGAGCGCCGTCGAGCGCGAGCTCATGCTCATCAAGGTCAAGACCGACGCCGCCACGCGCGGCCAGGTGCTCGAGACCGTCCAGCTCTTCCGGGCCAAGGTCGTCGACGTCGCCGTCGACGCCGTCACGATCGAGGCCACGGGCGACGCCGGCAAGCTCAACGCCATGCTCAACGTCCTCGAGCCGTTCGGCATCCGCGAGATCGCCCAGTCCGGTCGCGTCGCGATCGGCCGTGGCGCCCGTTCCATCACCGACCGGACCCTGCGCGCCGTTCCCGGCTCGCAGGTCGTCTGACCCCGTTTCCACGTCCAGCAAGGAGAATCCAGTGCCCGAGTTGTTCTACGACGACGACGCCGACCTGTCCATCATCCAGGGCCGCAACGTCGCGGTCATCGGCTACGGAAGCCAGGGTCACGCCCACGCGCTCAACCTGCGCGACTCCGGCGTCGACGTCCGCATCGGCCTCAAGGAGGGCTCCAAGAGCCGCGCCAAGGCCGAGGCCGAGGGTCTGCGCGTCCTGAGCGTCGCCGACGCCATCGAGGAGGCCGACGTCGTCGTGATCCTCGCGCCCGACCAGGTGCAGCGCACGCTGTACGCCGAGGAGATCGCGCCCAACCTGGTCGCGGGCGACGCCCTCGTCTTCGGTCACGGCTTCAACATCCGCTTCGGCTACATCACGCCCCCCGAGGGCGTCGACGTCGTGCTCGTGGCCCCCAAGGCCCCCGGTCACACCGTGCGTCGTGAGTTCGTCGACGGCCGCGGCATCCCCGACATCATCGGTGTCGAGCAGGACGCCACCGGCAAGGCGTGGGACCTCGCGCTCTCGTACGCCAAGGCCATCGGCGGCACGCGCGCCGGCGTCATCAAGACGACCTTCACCGAGGAGACCGAGACCGACCTCTTCGGCGAGCAGGCCGTCCTGTGCGGCGGTGTCTCGCACCTCGTCCAGGCGGGCTTCGAGACCCTCACCGAGGCCGGCTACCAGCCCGAGATCGCCTACTTCGAGGTCCTGCACGAGCTCAAGCTCATCGTCGACCTCATGTGGGAGGGCGGCATCGCCAAGCAGCGGTGGAGCATCTCCGACACCGCCGAGTACGGCGACTACGTCTCCGGCCCGCGCATCATCGACGCCGGCGTGAAGCAGCGCATGCAGGACGTCCTCGCCGACATTCAGAACGGCGCGTTCGCCGAGCGCTTCATCGCCGACCAGGACGCCGGCGCCAAGGAGTTCAACGAGCTCCGTGAGAAGGAGGCGGGTCACCCCATCGAGGCCACCGGCAAGGCGCTCCGGTCGCACTTCTCGTGGACCTCGGGCGACTCCGACTACATCGAGGGCTCCGCGGCTCGCTGATCCTCGGCAGCCCCCTCAGAAGGCGTCCGCCCCGCACGGGGTGGGCGCCTTCTGTCGTGCGCCCTACGCGATGAGGTCGAGTGCGGGGGAGCGGCCGGGCACGGAGGGGCGCCCGGAGCGCACGTCGTCGTAGGCGGCGGCGAGCCGGCGCACGGCCTCGGTGAGCGTGTCGAGCGGCTGCGTGTAGGCCAGGCGCAGGTGCCGCTCTCCGGCGGCCGTGGCCTGGGCGTAGAAACGCGGTCCGGCGGTGAGCAGGAGGCCGTGCTGCGCCGCGGCCGCCGTGAGTCTTGAGGAGTCCCGTCCGGGCAGCGTGACCCAGAGGTTGAGGCCGCCGGCCGGGCACGGGGCCGAGATCTCGGGCAGCTCGCGCGCCAGCTCGCCGAGCAGGTGGTCGCGCGCGGTCCGCAGGATGGCCCGTCCGGCGGCGGCGGTCTGGCCACCCTCGGTGAGCAGCTCGGTGACGACGTACTGGTCGAACGCCGAGCTGCCCAGGTCGACCGACATGCGGGCCTGGACGAGCGGCAGGACGAGGTCGTGCGGCACGCGCATCCAGCCCACCCGCAGGCCGCCCCAGAAGGGCTTGGAGGACGAGCCCACGAGGATCGCCCGGTCGTCGTAGCAGGCGAACGGCGCCGGCAGCTCCACGCCGTCGAGGTTCACGGCGTGGAGCGACTCGTCGACGATCGGGAGCACGTCGTGGCGGCGCAGCTCGCGGGCCCAGGCGGATCGCTCCTCGTCGGTCATGACGGCCGCGGTGGGGTTGTGGAACTCGGGGATGAAGTACGCCATCCGGTGCCGGCCGCCGGCCAGCTGGGCGCGCAGGGCCTCGAGGTCCCACGGCCGGTCGCCCACGGGGAGCGGAGCGAGCCGCCCGCCCACTGCGGTGAAGGCCTCGTGCCCGTGCGGATAGCTCAGGCCCTCGACGAGCACGCGCTCGCCGGGGCGCAGGAAGGTCCGGGCGAGGAGCGAGATGGACCCGATGGCGCCGTTGGTCACGATGATCTGGCTCGGGTCGGTGGGCAGGCCGCGGTCGGCGTAGTGCTGGGCGAGCGCCTCGCGCAGGACGGGCAGCCCGTCCGGGAGGTAGCCCGGGGTGCCGATGACGCTGGACAGACGCGAGACGGCTCGCTCGAAGGCCCGCCCCAGGCCGGGAGCGCCCGCGGGCGCGGAGTAGGTGAGCGCGATCGTGTCGGCGTCGTCGGGGGTGATGATGAGGCTGCTCGTGGCGGCCTGGCCGAGGGGGACCCGCACCACGCTGCCCGACCCTCGCCGCGACATCACGAGACCGGCGTCGCGCAGCTCGCTGTAGACGCGGGCCGTGGTGGTGCGGCTGACGCCCAGGGCGGCAGCGAGCTCGCGCTCGCTCGGAAGCCGGGTGCCGTCGGTGAGTCGACCGTCGACCATGAGCAGACGGATCCGCTCGGTGATCTCGCGGTAGGCGCTCTGATCGGACTCCAGCTCTCCGAGGAGCCTGGCGAGGGTCGGGGCCGACACAGCAGTCATGAGGCCACCTTCTCACAATTGGCTATTCAAAGAAAGGCCAATCAGGTCCAGGCTGGACCCATGTTCTTGATCGTGCTGCTCCTGGGGGTCGTCGTGACCTCCCTCGTCATGCTCGTGCTCATGGTGCGCGCGGACGGCCGTGGCTGGCGTCCGCCGCCGGTCACGCGCCTCGGCGACGACCTGCACCGGACGTGGCCCCGATGACGGGGCGCGTCGCGGGCTCGGTGCCCGGGCGCTTCCTCCGACTGCTCGTGGGCCTGTGGCTCTACGGCGCCACCATGGCGCTGCTCGTCGAGGCCGAGCTGGGCCTCGACCCGTGGGACGTCTTCCACCAGGGCGTCGAGCAGCACGTGGGACTGTCCTTCGGACAGATCGTGATCGTCACGGGGGCCGTGCTCCTGCTCCTGTGGATCCCGCTGCGCCAGCGCCCCGGGATCGGGACGATCCTCAACGTGGTCCTGATCGGCATCGCCGTCGACGTCACGCTGGCCTGGCTGCCCACCCCGGACGAGCTCCCCGTGCGCGTGGCCTTCCTCGTGCTCGGCGTCGTCGGCAACGGGCTCGCCGGGGCGCTCTACATCGGCTCCGGCTTCGGCGCGGGACCCCGCGACGGGCTGTGGAGGGGCGTCGTGGCGCGCACGGGCCTCAGCACGAGGCTCGTGCGGACGACGCTCGAGGTGCTCGTCCTGGCGGTCGGCTTCGTCCTGGGAGGGACGGTCGGTGTGGGCACGGTGCTCTACGCGCTCACGATCGGGCCCGTCGTGCAGCTCTTCCTCGGGCTGCTGGGCGACCGGCCACAGGCCTCGAGGGCGCAGCCCGTCGAGACGCCTGCGGTCTAGCGGCGGGTGGCGATGAGCAGCGACGCGTCGGGGTCGATCAGCATCTCCACGGCGGCGAAGCGCTCGTCGGTGAGCCACTGCTCGCGCACCGAGTCCACCGAGCCGTCCACGATGGGCGGCCAGAAGGGCGAGGGGACGAAGTCGTCGAGCACCGCGATGCCGCCGGGCTCGAGCAGGCCGGCGATGACGTCGATGGACTCCATCACCTCGCGGACATCCACGAAGAGCAGCGAGAACGGGGCGTACTGCTCGAGCGTCGACCAGTCGCCGGAGATGATCTCGACGTTGTCGACGTCGGCGAAGATCTTCTGCACGTCCTCGGCGAGCGAGGGGTCGAGCTCCGCGCTCACGATGCGTGCCGTCTTGGGCGCGCCGCTGGAGAGCCAGGCCGAACCGACACCGGTTCCGGTGCCCAGCTCGGCGAGCGTGCCCTCGCGGGAGGCCGCGAGCGTGGCGAGCAGCCGACCGGTCTCGTGGCGCGTGGCAGAGATGAATCCGCGCTGGCGCGACAGGTTGAGCGTCGCCGAGACGATGACCGGGATCTCCGAGGGTGCGCTCACCGGCCCAGTCTCGCAGGACTCCTTCGAGCCGCCTCCTGCGGTCTCACCGGACGAGACACACCTCACGAAGTGCGGACGGGCCCGCGGATCGCGTGGCAGACTGGACGGGTGCGGAAGCAGCTCGTAGTCATCGCTTGCCGCGGCAGGGCCTCATAGGGCCATCCCTGCCGCGGAGTCTTGGCGTTGGCCCGACGTTCCGCCGCAGGGAATGCTGATCACGACCTGATCCATCTTCTGTCTCCTCGGTCGACCACCGGGCTCGCGCCCACGGAACGTCGGACCTCGTCGGTTCCCGCCGTCGTACTGACCGACCGACCACACAGGAGACACATCATGAACCCTCAGATCATCGAGTGGGGCCCCGCCCACCTGCGCGACGACGCCATGCCCGTCGACGTCGAGCCGACCGACCGGCCCGACGACAACTGACGGACGGGGCGCCTCGGCTGTGACCGCATCGCGAGATCGCGGTTTCACATGCCGAGACGCCCCGTCCTAGGATGGATGCCATGACTCGCTCCTTCTCCCTCGCCGTCGTCCCCGGCGACGGCATCGGCCCGGAGGTCACCTCCGAGGCCCTCGCCGTCCTGAACCAGGTCGCCGCCGAGCACGACGCCTCGTTCGGGACCACCGAGTACGACCTCGGCGCGAAGCGCTACCACGCCACCGGCGAGACCCTGCCGGACTCGGTCCTGAGCGAGATCCGCGGCCAGGATGCGATCCTGCTCGGCGCCGTGGGCGACCCCAGCGTGCCCTCGGGCGTGCTGGAGCGCGGCCTGCTGCTGAAGCTGCGATTCGAGCTCGACCACTACGTCAACCTGCGTCCGAGCAAGCTCTTCCCCGGCGTCCCCACGCCGCTGGCGAACCCGGGCGACATCGACTTCGTGGTCGTGCGCGAGGGGACCGAGGGTCCGTACGTGGGCAACGGCGGAGCCATCCGCGTGGGCACGCCGCACGAGCTCGCCACCGAGGTCAGCATCAACACGGCCTACGGCGTCGAGCGCGTCGTGCGCGACGCCTTCGCGCGGGCCCAGGCGCGTCAGCGCAAGAAGCTGACGCTCGTGCACAAGAACAACGTGCTCGTGCACGCCGGACACCTCTGGACGCGCACGGTCGACGCCGTGGCGGCGGAGTTCCCGGACGTCACCACCGACTACCTGCACGTCGACGCGGCCACGATCTTCCTGGCCACCGACCCGGCACGCTTCGACGTCATCGTCACCGACAACCTCTTCGGCGACATCCTCACCGACCTCGCCGCGGCCATCACCGGCGGCATCGGCCTGGCGGCGAGCGGCAACGTGAACCCCGACCGCACGACGCCCAGCATGTTCGAGCCCGTGCACGGCTCGGCGCCCGACATCGCCGGGCAGGGCAAGGCCGACCCCACGGCCGCGATCCTGTCGGCCGCACTGCTGCTCGAGCACCTCGAGCTGCCCGAGGCGGCTGCGGAGATCACCGCAGCCGTCGAGGCCGACATCGCCGCCAGGGTGGCCGGCACGCCTCGCTCCACGCAGGAGGTGGGGGAGGCCATCCGCGCACGCGTGGCCGGATCCGTATCGGCGGGCTGACCCTGCCGATCCGATCCTGAAAGGTCTACCGTGAGCACCATGACCATCCCACCGTTCGCCAGCACCCACGAGCCCAGCTCCACCGCTCGGACGGACGCCGACCGCGACGCGATCCTCGTCGATCCCGGCTTCGGCGTGCACTTCACCGACCACATGTTCCTCGCCGAGTGGACCGACACCGCAGGGTGGCACGACGCCCGCGTCGTGCCGTACGGCCCGCTGCAGCTCGATCCCGCCACGGCGGTCCTCCACTACGCGCAGGAGATCTTCGAGGGGCTCAAGGCCTACCGTCACGCCGACGGCTCGGTCTGGACGTTCCGCCCCGAGGCCAACGCCGCCCGGCTCGCCCGCTCGGCCCACCGCCTCGCGCTGCCCGAGCTGCCCGAGGAGTGGTTCCTCGGCTCCATCCGCGCGCTCGTGGAGGCCGACGAGGCCTGGGTGCCTGCGGGGGAGGAGAAGAGCCTCTACCTGCGTCCGTTCATGTTCGCCTCGGAGGCGTTCCTCGGGGTCCGTCCCAGCCGGCACGTCACCTACTCGGTGATCGCCTCGCCGGCCGGCGCCTACTTCCCGGGTGGGGTCAAGCCCGTCGACATCTGGCTGTCGCAGGAGTACTCGCGCGCCGGCGCCGGGGGGACCGGCGCGGCCAAGACCGGCGGCAACTACGCCTCCAGCCTCCTCCCGCAACAGGAGGCCTCCGCCCACGGCTGCGCCCAGGTGGCGTTCCTGGACTCCACCGAGAAGAAGTGGATCGAGGAGCTCGGCGGCATGAACCTGTACTTCGTGCAGGCCGACGGCTCCATCGTCACGCCCGAGCTCTCCGGCTCCATCCTCGAGGGCATCACCCGCGACTCCATCGTGCAGCTGGCGCGGGACCGCGGCCACGAGGTCGTCGAGCGTCGGGTGAGCATCGACGAGTGGCGTGAGGGCACCGCCGACGGCACCATCACCGAGGTCTTCGCCTGCGGGACGGCTGCTGTCGTGACGCCGGTGGGCTCGCTCAAGTGGCCGGACGGCCAGGCCGTCGCCGGCGACGGCTCGGCCGGCAAGGTCACGATGGACCTGCGCTCGGCACTCGTCGACATCCAGTACGGACGTGCCGACGACCCGCACCGTTGGATGAGCCGGCTCGTCTGAGGCTTCGACGGGCTCAGGCAGCGTCCGCCGCCTGAGCCTGTCGAAGGGCCCTCCGACGGTCACCTGTGATCTGATCGGGGTATGACCACCGTCACACCCATCACCCGAACCGAGCACGACCTCATCGGCGACCGGGAGATCCCCGTCGACGCCTACTGGGGCGTGCACACCCTCCGCGCGCAGGAGAACTTCCCGATCACCGGCATCACGATCGGCACGAGTCCCTTCCTCGTGGAGGCTCTCGCCGCCGTGAAGGAGGCCGCTGCGGCCACCAACCACGAGCTGGGGCTGCTCGACGACGACCGGTACGCAGCGATCCGGCAGGCCTGCGAGGAGATCCGGGCCGGCGCGCTCCACGACGAGTTCGTCGTCGACGTCATGCAGGGCGGCGCCGGCACGTCCACCAACATGAACGCCAACGAGGTCGTGGCCAACCGCGCCCTCGAGATCCTCGGCCACGCCAAGGGCGACTACGCCTTCCTCCACCCCAACGAGCACGTCAACCTCAGCCAGTCCACCAACGACGTCTACCCGACGTCGGTCAAGATCGCGATCATCCTGGCCACCCACGCGCTCCTCGAGGGCATGGAGGACCTCGAGCAGTCGTTCGCCCGCAAGGCGGCCGAGTTCCACGACGTCCTCAAGATGGGCCGCACGCAGCTGCAGGACGCCGTGCCCATGACTCTGGGGCAGGAGTTCAACACGTACGCCGTCATGCTGGCCGAGGACCGGAGCCGCCTGTCCGAGGCCGTCATGATGCTGCACGAGATCAACCTCGGCGCCACGGCCATCGGCACCCAGCTCAACGCCCCGCGGGGCTACGTCCCGCTCGCGTGCGAGCACCTCGCACGGCTGACCGGGCTCCCGCTCGTGAGCGCGACCGACCTCATCGAGGCCACGCAGGACTGCGGCGCGTTCGTGCAGCTCTCCGGGGTGCTGAAGCGCATCGCCGTCAAGCTCTCGAAGATCTGCAACGACCTGCGGCTGCTGTCGTCGGGCCCGCGAGCCGGGTTCAACGAGATCAACCTCCCGGCCGTCCAGGCGGGCTCGAGCATCATGCCGGGCAAGGTGAACCCGGTGATCCCCGAGGTGGTCAACCAGGTGTGCTTCCAGGTCATCGGGATGGACGTCACGGTGACGATGGCGGCCGAGGGCGGCCAGCTCCAGCTCAACGCCTTCGAGCCGGTCATCTGCTACTCGTTGTCGTCGGGCCTGTGGCGGATGCGGGAGGCGATGCGGGTGCTCGCGCACCGGTGCGTCGACGGCATCACGGCCAACGAGGACCTCATGCGCCGCGAGGTGGAGAACTCCATCGGGCTCGTCACGGCGCTCAACCCCTTCATCGGCTACGCCGCTGCCACCGAGGTGGCCAAGGAGGCCCTGATGACGGGCCGCGGCGTGGCCGAGCTGGTGCTCGAGAAGGGTCTGCTCCCCGCGGAGCAGCTCGCCGCCATCCTGCGTCCCGAGACCCTCGCCAACCTCGGTCCCCGCAGCTGATCCACCGTCGCCCCGACGCGCCCACCCGCCCGGGGCGGTGCCTCAGCGTCTGTTCGGTGGGGTCGGCCGGGTGGGCGGTGCCTCAGCGTCCGTTCGAGGTGGTCTCGGGTGTCGAAACGGACGCCAGGTCACCGCTCGACGGCGGAGGCCCGGGGGAACGGACGCCAGGTCACCGCTCGACGGCGGAGGCCCGGGGGAACGGACGCCAGGTCACCGCCCTGACGCGGGGCGCTCGTGGAGCTCAGACGAAGAGGGTGGCGGGGTCGTCGTGGAGGGTGACGCGCAGGACGTGGGCGGTCTCGTCGTAGGCGAGGGTGAGGTCGACGCTGCGGTCGGCGGGGGTGGTGGCGGCCTGGGCGTCGCCCAGCCCGAAGGCGATGTCGCGCAGCGTGATGGTGGCCGGACCCACGGGGTCGTGCTCGGGCCACTCCGCGATGAGCCGGTACGCGATGCCCGCCACGACCGCGTCGGTCATGACGTGGGTGGCGCGCTGCACGCCGTCGAGCATCAGCTCGGGGAGGCCGAACTGTGCGAGCCCGTCGGTGGCGAGGAGCCCGTCGTCGAGCCGGTCGTAGTCGAGGACGTACCACTGCGTGGCGTGGGTGAGCGAGACCTCGTCGGGACGCAGCTCGATGACGCGCGGCGGCAGCAGCTCCACCACGAGACCGTCGTGCCGCCGGGCCAGGTCGAGCGCCTGGATGCGGGCGTCGCGCAGGGCCGGGGCGGCCTGCTCGACGGGCACCTCGCTCTGCAGGAGCACCTGGTGCGGACACTCCGCGAGCCGGGCCAGCGCCGCGGGCGACGTCCCGTAGTGGCGGAGCAGGTCGTCATGGGGGAGCGGGAGGTCGTCCTCGTGGTCGAGCCGCTCGGGGGTCAGCACGACGTAGGAGGCCGTGCACGACGGCGGGACGGGGACGGGCCTGGTGGTCATGAGGCCGCTCAGTCTAGACTGACGGACGTGCTGCACCTCTCGAACATCATCGACAGGCGCGCCGGGCACTGAACCACCGCCCGACGCGCTGCCTCCCGATGCCCGGGGGGCATTTTTTTTGGGAGGATGGCGTCGAGCAGGACCAGAAGGGCAACCATCATGAGCACCTCCGCACCCAGCGGTGCACCCGTCCACGGACAGGGTCACGTGTCAGGAGACTTCCACGTCTACGACACGACGATGCGCGACGGCGCCCAGCAGGAGGGCCTCAACCTCTCCGTGCAGGACAAGCTGAACATCGCCCGCCACCTCGACGACCTCGGCGTCGGCTACATCGAGGGGGGCTGGCCCGGATCCAACCCCAAGGACACCGAGTTCTTCGCCCTCGCGGCCAAGGAGCTCGACCTCCGGCACGCCACGCTGGCCGCGTTCGGGTCCACCCGGCGCGCCGGCGTCGCCGCAGCCGACGACCCGCTCGTGGTGGCCCTGCGCGAGTCCGGGGCCCCCGTGGCCACCATTGTGGCGAAGAGCCACGACCGCCACGTCGAGCTGGCGCTGCGCACCACGCTCGAGGAGAACCTCGCCATGGTGAGCGACACCGTGCACTACCTGATCGACGGCGGCCAGCGGGTCTTCGTCGACCTCGAGCACTTCTTCAACGGCTACCTCGCCAACCGTGAGTACGCCCTGCAGGTCGTCACGGCAGCGCAGGAGGCCGGCGCCGAGGTGGCGGTGCTGTGCGACACCAACGGCGGGATGCTGCCCCACCAGGTGGGCGAGATCGTGGCCGACGTCCTGGCCTCCACGGGCATGCGCCTCGGCATCCATGCCCACAACGACACCGGGTGCGCGGTCGCCAACTCCATGGCGGCGGTCCTGGCCGGTGCCACCCACCTGCAGGGCTGCATCAACGGCTACGGCGAGCGCACCGGCAACGCCGACCTCGTCACGAGCGTCGCCAACCTCGAGCTCAAGCTCGACCGGCCCGTGCTGCCCGAGGGTCGGCTGCGCGACGCCACGCGCATCGCGCACGCCGTCGCCGAGATCACCAACTACCCCTCGTCGGCGCGCCAGCCCTACACGGGTGTCTCGTCCTTCGCCCACAAGGCCGGTCTTCACGCCAGCGCCATCCGGGTGGACCCCGACCTCTACCAGCACATCGACCCGGCCCTCGTGGGCAACGACATGCGTCTGCTCGTCTCGGAGATGGCCGGACGCGCCACGATCGAGCTGAAGGGCAAGGAGCTGGGCTACGACCTGGCCTCGGACCCCGAGCGCCTCGCGCGGGTCACCGACCGGGTCAAGGCGCTCGAGCAGCAGGGCTACACGTTCGAGGCCGCCGACGCCTCGTTCGAGCTCCTTCTCGCCGACGAGGTCGAGGGCGGACGTCCCGTCTACTTCGACGTCGAGTCGTGGCGCGTGCTGGCTGAGTCCCACCAGGCCGGTTCGGGCTGGGGCGGGCAGGGCAAGGCCACGGCCGAGGCCACGGTGAAGCTGCGTGCGGGCGGCCGACGGGTCGCCGTCATCGGCGAGGGCAACGGACCGGTCAACGCCCTCGACCACGCTCTGCGTCAGGCCATCGAGCAGACCTACCCCGACGTCGCGCGGTTCCACCTCACCGACTTCCGGGTCCGCATCCTCGACCAGGGACACGGCACCGACGCGGTGACCCGCGTCCTGATCGAGACCTCCGACGGCAAGGACACCTGGGTCACGGTGGGTGTCGGAGCCAACATGATCGAGGCCTCGTGGGAGGCGCTCGTCGACGCCCTCACGTACGGGCTCCGCCAGCACGGGGTCCAGCCCGGGTGAGCGAGGAGCTGCCGGGGGGCGGCGTGTCGCACGAGCCGACCCAGCCCGAGAGGAGCCAGCACCGCGACGACCGCGGCCGACGCCGTCGCGCAGGGCTGTGGTCCATCGCGTTGACCGTGCTGATCGGCCTGGTCGTGGCCGCGTCCGTCGTGGTGGTCCAGGTCCGTCACGACCGCGACGTCGCCACCGCCGACCGCGCCGCGCGTCTGGCCGCGGTCGAGCTGGGCCTGGTCCGCGCCGCCACCGGCCGAGAGCTCGCGGTGGCCGGCGTCGGCCGACCTCGCCAGCTGCAGGCCGTCGCCGTCAAGCGGCTGTCCAGCGTGCCCGTCGCCCCGCCCGTCACGGCCTACGCCGCGGAGCACTCCCAGGCCTACCGCGACGTCGTGCAGGAGCGCGAGGACCTCGCGTCCTCGTTGCGCGGCCTCGCTCTCGTGGCCAAGGACGGCGTCCCGCTCGACGCACTGCTCGACGCCGCCGACGCCGCGCTCGCCGTGCGGCCCACGTCGCTGGCGCCCGTGGGTCTTCAGCGCGACGGCGCGGCCCTGCGCGCCACGGTCGTGGTGGGCATGCGTGACGTGCTGGCGAGGTTCCGGGCGGTCGACGTCCCCGAGGGTCACGAGAAGGTCGCCCGGGCCGTCGAGGGCGCGCTCGAGCACGTCATCACCGAGGCGGAGGCCCTCGCCGCGCGCCTCGACAGCGGCTCGGGCGGCAGCTTCGCCTACGCGGAGCAGTACGAGGCGGCCCAGCAGGCGGTCGACGACGAGCGCACCCGCATGACGGGCGACCTCCAGGAGGCCGTCAACGCGGTGGTCGGCAACGACAGCGGCGTCGTTCCCTCGCCCCGGCCCACGCCGTCCACCTCGGCTCGGCCGGACGATCCCGGCCAGGACGTCTGAGCCAGAGCGTCTGAGCCAGGACGCCTGAGCCACGACGTTCGAGCTACTGGCCGGGCCTGACCATGGGCACGTGCTCGATGCCGGCCTCGAAGAAGTTCTCGCCCGACCGCTCGTAGCCGAACCCGGCGTACCAGTCGTGCAGGTAGGCCTGCGCGCCGATGTGGATCTCGTCGGCCCCCCAGCGGTCGTGCGCCGCTCGGACGAGCCGCCCCGAGAGGCCGAGCCCGCGTTGGTCCTTGCGCGTGCAGACCCGGCCGATCTTGCGGTAGCCGGCCTCAGCGACGTAGGTGCGCAGGTAGCTGCGGATGCCGTGCTCGTCGGCGACCCAGAGGTGGGTGCAGGAGGGCAGCAGGTCGATACCGTCGACGTCGGGCTCGTCGCACTGCTGCTCGACGGCGAAGACGACGTCGCGCACCTGCCAGATGGCGTAGACGTCGGCCGCGGTCAGGTCGGGGCCGTCGACGACGTGGACCTGGTCGGAGGAAGTCACGACGACCAGCCTAGGAGCAGGTCGTCGACGAGGCGCAGGAGGCGGGCCCGCAGGGGAGCGGCCCGTTCCGTGAAGGCGCGCTGGTGCCGCACGTACGCCGCCTTGCCGTCGGGCTCCTCGATGCGGATGGGCTCGAGCCCCAGGGCCGTGAGGTCGTACGGCGAGGCACGCATGTCGACGTGCCGGACGTCGCGGGCCAGCTCGAACGTGTCGAGCACGACGGACGCCTCGACGAACGGCAGGAGGCGGTACGCGATCTTGTAGAGGTCCATCGACGCGTGCAGACAGCCCGGCTGCTCCTGCTCGAGCTGGTCGGGCCGGGTGAGCGTCAGCTCGTTCCGCGGCGCAGCAGCCGCGGTGAAGAACCGGAACGCGTCGACGTGGGTGCACGCCAGGCGGTGGGACTCCACCACCTGGGCCGTGCCCTCGGAGCCCAGGCGCAGGGGGTGCTGCGGGTGGCGCACGGCAGCGTCGTCGCGGTGGACCATGGCCCACTCGTGCAGCCCGAAGCAGCCGAGGCGGGCCGGCCGCCCGGCGGTGCGGGCGAGCAGCTCGCGCGTCCACCGGAGCCCGGGGAGGCGCCGCTCGAGGCGAGCGGGATCGACGGTCACACCGTCGGGAACCTCGACGTAGGCGCCGAGCCGGGCGTACTCGGGAGCGTCGGCAAGGACCATGCCGACCCCGGGGTGCCAGCGCTCCAGCCGGCCGGGGCCGAGGTCGTAGTACTCGAAGAGGAAGTCCTCGACGGGGTGCTTCTCGCGGCGGTGCTGACGTTCGACGTGGGGAGCGGTCCAGACCTGCGCCCGGTCACGGTGGGCCTCGGCCAGCGGGGCCCAGGTCTCGCGGGGGAGGACCTCGCGGACGGCCAGGTCAGGCGTCACGGCAGGACGCGCACGTGCCGAAGATCTCCAGGGTGTGGGCCACCTCGGTGAACCCGTGGTCGGCGGCGATGGTGTCGGCCCACTTCTCGACCGTGGGGCCCTCGACCTCCACCGTGCGACCGCAGCTGCGGCACACGAGGTGGTGGTGGTGACCCGAGCTGCAGCGTCGGTACAGGACCTCGCCCTCGTCGCTGCGCAGCGCGTCGACGAGCTGGGCGTCCACGAGCGACTGGAGGTTGCGGTAGACCGTGGAGAGCCCGATCTTCTCGCCGCCGTGCGTGAGGCGGTCGTGGATGTCCTGGGCGCTCGCGAAGGCCTCGAGGTCGTCGAGGATGGCGCTCACGGCACGTCGCTGGCGCGTGCTGCGCTGGCCCGCGTTGGCGGACTCCGAGATGGCTTCGGGCATGGTTCCTCCTCAGGCCGAGGGTACTGGGTGGGACGCGCTGGAGCGGCGCTGCCGGACCATCCCGACGACGGCGCGGACGGTGGCCGTGAGCCCGAACGCCGTCAGGGCGATGAGCACGATCGTCGGACCGGGCTGGGTGTCGGCCTCGAAGCTCGTCACCACCCCGGCGAGGGCGGCGAGCAGGCCCAGCAGCATGGCGAGGTGGTGGGTGCTGCGGAAGCTGCGGGTGACCTGCTGGGCGGTGGCCACCGGGACCACCATGAGCGCCGACACCAGCAGCAGCCCGACGGTGCGCATGGCCACGGTGATGGTGACGGCGGCCAGGACCGCGATGAGCATGCCGTAGAGGCGCACCGGGAGCCCGCTGACACGGGCGTGGTCCTCGTCCTGGCAGACGGCGAAGAGCTGCGGGCGCAGGCCCAGGCACAGGGTGAGGACGATGGCGCCGAGCACGCCGACGAGCCAGAGGTCGGCCTCGGAGACGGTCACGATGGAGCCGAACAGGTAGGTGTTGAGCGCCGCGCCGCTCTCCCCGGCCAGGCCGGCCAGGAAGACGCCGCCGGCGATGCCGCCGTAGAAGAGCATGGCGAGCGCGACGTCGGCCGAGGTCTTGGCGTAGGCGCGGAGCAGCTCGATGACGAGCGCGCCGGCCACGGCCACCACGACGGCGGTGGCCAGGGGAGCGATGTTGGTGAGCAGGCCGAGCGCCACGCCGGTCAGGGCGACGTGGCCCAGTCCGTCGCCGAGGAGGGCGAGCCGGCGCTGCACGAGGTACGTGCCCACGGCAGGCGCCGTGAGGCCGGTGAAGACCGCGGCGACGAGCGCCATGCGCATGAACGGGTAGTCGAGGATGTCCATCACCACACCCCCTCCGGCGGCACGGCCTGAGCGGGCTGGGCGTCGTCGTCGTGGTGCGGGTGGTCGTGGTGGTCGTCCTCGCTGAGCTGCTCGCACGGGCCGTCGTAGGTGACCCGACCGTCGCTCAGCACCACGGCACGGGACACGAAGGGCCGCACGGGGCCGAGGTCGTGGGCCACGAGGGCCACGGTGGTGCCGTCGGCCACGAGCGAGCCGAGGAGCTCGGCGAGGGCGACGGTGTTCTCGTGGTCGACGCCCGCCGTGGGCTCGTCCATCACGAGCAGCTCGGCGTGGCTCACGAGGGCGCGGGCGATGAGGACGCGCTGGTGCTGGCCGCCCGAGAGCTGCGCCACCGGGCGGGCGTGCAGATGGGCCAGCCCGACGCGCTCGAGGGCCTCGCCCACCGCGGTGCGGTCGATGCGCCGGAACAGGCGGCGCTGCGACAGCAGGCCGGCCGAGACCACCTCGTCGATCGTCGCCGGGACGCCCGGGACCGAGGCGGAGCGCTGCGGCACGTAACCGATCTTGTGCCACTCGCGGAAGGCGTCGATGGGGGTGCCGAAGAGCGTCACCTCACCGCGCGTGGGCGTGATGAGCCCGACCGCGGTGCGCACGAGGGTGGACTTGCCGGAGCCGTTGGCGCCGAGGATCGTGACGAGCTCGCCGGCGCCGACGTGCATGGAGACGTCGCGCAGCACCGGCCTCGCGTCCAGGTGGACGTCGAGGCCGGTGACACGGATGGGATCGGTCATGAACAGTCGTTGGCCTTCTTCAGGGCGTCGAGGTTGCGCTGCATGATCTGCAGGTACGACCGGCCGTCGGTCGCGCCCTCGATGGGGTCGAGCGTAGCCGTCGACGCGCCGGTGGCCTGGGCGACGGTCTGCGCGACCTTGGGGCTCACGAGCTCCTCGGTGAAGACCGTCGTGATGCCGTCCTTCTTCACGAGGTCCGTGATGTCGGCGAGCTGCGAGCCCGACGGCTCGTTGGACGGGTCGAGCCCCGCGATGGGGACCTGCTGGAGGCCGTACTTCGCGGCGAGGTAGCCGAAGGCGGCGTGGCTCGTGACGACGGTGTCGCGCTTGCAGGTCTTCAGGCCCGCCGTGAAGGACGCGTCGAGCGTGGTGAGCTCCTGCTCCAGCTTCGTGGCGTTGGCGCGGTAGGTGGCCGCGTGGTCCGGGTCGGCCTTGACCAGGAGGCCGCCGACGGCCTTGGTGACCGCGACCATGTTGGCCGGGTCGAGCCACACATGCGGGTCGAGGCCGTCCTCGTGCTCGTGGTCGTGACCTTCCTCGTCGTGTCCCTCGTCGTCGTGCTCCTCTAGACCCTCCTCGACGCCGTGCTCCTCCTCGGAAGCCAGCGTCACGACGCTGGAGACGTCGAGCGTCGTGTCCCGGGGGCGGTCGGCCCGCTCGACGGCGTCGTCGACGGCCGACTGGAAGCCCTTCTGGAACACCACGAGGTCGGCGGTCTGGACCGAGGCGACCTGCTTGGGCTTGAGCTCGAGGTCGTGCGGCTCGACGCCCGGCGAGGTCAGGTTGCTGACGTCGACGAGATCGCCTCCGACCTGCTCCACGACCCACGCGTAGGGGTAGAAGTTGGCGTCGACGGAGAGCTTGCCGTTGTCGGCCTCGCCGCTTCCGCAGGCGGAGAGCAGGAGGGCCAGGGGGACGGCGAGGGCGAGGGGGGCGCGCAAGTTCATGAGAACCATTCTCAAGAAGAATGGGAACGGTTGTCAAATCGCGGGCGGC
Source organism: Aeromicrobium sp. Root495 (assembly GCF_001426755.1). Lineage (GTDB taxonomy): Bacteria > Actinomycetota > Actinomycetes > Propionibacteriales > Nocardioidaceae > Aeromicrobium. The sequence continues at coordinate 1,736,970 of NZ_LMFJ01000001.1, read as the reverse complement.
GGCCGGGCCGGGAGGGGCGTGGCCGGTGTCATCCGTAGACTGGGGCGACCCCGGGCGGCCGGTGCCACGGCGCCGACCTCAGGCCCGCCGACATCCAGCCGGAAGTGAGACTTCTCCATGGCTCCAACGTCCCTCGTCGACACCGTCATCAGCCTCTGCAAGCGTCGGGGCTTCGTCTACCAGTGCGGTGAGATCTACGGCGGCACCAAGTCCGCGTGGGACTACGGGCCGCTCGGCACGGAGCTCAAGGAGAACATCAAGCGTCAGTGGTGGCGCTCCATGGTGCAGGGTCGCGACGACGTCGTCGGTCTCGACTCCTCGGTCATCCTCCCCACCGCCGTGTGGGGCGCGTCCGGGCACCTCGCTGCGTTCGTCGACCCGCTCGTCGAGTGCCTCTCGTGCCACCGCCGCTACCGCCAGGACCACCTCCAGGAGGCCTTCGCGGAGAAGAAGGGCCTGCCCGACCCCGACGCCGTGCCCATGACCGACATCGTGTGCGCCAACTGCGGCACGAAGGGTCAGTGGACCGAGCCGCGCATGTTCAACGGCCTGCTCAAGACCTACCTCGGCCCGGTGGAGTCCGAGGAGGGACTGCACTACCTGCGCCCCGAGACCGCCCAGGGCATCTTCGTGAACTTCGCGCAGGTCATGACCACGTCGCGCAAGAAGCCCCCGTTCGGGATCGGCCAGATCGGCAAGAGCTTCCGCAACGAGATCACCCCTGGCAACTTCATCTTCCGCACGCGTGAGTTCGAGCAGATGGAGATGGAGTTCTTCGTCGAGCCCGGCACCGACGAGGAGTGGCACGAGCGCTGGCTCGAGACCCGCATGGGTTGGTACACCGGTCTGGGTGTGAACCCCGAGAACCTCCGGTTCTACGAGCACCCCGCCGAGAAGCTGTCGCACTACTCCAAGCGCACCGTCGACATCGAGTACCGGTTCCGCTTCCAGGGCTCGGAGTGGGGCGAGCTCGAGGGCGTGGCCAACCGCACCGACTTCGACCTCAAGACCCACAGCGAGCACTCCGGCAAGGACCTCTCGTACTTCGACCAGGCCTCCGGCGAGCGCTACACGCCCTACGTCATCGAGCCCGCAGCGGGCGTGAACCGCTCCATGATGGCCTTCCTCGTCGACGCGTACGCGGAGGACGAGGCGCCCAACGCCAAGGGTGGTGTCGACAAGCGCACCGTCCTGCGCCTCGACCACCGGCTCGCCCCGGCCAAGGCCGCCGTGCTGCCGCTGTCGCGCAACGAGCAGCTCTCGCCGGCCGCTCGCAGCCTGGCCGACGAGCTCCGCGGCTACTGGAACGTCGAGTTCGACGACGCGGCCGCCATCGGCAAGCGCTACCGGCGCCAGGACGAGATCGGCACGCCGTTCTGCATCACGGTCGACTTCGAGACGCTGGACGACCAGGCCGTCACGATCCGCGACCGCGACACGATGCAGCAGGAGCGGGTCGGGCTCACGCAGGTCCGCGACTGGCTCGCGGCGCGCCTTCCTGGCTGCTGAGCCCCCCGCGCGCCACAATCGGCGCGTGAGCCGTTCACCGCTGTCCCGCCTCGCTGCCCTGTCGCTCGTCGCCGTGCTGGCCGCCGCCCTGGCGTCCGGCTGCTCGTCCTCGGACGAGGAGCCGAAGGCGAAGCCCGACGTCCCGAAGGGCTTCTCCGTGCCCGCCGGCGTCACGCTGACCGACGCCGGGTCCACGGTGCCGGTGGGTCGGACGGCGACCGTCGTCTACGACCCGGGCGGAGCCGCCAGCGCCGTCTCGGTGCGCATCGACTCGGCCAAGAAGGGCAGGATCTCGGACTTCCGCTTCTTCTCGCTCGACGCCTCCACCAAGCGCTCCACGCCGTACTACGTCCGTGCGACCGTGAAGAACCAGGGGCCGGCCGGTCTCGGCGGCGCCACCGTCCCGCTGTACCTGCACTCGAACGCCAACACGGTGTACCCGCCCAACGAGCTGGTCGGCACGTTCAAGCCGTGTCCCGACGCGACGCTGCCGAAGAGCTTCCTGCCGGAGGCCTCGGCCAAGGTCTGCCTCGTGTACCTCGTGCCCAAGGGCCAGAAGCTGGAGTCGATCGACCTGCAGCCGGCCGACGCCAAGGACGCCGTCCGCTTCACGCCCTGAGTCGCTGAGCCGCGATCCATGACACCTGTCATGGTCCAGTCGTGACGCTCGACCCGGGGAAGGTGCCGGTCCCGGCGCGAGGGTGGAGTCATGGATACCGACACCCCTCCTGCCGTCCGTCTCACGGGCCTCACCAAGACCTTCGGTGACGTCCGGGCCGTCGACGGCATCGACCTCACGATCGAGCCGGGCGAGGTCGTGGCCTTCCTCGGCCCCAACGGCGCCGGCAAGACGACCACCGTCGACATGATGCTCGGCCTCAGCCGGCCCACCTCCGGCACGGTGGAGATCTTCGGCGGCGACGCCCGGAAGGCGGTGGGGCTCGGTCGGGTGGCCGCCGTCATGCAGACCGGCGGCCTCCTCAGGGACTTCACGATCCGCGAGATCGTGGAGCTCACCGCATCCCTCTTCCGGCCCTCGCGGCCCGTCGACGAGGTGCTGGAGCGCGCCGGCCTCACCGAGGTGAGCGACCGGCTCGTGCACAAGGCGTCGGGCGGCCAGCAGCAGCGGCTGCGGTTCGCCATGGCGCTCCTGCCCGACCCCGACCTGCTCGTCCTCGACGAGCCCACCACGGGCATGGACGTGCAGGGACGTCGCGACTTCTGGGGCTCCATCCGGGAGGACGCCCGCCGCGGGCGCACCACCATCTTCGCGACGCACTACCTCGAGGAGGCCGACGCCTACGCCGACCGGATCGTCCTGGTCCGCCGGGGCAGGATCGTCGCCGACGGCACTGCGTCGCAGATCAAGGCCATGGCCTCGGGCCGCATGGTCCGTGCCACGTGGGAGGGCGCCGACGCTCGCGCGCTGGCCGACCTCGACGGCGTCGAGTCCGTCGACGTCCGCGGCGACACCGTCGTCGTGCACGGCAAGGACAGCGACGCCGTCGCGCGCTTCCTGCTGAGCCGGACGCCGGCGAGAGACCTGGAGATCTCGGCCCACAACCTCGAGGACGCGTTCGTCGCCCTCACCGCAGACAGCACCTCCACCGAAGGAGTCAACGCATGAGCACCCTCGACACCACCCGCAGCCTGCCGCCGCTCGGCGGCTACTCACTGACCTACCTGCGCCTGGAGCTGACGCGTCTCGCGCGCAACAGGCGGGCGGTCATCTTCACGCTCGTGATGCCCAGCGCGTTCTTCCTGCTCTTCGGCACGGACAGCTCGTACAAGACCATGTCGGCGGGCGACCACGGCAACGTCACGGCCTACATCATGGTGAGCATGGCGGTGTACGGCGCCATGATCGCCACGACGTCGGGAGGCGCCATGGTGGCGGTCGAGCGGGCGGAGGGCTGGAGCCGGCAGCTGCGACTCACGCCGCTCAACCCGTTGGCCTACGTGCTGCTGAAGGCCACGGTGGCCATGGTCATGGCCTTCGTCGCCCTCGCCGCGGTGTTCGTGGTCGGCTCCCTCGTGGGCGCTGAGCTCTCGTTCGGTCGGCTGGTGCTGTGCGGCGTGCTGGCCTGGGTCTGCTCGCTGGTCTTCGCCGCGTTCGGCCTCTTCATGGGCTACCTGCTCCCCAGCGAGAACGTCATGCAGGTGCTCGGTCCGTCGCTGGCCGTGCTGTCCTTGGCCGGCGGTCTCTTCACCCCGCTCGACCAGTTCAGCAACGTCTTCGCGACCATCGCGAAGTTCACACCGGCCTACGGCGTGGGCGTCCTCTCCCGCAGCCCGTTCGGCGGCGACGAGAGCATCGCCCTCGGTGCCCTGAACGTGCTGGTCTGGGGGG
>NZ_LMFJ01000001.1:1564963-1733098 GCF_001426755.1 Aeromicrobium sp. Root495 | reverse complement strand
CGGGCGCCGCGTGGCGCATGAGCCGCGACACGGCCCGGGTCTGACCGGGGGACAATGAGGCCGTGAGCATCGAGAGAGTCGCGCCGGACCGCTCCGCCTGGGGGCGGGTCCTGGGCGCCGGCATCTGGCTCGTCTTCCTCGGCAACCCTTTGGGCGCGCTGCTGGACCGTTCGGGCGACTGGCAGGAGTGGCTCGGGCTCGCGAGTCTCGGCGCGTTCGTGGTGGTCTACCTCGTGGGCCTCTCGCTCACCCGCTGGGTCCACGTGAACGGCCGTCACGGCACCGCGGTGCTCCTGACGGTCGTCATGCTCGTCCTGTTCACCGGCGTGATCCCGGGCGCCGGCGACCAGGCGCTCACGTGCATCGTCTTCGTCGCCGCCATCGCGGTCTCCACGTTCCGGGCCTGGTCCGGCCTCGTGGTGGCCGCGCTCCTGTTCGCGGGCGTGTTCGTCGCCGGCCGCGTGGTCGACGGCTGGGCCGCCCACGGCAACGACTTCGCCGTGCTGCTGGCCACCGGTGCGGTGTGGTCGTTCCGGATCGGCTTCCAGCGCCAGGCCCAGCTGGCCCGGGCCGAGAAGGAGCTGTCCGACCTGGCCATCGAGGAGGAGCGTTCACGGATCGCTCGCGACCTGCACGACATCCTGGGGCACTCGCTCACGGTCATCGCGGTCAAGTCCGAGCTGGGCGGCAAGCTGGTCGACGCCGATCCGGTGCGAGCACGGTCGGAGCTCGAGGACATCCAACGGCTGGCCCGCGACGCCCTGGCCGACGTCCGCTCCACCACCTCGGGTCTTCGGTCTCTCTCCCTGCCACGCGAGATCGCGGCGGCCCGCTCGGCCCTGGAGTCCGCCGGCATCGAGCCCCATCTGCCCACCGTGGCCGACGCCGTGCCCAGCGCCGTGCGCGAGCTCTACGCCTGGACCCTGCGTGAGGCGGTCACCAACGTCATCCGGCACAGCTCCGCCACCCGGTGCGACGTCAGCATGAGTGAGTCGGTGCTGAGCATCCTGGACGACGGCGTGGGGCCCGGCCGCACCGCGGGCGACGGCAACGGCCTCGAGGGGCTGCGCCAGCGGGTCCGCGCCGCCGGTGGCACCGTGACGAGTGGTCCCGGTCCCGATGGTCGGGGCTTCGAGCTCCGCCTGGCGGTGAGGTCATGACCATCCGTCTGCTCCTGGCGGACGACCAGGCCCTCGTGCGCGGCGCCCTGGCCGCGCTCCTCTCGCTCGAGCCCGACCTCGAGGTGGTGGTCGAGGTCGAGAGTGGTGACCGCGTGGTGGAGGCCGCCCTCGCGCACCGCCCCGATGTCGCCCTGCTCGACGTGGAGATGCCAGGTCTCGACGGTCTCTCGGCCGCCGGCCTCCTGCGCGACGCCATGCCGGACTGCCGCGTCCTCATGGTGACCACGTTCGGCCGTCCGGGGTACCTCAAGCAGGCCATGGCGGCCGGCGCGGCCGGGTTCGTCGTGAAGGACACGCCGGCCGCGCAGCTGGCCGATGCCGTGCGCCGCGTCCATCAGGGGCTCCGGGTCGTGGACCCGTCGCTCGCCGCGGACTCCCTCACCCAGGGCGACTCGCCTCTCACGGAGCGCGAGACCGACGTCCTGCGGGCGGCCGCGCAGGGTGGGACGGTGGCCGACATCGCCAAGGTCCTGTTCCTCTCGGAGGGGACGGTGCGCAACCATCTCTCCTCGGCCATCGGCAAGACCGGCGCCCGGACCCGCGCCGAGGCGGTGCGCGTGGCCGTCGAGAACGGCTGGATCGTCCCGCGCTGATGACGTTCTTGAGACTTTCGCACGAATATGGGTCGACGCCCCTTGGAATCGGGCCGACGATCGGGTTGAGTGGTGGGTGCTCCTCCCCGCGGCACAGCGCAGGAGCTCGACGCCTCTCGCCGGGGCTGCTCCCTCTTCTCCGGCGGGTCTCCCAGCGTCGACCCTGAGACCGACCGGTTACCCGGTGCGGCAGAGCTTCCGCGGGGAGGAGTCTCAGCCCCGGGCCGGGTCTCCTGATCGCGGTCATGCGGGCGTCGTCCGGTACCGGGCGTTCCGTTGCCAGGTGGTGTGGCCTGGTGGTCTCCACTCGACGTGTCCGTCGGCTGCGATGCGGTGTTCCCAGTGGTGGTCGTGGACGTGGTGGTGGTGTCTCGTGCAGAGGAGGGTCCCGTCCTGCAGGTCGGTCTTGCCGCCCAGGGAGTAGGGGGTGAGGTGGTGTGCCTCGGTCCACTCGGGTGGCCTGTCGCAGGTGGGGAACGAACAGCCGCCGTCCCGGTTGGCGAGGGCGATGCGCTGATACTTCGTGAAGTAGCGCTTGGACTGTCCGTACTCCGTGGGCAGGGACGTCCCGTCCAGCACCATCGGGATGATGCCCACCCTGCAGGCGAGCTTGCGGGCTTGTCCGGCTGAGATCCGGGTTCCGTCCGAGAGTGTGGCTGGTGCGATCCCGTCGAGGAGGGTCTGGTGCTCGAGGGTGACGACGACCTGGGCGCCGACGCCGCCGTTGGACGGAAGCTCCTCGACGGGGAGGTGGGAGCACAGGTCCGTGAACGCTCGGCCCATCCGGTGGGCCGGGTCGCCGGCGTCCTCAGGGACGGGTCCCAGGGTCGCGTCAGGATCGCTTAGGTGGGCTCGTGACGGCGCCGCCAACGCTTCGAGTGCGGTGCGGAGCATGACGGCTTCGGCCTCGGGGACCTCGCCGCGGTATCCGCGCATGCCGTTCTTCTTGTCCCACATCACGAACGACGCGTTCCGGCGCGCGGCCTGCTCTCGCGAGACGAGCAGCTCGTTCTCATGGGCGTCGACGTCGGGCTTGGCCGCGTAGACGTCCATCAGCCGGTCGGTGCGCCGCCGTAGGTCTCGGATCGTCAACCGCTCAGCATCCTTGAGCAACGTCCGTTCGGCCAGGTCGCGCTGCGTCTCGGTGACATCACCCGGGAGCTTGTCCAGACCGGTCGCGATGACGGAGGACTGCTCGAACGTCACCTCACCCCGCGCCAGCGCGTCCTGGGTGTGAGTGGTCTTGGCCAGCTTGGCCGCCGTCTTGACCAACCGGTGCCCGGCCGCCTCGTCGCCTCCGAAGTCGCGTGCCAGCAGGTTTCCGGTGGAGGTTGCCCCCGACTGTCGGGCGGTACCGGCAGCCTCCAGGGCACGGGCCGCGGCCATCTTGTGTGCCGCCAACCGGGCCTCGACCCTCGCCATCTCAGCCGACAGCCGCCGCACCTCACCCGGCTCGAGACCCGACCACGCATCCAACGCCATCCGGTCCAATCCCGCGTGCAGCACCGAGACACCAGCCACCAAGGGGTGCGAGTCGATCGGTTGAGCGGTCATGGAACCAATATAGACCAGGTGTTCGAATAGGGTCAAGACCGGCTCGGACGAATGTGGACGAACAGCGGATTCGTCGCTCCGGGCGTCTGTTGGGAGAATGGATCCGTGACCACCTCGACCGTCGCTCCCACGAGCGCCACGCTGCCCGGGCCGCTGCGTCTCGGCGGCCTCGAGGTGCCTGTCCCCGTGGTGCTCGCGCCCATGGCCGGCGTCACCAACGTCGCGTTCCGCCAGCTCTGCGCGGAGCAGGGCCGCGGTCTCTACGTGTGCGAGATGATCACGTCGCGCGGGATCGTCGAGGGCGACGCCACGAGCCTCTCGATGCTCACGTTCGCCGCCGACGAGTCGGTGCGATCCGTACAGCTCTACGGGATCGACCCCGTCTACATCGGTCGGGCGGTCGAGATCCTCTGCGCCGACCACGGCGTCTCGCACGTCGACCTCAACTTCGGCTGCCCGGTCCCCAAGATCACGCGCAAGGGCGGGGGAGCGGCGCTGCCCTGGAAGGCCACCCTCCTCGGCGACATCCTCACCGCCGCGGTCGGCGCTGCCGAGCCGTACGGCGTCCCCGTCACGATGAAGACCCGCAAGGGCATCGACGACGACCACCTCACGTTCCTCGACGCCGGTCGGATCGCGCAGGACACGGGTGCCGCAGCCATCGCGCTGCACGGCCGCACGGCGGCCCAGCACTACTCCGGCCGTGCCGACTGGTCGTCCATCGCCGAGCTCAAGGCGGCCGTCGACATCCCCGTGCTCGGCAACGGCGACATCTGGGAGGCGGCCGACGCCGTCCGGATGGTGGAGGAGACCGGCTGCGACGGCGTGGTCGTGGGCCGCGGCTGCCTCGGCCGACCCTGGCTGTTCCGCGACCTCGACGACGCGTTCCGCGGGGATCCGTCCACTGCCCTCCCCACCCTCGGTGAGGTGGCCGCGATGATGCGCCGCCACGCCCAGCTCCTGGGTGACTGGCTGGGGGAGGAGCGGGGCTGCGTGGAGTTCCGCAAGCACGTCGCCTGGTACCTCAAGGGCTTCAAGGCCGGATCGGCGGTGCGCTCGCAGCTGGGCCTCGTCTCGTCCTATGCGGCCCTCGACTCGCTGCTGGGCGACCTCGACCCCGACGAGACCTATCCCGTCGACCAGCTCGGCACCCCGCGCGGTCGCCAGGGCAGCCCCCGCAAGGTGGCGCTGCCCGACGGCTGGCTGAGGGACCGCGACCTTCACGCGGCGCTCGACGCCGCAGCCGAGGACGACACCAGCGGCGGCTGAGCCCGTCTCCTGCGGCAGGTCTGGACGGCGGTGCGAGCCGGGTCAGGCGCCGCGACGTGCGGTCCGAGCGAGGTCGAGCTCGGCGAGCGCGACCGACCGCGCGGTCTCGGCGTCGAGGTTCTTGCCGTCCGCGTCGACGGGCCCGTCGGGCGTGTGGATCTCCACGGTGGCCAGCCCCAGCCGGCGACCGAGAGGCCCCTGGCGGACCTCCACCGACTGCACCTTGTGGTGCGGCACGACGCTCGTGCGGCGCTCGACCCAGCCCTCGCGGGCGGTGAACCCCTGCTCGTTCGAGCCGACGCGACGGAACCGCCAGGCGACGGGGTCGACGGGCCAGGCGCGCGACGGCGCCTGCACGTCGGGCTCGGCGGAGAACGCGCCGGGCACCAGGGTCTCGAGCACCCGTGCGGTGACCTCGCGGTCGGCGATGGGAAGCAACGTGGAGGACGTGGCGGTGGCGTCGTCGCCGCCGGCCTTCGCGTACCCGGCCACGTCGACGTCGAGACGTGACCAGCCGAGCCGGCGCCACACGAACGGCTCGTGCACGGCGACGCCCTGCACCCGCGCGAAGGGGATGGTCTGCGACGTCCGCGAGAGCAGTCCACGCTCGATGCGGAGACCGTCGGGCGTGCGGTGGAGCGTGAACCCCCACTGGCGGATGACGCGCTGGCCCACGATCTGGATGAGCCACGTGCCCACGGCGACGACGCCGCCGAGGAAGACCACCACCTGTCCCGCCACCAGCGACGCCACGAGAAGACCCACGCCGCCCAGGACCGCGATCACGAAGTCGAGGCTCACGAGCGTGCCCAGCAGCACCTGGGCCGGCGAGGCCTCGGCGACGAGGTCGCCCTGCACGTCGTGCCGGACCGACGCGTCGTGCTCGCGTCCGTGGGCGCGGTCGAGGAGGAGCCGGCGCGTGGCCCGGGCCTCCTCGAGGGTGAGGAAGCGCAGCGTGGTGCCGGCGTCGTCGCCGCCCGCCATGTCGATGCGCAGCTCGGCCAGGCCGAACGCCCGGGCGAGGAGCGGCTCGGCGATGTCGACGGACTGGATCCGTTCGAACGGCATGCGGCGCGACGTCTTGGTGAGGATCCCGCGCTCCACCCGGACCTCGGCGGTGTCGATGACGTAGCGCGTGAAGTACCACTGCAGGAACCCGGCCGCCTCGCCGAGCGCGAGCCCGCCGACGACGGCCACGAGGAGCGCGACCCACGTGGGCACGTTGCCCCAGCCGTCGCCGAGGAGGCTGCCGGTCAGCGAGGCGACGCCGGCGAAGGCCCACAGCACTCCTTGGAGCAGGCCGGTGAGCGGGTGGGTCCGACGCCCGACGGCCGGGGCGGCCGGGCCGGCCGGAGCAGGGGGCGGCGTGTGCTGCGGGGCGGCGTCGGGGTCAGACACCGGAGCCCCTGCTCTCGCCGAGCTCGGTGAGCCGGTTGCGCAGTCGCGTGGCCTCCTCGGCCGGCAGGCCAGGGATCTCGGCCGCCGTCTCCGTGCTCGCGGTGTGGAGCGTGACGGTGGCGATGCCCAGCCAGCGCTCCAGAGGATCGGCGGAGACGTCGACGAACTGCATGCGCCCGTAGGGCACGGCGACCAGGCGACGGAACATGACGCCGCTGCTCACGATGAGGTCGTCCTCCTGCTCGGCGTACCCCACCGCGCGCCGCGAGCGGTCGGCCCACGACCAGGTCCAGGCAGCGCCGAGGACCGTCGCAGCAGCGGCGCCGAGCAGGACCCACGAGACGACGGAGGGCACGGGCAGCAGGACACCGAGCACGGCGAGCACGACCGCGAGCAGCAGCAGCGGCAGCACGCACAGGATGCGGAGGGCCTTGGTCAGGGCGGGGGAGACCCGCTGCCAGGGCGGTCCGACAGGACGGAAGAGATCGTCGCTCACGCCCTCGAACCTAGCCCGGGTCAGTGCACCGGGACACCGCCCGACCCCAGCGGGGACGAGCCCTGGCGAGGTTTGACCTGGCAGGCCCGGCGGTGGGACACTGGCAGACGCAGCCATCGCTGCGATCCGGCCCTATTTTCCTTGCGGAGGACTGCCATGGCCAAGGCTCTCATCGGTTATGTCGGCGGACCCACCCCCGACCAGATCCATGAGACGGCCCGTCTTCGTCGGCGCGTCGCTGATCTCGAGGCCGAGGTGCTGCGCCTCAAGATCGAGAACGACGGACTGCTGAAGACCCTCAGCGAGCGCGTCGACCAGGTCACCGCGAGTGACCTCCTCGAAGCGGCTCACTGAGACCGTCTCGTCCGTCTCACGGACCTGGCCCCCGGTTCCCTGACCGGGGGCTCACTCATGTCCCTGACCCTGCACGGTGATCCGAAGCCCTAGGGTGGGCTGAAGTCGACCGTCCGCTGCCGAGGAGAACCGTGTACCTCAAGAGCCTCACGCTGCGAGGGTTCAAGTCGTTCGCGTCCTCCACCACCCTGCAGCTCGAGCCGGGCATCACGTGCGTCGTCGGACCCAACGGCTCCGGCAAGTCCAACGTCGTCGACGCGCTCGCCTGGGTCATGGGCGAGCAGGGCGCCAAGTCGCTGCGCGGCGGCAAGATGGAGGACGTCATCTTCGCCGGCACGGCGGGACGCCCGCCGCTCGGCCGTGCCGAGGTCGTGCTCACGATCGACAACACCGACGGTGCGCTGCCCATCGAGTACAGCGAGGTCACGATCTCGCGCACGATGTTCCGCAACGGCGGCTCGGAGTACGCCATCAACGGCACGGGCTGCCGGCTCCTCGACGTCCAGGAGCTGCTGAGCGACTCCGGCATCGGCCGCGAGATGCACGTCATCGTCGGCCAGGGTCAGCTGGACTCCGTCCTGCGAGCCACGCCCGAGGAGCGCCGCGGCTTCATCGAGGAGGCGGCCGGCGTCCTCAAGCACCGCAAGCGCAAGGAGAAGGCTCTCCGCAAGCTCGACGCCACGCAGGGCAACCTGACGCGTCTGAACGACGTGCTCACCGAGCTGCGCCGCCAGCTCAAGCCGCTCGGCCGTCAGGCCGAGGTGGCCCGCCGCGCCGCCGTCATCCAGGCCGACGCCCGTGACGCCCGGGCCCGCCTGCTCGCCGACGACATCGTCTCGGCCCGCGAGACCATCGCCACCGACGCAGCCGACGAGGCCGCTCTCAAGCAGCGCAAGGCCACGGTCGACGAGGCCGTCCGGCTCGCCCGCAAGCACGAGATGGAGCTCGAGGACCAGCTGCGGGCCGACTCGCCCGCGCTCTCCACGGCCCAGGAGACCTGGTACGCCCTGTCCGGTCTCCGCGAGCGCCTGCGTGGCACCGTCGGGCTGGCCACCGAACGCATGCGGCTCGCCGCCGTGGAGACCGACGACCGGCCCACCGGCCGCGACCCCGAGGAGCTGGAGGCCGAGGCCGCCCGCGTCCGGGAGCAGCACACGGCGCTGAGCGGTGCCGTGCAGGAGGCGTCCGCCGCGCTGGAGGAGGCTGTCGCCGGCCGAGGGCGGGCCGAGGCCGCCTACACCGAGGAGGAGCGGCGCATCGCCGGCCTCCTGCGGGCCGCCGCCGACCAGCGCGAGGGTCTGGCCCGTCTGCACGGCCAGGTCAACGCCCTCAAGAGCCGCGCCGAGGCCGCCGACGCCGAGCTGGGCCGCCTCACCCGGGCGCGCGACGCCGCCGTCGAGCGCGCCGACGAGGCCGAGAAGGCCTTCCGGACCCGCGAGAACGAGATCGCCGGACTCAACGCCGGCGAGTCCGGCCTGGACGACGCCCTCGAGCAGGCCGAGGCCGAGCTCGCCGAGGCGTCGGGCCGTCTCACCGAGCTCACCGAGCGCGAGCAGGAGGCCGGCAAGCAGCTGGCCGCCATCGCCGCGCGCAAGGAGGCCCTCGAGCTGGGCCTGGCGCGCAAGGACGGCGCGGGTGCCCTGCTGGCCGCCTCCGACGAGCTCAGCGGGCTGCTGGGATCGGTCGCCGCGCTGCTCACCGTGCGCTCCGGCTACGAGGCCGCCATCGCGTCCGCGCTCGGCAACGCCGCCGACGCCGTGGCCGTCGACCACCTCGACACCGCCGTCACGGCCCTCGAGAAGCTCAAGTCCGAGGACCTCGGCCGCGCCGGGCTCCTGCTCGGCGGTGCCACCGGCACCGTCGACGACTCCACGTGGCCCGGGCTGCCCGACTTCGCCACGTACGCGGTCGACGTCGTCGACGCACCCGCCTCCCTCGACGCGGCCCTGCGCCGGCTGCTGTTCAAGATGGCCGTCGTCGACGACCTCGAGGCCGCCCGTCGCCTCCTCGCCCAGGCCCCCGACGTCACCGCCGTCACGCGGGAGGGCGACGTCATCGGCGGTCACTTCGCCGTGGGCGGCTCGTCCTCCGTGCCCAGCCTCATCGAGGTCCAGGCCGCCATCGACCAGGCCGAGACCGACCTCGCCGCCGTCACCAGCACGCTCGAGTCGGTGCGCTTCGAGCGCCAGGCACGCCAGGCGGAGAGCGAGGCGGCCCAGGAGAAGGTCGACGCCGCGCTCGCCGGGCTGCACGAGTCCGACGCCGAGATGGCCGCCGTGGCCGAGGAGCTCGGACACCTCGGCTCCACCGCGCGGGCCTCCCGCGCCGAGGCCGAGCGGCTGTCGGCGTCCATCGTCGAGGCACGCGAGGCCCACGAGCGCGACCAGGAGGGACTGGCCGGTCTCGAGGAGCGGCTCTCCCTGGCCGAGTCCACGCCCGAGGAGGACCCCGACACCACCGTGCTCGAGGAGCTGGCCGAGGCGGCCTCCGCCTCGCGACGCACCGAGACCGAGGCCCGGCTCCTGCTGCGCACCAACGAGGAGCGGGCGCGGGCCCTCGACGGCCAGGCCGTGGCGCTGCTCGAGACCGCGCAGGCCGAGCGCGAGGCGCGCATCAAGGCGCGTGAGCGGCGCGAGCGTCAGCTGCGCGAGGCCGAGGTCGCCCGCGCCGTGTCGGCCGTGAGCGACGTCGTCCTGCTCCACCTCGACGGCTCCATCGCGCGGGCCTCGGCTCAGCGCGCGAGCATCGAGCAGTCCCGCAGCGGCCGCGAGGAGCAGCTGCGCGAGGTGCGCCAGAACCTGCGCGGGCTCGGCGAGGAGCTCGAGGCGCTCACCAGCTCGGTGCACCGCGACGAGATGGCGCGCGCCGAGCAGCGCCTGCGCCTGGAGTCGCTCGAGACGCGTGCGCTCGAGGAGCTCGGCATCGAGGCCGACACGCTCGTCACCGACTACGGTCCCGACCAGCTCGTGCCGCCCTCCCTCACCGCGGAGGGTGACGAGCCGCCGCCCGACGACGCCCCCGCGGCCGAGCCGCGCCCCTTCGACCGCGCGGAGCAGACCAAGCGGCTCCGGACGGCGGAGCGGTCCATGGCCATGCTCGGCAAGGTCAACCCGTTGGCCCTCGAGGAGTTCACGGCACTCGAGGAGCGTCACCAGTTCCTGTCCGAGCAGCTCGACGACCTCCGCAAGACACGTCAGGACCTGCTCGAGATCGTCGAGGAGGTCGACGCCAAGGTCGAGCAGGTCTTCACCGAGGCCTGGTACGACGTCGAGCGCGAGTTCCAGGACGCGTTCACACGGCTGTTCCCCGGAGGTGAGGGCCAGCTGGTCCTCACCGACCCGCAGAACATGCTGACCACGGGCATCGACGTCGAGGCCCGCCCGCCCGGCAAGAAGGTCAAGCGGCTCTCGCTGCTCTCCGGTGGAGAGCGCTCGCTCGTGGCGGTGGCGTTCCTCGTGGCGCTGTTCAAGGCGCGACCCAGCCCGTTCTACATCCTCGACGAGGTCGAGGCGGCGCTCGACGACACCAACCTGGGCCGTCTGCTCGAGCTGTACGAGGAGCTGCGGGCCAACTCCCAGCTCATCGTCATCACGCACCAGAAGCGCACGATGGAGGTCGGCGACGCGCTGTACGGCGTCTCCATGCGGGGCGACGGCGTGTCCACCGTCATCAGCCAGCGACTGCGCGAGGACGAGAGCGTCACCGCATGAGCGACGACGTGCTGGCGCTCGCGGCCTACCCGGCGACCTACTCGATCACCACGCGGTGGGAGGACGAGGACGTCTACGGGCACGTCAACAACGTCGTCTACTACTCGTTCTTCGACACGGCCGTGAACGGCTGGCTCATCGAGGCCACCGGCACCGACATCCGGACCCTTCCCGAGTACGGCGTGGTGGCCGAGACGGGCTGCCGGTTCAAGCGCGAGCTGCGGTTCCCCGGCACCGTCGAGGCGGGCCTGCGAGTCACGCGGCTGGGGACGTCGAGCGTCGTGTACGAGATCGCGCTGTTCCAGGGCGACCTCGAGCAGCCGGCCGCCGTCGGGATGTTCGTCCATGTGTACGTCACCGGCGCCGACCGCTCCGTCACACCCGTCCCCGACGCCATCCGCGCGGTCCTCGAGCCCCTCACCTGACCGCGGGCGGCGCGTGAGGAGCGGGGGTCAGGTCAGCTCGGACCAGGCGTGCAGCATCCACGGGATGGCCAGCAGCACCGTGGGCACCACGAGGACGACGGCGGAGATCAGGTAGCAGGCGAGGGCAGCGAGCCGGTCCCCGCGAGGATCACGACGTCGGATGCGCTCCAGCCGCACGGCGGCCTCGCTCCCCGCACCCAGGGCGCCCGCAGGCGTGCTGCTCCCGGCGAGCGCGACGATCGCGCGGGCCAGCGCCGCGTCGCCCGTGCGACGCCGAGCGGCGTCGTCGGCCAGCAGCTCCACCATCACCTGGCTCTGGCGCAGTGGGGCGTCGGTGCGCAGGACCCGGGGGAAGGCCCGGTGGAGGAAGGTGAACCCCTCGAGCACGAGGTCGTGCCGGGCCCGGACGTGCGCACGTTCGTGCTCCAGGACGGCGTCGAGCGAGGAGTCGCCCAGCGTCTCGATGGTCCCGCGGGAGACGACCAGACGGTTGTCGCCGCGCTTGGGGATGCAGTAGGCGACCGGTGTCTCCTCGGCCAGGATCCGCACGGCCGGGGCGAGGCCGTGGGGCTCGCCCAGGAGGTCGACGAGACGACGGTGCCGGTCGCGCCCGGCCAGGGTGTCGCGCCAGGAGTGCCACGCCGACCACCAGAACCGCGCCCAGACGAGCACGCCGAACCCCAGCACCGCGGCGTGCAGGGCGACCTTCCACTCCGACGGGTGGTCGCCGGACACGAGCCAGAGCGCGGTGGCCAGCCCGGCGCCGCTCATGGCGAGGATGGCGGCGAGCGCGAGCGACTGCCACAGCACGATCGCTGCGCCGGGGGAGCGCAGCGTCCACCGGGCCCGCGCGAGCAGCGCCGGCACGGGGAGTGCGAGCGCCAGCCCGATCAGGCCCAGCAGGAAGGGGGTCATGCGCTGTCGTCAGCCGCCTCGATCTCGGCCAGGACGGCCCGGAGCGCAGCGGCCTCGCTCGGGTCGACCGTCCGGGCGAAGTGCAGGAGGGCCGAGGTCCGGTCGCCCGAGGCGTCGAGCGCGGCGTGCAGCACCTCGCTGGTCGCGGCGTCGCGGGTCATCCGCGCGACGTAGCGGAAGGCCCGCCCGTCCCGCTCACGGTCCACCATGTCCTTGCCGCCGAGGCGGTCGAGCACCGTCATGACGGTGGTGTAGGCGAGGTCGCGGTCGCCCAGTGCGTCCTGGACCTCCCGCACGGACAGCGGATCGGCGGCGTCCCAGAGCACGTTCATGACGGAGCGTTCGAGCTCTCCCAGGTTCGGCATGGGTCCAATCTACTACGTGAGGTAGGACTTGGTTGGCGCCTGACCCCAGATAGTCCTACAGTGCGTAGTAGGACAACTACTACGCGACGTAGGAGAAGGGTCACCATGGAAGCGCTCGACCTCGCACGGTGGCAGTTCGGAGCCACCACGGTCTACCACTACTTCTTCGTCCCGGTCACGATCGGACTGGTCTTCCTCGTCGCGATCCTGCAGACGGCCTGGCACCGGACGGGCGACGAGCGCTACCTCCGGCTCACGCGCTTCTTCGGGAAGCTCTTCCTCATCAACTTCGCGCTCGGCATCGCCACCGGCATCGTGCAGGAGTTCCAGTTCGGCATGAACTGGAGCGACTACTCCCGGTTCGTGGGCGACATCTTCGGCGCACCCCTCGCGATCGAGGGGCTGCTCGCGTTCTTCCTGGAGTCGACCTTCCTGGGGCTCTGGATCTTCGGCTGGGACCGGCTGCGGCCGGCCCTCCACCTGGCCTGCATCTGGATCGCCGCGGTCGGCACGGCCCTGTCGGCCTACTTCATCCTGGCCGCGAACTCCTTCATGCAGAACCCCGTCGGCTACACGTTCGACGCCGAGCGGGGCCGCGCCGAGCTGACCGACTTCATGGCGGTGCTCACGAACAAGGTCGTGCTCGTGACCTTCCCGCACACGATGTTCGGCTGCTTCATGGTGGGCGGTGCCCTCGTCGCCGGTGTCTCCATGTGGCACCTGCTGCGGCTCAGGGACAGCACCGACGACGACGCCCGGCTCGACCGGAGCGCATTCACCACGGCCCTGCGCCTGGGCGCCGTGACCGTCATGCTGTCCGGTCTCGGCACGATCGTCACGGGCGACATGCAGGCCAAGGTGATGACCGAGGTCCAGCCCATGAAGATGGCGGCGGCCGAGGCCCTCTACGAGACCACGGCCCCCGCGCCGTTCTCGCCGTTCACCCTCGGGACGCCCGACGGGTCGGAGCCGACCTTCCAGGTGGAGGTCCCTCACCTGCTGTCCTTCATGGCCACCGGGAGCTGGGACGGCGAGGTGGAGGGGATCAACGACCTCCAGGAGGAGTACCAGCAGACCTACGGTCCCGGTGACTACCGGCCGAACATCCCCGTCACCTACTGGACGTTCCGCTGGATGATCGGCGCAGGTGCCGCAGCGATGGGCGTCGCCCTGATCATGCTGTGGAGCACGCGTCGTTCACGGAGACCCGGCGCGACGCCACGCGGCGCCCGGTGGCTGGGAGCCGGTGCGATCGCCCTCCCTCTCCTGCCGCTCGCCGCCAACTCCTTCGGCTGGATCTTCACCGAGATGGGGCGCCAGCCCTGGGTGGTCTTCGGCCTCATGCCGACGTCGGCCGGCGTCTCGCCCGGCACCACGGTCGCCGAGGTCGCGACGAGCCTCGTGGGCTTCACGCTCCTCTACGGCGTCCTGGCCGTGGTCGAGGTGAAGCTCCTGCTCACCTACATCAGGAAGGGTCTGCCGCCGGCCGACCCGCCCGTCCTCCACGACGGCGAGTCACCGCTCGCCTTCGCCTACTAGGAGATCTGTCATGGAGCTCACGACCGTCTGGTTCCTCCTCATCGCCGGCCTGTGGGTCGGCTACCTCGTCCTCGAGGGCTTCGACTTCGGGGTCGGGATGCTGATGGGCGTCCTCGCCCGTGACGACAAGGAGCGCCGGCTGCTGCTCAACACGATCGGCCCGGTGTGGGACGGCAACGAGGTCTGGCTCGTCGTGGCCGGCGGTGCGACCTTCGCGGCGTTCCCGGAGTGGTACGCGACGTTGTTCAGCGGTTTCTACCTGCCGCTGTTCCTCATCCTGGTGGCACTCATCGTGCGGGCCGTGGGCATCGAGTTCCGGGGCAAGCGGCCCGAGCCGGAGTGGAGGCGTCGCTGGGACGTCGGGATCATCGCGGGCTCCGTCGTCCCGGCGTTCCTGTGGGGCGTCGCCCTCGCCAACATCGTGCGGGGCGTCCCCATCGACGCCGACAAGGAGTTCGTGGGGTCCCTCCTCGACCTGCTGGGTCCGTACGCGGTCCTCGGCGGTCTCACCACGACCTCGGTGTTCCTCGTGCACGGCGCGGTCTTCGTCTCGCTCAAGACCGAGGGCGACGTCCGGGTGCGGGCCCGTGCGCTGGCCATGCGGGCCGGGGTTGTGGCCGCAGCGCTCGCCGTCGCGTTCATCACCTGGACCGCGGCCGACGCGGGCGAGGCCGCGGTGTGGGGGCTCGGCGCGCTGGCTGCGGCAGCGTTCCTCGCAGGGCTGGGCGCCACGTGGCGAGGGCGCGAGGGGTGGGCGTTCGTGGGGACGGCCGTCGCGATCGCCGCCGTCACGGCCATGCTCTTCTGGTCGCTGTTCCCGGCGGTCATGCCGTCCTCGCTCGATCCGGCCTGGGACCTGACGACGACCAACGCCGCCTCCACGCCGTACACGTTGAAGATCATGACGTGGGTCGCGGTCTTCTTCACGCCTCTCGTGGTCGGCTACCAGGCGTGGTCGTACTGGGTGTTCCGCCGACGTCTGGGCGTCCACCACATCCCCGACTCCCCGGCGCCGGCCACCACGGGGCACTGACGTGGGACCCGTCGACCCGAGACTCCTTCAGCGGTCCCCGGCCGCGCGCCGGTTCCTGGCCGTCACGGTGGTGCTCGGGCTGCTGGCCACCGTCGCGACGTTCGGCCAGGCCTGGTTCGTGGCGCACGGGGTGGCGAGCGCCTTCGCCGGTGACGACCTGCGCCCGGCGGCTGCCGGGCTGGCCGCATGCCTCGCGCTGCGGGGCCTGCTCGACTGGTGGCAGTCCGTCGTGAGCGTCCGGGCCGCTGCCGACGTCAAGGCCGGACTCCGCCACGACCTCGTCGCGGCCGTGCTGGACCCTCGCCGCCTGGAGCCGCTGCCGGACAGCGCACGCCTGGCGACGTTGGTCGGCGGCGGTCTCGACCGCCTCGACGGCTACGTCGCCCGATTCCTTCCCCAGCTCGTGCTCGCCGCCCTCACGCCCCCGGCGGTCGTGGCGGCCCTGCTGGTCGTCGACCCGCTGTCGGCCCTCGTCGTGGTCCTGACGGTCCCGCTCGTCCTGGTGTTCCTCGTGCTGGTCGGGCTCGTGACCCGCGACCGGACCGATCGGCGCTGGCACGAGCTGGCGCGGCTCGGTCGACACTTCTCCGAGGTGCTCAACGGACTCACGACCCTCACCGCGCTCGGACGCCACCAGCAGCGCGGCCTGCGCGAGGTGGGGGAGCGCCACCGCCGCATCACGATGGAGACTCTCCGCACGGCCTTCCTCTCGGCCCTGGTCCTGGAGCTCTTCTCGACGTTGTCCGTCGCGCTCGTCGCGGTCTCGATCGGCCTGCGGGTCGTCCATGGAGACCTGGGCCTGGAGACGGGTCTGTTCGCGCTGCTCCTCGCGCCCGAGGCCTACCTTCCGCTGCGCCGGCTCGGTGCGCAGTACCACGACAGCACCGCCGGCGTGGAGGCCGCGCAGGACGCTCTGGCCGTCCTGGAGGGCGGGCCCCGTGGCGGTTCCGCGGAGCCGGGACCCGACCTCGACATCGTGCTGGACGGCGTGGAGGTCCGTCGCGCCGGACGGGTCAGGCCGGCGCTGCGGCTCGACCACGCCCACGTCCGTCCGGGCGAGGTGCTCGCCGTCACCGGCGCCTCGGGCTGCGGCAAGTCGACGCTCCTGGCGGTCCTGCTGGGCTTCGTGCGTCCTGACACGGGACGCGTCGTCGTCGGTGGTCTCGATCTCGCCGACCTCGACGTCGAGCTCTGGCGCCAGGAGATCGCGTGGGTCCCTCAGGTGCCCGGTCTCGTCTCGGGGACCGTGGGGTCCAACGTCCGTCTCGGCGCACCCGCGGCCACGGACGACGACGTGCGTCGGGCCCTGCGGGACGCGAGTGCGGACGACCTGCGTCCCGACCGGCCCGTGGGCGAGTCCGGTCTCGGGCTCTCCTCGGGAGAGCGGCGGCGCGTGGGCCTGGCGAGGGCGTTCCTGCGGGTGCGCGCGGGTGGCGCCCGGATCCTGCTGATGGACGAGCCCACCGCAGGTCTGGACGCCGAGCGCGAGCACGCCGTGCTCGCGACCCTGCGCGACGTGGCCGCGACGGGCGTGGCCGTCGTCGTCGTGGCGCACCGTGCGGAGGCGGTGACGGCGGCCGACCGGCGCCTCCACCTCGAGACGCCGACCGGGGTGCTCGCATGAGCCGCCGTCCGACCGGGCACGCCGTGCTGGGCGGCTTCCTGGCCGCAGCCGCGCAGCTGGCCTCCGCCGGGCTTCTCCTGACCTCGGGCTGGCTCATCGTGAGGGCCGCCGAGCACCCGCCCGTCCTCTACCTCATGGTCGCGATCGTGGGCGTCCGCTTCTTCGGGATCGGGCGGGCCGCGCTGCGGTACGCCGAGCGGCTCGTCGCCCACGACCTCGCGCTGCGCCGCGCCACAGGGCTGCGCGTCGAGGCCTACGGCCATCTGCGTCGTGCCGGGGTCGTGGCCCTCGCCCCGCCGAGGACCACGGCCGACGGGTCCGGCCTTCGCTCGGGCGACGTCGTGCGACGGGTCGTGACCGACGTCGAGTTGGTCCAGGACGGCTACCTGCGCCTCAGGCTGCCGTGGGTCTCGGCGGTCGTGTCGTGCTCGGCGGTCGTGGTCGTCGTCGGTGTGGTGGAGCCGAGGGCCGGCCTGGTGCTCGCGCTGCAGTCCGCTCTCACGCTCGGGGCGCTGCGGGTCCTGGTGCCGAGGACGGCACGACGGCCCGACGGCGACGACGGGGGCACGCTGGCCGCCGACCTCACCGAGCTGGTGCACGCCGCACCCGACCTCGTGGCGCTGGGCGTCCCCGTGGCGCAGCGGACAGCAGCCGACACCTCCGTCGACGCCCTGGCCCGTGCAGACCGCCGGGGATCCCGGCTCGACGGCCTGGGTCATGCCGTGGTCCTGGTGGTCGCTGCCGCAGCCTCCGGCGCGGCCGTGCTGCTGGCCGGCGCGCCGTCCCCGGCGCTCGCCGCGGTGGTCGCGCTGTCACCGCTGGCCCTCCTCGACGTGCTCACCGCCGTGGCGGATGCCGAACGGCTGCGTCCGGAGGTCGCGGCAGCGAAGGAGCGTGTCGCCGCGCTGGCCGCGCGCGCCGCGCCGCTGGAGGAGCCGACGGGTCCGCCCGTCGAGCCGACGGGGTTCGACCTGGAGCTGCGCGACGTCGGCGTGGGGTGGCCCGGCGGCCACCCCGGCGCCCGAGGTCTCAGCCTGGAGGTGCCGGCAGGCTCGGTCGTCGCGGTGACCGGGCCGAGCGGCTCCGGCAAGACCACCCTGGCGCTGACGCTCGCCAGGCTCCTGCCGACCCGCGAGGGGGACGTGACCCTCGGCGGTGTCCCGCTCGACCGGCTGCGCGGGTCGCAGGTGCGCGACGTCGTGGGGCTGCTGGGCCAGGACGCGACGGTGTTCGACACGACGCTGCGCGAGAACCTGCGGCTCGGCCGTCCCGACGCCACCGACGACGCCATGACGACGGCGCTCGCAGAGGCCGGGCTCGACGATCTCGTGTCCGGCAGCGTGGACGGGCTCGACCTCGAGGTGGGGGAGCGCGGCTGCAGGCTGTCCGGCGGCGAGCGGCAGCGTCTCGCCCTCGCCCGGCTGCTCCTGGCCGGGCACCGGGTCCTCGTGCTCGACGAGCCCACCGAGCACCTCGACGAGGCGACGGCCGAGCGGCTCCTGGACGACGTCGTGTCCCTGCGGGGGCGGCACACCGTGGTCCTGCTCACGCATGCGCCGGCGGTCCTCGCCCGGGCGGACCACGTCCTGACGCTGGGCGGCGTGCCGCACGGGTCCGCGGTCGCTACTAGGGTGAGCGTGTGACTCTGACGACCCTCATCATCGTCCTCGTGGCCGCCGTCGTCGTGATCGGCGGTGGCACCGCGCTGCTCGTGCGCCGGGGCGGCCGGGCGCTCCCGCCGCCCGACGTGCTCGACGCCATCACCGAGGAGCAGATCGACCACCCGGAGCACCCGGAGCCGCACCTCCCGGACGAGGACCTCGTCGAGCCTGCGGACGAGGGTCCTGCCGTCGGCACGGCCACGCTGGAGCGTCCCGACGCCCCGCAGGGCCGTCTGGTCCGCCTGCGCGCCAGGCTGGCCCGCTCGCAGTCCTCCCTCGGGCAGGGTCTGCTCGCCGTCCTCGGACGCGACCACCTCGACGACGCCGCGTGGGAGGAGCTCGAGGACACGCTGCTCGCCGCCGACGTCGGCATCGGCCCCACCACCGAGCTCGTCGACGCCCTGCGCACGCGGGTCCGGGTCGAGGGCATCACCACCCCCGAGGCCGCGCGTGCAGCGCTGCGCGAGGAGCTCGTGCGCCTCGTCGACCCCACGCTCGACCGCAGCGTCAAGGCGCAGGGCGCCGACGGCAAGCCGGGTGTCGTCCTCATGGTGGGCGTCAACGGCGTCGGCAAGACCACCACCGTGGGTCGCCTGGCCCGCATCCTCGTGGCCGAGGACAAGACCGTCGTGCTGGGTGCCGCCGACACGTTCCGCGCCGCCGCCGCCGAGCAGCTCGTCACGTGGGGCGAGCGCGTGGGGGTCGAGACGGTGCGCGGCGCGGAGCAGGCCGATCCGGCCAGCGTCGGCTTCGAGGCCGTCAAGAAGGGCGTCGAGGACGGCGTCGACGTCGTCCTGGTCGACACCGCCGGTCGACTGCACACCAAGACCGGGCTCATGGACGAGCTCGGCAAGGTCAAGCGCGTCGTCGAGAAGCAGGCCCCCGTCACCGAGGTCCTGCTCGTCATCGACGCCACCACCGGCCAGAACGGGCTCACGCAGGCGCGGGTGTTCGGCGAGGTCGTCGAGATCACGGGCGTCGTGCTCACCAAGCTCGACGGCACGGCCAAGGGCGGCATCGTCGTCGCGGTCCAGCGCGAGCTGGGCGTCCCGGTCAAGCTCGTGGGCCTGGGCGAGGGCGTCGACGACCTGGCCCCGTTCGACGCGCAGGAGTTCGTCGACGCGCTGCTCACCTGAGCGCCGACGTCGGCACGGTCGCGTAACCGGCTCGTAACATGCGGCCCGTTTTCGTGACCTGTCCGCAACAAGGAGGGTCGTCGGACGAAACCCGACGAAACGAAGGTGTCCTGTGGGGCGAGCGCCGTGCGCAGCCCGACTCACACGACTACCGGAGGTTTCATGGATACCGGCGACACCGCGTGGATCCTGGCCAGCTCGGCCCTGGTCCTGCTCATGACGCCAGGCCTGGCGTTCTTCTACGGCGGCATGGTCCGCTCCAAGACCGTGCTCAACATGATGATGATGAGCTTCGCCGGACTGGCGATCGTCCCGATCCTCTGGGTGCTCTACGGCTACTCCTTCGCCTTCAGCCCGGGCGGCTCCGGCTGGCTGGGCGGCCTCGACCGCCTGGGCTTCGACAACATCGGCGTCGCCACCGCCTACGGGACGATCCCCGAGTTCGTCTTCGCCGGCTTCCAGCTCATGTTCGCCATTATCACGGTGGCGCTCATCAGCGGCGCGATCGCCGACCGGGCCAAGTTCGGCGCCTGGATCGTCTTCGTCGTCATCTGGATGACGGTCGTCTACTTCCCCGTCGCCCACTGGGTCTTCGACTTCGGTGACGACGGCGGCTGGATCGCCACGCAGCTGGAGGCGATCGACTTCGCCGGCGGCACGGCGGTGCACATCAACGCCGGCGCGGCCGGCCTGGCGCTCGCGCTCGTGCTGGGCAAGCGGGTGGGGTGGAAGAAGGACCCCATGCGTCCGCACAACCTGCCCTTCGTCCTGCTGGGTGCCGGCCTCCTCTGGTTCGGCTGGTTCGGGTTCAACGCCGGTTCCGCCGTCGGCGCCAACGGCCTGGCGGGCCTCGCGCTCGTCAACACCGCCGTGGCCACCGGAGCGGCGATCACGGGCTGGCTCGCCTACGACCTCGTCAAGGAGGGCAAGGCGACGAGCCTCGGTGCCGCCTCGGGAGCGGTCGCCGGACTGGTGGCCATCACGCCGGCCGCCAGCGCCGTCTCGCCGCTGGGATCCATCGTGCTGGGCATCGTCGCGGGCGTCCTGTGCGCCGCCGCGGTGAGCCTGAAGTGGAAGCTCGGCTTCGACGACTCGCTCGACGTCGTCGGCGTCCACCTCGTGGGCGGACTGGTGGGCACGCTGCTCATCGGGCTGCTCGCCACGAAGAACCCGGGTGGCGTCTCGGTGGACGGACTCTTCTACGGCGGCAACGCCGATCAGCTCGGCAAGCAGGCCGTCGCGGCGGTCGCCGTCCTGGCCTACTCGTTCGTCCTGACGTACATCATCGGTAAGTTGATCGACGTGACCATCGGATTCCGTCTCGACGAGGAGTCCGAGGTCACCGGCATCGACCAGGTCGAGCACCTCGAGTCCGCGTACGACTACGCCGGTGGAACCGGCGGATCACCCTTCAAGACGGGAGTCTGAGATGAAGCTCGTGACTGCGGTCATCAAGCCGCACAAGTGGGAAGAGGTCCGAGAGGCCCTCGCCTCGGCCGGAGTGGCGGGCATGACCGTCACCGAGGCCTCGGGATACGGCCAGCAGAAGGGCCACACCGAGGTCTACCGGGGCGCCGAGTACGACGTGACGCTCGTGCCCAAGATCCGGCTGGAGGTCGTCGTCGACGACGCCGACGTCGAGAGCGTGGTGTCCACCATCACGGCGGCCGCGCAGACCGGCAAGATCGGCGACGGCAAGGTCTGGGTCGTCCCGGTCGACTCCGTGGTGCGCGTGCGCACCGGCGAGACCGACGAAGCAGCTCTCTGAGGCACGAGGCACCCTGAGGGGGTGACCTCGGCTACCGACGACGTGGAAGAGCCGGCGCAGGACCGTGCCGATCGTGCCCATGAGGCCGATCGGCTCCTGCGCCGGCTCTTCGCGTCCGCAGCACCCACCTCGGGCGACCCGAGGGCCGGCGAGGGCCTGGCCCTCGTGGCGGTCGGTGGCTACGGCCGTTCCGAGCTGAGCCCGTTCAGCGACCTCGACGTCGTGCTCCTGCACGACTCGGGCATCCCGGCCGAGCGGGTCCAGGAGGTGGCCGAGGCCATCTGGTACCCGCTGTGGGACCTCAAGGTCGACCTCGACCACTCCGTCCGCGACGCCGCGCAGATGCGGGAGACCGCGCAGCAGGACCATCGGGCGGCCATGGGGATGCTCGACGCGCGGACGGTGGCCGGCGACAGCGGTCTCGTCCTCGCACTGCGCTCGCACGTCCTGGCTGACTGGCGCCGCGACGCCCGGCGCCGGGTGGCCGAGGTCCGCGACGCCCGCGAGGAGCGGGTCGAGCGCTTCGGCTGGCTCGCCCACACCGCCGTGCCCGACCTCAAGGAGTCCGGCGGAGGTCTGCGCGACGGCGTCGTGCTGCGCGCTCTCGTGGCCACGTGGCTCGTCGACGTGCCCCAGGCCGAGAGCGAGCACCTGCGCTCGGAGCTGCTCGACGTCCGCGACGCCCTGCACGCCGTGGTGGGCCGCCGCAACGACCGGCTCGGCCCCGAGCTCATGGTCGACGTCGCCGAGCGGCTCGGCCAGGACCCCGAGCAGCTCGACCTGCACGTGCGCAACGTCGGACGGCGCATGGCGCACCTCTCCGCCCTCACGTGGCGGCGCATCGAGGACGTCATCGACCCCGCGCTGAAGCGCCGCGCAGGCACGCACAACGCCCGGGTCCAGCAGGTCGACCAGGGCGTGGGGCGTCTCGACGACGAGGTCGTGCTCACCCCGGACGCGAGCCCGGGCAAGGACCCCGTGCTGGGCCTGCGCGCGGCCTCGCACGCCGCCGTCGCAGGCCTCCCGCTGGGCTCCAGCACCGCGGCCCGGCTGGCCCGCGACCTCGCGCCGCTGCCGGAGCCGTGGCCCGAGGAGGCTCGGCGCCGCCTCGTCGACCTGCTCACGGCCGGTCCTGGGCTCGTCCCGGTGTGGGACGAGCTCGACTACGCCGGTGTCGTCGACCGCTGGTTGCCGGAGTGGTCGGCCATCCGCCTGCGGGGCTCCAGCTCGCCCGTGCACCGTTTCACCGTCGACCGGCACAGCGTGGAGACGTGCGTGGCCGCCACGGCGCTGCGCCGCGACGTCGACCGTCCCGACCTGCTCGCCGTGGCCGCGCTCCTGCACGACATCGGCAAGGGTCGACCGGGCGACCACAGCGTCGTCGGTGAGCCCGTGGCGCTCGAGATCGCCCGGCGCTGGGGCTTCTCGGAGAAGGAGTCCCGCACCATCAGCCGGCTCGTGCGCTGGCACCTGCTCCTGCCCACGGTGGCCACCCGCCGCGACATCGAGGACCCCTCCACGGCCGCCAACGTGGCCGAGATCGTCGAGACCACCGGCTTCCTCGACCTGCTCGCCGCCCTCACCGAGGCCGACGCCCGGTCCACGGCGCCGTCGGCCTGGTCCTCCTGGCGCAGCGGCCTCGTGCACGGCCTCATCGAGAAGACGCGCGACGTCCTGGACGACACGGTCGCCGACGCCAACCCCGACACCTACGTGGGCTGGCCCGAGCACGTGCCCCTGCCCCGGGCGGGCGTCCTGGGGCCGGAGGACCTGGAGGTCACCGTCGAGGAGCACCACGGTGGCTCGCTGCTCACCGTGGTCACGGCCGACCGGCCGGGCATCACCGCCCAGATCGCCGGAGGTCTCGCGCTGCAGGGTCTGGCGGTCCGCTCGGTCCGGCTCGTCACGGCCGGCGACGCGGCCGCCTCGCTCTGGGAGGTCTCGCGGCCCGACGTCGACCCGGCCGTGCTGCGCGAGCGCCTCCGACCGGTCATCGCGGGGGAGGTGGACCTTCCCACGCGCATGCGGCTCAAGCCGGTCGAGGGCGCCACGTCGCGCGTGCGGATCGTGCCGCAGAGCCAGCAGACCGCGACGCTGCTGGAGGTGCGCGCCCAGGACCGCCGCGGGCTCGTGTGGACCGTGAGCAACGCCATCGCCGAGCTGGGCTACTCGATCCGTTCGGCGCACCTCTCCACGTACGGCGACGAGGCCCGCGACGTCTTCTACGTCGTCGACGCCGACGGCGACGCCCTCGACGAGGCCTCCGCGGCGCGCGTCCGTGTGGCCGTCGACGCCGCTCTCGTCTAGCCCCGCAGCGTCGGGCCCCCGAGCGTCGAGGCCCTCGGATAGGCTGGGTCAGTCCGTCCGCCGCCTGATCGAGGATCTCTCTCACCGATGTTCGACTCCCTGCAAGACCGCCTGCAGTCCGCGTTCAAGAACCTGCGCGGCAAGGGCCGGCTCTCCGAGGCCGACATCGACGCCACCGCGCGCGAGATCCGCCTCGCGCTGCTCGAGGCCGACGTGGCCGTCCCGGTCGTCCGCGACTTCGTGGCCCGCGTCAAGGAGCGCTCCCTCGGCGCCGAGGTGAGCGGTGCGCTCAACCCGGCCCAGCAGGTCGTCAAGATCGTCAACGAGGAGCTCGTCGGCATCCTCGGCGGGGAGACGCGGCGCATCCGGTTCGCCAAGAACCCGCCCACCGTCATCATGCTCGCGGGCCTGCAGGGCGCCGGAAAGACCACGTTCGCCGGCAAGCTCGCTCACTGGCTCAAGGAGCAGGGCAACAGCCCCCTGCTCGTGGCCTGCGACCTGCAGCGTCCCAACGCGGTCAACCAGCTCCAGGTCGTCGGTGAGCGTGCCGGCGTCAAGGTCTACGCGCCCGAGGCCGGCAACGGCCAGGGCGATCCGGTCGCCGTGGCTCGTCAGGGCATCGAGGAGGCGCGCCGCACGCTGCACGACGTCGTGCTCATCGACACCGCCGGCCGTCTCGCCATCGACGCCGAGCTCATGCAGCAGGCGCGCGACATCCGCGACGCCGTCGACCCCGACGAGGTCCTCTTCGTCATCGACGCCATGATCGGCCAGGACGCCGTCCAGACCGCCGAGGCGTTCGCCGAGGGCGTCGACTTCACCGGCGTGGTGCTCTCCAAGCTCGACGGTGACGCCCGCGGCGGCGCGGCGCTGTCGGTCCGCCAGGTCACCGGCCGGCCCATCATGTTCGCGTCGACGGGCGAGAAGGTCACCGACCTCGAGCTCTTCCACCCCGACCGCATGGCCTCGCGCATCCTCGACATGGGCGACATGCTCACCCTCATCGAGCAGGCCGAGAAGGTCTACGACGCCGACCAGGCGCAGAAGGACATGGAGCGGCTGACCGGTGGTCAGTTCACACTCCACGACTTCCTCAAGCAGATGGAGGCCATCTCCAAGATGGGCTCCATGTCCAAGCTCATGGGGATGCTGCCGGGCATGGGGCAGTTCAAGGAGCAGCTCGCCAACTTCGACGAGCGCGAGGTCGACAAGATCAAGGCGATCATCCTGTCGATGACGCCGCAGGAGCGCGACAACCCCAAGATGATCGACGGCTCGCGCCGCGCCCGCATCTCCAAGGGCTCGGGCACCCAGGTCAGCGACGTCAACCAGCTCGTCGAGCGCTTCTTCGAGGCCCGCAAGATGATGCAGCAGATGGCCAAGGGTGGAGGCATGCCCGGGATGCCGGGGATGCCCGGTGCCCCCGGCATCGGCGGCGGCAAGCGGGCCGGCGCCAAGCAGAAGCCCCAGCAGAAGAAGGGCAAGCGCGGCTCGGGCAACCCGGCCAAGCGTGCGGCCGAGGCCAAGAACGCCGGTCAGAAGCAGGCCGGTGGCGCCGATGCCTTCGGCCTCGGCGGCGGGCAGGACTTCGAGCTGCCCAAGGAGCTCAAGGACCTGCTCTGAACCCGTCTGCGCCGGCCCCGCTCGTCGTGGTGATGGGCGTCTCCGGCGTCGGCAAGACCACGGTGGGCGAGCTCCTGGCGCAGCGCCTCGGCGTCCCTCACCGCGACGGCGACGACCTGCACAGTGCCGAGGCCAAGCAGAAGATGGCGGCCGGTGTCCCGCTCACCGACGACGACCGCTGGCCGTGGCTCGAGCGGGTCGGAGCCTGGCTCGCGGAGCACGCGACCGGGGGAGCCGTCACCGGCTGCTCGGCCTTGCGCCGCCCGTATCGCGACGTCCTGCGCGCTGCGGCGCCCGGGGTCCGGTTCCTCTACCTGAGCGCGCCGCCGGAGCTGCTCCGCGAGCGCATGGAGCACCGGCTCGAGGAGGGCCGGCACTTCATGCCCACCGACCTGCTCGCCTCGCAGCTCGCCACCCTCGAGCCGCCCGCGCCCGACGAGGACGCCGTGGAGGTCGAGGCGACGGGCGGCCCTGAGGCCGCCGTCGACGCCTTCCTCGCCGCCCCCCGTTGACCGCGAGTGGCGCAGATTGGCACTTTTGGGACGGCGTGTCGCGCCAACCTGCGCCACTCGAGTCCCACTTTGCGCCACTCGACGA
The DNA here is from genome assembly GCF_001426755.1 of Aeromicrobium sp. Root495. Taxonomy (GTDB): domain Bacteria; phylum Actinomycetota; class Actinomycetes; order Propionibacteriales; family Nocardioidaceae; genus Aeromicrobium. The sequence continues at coordinate 1,707,550 of NZ_LMFJ01000001.1, read as the reverse complement.
TTCGCGCGGACCGGCGCACTAGGGTCGTCGGCGTGGAGGTCGTGCTGCTGGGCACCGGGTCGGCGGACGGCTGGCCCAACCCGTTCTGCCGTTGCGGCTCGTGCGAGACGCAGCGTGCGTCGGACGTCGACCGTTCGCCCAGCTGCGCCCTCGTCGACGACGTCCTGCTGCTCGACGCCGGACCCGAGCTCGCCGCCGCCTCGCGCCGGCTCGCCGTCCCGCTCGACCGCGTGCGGCACGTGCTCGTCACGCACGCCCACGTCGACCACTGGGCTCCTCAGCTGCTGCTGCAGCGGGGATGGGTGAGCGAGGCGCCGCTCGACCTCGTCGGTCCCGCCGACGTCGTCGCGCAGGCCCGTGACTGGATCGCCCCCGACGCCGACGTCCGGCTCGTCCCGGTCGAGGCCGGCGACGAGGTGGTGGTGGGGCAGCACCGTGTCCGGGTGCTGCCGGCCGCGCACGAGGTCTTCGCCGCGGGCGACGCCGTCCTCTACGACGTCACCGCGCCCGACGGTGCCCGGCTGCTGTGGGGGTGCGACACCGGCCCCTGGGCGCAGCACGTCGTCGAGACCGTCCGCGACGCCGCGTACGACGTCGTCCTCCTGGAGGAGACCTTCGGCCTGCGGCGCGACCTGGGTGCGGGACATCTGCACCTCGAGTCCTTCGCGGACCTCGTCGCCCGGCTCCGGTCCGTCGGGGCCGTGCACGACGGGACGGAGATCAGGGCGGTCCACCTGAGTCACCACAACCCGCCGGAGCCCGAGCTCGTCCGGCTCCTGGCCGCGTCCGGCGCCCGCCCCGGTCGCGACGGGGAGTGGCTCACGACCTCGTGACATTCGTCAGGGGAGGTTGTCACGGGCAACGGGTACGGTGACGAGCGTGCTTCTCCCGCTCCTGAAGCACCACCTGCGCCCGTACCGGGCAGCCATCGCGGTGGTGCTGCTGTTCCAGCTCGTGCAGACCATTGCCAACCTCTACCTCCCCGGTCTCAACGCCGACATCATCGACCGGGGCATCGTCGAGGGGGACGTCTCGTTCATCTGGCGCACGGGCGGACTCATGCTGGCCATCACGGTGGCCCAGGTCGTGGCCACGATCGTCGCCGTCTACGTCGGGGCCAAGGTGTCCATGGCCGTGGGACGCGACCTGCGGGCCGCCGTCTTCGACTCCGTCGAGGGGTTCGCCGCCCGCGAGCTCGCCCAGTTCGGCGCGCCCACCCTCATCACGCGCTGCACCAACGACGTCCAGCAGGTCCAGCTGCTCGTGTTCATGGCGCTCACGCTCATCGTCTCGGCGCCCATCATGGCGGTCGGCGGCGTGGTCATGGCCCTGCGCCAGGACGTCGAGCTCTCCGCGCTGCTCCTGCTCGTGCTCCCGGTCCTCGTGGCCAGCGTGACCCTCATCATCCGCACGATGCGTCCTCTCTTCCGGGTCATGCAGGGCCGCATCGACGACCTCAACGACGTGATGCGCGAGCAGATCCAGGGCATCCGCGTCATCCGGGCGTTCGTCAAGGAGGAGCAGGAGGAGCGCCGGTTCGGCGAGGCCAACCAGGCCAACCTCGACGTCGCGGTGGCAGCAGGCAAGGTGATGGCCTTCATGTTCCCCACGGTCATGCTCATCATGAACGTCTCGGTCGTGCTGGCCACGTGGTTCGGCGGGTACCGCATCGCGAGCGGCGACCTCGAGGTCGGCACGCTCACCGCCTTCCAGAACTACCTCATCCAGATCCTCACGGCGTTCATGATGGCCACGTTCATGCTCATGCTCTGGCCTCGTGCGGAGGTGTCGGCCGAGCGCATCACCGAGGTCGTCGAGACCGAGCCCAGCATCGTGGCCGACTCCGACGTGGCCGACGTGCCGCTGTCGTCCGGCCGGGTCGAGGTTCGCGGTGCCTCCTACGCCTATCCAGGAGCGGAGCACGACGTCCTGCACGCCGTCCACCTCCTGGCCGAGCCCGGCCGCACCACGGCCGTCATCGGCTCCACGGGCAGCGGCAAGTCCACGCTGCTCAACCTCGTCCCGCGGCTCTTCGACGTCACGGCCGGCCAGGTCCTCCTCGACGGCCGCGACGTCCGTTCCCTGCACCCCGAGACGGTGTGGGGTGCCATCGGCCTCGTGCCGCAGAAGGCGTTCCTCTTCTCCGGGACGGTGGCCTCCAACCTGCGGTACGGCCGGGTCGACGCCACCGACGACGAGCTGTGGGACGCGCTGGAGATCGCGCAGGCAGCCGACTTCGTGCGGGCCATGCCGGCGGGCCTGGAGGCGCCGGTCGCCCAGGGCGGGTCCAACCTGTCCGGCGGACAGCGCCAGCGCATCGCCATCGCCCGCGCCGTCGTGAAGCGTCCGCTGGTCTACCTCTTCGACGACTCCTTCTCCGCCCTCGACTACGCGACCGACGCGGCCCTGCGCGCGGCGCTGCGGCCTGTCACGGCCGATGCCGCGGTCATCACGGTCGCGCAGCGGGTGTCCACCATCCGCCACGCCGATCGCATCGTCGTGCTCGACGAGGGCGCCGTGGTCGGCACCGGCACGCACCCCGAGCTCATGGAGTCGTGCGACGTGTACCGCGAGATCGTCCTCTCCCAGCTCACCGAGGAGGAGGCGGCATGAGCGAGCAGAAGCAGGAGCACGAGCACGAGGCTCCCCGCCCGCCCTCGGGACCGCCGCCGCGCGGACCCATGGCCGGCATGATGGCCGGCGGTCAGAAGGCCAAGGACTTCAAGGGCACGTTCCGGCGCATGATGCGCCGCCTGCTCGTCGACCGCATGACGGTGTGGAGCATCGCCCTCCTGGGCGTCGTGGCCACGTCGCTCTCGGTCGTGGGCCCGCGCATCCTGGGCCACGCCACCGACATCGTCTTCGACGGCTACCTCTCCGACCAGTTCCCGCCCGGTGCCAGCAAGGCCGAGGTCGTGGCCCAGCTGCGGGCCGACGGGCAGGGCCGACTGGCCGACGTCGTCAGCAACACCGACCTCGCGCCCGGCAGCGGCATCGACTTCACGTCGCTCGGCTGGGTGCTGGTCGGCGCCATCGCCCTGTACGTGGCCGCCTCGGTGTTCATGTGGTGGCAGGGGCGTCTGACCACCCAGGTCGTCCAGACCATGGTGGCGCGGCTGCGCGGCGACGTGGAGGCCAAGATCAACCGCCTCCCGCTCGCCACGGTCGACGCCCAGGAGCGCGGTGAGCTCATGTCGCGCACCACCAACGACATCGACAACATCGCGCAGTCGCTCCAGCAGACGATCAGCCAGCTCCTTACGTCCGTCCTGACGGTCGTCGGGACCTTGGCGATGATGCTCTGGATCTCGCCGTTGCTCGCCCTCGTGGCCGTCGGCACCATCCCGGTGGCCGTCCTGCTCACGCAGGCCATCATGAAGCGCTCGCAGCCGCAGTTCGTCGCGCAGTGGGGGGCCACCGGTCGGCTCAACGGCCACGTCGAGGAGGTCTTCACCGGACACGAGATCGTCAAGGTCTTCGGCCGCCAACAGGCTGTCCGCGAGGAGTTCCAGCGCCGCAACGACGACCTCTACGGTGCCGCGTTCAAGGCGCAGTTCATCTCCGGCATCGTCCAGCCGGTCATGATGTTCGTGTCCAACGTCAACTACGTGCTCGTCGCCGTCATCGGGGCCGTGCGGGTGGCTTCGGGCACGCTCACGATCGGCGAGGTCCAGGCGTTCATCCAGTACTCGCGCCAGTTCACGCAGCCCCTCACGCAGATCGCGTCCATGGTCAACCTGCTGCAGTCGGGCATGGCCTCCGCCGAGCGGGTGCTCGCGCTCCTCGACGAGGAGGAGGAGTCGCCCGAGCCGGTCGACGGAGTCTTCCCCGACCCCCTCCGGGGGCGCGTCGTGTTCGACGACGTCACCTTCTCGTACGGGCCGGAGCCGCTCATCGAGGGCCTCGACCTCACTGCGGAGCCCGGCCAGACCGTCGCCATCGTCGGTCCCACGGGTGCGGGCAAGACCACGCTCACCAACCTCCTGCTGCGCTTCTACGAGCTCGACGCCGGTCGCATCACGCTCGACGGCCTCGACATCGCCGCCATGCACCGGGGCGACCTGCGTCGCAGCTTCGGCGTGGTGCTCCAGGACGCCTGGCTCTTCAAGGGATCCATCCGCGAGAACATCGCGTACGGCTCGGCCACCTCCGACGACGCATCGGTCCAGCGGGCCGCCGAGGCCGCGTCGGTCGACCACTTCGTCCGCACGCTTCCCGACGGCTACGACACCGTCATCGAGGACGGCGGGACCGGGGTGAGCGCGGGCCAGCGCCAGCTCCTCACGATCGCGCGAGCGTTCCTGGCCGACCCGGCCATCCTCGTGCTCGACGAGGCCACCAGCTCGGTCGACACCCGCACGGAGGCGCTCGTGCAGCAGGCCATGACACGGCTGCGCAGCGGGCGTACGTCGTTCGTCATCGCCCACCGGCTCTCCACCATCCGCGACGCCGACCACATCGTCGTCATGGAGGACGGGCACATCGTCGAGCAGGGCACGCACGACCGGCTCGTCACGGCCGGGGGAGCGTACGAGCGGCTGTATGCCGCCCAGTTCGCAGGCACCCCCACCTGAGCGGCCTATCCTCGTCGCATGGCCGAGACCACCACCGTCCTGCACCACCCCGCCTGTTCCACCTCGCGTCATGCGCTCGAGGCTGCGGCCGAGGCCGGCGTCGACGTCGAGGTGCTGCCGTACCTCAAGCAGCCGCTCGACCGCGCGGCTCTGCTCGAGCTGCTCGACCAGCTCGAGGACGAGCCGGCCGCACTCGTGCGCAAGGACTCGTTCTTCAAGGACCAGGGCCTCGACGCCGCCGACTACACCACGCCTGAGGCGGTGGCCGACCTGCTGGTCCAGCACCCGCGCCTCATGGAGCGCCCGGTCCTCGTCCGTGGCGGCGTCGCCATCATCGGTCGTCCCAAGTCCCGCGCCGACGCCTTCCTCGCCCAGGGCTGATCCATGGTGCGCGCGGCGTCGGAGCCGGTCGTTCCGGCGTCGCTACCGTGGTGCGCATGACCCACGTCCTGTTCGACGTCGACGACGCCGTCTGCACCATCACCCTCGACGCACCGCAGCGGCGCAACGCCGTGGACGGCCCCATGGCCGCCGAGCTTCGGGAGGCCTTCCTGCGCTTCGAGGACGACGACGACCTGGCCGTCGCGGTCCTCCACGGGTCGGGTGGCACCTTCTGCGCCGGTGCCGACCTCAGCGCGGTCGAGGACGCCACGCGCCGTCACGACCTCGACCCCGACGGCACCGGTCCCATGGGCCCGTCGCGCCTGCACCTCAGCAAGCCCGTCATCGCGGCGGTCGCCGGACACGCCGTCGCGGGCGGCCTCGAGCTGGCCCTCCTCGCCGACCTGCGCGTCGTCGAGGAGGACGCCGTGATGGGGGTGTTCTGCCGGCGCTGGGGCGTGCCGCTCATCGACGGCGGCACCGTCCGACTCCCTCGCGTCGTCGGGCAGGGTCGCGCGCTCGACCTCATCCTGACCGGCCGTCCGGTCGGCGCCCACGAGGCGCTGCAGATGGGTCTGGCCAACCGCGTCGTCGGGGTGGGGCAGTCCCTCACGGCAGCCCACGCCCTCGCCGAGCAGCTGGCGGCCTTCCCGCAGGAGTGTCTGCGGGTCGATCGCGCGTCCGCCATCGACCAGTGGGACCTCCCGCTGGGCGAGGCGCTGCGGGCCGAGGGTGCCGCGGGCATCCCGGTCGTGGAGAGGGAGGGAGCGGCGGGAGCCGCGCGGTTCGTCGACGGTGCCGGGCGGCACGGGGCGTTCTGACGCGGGGTCCGCGTGCCGGTTTGGGCCGGGCGACCTGCGTCTGGCAGAATGTCGCCTTGCGTCCGGAACGCCCGGGGACCCTCTCAGCCCCGATCGCCCGGCCCCACGACTCCGCCCGGTCCGAGTCCCCACCCGGATCGGCGCGTCACACACATTCGAGCACCAAGGAGACACCACACTCGTGGCCGTCAAGATTCGCCTCAAGCGGATGGGCAAGATCCGCACCCCGTACTACCGCATCGTCGTCGCCGACTCGCGCACCAAGCGCGACGGTCGTGTGATCGAGGAGATCGGCACGTACAACCCCAAGACCGAGCCCTCGACGATCCACGTGGTCTCCGAGCGCGCCCAGTACTGGCTCGGCGTGGGCGCACAGCCCACCGAGGCCGTCGCTGCGCTGCTCAAGATCACCGGCGACATCGGTGGCACCTCCACGCTGCGCACGCCGGAGCCCAAGGCCGACAAGGCCGAGCTCTTCAACGCCGCGCTCAAGGAGCTGCACGCCGAGCCCGCCGGCGACGCGACCACCAAGAAGGCCGCCAAGAAGGCTCCCGCCAAGAAGGCCGAGAAGGCTGACAAGGACGAGGCCAAGGCCGACGAGAAGCCCGCTGAGGAGACTCCTGCCGAGGCTCCCGCCGAGGAGGCCAAGGCTGAGGAGCCTGCCGCCGAGGCCAAGGCCGACGAGGCCTGAGCATGGCAGCCGTGACGCAGGAGATCATCGAGCACCTCGTGGCGGGCATCGTCGAGCACCCTGACGACGTCGTCGTCAAGGCCAAGCAGACGCGCCGCGGCGACCTGTTCGAGGTCCGCGTCAACCCCGAGGACCTCGGCAAGGTGATCGGCCGTCAGGGTCGTACCGCCAGCGCCATCCGCACGGTCACCGGGGCGCTGGCCGGCGGCGCACGCATCGACTTCGTCGATGTCGACCGCGGCCGCTGAACCAGCGTGAGCACCACAGCATGAGCAACGACACCACGGTCGTCGTGGGCCGCATCTCCAAGGCCCACGGCATCCGCGGTGAGCTGACCGTCCAGGTCCGCACCGACGAGCCCGAGCGCAGGTTTGCGCCGGGCTCGTCGCTCGTCGCAGGGTCGCGCACCCTCACCGTCGAGTCCGTCCGGAAGCACCAGGGACGCCTCCTCCTGAGGTTCACCGAGGTGCCCGACCGCGACGCCGCCGAGGCGCTCCACGGCACGGTCCTCGAGGCGCGCGTCGACGCCCACGAGACGCCCGAGGGCCCGGAGGAGTACTACGACCGCCAGCTCGTCGGGCTCGCGGTCCTCGCCGCCGACGGCCAGCAGGTCGGAAGCGTCACGGCCGTGATCCACCTGCCCGAGCAGGACACGCTCGCCGTCGACTCCGGGGGTCGCGAGATCCTGGTCCCCTTCGTGTCGGCGCTCGTCCCCACCGTCGACCTCGCAGCGGGCACGGTCACGCTCGCCGACGTCCCCGGCCTGATCGACCTCGACGCCGCAGAGACGGCCGACTGACGTGCGCATCGACGTCGTCACCATCTTCCCGGCCTACCTCGACGCGCTCGACCTGTCGCTCGCCGGCAAGGCCCGCGCCGCCGGCCTGCTCGACATCCAGGCGCACGACCTGCGCAGCTGGACCACCGACAAGCACCGCACCGTCGACGACACCCCGTACGGCGGGGGAGCCGGCATGGTCATGAAGCCCGAGCCGTGGGGCGAGGCGCTCGACGCGCTCGGGTCCGAGCAGACCGTCGTCGTCGTGCCCACGCCCTCGGGCGTGCCCTTCTCCCAGCGCGACGCCGAGCGCCTCGCCACCGAGGAGCACCTGCTCTTCGCGTGCGGGCGCTACGAGGGGATCGACCAGCGGGTCATCGACCACGCCTACGACCGCTTCCACGTCGAGGAGATCTCGCTCGGCGACTTCGTGCTCAACGGGGGAGAGGTGGCCGCCCTGGCCATCATCGAGGCCGTCGTGCGGCTCGTGCCCGGGTTCATGGGCAACCCGCAGTCGCTCGCCGAGGAGTCGCACGGCGACGAGGGCCTGCTCGAGTACCCCGTCTTCACCAAGCCCTCCTCGTGGCGCGGGCACGAGGTGCCCGAGGTCCTGCTGTCCGGGAACCACGGCGCCATCGCTGCGTGGCGACGCGAGCAGGCTCGCCTGCGCACCCAGCAGCGCCGTCCCGACCTCTGGGGCGCGCACGACGAAACGTCGTATTAACACCAGGAGCGTTCTCGTAACGCGTCCGTGACGCTGAGGCAAACCTGAGAGAACCTCCCCTCGGGAGACTGAAGATCACCGTCAGGTGTGGCAACGGTGCCGCGCCCACGTCCCCCCGTGAGGGGCCGCGAGGCCCCCGAATGAGGAGAAAATCTCGATGGATCTTCCTATTTTCTGGCTGCTGATCACGGCGGCCCTGGTGCTCTTCATGACACCGGGCCTCGCGTTCTTCTACGGCGGCCTGGTGCGCGCCAAGAGCGTCGTGTCCATGATGATGCTGAGCTTCGGCGCGATCGGCCTGGTCGGTGTCCTGTGGATGCTCTTCGGCGCCAACATGGCGTTCGTCGACGGCACGGACTCCGACTGGATCCCTGAGGTCCTCGGCAACCCGTTCTCCGACTTCGGTCTCAACGACGCCGCCAAGGCCGCGTTCGCCAACGAGGGTGGCGGTGCACTCGCCGGCATCATCTTCGGCTCGACGTTCGCCATCATCACGGTCGCCCTCATCTCGGGCGCCATCGCCGACCGCGCGCGCTTCTTCCCCTGGATGCTGTTCGCGGGCCTCTTCGCGACGCTCGTCTACTTCCCCGTGGCCTCGTGGGTCTTCTCCTTCGTCGTCGACGACGACGGTGCGGCCACCTTCACCGGCTGGGTCGGCCAGCTCGGCTCCCACCTCGGCCTGGACGCCAGCACGATCGACTTCGCCGGTGGTACTGCCGTCCACATCAACGCCGGTGCCGCGGCCCTCGCCCTCGCGCTGGTCCTCGGCAAGCGGGTCGGCTTCTCCAAGGAGCTCAGCAAGCCGCACAACGTGCCGCTCGTCCTCATCGGTGCGGCCATCCTGTGGTTCGGCTGGTTCGGCTTCAACGGCGGCGCCGCCACGACGAACGACCAGGCTGCGCTGATCTTCGTGAACACGCTCGTGTGCCCCGCGGCCGGCATCCTCGGCTGGATCATCACCGAGCACTTCAAGAACGGCAAGGCCACCTCGATCGGAGCCGCGTCCGGTGCCGTCACGGGCCTCGTGGCCATCACGCCGGCGTGCGCCAACCTGACGCCGGTCTGGGCCATCGTGCTCGGTCTCGTCGCCGGTGCCGTCTGCGCCCTGGCCGTCGAGCTGAAGTTCAAGCTCGGCTTCGACGACTCGCTCGACGTCGTGGGCATCCACCTCGTCGCCGGCTTCATCGGCACGCTGTACCTGGGCTTCTTCGCGATCGACACCGGCCTCTTCACCGGTGGCGGCAACCTCGACCAGCTCATCGTCCAGGTCATCCCGGCGTTCGCCATTGCGGCGTACTCCTTCGTGATGGCCTTCGTCATCGGCACGGTCATCAACAAGACCATCGGCTTCCGCGTCCACGAGGACGAGGAGGCGGCTGGTATCGACACCGCGCTGCACGGCGAGTCGGGCTACGCGCTCGACTGAGTCGTCCCACGAACCGGAGGGGCATCCGCTCGGGCGGGTGCCCCTTCGTCATGCCTGCATCCCCCACGGGAGCGCAGGAGCGCAGGCCGATCGCGCCAAGCCCGATTTCTCCGGCATGTGGCTGCTGTGGCAAGATAGATCTTCGGCGCAGGACGGTTCTGCCACAGGGGAACCGCCGATCCGCCGGAGCAAGACTTCCGAACTTCATCACCATCATCCGTGGGTGACCTGTGGCACTGGCGAGGAGCAGAACCATGACCAACGTCGTCGATCAGATCGCAGCGGAGTCCCGCCGCGACGACATCCCCGAGTTCCGCGCAGGCGACACGCTCGAGGTCCACGTGAAGGTCGTCGAGGGCAACCGCTCGCGCGTCCAGGTCTTCAAGGGCGTCTGCCTCAAGGTCCAGGGCTCCGGCATCGGGCGCACCTTCACGGTCCGCAAGGTCAGCTTCGGCGTCGGCGTCGAGCGCACCTTCCCGATCCACACCCCCGTGATCGAGAAGATCGAGGTCGCCGTCCGCGGTGACGTCCGTCGCGGCAAGCTCTACTACCTCCGCAACCTGCGCGGCAAGGCCGCCAAGATCAAGGAGAAGCGCGAGGACTGAGTCCTCCCACTCCTGCTGGTCCTCACGGGCTAGGCTCACCGCGTGACGAGCTTCGCCCCAGGCACCACGGTCCGCCGTGATGCCGGCCTCTACGGCTACGAGCGAGCGCTCGCCCGCCGTGGGCTCACCCCGGTGGCCGGAGTCGACGAGGCAGGGCGCGGCGCGTGCGCCGGCCCCCTCGTCGCCGCCGCCGCGGTGCTCGACCGTCCCATCCCTGGGCTGGCCGACTCCAAGCTCCTCACCGAGAAGCGCCGCGAGGCCTGCTACGACCTCATCGTCGAGCGGGCGGTCAGCTACTCCGTCGTCGTCATCTCGCCGGCCGAGTGCGACCGCATGGGTCTGCACCGCGCCAATGTCGCGGCCCTGCGTCGTGCCCTGGCCCGCCTCGACACCCGTCCGGGCTACGTGCTCACCGACGGGTTCCCGGTCGACGGCCTCGGCACGCCGGGACTCGCCATGTGGAAGGGTGACCGCGTGGCGGCGTCCATCGCGGCGGCCTCGGTCGTGGCCAAGGTGACGCGCGACCGCATGATGGTCCGGCTGCACGAGCAGTACCCGCAGTACGACTTCGCCACGCACAAGGGCTACAACACGCCCGCCCACGAGCACGCTCTCCGCGAGCACGGTCCGTGCCCGGAGCACCGATTCAGCTATGTCAACGTCAAGGCCGCCATGGAGGGCCAGAGGGGGAGCGCACCGTGAGCTCAGAAGACCTCGAGCGCTACGAGTCCGAGCAGGAGCTCGCGCTCTACCGCGAGTACCGCGACGTCGTGAAGATCTTCAAGTACGTCGTGGAGACCGACCGCCGGTTCTACCTCTGCAACGCGGTCGACGTGAAAGTCCGCTCCGAGACCGGCGACGCGTACTTCGAGGTCACCATGACCGACGCGTGGGTGTGGGACATCTACCGTCCGGCCCGGTTCGCCAAGAACGTCAAGGTGCTCACCTTCAAGGACGTCAACGTCGAGGAGCTCCAGGACTCCGACGTCAAGCTCCCACCCACCGCCTGAGTCGGCGTCAGCGCGCCGCGGCCAGCTCGGCGGCGATCGTCGCCACCAGCTCGGCCGCCGGCATCGACCTGGTCCGAGCCACGCCCGATCCGGCCCAGAACGCCCCGAAGCCGTCGTCGCCCGCCGCTGCTGCGGCCGCGACGAGCCGCTTGCCCGCGTCGTAGGTGATGCCGAAGTCCGGCAGTGGCGGGTGGCCGGGCTCCACCTCGCCGACGAAGCGGTTGGGCACGCCGCGCGCGGGACGTCCGGAGATCACGGACGTCACCCGGCTCGTGGTGGCTGCGTCGAGCACCCGCCGGTAGCGCTCGTCGGCCGCGGACTCCGGGCACAGGACGAACGCGGTGCCCAGCTGCGCGGCGGCTGCCCCGGCGTCCAGCACCCGGGCCACGTCGGTCCCGTCCATGAGACCGCCGGCGGCCACGACCGGCAGGTCGGTGCGCCCGAGCACGAGGCGCAGCAGGTCGTCGGTGCCGAGCCCGCTGTCGTGGTCGCGGTGGAACACGCCGCGGTGACCGCCGGCGTCATGTCCCTGGGCCACGAGCACGTCGACCCCGGCCGCCACGGCGGCATCCGTCTCGTCGGCGTCGGTGACCGAGGCCAGCACGACGACGCCGGCCTCCTGCAGGGCCTCGACGCGCTCGTGCGGCGGTAGTCCCAGGTGCAGGCTCACCACGGCGGGCCGGTGGCGCAGCAGGATCTCCAGCTGGTCGTCGTCGTCCTGGAACGTCGAGTAGATGTCGTGGATCGCCTCCGGGACCGTGGCCCCCAGCTCCTCGAACCAGGGGCGGAGATGGGCCAGCCATGCGTGCTCCAGGGCGGGGTCGGCTCGAGGAGGCTCGTGGCAGAAGACGTTGACGTTGACCGGCCGGTCCGTCAGCGCGGTGGTCTCCGTGATCATCCGGTCTGCGGCCTCGGGGCCGACGTTCGCGATGGAGATCGAGCCCAGGGCCCCCGCCCGGCTCACGGCGGCGGCCAGGGCCGGCGTGGAGGTCCCTGCCATGGGCGCCTGGACGAGCGGGAGCTCCAGCCCGAGGCGACGGACGAGGTCGGTCGTGGTCATGGGGCCATGCAACCACCGACGTGGATCCGCGGCCTCCACAGGCCCGGGGCGCCGGATCCGCGTGTCCACAGCCGGCGGACCGGGGGCTGCCGATCACTCCCGCCGGCCGCCACCGTGGAGGGATGACCACCACACGCAACCAGGCCGTCGGCGCGTACGGCGAGGACGTCGCAGCCCGGCACCTGCAGGAGATCGGCATGGTCGTGCTCGACCGGAACTGGACTTGCAGGTACGGGGAGATCGACATCGTCGCCCGCGACGGCACCACGCTCGTCGTGTGCGAGGTGAAGACCAGGACCTCGGACCGCTACGGCTCGCCGCTCGACGCGATCACCCCCAGCAAGGCCACGCGGCTGCGTCGCCTCGTGGCGCACTGGCTCGAGGTGCACGACGTCCAGCCCCCAGCGGTCCGCATCGACGTCGTCTCGGTCCTGGTGCCGCCCAGGGGCGGACCTCGGGTCGAGCGCATCGCCGGGGTGGCCTGATGGCCGCCACGCACTCCGTCACGCTCGACGGACTGGCGGGTCGCGCCGTCGAGGTGGAGGTCGACGTCAGCTCGGGACTGCCGGCCACCGTCCTCGTGGGGCTCGCCGACACGATGGTGAACGAGGCGCGGGACAGAGTCCGGGCGGCGGTGGTCAACTCCGGGACCACGTGGCCAGATCAGCGCGTCACCATCAACCTGGCTCCCAGCACCCTGCCCAAGTCGGGCTCGCACTACGACCTGGCCATCGCGCTCAGCGTGTTCGCCGCCAAGCAGCTCCTCCCGGCCAAGGCCCTGCAGGGCGTCGCCTTCATCGGCGAGCTCGCGCTCGACGGGCGCCTCCGCGCGGTCCGGGGTGTCCTGCCCGCCACGCTGGCCGCCGCAGAGGCCGGCTTCGACCGGGTGTTCGTCCCCGAGGTCAACGTGGGCGAGGCCGAGCTGGTCCCGGGCATCGGGGTCGTCGGCGTGCGGTCGTTGCGCCAGACCGTCGCCCTGCTCACGGGACAGGAGGAGCCCGACGACCCGCCCGTCCCGCCGCTCGACGAGTCGTCCGACGTCGCGGCGTGGGGCGCCCTGGGACGCGGTGCCGAGCTCGACATCGCCGACGTGGCCGGCCAGGAGGACGCGTGCACCGCCGTGCTGGTCGCGGCCGCCGGTGGTCACCACGTGCTCATGACGGGGCCGCCGGGCGTCGGCAAGACCATGCTCGCGCAGCGGCTGCCGGGCCTCCTCCCACCGCTCGACCACCGCGAGGCACTCGAGGTGAGCGCCGTCCACTCGTTGGCCGGGGTGCTCCCGTCCGACTCGCCCCTCGTCACGCGGCCGCCGTTCGTGGACCCGCACCACACGGCGAGCGCGGTGTCGATCGTCGGGGGAGGCAGCCGCGGGATACGTCCCGGGGCGCTGTCGGTGGCCCATCGTGGCGTCCTCTTCCTCGACGAGGCTCCTGAGTTCGCCTACAACGTCCTCAACGCGCTGCGCCAGCCGCTCGAGAGCGGCCACGTCGTGGTGGCCCGCGCCGCGCAGACCGCTCTGTTCCCGGCCCGGTTCCAGCTGGTCCTCGCAGCCAACCCCTGCCCCTGCGGACGCGGCGGGACGGTGTCCGAGGCCTGCGAGTGCACGCCGATGATGGCCCGGCGCTACCGCGACCGGATCTCCGGTCCGGTGCGCGACCGCATCGACATCCACCGCACGCTCGTCGCGCCGCGACGCCCCGAGCTGTCCCAGGCCACGGGGTCGGTCCGATCCACGACGGAGCTCGCGCTCGTCGTCGCCGAGGCCAGGCGCCGACAGGCCGAACGGCTCGAAGGGACCCCGTGGCGCCTCAACGCCGACGTGCCGGGGGTGGAGCTGCGCAAGCGATGGCCGGTGAGCGACGACGGGCGTCGCGTCGTCGACCGTCAGCTCCGGGCGCAGCGGCTGTCCCCACGGGCGGCCGACCGGGTGCTGCGCGTGGCCTGGAGCGTGGCCGACCTGCTCGGGCACGACCGACCCTCGGCCGACGACGTCGAGCTCGCGGTCCTGCTGCGGGGCGACGCCCCCTTGTCCGGAGGGCTGAGACAGCTGGTCCAGGCGCCCTGGCAGGCCCACGCATGAGACGCGAGAGCCGGGCGCGGCTGGAGCTCAGCCTGCTGGTCGAGCCGGGCGACGTCCGCGTGCGCAGCCTGCTCCTCGCGGCCGGGTCCGCCCAGACGCTCGTCGGCGCGCTACGGGCGGGGACGCCCGTCGGCGACAGCCTGCCGCTGCCCGAGGCATGGAGGCATGCGGCGCAGCACCTCGACGCACGGCTGGGCCGGGCCACGGAGCGGGCCGCCGAGGCCCGTCTGCGCTGGGTCGCCCCGGGGGACTCCGCCTGGCCGGTCCAGCTCGACGACCTGGACCAGGTGGAGCCGCTGCAGGGCTCCACCGGGACGCCCCTGGGCCTGTGGGTGCGGGGCGACGCGTCCCCCTCGGTCCTGGCGCAACGGGCCCTCGCAGTCGTGGGTGCCCGCACGGCCACCGCGTACGGCTCGGCACAGGCCTCGGAGCATGCGGCCGACCTCGGTGATGCTGGCTTCACGATCGTCAGCGGCGCGGCCTACGGGATCGACGCCTCCGCCCACCGCGGGGCGCTGGCCGTCGGAGCGCCCACCGTGGCCGTGCTGGCGTGCGGCGCCGACGCCGACTATCCACGAGGGCACGCGAGCCTGCTGGACCGCATCGTCGGGACCGGCGGTCTCGTGGTCAGTGAGCAGGCTCCGGGGGCCGAGCCCCTCCGCTCGCGCTTCCTGTCCCGCAACCGCGTGATCGCGGCCCTGGCCGAGGGCACCCTCGTCGTGGAAGCAGCGCGACGCAGCGGCTCCCTCAACACCCTCCACTGGGCCGACCGGCTCGGGCGCATCACCATGGGACTGCCCGGCCCGGTCACCTCCGCGCAGTCCGACGGCGTCCACCAGGCGGTCCGTGACGGCAAGGCGGTCCTGGTGGGCTCCAGCCGACACGTCATGGTGGAGCTGGGCGTGCGACTCACCGACGACCCCGACGCACCCGACCCGGACTCGGCGTATGACCGGCTGCCCCTCATGGTGCGTCGGGCCCTGGACGCGCTCTCGTGGGGCGCCACCGCCTCGGTGGAGGACGTCGCAGGACGGGCCGGGCTCACGACCGACGAGGCCCTGGCTGCCGTCACGGTGCTGCACGGACGCGGCCTCGTCTCCTGCCTCGATGGAAGGTGGCTCCTGACGGGGCGCGCCGACTCGGCCTGAGGGCGAGTACGGTCGGCGCATGGCGCGGATGTCGGACCTCGAGTCGGTCTTCTGCCGCACTGCGCCGTGGCGACGGTTCGCCCGAAGTCACGTCCTGCCCCGGGTCCTGAGCGACGATCCCATCGGACCCGACGTGCTCGAGATCGGCTGCGGCAGCGGAGCCATGGCGGCCGCCGTCCTGACCTCGCGGCCCGAGGTCTCCACACTCGTCGCCACCGACGTGGACCCCGCGATGGTCCACCTGGCCTCGCGCACGCTCACGCCGCACGGCGACCGGGCGCGGGCGCAGCAGGTCGATGCGAGCACCCTGCCGTTCGCCGACGCCACGTTCGACACGGCCGCCAGCTGGCTCATGCTCCACCACACGATCGCCTGGGAGGCGGTGCTGGCCGAGACCTTCCGCGTCATCCGTCCCGGCGGACGGCTCGTGGGCTACGACCTGCCCGACTCCACCCGGACCCGCTTCATCCATGCGGTCACCCGGTCCACGGTCCGGATGATCCCGGCCGACGACCTCGCTCGCGAGCTGCACCGCATCGGGTTCTCGGTGGTGGAGGTGGAGCCGCTGGGCCTCCTCGGCGCCTACCGCTTCGCCGCCGTCCGCTGAGACAGGTCGGCGTGGCAGCGGCCGTGCCGACCCACGCTCGGTCACAGTGGAGCCATGAGCGAGCTGAGCGAGGCGTGGGCCGAGGCCCTGGGCGCCTTCGAGCGGCACCTCGCCCACGAGCGCGACCTCTCCGAGCACTCGGTCCGCGCCTACGTCACCGACCTGACCCGGCTCGCCGAGCACGTGAGCCGGCTGGGTGTGGACGACCCGGGGCGCATCACGCTCCGCGACCTGCGCAGCCATCTCGCCAACCAGCAGACCCGGGGCAAGGCGCGCACCACGCTGGCGCGTCGGGCCACGTCGGCCCGGTCCTTCACGGCGTGGCTGGCGCGCACCGGACGCGCCGAGCAGGACGCAGGCGCGCTGCTGGCGAGCCCCAAGGCGCGGCGAGAGCTGCCCGTGGCGCTCAACCGCACCGACGTGGAGTCGCTGCTCTCCACGGCACTCGCGGCCATCGACACCGACGGCGCGCTGGGGGTGCGCGACCTCGCCGTCCTGGAGCTCCTCTACGCCACCGGCATCCGGGTGGGGGAGCTGTGCGGCCTCGACGTCGACGACGTCGATGCTTCACGCCGCGTGGTCCGGGTGATGGGCAAGGGGCGCAAGGAACGGGTGGTCCCGTTCGGCGTCCCGGCCGCCGAGGCGCTCGAGGTCTGGCGCACGCGGTCGCGACCCGAGCTGGCCACACCGACGAGCGGCCCAGCGCTCTTCCTGGGTGCACGAGGAGGACGCCTCGACCAGAGGACGGCCCGCAAGGTCGTCCACGACCGGGTGAGCGCGGTGGAAGGTGCGCCCGACATCGGCCCGCACGGCCTGCGCCACACGGCGGCCACGCACCTGCTCGAAGGCGGCGCCGACCTCCGCAGCGTCCAGGAGCTGCTCGGGCACGCCTCGCTCGGCACGACGCAGATCTACACGCACGTGAGCACCGAACGGCTGCGCGCCGCCTACCGCCAGGCCCATCCCCGGGCCTGACCCCCTCAGACGTGGGGGAGCGGGTCGACGGGGCGGCCTCCCTCGACGAGCATGAGGTGCAGGTGGCACCCGGTGGCGTAGCCGGTCCGTCCCACCCGGCCGACGACCTCGCCCGCGGCCACCCGCTCACCGGTCGCGACGTCGAAGCGTGAGAGGTGTGCGTAGGCGGTGCTGAACCGGCCGTGGTCGATGACGACGCGGTTCCCGTAGCCGCCCGCGGCGCCGCGTGACGTGACCACACCGCCGGCGGCAGCGCGCACCGGCGTCCCGCAGGGCGCACCGATGTCGGTCCCGTCGTGGAGCTTGCGCACGCCGGTGATGGGGTGCACCCGCATGCCGAAGGCCGACGTGACCGGGCCGCCGACGGGCCGCAGCAGCTCACCGGTCCCCAGGGACGGGGGCACCGGCGGCGGCCCGTCCGGGTCCACCAGGTGCACCCGGCCACCCTTCGCGAGGACGTCCTGTGGGTCGAGGTAGGTCGTGTCCCGGAGCCGACCCAGGTGCAGGCAGGCCGTGACGCAGTGCGACGGCCGACCCAGCAGTCGTCCCAGCGGCTGGCCCGCGCCGACCGCGTCGCCCACCTCGACCGAGGCGCGGACCGGTTGGTAGGTGGAGCGCTCGGCGCCGTGGGTCACGGTGACGACGGGCACGCCACCGACCCGGCCCGCGAAGGTGACCCGCCCCGGGGCCACCGAGCGCACCGTGTCGCCGACGGCACCGGGCAGGTCGATCCCGCGGTGCCCGGCCCCGTACGGGGTCTCGGGGGCGTCGAACGTCCCGGAGACCCGTCGATCGCCCAGGGGCCACTCCCACGACGACGAGGCACGGGCCGGCACGGCGAGGGCGCACAGCAGCAGAAGGGCGAGGAGGACGGTCGGGCGACGGCTCATCGGACCAGCCAACGCGCCGACGTCGAGCGGGGCCAGGTCGTGCGGCGCGGCTGTGGACGGGCTCACGGTGAGGCGTCGCCTGTGGATTTCTCGATCACCCACTCCCTGCCCTAGACTGGGAGGACCACGTCTCCGGACGTGGAATTCGCACGCCCGTCTCCGTGTGACGCGAGAGCCGAACACGGGCACGATCCTGGTCCACTCCTCGAGTGGTGGGTCGTGGCCGGGCGTCAGGGCGCTGACAACCGTCGGCGCGCTCAACCAGGAACCAGGGCGCTGCATCGCTGCGCGCCCACGAAAGGACCGGCCATGGCCGTCGTCACCATGCGTCAGCTGCTCGAGAGCGGCGTCCACTTCGGGCACCAGACCCGTCGTTGGAACCCCAAGATGAAGCGCTTCATCTTCACCGAGCGCAACGGCATCTACATCATCGACCTGCAGCAGTCGCTCGCCTACATCGATGCCGGCTACGACTTCGTCAAGAACACGGTCGCCCGCGGCGGCACCGTCCTGTTCATCGGCACGAAGCGTCAGGCCCAGGAGCCCATCGAGGAGCAGGCCAAGCGCGTCGGCATGCCCTACATCAACCAGCGCTGGCTGGGCGGCATGCTCACCAACTTCCAGACCATGGCTCAGCGCCTGCAGCGCATGAAGGAGCTCGAGGAGATCGACTTCGACGACGTGGCCGGCTCCGGTCGCACGAAGAAGGAGCTCCTCCAGATGCGTCGCGAGTACGACAAGCTCTCGCGCACGCTCGGCGGCATCCGTGACATGACCCGCACGCCCTCGGCCGTGTGGATCGTCGACACGAAGAAGGAGCACCTGGCGGTCGACGAGGCCAAGAAGCTCGGCATCCCGATCGTCGCGATCCTCGACACCAACTGCGACCCCGACGACGTCGACTTCCCGATCCCGGGCAACGACGACGCCATCCGCTCGGTCAGCCTGCTGACCCGCGTCGTCGCCGACGCCGTGGCCGAGGGACTCATCGCCCGCGGTGGCGCCAAGACCGGCGAGGAGGCCGCTGGTGCCGAGCTCGGCACCGACGAGCCCCTGCCCGAGTGGGAGCGCGAGCTGCTCGAGAAGCCGGCCGAGACGCCCGCTGCCGAGGCCACCGAGACGCCCGCTGCCGAGGCCACCGAGGCTCCGGCCGCCGAGGCCACCGAGGCTCCGGCCACCGAGGCGCCTGCCGCCGAGAGCACCGAGGCCCCCGCGGCCGAGTGACCCCGCTGTCCGGCCGGCCCCACGAGGGCCGGCCGGACGGCTCACCACCTTTTCTCAGAACGGGAGACACCCATGGCGATCACCGCCGCAGACGTGAAGAAGCTCCGCGACGCCACCGGCGCGGGGATGATGGACGCCAAGAAGGCCCTCACCGAGGCCGACGGCGACTTCGAGAAGGCCATCGAGGGGCTCCGCATCTCGGGAGCCGCCAAGGCCGCCAAGCGTGGCGCCGAGCGTGAGGCCTCCTCCGGCCTCGTCGCCAGCTCCGGCAACGCCATCGTCGAGCTCAACTCCGAGACCGACTTCGTGGCCAAGAACGACCAGTTCATCGAGCTGGCCGAGCGTCTGGCCGCCGCGGCCGACGCCTCCAAGCCCGAGAGCGCCGAGGCGTTCGCCCAGAGCACGCTCGAGGACGGCAAGACGGTCGAGCAGACCATCGCCGACCTCGCCGTGGTCATCGGTGAGAAGCTGCAGCTCGGTCGCGTCGCCGCGTTCGACGGCCAGGTCGCCACGTACCTGCACCGTCGCGCCAGCGACCTGCCGCCGGCCGTGGGTGTCCTCGTCGAGTTCACCGGCGACGCCGTCGACGCCGCTCGCGGTGCGGCCATGCAGGTCGCCGCCATGCGCCCGCGCTTCCTGACGCGCGAGGAGGTGCCCGCCGAGCTCGTCGCCAAGGAGCGCGAGATCGCCGAGGCCACCGCCCGCGAGGAGGGCAAGCCCGAGCAGGCCATCGCCAAGATCACCGAGGGACGCCTCAACGGCTTCTTCAAGGACGTCGTGCTGCTCGAGCAGTCGTCGGTCCAGGACAGCAAGAAGACGGTCAAGGCCGTCCTCGACGCTGCCGGTGTGGAGATCAAGCGCTTCGCGCACATCGAGATCGGCGCCTGAGCCGTCCCTCGTCCTGAGTCAGCCGGGTCGGACCACCGGTCCTGGCCCGGCTGACTCGCGCCGGGAGGAAAGCACCATCTCCCGGACCGTCCGTCCCGCCCTCGTCCGATAGGCTCCCTTTCATGGCTCGTCGTGTGCTGCTGAAGCTGTCCGGTGAAGTGTTCGGCGGCGGTTCCATCGGCATCGACCCCGACGTCGTGAACGGCATCGCAGGCCAGATCGCCGAGGCCGTCGCCGAGGGCGTCGAGGTCGCGATCGTGGTGGGCGGCGGCAACTTCTTCCGAGGGGCCGAGCTCAGCCAGCGCGGGATGGACCGCTCCCGGGCCGACTACATCGGCATGCTGGGCACCGTCATGAACTGCCTCGCGCTGCAGGACTTCCTGGAGAAGCACGGCATCGACACCCGCGTGCAGTCGGCCATCACGATGGGGCAGGTCGCCGAGCCCTACATCCCGCGCCGCGCCATCCGCCACCTCGAGAAGGGTCGCGTCGTCATCTTCGGCGCCGGTGCCGGCATGCCGTACTTCAGCACCGACACCGTCTCGGCACAGCGCGCGCTCGAGATCAAGGCCGACGCCGTGCTCATGAGCAAGAGCGGCGTCGACGGCGTGTACACGTCCGACCCGCGCACCGACCCCGAGGCCCGTCGCTACGACGACCTGACGTTCGGCGACGCGCTGCAGAGGAACCTCAAGGTCGTCGATGCCGCAGCGTTCGCGCTGTGCATGGAGAACGACCTGCCCATGATCGTGTTCGGCATGGAGGGAGCGGGGAACATCTCCCGTGTCCTTCGTGGTGAGAAGATCGGGACGCTCGTGCACGCCGGCCCCATCCAGCAAACAGGAGAATGACGTGATCGACCAGAACCTGCGCGACGCCGACCAGAAGATGGAGAAGGCCGTCGAGCACACCCGTGAGGAGTTCGCCGCGATCCGCACGGGCCGTGCGCACCCCGCCATGTTCGCCCAGATCACGGCCGACTACTACGGCACGCCCACGCCGCTCCAGCAGCTGGCCGGCTTCCAGGTGCCCGAGCCCCGCACCGTGATCATCCAGCCCTACGACATCGGCGCCAAGGCGGCCATCGAGAAGGCCATCCGCGACTCCGACCTCGGCGTCAACCCCTCCGACGACGGCAAGGTGCTGCGCGTGTCGCTGCCCGAGCTCACCGAGGAGCGGCGCAAGGAGTACATCAAGCTCGCCCGGTCCAAGGCCGAGGAGGGCCGCGTGGCCGTGCGCGGCGTGCGCCGCAACACCAAGCAGGCGCTCGACAAGGCCGAGAAGGACTCCGAGATCAGCCAGGACGACAACACGGGCGCCGAGAAGCGCCTCGACGGTCTCACCAAGAAGCACGTCGACCAGATCGACGAGCTGCTGAAGAACAAGGAAGCAGAGCTCCTTGAGGTCTGAGGACGTCTCGGCGGCTGCCGACGCCCCAGAGCCCAAGGAGGCGGAGAAGCAGAGCCGCGCCGGGCGAAACCTCCCCGCCGCCGTCGGCGTCGGGGCGGGACTGGGCGCGCTCGTCATCGCCTCCCTCTTCCTCTTCAAGGACGCGTTCGTCGCCGTCGTCGTCGTGGCACTCGGCGTGGGGCTGTGGGAGCTGGCTCGGGCGTTCGCCAAGGCCGGCATCGTCATCCCGTTCCTGCCGGTCCTCACGGGCGGCAGCATCATGCTCGTCGCCGGGTACTACGGGGAGATGGAGACGGCCGCCGTCGCCATGGCCCTCACGGTGCTCGGCACCATGGTCTGGCGCCTCTCCGACGGGGCCGACGGCTTCGTCCGCGACGCCAGCGCCGGCATCTTCTGCCTCTCCTACCTGCACCTCATGGGCGTGTTCGTCGTGCTCATGCTGGCCGAGGACGACGGACCGTGGCGCATCGTCGCGTTCATCGTGGCCACCGTCGCCTCCGACATCGGCGGCTACGCGGCCGGTGTCCTGTTCGGCAAGCACCCCATGGCGCCCACGATCAGCCCCAAGAAGTCGTGGGAGGGCTTCACCGGCTCCCTGCTCGTCGGGATCGCTGCCGGCATCCTCACGGTGCGCTACGCGCTCGACGGCGAGTGGTGGGTGGGCATCGTGCTCGGTATCTCGGCGGTGGTCATGGCCACGCTCGGCGACCTGTCGGAGTCGCTCATCAAGCGTGACCTCGGCATCAAGGACATGGGCGACCTCCTGCCCGGCCACGGCGGTCTGATGGACCGGCTCGACTCGCTCATCGCGGTCGCGCCGGTGGCCTGGCTCATCCTGCACTTCCTCGTCGACGTGTCGTAGCACCGCACCTGCCCCGCGCTCGCCCCGCACCCCCAGTGCCCCCAGCGTCCTCCGAGCCCGTCGAGGGCCAGGTGATGCCCCCGTAACGTCGATGAGTGAGGCTAGGACCATGTCGATCAAGGTCGCGCTCGAGCACCGCACCACCTACCGCTTCGCGCGCCGCGTCGAGGTGGGTCCTCACGTCGTCCGGCTGCGGCCCGCTCCGCACACCCGCACCCCCATCGACGCCTACTCGCTCACGATCCAGCCCGACAACCACTTCCTGAACTGGCAGCAGGACCCGTTCGGCAACTGGATGGCCCGCATCGTGTTCCCCGAGCCCATCGACGAGCTCGACGTCACCGTGGGCGTCGTGGCCGACCTCGTCAGCATCAATCCGTTCGACTTCTTCGTCGAGGAGTACGCCGAGACCTTCCCGTTCACGTACGAGCGCTCCCTGGCCGCCGACCTCGCGCCGTACCTGCGTCCCGTCGACGAGGCCGACGGGACCGGACCGGGCCCGCTGGTGCGCGCCTTCAAGGACGCGCTGCCGCAGCTGCCCGAGGGCGGCCTGCCGATCGTCGACTTCCTCGTGCAGGTGAACGCCGCCGTCCAGGCCGACGTGGCCTACTCGGTCCGCATGGAGCCCGGTGTGCAGACGCCCGACACCACGCTGCAGCGCGCCATCGGCTCGTGCCGCGACTCGGCGTGGCTGCTGGTCTCGCTGCTGCGGCAGTACGGCCTCGCCGCCCGGTTCGTCTCGGGCTACCTCGTCCAGCTGGCGCCCGACGAGGCCGTCAAGGAGGCCGCCCTCGACGGGCCCACCGGCCCCACGGAGGACTTCACCGACCTGCACGCCTGGACGGAGGTCTACGTCCCGGGCGCCGGCTGGGTCGGCCTCGACCCCACGAGCGCGCTGTTCGCCGGTGAGGGGCACATCCCGCTGTCGGCCACGCCCCACCCGAGCAGCGCCGCGCCCATCTCCGGAGCCACCGAGGCCGTCGAGGTCGACTTCAGCTTCCACAACACGGTCACCCGCATCCACGAGGACCCGCGCGTCACGCAGCCCTACGACGGCCAGACCTGGCCGCGTCTCGACGCCCTCGGGCACCACGTCGACGCGCTGCTCGAGAAGCACGACGTGCGCCTGACCCAGGGCGGGGAGCCCACCTTCGTCTCGGTCGACGACATGGAGGCCGACGAGTGGAACACCGACGCCGACGGTCCGCACAAGCGGGAGCGCGCTGCCGTCCTGGCCGCCGCCCTGCGCGAGCAGTACGCGCCCGGCGGCCTCGTGCATCGCGGACAGGGCAAGTGGTACCCCGGCGAGCCGTTGCCGCGCTGGCAGGTCGCGCTCCAGTGGCTCGCCGACGGCGGCCAGGTGTGGCACCGCCCCGACCTCCTCGCGGACCCCTGGTCCGACGAGCCCGCGGAGGGCGCACACGAGAGCGCGCAGGCCCTCGCGCGCTCGTTCACCCGCCTGCTCGGCCTGCCGGAGCAGACGCTGCTCGCGGCCCACGAGGACGCGCTCGCCCAGTACGTGGCCGACCTCCGCAAGCCCGAGGGTCCGGCGCCCGAAGCCCGCGACGTCGTCGACGAGATCACCTTCCTGCAGGACGAGGACGACGTCGTGTCGGGCTGGGTCCTTCCGCTCGTGACGGGGGAGGAGTGGCGCAGCCCGGCCTGGAGCTTCCGCCGCGGCCGCCTCGTGCTCACGCCCGGCACCTCGGCCGTCGGCCTGCGGCTGCCGCTCGACTCCATCACGTGGACCGACCCCGAGGCGTCGGGCGACCCCTCGTACCTGACCGCCGGCCCGCCGCTCGCTCCCGAGGTCCCGGCGGTGGAGATCGTCGACCCCGACGAGCAGCCCACCACGGCCATCGCCTTCGAGGCCCGCGACGGGTTCGTGCACGTCTTCCTGCCGCCCACGGAGCGGCTCGAGGACTACGTGGCGCTGGCCCACGTCATCGAGCTCGCGGCCACGGAGGTGGACACTCCCGTCGTGATCGAGGGCTACGGCCCGCCGCCGGACCCGCGCCTCACGCAGCTCGTCGTCACGCCCGACCCCGGCGTCATCGAGGTCAACGTGCAGCCGGCGGGCTCCTGGGAGGAGCTGCGCGACCTCACGGTGGGCCTCTACCGCACCGCCGTCGCGTCGCGCCTGGGCACCGAGAAGTTCGAGCTCGACGGCTCGCACACCGGAACCGGTGGCGGCAACCACATCACGCTGGGCGGACGGGTCCCGGAGGACTCGCCGATGCTGCGCCGCCCCGACCTGCTGGCCAGCATGATCCGCTACTGGCAGCGCCACCCGAGCCTGTCGTACCTGTTCAGCGGCCGCTTCATCGGGCCCACGAGCCAGGCGCCCCGGTTCGACGAGGGACGCCCCGAGGCCGTGTACGAGATGCGGATCGCGCTCGACGAGCTGAGCCGCCTCGCCGCGGAGACGGCCGAGCTGGGGGACGAGCCCCGGCCCTGGCTCACCGACCGTGCCCTGCGTCACCTGCTCACCGACCTCACCGGCAACACGCACCGCGCCGAGTTCTGCATCGACAAGCTCTACAGCCCTGACTCCTCGCGCGGTCGGCTCGGACTGCTCGAGCTGCGTGGCTTCGAGATGCCCCCGCACCCGCACATGGCGCTCGTGCAGTCCTTGCTCGTGCGCTCCATCGTCGCGATGTTCGCCGCCGAGCCCTGCACGGACGACCTCATCGACTGGGGCACGGCGCTGCACGACGACATGCTCAGCCCGTACGGCGTGCGTCGGGACATCAACCAGGTCGTCGACGACCTCGTGGCTGCGGGCATCCCCTTCGAGCGGTCGTGGCTCGACCCGTTCGTGGAGTTCCGGTTCCCGCACCTGGGCACCACGTCCATCACGACGTCCGGTGGCGAGGCCGTCACCCTGGAGCTGCGCCAGGCCATCGAGCCCTGGAACGTCCTGGGCGAGGAGGCGGCCAGCGGCGGCACCGCCCGCTACGTCGACTCCTCGATCGAGCGGCTGCAGGTGCTGGTGACCGGTCTGGAGCCAGGACGGCATGCGGTCACGGTGGCAGGGGTGGCCGTTCCGCTCACTCCCACCGGGACTCCTCGCCAGCATGTTGCAGGAGTGCGTTACCGAGCCTGGCAGCCGTGGTCGGCGCTGCACCCCTCCATCGAGATGCACTCCCCGCTCACCGTCGAGCTGGTCGACCTGGAGCAGGGCACGTCGCTCGGCGGCTGCACGTACCACGTCGTGCACCCCGGAGGTCGCTCGTACGACACGTTCCCCGTCAACGCCAACGAGGCGGAGTCCCGCCGGTCCAACCGCTTCGAGCCGTTCGGCCACCGGACGGGTCGTCTCGACGTCGACACGCTCCGACGCCAGCTCGGCGACCGCAGCGTCGAGTACCCCTTCACCCTCGACCTGCGCCGACACGTCCCCACGCGCGCGGCAGGACGTGGGGCCCGGTGACGGTGCTGCGCGACTACGCGGCAGCCGTCACCCAGCCCACGCTGTCCGAGGAGCCCGGTCGCTACGACGAGCTGACGGCTCCCGACGGCACGCTCCGCCCGGCCTGGAAGAGCCTCGGAGCGGAGGTCGCGGAGCTCACGTCGGACCGGCTGCGGCGGGTCCGGCGCGAGATCGGACGCTTCCTGAGCGACGACGGCGTCACGTACACCCGTCCCGGCGAGGAGGCCGCCCCGTGGCGGCTCGACCCGCTTCCCCTGGTCATCGGGGCCGAGGAGTGGGCCGGCCTCGAGGTGGGCCTCGCGCAGCGTTCAGAGCTGCTCAACGCGGTCCTGCAGGACCTGTACGGGCCGCAGAGGCTGCTCGCGAGCGGCGTCCTGCCGCCCGCCGTGGTCTACGGGCACCGCGGCTTCGTGCGCGCCATGGCCCGGCCCTCCGCCGACCCCCAGCTGCTGCTGCTCTCCGCCACCGACCTGGGCCGCAACGCCGCAGGGGAGTGGCGGGCCCTCGCCGACCGCACCCAGGCGCCGTCGGGCATCGGCTACGCCATGGAGAACCGACGGGTCATCTCGCGCGTCCTGCCCGAGCTGTACCGCGAGGCCGGGCTGCACCGCATGGCGCCGTACTTCCAGGCGATGCGTAGCGCCATCCTCGCCTCGGCCCCTGAGCACGTGCCCAACCCCCGGGTGGTCGTCCTCACGCCGGGCACCCACTCCGAGACGGCGTACGACCAGTCCTTCATCGCCTCGAGCCTCGGCTTCCCCCTCGTGCAGGGCTCCGACCTCGTGGTGCGCGACGGTGCGGTGTGGATGCGTGTCTTCGGCCGCCTGGAGCGGGTCGACGTCGTGCTCCGCCGGGTGGACGCGGCCTGGAGCGACCCCCTCGAGCTGCGGGGCGAGTCGCAGCTGGGCGTGGCCGGCCTCGCAGAGGCGTCCCGTCGGGGCAGCGTCCGGATCGTCAACGGGATCGGGTCCGGGGTCCTGGAGAACCCGGGCCTCCTGCCGTACATGTCGGCCATGTGCGAGCTGCTGCTGGACGAGCCGCTGCGTCTGCCGTCGCTCCCCACCTCGTGGCTGGGGGACCCGGGGGCACTCGAAGCGGCCCTTGGCCAGCTCGGATCCGTCGTCGTCAGGGCCATCGACCGGCCCGGCTGGCGCCCCTCGGAGAACCATGACGAGCTCCGCGCCACCTTGGTCGCGGAGCCGCACCGCTTCGTCGTCCAGGAGCAGGTCACGGTCTCGCAGACCGCCGCCGTGCACGGGCTCGGCGTGGCCCCGGTCCCGGTCGCCCTGCGCACCTTCACGATGCGGTACGGCTCCACCTACCGCCCGCTCATGGGCGGTCTGGCCAGCGTGCTCGACGCCGGACGCTCGGTCTCCAGCAAGGACGTGTGGGTGCTGAAGGGCCGGCCGGAGGACCCCGACCAGGGCCTCGCCGACGTCCTGGCCATGACCAACGTGCGGGCTCCGGCCGCCATGGTGCCGCGTGTGCTCGAGGACATGTTCTGGTTCGGCCGGTACGCCGAGCGCACCGAGGACATGCTGCGGCTCGTCCTGCAGACGCACGCCCTGAGCGAGGACTTCCGGTCCCGGCCGTACTCCTCGGGCGGAGCCACGCTGCGCGTCCTGATGACCACGGTCTCGGCGCTGAGCCCCACCCCTGACCCGTCGCCCGACGCCGACTTCCGCAGCAACCTGCTCGACCCGCACCGACCCGGCTCGGTGGCGCAGTCGCTCGCGGCGCTGCGCGACGCAGCGCAGGGCTCGCGCGACCAGCTCTCCTCCGACGTGTGGCGCGCCTTCGGCTCCACCGACCGAGCGGCCCAGGCGCTCGTCGAGTACCCGTACAGCCACCAGGTGGCCGAGAGCGCGGGACGCATGCTGTCCGGGGTGCTCTCGCTCTACGGGGTCACGTCGCAGATGATGCGCGACCCCGGCTGGTACCTGCTGGAGACCGGCCGGGCCATCGAGCGCGGCCTGCAGCTCGTGCGTCTCCTGCGCGCCACCACCACCGTCCGCCGCGGCATCGACGTCGACCGCGACGTGCACCACGCCGTGCTGGCCGTGTCGGAGTCGGCCGTCACCCATCGTCGGCGGTACCGCGACTACGTGCGGCTCACGAACGTCCTCGACCTCCTGCTGCTCGACCCCGAGAACCCCCGGTCGCTGCGCTTCGTGCTCGCCACGGTGCAGACCAGCCTGGCGGCGCTGCCCACCTCCACGGGCAGCACGCGACCCGAGCGACTCGTCCTCGACCTGCTCGAGGAGCTCGACCGCGCCGACCTCGCCATGCTGGGGACGGTCGACGGCGAGGCCCGTCCGCACCTGCAGCACCTGCTCGACGTCCTGCTCGGCCAGCTCACGCGACTGGCCGACGCGGTCGTCGAGCTGCACCTCGCCGGCGCACCGACACCGCGCTCCTTCGGGCTCGGACGGTCCGGCCACACCCGGCTCGAGGTGCGAGGTCCGTGAGGTACGTCGTCTCCCACCGCACCACGTACTCCTACGACGCCGACGTCAGTGACAGCCTCGGCGTCGGCTACCTGACGCCGCGGTCGCTCCCGTGGCAGGACGTCGCCTCGAGCGTCGTGACGATCGACCCGGAGCCCGGCGACCTGCGCACCGATCTCGACCACTACGGCAACACCGTCACCTACTTCCAGGTCACGGAGCCGCACCAGGCCCTCTCGGTGACGGCTCGCAGCGAGGTCGAGGTGCTCGAGCCGCGGTACGACGACGCGCTGCTGGTCCAGCCGTGGGAGACGTGCCGTCCCGGGACGAGCACCGACCCGGACGCTTGGCGCACTGTCGACTTCGCACTCGGATCGGCGCTCGTCGACCACACGCCCGAGGCACACGCCTACGCCGCCGTCTCGCTCCTGCCCGGACGTCCCCTCGGGGAGGCGGCCACCGAGCTGATGCAGCGCATCCACGCCGACTTCACCTACGAGCCCGGGGCCACCACGGTCACGAGCACGATCGCCGACGTCCTCGAGACGCGGGCCGGCGTGTGCCAGGACTTCGCCCACCTCACGCTCGCCTGCCTGCGCAGCCACGGGCTCGCGGTGCGGTACGTGAGCGGCTACCTCGCCACCGACCCGCCACCGGGCAAGGAACGGATCGTGGGTGCCGACGCCTCCCACGCCTGGGCCGCGGTGTGGCTCGGCCAGGACACCTGGCTCGCCCTCGACCCCACCAACGACCAGCGGGCGGGGGAGCGCTACGTCACGGTGGCCTGGGGCCGGGACTACGGCGACGTGCCGCCCCTCAAGGGCGTCATCTTCACCGACGCCAAGGAGTCGACGATGGGCGTGGAGGTCGACGTCGCGCCCGTCGTGGCCGGCTCCGGCCACTGAGACGCGGGGCACCCTCTCCCGACGAGCGCCTCGCCCCTCGGTGCGTAACACTGGCCCGTGCGTTCTTTCTCCTGCCGCGTCTGCGGAAATGCCCTGTACTTCGAGAACTCCGTGTGCATGTCCTGCGGGACGTCGCTCGGCTTCAGCCGCCCCGAGGGCGACATCGTCCCGCTCCAGGAGGACAGGACCTACGTCGACGCCGAGGGCTACATCTGGCACGTCTGCGAGAACACGGCGCTGTCCGGCTGCACGTGGCTCACGGAGCAGCCGGCGTCGCCGTGCTTCAGCTGTCGCCTGACCCGGACCCGCCCGGCCGACGACGACCTCGAGGGGCTCTCGCAGTTCCCCGTCGCCGAGCGCGCCAAGCGGCACCTCATCGTCGAGCTCGACGTGCTCGGACTGAAGGTCACGAGCCTCGAGGACGGCGACGAGGGCGGTCTGGCCTTCGACCTCCTGTCCAGCGTCGACGAGAACGTCGTCATCGGGCACGACGACGGCATCATCACCATCGACCTCGCCGAGGCCGACGACGCTCGGCGCGAGAAGGTCCGCGTGCAGCTCGACGAGCCCTACCGCACGATGCTCGGCCACATGCGCCACGAGATCGGCCACTACTACGAGTCGGTCCTCGCGGTCGGCGACGACCTCGACCGCGTCCGGGCGATGTTCGGCGACGACACGAAGGACTACCAGGCCGAGATCGATCGGCACTACTCCGAGGGGCCGCCGGTGGGCTGGGAGAACGACTACATCTCCACGTACGCCACGATGCACCCGTTCGAGGACTTCGCCGAGACGTTCGCGCACGTCCTGCACATCCGCGACACCATCGGCTCGGCGTCGGCCCACGGCCTCATCACGGTGGACCCTGACGTCTTCTCCTCGTTCCGCGACCTCGTGCAGGGCGTCTGGATCCCGCTCAGCATCGCGCTCAACCAGATCAACCGCTCCATGGGCGCGAACGACCTCTACCCGTTCGTCCTGCCCGAGAAGGTGCTGCAGAAGCTCGACCTCGTCGCCGACCTCGTCCGCTCCTGACCCTCGTTCCGCGAGTGGCGCAGATTGGCATTTTTGGGACGGCGTGTCGCGCCGATCTGCGCCACTCGAACCCCACTTTGCGCCACTCGTGGGACTGACTTTCTCGACGATTTCGGGGGAGTGGCGTCGTCTGGGAGAATGGGTGGGTGAGTGACGCCATCAAGACCTTGCCGCTCGTCCTCGAGCAGCCGCGCGGCCGCGCCAAGCCCCCGCGTCACCTCGCCGACCTCTCGCCCGAGGAGCGCAAGGAGCAGGCCGAGAAGCTGGGCCTCCCGGCCTTCCGCCTGAAGCAGGTCTCGCACCACTACTTCGCCCGCCTGCAGCGCGACCCGTCGGCCATGACCGACCTGCCCGCCGCCCAGCGCGACGCCATCGCCGAGGCCCTCCTGCCCACGCTCCTCACGTCGGTCCGCACGCAGGAGGCCGACAAGGGCACCACGCGCAAGACGCTCTGGCGCCTCTTCGACGGTGCCCTCGTGGAGTCGGTCCTGATGCGCTACACCGACCGCGCCACGTTGTGCGTCTCCAGCCAGGCAGGGTGTGGCATGGCCTGCCCGTTCTGCGCGACGGGACAGGGCGGGCTGCAGCGCAACATGAGCACGGCCGAGATCATCGACCAGGTCGTCGACGGTGCCGCGGCCATGGCCAACGGCCTCGTGGCCGGCGGTCCTGGCCGGCTCTCCAACATCGTCTTCATGGGCATGGGCGAGCCGATGGCCAACTACAAGGCCGTCATCGGGTCCATCCGCCGCATGGTCGCAACCGACCCCGACGGGCTGGGTCTCTCGGCCCGCAACATCACGGTCAGCACGGTGGGGCTCGTCCCACGCATGAAGCAGCTCGCCACCGAGGGGATCCCTGTCACGCTGGCGCTGTCGCTCCACGCGCCCGACGACGAGCTGCGCAACGAGCTCGTGCCCATCAACACGCGCTACAGCGTCCACGAGACCGTCGAGGCCGCGTGGGAGTACGCCCGCACCACCAAGCGTCGCGTCTCCATCGAGTACGCCATGATGCGCGACATCAACGACCAGGCCTGGCGCGCCGACCTCCTCGCCGACGTGCTCAACGGGTTCGGCGACTGGGGCTGGGTCCACGTGAACCTCATCCCGCTCAACGAGATCCCCGGCGCGCGCTTCACCCGCTCGCGCGACGACGACATGGACGAGTTCGTGCGCCGTCTCGAGGCCAAGGGCATCAGCACCACCATCCGCGACACCCGGGGCGACGAGATCGACGCCGCCTGCGGCCAGCTGGCCGCGTCCGAGTAGCCCCGGCGGGACCGTCGTGACGGACCCACGAGAGCGCCTCGAGCGCGACCGCCAGGAGACCCTCAGGCGCCTCGCCGGGCTGACGGGCGACTACGACGCCGTCGTCGCCGCGTCGTACGACGACAACGCCGACGACGAGCACGACCCGGAGGGTGCCACGATCGCCTTCGAGCGCTCCCAGCTGGGAGCCCTCGTCCAGCAGGCGCGCCGACATCTCGCCGAGCTCGACGCCGCGGTCGAGCGGCTGGAGTCCGGCACCTACGGCGTCTGCGAGCGGTGCGGCGCCGCGATCGGCGGCGGACGTCTGGAGGCCAGGCCTGTCGCACGGACGTGCATCACGTGCGCGAGCAGGTCCTGAGCGCGGGTTGTCGTTTCGCCCGGGTCCCGTTCGTGGTCATGATGAGGGCAGCCACGAGGGCGACCCCGACCCGAGGAGATGAGTGCGATGCAGTTCCTGGTTTCCGTGATCGACGACGGCACCGGCCCCGAGACACAGGTCGAGCAGGACGCGGTCGACGCCTTCAACGAGAAGCTCAAGGCCGCGGGGCGGTGGGTGTTCGCCGGTGGGCTGGGTGACCCGTCACCCGCGAGGACGATCGACGACCGCGCCGGGCGAGGGCTCGTGACCGACGGCCCGTTCGTCGAGTCCAAGGAGTACCTCGCCGGCTTCTGGATCATGGAGGCCGACGACCTCGACGAGGCGTTCGCCCTGGGCGCCGAGGCGTCGAGAGCCTGCAACCGCAAGATCGAGGTCCGCCCGTTCCTCTGACCGAGCTCCCCTCGGCAACCCGACCCATCCCTGGGGAAGCTTCCGTAGGGATGGGTCGGTCTCCCCACACCCCGTGGTAGACCGTCGCTCAGGCGAGGGGGTTGGTGAGGAGCAGCTCGGTGTTGCGGTCCTGGGGGCTGCCGGAGAGCCCGCCGGTGCGCAGCTGCGGGTCGTTGGCGGCCAGCTCGCGGGCCAGGGCGGCCAGGGCCAACGAGGTGCTGAGCGATCCACCGTTGCTGGTGGGGCCCGAGTGGTCGAGCATCGTCGTGAACAGCGAGATGGTGCCGTCCCTGTTGTCGACCAGCTCGATGAGCCGCGACTGCTGCGGGAAGTCGACGTGCGAGGCGGTGTTGATCTCCCAGAAGCCGCTCGTGCCGTCGGGGCTCGGGTGAGGGGTGACCTGGTTGCGGTGGGTGTGACCGTTGACCCAGGCGATCACGTGCTGGTGGGCGAGCAGCAGGTCGACGACGGCGGGACCGAGCACGCGGGTGTCGAGGTCGAGCCCGGTCGCGACGAGCGGGTTGGTCATCGTGCTCGACGTGTGGTGGCTGAAGACGATGACGTACTTGTCGGTGGAGGAGGCCAGCACCTGCTGGAGCCACGTGAACTGGGTCTTGTCGAGCGAGCCGTCGGCGTAGCCGTTGGGGTTCACGCTGTCCATCACGATGCATCGGACCGGCCCGGAGTCGAACGTGTAGTAGGCGGTGCCCTTGGTCCGGTTGTCCTGGGTGAAGCCGTGGCCGACCGGTGCCCCCTGGGTCTTGAAGTGCTCCTCCACGACCTGCTGGCGCGTGAGGTTGCGTCGCTCGCCGTCGGGGCTCACGAGCCGGACCGACGAGCCGAGCGCCGTGGCGTCGAGCAGGCCCTTGAGGTCGAGCGTCTTGAGCGACGTCAGCACGTCGGTCTGCGAGAGACCGGGCGGCAGCGTCTGGACCTTGAGCGGCCCGGTGCCCAGGACGCCGAGCGGCAACGTGTGCGGGAAGTTGCCCTGCACGAGCCCGTCGTGGTTGCCGAAGACGCTGAACCAGGGGAGCTTGAGGCCCTGCGGGGTGAACGCGCGACGGGCGGCGTCGAGCAGCCCCGGGACCTTGGGGAAGCCGAAGCGCGAGGTGTAGATGTCCTCCGAGCGCTGCAGCAGGCCCTTGCCCTCCGGGTGCCAGTAGTGCGGGTCCCACTGCACCCGGTCGTGGACGCCCTCCCAGGCGAGCCGGCTGCCGGAGTCGGGCGTGACCTTCTTGCCGTCGAGGACGTCGATGTTCCACCGCACCTCGTTGTACTGGCAGTTGTCGGAGTTGTCGCCCGTCTGGATCGCGAACGACAGCTTCTGGCCGACCACGGGGCCGCGGCCGACGCGGTTCACCGACTGCACCATGGCGTCGGCCACGTGGGTCGTGAGCATCTCGTGGGCGCGGTAGCTCGAGCTGAGCAGGCCCTGCAGGGTGACGTCGCCGGCGCTGTAGGTGTCGTCGAGGCGGTCGACGTACTCCACGCGGGACGGCGACTGGGCATCGACGATGTGGACGTCGGTGAGGTGCGCGAACGACATGAGCGCCTGGCGCGCCGTGGTGCGCTGGGGGCCGGCCGGAGCCCGCAGGTCGGGCCGCACGACGTGCGGCTCTCCGCCGCCCTGGACGATCCGGGTGTAGCCGCCGGTGCCGGCCGCACCCTTCTGGAACGTGGACGCGGCCGTGGTGCCCTCAGGCGCGGCGAGACCGGTGGCCGCGGAGGCCCGCAGGGTCGGGAAGCCGAAGGCGGCGGCCCCTCCGACGGCGGTCCCGGTCTGGATGAGGCGACGACGAGTGATCGGCATACCTGCTCAACGACCGGACGGCCTGAGAGTTACCTGGGTCACATCGGTAGCGTGAGCGCCATGTTGGACGTCAAGGTCGATGGACCCGTCACCGTGCTCGAGCTGCAGCGCGAGGACCGCCGCAACGCCCTGAACCTCGAGCTCTGCCAGGAGATCCACCACGCGGTCGACGCGGCCGTCGAGAGCGGCACCCGCGCCATCGTCGTCACCGGGCGCGGCACGGCGTTCTGCTCCGGCGCCGACCTCGGCGGCGTCTACGGCCCCGACTTCCTGCAGGCGCTCTACGGCATGCTCCACCGCCTCACGAAGGTGCCCGTGCCGCTCGTGGCAGCCGTGAACGGCCCGGCCATCGGCGCGGGCACACAGCTGGCCATGGCCTGTGACCTGCGGGTGGCCGACTCCACCGCGAAGTTCGCCGTGCCGACGGCCAAGAACGGCATGGCCGTCGATGCCTGGACCATCCGCACGCTCGCCGCTCTCGCCGGAACGGGCCCGGCGCGGCGCCTCATGCTCGCTGCCGAGTCGCTCGACCGCGACGCGGCGCTGCACCACGGCCTCGCCGACCGCGCCGGCACCGTCGAGGACGCCCTCGCCTGGGCCCACGAGATCGCCGCGCTCGCGCCGCTCACGCTCGCGCACAACAAGCTCGTCCTCAACGGGACCCACGCGGACGACGCCGCCATCGAGGCCAGCTTCACCGCCGTCTGGGAGAGCGACGACGTCCGTGAGGCCGCCGCCGCCCGCTCGGAGAAGCGCGCGCCGATCTTCCGAGGCGCATGATGAGGGAGAAGTCGCTCTCGTTCCGGCTGCTCGACACCCACGTGGTGGCGGGCCGCGCCGACGACGTCGCCTATGTCGACGCCGACGGCTCCTTGACGTTCGCGCGCCTGCTCCACGAGTCCGCGTCGCTGGCCGGTGCGCTGAACCAGCTCGGCGTGCAGCCCGGCGGCACCGTCCACCTCGACCTCACGGGCCGCGCCGAGGTGCTGGCGGTCCTGGCCCTCGTGCGGCTCGAGGCCAGGGCCGAGCCGGGAGCCTCGGTGAGCCTCGCGGGTGACCCCGTCGTGGCCAGGGTGGGTGACGACGAGTTCGCCTGGGACGTCCTGATGAAGGCGGGCCGGGGCGACCCCGCTCCGGCGGCCCGGTTCGACTCCGAGGACTACGCCCAGCACGCACTCGCCGAGCACGGGGAGCTGCTCGCGCCGCTGCTCGCGGGGGAGAAGCTCACGCGCTGAGGATCAGCGCACGCCCCAGGCGTAGGTCTGCTTCTGCAGCTTGAGGTAGACGAAGGTCTCCGTCGAGGCCACGCCGTCGAGCCCGCCGATCTCGTCGGAGACGATGTCGAGGAGCTCGTCGTCGGACTCGGCCACGACCTCGGCCAGGATGTCGAAGCGTCCCGTGGTGATGACGATGTAGTCGAGGGCGTCCATGCCCTCGAGCGTCGTGGCGACCGTCCGGACGTTCCCGGAGACCTTGATCCCGATGAGTGCCTGACGGGCGAAGCCCATCTGCAGCGGGTCGGTGACGGCCACGATCTGGACCACGCCGGCATCCACCAGCTTCTGGACGCGGTGGCGGACCGCGGCCTCGGAGAGGCCCACGTCCTTCGCGATCGCGGCGTAGGCCAGGCGACCGTCGCCCTGCAGGAGCTCGATGATGCGCTTGGCGGTGGCGTCGAGCGTCAGGGGCCGCGCGGCAGGGCGAGGTGCGTCGTTCATACGGGACATTGTGCCTCACGCACTGGCCATTGCGTTTTCGTCGACGAAACAAGACATTTACGACGGATTCCTTGCTCCTGACCCCAGGCGGTGTCAGGATTCGAGAAATAACGCGGAGGTGGCGATGGCTGGGATGAACCGGAGGACTGTGCTGCGAGGCGGTGCCGGACTCGGTTTTCTGGGGGTGAGTGCTGCTGTCCTGCCCCTGTTCGGGACCCCCGACCAGAAGCAGGACCCGAGCCGCCTCAAGGTGCCTGACCGCTCGGAGTCCGACCCGCGGCTGATCATCTCCAACTGGCCCGAGTACATCGACGAGGACGACGACGGCTACGTCTCCACCCTCACGCAGTTCGAGAAGGACACCGGCATCACGGTCCGGTACACCGCCGACGTCAACGACAACGACGAGTTCTTCTCCAAGGTCCGCAACCAGCTGGGCTCGGGCACCTCCACCAAGCGCGACCTGTTCGCGCTCACGGACTGGATGGCTGCCCGCATGATCCAGGTGGGCTGGATCCAGAAGCTCGACGCGTCCAAGGTGCCCAACCTGCACGCCAACATCATCGACTCGCTCGCCAAGCCTGCGTGGGACCCCGGTCGCGACTACTCCGCGCCGTGGCAGAGCGGGCTCACCGGCATCGCCTACAACAAGGCCAAGGTCGACGAGGTCCGCTCCTTCTCCGACCTCGTCACGCGTCCCGACCTCAAGGGCCGGGTCTCCCTGCTCACCGAGATGCGCGACACGATGGGCTTCATGCTCCTCATCGACGGGGCGGACCCGGAGAAGTTCACCGACGACGAGTGGAAGCAGGCGGTCGAGCGCCTCACGAAGGCCAAGAAGGCCGGCCAGTTCCGCTCCTTCACGGGCAACGACTACGTGCAGGACCTGGCCTCGGGCAACGTCCTGGCGTGCGAGGCGTGGTCGGGCGACATCGCCAACGCCGGCGACGAGAACCTCGTCTGGGTGCCGCCGGAGGAGGGGATCATGATCTGGGCCGACAACATGATGGTGCCCAACCTCGCCACCCACCAGGCCAACGCCGAGCAGTGGATCAACTACTACTACGAGCCCGAGGTCGCGGCCAAGCTCGCCGACTACAACTCCTACATCTGTCCGGTGAAGGGGGCTCAGGAGGCGATGGAGAAGGTCAACCCCGACAACGTCGAGAACGAGCTCATCTTCCCGACCGAGAAGACCTTGTCCCTGACCCATCGGTTCATGGCCCTCGACGAGGCCAAGGCCCGGACCTACGAGAAGGACTACACCGATGTCCAACGCGCCTGAGAGCACCGTCTCCGCACCTCCTCGCGCCGAGGCGGCCCACGACCTGCGCCTGCAGGGGCTCACCAAGGAGTACGCCACCTTCACGGCGGTCAAGGCTCTCGACCTCGTCGTCCCGCAGGGTCAGTTCTTCGCGCTCCTCGGCCCGTCGGGCTGCGGCAAGACCACCACGCTGCGCATGGTCGCGGGCCTGGAGACACCCACGTCGGGGTCCATCCACCTGGGCGACTCCGACATCACCTACGAGAAGCCGTACAAGCGGCCCGTCAACACGGTCTTCCAGAACTACGCCCTGTTCCCCCACCTCGACATCGCCAAGAACGTGGCGTTCGGGCTCGAGCGTCGAGGCGTGAAGAACACCAAGCAGCAGGTGGCCGAGATGCTCGAGCTCGTCGAGCTCACGTCGCAGGCCCACAAGAAGCCGGCGCAGATGTCGGGCGGGCAGCAGCAGCGCGTCGCCCTGGCCCGGGCGCTCATCAACCAGCCCGAGGTGCTGCTGCTCGACGAGCCGCTCGGTGCCCTCGACCTCAAGCTCCGGCGCGGCATGCAGCTGGAGCTCAAGCGCATCCAGACCGAGGTCGGGCTGACGTTCGTCCACGTGACCCACGACCAGGAGGAGGCCATGACCATGGCCGACACCATCGCGGTCATGAACGGGGGAGTCATCGAGCAGATGGGTGCCCCCACCGAGCTCTACGAGAACCCCCGGACCACGTTCGTGGCCAACTTCCTGGGCCAGTCCAACCTCATCGCGGGCGACATCGAGGGACGGGACGGCGACCAGGTGAAGGTGCGGGTGCAGGGTGCGGTCGCCTCCGTCCCGGCCGACCGAGCCCACGCCGAGTCCGGCCAGGGCTGGCTCGGCATCCGTCCCGAGAAGGTCCTCATCGCGGAGACGGGTCACCCCATCGACGCCCCCGGCGACGTCATCACCGGAGGCTTCGTCACCGACGTCAGCTTCGTCGGCGTCAGCACGCAGTACCAGGTGCGGATGCCCTGGGGCCAGGAGCTCATGGTGTTCGAGCAGAACACCGGTGCCCGCGGCATGCTGCCCGTGGGGACCAAGGTCGACGTGTCCTGGCGTCCGGAGTTCGCCTTCCTGCTCGACGCCTCGCAGGACGCCATGGCCGGCATCGAGGGCGACTGATGGCGACCGTCGACGACGTCGCGACGGGCGGTCCGCCCGAGCACCGGCCGCGCCGGAACCTGACCGGCTACTGGCTGATCCTGCCCGGCGCGCTGTGGCTGCTGCTCTTCTTCGTCATCCCGTTCTACTCGCTCCTCGCCGCGAGCCTGTTCGACCCGGACGGCTCGGTGCTCACCGGCTACGACGTCACGTTCCACGTCCAGAACTTCGGCAACGCGTTCTGGGACTACAAGGAGCAGATCGGCCGCTCGCTGCTGTACGCCGCCCTGGCCACGGCCACGTGCCTCGTCCTCGGCTACGTGCTGGCCTACGCCATCGCGTTCAAGGCGGGCCGCTGGAAGAACCTCATGCTGGTGCTCGTCATCGCGCCGTTCTTCACGAGCTTCCTGCTGCGCACGCTGTCCTGGAAGCTGATCCTGGCCGACGACGGCTGGGTGGTCGACGTCGCGCAGGCCATCCACCTCACCGACGCCCTGCAGCTCGTGAACCTCGCCGATGGTGACCGGCTGCTCGCCACCCCGTTCGCCGTCATCGCCGGGCTCACCTACAACTTCCTGCCCTTCATGGTGCTTCCGCTCTACGCG
This sequence comes from Aeromicrobium sp. Root495, assembly GCF_001426755.1. Lineage (GTDB taxonomy): Bacteria > Actinomycetota > Actinomycetes > Propionibacteriales > Nocardioidaceae > Aeromicrobium. The sequence continues at coordinate 1,668,992 of NZ_LMFJ01000001.1, read as the reverse complement.
AGCCTGGAGAAGGTCGACGTCCGCCTCATCGAGGCCGCGGGCGACCTCTACGCCTCGCCGGCGCGCGGCTTCCTCAAGGTCACGCTGCCGCTGTCGATGCCGGGCGTCGTGGCCGGCACCCTGCTGACGTTCATCCCCGCCACGGGCGACTACGTGAACGACCAGCTGCTCGGCAACACCAACACCCGCATGGTGGGCGCCTCGATCCAGAGCCTGTTCACCAAGGAGAACGACTACGCGACGGCCGGCGCCCTGTCGGTGATCCTCATGGTCATCATCGTGGCCGCCGTCATGGTCTATGTCCGCAAGGCCGGGACGGAGGAGCTCGTATGAGCACCGTGCGCACTGCTCGCCGCTGGCTGGGGGACCACCTCGTGCTGGGCCTCGGCATCCTCGTGCTGGTCTACACGTTCGTGCCCATCGCCGTGGTCGTGCTGATGAGCTTCAACGACAGCAGCAAGTCGCGGAACGTCTACAAGTTCCAGAAGTTCACCCTCGACCACTGGCTGCACCCGGGCGGCTGGGCCGACGGCATGGGCGACTCGGTGATCCTCAGCCTCGAGATCGCCGCGGCGGCCACCCTGGTGGCCACGGTGCTCGGGACCCTCGCGGCCTTCGCGCTCGTCCGGCACCGGTTCGCGGGTCGATCGGCCGCCAACGTCATCATCTTCCTGCCCATGGCGTCGCCGGAGATCGTGATGGGCTCGTCGCTGCTCTCGCTCTTCGTGGCCAGCGGCTTCGGTGGTCAGCTGGGCTTCTGGACGATCCTCATCGCGCACGTGATGTTCTGCCTGTCGTTCGTGATCGTCACCGTGAAGGCGCGCCTGAGCGGGCTGAACGACAACCTCGAGCAGGCCGCGATGGACCTCTACGCCACCGAGGCGCAGACGTTCTGGCGGGTCACGCTCCCGCTCGTGCTGCCCGGCATCGTCGGCGCGGCGCTGCTGAGCTTCTCGCTGTCCTTCGACGACTTCATCATCACGAACCTCAACGCCGGCCAGTCCGTCACGTTCCCGATGTTCGTGTACGGCGCCAACCAGCGCGGCGTGCCCATGGAGGTCAACGTCATCGGCACCGCGATGTTCGTCATCTCGATCCTCGTCGTGCTGGGCAACGAGCTCAACCGTCGCCGCCAGGAGAAGGCCCTCACCCTCTAGCCCCGACCCGGTTTACCACGGGGGGTTGGTAAGCCGACCCATCCCTCGGGAAGCTTCCCGAGGGATGGGTCAGGTTGCCGAGGGGAATGCGCCTAGAGCAGCTTCTCGGCGTCGGTGAGGACGCTGCGCAGGATCTGCTCGATCTCGTCGAAGGTGCCTTGGTCGGCGATGAGCGGGGGAGAGAGCTGGATGACCGGGTCGCCCCGGTCGTCGGCGCGGCAGTAGAGGCCGGCGTCCCACAGGGCCTTGGACATGAAGCCACGCAGCAGCCGCTCCGACTCCTCGTCCGTGAAGGACTCCTTGGTGGCGGCGTCCTTCACGAGCTCGATGCCGTAGAAGTAGCCCGCTCCGCGGACGTCGCCGACGAGCGGCAGGTCGAGCAGCCTGCTGAGGGTGCCGTGGAAGGCGTCCTCGTTCTCGCGCACGTGCTCGTTGAGCTTCTCGCGCTCGAAGATGTCGAGGTTCGCCATGGCGACCGCGGCGGAGACGGGATGCCCGCCGAAGGTGTAGCCGTGCGTGAAGCTCGTGTCGCCCTGCAGGAACGGCTCCATGATGCGGTCGGACGCGATCATGGCCCCGAGCGGCGAGTAGCCCGACGTCAGGCCCTTCGCGCACGTGATCATGTCGGGCTGGTACTCGTACCGCGTGGCACCGAACATCTCGCCGAGGCGGCCGAACGCGCAGATGACCTCGTCGGAGACGAGCAGCACGTCGTACTGGTCGCAGATCTCGCGCACGCGCTGGAAGTAGCCGGGCGGAGGCGGGAAGCAGCCGCCGGCGTTCTGCACCGGCTCGAGGAAGACCGCGGCCACCGTGTCGGGGCCCTGGGCCAGGATGGCGTCCTCGATCTGGTCGGCGGCCCAGCGGCCGAACGCCACGGGGTCGTCGCCATGGAGCGGAGCGCGGTAGATGTTGGTGTTGGCCACGTGCACCGTGCTCGGGACGAGCGGCTCGAAGACCTGCTTGAGCGCCGGGATGCCGGTGATCGACAGCGCACCGTGGGTGGTGCCGTGATAGGCCACCTGTCGGCTGATGACCTTGGTCTTGAGCGGCTTGCCGGTGAGCTTGAAGTACTGCTTGGCGGCCTTCCACGCCGTCTCCACGGCTTCACCTCCACCGGTCGTGAAGAAGACGCGGTTGAGGTCGCCCGGAGCGTAGGACGCGATGCGCTCGGCCAGCTCGATGGCCGGCGGGTGCCCGAAGGTCCACAGGGGGAAGAAGGCCAGCTCCTTGGCCTGCTTGGCCGCAGCCTCCGCCAGCTCCTCCCGGCCGTGCCCCACCTGCACCACGAAGAGCCCGGCGAGGCCGTCGATGTACCGCTTGCCGCGGTCGTCGAAGAGGTGCAGGCCGTCGCCCTTCACGATGACGGGCACGTCGTGGTCGGCGTAGGAGCCGTGACGCGAGAAGTGCATCCACAGGTGGTCCTTGGCAGCGGACTGCAGGGCGGCGGAGTCGAAGTCGGACATGCTGTCATTTCATCACTCCGGAGCCGGGGTAACAAGAGGATTCCGCGACGTAACACGGACTTCATTTCGAAATCCGTTGTGTGCGCCGGTGCCGTGCGATTGGATGGATGGGACGGGGTGTCCCGTCCTGACGCCTGGAGGCGGGCATGAAGATCCTGTTGGTCGGAGCCGGAGGGGTGGGTTCGGCGTTCTGCGCCATCGCCGCACGCCGCGACTTCTTCGAGGCCTGCGTGGTGGCCGACTACGACGTCTCCAGTGCCGAGCGCGCCGTGGAGTCGGTCGGCGACCCCCGCTTCACCGCGGCCAGCGTCGACGCCTCCGACGCGGGGTCTGTGACCTCGCTGTCGCTCTCCTCGGGAGCCACCCACGTGATGAACGCCGTGGACCCACGCTTCGTGATGCCGATCTTCGAGGGTGCTCTCGCCGCCGGCGCCGACTACCTCGACATGGCCATGAGCCTGTCCAAGCCGCACCCTGACCACCCCTACCGCGACACCGGCGTGAAGCTCGGCGACGAGCAGTTCACGGCGGCTCCGGACTGGGAGGCGGCCGGGCGTCTCGCGCTCGTCGGCATCGGGGTCGAGCCTGGCCTGTCCGACGTCTTCGCGCGGTATGCCTCGGACCACCTGTTCAGCTCGATCGATGAGCTGGGCACCCGCGACGGGTCCAACCTCACGGTCGACGGCTACGACTTCGCTCCGTCGTTCTCCATCTGGACCACGATCGAGGAGTGCCTCAACCCTCCCGTGATCTGGGAGGACGGCCGCTGGTTCACCACGGAGCCCTTCAGCGAGCCCGAGGTCTTCGACTTTCCCGAGGGGATCGGCCCCGTCGAGTGCGTCAACGTCGAGCACGAGGAGGTGCTCCTCATGCCGCGCTGGATCGAGACCAGGCGAGCCACGTTCAAGTACGGGCTGGGCAACGAGTTCATCGAGGTCCTGCGCACCCTGCACAAGCTGGGGCTCGACTCCACGGTGCCGGTCTCGGTGGGTGGGGTGGAGGTGTCGCCGCGCGACGTCGTGGCGGCGTGCCTGCCCAACCCGGCCACGCTGGGCGACCGCATGCACGGCAAGACGTGCGCCGGCCTGTGGGTCACGGGCACCGGCAAGGACGGCGCGCCGCGCTCGACGTACCTCTACCACGTGGTCGACAACGACTGGTCGATGCAGGAGTACGGCCACCAGTGCGTCGTGTGGCAGACAGCAGTGAACCCCGTCGTGGCCCTCGAGCTCCTGGCCACCGGCGTCTGGGCCGGCGAGGGCGTCCTCGGCCCCGAAGCCTTCGACGCCGTCCCGTTCCTCGACCTCCTCCGCGACGGCTACGGATCCCCCTGGGGTCAGCAGGAGCTCGACGCCTGACGAGGACGGAAGTAGTTCCTTCGTCAGAGCAGGCCGGCGTCGTGCATCGTGATGGCGACCTGGACGCGGTTGGCGGCGCCGAGCTTGGTGAAGAGGTGGGAGATGTGGGCCTTCACCGTCGCGAGGCTCATGAAGAGCGTCTCGGCGATCTCGGCGTTGGACCGGCCCTGCCCGACCGCGAGGGCCACCTCCAGCTCTCGCTCGGTCAACGTCTCCACGAGACGTGACGCCTCGGCCGAGCGGTCGTCGCCCGAGCCGTCGGTGACCTGGCGGATGAGCTGCTGGGTGATGCTGGGCGACAGCATCGGCTCCCCGGCCACGACCTTCTCCACGGCGTCGACGATCTGCGCCGGGGGAGTGTCCTTGAGCAGGAAGCCGTCGGCACCGGCGGCGAGGGCCCGCACCACGTAGTCGTCGGCGTCGAACGTCGTGAGCACGAGCACCTTGGGCGGCTCGGGAAGGTCGCGCAGCGCGGTGGTGGCATCGATGCCGTCCATCACGGGCATGCGCAGGTCCATCAGCACGATGTCGACGCCGCCGGCCCGGACCCGCTCGACGGCCTCGCGGCCGTTCCCGGCCTCGCCCACGACCTCGAGCGTGGAGGCCCCGCCCAGCATGAGCGCGAGGCCCGCGCGGACGAGGGCGTCGTCGTCGGTGATGAGGACGCGGATCATGCGGGCCACGGTAGCCAGAGGCGCAGGGTGAAGGAGCGGCCATCGCGGATCCGGGTGAGTCGGCCGCCGGCCAGCTCGGCACGCTCGGCGAGGCCGACCAGTCCGAGACCCGACTCGGGCGTGCCCAGGTCGCGACCGATGGGGAGCCGGTTGGAGACCTCGATCTGGAGTCCGGAGCCGGGGCTGCCCGACGTCGTGACGTTCACGAGGGTGTCGGGCGCGTGCTTGCGGGCGTTGGTCAGACCCTCCTGGACGGCGCGGTAGGCCGTGCGGCCGATCGAGTCGGGCACCTGGGCGAGCAGCTCGAGGCCGTCGACCTCGATGTTCATGCCGGCCTCGGCTGCCTCCCGGACGAGGTCGACGACCTCGATGGCCGAGGGCTGCGGCGGCTCGGGCACCGCGTCGCCCGGGTGGTCTCGCAGGACGCCCAGCACCTCGCGCAGCTCGGCGAGCGCGCGGTGCGAGTTCTCCTGGATGACGGTGGCGGTCTGCTTGACCTGCTCGGCGGTCAGGTCGTCCCGGAACGACAGGGCCCCGGCGTGCATGGCGACCATGGAGATGCGGTGCGCGAGCACGTCGTGCATCTCGCGGGCGATCCGTGCGCGCTCGGCCGTGCGGGCCTGCGACACGCGGGCCGCCTGCTCGGCCTCGGCCCGCTGGGCGCGCTCCCGCAGGGTCCAGAGCAGCTCGCGGCGCGAGCCCACGTACATGCCCCAGCCGACGGTGACGCCGATGATGGCCAGCATGAAGCCCAGCGTGAGGAGCGGGCTCTCCTGCTCGCTGGGGTCCTGCGACACCAGGACCAGTCCGGCCAGGACCGACAGCGCGACCAGACCCACGATCTCGCGGGAGCGTCGGCGGGTGGCGAGGGAGAAGAGCGCGAGCGTCGCGGGTCCGCCGGTCGTCCCGGAGAAGGCGGAGGCGATCGTGACGACCACGGCGACCGTGACGGGCCAGCGCCGGCGGTACTGCACGAGGAGGAGCGAGGCCAGTCCCAGCCCGAGGTCGAGCCAGAACCACCAGCGCGCGTTGTCCCACTGCCACCGACCCAGGTCCCACCAGGCCAGCGCGCTGATGAGCACGACGAGAGCGGTGCGCCAGACGTGCCCCCACGTGCTGATGGGCGGCTGGGTGGTCACACCCGTCAGCCTAGGGCGGGCCGACGCCCGGGCGCCTCCACCGCAAGGCCGCGCCCCCTCATACTTTCGGCGCAGGGAGTCTGGACGCGTGGCCGATGCCGTCGGACCCTCGACGGCGCCAGAGTGGAGCCATGATCACCGTCAAGAACCTCTCGAAGACGTACGGGTCCTTCCGTGCCGTCGACGACGTCTCGTTCACCTGCCGCCCCGGCGCGGTCACGGGCTTCCTCGGCCCCAACGGCGCCGGAAAGTCCACCACGATGCGCATCATCGCCGGGCTCACGCTGCCCGACGCGGGCGAGGCGCACGTCTCCGGGGTCCGCTACAGCGACGTCCCCAACCCGGGCACCCAGATCGGTGTGCTCCTCGACGCGAGTGCCCAGCACGCCGGTCGCTCGGGCCGCGAGATCCTCACGATCGGTGCGCTCACGATGGGCCTGCCCATGTCGCGGGTCGACGAGATGCTCGAGCTCGTGAGCCTCACGCCCGAGGAGTCCAAGCGCAAGGTGCGTAACTACTCCCTCGGCATGCGGCAGCGCCTCGGCATCGCGCACGCTCTGCTGGGCGACCCCAAGATCCTCATGCTCGACGAGCCGGCCAACGGCCTCGACCCGGCCGGCATCCACTGGATGCGCAGCCTGCTGCGCGAGTACGCCAACCGCGGCGGCACGGTGCTGCTCTCGAGCCACCTGCTGCACGAGGTGCAGATCATCGCCGACGAGCTCATCGTGATCGGCAACGGCAAGATCGTCGCCCAGGGCACGAAGGACGAGCTCCTGGCCTCGGCCGGCACGTTCGTCCGGGCCACGGACCCGTCGGCTCTTGCCAGTGCGCTCACGTCCGCCGGCATCTCCGCCACGCCGTCCGGTGAGGGCGGCCTGCGCACCGACGCCACGCCGGAGCAGGTCGGCGCGGCGGCCCTCCAGGGCCAGGTGGCCCTCGTCGAGCTCCGGGCCGCCGAGGGCGCCGGCCTCGAGGAGCTCTTCCTCGAGCTCACCGCCTCCACCCAGCGCGAAGCCGTGACCCCCGAAGGAGCCAACGCATGAGCACCGCCACTCCCATCAAGGTCGACACCTCGAGGCCCGGCATCCCGCTGAGCCGCATCGTCAAGGTCGAGCTCCGCAAGATGTTCGACACCCGCTCGGGCTTCTGGCTCATGATGAGCATCGGCATCGTGGCCATCCTCGCCACGGCGAGCGTCATCGCCTTCGCTCCCGACAGCGCCATCCAGTACGGCTCCTTCGGCACCGCGGTCGGCGTGCCGTTCGCCCTCCTGCTCCCGATCATCGCGATCCTGTCGGTGACCGGCGAGTGGAGCCAGCGCACCGGTCTCGTCACCTTCACCCTCCTCCCGCACCGCGGTCAGGTGGTGTGGGCCAAGGCGATCGTCTCGGTCGTGGTCGCCGTGGTCTCCATGCTGCTCGCCTTCGCGATCGGCGCGGTCGGCAACGTGCTGGGCGCCGCCATCAACGGTCTCGACCCGGTCTGGGACCTCGACCTCGGGCAGTTCCTGGCCATCATCCTGGCCAACGTGCTGGGCGTCCTGGTGGGCTTCATGCTCGGCATCCTGGTGCGAAACTCGGCCGCGGCCATCGTGGCCTACGTGGCCTACGCCTACATCCTCCCGGGGCTGCTGGGCTTCCTCGCCGCGACGCAGAGCTGGTTCGACGACATCCGGAACTGGATCGACTTCAACAACGCTCAGGGGCCGCTCTTCGACGGCAGTCTCACGGGCGAGCAGTGGGCCCAGCTCGGGACGTCGGGCCTCATCTGGTTCGTGATCCCGATGGCCATCGGCGTCAGGTTCGTCCTGCGGTCCGAGGTCAAGTGACGTCCGCCGCCGACCCGGGCAGGACACCTGGGGTCGGCGGTGGCGGATGACCGCCCTCAGGCGGTGAGAGGATGGCGACATGCGCAAGCGTGTCGCCATCCTCGGTTCCACCGGGTCCATCGGTACCCAGGCGCTCGACGTCGTCGCCGCGGCGCCCGAGCGCTTCGACGTCGTCGCGCTCGCCGCCGGGGGAGGACGACCCGAGGTCCTGGCCGCCCAGGCCATCGAGCACCAGGTGGAGGTCGTCGCCGTCTCGGCCGCCACGGCCGCCCAGGACGTCCAGCTGGCCCTGTACGCCGAGGCCCAGCGTCGCGGCTGGGCCACGGGCGACCACCGCATCCCGCGGCTCCTCGCCGGTCGGGACGCGGCCACGCAGGTGGCCCGCACCCCGTGCGACGTCGTGCTGAACGGCATGACGGGCGCCGTCGGCCTCGAGCCCACCCTGGCGACGATCGAGACCGGAACCACGCTCGCCCTGGCCAACAAGGAGTCGCTCATCATCGGCGGTGAGCTCGTCACCGGGGCCGTCGCACCCGGACAGCTCGTCCCGGTCGACTCCGAGCACTCGGCGCTCGCCCAGGCCCTGCGCGGCGAGCGCATCGAGGACGTCGCCCGCCTCGTGGTCACGGCCAGCGGCGGCCCGTTCCGCGGCTGGACCAGGGAGCAGCTCGCCGACGTCACGCCCGAGCAGGCGTCGGCCCATCCCACGTGGGACATGGGTCCGGTCATCACCATCAACTCGGCCACGCTCGTCAACAAGGGCCTCGAGGTCATCGAGGCGCACCTGCTGTTCGGCATCGGCTTCGACCGGATCCACGTGGTCGTCCACCCGACGTCGGTGGTCCACTCCATGGTCGAGCTCGTCGACGGCTCCACCATGGTGCAGGCCTCGCCGCCCGACATGCGCCTGCCCATCGCCCTCGGTCTCGCCTGGCCCGAGCGCGTCCCCGGCGCCGCCAAGGCCTGCGACTGGAGCGCTCCCACCGCGTGGGAGTTCTTCCCCCTCGACGACTCGGCGTTCCCCGCCGTGCGGCTCGCCCGCCGGGCGGGGGAGGCCGCCGGCACCGCGCCGGCGGTGTTCAACGCGGTCAACGAGGTGTGCGTCGACGCCTTCGTCGCCGGCGACCTCGACTTCTTGGGCATCCCTGCCACCATCGAGACCGTGCTCGAAGCCCACCTCGCCGATCCCGACGTCTCCTCCGCGCCGCTCACGCTCGCCACCGTGCTCGAGGTCGACCGCACCGCGCGCCAGGCGGCCGCCGAGCTCATCGGCACCCGAGCAGCCGCACGATGAACGCCCTCATCTACGCCCTCGGCGTCGTCGTCTTCCTGGTGGGCGTCATCCTGTCGATCGCCCTGCACGAGGTCGGCCACCTGTACCCCGCGCGCAAGTTCGGCGTGAAGGTCACCCAGTACTTCGTGGGGTTCGGCAACACCATCTGGTCGACCAGGCGCGGCGAGACCGAGTACGGCATCAAGGCCATCCCTCTGGGTGGCTACGTCAAGCTCGTGGGCATGCTGCCGCCGGAGCGCGGCGCCGACCCGAACGACCTGCGCAAGACGTCCACGGGGCTCTTCGGCCAGCTGGTCTCCGACGCTCGCAGCGTGGAGTACGAGCACGTCACCGACGCCGACCAGGACCGGCTCTTCTACCGCAAGCCGTGGTGGCAGAAGCTCATCATCATGGCCGGCGGCCCGCTCGTGAACGTCGCCATCGCCTTCGTGCTGTTCGCCGTCGTGCTCATGGGCTTCGGCTCGCTGGAGCCCACCGTCACGGTCCAGTCGGTCTCCGACTGCGCCATCAGCGACGCCGAGGCCGGGCGCACGTGCACCGCCGACGACCCCGTCACGCCTGCCAAGCAGGCCGGCCTGCAGCAGGGCGACCGGTTCGTGTCCTTCAACGGCGAGCGCATCGAGTCCTGGGACCAGCTCACCGCGCTCATCCGGGCCAACGGCGACCGTGAGGCCACGATCGTCGTGGACCGCGACGGTCAGGACGTCAGGGCCGACGTCGCCACCACGGTGCTCGCCCGGGCCTCCGCCGACGACCCCACCCGCACCGAGAAGGTCGGGTTCCTCGGCGTCGAGCCCGTGCAGGACTACCAGCGCCAGGGCCTGGGAGCCGTCTTCACGGCCATGGGGGAGCAGAGCAAGGCCACGGGCGAGGCGATCATCCACCTGCCCGTGCGGATGGTCGAGGTCGCCAAGGCCGCCTTCGGCGCCGACCGTCCCGACGACGGGCCCATCAGCGTGGTGGGCGCGAGCCGCGTGGCCGGCGAGCTCGTCACGGTCGACGACCCCACGTGGAGCGAGCGCAGCGCTCGCGTCCTGGCGTTGCTCGCCTCGCTCAACCTGTTCCTCGCGCTCTTCAACTTCGTGCCCCTCCTGCCCCTCGACGGCGGCCACATCGCCGGTGCTCTCTGGGAGGCCGTGCGGCGCGGCTGGGCGCGCGTGCGCGGCAAGGCGGACCCCGGATACGTCGACGTCGCCAGGATGCTGCCCGTCGCCTATGTCGTGGGTGGCATCCTGATGGTCATGAGCATCGTCCTGATCTACGCCGACATCGTGAACCCGGTGAGCATCTCGTGAGCACGCTGGCAGGGGTGCCGGGCCCTGGGCGGCAGACGAGCAACGTGCCGGTCTCGCTCGGCATGCCGGAGGCCCCGCCGCCGGTCCTCGCGCCGCGCCGGAAGTCCCGCAAGATCAAGGTCGGCACCGTCGACGTCGGCGGCGACGCCCCCGTCTCGGTTCAGTCCATGACCACCACGCTCACCTCCGACGTCAACAGCACACTGCAGCAGATCGCCGAGCTCACCGCCGCCGGCTGCGACATCGTGCGCGTCGCCTGCCCCAGCCAGGACGATGCCGACGCCCTGTCCGACATCGCACGCAAGAGCCAGATCCCGGTCATCGCCGACATCCACTTCCAGCCCAAGTACGTCTTCGCGGCCATCGACGCCGGCTGCGCGGCCGTCCGCGTCAACCCGGGCAACATCCGCAAGTTCGACGACCAGGTGGGCGCCATCGCCAAGGCGGCCAAGGACGCGGGAACGTCGCTGCGCATCGGCGTGAACGCCGGCTCGCTCGACAAGCGCCTGCTCGAGAAGTACGGCAAGGCCACGCCGGAGGCCCTGGTGGAGTCCGCCGTCTGGGAGGCCTCGCTCTTCGAGGAGCACGACTTCCACGACTTCAAGATCTCGGTCAAGCACAACGACCCGGTCATCATGGCCCAGGCCTACGAGATGCTCGCCGAGCGCGGCGAGTGGCCGCTGCACCTCGGCGTCACCGAGGCCGGACCCGCCTTCCAGGGCACCATCAAGAGCGCCACGGCGTTCGGCTACCTGCTGGGCAAGGGCATCGGCGACACCATCCGTGTCTCGCTGTCGGCGCCTCCCGTCGAGGAGGTCAAGGTCGGGATCCAGATCCTGCAGTCGCTCAACCTGCGGCCCCGCAAGCTCGAGATCGTGTCCTGCCCCTCCTGCGGCCGCGCCCAGGTCGACGTCTACACGCTGGCCGAGCAGGTCACGGCCGGGCTCGAGGGCATGGAGGTGCCGCTGCGCGTGGCCGTCATGGGCTGCGTCGTCAACGGGCCGGGCGAGGCCCGTGAGGCCGACCTCGGTGTGGCCTCGGGCAACGGCAAGGGCCAGATCTTCGTCAAGGGCGAGGTCATCAAGACCGTGCCCGAGAGCAAGATCGTGGAGACCCTCATCGAGGAGGCCCTGCGCATCGCCGAGGACATGGAGCCCGTCGAAGGTGGCGGCGCCACCGTCGACGTGCGCTGAGTCTGCGCCGGCCCTCCTGCAGGGCACCCGGGCCTCGCACGGCCTAGGCTGGTGGGGTCCGGTCCCGTGGTCGCAGGAGGTCCTCCCGTGCTGGAGACGATGCCCGTGCACTCGTACCTGCGTTCCCTCGGTCCCGACGACCTGCCGCGCCTGGTCGAGCTCCTCGACACCGACCCGCACGTCAACCTCTTCGTGCGGCACCGCATCGACGGCGCCGGCCTCAACCTCGCGCTGCTCGGCGCCCAGGTCTGGGGCTGGTTCGTGGGCGACGAGCTGGTGTCCGCGTGCCACGTGGGCGCCAACGTCGTGCCGGTGTGTGCGACGTCGGAGGCCCTGCAGGCCTTCGCGGGCCGGCTGCTGAGCGAGGGCGCTCGTCCGGCCTCGGTCGTGGGCAAGCAGGACGCGGTCGCCGAGCTGTGGGCGCTGCTGAAGGACCGCTGGGGTCCCGCGCGCTCACCGCGGCCCAACCAGCCGTTCCTGCAGATCGAGTCCGAGCCGCTCGTCCCGGCCGACCCGCGCGTCCGCCGGGTCGCCCTGGACGAGGTCGACACCCTGTACCCCGCGAGCGTCGCGATGTTCCGCGAGGAGGTGGGAGTCGATCCCGAGACGCAGTCACGCGGCGCCTATCGGGCCCGGGTGACGCAGCTCGTGGCCCGCGGTCTCGCCTTCGCGATCATCGAGAACGGCCGGGTGCTGTTCAAGGCGGAGGTCGGTGCGTCCACCCGGGCCGGGTGCCAGCTGCAGGGCGTCTGGGTGACACCGGAACGACGCGGGGAGGGCCTCGCGGCCGGGGCGCTCGCCGCTGTGGTGGAGCAGTCCCTCGCCTCGATCGCCCCCGTGGTCTCGCTGTACGTCAACGAGCACAACGACGCGGCGCGCCGAGCGTACGAGCGGGTCGGGTTCCGCCGCGTCGAGACCTTTGCCTCGATCCTGCTCTGAGCCCCGCCGCCAGCCCCTACAGTGGGCGCGTGCTTCGACGTCTGGGTCTGTGGGCGGTCCCGCTCCTGTGCGTCGTCGCCACCGTCGCAGCGCCGTCGGGCGCCTTCGCCCCGGAGCGCATCAGCGTGACCCTGGTGGCGGCCCGCCTCCACCAGGTGGTGGTCCCGCGGGCTACCGCCGCCACGAGGCCCATCCCGCCTGACTTCGCGTGCCGCAAGGGGATGGCGGCACTCACGTTCGACGACGGTCCGCACGGCAGGTACACGCCGCGACTGCTCAAGATCCTGCGCCGCGAGAACGTCCAGGCCTCGTTCTTCGTGACCGGGCAGAACACCACCCGGTACCCCGCTGTCGTGCGCTCGACGCTGCGCGCAGGCCATGCCGTCGAGAACCACAGCTGGGACCACCCCTACCTCACCTCCCTCTCCAGGAAGAAGGCCGCGAGCCAGCTGAGCCGGACCTCGAGGGCCATCCGGAGGGCTACCGGTCGTTCGCCGGCCTACTTCCGGCCACCCTTCGGCGCCACGAGCAAGAAGGTGCGCTCCATCGCGCGCAGACAGGGCCTGCAGCAGAAGCTCTGGACCATCGACACCCTCGACTGGGCCGGTCGCAGCGTCAAGCGGATCCACCGGACGGTCCGCCAGGGTCTGCGTCCCCACCGGACCAACGTGATCCTCATGCACGACGCCGTCAGGAGGTCGCCGACGTCGCTCGAGGCGGTCCCCGGCGTGATCCGCGAGGTCCGGGCCCGGGGTTACTGCTTCGTGCCGGTGGAGGCGGTGACCCCCTCGGTGGTCGTCCGCTCGGCCGACCGCTCCCTGGCCGAGCCGAGCAAGGGGTCGAGCGTCGTCCCGCTGCACGTGTGGCTCGACGACCGCACCCCGCGCCGCGGCACGATCCGGGCCACCTTCGTCGACGGAACGGCCAAGGCGGGCCGCGACTACGTTGGCACCTCACGCACCGTCGTGTTCGGGCGCGGCGGCTACGCCCACGACGTCGGGGTCCGCATCGTGGCCGACCCGGAGGCGACCGGGTCGCGCTACTTCTGGCTCCGCCTCGATCGGGCGAGTGCCCTGCGGGTGGGGACCCGTAAGGTGAAGGTCGTCATCCGGGACGCCCAGGCCTCGAGCGCCCCCACCCAGCAACAGCTCGTGGACGAGTGGGCCTCGCCCAGCGCCCCGAGCGACTCACCCCCAGGAGCACCATGAGCCGCGACGTGAAGGGTCTGGCCGTCATCCTCGGCGTGGCCGGCGTGCTGCACTTCGTCAAGCCCGAGCCGTTCGAGCGCATCGTGCCCAAGCCGCTCCCGTACAAGCGCGAGCTCGTGCTCGCCTCCGGTGCGGTCGAGGTGGCCTGCGCCGCCGGGCTGCTGAGCCCGCGCAGCCGGCCGCTGGCCGGCAAGGTCACGGCGCTGCTGATGGTGGCGGTGTTCCCCGCCAACGTTCAGATGAGCATCGACGCCGTGCGCAGCCCCAAGGCTCCCGGCTGGTTCAAGGCGGGCACCCTGGCTCGTCTGCCCCTGCAGGCCCCGCTCATCCGGACGGCGCTCAAGGCCTCGCGCGGTCAGGGCTGAACCACGCCCTAGGCTTGCGTGTCATGCGCATGTCCCAGCTCTTCGCCCGCACGCTTCGTGACGATCCCGCCGACGCGGAGGTCCCCAGCCACAAGCTGCTCGTCCGGGCCGGCTACGTCCGTCGCGTCGCCCCGGGCATCTACACGTGGCTGCCGCTCGGGCTCAAGGTGCTGGGTCGTGTCGAGCAGATCGTGCGCGAGGAGATGAACGCCATGGGCGCGCAGGAGGTGCGGTTCCCCGCGCTCCTGCCCCGCGAGCCCTACGAGGCCACCAACCGCTGGACCGAGTACGGGCCCAACCTCTTCCGGCTCAAGGACCGTCGCGGCACCGACATGCTGCTGGGCCCCACGCACGAGGAGATGTTCTCCCTGCTCGTGAAGGACCTGTACTCCTCGTACAAGGACCTGCCCCTCTCGCTCTACCAGATCCAGACCAAGTACCGCGACGAGGCGCGTCCCCGCGCCGGCATCCTGCGCGGCCGTGAGTTCGTCATGAAGGACTCGTACTCCTTCGACGTCACCGACGAGGGCCTCGAGCGCTCGTACCAGGCTCACCGCGACGCCTACATCCGCATCTTCGACCGCCTCGGCTTCGAGTACGTCATCGTCCACGCCGACTCCGGCGCCATGGGCGGCTCGGCGAGCGAGGAGTTCCTCGTGGTGGCCGAGACGGGCGAGGACACGTTCGTGCGCTCGGCCGGTGGCTACGCGGCCAACGTCGAGGCGGTCACCACGGTCGTCCCCGACGCCGTGCCGCTCGACGGCCTGCCCGCGGCCCATGCCGAGCAGACGCCCGACACCCCCACGATCGACACGCTGGTCGACCACCTCAACGAGGCGTTCCCGCGCGACGACCGGCCCTGGACGGCTGCCGACACGCTCAAGAACGTGCTCGTGGTCCTGCGCCACCCCGACGGCACGCGTGAGCCCCTCGCCATCGGCGTGCCCGGCGACCGCGAGGTCGACGCCAAGCGGCTCGAGACCCAGGTCTCTCCCGCGGAGGTGGAGGCGTTCGACGAGAAGGACTTCGCGGCCAACCCCGCTCTCGTGAAGGGTTACATCGGCCCGGGCGTCCTCGGCTCGGAGAGCGTCAGCGGGATCCGCTACCTCGTGGATCCTCGCGTCGTCGACGGCACGCGCTGGGTCACCGGGGCCGACGTCTCCGGCTCCCACGTCATCGACCTGGTGGCCGGACGCGACTTCACCCCCGACGGCACCATCGAGGCGGCCGAGGTGCGCGCGGGCGATCCGGCACCCGACGGCTCGGGACCGCTCGAGCTCGCCCGTGGCATCGAGATGGGTCACGTCTTCCAGCTCGGTCGCAAGTACGCCGAGGCCCTGGGTCTGCAGGTGCTCGACGAGAACGGCAAGCTCGTCACGGTCACCATGGGCTCCTACGGCGTGGGCGTCTCGCGCGCCGTGGCCGCCGTGGTGGAGGGCTCCTACGACGAGCTCGGCATCATCTGGCCGCGCGAGGTGGCGCCGTACGACGTGCACGTCGTCGTCGCGAGCAAGGACCCCGAGATCAACGAGACCGCCAGCACCTTCGTCGCCGAGCTCGAGGCCGTCGGCCTCGAGGTGCTGCACGACGACCGCCCCAAGGTCTCGCCCGGAGTGAAGTTCAAGGACGCCGAGCTCATGGGCATGCCCACCATCGTCGTGGTGGGCAAGGGGCTGGCCGAGGGCCTCGTCGAGGTGCGTGACCGCGCCACGGGTGAGAAGCAGGACGTCGCCCTCGCCGACGCCGTCGACCTCGTCCGCGCCACCTGCCGCTGACCCGCCGGGTCAGGTGGGGGAGAGGCCGGGGAAGCCGTCGGGCGCCGCGCCCCAGTCGACGGCGCGCAGGGCCGTCGAGCGCAGTGCCGTGAGGGCCAGACGTCGCCCGGCCGCGTCGCCCACGCCCACGAGCGCCACGCAGGCCGCGCTGATGCGCTCCTCGACGTCGACGGCGAGGCTGCGGGCGGCTCGCTCGTCCTTCGGGCGCTCCACCCCGTAGGCGCCCAGCGCCCGCACGGGGGAGCCGCCGGCGGCCCGGACCCGGAGCGCGAGGGCGTCGCGCGTGCGCCGGTGGTCGGTCCACGCCTCGCGTGCCTGCGCCGTGAGACTGGTGAAGCGCGCGCCCAGGAGCCCGTAGGTCCACACGGCCTCGTGCTCGAGCGCGAGCCAGGCCCGCAGCGCGGCCAGCTGCTCGGGGCGAGGGTCGCTCATGCGTTCCTCCCGAGGGTGCGGGCGATCTGTGCCTGGCCGGCGGACAGGGAGGCGAGCACCCGGGCCAGGTCGACGTCGGACGCCGTGAGCGCGTCGGCCTCGCGCCGCCGGGCCGACGCGGCGAACGCCCGCGCGGTCTCGGCGAGGCCGGTGGACGCCGGGTCGACGTCGGCTCCGGGGCGACCACCGAGCTGGTCCAGCTGGCTGCGGGCCGCCTTCAGGAGCGTGGGGGAGCTGCGGGCGACGTCGGGCGACTGCTCGAGCGCCGCCTCGATCTGCGCGACGAGCACCACCTGCTCGCGGCGGGCCCGGGTGAGGCGCGCAGCGTCCTCGGGGTCGGGCTCCGGGTGGGGCGACGCGCCCAGCGCGCGGAGGGCGTCGTCGTCGAGGCCCACCAGCCGGCCCGCGCCGACCAGGGTCACCACCCCGAGTCCCGCCCCGAGGGCAGCGCGCCGCGACATCACACCGGCAGGTTAGTCGAGCGGCGCACGCTAGGGTGGTCCCGACACAGCATCGCGTGTCCGACCACGACAACAGAAGAGCAGGAGTCCACCATGAGCGACCAGATCGAGGCCCTGGTCCGCGAGCCGGTGGAGGCTCTCGGACTCGACCTGGAGGCCGTCGAGGTCAAGCCGGGTCAGAGCCAGAAGCTCCTGCTCGTCGCCGTCGACGCCGACGGCGGTGTCTCCATCGACACCATCGCCCAGGTCACGCGGGCCCTCTCGCTCGTCCTCGACGAGTCCGACGTGATGGGCTCCCAGCCCTACACGCTGGAGGTCAGCTCCCGTGGGCTCTCCCGCCCGCTCACCGAGCCCCGCCACTGGCGACGCAACGCCGACCGTCTCGTGACGGTCAAGCTCCACGACTACTCGTCCGTCAAGGGCCGCATCCTGGCCAGCGACGACGACGGCGTCGATCTCACGGTCGACGGCGAGACCCGCCGTCTGGCCTACTCCGACATCCTGACCGCCAAGGTCACCCCCGAGCTCAACAGGAAGGACGCCTGACATGGACATCGACATGAGCGCCCTCAAGGCACTGGAGCGGGAGAAGGACATCTCCCTCGACGTCGTCGTCGAGGCCATCGAGACGGCCCTGCTCTCCGCGTACCACAAGACCGCCGACGCCCACTCGAACGCCCGCGTGGAGCTCGACCGCCGCTCCGGCCACGTGACGGTCTGGGCCAAGGAGCGCCTCGAGGACCCCGCCCCGGCACCCGCGCCCACCGCCGACGAGGACGGCGACCTCCTGCCCGACGCCGACGTCGCGGCTGCCCCCGTGCCGCGCCCGGCGCCGCGCTTCAGCGAGGAGTTCGACGACACGCCTGAGGACTTCGGCCGGTTCGCCGCCACCATCGCGCGCCAGCTCATCATGCAGCGCCTGCGCGACGCCGAGGACGAGCAGAAGTTCGGCGAGTTCTCGGGCAAGGTGGGCGACATCGTGTCGGGCATCATCCAGCAGAGCGGGCGTCCCGGCGACGTCATGCTCGACCTGGGCCGCATCGAGGCGCTCCTTCCGGCCGCCGAGCGCGTGGCCGACGAGAAGTACGCCCACGGCGAGCGCCTCAAGGCCTACGTCTACGAGGTCGAGAAGGGCATGCGCGGACCCCGCGTCAAGGTCTCGCGCACCCACCCGGGGCTCGTGCGTCTGCTGTTCGCGCTCGAGGCTCCGGAGATCGCCGACGGCTCCGTCGAGATCGCCGCCATCGCCCGCGAGGCGGGGCACCGCTCGAAGATCGCGGTGCGCGCCACGGTTCCTGGCGTCAACGCCAAGGGTGCCTGCATCGGCCCCATGGGCTCGCGCGTCCGCAACGTCATGCACGAGCTCCACGGCGAGAAGATCGACATCGTCGACTTCGCCGAGGACCCGGCCGAGTTCATCGGCCATGCGCTGTCCCCGGCGCAGGTGAAGTCCGTCACGGTCGTCGACGCCACCGCCCGTGCCGCGCGCGTCGTGGTGCCCGACTTCCAGCTGTCGCTCGCGATCGGCAAGGAGGGGCAGAACGCCCGCCTCGCCGCCAAGCTCACCGGCTGGCGCATCGACATCCGTTCCGACACCGAGACGGCCCCGCCGAGCCCGACCTCGGGTGTGGACTCAAGCACTTCCCCGACGGGGTAGACTTGTCTGCGGTGTTGCGCACGTGCATCGGATGCCGATCACGAGCTGACAAGACCACTCTGGTGCGACTCGTCGTCGTCCGGACGCCCACGGCCTCGGTCGTGACGCCCGACCTCGACGGATCGTTGCCGGGACGAGGGGCGCACCTGCACCCCGAGGCCCGGTGCCTGGAGCAGGCCCGACGACGTCGGGCCTTCGGCCGGGCCTTCCGCCAGGAGGGACCGTTCGACACCGAGGCGCTCGACGCACTCGTGGCACCAGCGACCTGACCACCGACCATCCGGGCCCCATGCCCACCGACCGAAGACGGAGCACCTGCTCATGAATCGTCGATGAGTTCGTTCCGATGAACCCGTTCGTCTAACAACGGTCTGGTCCCTTTCAGGGCTGGACCCCCTGAAGGAGAAAAGTGGCTGTACGCGTCCACGAGCTCGCCAAAGAGTTCGGTGTCCCCAGCAAGCTCATCCTGTCCACCTTGCAGGACATGGGTGAGTACGTGAAGTCTGCGTCCTCGACCATCGAGGCGCCCGTCGTGCGTCGCCTCAACGAGGTCCACGGCGACGCCCTGCGCACGCAGGGTGAGAAGAAGGCCGCCAAGAAGGCGCCCGCCGCCAAGCCGGCCGCACCTGCGGCCGCCCCGGCCGAGGCTGCCGCTCCGGCCGCCGCCCCGGCTGCCGAGGCTGCCCCGGCGGCTCCCGCCGCCCCCGAGGCCCTGGCCGCGGAGGCACCCGCCCGCACCGCTCCGTCGCCGGGACCGCGTCCCGGTCCGCGGGCACCGCAGGCCCCCGAGCCCGAGGCGCCTGCCGCCGCGGCTCCCGCGGCACCCGCTCCCGCCGCACCTGCGTCCGACGAGGCCGCGCCGGCCGCTCCGCGTCCCGGCACCCCGGGCCCGCGTCCGGCTCCCGGACCGCGTCCCGGTGGCAGTGCCCGTCCGGGCAACAACCCGTTCTCGTCGCGCCAGGGCATGCAGCAGGACCGCCCGCCGCGTCCGCCGGCCGCCCGTGAGGGTGGAGCCGCGCCGCGTCCGGGCATGCCGCGTCCCAACCCGGCCATGATGCCCAAGCAGTCCGGCCTCACCAACCGTCCCGGCCCCGGCCGCGGCGGACCCGGTGGCGGCGGTGGCGGTCGTCCCGGTGGACCCGGTCGCGGCGCTCCCGCAGGTGCCGGTCGTCCCGGTGGCGGCGGTGGCAACAACTTCGGTCCCAACCGTCCCGCCGGTGGCGGATTCGGCGGCGGACCGGGCGCTCGTCCCAACGGCCCCGGCCGTGGCGGTCGTGGTGGCACGCAGGGCGCCTTCGGTCGCCCCGGTGGTCCCGCTCGTCGTGGACGCAAGAGCAAGCGCGCGAAGCGCCAGGAGTTCGACCAGATGCAGGCGCCCGCCATCGGTGGCGTGCGCGTCCGCAAGGGCAACGGCGAGACGGTCCGTCTCACGCGTGGCTCGTCGCTGAGCGACTTCGCCGAGAAGATCGGCGTCGACGCAGCCTCGCTCGTCGAGGTCCTGTTCCACCTGGGCGAGATCGTCACGGCCACGCAGTCGGCCAACGACGAGACGCTGCAGCTGCTGGGCGAGGAGCTCAACTACACCGTCGAGGTCATCTCGCCCGAGGACGAGGACCGCGAGCTGCTCGAGTCGTTCGACCTCGAGTTCGGTGAGAACGAGGGCGACGAGGACGATCTCATCGCCCGCCCGCCGGTCGTCACCGTCATGGGTCACGTCGACCACGGCAAGACCAAGCTGCTCGACGCCCTCCGCTCGACCAACGTGGTCGACAAGGAGGCCGGCGGCATCACGCAGCACATCGGCGCCTACCAGGTGGGCACCGAGGTCGACGGCGAAGAGCGCCGCATCACCCTGATCGACACTCCCGGTCACGAGGCCTTCACGGCCATGCGTGCCCGTGGTGCCCAGGCCACCGACATCGCGATCCTCGTGGTCGCGGCCGACGACGGCGTCATGCCGCAGACGGTGGAGGCGCTCAACCACGCCAAGGCCGCCGGCGTCCCGATCGTCGTGGCCGTCAACAAGGTCGACAAGCCCGACGCCGATCCCACGCGTGCTCGTGGCCAGCTCTCCGAGTACGGACTCGTGCCCGAGGAGTACGGCGGAGACACCATGTTCGTCGACGTCTCGGCCAAGGCCGGGACGGGTCTCGAGGACCTCATGGCGGCTGTCATCCTGACGGCCGACGCCGAGCTCGACCTGCGGGCCAACCCCACGCAGAACGCCGAGGGTCTCGTCATCGAGGCGCACCTCGACCGTGGTCGTGGCCCCGTCGCCACGGTGCTCGTGCACCGAGGCACCCTGCGGGTCGGCGACTCGCTCGTGGCCGGTCCGGCCTTCGGCCGTGTCCGCGCCATGCTCGACGAGCACGGCGAGAACATCGAGGAGGCCACGCCGTCGCGCCCCGCGCTCGTGCTGGGCCTCACGGCCGTCCCCGGTGCCGGCGACAACTTCATGGTCGTGGCCGACGACCGCCTGGCCCGCCAGGTGGCCGAGAAGCGCGAGGCCCGGGAGCGCAACGCGCTGCTGGCCAAGCGCAGCGGCCGCCGCACCCTCGAGGACTTCATGTCCTCGCTGGAGAAGGGCGAGACCGACGAGCTGCTCCTCATCCTCAAGGGTGACGGTTCCGGCTCGGTGGAGGCGCTCGAGGACTCGCTGGCCAACATCGAGGTCAGCGACGAGGTCGCGCTGCGGGTCATCGACCGTGGTGTCGGTGCCATCACCGAGACCGACGTCAACCTGGCAGCCGCGTCCAACGCCGTCATCATCGGCTTCAACGTGCGGCCGCAGGGCAAGGCCACCGAGCTCGCCGACCGCGAGGGCGTCGAGATCAAGTACTACTCGGTGATCTACCAGGCCATCGAGGAGATCGAGGCAGCGCTCAAGGGCATGCTCAAGCCGGAGTTCGAGGAGGCGCAGCTCGGTACCGCCGAGATCCGCGACATCTTCCGCTCCAGCAAGATCGGCAACATCGCCGGTTGCATGGTCACGAGCGGCACGCTGCGGCGCAACGCCAAGGCCCGGTTGCTGCGCGACGGCTCGGTCGTCGCCGACAACCTCGACCTGGCCAGCCTGCGCCGCGAGAAGGACGACGCGTCCGAGGTCCGCGAGGGCTTCGAGTGTGGTCTGGTGCTCAAGGGCTACAGCGACATCAAGATCGGCGACGTCGTCGAGATGTTCGAGCTGCGCGAGAAGCCGCGCGCCTGATGTCCCGGCCTTCGACAGGCTCGGGCGGCACCGCCGCCTGAGCCTGTCGAAGGCCTTCCACCACTTCAAGACAACGCGGAGGAACCATGGCGGGGCAGCGGACCCAGCAGCTGGCCGATCGCATCAAGGTCATCGTGGCCCAGATGCTCGAGCGTCGGGTCAAGGACCCGCGCCTGGGCTTCGTCACGATCACCGACGTGCGGCTCACCGGCGACAACCAGAACGCCTCGGTGTTCTACACCGTCATCGGCGACCAGAAGGCGGTCGACGACACCGCCGCCGCACTGCGCAGCGCCACCGGCCTGCTGCGGGCCGAGGTCGGCAAGCAGCTCGGCACCCGGATCACTCCCACGCTCGCGTTCTTCCTCGATGCCGTGCCGGAGGAGGCCCGCCAGATCGAGGACCTGCTGGCCAAGGCCCGTGAGTCCGACGAGCGCGTGGCCCAGCAGTCCGCCGGTGCCCAGTACGCCGGCGAGGCCGACCCGTACAAGCACAAGGACGACGAGTCGGCCGAGGACGAGTGAGCGATCCCGTCGCCTCCGGGCTCGTCGTCGTCGACAAGCCGTCCGGCTGGACCTCGCACGACGTCGTGGCCCGGGGACGCCGCCTCACCGGCACCCGCAAGGTGGGTCACGCCGGGACGCTCGATCCCATGGCCACCGGCGTCCTCCTGCTCGGCTTCGGGCGGGCCACCCGGCTCATGGGCCACCTGCAGCTGGCCGACAAGGAGTACCTCGCCACCATCCGGCTGGGGGAGTCCACGGTCACCGACGACGCCGAGGGCGACGTCCTCGAGACGGCCGACGCCGGTGCCGTCACGCACGAGGCCGTCGTGGCCGCGATGCTGCCGCTCACGGGCCACATCCAGCAGGTGCCGTCCAAGGTCTCGGCCATCAAGGTCGACGGTCAGCGCTCGTACGCCCGCGTCAGGTCCGGCGAGGACGTCCAGCTCGCGCCCCGGCCCGTCACGGTGTCCACCTTCGAGCTGCTGGCGGAGCGCCGTGAGGGCGACCGGCTCGACCTCGACGTCCGCGTCGTCTGCACGAGTGGCACGTACGTCCGGGCGCTCGCCCGCGACCTCGGCAGCACGCTCGGCGTGGGCGGACACCTCACGATGCTGCGCCGCACGCGCGTGGGCGGGTTCGGTCTCGACGTCGCCCGCACCCTCGAGCAGCTGGAGGAGGAGCTCTCCTACGTCTCGCTCGACGACACGGCACGCGCCGCCTTCCCGAGCGTCGACCTCGATGCCGCCACGGCCCAGGACGTCCGGTACGGGCGCCGGCTCACGGGCATCGACCTGGGTTCGCGCGGCCCGGTGGCCGTGTTCGACCCCGACGGCGAGTTCCTGGCCCTGTACGAGCAGGGCGGTGCCGTGGCGCGCCCCGTCGCCGTCTTCGTCTGACCCGTGCCCACTAGGGTGATCCCACCATGGGACTGAGGATGAGGAAGCCGTCGCCGCGTCGCATCATCTGGCGCAGCGTCCAGTCGTGGCTGGCCTCCGTCGTGGTGGTCGTGGCGGGTCTCATGGGCACCACCAAGATCCGCAAGCTCCTGCGTGGCAAGCGCGACGACGGGTTCCCCGTCACGCCGCCCGCCACCGTCAGCACGCCGCGTGGAGACGCCACCACGTACACGTACGGAGACGACCTCTACGAGGACATGCTCACGGCGGTCGAGGGCGCCCGGGAGCGGGTGTTCTTCGAGTCATTCATCATCAAGGGCGACGAGATGGGGGTGCGGTTCAAGACCGCTCTCGAGGCCGCCGCGTCCCGCGGCGTCGAGGTCTACGTGGTCTACGACGCGTTCGCCAACCTCGTGGTCAACCCGCGCTTCTTCTCGTTCGGCCCCTCCGTCCACGTGCTGCGCTACCCGGTCTACAACGCCGGCCTCAAGCCCTTCAGTCCGCGTCGGTGGGGTCGAGACCACCGCAAGATCCTCGTGGTCGACGACACCGTCGGCTTCCTGGGTGGCTACAACATCGGCTCCCTCTACGCCACGCAGTGGCGTGACACGCACCTGCGCATCACGGGCTCGGCCGTGTGGGACCTCGCCAACGCGTTCATCGACTTCTGGAACATGCTCGTGCCCGGCGACCTCATCGCCTCCACGGGCTCGGAGGACTGGGACCCGCGCGTGCGTGTGCACCGCAACGTCCCGCGCCAGCTGGTCTTCCCCATCCGGGGGATGTACCTGGAGGCGATCGACCGCGCCGTGAGCCACATCCACATCACGGCGGCCTACTTCATCCCCGACCACGACATCCTCCAGGCGCTGCTCCAGGCCCGCCGACGCGGTGTCGAGGTCGACATCATCCAGCCCGAGATCAGCAACCACGTCGTCGCGGACTGGCTGTCGCGCGGGTTCTACGGCCGCCTGCTGCGCGAGGGCGTGCGGATCCACCGCTACAAGGACGCCATGGTGCACGCCAAGACGTGCACGATCGACGGGCGCTGGTCCACCGTGGGCACGGCCAACATCGACCGGCTCAGCCTGTCGGGCAACTACGAGGTCAACCTCGAGATCATCGACGACGCCCTGGCGGCCCACCTCGAGGAGGTCTTCGCGCGCGACCTCACCAACTGCGACGAGCTCACCCTCGCCGAGTGGGACCGCCGCTGGGTCGTCTCCCGCGCCTGTGAGCTCATCCTGCGCCCCCTCGGCCCCCTCCTGTAGCGGTCCCACCCCTCGACGGCGACCTGCTCGCTGCGTCTGCCAGAGGGACCTTCTCGGCCATGAGAGCCCTCTCATGGCGGTCTCACTCGAGCCTCACCGTGGCCGACGACGCTGGATCCATCAACCCCACCGATGGAGGAACCATGAAGAACCTGGCACGCACCGGAATCGTCGCCGTCGCAGGCACGCTGGCCCTCGGCACCGCAGGATTCGCGATCGCGAGCGCCTCGGCGGCCGAGTCCTCGGACCCCGTCGCCAAGCGCGAGGACACCACCTCCGTCTGGACCACCGCGGTGGTCGACGATGACCACGACGACGCCACCGACGACGACGGGCCCACCCGCGTCACGGCCGGCACGACGGGCACCGTCAACACGATCGCCACGAAGAACACGGTGAACACCCTCAACACCAAGAACACCGTGAACACCCTCGACACGAAGAACACCACGGGCACCGTCCAGACGAAGAACACCGTCAAGACCGTCAACACCGCGCCGACCAAGAACACGGTCAGCACCGGCCCGACCAACCAGACGCGATGACCGTCGCGTCCCTGCCGACCCCGTCCGCGGGCGATCTCGTCGAGGGTGACGAGATCGCCCCCGGGCTCGTCGCGGTGAAGGAGCTCGGTGGAGGCACGCAGTTCGAGGCGTGGCTCGCGTTCGACGAACGCCTCCTCGCTCCCGTCGTCGCCAAGGTGCTCCGCCCGGGGCTGGCCGACGACGAGGACGCCCGGGCGGCCTACGGTCGCGAGCTGGAGCTCCTGTCCCGGCTCGGGCACCCCGGCATCACGCGCGTCTTCTCCTACGACGACGAGGCACCTCGCCCCTACCTCGTGATGGAGCACGTGGACGGCCCGACCCTCTCGCGTCTCATCTCCAAGAACGGCCCGGTCCCGGTCCACCAGCTGCTGCCCCTGGCCCTCGAGCTGGCGTCCGTCCTGCACTACCTCCACGGCGTCGGCCTGTGCCACCTCGACGTGAAGCCCAGCAACGTCATCATGGGAGCGCCCGCGCAGCTCATCGACTTCTCGGTGGCCCACTCCCTCGACGAGGCCGCGCGCCTCACGCATCCGGTCGGGAGCGACGAGTACATGGCTCCGGAGCAGTGCCGCCCGGGTGAGCGCGGGACCGTCGGGGCCGCCAGCGACGTCTGGGGTCTCGGAGCGACGCTCTTCCGTGCGGCGGCGGGCTTCAGGGCGTTCGACCGGGAGCCTCGGTGGTCGCAGCTGGAGGACGCGGCCAAGCCGCTGCCCGACTTCGTGCCTCGGCCCGTGGCCGAGATCATCGAGGCCTGCCTGGTGCCCGAGCCCGACGCCAGGCCCACCCCGCGCGAGGTCGTCGACCAGGTGGAGCCGCTGCTCGCCCGTCTGCCCGCCGCGCGGCTCTCGGGCTTCAGCCTCAAGCGCCTCTGACGCCGACCGACCGCGACCGCGGGGGTCCGGTCAGTCGACCCGGTAGCCGAGGCCGCGCACGGTGGTCACGAGGTCCGCACCGAGCTTCTTGCGCAGGTAGCCCACGTAGACGTCGACGACGTTGGACCCCGGGTCGAAGTCGTAGCCCCAGACGCGTGACAGCAGCTGCTCCCGCGACAGGACCTGGCCACGGTGCTCCATGAGGACCTGGGCCAGCGAGAGCTCCCGCGCGGACAGCTCCACCTCACGGTCGGCCACGAAGGCGCGACGCCGGCGGAGGTCGATCCGCACGTCACCCGCGACCAGGTCGTCCTCGACCGCTGCAGCCGAGCGTGACCGCAGGCGCAGGCGGATCCTCGCGAGCAGCTCGTCGAAGCGGAACGGCTTGCTCATGTAGTCGGCGGCACCGCCGTCGAGCGCCTGGACCGTGTCGGTCACGGAGTCGCGGGCCGTCAGCATGATGACAGGGAGGTCGGGCCGCTCGGACGAGAGCCGGTCGAGGACGGCGTGGCCGTCCATGCCGGGGAGCCCGATGTCGAGCACCACCAGGTCGAACTCGCCGGTGAGGGCGTAGTCGAGCCCGGTGATCCCGTCGGCCACGACGGTGGGCGTGTATCCCTCGGCCTTGAGCCCCTTGGCCACGAAGGAGGCGATGCGGTCCTCGTCCTCGACCACCAGGATCCGGCTCATGGCACCATCACGGTCCTTCCAGGGGGAGGGCGAGACGGAAGGTCGCGCCGGTCTCGGGGGTGGCCGGGTCGAGCCTGACAGTACCGCCATGGGCCTCGGCGATGGCCGACACGATGGACAGGCCCAGGCCGAAGCCCTCGGAGCTGCCCGCCTGGGTGAAGCGCTGGAAGACGCGGTCGCGCAGCTCCTCGGGGACGCCCGACCCGGTGTCTCGGACCCAGAGCTCGAGCGTGCTCCCGTGCACGGCCGCGCCGAGGCCGATCTCCTCGCCGACGGCGGTGTGCCGGGCGGCGTTGTCAGCGAGCTGCAGCATGGCCTGGGTGATGCGCTGCACGTCGAGCACCGCCGTCAGCTCCGGCGCCGCGTCGACGGTCCACCGTCGATCGGCCAGCCCGCGGGCCCGCTCCACGAGGCCGACCACGAGCAGCGAGACGTCGGACGGCTCCGCCTTCACGAAGTCGGGCCGTTCGGCCTTGGCGAGCAGCAGGAGGTCCGAGACGAGGCGCGCCATCCGCTCGGTCTCGTCGAGCAGCATCGAGCGTGTGGCGGCCACGTCCGCGGGGTCGTGGACGTCGAGGACCTCCAGGTGCCCCTGCAGCACGGTCAGCGGCGTGCGGAGCTCGTGGGCGGCGTCGTCGAGCAGGTGACGCTGGGCGGCGAAGGCGTCCTCCAGGCGGTCGAGCATGGCGTTGAAGGTGCGCTGGAGGTCGGCGAGGTCGTCGTGGCCCGTCACCTCGAGCCGGCGGTGCAGGTCGCCACCGGTGATGCTCTGGGCGGCGTCGCGCAGCTCCGTCACCGGGCGGAGCAGCCGTCCGGCGAGCCACGAGGAGAAGGCGGCGACGAGCAGCACCGAGAGCGCTCCGATGAGCGCATAGGTGAGCATGAGCTCGCGCAGCGGCTCGCGCGTGGCCGACACGTCGTGGGTCACGACGAGGGAGGCTCGGGCCGTGCCCTGGTTGATGGGCTGGACGGCGATCCGGTACTCCCGGCCGGCGACGTCGAGGCTGAACAGGCCGCCGGTGCCGCGGGCCAGCGAGGCGAGGTCGGGGGAGCGGCGCAGGCTGGCCTCAGGGCTGCCCACGTAGACCGCGGTTCCCTCGCGGGGGAAGGACCACAGGGTCTCGTCGGGGTCGGGGAGGTTGCGCGAGAGGAAGACCTCGAGCAGGCGGTCGGGCGAGGCGAACGGCTTCTGCGTCTCGGGGTCGCGTCCCTCGACCTGGAGCGCGCGGAGCTCGCCGACCTCCTGGGTGAGGGTCGCGTCGATGGACTGCGTGGTCCGGCGGGCCTCGAGGAGGTAGAGCGCGGACCCCACCACGAGCAGGACGAGGGCGGTGAGTGCGGCCACGGCGATCGTCAGGCGCTGGCGGACGGTCAGCGACTGGAGACGGGGGCGCGTCATCTCAGTCGTCGAACCTGTCGTCGGGGTCGTCCGGCTCGTCGTCATCGTCATCATCATCGTCGTCGATGGTCCGGGGGGTGGGAGTGGCCTGGACGGGAGCGGTGGCACTGGGCCGGGCGGTGGGCTCGGCCGACGCGGTCGGCCCGGGGGTGGCCGTGCCGGCGGTGCCGGGGACCACGACGGGGGCGAAGTCACCCTCCGGGGGCTTCTGCGTGGCGCTGACCCGGCTCACGACCAGCACCACCAGGACCCCCACGAGGACCGCCGAGGCCAGGGCCAGGGCGATACGGGGGAGGCGTGCGGCGGGCATGGCACCCAGCCTGCACCACCTCGTGCGGCTCCGGATGAGGTCCCGATGAGAGTCCTCTTAGGTCAGGGCTCTCATGCGACCTTCATCGCGTCTTCATGTGGGGCGGCGAGGATGGAGGGGACATGACAGTAGTGGTCATGGCCGACATGGGCCGTGACTGATCTCCCCACCGAGGGGCCGCGCACCTCCCTGGCGCGGCCCCTCGGTCATGTCCGGGGCAGTTCGCAGCGCCCGCAGCGCCCGCAGCGCCCGCGGCTCAGTCGGCCACGCGGTAGCCGATGCCGCGGACCGTGCGGATCGCGTCGGCGCCCAGCTTGCGACGCACCGCCGCCACGTGGACGTCGACGACGTTGGACCCCAGCTCGGCGTCGACGCCCCAGACGCGGTCACGGAGCTGGTCGCGGCTCAGCACCTGGCCGCGGTGCTGCGCCAGGACGGTGAGGAGGGCGAGCTCGCGGGCCGACAGCTCCACCTCGACGTCGTGGAGCCACACCCGACGCGCCCGCAGGTCGAGGCGCACGGGGCCGAGCAGCAACGTGTCGGGCTCGGCGGAGCGCGGCGCGGACTGCAGCCGGAGCCTGATGCGGGCGACGAGCTCGCCGAAGCCGAAGGGCTTGGCCACGTGGTCGGCGGCGCCGCCCTCGAGCGCGGCGATCGTGTCGCGCGGCGTGGTGCGGGCCGTGAGGACGATGACGGGCAGACCGGGTCGTTCACGGCGGATCCACTCCAGGACCTCCAGGCCGTCGATGTCGGGCAGCCCGAGGTCGAGGAGCACGAGGTCCAGCTCGTAGGCCTGCAGGAAGGCGATGGCGTCCCGTCCGAGGGAGACGGCCGTCGTGCTGAACCCCTCGGCGCCGAGCCCCTGCTCCAGGAACTCGACGATCCGTCGCTCGTCCTCCACGACCAGGATGCGGTTCATGCGAGGCCTCGCGAGGTCTCACCGGCGGGAGTGGTCGGCAGGACCAGCACGAAGCGAGCTCCTGGCACGTCGGCATCGAGCTCCACGTGACCCCCGTGGCCGTCGGCGATCGCCGCGACGATCGAGAGACCGAGGCCGTGGTGCCCCAGGTCGTCGGTCTCCTGGCGGTCCCGTCGGCCGCGACCGAACCGCTGGAAGACGACCTCGCGGTCCTCCTCGGCCACGCCGGGTCCGTCGTCGTGGACCCAGAGCCGGACGAGGTCGCGGTCCTGCTCGGCGCCGATCTCGATCCGACCGCCCTCCTCGGTGTGCCGCACGGCGTTGTCCACGAGCTGCAGGAGGGCCTGCGTCACGATCTCGTCGTCGAGTCGCACCGTGGAGCTGGACCGGGCGGCCCGGACCCACGTGCGCGCGGCCATGACCTCGGCCTTGGACACGACGTCGTCGACGAGGCGGTCCAGCCGCACCGGGACCCGCCGCAGGAAGTCCGGCCGCTGGGTCTGGGCGAGCAGCAGGAGGTCCTCCACGAGCCGGCTCATCCGAGCCACCTCGTCGAGCAGGAGCTCACGCGTGCGGTCGACCTTGGCCGGTTGGTGGGCATCGAGGATCTCGAGGTGGCCGCGCAGCACCGTCAGGGGAGTGCGGAGCTCGTGCCCCACGTCGTCGAGCAGTCCCCGCTGGGACGCGAAGGCCCGCTCGAGGCGGTCGAGCATGGCGTTGACGGTGCGCTGGAGGGAGGCGACGTCGTCGGTCCCGCTCTCGGGGACCCGGCTCGTGAGGTCGGACGCACCGATGAGCTCGGCCGTGGCGCTGAGACGACGCAGCGGGAGGAGCACCCGCCCGGCGGTGGACCAGGCGAGGGCGATCACGAGGACCAGCACGGCCAGCGAGACGAGCATGAAGGTCCGCACGAGGTCGTCGACCGTCGTCGTGGACGCTGCCTCGTCGTGTGCCACGACCAGGTATCCGGCGCCGGTGGCGTCGGGCGCGGCCACGGCGGCGACGGTGTACGCACGTCCCTGCGCGGTGGTCCTGGACATGTCCGCGGCCGCGGCCTGGGGGGCTCCCCGGGCTCCACGGGACAACGCTCGGGCCTGGTCGCGGACGGCCGGGTCGCCACTGGAGCGGAGCGACCCGTCGCGGTGCACCGCCACCAGGCCCTGGCCCGAGGGCGGAAGAGCCCGCTCGAGGAAGGCGTCGAGCAGCACGTCGGCATCGGTGTACCGGTCGCCGGTGGCGGGATCGGTGCCACGGGCGGCGAGGTCCCTGAAGGCCGCGAGGGTCTGGTTGATCTCGGTCGCGGCGTCGGAGTCGACCCGGTGCTGGACCACGGTCCTGAGTGCCACGCCGATGACCGCGAGCCCGAGCACCGTGAGCACGGCCACCATGAGCGTCAACCGGTGCCGGATGGACCAGCGCGGCTGGCCCCGGTTCAGCGGTGGGCTCCGTGACGGTGACGGTGGTGCCGGTGGTGGTGACCACGAGGGCGGCGCTCGTGCGAGGCGTGGTCGCCTCGCGAGGCCCGGCGGTGGGTCCGTGCCTCGGAGCGGGACCGGTCAGCGGACGAGCGGGACGCGCGAGCGGCGGCGCGCGACGATCGGTCTGCGGCGCGCGACGATCGGTCTGTCACCCGGTCGCGGCCTCCGGCGCGGCTGACGGTCGTCGTGGCACGGGGCCCGTCGGTGCCGGTGGCGCCGCCGGGGGTGGTGGAGGAGGTGGTCGCCTCGGTGGCCCGGGGGCTCGCGACCGGGCTCGGTGACCCGGTGGCCGTCGCCACGGACGCGGTGGTCGGCCGGTCGGTGGGCGCGTCCGCGGCACCGGAGGACTCGGCGGCGCTGCCGGCGGACTCCTCGGAGGCGGTCGCCGCAGTGGAGGGTGCTACCTCCGCGGTGTCGACGAGGCCGACGGGCGGTGCCGGGACGGGCGCGCCGGCCCGCGGGGGCAGCAGCGCGTCCTGGACGAAGGGTGGCTCCGCCGGTGCGGCCGGGAGTGCGTCGGCCGCGCGGGTGTCGGCGCCGGGCAGCGGGCCGGGATCGAGGCGGAACCCGATGACCGTGCCGAGCAGCAGCACCACGACGGTGGCGACCACGAGCGGACGACGGGACGGTTCCATGGCACTACCGTGCCTCATGAGGGGGCCAGGCGGAAGGCGCATCGGTGGTGGTGTGGCAGAGTTTCTGACGTGACGATGTGGCGTGCGGTCGAGGGAAGCTCGACGACCGAGCAGCGCGGACCGTCGGCCGTGACCATCGGCTCGTTCGACGGCGTCCACCGAGGGCACCAGGCGGTCCTCGCCGCCACGCGTGCAGCGTCCGGCGGGCTGCCGGTCGTGGCCGTCACGTTCGACCCCCATCCGATGGCCGTCCTCGCGCCGGAGCGGGAGCCGCGCCGGCTCACCACCATCGAGCGGCGCGTCGCGCTGCTGCACGAGCACGGCGCCGACGAGGTGCGCGTCCTCGCCTTCGACCGCGAGATGGCTGCGTGGTCACCGGAGGAGTTCGTCGAGCGCACGCTCGTCGACGCCCTCAGCGCCTCCACGGTCGCCGTGGGGGAGAACTTCCGGTTCGGCTCCAGGGCCTCCGGCACGTGCGACGTGCTGCGGCGCCTGGGTGCCGAGCACGACTTCACCGTCACTGCCCTGTCCCTCGCGGGCGACGAGACCCCGTTCTCCTCGTCGTTGGTGCGGTCGTACGTGGCCGACGGCGAGCTCGCGGCCGCCGCCCAGGTGCTGGGCCGCCCGCACGAGGTCTCCGGCATCGTGAGCCGCGGCGACCAGCGCGGCCGCGAGCTCGGGTTCCCCACCGCCAACGTGCCGGTCGACGAGAGCTACGCCGTCCCGCCCGACGGCGTGTACGCCGGACGTGTCGTGACCGGTTCCGAGTCGTTGCCCGCAGCCATCTCGGTGGGCACCAACCCGACGTTCGAGGGCGTCGTCGGTCGTCGCGTCGAGTCCTATGTCATCGACCACGGCCACGACCTCGCGCTGTACGACCAGCACGTCCGGGTCGAGCTGGTGAAGCGGCTGCGCGGCATGGTGGCGTTCGGGTCCGTCGAGTCCCTCGTCGCCCAGATGCACCGCGACGTCCGCGACGCACGCACCGTCCTCGGCTAGACCTCAGCCGGTGAGGGCCTTCTCCACCGCGGAGGCGACGGCCCGCATCCCGGCGGCGCGCGGGTGCAGCGTGATGCCGTCGTCGGCCGCCGGCCGGAGCCCGTTGGTCCATGCGTCCGCGCCGGCGCACGCGTCGTGGCCGTCGGAGGCCCGGCTCATCGACACGTAGGTGACGTCGGCCGAGCGGGCCGCGTCGGCGAGCATGGTGTCGAGTGCGCGCTCACCGGCGGCCACGCCAGCAGCGTCGAACGCGGCTCCACCGAGCGTGGAGCACGTGCCTGACCCAGGTGCGATGCGCAGGTAGCCCACCAGGAGCACCTGGGCCCGCGGCGCTCGGCCCTTGACCGCCTCGAGCGCCGAGACGACCCGTCCCGAGGTGCTGGCCAGGACCGAGGGCAAGGTGTTCTGCAGGTAGGCCGAGCACGAGGCGACGTCGGAGGTGCAGGCCCGCGAGAGTGCTGCGAACAGGCCGGAGTCGTTGCCGCCGATGCCGAGGGTCACGAGTCCGGTCCGGTCCGACACCGCCTCGAGCTGGGGCGGGTTGAACCCGCCCTCCACGACGTCGGACGTGGTGGCGCCGGAGCAGCTCACGTCGGTGAAGGACGAGGCGCGCACCTGCGACGCCACCAGCGAGGGGTAGTTCTTCTCGGACCTGATGCAGAGCCCGGAGTCGGGGTCGACGGGCTCGATGCCCGGGCCCGCCGTGAACGAGTCGCCGAGGGCGACGTAGGCGGGGCCGTCCGCGGCGGGCGGGGCGCTCGATGCGCTGCGCGACGAGGTGGCGGTGGGCGCGGTGGGTCCGTCGGTGGAGGTGCAGCCGGACACGAGCAGCGCCACGGCGAGGAGGACGGCCGGGACCGCACGCGTGGGGCTCACCGCTCGGACGCTACCCCGCACGACCACACCCCGCGCCGCGCTGGGGCTGCGGCGATTCGCCCGGGCGCCCGGTGCGCTGATATCCTGGTCGCTGCCGTGCAATCGGCCACGGATCGTAGTGCCCCGGTGAACAGGCCCGGGCGCGCCGTGCAACGAAACCCTCAGGAGAGAAAGTGTCGAAGAAGACTGCTGCGCCCACAGTTGCGGGCGTCGCCAAGGAAGACATCATCAAGCAGTACGCACTCAGCGACGGCGACACCGGATCTCCCGAGGTCCAGATCGCCCTGCTGACCGCTCGTATCTCGCACCTGACCGGTCACCTGCAGGAGCACAAGCACGACCACCACAGCCGTCGTGGTCTGCTCCTCCTGGTCGGCCAGCGTCGCCGCCTCCTGAACTACCTGCAGAACGACGACATCGAGCGCTACCGCTCGCTCATCGAGCGTCTCGGTCTGCGTCGCTGACCACGGACCAGGCGGTCACCCTCGGGTGACCGCCTGATCTGCATCACCCACAACTTCATAACCACTCAAGGACGAGAGCCAGGCACGCTCGCTCGGTCCTCGGTAGTGGCCTTCGGGACCCGCCTCGTCGGGTCAGCCCGCGGGCCTCGATCGAAGACCGGCACCCACGCTGAGAGTCAGCGTGACACCCGCCTGCCTGCGTCTCGTCCCACACCAGCGGGCTGAGCCCGCGGAAGGGACATCCATGTCGGATTCCACACTTCACTCCGTCGAGACCACCATCGACAACGGCCGTTTCGGCACCCGCAAGATCCGTTTCGAGACCGGCCTCCTGGCCCGTCAGGCCGCCGGCTCCGTCGCGGCCTTCCTCGACGACGACACCATGCTGCTGTCGGCCACCACGGCCGGCAAGCACCCCAAGGACCACTTCGACTTCTTCCCCCTGACGATCGACGTCGAGGAGCGGATGTACGCCGCGGGCCAGATCCCCGGCTCGTTCTTCCGTCGTGAGGGTCGCCCCAGCGAGGACGCCATCCTCACGTGCCGTCTCATCGACCGCCCGCTGCGCCCCACCTTCAAGAAGGGCCTGCGCAACGAGGTCCAGGTCGTCATCACGGTCCTGGCGCTCAACCCCGACGCCCCCTACGACGTGCTGGCCATCAACGCCGCCTCCGCGTCCACCCAGATCTCGGGCCTGCCGTTCACCGGCCCCATCGGCGCCACGCGCGTCGCGCTCATCGACGGTGAGTGGGTCGCCTTCCCGACGCACAGCCAGCTCGAGGAGGCCGTGTTCGACATGGTCGTCGCGGGTCGCATCGCCGGCGACGACGTCGCCATCATGATGGTCGAGGCCGAGTCCACCGAGAACACGTGGGACCTCGTCCAGTCGGGCGTCCAGGCGCCCACCGAGGAGATCGTGGCCGGCGGCCTCGACGCCTCCAAGGCCGTCATCCGTCAGCTGTGCGAGGCCCAGGCCACGCTGGCCGAGGCCGCTGCCAAGCCCGTCCGCGACTTCCCGGTCTTCCTGGACTTCCAGGACGACGTGTACGTCGCCGTCGCCGCCGTCGCCTCGGGCCCGCTGTCCGAGGCCCTCACGATCGTGAGCAAGGCCGACCGCGAGGAGCGCGAGTCCGAGATCAAGGCCGACGTCCTCGACCAGATCGGTGACCAGTTCGAGGGTCGCGAGAAGGAGGTCGGCGCCGCCCTGCGTGCCGTCACCAAGAACCTCGTGCGCCAGCGCGTCCTCAAGGACAAGGTCCGCATCGACGGCCGTGGCCTCGCCGACATCCGCGAGCTCTCGGCCGAGGTCGGCATCGTGCCCCGCGTCCACGGCTCGGCCCTGTTCCAGCGTGGCGAGACCCAGATCATGGGCATCACGACGCTGAACATGCTCGACCTGGAGCAGAAGCTCGACACGCTCTCGCCCGAGAAGACGCGTCGCTACATGCACAACTACAACTTCCCGCCGTTCTCGACCGGTGAGACCGGTCGCGTGGGCTCGCCCAAGCGTCGCGAGATCGGTCACGGCGCGCTCGCCGGCCGCGCGCTGCTGCCGGTGCTCCCCACCCGCGCGGAGTTCCCGTACGCCATCCGCCAGGTCTCCGAGGCGCTGAGCTCCAACGGCTCCACGTCCATGGGCTCCGTCTGCGCGTCCACCCTGGGCCTGCTCAACGCCGGTGTGCCGCTGCGCGCGCCGGTCGCGGGCATCGCCATGGGGCTCATCTCCGGCGAGGTCGACGGCCAGCAGGAGTTCGTCACGCTGACCGACATCCTCGGTGCCGAGGACGCCTTCGGCGACATGGACTTCAAGGTCGCCGGAACCCGTGAGTTCGTCACGGCCCTGCAGCTCGACACCAAGCTCGACGGCATCCCCGCCGACGTGCTGCGTGGCGCGCTCACCCAGGCCCGCGACGCCCGCTTCGCGATCCTCGACGTCATGGCCGAGGCCATCGACGAGCCCGACGAGATGAGCCCGTACGCACCGCGGATCATCACGGTGAAGATCCCGGTCGACAAGATCGGCGAGGTCATCGGCCCGAAGGGCAAGATGATCAACCAGATCCAGGACGACACCGGCGCCAAGATCTCGATCGACGACGACGGAACCGTCTTCGTCGGCGCCGACAACGGCGAGTCGGCCGAGGCCGCTCGTCAGGCTATCAACGCGATCGCCAACCCGACGATGCCCGAGGTCGGCGAGCGCTACCTCGGCACGGTCGTCAAGACGGTCGACTTCGGCGCGTTCATCTCGCTGCTCCCGGGCAAGGACGGACTGCTGCACATCAGCAAGCTCCGCGACCTCAACGGTGGCCAGCGCGTCAACAACGTCGAGGACGTCCTGAGCGTCGGTCAGAAGATCCAGGTCGAGATCGCCGAGCTCGGCGACCGCGGCAAGCTCTCGCTCATCCCCGTCACGGGTGACGTGCCGGAGTCGGCGGAGCCCGCCGAGCTCGTGGCCGAGGAGCCGGCCGACGTCTGATCGTCAGCCCTGATCGAGGCCCTCGCACCCACCGGGTGCGGGGGCCTCGTCACGTCTGCGCCCCCGATAGGCTCCACCGCATGACGCGTGTGGCAGTGCTGGGGGCGAAGGGACGCATGGGCTCCACGTCCGTGCAGGCGATCGAGGCGGCCGACGGCCTGGAGCTCGCGGTCGGCATCGACCTCGGTGACTCGCTCGACCTGGTCACCGAGCAGTCGGCCGACGTCGCGCTGGTCTTCACCACGCCCGACGTCGCGCTCGACCAGGTCTTCTGGCTCGTGGAGCGTGGGGTCCACGTCGTGATCGGCACGTCGGGGTTCGACGAGGAGCGCACGAGCCGGGTCGACGCCGTGCTCGCCGACCACCCGGGCGTCGGGGTGCTCGTGGTCCCTAACTTCTCCATCGGAGCCGTCCTCATGATGAAGTTCGCCGGCCTCGCGGCCCCGTTCTTCGAGTCGGTCGAGGTCATCGAGATGCATCACCCCCAGAAGGTCGACGCGCCGTCGGGCACGGCCACGCGCACCGCCGAGGTCATCGCGGCCGCGCGGGAGGCCGCGGGCTCCGCGCCGCTGCCCGACGCCACCACCACCGACCCCGACGGCGCCCGCGGGGCCACCGTGGCCGGCATCCCTGTGCACGCCGTCCGCGCCCGCGGCTTCATCGCCTCGCAGGAGGTCATCCTCGGCGGCGAGGGCGAGATCCTCTCGCTGCGCCACGACTCCTCCACGCGCGAGTCGTTCATGCCCGGCGTCGTCGCGGCCCTGCGCTGGGCGCCCGAGCACGCGGGCGTCACCGTCGGCCTCGAGCCCGTCCTCGGCCTCTGACCCCAACGCGTCCCCGCCCCGCCCCACCCCACCCTGCCCCGTCCCCGCCCCGTCCCCGCCCCGTCCCCGCTGAGTGTGACGTTCGAGGGGTCAGAACGCCGTCCTGACCCCTCGAACGTCACACTCAGCGGGGTCAGAGGCGGAGGAGGGCGGCCACGAGGGCGGCTCCGGCCACCACCGGCAGGAACGGCACGCGCAGGCAGAGCAGCACGAACGCCACCGCGAGTCCCGCGAGTCGCGCGTCCACCACGACGTCGCGGCCCGTCGCGAGGACCTGCACGGCGATCAGCGCGCCGAGCAGGGCCACCGGGATGAGGTCAGTGGCCCGCCGCGTCAGCGGATGGGCCAGCAACCGCTCCGGCACGGACAGCCCGGCGAGCTTGAGGGCGTAGCAGCCCACGACCACGAGCCCGATGCCCAGCCACACGCTCCCGGGGCTCACGCGGCAGCTCCTCGCCGCAGGACCAGGCCCAGCGCGACGGCCACGGCGCCGCCGGCGATGATCGGCAGCCCGGCCGCGGTGAAGGGCACGAGGCCCAGCGCCACAGCAGCACCCAGCAGCGCGACCCCGCGGTTGGACCACGAGGTGAGCCGCGGCCACAGCAGACCGAGGAACGCCGCACCCACGGCCGCGTCGAGCCCGTACGTCCGGGGGTCGCCGATCGCATTGCCCGCCAACGCACCCACCAGGGTCATGAGGTTCCACAGGACGAAGATCGAGATGCCGGTCCAGTAGAAGCCCGTGCGCGCGGACTCGTCGTCGGTCTGGGCGACGGCCATCGCGGTGGACTCGTCGATCACGAGGTGCGCCGTGGCCGCCTTGCGCCAGCCCCGCACCCGGAGACGGTCGGCGATGCTCAGCCCGTAGAAGAGGTTGCGGCTGCCGAGCAGGACGCCGGTCAGCGCGCCGGTGACCGGGTTGCCGCCGGACGCCACCACCCCGACGAACGCGAACTGCGTGGCACCCGTGAAGGCAAGGAGCGACAGCGCGCAGGTCTGCAGGACCGTGAGGCCCGACGAAGTGGACAGGGCGCCGAAGGCCACGCCGTAGGCGCCGGTGGCCACCCCCACGCCCAGGGAGTCGGCCACGACCCTGGTGGGCCGTCTCATCCGATCGTGGTGTGCAGGCGCACCTGCTTCAGCCGAGCCTCTCCGGACTCGTCGGCCAGCTCGCGGTGCGCCCCGTCGGGCTCCCAGCCGGTGGCCGTGACGAAGCCACGCAACGCGTCGTCGGTGGAGCCGACCCACCAGCGCACCCGGGTGAAGCCGTCGGCACGCAGCGTGTCGATGGCGGCCTGGAGAAGGCGGGACCCGTGCCCGACACCGCGGTGGGCAGCATCGACGACGAGCTCACCCACCTCGCCGTCGGTGACCGGGTCGGCGTCGGCGTCGGCGCTGGGGTGCACCAGCACGAACCCGCGGACCGTGGCGTGCTCGAGCCCCACGAGCGCGCGCACACGGGCGTCCGGAGGACGTTCCAGGAGCAGCGCCCACCGCTCGAGCAGGACCTCGGGGTCCAGCTCCTCGACGCCGTCGGGCACGACCTCGCCGTAGGCCTCGCGCCACGAGGCGATCTGGAGCCGGGTGATCGCCGCGGCGTCGTCGGGCCAGGCCAGCCGAGCGCTGACGTCGGCCGTCACCACCCGCGGAAGCCGTCGACGAGCCGGGAGTCGGCGCCCTCGGTCTCGAGGATCGCCGCGGTCATGGACACGTTGCGCAGGCTCGGCCACAGCTCGAAGACCAGGAGGGCGAAGCCGGGAAGGCCGCCGATCACGATGGGCCACGCGGCCCAGCTGCCGAGGAACGACCAGGGGAAGATCGACCAGATGATGGCGGCCTCGCAGATCATGAGGCGCCGCACGCTGTGCGCCGCGAACACGCCGACGGCGATGCGCTCGTTCTCCTGCGGGTCCTCCGCCGGGTCGAGCGGGTCGGTCTTGAGCCAGACCTGCTCGGCGAAGTAGGCCGCGACCCCGACGGGCACGAGCAGCACCACGAAGACCCACCACGGCGGGAGGTCGGCGTCGGTGCCGTCGAGGGCCCAGAAGATGAGGAGCAGGAACCCGGCCGTCAGCGCCAGCTGGAGGAGCGCGAACGTCCGGACCTCGCTGGGCGTCGCCTCGTAGTCGGTGGACATGGGAGCGAGTTTCGCACACCGGGCGGTGCGACCGGCGTTATAGGCTGGCGTCATGCAGCAGTACCTCGACCTCGTGCAGCGGATCCTCGACGAAGGGGTCGAGAAGAGCGATCGCACCGGCACCGGCACGCGCAGCGTCTTCGGCCACCAGATGCGGTTCGACCTCACCGAGGGATTCCCCCTGGTCACCACCAAGAAGATCCACCTGAAGTCGGTGGTGGGAGAGCTCCTGTGGTTCGTCTCCGGCGACACCAACACGTCGTGGCTGCGGGAGAACGGAATCACCATCTGGGACGAGTGGTCCGACGAGAACGGCGAGCTCGGCCCCGTGTACGGCCACCAGTGGCGCTCGTGGCCCACGCCCGACGGCCAGACCATCGACCAGCTGGCCGCCGTGATCGAGCAGATCAAGGTCAACCCCGACTCACGGCGCCACGTCGTGAGCGCCTGGAACGTCGCCGACCTCGACGCCATGGCCCTCATGCCGTGCCACGCGTTCTCCCAGTTCTACGTGGCCGACGGCAGGCTGTCGTGCCAGATGTACCAGCGCTCCGCCGACGTCTTCCTCGGCGTGCCGTTCAACATCGCCTCCTACGCGCTGCTCACGCACATGGTGGCCCAGGTGGCCGAGCTCGAGGTGGGCGACTTCGTGCACACCCTCGGAGACGCTCACCTGTACCTCAACCACCTCGACCAGGCCCGCGAGCAGCTCACGCGCGAGCCGCGGCCCCTGCCCGAGCTGTGGCTCGACCCCTCGGTCACCGACATCGACTCGTTCACGCTCGACTCCGTCAAGGTCACGGGCTACGACCCGCACCCGCTCATCAAGGCCCCCATCGCCGTATGAGCGTCACCCTGGTCGTGGCCATGGGCGCCAACCGTGTCATCGGCGTCGACGGCTCGCTCCCGTGGCGCCTGCCCGAGGACCTGGCGCACTTCAAGCAGCTGACGCTCGGGCACCCCATGGTCATGGGACGCACCACCTTCGAGTCCATCGGACGTCCTCTGCCGGGCCGCACCACGACCGTCGTCACGCGCCAGGCCGACTGGGTCGCCGACGGTGTCGAGGTGGCCGGCTCGCTCGACGACGCCCTCGCCCGCGCACACGGGCTCGACGACGAGGTGTTCCTCGTGGGCGGCGCGCAGGTCTACGCCGAGGCGCTCGAGCGGGGCCTGGTCGACGTCATGGTCGTCACGCGGGTGGCACAGTCTCCCGAGGGCGACACCTTCTTCCCCTCCATCGACTGGAGCGCGTGGCGCGAGGTCGGCGAGGTGCCCCACGAGGGGTTCAGCATCGTCACCTACGAACGCGCTGTCGCCGCCTGACCCGAGCGGTGTCCCCGAGCCGCCGCGGTCAGCGCAGGATCGCCAGCTGGCGGCTCTGGGCGACGAGCCGACCCTGGTCGTCCCACAGCTCGACGTCCTCGTCGTGGTAGCCGTCGATGACGTGGCGCGTCGTGACGTGCATGAGCGACCAGGCCGTGTCGGCGCGACCTCGGAAGTGCACCGTGAGCTGCACCGTGGCGGAGGCGAGGTGGCCGATCTCGGCGGTGACCGGGGGATAGGCGTCCACGATCGCACCGGCGGCGAGGGAGTCGATGGGTCGCTCGTCGCGCGGACGGATCCAGACGACGGCCTCGGTCTCGCCGCTGGGGGTGCCGGCGAGCCAGCCCGGCACCTGCGGAGCACGGGTCTCGTAGCGGTCGACGATGGGCACGGCGCCCGCCGGGATGGACCCCGCGAGATCGACGCAGTCCTCGGGCCGTGGCACGTCGGGTGCGGGGTGCGGGGTGTTCTGTGCGTCGCCGCTGGCGTCCCAGTCGTGGAGCGAGATGACGGCGTGGACCACGGTGGCGCCGTCCTGCACGAGCGACGCCTGGTGCACCGAGATCCGTCGTCCGTCGCGCAGGGTCTGCACCTCCACGGCGGCCGGTCCCGGCGTCGGCGGCTTGAAGTAGCTGACCGACGCCGTCAGCGGGTCGGGGTGCGCGATGCCGACGACCTCGGCGTGGTCGAGGACGGCGCGCAGCAGGATCGCCAGCACGTAACCACCGTTGGCGGTGCCGTTGGGCGTGTTCCACTCGGCCGTGAGCTCCAGGTGGAAGAGGCCGTCGGCCTCACGGGTGCTGGCCACCGCTCGGTCGAGCTCGAAGGACGTCATGGGCCCATCCTGCCGAGGCTGGGCTCTGCGTCCGTCACCGGGGACCGGGCGATAGCACTCCAACCCCGCGCTGTGGCACCGGGGCGCGGTCCCGGGACGACGTCCCGCTCGCGGTAACCTCGTCCCATGACCTCCCCGCACGCGAGTGACGCGGCCCCGTTCGGACGGGTGCTGACCGCGATGATCACGCCGTTCACCTCCGACGGACAGGTCGATCTCGACGCGGCGCAGAAGGTCGCCACCCACCTCGTGGACCAGGGCAACGACGGGCTCGTCGTCAGCGGGACCACGGGGGAGTCGCCCACCACCACGGGCGAGGAGGACGCGCGACTGCTCTCGGCGGTCCTCGAGGCCGTCGGCGACCGCGCCACGGTGGTCGCGGGCGTGGGCACCAACGACACCCGCCACAGCGTCGAGCTCGCCCAGTCGGCCCGCAAGGCCGGCGCCCACGGCCTTCTCATCGTCACGCCGTACTACAACAAGCCTCCGCAGGCGGGCATCGTGATGCACGTCAACCAGGTCGCCCAGGCGGGCGAGGACGTCCCTGTGATGCTCTATGACATCCCGGGTCGCACGGCGCTGCAGATCGCCGAGAGCACGTACGCCGAGCTCGTGAAGAACCCGCTCGTGCTCGCGGTGAAGGATGCCGTCGGCGACCTCGAGCGGGGCGCCTTCCTCATGCAGGAGACCGGCATCCGCTTCTACTCCGGCGACGACGCCGCCAACCTCGGGTGGCTCGCCTACGGGGCCAGCGGCATCGTGAGCGTCGTCGGCCACGTGGCCGGCGCCGCCTATGCCGACATGGTCCGGGCGGTCGACGCCGGAGACCTCTCCACGGCGCGCGCCGTGAACACGCGGCTCCTGCCGCTCGTGCGCGCCATCATGACCCACACGCAGGGCGTCATCATGGCCAAGGCCGCGATGCAGCTCCTGGGTGTCATCGAGCACCGCACCGTGCGGGCTCCACTGCCGGAGGCCACCGAGGCGGAGGTCGCGCTCGTGCGCGACGCGCTCGTGGCCACGGGCCACCTCAGCTGATAACACCGCACGACCCACACTCCACAACTCCAGAACAGGGGCCCCATGAGCCACATGCACACCGAGCTCGGACCGCCGCCCAAGCTTGCCGACGGCGGCCTGCGGGTCATCCCGCTCGGCGGTCTCGGCGAGATCGGCCGCAACATGACCGTCTTCGAGCACGCCGGCAAGCTCCTCATCGTCGACTGCGGCGTGCTCTTCCCCGAGGAGCAGCACCCGGGCGTCGACCTGATCCTTCCCGACTTCTCCGCCATCCGCGACCGTCTCAAGGACGTCGTGGGAGTCGTCCTGACGCACGGCCACGAGGACCACATCGGCGGAGTGCCGTACCTGCTGCGCGAGCGCGGCGACATCCCGCTCGTCGGCTCGCGGCTGACCCTCGCCTTCGTCGATCCCAAGCTGCGTGAGCACCGCCTGCGCGACGTGCCCCGGCACGTCGTCGGCGAGGGCGAGACGCTGCAGCTCGGCCCCTTCGAGCTCGAGTTCGTCGCCGTCAACCACTCCATCCCCGACGCCCTCGCCGTGGCCATCAAGACGAGCGCCGGCGTGGCGCTCCACACGGGCGACTTCAAGATGGACCAGCTGCCGCTCGACGGCCGCATCACGGACCTCCGGGCCTTCGCCCGGCTCGGCGAGGCCGGTGTCGACCTGTTCCTCACCGACTCCACCAACGCCGAGGTCCCCGGCTTCACGGTGTCGGAGCGCAACATCACCCCGGCCATCGACGCCGTGTTCGCCAGCAGCAAGAAGAAGATCATCGTCGCGTCCTTCGCGTCGCACATCCACCGCGTCCAGCAGGTGCTCGACGCCGCCGTCAAGCACCAGCGCAAGGTCGTCTACGTCGGCCGCTCCATGGTCCGCAACATGCAGATCGCCCGCGAGCTCGGCTACCTCGACGTGCCCGACGGCGTCGTGGTCGACAAGATCGAGAACGTCCCGCCGGAGAAGCTCGTGCTCATGTCCACGGGCTCGCAGGGCGAGCCCATGGCCGCGCTCTCGCGCTTCGCCAACCGCAGCCACGACCGCGTCTCGATCGAGCCGGGCGACACCGTGCTCATGGCCTCCTCGCTCATCCCGGGCAACGAGAACGCCATCTACCGCGTGATCGACGGGCTCACCAAGCTCGGGGCCCGCGTCGTCCACAAGGGCAACGCCCTCGTGCACGTCTCGGGACACGCCTCGGCCGGCGAGCTCCTCTACTGCTACAACATCGTCAAGCCCACCAACGTGCTTCCCGTGCACGGCGAGATCCGCCACCTCCACGCCAACGGCGCCCTGGCCACCCAGACCGGTGTCCCCAACGTGCTGCTGGCCGAGGACGGCTATGTCATCGACCTCGTCGACGGCCACGCCTCCATCACCGGCGCGGTGCCGTGCGGCTACGTGTACGTCGACGGGTCCTCGGTGGGCGACCTCACCGACTCCGAGCTCAAGGACCGCCGTGTCCTGGGCGAGGAGGGCTTCATCACCATCGTCGTCGTCATCGACTCCACCACGGGGAAGCTCATCTCCGCGCCCGAGATCCATGCTCGCGGACTCGCCGAGGACGACAGCGTCTTCGACGAGGTGCAGCCCAAGATCACGCAGGCGCTGGAGCAGTCGCTGTCCGAGGGGACGCGCGACCAGCGTCAGCTGCAGCAGGTCATCCGGCGTGTCGTGGGCTCCTACGCAGGACGCAAGCTCCGTCGCCGCCCGATGATCATCCCCATCGTCGTCGAGGCCTGAGCACTCCAGTCACACCCGCCCCAGATCGTTACGCGACCGAAACACCTCGATCCACGAGGTGAAACAACCGGCTCGTAGTTTTCTTGCATGAGCTCGGCGCGGGGCCGGGCTCGGTGGGAA
Organism: Aeromicrobium sp. Root495; assembly: GCF_001426755.1. Classification (GTDB taxonomy): domain Bacteria; phylum Actinomycetota; class Actinomycetes; order Propionibacteriales; family Nocardioidaceae; genus Aeromicrobium. Next base: position 1,625,196 of record NZ_LMFJ01000001.1, on the reverse strand, counting down.
CCGGTGGTGGCCCGCAGGACGAGCGTCGAGCACGCAGCCTGCGGGCCACACACCCGTCGGGACCCTTCGCTCGGGCTGGAAGGTGTGACCCTGTGACGACGAGGTCCCTCGGGGAGGTGCTCTTCGCCTGCTCCTCGGGTCGTTCGGACCCGGCCGAGCGGGCCGCGCTCGGAGGTCTGGTCAACGCCGTCCGGCGAGATGCTCCGTCCGTCGACGTGCGGGACACCCCGGTCGACGTGCTGGCTGCCGACGAGTCCCATCCTCCGGTCCGCGTGGCCGTCCCGTTGACCCTCACCGACGGCAGTGACGTCTCCGCGGCCCTCGCCGTGGCCCAGCGGCGCGATCCCGGTCTCGTGGTCGCTTCCGCCCTCGGACCCGACTGGGCGCTGGCCGAGATCTGCGTGCAGCGTCTGATCGAGGCGGGAGCACGCAAGACCGACACCATCGTGCTCGGCGTGGCCGGCTCCGACGACGGTGCTGCCATCGACGGCTACTCCCGAGCCGGGCGGCTCGTGAGCGCCGTGTGGGGCGGACCCGTCCACATCGGCTCGCTGGGCGGCCGCGACACGCCCCTCACCGACGCCGTCGACATCGCCCGCGCCTACGGGCGCCGGGTCGTGGTGGCCTCGTACCTGCTCACGCCCGGGCGCAACGCCGACATGCTGCGTCACTGCGGCGCCGACCTCGTGACTGCGCCCCTGCTCGACGGCGGCCCGCCCGACCCGCGCATCGCCGCCCTCGTCGTGACGCGTTTCCACCAGGCGCTCGGCGCGTCCGCCCCCGCCCTCTGACCCCGACGTCGGTTTACCACGGTGGGTTGGCAAACCGACCCATACCTCGGGAACCTTCCCGAGGTATGGGTCAGGTTGCCGAGGGGAGTGGTTCACAGCCGTGACAGATGTGACGCATGAGGTTGGGCGTGGGAGGGCGCAAAACCTCGACCTCTCCTTTAGGCTTTCGCCATGGCGACCCGAACGACTTCCCCGCCGCGCAAGCGGCCGTCCGGCAGCCAGGCCAAGAAGAAGCCTGCTGCGCGCAAGCGCCCTGCCGCCAAGCGTCCTGCCCAGAAGCGACCTGCGGCGCGCAAGCCCGCGGCTCGCAAGCCTGCGCCGCGGACCGGTCCCGGACCGTTCATGGTGGTGCTGGGCGGGCTCCTGCGCGCCTCCACGGCGATGTGGCTCGGCCTGGCCGGTGCCGCCGGCGCCGTGGCCCGCAGCATCGGACACTCCGCCCAGGACCTCGAGCCGGAGCAGCGCCGCGACGGCGTGGGCTTCGCGATCCTCGGCCTGGGCATCATCACGGCCGCCTCGGTCTGGTGGCAGCTCCCCGGATCGGTCACCGACGCCGTCCGCACGGCCACCACCAGCACCGTCGGAGTGCTCGCGTGGGCCGTCCCCATCGTCCTCGCCGTCATCGCCTGGCGCACCCTGCGCCGACCCACCGAGGTCGGTCCCGCCGGCCGTCAGGCCGTCGGCTGGTTCGCCGTGAGCGGTGGCGTGCTGGGTCTCGTGCACATCTCGCACGGCGTCCCGCGCCCCGACGACATGGCCGAGGTCCGCGACGCCGGCGGTGCGATCGGCTTCCTCTTCTCCGCCATCCCCATGGACCTGCTGCACTCGGCCTACGTCGTCTCGCCGCTGCTCGTCCTGGTGGCCGCGTTCGGGCTGCTCGTCGTCACGTCCACGCCGCTGCACGAGGTCCCCGTGCGCATCGCCGAGCTGCGCGACATGGCGCTCGGACGCAAGCCCGAGGCCGAGGCCGGTGCCGAGCAGGCCGCCGCGCCGGTCGCGCGCAAGCGCCACCCCCGCACGGCCCCCGAGGTCGTCGACGAGCCCTTCGAGAACCCGCTCGTCGACGGACCCGACGAGGACCGCCAGGTCCCCGTCAAGCCGGGTCGCAAGCGGCCCACGCCCGAGCCCGTCGTCGAGCCGGTGCAGGACGTCGAGGACACCGCCGACGTCGAGCTGCCGCCCATGGAGCCCCTGCCGGTCCGCGCCGAGCAGCTGGCCCTGTCCGGCGACATCGTCTACACGCTCCCGGACTCCTCCGCGCTGCGTGAGGGCACGCCCCACAAGGCTCGCTCCACCGCGTCGGACGAGGTCGTCGAGCGGCTCACCGAGGTGCTCGAGCAGTTCCAGATCGACGCCACGGTGACGGGCTACACGCGTGGCCCCACGGTCACCCGCTACGAGGTGGAGCTGGGCCCGGCCGTCAAGGTCGAGAAGGTCACCGCGCTCAGCAAGAACATCTCCTACGCCGTGGCCTCCAACGAGGTCCGCATCCTGAGCCCCATCCCGGGCAAGTCCGCCATCGGCGTCGAGATCCCCAACCTCGACAAGGAGATGGTGAGCCTCGGCGACGTCCTGCGCTCGGCCAAGGCCCGCAGCGACCACCACCCCATGGTGGTCGGCCTCGGCAAGGACGTCGAGGGCGGTTTCGTCGTGGCCAACCTGGCCAAGATGCCGCACCTCCTGGTGGCCGGAGCCACGGGCTCGGGCAAGTCGAGCTTCGTGAACTCGATGATCTCCTCGATCCTCATGCGCTCCACGCCCGACGAGGTCCGCATGATCATGGTCGACCCGAAGCGGGTCGAACTCACGGCCTACGAGGGCATCCCGCACCTCATCACGCCCATCATCACCAACCCCAAGAAGGCCGCCGAGGCGCTGCAGTGGGTCGTGCGCGAGATGGACCTGCGCTACGACGACCTCGCCAACTTCGGCTTCAAGCACATCGACGACTTCAACAAGGCCGTCCGGGCGGGGAAGGTGCAGGCGCCGCCGCTCAGCGAGCGCGTCATCACGCCCTACCCGTACCTGCTCGTGGTGGTCGACGAGCTCGCCGACCTCATGATGGTCGCCCCGCGCGACGTCGAGGACTCGATCGTGCGCATCACGCAGCTGGCCCGCGCGGCCGGCATCCACCTGGTCCTGGCCACGCAGCGACCCAGCGTCGACGTCGTGACCGGCCTCATCAAGGCCAACGTGCCGAGCCGGCTGGCGTTCGCCACCAGCTCGCTCGCCGACAGCCGCGTCATCCTCGACCAGCCCGGCGCCGAGAAGCTCGTCGGCCAGGGTGACGGCCTCTTCCTGCCCATGGGTGCCAACAAGTCGATGCGCATGCAGGGCGCCTGGATCACCGAGCAGGAGATCCAGGAGATCGTCGAGCACTGCAAGACCCAGCTGCAGCCGGAGTACCGCGAGGACGTCACGGCGCCGCAGCAGGCCAAGCGCGAGATCGACGACGACATCGGCGACGACATGGACCTGGTCATCCAGGCCGTCGAGCTCGTGGTGACCACGCAGTTCGGCTCCACGTCGATGCTGCAGCGCAAGCTCCGCGTGGGCTTCGCCAAGGCCGGCCGCCTCATGGACATCATGGAGAGCCGCGGCGTCGTGGGGCCCAGCGAGGGATCCAAGGCACGCGACGTCCTGATCAAGCCCGACGAGCTCGAGGACGTGCTCGCGACCATCCAGGTGGGCTGATGAGCGACTCGCTGGAGCTCTCACCCGGTCACCCGTGGGCCGTCGATCCCGACGCGCCGGGCGACGACCCGTTCGAGATCCACCGCCGGACGTGGGTCTACGCGCTCTTCGCGATCGTCCCGCTGCTGCTCGCGGCCGGCTTCGCCTGGTTCGCCTACGACCGCGACGACGTCGTGCTCTGGGCACCGGCCGCCGTCCTGGTGCTGCTGGGGCTCATCGCCCTCCCGGGCATCAGCGACGGGCGTACGCCCCTCTTCGTGGCCGACGGTCACGGGGTGCGGCTGCGCGACGGACACCAGTGGGTGGGCCTGCTGTGGACCGAGCTGGCCGACGTGCGCGTCGAGCGGCGCGAGGGTCGTCACGACCCCCGCGTCAAGGTGGTCAGCCCGGCCGGGGAGCGCATCTTCACGGCACCTCTCGGCTTCGCCACGAGCATGTCGCCCGCGGAGGCAGAGGTGCAGCTCGCCCGTCGCCGTCCGGGTGCCGCTTACACTGAGACGTCCTGACCGCGTCCGAGAGGCTCACATGGAGCAGGCGCCGGGCACTGTGCCCAGCAACTACAACATCGCCAACGTCCTGACGGTGCTGCGCATCGTCGGCGTCCCCGTCTACGGCTGGATCCTCCTGCACGACGGCGGAGGCGACGAGTCGTGGCGGGTGTGGTCGTTCGTGGCGTTCTCGCTGCTCATGATCACCGACCGCATCGACGGCGACCTCGCCCGCAGCCGCAACCTCGTCACCGACTTCGGCAAGCTCGCCGACCCCATCGCCGACAAGGCGCTCACGGGCATGGCCTTCATCGGCCTCTCCATCATCTTCGACCACTGGCTCTTCTGGACCGTCACGATCGTGGTGCTCGTCCGGGAGTGGGGCATCACCCTGCTCCGGTTCGTCATCAAGAAGTACGGCGTGATGCCGGCCAGCCAGGGCGGACGCATCAAGACCACGCTGCAGGCCACGGCCCTCGGGTTCTACTCGCTCCCGCTCGAGCTCTGGGACTCCACGGCGAGCAACATCCTGCTGTGGGTCACGCACGTCATCATGGCCGGCGCCGTCGCCATCACGCTGGTCACCGGCGTGCAGTACGTCTTCGACGCCCGACGACTGAGGGCCGAGCAGAAGGTCTCATGAGCGCCGCCAGGGTGGTCGAGGCGCTTCGCCTGGCCGGTCAGACCGTGGCCACGGCCGAGTCGCTCACCGGTGGGCTGCTGTGTGCCGCCCTGGTCGACGTGCCGGGTGCGTCCGCGGTCGTCCGCGGGGGAGTGGTGGCCTACGCGCCGGAGGTGAAGGTCGACGTCCTGGGCGTGGCGGCCGACGTCGTGGCCGAGCGGGGGACCGTGGACCGGTTGACCGCCGAGCAGATGGCCCTGGGGGCCCGCCGCGAGCTGGGCGCCGACTGGGCCGTCTCCACCACCGGGGTGGCCGGACCCGATCCCAGCGAGGGCAAGCCCGTGGGCACGGTGTTCGTGGCCGTGGTGGGTCCTGCCGGCTCCCGCGTCATCGACCTCCACCTCGAGGGCGACCGCCGCGCCGTCCGCGAGCAGACGGTCGCCGCGGCCCTGTCGGCACTGGTCGCTAGGGTGGAGGAACAGAACGATCCCGCACCACGTTGAACACAGCGTCGGTAGTGTGGCCGGTAGAGGACGGAGGACACCATGACCACGATGCGCCAGCTCGTCGGTGAGGTGCTCCGCGCGCGCCGGATCGCCGAGGGACTCACCCTGCGAGACGTATCGGCCAAGGCCCGCGTCAGCCTGGGATACATCTCCGAGGTCGAGCGTGGCCAGAAGGAGCCCAGCTCCGAGCTGCTCGCCGCCCTCGCCGCTGCCCTCGAGGTTCCGCTCTCCAAGGTCCTGGCCGACGTCAGCGCCCTGCTCGCCATCGAGGAGGCCACCGACCTGGCCAGCATCTCCTCCATCGCGCCGGCCGACGTCGAGGCCTCGGCCGCCTGAGCGTGGCTCCGTGAGGCACAGCGAGTTCTGGGAGCGCATGGAGCTCCACCTCGGCAAGGCGTACGCCCAGGTCTGGGCCTCCTCGCAGTCCATCAGCAGCCTCGGCAGCCGGACGGCAGCCGAGGCGTTGCAAGCAGGCGAGGACCCCAAGCACGTCTGGCGTGCGGTGCACGAGGTCCTGGAGCTCCCCGCCCGCGAGCGATGAGTCCGACGGCGTTCCGACTGCGGCCCGTCACCCTCGACGACGTCGACCCGCTCTTCGAGATCTACTCCGACCCCGGCACGTGGGAGCACCTTCCCGAGGCGCGGTTCACCGAGCGTGACGCCATGAGGCGCATAGTGCTTCGCTGGGTCGAGGGGTGGGACCGCCTCGGGCTGTCCAGCTGGGTCGTGGTGGTCGACGACGCCGTGGTCGGCAACAGCGGAGTGATGCCGAACGACGGCTGGTGGAACCTGGGCTTCCGGCTCTCGACGGCGGTGTGGGGCGGCGGGGTGGCCTCGGCGGCGGCACGTCGGGCGGTGGAGGCCGCGCAGGCGCACAGCCCGGACTGGCCCGTCGTGGCCCGCTCGCTCGTCACCAACCCGGCCTCGGGTCGAGTGAGCGAGAAGGCCGGGCTGCACCTCGTGTGGACGGGTCACTCCATGGAGGGTCCCGACCGGGTGATCCATGCCGACCGGCCGCTGGGGCCGGACCTGCTCAGGACCATCCAGGCCCTCGGCTGAGCGAGCTCTCCGGACCGGCGTGTCGCGCCCCGGTCGAACACCTGTTCGTACTACTGTCGTCCACAGGTTGACGTGCAGGAGGACGGCATCCACAGGCGGGTCGACGAGGCCCATGAATGTCTGAGGGTCCTTCTACCGTCGAAGATGCCTGGCCACTCAACGAGAGAAACGGACCCGCCCACATGGCTTCCAAGACCCCCCTCGCTCCCATCCCCACCGGGATGAACGACTCCGACAAGTCCAAGGCGATCGAGAACGCCATCGCCCAGATCGACCGCGCACACGGCAAGGGCGCCGTCATGCGTCTCGGCGAGCGTGGCCGCACCAAGATCGACGTCATCCCCACCGGCGCCACCTCGCTGGACGTTGCCCTCGGCATCGGCGGGCTCCCGCGCGGACGCATCGTGGAGATCTACGGTCCGGAGTCCTCGGGCAAGACCACGGTCGCCCTGCACGCGGTGGCCAACGCCCAGCGCGCCGGCGGCGTGGCCGCCTTCATCGACGCCGAGCACGCGCTCGACCCGGAGTACGCCCGCAAGCTGGGTGTCGACACCGACGCCCTTCTCATCTCCCAGCCCGACTCCGGTGAGCAGGCCCTCGAGATCGCCGACATGCTGATCCGCTCCGGCGCCCTCGACATCATCGTCATCGACTCCGTGGCCGCCCTCGTGCCCCGCGCCGAGATCGACGGCGAGATGGGCGACAGCCACGTCGGCCTCCAGGCCCGGCTCATGAGCCAGGCGCTGCGCAAGATGACCGGTGCCATCAACGGCTCCGGCACCACGGCCATCTTCATCAACCAGTTGCGCGAGAAGATCGGCGTCATGTTCGGCTCGCCCGAGACCACCACCGGTGGCAAGGCGCTCAAGTTCTACGCCTCCATCCGCCTCGACGTCCGTCGTATCGAGACGCTCAAGGACGGCACCGACATGGTCGGCAACCGCACCAAGGTCAAGGTCGTCAAGAACAAGATGGCGCCGCCGTTCAAGGTCGCCGAGTTCGACATCATGTACGGCAAGGGCATCAGCCGCGAGGGCAGCCTCATCGACGTCGGCGTCGACGCAGGCTTCGTCCGCAAGGCCGGCGCCTGGTACACGTACGAGGGCGACCAGCTGGGGCAGGGCAAGGAGAACGCCCGTCAGTTCCTGGCCGACAACCCCGACCTCGCCGTCGAGCTCGAGAAGCGCATCATGGAGCACCTCGGCATCGGCGCCGACCTGGTCGACGAGACCGCCGACAGCGAGGAGCTGGCCTCGGTCACGGACCTCGAGTTCTGATCGTGGGAGCCGAACCCCTCCACCGGGAGGACGTCACGCTCGAGGACGCCGAGTCCGTGGGCAAGGCGGTCGTGTACGCACGACTGGCCGACCGGTCGCGCAGCCGGGCCGAGCTCATGGAGGCTCTGGCCAAGAAGCACGTGCCGTCCGAGGTCGCCGAGAGCCTGCTCGATCGGTTCGAGCGCGCCGGCCTGGTCGACGACGCAGCCTTCGCCCGCGACTGGGTGGAGGGGCGTCAGCGGGTCAAAGGTCTGGCCTCGGCGGTGCTGCGCATGGAGCTGCGCCGCAAGGGCGTCGACGAGGAGCTCATCGACGCGGCCCTGGTCGACGTCGACCCCGACGAGGAGCGCCAGGCAGCGCACCGCCTCGTGCAGCGCAAGCTGCGATCGGTCCAGGGGCTCGATCCGTCGGTGCAGGTCCGTCGGCTCACCGGGATGCTCGCGCGCAAGGGCTATGCACCCCAGGTGGCCTTCGACGTCGTCCGCGAGGAGCTGGAGGCCGAGACCTTCCCGCTGGAGTCGGCCTAGTCTCGGCCCATGGTGCGGGTGAGCTTTCGGCCCCTGGCGCACGACGATCTTCCCGACGTCGTGCGCTGGCGTTCCCAGCCTCATGTGCTGCGATGGTTCGCCGACCTCGTGCCCGACCTCGACACGGCGCTGCAGCGGTACGGTCCTCACCTCGAGGGGCGTACCGCTGTCCGTCTGTGGGTCGCCCTGCTCGACGAGGCGCCGGTCGGGTTCTTCCAGCACTTCCCGGTCGCCTCCGACGACGACATCGCCGTCAAGGTGCAGGACCCGCGGGCCGTCGCCTTCGACTACCTGCTCGGCGAGCCGAGCCTGCTGGGACGCGGCTGGGGCTCGGTCATGGTGGAGACGTTCTGTCGAGAGGTGCTTGTGCCGCGGTGCCCCGACGCCCCGCGGTTCGTCGCGCTCGCGGACGCACGCAACCGTCGGTCCCTGCGGGTGCTGAGGCGGTGCGGCTTCTCGCAGGGGCTCTGGATCCAGCTGCCGACGAGCGACTTCGCCGAGATCGTCTGCACGGCTCCCCGCGAGCGGTTCGAGGCGTCAGTCGAGCTCTGACCGGATCTCGGTGCGGAGCTTCTCCACGATCTCGCGCTCGGCGTCGTAGTACGACAGTCCCCACTCAGCGACGCGGGCCGGGTAGCGCACCTCGTGGCGGTCGGCCAGCAGCTCGCGGACGCCCTGGAGGTCGGCACGGTGTCGCTCGAGCTGCTCGAGGTAGTCCGCGAGCCAGGAGTCGACGGTCTCGGGATCGCTCAGGGCGCCCATGAGCAGGCGCAGCGCCACGGGGTGCTTGAGAACGGGGAACGCCTCCGCCGCCGGGGTGTGGAGCCAGCGGTGCAGCTCCTCGCGGCCGTGCTCGGTGACGCGGAAGTGCCGCGAGCGACGCTTGCCCTCGTGCGTCTCGAACGCCTCCACGAGGTCGAGACCGTGGAGCCGGTCCAGCTCGGTGTAGATCTGGCTCATGGCGGGGGAGACCCAGTAGTAGCGGAGCGTGAGGTCGGCGCGCTGCTTGAGCTCGTACCCCGTCATGCCCTCGTCGGACGTGCGCGCGTCGAAGACGAGGAGGCCGAGCAACGCGTACCCGGTCATGGAGAGCTCGGTGGTCACGGGCCCCAGCCTAGGTGCCGACGCCGAGGGCCATGGGTTACCCGCCGGTAGTATCGAGTCCCGCCGCCCCCTAGACTCTGGTCATGGCCTCGACTCTCGAGCGGTACAAGCAGATCACGTCGCTTCCCCAGGGCAAGCGTCTCTTCTCGATCTTCTACGGGCAGATGGCGCCGTACTTCTCCTCGATCCACCTTCAGGTGGAGGAGATGAAGCCGCACCACGCACGCATCAAGCTGCCGAAGCGCCGTTCGGTGCAGAACCACATCGGCACGGTGCACGCCATCGCCGCGTGCAACGGCCTGGAGGCCGCCATGGGTCTGCTGGCCGAGGCCACGTGCCCGCCGGACCACCGCTGGCTGCCCAAGGGCATGGACGTCCAGTACCTGGCCAAGTCCGCAGGCGACCTCTACTGCACCGCCGAGACGACGCAGGCCGACTGGGACGGCGCGCCCGACGTGAAGGTCAAGGTCCAGGCCGCCCTCAAGGACGGCACCGTGACCGTCGCAGGCACCATCCACCTCTGGGTCACCCCCAAGAAGTAGTGCTCGGCGGGTCTGGTCAGACCCGATGCCGCTGGGGGACGATCGGGTCGTGAGCCGGTTCCACGACGACTTCGACCAGCTGGACCCGGAGGTCTGGCTGCCGCACTACCTGCCCCACTGGAGCTCGCGGGCCGAGTCCGCCGCGGCATGGGACGTGGCTGGCTCGGCGCTGGTCCTCTCGATCCCCTCGGAGCACCCCCTGTGGTGCCCCGACACCCACGCCCAGCCCCTGCGCGTCTCGGGGGTCCAGTCGGGCTGCTTCTCGGGCCCGGTCGGCAGCACCGTGGGCCAGCAGCCGTTCGTTCAGGGCCAGACCGTCCGGGAGGAGCAGCCCTTCTGGACCGGGTGGGCCCCACATCGCGGACTCATCGAGGTGCGCGCCCGTCTGGAGCTGTCCCACCGCTCCATGGCTTCGGCCTGGCTCGTAGGGCTCGAGGACGAGCCGGAGCGTTGCGGTGAGATCTGCGTCTTCGAGGTCTTCGGCGACACCGTCGGCGACGACGGTGCAGCCGTCGGGCAGGGGATCCACGCGTTCCGGGACCCGGGCCTCACGGAGGCCTTCGACGCTCCCCACCACGTGCTCGACGTCGCCGAGTGGCACACCTATGCCGTCGACTGGCGCGACGACCGCACCGTGTTCCTCGTCGACGGCGTGGTGACGTCGATCGTCCACCAGTCGCCGACGTACCCGATGCAGATGATCCTGGCGGTCTTCGACTTCCCGGACCGCGCCGTCCCGGACGAGCCGGCCCACGAGCCGCGTCTCCTGGTGGACCGGGTCGTCGGTCACTGACTCAGCTCGGTCTGCGCACTGCCTGATGCCGTGACACGGTGGAGGACCGCCCACCCGAGGAGCATCATGCCCGTCAGCGTCACCGACTACAGCCACGTCCGTCTCACCGTCAGCGACATCGAGAGGTCCCGTGCCTTCTACGACGCGGTGTTCGGCTTCGACGTGGCGTTCGAGCTGCCTGCCGAGGCCGACGAGCAGACCAAGGAGCAGCTCTCCTTCCTGTTCGGCGGCGTCATCTACTCCTTCGGAGGGGGCCTGTTGGGGCTGCGCCCTGTGGCGCCCGACGAGGACCGCTTCCACGAGGACCGGGCCGGCCTGGACCACGTGAGCTTCTCCGTGGTCGACGTCGCGGCTCTGGAGCAGGCCGTCACCGTGCTCGACGATCTGGGCGTCGCTCACGAGGGGATCAAGGACCTCGGGGGCGCCGGCATCGCGATCCTGGAGTTCCGCGACCCCGACAACATCGCCCTGGAGCTCACGGCTCCGACCGCATGAGACAGCAGGACGGCCCCGTGCGGTGATCGCACGGGGCCGTCCTGTCCATCGGGCTCAGCCCTTGGGCGTCAGCTCGACCACGAACTCCTTCTCGGGGATGTCGCCGCCGTTGTAGGCCAGACGCTTGTACGTGAAGAACAGCGGGTCGCTGGCGTCGCGGACGGCGAAGGCCACCCAGCCCTCGCCGGAGGTGCCGGGCTTGACGTCCTCGAACGGCTCATAGCCGGCGGCCTTCATCTCGGTCTCGACCGTGCTCGTCGTCTGCGTGGCCGGAAGCTCGGCGTCCTTCGGACCGACCCGGAAGTCTCCACCCGTGACGGAGGCGTAGTACTTCTCGGCAGCGGTGGCCTTCACCTTGACGAGCACGAGCTCGGTGTCGCCGCGCTCCTCCACGGCCGACATCGACTCCGGGAAGGGGAAGCTCCGCACGATGGCCTCGGCCTGGATGGTGTGCCCGAGCTTGTCGTCGGTGATCTTGTCGGCCGTGACGGCGACCTCGCCGCTGGACGCCGGTGCCTCGGTGGCCTCGGTGGTGGCCTCCTCCGTGGGGGCGGCGGAGGTGGTCTTCGTGGAGCTCTCCGAGTCGTCGGAGCCGCCACACCCGGACAGCAGGAGGGCGGCGGCCGCGACTGCGGCGGGGACGAGAGTCAGCTTGGAGGTGCGCATGAGGGAGTGCCTCTTTCATCGATGGACGGGTGTCGGCCGGCGCCTCCGTGTTCACCCCGAGCGCCGGAGGACGCGAGCCTAGTGGATACAGGCCGTAGGTCTTGACCAGCCATCGACGGATGGACGAGGCTCCCGAGCCGCCGCGTACGATTGCCAGGTCATGACGAAGACCTACGAAGTGCGCACCTACGGCTGCCAGATGAACGTGCACGACTCCGAGCGGCTCTCGGGCCTGCTCGAGACGGCCGGCTACGCGGCGTGGGACCAGGCACAGCAGGAGACGCCCGACCTCGTCGTGTTCAACACGTGCGCGGTGCGCGAGAACGCCGACAACAAGCTGTACGGCAACCTCGGTCACGTCGCGAGCATCAAGGCCAAGAACCCGGGGATGCAGATCGCGGTCGGTGGCTGCCTGGCGCAGAAGGACCGCACCACGATCACCGAGCGGGCCCCCTACGTCGACGTCGTCTTCGGGACGCACAACATCGGGTCGCTCCCGGTGCTGCTGGAGCGGGCGCGCATCGCCGAGGAGTCGCAGGTCGAGATCCTCGAGTCGCTCGAGGTCTTCCCCTCCACGCTGCCCACCAAGCGTGACTCCGTCTTCGCCGCCTGGGTCTCGATCAGCGTGGGGTGCAACAACACCTGCACGTTCTGCATCGTCCCGGCGTTGCGCGGCAAGGAGAAGGACCGCCGCCCCGGCGACATCCTGGCCGAGATCGAGGCGCTCGTGGCCGACGGCGTCACGGAGGTCACGCTGCTGGGCCAGAACGTGAACGCCTACGGCGTGGAGTTCGGGGACAAGCAGGCCTTCGCCAAGCTGCTCCGGGCGTGCGGCGAGATCGACGGCCTCGAGCGGGTGCGCTTCACGAGCCCGCACCCGAAGGACTTCACCGACGACGTCATCGCGGCCATGGCCGAGACGCCCAACGTCATGCCGCAGCTCCACATGCCGCTGCAGTCGGGCTCGGACGCCGTCCTCAAGGCCATGCGCCGCTCGTACCGCCGCGAGAAGTACCTCGGGATCATCGAGCGGGTCCGCGAGGCCATGCCCGACGCCGCCATCACCACCGACATCATCGTGGGGTTCCCGGGGGAGACCGAGGAGGACTTCCAGGCCACCCTCGACGTCGTGCGCGAGGCGCGCTTCACGAGCGCCTACACGTTCCAGTACTCCAAGCGCCCGGGGACACCGGCAGCGTCGCTGCCCGACCAGCTGCCCAAGGCCGTGGTGCAGGAGCGCTACGAGCGTCTCGCCGCGCTCGTCTCCGAGGTGGCGTGGGCGGAGAACCAGCGCCTCGAGGGGCGCACGCTCGAGCTCATGGTGGCCGACCAGGCCCAGACGGGTGGTCGCAAGGACGCCGAGCTCGCGCGGATGACGGGTCGTGCGCAGGACAACCGCCTCGTGCACTTCGTGCCGGGCCACCACGAGGTCCGTCCCGGCGACGTCGTGGAGGTCACCGTGACGCATGCTGCGCCGCACCACCTCGTGAGCGACCTGCCGCCCGTCGGCTACCGGCGCACGCGCGCAGGCGACGCGTGGGAGGCCCGCCAGGGCAGGACCGAGGTGCGCAGCGTCGGGCTCGGCATGCCCTCGCTCGGCGTCCCGGCACCCCTCCCGGTGTCCGACGCCCCCGCCTGCGCCCTCTGACCGAGGCGCTACACCTGCAGGGTGGGGTGGAGGCGCGTGATGGTCACGACCTGGCGGCGCTTGGCGGCCACGACGGTGGCGAACAGCGCCAGCAGCCCGAAGATCAGCAGTGCCGTGACGTCGGTGCCGAGACCCTGGGTCCCGCCGGCCGTCGCGGCCCGGAGACCGTGCACGGCATAGGTCATCGGCAGGAGTCCGTGCAGGACGCCGAAGAACGTCGGTGACGTCTCGATCGGGTAGGTGCCGCCGGCCGCCGTGAGCTGCAGACACACGAACACGATGGCCAGGAACCGTCCCGCGCCTCCGAACCAGGCGATGAACGCCTGGTTGATGGCCGTGAAGACCAGCCCCGTCAGGACAGCGATGCCGAGCAGCAGCCAGGGCTGGGCGGCGTCGATGCCGACCAGGCTCAGGAGGACGCCGAGCAGGAGCCCGACCTGGATGATCGAGAGCGCGGCGCCGGGCGCGAACCCGGCGAGGGCCGTGCGGACGCTGCCCGTGGTGGACGCGATGGCACGCGCGGAGACCGGACGCAGCAGCAGGTAGATGGCCATGGCGCCCACCCACAGGGCCAGGGCGATGAAGTACGGCGCGAGCCCCTCGCCGTACGAGGAGACGGCGTTGAGCCGGTCGGACGCCTCGGTCACAGGGGTCGCGGCCGTCTTGCTCAGCTGGTCGCGCTCTTCCTGGTCGTAGTCCGGGACCTGCTTGCTGCCGTCGCTCAGGCCGGACTGCAGCTGCAGTGCGCCGTCCTGGAGCGCGTCCGCGCCCGACGCCAGCTGGTCGGCGCCGTCGACGAGCTGTCCCGTCCCGTCGGCCAGCCGGCCGGCGCCCGCCGCGGCGGCGTCGGCCCCGGCAGCCAGACGTCCGGTGCCCTCGCTCAGCTCCTGGGCGCCCGAGGAGGCCGTGGAGATGGCCTTCACGAGCGCGGGGACCTGGTCGGCGAGCTGCCGGTTGCCCGCGGCCACCCGGGCCGCGCCCGCTGCGAGTGCGTCGGACTGCTCACCGAAGTCCTTCGCCTGATCGCCGATGCCGCCGACCTGGCCACCGGCTGCTGCCACGCGATCGGCTGCTGCATCGAGCCGGTCGCAGAGGTCGGTGTCGGGCGTGGGGGCGCTGCGGCAGTCGTCGGCGAGGCCACGCAGGTCGTCCTCGACGGTGTCGATGGTGCTCGAGACCGGTCCCGTCGCGTTCTCGATGACGTCGGTCACCTGCTGCACGACGGCGTTGATCCGGCCCACCCCGTCGGAGACCTGCTGCGAGCCGTCCGCCAGCTGGTCGGCCTGGCCCGTCAGCGGTCGGGTGCGGTCCTCGAGGGTGCCGAGACCTCCGGCCAGCTGCTGGGCGCCGTCGTCGAGCCGACCGACGCCGCCGGCGAGCTCGCTGGTGCCGTCGGCCAGCTGTCGCGCACCGTCGTCGAGCCTGCCTGCCCCGTCGCTGAGCTCGTCGGCCCCGTCGCCCAGCTTCCCGGCACCCTCGGCCAGCTCACCCGCGCCGTCGGCGGCGTCCTCGAGCGAGGTCTTGATGTCGGTGAACCCGAGGTACAGGTTGTCGAGGTACGTGGAGGTCACCTGGGCGTTGAGGGCGTCCCGGGCCGCGTCGAGGATGCGGTCGGCGATCTGCCCGTTCACGAAGTTCACGGCGTCGTTGGTCCGCAGGTCGAGCTTGCCCTGGACAGCCTTCGTCGGGTCCTCGCCGCCGGGGGACGTGGCCGCCTTCGACAGGTCCTTGGGGAGGGTCAGCACGGCCTTGTACTCACCGGAGGCCAGACCGGCTGCGGCGTCCTGCGGGTCGGTGAGCACCCAGTCGTAGTTGGACGTGTCGTCGTTGCCGATGAGGTTGCCGGCCAGCAGCCGACCCACCGCGACGGGCTCCTTCTTGCCGTCGGGCCCGGCCACCTGGATCATCTCGTCCTGGTTCACGACCGCAGCCTTCACGTGGTCGAGGCGACCGGTGGGGTCGAGGTTGGCCCAGATGTACAGCGCGCCGTAGAACAGCGGCACGATCGCGACGGCCAGGACGGCGGCCCGGGTGAGTCGGCTGCGGCGGAAGCGTGCCAGCTCGAACCAGGGGAGTGCGGGTGAAGGGAGCATCAGATCCTCAGCTCATCGAGGGTGCGGCGGGTGTCGAGCTCGAGCAGGTGGACGTCGGGTGAGGACGGCGGTGCCGAGGAGCTCGACTGAAGGCTGGTGACGAGGGCGGTGTCGAGGCCCTCGAGGAGGTGGCGCAGGGCCGACCACAGGAGCGCGACGTCCTCCGTGGCGCGCAGGTCGTCGGCATCGTCGAGCACGAGGATGGCGGGGGACCCGACGAGGCCCAGCACGGCGCCCAGTGTCTTGCGCTCCAGCCGGGTGAGCTCGGAGACGAGCCGGTCGCCGGGCAGCTCCACGTACAGGAGGCCGGCCTCCTCGTGGGCGAGGCTCAGCGCACGGTTCATCGCGCGACGCACCGGCGTGACCCTCGAGCGCGAGACCCACAGGCCGAACGTGCGGATGGAGAGCCGCTCGGCGATGTGCTGGTCGACGCTCAGGTTGTCGTCGAGCTCGTTGACGTCCCGGGTCTCGGCCAGCGAGACGCGGGCGCGCACGGCGCGCGCCTCTTGGGGGAGCAGGTGGCCGTCGACTCGCAGACGCCCCTCCGTGTAGGCCATGCGGCCCGCGACGGTCAGCAGCAGCGCCGTCTTGCCGCTGCCGCTCGGGCCATGGACGACGAGCCAGTGCGCGGGTGGGAGCTCCGTGCTCACGTCGTTGTAGACCGTGCCTTCCGGTGTGCTGAGCGTGAGGCCGGCCGTGCTGACGGCGGCGGTCGACCCGCGGCGCGGCCACGACTCCAGCTCGATGCGCCGGTGTAGTCCCTCGCCCTCCACGTCGACGTGAGGGACCTTGCGGTCGAGGAAGCGCGGGAGCGTCCACGCGTGACGGCCGGCCAACTTCATGACGGCCGGGGCGAACAGCATGCGGACGAGGAAGGCGTCCACGAAGACGCCGATGGCCAGGGCGAACGCGACCGGCTTGATGTTGGCGTCGCCCTCCGGGACGAACGCCGCGAACACCGCCAGCATGATGACGGCCGCCGCGGTGACCACGCGCGAGCTCCCCACGAACCCGTCCACGACGGCCTCGTCCGGGTCGCCCGAGCGGACGTACTCCTCCTTCATGCGCGACATGAGGAAGACCTCGTAGTCCATCGAGAGGCCGAACAGGACGGCCATCAGAAGGATGGGGAGGAACGACACGAGCGGGCCGGGGTGGTCCAGGTGCACGAGTGGGCCGAGCCAGCCCCACTGGAACACCGCCACCACCGCCCCGAACGAGGCGCCGGTGGACAGGACGAAGCCCAGGGTGGCCTTGACCGGGACGAGGATCGAGCGGAACACGACCATCAGGAGCAGGACCGACAGGCCCACGACCAGCACGCCGAAGGGCAGGAGGGCCTCCTTGAGGCGCTGCGACACGTCGATGCCACCCGCGGTCAGGCCGGTCACCGCCACGTCGACCTTGTGCTCGGACTCCCACCCCGGGGCCTGCGCGCGGATCCGCTTCACCAGCTCTGCGGTGCGCTCGTCCGAGGGACCCGTCGTGGGGATGACCTGGACGACGGCCGTGTCGGCGGTGCGGTTCGGAGTGGCCAGGCCGATGGCCTGCACCCCGGGGGTCCTGCGCAGGTCGGCCTCGATGTCGTCGACCACGCCGACGGGGTCGTTCGAGGTGATGATGTCGACCGTCACCAGGAGGGCGCCGTTGAAGCCCGGTCCGAAGGTCTTGTCGACGAGGTCGTACGAGACCCGCTGGGGGGAACCGGCCGGCTCGCTGCCGTTGTCCGGCAGCGCGAGCTGGAGGTCCTTGGCGGGGATGGAGACCACCGCGAGGCCGACGACGACCACGGCGATCGCGACGGCCGGATACTTCATCGTGAGGCGGACCCAGCGACGCGAGAAGCCCCCGGGCGGCTTCTCCTTCTCGCTCGGGCGCATGCTGTCCCCGGCCCGGCCCAGGAGCGCGGGCAGGAGCGTGAGGGCGACCGCCACGGCGACCACGACGGAGACGGCTGCGGCGACGCCCATGATGGTGAGGAACGGGATCCGGGCCACGGCCAGGCCGCACAGGGCGATCATGACCGTCACGCCGGCGAACACCACGGCGGAGCCCGCGGTGGCCACCGAGCGCGCTGCCGACTCCTCGGCGGGGACGCCGTCGCCCAGCAGCTCTCGGTGCCGGGAGACGATGAACAGTGCGTAGTCGATGCCGACCGCCAGCCCGATCATGAGGGCGAGCAGGGGAGCAGTGGCCGAGACCGTGAAGAACCCCGTGGCCGCCCAGATGAGCTCGATCGTGACCAGGACGCCGACGACCGCCGTCGCGATGGGCATCACCGCCGTGCGCAGCGAGCGGAACATCCGGTACAGCACGATGAACGCGACGATCACGCCGATGATCTCGGTGATGGACAGACGCGGGCCCATGTTCGTGAACGCGTCACCGCCGAACGCGACGTCGTAGCCGGCCTTCTCGAGCGGTTCCGCCGTGCCCTGCAGGTCGGACTTGATCCGTGGCGTGACGTCCTCGAGCTTGCCCTCGAGCTGGACCTGGACCTGGGCCGCCTTCTCGTCGGGGGAGATGGCGATGGAACGGACCATCTCGTCGTAGGGCGAGGTGGCCGAGCCGACACCCTTCACGTCGTCGATCCTCTCGACGGTCTGCTCCACGAGGCGCCTCGAGGTGGCGCTCGTCATGGAGCTTCCCTCGGGTGCGGCCACGACGACGTAGGCCGTGACTCCGGACAGCTCGGGGAACGTGCGCGCCAGCCCGGCGAAGGCGTCGTTGGCCTCGGTGCCGGGGATGTCGAACTGGTTGCGGGTGCCGTCGCCGAGACCGGCTGCGGCGCCGGCACCCACGAGCACGATCACGAACCAGGCCACGATCACGCGGGTGTGGTGCCGGAACGACCACCGACCGAGCTCGTACAGGAAGGTCGACATGGCTTTACGATACGTTTTTGTATCGGATGCGGCAATGTATCGGCGGTGTTCGTCGCGACACAGGCAGGACACAGGTGTCAGCTCGGAGTAGTTGCGCAAGGAACCTTGCCACGGCCCCCCGGCGCGTGTGAGGTTGAGACATCCCTTCACCCGGGAGGGCCTGTTCAGACATCGGGGGATGTTCATGAAGAAGTGGGTGACGTGTGCTCTGGCGATGACCTCGCTGGTCGCACTCATGCTGTCCCAACCGGCCTCGGCCACCACCGCCACGTCGGTGACGACCAGGACCGCCGCCGTCGCGGCACCGAAGATCACGTGGAAGGCCTGCGAGAGCGCGGGCCTGGCCTCGCGCGGTGCCCAGTGCGCCGACGTCGCCGTGCCGCTCGACCACACCAAGCCGCGCGGCAAGAAGATCACCATCGCCATCTCGCGGATCAAGCACACCGTGCCCGACAGCCAGTACCAGGGCGCGATGTTCGTCAACCCCGGCGGTCCCGGTGGCTCGGGCCTCACCCTGTCGGTGCTCGGCGAGTACGTGCCCAAGAACGCCGGCGCGGCCTACGACTGGATCGGCTTCGACCCGCGCGGCGTGGGCAGCAGCAGCCCCGCCGTCTCGTGCCAGCCCACCTACGCCGGCTACAACCGGCCCAAGTACGTGCCGACGTCGGCCTCGATCAAGAAGGCCTGGTTCGCCAAGACGTACAGGTACACCAAGGCGTGCGACGCCAAGAACGGCGCGATCCTGAACCACCTCACCACCAAGGACGTCGCCCGCGACATCGACCTCATCCGAGCCGGCCTCGGTGAGAAGAAGATCAACTACTACGGCTTCTCCTACGGCACCTACCTCGGACAGGTCTACTCCTCGCTCTTCCCGACCCACGTGCGCCGCATGGTCTTCGACGGCACCGTCGACCCGCGCGGTGTCTGGTACAGCGCCAACCTCGCGCAGGACAAGGCGTTCGACCGCAACATCGGCATCTGGTTCGACTGGGTGGCGCGCCACGACAGCACGTACCACCTCGGCAGCACCAAGGCGGCCGTCAAGAAGCTCTGGTACGCGACGCAGTCCAGGCTGTACAAGAAGCCGGTCCAGGCCAAGGGCGGCAAGCTCGGTGGCAGCGAGTGGACCGACGCGTTCCTGTACGCGGGCTACTACCAGTCCACCTGGACCGACCTGGCCGACACGTTCTCGGCCTTCATCAACGACCGCGACGTGGCGGCGCTGGAGTCATCCTACCTCGACGCCAGCGGCTACGGCGACGACAACGGCTACGCCGTCTACCTCGGCGTCCAGTGCACCGACGTGCAGTGGCCGACGAGCTGGAAGAAGTGGTCACGCGACAACTGGGCCATCCACGCCGTCGCACCGTTCGAGACGTGGGCCAACGCCTGGTACAACGAGCCGTGCCGCCACTGGCCCGCCCCGGCCAGGACGCCTGTCAAGATCACGGGCAAGGGTGTGCACAGCCTGCTCATGATCAACGAGACGCTCGACGCGGCCACGCCGTACCCGGGCAGCCTCGAGGTCCGCAAGCGCTTCAAGGGCGCCTCGCTCATCGGGGTCCCCGGTGGCACCACGCACTCCAACTCGCTCAACGGCAACGCGTGCGTGGACGACCAGATCGCCGACTACCTGTTGACGGGCAAGCTCCCGAAGCGCGTCGAGGGCAACCACGCCGACACCCGGTGTGCTCCGCTTCCGCAGCCGGAGCCCGAGTCGGCGACCGCGGAGAAGAAGCAGGCCCAGCGGCAGACGGTCCCCACCGACGTCCGCGCGCAGATGCAGAAGGAGGCCGTCCGGCCCTGAGGTCGTCGGGTCCCACGGCGCGAACCTCTTCGCGCCGTGGGACCCGCGCCGCGGGTCGTGCGGCAGGATGGACCCATGGTCACGATCGCCCAGGAACCTGCTGCCGACGCCCTGCTGAGCAAGGATCCGTTCGCGCTGCTCGCGGGCATGCTGCTCGACCAGCAGTACCCGATGGAGCACGCGTTCCGGGGTCCGGCCAAGATCCTCGATCGCTTCGGCACGATCGACCCGGCCGCCATCGCGGCGGCCGAGCCCGAGGCGTTCGCCGACCTCTGCTCCACCCCGCCGGCCATCCACCGTTACGGACGGTCCATGGCCGGTCGCGTGCAGGAGCTGGCCAAGCACGTCGTCGAGGAGTACGACGGCGATGCGTCGGCCATCTGGACCGGCGTCGGCTCGGCCGACGTCCTCATGAAGCGGCTCCGTGCCCTGCCGGGCTACGGCGAGCAGAAGGCCAAGATCTTCATCGCGCTGCTGGCCAAGCAGCTCGACGTCAAGCCGCGCGGCTGGACGAAGGCTTCGGGCGACTACTCGCTCAAGGGCTACCGCTCGGTGGCCGACGTCGTCGACGCCGAGTCCCTTCAGAAGGTCCGCAGCTTCAAGAAGGAGAAGAAGGCCGCAGCCAAGGCAGCTGCTGACGCGTGAGCCTCTCGGTCGCGTTCTGCCCGCACCCGCCGCTGCTGGTGCCGGCCGTCGACGCCAGCCAGGTGACCGAGCTCCTCGAGCTCCGTGCCGCCGCGCAGGCCGTGGTCAAGGAGCTCCTGTCCTCCGGGCCCGAGCGGATCGTGGTGGTGGGCGCCGCCTCGGCCCCCGTGTCGCTCGACGAGTCGGCCGGCGCCGACTTCGCCCCGTTCGGCGTGCCTCACGTCGTGGGCGGGCCCGACCACCGGCTCGAGCTCCCGCACGCGGTGGGAGCCTGGCTCCTCGACGACGCGGGGTGGGACGGACCGCGCAGCTACACCGACGGGCCGGCAGCACCGGCCACGCGGGACGCGTGGCTGGTCATGGCCGACGGCACGACCAGGCGCACCGAGAAGGCCCCGGGCTCGTTCGATCCCCGGGCCGAGGCGTTCGACGCCGAGATCGTGTCGGCCCTGGCGTCGGGCGACCCCGCACGGCTGGCGTCTCTCGACCAGGAGCTCGCGCTCGAGCTGGGCGCGGCGGGCGTGCCCACGCTCGCGGCGGTCGGCCGGGCCCTGGCGCAGCAGAGCCCCGCGGCGGCGCTCGTGCGCCACGACGGGGCTCCGCTGGGCGTCGGCTCCTGGGTGGCCGACTGGTCCTTCGCCTGACTCAGGCGGGACCCGCAGGACCCTTCTTGTCCGCCAGCTTGTCGGCGGCGTCGTGCGCCTTCTCGGCCGCCTGGTCGATCTTGCCGGAGTACTTGCCCTTGGTCTTCTTGTCGGCCAGGTCGGCGGCCTTCTCGATGCCCTGGTCGATCTTGTCGCCGTGCTCCCGGGCCAGCTCGCCGGCCTTCGCCTTGATCTTGTCGAGGTCGCCGGACTTGCCCTTCAGCTTGTCGAGGAATCCCATGACTGCTCCTGAGGTCGTCGGGGGACCCTCTGCCCCCTGATGACTGCAGGCTACTGGGAGGATCGAGGCATGCCCAGGTCGTCCCGCGTGGTGGTCGTGATCGGCCCCACCGCCTCAGGAAAGTCCGACCTCGCCGTCGAGCTGTGCCTGCGGACCGGCGGCGAGGTCGTGAACACCGACTCGGTCCAGCTGTACCGGGGCATGGACGTCGGGGCCGCCAAGGTCACCCCCGAGGAACGTCGCGGCGTGCCGCACCACCTCCTCGACGTCTGGGACGTCACTGTCGAGGCGTCGGTGGCCACGTTCCAGACCCTGGCCCGCGCGGCCGTGACGGAGGTGAGCGCCAAGGGCGCCGTGCCGGTGCTCACCGGAGGCTCCTCCCTCTACGTGCGCGCCGTCATCGACGAGCTCGACTTCCCGGGCACCGACCCGGCGCTCCGTGCCCGCTGGCGCCGGGCGCTGGAGGAGCGTGGTCCTGAGGCCCTCCACGCCGAGCTGGCCGCCGTGGACCCGGCCGCGGCAGCGCAGATCCTTCCCACGAACGGCCGTCGGATCGTGCGGGCACTCGAGGTCTCCGAGCTCACCGGTCAACCGTTCAAGGCCACGATGCCGCCCTTCGAGAGCATCTATCCCGAGGTCTCCATGATCGGTCTCGACGTCCCGCGCGACGTCCTCGACGAACGCATCGTCCGTCGGGTCGACCGGATGTGGGACGACGGCCTGGTCGAGGAGGTGCGCCGACTGTCGGCCGACGGCCTGGCCGGCTCGCCGACGGCGTCCCGGGCGCTCGGCTACCAGCAGGTGCTCGCGTTCCTGGCGGGGGAGTGCACCGAGGACGAGGCGCGTGCCGAGACCGTGCGCGGCACGCGCGCCTTCGCGCGGCGCCAGGAGCGGCTGTTCCGCAAGGACCCGCGCATCCACTGGCTGCGGTACGACGATCCGGCGCTGGTCGACGACGCGCTGCAGGTCGTGACCTCCCCGTAGACTGGGAGACATGACTTTCACGTGGCTCAAGGGACACGGCACGGAGAACGACTTCGTGCTGCTCCCCGACCACGACGGCACGGTGCACGGCACGCTCGACCCGGCCTTCGTGGCCGCTCTGTGCGACCGGCGCCGTGGCATCGGCGCCGATGGCGTGCTGCGCGTGATCCGCTCCGAGGCGGCAGGCGAGGCCGACGCCCCCGAGTGGTTCATGGACTATCGCAACGCCGACGGCTCCGTGAGCGAGATGTGCGGCAACGGCATCCGGGTCTTCGCCCTGCACCTCGTGCAGGAGGGACTCGTCGAGGCCGGTGCACCCGTGCCCGTGCTCACCCGCGACGGCATCAAGACCGTCACCGTCGAGGGCACCCAGGTCACGGTCGACATGGGGCCGTTCACTGTCGGCGGCGCCTCCGAGGTCGCTGTCGACGGGCAGACGTGGAAGGCCACCGAGGTCCACACGGGCAACCCGCACGCCGTGGCCTTCGTCGAGTCGCTCGGCGACGCAGGCACGCTGCTGCAGGAGCCCGGGTACGACGCCGAGGTGTACCCGCACGGCGTCAACATCGAGTTCGTCCACCGCGAGGCGCCGCAGCACGTGTCCATGCGCGTGCACGAGCGGGGATCCGGCGAGACGCGCTCCTGCGGCACCGGAGCGTGCGCGGTGGCCATCGCCACCGCCACGTCCGACGCGGTCGCGCTTCCTGCCGAGTACCGCGTCGACGTGCCCGGCGGCACCCTGAACATCACCGTGACCGACGACCAGAGGGTCGTCATGCGCGGGCCGGCGGACATCGTCGCCCGCGGAGAGATGGAGTGGCTCGCGTGACCGAGCAGACCGAACGTCCCAGCACCGAGCCCGCACGCCGCGAGGAGGTCGGCCTCGACCTGGAGGAGCGCAACTCGTTGCGCCGTGTCGCGAGCCTGCGCACCGAGCTCGAGGACATCACCGAGGTCGAGTACCGCCAGCTCCGCCTCGAGCGCGTCGTGCTGGTCGGGGTCTGGACCGAGGGGAGTGCCGAGGACGCCGAGAACTCGCTCACCGAGCTCAAGGCGCTGGCCGAGACCGCCGGCTCCGAGGTGCTCGACGCGCTGCTCCAGCGTCGCCAGAAGCCCGACGCGGCCACGTACATCGGCAGCGGCAAGGTCGAGGAGCTCCGCGAGGCCGTCGAGGCCAGCGGCGCCGACACCATCATCTGCGACGGCGAGCTCGCCCCCAGCCAGATGCGCAACCTCGAGGACCGGGTCAAGGTCAAGTGCGTCGACCGCACGGCCCTCATCCTCGACATCTTCGCCCAGCACGCCAAGAGCGCCGAGGGCAAGGCGCAGGTCGAGCTGGCGCAGCTGCAGTACCAGACCCAGCGCCTGCGCGGCTGGGGCGGAAACCTCTCGCGCCAGGCCGGTGGCCGTGCTGCCGGCGGCGAGGGCATCGGCGGACGCGGCCCCGGTGAGACCAAGCTCGAGACCGACCGTCGTCGCATCCAGAACAAGATGGCCAAGCTCCGTCGTGAGCTCAAGGGCCTGCGCACCACGCGCGACATCAAGCGCGCCCAGCGTCGGCGCAACGCCGTCCCCGGAGTGGCCATCGCCGGCTACACCAACGCGGGCAAGTCGAGCCTGCTCAACCAGCTCACCGACGCCGGCGTGCTGGTCGAGGACGCCCTGTTCGCCACGCTCGACCCCACCACCCGGCGCACGCAGACCTCCGACGGACGCGTCTACACGCTGTCCGACACGGTCGGCTTCGTCCGCCACCTGCCCCACCAGATCGTCGAGGCCTTCCGGTCCACGTTGGAGGAGGTGGCCGACGCCGACCTCGTGCTGCACGTGGTCGACGGATCCCACCCCGACCCCCAGGGCCAGATCGCCGCGGTGCGCGAGGTCTTCGCCGAGGTCGGCGCCACGCAGGTCCCCGAGATCGTCGTCATCAACAAGGCCGACGCAGCGGACCCGCTCGTCATCAAGCAGCTGTTGGCCGCCGAGCCTCACGCCGTCGTGGTGAGCGCCCGCACCGGCCAGGGCATCGACGAGCTGCTCCTGGCCATCGAGGCCGACCTCCCACGTCCCGCGGTGCGCGTCGAGGTCGTGGTCCCGTACGAGCGCGGCGACCTGCTCAACCAGGTGCACGAGACCGGCGAGATCGAGTCCATCGAGCACGAGGGCGACGGCACCCACGTCGTCGCGCGGGTCTCCGACGACCTCGCCCATCAGCTCCAGGGCCTCTGACCCGGCCCGTTCCCTGAGCCGGCCGAGAGACCGCACGTCTCGACCGGCGAGCACCCACGGCCCGGCCTAGGGTCGAGGGGTGACCACCCAGCACGTCCGCCTCGTGTACCCGCACCAGCTCTTCGTCGAGCACCTCGACGCCGAGCGGGGCACGGTGTTCGTGCTGGTCGAGGACGACCTCTACTTCCGTCAGTACGCGTTCCACACGCACAAGCTGGTGCTGCACCGCTCCTCGATGCGCCGGTTCGCAGCGCGCCTGCGCGAGGCCTCCTTCGAGGTGGAGCACGTCGACAGCCAGGCCGACGTCACCACGCACGACCAGCTCGTCGAGCTCCTGCGCCGGCTCGCCCCGGAGCGGGTCACGTTCTTCGACGTCGTCGACGACTGGCTCGCGCGCGACGTCGCCGCGGCGCTCGAGGCCGCGGGCATCTCGGGGTCGCCCGACGACGTGCTGGAGTCGCCCAACTTCCTCACGACGCGCCAGCAGCTGGCGGACTGGTTCGGCGCACACCGCGCTCGTATGCAGCACTTCTACGCCTGGCAGCGTCAGCGTCTGGACGTGCTGGTCGAGGGTGAGGAGCCGGTCGGCGGGCGGTGGTCGTTCGACGTCGAGAACCGCAAGAAGCTGCCACGGGGCCACCCCGTGCCCGAGAGCCCGTGGCCGGAGCAGCACGAAGAAGTCCTCGCCGCCATCGAGTGGGTGCGGGCTGAGCTGCCCGACAACCCCGGGGACCCCTCGACGTTCCACTGGCCCACCTCGCACGAGGAGGCAGAGGCTGCCCTGCAGGTCTTCCTCGACGAGCGGTTCCAGCAGTTCGGGCCGTACGAGGACGCGGTCAGCGCGGAGCACCCGTTCCTCTTCCACTCGGTGATGACGCCGGCGCTCAATATCGGCCTCCTGTCACCGGCCGACGTGGTCAGCCGGGCGCTGGACGCGTCCGACGGCGTCGACCTGCCGTCGCTCGAGGGCTTCCTGCGCCAGGTCATCGGGTGGCGCGAGTACATGCGTGCCACGTACGTGCTCTACGGGCGGCGGATGCGGTCCATGAACACGCTGCGCCACACCCGGCACCTCGACGAGGGCTGGTGGACCGCGAAGACCGGTCTGGACCCCGTCGACACGGTAGTGGAGCGCGTCCTCGAGCGCGGCTGGTGCCACCACATCGAGCGGCTCATGGTCCTCGGCAACGCGATGTGCCTCCTGCGCATCGACCCCACCGACGTCTACGAGTGGTTCATGGAGATGTTCGTCGACGCGTACGACTGGGTGATGGTGCCCAACGTCTACGCCATGAGCCAGTTCGCTGCCGGTGCTGCCGTGACCACCAAGCCGTACGTGTCGGGCAGCAACTACCTCCGCACGATGTCGGACCTGCCCCGGGGGGACTGGACCGAGGCGTGGGACGGCCTGTACTGGACGTTCGTCCGTGACCACCGCGAGGTGTTCGAGACCAACCCGCGGTCGCAGATGATGACGCGGATGTACGACGGGATGGACCCGGCCAAGAAGGCAGCCCACACCCGCGCCGCCACCCCCTGGCTCACCTAAGCCCGCCCCATGGTGTGGACGAGCGTCCGGACCACCTCAGCCCGCGCACTAGGCTTCCCGCATGCCTGCTGAGCCCTCGGTCCGTGACGTCCTCCAGGCGGCGGTCGAGGCGGTCGACGGCAGCGAACGTCCGGGTCAGGTCCAGATGGCCGAGGCCGTCGCGTCGGCCCTGGAGTCGGGTCAGCACCTCCTCGTCCAGGCCGGCACCGGCACCGGCAAGTCGTTGGGCTACCTCGTCCCCAGCCTGCTGCACAAGAAGCGCGTCGTCGTGGCCACGGCCACGCTCAACCTCCAGCACCAGCTGGTCGAGCGCGACATCCCGGCCCTCAAGGCGGCCGCGCGCGAGGTGCTCGACCAGGTCCCGCGGCACGCCGTCGTGAAGGGTCGCGCCAACTACGCCTGCCTGCACCGCGTCAGGGAAGGAGCCCCCGACGAGCAGGGCGTCCTGATCGACGTGCCCGAAGGATCGCTGGGCGCCGAGGTCGTCGCGCTGCGCGAGTGGGCGGAGGAGCAGGCCGCGGGGAGCCACACCGGCGACAAGGAGTCGGCGCCCGCCCACAACGACCGCGCCTGGCGCCAGGTCAGCGTGAACCACCGCGAGTGCCTGGGCGCCACGCGCTGCGACTACGCGCTCGAGTGCTTCGCGGAGCGGGCCCGCGAGCAGGCTCACGAGGCCGACGTCGTGGTCACCAACCACGCGCTGCTCGCCATCGACGCCATCGACGGCGTGCCCATGCTGCCCGAGTACGACGCCGTGGTCGTCGACGAGGCCCACGAGCTCACGGCCCGGGTCACGCAGGCCGCCACCTCCGAGCTCGACTCCATGACGGTGTCCCGCGCCGCCCGACGAGCCCAGTCGCACGTGAAGGGCCGCGAGGCCGACGACCTCACCGAGGCGGGCGACGTGCTGGCCGAGGTCCTGTCCTTCACCCTCGACGGCCGGCTCGACGAGGTGCCCGACGACCTGGCCGAGGCGCTCGGCGGCGTGCGCGACGCGGCACGCGCCTGCTTCACCGCCCTGGCCCCACCCAAGGGCCAGCAGCAGGAGGAGCCCGATCCCGCTCGTCAGCAGGCGCGTGCGTTCGTCGACGACGTCCGCCTCATCGCCGAGCGCATGGCCACCAAGATCGAGACCGACGTCCTGTGGCGCTCGGACGGTCGCAACGGACCGCAGCTCCACATCGCTCCCGTCGACGTCTCCGCGGCCCTGCGCGAGAAGCTCTTCGGCGAGAAGACGGTCGTGCTCACGAGCGCCACACTCACGCTGGGCGGGGGCTTCGGTCCCGTCGCCGCGTCGGTCGGACTCACCGGAGCGCCGGAGGAGTGGACAGGGCTCGATGTCGGCTCGCCGTTCGACTACGGGCGCCAAGGCATCCTCTACGTCGCCAAGCACCTGCCTCCGCCGGGCCGCGACGGCCTCGGCCCGGCCCACCTCGACGAGATCGCCGAGCTGGTCGAGGCCGCGGGCGGTCGCACGCTCGGTCTGTTCTCGAGCCGACGTGCCGCAGAGGCAGCGGCCGAGGCCACGCGGGAGCGGCTCCCCGACCTCGACATCTGGTGCCAGGGCGACGCCCAGCTCTCCGAGCTGGCGCGCCGCTTCGCCGAGAAGCCCAGCACCTGCCTCTTCGGCACCCTCAGCCTGTGGCAGGGCGTCGACCTGCCGGGGGAGACGTGCCAGCTGGTCATCATCGACCGCATCCCGTTCCCCCGTCCCGACGACCCGCTCATGAGCGCACGCCAGCGTCTCGTCGAGAAGCGCGGCGGGAACGGCTTCATGACGGTGGCGGCCTCGCACGCTGCTCTGCTGCTCGCGCAGGGAGCGGGCCGTCTCATCCGACGCTCCGAGGACAAGGGGGTCGTCGCGGTGCTGGACTCGCGCATCGCCACGGCACGGTACGGCTCGTTCCTGGCGTCGTCGCTGCCGCCCATGTGGCGCACGGTCGACCCCGGCCTGGTCCGCTCCGCCCTGCGCCGCCTCGACGGAAGGCCCGCCGAGGTCTCTTGAGCGCCTGAGCAGACCGAAGGTGGCTGATACCCTGCTGGGGCTCCACTTTCTCAACAACTTCTCGGGGGACCGTTTATGACCGCACGCACACGACGCCTCGGCGTCGCCGGTGTGATGGTTTCGCTCGTGGCTTCACTGCTCGTGCAGGCCGTGCCTGCCCAGGCCGCCTCGACCGCACTCAGCTACAGCAACCGCCTCGTCGCGGTCGACAGCAAGGGCCTCGCCTCGATCAAGATCGGCTGCAAGACCAAGGGTCGTTGCACCGGGTCGGTCGGCGTCAACGGCTCGAAGCGCATCGCCACCAAGTACTCCGTCGCGGGTCGCACCACGAAGTGGATCACGGTCAGGGTCAGCGCCACGGACCCCAAGAACCCGCAGATCAGCAACGGCAACACGCTCGGACGCCGCAGCGGCAACCTGCTCTTCAACGAGTTCACGCCCAAGAAGCACAGCATCCTCGTGCCCGTCACGCTGGAGCGTCGCGTCAAGTCGCAGATGATTCGTGGCAACGTGCGCGGCACGGCGGCCGGCTCGCCCTCCAAGGTGACCCTCGAGCTCCTGCCCGCCAGCAAGTCCGGCACCACAGGCCAGCGCGCGCGCACCCTCACGCCCAACAGCAGCTCCGACGACTTCGCGTTCTCCGTGAGCCTCGGACGCAACAACGCCCCGTCGCGCCCGTACATCCTGCGCGTCAGCGGCGAGGTCAACGGCGAGAAGCGCACCTGGTACTGGCGCGGCTTCGACGGCGTCGCCCGTGGTGGCGGCCGTTACGCCGGTGAGGCCAACTGGATCCGCGCCCGCGCCTCCAGCACCTATGACGCCTATGTCCGCTACGGCGCCATCCGCGGCAAGGTCACCAACGGCTCGGGCAGCGTCTCGGGTGCCGGTGTGGTCGTCGTGGCCCCGCCGGTCAAGTTCCCGAGCGACGTCCGCAGCCGTCGTTCGCTCGACATCCAGTCGTGCGGCAACGTGATGGGCACCGGTCGATCCAGCAGCAACGGCGACTACACGGTCGGCTTCCTGCCCCAGGACAAGTACACGACCGACAAGCGCTTCGCGGTCCAGGTCGTCGACGGCAACGCGTCCACGGTCAACCGCTGGAACGACAAGTGGTCCTCCTGCTACCAGGCCACCAGCTACCTCAAGGGTCGTGACCGTCTCGTGGCTCTGCCCAGGACGGGCGCAGCACCTGTCACCACGCTCGACGCACACATGCGTGCCTCGTCGGCCAAGGTCAGGTTCGACCTGAGCTACGGCAGCTACTCCAAGACCACGCAGGACCGCTTCGTCACGCTGCGTGAGGCCATCCCGAGCAAGGCCATCCGCGACGTCCCCATCACGAAGAGCGCCTACGTGAGCAAGTCCGGCGACCTCACCCTCAGCAACGTCCCTTCGGGCACGTACTGGGTGGAGATGGCGCGTCGCACCAGCTGCTCGGCTTGGTACTCCAGCGTCTACGCCGACAACAAGCTCTACCTCAAGGGCCTCGAGCGCGCCTCGGAGCGCTGGAAGACCGTGGCGGGCAAGTACCCGGAGTACAAGAAGTCGTACACGATGGGCTACAAGGCCAAGACGCCTCCCAAGGGCAAGAAGGGCTGGATGTACCGCGACTACTGCCGCAGCAACTCGGCCGGCACGTACACCAAGGTCGCGGTCGTCGAGGGCAAGACCGCCGTGGTCAAGCGATCCGTGCGTCGAGGTGGCACCATCTCGGGCCACATCACGCGCTCGGGTGGTCGCTCCAACAAGGAGATCATGGTCACCGCCTACTCCAAGAAGGGCGGCAAGCTCGTGCAGCGCTCGGCCATCACCAACGGTGGCGGCAACTTCACGATCTTCGGTCTGGCGTCGGGTACCTACTCCATCGCCGTGAACCCCGACTCGTGGCGCGGCATCGATCGCAGCTTCAACGGCCGTCACTCCAAGAAGGTCCGCGCCGGCGGCAACTACTCCGTCGGACGTCTGTTCCTGAAGTAGGACCCGGCATCACACAGAAGAGCCCCGACCGTGATGGTCGGGGCTCTTCTGCTTGCTGTGAGCGGTGAGGGGGATCAGACGCGGCGCAGGACCGCGGTGACCTTGCCCAGGATCGTGGCGTGCGTGCCGTCGATGGGGGAGTAGTCCTCGTTGTGCGGGAGCAGCCAGACCTGGCCGTCCTTGCGCTGGAACGTCTTGACCGTGGCCTCGCCGTCGAGCATCGCAGCGACGATCTCGCCGTTCTCGGCGACGGGCTGCTGGCGGACGACCACGTAGTCGCCGTCGCAGATGGCAGCGTCGATCATGGACTCGCCACGGACCTCGAGAAGGAAGAGGGTGCCGTCACCCACGAGCGACTTGGGCAGCGGGAAGACCTCCTCGATGAGCTCCTCGGCCAGGATGGGACCGCCGGCGGCGATCCGGCCGACCATGGGGACGTAGGTGGCCTCGGGCAGCGAGTCGCCCATGCCGGTCTCGTCGAACGTGGACTCGTCGGCCGAGCCGAGGGACTGGCGGGCCTTGACGACACCCGGCAGGAAGATCTCGAGGGCGCGCGGGCGGTTGGGGTCGCGCTTGACGTAACCCAGCTGCTCGAGCACGCGGAGCTGGTGGGCGACCGACGACGTGCTGGCCAGGCCCACGGCGGCGCCGATCTCGCGCATGCTGGGCGGGTAGCCCCTCTTCTCGATCTCGTCGCGCAGGAACTCCAGCACCTTCTGCTGACGCGCGGTGAGACCGGTGAGGTCGTCGACGGGGCCGTCCGGCAGCTCGCGGACGGAGTTCTTGGATCCGGGAGGCCGCCCCCGGCGCGGTGTGGTGTCGTCGCTCATGTGCCTGAGACTAACGGCGGCGACGGGCCAGTTCAAACACATGTTCGAAACGGCGTGTCGCGATCGAACAGGCGGATCAGCCCTCCAGCGCCTCCACGGCGTCGGGACTGAGCGGGTCCACGCCGCCGTGCTCGTCCTCGCGGACGGCCTCGATGCAGGCACCCAGGAGGAGGGCGTAGAGCCCGATCCAGAGCCAGAGCAGCAGCACCACGACGCCGGCGAGAGCGCCGTAGGTCTTGCCATAGCTGCCGAAGTTGTCGACGTACAGGGAGAAGCCGAGGGAGACCACAGCCCAGAGGCCGGCGGCCACGAGCACGCCCCGGGAGACGAGCGACATGGGATCGCTGCCCTCGGGCCGGTCCGGCGCCACCCGCAGGAGCACGCCGATCGCGACGGTGAGGGCGCCGAGCAGCAGGGCCCATCGTGCGGCCTCCAGGAGGGCACGGACGCCGAGCATGTCGACCACGTTGTCCAGGACCGCTGGGACCACCGCCACGAGGGCGAGGAGCACCAGCACGAACACGATGGCTCCGGCCGTGAGGCCCAGCGCGATGACCTTCTTCTTCACGAACCCGCGGTCGTCGTGGAGCCCGTACATGGCGTTGATGGCCGTGATGAGGTTCCCCACGCCGCCGGACGCGCTGTAGATCGCCAGGACGAGGGCGAGGACCAGTCCGAGGCCGAGCGACCCGCTCGAGGTGGATGTGAGCGACTCCAGCTGGCCGTTCACGAGGGACGCCGCGTCAGCAGGGAGGGCGTCGCTGATCCGGTCGGCCTGGCGCTGCACGGTCTCGGGGTCGGCCACGAGTCCGTACGCCATGACGCTGGCGATGAGAGCGGGGAAGAGTGAGAGGAAGGCGTAGAAGGCGACGCCGGCCGCCAGGAGTGGAGCGTTCTGGGCCGAGGCCTGCTTCCAGCCCGCCTTCAGGGTGCGGACAGCACTCTGGACGGTCGACTCGTCGGCGTGAGTGCTCATGTCTCGACGCTATCGAACAACGGAGTCACCCGCTCGCGGGTCTGATCGGGGGTCCGTTCGAACACCGTGTCGAACTAATTTTCACTGCGAATCCCGGAATTTTCGATCCGTGACCGACATCATGTTCGATTGAGGGGTGCTTTTGTCGGTGCCAGGCCGTACTGTCGTACACGTGTTCGATCGAACATCTGTTCGCCATCGAATGACATCGAGCGAGACCGCGGTCCCGCAGCTCGGATGCTCGATCGAACGCACCAAGACTTCACCACCAGCCATCACCGATCTTCCCCTCGGAGGCCACCATGAGCACCATCTCCTTCAGCTCGCAGTACAGCTTCAGCACGCCCGCCCGTCCGCAGCTGCGCCTCACGCGCCGCGGACGTCTGGCCATCGTGCTGGCCGTGCTCGCCGCGGTGGCCGTCCTGGCCGTCGCCTTCGGCCCGTCCACCTTCGCCGGCCGCGACGCCGGCCAGCTGCCGCCGGTCTCCACCGTCACGGTCCAGCCGGGCGACACGCTGTGGGACATCGCGGTCAAGGCCAACCCGGGCGGTGAGGTCCGCAGCACCATCGACGACATCCTCAAGCTCAACTCGCTCAGCTCGGTCTCCGACGTCGACCTCGGCGACAAGCTGGCCGTCCCCGTCTACACCCGCTGACCTCCCTGGCGCCAGAATGGTGCCATGCAGGTCTATGTGGTGGCCGACGACACCGATCGCGACGGCGGGTACGTCACGCAGCGACTCCGAGAGCTGGGTGCCGAGCTCGTCCCGCTCGACCGGGACGACGTGCCCGCGTTCTCGAGCCTGGACGCGCCGGCCCTGGTGCTGCTGCTCGGCTCCGAGCGATCAGCGCATGACGACGACTCCGCAGAGTCGGTGCGGCGCGAGAGCGCCCTCGTCCTCGACGCACTCGACGCAGGGACCCCGGTGATGGGCATCTGCTACGGCGCCCAGCTGGCCTCACGCGCTCTGGGCGGCACCTCCTACCGGGCCGACGACGCCGAGATCGGCTGGCTCCGCGTCGACACGCTCGACCCCGTGCTCTGCCCCGAGGGTCCGTGGGGCCAGTTCCACCAGGACGTCTTCTCTCCGGCCCCCACCTCGCGCGTCCTCGGCTCGTCATGGGTCGGACCGCAGTGCTTCGTCGACGAGAGTCGTGTCGCTCCGGTCATCGCCTGGCAGTTCCACCCTGAGGTCACCCCGGAGACGTTCGAGCGCTGGCTGGTCGACGACGCAGCCACGGTCCGCCGCACGGGCCAGGACGCGCGTCTGCTCCGCGACGAGGCCCGGCGGCGTGCGGCGGCCAGCCGGACTGCTGCGCGGAAGCTGGTCGACGCAGCCCTGGTCTACCTCGAGCTCGAGCTACCGACCGTCTCCTGAGCTCTTTGTGTGGTGCTCGGACACGACGAAGCCCCCGCACCATCGGCACGGGGGCTTCGTCGGTTCGATCAGCTGCGGAAGCCTCAGCCCTCGCTGGCTGCGTCGGACGCCTGGTCCGCTGCGCCGACCTCGGTGCTGGCACCGCCGGTGGACAGCTCGCCGCCGGTGTTCTCCAGGTGGGCGCGGACGAACCACTGGAAGAGCTCGAGCGACTTGATCTGCGCGATCAGCATGTCCTCGGTGATCGCGTCGATGTCGGCCGACGCCTCCTGGGCCTTGCGGTGGTCCTCGATGACGCCGACGTAGACCTCGTTGAGGGCGCCGAGGTGCTGGTTCGTCGTGGCACGACCGAGGGAGTAGTCGTCCCAGGTGCGGGCCTTGACCAGCTGGCCCACGAGGCCGTTGGGCGAGGCGCCGAGCGTCGCGATGCGCTCGGCGGTCTCGTCGATGAACTCACGGACCTCGTCGATCTGCGGATCGATCATCTCGTGCACCGCGATGAAGTGCGGGCCGACGACGTTCCAGTGGACGTGCTTCAGGGTCAGGGCGAGGTCGTTGAGGGCGTGCAGACGCTCCTGCAGGATCCCAGCGAGCTTCTCGCCTTCGGCCTCCGAGAGGCCGGGAACGGTGTAACGGGCAGAAGTAGGGGTGCTCATGGCTTCAACGTTACGAGGCTCCGGAGAAGACGCAACCGCACTCCTGAGTGCTAGAGGCTGCCGTTCTGGTTGATGAGCCAGGCGATGCCGAACTTGTCGTTGAAGAGCCCGAACCGGTCGCCCCACGGGGCCACCTCGAACGGGACGACGACCTCGGCGCCCTCGGTGAGCTTGTCCCAGATGGGCCGCAGGTCGGTGTCGTCGCTTGAGATCGAGACGTTGACGTGCGTGCCGGCCACGGGGGTGTCGCCGCCCGGGGGAGCGTCGGAGGCGTAGATCGTGAGGCCGAGGTCGCCCACGACGGCGCCGTGCATGACGAGGTCGGCCGTGGTGGGGTCGTCGCCGGCCATGCCGCCGTCGGCGAAGCTCATGATCTCCAGCTTCCCGCCGAGCGCTGCGTGGTAGAACTCCAACGCCTCGCGAGCCTCGGTCGTGAAGTTCAGGTACGGGTTCAGTCGGGTCACCATGGACACATCCTCCTGGTCGATGCTCCTGAATGGAAGACTCCGGCCGGATCTGTCCTGACGGACGCCTCCGGACACGCCGCGTGGGTGTAACGGCTGTGACTCGTGGGACGACCGCAACCCTGTGACCTGCGCAAACGTCGCGGCTCAGATCTCTCTCAGATTTCTGTCGGAGCTCTGCTGGAAAGTACTTGCATGGGCGCCGTGCCACGCGTACTGTTCCCACTACATCTAGTACTTACACGGATGTAGTTCTCCACATCTAGTTACACAGATCAAGTGGAGTTACCCACACATCAGGGCGGAATCCACAGCGATACCCCCAACGTTTTCCATAAGGGAGGCCCACGCATGCACTGTCCGTTCTGCAAGAACACCGACACCCGGGTCCTCGACAGCCGCGTGGCCGACGAGGGCGGAGCCATCCGTCGTCGTCGTACCTGCTCGGCGTGCGAGAAGCGTTTCACCACCATCGAGCAGATGCAGCTCATGGTGCTCAAGCGGTCGGGGGCCACCGAGCCCTTCACGCGGGACAAGGCCGTCGCCGGCGTCCGGAAGGCCTGCAAGGGTCGCCCGGTCTCCGAGGACGACCTGGCCCGCCTCGGACAGCGTGTCGAGGACACGCTGCGCGAGTCCGGCTGTGCCGAGGTCGAGGCGCACCAGGTCGGCCTGGCCGTCCTCGACCCCCTCAAGGAGCTCGACGAGGTCGCGTACCTGCGCTTCGCGAGCGTGTACAAGGCGTTCGAGTCCGCCGACGACTTCGCCGCCGAGATCGCGAGCCTCATGGCCCGCGCCGCGGACGGCGAGCTGGCCGAGACCCGCGCCACCCAGAACAAGAACTGATCAACACCAGAACCAGCAGCACCTACACACCGCCACCACGAAATCAGGAGCAGGAATGACCGAGTCGGTCGAGGAGAGCACGGGCACCACCCGCAAGGGCGCAGGCCGCAAGCCCAAGGGCATCGCGGTCAACCGCGTCTACACCACCGAGGGCGTGCACCCGTACGACGCCGTCACCTGGGAGCGTCGCGACGTCGTCCAGACCAACTGGAAGACCGGCGAGACCGTCTTCGAGCAGCGCGGCGTGGAGTTCCCCGACTTCTGGAGCGTCAACGCCTCCACCATCGTCACCACCAAGTACTTCCGCGGCGCCGTCGGCTCGGCCGAGCGTGAGCAGAGCCTGCGCCAGCTGCTCGACCGTGTCGTCCTCACGTACACGGCCGCCGGCAAGGAGCACGGCTACTTCGCCACCGAGGCCGACGCCGAGGTCTTCGAGCACGAGCTCACGCACATGCTCCTGCACCAGGTCTTCAGCTTCAACAGCCCCGTGTGGTTCAACGTCGGTACCTCGAGCCCGCAGCAGGTCAGCGCGTGCTTCATCCTCGCCGTCGACGACTCCATGGACTCGATCCTCAACTGGTACAAGGAGGAGGGCCTGATCTTCAAGGGTGGATCCGGTGCAGGCCTCAACCTCAGCCGCATCCGTTCCTCCAAGGAGCTGCTCCACTCCTCGGGCGGCACGGCCTCCGGCCCCGTCTCCTTCATGCGCGGCGCCGACGCCTCCGCCGGCACCATCAAGTCCGGCGGCGCCACGCGTCGTGCGGCCAAGATGGTCGTCCTCGACGTCGACCACCCCGACATCCAGGAGTTCGTCGAGACCAAGGCCAAGGAGGAGGACAAGATCCGCGTCCTCCGTGACGCCGGCTACGACATGGACCTCGGCGGTGCCGACATCACCTCGGTGCAGTACCAGAACGCCAACAACTCCATCCGCGTGAACGACGAGTTCATGCAGGCCGTCGAGGACGGCAAGGAGTTCGGTCTCCGCGCCCGCACCACGGGCGAGATCATCGAGACCGTCGATGCCAACAAGCTCTGGAAGGACATTGCTCAGGCTGCCTGGGCCTGTGCCGATCCGGGCATCCAGTACGACGGCACCATCAACGACTGGCACACGTCGCCCGAGGCCGGCCGCATCACCGCGTCCAACCCGTGCTCGGAGTACATGCACCTCGACAACTCCAGCTGCAACCTCGCCTCGCTCAACCTGCTGAAGTTCCTCAAGGACGACGGCTCGTTCGACACCGAGACGTTCGTGAAGGCCACCGAGCTGATCATCACCGCGATGGACATCTCGATCTGCTTCGCCGACTTCCCGACCGAGGCCATCGGCGACACCACGCGTGCCTACCGTCAGCTCGGCATCGGCTTCGCCAACCTGGGCGCGCTGCTCATGGCGTCGGGCCTGGCGTACGACTCCGACGGTGGCCGCGCCCTCGCCGGCGCCATCACGTCGCTCATGACGGGCACGTCCTACCGTCGCTCGGCCGAGCTGGCCGGCGTCGTCGGCCCGTACGACGGCTTCGCGCAGAACGCGTCGGCCCACGAGCGCGTCATGCGCAAGCACCAGGCCGCCAACGACGAGATCCGCACGGTCCACGGCATGGACATCGCCGTGCACCGCGCCGCTGCGGCCCAGTGGGCCGACAACCTCAAGATCGGTTCCAAGAACGGCTGGCGCAACAGCCAGGCGTCGGTCCTGGCGCCCACCGGCACCATCGGCTTCATGATGGACTGCGACACCACGGGCATCGAGCCCGACTTCTCGCTGGTCAAGTTCAAGAAGCTCGTCGGCGGCGGCTCCATGCAGATCGTCAACCAGACGATCCCGTTCGCGCTCAAGAAGCTCGGCTACGCCGGCGAGACCATCGAGGCGATCGTCGAGTTCATCTCCGAGAACGGTCACGTCGTCGACGCGCCCGGCCTCAAGACCGAGCACTACGAGATCTTCGACACCGCCATGGGTCAGCGCTCCATCAAGCCCATGGGGCACGTCAAGATGATGGCCGCCTGCCAGCCGTTCCTCTCCGGTGCCATCTCCAAGACTGTCAACCTGCCGGAGTCGGCCACGGTCGAGGAGATCGAGGACGTCTACTTCCAGGGCTGGAAGCTCGGCCTCAAGGCGCTCGCGGTCTACCGCGACAACTGCAAGGTCGGTCAGCCGCTCTCCGACGGCAAGGGTGCCAAGGAGTCGGGCTCGACAAAGGTCGAGGAGGTCGTCCGCGAGGTCATCGTGGAGAAGCCGATCCGTCGCCGTCTGCCCAAGTCGCGCGCCTCCATCACCACGTCGTTCAGCGTCGGTGGCGCCGAGGGCTACATGACCTCGGGTGCTCACGAGAACGGTGACCTCGGCGAGATCTTCATGAAGCTCGGCAAGCAGGGCTCGACCCTCGCCGGAATGATGGACGCCTTCAGCATCGCGATCTCGATCTCGCTGCAGTACGGCGTGCCGCTGGAGACCTTCGTCAGCAAGTTCACCAACATGAAGTTCGAGCCCGCCGGTCTCACCGACGACCCGGACGTCCGCATGAGCCAGTCGATCATGGACTACACGTTCCGTCGTCTGGCCCTGGATTACCTGGACTTCGAGACCCGCTCGGCTCTGGGCATCTACTCGGCCAGCGAGCGTCAGCGCTACCTCGACACCGGTTCGCACCAGCCCGTCAGCCAGGGTTCCACGGCTGCCGAGCTCGTCGAGACGGCGCCCGAGACGCTGGCCCAGGCTGCTGAGCCGGTCGAGGCCAAGGTCGAGGCGAAGGTCGAGAACCCCTCGGCCGACGCCAACACCGCCGCCGCCTCCAAGCCCGCCCCGACGCAGGCCCACACCTCGGCCGAGCTCCTCGAGGTCATCACCGGCTCCGCGGTCGACTCGCCCCTGTGCATGACCTGCGGCACCAAGATGCGCCCCGCCGGCTCCTGCCACGTGTGCGAGGGCTGCGGAAGCACCAGCGGCTGCAGCTGATCTAGCCAGACCAAAGAACCCCACGCCTGACGGCGTGGGGTTCTTTGCGTCTGTCGTGCTAACTGGCGTCCTGAAATTTCTCGAACCTCGTCGACAGACGATCTCGGTCGGGTTGTTCGAGTCTCAAAGATGGCAGATGCAAGTCTCGGCCGTTCATTTCCTGCAGACCGTGTTTCAACATAGGTCCATCCCGTTCCTGAAGGAGATCGTCGTTGATGTGCACGGTGTAGTCAGGCGAAATTCCGAGAAGGTCGTTGTCGTACGCGGCGTGGTGGATCTTGCAGAGCGCGAGGCCGTTCTGGACGACAGGTTCACCACCCGGTTCGTTGTCTCCGATGATGTGTGCTGCGTCGAGTAGGCGGCCGTGTTTGAGGTGGCAGACCGCGCACTTCGTTTCGTACGCGAGCATGACTCGGCCGCGAAATTCGGGCTGATGCAGTCGCTGACGAGTGATTCGCGCGATGTAGCGACGCTCCGCCTCTGAAGGATGTTGCGGGTTAGCGAGGAACCGGATGCTTTCGTCAAGCGCGAGCAGGAAGAATTTGCCATCTCGGTCGTCGCCCACCACGTAAACAGGGAAGACGGGGACGAAGGTCTTAGAGCGGATCTTCCGCAACAAGATGATGGGCACCCCGAGCTCGTAGGCACGTCGGAGCTTTGTGTTATCGCCGCCGTCGCCGCCACTTCGGTAGTCGTATCGGTACAAGCTTCCGTCGAGTTCAGCATCGGAGTAGGGGCCATCGCTCGACGACATGACCGTGAGGGTCGCCTCCAGTTCGCGCGGGTTGCGGATCCCTCGTGACTGGTCGACGAGCTTCCACATCTGGTCGGCAACCGGGAAGGCGGTCAGTTGCTCTCGAGTGACGGTTCCTGTCTCAGCGGCCATTTCCGAGAGCCGATGCATGATCAGTTCGCGAATTCGAAGTTCGCTCTCACTCGTCGTCACGATCGGTAGCTTCTCATGATTGAGCAGCTCCGCCTCGAAATTGACTTGGTGACGCTGCCCCAGCTCCCCGCGGCCGGCGCAGCGCCACGGGGTACCTGACGTCAGCGAGCGGGCAGCCCTAGGTGGTCGCGGCCGGACCGTCGAGCGCTCGCTCGGAGGAAGCTCAGTCGCACTGGTCGCAGATGCCCGTGGCCGGCAGGGCGGTGAAGCACGTCGGGCAGATCTTGTCCGGTCGCGGTTCCGGCTTCACAGTTCGGGTCGGTCGAGATGCCGAGGACGAGCCTGAGGTCGTCGCCGCGCGTCGGACCTTGGCCGGACGGGGCGTGCCGCCATCGGCCGGAAGGTCGTCGGCCAACGCGCGGTAGCAGAGCAGGCGGTCCTCGGCGGCGCGCTGCTCGACGTCCTTGACGGCGTCGCCGGTCGTCGTGAGGACGGCGCGGCCGTACGCCTCGCCCACGGTGCCGTCGCGCTGGACGGCCAGCGACGTCAGTGGCGGGTCGCCGGCGCGATCAGCGGCGAGGGCAACGATCTCCATCAGGTCGCTGAGCCACGTGCGACGCGACGTCGGGCTCTCCACGCGGGTCCGACGGACGACCTCGTCGGCCAGGTCGGAGACGGTGATGACGGCGCCGTACCGCGATGCGGTCTCACGCAGGACCTCGAGGGCTGCCGGCGTCCACCGGGCGAACTGGGGAAGGATCTTGGCCACGTTCGCCGACGGTAGTCGCTGCCGTGGACGGCGCGCGACGAGGGTCAGCGTGCGGTGCGGATTCGGATCGGACCCTTCGCGGTCGACGGGTCGACGACGTGCCCCGCCTGGGTGATCTCGACCTCGCCGCGATGAACGAGCCGGCGCGCAGCGCGACGCGCAGGTTCCATCAGGTCGCGCCACGTGTCGTCGGTGCCAACGACACGCGCCGCGTCGGACGGGCAGATGGTCTTGTCACGGCCACGCTGAGCGAGCAGGTCCAGGATCGTGTTCTCCAGCTGCTGGTCGACGGGGGAGACGCCACGACGTCGACACGCATCGCTGCAGTACTTCACGTCGTCCCAGTCGCGCGCCCACTTCTTGCGCCACTCGATCCGTCGACCGCACGCCACGCACGTCTTGGACTCGACTGCCATGCCTCCAGTCTCGCCCTGGGTCGGCTGCTCGGCACGACGAAGACAGCGTCATCGGTGGCTGAGTCAGCGAGCAGAGAGCCTCAGGTGGTCGCGCTGGCTCTCCTGTCCAGGGCGTTCAGCGGTCAGGATCGAGCGAGAAGCTTCTTCATCTCCGCGATCTCGGCGCGCTGGGTGCTCTGAATCGTCTTCGCCAGCTTCACCGCGTCGGCGTACATGCCCTTCGACTGCTCGGTCTCTGCCATGGTGATGGCGCCCTCGTGGTGCTCGGTCATCATCGTGAGGAACAACCGGTCGAACGTCGCGCCGGACGATGCTTTGAGCTCGGTCAGCTGGCTGTCGCTCATCATCCCGGGCATGTCGTCCATGCTCTTCATGCCCTCCATGTCGCCGTGCGACGAGTGCGAGCCGTGAGAGTCGTCCTTGCCCCAGGACTCGAGCCAGCCCTTCATGGTGTCGATCTCCGGGTCCTGGGCGGCCTCGATCCGCGTCGCCAGGTCGAGCACGTCCGCGTTCTCGGTGCGGGTGGGCGCGAGCGCCGCCATCTCGGTGGCCTGGCTGTGGTGAGGCACCATCTCCTGCGCGAAGGTGACATCGGCGTCGTTGAACTCGGAGTCGCCGCCGCAGGCCGCCAGGAGGCCGAAGAGCGCCAGAACGCCCCCGAGCACCAGCAGACGGGAAGGACGCTTGGGAGAGATCGTCGAAGAGGGGCTCATCGCACCGAGCGTATCCACCAGGTGGTGGGCGTGCCGGGCTCTTTGAGCAGGCTCACGCCCCGAGCTCGTCGAGCCGCTCGCGGATGTCAGCGAGGACGTGCTCGGGAAACTCGTGCGTGCGGCGGCACCGCTCCACCAGGTAGAGGATCTTGTTGAGCCGGGGGCCGGGCAGCTCGATCTCGCGGGACTCGAGCGCGGGCCTGAGCACGTTGCGGTCGAAGGTCCCGACGCTGAGCTCCTCAGCACCGCGCCACAGTGCGAAGGCGCGTTTCAGGTCGGCATGCCCCACGAGTCCCGGCTCCGGTGACAGTGCGACGGCGATCGCGGCCACCAGCCAGGCGTCGTCGTGCTCCAACGACGCCACGCCCAGCTGCATCGTCCCGGTGCCCGACGTGACGGCGGCCGCGGCAGCGAACTCGAGCCGTGCCGTGACGGTGAGGTCGGGGAAGCGCAACGAGACAACGGCACCCGGAGACGTGATGGACACGCGCTGCTCGGGCGCAGGCGTCGTGGACTCACCCGAGGGCCAGCTGATCTCCATGACGGCGCCGTTCGCGCGCTGCCCGCGGTGGAGCACGGGGTGGCCCTCGGTGGCGGTCACCACGAGCGCGGGGTCGCTCACGTAGGGCAGGCGCAGGAAGACGTAGGTGGAGCCGCCGACCTCGTCCACGAGGAC
Organism: Aeromicrobium sp. Root495; assembly: GCF_001426755.1. Classification (GTDB taxonomy): domain Bacteria; phylum Actinomycetota; class Actinomycetes; order Propionibacteriales; family Nocardioidaceae; genus Aeromicrobium. The sequence goes on along the minus strand of NZ_LMFJ01000001.1, from coordinate 1,583,355 downwards.
AGGCTGCTGCTGGGGGAGCGTCATCCGTCGAGCGACGACGAAGCGGTGAGAAGGGGCCACGGAGGCCTCTCCCGCCAGGTCGCCGACGGACCACACCACGCGCAGCATGCCTCGATCATGCCAGTCAGCACGCCTCGGCCGAGCGATCCTCGTCATAAAGATTGCGCACGATGTAATCGTGTGCGAGGATTGAGACAGACCGCAGCACCACACCCACTCCCACAGGAGGAACACCATGTCCGCTCTCTACACCGCAGAAGCACTCGCCAGCGGCGGCGGCCGCGACGGCGGTCAGGTCAAGACCACCGACGGCCGCGTCGACTACGTCACCGCAGTCCCGAAGGACATGGGCGGATCGGGCGAGGGCATCAACCCCGAGCTGCTCTTCGCCTCGGGCTACTCGGTGTGCTTCCTGAGCGCCCTGCAGCACGTGGCCCGCCAGACCAAGGCCGACGTCACCGACGCCACCGTGGGCGCCCAGGTCGGCATCCACTCCACCGACGCCGGCGGGTTCGAGCTCTCCGTGACCCTCGAGGTCGTGCTGCCCAACCTCCCGCACGACGAGGCCCAGGCCCTCGCCGACCAGGCGCACCAGGTCTGCCCGTACAGCAACGCCACACGCGGCAACATCGACGTCAAGGTCGTCGTCAGCGACGACTGACCCGTCCCGCCGACGAGATGTGCGGCTCCACGCACCGTTCGCAGCGCCGGAACGGTGCATGGGGCCGCACATCTTGCGATCGGGGTCTTCGGCCACGGTGGAACACGTTCCACCGTGGCTCGACTCATGTCCGGCTCCCTCGGGAGGATGGCACCATGACCGGCTCCCTCTCGATGCTCACCACGAACCTCCTCGCCCTCGCCGCCTTCGTGGCGGTGGTCGTCGTGGCGCTCAAGGTCGCGCAGAACATCTTCGGCGCCGACACGATGAAGGGCGCCGCCACCGAGGCCGCAGCCCGCGTGGTCACCTACCCGACCGGCTCGGCCAACGCGCTGCGACGCCGTTTCGTGAAGGCCCTCGTCGACCAGCACGTCATCATGCCCAGCGGCGAGCGTCTCGCCTTCGCCGAGCTCACCGTCCGTGTGGCTCCGGAGGACCTCGACCGCCTGGACCCCGAGGGCGACGTGGAGCGGCTCGGCGACGACGCCGCCCAGCTCTACCTCAAGCACGCCAAGCGTGAGGGCTGGCGCACGCCCGACGAGGTGAGTGTCGTGGTCGAGGTCGACCCTGCGCTCCGCGCCGGGTGGATCCCGCCCGCTCGCGGCTCCGGCGGCATCGCGTCGCGTCGCCCCATGGACCTCTCGCGCCACGACGACGAGGTCGGCTCCACCTCCCAGGTGCCGTCCCTCGGCTGGGACGCCGTGGCTGCGCCCATCCAGGGTGCATCGGCCCTGCGCGCCGTGCCGGCCGCCCCCACGATCGCTGCCTCGGCGGCGAGCAGCATCCACGACGACCACCCCACGGTCAACGTCGCGGGTGACCTCACCCTGCGCCGCGGCCACCAGGTCGCGGTGGTGCCCCGCGTGGTCACCGTCGTGCTGGGGCGGTTCCAGCAGAGCCCGGTCAGCTTCGACGAGCCGCAGGTCTCCCACCGGCACTGCGCCATCCGGCTGCATGCCGGCGCGTGGCAGGTCATGGACCTCGGCAGCACCAACGGCACGTCGGTCGACGGTCGCATGCTCGACCCGGAGCGCTGGACCACGCTGCGTCACGGTGCCGTGCTCTCGCTGGCCGACGTCGATGTGCAGGTCTCCACCGACTCGCAGGGGACGGTCCACCTTGAGGGCCTCACCAGCTCCCGGTGACAATGGCGGGGTGCGACACCGTGTCGTGCTGCCGCTGCGCCGAGGGAGGGGAGCCATGGCCGAACCCATGACGACACCCGTCCCCGACCAGCCGGAGCGCCCCGACGACACCGTCGACGTCCCCGCCGACCGCATCCAGCCGGCCTCTGGTCCGGACAACGTCTCGCGTCTCGCCGCGGCACCCCCGCCCCGCTACCAGCTGCGCGGACGCATCGGCGCCGGCAACCACGGCGTCGTCTTCCGGGCGCGCGACAACCAGCTGAACCGCGACGTCGCCATCAAGCGCTTCTCGCACTTCCTGGCCGACGACCCCCGCGCCATGCGCCGCATCACCCGCGAGGTGGAGACGCTTGCCCGGGTCTCCCACCCGCACGTCGTGACGGTCCACGACCTGGTGCACCTGCCCGACGGCGACGGCGAGATCACGCCGCACCTCGTCATGGAGCTGGTCGAGGGCACCTCGCTGCGCGCGCTCCTGGACTCCCACGGCCCCAGCCCCCGTGCTGCCGTGGTGGTGCAGGGCGTCCTGGAGGGACTCGCAGCGTGCCACCGGGCAGGCATCCTCCACCTCGACATCAAGCCCGCCAACGTGCTGGTCACCGAGTCCGGTGGCGTGAAGATCGTCGACTTCGGGATCGCTCGCGCGGCCTCCGACGGCACCGCCACCGTGGCCGGCACGCCGCACTACATGGCGCCGGAGCAGTACGAGGGCCTGGCCGACGTCCGCAGCGACGTCTACTCCGTGGGCTGCCTGCTCTACGAGTGCCTCACGGGTCAGGCGCCGTTCGAGGGCCCCATGGCCGCGCAGCTGCTCTCGCACCGCACCAAGCCGCGCCCCGATCCGAGGGCGCTGGCGCCGTGGGTGGGCCCCGGCCTGGCCGCCGTGGTGACCCGGGCCATGGCCATCGATCCGGCCGAGCGGTTCGAGAGCGTCGACGCGATGATCGCGGCCCTCGTGCCGGTGGCCGACGACGTGCACTCCACAGCCCCGCCGGTGCAGGCGATCGTCTCGCCGGCTGAGCCTGTCGAGGCATCGGCCCAGGGCCGATCGGCCGACCGTGCTCCGTCGGCCGAGCCCGTCGCGGCACCCGCTCTCGCCACTGTCGGTCGCATGACCCGACTGCGCTGGTTCGCCGCAGGACTAGCCGTGTGCGCGTTCGTCGCCGCGATCGTGCCCACGCTGGTGTGGGCGGCAAGCCAGCTCGTCCCCGGGACCTACGTCCCCGACGCCTGGGGCACCGATGCCGGCATCGGTCTCTGGCTGCTCTCGGTGGCCGTGGCCACCCTCGTGGTCCTCGGTCGGCGTCACGAGTTCTTCGGGCAGCTCTCCGGTCGGGGGGCCGTCCCGGGGGACGAGGAGCACGGCCTCGCGCCGCAAGCCGGCCGGGCCGTCCGCATCACCGCGCGAGGTGCTCTCGTCGGCTCGATCCCGCTCCTGCTGCCCTTCTACGCCGCGGCGGTCGCCGGACTCACCGGCCTCCTGGGACAGACCTGGCCCACCGACGTCTTCTCCTCGGGCTGGGGCTTCGCGTGGCTCATGATGCCGCTGGCGGCGGTCTTCCTGATCGCGCGCGGGCTGGCGCTGCTCAAGCCGAGGTTCGGCAGCTTCCTGCTGTCAGTCGTCCACCTCGTCGGAGGCTCCGGGGCCGCGCTGCTCTTCGTGGCCTACCCCGTCGTCGCGGGCTGAGACGCGCCCTGCCTGGCGTCCGGGCTGCCTAGGCTGGTCCCGTGAGCATCTCCCGCCCCCTGCGGCGCCTCGGCTTCCTGACCATCGGACTCTTCGACCCGGCCGACCCCGGACCGGGCCACGAGTCGGTGCTGCAGATCATCGAGCTGGGGGAGCGACTCGGGTTCGACAGCGCCTGGCTGCGCCACCGCCACCTGCAGCACGGCGTCTCGTCGCCCCTGCACGTCATCGCGGCGGCGAGCCAGCGCACGAGTCGCATCGAGCTGGGCACGGCCGTCACGCCGCTCGGCTGGGAGAACCCGCTGAGACTCGCCGAGGAGCTGGCCACGGTCGACGTGCTGTCGCGAGGTCGGCTCAACCCGGGCGTCAGCGTCGGACCGCCCATGCGGTGGGACGACGTCAAGGAGTTCCTGTACCCCGACACCGCCGACGTCGAGGACTTCTCGTACGAGCGCGTGGCTCGACTGGCGGGATTCCTCGAGGGCAGCACCGCGTCGCGCTTCACCGGGCAGCAGGGGATCGAGGTCTTCACCGACTCCGTGCAGCCGCACCCGGCCGGCCTGCGCGAGCGTCTCTGGTACGGCGCCGCGAGCCTGTCGTCGGCCCAGTGGGCGGGGGAGAACCGCTTCAACCTCCTCACCAGCAGCGTCGTCAAGGCCGAGGAGTCCGAGGACTTCGAGCAGGTGCAGGCCGAGCAGATCAGGCGCTTCCGGTCCCACCATCCCGACGGCGAGCAGGCGCGGGTCTCGCAGGGACTCGTCGTGATCCCCACCGACTCCGCCTCCTCGGACCAGCAGGAGCGGTACGAGGCGTACGCCGCCTCACGCCTCGAGCGGACCAGGACACCTCAGGGACCGGGTCGTCTGATGTTCGCGCCCGACCTCGTGGGCACGTCGGAGCAGATCGCCGAGCGGTTGCAGGCCCATGCCGGGTACCAGCTCGTCGACGAGGTCGCCTTTGCGCTGCCCTTCACCTTCGAGCACGACGACTACGTGCAGATTCTTACCGACATCGCCGAGCGACTGGCTCCGGCGCTCGGCTGGAGTCCCACCGCCTAGACCTGCGGGAAGCACTTTCTGGCGTGTCCGAGGTCAGACCTAACGTCCGTGCTCCACCGGCTCGACCGAGCCGGCTCACGGACGGAGAGCACCATGATCGAGTTCCACGACGACTGGTTCGAGCCCTACGAGGACGAGGACGAGGGCGAGGACGACGACCACGTGGGCGTGCGGCCCGCCGCGATGCACCCCGACGGTCCGGCCCGCGTGGCCGCACTCGCGGGCTTCTTCGAGGCGGAGGGCTTCTCTCGCACACCTCCCACCCGAGCCCGTTACGCCAGGGTCGAGTCGCGTCTGCACGAGTTCCTCGACGACGTCGACGTCGCCCCGTTCATCGGCACGGGTCCTGCGGCTCTCCTCGTGGCCGAGCGGGAGCGCGAGCGTGCAGGGGCCTTCCTGAGGATCTTCGGCTTCGACGAGCTGGTGTGCTGCCTCGAGGGCTTCCTGCTGGACCCCTGGCTCCCGGTCCACGCGGGCGAGCGACGCACCCAGATCAGCCTGGCCAAGCGGCTCCTGGAGCACATGCGCCTCCAGGGCTGGTTCGACCAGATGATCGTGTCCTGCGCCTACTACGACACGAAGAATGCCATCGAGCGGGCGCGACGGGAGGCGGTCGGGAGGCGGCCGGTGCCTCGCGCCAGGGTCGACGGTCTGCGCCTCGTGGACCCGTGGTCCTGGTGAGGGGGCCGGTCAGGAGATGTCGGCCACGGTGGCCCCGTAGGCCATCGCGAGGGCGTCGGCGTCCACCCAGGCACCCCAGCCGTGCTCGCCGGCACCCAGGGCGATGCGTCTGCCCAGCACGGAGGAGTCGATGACCACGGGCCAGGAACCGTGCGCTCCCAGCGGGGTGATGGTGCCGCGCTCGTACCCGGTGGCCGCCAGCGCCTGGTCGGCGTCGGGCAGCTGCAGCTTGTTCACGCCCACCACCGCCCGCAGCTTCTTCCAGGCCACCTGGCGGTCCCCAGGCACGAGAGCGAGCAGGAAGGTGCCGTCGGCCTTCTTCACCACGAGGGTCTTCACGATGTCGGCCGGCTCGATGCCCATGAGCCGTGCCGACTCCTCCAGCGACGACGCCTGCGGACGTTCCACCAGCTCCACCTCGAGGCCACGGGCCAGCGCGTCGGCCTCCACGCGTCGGCGTCCCACGGGCTCGCTCATGCCTCCATCCTGCCGACGCACGCAAGAGCGGCACTGGGAGACTGGCAGCGATGAGCAACCCGCACGCGTACACGCCCGACGAGATCGCCGTGGTCCATCGAGTCATCGCCGAGCGACGCGACATGAGGCACTTCAGCGGCGGTCACGTCGACGACGACACGTTGGCTCGTCTCCTCGAGGCAGCGCACCGGGCGCCGAGCGTGGGGCTGATGCAGCCGTGGCGCTTCGTGCGGGTGACCGATCTGGCGCTCCGGCAGCGCCTGCACCTGCTCGTGGAGCAGGAGCGGGTCCTCACCGCCGAGGCCATGGGGGAGCGCAGTGCCGAGTTCATGAAGCTCAAGGTCCAGGGGATCCTCGACTGTGCCGAGGTGCTGGTGGCCGCGCTGGGCGACGGCCGGGAGCGGCACGTGTTCGGTCGCCGGACCATGCCGCACATGGACCTGGCCTCGGTGTCGTGCGCCATCCAGAACCTGTGGCTGGCGGCGCGGGCCGAGGGGCTCGGCCTGGGCTGGGTCTCCCTGTTCGACCCCGCGGCGGTGGCCCAGGAGCTGGGCATGCCGCAGGGCGCCGAGCCGGTCGGAATCCTCTGCTTGGGTCCGGTGGCGCGGTTCTACGAGCGGCCCATGCTCGAGGACGAGGGCTGGACGTCGCCGCGTCCCATCAACGAGCTGCTGGCCGAGAACCGCTGGCCCGACTAGGAGGTCCAGCCGCCCGGACGGTGGACAGGGGCCCGCGGCGCCACGATGGCGCCCTCGGCCGGGTCGCCGTAGAGCACCAGCTCGCCGGGTCGCTCGTGCCACGTCCAGGCCAGGTGCGCGCACACGATCGCGTCCACCTCGTCCTCGGCCGCCTTGAGCGCGGCACCTCTGCCGTCGCGCACCACCGACCTCAGGGTCGGCCACCGGGGATGGTCGGGCAGACGCAGCGCCTCGCGCTGCTCCAGCAGCCCGCACAGACGGTCGAGCTCGGCGCGACGGTCGGGGCCGCGCTTGTAGGCCAGCCGACGCGGGAGCTCGAACCACGACACGAGGGCAGGGTGCGGGTAGACCTCGACAGCCAAGGGCCTGGACGCGGTCGCTGCTCGGTCCGCGTCGGTCGACCAGCCGGCCTGCTCGGCCAGCTCCTCGGCCCGGGGCGGGTCGAAGAGCGGAAAGGCCCGGCTCGTCGGGTAGGGGCCCGCGCCGAATCGCGAGAACACCCGGCTCAGCTCGCGCTCACCCTGACGCATCCCGGACGCATTCCGTACGACCACCGGAGCATCGATCCCCAGGACCAACGGCTCGCCGACGTCGTCGATCCACGCCAGGATCTCGTCGTCGTCCAGCGCCGTGGCGGAGTCGAGGACCCGGCCGTCGCGGTCCACGGCCGCGAGGCCGCTGCGGTGCGTGCGCGACCACGCCAGGTCGATGCCGACGTGGATGTGGCTCACGCGTCGCGTCGGTGCTTCCAGAAGACGAACAGCGCCCCCACGAACGCGCCCGCGGTGCCCAGGACCTCGTCGCTCAAGGTGTCCTCGTAGGCGCCGTCGAGCTCGGTCCCGCGTCGGATGAAGGTCCACCACTCGCCCACCTCCCACAGGACGGCGAGCACGGCACCGATGCCCGTGATGCCCAGGACGAGGAGCCACGGGGGGCGGACGTCGAGCCGGGCGACCAGCAGGCCGATCCCGGCCAGGAGCAGCATCCAGTTGAAGAAGTGGTTGATGTTGTCCCAGAGGTCGATCGTGTCGTAGAGGTCGAGCGTGTTGCCGGTGACGTCGATGAGGAAGGGCGCCATGATCAGCGCGAAGGCGCCCCACGGCACGTCGTCGCGCGCGGTCCCTCGGGTGCGCCACCACCACACGGTCGGGATCACGAGCATCAGGACGGGGTAGAACGCGAGCCGGTAGCCGAAGCCCTTCCCCTCGAACTGGTCGAGTCCGAGGAAGGTCCCCACGAGGAGCTGCAGAAGGGTCGCGACCAGGACCACCGCCGCGACGGAGCGAGCGCTCGCACGCTTCACGAGGCCACCGCGGCCTCGGCCTGGGAGTCCGCCGCGAGGATCTCGGCCAGCACGGCCAGGACCTCCAGCGAGAAGCCCATGCCGAGGTGCGTGGCAGAGACCTTGACGTTCTGGGCGTCGAGGCTCACGTCCTCGTCGGGCACCCGGCACGAACGACCGTCGATGATGCCGTCACGCAGGCTGTAGACCGCCGTCATGGGGACGGTGAGTGGCTTGGCGTGACGAGCCGTGCCCTCAGGCGTGAGGTCCTCTGCGGCGGTGGGGTTGAGCACCTTGAAGACGTTGATGATCCACTGGGCGCCGTCGCGGTTGCGGATGGGAGTGCCGAGCGTGATGACCCGACGGACCAGGTCGGGCTGGCGCCGAGCGGCCTCGCGCGCGTACACGCCGCCGAGGCTCCAGCCGATGATCGTGATGGGACCGTCAGCGGCGAGACGGCGGATGGCGTCCTCGAGCTGGGTCTCGCCGGCCGGCTTGATGCCGAGGTTCACTCCCAGCTCCCAGCCCGCGGTGCGGTAGCCGAGCGACTCCAGGAAGCGTCGTAGCGGGAGCGTCGTGATGTCGGGCGCCGTGAAGCCGGGCAGGACGAGCACGGTGTGCCCGTCGCCGTGCGGGCTCTGCGCCGAGAGCTCCCCGAGACCGAGGGCCAGGGTGACGAAGCTGGTGGGCAGGGAGGTGACTTCCCGGACCAGTCCCGACAGGCTCGGCAGGTGCTCACGCAGGTTGCTCATTCGGCTGAGTGTAGGGGTAGCCGTGTCTCGACGACGGTCAATGTCGCAGGCGGACCAGCTCGGCCAGCTCGGAGTCGCTGAGCTCGGTGAGGGCGCCTTCGCCGGCGTTGACGACGGCGTCGGCGAGGGCGCGCTTGGCGGCGATGAGCTCGGCGATGGACTCCTCGATGGTGCCCTCGCTGATGAGGCGGTGGACCTGGACGACCTTGGTCTGGCCGATCCGGTGCGCCCGGTCGGTGGCCTGGTCCTCCACGGCCGGGTTCCACCAGCGGTCGTAGTGGATGACGTGGTCGGCCCGAGTGAGGTTGAGGCCGGTGCCGGCCGCCTTGAGCGAGAGCAGGAACACCGGGACGTCGCCGGCCTGGAACTTCTGCACCATCTTCTCGCGGAGCGGGACGCCCGTTCCGCCGTGGAGGAACTGCGCCTTCATGTGGCGCTCCTCGAGGTGGCGGGCGAGCAGGCGGCCCATCTGCGCGTACTGCGTGAACACGAGCGCCGCGCCGCCCTCGGACACGATCTCGTCGAGCAGCTCGTCGAGCTCGGCCAGCTTGCCCGAACGACCGGTGAGAGGGGCGTCGGGCTCGCGCAGGAAGTGTGCGGGGTGGTTGCAGATCTGCTTGAGCTGCGTGAGGAGCTTCACGATGAGTCCGCGACGCTGCATGCCCTGGGCCGACTCGATCTCGAGCATCGTCTCGCGCACGACGGCCTCGTAGAGTCCGACCTGCTCGCGCGTCAGGTTGACCCGGTAGTCGGTCTCGATCTTGGGCGGCAGCTCTGGTGCGATGCCGGGGTCGGACTTGCGTCGGCGCAGCACGAAGGGGCGGATGAGGCGCGCGAGGCTCTGCGTGCGGTCGCGGTCACGGTGGCGCTCGATGGGCCGCGACCACTGGCGCCTGAACTCCTCGTAGGTGCCGAGGAGGCCGGGGGTGGTCCAGTCGAGGATGGCCCAGAGCTCGGCCAGGTTGTTCTCCACGGGGGTGCCGGTGAGGGCGAGTCGGGTGTCGGAGTCGATGGTGCGCAGCGCCTTGGCCGCGGCGGCTCGGACGTTCTTCACGTTCTGCGCCTCGTCGGCCACGACGATGGACCAGCCGCCGGGGTGGGCGGCCAGCACCGCTGCGTCGCGCCGCATGGTGGCGTACGTGGTGATGACGAAGCCCTCGCGGACGTCGTCGAGGCTGCGGCCGGCACCGTGGTACCGGTGCACGGGGACGTCGGGGGCGAAGCGACGTACCTCGCGCTCCCAGTTGCCGATCACGGAGGCCGGGCACACCACGAGCGTGGGTCGCTTCTCGCCGAGTCCCGCGCGGTGCAGGTGCAGCGAGATGAGCATGACGGTCTTGCCCAGGCCCATGTCGTCGGCCAGACAGGCGCCCAGGCCCAGCTCGACGAGCTGGGCCATCCAGCGCAGGCCGTCGAGCTGGTAGTCGCGCAGCGAGCCGTCGAGGTCGTCGGGCTGCGGGATGGGGGTGAGCTCCTTGGGCCGACGGGCGAGCCGCTCCCTCAGGTCCTCGAGCCATCCGACGGCCTCGACCTCGGCGCGGATCCCGTCGATCTCGACCTCGCCCGCCACCGCGGCGCGCAGGGCCTCGCCCGACGTGATCTCGCGGCCGCGCTGCCACAGCACGCGCTGCAGACGGTTGGGGTCGATGAAGACCCAGCGGTCGCGCAGCCGCAGCAGTCCGTTCTGGCTGCGGGCCAGCTCGTCGACCTCGTCGGCGGTGAGGACGTCGTCGCCCAGCGCCACCTGCCAGTCGAAGCGGAAGAGCTGGGTGGCGGAGAACCCGCGGGTCCGGTCGGACGACGTGCCCTCCACGCGACGCACCGTGGCGCGGGGCTCGATGTCGCGGACCAGCTCGGCCGGCCACTCGATCTCGAGGCGCTGCGAGCGCAGGCTCGCGGTGGCTCGGGGCGTGCCCAGCTGGCCCAGCTCGCTCGCGGTCACCGCGACCGAGCCGGCGTCGGGCTCCTCGAGCAGGCGCTCGAGCGGCGCCCACGCCCAGGCGGCCTGGGACACGAGCATCCGGATGCCGAGCCGGGCGCCGGCACCGAAGTGGTGCTGGTCGCGAGCCCAGACCTCGGCGACCGCGGCCATGCCCCACGACGAGTCGAGCGGCTTGGCCCTGAGGGTGACGTCGGCCACGGGTGCATCGTCGCCCTCAGGAGATCCCGGACGGAAGGCGACGGTGAGGACCCCGCTGAACGTGCGGGGCTTGGCCGGCTCGTGCCGCGGCGTGGCGGTGAGACCGGTCGCGTTGCGCTGCTGAGGCGTGGTGGCCACGGCGGGGGCGTCCACGGCGAGCGCGGCGAGGAACGCCGTCACCTTGGCCTGGCCTGCTGCCGGGTTGGGCCCGATGGACGTGGCCGACTCGAGGAGCTGTGAGCGGGCAGCCTGGTCGGGGGAGACCAGCTGGCCCGAGGCCATGAGTCGCAGGGCGAGGATCGCGGGGGTGGCCCAGGCGCGGACGCTGAGGTCGGCGTTCATGGTGCGGATGCCCTGGCTGAGCGCGCCGATGGCGTCGGAGGCGGTGATCTCGTGCTCCCCGTCGGGGGCGGTGAACACGAAGCGCGAGTCCGCGGGATCGTCCGCGACGCGGAAGTCGACCGGGTGGCGCAGCAGCAGGCGCACTTCGGCCAGGGTGGGCATCCGTCCATTGTCGCGCTTCGTGGGCTGGATCAGAAATCGGGTCCCGTCAAGGCTTCACCAGGACCGGCGCGGCCTCGTCCACGTCGAGCGCGGTGGAGGGGCCTGGGGCGGTGAGGGTGGCGCCGAGGTCGGTCCATCCACCGCCGCCCACGCGGTACCGGACGGTGTAGGTGGTGTCGACGCTGGGCGTCAGGCGCGAGCCCGGCTCCCGGTAGCGGTGGACCACGTCCTTGGCCGGGTACGGCCGTCCTGGGCTCGAGGTGGTCTGCGCTGTTCCGTCGCCGTGGTGCCAGGTGTACGACGAGGGACGAGCCACCACGTCGACGTCCTGACCGAGCAGCGTCAACGAGCGCCGCAGCGTGGTGGGCCTCGTGTGGAAGATCGTCGGCACGTTCACCAGCGTCGCCTCACCAGGCTGGATCGTCAGGGTGAGCCTGGGCATCGCGATCTGTCGCACAGCCCGCCGGACATCCCCCGCCGTGAGCTCCGGAGCCGCGTCCTGTTCTGACAGCACGCCCGATCCAGCGCAGGAGAAGAACTCTTCCAAGTTAGGGACGCACCTAGTCTCAGTATCTGCGTTCCCGCTTCTACCAAGGGCCTCGTTCGCGTCTCGACCTGGTTCTTGGCGGGGGCGCTCTCGTGCGTCGACATCAATGTTGACGGTCGGGTTCAGGTCGCCGGGCGTTACGTCTACTCCCGCAGTGGCTCGGTTCGCCACCTGAGTCAACAGGAAGACTGCCAGTACGGCGGCTCGTGATGGCTTCACTTGGATCTCCCGATTCTCTCAACGCGGTTTGCGCCTCGGATTCTGACAATGTCAAAAACGAGTTCAGCGTCGACCGAGCTGCTTGCTACAACCTGGCTGCCCGAGGACTGGCGGAAGGCGCCTCCTGGGACGGACTGCGCCCGCACAAAGACGGTCCGTACCGATCCTTGAGTCGTGACATCGAAATCTGACAGGGTCCAAGCGCCCCCGGCGTAAAAACCTCCGGATGAATACGTTCCCTCGATAGTCCGGATGTACTTCGAACAAGTCCGGCACGAACCGGCGGAGATGGCACGTAGTCCTGTCGTGTTTCCGGAGGACGCGGCGTGATTGAACTGTCTGACCCACGCAGCGACGAAAGCCGCGGCGCCTTCGGGGGAATCCTCTTTCGCCTGGGCGGGGATCGTCGGGGGAGGGGGTGCTGGGGTTGATCTGGTGGACGGGGTGGCCGAGGTGGTCGGCTCCTTCACGTCGGGCTCGCCGCATGCTGCCAGGAAGGGCAGCAGGAGCATGGCCAGGGCCAGTTTTCGCATGAGTTCCCCCGAATCGGTCTGACTCGGACCGTAGCGAACAAGGCAGCCCATGTCGGCCATACGTAGGTGGGTGTGAACGACCCGGGCCGGGCACCGTAACGCCCCACGGGAAACACCGACGCCCCACGGCCTGTAGACCGTGGGGCGTCAGGTTTGCCCAGACCCCGTGGTAAACCGGGGGTGGGGGTGGGGTCAGGGCTGGGTGGAGTTCTGCTCGGCGATCTGGCGGTGGACGTCGTCCATGTCAAGGTCCTTGACGGCCTGGATGACCTGCTCGAGACCCTCGGCCGGCAGGGCGCCGGGCTGGCTGAAGACCAGCACGCCGTCGCGGAACGCCATGAGCGTGGGGATGGAGGAGATCTGGGCAGCGCCGGCGAGCTGCGGCTCGGCCTCGGTGTCGATCTTGGCGAACGTCACGTCGTCGTGCTTCTCGCTCGCGGCCTCGAAGACGGGCGCGAACTGGCGGCAGGGTCCGCACCAGGAGGCCCACCAGTCGACAAGGGTGATGCCCTCGCTCGTGACGGACGGCTCGAAGGTCTCGGCGGTCAGGGTCACCGTGCTCATTGCTGTGCCTCTCAGGTCGATGGCGGTACATCGGGTACAACGGCCTGCCTGTCCGGACCATTCCCAGCCCGGTCCGAGCAGGACCTTCGGCCCCTTCTTGATCGTTCTGATCCGCCCGCGGTCGCAGCGACCTCAGGATGCAGGGGCACGTGATCCGCGGGAGGGAGTCCACCGGCGTCGGGGGATCCGGTTGGGATGACGTGCCGAGCCCCTCGGTGACCGCGGTCGCCGAGGGGCTCCACCGTTCGGCGGGCGGGCTCACCACCCTCCCGGCAAGATCGGTACATGGATCGCCGTGGATTTCTGACCGGAGTGGGCGTCGTCGGACTGGGTGCCCTCGTGGGTTGCTCCAACGACGACCCGGACCCCTCGCCCAGCACCGCGGCCACCTCGGCGTCGCCGAGCACGTCGGGCCCGACGCCGGCGCAGTCCGTCGATCCGGTCGTGGCCGACACCATCGCCGACGGCATCAACGTGCCCTGGGGCATCGCGTTCCTGAAGACGGGGGAGGCGCTCGTCTCGCAGCGTGACGCTCGCGAGGTGGTCCGCGTGGCACCGGACGGCAAGAAGACCACGATCGGTGCGGTGGAGGGCGGCAACCCCTCGCAGGCAGGGGAGGGCGGTCTGCTCGGGATCGCGCTCGACCCCAAGGACCCCACGCAGCTCTACGCCTATATCTCCACCGCCTCGGACAACCGCATCCTGCGCCTCGCCTACGACGGTCGCAGGCTCTCGGACCCCAAGACGATCCTGACCGGAATCCCGGTGGGTCAGAACCACAACGGCGGGCGCCTCGTCTTCGGCCCCGACGATGCTCTCTACGTCTCCACCGGAGAGGCCGGCGATCCCGACCTCGCCCAGGACAAGAAGAGCCTGGGCGGAAAGGTCCTGCGCATCACGCGCGACGGCAAGGCCTCGAACGGGAACCCCTTCGACAGCCCGGTGTGGAGCTACGGACACCGCAACGTCGAGGGCCTGACGTTCGACGCCGAGGGACGCCTGTGGGCGGCCGAGTTCGGCGACAAGACCACGGACGAGCTCAACCTCGTCCGGCGCGGTCGCAACTACGGATGGCCCGAGGTGGAGGGCCCCAGCGACGACGACGCCTTCACCGATCCCTCCGCCACCTGGACCACCGACGAGTGCTCGCCCGCCAGCGTCGCGGTGACCCGCTCGCACGCCTTCCTCGGCGCACTCAAGGGCGAGAGCCTGTGGGTCGTCCCACTCGACGGCTCCAGGGCGGGCGAGCCGAAGCGGTTCCTGCAGGGCGAGTACTGGCGCCTCCGCACGGTGGCCGTGGCGCCGAGCGGCGACCTCTGGCTCACCACGAGCAACACGGACGGTCGGTCCACACCGGGTCGCGACGACGACCGGATCCTGCGCGTCACGCTGTGACCCCGGCCGTCGGGACGGTCACGAAGACTACCGACGCGTAGGGGTTCCACCGTCCAAAACATGAGGTTAACCTCAAGATATGGATGACATGACGTTCGTGTACGACGCTGACCAGGTGGCTGCCGGCGTGCAGCTCTTCCCCGCCGCCCGACAGGCCGCCGCGGCGGCGCATCCCTCCGCCGACTTCTCCTACCTCGCTGCAGACGACGCCGAGTTCGGCCGTCACGCCTGGGACGAGGGCGGACACTGACCGCACAGCCCTGAGACACGCACGACCCCTGAGACACAGCGAAGCCCCGGACCTGAGGTCCGGGGCTTCGTCGTCTCTGGGGGAGCGATCAGTTCTTGAACGCGTCCTTGACCTTCTCGCCGGCGCCCTTGAGGTCGGCCTTCGTCTGGTCGGCCTTGCCCTCGGCGCGGGTCTCGTCGTCGCCGGTGGCCTCGCCGACCTTCTCCTTGGCCTGTCCGGTGACCTTCTCCGCGGCGTTCTTGATCTTGTCGTCAAGTCCCATGGTGTGCTCCTCCGATAGCCGGCCACCGATGGTCGGCGGCTTCTCCTCCATCGTGCCCCCGCACAGCCCTGTCGCAAGTCGGCCGGCGCCCGTGGGGCTGAGAAATGACGAAGACCCCGGACGCCGAGGCGTCCGGGGTCTCGCTGCTCAGGTCAGAGCGGACGGATGTTCGCCGCCTGCAGGCCCTTCTGGCCCTGCTCGACGTCGAACTCGACCTTCTGGTTCTCGTCCAGCGAGCGGTAGCCGTTGGACTGGATCGCGCTGAAGTGCGCGAAGACGTCCTCACTGCCGTCGTCGGGGGCGATGAACCCAAAGCCCTTGTCGGCGTTGAACCACTTGACGGTTCCGGTAGCCATGATGTTTCTCCTACTTAGAGTGTTCGATGCAACATCATCAGCCTAGGCCACTCCGGACCTCGAGACGAGTACGTCCGGGTTACTTTCCGGCCAAGAGCTGGACGGTCCACCACCGGCCGCCGTGCTTGACGGCCGCCACGCCCATCACGCTGTACTTCTTGTTCAGGAGGTTGGCGCGGTGGCCAGGCGAGTTCATCCAGTCCGTGACGGTCTCGTAGCCCGAGGTCTGTCCCATGGCGAGGTTCTCGCCGATGGTCGTGTAGCCGCACTTCGTCATGACCTTGATGAGCGACGCCACGCCGCGGTGGTCGGAGCCGGTCAGCTTGCCGTCGGCGTAGACGTTGCTGATCCAGCTCTTGGTGTACTTGTCGAGGCAGGCGCTGCGGGCCGTGACCTTGATGCCGCGTTCCTTGCGCTCCTTGTTGGACTGCGAGAAGACCTGCTTCTCCCAGTTGTCCGTCGAGATGGCCTGCGCGGGACTGATGCCCAGTCCCACGACCAGGGCCACGGCGCACGTGATGATCCTCAGGTTCCTCATGGTGTTTCCTCCCAGTGGTGAACGGGTGCTTGCCATCAGCAACCCCGATCGGCTGGTCTCCCTCCAGCTTCCGACCAGGGTGGCACGGCCCAGGTTCACGGTCACTAGTCAGGAAGAACTAGTTAGTTAGTACTACCCACCCTAAAAGTCAAGACTGCCGTTCAACCTGAGAACTACATAAGTTGGCGGACGGTGTGTCGGTCCGATCCACGAGATCGGGTCCACACCGGGGAGCGCAACCGCGCACCCCACACCGCACAAGGGGGAATCACGTGAAGCGTGTGACGTCGGGCCTCATCGGCCTCGGACTCACAGCCTCGCTCGGACTCGCATACGCGAGCCCGAGCTCTGCTGTCTCATCTCCGCCCGTGAACACGGGCAACAAGGTCAAGGCTCACGACGAGCTGCCCAACCCGCTGGAGTCGAAGCGGCGCGAGCTCCGCGAGGAGGCGTTGACGTCGGTCCTCGACGGCGACGCGAAGGCCGTCACCAAGAACGGCAGCTCGGTCGTCAAGGTCGGCAGTGCCGCCAGCCCGGCCGACGCGGCCCGCTCGACCAACAAGAAGGCCACGCTCAAGCAGCGTCTCAGCGCGACGAAGGCCAAGCGCCAGGACCAGTACGTCGAGCTCAAGCAGGAGCGCAAGGACAAGATCTTCGTGATCCTCGCCGAGTTCGGCAACGAGCGACACCCGGACTACCCGGACGTCGACACCGATCCGGACACCCCCGGCCCCACCACCTTCGAGGGTCCGCTGCGCAACAAGATCCCCGAGCCCGACCGGTCGAAGGACAACTCGACGATCTGGCAGAAGGACTACAACCGCAAGCACTACCAGGACCTGTACTTCGGCACGGGCAAGAACGTCGAGTCGCTCAAGACGTACTACCAGGCGCAGTCGTCGGGTCGGTACGACGTGGACGGCACGGTCTCGGACTGGGTCAAGGTGCCCTACAACGAGGCTCGCTACGGCCGTGAGGACGCGGGCACGTGGTACCTCATCAAGGACGCGCTGACGTCGTGGACCGCGCAGCAGAAGGCCGCCGGCCAGACCGACGCGCAGATCAAGAAGACGTTGCAGTCCTACGACGAGTACGACCGCTACGACTTCGACGGCGACGGGAACTTCAACGAGCCCGACGGGTACATCGACCACTTCCAGATCGTCCACGCAGGCGGCGACGAGGCCGACGGTGACCCGCAGCAGGGCGAGGACGCCATCTGGTCGCACCGTTGGTACGCGTTCCTGACCGACGCCGGTCTCACCGGCCCCACCCAGAACCAGCTGGGCGGCGCGCAGGTGGGCGACACCGGCGTGTGGGTCGGTGACTACACGGTCCAGCCCGAGAACGGCGGACTGTCGGTGTTCGTCCACGAGTACGGCCACGACCTCGGTCTGCCCGACGCCTACGACACCTCCGGCGGCGGCGACAACAGCAACGAGTACTGGACCCTCATGGCCCAGAGCCGGCTCAACGCCAAGGGCGAGGCCCTCGGCACGCGTCCGGGCGACCTCGGTGCCTGGGAGAAGCTGCAGCTCGGCTGGCTCGACTACGAGACGGTCGGCGCCAAGCAGAAGAAGACGGTCGACCTCGGCCCGCAGGAGTACAACACCAAGAAGGCGCAGGGTGCCGTCGTGGTGCTGCCGAAGAAGGAGGTCACCGTCGACAACGGCGCCCCGGCCTCCGGCAGCAAGCAGTTCTTCTCCGGCTCCGGCGACGACCTGGCCAACGCCCAGACGACGTCGCTCGACCTGACCGGGAAGAAGGCCGCGTCCCTGACGGCCAAGGTCCGCTACGACATCGAGGAGGGCTACGACTACGCGTACGTCCAGGCCTCCACCGATGGCGGCAAGACGTGGACCGCCCTCGGCGGGACCGTCGGTGGCAAGCCCATCGCTGCCGACACGTCAGGTCGTCCGGCTCTCACGGGGACCCAGGCCGCATGGGCCGACCTCTCGGTGCCGCTCGACGCCTACGCCGGCAAGAAGGTCGACGTGCGGTTCTACTACAAGACCGACGGTGGCCTGGCCGAGCAGGGTCTCTTCGTGGACGACGTGAAGGTCGCGGCCGACGGCACCACGGTGCTGGAGGACGGTGCCGAGGACGGCGGGCCTCAGTGGACCTTCGACGGATTCTCGATCGTGGGTGCCACGTCGACGGAGGACTACGACAACTACTACGTCATGGGCCACCGCTCCTACGTCGGCTATGACAAGTACCTGCAGACGGGTCCGTACAACTTCGGCTTCCTCAACACGAAGCCGGACTGGGCGGAGCACTACTCGTACGGCAAGGGCCTGCTCGTCTCGTACTGGGACACCTCGGTGCTCGACAACAACACGTCGGAGCACCCGGGCGAGGGCCGGAACCTGCCGATCGATGCCCACCCGCAGCCCATCTACAACCTGGCCACCGGCACGCCGTGGCGTGCCCGGGTCCAGGTGTGGGACGCGCCGTTCTCGAAGGCGAAGTCGCCCTCGATGACGCTGCACACCAACGGCAAGGCCAGCTACGTGCGGGCGCAGGACCCGCAGCCGGTCTTCAACGACACCAAGAAGTACTGGTACTCGGAGCTGCCGAACCACGGCGTCAAGCTCCCGGCCGTGGGTGTCAAGGCCAAGGTGCTGTCGGAGAACGGCACGT
>NZ_LMFJ01000001.1:987845-1564928 GCF_001426755.1 Aeromicrobium sp. Root495 | reverse complement strand
GGGTGCGCATCAGGGGGTGCGCACCCCGCCTCTCCTCGTCCCGCTGCTGAGCCCGCGAGGAGCTTCAGCGCTTGGACTGGATGAGCTCGTCGATCGCGCCGGGAGCTCCACCGAACTCGTCGGCGACCTCGCCCTCGACCACGTCGGCGTCGGCGACGGTGTGGCCGTCCTCGTCGATGCCTCGGTCGGCGTCGGCGAGCGTGCGGTGGGCCGTGGAGAGGACCACCGCGGCGAGGAGCACCGCGACCGCTGCGATGGCGAACGGCACGTGCACGGAGAAGTGCTCGACGAGCTTGCCCGCCGCGAACGGGGCGAGGCCGCCACCGATGAACCGGACGAAGCCGTAGGCCGCCGAGGCCACCGGACGCTCGACGGGGGAGACGAGCATGACGGCCTGGGTCATGAGCGTGTTGTTGATGCCGATGAAGATGCCGGCCGCGATGACGCAGCCCACCATGAGGCTCTGCTTCGTCGGGTCGGTGGCCATCAGGGCGAGGTCGGCCGCGAAGAGCGTGAAGGCGATGTAGAGCGACACGGCCGTGCCGAGCCTGGCCTGCAGCCACGGGGCCCCGATGACGGAGAAGAACGCCACGAGCAGGCCCCAGCCGAAGAAGACCCAGCCGAGCTGCGTGATGGAGAGGGCCATGGGGAACGGTGCGTAGCCGAGCATCGTGAAGAAGCCCCAGTTGTAGAGCAGGGCGGCCACGCTCATGGTGGCCAGGCCGCGGTGACGCAGGGCGAGCAGCGGGGCCGAGAGCTTGGTCTTGTGCTCCGGCTTGGGCGTGCTGGGCAGGAGCAGCGCCGTGGCCACGAGGGCGATGGCCATCAGGACCGACACCCCGAAGAACGGGCCGCGCCAGCTGATGTTGCCCAGCGTGCCGCCCACGAGCGGGCCGGCTGCGATGCCCAGCCCCAGGGCCGCCTCGTACAGGATGATCGCGCCGGCGAACCCGCCGCGGGCGCTCTGCACGATGGCCGCGAGCGAGGTGGCGATGAAGAGGGCGTTGCCCAGGCCCCATCCGGCGCGGAAGGCGACGATGCCGCTGATCGAGCCGCTGGCGCCTGCGAGCGCCGAGAAGATCACGATGATGACGAGGCCGATGAGCAGGGTGCGCTTGGCGCCCACGCGGCTGGAGAACCAGTTCGTGACGAGCATGGCCACGGCGGTGACCACGAGGTAGCTCGTGAAGAGCAGTGTCACCTGGCTCTCGGTGGCGTCGAGCTGGGTCTTGAGCGCGGGCAGGATGGGGTCCACCAGGCCGATGCCCATGAACGAGATGACGCAGGCGAAGGCCACCGCGTAGACGGCCTTGGGCTGGTCGAACAGCGACGGCTTCTCGGCCGTGGTGTCAGGCGAGTGCATGATCCTCCAGATGATCTGCTGGGGTGTGGGTGAGTGTCTCGATGGCCTCGAGCGCGTCGCTGAGGCGCGCTCGCTGCTCGGGACTGAGGTGCTCGAGCCGGGCCGCGACGACGGCGTCCTGCTCGGCCCGGCGCGTCCTGAGGGCGTCGAGCCCTGTGGGCGTGATGGAGATGAGGCTGGCGCGACCGTCGGCGGGGTCGGCGCGGCGCGTCACGTGCCCGGCCTGCTCGAGCCTCTGCACGAGTCCGGTCATGGCGGGCTGGGTGATGCCCTCGTCGGTGGCGAGGTCGGTGATGCGATGGTCGCCGTCGCGCTCGAGGCGCCCCAGCGTGGCTGCCGCCGTGCGGCTCAGGCCGGCGGTGGAGCCGGCCCGGACGAACGAGACAGCGAGCTCGCGCAGCGCGCGGGCCAGACGATCCGTCTCCAGTTGCTTCATGCAACTAAATATATCAGGGTGTTATGCAGTCGCCACCTGGGGGTGGCGTGAGCCCGCGCTCAGAGGTCGTAGTCGACGACCAGCGGAGCGTGGTCGGACCAGCGCTCGGCCCAGCTGGGGGCGCGATCGACGGTGGCGGTGCGGGCCGCAGCAGCGAGCTCGGGCGTGGCGATCTGGTAGTCGATGCGCCAGCCGGTGTCGTTGTCGAAGGCCTGCCCGCGCATGGACCACCACGTGTACGGACCGTCGACGTCGCCGGCGAGCGAGCGGGCGACGTCGACGTACCCCAGCTCGTCGAACCAGCGGGTGAGGTGGCCGCGCTCCTCGGGCAGGAAGCCGGCCTTCTTGAGGTTGCCCTTCCAGTTCTTGATGTCGCGCTCGGTGTGCCCGATGTTGAGGTCGCCGGTGAGCACGACGTGGTCGGCGTGCGAGCGCAGGGCCACCAGGCGCTTGGCCGTCTCGTCGAGGAAGCGGTACTTGTCGTCCTGTCGAGGGGTGCCGGCCTCGCCGGAGTGGACGTACGCGGAGACCGCGGTGAGGAGGCTTCCGTCGGGCAGGACGATGTCGGACTCGATCCAGCGGCCGGAGTCGAGGAAGTAGTCGTCCCCGATGGTGGCCCGCGACGCCTTGGGCTCGGTGCGGCTCAGGACCGCCACGCCGGCCCGGCCCTTGGCCGCAGCCTCGGTGTGGACCACGTGGTAGCCGTGCTCCTCGAGCAGTGGATGCACGAGCTCGTCGGGGGCGCGGACCTCCTGCAGCGTGATGACGTCGCAGTCACGCTCGGTGAGCCACTCGGCCATGCCCTTCTTGAGGGCTGCACGGATGCCGTTGACGTTGACGGTGGCGAGACGCAGCATGCGCACCAGCCTAGGAGCGGGCTCCGACACGGCTGGTGGCGGTGTCGATGATCCAGGCGAGCTCCCAGGCCCGCTCCTTCCACGACGCGTACCGTCCGCTGACGCCGCCGTGGCCCGCATGCATCTCGGTCTTCAGCAGGATGGGCTCGGACCCCGTGGCGGTGGCGCGGAGCCGAGCCACCCACTTGGCCGGCTCGACGTAGAGGACGCGGGTGTCGTTGAGGCTCGTGACCGCGAGGATGGCCGGGTAGTCCTTGGCCTCGACGTTCTCGTAGGGGGAGTAGCCCTTCATGTAGGCGTACACCTCGGGGTCGTGCAGGGGGTTGCCCCACTCGTCCCACTCGATGACGGTGAGCGGCAGCTCGGGGTCGAGGATCGACGTGAGGGCGTCGACGAACGGCACCGCCGCGAGGATGCCGCGGAACGCGTCGGGAGCGAGGTTGGCGACGGCGCCCATCAGCAGGCCCCCGGCGCTGCCGCCCTCGGCGATGAGCCGGTCGGCGCTCGTCCAGCCGTCGGCCACGAGGTGGCGGGCGGCGGCGACGAAGTCGGTGAAGGTGTTCTTCTTGTGCAGCAGCTTGCCGTCCTCGTACCAGTGACGTCCCATCTCGCCGCCGCCGCGCACGTGCGCGATGGCGAAGACGAAGCCGCGGTCGAGGAGCGAGAGCCGGGCGATGCTCATGCCGGCGTCCATGCTCGCCTCGTAGGAGCCGTAGCCGTAGATGAGTCCGGGCGCGGTGCCGTCGATGGGGGTGTCGGCTCGGTGGACGATGGAGACCGGCACCTGGGTGCCGTCGTCGGCCGTGGCCCACGTGCGGTGCTGGACGTAGTCGGTCGGGTCGTACCCGCCGAGCACCGGGGCCTGCTTGCGCAGGATCAGCTCGTCGGCCTCGACGTCGTAGTCGAAGACCGTGGACGGCGTGACGAACGAGGTGAAGCCCACGCGCACGAGCGGCTGGTCCCACTCCGCGTTGGCGCCGACACCGCTCGTGAAGAGCTCCTCGCCGAAGTCGATCTCGCGAGGCGCGGCGAGGGCGTCGAGGCCCTGGCCCTCGCCGAGCCGGATGACCGCGATGCGAGCCAGGGCCTCGCGGCGGTAGGAGATGACGAGCTGCCGGGCGAACACCTCGACGTCCTCGAGGCGGATCGCGTCGTCGGCCGCGACGACCGTGAGCCCGGTGGCGGGGGAGCTGAGGCCGCCGGCGAGCGCGTCCTCGACCGTGACGGCGTCGAGCTGGAAGTCGGGGTGGCCGTCGTTGTGGAGGAGGAGGAAGTAGTCCTGCCCGCCGACGACGGCGTGCTCGAGGGAGTACTCGATGCCGTCGGTGCGCGGGACGACGACGCGGAACTCACCCTCGGGCTCGTCGGCGGCGAGCACCTTGACCTCGCTCGTGATCTTGGACGAGGCACCGATGACGAGGAACTTCTCGGACTGCGTGCGGCCGATGCCGGTGAAGAAGCGCTCGTCGGACTCCTCGTGGACGAGGACGTCGTCGGCTCCGCTGCCCAGGGCGTGCCGCCAGATGCGGTGAGGGCGCCAGGCATCGTCGACCGTCGTGTAGAAGAGGTGGCTGCCGGCCGACGACCACGTGACGCCGCCACTCGTGTCGGGGATCTCGTCGGCGAGCAGCTCGCCGGTGCGCAGGTCCTTGACGCGGATCGTGTAGCGCTCGTCGCCCACGAGGTCGGTGGAGTAGGCCAGCAGGTGGCCGTCGTCGCTCAGCGAGAACCCGCCGAGCGAGAAGAACTCGTGGCCCTCGGCCTCGACGTTGGAGTCGAGCAGGACCTGCTCACCCGGCACGTCGACGCCGGAGGCGAGCCTCGGTGGCGTCCAGTCGTCGGGGGAGTCGATGGCGGTGCGGCAGCGGATGGCGTACTGGCTGCCCTCGACCGTTCGGCTGTAGTACCACCAGGCGCCGTGGCGCACGGGCACCGAGAGGTCGGTCTCGAGGGTGCGGCTCTTGATCTCGGAGAAGATCGTCTCGCGCAGCTCCTCGAGGTGCGCGGTGGCGGCGTCGGCGTAGGTGTTCTCGGCCTCGAGGTACGCGATGGTCGCCGGATCGTCCTTGGCCCGCAGCCACTCGTAGTCGTCGACGAACGTGTCGCCGTGGTGCACCCGGTCCTGCGGGCGGCGCTCGGCGACGGGAGGGGCGACGGGTGGCTGGTTCATGACTCGAAACTAGCGGGCCCGTCCTGGTGGCGCGGCGTCAGCAGGGGGTCGTCGGTGGAGAAGGTGCGCACGGGCCCCGGCGGGGTGGAGCGAGTCTCGAAACGGATGGTCACGCGCCCCAGGCCGGAGCCCCAGACCCAGCCGTCGCCGTGCTCCTCGTGATGGACGTCCATGCCGGGGTTCCAGTGCACCGCCTCGACGACCGGCTCGGCCTCCTGCTGCTCGGCCAGCTCGAGGGCGTCGTCCTCGGCGTCGGTGTCGAACAGGTCCTCCTGGACCCAGTCGGCCAGGCCGCTCACGCCCACGCCGATGAGGCGCAGCCCCCCGGCGAGGTCGGCGGCCTCGAGCAGCGCCCGGGCGGTGCGTCCGATGGCGCGGTGGCTGTCGACCGGGGCGGAGAGCGTGCTGGAACGGGTGTGGGTCTCGAAGTCGTGGTGCCGGATCTTGAGCGTGACGGTGCGACCGGACAGTCCGTTCTTGACCAGGCGAGCGGCGACCTCGCGGCTCATCCGGTCGACCTCGAGGCCGAGGCGGGCGCGGTCGGTGACGTCGGTCTCGAAGGTGTCCTCCACGCTCACCGACTTGGTCTCGCGCTCGGGCTGGACGGGGCGGTCGTCGTCGGCGCGAGCCATGCGCCAGAGTCCACGGCCCGAGGCCTGGCCGAGCAGCCGGACGAGCTCGTCCTCGCTGGGCTCGCGCAGGTCCTCGACGGTGAGGATGCCGACCCTGCGCAGGCGCTCGGCCGTGGCCGGGCCGACGCCAGGGATGGCCGTGACCTGCATGGGGCCGAGCACCGCGGCCTCGGACCCGGCGGGGACGACGTAGACGCCGTCGGGCTTGTTGACCTCGCTGGCGATCTTGGCCATGAGCTTGGAGGACGCGACACCGACCGACGCGGTGAGTCCGTGCGTGCGCTCGGTGATGTCGGCGCGGAGGCGGGCCACCAGCGCGTCCACCGTGGACGGGTCGAAGTCGGGGGAGCCGGCGAGGTCGACGAAGGCCTCGTCGAGCGAGAGCGGCTCCACGAGGGGCGACTCCTCGCGCAGGCGCTCCATGACGATGCGGCTGGCCTCGCGGTAGGCATGGAAGCGGCCGCCGAGGAAGGCCGCGTGCGGACACCGGGCCCTGGCCTCGACCATGCGCATGGCGGAGCGGACCCCGTGCACCCGGGCCTCGTAGGAGGCCGTGGACACCACGCCGCGGTGCCCGACCCCGCCGACGATGACGGGCTTGCCACGCAACGACGGCTTGTCGCGCTGCTCCACGGAGGCGAAGAAGGCGTCGAGGTCCACGTGCAGGATGGACGCCGTCGACCGCATGAGGGCCATGCTCGCACCCGGCAGGGACACCCGCGTCCTGGACCGGCGTCCACAGGCCGCCTCGCCGGGCAGGGCGCGTCCACAGGTCCGGGACGAGGCCTGTCGCAGCCGGTCGTCGGACGACGAGCGTGGTCGCATGACCTCCCAGCGCCCCGTCTACACGGCCCACGACCCGTCCGACCTCGTCAACGTCCTGCCGGCAGCCTTCGGGTTCGTCCCGCAGGAGTCCCTGTGCGCCATCGCCACGCGTGGCCCGCGACACCGCATGGGCTTTCGCATGCGGCTCGACCTCGACGACCGGATCCCGCCCGAGGAGGTGGCGCGGCTCGTCCACCTCCACCTCTCGCGGCAGGGCGCGGAGGGCGCCATGATCATCGCGGTCTCCCAACGACCCGAGATGGCCGAGCAGTACGTGTGGGCCGCCGAGCGCGGTCTGGGAAGCATCAAGCCGGTCGTGAGCGTGTGGGCGACCGACGACCGCTACTGGACCACCTTCGCGGACTGCGAGCCGGCCGGTCACCCCTACGAGCGGTCGCTCCACCACGTCGCGGTCGTCCAGGCGGTGGCCGAGGGCCAGGAGATCCTCGCGTCGCGCGACGAGCTCCGGACGAGGATCGCTCGGGAGACGGGGCAACGACGCCACTGGCTCGACCGCGCGGCTGACGAGCAGGCCGAGCAGGTGGGTGCGCTGCTGATGGGGGCACGGGCCGACGAGCCGAGCGTGGACGTCGCCCGCCGCGACGTCGGCCCACTGCTGGACCGGGTCCGCGCCGGGGACGCCCTGAGTGACGGCGAGGTCCTGCGGCTCGCCGTCTGGACCATCTCCATCGGTGTGCGCGACGACCTCGTCGCGCAGGTCGAGCGAAGTACCTCCGGCCAGATGCGTGCCTTGTGGCAGCGAGCGGCACGGATCGTCCCGCAGTCGCTGCGCGCTCCCGTGCTGTGCCTCGCCGGCTTCGCGGCCCACCGGTGCGGCGACGGCGCCCAGGCGTTGATCTGTGCCGAGACCGCTGCTCGGGAGGAGCCCGAGTACTCGCTCGCCATGCTGCTGCTGCAGATCATCGAGGCCGGCATCAGCCCCGACGAGGTCTCGGCGGTCTGGCGTGGGGAGCACCGCCGGGCGGGCTGAGTGTCGCGGGCCCCGTTGTGGTCCTAGGCTGTCGGCATGGGTCAGGAGGTCGACGACCGGGTCTTCACCCGCGAGGACCGGACGCGTTACCGCGCCAAGGTACGTCGCTGTCTCGACGTGTTCGCGCGGATGCTGGGGGAGCGGGACTTCTCCGTGGAGGTGCCCCACGTCGGCATCGAGATCGAGTTCAACCTCGCGAACGCCCAGGGCGATCCGGCTCTCAAGAACGCCGAGGTGCTCGCGGCCATCGCCGACGACGACTTCCAGACCGAGCTCGGGCTCTTCAACATCGAGATCAACGTCCCGCCGTCGCCGGCCGCCGGTCAGGGCCTGGTCACCATGGAGACGGCACTGCGCGAGGACCTCAACGAGGCCCAGGCCAAGGCCGGCGCGCTCGATGCCCACCTGCTCATGATCGGCATCCTGCCGACGCTCCAGGACCGGCACTTCGGCCGCGACGTCATCTCGGCCAATCCCCGCTACCACCTGCTCTCGGAGCAGATCCTCGCCGCTCGGGGCGAGGACATCCAGATCATCATCGACGGTGTCGACCGGCTCGAGACCACGGCCGACACCATCATCCCGGAAGCCGCGTGCACCAGCACGCAGCTCCACCTGCAGGTCCAGCCCGAGGACTTCGCCTCGTCGTGGAACGCAGCGCAGGCCATCGCCGGGGTGCAGGTCGCCCTGGGAGCCAACTCGCCGTTCCTCCTGGGTCGCCAGCTCTGGCACGAGACGCGGATCCCGCTCTTCGAGCAGGCCACCGACACCCGCAGCGAGGAGCTCAAGACCCAGGGCGTCCGGCCTCGGGTGTTCTTCGGGGAACGTTGGATCACCTCGGTCTTCGACCTGTTCGAGGAGAACGTCCGCTACTTCCCCGCCCTCCTTCCCATCGTCGACGACGAGGACCCGCTGGTGGAGCTCGAGGCCGGACGTGTCCCGGCGCTCCAGGAGCTGCGGCTCCACAACGGGACGGTCTACCGCTGGAACCGGCCCATCTACGACGTCTCCGACGGACGCCCCCACCTGCGCATCGAGAACAGGCTGCTCCCCGCCGGCCCGACGGTCGTCGACACCCTGGCCAACGCTGCCCTGTTCTACGGGCTCACAGCGGTCCTGGCCTCCAGCGAGCGCCCGGTGTGGTCGCAGCTGTCGTTCCGCGCAGCCGAGGAGAACTTCCACCAGGCGGCCCGAGCGGGCATCGAGGCCGAGCAGTTCTGGCCCGGCGTCGGCGAGGTCCCGGTCCGCGAGCTCGTGCTGCGTCACCTCCTGCCCCTCGCTCACGCCGGCCTGGACCAGATGGGGGTCGACGACGACGTCGCTGCCCGGCTGCTCGGTGTCATCGAGCAGCGGTGCCTCCGCGGACAGAACGGCTCCACCTGGCTCATCGCGCAGATGGACCGACGCCTGGCAGCCGGTCTGGAGCGCCCCGACGCGCTGCGTGAGGTCACCCGGGCGTACGAGGCTCTGATGCACGAGAACCAGCCGGTGCACACCTGGCCGCTGGACTGAGTGCTCTCGCTCCTGACGCGCTGCACGGCGGGCCTGCGCGCGCCCGCTTGCGAAGGCGTGGCAGACTTGCACCCAGAGGTTGACCACAGGGGTGTTTGTTGCGCCCTTAACCCGACCGAAGAGGTGTCGACGTGCCGGTCTCAGCAGCCGCAGGCTCTCGCTTGCGGGCCGCCGTGAGCAAGCGACTCGGTGGCTCCAAGGACCAGGCGCAGGACCCCGCACCGCCACCAGAAGCACCCAGGACCCCCGCCGGCACGGCGCCGGCACCGAGCACGACCAGCACCACGAAGAAGGCGCCGACCACGAAGGCTCCCGCCAAGAAGTCCGCCGCCAAGAAGAGACCTGCGGCCCCGCCCTCCGCCAAGACCCCAGCCAAGAAGCCACCGGCCAAGAAGACCTCGGCCACCAAGGCCCCGGCCAAGAAGACTGTCCCGTCCGATACCGCCAGATCAGAAGAGACCGTGACCAAGACCTCCAAGAAGACTGCGACGCCCGCCAAGAAGGCCCCGGCCAAGGCAGCAGCAAGCAAGCCGAGCCCCACCAGCGCCGCCAAGAAGGCTGCTCCCGCCAAGAAGGCCGCGCCCGCCAAGAAGACGGCGGCCAAGAAGGCCGCCGCCACCTCGGTGGCCGACGTGCAGGGCGTCGACCTCGCTGAGGCGCTGGTCGTTCCCAAGGGTGCCGCCGTCGTCGATGCCCAGGGCAAGAAGGTCCTCCCCGACATCCCCGACGAGGAGTTCGAGAAGGACGTCAAGAACGACCCCACGCTGAAGACCGACGAGGAGTCGGGCTTCACCCTCTCCAACGCCGACGACAGCGACGAGCCGGTCCAGCAGGTCATGGTGGCCGGCGCCACCGCCGACCCCGTCAAGGACTACCTGAAGCAGATCGGCAAGGTCTCGCTGCTCACCGCCGGCGAGGAGGTCGAGCTCGCCAAGCGCATCGAGGCCGGCCTGTTCTCGGAGGAGAAGCTGGCCAAGGGCGGACGCATCTCGGAGAAGATGCGCGAGGAGCTCTCCTGGATCGTCGTCGACGGTCGTCGCGCCAAGAACCACCTGCTCGAGGCCAACCTGCGTCTCGTCGTCTCGCTCGCCAAGCGCTACACCGGGCGCGGGATGCTCTTCCTGGACCTGATCCAGGAGGGCAACCTCGGCCTCATCCGCGCCGTCGAGAAGTTCGACTACACCAAGGGCTTCAAGTTCTCCACCTACGCCACGTGGTGGATCCGTCAGGCCATCACGCGCGCCATGGCCGACCAGGCCCGCACCATCCGCATCCCGGTCCACATGGTCGAGGTCATCAACAAGCTGGCCCGTGTCCAGCGCCAGATGCTGCAGGACCTGGGCCGCGAGCCCACGCCCGAGGAGCTGGCCCTCGAGCTCGACATGACGCCCGAGAAGGTCGTCGAGGTCCAGAAGTACGGTCGTGAGCCCATCTCGCTCCACACGCCGCTCGGCGAGGACGGCGACAGCGAGTTCGGCGACCTCATCGAGGACTCCGAGGCCATCGTCCCGGCCGACGCCGTGTCGTTCACGCTCCTGCAGGAGCAGCTGCACGCGGTGCTCGACACGCTCAGCGAGCGCGAGTCCGGCGTGGTCTCCATGCGCTTCGGCCTCACCGACGGCCAGCCCAAGACGCTCGACGAGATCGGCAAGGTCTACGGCGTCACGCGCGAGCGGATCCGTCAGATCGAGTCCAAGACCATGAGCAAGCTGCGTCACCCGTCGCGCTCGCAGGTCCTGCGCGACTACCTCGACTGAGACCAGCACGCCGTACCCAGGACGGGCCGCCCCGAGCATCGGGGCGGCCCGCCCTGCGTCGTCCACCCGCCGCCCGTGCGTCGACGGGGGAGCGGACCCGAGGCCGCGAAGGCCGGGAAACGGGTGCTCGGGTCGGCGGTGGGCCTTGGCGGCAAGGCGACTGGGTTAGACTGTCGCGATCGTGCCGTCCATGTGGAAGAGCAGGCCTGTGCAAATTCTCGGTGGTTCTAGGCGCGCCCTGCGCGCCGTCGGGGTGGGGATCCTCCTGGTCGCCGTCGTTCTCGGAGTCGGCTCGCTGAGCCCGACCACCGCGGCCGACACGGCTGAACCGGTTGCCTCGGCTTCTCCCTCCGCCTCGGCCTCGGCCTCTGCTGCAGCCGACGGCGACGAGTCCTCGACGTTGCCCCAGTCCATCGAGCCGAAGGTCGAGGCGTCCAGGACGCCTCCCTACGGGTCGGCCTACCCCGTGACGGTCGAGACCAACTTCTCGCGCCCCGTGCGGTCCATGTCGACGTCGGCCAACAGCGACTACTCCCAGCTCGACGACCTCGAGCGTCTCATCCGCGGCAGCTACCGCTCGCAGATCACCGGCAAGATCCTGCCTTCGTCCACGCGCAAGGCGCGTTGGGTCTACCTCACGATCTCGCGCATGGAGGACTCGCGCCGCGTGGGCCGTGAGCTCGTCAAGGCCGCCAAGTACGGCGTGAACGTCCGCGTCATCCACGGCAAGTTCGCCCAGAGCACCGAGTCGCGTGCGCTGGCCAAGTCGCTGGGCCGCTACAAGAACGCCCGCTTCAAGATCTGCGCCAAGGGTCGTAGCTCGGCCTGCCTGTCCAACATCAGCGGCGCCGTCGTGCACTCCAAGATCCTCATGGTCAGCAACACCTACGACCGCAACGGCAAGCCCACGCGTGGGGCCATCTGGACCGGTTCGGCCAACCTCGGTGGTCCGAGCGCCGAGCACACCTGGAACAACGGCTGGACGGTCTACAACGACCTCAAGCTGTGGAACCAGTTCAGCGACCACTGGAAGGACCTGTGGGCCGAGCGCAACGTCCGGAACAACTACCTGAGCTACATCAAGGCGCGGGCCTCGGCCACGCGCTACGGCATCTCCACCTCGACGGCTCAGAAGGCCGGCTACACGGCCCGCGCCGCCGGCTACGGCATGTTCTACTCCAACCTGGCCAACGTCACGTACTACCTGACGCCCATCTTCGCGACGCCTGCCAACGGCCGGGACCCGGTCATGCAGATGCTCAACCGCGTCATCCCCGACGACCGCTGCCGCATCTACGTCCAGCACAACCGCTTCAAGTACCGCCGCATCGGTGTGGCGGAGAAGCTCGTCGAGCTGGCCAACAAGGGGTGCCGCGTCGAGGCCATCGCCTACCGCGACGAGCTCAAGGTCAACCGCATCGCGCACTGCCAGCAGTACCTGCGCATCTGCAAGCCGATCATGGACGAGCTGCGCAACGCCAACGTCCGCGTCCCGCTCGCCTGGGCCAAGCCCCACGACAAGACGATGCTCATCGACGCACGGCTCAAGCCCAACCGGTACAACCCGGAGGAGCGCCTCCCCACCGGTGGCAAGTGGCCGTCCTCGGGCGCCCGCGTCCGCATCGTCCAGGCCGGTTCCGCCGCCCTGACGGGCTCCAACCTCGTCGTCAGCGACGAGATCACCACGGAGTCCACCGACCCCGACGTCTTCGAGCAGTACCTGCAGCACTGGAAGGCGATCAACAAGTCCTACGAGTTCCACCAGGTCGCGTACTGACCTGAGGGAGCACGAGACACGAGAAGGGCCCCGTCCACCGGACGGGGCCCTTCTCGTTGCTGTGGACTCGGGAGCGTGCCGAGTCCTTCAGGTCTCTAGATGTCTTCGGCGACAGCGCCGGCGGGCTTGCCGGCGAGACGGTTGGTCTCGTCCTGGATCGTGACGGCGACCTCACGGAGCTTGTCCTCGTGCTCGCGCGCGTGGTGCGCGCAGAACATGAGCTCGGCACCATTGGCGAGCTCGACGCGGACGTACGCCTGGGCGCCGCAACGGTCGCAACGATCAGTTGCATTCAGACCGGGCAGTTCAGCTACTGCTGACACGGTGTACCTCTTTCCCCTACGCAGGCGTTGACGTCGGAATCAACATCATTTCACGAGGCGCTATTCCTCGCCCATGAAGGTGACATAGGACATAGATACCCCTCCGTCCCAAGTCCACGCGGGAGGCGCGCTGCCGACGTGCGTGTCACGTCGGACACCGGGGGCCTCGCGGATAGGCTGGGGATGCAGTCCTGACCCCCTGGAGGAGCACACCCCGTGAGCACGTACGACGCCCGTGACCTGCTGGTCCTCGAGGGTCTCGAGGCCGTCCGCAAGCGTCCGGGCATGTACATCGGGTCCACCGACACCCGCGGTCTGATGCACTGCCTCTGGGAGATCATCGACAACGCGGTCGACGAGGCTCTCGGCGGCTTCTGCCAGCACATCAAGGTCGTGCTCCACGCCGACGGCTCCGTGGAGGTCTTCGACGACGGTCGCGGCATCCCGGTGGACAAGGAGAAGAAGACAGGGCTCTCGGGCGTGGAGGTCGTCTTCACCAAGCTGCACGCCGGCGGCAAGTTCGGCGGCGGCTCCTACGCCGCCACGGGCGGCCTGCACGGTGTCGGTGCCTCCGTGGTCAACGCGCTGTCCGAGCGGCTCGACGTCCAGGTGGAGAAGGACGGCGGGTCCTGGGCCATGTCGTTCCGCCGCGGTGAGCCGGGTGTCTTCGACGGCGACGGCCCCCGCGACTCCTTCACGAGCGACAACACCCTGCACAAGGTCGGCCGCGCCAAGAAGGGTGTCAGCGGCACCCGGGTCCGCTACTGGGCCGACCCCCAGATCTTCATCAAGGAGGCCGCGTTCTCGTACGGCGACCTCGTCAACCGGGCGCGCCAGACCTCGTTCCTGGTGCCTGGCCTCGAGATCGTCATCCGCGACGAGCGGGGCGAGGAGCCGCACGAGGAGTCGTTCCGCCACGACGGCGGCATCGGCGAGTTCTGTGAGTTCCTGGCGCCCGACGAGGCCGTCACCGAGGTCCTGCGACTGCAGGGCAGCGGCAGCTTCACCGAGACCGTCCCCGTGCTCGACGAGAAGGGCCACATGAGCCCGCAGGAGGTCGAGCGCGACCTCGGCGTCGACATCTCGGTGCGGTGGGGCACCGGCTACGAGCCCACGGTGCGTTCCTTCGTCAACATCATCGCAACGCCCAAGGGCGGCACCCACGTCAACGGCTTCGAGCGGGGGCTCACCAAGACGTTCAACGACGCGCTTCGCGCCACGCGCACGCTCAAGGCCAGCGATGCCGACGTCATCAAGGACGACGTCCTCGAGGGACTCACGGCGGTCGTCACCGTTCGTCTGGCCGAGCCGCAGTTCGAGGGTCAGACCAAGGAGGTCCTGGGCACGCCGCCGGTCGCGCGCATCGTCAACCAGGTGGTCTCGCGCGAGCTCACGGCGTTCCTCACCTCCACCAAGGCGGCTCAGAAGGCCAAGGCCAAGATCGTCCTGCAGAAGGTCGCCGACGCCTCACGCACGCGGCTCACCGCGCGTCAGCAGCGCGACACGCAGCGCCGCAAGAACGCGCTGGAGTCCAGCGCGCTGCCGGCCAAGCTGGCCGACTGCCGCTCCAACGACGTCGAGCGCAGCGAGCTGTTCATCGTGGAGGGCGACTCCGCCCTCGGAACCGCCAAGTCGGCACGTGACTCGGAGTTCCAGGCGCTGCTGCCCATCCGCGGAAAGATCCTGAACGTCCAGAAGGCCAGCATCAGCGACATGCTGAAGAACGCCGAGTGCTCCTCGATCATCCAGGTGGTGGGAGCCGGCTCGGGCCGCACCTTCGACATCGACGCCGCCCGCTACGGCCGCATCATCTTCATGGCCGACGCCGACTCCGACGGCGCCCACATCCGCTGTCTGCTGGCCACGCTGTTCCACCGCTACATGGGTCCGCTCGTGGAGGCAGGTCGCGTCTTCTCCGCCGTGCCGCCGCTGCATCGCATCGAGCTCGTGAACCCCAAGAAGGGGCAGGACAAGTACGTCTACACGTACTCCGACGCCGAGCTCCAGCGCACGCTGGCCGACCTCAAGCGCCGCAACGTCCGCTGGAAGGATCCCGTGCAGCGCTACAAGGGCTTGGGCGAGATGGATGCCGACCAGCTGGCCGAGACCACCATGGACCCGCGCCACCGCACCCTGCGCCGCCTCACGGTCGACGACGCCGAGCGCACGAGCGCGGTCTTCGAGCTCCTCATGGGCAACGAGGTCGCTCCCCGCAAGGAGTTCATCGTGCAGAGCGCGTACGAGCTCGACGCCGACCGCATCGACGCGTAACCGGCTCCCGGGCGGCTGCCCGCAGTAGCCTGACGATCATGTCGCTCGTCACCAGCCACATGTCCATCTCGCTCGACGGCTTCGTCGCCGGACCCGACCAGAGCGAGGAGAACCCGCTCGGGCTGCATGGGCACTCGGTGCACCGCTGGCACATCGGCGACGTGCTCGACGTGGACCAGCCCTGGGTGGACCGGCTGCTCGGCCCGCGCGGCGCCTACATCATGGGGCGCAACATGTTTGGGCCCGTGCGAGGGGAGTGGGACCGCGAGTGGCGTGGCTGGTGGGGCGACGAGCCGCCGTACCACGCGCCCGTGTTCGTCCTCACCCATCACGCCCACGACCCCATCGAGATGGACGGCGGGACCACGTTCTACTTCGTCGACGGTTTCGACGCAGCGCTGGAGCAGGCCCGCGCCGTGGCGGGGGATCTCCCCATCGACGTGGCGGGTGGCGCGTCAGCAGTCCGCCAGGCGTTGCAGGCGCGGGTGCTCGACGAGCTGGTGCTCGACGTGGCCCCGGTGCTGCTGGGCAGCGGCGAGCGGATCTTCGAGGGCGTCGGAGCGCCGGTCCTCGAGCCGGTCGAGGTGGACCACTCGCCCCGCGCCACCCACGTCCGCTACCGCGTCACCTACCCGTCCTAGGATCGCGTCGTGCACAGGATCTTCACGACCCCCTTCTCGTCGGTGTACCCGCACTACGTGACCAAGGTCGAGAAGAAGGGACGCACCCAGGCCGAGCTCCGCGAGGTCATCGCCTGGCTCACGGGATTCGACGACAAGGCGCTCCAGGCCCACCTCGACGCCGACACCACCTTCATCGACTTCTTCGACGACGCCGACCTGAACCCCGACGTCGCGCTCATCACGGGCGTCGTCTGCGGGGTCCGGGTGGAGGACGTCGAGGACCCGCTCATGCAGAAGATCCGCTACCTCGACAAGCTCGTCGACGAGCTGGCCAGGGGCAAGGCCATGGAGAAGGTTCTGCGGACGCCGGCCTGATGCGCCTCTAGGATCTCCGCATGGACCTTCGACGAGCCCTCGCCGTCGCCTTCGCCGTCTGGCTCGCGATGGCAGTGCTCTCGGTGGTCCAGCGCGACGGAGACTGGTGGAGCCTGCGCTCGGCCGCCTTCCTGCTGTTCACGGTCGTCTGGCTCCTGCTGCTGGCGCAGGAGAAGCGACAGGAGAATGCCCGTCGCGACCAGGCCAGGGACGTGGCTGAGGCGGAGCGCCTGGCTGGCCTGGCTCGTCTCAGACAGCGAGGCTGGAAGGTCTGAGGTGGGTTTCCGCGTCAGGACTGGCTCGGCTCGAGGACCGCAGCGACGTCGTGGCTGAGGCGTGACATCTCGGGCAGGCAGGTCGCCGCCTAGGATGGCGGACATGAGCCTGCGCTGGGTCCGCGACCTCCTGTTCGTGCTGTGGCTCGGCTTCATGGGCATGGACGCCTTCGGCCCGGACGGCGGGCCCTGGGGCGTGCTGCGTCTCGTGGCCGCGGCGGCGCTCATCGTGGTGTGGCTCGTCATGCTCAGGCAGGACAAGCAGAAGCGTCAGGACGCCTGACGAAGGTCGGCCGAAGGACCCACTCGTCGCGCTAGTATCCGGCGCGTGAGCGACATGAGCGATCCCGCCGGGGCGGGGCGGGGGGACAAGAAGCGCGCCAAGGCGCTCATCGATGCCGCGTACGCGAGCGGGCGCATCACGGCGGCCGATCGGGCTCTGAGGTTCGATCGGGTCGACGCTGCCGCCACCCGGGGCGACCTCGCCGGGCTGACGGCCGGCCTCGAGGCCCCGGTGACCCCGCCCTCGCAGGTCGCGCAGCAGCCCTACCAGCCGCCTCAGCCCTCCCCGCACCCGTCCTGGCCGCAGCAGCCCGCAGCCGGAGCGCCGGGACCGGTCTCTGCGCCCCGGACGTCAGGCGCCCAGACGCCGGGCATGCCGACCACGAGCTGGCAGGGTCCGCAGGGCAGGCCTGGGATCAAGGCGCCGCGGGGACGACTCGGGTGCGTCCTGGGCGTCATCGGGATCGCGGTTCTGCTGCCGTGCTTCGCCGGCGTGTTCGGCATCGTCACGTCGGTGTTCACCGGGGTCGTCGGTTTCTCGAGCGGCTCGGGCGACCTCGACACGAGGTCGGCCTGGAGCTCCATCGTCGACGACGTCCGCGAGCAGAACGGCACGACCAGGGTGGAACGGGTGCGCTTCTACGACGCCGTGGCCACGGTCTGGGTCCGCACCCCCACCGGCGAGGCCAAGGAGACGCGGTGGCTCAACGGCACGGTGCAGTCCACGAGCACGCGCACCACGTCGTTCGACTCTCCTGTGTCGCCCACGTTCGACCTCGCACCGCTCACGGACGTCCTGGCGCGCGTCCGCGACCGTGCGGTCCAGCGGCTCGGGGTGACGGACCCACGCACCGTCCAGACCGACGTGCTGCCCACCGGCATCACCGTCACGGTGATCGGCACGGACGGCAGCTTCCAGACCGCCCGCTACGACCTCACCGGCAACGCGACCTGAAGGCTCAGACGACCGGCGTGAGCAGGCCCGAGTCGACGTCGTAGACGAAGCCGCCCACCTCGATGTCGGAGGGCACGAGGGGGTGCGAGACCACCTTGTGGACGTCAGCGCGGATGGACGCCTCCTGGTCGTCGATGGCTCCGAGCTCCATCCAGGTGGCGTCGACGCCGGTGCGCTCCTCGATGCGGGCGTGCAGCTCGTCCTCGGAGGCCGAGGCCATGGCGCAGCGGGTGTGCTGCACGATCATGACCCGCTTCACCTGCAGCAGCGTCACGCCGAGGACGACCGCGACGAGAACGCGCTCCGTCACGCGGCCACCGGGGTTGCGCAGGATCTTGGCGTCTCCGGGGGAGAGGCCGATCATCCCCAGGGGGTCGATGCGCGAGTCCATGCACGTCACCATGGCCACGCCGGCCTTGGCGATGCCGTCGAACCCGGCGAGGTCGAAGGACTCGGCGAACTGCCGATTGGAAGCAAGAAGATCGTCGAAACCGGTCACGGTCCGAGCCTATCGACGGATGCCGGAGACCGCCCGTGAGGTTCGTGAGGTCCGCCTCACACGTCGCGGCGGGCCCCGCGGAGCAGCAGGATCGACAGCAGGGCGGCCAGGACGGCGCACGCCGCTGCACCCAGGAAGACGGTGTGCAGCTGTTCGATGCCGGCGCCGCGCACGGCATCGCGATAGGCCTGGCAGGCCGTGGCCGATCCGCAGAGCTCGGTGACGTCGGGGATGCCTCGCGAGGCGGAGTAGAACTTCTGCAGGCCGAGCGTGGTGAGGGCCGAGATGCCGATGAGCATGCCCACCATCCGCGCCACGACGAGCAGGGCGCTGGCCACGCCGTGCACGGCGTCGGCGGTGTGGCCGAGCAGAGCCGAGTTGACGGGCGCGATGGCCAGGCCGAACCCCAGGCCGGCGACGACGAGCGAGATGGTCTCGAGCGGGTCGGAGACCGAGGTGGCGCCCCACGTGGCCATGTGGACGAACGAGAGGGCGCTCATCAGCATCGCCACCGCGGTGAGTGCTGCGGGGTGGACCCAGCGCAGCAGCCAACCCCCGAGCACGGCGCCGACCGGGAGGGCGACCAGGAACCGGACGAGCACGAGGGCCGCATCGAGCTGGGAGTCGCGGTAGACGGTGAGGCGGGCGAAGAACGGGATGTCGACGAGTGCCGCGATGAGCGATGCGCCGATGAAGAACGAGACGACGAGCGCGCCCCAGGCCGGTCGCTCGCTCAGGGCGCCCCGGGGGACGAGCGGCTGTGTGGCCACGCGCTGGCGCCAGCCGAAGCCCAGGGCCGCGACGACCGCGAGGGGCAGGAGCCACCACGCCTGCGGCGACAGCGCCGAGCGCTCGGGCTCGGCCGAGGCGAACGCCACGATGACGGCTCCGAGCGCGACGGTCAGGAAGGCAGCCCCGAGGAGATCGGTGCTGCGCGCGATCTGGCCCCAGCTGCGCCACCCGAGGATCGGACGGCGGGCCGTCGCCTGCCGGAGGAGGAAGAGGAGCAGCAGGCCATACGTGACCAGGGCGACCGGAGTGAGCCAGCGGGAGTCGCCGGTGACGGGCAGGAAGGCAAGGCCCGTGGTGACGCCCTCCGTGAGGCGCCGAGGCTCCAGCATCGTCAGGCTCAGGGCGACGAGCGCGAGGACGGCGAGGGCGGCGCCGACGACGTCAGGTCGGCCGCGGGGATCGGGGGTGGCGGTGTCGGGCACCGAGCCGCGCCGGGTCAGGATGGCCGCTGCGAGCACGAGCCCGACGGCACAGTTGAGCCAGAAGATCTCTCGCCACGAGCCGAACGCGAGCACGACCGCGCCGTAGAGCGGACCGAGCACGCTGCCCAGCTCCTGGACGGCGCCCACGATCCCGAGGGGGAGACCGCGGCGGTTCGGGGGCCAGAGGTCGGCCACGAGCGCGAGGGTGGGCGGGATGAGGCCGCCGCCGCCCACGCCCTGCAGGAGCCGTCCCGTGACCATGGTGGGCAGGTCGAAGGCAGCAGCGGTGACGACGGATCCCACGGCGAACACCACGAGGCTGCCGATGAGCACGGGGACCCGTCCCCGCAGGTCGGAGATGCGACCGATGAGCGGAAGGACGGCCACGTAGCCCAGCAGGAAGCCCGAGATGACCGGGGCGGCCTTCTGGATCTCCTCGACGTCGAGGCCGACCGCCGTCATCATGTCCGGCAGCGCCAGGACCACGACGTAGGTGTCGGCCGCGGCGAAACCGATGGCGACGGCTGCGAGCGCCAGCAGGACCTGCGACGAGCGCGTCACCGACGCCGCGGCGCCAGGCTCAGGCGCCACCGGCGCTCTTCGGGGGGTCGATGCTCACGGACTCGTCCGACGGTGCGAGCTTGACGCGGTAGGTGACGTCGGGCGAGCCCTCGTAGAAGGGGCCCTTGATCGTGGCGTCGCGCAGGAGGTCGTCGTCGTCGAGCCGGTAGCTCACGGTGAAGCTGCCGGCGTCGTCGGCCGTGGGCAGGAACTGCTGGATGACCGAGCCCTTGATGGTTCCGGTGATGGTGGTGAGGACCGCCTTGCCGTCGCGGGACCGGTCGCCCTGCTCGGTGCCGGCGGTGTTGGCGAGGATGACGGCGAGACCGTCGCCCTCGGTGCCCACGAGGGTGGCCGGGTCCGGGGCGTTGAGCGTCTTGGGCGAGATGGTCAGGTAGGCCGGGGAGAAGCCCAGCTTGGCCCAGACCTTGCCGTCCGTGGCGATCACGTCGGCGCTGATGCTCGAGCCACCGCTCACGACGCTCACCTTGCCCTTGAAGGCGGGTGCGTGGGTGCCGACGCCCGTGGCCGACTTGAGGCCGCTCACGCCGTCGGGGACCTTGTCCGTGGAGATGGACACCTGCAGGCTGGCAGCGCCGTCGATGGCCTTCTTGGCCGTCAGGAGTCGAGCCTCCAGGTCGCTCGACGACGTGGATTCCTTGTCGCCCCCGCCCGAGCAGCCGCTGAGGAGCAGGGCGGCGACCACGACGGGCGCCAGGACGGTGAGGAGACGGGTGCGCACGACGTCAGTCTTGCACGCGAGCGCACTCCCGGCGGGTCATCGCGTGCCCGCGAGCGAGCCGGCAGGAGAAGCCACGGCATGGACCGGCTGGGCCACCGGGACGCCGGACGCGTCGCGCTTGTCGGTGGGCTCGGGGAGCTCGACGGCGCTGCCGCTGCGGGCGCACGCGACGGGCGTGCCGTCGCCGACCCACCCGAGGATGAGTGCGTCCTCGCCCTTCAGCAGACGTTGCACGCGGACGCCGCCGGTGGCCCGGCCCTTGGAGGGATAGACCTCGAACGGGGTGACCTTGGCGGTTCCGGTCTGCGTGCCCGGCAGGGCGTCGGCCGAGCCGGCCACCGAGACGACGAACGCCGACGACGGGTCGGCCACGGTGCCGAAGGAGACCACGGTGGCGCCCGGGGCGAGCTTGACGCCCGCCACGCCGCCGCCGCTGCGTCCCTGCGGCCTCACGAGCGAGGCCGAGAAGTGGAGCAGGTTGGCGTCGGAGGTGATGAAGGCCAGGGACTCCTCGCCCGTGGCGAGGGGGACCGCGCCCACCACGGCGTCCCCGTCGGCCAGCGAGATGATCTCCCACTCGTCGCGGTTGAGCTGCTCGGGCCTGACCCGCTTCACGATGCCTTGACGGGTGCCGAGGGCGAGCCCGGGGACGTCGTCGTCGAAGGTCATGAGGGCGAGTGGCGCGTGCTCCAGCGCCACGAGCTCGCCCCAGGGGATGCCGCCCTGCAGGTTGGGCGCCTGGGCCGTGGGAGGAAGGGCCGGGACGTCGAGGACGTCGATGCGCCGGACCGTGCCGCCGGCGGTGACGAGGCCCACCTGGCCGCGCGCGGTGGACCGCACGGCGGACACGATGACGTCGTGCTTGGCGCGCCGCCCCACCTCGCCGAGCGGTGTGTCGTCGCTCGTGCGGGCCAACAGCCCCGTGGCCGAGAGCAGCACCCAGCAGGGGTCGTCGGCCACCTCGAGCGGGGCGGCCTTGGCGCTCGCCGTGACGGACTGGCCGGCCGACTGCAGCAGGACGGTGCGTCGGGGGGTGCCGAACTGCTGGGCGACGGCGTCGAGCTCGGTGCCGACGAGAGCACGGAGCACGGCGGTGTTGCCGAGGATCTCGTCGAGCGCGTCGATGGTGCGGCGCAGGTCGTCGGCCTCCTTCTCCAGCTCGATGCGCGAGAACTTGGTGAGGCTGCCGAGGGTGCGGTCGAGGATGAACTCGGCCTGGGCCTCGGAGAGGTCGAAGACCTCGATGAGGCGGCCACGGGCCTCGCCACGGCTGTCGCTGGAGCGGATGAGCTGGATGACCTCGTCGATGTCGAGGATGGCGATGAGCAGACCCTCGACCAGGTGCAGGCGGTCGGCCGCCTTGCGCCGGCGGAACTCGCTGCGCCGCCGGACCACCTCGTAGCGGTGATCGAGGAAGACCTCCAGCATCTGCTTCAGCCCCATGGTGCGCGGCTGACCCTCCACGAGGGCGACGGCGTTGATGCCGAACGACGTCTCCATGGGCGTCTTGGCGTACAGCGTCTCCAGCAGGCTCTCGGGGACGAAGCCGTTCTTGACCTCGATGACCAGATGCAGACCCTTGTGACGGTCGCTGAGGTTCTTGAGGTCGGAGATGCCCTGGAGCTTCTTGGACTCCACGAGCTTCTTGATGGCCTCGATGACCTTCTCGGGACCCACGTTGTACGGCAGCTCGGTGACGATGATGCCCTTGCGGCGCGGCGTGACGTTCTCGATGCGGGCCGTGGCACGCATGCGGAACGAGCCGTTGCCGCTGGCGTAGGCGTCGCGCACGCCGTCGAGGCCCACGATCTTGCCGCCGGTGGGCAGGTCGGGACCGGGGATGAACTTCATGAGGTCGTCGAGGTCGGCGGCCGGGTGGTCGATGAGGTGCTTGCAGGCCTGCACGACCTCCACGAGGTTGTGCGGGGCAATGTTGGTGGCCATGCCCACCGCGATGCCCGTGGCGCCGTTGACGAGCAGGTTGGGGAGCGCGGCCGGCAGGACCGACGGCTCCATCTCCCGGCCGTCGTAGTTGGGTCGGAAGTCGACGGTGTCCTCGTCGATGGAGCCCGTCATGGCCTCGGCCGCGAGGTCCATGCGGCACTCGGTGTAGCGCATCGCGGCGGGGCCGTCGTCCTGCGAGCCGAAGTTGCCGTGGCCGTCGATCAGCGGGACGCGCAGCGACCACGGCTGCACCAGCCGCACGAGGGCGTCGTAGATGGCGCTGTCGCCATGGGGGTGCAGCTTGCCCATGACCTCGCCGACGACACGTGCGCTCTTGACGTGGCCACGGTCGTGCCGCAGACCCATGTCGTCCATCGTGTAGAGCGTGCGCCGCTGCACGGGCTTGAGCCCGTCGCGCGCGTCCGGGATGGCGCGCGAGTAGATCACCGAGTACGCGTACTCGATGAAGCTGGCGTTCATCTCGTCCGTGATGTCGGTGTCGATGATGTGCTCGTCGAACTCCTCGACGGGTGGCTTGGCCGCCATACGCGCTGCAGCATCCTCTCGATCACGTGGAATACAGGTCCGTCGGCCATTCTCCCCGGTCGTCCCGAGTGGCGAGCGTGCGCCACGCCGCCGGGCCACCCGGTAGGTTGGTCCTGTGACCGATCTGACGGCCGATCGCCCCTCCTGGGAGGCCGACGTCCTCCTCAAGGACGGCCGCGTGGCCCAGCTGCGGCCCATCGTCCCGGCGGACGCCGAGAAGCTCGTGGAGTTCTACGCGCGGGTCTCCGACGAGTCCAAGTACCTGCGGTTCTTCGCTCCGTACCCCACGCTCTCCCAGCGCGACGTCGCGCGGTTCACGCAGGTCGACCAGGACCGTCGCGTGGCCTTCGTCGTCACGTTGCACGACGACATCATCGGGGTGGGCCGCTACGACGCGGTCACCGACGACGAGGCCGAGGTGGCCTTCCTCGTCGAGGACGCCCACCAGGGGCGCGGGGTGGCCCAGCTGTTGCTCGAGCACCTGGCGCAGGCCGGCCGCGAGCGCGGTCTCGCCGAGTTCACCGCCGACGTCCTCCCGTCCAACAACCGCATGATGCAGGTCTTCCGCGAGATGGGCTATCGCGTCGGGGGCCAGGTCGAGGACGGTGTGCAGCGGCTCAGCTTCCGCATCGACCCCACCGACTCGGCGCTCGACGTGATGCGGGCCCGCGAGCAGCGCGCCGAGGCCACCTCCATCGAGCGGATCTTCGAGGCGCGCAGCATCGCCGTGGTGGGCGCCAGCCGCCGCCAGGACTCCATCGGCCAGGCCATGGTGCGCAACCTCGTGCTGGGCGACTACCAGGGCAGCGTCTACGCGGTGAACTCCGCGGCCGAGGCCGTCTCCGGCCTGCCGGCCTACAAGACCGTGAAGGACATTCCCGGGGAGGTGGACCTGGCGATCGTCGCCGTCCCGGCCGAGTCGGTCAACGACGTCGTGCTCGACTGCGCCGCCAAGGGCGTCCACGGCCTCGTGGTCATCTCGGCGGGCTTCGCCGAGGAAGGACCGGCGGGACGCAAGCGCCAGCGCACGCTGCTCAACCTGTGCCGCAGCTACGGGCTGCGCCTCGTGGGTCCCAACTGCCTGGGCGTCATCAACACGACGCAGGCCGTGCAGCTGAACGCCTCGCTCGCCACGAGCATGCCGCCCCAAGGCCGGGTCGGCTTCTTCTGCCAGTCCGGTGCGCTGGGCACGGCCATCCTCGAGTCGGTGGCGCGTCGCGGCCTGGGCCTGTCCACCTTCGTCTCGGCCGGCAACCGCGCCGACGTCTCGGGCAACGACCTCCTGCAGTACTGGTCGGAGGACGAGACCACCGAGGTGGTCCTGCTGTACCTGGAGTCGATCGGCAACCCGCGCAAGTTCTCGCGCATCGCCCGGCGCGTCTCCCAGTCCAAGCCCATCGTGGCCGTGAAGTCGGGCCGGTCCACGCAGGGCGTGCCGGTCGGCCACGCGGTCAAGCGCAGCACGGCACCGCAG
Organism: Aeromicrobium sp. Root495; assembly: GCF_001426755.1. Classification (GTDB taxonomy): domain Bacteria; phylum Actinomycetota; class Actinomycetes; order Propionibacteriales; family Nocardioidaceae; genus Aeromicrobium. The sequence goes on along the minus strand of NZ_LMFJ01000001.1, from coordinate 1,540,524 downwards.
GCGGCCGTCGACGCCATGTTCCGGCAGGCCGGTGTCATCCAGGTCGACACGCTCGAGGAGATGTTCGACGTCGCGCAGATCCTCGCCCACCAGCCGCTGCCCGCCGGCAACCGCATCTCGGTCGTCGGTAACTCCGACGCTATGGGCCTGCTCGTGGCCGATGCCGCCACCGCCGCCGGCCTGCAGGTGCTCGACCCCGTGCCACTCGGGGCCAACGCCAACGCCGACGACTTCGAGGTGGCCATCGAGGCCGCGCTCGCCAACCCCGACGTCGATGCGCTCATGGTGGTCTACATCCCGCCCATCAACACCTCGGGCGAGGAGGTGGCCGACGTCCTGGCCGCGGTGGGGGAGCAGTCCGACAAGCCCATCGTGTCCACCTTCCTCGGCAGCGAGGGCGTCCCCGAGCTCCTGCGTGTCGCCGACGTCCGCGGCGGCTCGGCCGGCCGCGGCTCGGTGCCGTCGTACTCCGCTCCGGAGTCCGCCGTCCGCGCCCTGGCGCGGGTGGTCACGTACGCCGAGTGGGCCAGCCGCGACCACGGCGAGTACCCCGCGGCGCTCGACCACCGCACCGGAGACGCGCGCGCCATCGTCCAGGAGGTCCTGGAGCAGGCGCCGCGCGGAGCCGTGCTGTCCACGGAGCAGGTCCACCAGCTCCTGGCCTGCTACGGCATCGACCTCTGGACCTGGATCAACGTGCACACCGTGGAGGAGGCCATCGAGGCCGCCGACTCGCTCGGCTGGGACGTCGTCCTGAAGGCCGGCAGCGAGCACCTGCGTGCCCGGCCCGACCTGGCCCACGTCTGGCGCGACATCCACGACGCCGACGACATGAAGGAGGCCTGGGAGGGCCTCACCGGGTGGACCGGCATGCGGGCCGAGACGCGGTTCTTCGTGCAGCGTTCCGCCCCCGACGGGATCCCCGTCTCCTTCACCGTCATCGAGGACCCGTTGTTCGGGCCGCTCGTCTCCTTCGGCCTGGCAGGCGCTCCCAGCGAGCTCCTGGGTGACCGCGCCTACGGCATCCCACCCCTCACCGACAGCGACGCCGAGGCGATGATCGCCGGGCTGCGCTCGGCCCCGCTGCTCTACGGGTACCGCGGCTCCGACCCCGTCGACATCCCCGGCCTCCAGGACGTGATCCTGCGACTCGCGGCCATGAAGGACGACCTGCCCGAGATCGCCGAGCTCGACCTCGAGCCGGTGCTGGTCACGGCCCAGGGATTCAGCGCGCTGAGCGCGCGGGCCAAGGTGGTGCCGTCGTCCGACCGGCGCGGTGAGTGGTACGTCAGGCGGCTCAGCCGTCCGTCCGTGCTGGGCGATACGCTGGCGTGATGACGCAGGACCGATCCGCCGAGGTGTTCGAAGAGATCTCGCGCAGCGGGTACTACCCCGAGGTCGTGGCCAGCGGGCTCCGGGACGCGTTGGCCGGTGAGAGCGTGCTGGCGTTCGTCGTCCACCACGAGCCCACCTTCGACCACGAGGAGATCCGTCGTCACATGACGGTGCTCGTGCTCACCGCCTCGAGGGTCCTGCTCGTCCACACCGACGAGCACCCGCCCGACGACCTCCTGCCGCAGCCGTACACCTCCACCACCACCGAGGCCGTGGGCATCGAGCAGGTGCGCTCCGTCGTGGTCACGCGCATGGTCTCCTCGGCCACCGGCCGTCTGGCCGAGGCCGTCCTCACGGTCGGCTGGGGTGCGGTCGCCCGGCTCGACCTCGAGCCGGCCCGGTGCAGCGACCCGGAGTGCGACGCCGACCACGGCTACACCGGCAACATCACGGGAGACGACTTCTCGCTGCGGCTCGCCGCTGCGGCCGAGGGCGGAGCCGCCGTGGAACGACTCCTCGACTTCTCGCGCACGCTGTCAGCAGCCACCACCCGACCCGGCGCGGCGGCTCGGTGACCCCCGGACCCGGTGCGCGGCACCGGCTCCGCGAGGTCATGACGTCCGTCGCCGGACGGCTGGGCGCTCCGGGCCACTCCGACACGCTCGGCCTGCCCGATGCCCGTCGCTACGTCGTCTTCCTCGTCGACGGCATGGGGCTGCAGCTGCTGCGCAACCACCCGCGCGAGGCGCCCTTCCTGAACGGCCTGGCCGAGGTCCCCGACCTCGTCTGCGGAGTCCCGTCCACCACGGCCGCGAGCCTCACGTCGCTCGGCACCGGTCTCGACGCCGGCCGGCACGGGGTCGTGGGGTACACGAGCCGCAACCCCGCGACGGGCGGCCGGCTCAACTCCCTCACGTGGGACGCCTCCGTCGACCCCATCGCCTGGCAGCCGCACGAGCCGGTCCTGTCCCAGCTGCGGCGGGCAGGTCTCGACGGCGCGTGCGTCAACGACGCCCGGTTCGAGCAGAGCGGACTCACGCTGTGCAGCCAGCGCGGTGTGCCGTTCCACGGCTTCCGGTCGCCCTGGGAGCGCCTCGACACGGTCGTCGAGGTGGTCGAGGCCATGGGCCCGGGCGCCGTCTACGCCTACGAGTCCCGACTCGACCACACCGGTCACGGTGAGGGCTGCGGCTCCGAGCAGTGGCGCGAGCAGCTCGTGGGCATCGACGAGGAGCTGGCCGACCTCCGCGCCGAGCTGCCCTCCGACACCGTCCTGCTCGTCACGGCCGACCACGGGATGGTCGACGTCCCCGACGAGGGGCGCTTCGACGTCGACGCCCATCCACGGCTGCTCGACGACGTCCAGCTGCTCGCGGGTGAGGCGAGGTTCCGTCACCTGTACACCGCGCCGGGCGCCGCGTCCGACGTCGCCGACCGCTGGCGTGCCGAGCTGGGGGAGCGCGCTGTGATCCGCGTGCGCGACGAAGGCCTGGAGGACTGGTTCGGACCGGTCGACCCGTCGGTCGCACCACGCATCGGCGACGTCGTGGTGGCTGCACTCGAGAAGTTCGCGGTGTTCTCGAGCCGCGAGTTCGCCGTCGAGCTCTCCCTCAAGGGCATGCACGGCTCCGTCACCGAGGCGGAGCTCCAGGTCCCGCTCCTCGTCGCGGACTGACGCTCCACGCCCCACCCCGGTCCCTCGGCGTCCGTCCCGGGCGAGCCGGACGGGACGACGGCGTCCCGACCTGGGATGATGGAGGCGTGGCGGACCTGAACTTCTACTCCGGGACGATGGACTGCGGCAAGAGCACGCTCGCGCTGCAGCTCGACCACAACCACCGCACGCGCGGACGGGTCGGACGGGTGTTCACCTCTCACGACCGCGCCGGCGAGGCCACGCTCTCCAGCCGCCTCGGTCTGGAGGTGCACGCCATCGAGGTCACGCCGTCGCTCAACTTCTGGGACAAGGTCGTGGGTGAGCTCACCCACGGTGGCCGGATCGACTACCTCGTGTGCGACGAGGCGCAGTTCTACAGCCGTGAGCAGATCGACCAGCTGGCCAAGATCGTCGACGAGCTCGACATCGACGTCTTCGCCTTCGGCATCCTGAGCGACTTCCGCACGCAGCTCTTCGAGGGGTCGGCCCGTCTGGTGGAGCTGGCCGACCGGTTCCTGACGCTGCAGGTGGAGGCGCTGTGCTGGTGTGGGAAGCGCGCCACCCACAACGCGCGCACCGAGGACGGGATCATGGTCACGGAGGGTGAGGTGATCGTCGTCGGCGACGTCGACGTCCCTGACCGGCCGGCGCCCACCGTGGGGTACGAGGTGCTGTGCCGCCGGCACCACCGTCGTCGGATGACCGCCGCGTCCGCCCGCGCGGCCGCTCTCTCGCCCGACGTCCTGCCCTTCCCGTAGCCCCCTGGTCCACGCCGGACCCGACGAACGATGAGGGTTCGCGGTCGCTGGGACGACCACCATCCCTCGTCGTTCGTCCTGGGGTGACCAAGGATGAGGGCCTGTGGTCGCGGGGACGACCACGATCCCTCGTCGTTCGTCCTGGGGTGACCAAGGATGAGGGTCTGGGGTCGTGGGACGACCAGGATCCCTCGTCGTTCGTCCTGGGGTGACCAAGGATGAGGGTCTGGGGTCGTGGGGACGACCAGGATCCCTCGTCGTTCGTCCGGCGGTGACGAAGAACGAGGGCCCGCGGTCGCGGGAGCGACCTCAAGCCCTCATCGTTCGTCCGGACCCGGGCGGGTCAGTCCTCGCGGCCGCCGAACATGATCTCGTCCCAGCTGGGGACGCGGCGACGCTCGTTCTTCTTCTTGGCGCGGGGTGCGACCGTGTCGGGCACGGCGACGTCCTGCTCCGCCTCGCTGAACAGGTCGTCGAGCGAGTCCTGGTGGGGACCCTCGGCGGGCTTCTCGGCGTGCTTGGCCTGCGCCTCGGCCTCGGCGACCGCCTCGGCCTCCAGCGCCTTGCGGTCGCGTGCCTCCTGCAGGGAGGAGACCGGGGCGTGGGCCTCGGCCTCGGCCTCGGCCACCACGTCGATCACGAGCTCCTCGATCTCGACCTCGAGCGACGGCGTCTGCACGACCTCGGCGTCCTGGGTGGCGGCGGCCTCGGCCTCGACCGTCTCGCGGATGGCGTCGGCGATGGCCATGTCGGCGGAGTCGGGGAGGGCGACGTCGCCGACGAGGTCGTGGGCGGCGTCGTCGGCGGGCACCACGTACCGGCCCTTCACGTCGAACAGGAAGGTGGCGGGCGCCGCGTCGTCGCGCGGGTGCGCGGTGACGGTCCAGCGACCGTCCTCACGACGCCAGGCATCCCACGCGGCCTCCTCGGGCACGCGGGCGGAGTCGGCGAGGCGCTCGTCGACGGCTGCGCCGAGCTGCACGCCCGAGCCACCGACGTGACGGCGACGGATGGTGGTGCGGCGTGCCTGCTCCACCATGTACTCGCGCTCGGCGAGGACGGGCGCGGCGAACGGCTCGACGCGGTCGAGCTCCATGCCGGAGGCCTCGGCGATCTGCTCGGGACTCTCGCCGCGACGCACGCGGGTCTGGATCTCGCGCGGGCTGAGCGTGGTCTGCTGCATCGTGGGCTCCGTCTCTGCGCGGACGTCCGGCTGGGGCGCGTCCGTGCGGTCGAGGAATGGGACGAGCCGCTCGAGCGGCACCTGGAAGGACTCACCGGTCTGCGCATCGCGCAGGACGAGTCGTCGACCGTCCTGGCTGAGTCGGTCGGGACCGAGCTCTCGCATGTCGTCCTCCCTCGTCATCCTTCTCACCATGGTAGGGACCCGGACGGGCTCCTCCGTGGCGACACGCTCGTCAGAGCGGCAGGTCCCGGAAGGCAGGGTCGGGGTTGCCGAAGCGGTGGGCCGTCACGGACACGGCCTGCTCGCGCAGGAACGGCAGGAGCTCGATGCGGCCCGACCAGGTGACCTGGCCGGCGTGGACGGCGACGTCGGGGTCGCCCGCGACCGCCTGGTGGACGGCTCTGGCGTCGCCGCCGACGAGGCGGATCCGTGCCGGTCGCTCGGCCGCGACACGGGCGAGCCACTGCCCCTCGTCCTCGACGTGGACGTGCTCCGTGAGTCCGGACAGCAACCCGCCCGGGACGGAGGCCGGCGTGCTGACCACGACGGGGGCGCCGCTGCGGATGGCGGCCAGCACGATCCGAAGGTCGGCCTCGAGCTCGCCGCCGAGCCGCACGGTGACCGGGACAGGGCGGTAGCGCAGCAGGTTGCGCTCGACGCCGAGCCCCGAGACGTCCTTGGAGATGCCGAACTCACGGGCCCAGGCCGTCTGGTCCGAGGCCGCGGCTCGGCCGAGACGCTGCAGCGCGCCCTGGTCGAGATGGGGCACCGCGGCCTCGAGCAGGCGGGAGACCCGGGCGTCCAGGGGCACGTCGTCGAGGTGTCGCCGTGGGGGAGCGGGGGCCCAGGTGCCGAGGTGGACCAGGTAGTTGGGGCCGCCGGCCTTGCTGGTGGTGCCGACCGAGGAGCGCTTCCAGCCGCCGAACGGCTGGCGCTGCACGACGGCGCCGGTGATCCCGCGGTTGACGTAGAGGTTGCCCGCCTCGACCCGCTCGGCCCAGTAGCCGGCCTCGTCGGCGTCGAGCGTGTGGATGCCGGCCGTGAGGCCGAAGTCGGTGGCGTTCTGCCACTGCACGGCCGTCTCGAGGCTGGGCGCGTGCATGAGGCCGAGGACCGGACCGAAGTACTCCGTGGTGTGGAACTCGCTGCCGGGGCGCACGCCGGTGCGGATGCCCGGGCTCCAGAGACGTCCTGTCTCGTCGAGGCGGCGAGGCTCGAGCAACCAGGACTCTCCGGGGGCGAGCGTGGTGAGCGCGTCGGCCAGCTTGCCCTCGGGCTCCTGGATGACGGGACCGATCACGGCCTCGGGGTCCTCGGGCCACGCGACGCGCATGGACGAGACGGCGTCGACGAGCTGGCGCCGGAAGCGCTCGGACTCGCCGACGGAGCCCACGAGGATCGCGAGGCTCGCGGCCGAGCACTTCTGGCCGGCGTGGCCGAAGGCGCTCTTGGCGAGGTCGGCGACGGCGAGGTCGAGGTCGGCGCTGGGCGTGACCACGATGGCGTTCTTGCCGCTCGTCTCGGCGAGCAGCGGCAGGTCCGGTCGCCAGGAGCGGAACAGGGCCGCGGTCTCCCACGACCCGGTGAGGATCACGCGGTCGACGTCGGTGTGGGCGACGAGAGCCTTGCTCAGCGGACCCTCCTCGACCGACGCGTAGCGCAGGACGTCGCGCGGGACTCCGCCCTGCCACAACGCCTCGACCATGACGGCGGCGCAGCGTGGGCTCTGGGGGGCGGGCTTGATGACGACGGCGCTGCCGGCCGCGAGCGCGGCCAGGACGGATCCCGCCGGGATGGCCACGGGGAAGTTCCACGGTGGGGTGACGACGGTGAGCCGGGCCGGCGTGAAGGTGGCGCCGTCGACCGCGGCCAGGCGCCTGGCCGACTCGGCGTAGTAGTGGGCGAAGTCGATGGCCTCGCTCACCTCGACGTCGGCCTCGGCGATGGTCTTGCCGGTCTCGGCGGCCATGACGGCCACGAGGTCGCCGCGCCGAGCGGCCAGGGCGGCACCGGCCTGGTGCAGGATCCAGGCCCGTGTGTCGAGGGACTGCTCAGCCCAGTCGGCGCCGGCTCGACGGGCCTGGCGCAGGAAGGTCTCGAGCGAGGCCGGCCCGTAGATCTTGCTCTCCTCGATGGTCTGCACGCCGAGCTGGGTGTACGTGGAGCGCGAGAGCGCCGTCCGGCCCCAGGACCGGTTGGCCGGGGTGGACGGATCGGTGTCGGCGGTGTTCTCGAACGCCTCGTTGCGCAGGGAGACGCGGTCCTGCGTGCGGTCCTGCACGCGGTGGCGTCCCGGCACCTCCTCGGGCACGGCGGCCAGGGACGCGCGGAACCGGTCGGCCTCGCGGTCGAAGGAGGCGGGGTCGCGGGAGAGCGAGAAGGCCGCCGAGAGGAAGTTCTCCTCGCTGGCGTTCTCCTCGAGCCGGCGCACGAGGTAGGAGATGGCCACGTCGAACTCGTCGGGATGCACGACCGGCGTGTAGAGCAGCAGGGCCCCGACGTCCCGACGGGCCGCTGCGACGGGACCGGAGTCCATGCCGAGCAGCATCTCGAACTCGACGCCGTCGGCGACCTGGCGGTCACCGGCGAGCAGGAAGGCGTGCGCGACGTCGAACAAGTTCTGCCCGGCCACGCCGAGCCGCACCGCATCGATGCGCTCGGGCGTCATGGCCCAGTCGAGGACGCGCTTGTAGTGGGCGTCGGACTCGAGCTTGCTGTGCCAGGTGGCGAGCGGCCAGTGGTGGACCGTGGCGTCGACGCGCTCCATGGCGAGGTTGGCGCCCTTGACCACCCGCACCTTGATGCGAGCACCCCCGTGGGCTCGACGGTCCGAGGCCCACTCCTGCAGCCGCTGCATGGCGCCGAGGGCGTCGGGGAGGTAGGCCTGGAGCACGATGCCGGCCGTGAGGTCGGGGAACCGATCGAGAATGCGGGTGAAGACCATGACCGTGAGGTCGAGGTCGCGGTACTCCTCCATGTCGAGGTTGATGAAGGCGTCCTTGCGCGACGCCGCCTCGTACAGCGGGAGAAGACGCTCGACGACGCGCTCGACGGTCTCCTCGAAGGCCCACAGCGACAGCTGGCTGGCGACGGCGGAGACCTTGACCGAGACGTAGTCGACGTCGTCGCGCTCGAGCACGGCCAACGTCTGGTCGCGGCGGCGCAGCGCCTCGCCCTCGCCGAGGACCGCCTCGCCGAGCAGGTTGAGGTTGAGCCGGTCACCCTTCTTGCGGAGCCTGGCGATGCTCTTGCCCAGACGCTCGGGGCGCGCGTCGACCACGAGGTGCCCCACGAGCCGTCGCAGCGTGCGGCGGGCGGTGCCGACCACCAGGCCCGGCATGACGAACGACACGAGTGCCCCGAGCTTGAGCAGCAGGCGCTGGTGCCAGGGGAGGAACCGCGGCGTCGACGAGGCGAGCCGGCGCAGGTTGCGCGCGGCGACGGCCGTGTCCTCGGGCCGGACCACGCGGTCGACGAAGCCGATCGTGAACTCCAGTCCGGCGGGGTCCTGGAGGAGGCGGGAGAGTCGCTTCCCGGCGGGGTCGGATCTACGGGCCTCGGGGGAGCGCGTCCACGATCGGACGAGGTCCACGCTGCGGTCGGCGAGGGGAGTCTGACTCATGTCACGGCCCAGGATAGTGGTTGGCAGGGATGGCATCGACCGGTACGTGGTCGACGGGTCGGGGCGTCGCGATCCAGGCGACCAGGGCCGCCAGGACGCAGGCCACGAGCGGGACGAGGAAGCCCGCGGAGGCCCCTTGGTGATCGATGATCCGACCCGCCACGGCGGCTCCTGGGGCCACTCCGACCGCGAGCCCGGTGGTGGTCCAGGTGAGGGCCTCGGTGAGCCGGCTGGGCGGCACCACGCCCTCGACGATGGAGACGGCCGCGATGAGGGTGGGAGCGATCATGAGGCCGGCGGCGAACATGGCCACGGCGAACCACGCCACCGACGTGATGAACAACGGCGGCACGAAGGTGGCGGCGAGCACGACGAGCGTGATCCGCAGCCGCTGGCGCTGGTCGTCCGTGGCCGGGACCGCGCCCACGGCGATGCCCGCCACGAGGCTCCCCGCCGCCCAGAGGGCGAGGATCGGGCCCGCGGCGCCGGCGGAGCCGTGCTCCTTGCTGAACGCGACGACCAGGACCTCGGTGGACCCGAAGAGCACGCCGAGCCCGAGGCTCGCGACGAGGAGAGGCGCGAGACCCGCCCAGGGCATGGGCGCTCGGGGGCCTGCGCCGGCCTGCCGACGTGGCGGAGCGGTGCGGGGCTGGAGGGCCAGCGCGGCGCTGCCGAGCGAGCCGGCGACTGCCGCGAGGGCGAGACCTGCGGCGTCGTTCACCTGGAGCGTCAGCACCGTCACGAGCACGGGCCCGAGGATGAAGACCACCTCGTCGAGCACCGCCTCGAGCGCGAACGCAGACCCGAGCAGCTCCCGCTCGTCGCCCAGGAGGTGGGTCCAGCGGGCTCGCGCCATGGTGCCGGTCTGAGGGGAGGCCGCGCCGGCGAGAGCTGCGCACAGGTGCGGCCACGGGGCGTCCCACGAGGAGAGGATGGCCAGCAGGAGCAGCGACATGCCGACCGCGAAGAGGACGGCGCACACGGCCATGACCGGGGTCTGCCCGAACGTGTCGGCCGCCCGACCCTGCAGCGGAGAGCAGACCGCAGCGGCCAGCACGAGGACGGCAGCGAGGAGGCCTGCGCTGCCGAACGAGCCCGTCCGCTGCTCCACGACCAGCACGATGCCGAGACCCAGCATGGAGAGGGGGAGTCGGCCGAGCAGCGCTGCAGCGGCGAACGGCGTGGCGCCGGGACGCGTCAACAGGCGTCCGTACGTGGTGCTCACCGATCTCCCTCCGGTCTCGTCGCACCACCCTAGTCGGACGGGGCGGCGTCACCGGCGCGCAGCCTGGCGCGCCGCCCGAGGCCCACCGTGGGAGCATGACGACATGGACGTCAGCCCCTTCGACGCGTTGCTCTATGTCTCCTTCGGAGGGCCCGAGAAGCCCGACGACGTGGTCCCGTTCCTGGAGAACGTGACGGCCGGCCGCGGCATCCCCCGCGAGCGCCTGGAGGAGGTCGGGGAGCACTACTTCCTCTTCGGTGGCAAGTCGCCCATCAACGACCTCAACCGTGAGGTGATCGAGGCGGTCCGGGGTGACCTGGCCGGTGCCGGCATCGACCTCCCGGTCTACTGGGGCAACCGCAACTGGGATCCGTACCTGGCCGACACGATGCGCCAGATGGTCGACGACGGCGTCAAGAACGCTGCGTTCCTGGTCACGAGCGCGTACTCGTCGTACTCGGGCTGCCGGCAGTACCGCGAGGACCTGGCGGGGGCCGTGGAGGGCCTCGACCTCCAGCTCACGCGCCTGCGCCTCTACTTCAACCACCCCGGTTTCGTGCAGCCGTTCGTCGAGGGCACGGCCGAGGCCCTGGCCGGAGCCCCGGAAGGGACGCGGGTCGCCTACGTCACCCACTCCATCCCCGACGCCATGAACGACTCGAGCGGCGGTCCCGACGTCGGCGCGTACCGCCGCCAGCACGAGGAGGTGGCGCGGCTCGTCACGGAGGCGGTGGGCATCGCCCCCGAGCTCACGGCCCTCGTGTACTGCTCCCGCTCCGGGTCGCCCCGCACCCCGTGGCTCGAGCCCGACGTCAACGACCACCTCGAGCAGCTCGCCGCGGATGGCGCCCCGGGTGTCGTCGTGGTCCCCATCGGGTTCGTCTCCGACCACATGGAGGTCGTCTACGACCTCGACACCGAGGCCAAGGAGACCGCAGAGCGGCTCGGCCTCTGGTTCCGCCGCGTGGCCACCCCCGGCACGCACCCCGAGTTCGTCGCCATGGTCCGCGACCTCCTCCTGGAGCGCTCGTCCGCGGTCAGGGGCGATGACCCGCAGCGGGCCACCGTCGGGCGGTGCGCGCCCAACCCCGACGTCTGCCCCATCGACTGCTGCGCCAACCTCCGCGGGCCCAAGCCGGCGGTCCGATGACGCTCGAGCTGGCCGTCCTCGCCCGTGACGTCGGACGCGAGGCCGCGGCGCACGTGCGCGCTCGACGGCCCGTGGGGCGCGTCGAGGTGGCCGCCACCAAGTCGAGCCCCACCGACGTCGTCACCGAGATCGACCGCGAGAGCGAGGACCTCATCCGGGCGCGTCTGCTCTCGGCGCGTCCCGACGACGGGTTCCTCGGCGAGGAGGGCGACAGCGTCGAGGGGACGAGCGGTGTCGAGTGGGTCGTGGACCCCATCGACGGGACCGTCAACTTCGTCTACGGCATCCCGGCCTATGCCGTCTCCATCGCAGCCGTCACGGCGCAGGGCGTCGTCGCCGCCCACGTCGTGAACATCGCGTCGGGGGAGGAGTGGGGAGCGGTCGCCAGTGAGGGGGCGTGGCGCTGGCACGACGACGAGCGGGTCCCGGTCGTGGCGCCGGTCACCTCGCAGGTCTCGCACGCCCTGGTCGGCACGGGGTTCCACTACACGCGCCCCATCCGTGAGCAGCAGGCCGCGGCCGCGGCGCGCCTCCTCCCGCACGTGCGCGACATCCGCCGCATCGGCTCGGCCGCACTCGATCTCTGTGGTCTGGCGGAAGGTCGTCTGGACGCCTACGTCGAGCAGGGGCTCAAGCCGTGGGACCTCGCCGCGGGGGGCCTGGTGGCCCGCGAGGCCGGCATCGTCATCGAGGGACTCGGCGACACGCCGGACGAGCGTCTCGTCGTGGCGGCCCACCCTGGGATCGCAGAGGAATATTTCAGCCTCGTTCGTGCTTGTGGGTTCTGAGTCCTACGCCACGAACAACAGTTTGGTGCGGTGTGGAACAATCACGCCGGTTGATGGGATGAGAAGGAGGGCACATGGCTACCGACTACGACGCGCCGCGCAAGACCGAGGAAGAGCAGTCCGAGGACAGCATCGAGGAGCTCAAGGCACGTCGCCACGAGAAGAACTCGGGCAAGGTCGACGAGGACGAGACCGAGGCTGCGGAATCATTCGAGCTTCCGGGTGCTGACCTGTCCCACGAGGAGCTCGCGGTCCAGGTCGTGCCCAAGAAGCAGGACGAGTTCACCTGCAGCTCGTGCTTCCTGGTGCACCACCGCTCGCAGCTCGCCGAGGAGAAGAAGAACGGGCAGCTCATCTGCCGCGACTGCGCGTACTGAGCACGGGTGCGCCGCCGGCGCACGCCCGAAGAACGGCCTGAGACGCCGCTGACATCGTCAGCGGCGTCACTTGTGTCCGGACACGGTCAGCGTCGGCGACGACGGCCGCGCCGGCCGGCGGGCTTCTGCGGCTCCGGCACCACGGTGGCCGGGTCGACGAGGGGAGGCGCGGAGAGGGTCTTCATGCCCGGCGGGAGCTTCCCGGTGGACTTGACCCAGTAGGTGGCTGCGTAGCGCCGCACACCGATCTTCACGAGCTCGGTGAGGGCACCACCGACCATGGCCCACGCCACGGCCTCACGGGTCCCCACCTCGGGGTGGCGGGCGTTGGTGGGGGGCTTCTTGCCCGTCACGGCACGCCAGGACACCGAGGAGACCTCACGCGCCAGGAGGGCCGCAGCGACGGTGGTGCTGCGGTCCATGATCTTCCAGGCGCCACGGCTGCCCGCCGAGCCCTTCTTCGTGCCGCCCGCGGTCGTGGTGCCCGCTGTCGCCTTCTTGGCGTCAGCCTTCTTCTTCTTGCTCGCCATGCGAGGCGCCTCCCGTTGCTGGTGTCGGGCCAGTCTGGCGTACCGACTCGATCGCCGCGACGAGACGCTCCGGGGCGCGGGACGACACGAGCCAGTACGGCGTGGGGTCGGCGGGGTCGTCGAGCGTGACGACGACTCCCGTGAGGACGTAGGGGCGGGTCATCAGCCACGCACGGGCGTCGGCCGTGGGTCCGAGGCGCTCGCGCAGCGCCTTCACCCCGAGCGCCTCGACGGACGCCACGTGCTCGAGCGCCAGGTGGGCCCGTCCGGCCCGGAACCCGTCGGGCCCGGCGGACACGACCACGTCGCCATAGCGCCACAGCGTCCCGGCCGTGACGACCGCGACGACGACGGCCGCGGCGATGCCGATGGGCCAGCGCGTGGCCACCAGCACGATCCAGCCGCACACGACGGAGAACGCGAGGGCCGCGATCCACCAGGACAGGGGAGCGACGAGACGTTCGCGGTGAGCAGCCACGTCACCAGCCTACGTGGGCCGGGGCAGGACCCGTCGCGCGTGGATAGGGTCGGCCCATGGTCGAGATCGCGCTCACCCGCCTGGACACCGAGCTCCCGCTGCCGACGTACGCCCATCCGGGCGACGCCGGTGCCGACCTGCACGCGAGCACCTCGGCCACCCTGGCGCCCGGCGAGCGGGCCCTGGTGCCGACGGGCATCGCCATCGCCCTCCCCGCCGGGTACGCCGCGTTCGTGCACCCGCGCTCGGGCCTGGCGCTCCGGCACGGGATCTCCGTGGTGAACACGCCCGGGACGATCGACGCCGGGTACCGCGGTGAGATCAAGGTGCTCCTCGTCAACCACGACCTGCACGACTCGTTCGCCGTCGAGCGCGGCGACCGGATCGCCCAGCTGGTGGTCCAGCGGGTCGAGCAGGCGGTGTTCGTCGAGGTCGCGAGCCTCGACGACTCGGCGCGCGGCGCAGGCGGCTACGGTTCGACGGGTGTGGCCGCTGCCGCACCGAAGGAGGGGGAATGATGGCTTGGCGCAAGAAGGACCGCGACCAGGGCTCCGCGCAGGAGCCCGCCGCGACGCAGGAGCCCACCGAGGAGCTGACCGACGAGCAGGCCGCTCCTGCCGCGGGTCCGTGGGACGCCGCCGACGCGCCCGCGGGTGAGCGGGTCGACCTCGGTGCCCTCCAGATCCCCGTGCACGAGGGCTACGCCATCCAGGTCCCGCCTGAGGAGGGGACCACGGACCGTCTGGCGGTCCTCCTGGTCACCGCGGAGTCGGTCCTGGAGCTGCGCGCCTTCGCCGCAGGCCGCACGGGCAGCCTGTGGGAGGAGGTCCGCAACGACCTCAAGGCCGAGGTCGACCGGCTGGGCGGTCAGCACACCGAGGCGCCCGGCCCCTTCGGCACCGAGCTCCGCACCGGCATCCCGGCCGAGCTCCCCGACGGTCAGGAGGGCGTCCAGCCCGGACGCATCATCGGCGTCGACGGACCCCGTTGGTTCCTGCGCGGGACCCTGCTCGGGCTCGCTGCCTTCGACGACGACGCCGCCGAGCCCCTCGTCGCGGCCCTGCGCGACGTGGTGGTCGTCCGGGGGTCCGGCCCGATGATGTCGCGGGAGGCGCTTCCCCTCACGCTCGACCCCAGCATCCCGCTCCTGGACGAGAACGGCCTCGAGCCCGACGACGCCTGACACGCGTCGCCCGGGCACGTGCCTAGACTGAAGACATGACAGGACTCATCAGCCGCACGCTGAACCGGCTCTCCTCGGAGCAGCAGGAGGTCAGCGAGCTGCAGGACGAGGCGGCCAAGGCCGGCTGCACGCTCATCGCCTCGCAGCCCGAGCGCTGCTACGCCACCATCCACGGTGTCGTCCGGTCCGTCACCCTGCGTCCCACCGGTGGCGTCCAGGCCCTCGAGGTCCAGCTCTACGACGGCTCCGACGCAGTCACCCTCGTGTGGCTCGGCCGACGCACCATCACGGGCATCCGACCGGGGCGCAAGCTCACGGCCGAGGGGCGCATCGGCCGCCGCGGACCGGAGCGGATCATCTACAACCCCCGCTACGAGCTCGAGGCATGACCTCGGCACCCGAGCCGATCGACCCGGGTCCGCAGGAGCACATCAGCAGCGTCGAGGAGCTGGTCCGGCGCCGGCTCGCCGATGCCCTGGGCGGAGGCCGCGGCATCCTGGAGGCCGCCGTCCCCACCGCCTCGTTCACCATCACGTGGCTGTCCACCAAGGACCTGCGCACGTCGCTCATCCTCAGCATCAGCCTCACCGTGGTGCTGCTCGTGGTGCGCCTGGTCCAGCGGTCCAACCCCCAGTTCGTCCTCAACGCGCTCTTCGGCATCGCGATCGCCGCCGTCTTCGCCGCACGCTCGGGCGAGGCGCGCGACGTCTTCCTGCCGGGCATCCTCTACAACGGCGCCTACGCGGCGGTGTTCATCGTGTCGATCCTCGTGGGCTGGCCGGTCGTGGGCTTCCTCGTGGGGAGCCTCACGGGTGACCCCACGGCCTGGCACACGAACCGCCAGGTCGTGCGCCTCTGCTCGCTCCTGACGTGGCTCTTCGCCGCGCCCTGCATCGTCCGGGTGCTCGTGCAGTACCCGCTGTACGCCTCGGACCAGGTGGGACTGCTCGGGACGTCCAAGATCGTGCTGGGGTGGCCGCTGCAGGTGGCGGCCTTCGCCGCCATGGGCTGGGTCCTGGGCCGCAACCACACACCGCTCGAGGACACCCGCGGCCTCTGAGACGCCTCGGACAGGCTCAGGAGGCGCGGGTCCGGCCAGGGCCGTCCGTCAGCTCTTGGGCGAGAGCAGGTGCGCCAGTGCGTCCTCGGCGTCGTCGGGGGACACGAACAGCAGCTCGTCGCCCGACTCGAGCGAGCGGTCCTTGTCGGGCGTGAGGATGGTGTTGTCGCGCAGGATGGCCGTGAGCACGACGTCCTCGGGCCACGGCACGTCGCGGACCAGGTGCCCCACGTAGGGGGAGTGGTCGGGCATCGTGAGCTCGACCAGGTTGGTGTTGCTCTGGCGGAACGTGAACAGGCGCACGAGATCGCCCACCGTCACGGCCTCCTCCACGAGTGCCGACATGAGGCGCGGGGTGGAGACGGCGACGTCGACGCCCCAGGACTCGTTGAAGAGCCACTCGTTGCTGGGGTGGTTCACCCGTCCGACGGTGCGGGGCACGGTGAACTCGGTCTTGGCCAGGAGCGCGATGACCAGGTTGGCCTTGTCGTCGCCCGTGGCCGCGATCACGACGTCGCACGTGGCGAGCTGCGCCTCACGGAGCGAGGAGAGCTCGCACGCGTCGGCCAGGAGCCACTGGGCCCCCGGCACGACGTCGGAACGGATGGAGCCGGGGGACTTGTCGATCAGGAGGACCTGGTGACCGTTCTCCGAGAGCTCGAGGGCCACGGAACGGCCCACGGCCCCGGCACCGGCGATGGCGACGCGCATCAGTCCTCCTCGGGTCCGGCATCGAGCACGGAGATGACCTGCTCGGCCTGGTCGTCGCGCATGAAGATGCTGAGGTAGTCACCCTCCTGGATGACGGTGTCCGCACGCGCGACCTGCCCGGCTCCGAGCCGGGTCAGGTAGGCGACGCGACCGCCGGAGGCTGCGTCGAGCTGGGCGATGGTGCGTCCGATCCAGGCGAAGGGGGCGTACACGGTGTCGAGGCGCAGCTGACCGGACGGGTCGCGCCAGGCCGGTTCCGAGCCCGCGGGCAGCAGACGGCGGAGCACCTGGTCGGCGGCCCAGGGGACCGTGGCGACGGTGGGGACGCCGAGCCGCTCGTAGACCTCGGCTCGACCCGGGTCGTAGATGCGGGCCACGACGTTGTCGACGCCGAACTGCTCGCGGGCCACGCGCGCGGAGATGATGTTGGAGTTGTCGCCGCTCGAGACGGCGGCGAAGCCGTCGGCCTGCTCGATGCCGGCCTGGCGCAGGACCTCGCGGTCGAACCCCATGCCCGTGACCGTGAGCCCGGTGAAGCCCGGACCGAGGCGACGGAAGGCGTCGGCATTGGCATCGATGACGGCGGTCTGGTGGCCGCGCTCCTCGAGGCTGTGGGCGAGGGCGGAGCCGACCCGGCCGCAGCCCATGATCACGATGTGCACGGTGCGACGCTACACCGGACCCGGCCCCGACCGGGGCCAGGTGAGCACGCTCTCACTCACCTGGGACACGGTGCGCCCGGATCGGGTCTAGCATCGTCCCCCGTGGGCATCGTCGGAGTCGCCAAGCGCGCGCTGGTCGGGCAGAAGCTGCGCAGCAACCAGCTCGGGGAGACGTTGCTCCCCAAGCGCATCGCGCTCCCCGTCTTCGCGAGCGACGCCCTGTCGTCGGTGGCCTACGCCCCCGACGAGATCTTCCTGACGCTCTCGCTCGGTGGGCTCTCGGCCTACGCCTTCAACTGGAAGATCGGCATCGCCGTCGTCCTGGTGATGCTCACGGTGGTCGCGTCCTACCGCCAGAACGTCCACGCCTACCCCAGCGGCGGCGGTGACTACGAGGTCGCCACCGTGAACATCGGGCCCAAGGCGGGCGTCACGGTGGCCAGCGCGCTCCTCGTCGACTACGTCCTCACGGTGGCGGTGTCCATCTCCTCGGGCGTGCAGAACGCGACGTCCGCGGTGCCCTGGCTCGACGGGCACGAGGCCACGGCCGCGTCGGTCCTGGTCGTCATCCTGATGGCGCTCAACCTGCGCGGTGCCAAGGAGTCCGGGACGGCCTTCGCGATCCCCACCTACCTGTTCATGGGCTCCATCTTCCTGATGGGCTTCTGGGGCTACTTCAAGTACCTCTTCGGGGATCTTCCGCAGGTCGACAGCTCCAAGTACGACATCCGTCCCGAGGCGCCCTACGAGTCCTTCGCGGGGCTCGCCATGGTCTTCCTGCTGGCCAGGGCGTTCTCGTCCGGCTGTGCAGCGCTGACCGGTGTGGAGGCCATCAGCAACGGCGTCCCGGCCTTCCAGAAACCCAAGAGCAAGAACGCCGCCACGACGCTCCTGCTCCTCGGCACGATCGCCATCACGATGCTCATGAGCATCGTGGTCCTCGCCGACCTCATGCATCTGCGCTACGTCGAGGACCCGGCGCACCAGCTCCTCCTCGACGGCAAGCCGGTGGGCGCGGGCTACGAGCAGGACACCGTCATCGGCCAGCTGGCCAAGGCGCTCTACGGCGAGACGCCGCTCTTCTACTTCACGATCGCGTGCACGGGCCTCATCCTCGTGCTGGCCGCCAACACCGCCTTCAACGGTTTCCCGGTGCTGGCCTCGATCCTCGCGCGCGACGGGCACCTGCCCCGCCAGCTCGACACCCGAGGCGACCGGCTCGCCTTCAGCAACGGCATCGTCCTCCTCGCCGTCGCCGCGGTGGTGCTGATCCAGGCGTTCGACGCCGAGGTCACGAAGCTCATCCAGCTCTACATCGTGGGTGTCTTCGTCTCGTTCAACCTGAGCCAGTTCGGGATGATCCGACACTGGACCCGCCACCTCGCCACGGAGACGGACCCCCAGGAGCGCTCCCGGATGAAGCGCTCGCGCGTCATCAACGCCTTCGGCCTGGCCATGACGGCCACGGTGCTCGTGATCGTGCTGGTGACGAAGTTCCTCGCCGGCGCCTGGATCGCCATCGTGGCGATGATCCTCATCTACCTGCTCATGCGGGGCATCTCGCGGCACTACGCGCGGGTGGCGGACGAGCTGGCCATCGACGACCAGGACGTCATGCTGCCGTCGCGGGTCCACGCCGTGGTCCTCGTGGGTCGGCTGCACAAGCCCACGATGCGCGCGCTCGCCTACGCCAAGGTCTCGCGTCCCAACACGCTCGAGGCGCTCTACGTGGAGCGTGAGCCCGGCGCCTCCGACCGACTGCGCGAGGAGTGGGACGAGCTCCACATCCAGGTGCCGCTGGTCATCGTGGACTCGCCGTACCGGGAGCTGGTGCGGCCCGTGCTGCGCTACGTCAAGGAGCTGCGCAAGAGCAGCCCGCGTGACATCGTGACCGTCTACATCCCCGAGTACGTCGTGGGTCGATGGTGGGAGCAGCTCCTGCACAACCAGACCGCCCTGCGCCTCAAGGGCCGTCTCCTCTTCATGCCCGGCGTCATGGTCACGAGCGTCCCGTACCAGCTGCAGTCCGCCGCTCAGGCCAAGGAGCGGCTCATCGAGCGCGAGAAGGCGGCGCGCCGCAACAACCTCAGGGGTCCGCGCTAGTGAGCTCTGCAGAGACCGAGGACCTGCCGGTCGTCGACGTCGGGCCGGTGGCCCACGGCGGCCACTGCGTGGCCCGGCTCGACGGTCAGGTCGTCTTCGTGCGCCACACGATGCCGGGGGAGCGGGTGCGGATCCGCGTGACCGATCGCTCCAAGCGGTTCCTGCGCGCCGACGCCGTCGAGGTCCTCGAGGCCGCGCCGGGGCGCGTCGAGCCTCCGTGTCGCTACGCGGGTCGCTGCGGTGGCTGCGACTTCCAGCACGTCGACCCCGACGCCCAGCTCGACCTCCTCACCTCCGTCGTGCGCGAGCAGCTGCACCGTCTGGCGGGCGTGGACTGGACCGGAAGGGTGGAGCCGGTGGGTGACGTCCTGGGCTGGCGCACGCGCGTCACCTTCGCCGTCGACGACGACGGCAGGCCCGGGCTCCGCGCGCACCGATCCCACGAGGTCGTCCCCGTCGAGGAGTGCCTCATCGCCCATCCCGACCTGCCCGACGTGCTCGGCCGACGCTGGGACGCCGGACCTGTCGAGGCGGTGACCGGGTCCACGGGAGAGAGCCTCGTGGTCACCGACGCCTCGGTGCCCAAGGGCCTGGCCGACGGAGTCGTGAGCACCGACGGACAGGTCCGGCACGGTCGTCGTGCCGTGCACGAGCAGGTGCGCGAC
Organism: Aeromicrobium sp. Root495; assembly: GCF_001426755.1. Lineage (GTDB taxonomy): Bacteria > Actinomycetota > Actinomycetes > Propionibacteriales > Nocardioidaceae > Aeromicrobium. The sequence goes on along the minus strand of NZ_LMFJ01000001.1, from coordinate 1,521,034 downwards.
CGCCGGTTCCGGGTCACCGGCTCCGGGTTCTGGCAGGTCCACCCCGAGTCGGCCGACACGCTCGTCGGCGCGGTGCTCGCCGGCGCCGAGCTCCGGCGGGGCGACCACGCCGCGGACCTCTACGCCGGCGTCGGCCTCTTCACCGCGTTCCTCGCCGAGGGCGTCGGACCCGAGGGCCGTGTGGTCTCGGTGGAGTCGGACCCGGGCGGCAGTCGCGACGCCCGCCGCAACCTCCACGACCTGGCCCAGGTGCAGCTCCTCGACCGCACCACTGAGCGGAGCCTGCGCGACGGCTCGCTCGTCGCGGCGCTCGACGGCCGGGTCGACGTCGTCGTGCTGGACCCTCCGCGCACCGGTGCGAAGAAGGCCATCGCCGACGTCGTCGGACTGCGCCCGCGCCGCATCGTCTACGTCGCGTGCGACCCGGCCGCCCTGGCCCGCGACCTCGTCGTGCCGCTCTCCTCGGGCTACGAGCTCGTCTCGCTCCGTGGGTTCGCCCTCTTTCCCATGACGCACCACGTGGAGTGCGTCGCGGTCCTTGCTTTGCCCTGACCCGACCGGCAGGGTGCAGCCATGAAGTATTCCGAGCAGGACGCCTGCCCTGACTGCCGCACGCCGGCGGGGGGCGCCGCGGTCTGCACGGTCTGCCGTCTCGACCTGACGACGCCCGAGGTCGCCACGGTGCGCCAGGCCCTGTCGTCGGCCGACGCATGGCTCGCGCGAGCCGCTCGCGTCCCGGTCGCTGCGCCCGTCCCGGCGCAGCAGGTCGTGGGCGTTCCGGCGTCACCGCCCGTCGAGCAGGCGGGTCCTCCGAGCCCCTCCGTCGACACGAGCGCAGCGCTGCCACGTCACCCGGGGACGCCGGGGACGCCCCTGCCGCGCCACCCGGGCGGGACGTCCACGGCGCCTCGACCTCGCCGACGCTGGACGGCCGGCGGAGTCATCCTGACCCTCGGAGCGGGCTGCCTGCTGGTGGCCGGCCTGATCTTCCTCGGCGTCGCGTGGAACCTCGTCGGTCCCACGGGGCGGGCCATCGTGCTGCTCGCGATCACCGCCGTGGTCGCCCGGTTCGCCGACCGGTGCGCGGTCAAGGGCCTGCGGGCGTCGGCCCATGCCCTGTGGGCGGTGTTCCTCGGCCTGGTCACGATCGACTGGTTCGTCGGCCGGGCCCTCGGGTTCGCCAACCTGGACGCGGTGCCGATCGACGTCGCGGTGCTCGTCTGGTCGGGGCTCGTGCTCGTCACCGCCGTCGTGGTGGGACGCAGGACCCAGGCCCTCCTGGGCACCCCGTTGGGACTCATGACCGGCGCAGCAGGTGCCGTGCCGCTGGCCGCCGGCCCCGCGCTGTCGGCCCAGCTGTGGAACGTCGTCGAGTGGCCCTTCTGGCCCGCTGTCGTCGTGATGGGCGTGGCCGGGGCCGTCCTCGTGCTCGTGCACCGTCTGGCCTGGAGGCCGTCGGTCGTGGTCGCCGGCTCGATCGGCTGTGTCGCAGCGGTGGTGGCCGTCGCGTCGGCGTTCCTGCAGGCGCTCGCCAACCCCGACCTCCGCGACCTCGTCCGCGACCTCGACGGCTTCCCGCTGCTCCTCGTGGCCCTGGCGGCCGTCGTGGTCGGAGTCGTCGTCGACCGTCCGGTCCTGCGCGGTGGCGCGTCCGCCCTCGCCACCACGTCGCTCGGCGCCCTCGTCGTGCTGCCCTGCGCAGCACGGTGGGAACCGGCCGGGGGATGGTTGTCCGCGGCGGCGATCGTGCTGCTCGGCTCCGCCGTCTCCGCGCTCTCCCTGCGCGAAGCGGTGCTGGCCTGGCTGCGGGGCGTCCAGCTCGTCGTGGCCGGCACCGCCGTCGTCCTGCTCCTCGTCACCACCCCGTGGTTCGTCGTGGCCGTCGACGTCCTGAGCCGGTCGGCGGCCGGTTCGTCCCGGGTCACCGCCGCGCAGGACCTCTCGTCCACGGCACCCACACCGTTCTCGACGACGGTCCTCGCCATCGTCGCCACCGTCCTCGTGGCCTCGCTGCTGCTCGGCACCCGCTGGCAGGGTGCCGAGGCCTACCGCAGGCCGCTCGTCCGTGTGGCGAGCATGCTCGCAGCTCTCGGCGTGCTGGCCGTGGTGGTCGACACCGTGCCGCGGGCCTGGACGACGGCCCTCGCCCTCCTGCTCCTGGGTGCTGCCCTCGCCGCGCTGTGGCGCGCCGACGAGCGCTGGGGTCTCGTGGGGCCCGTCGTCGTCATGGTCGCTCCGGCCGCGCTCCTAAACGCCCACACCGTCCTCGTGGTCGCCGCGCCCGCAGCCGCCGCGATCCTCGCGGCGGTGGCGGCGGTCCGCAGGCGAGGCGGCAGCGAGACCGTGGCGCTCGTGGCAGCGGCCACCTGGTGGGTCGGACTCACGGTCGCCCCGGCGGCCGACCTCCTCGGCGGTCGAGCCCGCGGGATCGACCTCGCGGTGGCCGTGGCCGCCTCGCTCCTCGCTGTGGGGGCGCTCGCCGTGCGCAGGCACCCGGACGTCCGGCTGGGCCTGGAGGCGGGCGCCGGAGCGGTCCTCGTGCTCGGCGTCCTCATCGCGGCCGTGGCCGTCGAGGACGTGCCGCGGGGCTACGCCTGGGTGGCGCTCGTGCTCACCGTGCCAGGGGTCGTCGCCACGGCGGTCGCCGTGCTGGTGCCCGACCGTCGCGCCTACGTGGCCGTCGGGTCCCCGCTGCTCGGCGTCGCCTGGGTCCTGAGGCTCCTCGCGAGCGACGTCGGCGTGATCGAGGCCTACACCGCACCCTTCGCGGTGGTCCTTCTCGTGGCGGGCGTGGTGGCGCTCGTCCGACGCCCCGAGATCTCCACGCGCACGGCTCTGACCGCCGGGGTGGTCCTGTCCCTGGTGCCCAGCCTCCCGCAGGCGCTCGCTCAGCCCACGAGCCCGCGCGCCGGGGCGCTGGCGGCCGTGGCCGTCGCCTTCCTGGCCGTCGGGCTGGTCCGGCGCTGGCAGGTCCCGTTCGTCCTCGGGTCGGGCGTGGTGGCGCTCCTGGTCCTGGTGAACGTGGGACCCTACGCATGGGCCGTCCCGCGGTGGTTCATCATCGCCGCCGTCGGGATCCTGCTCACCCTGGTCGGCACGACCTGGGAGCAGCGGGTGCGCGAAGGACGGTCCGCCGTGCAGTTCCTCTCGACCATGAGGTGAGCCAGATGACCGACCCCGCACCGGGCACGCGCTCCGCCGCCGACGACGTCCTGCAGGACGACCGTCCGGTCTCCGTGCTCCGACGCTCCGCCCTCGCTCAGGACGTGCTGCTCTTCTGCGTCGCGTTCAGCGCCGGGGCGCTCTTCTACGTCCTCGTCCGGCTCATGAGCGGCGACGAGATGCACGTCTGGGGCATCGGCCTGTCCGACGAGGTCCTGCTGAGCGGGCTCGTCGCGGGCGAGCTCTTCGTCCTGTGGAACAACGGGCTGCGTCAAGGACTACGGGGTCACAGCATCGGCAAGCACCGCGAGGGCCTGATGGTGGTCGACGCGGCCACCGGCCGTCCCGCCGGACCGTGGCGTGGTCTGCTCCGAGGTGCCGTGATGGTGGTCCTGCTCGACCTCGCGCTGGCCGCGGTCCCGGTGAACCTGCCCACGGTGCTGAGGCGCGCCACGCCCGACGCCTGGCACTTCGGGGGAGCGGCGTACCTCGCCCTCCTCGTGCTGCTCGTCCCGGTCGTGCTCGGCGCGGGCCGCGGTCTGGCCGACCGCGTCGCCCGCACGCGGGTCGAGCGCGCCACGGGCCTCGACGCGCACACCCGGCCCGAGCGCCTTCGTGCCCTCGTGGTCCTCGACGTGGTCGGGGTGCTCGGCGTCGTCGCGGTCTGCTCCACCTACCTGTCCTTCTACTGGCCGCTCCTGTGGCGGTTCCCGAAGCCCTGGTGATGCGGCACTTCCCTGAAAAGCCTCTCGACATCATGTATCTTGATGTCAAGAGATATTGACGTGACGACTTAGGTGAACCTGACGTGGCGCCGCAGGGCGCTGATCGGCAGGATGGAAACCAAACGTGAAGGAGAGCAACATGGCCGTCGACAGCTTCAACGCCAAGGACACGCTCGAGGTAGGGGATTCCTCGTACGAGTTCTACCGACTGGACGCCGTGAGCGGTGACGGCCTCGACGTCGCCAGCCTCCCGTTCAGCCTCAAGATCCTCCTGGAGGCGCTGCTGCGCACCGAGGACGGGGCCGACATCACGGCCGACGACATCAAGGCCCTCGCGGGCTGGGACCCGTCGGCCGAGCCCGACCAGGAGATCCAGTTCACGCCCGCCCGCGTGATCATGCAGGACTTCACCGGCGTGCCCTGCGTCGTCGACCTCGCCACGATGCGCGAGGCCATGGCCGAGCTCGGTGGCGACCCCTCCAAGATCAACCCGCTCGCTCCGGCCGAGATGGTCATCGACCACTCGGTGATCGCCGACGTCTTCGGCACGCCCGAGGCCTTCGAGCGCAACGTCGAGATCGAGTACGAGCGCAACAACGAGCGCTACAAGTTCCTCCGTTGGGGCCAGGGCGCGTTCGACGACTTCAAGGTCGTTCCCCCGGGCACCGGCATCGTGCACCAGGTCAACATCGAGCACCTCGCGCGCGTCGTGTTCGACAAGGACGGCACGGTCTACCCCGACTCCTGCGTCGGCACCGACTCGCACACCACCATGGTCAACGGCCTGGGCGTCGTGGGCTGGGGCGTCGGCGGCATCGAGGCCGAGGCGGCCATGCTGGGCCAGCCCATCTCCATGCTCATCCCGCGCGTCGTCGGCTTCAAGCTGTCGGGCGAACTGCCCGAGGGCGCCACCGCCACCGACCTCGTCCTCACGATCACCGAGATGCTGCGCGAGCACGGCGTCGTCGGCAAGTTCGTCGAGTTCTACGGTCCCGGCGTCGGCGCGGTGCCGCTGGCCAACCGCGCCACGATCGGCAACATGAGCCCCGAGTACGGCTCCACCATCGCCGTCTTCCCGCTCGACGCCGAGACCACCAAGTACCTCGAGCTCACGGGTCGCAGCAAGGAGCAGATCGCCCTCGTGGAGGCGTATGCCAAGGCCCAGGGCCTGTGGCACGACGCCGAGCACGAGCCGCGCTACTCCGAGTACATCGAGCTCGACCTGGGCACGATCGTCCCCTCCATCGCCGGCCCCAAGCGCCCGCAGGACCGCGTCGTCCTGTCGAGCGCCAAGGAGGGCTTCCGCGGAGCCCTCTCGGCGTACGTCGAGGACGGCGACCAGGCCAACGGCGCGAGCTACGACGAGGCCGTCGAGGAGTCCTTCCCGGCCTCCGACGCGCCCTCCTCGAGCGACGACGGCACCAAGCCGCCGCGCGACTACCTCTCGTGCGTGCCCGCCGACGGCGGACGCCCGAGCAACCCCATCGAGGTCACGGTCGACGGCCAGACCTTCACGCTCGACCACGGTGCGGTCACCATCGCCGCCATCACGTCGTGCACCAACACGTCCAACCCGTCGGTCATGATCGGCGCGGCCCTGCTGGCCAAGAAGGCCGTCGAGAAGGGCCTCTCGCGCAAGCCGTGGGTCAAGACCACGCTCGCGCCCGGCTCCAAGGTGGTCTCGGACTACTACGACCGTTCCGGCCTCACGCCCTACCTCGACAAGATGGGCTTCAACCTCGTCGGCTACGGCTGCACCACGTGCATCGGCAACTCCGGCCCGCTCATCGCCGAGGTCAGCGCCGCGGTCAACGAGAACGACCTCGCCGTCGTCTCGGTGCTCTCGGGCAACCGCAACTTCGAGGGTCGGATCAACCCCGACATCAAGATGAACTACCTGGCCTCGCCGCCGCTCGTGGTGGCCTACGCCATCGCCGGCTCCATGGACATCGACATCACCACCGAGTCCCTCGGCGACGACACCGACGGCAACCCGGTGTACCTCAAGGACATCTGGCCCAGCCCGTCCGAGGTCGAGGACGTCATCCAGAGCGCCATCAGCTCCGAGACCTTCAGCAAGGAGTACGCCGACGTCTTCGCCGGCGACGAGCGCTGGCAGAACCTCCCCACGCCCGACGGCGACACGTTCGAGTGGGACGCGGACTCCACGTACGTCCGCCGCGCGCCGTACTTCGACGGCATGGACATCGAGCCCTCCGACGTCGTCGACGTCGACGGTGCGCGTGTCCTGCTCAAGCTGGGCGACTCGGTCACCACCGACCACATCAGCCCCGCCGGCGCCATCAAGAAGGACAGCCCGGCCGGCAAGTACCTCATGGAGCACGGCGTGGAGCCGCGCGACTTCAACTCCCTGGGCTCGCGCCGAGGCAACCACGAGGTCATGATCCGCGGCACGTTCGCCAACATCCGCCTGCGCAACCAGATCGCGCCCGGCACCGAGGGTGGCTTCACGCGCGACTTCAGCACCGACGGTGAGGTCACCACGGTGTTCGAGGCGTCGGAGAAGTACCAGGAGGCCGGCATCCCGCTCGTCGTCCTGGCGGGCAAGGAGTACGGCTCCGGCTCCTCGCGCGACTGGGCGGCCAAGGGCACCGCGCTCCTGGGCGTCAAGGTCGTCATCGCCGAGTCGTACGAGCGGATCCACCGCTCCAACCTCATCGGCATGGGTGTCCTCCCGCTGCAGTTCCCGCAGGGCCAGAACGCCGAGTCGCTGGGCCTGACGGGCGAGGAGACGTTCTCCTTCGCGGGCATCACCGAGCTCAACGAGGGCCGCACCCCCAAGACCGTCAAGGTCACGGCGGGAGACGTCGAGTTCGACGCCGTCGTCCGCATCGACACCCCGGGTGAGGCCAACTACTACCGCAACGGCGGCATCATGCCGTACGTGCTCCGCTCGCTCCTCTGAGCTGACGGAACCGCCCCGGCGGACGCGAGATGATGCATCCGGGTAGCCCTGGCTACCCGGATGCATCTTTTCTGCTTCCGGACCGACGCGGGACGATGCTCGCGGGTACCTCTGGCTACCCGAAGGCATCATTCCTGGTCGGTGCCGGGGCTTCATGCTGATGCCACCCGACGTTCACGGGCGTCGGGTCACGTGGGTGGATGCCCACCCGCAGAGATGTCATCCGCTCGGGAGCCGTCGTCGGCGCCGCAGCGGGAACCAGTGTCCTGAGCCCCTTCGCGAGCGCCTCGGGGGCGCCCGCGACGGCGACGGCCGACCGAAGGGCGCACGCGGTGCGTCTGCCGCACGACCCGTTCACGCTCGGCGTCGCGTGCGGCGACCCCGAGCCCGACGGGTTCGTGCTCTGGACCCGCCTCGCGCTCGACCCGCTCGCGGCCGACGGCCTCGGCGGCATGCCGTCGCGCGGGGTCCCCGTGGAGTGGCAGGTGGCGAGCGACGAACGCTTCCGCCGGGTCGAGGCGGCGGGGGTCGTGGTGGCGCACGACAGGGGAGCGCACTCGGTGCACGTGGAGGTCCGGCACCTGAAGCCGGCCCGCGAGTACTGGTACCGGTTCCGCGCCGGCGGATTCGTCTCCCGCATCGGGCGCGCCGTCACCGCGCCCCGGCCCGACGCGATGCCCCGCGAGCTGGCGATGTCGTTCGTGTCGTGCGCGCAGTACGAGCACGGCTTCTTCACGGCGTACCGGCGGCTCGCGGAGGACCACCCCGACCTCGTCCTGCACCTCGGCGACTACCAGTACGAGTACCGAGCCGACGACTACGTGGCGCCGGGCGGCAACGTGCGCGACCACGAGGGGCCGGAGACCGTCGACCTCGCGTCGTACCGCCAGCGCCACGCGCAGTACAAGACCGACGCCGACCTCCAGCTCGCGCACGCGGCGGCCCCGTGGGTGGTCGTGTTCGACGACCACGAGGTGGACAACAACTGGGCCGGTGACGTCCCGGAGGACGCTGCGGACGCGCCGGGCTTCCTGGCGCGACGGGCAGCGGCCTTCCAGGCCTACTACGAGAACATGCCGCTGCGGCGGACCTCGGTGCCGCGGGCCGGTCACATCCAGATCTTCCGGCGCGTGCAGTGGGGGAGGCTCGCGACGTTCCACATGCTCGACACCCGCCAGTTCCGCGACGACCAGGGCTGCGGCGACGGCTACCGGACGGACTGCCCGGCCGCCGTGGACCCGAGGCGTTCCATCACGGGGGGACGCCAGGAGCGCTGGCTCGTGGACGGCTTCAACCGCTCGCAGGCCCGGTGGGACGTCCTGGGGCAGCAGGTCTTCTTCGCCCAGCGCGACAGCGACCAGGGGCCGCTCAAGACCGTCTCGATGGACGCGTGGGACGGCTACCAGGCGTCGCGGGACCGCATCACGCGTGCCTGGGTGGAGGCCGAGGTCCGCAACCCCGTCGTGCTCACGGGGGACGTGCACGCGCACTGGGCGAGCGAGCTCAAGCTCGACTACGACGACCCGACGTCCCGCTCGGTCGGGACCGAGCTCGTGTGCAGCTCCGTCACGTCCGGGGGCAGCGGCGCCGACACGGCCCTGACCGCGCACCCGTGGCTCGCCTGGAACCCGCACCTGAAGATGCAGAACAGCCTGCGGGGCTACGTACGGACCACGATCAGGCCGGAGGAGCTCCAGGCGGACTTCCGCTGCGTCGAGCAGGTACGGACGCCCGGCGCGGCCGCCTTCACCCGGGCGAGCTTCGTCGTGGAGGACCGGGTGCCGGCGTTGAACCTCGTGGGCGAGCAGGCAGGTCGTCAGGCGCAGCGCGCCGGCAGCACGCCGCTCGCGGTGAGCGACACGCAGCGTTGGGAGACCGAACGACCCTGATTCACCCGGGGCTTCCGACATATTGTGGTCCGCGGCAACAATTTGTTGGCCGAGGTGCTGGACGTGATGCCGGTCACGCTATACGTTGTGCCAAACAACAATTGCGTAACGCAGGCGAAACAACGGACCGGCGGCACGCTCTGACTCGTAGAAGTGGAGGCGGTCTGTGTGAAGCGGACTCGCAATCTGATGATCGCAACGGCGATGTGTGCGGTCTTCGCGCTCAGCGCGTGTGGCAGCGACAACGGCGACGACGGTGGAGACGGCGGCAAGGCGTCCGAGGGCAAGATCGGCGTGATCCTGCCGGACACCAAGTCCTCGGCCCGCTGGGAGAGCGCCGACAAGCCGGCGCTCGCAGCCGCGTTCAAGAAGGCCGGCGTGAAGTACGACATCCAGAACGCCGAGGGTGACGCCGACAAGATGCAGACCATCGCCGACGGCATGATCACCGACGGCGTCACGGTCCTCGCGATCGTCAACCTCGACTCCGACTCGGGTGCGGCCATCGAGGAGAAGGCCAAGAGCCAGGGCGTCAAGACGATCGACTACGACCGTCTCACGCTGGGCGGCTCGGCCGACGTCTACATCTCGTACGACAACAGCAAGGTCGGTGCCCTGCAGGGCGAGGGGCTCCAGAAGTGCCTCGGCGACAAGGACGCGAACATCGTGTTCCTCAACGGTTCGCCCACCGACAACAACGCCACGCTGTTCTCCGACGGCGCGCACAGCGTCCTCGACAAGGTCAGCACCTACAAGAAGGTCGGCGAGCAGGCTGTCCCGGACTGGGACAACGAGCAGGCCGTCACGATCTTCGAGCAGCTGTACACCAAGGCCGACGGCAAGGTCGACGGCGTCTACGCCGCCAACGACGGCCTCGCCGGCGCAGTCATCTCGATCCTCGACAAGAACGGTCAGGCCGGCAAGGTCCCCGTCACCGGTCAGGACGCGACGGCCGAGGGTCTGCAGAACATCCTCACGGGTGACCAGTGCATGACGATCCAGAAGTCGGCGACCGGCCAGGCCGGCGCGCTGGCCGAGGCCGCCATCGCGATGGTCAAGGGCGACAAGCCGGAGACCACCGGCACCGTCAAGGACGACACGGGCAAGCGTGACGTCCCGGCGATCCTGCTCGACCCGGTCGCCATCGACAAGTCCAACGTCGGCGCTCCGATCGAGTCGGGCGACCTGAAGGCGTCGGACGTGTGCACGGGCAAGTTCACCAAGCTCTGCACGGACGCCGGCATCAGCTGACGCACTCGGGTGCGGCTTCCTGGGGGAACGTCCCCAGGAAGCCGCACCTGACGCGTCACCACCCCCTGAACCCTCTCGACCGCCCTCTCGGAGGCCGCACATGAGCACGTCACCGCTCCTCGAGCTGCGAGGAATCAACAAGAGCTTCGGCGTCGTCCACGTCCTCCACGACGTCGACCTCGCCATCTATCCCGGCCAGGTCACCGCCCTCGTCGGCGACAACGGCGCCGGCAAGTCGACGCTCGTCAAGGCCGTCGCGGGCATCTACCCGCTCGACAGCGGCGAGTACCGCTTCGACGGCAAGCCGGTCGAGGTCCACGGACCGAAGGACGCCTCCGCCCTCGGCATCGAGGTGGTCTACCAGGACCTCGCCCTCTGCGAGAACCTCGACATCGTCGAGAACATGTTCCTCGGCCGCGAGATGAAGACCGGGCCCGTGCTCGACGAGACCTCCATGGAGTCCAAGGCGCGCGAGGTGCTCGCGTCGCTGTCGGTCCGCACCGTCAAGTCCGTGCGCCAGAGCGTCTCGAGCCTCTCGGGCGGTCAGCGTCAGACCGTGGCCATCGCCAAGGCGGCGCTGTGGAACTCCAAGATCGTGCTGCTCGACGAGCCGACCGCCGCGCTCGGTGTGGCCCAGACCCGCCAGGTGCTCGACCTCGTGCGCCGTCTCGCCGACTCCGGCGTGGGCGTGCTGCTCATCTCGCACAACCTGACCGACGTCTTCGAGGTGGCGGACCGCATCACGGCGCTCTACCTCGGCCGCGTGGCCGCCGACGTCGCCACGAAGGACGTCACGTCCCGCCAGGTCGTCGAGCTCATCACGACCGGCACATCTTCCGATCTCGACGGCGCCGCGGCTCCGTCGGCGACTGCCTGAGGGGCCAGACATGACCGACATCATCACCGACGCCGAAGAGGCGGGCTTCGCCAACGACCGGACCCAGTCCAACACGCTGGGCGAGGCGGCACGCGCCTACGTGAACCGCGTCCGCGGCGGCGACATGGGTGCGCTGCCCGCCATCCTGGGCCTGCTCGTCCTGTTCATCGTGTTCGGGCTCGCCAACGACCGTTTCCTCTCGGCCCTCAACATGGCCAACCTCATCACCCAGGCCGGCGCCATCATCGTGCTGGCCATGGGACTGGTGATGGTGCTGCTCCTGGGCGACATCGACCTGTCCGCCGGCGTCACCGGTGGCGCGTCAGCAGCCGTCATGGGGCTCGCGATCGCCGACCACGACCTGCCGTGGGGCGTCGCGGTGCTCGGCGCCCTCGTCACCGGCGCGGTCATCGGCCTCGTCATCGGCCTGATCGTGGCCAAGGTGGGCATTCCCTCCTTCGTCGTGACCCTGGCGTTCTTCTTGGGCCTGCAGGGCCTGCTCCTGAAGCTCATCGGCGACGGCGGCTCCGTCCGCGTCGACCAGGAGGTCATCAAGGGCATCACCAAGAACAACGTGCCGCCGACGTGGGGCTGGGTCCTCGCCGTCGTCGTCATCGTGGTCTACGCGCTCCTGGCCCTGCGGAGCCACCGCCTGAAGGTCTCCAAGGGCCTGCAGCACCAGCCGCTCGCCGTCGTGGTCGCCCAGATCGTCGCGCTCGCCGTGATCCTGCTCGTCGTCACCTACGTGCTCAACCTGAACCGCGCGCCCAACGCCGGCTTCGTCATCGAGGGCATCCCGTACGTGCTGCCGCTCGTGATCGCCCTGCTCATCGCCTGGACCATGGTCCTCGGCCGCACGGCCTACGGGCGTCACGTCTACGCGGTGGGTGGCAACCCCGAGGCGGCGCGACGCGCCGGCATCAACGTCGACCGCATCCGGATCTCCGTCTTCATGTTCGGCTCCTCCATGGCCGCGCTCAGCGGTGTCATCGCGGCGTCCAACCTCGGCAAGGTCTCCACGTCGTCCGGCGGCGGCAACACGCTGCTCTACGCGGTGGGCGCGGCAGTCATCGGCGGCACGAGCCTCTTCGGCGGCAAGGGCAAGGCCCGCGACGCCGTCATCGGCGGCCTGGTCATCGCCACCATCGCCAACGGGCTCGGCCTCCTCGACCAGGCCTCGTACATCAACTTCATCGTCACGGGTGGCGTCCTGCTCCTCGCGGCCAGCGTCGACGCGATCTCGCGCAGGCGGCGTTCCGCGACAGGACTCTAGACATGGCGTCCGCAGGTCGGACGGGCGTCGGCACCAACCAGGAGGACGTCCGACGGCACAACCTCGGAACCGTCCTGGGTCACGTGCACGGCGCCGGCCGGATCTCACGGTCCGACCTCACGAGTCGCATGGGACTGAACCGCAGCACGATCGGCGGTCTGGTGGGTGAGCTGGAGGCCCTCGGCCTCACGGCCAAGGGCAAGTCCGTCGGGGCGCGTGCAGGGGTCGGTCGGCCCTCGGTCGACGTCCTCGCGGGACCGGGCGCCGTCGTCCTCGCGGCCGACGTGCGCGTGGACGGGCTCTCCGTGGCCCGTGTGGGTCTGGGCGGCATCGTCCAGGCCCGGGCCACCGGTCCGGCGCCGGCCGGTCACGACCCCGAGGTCACCGCCGACTCGGTGGCCGAGCTCATGCGACTCGTGCTCAAGGACATCGACCCTTCCGTGCCGGTGGTCGGCGTCGGTGCCGCGGTGCCGGGGATCGTGCGTGCCGACGACGGGTTCGTCCGGCTCGCGCCCAACCTGGGCTGGCACGAGGTGCCGTTCAGTGCCCTGCTCGCCGAGCGCCTGGGCGGCGGCATGAGGCCGGTCCTGGGCAACGATGCCGACCTCGGCGCCGTCTCCGAGCACCTGCGTGGTGCCGGTGTGGGCGTCGACGACCTCGTGTACCTCTCCGGCGAGGTCGGCGTGGGCGCCGGCGTCGTCGTGGCCGGACGGCCCTTGGAGGGTGCCGGCGGCTACGCGGGCGAGATCGGCCACGTCCCCTTCGTCCCCGACGGAAAGCTGTGCCACTGCGGCGCACGGGGCTGCTGGGAGACCGAGGTGGGCGGCGTGGCCATCGCGGCCGCCGTGGGGTGCCCGCCCGACCGCATTCCCTCGCTCGGCGAGTTCCTCGACGGCATCCACGAGGCGTCGCCGGAGCTGCGGCAGGTGGCCTGGCACATCGGCCGAGGACTCGCCGGCATGGTCAACCTGCTGAACCCGCGCGTCATCGTGCTGGGCGGCTACCTGCGGCCCCTCCTGCCCCTGGTGCGGGACGATGTCGACGCCGCCTTCGCCGAGCACGCACTGGCAGCCCCGCGGGAGCTCGCCCGGATCACGCTGCCCGGTCTCGGCGCCGACTCGGTGCTGGTGGGGGCCGCCGAGCTCGCGTTCGGCCGGCTTCTGCAGGACCCGGTCGGCACGCTCACCGACTCGTACGCGTCGGCGGGATCCGTCGTCGCCTGACCCGTCGGCCACGGGCCTAGGCTGGCGGGGTGACGATCCACACGGACCATCCCTTCGCCACGCCTCCGGGCGACCGCGACCCGCTCCGACGGCTGCGCGGCCACCTCCCGGCGGCCGTGAGCCTCTGGACCGCGGGGGAGGGGCGCGCCCGGGTCGGCCTCACGGTCTCGTCGTTCATGATCGGTGCCGGTGACCCGGCGGTCGTCCTGGGCCTCGTCGACGAGGAGTCGGACTTCTGGGAGGAGGAGCCCGAGCGGTTCGTCGTGAACCTCGCCACGTCCGGTCACGAGTTCCTCAGCGACGCCTTCGCCGGTGTGGCCCCGGCACCGGGTGGTCCCTTCACCCTGGCGCAGTGGGAGGAGTCCGCGTGGGGGCCGGTCCTGACCGGCGCCGCAGGGTGGATCGGCGTCCGGCGCACCACGGACGCTCGCCACGCAGGGTGGGGACTCCTGGTCGAGGCACAGGTCGAGCACGTCGAGGTGAGCGACGCTGCAGTGCTCTCCCACGAGCGTGGCCGCTACCACGCGCGGTGACGCCCCGGTGATCTCCAGGACTCCTCGGTAGACTGGCCGAATGGCCCTGCTCGACGAGATCCGCGGACCCGCTGACCTGCGGGACCTCTCCGACGACGACCTCGCGACCCTCGCCCACGAGATCCGCGAGCGCACGATCGACGCCGTGGCCCAGCACGCCGGGCACCTCGGCCCCAACCTGGGCGTCGTCGAGCTCACGCTCGCCATCCACCGCGTCTTCGAGTCGCCGCTCGACCGCGTCGTCTGGGACACCGGTCACCAGGCCTACGTGCACAAGATGGTGACCGGACGCGCCGACGCCTTCGACTCGCTGCGCCAGGAGGGCGGCCTGTCGGGCTACCCCTCGCAGGCGGAGTCCGAGCACGACTGGGTCGAGAACTCCCACGCCTCCACGAGCCTGTCCTACGCCGACGGCATGGCCCGGGCCAACGAGGTCCTGGGCAACGACCGCCACGTCGTGGCCGTCATCGGTGACGGTGCCCTCACGGGCGGCATGGCCTGGGAGGCCATCAACAACATCGCTGCAGCTCAGGACCGGCGCCTCGTGATCGTCGTCAACGACAACGGCCGCTCGTACCAGCCCACCGTCGGCGGCCTGGCCAACCGGCTCGCCGAGATCCGCACCAACCCGCGGTACGAACCCGCCCTGGCCGCCATCAAGGAGCGGCTGAGCAGCGGTCGTCTCGTGGGCCCGGCGGCCTACGAGGCGCTGCACGCCATCAAGAAGGGGCTCAAGGACGTCCTCGCCCCGCAGGGCATGTTCGAGGACATGGGACTCAAGTACCTCGGGCCGGTCGACGGGCACGACCGCCAGGCTCTCGAACACGCGCTCACCCAGGCCAAGCGGTTCAACGGTCCCGTCCTCGTCCACGCACTCACCACCAAGGGCCAGGGCTACGACATCGCCGTGGCCAACATCAACGACCAGATGCACCAGGCGCCCGCCTTCGACCGGGAGACCGGCGACGCCCGCTCGGTCGCTCCCGCCGGCTGGACCTCGGTGTTCCGCGACGAGATCGTCCGGATCGCCGACGAGCGTCCCGACGTCGTGGGCATCACGGCCGCCATGCTGTACCCGGTGGGCCTCGACGCCTTCGCCGACAAGTTCCCCGACCGCGTCGTCGACGTGGGCATCGCGGAGCAGCACGCCGCCACGAGCGCGGCGGGCATGGCCATGGCCGGTCTGCACCCCGTCTTCGCGGTCTACGCCACCTTCCTGAACCGCGCGTTCGACCAGGTCCTGCTCGACGTCGCGCTGCACCGCTGCGGCGTCACGTTCGTCCTCGACCGGGCCGGCCTCACCGGCGACGACGGCGCCAGCCACAACGGCATGTGGGACATGTCGATCCTCCAGGTCGTCCCGGGCCTGCGGCTCGCCGCGCCCCGCGACGGCTCACGCCTGCGCGAGCTCCTGCGCGAGGCCGTCGACGTCTCGGACGCCCCCACCGTGGTCCGGTTCGCCAAGGGCGCCGTGCCGGACGACATCGACGCGGTCGGCACGCTCGGCGGGGGAGACGTGCTCCACCAGGGCAGCTCCGACGACGTCCTGGTCCTGGCCGTCGGCTCCATGGCACGCACCGGCCTCGCCGTCGCCGAGCGGCTGGAGGCTGCCGGCCTCGGGACCACGGTCGTGGACCCGCGCTGGGTCAAGCCCTTCCACCCCGACCTGGTGGCCGCGGCCACCGGGCGTCGACTCGTGGTCACCATCGAGGACAACGGACGCGTCGGCGGGGTGGGGTCGGCGTTCACACAGGCCCTCCAGGACGCCCGGATCCCCACCCCCGTGCGCGTGCACGGCATCGCCCAGGAGTTCTTCGAGCACGCCAAGCGCGACGTCCTGCTCGAGCGGGTCGGTCTCACGCCCGACGCCATCGCCACCGACGCCCTGGAGGCGCTGCGCGAGACCGTGACCAGCGGGAATGTGGCGGAGAGCTGAGGCGTTGACGATGCAGTGGCCCAAGCGACGAGACACCCAGACTGATCCCGAGGCTCCTCAGGGAGCCGTCCTCATCCACGCCCTCGACGGGTTCCTGACGGCCGGCGGCGCGCCGCGCCTGGCGGCCGAGGCGCTCACGACCGGCGAGGGGGAGGTCGTCCACTCCTTCGACGTCGACGAGCTCTACGACTACCGCGCCCGTCGACCCTTCGTCACGTTCCGCCAGGATCACTACCAGGACTACGAAGAGCCCCGGCTCGACATCGTGCTGGAGCGCGACGCGGCCGGCACGCCGTACTACCTGCTCGCCGGTCCGGAGCCCGACTTCCGCTGGGAGTCCTTCGTGAGCGAGCTCCGCGACGTCGTGACCGACCTGCGCATCCCGCTCACGCTGGGGCTCGGCGCGGTGCCCATGGGGGTGCCGCACACCCGTCCTCCCATGATCACCGCCCACGGCACGCGGCCCGAGATCGTCGACCGCACCAACCTGTGGGGCGCCGAGGTCAAGGTGCCGTCGTCGGCGCAGTCGCTCCTGGAGTACCGGTTCGGCCAGCTGGGTCTCGACGCCGCGGGCTACGTCGTGCACGTCCCGCACTACCTCGCCCAGATCGACTACCCGCCGGCGGCCATCGCGCTGATCGACGCCGTCGTCGACCGGCTGGGTCTCGAGCTCGACCTCGACGCCCTGCGCACGGCCACGAGCGCCGCCATGGAGCAGATCCAGGAGCAGATCTCGGACCAGGACGGCGAGAACGTCCTGCACGGCCTGGAGCAGCAGTACGACGCCTTCACCCGAGGAGCGGCCCAGTCGCTCCTGGCGGAGGAGGACGCCATCCCCTCGGGCGACGAGCTGGCGGACCAGTTCGAGCAGTTCCTTGCGCGTCAGCGCAAGAACGATCGGGACTAGCCTTGCGCGTCAGCGCAAGCACGACGACGGCTGAGCCACGAGGTCGGCGAGGACGCCGCCGGTGGGCGCCGGGATCGCTAGGATCGGCCCGTGCCTGAATCGTTGTCTGAGATCGTCGACCTGCTGGACCTCGAGCCGCTCGAGATCGGTCTGTACCGCGGGAAGCAGCCCGAGAACTCGAGCCTCGTCCGTGTCTTCGGCGGGCAGGTGGCGGCGCAGGCCGTCATGGCGGCCCAGCTGACGGCTCCGGAGGACCGGCACATCCACTCGCTCCACGCGTACTTCCTGCTCGGCGGCGATCCCAGCATCCCGATCATCTACGACGTCGAGAACGTCCGGGACGGCGGATCGTTCACCACGCGGCGCGTCGCGGCGCGCCAGCACGGCGAGAACATCTTCTACATGACGGTGTCCTTCCAGCGCGAGGAGGACGGCTTCGACCACCAGGACCGGATGCCCGAGGTCCCGTCTCCGGAGGACTCCACGCCCCTCATCGACATCATCGCCGAGCGAGGGTCGGACTTCTCCCTCGCGTGGAAGCGGGACTGGGACGCGTTCGACCTGCGGTACGTGGGCGACAACCGGACACCCGACGACCCGTCCCGTGAGCTGGTCCCGGCCGTGCAGCGACTCTGGTTCCGCGCCAACGGCACGCTGCCCGACTCCCGCATCGTGCACAACGCGGCGTTCACCTACATCTCGGACTTCAGCCTGCTGGGCGTCTCCCTCCTCCCGCACGGCACCTTCATCGGCGACCCCAAGGTCATGCCGGCCTCGCTCGACCACGTGATCTGGTTCCACCGTCCCGTGCGCGCCGACGAGTGGCTGCTCTACGACCAGACCTCGCCGTCGGCCTCGGGAGCCCGGGGCCTCAGCACGGCGCGTGTCTTCGCCCAGGACGGGACCCTCGTGGCCACCGTGGCCCAGGAGGGCCTCATCCGACAGCGCCGCTCCCGCTGACGGCCCTGGCGCAGCCGCGCGGTCAGCGCGTCGGGATGGTCACCTCCGACGGGTACTTCGCCGAGCTGTGCACCCGGATGACGCTGAGCGAGCCCAGTAGGTCGCCGAGGTTCGGGAGCAGGTGCGGCACGTCGAAGGCCTGCACGGCCACCCGGAGCCGGTGGCCCGGGAGGATCTTGGCCGCCGTCGGGAAGATCTCGACGTCGACCGGTGCCACCTCGCCTGCGGCGAGAGGCTTCTTGCTGGCCTTCGTGAACGGGTGGTACGGCTGGATGACCTTGCCGTCCAGGTAGCGGCTACGGCTGGTGTCGAGGGCGCGCATCGAGATGACCTGCCAGCCACCGGTGAGACGGCTGACGGTGCCGTCGGGCGCGACGTCCTCGAGCGCCACCGAGAGCATGCCGTCCCCGGCGCCGACGGTGGAGGTGTAGAGCCGGGCGTTGACCTGGCCCTGCAGCGTGACGGCCTTCGTGAGCGGGGCCGTCTCGAACACCGGACCGAGCCGGTCGTTGAACTGGTTGTTCGTGAAGCACGGCAGGTCCGGAAGGGCCTTGTTGAGGACGCCGGCCGTCCACTGGTTGGTGGAGCGGGTGCACAGGCCCTGGGCCGGGACGGGAAGGACGTCGGAGACGCCCTCGTCCGCCTTTCCGGTGGTGAGACCTGCAGTCTGTCCTGTCGAGGCCGAGCCGGAGAGGCGGAAGCTCGTGGCGCGGCTGCCGGGGGCCACGACGTCGGTGCCCTTGGTCCAGGCGCCCGTGCCCTGCTGGTAGTAGGTGAGCGGCGGGATGTCGGAGTCGAGGGTGGCGTCGGCGCGACCCTTCACGTAGCGGTCGAACCAGCGGAGCTGGAGCTCGCCGAGCGTGCCGTGGCCCGCCTTCTCGAGGCCCACGCCCCCGGAGGCCTGCAGGTGGTCCCACGGCCCGACGATCATCTTGGTCTGGACGCCGCGCTTGCGCAGGTTCTCGTAGAGCAGCGGCGTGCCGCGCTGGAAGAGGTCGTACTCCCCGGAGATGAAGAACGTCGGGACGTCGATCTTCGAGGCCACGTTGATGGGGGAGCGCTGCGTGTAGAACTCGCCGTCGAACGCGGGCTCGCCACCGCCCAGGGCCGTGAGGAGCAGCCCGGCGCTGAACGCGCCGTTGCCGAGCAGGTGCGTCACGAGCGTGCCCAGGCCGAGCGCGGGGTTGGTGGCGGTGAGGGTCGGCGGGATGATGGCCGTGCCGTTCACGAGGCCGATCCACAGCGGGATGAAGCCGACGTCGAGCGCTCCTCCGGAGGCCACGACGTCGCGGTAGACGTCGGCGCCGGGGACCTGGGGGAAGATCGCCTTGAGGCCCTTGGGCCGTGCGCCGGCGGCGAAGATCTGGGCGATGCCCATGTACGAGGGACCGCTCATGCCGGTGCTGCCGTTGGACCACGGCTGCTGACCCGCCCACGTGACGACCTCGCCGAAGTCCTTGTCCTCGCGGGCGCAGAACGCGCACCACGTGCCGCCGGAGCTGCCCGTGCCACGGGCGTCGACGGTGAGCTGCAGGTAGCCGCGCTTCACGAGGAAGCTGGAGTCGCCGCCGGCCAGCCCGCCGGCCTGCTCCTGGACGTTCTTGTTGTAGGCGGTGATGGTGACGATCGTCGGCAGCCTGGTGGTGACGACCTTGCCGTCGGCGCCGACCGGACGCACGAGGTTGCCGCGCAGCACGGTGCCGTCGGACATGGGGATCGCCAGGTCCTGCACCGTGGTGGTGGCCGGGTACTGCTCGGGGCGCGGCTTCCACGACGTGGCGGCCGAGGCCGGCGCCGACGAGATGGCCAGCACGCCGGTCAGGACGAGAGCGGCGGACAGGGCGGCGCGGACGAGACGACCCGGCATCGTGGACTCCTCTGTGACGTGAGCTACAGGGGATCCAACGACACCGGGCCGCCTTGGGTTACGTGCCGGTACAAGCCCTCAGAGGGCGGTGACGCGACCCACGAGGTGGGTCACGGGCTTGCGTGCGCCCTTGACGCCGAACACCAGTCCGTCGGCGTCGGTGGCTGCCCCGGTGTGCCCGAAGGTGACCGTGGCGGGCAGCAGCACCGGCTTCTTGAACTCGACGTCGACGCGGTGGGCGTCGGGCAGCCGGTTCTGGAGCGCGGCGAGGCTGCGGGCCTTGGTCCACATGCCGTGGGCGATGTTGGTGGGGAAGCCGAACGCCTTGGCGGTGACCGGGTACAGATGGATGGGGTTGCGGTCGCCCGAGATGGCTCCGTAGCGACGACCGAGGTCGCCCTTGAGCTTCCACTGGACGACACCGTCGGGCGCCTCGATCCCGTCGAGCGGCGCCGCCGAGGTCTCGGCCCCCGCGCCACGCTTGCCGCGCGAGAACAACGTCGTGACCTCGTCCCACACGACCTCGCCGTCGACCG
This sequence comes from Aeromicrobium sp. Root495, assembly GCF_001426755.1. Taxonomy (GTDB): domain Bacteria; phylum Actinomycetota; class Actinomycetes; order Propionibacteriales; family Nocardioidaceae; genus Aeromicrobium. The sequence continues at coordinate 1,500,969 of NZ_LMFJ01000001.1, read as the reverse complement.
TGACCGTGGTGATGAGGTCGACGAGCTGTCCCTTGGGGTGCGGTCGCAGGTCGGCGGCCCTGACGCTGACGTCGAAGGACTCACCCGGGCCCAGGGGCCGGTGCTGCGTGATGGTGTTGCGCAGGTGCACCAGACCCATGGGCGCGAACGGGAACGACGTGTCGGTCATGAGCGCCATGTGCAGCGCGAACGCGCTCATGTGCGGGTAGGTGGTGGGCAGGGCGTCGGACCGGCCGAAACCGCAAACCTCCTCGTACGCAGCGAGGTGAGCGGTGTCGGTGGTGACGTCGGACCGCAGGAGCACGAGGTCGGGGACCTCGCCGGAGGCGTGCTTCACGCCCGGCAGGCCACCGACGACGGGCAGCGCGGGCAGCGCTGCCTTGAGCATGAGCGGCAGCGTGGACGGCGCCTTGTCGTACTGGCGGGTGGTGGTCATGTCAGCTGGCACCGATCAGCATCTGGCCGTTGACGCCCACCACATTGCCGCTCACGGCGGCCGCGCCGGGGCCCGAGAGCCACGTGATGGCCTCGGCGACGTCGACGGGCAGACCGCCCTGCGACATGGAGTTCATGCGTCGACCGGCCTCGCGGATGCCGAGCGGGATGGTCTTGACCATCTCGGTCTCCATGAACCCGGGGGCGATGACGTTGGCCGTGATGTTGCGGTCGGCCACGCGCTCGGCGAGCGACTGGATCCAGCCGATGACGCCCGCCTTGGCCGACGCGTAGTTGGTCTGGCCGTTGTTGCCCGCGATGCCCGCGATGGATGCGATGCCGATGATGCGGCCACCGTCGTTGATGAGGTTCTGCTCGAGCAGGTGGTCGGTGATGCGCTGCGGGGCGCCGACGGAGATGTCGACGACGAGCTGCCAGTTCTCGGGCTTCATGTTGCGCAGGCGCTTGTCGCGCGTGATGCCGGCGTTGTGCACGATGACGTCGATGGAGCCGTAGTTCTCGCGGACGTAGTCGGCGATGAGCTTCGGGGCGTCGGGCGAGGTGATGTCGCCGACGATGTAGCCGCCGCCGAGCTCCTCGGTGACTGCCTTGAGGTCGGCCTCCAGCGGCGGGACGTCGAGGCCGATGACCGTGGCGCCGTCGCGGGCGAGCGTGCGCAGGTCGGCGGCACCGAGGCCACGCGAGGCGCCGGTGACGAGGGCGACCTTGCCGGCGAGCGGCTTCTCGATGTCCTTCACGGTGGGCGCCGACGTGATGCCGGTGCTGCCGAGACGGATGACCTGTCCGGAGACGTAGGCCGACTTGGGGGAGAGGAAGAAGCCGAGCGTGGACGCCAGGGCCTTCTCCGCGCCCTTCGCGACGTAGACGAGGTTGACGGTGCTGCCGCCGCCGACCTCCTTGCCGAGCGAGCGGGTGAAGCCCTCGAGACCACGCTGCGCGATGGCGGCGCCCTCGGTGGCGGCCTCCGACGGCAGGGCGCCGATCACGACGACGCGACCCGAGCCGGCCAGCTGGCGCAGCACGGGGGTGAAGAACTCCGTGAGGGCGACGAGCCCGGCGGCGCTGTCGATGCCGGTGGCGTCGAACACGAGCCCCTTGTACTTCTTGCCGTTCGCGGGAACCCCGGTCGCCTCGATCTTCGACGCCTTGAGCGCGGCCGTGACGGCCTTGGCGACGGGGCCGTTGGTGGCGCTGCCGGTGAGCACGGTGCCCTTGACGAGCGGACCGCCCTCGTAGCGCTCGAGGTACGGCGGGTTGGGGAGCCCGAGGTTCTTGACGAGGAACTTGCCGATCGGGTTGTGGGCCAGGTCCTGGTACTTGTCCGTCATGATCCGGGTGTGTCCTATCTCTCGCATACCAACGGTATCTGAACTTCTCTCGGAACTGTAACTTGGTGTTGCACCTGCGGTCCACCGCAGCACGGAGAGGCGCTCGTCACGTCTGCCGTGAGTAAAGTCCACCACACCACCTTCCATCCCGAGGAGCTCCTCACATGGCGGACCCCCAGACCCCCGCGAAGAAGACGCCTGCCAAGAAGGCCCCGGCTGCGAAGAAGGCCCCGGCCGCCGCAGCCAAGAAGGCCGCAGGCACCGACAAGACCCTGGCGCCCAGCGTGCGCCGCGTCGCCGTCATCGGCGGCAACCGCATCCCGTTCGCCCGGTCCAACTCGGTCTACTCCGACGTGTCCAACCAGGACATGCTGACCGCGGCTCTCGACGGCCTCGTCGACCGCTTCGGCCTCGAGGGTGAGCGAGCCGGCGAGATCGTCGCCGGCGCCGTGCTCAAGCACGCCCGCGACTTCAACCTCACGCGTGAGGTCGTGCTGGGCTCCAAGCTCTCGCCCGAGACGCCTGCCACTGACATCCAGCAGGCGTGTGGCACCGGCCTGCAGGCCACGTTCCAGGTGGCCAACAAGATCGCGCTCGGCAAGATCGAGTTCGGCATCGCCGGCGGCACCGACACCACCTCGGACGCCCCGCTCGCCGTGGGCGACAAGCTGCGCAAGATCCTCATCGAGGCCAACAACGCCAAGGACAACAAGGGCCGTCTGGCGGCGATCTCCAAGATCCGCCCGTCGATGCTCGCCCCCGACCAGCCCCGCAACGCGGAGCCGCGCACGGGCCTGTCCATGGGTGACCACCAGGCCATCACCACGCACCAGTGGGGCATCACGCGCGAGGCCCAGGACGAGCTCGCGGCCGCCTCGCACCAGAACCTCGCCAAGGCGTGGGAGGAGGGCTGGCAGGACGACCTCGTCACCCCCTTCAACGGCGTGAGCAAGGACAACCACCTGCGTCCGGACTCCACGGTCGAGAAGCTCGCCAAGCTGCGTCCGGTCTTCGGCAAGAACCTCGGCGACGAGGCCACCATGACGGCGGGCAACTCCACGCCGCTCTCCGACGGCGCGTCCGTCGCGCTCCTTGCCTCCGAGGAGGAGGCCACGAAGCGCGGCTGGGAGGTCCAGGCCTACCTCGTCGACTACGAGCAGGCTGCCGTCGACTACGTGAGCGGCACCGAGGGTCTGCTCATGGCGCCCGCGTACGCCGTGCCCCGCATGCTCGAGCGCAACGGCCTCACGCTGCAGGACTTCGACTACTACGAGATCCACGAGGCGTTCGCCGGCCAGGTGCTGTCCACGCTCGCCGCGTGGGAGGACGCCGAGTTCTGCAAGACGCGTCTGGGCCTGGACATCTCGCTCGGCTCGATCGACCGGACCAAGCTCAACGTCAAGGGCTCGTCGCTCGCGGCGGCTCACCCGTTCGCGGCCACCGGCGGCCGGATCGTGGCCAACCTGGCCAAGATCCTGCACCAGGCCGGACCGGGCAAGCGCGGTCTCATCTCCATCTGCGCGGCCGGCGGCCAGGGCGTCGTCGCCATCCTGGAGTCCTGAGCCCCAGCGGACCACGGTCCCCGTCATCGCCTCGGCGATGGCGGGGACCTTCTGCGTCCCCCCGGGTTGGCGGTGCCTCAGCGTCCGTCCCGCCGTGGGCGGTGCCTGAGCGTCCGTCCCGCCGTGGGCGGTGCCTGAGCGTCCGTCCAGCCGTGGGCGGTGCCTGAGCGTCCGTCGGGCCGCGGAGCGGTGACTTGGCGTCCGTCTGGACGCCCCGCGCCGCTCCGGACGGACGCCAGCTCACCGCCCGACGGGCTGGGCCCGGCGGACGGACGCCAGCTCACCGCCCGACGGGCCGGGCGCGGCGGACGGACGCCAACCCACCGCCCGACGGGCTGGGCGCGGCGGACGGACGCCAGCCCACCGCCCGACGGGCTGGGCCGGTCAGCTGCGGGTGTCGGCGAGGGCCATGTGGAGCGCGCTGTTCACGACGATCTCCTTGACCCGGTCGAACGGGACGTCGTCGACGGCGGGCAGGCCCGGGTTCTGCTCGCGCACGGCCAGGCGCAGGGTGGCGAGGTTCAGCACGCCGAGCGCCTGCGTGTAGAAAATGTTGGCCAGCAGGGCGGGGTCCTCGACCCGGAAGACGCCGGAGGCGTTGCCCTCGTCGAGGACGGCCACGACCACGCCGAGCGGCCCGTTCATGGCCTGGCCCAGACGGAACATGGCCTTGTCGCTCACCTCGGCCATGAGCTCGTCGCCGCGACGACGCAGCAGCGACTGGGCGCAGTCGACGAACGCGGGGTACTGCTCCCCGAACTCGAGGAAGCCGCGGGTGATGGCCACGAGGCGGTCGGGCTCGGTCTCGGCGGAGGCGTCGGCGGTGCGCAGCAGCTCGGCCAGCTCGTCGAGGTAGGCCACGAGGGTGAGCGCGAACAGCTCCTCCTTGCCCGAGAAGTGCCGGTAGATGATGGCGCGGTTGATGCCGACGGCGCGGGCGATGTCCTCGATCTGCGCGTCGCGCACGCCGCGCTCGTCGAAGAGGGCGCGCGTGGCTGCCAGGATCTCCTGCGTCCGTGCTGCGCGACGGTCCTGGGCGGCCATGTCGTCCACCCTAGTGCTTGCTCTACGCACGGGCTGCTTCTGTCGGTGCCGACACGTACGCTGGTGGGAATGAGGCCAGTAGCGGAGCTCCAGCGTCAAGTCGCACCCTTCGAGGTCGTCTCGGAGTACAAGCCGGCCGGTGACCAGCCGGCCGCGATCGCCGCGCTCACCCAGCGCATCGGCGCGGGTGAGAAGGACTCGGTGCTCATGGGCGCCACCGGCACCGGCAAGACGGCCACCACGGCCTGGCTCGCGGAGCAGCTGCAGCGACCCATGCTCGTGATGCTGCCCAACAAGCTCCTGGCGGCGCAGTTCGCCAACGAGCTGCGTGAGCTGCTCCCCAACAACGCGGTCGAGTACTTCGTCTCGTACTACGACTACTACCAGCCCGAGGCGTACGTGCCCCAGACGGACACGTACATCGAGAAGGACTCCTCCATCAACGAGGAGGTCGAGCGGCTGCGGCACTCGGCCACGTGGTCGTTGCTCACCCGCCGCGACGTCATCGTCGTGGCCACCGTCTCGTGCATCTACGGACTCGGCTCCGCCGCCGAGTACACCAACCGGATGATCGGCTTCAAGGTCGGGGAGTCCAAGCCGCGCGAGGAGCTGCTCCGCACGCTCGTCCAGGCCCAGTACGTCCGCAACGACGCCACCGCCACCCGCGGCACGTTCCGGGTCAAGGGCGACACCGTCGAGATCTTCCCGGTGTACCAGGAGATGGCCGTCCGCATCGAGTTCTTCGGCGACGAGATCGAGCGACTCATGACCCTGCACCCGCTCACGGGCGAGATCCTGAGCGACGACCAGGAGCTCTACGTCGGCGCCGCCACCCACTACGCCGTGGGCCCGGAGATCATGACGCGCGCCATCTCCAGCATCGAGCTCGAGCTGGCCGACCGCCTGGCCGTCCTGGAGCGCGACAACCAGCTCCTCGAGGCCCAGCGGCTGCGCATGCGCACCACGTACGACCTCGAGATGATGCAGCAGATCGGTACCTGCTCGGGCATCGAGAACTACTCGCGCCACATGGACGGCCGCGCGCCCGGGTCGGCCCCCAACTGCCTGCTCGACTACTTCCCCGAGGACTTCGTGCTCGTGGTCGACGAGTCGCACGTGACCATCCCGCAGATCGGCGCCATGTACGAGGGCGACATGTCCCGCAAGCGCACCCTTGTCGAGCACGGCTTCCGCCTGCCCAGCGCCATGGACAACCGTCCACTCACGTGGGACGAGTTCCTGGAGCGCATCGGTCAGACGGTCTACCTCTCGGCCACGCCGGGCAACTACGAGATGGAGAAGGTGCAGGGCGACTTCGTCGAGCAGATCATCCGGCCCACCGGCCTCGTCGATCCCGAGGTCGTCGTCAAGCCCACCAAGGGCCAGATCGACGACCTCATCGCGCAGATCCGCACCCGCACCGAGCGCGACGAGCGCGTCCTCGTCACCACCCTCACCAAGAAGATGTCGGAGGACCTCACCGACTACCTCCTCGAGGCCGGCATCCGCACGCGGTACCTGCACAGCGAGGTCGACACGCTGCGCCGTGTCGAGCTGCTGCGCGAGCTGCGCATGGGGGAGTACGACGTCCTCGTGGGCATCAACCTCCTGCGTGAGGGACTCGACCTCCCCGAGGTGAGCCTCGTCGCCATCCTCGACGCCGACAAGGAGGGCTTCCTGCGCTCGGGGCGTTCCCTCATCCAGACCATCGGTCGTGCCGCTCGTAACGTCTCGGGCCAGGTCATCATGTACGCCGACAAGATGACCGACTCCATGGCCCTGGCCATCGAGGAGACCAACCGTCGCCGTGAGAAGCAGGTCGCCTACAACCTCGAGCGGGGTGTCGACCCGCAGCCGCTGCGCAAGAAGATCGGCGACATCACCGACATGCTCGCGCGCGAGGACGCCGACACCGAGAAGCTGCTCGCGGCCACCGGCGACCGTCGGCGCAAGGGTGCGGCCGTCCCGCTGGGCCAGCACACCAAGGACCTCGCGTCCCTGCCCTCCGGCGAGCTGGCCGACCTCATCGCCCAGCTCAGCGAGCAGATGCACACCGCCGCCGCCGAGCTCCAGTTCGAGGTGGCCGCCCGGCTCCGCGACGAGATCGGCGACCTCAAGAAGGAGCTGCGCGGCATGATGGCGGCCGACGCCTAGCACCTGCGCCCTGCGGCTGACGCCGGTCCCACCTCGTGGGACCGGCGTCGTCATCAGGTCTGCCGGGCACACGGTGGGGCGACCAACCCCGACCAGGAGGTCGCCATGACTGTCACCGACGAGCTCGTCGAGTCCAACCAGGCCTACCAGCAGGGCTTCGAGGGTCCCCTGCCGCTCCCGCCGTCCCGCAAGGTCGCCGTCGTCGCGTGCATGGACGCCCGCCTCGACCCCGCCAAGATCCTCGGCCTCTCCGAGGGCGACGCCCACGTGATCCGCAACGCCGGCGGAGTCGTCACGGAGGACGCGCTGCGGTCGCTCGCCATCAGCCAGCGTCTGCTCGGCACGGAGGAGATCGTCCTCGTGCACCACACCGACTGCGGCATGGTCACGTTCTCCGACGACGAGTTCCGCCAGAGCATCGAGGCCGACACCGGCATCCGTCCCAGCTGGGCCGCGGAGGCCTTCCCCGACGCCGCCGCCGACGTCGTGCAGGGCATCAGGCGCATCCAGGCGAGCCCGTTCGTCCCGCACCGGGACCAGGTCCGCGGGTTCGTGTTCGACGTCGCGACCGGCGCCCTCGACGAGGTCCAGGTCTGACCACCCGCTCGCCCGGCCCCGGCCGGGCGAGCGAAGCTCGGGGCGTGCTGTCAGAATGATCCGCGGAGGGGAGTATTCCCTGATCACAGCGCCGTCATCACGGTGACTCCCAGCAGTCACCCGGTTCTGTGGGCCGTGCGCCCGCCTCGAGCGTGGTCCGGCGGAAGAGACCTCCGGCCGTTTGACGACCGGAGGAATCTCCCTTGAACGTATCCACCACCGAGTGGGCCATCACGATCGGCGTGACGCTCGCGGTGCTCCTGTTCGACATCCTCATCGTGGCCAGGCGGCCGCACGAGCCGTCGATGAAGGAGTGCGCCACCTACCTGAGCATCTATGTCGGACTGGCCATCGCCTTCGGCATCTGGGTCACGCTCTACCACAACGACCCGAACATCAAGGACGGCGACTTCGGGCTGCAGTTCTTCGCCGGCTGGCTCACCGAGTACAGCCTGTCGATCGACAACCTGTTCATCTTCATCATCATCATGGCCAGCTTCAACGTGCCGAGGAAGTACCAGCAGGAGGCCCTGCTGGTGGGCATCGTGATTGCCCTGATCTTCCGTGCGATCTTCATCGCGCTCGGCGCTGTGGCCATCGAGCAGGTCTCGTGGATCTTCTACATCTTCGGCGCGTTCCTGCTGTACACGGGCTACAACCTCATGAAGGACACCGACCACGACGACGACGGCGAGAACGCCGTCGTGAGGTTCGCCCGCAAGCGGTTCACGATCTCCGAGCAGTGGGACGGCCTCAAGCTGTTCGTCCACGAGAACGGCAAGCGCGCCATCACGCCGATGTTCCTCGTGATCATCGCGCTCGGCACCACCGACCTGCTGTTCGCGCTCGACTCCATCCCGGCGATCTACGGCCTTACCAAGGAGCCGTACCTGGTCTTCACGGCCAACGTCTTCGCCCTCATGGGTCTGCGTCAGCTGTACTTCCTGCTCGGTGGGCTGCTCAAGAAGCTCATCTACCTGTCGCAGGGCCTCGCCATCCTGCTGGCCTTCATCGGCGTGAAGCTCATCCTCCACGCGCTGCACGAGAACGAGCTCCCGTTCATCAACGGCGGCGAGCACGTGAAGGTGTACGAGATCCCGACCCTGCTGAGCCTCGGCGTCATCGTGGCCATCCTGTCGATCACGGCGATCGTGAGCCTCACGGTCTCGAGCCGTCGCGAGAAGGCCGGGCTCAACCCGGACGGCAGCGAGAAGTCTCAGGCCGGTCCCTCGGACGAGATCTCGTAACGACTGACCGACGCATCGACGATCGCGACCTGCTGGTCATCCGACGGCCCTGAGCCCCGGAAGGCCAGCAGGTCGCTCTCGTCCTGCCACCGCTCGTAGACGTTGATGCGGCCGGCGTCGACGAGGTCGGCGCCGAGGGTGAAGTCGAGGCAGCCCTGCGCAGCGCGCGCCTGCTCGACGACGGCCGTGCAGCCCGCGAGGTACTCCTCGCGGGCTGCAGGGTCGACCCGGAGCCATCCGGCGACGACGAGCACGGGTGCTACTCGCCGAGCTGGTCGATGTTGTCGAACTTGCTGTCTCCGGTGCCGGTGAGCCGGTTGACCACGTAGGTGAGAGCCCACAGCCCCACACCGATGAGCATGAGCACACCGGCGATCTCGTAGATGAGCGCGTCACGGTCGACCCAGGGTCCGACCAGGAAGAGGCAGAGGAACGCCCCGAGGTACGGCAGTGGACCGGGCGAGGTGAAGAAGGTCTTCACCTTGTCGTGCCGCTTCCCGCGCAGGACGATGCAGGCCACGTTCACCACGGCGAAGACGGCCAGCAGAAGCAGCGACGTGACGCTCGCCAGGTTCACGACGATGTCGCTCTCGGGGTCCTGACGCACGTAGAAGATCAGGCCGAGCGCCAGGAGCGTCGTGAAGACGATGCCGGCCCACGGGGTGCGACGCCCCGGCAGGACAGCTCCCAGCTGGCGGGGGAGCACGTTCTGGTTGGCCATGCCGTAGATGAGCCGGCTCGCCATCAGCATGTTGATCAGGGCGGTGTTGGCCACCGCGAAGACCGCAAGGAACGGGAAGACCTTGTCGATCGGGAAGTCAGGGGCACCGACCGACACCACGGACAGCAGGGCGCGGTCGCCGTTGGCGTTGATCTCCGCGATCTGGTCGGACGTCAGCACGCTCACGACCGAGACGGCCACGAGCATGTAGAGGATGACCGCGATGCCGAGGCCGGTGAGCATGACCCGCGGGAAGATCTTCCGGGGCTCCTCGACCTCCTCCACCATGTTGACGGCGTCCTCGAAGCCCACCATGGCGAAGAACGCGATGGACGTGGCTGCGGTGACAGCCAGGAAGAGACCCTTGTCGTTGGCGTCGTTGAAGACGGTCACCTGGCTCAGGTCGCCCTTGCCCTGGGCCAGCACGTAGAAGCCGACGCCGATGACGATGGCGAGCGCCGTGATCTCCACGAGCGTCAGGACCACGTTGAACTTCACGCTCTCGCCGGCGCCCCGCAGGTTGATGAGGGCGAGCAGGATCATGAAGCCCATGGCGATGGCAGTGATGGTGCCGTCGCTGACGTCGCCGTCGATCCAGCCGTTGATCTTGAGTCCGTCGGTGAGGAACCCGGACAGCGTGGCCGACGCCGTGGACGCGCTCGTGATGCCTGAGCACACGACGGCGAACGCCACGATGAAGGTCACGAAGTGCAGTCCGAAGGCCTTGTGCGTGTAGAGCGCTGCTCCGGCCGCTTCTGGGTACTTGGTCACCAGCTCGAGGTACGAGAGGGCGGTGATGGTCGCGACGATGAAGGCCAGCAGGAACGGCAGCCAGACGATGCCGCCCACCTGCCCCGCCATCTGGCCTGTGACGGCGTAGACGCCGGCGCCCAGGATGTCTCCGACGATGAAGAGAAGGAGGAGCTTGGGCCCCATGACCTTCTTGAGCCCGGTGGGCCCGGCGGGTCCGGTGGACTGCGGTTCCGCGGTGGTAGCACTCATGGTTCCCCCTCGGTGATGGATCGCGAGGTCGTCGCGATTCCTGTCACCCTGGCCTAACTGCCGCGAGTCCGCAATCGCCCCAGGTGTGCTCAATGGTATTTTCGGGGAGTGCTGGACCTGCGTGGACGACTCAGTCGATGGGTCGGACGTCTCGCTGTGCGGCGCATCCAGAAGCAGGGCATCGACCTGTCGCGGATCAGCATCATCCCCGAGCCCACCAAGGTCCCGCTGCAGCGCATCGGCACGGACCCCGTGCCCCGGCTGGCCGAGATCCGGGGCGAGGGAGCCCTGCACAAGCTCCAGCTGCCGTTCTCCTTCAACGCCTACCTCGTGTCCGGGTACGACGAGACGCGTACGATCCTCACCGATCGCGGCAGCTACTCCAACGACATCCGGCACCTGTTCCACGGCGACGGTCCGGCCACGTCCGACGACATCGGCGGCCTCGGGTTCACCGACCCGCCGCTGCACACGCGGCTCCGCAAGATCGTCAACCCCGAGTTCACGATGCGACGGCTCTCTCGCCTCGAGCCCATGATCGACCGCATCGTCAAGAACGCGCTCGACGAGTTCGAGGACGCCGGCTCGCCGTCGGACCTCGCCAAGCACCTGGCCTTCCCGGTCCCGTTCCAGACCATCTGCGAGCTCCTCGGGCTCGACTACGAGGACCGTGAGGCCTTCGCCGCCCTCGGGAGCGCTCGCTTCGACGCCACCGGCGGAGGAGCCGCTGCCTTCGGTGCCGTGTCGGCCCAGCGAGAGTTCCTGTTCGAGGCCGTGGCCCGGCAGCGCAAGGAGCCCGGACCGGGCCTCATCGGCCAGATCATCCGCGACGAGGGCGACACCATCTCCGACGTCGACCTGGCCGGACTCGCCGACGGCGTCTTCACCGGAGGCTTCGAGACCACGGCCGGGATGATCGCCCTCGGCACCATCGTGCTGCTGCGCGATCCGGCCCACGCAGACCTCATGCGTCACGGCTCGCGCCCCGACGTCGAGCGCGCCGTGGAGGAGCTGCTGCGCTACCTCTCGGTCGTGCAGGTGGCGTTCCCACGGTTCGCCCAGCAGGACATGGAGCTCTTCGGCCAGCAGATCAAGAAGGGCGACGTGCTCCTCGCCTCCATCAGCGGGGCCAACCGCGATCCCAGCGCCGTCGGCGAGGATCCGGAGAGCTTCGACCCGTTCCGGGTGCCGAAGAACGGCCACCTCGCCTTCGGCCACGGGATCCATCGCTGCATCGGCGCCGAGCTGGCCCGCATCGAGCTGCGCGCGGTGTTCCCGGCCCTGCTCCAGAGGTTCCCCGACCTCGCGCTGGGTGTGCACGAGTCCGAGCTGAGCTTCCGCCAGCTCTCGTTCGTCTACGGCGTGGACGAGCTCCCCGTCACGTTCTGACGGGTCAGACCAGGCCGTGCTCGTGGGCCAGCACGATGGCGGCCGGGCGGTCGCGGAGGTCGAGCTTGCTGAAGATCCGGCCGACGTGGCTCTTGACCGTCAGCTCTGAGATGAAGAGCTGTGAGGCGATCTCGGGGTTGCTCAGGCCGCGCGCCATCAGGGTCAGCACCTCGAGCTCGCGCGACGTGAGGTCGTCGAACACCATGGTGGAGCGCGCGGTGGGGGAGGTCCGGTAGGCGGTGAGCACGCGAGCCGTGACCGCGGGGTCGAGCCAGGCCTGCCCGGTGGCGACGGCCCGCACCGCGCGGATGAGGTCCTCGGCGGGCGTGTCCTTGAGGACGAAGCCCGCCGCGCCGGCGCGCAGGGCACCGGACAGCATCTCGTCGTCGTCGAAGGTCGTGAGCACGATGACCGGGGGAGCGGCCGGGTCGGAGCGAAGGTCACGGGTCGCGGTGATGCCGTCCACGCGCTTCATCCGCAGGTCCATGACCACGACGTCGACGGCGAGGCGGGAGAGTGCTGCCGCGACCTCGTCGCCGTCCGAGCACTCGCCCACGACCTCGAAGCCGTCGCGCCGGCGCAGGATGCGGGACAGGCCCGAGCGGACGAGCTCCTGGTCGTCGACGAGGAGGACGCGCAGCAGGTCGGGTGCGTCCGTCATGAGCGGCTCCCGTGGAGTCCGCACATCAGTCGGCGCCTCCAGGCCGGCTCCCTCGACGCGCCGAGCGGCACCGAGAGCGCCACGACCCAGTCGTCGTCGACCTGGTGGGCCTCGAGGGATCCCTCCATCTGCTCGGTCCGCTCGCGCATGCCGGTGATGCCGTGTCCGAGTCCGTCGTCGGCCGCCGGACGCGGGTTCGGGTTGGTGACCAGGACGGTCACGTCGGAGCTCGTGGCCGAGATCATGAACGTCGCCGAGGCACCCGGAGCGTGCTTGACGACATTGGTCAGCGCCTCCTGGACGACGCGGTAGACACCGAGGCCGACGCCGACCGGGACGGTGTCGAGGTCGCCTGAGACGGTCGAGCGGATCGTGAGGCCGGCGGCGCGCACGGTGGCGAGGAGCGTGGGGATGTCGGCGGCGGTCGGGAGCGCGTGGGTGGGCGCGGCTCCGTCGGCCAGGAGGCCGACGGTGCGCCGGATGTCCGACATGGCCTCACGACCCACTCGTTCGGCGTCCGCGAGCGCGGCGGACGCCTCGGCGGTGTCGTCGTCGAGCAACGCGCGCCGGGCGCCGGTGACCTGGAGCAGCGTCACGCTCATGGAGTGGGCGACGAGGTCGTGGATCTCGCGTGCAATCCGCTGCCGCTCGGCCAGGGCGGCCCGCTCGCGCTCTCCCCGCCGCGCCGCCCGCTCGGCGAGGAGGGCGCGCATCTGCCAGCGCAGCATGGCCCCCATGAAGAGGCCGAGCACGATCTCGCCGGCCTGCGACGAGCCGGCCAGGACGTCGAGCGCGAGCGTCGCCGTGACGGACACCGCCGCCACGACCGTGCCGCGTCGAAGCCCGTCGGTGGCGACCACCTCCGCCACGAGCACCGCGAGGACGGCCGGCGCCAGGTCGACCCGTCCGTCATAGTCCACCGCCATGATCCAGGCGACCCCGCTGCCGACGCTCAGCGACGTCGCCCACCACGGCACCCAGCGCTCGGTGCTCGCCTGGACGACGTGGGGGAGCGCCACCAGGGCGACCGCGAGGACCAGCACCGACGGCGGAGTCAGTGCGTCGCGCTGACCGACGGCGGCCAGCGCGATCCCGACCTGAGCCGTCTTGGACACGAAGCCACCCCACCAGGGGTACGCGAGGCCCTTGCGCTGGGACTTCTCGTCGAAACGCGCCTGGACGGCGAGCAGGACGGACGGCAGGGCAGGCACATCGGCAGCCTAGAGCCGGTGGTCGCCTCGTGTCGTCGGACCGCCGAAGGAGCCGGCCTCCGACCAGGGTAGGACCTCGAATGCGGTCCCCGGGCCGATGCCCACGACACGTGCCGACACCTAGCGTCGTCATCAGCACCCGAATCCGCACCGAGCCGAAGGAGCCGGCCATGACCTGGACCGAGACCAACCGACGCCAGCAGGCCCTCCGGGAAGCCCTGGCGATGATCGAGCAGCGACGCGATGGACGGCTGCCCTGGCACGAGGACTGGTACGACGTGTTCGGCGACCAGGAAGGCCTCCTGTCCGCCCTGAGCCACCGCTGGCGGCGCCAGCGCGAGGGCCAGCTGGACCCGGCACTCGACGACGTCGGGCTGGCTGAGGCCCGGCGTAGGCTGCAGGACCAGAACGTAGGTCTCATCGCCGTGCTCGCGCGGCACGACGACAGGAGGTCCGTCGATGTCGCCTGAGGATGCCGCACGATGCCCCGTCGACCACTCCGCGGTCGCGTCCACCCCGGCTGGCGCAGCACCCGCCGTGCCGCACTGGGAGGGCCGGGCCGGCCAGTGGTCCCGGCTCCCCGGCGCCTCGCGGCTCGCGTGGTCCATCAACTTCGGGCTGGCGCGGCTCATGTTCGGCATCGCCGGCCGGCGCGGCGACCAGATCGCTCTGCTCACGACCGATCCGGTGCTTCGCGCCGACCCCTATCCCGGCTACGAGGCGCTGCGGGAGCAGGGGCGCATCGCGGTGGGCGAGGTCATCACCGCCACCGTCGACCATGCGCTGGCCCGCGAGATCTTCAAGTCTCCGGACTTCGGCGTCGGGGGCGACTCCAAGCCGCGCCAGGGACTCCTGAGCGACGCCTACTACGGGCTGACGGCCCAGCGCCACCTCGGCCCCGTCGATGCGCCCTCCATGCTCGCGGTCGACGGCGAGCTGCACACCCGGTACCGCCGCTTGGTCACCCGCGCGTTCGCCGCGCGGTCGGTGGCCCAGCAGGAGGACCAGGTCCGCGAGATCGCGACCGGGCTCCTCGACGACCTCGAGGCCGAGGGCCTGAAGGAGTTCGACCTGGTCGAGCGGTATGCCGGTCTGCTCCCCGTCGCCGTCATCGCCGACATGCTCGGCGTGAGCGTGGACGACCGCCGACGGATCCTGGACTGGGGAGACAGCGCCGCGCTGCTCCTGGACCCCGACCTCACGTGGCGTCAGTACCGCCGTGCGGTCAAGGACGTGGCGCACCTGCACGACTGGATCGGCGACCACGTGGAGCACCTGCGCCGCGAGCCCAACGACAGCCTCCTGGGTCGGCTCGTCCAGCTGGAGGGCGACGAGGCACTCGACGACCTCGAGCTCCGGGCCACGGCGCTCCTGCTGCTGGGCGCGGGCTTCGAGACGACGGTCAACCTCATCGCCAACGCGGTGCACCTCCTCGACGAGTTCCCGGAGCAGCGGTACGCGGCGGCGCAGCACGGCTGGGCCGGGGTGGTGGAGGAGGCTCTGCGGTTCGAGCCGCCGGTCCAGCTGACGCTGCGGGTCGCCACGCGCTCCACCGAGGTCGCCGGCCGTCGGTACGAGCCCGGCCACGGCATCCTGCTGATCCTCGGTGGGGCCAACCGGGACCCGGAGGTCTTCGAGGACCCGCACGTCTTCGACGTCACCCGCGCCAACGCCGGCGAGCACCTCTCCCTGTCGCACGGCGCGCACTACTGCATCGGTGCCAACCTGGCGAAGCTCGAGGGTCGGGTGGCCCTCGAGGAGCTCTACGCGCGTTTCCCCGACCTGCAGGTCACCTCCGGGGCGCACAGGCGGCCCAACCGCGTGCTGCGGGGCTGGGAGTCGCTACCCGTCAGCGTGTGAGGCCGACACCCGCGGTGGGTGGAGCACGAGCACCACGACGACCGCCACGAGGATCAGCGTCGTGAACGTGAACGGCACCGGGATGACCGGGTCCAGGAGGACCAGGACGGCGCCGAGCGGCACGACGGTGTTCACCCAGCGGTCGGCCTGTGCGCGCATCGCGATCCACCAGGTGCCGAGCATGAAGATCGCGATCGGGACGGTGACGGTGTAGGACGCTGCGAGGTCGCTCAGCTCGCTGTGGTCGGAGAGGGCGTCGATCTCCACCTCGATCCCGGCGGAGAGCGCGCCCGCCGCGGCGAACACGAAGAGGTGCGAGTAGCCGTAGCGCAGCGAGCTCCGCAGGTCGGTGATGATCAGCTGGTGAGTGGGCCAGAAGTAGATCCACCAGAGGGCCGCCGTGGCCACGAAGGTCAGGACGGCGATGGAGACCAGCGGCAGCAGGTCGGCCTCGCCGTCGCGCGCCTCGATGAGCGCGTTCGTGGAGGCGAGCAGGCTCTCGCCGAGCAGGATCAGCGTGAACAGTCCGTAGCGCTCGGTGACGTGGTGGCGGTGCCACGGCGTGAGGCCGCGGCGCTCTGCCACCACCGGCACGGCGATCTCGGCCAGCGCGAGCAGCAGGAAGACCGGCACCCGGACGCCGTCCGGGATCGCGAGGAAGGCGACCCAGAGGACCTGGACCGCGGCGATGCCCCCGGCGTACGCCCGTGCCGTCCGACGGTGCTCCGCCGACCCGCGCGAGGCCCGCAGCCACTGCGAGATCATCGCGAGACGCATGATCACGTAGCCGACGACGGTGGTGGTGAAGTCGTGGTCCTCGAAGGCGTCGTGGATCCCGGCCGTGAGCACCAGGACACCGCCCATCTGCACGAAGGTGGTGACCCGGTAGAGCCAGTCGTCGGTGTCGAAGGACGTCGCGAACCAGGTGAAGTTCATCCACGCCCACCAGATGGCGAAGAAGACGAGGAAGAACGACAGGACGCCGTCGAGCACGTGACCCTCGGTGAGGGCGTGGTGCAGCTCGTAGGCGGCCACGCTCACGGCGACCACGAAGACGAGGTCGAAGAAGAGCTCCAGCGGACTGGCGGCACGGCCGGGCTCGTGGGGATCGCGTGCCGTCATGGGGACGAGCCGGGACAGGGCCGAGGAGTCAGGCGAGTTCACGGACCCAGGGTAGGGGTTGGGTGCGTGGACATTCTCCCCAATGTTCCGCCGGACGTTTTGCCCAGCGTTGTGCACAACTTGTGCGTAAGTTCGACGTACGATCGACGAAGGTCGCCGAAGCGGTGGCACCACGCACGGGGGGCGGGTCGACGACGTGGCCGCCTCGAGCCGAAGTCGGCTCGGGGCGGCTGACCCGTCGGGGCTACTCCTGGGGGTCGCGGGCGCTGGTCTCGCCCTCGCTGGCCTTCCAGATCGTGATGACGCGAGAAGTCGCCGCGGCGATGATCGCCACCGGCAGCACGGCGTAGGCGAAGGCCCGCGGCAGGACGTCGGCCCGGACGAGTCCCAGCACCACGAGCACCACGACGATCGCAAGGACGATCACGAGCATCCCGAACTTCCAGGTGCCCCGGCCCGCGCCCATGGAGTGCCGCCGCGGCGGGTTCATCCACGGCCGCTTCATGCTCCCGGTCCACTCGTCGTCGGTCCTGCGCTTGTCCTCTGCCATGCGTCGGAAGTACCCAGGACGACCCGGTTCACGCGCCGACCGTGGAGGTGGGCCGGCTCTACCAGCCGCGCTCGCGCCACTCCGCGAGGTGGGGGCGCTCGGCGCCGAGGGTGCTGTCGTTGCCGTGGCCGGGGTAGAAGTGCGTGTCGTCGGGGAAACGGTCGAACAGCTTGGTCTCGACCTCGTCGACGAGGGTGGCGAAGGCCTCGGCGTCGCCGAACGTGTTGCCCACGCCGCCCGGGAAGAGCGAGTCGCCCGTGAACAGGTGCACGATGCCGTCGGGGTCGTCGTAGGCCAGCGCGATGGATCCGGGGGTGTGACCGACGAGGTGGATGACCTCGAGCTCACAGGAGCCCACGCGCACGCGGGCGCCGGGGCCGACGCGGTTGGCGGTCGGAACGGGGATGGCGTCGGCGTCGAGCTCGCCGGCCACGGTGGTGGCGCCGGTGGCCTTCACCACCTCCTCGAGTGCGCCCCAGTGGTCGCCGTGCTGGTGCGTGGTGATGACCGTGGACAGGCCGGCGTCGCCGATGAGGGCGAGCAGCGTCTCGGGCTCCGCGGCGGCGTCGATGAGCGCCTGCTCACCCGTGAGCGCGCAGCGCAGCAGGTAGGCGTTGTTGCTCATCTCGCCCACCGCGACCTTCGTGATGACCAGGTCCGTGGCGTCCTGCGTGTCGGCCGGACCGCCGACCTCGACCTCTCCGGTGTACGTCATGCGGCGAGCCTAGGGGACGAAGGAATCGACCTTCGGATGGCCTGGGGGACATGAATGTCGATTCCTTCGTCGACCCGGACGGATGCAGATTCCTTCGTCACACCTGCTCGACGTGTTTATGTCGGTGCTCGCCACTACGCTCGAAGAGGTATGCCCATCACTGTTGCAAGGGAACTTCGTTGATCGACCGGATCGTCGTCCGCGGCGCGCGCGAGCACAACCTCAAGGACGTCTCGCTCGACCTGCCGCGTGATGCCCTCATCACCTTCACCGGGCTCTCGGGCTCGGGGAAGTCGTCGCTCGCCTTCGACACCATCTTCGCCGAGGGACAGCGACGCTACGTCGAGTCGCTGTCCGCGTACGCGCGCCAGTTCCTGGGCCAGATGGACAAGCCCGACGTCGACTTCATCGAGGGGCTCTCGCCGGCGGTCTCCATCGACCAGAAGTCCACCTCACGCAACCCGCGGTCCACCGTGGGCACCATCACGGAGGTGTACGACTACCTCCGCCTCTTCTTCGCCCGCGCGGGCCGACCGCACTGCCCGGTCTGCCACGAGCCCATCGCGCGCCAGACGCCGCAGCAGATCGTCGACCGCCTCCTCGAGATGCCCGAGGGCACCCGCTTCCAGGTGCTGGCCCCCATGATCCGCGGACGCAAGGGTGAGTACACCGAGCTCTTCCGCCAGCTCCAGCAGGACGGCTACAGCCGCACCATCGTCGACGGCGAGGTGCACCTGCTCGCCGACGAGCCGCCCAAGCTGGCCAAGCAGAAGAAGCACACCATCGACGTCGTCGTCGACCGCCTGCAGGTCAAGGCCTCCATGCACCAGCGCCTCACCGAGTCGGTCGAGACGGCCCTCGGCCTGGCCGACGGTCTCGTCATCGCCGACTTCGTCGACCTGCCCGACGACGACGAGCACCGCACGCGCCGCTTCTCCGAGAAGCTGGCCTGCCCCAACGACCACCCGCTCGCCATCGACGAGCTCGAGCCGCGGTCCTTCTCCTTCAACGCCCCGTTCGGCGCGTGCCCCGAGTGCCACGGCCTCGGCACCCGCATGGAGGTCGACCCCGAGCTCGTGGTCCCCGACCCCTCCAAGTCGCTCGCCGAGGGCGCCATCCAGGCCTGGAGCTACAACCAGGTCTCCGAGTACTTCCTGCGCATCATGGAGGCACTCGCCCACGACCTCGGCTTCGACATCGACACGCCGTACGGCGAGCTGAGCGACGACGTCCAGCGCATCCTCATGCACGGGCAGCCCGACAAGGTCCACGTCAGCTACAAGAACCGCTACGGCCGCACGCGTTCGTACTACACGGCGTTCGAGGGTGCCATCGCGTTCCTCGAGCGGCGCCACGCCGAGACCGAGTCCGACACCAACCGCGAGCGGCTCGAGGGCTTCATGCGCGAGGTGCCGTGCGGCGAGTGCGGCGGCAGCCGGCTCAAGCCGGTCATCCGTGCGGTCCTCATCAACCACCCCACGCTCGGCCCCAAGAACATCGCCGAGGTCAGCAACCTCTCCATCCGCGAGGCAGCCGAGTACCTGGCCGACCTCGAGCTCAGCGACCGCGAGCGCCAGATCGGCGAGCGGGTGCTCAAGGAGATCCACGAGCGGCTTCGGTTCCTCCTCGACGTGGGTCTCGACTACCTCAGCCTCGACCGCGCCGCGGGCTCGCTCTCCGGCGGCGAGGCCCAGCGCATCCGCCTCGCCACGCAGATCGGCGCCGGCCTGGTGGGCGTCCTCTACGTCCTCGACGAGCCGTCCATCGGTCTGCACCAGCGCGACAACCACCGCCTCATCGAGACGCTCGTGCGACTGCGCGACCTCGGCAACACGCTCATCGTCGTCGAGCACGACGAGGACACCATCCGCGCGAGCGACTGGGTGGTCGACATCGGCCCCGGCGCCGGCGAGCACGGCGGCAACGTCATCGTGTCCGGCTCGGTCGACGAGCTCCTCGCGAGCAAGGACTCGCTCACCGGCCAGTACCTCTCGGGGCGCCAGGCGATCCCGGTCCCGGAGGTGCGTCGCCCGCGCGACCCGGAGCGCTCCCTGACGGTCCTCGGGGCCCGTGAGCACAACCTCAAGGACGTCGACGTCGAGTTCCCGCTGGGGCAGTTCGTCGCGGTCACGGGCGTCTCCGGCTCGGGCAAGTCCACGCTCGTCAACGACATCCTGTACACCCAGCTCGCGCGGCACATCTACGGCGCCCGCACCATCCCGGGCCGTCACCGCACCATCGAGGGCCTCGACCAGGTCGACAAGGTCATCCACGTCGACCAGTCGCCCATCGGACGGACGCCGCGCTCCAACCCGGCCACGTACACCGGCGTCTTCGACCACGTCCGCAAGCTGTTCGCGCAGACGCCCGAGGCCAAGATGCGCGGCTACCAGCAGGGCCGGTTCTCGTTCAACGTCAAGGGCGGACGCTGCGAGGCCTGCTCCGGCGACGGCACCATCAAGATCGAGATGAACTTCCTGCCCGACGTCTACGTCCCGTGCGAGGTCTGCCACGGCGCGCGGTACAACCGCGAGACGCTCGAGGTCCACTACAAGGGCAAGTCCATCTCCGACGTCCTCGACATGCCCATCGAGGAGGCCGTCGAGTTCTTCGAGGCCATCCCGGTGATCGCGCGGCACCTCAAGACCCTCGTGGAGGTGGGTCTGGGCTACGTGCGTCTGGGCCAGCCGGCCACCACGCTGTCCGGAGGCGAGTCGCAGCGCGTCAAGCTCTCCTCCGAGCTGCAGAAGCGGTCCACGGGCCGCACGGTGTACGTGCTCGACGAGCCCACCACCGGTCTGCACTTCGAGGACATCCGCAAGCTGCTCGGCGTCCTGCAGCGCATCGTCGACACCGGCAACTCCGTCATCGTCATCGAGCACAACCTCGACGTCATCAAGACGGCCGACTGGGTCATCGACATGGGCCCCGAGGGCGGCAGCGGCGGCGGCCAGCTCATCGCGCAGGGCACCCCGGAGGACGTCGCGAAGATGAAGCACAGCCACACCGGCCAGTTCCTCGCGCCGCTCCTGAAGTAGGGCAGGGTCGAGCCATGGCCGATCCGTCCACCTACCGACCCAAGCCGGGGGAGATTCCGGCCGAGCCCGGCGTGTACCGCTTCCGCGACGCCTCGGGCCGGGTCATCTACGTCGGCAAGGCCAAGTCGCTGCGCCCCCGGCTCAGCTCGTACTTCCAGGACGTCGCCAACCTCCACCAGCGGACGCAGCAGATGGTGCTCACCGCCGCCAGCGTCGACTGGACGGTCGTGGGCACCGAGGTCGAGGCGCTCGCGCTCGAGTACACCTGGATCAAGGAGTTCGACCCGCGGTTCAACGTCAAGTACCGCGACGACAAGAGCTATCCCTGGCTGGCCGTCACGGTCGGCGAGGAGTTCCCCCGGGTTCTCGTGATGCGCGGCGCCCAGCGCAAGGGGGTCCGGTACTTCGGTCCGTACGGCCACGCGTGGGCCATCCGCGACACCGTCGACACGCTGCTCCGTGTCTTCCCCATGCGCTCGTGCAGCGCAGGGACGTTCCGCCGGGCCCAAGGGATCGGTCGCCCGTGCCTCCTGGGCGACATCGGCAAGTGCGCGGCCCCGTGCGTCGGCCGGGTGACGGCCGAGGAGCACCGGGCCATCGTGAACGACTTCATGGCCTTCATGGGGGGCCAGACCGGCAACTTCACGCGCCGTATCCAGCAGCGCATGAAGGAGGCCTCCGACGCCCAGGAGTACGAGCTCGCGGCCAAGCTGCGTGACGACCTCGGAGCGCTCAACCGGGTGCTCGAGAAGCAGACCGTCGTCCTCGGCTCCGACACCGACGCCGACGTCCTGGGCTTCGTCGACGACCCGCTCGAGGTGGCCGTCCAGATCTTCAACGTCCGGGGCGGCCGCATCCGTGGTCAGCGCGGCTGGGTGGCCGACAAGGCCGACGACGCCGACTTCCCCGAGCTCGTGCAGCGCGCCCTCGTCACCCTCTACGGCGACGCTGCCTCCGACGCCGTGCCGCGCGAGGTGCTGGTGCCGGCGCTGCCGAGCGACGTCGAGGCCGTCACCGAGCTGCTCGCCGAGCTGCGCGGCAGCAAGGTCCGGGTGCGCGTGCCGGAGCGCGGCGACAAGAAGCGACTCATGGAGACGGTCGTGCAGAACGCGCAGCAGTCCATGGCTCGCCACAAGCTCAAGCGTGCCGGCGACCTCACCGCCCGCAGCAAGGCGCTCGAGGAGATCCAGGACGCGCTCGAGCTGCCCACCGCACCGCTGCGCATCGAGTGCTACGACATCTCCAACCTGCAGGGCACCGAGATCGTGGCCTCCATGGTGGTCTTCGAGGACGGGCTGCCCCGCAAGAGTGAGTACCGGCGCTTCACCATTCGTCACGAGGGCCAGAGCGACGTCGCAGCCATGCACGAGGTCATCACCCGTCGGTTCCAGCGCCTCCTCAAGGCGCGGGCCGAAGGAGCCGACGAGGCCGGCATCGACCCCGAGACCGGTGCGCCCAAGAAGTTCGCCTATGCGCCGGCGCTCGTCGTGGTCGACGGTGGCCCGCCGCAGGTCGCCGCGGCGCAGACCGCCATGCGCGAGCTCGGGATCGCCGACGTCGGCCTGTGCGGCCTGGCCAAGCGCCTCGAGGAGGTCTGGGTGCCCGACGAGGAGGACCCCGTCATCCTGCCGCGCACCAGCGAGGGTCTGTACCTCCTGCAGCGCGTGCGCGACGAGGCCCATCGCTTCGCCATCGCCCACCACCGCCAGCGGCGTGCCAAGGCCATGACCGGCAGCGCCCTCGACGACATCCCCGGGCTGGGCCCGTCCCGCCGTCGCGCCCTCATGTCCACGTTCGGGTCGGTCAAGAAGATCCGCGCCGCCACGCCCGAGCAGATCGCCGAGGTACCTGGCATCGGTCTCGCTACGGCAGAATCCATCCGGACGGCCCTCGCCGCCGATGCACCCGCCCCGGGAGTCGACATGGCGACCGGCGAGATCGTGGAGGACTGAAGGCCGATGACCGAGCTCACGAGGTTCGTGGTGGTGACCGGCATGACCGGGGCCGGACGCGGCACCGCCGCCAAGACGTTGGAGAACCTCGGCTACTTCGTCATCGACAACCTTCCCGCCCCGCTGCTCGTGGGCACCGTCGAGGCGATCGAGGCGACGGGTCACACCGACCGACTCGCCATCGTGGCCGACGCGCGCTCCGGCGAGTTCTTCGAGTCGCTCATCGAGTCGCTCGAAGAGCTCCGAAACCGCGGCCTGCATGCCGAGGTCGTGTACCTCGAGGCCTCCGACGAGGTCCTGGTCCGGCGCCAGGAGGCGGCCCGACGCCCG
Organism: Aeromicrobium sp. Root495; assembly: GCF_001426755.1. Classification (GTDB taxonomy): domain Bacteria; phylum Actinomycetota; class Actinomycetes; order Propionibacteriales; family Nocardioidaceae; genus Aeromicrobium. The sequence continues at coordinate 1,478,030 of NZ_LMFJ01000001.1, read as the reverse complement.
CACCCCCTGAGCCGCGAGGGGCGCCTCCTGGACGGTTTCACCCGCGAGCGCGACCTCCTGCGCCGCCTGCGCGGCCGGGCCGACCTGGTCGTCGACACCACCAACCTCAACGTCCACCAGCTGGGCCAGCGGATCCGTGCGGCGTTCGAGCAGCGCGAGACCGACGGGCTGCGCGCATCGATCATGTCGTTCGGCTTCAAGTACGGGATCCCCATCGACGCCGACATGGTGGCCGACATGCGGTTCCTGCCCAACCCGTTCTGGGACCCCGAGCTCAAGCCCATGAGCGGCCTCGACGCACCGGTCTCGCAGTTCGTGCTCAGCCAGCCGTCGGCCCAGGAGTTCCTCCAGCAGTACGAGAACCTGCTGGCACTGCTCACCGACGGGTTCCTGCACGAGGACAAGCGCTTCCTCTCCATCGCCATCGGCTGCACGGGCGGACGCCACCGCAGCGTGGCCATGGCCGAGGCGTTCGCGCTGCGTCTGCGCGCCCGAGACGTCCGCACCCTGGTGGTGCACCGCGACCTGGGGCGTGAGTGATGGCGGCCGTCGACGTCGTCGCGCTCGGCGGCGGTCACGGTCTCGCAGCCAGCCTCTCGGCGTTGCGCCGGCTGGAGACCCGGCTCACCGGCATCGTCACGGTGGCCGACAACGGGGGGTCGTCCGGACGCCTGCGCGAGGAGCTGGGCATCCTGCCGCCCGGCGACCTGCGCATGGCGCTCGCCGCGCTGTGCGCCGACGACCAGTGGGGTGAGCAGTGGGCCGCGGTGCTGCAGCACCGCTTCAGGAGCGACGGGCCGCTGGCCGACCACGCCGTCGGCAACCTCCTGATCGCGGCCATCTGGGACCTCCTCGACGACCACGTGGCCGGGCTCGACCTCGTGGGTCAGCTGCTCGGTGCGCGCGGTCGCGTCCTTCCCATGGCGGCCGTGCCCCTCGACATCGAGGCCGACGTGCACCTCGACTCCGCCCCCGACCGCCTCACCACCGTGCGTGGCCAGGTGCAGGTGGCCTCCGTCGACGGACAGGTCGTGGCGGTCCGACTCGACCCCGAGGACCCGCCCGCCTGTCCCGAGGCCGTGGCTGCCGTGGAGGCGGCCGACTGGGTCGTCATCGGACCCGGCTCGTGGTTCACGAGCGTCATGCCCACGCTGCTGGTCCCGCAGCTGCGCGACGCCCTCGTGCGCACCTCGGCGCAGCGCGCCCTCGTGCTCAACCTGCGGGAGCAGGAGGGCGAGACCGAGGGGCTCTCGCCCACCGACCACCTCGAGGTCCTGAGCGCTCATGCGGCCGAGCTCCGGCTCGACGTCGTGATCGCCGATTCCTCCTTGGCCGACGACCGTGGCATCCTTGAGTCGGCAGCGCGGGCGTTGGGAGCACGCCTCGTCACGGCTGACGTGGCTGCCGCGCCGGGCTCGGACCAGCACGATCCTGATCGTCTTGCCCAGACCTTCTCCACGGTCTTGCAGTCCGGCGTAGAGTGACGCTGACCGCGACACGCCCGAGTGCGTGGTCCGAGGGAACGACGAGAGGAACAGGTCGCGCATGGCGATGACGGCGCAGGTCAAGTCCGAGCTCGCGAACACCACGATCACCAAGTCGTGCTGCCGCAAGGCGGAGGTCTCCTCGATCCTGAGGTTCGCCGGGGGCCTGCACATCGTCGCCGGCCGCATCGTCGTGGAGGCCGAGCTCGACACCGGAGCAGCCGCCCGGCGCCTGCGCAAGGACATCGCCGAGGTCTACGGGCACCAGAGCGAGGTGCTCGTGGTGCAGGGCAACAACCTGCGCAAGGGCGTCACCCACTACATCGTCCGCGTGGCCAAGGACGGCGAGGCCCTGGCCCGTCAGACCGGACTCATCGACGGTGGCGGACGCCCCGTCCGTGGCCTTCCGCCCCAGGTGGTCTCGGGTGCGTCGTGCGACTCGGTCGCGGCCTGGCGGGGCACCTTCCTGGCCCACGGCTCGCTCACCGAGCCCGGTCGCTCCTCCGCGCTCGAGGTCAGCTGCCCGGGCCCGGAGGCCGCGCTCGCCCTCGTGGGCGCAGCACGTCGACTCGGCATCAGTGCCAAGGCGCGTGAGGTGCGTGGCGGCGACCGCGTCGTCATCCGCGACGGTGAGGCCATCGGCGCCCTGCTCACCCGTCTGGGTGCTCACGAGTCGCTGTTGGCCTGGGAGGAGCGACGCATGCGCCGGGAGGTGCGTGCCACGGCCAACCGCCTCGCCAACTTCGACGACGCCAACCTGCGTCGCTCGGCGCGCGCCGCGGTGGCGGCCGGCGCCCGCGCCCAGCGCGCGCTGGAGATCCTGGCCGAGGACGTCCCCGACCACCTCAAGATGGCCGGCACGCTCCGGGTCGAGCACCGGCAGGCCAGCCTCGAGGAGCTCGGCCAGCTGCACGACCCGCCGCTCACGAAGGACGCCATCGCCGGCCGCATCCGCCGCCTGCTCGCCATGGCGGACAAGATCGCCGAGGAGCGCGGGATCCCCGACACCGAGGCGAGCCTCGGCGACGACACCCTGTCCGAGGAGTAGGTCGCGCTGCCCGGTCTCGTGGAGCGGTTGCGCGCAGCGGGCTGCGTGTACGCCGAGGACGAGGCACGGCTGCTGGCCGAGGTCGCGACGGGGGAGTCCCTGGAGCGTCTGGTCCGTCGCCGGGTCGGTGGCGAGCCGCTGGAGCACCTCCTGGGCTGGGTGCAGTTCGGCGGCCTGCGCCTCGCCGTCGGTCCCGGCGTCTTCGTCCCGCGGTCCCGCACCCAGGTGCTCGTGGACGTGGCGCTGGAGCACGTCTCCGGCGCCGACGCACCGCTCGTCGTCGAGGTCTGCTGCGGAGTGGCTCCGGTCGGCAGCGCCGTGCTGGCGGCGCGACCCGACGCCGTCGTGCATGCCGCCGACCTCGACGCGCGAGCCCTCGTGCACGCCCGGACCAATCTCGGCCCTGCGGCGGGGGTGTGGTGCGGCGACCTCCTCCGCCCGCTCCCGGCCGGGCTGCGGGGCCGCGTCGACGTCCTCGTGGCCAACGCGCCGTACGTCCCCACGCACGCCATCGCCCTCATGCCGCCCGAGGCGAGGGACCACGAGCCGCACCACACCCTCGACGGCGGCAGCGACGGTGCCGACCTGCACCGTCGGATCGCCGGCGAGGCGGCGTCCTGGCTCGCTCCGGACGGCCTGGTCGCCGTCGAGACAGGCCGGGAGCAGGCCGACACCACCGTCGAGGCGCTCACCCGGGCAGGGCTCGAGACGTCGGTGAGGTTCGACGACGAGGTCGACGGGACAGCCGTCCTGGCCCGCCGACCGAGGTGACTCGCGAGTCACCTCGGCACTTCGTTAGGCTGGCCACGTCTCACCCCCACCATCCAGGAGCATCGTCGCTGTGACCGTTCGCGTTGGCATCAATGGATTTGGCCGTATCGGCCGCAACTTCTTCCGCGCGGCGCGTGCAGCCGGCGCCGACATCGAGATCGTCGCCGTCAACGACCTGACGGACAACAAGACGCTCGCGCATGTGCTCAAGTACGACTCGATCCTCGGCCGTCTCGACGCCGACGTCACCTACGACGACGCCAACATCTACGTCGGCGAGCAGAAGATCGCAGCGTTCGCCGAGCGCGATCCCGCGAAGCTCGACTGGGCCTCGGTCGGTGTCGACATCGTCATCGAGTCCACCGGCTTCTTCACCGACGCCACCAAGGCGAAGGCGCACGTCGACGGCGGTGCCAAGAAGGTCATCATCTCCGCGCCCGCCAAGAACGAGGACATCACGGTCGTGATGGGCGTCAACCACGACCTCTACGACCCGGCCGCCCACACGGTCATCTCCAACGCGTCGTGCACCACCAACTGCCTCGCTCCCATGGCCAAGGCGCTCAACGACGGCCTGGGCATCGAGAAGGGCCTGATGACCACGATCCACGCGTACACGCAGGACCAGAACCTGCAGGACGCGCCGCACAGCGACCTCCGTCGCGCCCGCGCCGCCAACCTGAGCATCATCCCCACGTCGACCGGCGCCGCCAAGGCCGTGAGCCTCGTGCTCCCCGAGCTCAAGGGCAAGCTCGACGGCTACGCCCTCCGGGTGCCCGTGCCCACCGGCTCGGCCACCGACCTCACCTTCACCGCCTCGCGCGAGACCACGGTCGAGGAGGTCAACTCCATCGTCAAGGCCGCGGCCGAGGGCGCCATGAAGGGTTTCCTCGTCTACACCGAGGACGAGATCGTGTCGGCCGACATCGTCACCGACCCGTCGTCCTGCATCTTCGACTCGGGCCTCACCAAGGTCATCGGCGACCAGGTCAAGGTCGTCGGCTGGTACGACAACGAGTGGGGCTACTCCAACCGCCTCGCCGACCTCGTCGTGCACGTCGGCGCCTCGCTCTGAGCGCCGACGGAGTCCCGGGCGCTGTGAAGACGATCGACGACCTGACCACCGAGCTCGGGGGAGACCTGCGCGGCAAGCGCGTGCTGGTCCGCTCCGACCTCAACGTGCCGCTCGACGGCACCACGATCACCGACGACGGACGGGTGCGCGCCAGCGTGCCCACCATCAAGCGTCTCGCCGACGCCGGTGCCCGGGTGCTCGTCACGGCCCACCTGGGTCGTCCCAAGGGCACCCCCGACCCGGCGTTCTCGCTGGCCCCCGTGGCCCAGCGCCTCGGTGAGCTGCTCGGCACGCCGGTCCTCTTCGCCAACGACACCGTCGGCACGGAGGCCAAGCACATCACCGCGGCACTCACCGACGGACAGGTCGCCGTGCTCGAGAACGTCCGCTTCAACGCGGGCGAGACGAGCAAGGACGACGCTGAGCGCGGAGCCTTCGCCGACGAGCTCGCGGCCCTCGCCGACGCGTTCGTCTCCGACGGCTTCGGCGTGGTGCACCGCAAGCAGGCCAGCGTCTACGACGTCGCCGAGCGGCTGCCCGCCGCCGTGGGTGGACTCGTGCAGACCGAGGTCGAGGTGCTGAAGCGCCTCACCGACACCCCCGAGCGTCCGTACGTGGTCGTGCTGGGCGGGTCCAAGGTCTCCGACAAGCTCGGTGTCATCGACAACCTCATCGACAAGGCCGACAGCCTCCTGATCGGCGGCGGGATGGTCTTCACCTTCCTCGCGGCCCAGGGCCACGGCGTGGGCTCGTCCCTCCTCGAGGCCGACCAGCTCGACATCGCCCGGCGCTACGTCGAGCAGGCCGCCGAGAAGGGTGTCGACCTCGTCCTGCCCACCGACATCGTCGTGGCACCGGCGTTCTCGGCCGACGCCCCGGCCACCGTCGTGGCGGCCGACGCCATCCCGGACGACCAGATGGGCCTCGACATCGGCCCCGACTCGGCCGCGCACTTCGCGTCGATCGTCAGCGCCGCGAAGACCGTGTTCTGGAACGGCCCCATGGGCGTCTTCGAGTTCGAGGCCTTCTCCGGCGGCACGCGTGCCGTGGCGAAGGCGCTCACCGAGGTCGACGGCCTGTCGGTCGTCGGCGGTGGCGACTCGGCCGCAGCGGTGCGTCAGCTCGGGTTCACGGACGACCAGTTCGGTCACATCTCCACCGGCGGCGGTGCGAGCCTGGAGTACCTCGAGGGCAAGACTCTCCCGGGTCTCGCCATCCTTGAAGAGCAGAGCCCGGAGGACCCCGCATGACTCGTACCCCGCTCATGGCCGGCAACTGGAAGAGCAACCTGAACCACCAGGAGGCCGTCGTCCTGGTGCAGAAGCTCGCCTGGACGTTGTCGGACAAGAAGCACGACCCGGCCAAGGCCGAGGTCGTCGTCATCCCGCCGTTCACCGACCTGCGCAGCGTCCAGACGCTCGTCGACGGCGACCGACTCACGATCGGCTACGGCGCACAGGACGTCTCCGAGCACGACGGCGGGGCCTACACCGGTGAGATCTCGGCCGCCATGCTGGCCAAGCTCGGCTGCTCGTACGTCGTCGTCGGTCACTCCGAGCGCCGCGAGTACCACGCCGAGTCCGACGCGGTCGTCAACACCAAGACCGTCAAGGCGCTCGCCGCCGAGATCACGCCCATCGTGTGCGTCGGCGAGGGCCTCGAGGTCCGCCAGGCCGGTGAGCACGTGGCCCACACCCTCGCCCAGGTCGACGGATCGCTCGCCGGTCTCTCCGCCGAGCAGGTCGCCGGCCTCGTCATCGCGTACGAGCCCGTGTGGGCCATCGGCACCGGCGAGGTGGCCACCCCCGACGACGCCCAGGAGGTCTGCGCGGCCATCCGCGCACGGGTGAGTGAGACCTTCTCGCCCGAAGCGGCCGACCGGATGCGTATTCTTTACGGCGGATCGGTGAAAGCAGCGAACATCGCCTCCATCATGGTCAAGTCCGACGTGGACGGGGCCCTGGTCGGAGGTGCGAGCCTCCAGGCGGAGGAGTTCGCCGCGATCGCCCGGTTCTACGACATGCCCGACCTGGGCATCTGAACCCCGACCCTGAGCCCCCACGCTGAGACATTGAAGAAAGACTTGCTGTGATCCTTCTGTTCTCGATCGTCCTCACGATCTCGAGCCTGCTCATGATCGTGCTGATCCTCATGCACAAGGGCCGCGGTGGCGGTCTCTCCGACATGTTCGGCGGTGGCGTGTCCAGCTCGCTGGGCGGGTCCTCGGTGGCCGAGCGCAACCTCGACCGCATCACCGTCGGCATCGCCGTCGTGTGGGTCGTCTCCGTGGTCGCCCTCGGGCTCCTGCTGAAGGTGAGCAACTGACATGGCTGCTGGTGCCATCCGCGGAAGCCGCATCGGCTCCGGACCCATGGGCGAGGCCGAGCGTGGCGAGGCCGCGCCCCGCCAGGCCATCACCTACTTCTGCGTCAACGACCACGAGACGGTGCTGCAGTTCTCGCTCGAGGCCGACGTCCCCGCGTCGTGGGACTGCCCGCGCTGCGGCATGCCGGCCAGCACCGACTCGGCCGACCGCCCCGCGGCGCCCAAGACGGAGCCGTACAAGACGCACCTCGCGTACGTGAAGGAGCGCCGCACCGAGGACGAGGCCGTCGAGATCCTGTCCGAGGCCATCGAGACGCTCCGCGCCAAGCGCAAGTCCGGCGAGGTCATCTTCTGACCTGCACGCCGAAGCCCCCGCCAGCCACCCGCCGGCGGGGGCTTTCTCGTCCCGGCTGAGGAGGACCGTCCTCAGAGGAGCGAGGCAGCGGCCTCGTCGAGCAGCCAGAGGGTCTCCTCCGTGCCGCCGACACCGCGTGCGGGGGTCTGCTCGACGGTGCCCTCCTCGGCCAGGGCGCGGGCGACCGCCTCGGCCTTGCCGTCGCCCGAGACCAGCAACCACACCGCGCGGGCGTGGTTGAGGGCCGCGAAGGTGAGCGTGATGCGCTGCGGCGGCGGCTTGGGGGAGTCGAAGACCTCCACGGCGAGGCGGCGCGTCTCGTGCAGGTGCTTGTCGTGGTGCGGGAACAGGGAGGCGACGTGCCCGTCGGGCCCGACCCCCAAGAGCACGAGGTCGAACGGCTCCGTGGGCAGGGCGTCGGCGTAGTCGTCGGCGGCCGCGGCCATGGAGTCGCTGCAGCCGTGTGCCGGCATGGCGTGGACGCGTTCGGCGGGGACGGCGGCCCGGTCGAGGAAGGCGTCGCGCGCCTGCTGGTCGTTGCGGTCCTCGTGACCGGCCGGCACGAAGCGCTCGTCGCCCCAGTACCAGTCGACCTCGGCCCACTCGGCGGCCTCGACGTCGAGCCGCTCGTAGACCTGGTTGGCGATCGTCCCGCCCGTGAGCACGACCGTGGGTCGGCGACCCTGGGCGCGGACGTCGACGACCAGCGCCGTGAGCCTGCGAGCGATGTCGTCGGCCAGCTGGTCGCCGGTGGGGACGACGTGGATCTCGGTCATGTCAGGCCTTCACGAGTCGTTGGACGGTGGCGCCGTAGACCTCGTCGGCGTCGAGGCGACGAAGGTCCTCGGCGAGCAGCTCGGCGAGGGTCCGGGTGGGCAGCGGCACGGTGCGCGGTGCAGCGCCCGGGACGGAGAAGGTGGCGGAGTCGTCGGCGTCGCGCTCGATGCAGATGTCGCCGCGCGCGGTGGTGAGGACGACCCGCTGGATTTTCTCGGACTCGATCTTCTTCCACGACACGTGGACCCCGAGGCGGCTCTCGAGCCACGACTCGAGGAGGACCCCGGCCGGGTTGCCCGGTCCGGCCTCGATGACGCCACCGGTGACCGGGGAGCGAACCTGGTCGTACGCGGCCGCCAGGAGGGCCCTCCAGGGCGTCAGGCGGGTCCAGGAGAGATCGGTGTCGCCCGGCGTGTAGGCCTTGGCGGACGCCTGGAGGCTGCGCAGCGGTCGGGGCGCGGCCTCGGCGTCGGTGAGCCGGCGGTTGGCCAGCGCGCCCATGGCGTCGGCCGACGGGTCGGTGGGCGCCGGTCCGGGCCACCAGACGACCACGGGGGAGTCCGGGAGCAGGAGTGGCAGGACCGCGGACTCCGCGTGCGGCACCAGTCGGCCCGAGAGCCTCAGCAGGATGGACTCGCCCGACGTCTCGCTGCCGACGCGGATCTTGGCGTGGAGATCGGCTGCTCCGGTGCGCTTGCCCAGGATGACGCCGATGACCCGCGCGGGATGCTCGCGCGACAAGGTGGTGGCGGCCGCGAGCGCGTCGGTGACGGTCTCGTCGTCGCACACGACGATGAGGGTGAGCACCATGTCCATGGCGGGGCTGCCGGACTGGTGGCGGGCCCGCACGAGCGCCGCCGCGATGGCCGAGGAGTTGGTGTGCTCGAGCGTGACCTGCATCTAGGGCCTCCTCCATCGACGTCCGTCGCGCGCGATCATCGCGTCGGCGGACTGGGGTCCCCACGTGCCTGCGGGGTAGGTGTCGATGGACTTCTTGCGTGACCAGTGACGGATGATCGGGTCGAGGATCTCCCAGGCCAGCTCGACCTCCTCGTGCTGCGGGAACAGCGGAGGGTCGCCGAGCAGGACGTCGAGGATGAGTCGCTCGTAGGCCTCGGGGGAGTCCTCGACGAAGGTGCCGCCGTAGGCGAAGTCCATGTTGACGTCGCGGATCTCCATGACCGTGCCGGGCACCTTGGCGCCGAAGCGCAGCGTGACGCCTTCATCGGGCTGGATGCGCATGACGAGCGCGTTCTGTCCCAGCTCCTCGACGTCGGTGGACTGGAACGGCAGGTGCGGCGCTCGCTTGAAGACGACCGCGACCTCGGTGACGCGGCGTCCCAGCCGCTTGCCGACCCGGAGGTAGAACGGCACGCCGGCCCAGCGGCGGGTCTCGATGTCGAGGCGGATGGCCGCGTAGGTCTCGGTGGTGGAGTCGGCCGGGATGCCCTCCTCCTCGAGGTAGCCCGCCACCTCCTCGCCGCCGGCCCAGCCGGTCGTGTACTGCGCGTGGCTCGTGTGCAGGTCGAGACGCTGCGGCGGGCGCGCGTTGGCCAGGATCTTCTGCTTCTCGATGCGCAGGCTTGCCGCGTTGAGGGAGACCGGCTCCTCCATGGCCACGAGCGCCATGAGCTGCAGCAGGTGGTTCTGGATGACGTCGCGGGCCGCGCCGATGCCGTCGTAGTAGCCGGCACGGGTGCCGATGCCGATGTCCTCGGCCATCGTGATCTGCACGTGGTCGACGTAGTGGCTGTTCCACACCGGCTCGAACATCCCGTTGGCGAAGCGGAAGGCCAGGATGTTCTGGACCGTCTCCTTGCCCAGGTAGTGGTCGATGCGGAAGACGCTCTCGGGCGGGAAGACCTCGGCCACGATCTCGTTGAGCTGCTGCGCCGACTCGAGGTCGTGCCCGAAGGGCTTCTCGATGACGACGCGGCGCCAGGCGTCGCCGGGCGCCTGGGCGAGCCCGTGCTGCTTGAGCTTGCTCACCACCACCGGGAAGAGGCCCGGCGGGATGGACAGGTAGAACGCGTGGTTGCCCTGCGTGCCCTGCTTCTCGTCGAGCTCGGCCAGCGTGTGGCTGAGCTTCTCCCACGCCGTGTCGTCGTCGAAGGATCCCTCCACGAAGCGGACCCCGGCGAAGAGCTGCTTCCAGGTGCTCTCGCGCCACGGCGTCCGGGCTCCGGCCTTGGCCGCCTTCTTGGCCAGCTGGGCGAAGCCCTGCTCGCCGAAGTCGTGACGGGCGAAGCCGATGAGCGCGAAGCCCGGCGGCAGCAGCCCGCGGTTGGCGAGGTCGTAGATGGCGGGGATGAGCTTCTTGCGGGCCAGGTCTCCGGTGACGCCGAAGAGCACGACGCCGCACGGACCCGCGATGCGGGGAAGGCGCCGGTCCTGCGGGTCGCGCAGCGGGTTGTCGAGCCCGAGCTCGGCGGCGGAGGTCATGAGAGCAGCTCGCGCAGCCGTCCCAGGGCCGACTCGACGTCGTCGAGGTGCCAGCGCAGGACGGGACGGCCCCGGCCTCGCAGGACGCTGGCGTCACCCTCGGCCTGCGAGCCGATGAAGTCGCCCAGGGTGAAGTCGCGTCCGGGCACCGGCAGGTCCTCGACGGGGTCGGAGGTGAGCTGCAGGTAGACGCCCGTGAGCGGCCCGCCCTTGTGGTACTGCCCCGTGGAGTGCAGGAACCGCGGGCCCCAGCCGAAGGTGACGGGACGACCGGTGCGGCGGGCCAACAGCTCGCGCAGGCCTTCGTAGGCCGGGAGGCCGACGCGGTCCAGGTAGGCCTGGACGGCGACGTAGCCGTGGTTCTCGTCGAGCGCGGCGAGCAGCTCGTACAGGGAGCCCTCGACGGTGGTGGCGTCGGTGCCGTGCACGGCGATGCCGTCCTCGGTGAACGCGGGCGACGGTGGCTCCTGGGAGCCACCGAGCAGGTCGCGGGCCGCCTGCTTGGCGCTCTCGACGTCGGGCTGGTCGAAGGGGTTGATGCCGATGAGCTCGCCGGCCACGACGGTGGCCACCTCCCACAGCAACATCTGGGCGCCGAGGTCGCCGGTGGTGGCCACGGCGTATCCCGACGAGGCCTCGGGGGGCGTGTCCGTGCCGATGCCGGTGACGATCGAGTCGGCCGTGCTGGGCACGGCGTTGACCGCGGTGGGGGACTCCACCACGACGGGCAGGACGCCCTTGCCGTCCTTGCCGGTGGACTCGGCCACGAGCTGCTCGATCCAGTCGCCGACGCCGTGCCCGGTGTGGTCGCTCAGGACGAGCTTGTCGACGCCCTGGGCGTTGGCCACGCCGAGGAGCACGCCGAGCCGCAGGCCCGGGTTGTCGGCGGAGTCGGCCTGGAGCGCCTGCGTGGCCGCCTGCGCCGAGTCGAGAAGACCGACGACGTCGGCTCCCGCCAGGCCGCTGGGCACCAGTCCGAAGGCGGTGAGTGCGGAGTAGCGCCCCCCGACGTGCGGGTTGGCGAGGAAGGTCCGGTAGCCGGACTCGCGCGCCTGCTGCTCCAGAGGGGAGCCCGGGTCGGTGACCACGACGATGTGGTCGGCCGGGTCGTGGCCTGCGTCGAGGAAGGCCTTCTCGTAGACCCGGCGCTGGCTGTCGGTCTCGACCGTTCCTCCGGACTTGCTCGAGACCACGACGACGGACCGCTCGAGGCGGTCGCCGAGGGCCCGTCGCACCATGTCGGGCTGCGAGGAGTCGAGCACGGTGAGCTCGACACCGTCGGTGTGGCAGATGACCTCCGGGGCGAGGGAGGACCCACCCATGCCGCACAGCACGACGTGGTCGAGGCCGCGGCCGTTGAGCTCGGCGCGCAGCGCCAGCACCTCGTCGGCGAGCGGACGCGACTCCGTGGCCAGGTGCGTCCACCCGAGTCGGATGGACGCCTCGTGCTCCGCCTCGGGGCCCCACTCCGTGGGGTCGTGGGCGAAGATGCGCGACGCGAGCCGCTCCTCGACCGCACGGTGCACGGCGGCCTCGAAGGCCTCGGAGTCAGCAGCGGTCAGGGTGACGTCGGGGCTCCCTCCGGCCACGACTCAGGCCTTGTCCAGCTCGGCGGAGACGGTCTCGAGCAGCTCGGACCAGGAGGCGTCGAACTTCTCGAGGCCCTCGCGCTCGAGGATCTCCACCACCTCGTCGTAGGAGATGCCCTCGGCCTCGAGCCCGGCGATGACCTCACGCGCGTCGTCGTAGGTGCCGCGGACCGTGTCGCCGGCGACCTCGCCGTGGTCGGCGAAGGCCTGCAGCGTCTTCTCCGGCATGGTGTTGACCGTGTCGGCGGTGACGAGCTCGGAGACGTAGAGGGTGTCGGGGTAGGCCGGGTCCTTGACGCCGGTGGAGGCCCACAGCGGACGCTGCGCGCGCGCTCCCTTGGCCTGGAGGGCCTTGAACCGGTCGGAGCCGAAGACCTCCTCGTACGCCTCGAAGGCGAGTCGGGCGTTGGCGAGGGCGGCCTTGCCGCGCAGCGCGTGCCCCTCGGGCAGGCGACCGTCGACCTCGGAGTCGACACGGCTCACGAAGAACGACGCGACCGAGTGGATGGTGGACAGGTCGTGCCCGTTGGCCTCGGCCTGCTCCAGGCCGTAGAGGTAGGCGTCCATGACGCCGCGGTAGCGCTCGAGCGAGAAGATCAGGGTCACGTTGACGCTGATGCCCGCGGCGATCGTGGCAGCGATCGCGGGAAGGCCCTCGACCGTGGCCGGGATCTTGATGAGCGTGTTGGGCTGACCGACCTTGTCCCAGAGCTTCTGGGCCATGGCCACGGTGGCGTCGGTGTCCTTGGCGAGGCCCGGCTCGACCTCGATGGACACGCGGCCGTCGACCCCGTCCGTGGCGTCGTGCACGGGCCGCAGGATGACGGCGGCGTCGTGGACGTCCTTCGTGGTGAGCTCGAAGACCGTGGTGTCGACGTCGGCACCGGCGGCCTTGAGCTCCTTGACCTGCGGCTCGTACTTCTCGCCCTTGGCGAGGGCCGAGGCGAAGATCGACGGGTTGGTGGTGACGCCGACGACGTTGGAGCCGTCGACGAGCTCCTGGAGGTTGCCCGTCTCGATGCGCTCGCGGGAGAGGTCATCGAGCCAGATGGACACTCCGGCGTCGCTGAGGGACTGCAGACGATCGTTCATGCTTGTCTCCTTCGTTCGGGAGCCGCCGGTCGACCGGGTCTCGGCCCACTCGGCGGTCCCGGGTGGTCAGTGGGTGGGTGCGTCCGGGTTGTCCGCGGGCCCGACCGGTCCGGCCGGACGGGCGAAGAACGGCACGCCCCCGGTCTCGGACGCTGCGGCGATCGACTCCTGGGCTGCCGAGGCGACGGCCTCGGCCGTGAGGCCGAACTTCTCGTAGAGCGTCTGGTAGTCGGCCGAGGCGCCGAAGTGCTCGATGCCGACGATGCGACCGGCGTCGCCGACGACGTCGCGCCAGCCGAAGGCCACACCGGCCTCGACCACGACACGGGCGCGGAGCGCGGGCGGGATCACGCTGTCCCTGTACCCAGCGTCCTGCTGCTCGAACCACTCGCGGCTCGGCATGGAGACGACACGGGCCTGGACGCCCTGGGCGGCCAGCTGCTCGCGGGCGGCCACGGCGATCTGCACCTCGGAGCCGGTGGCCACGAGCACCACGTCGGGCTCACCGTCGGGCGCGTCCAGGAGCACGTACGCGCCCTTGGCGGTGCCCTCGGCCGAGGCCCAGGAGCCGGCAGCGTCCTCGGTGTCGCGGGGGAACGTCGGCAGGTTCTGGCGGCTGAGCGCCAGAGCGGCCGGGCGGTCGGTGTTCTCCAGGATGGTGCGCCACGCGATGACGGTCTCGTTGGCGTCGGCCGGGCGGACGACGTCGAGGCCCGGGATGGCGCGCAGGGCGGCGAGGTGCTCGATGGGCTGGTGCGTGGGGCCGTCCTCGCCCAGACCGATGGAGTCGTGGGTCCAGACGTAGGTGACGGGGAGCTCCTGCAGTGCCGCGAGACGCACCGAGGGCCGCATGTAGTCGCTGAAGACGAGGAACGTTCCGCCGTACGGGCGCGTGAGCCCGTGCTGGACCATGCCGTTCATGATCGCGCCCATGGCGTGCTCGCGGATGCCGAAGTGCAGCACCCGGCCGTACCAGCCGCCCTGGAACTTGGCGGTGGAGTGCTCGGGCGGCAGGAACGACGGCTCGCCCTTGGGCGTGGTGTTGTTGGAGCCGGCCAGGTCGGCGGAGCCGCCCCACAGCTCGGGCAGGACGGGTGCGAGCGCGGAGAGCACCTCGCCCGAGGCGGAGCGGGTGGCGACGCCCTTCTCGCTGGCCTCGAACGTGGGGAGCGCGTCGGTCCAGCCGTCGGGCAGAGCGTGGGTGGAGAGGCGCTCCAGGAGCGCAGCACCCTCGGGGTTGGCCGTGGTCCAGGCCGCGAAGCCCTCCTCCCACTCGGCGCGGGCGGCGGCGCCGCGGTCGACGGCCTTCTCGGTGTGGGCGATGACCTCGTCGTCGACGATGAACGTCTGCTCGGGGTCGAAGCCCAGGAGCTCCTTGGTTGCCTTGATCTCGTCGTCTCCGAGCGCCGACCCGTGGGAGGCGCCGGTGTTCTGCGCCGAGGGCGCGGGCCACGCGATGATCGTGCGGAGCTGGATGAAGCTGGGGCGGTCGGTGACGGCCTCAGCCGCCTTGTAGGCGTCGAACAGGGCCTGGACGTCCTCGTGGTAGCCGGAGCCGCCGTTGGTCCAGTCGACGGTCTGCACGTGCCAGCCGTAGGCCTCGTAGCGTGCAGCGACGTCCTCGCTGAACGCGACGTTGGTGTCGTCCTCGATGGAGATCTTGTTGTCGTCGTAGAGCACCGTGAGGTTGCCGAGCTTCTGGTGGCCCGCGAGGGACGAGGCCTCGGCCGAGACGCCCTCCTGCAGGTCGCCGTCGGAGCAGATGACGTAGACGTGGTGGTCGAAGGGGCTGGTGCCCTCGCCCGCGGTGGGGTCGAGGAGCCCGCGCTCACGCCGGGCGGCCATGGCCATGCCCACCGCGTTGGCGACACCCTGGCCGAGCGGGCCCGTGGTGACCTCGACGCCGGGGGTGTGGCGGTACTCGGGGTGCCCGGGGGTCTGGCTGCCCCACGTGCGCAGGCTCTTGAGGTCGTCGAGCGTCATGGGGTAGCCCGCGAGGTACAGCTGGATGTACTGCGTGAGGCTCGAGTGGCCGCACGAGAGGACGAACCGGTCACGCCCGACCCAGTGCGGGTCGGAGGGGTCGTGCCGCATCAGCTTCTGGTAGAGCAGGTAGGCCGCGGGGGCGAGGCTCATGGCCGTCCCGGGGTGGCCGTTGCCGACCTTCTGGACGGCATCGGCCGCCAGCAGACGCACCGTGTTCACCGCCTTGTCGTCGAGCTCGGTCCAGTCGAGGGCGGCGGGAATCTGAGACACGCGCGGGGACTCCTTCAAGAAGTTCGGTACGGCCGACAAGGGGTTTCGATGCCTACGTCACGAGCCTACTCGCGTGCGACTAGACTCCCGCAAGTGAGTGCACTCCAGACCGACGGTCAGCCGTCGCCCCTCGATCCCTCGACGGGTACCCAGCACGGCGCTCCTGAGACAGGCCTCTCCGCGACCGACGTCGTCAAGGCGTACGTCGCCCTCATGAAGCCTCGGATCATCGAGCTGCTGCTGCTCACCACCGTCCCGGTCATGTTCCTGGCCGCGAAGGACGTCCCCTCGCTGTGGCTCGTCGTGGCCACCATCGTGGGCGGCACGCTCTCGGCCGGCAGCGCCAACGCGCTCAACTGCGTCGTCGACGCCGACATCGACACCAAGATGCGCCGGACGGCCCGCCGTCCGCTGCCGCGTCACCAGGTCGGCACCCGGGGTGCGCTCTGGTTCGGCCTCGCCCTCGGCGTGGTCTCCACGCTCCTGCTCGGCCTCACCGTCAACTGGCTCTCGGCCGGGCTCGCCCTCGCGGCCAACGTCTTCTACGTCGTGGGCTACACGATGATCCTGAAGCGCCGCACCTCCCAGAACATCGTCTGGGGCGGGGCCGCGGGCTGCTTCCCGGCCATGATCGGCTGGACCGCCGTCACCAACGAGCTGGCCTGGACCCCCGTGGTCCTCTTCCTCGTGGTGTTCTTCTGGACGCCGCCGCACTTCTGGTCGCTGGCCATGCGGTACCGCGAGGACTACTCCGCGGCCTCGGTCCCGATGCTTCCCTCCGTGGCCACGTCGGCCGAGGTGGGCCGCCAGATCGTCACGTACTCCTGGGTCATGGTCGCCACGTCCCTCGCCCTGTGGCCCGTCGCCGGGATGGGCTGGTTCTACCCGGGCGTCGCCATCGTGCTCGGCGTGATCTTCCTCGTCGAGGCCTACGACCTCAAGTCGCGTTCGGTCGAGACCGAGGACCTCGCGATCATCAAGCCCATGCGTCTGTTTCACCTCAGCAACGCCTACCTGGCGCTCCTGTTCGTGGCCGCGGCCGCCGACCCGTTCCTGCGCTGACCGCCTGAGCGTCGTGCCGCCGCTGCCCCACCGGCTCCGGGCCGTCGTCCCCACGTCGGGCCCAGGACGGATCCGCCGCGTGGGCCTGCGGGCCGCGCTCGCCGACGCCAACCGCGAGGCACGCCACGAGCAGGCCCCCGGCGAGGCAGCGCTGCCCGGCATGACGTGGCAGGAGGACGACCGCACCTCCGTGCGGTGGTATCCGCAGGGGATCACCACCTCGGCCGACGCCTACGGACCCGAGCCTTCCGGCGGCCAGTACGAGGGTCGCGACGTCGTCCTCGTGAGCTGGTACGGCCGCGGCGCGGTGGGCCGGTGGGTCGGGTCGCGGATCACGGCCGTCGACTGGCATGACGACGTCCCGCCGCGCTACCGGCACCTCCTCCTGGTGGACCGGTCCCGTCGCTGGGGCTGGCGCGGACTGCGGGCCGTCAGGGTCCACGCGGGGGGCATCGTCTGGTACGGCGACCACCTCTTCGTGGCGGGCAGCCGGGCCGGCATCCGGGTCTTCCGCCTCGACGACGTGGTGCGGGTCAAGAACCGGTTCCGCAGCAAGGGCTACCGCTACGTCCTCCCGCAGCTGTTGAGGTACGAGGCCGAGAACGACGCCGAGGCGCCCCGCATGACCTACTCGTTCATGTCCTTGGAGCGCTCCGCCGAGGGGCACCGGCTCGTCGTCGGCGAGTACGGACGCAAGGACGCTCCCACCCATCGTCTGCTCCGCTTCCCCATCGACCCACGCACCGGTCTGCTCCGGGCCGACGCCGACGGCCGCGTCGAGCCACTCGACCTGCACGACCGTCAGCTGCCTCGCATGCAGGGCGCCGTCGTGGCCGACGGGACCTGGTTCGTCACGGCGAGCTCGGGGGAGGACGTGCCGGGCGACCTCTGGGCCGGCCGTCCGGGGGACTGGACGCGCCACCGCGGCGTCCTGCCCACCGGTCCGGAGGACATCACCTTCCTGCCGCAGCGCCGGCAGCTGTGGACCCTCACGGAGTGGCCCGGGCGGCGCTGGGTGTTCCCCATCGACGCCGACCGCTGGCGCGGGGGCGGACCACCGGCTGCCTGAGCCGCTCGAAGGGCTTCCGCCACGTCGGTGACCCTGGCTAGGGTCGGGTCATGCCCGTCGATCCCACCGGCCACGACCTCAAGCGCTATCTCGCCGAGGACCCGGGAGGTCCCGTCGTGATGCTCAACCTGCTCCAGCTGGCACCCGGCGGGCGCGACTCGTACGAGCAGTACGCCCGCGAGATCGCGCCGTTCCTCGAGCGCGTGGGTGGCGAGATCGTGTACGCCGGCGACCTGTCCACCGAGCTCGTCGTGCGGCCCGACCCGGAGCCCGACTGGGACGTCCTGCTCCTCGTCCGCTACCCGAGCCGCCAGGCCTTCACGGCCATGGTGGCCGACCCGGAGTACCAGCAGATCACGCACCTGCGGACGCAGGCACTGAGCGAGGCCGTTCTTCAGGCCTCCACGCCCTGGGCCGCGTCGGCGGGCTGATCCTGCGGCACGCCGCGCGTCACCAGCGCGAGCCGCGTGCCGAGCGCCACCAGCACGGCGGCTCCCACGAGGTGCGTCGCGACCAGCGCGATGGGCAGGTCGGTGAAGTACTGCACGAAGCCGATGAGGCCCTGGGCCAGCTCACCGACGAGGAGGGCGACGGCCGGGCCGTGAGCCACCGTGCCGCGTGCCTTCCAGACGAGCACCAGCGTGAGGGCGACCACGAGGTAGACCGAGAACGCATGGACGTGGCTCATGACGTGCGGGTCGATCCCGTTGCGCGGCGCCTTGGCGTCGCCGGCGTGGGGGCCGCTGCCCGTGACCACGGTGCCGAGGTAGACCACCACCCAGAGGACTCCGAGCACGGCGAGCGCGAGCCGTCGTACGCCCTCGGGCACGGCCGGGACCGATGTCCCCATCACCCGCATCAGCAGGACGGTGGAGCCTGCCACCAGGACGAGCGACAGGATCAGGTGGAGGGCGACGATCCAGGGATTGAGGTCGGTGAGCACGGTGATGCCGCCGATGACGCCCTGGAAGGGGATGCCCAGCGTGAGGAGCAGGACCAGCCTGCGGTCGCGCAGCTGCGCCTCCGACCAGCGCCAGATGGCGACGCACGCCACGACGGCGACGACGATCAGCGCATAGGTGAGCATGCGGTTGCCGAACTCGATGACGCCGTGGATGCCGAGCTCCCGGTGCGGGGTGAACGAGGCATCGGTGCAGCGTGGCCAGGTGGGGCAGCCCAGTCCGGATCCGGTGAGGCGCACGAGGCCGCCCGTCAGGATGATCACGGTGTTGGCCACGAGCAGCGCCCAGGCGGCCTTCACGACGAAGGGGCGGGTGGGCGAGCTCAGCGCACGGGTCACTCCCATCGGAACGTCCTCGAGGTGAGCAGTCCCGCGACCAGGGCCCAGACCGCCAGCACGACGACCGGGAGCAGGCCGGGGCCGCCGCCGTCGAACGCGGCCCGCAGACCCTCGCCGAGCGCGCCCGAGGGCAGCAGCTCGAGGATCTTCTGGGCGCTGTCGGGGTAGCGCGACAGCGGGACGATGAGACCGCCGCCCACCAGGAGCAGCACGTACACGAGGTTGGCCACGGCCAGCGTGGCCTCGGCGCGCAGGGTGCCGGCGATGAGCAGGCCCAGTGCGCCGAACGCCGCGGTGCCGAGTGCCACGAGCACGAGGAGCCACAGGGCCGCTCCGACGCCGCCGCTCGGCTCCCAGCCCAGGGCGAGGCCGACCCCGCACAGGAGGACGATCTGCACGGCCTCCACGACGAGGACGGCGGTGATCTTGCCGAGCAGCAGCCCCCACCTCGGCAGCGGGGAGGCGCCGAGCCGCTTGATGACGCCGTACCTCCGCTCGAACCCGGTCGCGATGGCGAGCGAGGTGAAGGAGGCCGAGAGCACCGCGAGCGCGAGCACGCCCGGCGTGATGATGTCGATGGCACGGCCCTCGCCGAGGTCGACGATGTCGGTGGACCGCGTGCCCATGACGAGCAGGAGCACGGGGATGACGAGGGTCAGGAGCAGCTGCTCGCCGTTGCGCGACAGCAGCCGCAGCTCCATGACCGACTGGGCGCGCAGCATCTGCCGCGTCGGTGCGGCACCAGGACGCGGGGTGAGGTCGAGAGGCGCCGTGGCGGCGGTGGTCGCGTGGCTCGTCATCGCAGGGCCCGTCCGGTGAGGTCGAGGAAGCGGTCCTCGAGGGTCTGCCGCTCCACGAGCAACGAATCCACCAGGACGTCCTGCGTCGCGAACCAGGCGGTCAGGGTCGACAGCAGCGTCGGGTCGACGTCGCCGGACACGACGTAGCGGCCGGTGGGGGACTCCTCGGCCTTGGTGCCGTGGGGGAGCGCGGCCATGAGCGCGGGCATGTCGAGGCCCGGCCGAGCAGTGAAGCGGATGGTGTTGCGGGCTCCGGAGGTGGCGAGCTCGGCGGGTGTGCCGCTCGAGATGACCTGGCCGGCGTCGACGATGTGCACGACGTCGCTGAGGGCCTCGGCCTCGTCCATGAAGTGCGTCGTGAGGACCACGGTGGCGCCGACGTCGCGCAGCTCGGACACGAGGTCCCACGTGGCCCGGCGGGCCTGCGGGTCGAGTCCCGCGGTGGGCTCGTCGAGGAAGAGCAGCTCGGGTCGGCCAACGACGGCCATGGCGAGGCTGAGGCGCTGCTGCTGGCCGCCGGACATCCGTCGGTAGGGCGTGCGGCCGCTGGAGCCGAGGCCGAGTCGCTCCACGAGCGAGGGGACGTCGAGCGGGTGCGCGTGCAGCGAGGCGATGTGGCGGAGCATCTCCTCCGCGCGCGAGCCCGACCACGCGCCGCCGGACTGCAGCATGACCCCGACGCGGGGGCGCAGGGCGGTGGCGTCGACGAACGGGTCGAGCCCCAGGACGCGGACCGTGCCGGACTGGGGCGCCCGGAAGCCCTCGCACGTCTCGATGGTGGTGGTCTTCCCGGCGCCGTTGGGACCGAGGATCGCCGTGATGGTGCCCGGCTGCACGTCGAGCGACAGGCAGTCGACGGCGGTCGTCGCGCCGTAGCGCATCACGAGGTCGCGCACCTCGACGGCGGGTGAAGTCACCGGGTCAGTCTAGGTCCCGTCCTCAGGCGGACGGTCTGAGGTACGGCTTACGCTGACGTGCATGGACCTGCCCGTCGTTCCGCCCTTCCAGCCCATGCTCGCCAAGTCGGTCAAGGGTGTCCCGGCAGCCGACAGCGTCGAGGGCGGTCTCGTCTACGAGCCCAAGTGGGACGGCTTCCGCGCCATCGTGTTCCGCGACGGCCAGGACGTCGAGATCGGCAGCCGCTCCACCAAGCCCCTCACGCGCTACTTCCCCGACGTCGTCGAGGCGGTGAAGGCCTCCCTCCCCGAGCGGTGCGTCGTCGACGCCGAGATCGTCGTGGCCGTCGACGGGAGGCTCTCCTTCGACCACCTCTCGCAGCGCATCCACCCCGCGGCCTCCCGCGTGGAGATGCTGGCCCGCGAGACGCCGGCGCTCCTGGTGGTGTTCGACCTCCTCGCCCTCGGCGACGACTCGTACGTCGACCGTCCGCTGACCGAGCGTCGAGCCGCCCTCGAGGAGGCGCTGGCCGGGGCCGAGGCGCCCGTCCACCTCACCCGCGTCACGTACGACGCCGTCGAGGCCGAGCGCTGGTTCGAGCAGTTCGAAGGGGCGGGTCTCGACGGCGTGGTGGCCAAGCCTCTTGCCTCGCCCTACGCCCCCAACGGCCGCACCATGCTCAAGGTCAAGCACGCGCGGACGGCCGACGTCGTCGTGGCCGGCTACCGCCTGCACAAGACCTCCACCGAGGACCATCCTCTGCTCGGCTCGCTGCTGCTCGGCCTGTTCGCCGACGACGGCCGTCTCCAGCACGTGGGGGTGGCCGCCTCCTTCACGGCCGCCCGGCGGGCCGAGCTCATCGAGGAGCTCGCCCCGCTCGTGGTCCCGGTCGCCGACCACCCCTGGGGAGCGTGGCGCGACGAGCAGGCCCAGGCCGACGGCCGGCTGCCCGGCGGGCAGAGCCGCTGGACGGGCACCAAGGACCTCTCGTTCGTGCCCCTCGCGCCGGAGCGCGTGGTCGAGGTGGGGTACGAGCACATGGAGGGCCAGGGCGACTCCGCACGGTTCCGGCACACCGCGCAGTTCAAGCGCTGGCGCCCCGACCGCGAGCCTGCGTCGTGCGGCTACGCCCAGCTCGACGAGGTCGTCGGCTACGACCTGGCCGACGTCCTCGCCTGAGGTCGCACCCGCAAGGAGACTGCCCGAGTCAGGGGAGGGGCGGGCCGTCGGCCAGCCGGCGGAGCTCCTCGAGGAGACGCTCGCTCGGCACGAGGTCGTCTCCGGCACGCAGCTCCGCGCGGACGTCGTCGGACAGCCCGCTGACGCCGGACTCGTCGAGGCCGCGCACCTCGGCGTGCAGGCTCTCCATGCGACCGTCGAGCGCGTTGGCCGACTCGGCCGCCTCGCGCAGCCGGTCCTGGAGGTCGACGGGCACCGCGCCTCGATACTTGTAGTGGATCTTGTGCTCGAGGCTCGCCCAGAAGTCCATCGCGATGGTGCGCAGCTGCACCTCGACGCCCACGGCGACGGGGCCGTCGGAGAGGTAGACCGGCACCTCGACCAGCGCGTGCAGGCTCCGGTACCCGTTGGGCTTGGGCTCCACGATGTAGTCGCGGACCTCCTTGAGCGTCACGTCCTGCTGGCTCGTGAGCACGTCGAACACCTGGTAGACGTCGGACACGAAGGAGCAGGTCACCCGGACGCCGGCGATGTCGGTGATCTCGGCGCTGATCGACTCCCACGTGGCCTCACAGCCCTTGCGCTGGATCTTCTCGGCCAGGCTGTCCGGCGACTTGAGCCGGGAGGCGACGTGCTCGATGGGGTTGGTCTCGTGCATGAGCGCGAACTCGTCGCGCAGGATGTGGAGCTTCGTGACGATCTCCTCCATGCCGAAGCGGTGCCGCAGCATGAAGCGGGTGAACTCCTGGCGCAGGCCGCGGAGGTCGTCGAACGAGATCGCCTCCGAGGGTCCGCCCCGGGGGCGGTGCGAGCTCAGGTCCACGTCGTCACCCTACGGAAGTCCCGCTCGGGCGTCCGCACGAGCCTTCGTGGGCCGCGACTATCGTCAGGGGCACGGCGACACCACGGGGAGCCGCACCCGCCGGCCACCCAGGACCTGTGGGACCACCGCCCAGGTCTGCCTCGTGAACCACGAGACGCAGCCCGGCGCCGGCCCCGTCCTTTTCCCGGGGCCGTCGTGCTGTCTCAGGCACTACTTCTTGCTGTTGCGCGTGTCCTTGCTGGGCTGGACCCGCTTCGGCTCGCCCGGCATCTTGGGGGTGCCTACTTAATAAGCGCTGTGCTGAGTCGCAGAAAGCCCCGTAAACCCGGTAGAGGCCGCGAGCGGTGTGGACCCGATAGCCGGGCGAGATTTCGCCCCTGAACCCATCCGAAAAGAGATGCCCTCGCGACGGTTGCACCCGTCCGAGGGCGTGGACCGATCGTGAAAGGATCGACCATGAAGAACGATACCGCCGTGACCTGCCCTAGCTGGTGCAAGAAGGATCACGCGAAGCACGACGCCGAGACCCGGGCGCAGTACGCGCAGGACATCGAGGCCGGCCACATCGTCGACTCCGTGAAAGGGCGAGAGACCCTCGAGCACGACGTCGCCGGCACCTACACCGAGCACAGTCGGGTGTTCGATGCGAGCGCACACCTCGTCGAGGTCGTGACGGTCGGCTCGGGGTCGGCCGAGCTCCACGTCCTGGCCGACCGAGACTGGGCCGGGATCACTAGCGTCGACGCTCGCTCGCTGGCGTCGGCCCTTCAGGGCGCGGCCGACCTCCTCGACGAGATCTTGTGACCGAGCCGAGGGCGCCGCAGCTGCTGTCGGTCGCTGAGGCGGCCGAGCGTCTCTCGTGCTCGCGCGGTCACGTGCTCAACCTCGTGGCTCGCGGCGACCTCCGCGGCGTCGAGATCGGCATAGGCCGTGCGAAGACCCGGGTCTACGAGCGAGACCTGGCGGCGTTCATCGCGGCTCGGACCCGCTGAGCCGTCCCGGGCGTGGCGCTCGCTGCCGGCACTGATGCCTCACCTAGATTGACACAATGGACTGGGCTCAGACGTCTGCTATTGGGATCACAGCCGTTTCGACGCTGGCCGGATCTCTAGGCGGAGCGGCGTTCGCCGATCGACGGTCAGCTCGCAGGGACGATGTCGCACGCCAGGAGTCTCGTCGAGACGAGCTTCGACGAGTGCTCGCGGAGCTCCTGGTCGACGCGCGCGGACTGGTTGAGCTTGAGTGGATCATGATTCCGGCGTTCACAACGATGGAGACGAAGGACCTGATCGAGTTCGTCGACACCGATTCGGGAAAGCAGATGGCTGAGCGCAATCACCGGCTGCGGCGCTCCCTTACCGAAGCACGCCTGCTCGTGGCACCGGACAGCGATCTCGGCCGCGCGCTGATGCTGGTGCACGCATTCCACATCTCACTTCCCGAAGAAGCTCACGGACCCGTGCAGGGCTCAAGTAAGTCTCGCGAACAGAAGATGGATGGGGTCGGCCCTGCGTTCACACACCTGAGGAAGTTGGAGGACGCGGTGAGCGCGGTTGAGAAGCTGGCTCTTGCTGAACTTGCTCGTCTAGCGGCCGTGCGCGACGGCACGAGGCGCCAACGCCGGGCGTAGGGTCGCGGCGGATGGTCACTTCTTCCCGTTCCGGCGGTTGTGCTTGTTGATCGAGTAGAGGATGTCCTTGCCCTCGAGGTGGATGTGGATCTCAGCCTTGCCGGTGTTCTTGTCGAGGCGCTCGAGGACGCGGAGCAGCTTCTCGGCGCCGGTCAGCTCACCCTTGGTGCGCTTGATCGCTGGGTTGAAGACCGCGCCGCCGGCCGCGGCACCCGTGCGCCCGTACGCGACCTGCGTCGCCTTGTCGAGCGCGTTGAGCTGGGAGACGTCGGCCCGGCTACCGGTGGTGGCCAGCTGGTGCATGGCCGCGATGCCCGACTCGCCCGATGCCTGCATCTGCCGGATGAGCGAGGCCGAGAGTCCCAGCCTCAGCAGCTTGGAGACGTCCCCCTTGACCTGGTTCGCCTGGTCGAGCTGGCGCTGCTGGTACGCCAGGATCCCGCCGGTGCTCGGACCGAGCTCGCCGTAGTCACCGCCGAAGACGGAGCTCGAGAAGTTCATGCCCGCCGCGAAGGTGTTGCGCTCGCCGCGGAGTCCTGCGAGCTTCTCGCGGATGGACCTCACCTTGGCGACCGTGCGGGCGACAGCGGCATCGAGAGACTTGGTCTTCGGCCCGAGGATGCCCTTGGCCAGACCCTCGGTCACGTAGCCGCCGATCTCCATCATGACCCGCGAAGGCGACTTGATCCGGAGAAGCTTCTTGATCGAGCCCGGCACCCGGTCCCCAAGCGCTCGGGCCGCCCCAGAGATCCTTCCGAGGAGGTCGATGTCGGTCAGGCCGCTGACAAGCCCGCGCACGGCGTCACGGCCAGCCTCGGCCATCTTGCCCCCGAAGCCGGACAGCGCCTTGATGGCCTTGCCGGGGAGAGCGCGCACCACCCTGACGACCCGCAGGACGCCGCTGGACGCTCCGTCAGCCATGCGTAGGAGCAGCGCGTACATCGCGTTGTCTGCGCGGCCGGCACCTGCACGGAGCGTGTTCACGATGGTCGCGGGAATCCTTCTCATGAACGACCCGAAGCGCGACAGAATCCCGGGGCCCGTGCGTCCGAGGCCAGCGAAGAACCCGTCAGAGAACCACTTGAACCACTCGACGATCTTGCCCTTGACCTTGCCGCCGGCGCCGTTCAGGCTGCGCACGACCCAGCCGAGCAACTTGCCCGCGAGGGGGATCCGTTCAAGCGATCGTGCCACTCCGCCCGCGATCTTCGCCGGGGCGAACACGACCAGAAGGACCCCCATGAGCACCTCTTGCCAGTGCTCGCCCACGCCCGAGAGCAGGCTGCCGAAGTCGAAGGTGACGATGCCCGTTGCCAGGCCGAGAAGCAGCGATGGGACTTGCTTGCCCATCCCGATGCCGAGGCCCAGCCAGTCGACGTCACCGAAGGCCTGATCGAGGCGCTCGTAGAGCGAGCCCGCCAGGCCGCCCAGCTTGCCGAGCCCCGACTCGACCGCGCCGGCGAGCTTGGTCCCGATCTCCTCGCCGTCGAGATCCTGCAGCCCGCGGAAGGTGTCGAGGATCGTGCCGACCTTGTCGCGCACGGTGTCGCTCGCGGCGCCGACCTTCTCACCGACAGCGCTCGACCACTTGTCCAGCACGGGAATGCCGGTGCCCGTCAGCCACGTGGCCATCTCGGTGAGCGGTCCCATGAGCTTGTAGCCGAGCGCCTCGCCCGCCTCCGAGAATGCGATCTTGACGCGCGCGTACTTGCCGGCCGTGGTGTCCGCTGCCCCGGCTGCCTGTCCCTTGAAGGTCTTCGCGAGGTTCTGCGTGATCTGGTCGAACGTCAGCGCCTTGCCGCTGGCGTCCTTCGTCACAACACCGAGTCGTGAGAGCGCCGACGTGTTGCCGCCCTGGGCCCGAGCCAGGGCTTCCGTAACTGTGCCGAGCGCCTTGCCCCGGCCAGCCGACACGTTCATCGCCAGGGATGCGAGACGCTGCGCTTCGCCGACGTCGTTCGTGGCGGTCACAAGACGTCCAAGAGCGGGCCGCAGCTCGTCGTCCGTGACGCCGAGAGCGAGGCCTTGCTTCGTGATCCACGCCTCGGTGGCCGAGATCTGCAGCCGAGTGGCCCCGGCATTGTTCTTGAACGCCCGAGCCATCTTGGTGGCCATGAGCTCGTCACTCGCCGCTGCCTTCGCGAAGCGCAGCGCGACGAGCGTTGCCGAACCGATACCCGCCGACATCGCCAGCGCGCCACCCTTGACGAGCTTGCCCGCGCGGTTGGTCCGCACACCGGCGCGCTCGGCCGCGTCACCGATGCGGGTGAGGCTGGCCGACGCGCCACGGTCACGGGCGAGGATGTCGTAGGCGATCGAGGTAGTGCTCATGCGAGCTCCTCAGGAGGGTGCCTGCGACACCGATCCGCGGAAAGGACGGTTGAACCCCGGTGACCAAACCAGGGCCGCGGAAACGGATCGGTGCCGCAGGCGGTCGGAGGGTCAGACGACGGGGATGCCGTCGTTGACCGGCTTCGGAGCGCTCGCGCGCTCGAGGTGCACGGCGAGGTAGATAGCCACCACGCCGGCCAGCACGAGGAACGTGCCACTCGCGAGCACGGCCAGCGCGATGCTGACCATGGCCGCAGCCGCAACGACGGCGCCGAGACCGATGAGCATGAGGAACACGCCCACGATCTCGACGACGCCCGCCGTCGCGGTGCTCATGCCTTGACGCCCGTCACGATGTCGAAGGCGGCCGGACGCGCCGGGACGATGTCGCCGCGGAACCACGCGACGAAGCCGACCTGGCCGGTGTCGGCGTAACGCTCGACGAGACGGCTGATCACGAGGTTGGTCCGGATGCCGACGTACAGCTTGGACCAGTCGCCCGTAAACACGTCCGCGGTGTCGTTGGACGTGCCCACGGTGAGGTTCGTGGGCACCTGGCCCGTCGTGAGCAGTGGAACGCCGTCGAGATAGCCCGGACGCTGCAGGTAGGCGCCGGTGCCCGTCTCCTTGAGCTTGGCCAGTGAGCGGGCCGTGCGGTCGGCCGAGATCTGTGCGTTCGGGTCGTAGTTCTTGTCCCGCAGACGGCCTACCGAGTCGACGAGCGCATCCCACGTCGGCGAGGCGCCGTTAGCTGCAAGGGGCGTCTTCGTCACGCCTGCGTTGCCCTTGAGGCCGGCCGGCGAGTTGGCGCCGGTGCCGTAGAGCGCCGCGGTGTCGAGCTTGAGCGCGAACGACGCCGCGAAGGCCTCGAGCAGCAGTTTGTCGACGTTGGTGTCCTCGAGCAGCTCCCGCGACGCCTTCACGAGGACCGCCAGGCTCTTGGCCTCGAGCTCGATGTGTCCAAGCTCGCCGTCGTCCTCCGCGATGGCGGCGTTCTCGGCTCGCCACTCCGGGGCGGGGTCGTTCTCCCACGTGGGAACCTCGATCTTGCGGTTCGCCATCGGCACGATCCGGGCGCCGGCCTCGAGCACTCGGGCCTTGTTGCGGGCCAGGTCGATGATGTCGGCAGTCAGGATCGAAGGGACGAGGTAGCCGCCTGCGGCGTCCGACCCCTCGATCATCGAGTTGACGATGTTCAGCCGGTTGTCGGCCATCGCGTTGCGGAGCACGGCCCCGAACGAGAGCTCCTCGCCGGACGAGTCGCGAAGCTGGTCGAGGTTGCGGTCGTCTCGGTCGAGCCCGAGCGCGTTCACGGCGCCGCGGAACGTCTGGTCCTGGGCGAGAGGTCGGTCCTGGGCGTAGGCAGCCGTCCGCGGTGCGGTCGGAGCGACGACGCCCGAGCGGTCGACAGGCGAGTACCGCTCGACGAAGGTACCCATCTCGTCGAGGGAAGCCTCGAGCGATTCGTACCGGTCCTTCAGCTCGTCAGACCATTCGTCCGCCTCGGCGTCGGCCATGACTTCCTGCATGTGCGCCCAGACGCTGTCGCGGAGCCCGCGGGCCTCCGCGGAACGGTCGGCCGCGTTGGGGGCGTCGTAGAGACGGCCAGACGGAGACGAGCCCAGGTCGGACACGGCCTGGTTCCGGAAGCTCGTGAGCTTGTTGGAGAGCTGGGCGAGGGTGTCGACAGGCTTGGTAGCACGATGCTTGCGTGGCATGAGAGTCCCCTCCTGGGGATGAGTCGGGAGATCGAGCGCTCGGCGCTCAGATGACGGGTGCTGCTGCCTCGCCCTTGCGGCCAGATGGCTCACGCACGGGGGCCGGCTCGAACTCAGCTCCAGGGCCCTTGCGAGCTCACCCGGCCAAATTCATGCCTCAGAACGAAGCATAGCAGCGGTTACGTGCGCGAATCGCGTATCTGACGCAACGTTTCTTCGTCGAGGTCGTCGGCGAGACAGCCTTCCTCATCGTCGTCGAGCATCTCGGCCTCGGCGACGAGCATCGTCCGCTCGCGCTGCTGCACGGCGCGGATGAGCGCGTTCCCGAGGGCTCGCCAGAGCGCGGCCGCTGAACCGCCCTCGTCGGCCGCGGCCATGTAGGCCAGCACCATCTTCTTGAGCTCGACGTCGGTGAGCTGCGCGACCTCGTGCTGCGCGATGTACGCCATCACGCACCGCCCGTCACAGTGACACGTTGCGTAGGTGCGCTACCTGCTGCGATCCCGGGCAATCGACCATCCGTTACGTGACGACGTACGCGTCCGAGGGGGGAAATTTGGCGAGGCGGGTCATGCCGGTGATCGAAGCGAACTTCTGACCGGCCCTCCCGCCTCATGACGGCTCCCGGCCGGCCGTGGTCCAGCCGTCCGGGTCGTCGAGCGACGGGTCCACGCTGGCCCAGAGAAGCCGCTTGCCGTGCGTCCAGAGCGCATCCGCGAGCTCGCGCAACAGGTAGGCGAGCTGCGCGTCGCGCTCGTGCCACACGCGAGACACGAGCATGTGCTCGGCGGCGTGAGCCATCGCCTCATTCGCATCACGGAATCCCGAGAGGTCCAGCTGCAGCGCGGCGCCTGCTCGGTAGTCCACGAGCGCACGAGCCACCGCCTCGTACAGCACGACGGTGGGCGGGTGCTCGTTGTCGGTCGACGCATCACCGGCGCTGCTGAAGAACGTGGCCAGGGCTGCAGCGTGCGCCGGGCTGATGACCACCGGCACGTTGATGTGCGTCATCGCTGAACCGTCCGGTAGGTGCCCTCGCACCAAGCGCGGATCTCGTCGAGCGATCCGGTCACCACAGTGCCGGTCACCCGGATCGTGTCGCACTTGTTGCAGAGCTTCGAGGTCGGACCGTTCTCGGTCTCGCGCATGTGCTCCTCCGCGCATGCGCAGCCCGCGCTCAGTGTGAGCTCGTAGTGCACGCGGATCGGCTTCGGCCGGGTCGTCGTGGTGGTGGTCGGAGTGGTCTTCTTCGTAGCCATCAGATGGTCCTTCGGTTCGGTGTCTCGCGCGCACGTACTCGACGTGCTTCGGGAGTCGACATCGCGCTGGTCATGGTTGGTAGTTGGTTGGTATTGGTTGGTGGGGTGTCACGGGTGGCACGTGGTCGGGTCATGGGTGGCGTGTGGTCGGTCACCCATGGCGTGTGGTCGGGTCATGGGTGGCGTGTGGTCGGCGGCGATCGGGTGTCACGGGTGGCACGTGGTCCCCCCTTATCCACAGGCTCCGGAGGTTGCGTCGAGGGGTCATCGACGAAGGCCGCGGGCACCGTCAGCTGGTACTCGTGAGCGTCGGCTCGTCGGGCCTTCGGGAGCTGCTCGAGCCACCCCAGGCGCATGAGTTCGCGACGGTTCCGCACCACGGTGCGCAGCCCCTTGCCGCAGACGTCGGCAAGCAGGTGGTCGCCGGGGCGCACTTCTCGCCCGCCCTTGCCGGCCCATGTGGCCATGACGAGCGCGACGTACTTCAACTCGGGGGCTAGCGAGGCGCGGCGTACGCAGCGCTCCCAGGCGAAGCGATCCATCGGTATGCTGTGACCAGAGCCGCCAAACTCTTGGGCCGCCTCGTGGTCATCCACGAGGCGGCTTTCATGTGCCGTCACGCTGCACCGCTCGCCTTCCGGCGACGCGCCTGGGCGGACTTCCGCGCGAGCTGCTGGTAATAGGCCTTCTTGATGTGCTCGGCGCGCACAGGGTCGCCGTCGGCCTGGTCGAGGAACTTCTGCGCCATAGCGGCTCGGCCGGCGGAAGTTCGGGCAGTGCGGTCGGCTGTGTTCCCCCACGACGTGTGGGCGCCGATGCGACCGATGGTCGCGCGGTCTTCGGGATCGGATGAGGCCATGGCAAAGCCCCCTTCAAGGGGTTGCCTCGTCACCCGTTCTCGAGGATTCGCGCATCTTGTGCGCGGGAGTTCTTGGGTCGATAGTACAGCGCTTAGCGGAGTTCGAGGAACATGATCGCCCCGAGCGGCTTCTCGCCGTTGCGGACCATCTCGACGAACTTGACCATGCCCTCGATGCCTTCCTCGTCCACCCACACTCCGGCGCTGTGCCGACACTGGTGCTCAATGGGCTGTCCGACCTTGAGAGGCCAGGGCCCCATCGCCGTGGCGTCGGCTGGCAGGTCGGCGTTCTCGCCGTACGCGACGACGGAGAACGGCTTGAGCTTCATCACCACCTGCGGCTCGCCGTCCACCATGAGGATTGACCCGAGGAGGCATCCCTTGGGGCAGCGAAGTCGTACCAGCGGCCGCGGGGTCACACTCGATCACCTCGCGCCATGCGGGTGGCCGCGGCACGGGCGCGCGCGTCGGCCGCGGAGGCGCCGTAGCGCTCGAGCATGGTGTCGCTCGTCCAGCCGGCCAGGCGCTTGAGGTCGCGCTCCTGGCCGCCGTTCACGAGGAAGTCGTGGGCGAAGGTGTGGCGGAAGCGGTGCGGGTGCAGATCCTCGATGCCGGCCTGGCGCCCGCGGTTGGCGATGATGTCGCGGGCGCCGTCGGTCGAGAGCGGGCCTCGCTGGGTCAGGAAGAGCGACTCGAGGTGCGCCCAGCGGTGGCCCGAGCGGATCCGCAGGTACCGGTCGAGCGCGCGCACCGTGCGGGAGGAGAAGTAGATCGGCCGGACCTTCGCGCCCTTGCCCATGACCGAGGCCATCTCTTGCGTCAGGTCGATGTCGGTGACCTTAAGGGCGCAGAGCTCAGCGACGCGCACGCCGCAGTTGAGCAGCACGCGGATGACCGCTTCGTCGCGGCGCTCGTTGAAGCCCTTCCCGGCGCACGCGCGCATGAGCGCCTCGAGCTCGTCGTCGGTCAGCACGGGGACGGGCGGCGGCTTCACGTCGGGCGGGGAGATGTTGAGCATGGGGTTGGCCTCGATCTCGTCCTCGTCGACGAGCCAGACGCAGAAGCGGTGCAGGCCGCGGTACCGGGTCTTCACGGTCGAGGCCTGGTTGATGCCGTTGAGGTCGGCGAGCCAGTCTGTGATGCGTCGGCGGGTGAGGTTCTCGAGCGTCGGCTCGTGGTCGTTCGCCTCGAGCCAGCGCGAGAAGAACTCGACCGACTGCAGGTAGAGCCGCAGCGTCCCGGGGGAGCGGTTCTCAGCCCGAAGGTGGCGCGAGAACGAGTCGCCGAGGTCCCGCAAAGATGTCGTCACGAACTGAGATTATCAGGCGAGTAAGCGCTATGCTACGAAACACGCATCGCAACCACCGCTGTTTTCAACTGGAACTACGGGCTTCTCGACTCGGTTGCACCCGCTTCGGCTCGCCCGGCATCTTGGGGTACTCCGGCGGGTAGGGCATGTCGGGCAGGCCACGCTCGACGTCGGCCCGCCAGAGGTCCAGCAGCGGCTCCAGGCTGTGATGGACGTCGTCGATCTCGGCCCAGGCGTCTCCGTGCGTGGCGAGTCGTCCCGGCACGGTGCGGAGCGTGAAGGCCATGGGGGAGTCCAGCGCGGCGAGCTCGTCCCACGTGAGGGGTGTCGAGACCGGAGCGCCCTCCTTGGGGCGCAGCGAGTAGGCCGAGGCGATGGTCCGGTCGCGGCAGTTCTGGTTGAAGTCCACGAAGATGTTGTCGCCGCGCTCCTCCTTCCACCAGGCCGTGGTGACGCCCTCGACCCGCCGCTCGAGCTCGCGACCGAACCCGATGGCGGCGTGCCGGACGTCGGTGAAGGTCCAGCGCGGCTCGATGCGCACGTAGACGTGGATGCCGTTCTTGCCGCTCGTCTTGGGGAAGCCGCGGAGGCCCAGCTCGTCGAGAAGGTCCTTCGCCAGCCCGGCCGTGCGCACGGCGTCGACGAACGACGTGTCGCCGTAGGGGTCGAGGTCGATGCGCAGCTCGTCGGGTCGGTCCAGGTCGGCGACGCGGCACGGGCTGGGGTGGTAGGTGATGCTGCCCATCTGCGCGGCCCAGGCCACCGACGCCACGTGGTCGGGCGCGAGCTCCACCGCCGTCCGGCCGGTGGGGAAGTGGACGCGAACGTGCTGGGCCCACTCAGGAGCACCGCGCATCATGCGCTTCTGGTAGAACGCATCGCCCTGCGGACCCCGGCCGTGGGTGGCGTCGCGGGCCGTCAGGGTCATGCCCGGCAGGACGCCCTTGGGCCAGCGCTCGAGGGCCGTGGGTCGGTCGCGGAGCGCTCGCATGATCCCGTCGGCCACCGCGACGTAGTACTGGACCACCTCGAGCTTCGTGACCTCGGGTCCGTGCTGCGAGGCGGGGAAGATCACCCGGTCCGGGCTGGAGACGCGCACCTCGCGCCCGTCTGCGTCGATCATCACCGCGTCGGCCTTGGTCGCCATGGCCCGAGCCTAGGCCCTCGAGACCGCTCGCGTGAGGCGTGCCTCACTGAGGTTGGCCTTCCTTGAACGGCCGGAATCAATAACGGCACACTGGTGTTGTGAAATACATGCGGCCCGAGCTCAGCGAGGTGGAGGCGTCGTCGGTCATCGACGATGCTCCTACGCGCGAGCGGGTCGTGAGCACCATCCTCGAGCAGGGCCCCACCACGGCCGCCGTGCTCGCGGAGCAGCTCGGGCTCACGCCGGCTGCGGTCCGTCGTCACCTCGACCAGCTCGAGGCCGACGGCGTCGTCGCCGTCCGTCAGCCCCGGGCCGAGGAGCGCCGCGGACGCGGCCGTCCGGCCAAGGTCTACGTCATCACCGACGTCGGCCGCGACCGTTTCGACCACGCCTACGACGCGCTCGCCGTCGACGCCCTGGAGTTCCTCTCCGAGTCCGCCGGACCCGACGCCGTCAAGGCGTTCGCCCGGCACCGGCTCTCAGGGTTGAAGAACCGCCTCCTGCCGCTCGTCGAGCAGGCCGCTCCCGCCGACCGCGCCGCGGTCGTCGCGCAGGCCCTCACCGACGACGGATTCGCCGCCTCGGCCACCAGCACCCCGGCCGGGCAGCAGATCTGCCAGCACCACTGCCCCGTCTCGCACGTCGCGGAGCAGTTCCCGCAGCTGTGCGAGGCCGAGGCGGAGATGTTCGCCGAGCTTCTCGGCACCCATGTCCAACGACTTGCGACCATCGCCCACGGCGATGGCGTGTGCACCACCTACCTGCCCCGGACCGTTTCCGAGGGACAGGCCGCCACCACAGAGAGGGCCACGTCATGACGACGACTTCCCCGGAGAACAGCACGGCGAACGGCACCGCCACCACCGTCCCCAACGCGATCGAGGAGGCGAACCCGGGCCTCAAGGACGTCGGTCGGTACGAGTTCGGCTGGTCCGACGCCAACGACGCGGGCGCCACCTCCCAGCGAGGCCTGAGCGAGGACGTCGTGCGCAACATCTCGACCCTCAAGAGCGAGCCGCAGTGGATGCTCGACCTCCGTCTGAAGGGCCTGCGCCTCTTCGAGCGCAAGCCCATGCCCACGTGGGGCTCCGACCTCGGCGGCATCGACTTCGACAACATCAAGTACTTCGTGCGCTCCACCGAGAAGCAGGCGGCCACGTGGGACGACCTGCCCGAGGACATCAAGAACACGTACGACCGGCTCGGCATCCCCGAGGCCGAGAAGCAGCGCCTCGTCTCCGGCGTGGCCGCGCAGTACGAGTCCGAGGTCGTCTACCACTCGATCCGTGAGGACCTCGAGGCCCAGGGCGTCCTGTTCCTCGACACCGACACGGCGCTCAAGGAGCACCCCGAGCTCTTCCAGGAGTACTTCGCCACGATCATCCCCGTGGGCGACAACAAGTTCTCCGCGCTCAACTCGGCCGTGTGGTCCGGTGGCTCGTTCATCTACGTGCCCAAGGGCGTCCACGTCGACATCCCGCTGCAGGCGTACTTCCGCATCAACACCGAGAACATGGGTCAGTTCGAGCGGACGCTGATCATCGCCGACGAGGACTCCTACGTCCACTACGTCGAGGGCTGCACCGCGCCCATCTACTCGAGCGACTCGCTGCACTCGGCCGTCGTCGAGATCATCGTGAAGAAGGGCGCCCGCGTCCGCTACACGACGATCCAGAACTGGTCCAACAACGTCTACAACCTCGTCACCAAGCGCGCCGTCTGCGAGGAGGGCGCCACGATGGAGTGGGTCGACGGCAACATCGGCTCCAAGGTCACCATGAAGTACCCGGCCGTCTACCTCATGGGCGAGCACGCCCGGGGCGAGACGCTGTCCATCGCCTTCGCCGGCGCCGGCCAGCACCAGGACGCCGGAGCCAAGATGGTCCACGCAGCGCCCCACACGTCGAGCTCGATCCTGAGCAAGTCCGTCGCCCGTGGCGGCGGTCGCACGTCGTACCGCGGCCTGCTCCAGGTGCTCGAGGGAGCTGAGGGCTCGGCCAGCACGGTCAAGTGCGACGCGCTGCTCGTCGACCAGATCAGCCGCTCCGACACGTACCCGTACGTCGACGTCCGCGAGGACGACGTCACGCTCGGCCACGAGGCCACCGTCTCCAAGCTCAGCGACGACCAGCTCTTCTACTTCATGTCACGCGGCATGGAGGAGGACGAGGCCATGGCCATGATCGTCCGCGGCTTCGTCGAGCCGATCGCGCGCGAGCTGCCGATGGAGTACGCCCTCGAGCTCAACCGCCTGATCGAGCTCCAGATGGAAGGTGCAGTTGGATGAGTGGGACCACTGACGCTGTGGCCACCAGGCCAACGGCCGGCTCGGACCTCGCTCAGGTCTTGGAGCTCTCGCCGGTCGAGAGCCACCTCCACCCGGAGGGGTCCTTCGACCTCGCCGACCACCCGGTGCCCACGGGCCTCGAGGAGATCTGGCGCTTCACCCCGCTCAAGCGGCTCAAGGACCTCCACACCGAGGCCGCCCTCGACGGCGACCAGTACACGGTCGCGGTCGACGCTGCTGAGGGCGTCACCGCCGTGTCGGTGCCCGTGGCCGAGTCGGCCCGTGGCGTGTCGGGCTACGTGCCCAACGACCGCATCTCGGCCCGTGCCTGGGACGCCGCCCAGTCGGTCTTCGAGATCACCGTGGCCAAGGACGCCGTTGTCGAGGAGCCCACGTACGTGCGGCTCACCGGCACCGGCACCGAGAAGGCCGCCGCCGGCCAGCTCCTCGTCCGGGCGCGCGCGTTCAGCCACGCCACGGTCGTCGTCGAGTACTCCGGCTCCGCCACCTGGGCCGAGAACATCGAGGTCGTGCTCGAGGACGGCGCCCAGCTGACCTTCGTGACCATCCAGGACTGGGCCGACGACGCCGTGCACGTGGTCACGCAGCACTCGCGCGTGGGCCGCGACGCCTCGTTCAAGCACGTGGCCGTCACGCTCGGTGGAGACGTCGTGCGTGCCAGCACGTCCACCGACTACGTCGGCACCGGCGGCGGCGTCGAGCTCTTCGGCGTCTACTTCGCCGACGCGGGCCAGCACATCGAGCACCGGCTCTTCGCCGACCACACGGCGCCCAAGACCCGCAGCAACGTCCTCTACAAGGGTGCGCTGCAGGGCCAGGACGCGCACACGGTCTGGATCGGCAACGTCCTCATCCGCAAGGAGGCCGAGGGCATCGAGACGTTCGAGCAGAACGACAACCTCGTGCTCACCGACGGCGCCAAGGCCGACTCGGTGCCCAACCTGGAGATCGAGACCGGCGAGATCGAGGGTGCCGGCCACGCCAGCACCACCGGTCGCTTCGACGACCAGCACCTCTTCTACCTGCAGAGCCGCGGGATCCCGGAGGACGAGGCACGTCGCCTCGTCGTCCACGGGTTCTTCAACGACATCATCCGCAAGATCGGTGTGCCGCACCTGCAGGAGCGCCTGGAGGCGGCCATCGAGGCCGAGCTCTCGGCCGCCGAGCGCGCAGGAGCCCTCTGAGCATGAGCAACGGTCCTGAGTTCGCAGCGCCCCTCGACCTCGTGGTCGAGGGAGCGGCGACCCCCGTCACCGTCGGCGGCATCGACCTCGCGCTCGTGCGCGAGGGCGACGTCGTCTACGCCATCCGCGACGAGTGCTCGCACGCGTCCATCCCGTTGTCCGAGGGCGACGTGGAGGGCTGCGAGATCGAGTGCTGGCTGCACGGCTCGCGCTTCGACGCCAAGACCGGCAAGCCGCTCAACCTCCCGGCCGTCGAGTCGGTCCCCACGTACGCCACGACCATCCAGGACGGACGCATCCTCGTCGATGTCTCCGTCCCCATCCAGAACTGAAAGCACAGGCTGAGAGCACACATGAGCACCCTGGAGATCAAGAACCTGCACGTCACGGTCGACACCGAGGACGGTGCCAAGGAGATCCTGCGCGGCGTCAACCTCACGATCAAGAGCGGTGAGGTCCACGCCATCATGGGCCCCAACGGCTCGGGCAAGTCCACGCTGGCCTACTCCATCGCCGGGCACCCCAAGTACACGATCAGCGACGGCGAGGTCCTGCTCGACGGCCAGAACATCCTCGAGCTCTCGGTCGACCAGCGCGCCCGCGCCGGCCTGTTCCTCGCCATGCAGTACCCCGTCGAGGTCCCGGGCGTCTCCGTGGCCAACTTCCTGCGCACGGCCAAGACGGCCATCGACGGCGAGGCCCCCAAGCTCCGCACGTGGGTCAAGGACGTCAACGCCGCCCTCGAGCGCGTCACCCTCGACCCCACGTTCGCGCAGCGCAGCGTCAACGAGGGCTTCTCCGGTGGCGAGAAGAAGCGCCACGAGATCGCCCAGCTCGAGCTGCTGAACCCCAAGTTCGCCGTCCTCGACGAGACCGACTCCGGCCTCGACATCGACGCCCTGCGCGTCGTCTCCGACGGCGTCAACCGTTACACGGCGCAGGGCGACCGCGGCGTCCTCCTCATCACGCACTACACGCGCATCCTGCGCTACATCGAGCCCGACTTCGTCCACGTCTTCGTGGCCGGCCGCCTCGCCGAGTCCGGTGGCAAGGAGCTGGCCGACCAGCTCGAGGCCGAGGGCTACGACAAGTACGTGAAGGCCGCGTCGGTCTGATGACCATCACGGCTGCCGGAGTCGACTACGACGTGCTCAAGGTTCGGGAGGACTTCCCGATCCTGGGCCGCACCGTGGCCAACGGGCTCCCGCTCGTCTACCTCGACAGCGCCAACACGTCGCAGAAGCCGCGGCAGGTCGTCGAGGCCATCGAGCGTCACTACCTCGAGCACAACGCCAACGTCGCCCGCGCCATGCACACGCTCGGCGCCGAGGCCACGGAGGCGTTCGAGGGCGGGCGCACCCGCATCGCCGAGTTCATCGGTGCCCCGAGCCGCGACGAGGTCGTGTTCGCCAAGAACGCGTCCGAGGCGCTCAACCTCGTGGCTCGCGTCCTGGCTGACGCCGGCCGTCTCGGTGCCGACCGCGAGGTCGTCATCACCGAGATGGAGCACCACTCCAACATCGTGCCGTGGCAGCTCGCCACCGAGCGCACGGGCGCCACGCTGCGCTGGTTCGGCGTCACCGACGACGGTCGGCTCGACCTCGACGGCATCGAGCAGCTCATCACCGAGCGCACCGCGGTCGTCTCGCTCACGTGGGTCTCCAACATGCTGGGCACCGTCAACCCGCTCGACGTGGTCATCCGGCGCGCCCACGAGGTCGGCGCGCTCGTGGTCGTCGACGCCTCGCAGGCCGTGCCGCAGATGCCGGTCGACGTCGCCTCGCTCGGCGCCGACTTCGTGGTCTTCACCGGCCACAAGATGGTCGGTCCCACCGGCATCGGCGTGCTGTGGGGCCGCTACGACGTCCTGGCCGAGCTTCCCCCGTTCCTCGGTGGTGGCGAGATGATCGAGACCGTCACCATGGAGCGCTCCACGTTCGCGCCGCCGCCGGCTCGATTCGAGGCCGGCACGCCGCCCATCGCCCAGTCCGTCGGACTCGGCGCGGCCGCCGACTACCTCGACGCCCTCGGCATGGAGAACATCGCCGCGCACGAGCACGCCATCACCGCCTATGCCCTGGGTCGCCTGCAGGAGATCGACGGCCTCAGAGTCGTCGGTCCGCAGACGGCCGAGGAGCGCGGGGGAGCGGTGAGCTTCACGCTCGGCGACATCCACCCGCACGACGTCGCGCAGGTGCTCGACTCGCGCGGCATCGCGGTGCGCGCCGGACACCACTGCGCCAAGCCGGCTCACCGCCGGTTCGGGGTGCAGTCCACCACGCGCGCCTCGTTCTACCTGTACACCACGGAGGCCGAGATCGACGCGCTCGTCGAGGGCCTCGTCGCCACCCAGAAGTACTTCGGAGGCTGACGTGAACCTGGACTCCCTGTACCAGGAGATCATCCTGGACCACTACAAGCGCCCCCACGGCGCCGGTCTTCGCGACCCCTTCGAGGCCGAGGTCCACCACGTCAACCCCACGTGCGGCGACGAGATCACGCTGCGGGTGCACCTCGAGGCCGGCACCGTCTCCGACGTCTCCTACGCCGCCGAGGGCTGCTCCATCAGCCAGGCGTCGGCCTCCGTCCTCAACGACCTCGTCGTCGGCAAGCCCGTCACGGAGGCCCTCCAGGTCCTCGACTCGTTCCAGGCCCTCATGCAGGGCAAGGGCCAGGTGGAGGCCGACGAGGAGGTCCTCGAGGACGGCATCGCCTTCGCCGGAGTCGCCCAGTTCCCCGCGCGCGTGAAGTGCGCCCTCTTGTCCTGGATGGCGTTCAAGGACGCCACCACCCGAGCTGTCGAGGAGTCAGCATGACCGACCAGACCAGCACGCCCGACCACACCGACCTGCCCGAGGTCGACCTCGCGCCCACCACGGGAGGCACCTCCGAGGAGGACGTCCTCGAGGCCATGAAGGACGTCGTCGACCCCGAGCTCGGCATCAACGTCGTCGATCTCGGCCTCGTCTACGGCGCGCACGTCGACGAGCACAGCAACACGATCCTCCAGATGACCCTCACGTCGGCGGCCTGCCCGCTGACCGACGTGATCGAGGACCAGACGCGTGCCGCGCTCGACGGGATCGTCAACGACTTCCGCATCGAGTGGGTCTGGGTCCCGCCTTGGGGTCCGGACAAGATCACCGACGACGGCCGCGAGATGCTGCGCGCCCTCGGCTTCAACGTCGGCTGACCTTCCCGATGCGTGACGGGTCCGCCCGCAAGCCCACGGCCTGCGGGCGGACCTGTCCCATGTCGCACCTGAGAATCCAGACGTTCGACCACGATCTGTCGTGATCCGGGATAGAACGGCCACGTGGTCACTCCCCGCAGGTTCTCGCTCGTCTTCCTCGTCCTCGCCGGGCTCCTCGGTCTGACCGTCTCGCCGGCGTCCGCCGCCACCGCCCGGACGCTCAGCATCAAGGTCTCGTCGACCACTCCGTCGACCTCCGCCACCGTGACCTTCAGTGGCACCCTCTCGAAGTCACCCAGGGGCACGACCGTGAAGGTCACGCGGAAGTCCGGCACGCGGTGGGTCACGGTCAAGAGCACCCGGACCACCACCACGAAGGGGGCCTACAAGGTCGCCCTGAAGGTCCCGTCGTCGGCCGCGCGTCACACGTACCGAGCCACGGCGGCGAGGACGAGCAGGCTCAAGGCCGCCACGTCCAGGACGCTCGTGCTCGACGTCCGGCGCAAGGTCGGCATCACGTCCACGCTGAGCCCCACCACCGTCGCGGCGGGCTCCACGACGGTCCTCAGCGGGACGGTCTCACCGGCCTCCGTCGGCACCGCCGTGACGATCCAGCGCGTCGCCGGGTCCACCGTCACCACGATCACCACCACGACGCAGAAGAGCACTGGCTCCTACAGCGCCACGATCACCCCTCCGAGCGCCGGGACGTTCACCTACCGAGCCTCGACCGCGGCCCGGACGGGATACACGGCCGCGGTGTCGCCCAGCAGGTCGGTGACGGTGCAGCCCGTCCCGGTCGCCCCCGTCATCTCCACGACGAGTCTCCCCGCCGGGGTGGTCAACCAGCCCTACGACGCGACGCTCGCCACCGTCGGTGGACAGCCCGGCACGTGGAGCGTCTCCCCGGCGCTCCCCGGCGGCTTGTCGTTGAACGGCTCGAGCGGCCGGCTCAGCGGAACGGCTGGCCCTGCCAGCACAGGGCGGTACACCTTCACCTTCCGTCACGCCAATGGTCTGGTGACCTCGCGAGCCCTCGTCCTCGGGGTCTACGTCAGGCCGCAGATCACGACGAGCTCCTTGCCGGTCACCTCCCCGGGATCGACCTACCCGTTCCAGCTGCAGGCCTCCGAGGCGGGGACCTGGAAGCTCATCGACGGGACCGCGCTGCCCGCGGGCGTCTCGATGTCGCCCGCCGGACTCCTCAGCGGCACCGTCGCGGCGCCGCTGGGTTCCACGGCCTTCTCGGTGCGATTCACCAGCAGCGCCAGCGGGCTCACGAGCGACGCCGCCTTCCAGATCGAGGTGAAGGACTACATCGCCACGAAGACCCTTCCCGTGGCCGCGGCCGGTCAGCCCTACTCCTTCGTGCTGCGCACGAACGGCAACATCGCCGGCACGTGGACCTCGCTGGGAGCACTGCCCGGCGGCATCAACCTCGACGGCGCCCGGCTGAGCGGAACGCCCCAGGGCGGGACGTCCACGACCCTCTTCCTGACCTTCACCCCGCGCCAGCCCTACGCCGCGGCCGACACACGGCTCGTGTACACCGTGGAGGGAACGATGCCCTCCACGCGGTCGTCCACGGTCGTCGACGCAGGCAGCCAGTTCGCGTGCCGCGTGAAGTCAGAAGATGCCTCGTTGTGGTGCTGGGGCTACAACCTGTCGGGCAACCTCGGGATCGGCGACTACAGCCCCATGGACGCGGTCCAGCCGACGCCTCAGAAGGTCCCCGGGGCCTGGCGCACCGTGGCCACCGGAGGCTTCTTCGGCGCGTGCGGCCTGAGGACCGATGACTCGCTGTGGTGCTGGGGGCAGAGCAACCAGGGCCAGATCGGGGACGGCTCCCTCGTGGGGGCCAACAGCCCTCGCCAGGTCACGTCCGGCGGCAAGACCTGGTCCTCCGTGGCGGTCGGCTACTCCCACGCGTGCGCCACCACGAAGGCGGGCGCGCTGTGGTGCTGGGGCGACAACTCCTCGGGCGCGCTGGGGCTGCCCGCCGCAGGGAACGGCTCCTCCACGCCGGTGCTCGTGGACCAGAGCACCTGGACGGCGGTGTCCGCGGGCAACAACCAGACGTGCGGCGTGAAGACGGACGGCTCGCTCTGGTGCTGGGGGCAGGGCGACAGAACGCCTGTGAAGGTCGACTCCGCGACCTGGTCCGACGTCACCATCGGACTCGGCTCGATCTGCGGGGTCCGCACGGACGGCACCCTGTGGTGCTGGGGCAGCAACCGGAGCGGGCAGCTCGGCAACGGCACGACGGCGGCGTCCGCGTCGCCGACCCAGGTGGGATCGGCCGTGACGTGGCGCTCCGTCTCGTCGGACGGTGGATCCTCAGGGGCCACCACGTGCGGCACGCAGACCGACGGCTCCGGCTGGTGCTGGGGAGCGGGGGAGGACGGGCAGCTCGGCAACGGCACTGCGCAGTCGAGCCTGCTGCCGGTGCGGATCGACCCCACCAGCACCTGGTCGTCCGTCGCCGTCGGTGATGCCTTCGTCTGCGGCGTCAAGAACGACGGCACGCAGCGGTGCTGGGGCTCAGGCGACAGTGGACAGCTGGGCGGCGCCGGAGCGCCGCGGCGCAGCGACGTCCCCATCGCGGTCCAGTAGGTCCGTCGACGCCGGTGGAGGTGAAGGTCACAGGCCCTGTGGCCTCGCTCGCGTAGGTCCTCGGCTCCCGGGGCTCTAGACTCGTGCGGTGAGCTTCTACCAGCGTGAGTGACGACCGGACCTTCGTCCGTCGTCCATCCCTGCTCTGAAAGTTCCTCATGCTCACTGTCTCCCACGTGGAGCTGCGCTTCGGCGCCCGCGTCCTCATGTCCGACGTCTCGTTCCAGGTGGCCAAGGGCGACAAGGTCGGACTGGTCGGTCGCAACGGCGCCGGCAAGACCACGCTCACCCGCATGCTGTCCGGCGACGGCCAGCCCGCCGAGGGCACCATCACGTCCACGGGCAAGATCGGCTACCTGCCCCAGGACCCCAAGTCGGGTGACCTCTCCACGACGGCGCGGGACCGGATCCTCGGCGCGCGCGGGCTCGACACCGCCCTCACGGCCATGCGCAAGGCCGAGATCGACATGGGCTCGCCGGACCCGGAGATCGCCGAGAAGGCGATGAAGGCCTACGCCCGGGCCGACGCGACGTTCGGCGCGGGCGGGGGCTATGCCGCGGAGGCCGAGGCGGCCACCATCGCCGACGCCCTGGGTCTTCCCGACCGGGTGCTCGGACAGCCGCTGTCCACCCTCTCCGGTGGTCAGCGACGACGCATCGAGCTGGCCCGCATCCTCTTCTCCGATGCCGACACGCTGCTCCTCGACGAGCCCACCAACCACCTCGACGCCGACTCCGTCACGTGGCTGCGCGGCTTCCTCAAGAGCTTCAACGGCGGCATCGTGATCATCAGCCACGACGTCGACCTGATCGAGGAGACCGTCAACAAGGTCCTGTACCTCGACGCCAACCGCTCCACGATCGACATCTACAACATGGGCTGGAAGTCCTACCTCAAGCAGCGTGAGGCCGACGAGCACCGCCGCAAGCGTGAGCGGGCCCTGGCCGTGAAGAAGGCCGACGCGCTCACCACGCAGGCCAACAAGTTCCGCGCCAAGGCGTCCAAGGCCTCCACGGCCCAGCAGATGCTGCGTCGTGCCGAGCAGCTCGTGTCGGGACTCGAGGGGGAGCGGGCCAACGACAAGGTCGCCCACATCAAGTTCCCCAAGCCGGCTCCGTGCGGCAAGACCCCGCTCATGGCCGAGGGCCTCTCCAAGTCGTACGGGTCCCTCGAGATCTTCACCGACGTCGACCTCGCCATCGACCGTGGCAGTCGTGTCGTCGTGCTGGGTCTCAACGGCGCGGGCAAGACCACGCTGCTGCGCATGCTGGCCGGTGCGCTCAAGCCCGACACGGGCGAGATCGAGCCCGGTCACGGCCTCAAGATCGGCTACTTCGCGCAGGAGCACGAGACCCTCGACACCGATCGCACGGTGCTGGAGAACATGCAGGCGACGGCGCCCCAGCTCACCGACACCGAGGCCCGTAGCGTCCTCGGCTCGTTCCTCTTCAGCGGCGACGACACGTCCAAGCCGGCCGGGGTCCTCTCGGGCGGCGAGAAGACCCGTCTCGCCCTCGCGGCGCTCATCGTCTCCAGTGCCAACGTGCTGCTCCTCGACGAGCCCACCAACAACCTGGACCCCGCCTCGCGCGAGGAGGTGCTGCGCGCCATCCGCACCTACGAGGGCGCGATCGTGCTCGTCTCGCACGACGAGGGAGCCGTCTCGGCCCTGGAGCCCGACCGTGTCCTGCTGCTGCCCGACGGCGACGAGGACCTCTGGAACGACTCCTACCTCGACCTCATCAGCCTGGCCTGATCGGGAGGTCCCAAAAAAGTCCCGGCTTCACCCGGGACTTTTGACCCTCGGTGGGTCTAGTGTGAAGGCCGGGAACCTCGTGACGATGCTTGGGAGATCGTCGTCACCGGGGGCGATGCACATCGTGGGGTTCCTCGACCCGAGGGAGAGGGAACCACATGAACGCCGTCACCAGGCGGCGCGGTCTGTCGACCGCCCGCATCGCACTTCTGACCATCGTCACCGCACTCATCGCATCGATGCTCGCCGCCGCACCCGGCCAGGCCGCTGAGACCGCGCTGATCAAGTGGTCCACGTCGGCCACGGCCACCGAGACCGTCACCGTCAAGGAGACCGCCACCTACAACGGCTACACCGGCACCGGTGAGGCCACCTCCACCAAGACCGCTGTGGGCATCGGGACGGCCGAGGAGGCCACCAACTGGGAGGTCTACTACTGGGCCACGGTCCGTGCACAGCAGGCTGCGTCCGACGCGGCCAAGGCGGCCGCCGATGCCGAGGCCCGGCCGATCGCCAAGCAGCGTGCGCTCGCCGATGCCCAGGCCAAGGCCGCCGCGGGTCCCGTCTACATCGAGTGGTCCACGACTGCGACCGTCACGGAGTCCGTGACGGTCACCGAGACCGCCACGGTCGACGGCTACACCGGCACGGGCACGGCCACCTCGACCAAGACCGCCACCGGCACGGGCTCGGCCAAGGAGCTCACCTACTGGGAGGTCTACTACTGGGCCACCGTCCGTGCCCAGGCCGCCGCCTCCGCCAAGGCCAAGGCTGCGGCCGAGACCGAGGCACGCAGCATCGCGAAGCAGCGCGCCGAGGCCGACGCCGCGGCCAAGGCCGCAGCGGGACCGGTGTGGATCGAGTGGAGCACCCAGGCCACCGTCACCGAGAGCGTCACCGTCACGGAGACCGCGAGCGTGGGCGACTTCGAGGGCGAGGGGACCGCCACCGTCACCAAGACGGCGACGGCGACCGGCTCGGCCAAGGAGCTCACCTACTGGGAGGTC
Source organism: Aeromicrobium sp. Root495 (assembly GCF_001426755.1). Taxonomy (GTDB): domain Bacteria; phylum Actinomycetota; class Actinomycetes; order Propionibacteriales; family Nocardioidaceae; genus Aeromicrobium. The sequence continues at coordinate 1,433,371 of NZ_LMFJ01000001.1, read as the reverse complement.
TACTACTGGGCCGTCGTCCGCGCGCAGACCGCCGCCTCCGAGAAGGCGAAGGCCGAGGCGGACGCCGAGGCCCGAGCGCTGGCCAAGCAACGCGCGCTGGCCGACGCCCAGGCCCAGGCCGATGCGGCTGCGACACCGACGCCCACGCCGACGCCGACGCCCACCCCCACGCCGACACCCTCGGGTGGGACACCCACGCCCACGCCGACGCCGACGCCGACGCCCACGCCGACGCCCACACCCACCGGCCCGACCTGCGGGACGGCGAAGGTCAAGGACGACGGCACCCCGTGGACCTGCACGTTCGCGGACAACTTCACCGGCTCGACGCTCGACGCCAGCAAGTGGTCGCCGATGCGGACCGAGACGTCGAGCTTCTCCTACGGCGACTGCTTCCTGGGCGCGGGCCCCAACATCACCGTCGCCGACGGAGCGTTGAGCCTGAAGACGCGCAAGGAGACGTCACCCGTCACCTGCAAGATCGGTGACCGGACCATCACCAGCAACTACACCTCCGGTTCGGTGACGAGTCTCGGGAAGTTCTCCCAGGCCTACGGCCGCTTCGAGATCCGTGCTGCGATGCCGGCGTCGTCGAGCAAGGGACTCCAGTCAGCGCTGTGGCTCGTCCCCGACGTGCCGAGCTTCTACGGCGCGTGGCCCTACTCGGGTGAGATCGACGTCGTGGAGTACTACACGCAGTACCCGGACCGGCTGATCCCGGCGCTTCACTACGGCTCCACCGCGCCCTTCGACCAGCGGACGAACAACGCCTGCCTGGTCTACAAGCCGACCGAGTTCCACACCTACGTCCTCGAGTGGACCAAGACCAAGCTCAAGGTCACGATCGACGGGACGACCTGCGTCGACCACGCCATCTCGCCGCTCGCGCCGCTCCTCGGCAGCGCGCCGTTCGACAAGCCCTTCAACCTGAACCTCACGCAGATGCTGGGCTCGGGCGACAACGCGCTGCCGGCAGGGACCAGCATCGATGAGGCGACGATGAAGGTCGACTACGTCAGGGTCTGGAAGTAGGGGCGCCGGGCACGGACCGGCCGGGTCACGACCCGGCCGGTTCGAGGTCCTTGGCAGGGCGAGCCGTCCGCGGCTTGCCGTGCTTGCGCTCCTTCTCCTCCACGCGAGCGAAGTAGAAGTACCCCACGACGGCGAGCAGGGCGAAGAACCACCACTGGAGCGCGTAGAAGAAGTGCGGTCCCTGTCCCCGCTCCGGCTCCGGCTCGGGCGCGAGGGAGCCCGTGGCGGACGGCTCCTGCTTCAGGAGGTCGAGGTAGCCGTGCCGCAGCGGCATGCCGACGTACTCCTCCTGGGCCTTGCTGGAGATGGCCCGGACCTGGCCGTCGAAGACCTTCACAGCGTCGCTGCCGGCGCCGTTGTCGGGGCGGAGCCAGCCCGTCACCGTGACGTCGCCCGAGGGGACGGGCGGAAGGTCGGTGGGCTTGCGAACGTTGTTCTCGGTCTCCACCCAGCCGCGGTCGACGAGGAGCGCGGTGCCGTCGCCGAGCACGAGCGGGGTCACGACGTCGACGCCGGGCGCGCCGTCGCGGGTGGCGAACTTGACCGTGACGACCTTGCTCGCGTCGAACCGCCCCGTGACGGTGACGCGCGTCCACTCGGAGTCCTCGTCGACCGTCGCCGTGCGCGGCAGGGCTGCGTCGAGCGGGACCGGATCGGCCTTGAGGTGCTTCTCGATGACCTTGTTGCGGTCGAGCCGGTGCTCGAGACGGTGCAGCTGCCAGAGGCCGAGCCGGCCGCAGACCCCCGCCAGGATGATGACGAAGAGCGCGAAACCGATCCAGCGCCGGCTCAGCATGAAGCCGTAGGGGCGCCCGGGCGTGCCAGGGCTCGACGTGCTCTCCGTGCTCATGCGTCAGGCCCCGACGGGGAGGGTCTCGCGGTAGAAGCCGCGGGCGTCGAGGAAGCCGCGGAGCGTGGACTCGTGCTCGGAGCACGCGAGCCACGTCTTGCGGCGGTCGGGCGTGTGGATCTTGGGGTTGTTCCACTCCACCCGGTGCTGCGCGGGCTGCGAGCAGCCCTTGGACGAGCAGATCAGCTCATCGGGGGAGTCGGTCACTTCTCGTCCTCGCCCTGCGCGGGGCCGGTCGTCCCCTGACTGATCTCGCCGAAGGGCTCGGGGCTCAGGAACGTGCCGCCCTCGGACTTCTTGCGGACGCCCGCGTTGGCCATCACGACGGAGGTGTAGGGGAGGAAGACCGCGAGGATCATCAGGATGACGCCGAGCCAGACGGCGACGTTGAGCCAGCAGATGACACCGCCGACGAAGCAGAGCGAGCGGATGGCCATGGAGATGGCGTACTTGATCTCCCTGCTCCCCAGCTCGTCGCTGTGGGCCTCACGCGCCGAGGTGATCGAGTAGACCATCTCGCGGGGGCGTTCCTTGGGAGTCTCGGGCACCCTCCCAGCCTACGTCGTCCCCCCAGAACGGCATGATGGCGTCATGAGCAATCGCACCTACCGCATCAGCGAGATCGTCGGCACGTCCGAGCAGGGCGTCACCGAGGCCATCGAGAACGGCATCAAGAGGGCCGGTCAGACCCTGCGCCACCTGGACTGGTTCGAGGTCCAGGGCATCCGCGGCCAGATCACCGACACCGACGTCTCGCACTACCAGGTGACCCTCAAGGTCGGATTCCGCCTCGAGGACGACGAATAACCCGGGCCGTCCCCTCGTCCCTCGGGAACTCACTCCGCCGCTCGCTGCGCTCGCGTCGGCCCGGCTCTCGGGCTTCGCCCTCGGCATGGGCGCCTGAGCGGTCGAGTGGGATCTAGCGCTCGTCGGCGGCGTCGGCCGCCTCGATCTCCTCACGGGTGATCCCGAGGAGGTAGACGATGGCGTCGAGGTACGGGACGTTCACGGCCGTGCGGGCCTGGTCGCGCACGACCGGCTTGGCGTTGAACGCGACGCCGAGCCCGGCGGCAGCCAGCATGTCCAGGTCGTTGGCACCGTCGCCGATCGCCACGGTGTTCTTCACCGAGATGTTGGCCTCGGCGGCGAAGCGTCGGAGCGCCTCGGCCTTGCCGGCCCGGTCGACGACCGTGCCGAGCACACGGCCCGTCAGGCGACCGTCGACGATCTCGAGCTCGTTGGCGGCGAAGTAGTCGATGCCGAGGTCCTCGGCCATCCGCTCGATGAGCTGGGTGAACCCTCCGCTCACGAGCGCGAACCTGTACCCCAGACGCTTCAGGGTGCGGATCATGGTGCGCGCTCCCGGCGTGTACTGCAGGGCGTCGTGCACCTCGTCGAGAGCCGAGGCGGGCACGCCCTCCAGCATGGCCACACGGGCACGCAGCGAGGCCTCGAAGTCCAGCTCGCCGCGCATGGCCTGCTCCGTGACGGACGCGACCTCGGCGGCGTGGCCGGCGTGCTCCGCGAGCATCTCGATCACCTCGCCCTGGATGAGCGTGGAGTCGACGTCCATCACGACGAGGCGCTGGGCGTGCCGCAGGATGCCCCGCTCCTCGACGGCGATGTCGACGCCGTGCTCGTACGCAGCTGCGGGGAGCTCGGCCTGGAGCAGGTCGGGATCGGCTCCCGAGACCTCGAGGCGCAGCGCCGTGACGGGGTAGCGGGCCAACCGCATGATGCGGTCGATGTTGCCGCCGGCGGTCTTGATGCGCGCGGCGATGGCGGCCATCGCGGCCGGCTGGAGCTGGGAGGCGAGCAGCGTGACCTGGCTGCGACCGACGCGTCGAGGACGGTTGTCGCCGGTCCCGTGCTCGATCTCGACCTCGAGCCCGAGCTCGCGGCCCACGGCGTGCGCATCGGACTCGAGCGCCGCGACGTCGTCGGGCTCGGTGGCCAGGACGCTCAGGACGAGTCGGCCGCGGACCACGATCTGCTCGACGTCGACGATCTCGACGAGATGGTTGGCGAGCGCCTCGAAGAGTCGCGTGGAGACGCCGCTCTGGTCGGGGCCCGTGAGGGTCACCAGGACGGTTGCAGAGGTGAGGTGCAGCGCGGGCACGTGCTCGGTCATCGGGACCGAGGCTATCGTCCAGGCTCGGGAACGGCGCGATAGGTTGGTGCCGGACAGCCGACGAGCGCGACGGACCCACGTCGCACCAGCAGGAGGATGCATGGCGACGGCCATCGATCTCGCGGGAGTGAGCATCGTCCGCTCGGGCGCGACACTCCTCGACGACATCACCTGGCAGGTCCAGGAGGACGAGCGATGGGTCGTGCTCGGCCCCAACGGAGCCGGCAAGAGCACCCTGCTCCAGGTCATCGGTGCACACATGTATCCCTCGCAGGGCTCGGCCGAGATCCTGGGCCAGCGCCTCGGCGAGGTCGACGTCTTCGACCTGCGCACCCGCATCGGCCAGAGCGGCGCGACGATCGCCGACCGCATCCCGCCGCGCGAGTCGGTCCGCGACGCCGTGGTCTCGGCCGCCCACGCCGTGCTGGGCCGGTGGAACGAGGAGTACGAGGGCGAGGACACGCACCGCGCGGAGCAGATCATGGGTGAGCTGGGCATCGGCGCTCTCGCGGACCGCACCTTCGGGACCCTGTCGGAGGGGGAGCGCAAGCGCACCCTCATCGCACGGGCCCTCATGACCGACCCGGAGCTGCTCCTGCTCGACGAGCCCGGGGCGGGTCTCGACCTGGGCGCCCGTGAGGACCTCCTCGCCAGCCTCGACGTCCTCTCCAGCACCGACGACGCGCCCGTCATGGTGCTCGTCTCGCACCACGTGGAGGAGATCCCGGCCGGCTTCAGCCACGTGCTGATGCTGCGCGCCGGCCAGGTCGTGGCGGCCGGCCCGATCCACGAGACCATGACGGCCCAGAACCTGGGCCGCACGTTCGGCATGCGACTCGAGCTGTCGGTGGAGGACGGTCGGTACTCCGCCCGACGTGCCGCCTACGGACATCGGGCCGAGGCCGACCGCAACTGATAGCCTGACCCACCCGTCCGAGGAGGCACTCATGATCGACTGGTTCAGTGACCACGCCTGGGTGACCTGGGTCGGGATCGCGGTCCTGCTCGCGGTGGCCGAGCTCCTCAGCCTCGACCTGGTCCTGCTGATGTTCGCCGTCGGCGCTCTCGGAGCCGCCGTCGTGGCGGGTCTCGGAGGACCTCTGTGGCTGGCGATCGCGGTGTTCGCCGTCGTGGTCGTCGCTCTGCTCACGCTCGTGCGACCACCCTTGGTGGAGAAGCTGCACGCCGGGCCCACGCTCCAGGTGGGCCACCAGTCCCTCGTCGGCAGCACGGCCGTCGTCCTCGAGCCCGTCGGCTCCTTCGACGGTCGCGTCCGGCTCGGCGGCGAGCTGTGGTCGGCCCGCACCGACGACGCCGCCCAGATCGGCGAGGGCGCGCAGGCGTACGTCGTCGCCATCGACGGAGCCACTGCCGTGGTCTCCGCCACCCTCCCAGTCAAGGAGTCCTGATGTTCGCCTCCGCCCTCACCGTCTTCCTCGTCCTGATCGCGATCCTCGCGATCGTGGTCGTGTCGATGACGGTCAAGATCGTCCCGCAGGCCCGTGCCGGCATCGTGGAGCGCTTCGGCAAGTACCGCACGTCGCTCTCGGCCGGCCTGAACATCGTGGTGCCGTTCATCGACAAGGTGCGCTACATGATCGACCTGCGTGAGCAGGTCGTCTCGTTCCCGCCGCAGCCGGTCATCACCGAGGACAACCTCGTGGTCTCCATCGACACGGTCATCTACTTCCAGGTGACCGACCCGGTGGCCGCCACGTACGAGATCGCCCAGTACATCCAGGCCATCGAGCAGCTCACCATGACCACGCTGCGCAACATCACCGGTGGCATGACCCTGGAGCACGCCCTCACGAGCCGCGACCAGATCAACTCCGGCCTGCGCGGCGAGCTCGACTCCGCCACCGGCAAGTGGGGCATCCGCGTCAACCGCGTCGAGCTCAAGGGCATCGACCCGCCGCCGTCGATCATCGACGCCATGGAGCAGCAGATGCGGGCCGAGCGGAACAAGCGCGCCGCCATCCTCACCGCCGAGGGCAACCGTCAGTCGGCCATCCTCACCGCCGAGGGCGACAAGCAGTCGGCCATCCTCACGGCCGAGGGCCAGCGCCAGGCGCAGATCCTCAACGCCCAGGCCGACCGACAGGCACAGATCCTGCGGGCCCAGGGTGAGGCCCAGGCCATCCAGACGGTCTTCCAGGCCATCCACGACGGCAACCCCGACCAGAAGCTGCTGTCGTACCAGTACCTGCAGATGCTGCCCAAGATCGCCGAGGGCGACAACGCCACCACGTGGATCATCCCGGCCGAGCTCACCAAGGCCCTGGGCACGCTCGGCGGCACCGTCGGCAAGATCCCGGTCGACGGTGGCGGGAGCAAGACCCGCATCGACCTCGACGCTCCGATCGACGAGGGCGACCCGGCCGGCGAGGCCGACACCTCGCAGGCTGTCCAGCAGGCCCTCGACGCTGCCAAGGAGGCCGAGGGGCCCGGCACCCCGACGGCACCCCCCGCGGACCCGCCGGCACCGCAGGCCCCGCCTGCCTGACCGTCGAGCAGCGCACCAGAGCTCCTCCCGCGCAGGCCCTTCGTCCCCTCGGACGGAGGGCCTGCGCGCTTCCTCGGACAGGAGCCCAGGGCCGGGTGCCGAACGGCCACGGACCGTTCACTGCGCATTCACCACAAGCACCGCAGCGGACGCCAGGCTGCTGACACTCTTCGGGGGTCCCTGCCCACCTCCCCCCTGGAGCAGCACCCGTGAGCACCCCCAGCGCCACGGTTCTCCGCACCGAGCCCCCCAGGCTCGACGCCGACGAGCCACGCGACCTGGAGATCGTCCAGAGCGGCGCCGACCGCATCTTCACCGTGACCACCCGGGCCATCGCGGCCACGGTGCTGGTCATCACCGGTGGCATCGGCATCTTCCTCGCCTCGTCCTTCATCCCCACGATCAAGACGTACGGCTGGGGATTCCTCACCGGCAGCACCTGGGAGCCCGAGAAGGACGTCCTGGGCATCGGCTCCGTGCTCGTGGGCACGTTCACCGTGGCGTTCATCGCGCTGGTGATCGCGTTCCCGCTCTCGGTCCTCGGAGCCCTGTACATCGCCGAGTACGCCCCGCCGCGGCTGCGCGCCACGCTCACGTCGCTCGTGGACCTCATGGCCGCCGTGCCGAGCATCATCTACGGCCTGTGGGGGTTCTTCCTGCTCCAGCCGCACGCCAGCGGAGTGGCGCACTGGCTGCACCAGCACCTGGGCTGGTTCCCGCTGTTCCACGTGGGGACCGACCCCGACAAGGCGTCACCGCAGATCTACAACTACACGGCGTCGGCCTTCATCGCCGGTATCGCCGTGGCGATGATGGTGATCCCGATGGCGTGCGCCGTCATGCGTCAGGTCTTCGCCCAGACACCGCCGGGGGAGCGCGAGGCGGCGCTCGCGCTGGGCTCGACCCACTGGGGCATGATCCGCTCCGTGGTCCTGCCGTTCGGGCGCGGCGGCATCATCGGCGGAACGATGCTCGGTCTGGGCCGCGCCCTGGGCGAGACGATCGCGGTCTACCTCATCATCTCGCCGTCGTTCGACCTGAAGCTCCGTCCGCTCGAGATCGGGACCAACACCGTCTCGGCCCTCATCGCCGGTCGGTTCAGCGAGGCCTCGGACCAGCAGCTCAAGGCCCTCCTCGCGGCGGGCTTCGTCCTGTTCATCATCACGCTCGTGATCAACACGGCCGCAGCCATGGTCGTCGCGCGGAGCCGGTCCGGGGCGGGAGCCGACGCATGACCGTCGTCGACGCTCCCCAGACCCAGCAGGACGTCCAGCTGCACGCGGTGCCGCGGACCTTCGTCCGCTCGGAGCCACCGGCCGCGGAGGACCTCGACCCGGGCAGCCGGCGCGTGCTCAAGGCTGTGACGGCCGAGCAGAGCTTCGTCCAGACAGGTGCGTGGCTCGCCTCGCTCGCGTTGACCTGGCTCATCGTGACCCGACTGCTGCCGTGGAGCGGCGTCATCGCCTTCGTGCTGACCTTCTTCGTGCTCGGTCTCGTCATGATCGCGGTGATGACCGCCCTCATCGGGGGGTGGCCGGAGGTGGTCGACCGGGTCATGAGCGCCGTGGTGCACGGCGCCGTGATCCTGATGGGCGTGGCCCTGGCCAGCACCATCATCTTCGTGTTCGTCCGCGGCTGGGACGCCCTGCCGCACCTCAACTTCTTCACCCAGGACATGGAGGGCGTGGGCCCGCGCGACGCGTTCGACCGAGGCGGCGTGCTCCACGCCATCATCGGCTCCCTCATCCAGGTGGGCATCGCGATCGTGATCACCGTGCCGCTGGGCATCGGCACGGCTGTCTACATGACCGAGATCGGCGGCCGGTTCGCCCGGATCGTCCGGACGGTCGTGGAGGCCATGACGGCCCTTCCCTCGATCGTGGCCGGCCTCTTCATCTACACGGTCGCCATCGTGGCCCTGGGCGTGCCCAGCTCCGGGCTGGCCGCTGCGCTGGCGCTCTCGGTGATGATGCTGCCCATCATCGCGCGCGCCTCCGACGTCGTCCTGCGGGTCGTGCCCGGCAACCTGCGCGAGGCGAGCCTCGCGCTGGGCGCCTCCCGCTGGTCGACGGTCTGGAACGTCGTGCTCCCCACGGCGCGCCCCGGCCTCGCCACCGCCGTCATCCTCGGCGTCGCGCGTGGCGTGGGGGAGACCTCGCCGGTCCTGCTCACCTCGGGCGCCGCCTCGTTCACGGTCCTGAACCCCACCGATGGCGTCATGAACTCCCTGCCCCTGTACATCTTCTCGACCGTCCGGTCCGGTGAGCCCCTGCTCATCTCCCGGGCGTTCGCCGCCGCGAGCGTCCTGCTCGCCCTCGTCCTCCTGCTGTTCGTGGTCGCCCGCCTGGTCGCCCGCCCCAAGAAGGGAATCCGGTGAACCTCTCCGGCACGCACGCCCGCCGCCGCTCCGCCGGTGGCCGCTCCGCACTCTCCGCGCTCGGCATGATCGCGCTGAGCATCACGGTCCTGCTCGCCAGCGAGCGTCCGGCCGACGCGGCCTACGCCCAGATCGAGGGCTCGGGCTCGACCTGGTCGAAGCTCATCGTCGACCAGTGGATCTCGGACGTCTCCGCCAACGGCATCAAGGTGGTCTTCACGGGCAACGGCTCGTCCGCCGGACGCAGGGCGTTCGCCGCGGGCACCTCCGACTTCGGCATCACGGAGGTCCCGTACCAGGGCTCCGGCGCCCAGGGCGGCGACGACCCGCCGCCGAAGAACCGGTCGTTCGCCTACCTGCCCATCGTGGCCGGCGGCACCGCCTTCACCTACCAGGTGCGGGTGAACGGCAAGCAGGTCAAGAACCTGCGTCTCTCGGGCGAGACCATCGCCAAGATCTTCACGAACAAGATCACCAACTGGAACGATCCCGCCATCACGAAGGACAACAACGGCACCAAGCTGCCGTCGCTGCAGATCATCCCCGTGCACCGCTCCGACGGGTCCGGCACGACCGCCCAGTTCACGACGTGGCTCAACAGCGAGTACTCCTCCCTGTGGAAGCCGTTCTTCGGACGCAGCGGGATCACCTCGTACTACCCGTCGAAGGGCCGGTCGATCGGCGCCAACGGCTCGGACCAGGTCATGAACACCATCTCGGCCGCGCAGGGCAACGGGACGATCGGCTACGTCGAGTACGCCTACCCGGTCCGCAAGAGCTATCCGGTGGTGAAGGTCCTCAACAAGGCCGGCTACTTCGTGGAGCCCACGCAGTACAACGTGGCCGTGGCCCTGACGAAGGCCAGGCTCAACCAGGACCTCACCCAGAACCTGACCGGCGTCTACCGGGGAGACGACTCGCGGACCTACCCGCTCTCGTCATACTCGTACATGCTGCTGCCGACCGGAGCCAAGGACAAGCGCATGTCGACGAGCAGGCGTCAGTCCCTCGCCGACTTCATGTTCTACTCCCTCTGCGAGGGCCAGTCGAAGGCCGGCAAGTTCGGCTACTCGCCGCTGCCGCTCAACCTCGTGCAGGCCGGTTTCGACCAGCTGGGCAAGCTCAAGAAGGCCGACAAGAACGTCAACCTCGAGAACCGGTCCGTCACGCAGTGCAACAACCCCACCTTCGTGGCGGGCAACCTCAAGGCCAACAAGCTGGCGCAGGTCGCGCCCAAGCCGGCCGACTGCGACAAGCTCGGCGCAGGTCCCTGCACCACCGGCACGGGCGCGGCGCCCACCAGCGTGAGCGACGCCAAGAACGGCGGTGGCGCAGCCGGCGGGACCGGACCCGACGGCGGTGACGACGCGGCGTCGGGCGGTGCCGAGGTGGACCCCGACACCGGTCTGCCGGTGGGATCGGCCGCGCAGGGCGGTGGTGCCGCGTCCGTGGCGGTGCAGACCGAGCTGGTGGCCGGCCGCGCCGGTGACGACAAGGTCTTCGGCGCCCTCGCCGTGGCCGAGCTGCTCGCCATCGTGGTCGCACCAGGGCTCGTGGCCGTCTACCTGAGTCGACGCACGCGCCGGCGGACGGGGACGCCGGCATGAGCCGGCGCAGGATCGCCCTCCTCCTCGGAGTGCTCGTGGTCGCCACGTTCGTGACGTCGTCCACCGTCACGGCGGCCGGCGACGACGTGGGAGCCTTCAGCCAGAAGAAGACCGTGACGCGCGAGAACGTCGACGCGTTCGGGAACGCCAGCACGGTGGACTCCCAGGACGTGACCCTCGAGGTCGACCACACCAAGAACCTGCAGGGCCGCGAGCGCGTGCAGGTGAGCTGGAGCGGGGCGCGTGCCAGCGCCGGACGCGCCACCAACCCGTACGGCGAGAACGGCCTCGCGCAGGAGTACCCCATGGTCATCCTGCAGTGCCGTGGACGCGACGACAGCTCGCTCTCGGCGGGCAAGCGGCTGAGCCCCGAGACGTGCTGGACGTCGTCGCGGCAGCAGCGCAGCCAGGTGGCCGACACGAGCGCCGCGGTCTGGCGTCTTGACCCCTTCGCGACGGAGGCCGACCGTGGACAGGTCTCCGGCGTGAGCAAGGTCCCGGCCGGCTGCAGCAGCCCCGGCGCGGACAGCTCCCTCCATCTCACGCCCTTCAAGGCCGCCAACGGCAAGGTCTACCCGGCGTGCTCGAACGACACGATGCCCCCCGAGGCCGCGATCGACGGCGCCTTCCCACCCGCCGAGCAGGCCGCCTACACCGGCGTCGACGGCAAGGGCGAGACGTCCTTCGAGGTCCGCTCCAGCATCGAGAACGAGTCGCTGGGCTGCAACGAGTCCACGCCCTGCAGCATCGTCGCCGTCCCGATCATGGGCACGAGCTGCGCCCGCGGGACCGGCGACCTGGCCGACACCAACGGACCGTGCCGCGCGAAGGGACAGTTCGCCCCGGGGTCCAGCAACTTCTCCGGCCTCGGCGTCGACGACGCCGTCTCGCCGCTCTACTGGTGGGCCGAGTCCAACTGGCGCAACCGGATCAGCGTGCCCATCACCTTCGGTGCCTCGCCGAACGTGTGCAACGTGCTGGACTCCCGAGCACCCGTCGGCTTCTACGGCACCGAGCTCATGAGCCAGGCCGCGCTGCAGTGGGCGCCCGCCTACTGCCTGCGCAAGGACCGCTTCCGCTTCCAGCACAACGTCCAGCCCGACCAGGCCTCCTTCACGCTCATGGAGCAGAAGGAGGCACCCGGCGCCTTCGTCTCCGGGGCGCAGGAGGACGCGGGTGAGGACAACGGCTCACCGGAGTACGCGCCCACCGCCGTCACAGGCTTCGCCGTCTCCTACGTGATGGACAGGCCCGACAACGCGGGCGAGGACTCCGACCTCAAGCTCAACGCCCGCCTGATCGCCAAGCTGCTCACGCAGAGCTACCCGGCGTCGGCCTTCGGCAAGGACCACCCCGGGCTGGGGGACAACCCGCTCTCCATCAACCAGGACCCGGAGTTCAAGGCGCTCAACCCCGGACTGGACTCGATCGCGCGGGAGGCTGCCGCCGTCATCATGTCGCTGTCGGAGTCGTCGGACGTGGTGAAGGCGATCTCCCAGTACATCGCGACGGACCCGGAGGCGTCGGCGTTCATCGCCGGCAAGGCCGACCCGTGGGGCATGACGGTCAATCCCTCGTACAAGGACATCTCACTTCCTGTGAGTGAGTGGCCGCTGCTCGACGAGTTCATCCCGGTCATGAAGGACGACTGCCTCAAGGCGAACAACGACACGCCCTACCTGCCGCGGCTCGCGGCGCCGGTCACGAGCTTCCGGAAGATCGCGGAGGCCGTGCTCGACGCCTGGCCGCTGGCCCAGACCCGGTGCACCGGTATCGGGACCGACCTGTCGCCCTACGTCCTCGGACGCAGCGAGCGTCAGGGCGTCGGTGCCCGCATGCTGCTGGGCGTCACGACCTTGGGCGACGCCGAGCGGTTCGGGCTGAGGACGGCCTCGCTCCAGACCAGCCAGATCCCTCCGGGTGGCACGTTCTCCAGCGCTGCCGGACGCACCTTCGTCGGTCCGACCCGCGCCGGCATGGCGGCCGCGGTCAAGACCGCCGAGCAGGCCAAGAGGGGCGCGCCCTTCACCCTCGACATGGAGAAGGTGCGCCGGTCCAAGGGCGCCTACCCGGGCACGCTCATCGTCTACACGGCGGCTCGGACCGCCGGTCTCGAGAAGTCGACGGCTCGCACCGTGGCGGGCTTCGTCCGCACGGCCACGACCGAGGGACAGCGACCCGGATCGGGCAACGGGTTCCTGCCGTCGGGCTACCTGCCCATCACGAGGGCCGGCACGACCGCGGCGCTCTTCACGAGTGCGCAGCAGGTGGCGGCCGACATCGAGGGCCAGGTGGGAGAGACAGCCACCCAGGCTCCCGCCGACACCTCGGCGGGGATCGGCGGTCCCGGGACGGACGCCCTGACGGACGCCGCCGCCACCGGTGACGACGCTGCCACCGACGACGCGCCGAAGCAGGCGACGAGCGACCAGCTCGAGAGCCTGGGCAGCACGGCGTCGCTCACCTCGACGCTCGCCGCCTGGGCGTTGCCCCTCCTCGTCCTGCTCGGACTCGCGGCCGGCCTCGCCGGGCCCGCGATGCGGGTGCTCGCCGCCCGCCGGAGGCTCCGGTGACCACGCTTCCCTGGGGTCGGAAGGACAGCCGGCCGGCGAACGGACGTCGTCGAGGTGACAAGAAGCCCGGCGGGGTGCGCGACGTGCTGGCCGAGGCCACGTCGTCGTCGTCGATGAGCGAGCGCGAGGTCGTCGTCAGCTCCGGCCTCGTCGTGCTGAGCGTCATCATGCTGTGGCTCGTGGTCCAGATGCTCGTGCTCGGCGGACTCGAGTTCTCCCGAGGCCAGGACCGGCTCTACGGCCAGCTCAGGGCCGAGCTGGCCACCGGCGAGGCCCCCACGGGTGGCGTCATCGCGCCCGGCGACCCCGTGGCGCTGCTCAAGCTGCCCTCGCTCGGCGTGGACCAGGTCGTCGTCGAGGGGACGTCGGCGGGGCACATGCTGACGGCCCCCGGACACCGACGCGACACCGTCCTGCCCGGTCAGGCCGGCGTGTCCGTCCTGTACGGCCGTTCCCAGACCTTCGGGAAGCCCTTCCAGGTGATGCTGCAGGACGCCCTGGGCAAGGACATGAACGTCGTGACAGGTCAGGGCACCTCCACGTACCGGATCGAGCAGGTCCGTCGTCCTGGCGACCCCGTGCCGGCGCCCCCGGCGGCCGGCCAGGGGCGTCTCACCCTGGTGACCTCCCAGGGGAGCGGCTTCCTGAGCGCCCTGCGTCCCGGCGAGGTGGTCTACGTCGACGCCTCGTTGAGGACCAAGTCCTTCGCGGGCGGCGCGGCGCGGGTCAACACGATCGCGAAGTCGGAACGACCCATGGCGGGCGACCACTCGGTCCTGCCGATGCTGGCCCTGACGCTCGGCGGGCTGCTCGCCGCCGTGGTGGCCACCCCCTTCGCCCGCCGGCGGTTCGGGTCGGTCCTGACCTGGATGATCGCCGCTCCCGTCGTGCTCGCGCTGGCCTGGTTCGCGGCCGACCTGACCGTCTACCTGCTCCCGAACCTGCTCTGAGAACGTCCCCGGTGACTGTCCACGCGACGTTCGTCCGGCGTTCACCGCAACCGCTCCGGGCACCTCTGACGAAGCCATACGTTCCCTGTGGGTCGCACGCCGGGCCCGCCACCCCCCACTGAGAATCCCCCACACAGAACAGGAAACCGTTCGCATGACACGTTCGCGAACCACGTGGCGCGCCTCGCTCGCGCTGGCGGCCGTCTCGGCCGTCGCCCTGGGCACCCTCGCCCCGGCCCAGGCATCCGCCGAGAACCCCTCGGACCCCGAGTTCACCGCCGGCGCCACCGACTTCGTCGGAGTCGGCTCGGACACCACCCAGATCGTCGTCGACCACCTGGCCGACGGCTACAACGCCGGCAAGACCACGGGGCGCATCGCCTCCTACGCCGCCGACGGCACGCCCTCCTCGCTGTCCCTGCGCAGCGGCTCGGCGGCCATCGAGCGTCAGAGCATCAACGGCTCGGGCGCGGGCAAGCTCAAGCTCTACAGCCCGAGCAACCCCGACGTGAGCTTCGCCCGCTCCTCGTCGGGCCCGTCGACCGCCGAGGTCGGCGCCAAGCTGCAGTTCTTCCCGTACGCGCTGGACGGCATCAAGATCGCGGTCAAGTCGACCGGCTCCCACGCCCCCGCCTCCATCACGGTGAGCGACCTGGTCAAGATCTACACGGGCCAGATCGATCAGTGGAACGAGATCGCCGGCAACGCCTCGGGGAGCAGCGACACCATCAAGGCGCTCATCCCGCAGAGCGGCTCCGGCACGCGCTCGTACTTCCTCTCGCTCCTCCAGGCGGCCAACGGCGGCAACGCCATCACGTCGCCCGTCGCCACGGTGACGCAGGAGCACTCGGACGCGGACATCAAGAACGACCCCAACGCCCTCGCGCCGTTCTCCACCGCGCGCGCCAAGAGCTCCGCCACCATCAAGGTGCTCGGCGGCTGGGGCGAGGTCCGTCCCGTCTACAACGTGCTCCGCGAGAACGACGCCAAGAAGGCCGACTTCCTCGGCATCTTCGGCAAGAGCGGCTTCATCTGCTCGCCCGCCGGTCGCACGATCATCGAGGCAGCCGGCTTCGACCAGCTCGCCTCGCAGAGCCGCGGCGGCGTGTGCGGCGTCCCCACGCAGACCGCCACCACCAACCTGCGCACCGCTCGACAGGGTGACGCGACGGTCGTGACGACGACGGACCTCGCCGTCCTCGGCACGCCCAGCGGCAAGGTCTCGCTGTCCGCCACGCTGGCTCCGCAGGCCGCCGGAGGCTCGGTCGAGTTCTTCGAGGTCGGCGGCACGAAGTCCGAGCCCACGTCCACCCAGGTCGGCGAGACCACGCCGGTCAAGGGCGGCACGGCCGACCTCGTCCTCACGGGCGTCGCACCGGGCCAGCACACCTACGAGGCGCGCTACACGCCCAGCGACGTGAACCTCTACGGCCCGTCGACGTCGGCGACCGCCACGGCCGACGTCGCCGGCTCGAAGTTCGAGGCCGCGACCACGGTCACGGCTCCCGACACCGCGTGGGGCACCACGAAGACCGTCTCGGTCACCGTGGCCAAGAACGGCGTCAAGGGCACCGGCAGCGCGTCGTTCGTCTACGCCGACAAGGCGTCGGTCACGCGCCAGCTCGACTCCAGCGGCAAGGTCGCCTTCTCGCTGCCTGCGACCACCCCGGTCGGAACGTACTGGGGCGTCGTGTCCTACTCCGGCGACGCGAACTTCGCGAAGGACTTCTCCCTCGTCAAGCTCGTCGTCAAGAAGGCCACCACCAAGACGACGCTGAAGCTCGCCGCCAGCAAGGTGAAGGTCAAGAAGGCGACCAAGGGCAAGGTCACCGTCGTCATCAACGGCACGGCTCAGAAGGCTGCCGGCACCGTGACGCTCAAGATCGGCAAGACGACGGTCGGCACCGGCAAGGTCGTCGGCGGCAAGGCCACGGTCACCATCAAGGCGCAGACGAAGGTCGGCAAGAAGAGCGTGAAGGCCACCTTCACGCCCAGCTCGTCGAACTACGGCTCGTCCAGCGCGACCGCCACGTACACGGTCGTCAAGTAGGTCAGACGCACGGCGCCCTCCGCGGCGGCGCCGTCGCACCGGCCTGAGGGGCCGGCCCTGCTCACCCGAGCAGGGCCGGCCCCGAGGGCGTCGATCGGGGGATCGAACAGGAGATGAGCATGAGCAGCAGCGAGATCGCACCGACCATGGACGCCGTGACCGACGTCATCCCGGCCGTCCCGGCCGAGCACCACACGTCGGTCATGGAGGCGGTACGACCCGACCCCACCCACCTGGCCACCATCGAGGCCCGGGACGTGTCGGCCTGGTTCGGCACCCACAAGGTGCTCGACCGGGTGTCACTGTCGATGCCGGCCGGCGAGATCACGGCGCTCATCGGACCCTCAGGCTGCGGCAAGTCGACCTTCCTCCGCATCCTGAACCGGATGCACGAGCTCATCCCGTCGGCCTCGCTCGCGGGCAGCGTGAACCTCGACGGTGACGACATCTATGACGCCACCCGCAAGCTCACCGACGCGCGACGCGCGATCGGCATGGTCTTCCAGAAGCCCAACCCGTTCCCGGCCATGTCGATCCAGGAGAACGTCCTGGCCGGCCTCAAGCTCACCGGCACCAAGGTCGATCGTGACGAGCGAGACGCCCTCGTGGAGTCCTGCCTGCGCAAGGGAGGTCTCTGGAACGAGGTGAAGGACCGGCTCGACGCCCCCGGCGGTGGGCTGTCCGGTGGCCAGCAGCAGCGCCTGTGCATCGCGCGCTCGCTGGCCGTGAAGCCTCGCGTCCTGCTCATGGACGAGCCGTGCTCCGCGCTCGACCCCACCTCGACGCGGGTGATCGAGGAGACGATGCTCGAGCTCGCGCACGAGGTGACGATCGTCATCGTCACGCACAACATGCAGCAGGCCGCGCGCGTGTCGGACCGGTGCGCCTTCTTCCTGGCGGCGCAGGGCACGCCGGGCGTCATCATCGAGCACGGCGAGACCGACGCCATGTTCCACGCGCCCCAGGACCAAAGGACCTCTGACTACGTGAACGGTAGGTTCGGCTGAGTGAGCCGCATCTTCCTCGTCGTCCCCGTGGGCCTCGCCGCCCTGGCCCTGGTGGTCACCGCTGCCTGGGCCGGTGAGCGCCGCGCACCGGCGGCGGCCGACCTCGGGATCGCCATCGCGCCCGCAGCCCAGTCCCAGCCCACGGCGGAGCCGGCGCCTGCCGACGCCGGCGCGGCACCCCGTCCCGACCCGGACTGGGTGAGCACGGTGGCAGCGAGGACGGGCGTCACCGAGCGGGCCCTCACGGCCTACGCCGCCGCGTCGTTGCGCGTGGAGCAGGAGCAGCCCGGGTGCCGCCTGGGATGGACCACCCTCGCCGGGATCGGGCAGATCGAGACCGGTCACGGCCAGGGTGGGCTCGACGCCGAGGGCAAGAGCGACGGCGCCATCCAGGGCCCTGCGCTCGACGGCACCGAGGGCAACGCCGCCATCACCGAGGACGGAGCCCCGGACCGGGCCCGCGGCCCCATGCAGTTCATCGCCTCCACGTGGCGCGCGTGGGCAGCCGACGCCGACGGTGACGGGGAGGCCGACGTCGACGACGTCGACGACGCCACCCTCGCCGCGGCGCGCTACCTCTGCGCCTCCGGTGCGGACCTCACGACGCCGGCCGGCTGGACCCAGGCCGTGCACTCGTACAACCACTCGGACGAGTACGTGCGCGCCGTCCTCGGCGCGGCCAACACCTACGCCGCCCGCTCCCGCTGAGTGTGACGCTTCCGTTGGTCTCGGGGTCCAGATCCAGCAGAAGCGTCACACTCAGGGGATCAGTGGGCGTAGGTGCCGTGGATGACGGCGCGACCGAGGGTCTTGAAGGCCAGGTTGAAGCCGACCACCGCAGGCGAGGCGTCGCCGTCGACACCGAGCGTGGGGGCGCCCACCGCGTGCACCACGAAGAAGTAGCGGTGCAGCTGGTCGCCCTCCGGCGGGGCCGCGCCCATGAAGCCCTTGGCGCCGCCGTCGTTGCGCACGTGGAACGCGCCGCCGGGCAGCGTCTCGTCGCTCGCACCGGCACCGGCCGCGAGCTCGGTGACGTCGGCCGGGACGTCGACCGCGACCCAGTGCCAGAAGCCGGAGACGACCGGCGCGTCGGGGTCGAAGCACGTGATGACGTACGACTCCGTGCCCTCGGGAGCACCGGACCAGGACAGCTGCGGCGACGTGTCGCCGAGCGCGTTGACCTGGTCGTCCTTGAGCGGCTGTCCGTCGGTCACGTCGGTGCTGATGACCGTGAACGAGGGAACGCCGGGAAGGAGCGGATAGGGGTCGGGAGTGACGGGTCGATCGAGGGAGCTCATGACCTCTAGGCTAGTGCGGTGGCCGAGATCGTACGACTCGTCGACCTCGACGACCCGAGGCTCCGCGACTTCCTGCACCTGCGTGACGTCCAGCTCCGCACCCGGCTCGAGGGCGACCGCGGCATCTACATCGCCGAGGGCGAGAAGGTGGTCCGGCGCGCGCTCGAGGCCGGCCACGAGCCGTCCTCGTTCCTCATGGCCCCCCGGTGGCTCGAGACCCTCGACGACGTCCTGTCCGCCACGGAGGCACCGTGCTTCGTGCTCGAGGAGAAGGACATCGAGCACGTCACGGGCTTCCACGTCCACCGCGGCGCGCTGGCGGCGATGAGGCGTCCGGAACCAGTGGGCACCGAGGCGCTGCTCGCCCGTGCCCGCAGGGTCGTCGTGCTGGAGGACCTCATGGACCACACCAACGTGGGCGCCGCCTTCCGGGCGGCAGCCGCGCTGGGGTTCGACGCGGTGCTGCTCTCACCGCGCTGCGCCGACCCGTTCTACCGGCGCGCCATCAAGGTGGCCATGGGCGCGGTCTTCTCCCTGCCCCACGCTCGGCTCGACGACTGGTTCACCGCGCCGCAGCTGCTGCGCGAGGCCGAGTTCACGACGTACGCCCTGACGCTCGCCGAGGACGCCGTGCCGCTCGACGAGGTGCCGACCGACGTGGAGCGTCTGGCCGTCGTCTTCGGGTCCGAGGGCCACGGGCTCACCCCGCACTGGCAACGGGAGAGCGACGTGCGCGTCATCATCCCGATGGCGGACGAGATCGACTCCCTCAACGTGGCCTCGTCGGTCGCGGTGACGTGCTGGCACCTGCGTCCGAGGGGCTAGCTACTCGACCTCGGGGCCGGCGGGGGAGACGGGCCAGTCGGCCGGGAACTGGTCGGCCAGCTCCTCGTGCTTCTTGTAGAGCTTCTTGCGAGCACGCTCGGGCACGCGGTCGCCGAAGACCGTGCCGAACAGGTGGTCGGTCTCGTGCTGCAGGCAACGGGCCAGCAGGCCCGTGCCGGTGAACTCGACGGGCTCCCCGTGCTCGTCCACGCCGGTGACGTGCGAGCGGTCGGGGCGCGAGCACTCGGTGAACGCGCCGGGCAGCGACAGGCAGCCTTCGTCGGCCTCCTCCAGCTGACGGTCGGTGCCTTCGGGCAGGGTGAGCACGGGGTTGATGACGACGCCGGTGATGCGGTCCTCGTCGTCGTCGGGGCAGTCGAACACGAAGACCTTGAGGTCGACGCCGACCTGGTTGGCGGCCAGCCCGACACCGTTGGCCGCGGCCATGGTGGCAGCCATGTCGGCCACGAGCGTCTTGAGCTCGTCGTCGAAGACGGTGACGTCCTTCACCTCGCGGTGCATGACGGGCGTGCCCCAACGCGTGATGGGGCGGACCGTTCCACCCTCGGGGAGGGGACGTGCTGACGCGTGATGCACCGGGGTTCTCCTTCGTGGACGAGCGCGTCCACGCTATCCGAACCGCCGATTCCGTTCAGATGGTGGTGCCCGGCTGTGACCTCGGATACTCTGGGTACGCGAAAGTGCAACTCGCAGTTACAGTTGTCGCAGCAAGCACCTCCGGCGGGCACCTCGTCCGACCGTTCCCGCTTCGACGTTCCCACTCAGGAGAGATCCGTGGCCAACCGCAAAGACCCCATGGGCATCGGCCTGGCGGTGCTGAACCGCATCGCCAGCTCGCCGGCCATCGACAAGCTCGGCCTCCGCAAGGCCACCGAGCGCGCGGTGTACCAGGGCGCCAAGTCCGGCTTCCAGCTCGCCGGCAACGCCAACCGCACGTTCAAGCGCGTCAAGGGCTCGGGCAAGCCGCGTCGCCTCAGCTCCAACGGCGACAGCGGCGTCTTCGACCTGACGCCCACCGAGGACCAGCAGATGATCGTCGGCGTCATCAACGAGTTCGCCGAGGAGGTCCTGCGACCCGCCGCCGAGAGCGCGGAGTCGGCCACGGACACCTCCAAGGAGGTGCTCGCGCAGACCACCGAGTTCGGCCTCACGCTCCTCAACGTCCCCGAGGATCTTGGCGGCATCGCCGAGGACCGCTCAGCCGTCACGGGTGTGCTCGTGGCCGAGGCGCTCGCCTACGGCGACATGGGCCAGGCCGTCGCCTGCCTCGCGCCGGCCGCCGTGGCCACCGCCATCTCGCTGTGGGGCACCGACGAGCAGCAGCAGACCTACCTGCCCGCCTTCACCGGCGACGACGTCCCCGCTGCCGCGCTCACGCTGGCCGAGCCGCGTCCGCTGTTCGACCCCTTCGAGCTCGAGACCACCGCTCGCCTGTCCGGTGACGGCTACGAGCTCAACGGCATCAAGTCGGCCGTCGTGCGCGGCACCGAGGCCGAGCTGTTCGTCGTCGCTGCCCAGCTCGACGGCGAGTCCCGCCTCTTCATCGTCGAGTCGAGCACCGAGGGCATCTCGCTCGCGGCCGACCCGTCCATGGGCCTGCGCGCCGCAGGCCTCACGCGGCTGAAGCTCGAGAAGGTCCACGTCCCCTCCACCGCGCTGCTCGGCACCGCCGACGACTTCCGCGAGTGCGTGCGTCTCTCGCGCCTCGCCTGGGCCGGGCTCGCGCTCGGCACCGGCAAGGCCGTGCTCGACTACACCAAGGAGTACGTCAAGACCCGCGAGGCGTTCGGTGAGCCCATCTCGCACCGCCAGGCCGTGGCCTTCATGGTCGCCAACATCGCCATCGAGCTCGAGGGCATGCGCCTCGTCACGCTCAAGGCCGCCTCGCGCATGGAGCAGGGCGTCGACGCCGCCCGCGAGGTCGCGCTGTCGCGCAAGCTCGTGAGCGAGTACGGCATGAAGATCGGCACCGACGGCGTCCAGCTGCTCGGTGGTCACGGCTTCGTCAAGGAGCACCCCGTCGAACGCTGGTACCGCGACCTGCGCGCCATCGGCCTCATGGAAGGAGCGGTCCTCGTCTGAGGGCGGAACACATCATGATCAATCTCGACACTCCCAAGAAGTTCCGTGGGTTCATCGACCAGGCCCACCAGGTGGCCGACAACTTCCTGCGCGCCAACTCCCGCAAGTACGACCTCGCCGAGCACGCCTACCCCAAGGAGCTCGACCTCCTCGCCTCGCTGATCGACGGCATGGGCGACTCCGGCCAGGGCCAGGGGGCCGGCGCCGCCGGTGTCCGCCGCGGTGAGGACGAGGACGGCGGCAAGAAGGACAAGGGCAAGGTCAAGAACGGCACCAACATGTCGTCGGTCCTCTCGGTCATCGAGATGTGCTGGGGCGACGTCGGCCTGCTGCTCTCCATGCCCCGTCAGGGCCTGGGCAACTCGGCCATCGCCTCGGTCGCCACCGACGAGCAGCTCGAGCGGTTCAAGGGCACGTGGGCCTCCATGGCCATCACCGAGCCCAGCTTCGGCTCCGACTCGGCCGCCATCACCACCACGGCGGTCAAGGACGGCGACGCCTACGTCATCAACGGCGAGAAGATCTACGTGACCTCCGGCGAGCGGTCCGACTCGATCGTCGTCTGGGCCACGCTCGACAAGAAGCTCGGCCGGGCCGCCATCAAGTCGTTCGTCGTGCCCAAGTCTCTGCCCGGCGTCCGCGTCGAGCGTCTCGAGCACAAGCTCGGCATCAAGGCGTCCGACACGGCCGTCATCATCTTCGAGAACTGCCGGGTGCCGGCGGAGAACCTCCTGGGCAGCCCGGAGATCGACACCAAGCAGGGCTTCGCCGGAGCCATGGCCACGTTCGACAACACGCGTCCGCTCGTGGCCGGCATGGCCGTCGGCTGTGCGCGGGCCTCGCTCGAGCTCCTCAAGGAGCTCCTCGAGGACGCCGGCGTGGTCATCGACTACGACCGTCCGGCCACTTCGCAGTCGTACGCCGCGGCCACCTACCTGCAGATGGAGGCCGACTACGAGGCGGCGCTGCTCCTGACGCTCGAGGCGGCCTGGCTCGCCGACAACCGCAAGCCCAACTCGGTCGAGGCGTCCATGTCCAAGGCCAAGGCCGGACGCGTGGGCAACGAGATCACGCTGCGTGCGGTCGAGCTGGCCGGCACCCTCGGCTACGCCGAGACCGAGCTGCTCGAGAAGTGGTCGCGTGACTCCAAGATCCTCGACATCTTCGAGGGCACGCAGCAGATCCAGCAGCTCATCGTGGCGCGCCGTCTGCTCGGCCTGAGCTCCTCGCAGCTCAAGTAGTCACATCACCTCACGTCACACGACCCCTGGGCCAGTCGGTCCGGGGGTCGTGTGCGTCGCACCCCTAGGATGACCGCATGAGCCGCCCGCTGCCGCGCGACTTCGACGTCGACTACGAGCTGACCCGTCTCGTGCGCCGCGTGCGGATGAGCTCCATGGGTCGGTTGTCCGAGATCCATCCCACGCTCGACTACAACGCGTTCCTGCTGTTCATCGCCATCGCGGACGAGCCGCGTGGGGTCCGCGCCTCCGACCTCGCCGAGACCCTGCAGGTGCACAAGTCCACCGTGAGCAGGGCCGTCACCGCGCTGGAGAAGATGGACCTCGTGCAGCGCGAGGCCGATCCCGACGACGGCCGCGCCCAGGTGCTCACCATCACGGCCGACGCCCGCAGCCGGCTCGACGCCTTCCGCAGCCGCTCGCACGCCTGGCTCGCCAGCCTGCTGGAGGACTGGGCCCCGCAGGAGCTCACGTCGTTCGCCCAGCAGCTCGCCCGGCTCAACGACACCGCTGAGACCAAGCAGCGCTGAGCGCTAGAACGTGAGCAGGGTCTTGATGGCCTTGCGCTCGTCCATGGCGGTGTAGCCGTCGGCCACCTGGTCGAGGGGGAGTGTCTGGTCGAAGACGAGGCCGGGCTCGATCGTGCCGTCCAGCACGTCGGGCAGCAGCTCGTCGAGGTACGCGCGCACCGGGGCCACACCGCCCACGAGGTTGGAGTTGGTGAAGAACATGACGGGCACGTTGAGCTTGACGTCGTGCGGCATGCCGACGTAGCCGACCGTGCCGCCGGGGCGCACGGACTGGAAGGCCTGCTTCATCGAGTCGCCCGTGCCGACGCACTCCAGGACGGCGTCGGCGCCGATGCCGCCGAGGATCTCCTTGACCTGCTCGGCACCTTCGCGTCCGCGCTCGGCCACGACGTGGTCGGCGCCGAACTGACGCGCGATGGCCTGACGCGGCTCGTGGCGCGACATCGCGATGACCGTCTCCGCGCCGAGGCGCTTGGCGGCCAGGACGCCGCTCAGGCCCACGGCGCCGTCGCCGACCACCACGACGGTGGAGCCCTCGGTGACCCGCGCCGACACGGCCGCGTGGTGACCGGTGGGGAAGACGTCGGAGAGCGCCAGGAGGTGTGGCACGAGGGCGTCGGTCATCCGGTCGGCCGGCACCTTCACGAGGGTCCCGTCGGCCTGCGGGACGCGGACCTTCTCGGCCTGGCATCCGTCGTAGCCGCCGCCGTTGACGCACGAGGTGTGGACGCCCTTGGCGCACAGCGCGCACGTGTTGTCGGAGTAGAGGAACGGCACGATGACGACGTCGCCCTCGCTGACGCCCGACACCGAGGACCCGACGCTCTCCACGACGCCCAGCAGCTCGTGCCCGATCTTCTGGGGCTTGGACTGCGTGCCGGCGAGACCGCGGTACGGCCACAGGTCGGAGCCACAGATGCAGGACGCGAGAGAACGCACGACGGCGTCGGTGTCCTGCTCGATCGTGGGGTCGGCGACCTCGTCGAGGCGGATGTCGGACGGGGCATGGAGGACGGTGGCGCGCATGGGTCCATCCTGCCAGGCTGTTGGCCGCCCGCACGGCTCGTGTGAAACCATCGGAGCATGACCTCCAAGCCTGAAGTGGACTTCATCCCCGGACCCCCGCCCACCGAGCTCACGATCACCGACCTCGTCGTCGGTGAGGGCGACGAAGCCGTTGCCGGCGGAGTCGTCGACGTGCACTACGTCGGTGTCGAGTTCGAGACCGGTGAGCAGTTCGACTCCTCCTGGGACCGTGGCCAGTCCGCGCGCTTCCCCCTCCCGCAGCTCATCGGCGCCTGGCAGCAGGGCATCCCCGGCATGAAGGTCGGCGGACGTCGCCAGCTCGTGTGCCCGCCCGAGCTGGCCTACGGCCCGGCCGGCGGCGGACACCGCCTCTCGGGCAAGACCCTCACCTTCGTGATCGACCTGATCGGCGTCGGCTGAGTCCTCGTCCTTCCAGATCTGCGCCGGGATCGACTGTTCTCCTCAGGGAGAAGGGTCGATCCCGGCGCATATGTGGTCAGACGGCCAGCTCGTCGATCAGCTTGGTGACGCGCTTGACCGACACCGAGAACGCCGTGCCGAGGCCCTGGGCGAACGTGCCCACCCGCAGCTCCTCGAGGGCCCAGCGCACGTGCTGCACGTCGGCGGCCAGCCTGCGCGTGGCGCTGAGGGCGGAGGTCTTGTCGTGGAACCGCGCCTCGAGCTCCTGCACGGCCACGCCGGCGTCGTCCATGGGGCGTGAGAGCCGACGTCGCGCGGCGTCGACGTACACAGGGTGTCGTCGTAGCCACGTGACGCCGGCATCGCGGACGAACCCCGGGTAGACGAGCCAGGAGAGCTGCACCCGCACGTCCTCGCCCACCGCGTCCGGTCCGGGCGAGACGCCCGCGAGCTTCTCGATGGTGCGCAGGACGTCATGCACTGCTCGCTCCGTGACGTCGTGGAGGTCCGGCCGGACCTTCTCGCGGAGCGCGAGGAACGAGACGTCGTCCCACACCGGCCCGCCGTGCTGACGCACGAGGTGGTCCAGCGCGGCCGCGCGGCAGTCCTCCACGAGAGCCGTGAGGTCCTGGTAGGGGGACGTGCCGAGGGTGAGCTTCTGACGCAGGTCGAGGCCGTCGATGATGCGCTTCGTCGTGGACGGCACCGACAGCGCCAGCAGCCGTGACTCGCCTCGCACCAGGGCCACGTCCTGCTCCTGCGGTGTCTCCAGCACCCGCAGCGAGACCGACGCGCCGTCGTCGACGAGGGCTGGATAGCCCGTGGCCTGGCCCACCGTCACCGACCGGTCGAGTCGGCCGACGTCCCACGTCGTGATGCCGGTGCGGGCCTGCGACGCGGCCGCCTGCTCGAGGTCGGCCCGGATGGCCGGACGGAGCTCGGCGCGCAGAGCCTCGACGTCGGTGCCGCGGGCCAGCTCCTTCTCGCCGTCGACGACACGGAACGTGACGCGCAGGTGGGCCGGGACGGCTGACCAGTCGAAGTCGTCGGCCTCCACCAGCGTGCCCGTGGTCAGCCGGATCTGGCGCACCAGCTCCGCGGTCAGGCCCGGTGCCTTGGGGTCCATGGTCTCGAGCAGCCGGGCCGCGTGCTGGGGGACGGGCACGAGCTCACGACGCAGGCGCTTGGGCAGGCTGCGCAGCAGTGCCTCGACGAGCTCGGGCCGGTGCCCGGGGACGTTCCACGCGAACTCGTCGGGGCGGGCCTGCGTGAGTCGCTCGAGCGGGAGGTCGACCACCACGCCGTCGTCGACGCGACCGGGCTCGAACACGTACGAGACCTCGTACTCGCCGCTCTCAGAGCTCCACGTGGTGGGGAACTGGTCCTCGATCTCGTCGGCTCCGTCGACGGCCAGGAGCGCAGGGTCGATCGTGAGGAGGTCGGGGGAGTCGCGCCGGGTCTTCTTCCACCAGGCGTCGAAGTGCCGGACGGAGACGACGTCGGCCGGGACCCGGGCGTCGTAGAAGCCGAAGATCACCTCGTCGTCGACGCGCAGCCCACGCTTGCGGGTCCGTTCCTCCAGCTCCTCGATGCTCGCGACGAGCTCGGTGTTGGCCTGGAAGAAGGCGTGGTGGGTGCGCCACTCGCCCTGCACCAGCGCGTGACGGATGAAGAGCTCGCGCGCGAGGGCAGGGTCGGTGCGTGACAGCGGGACGAGCCGGTCGACGACGACGGGCACGCCGTAGAGCGTGGCCCGCTCGCGCGCCATGGCGGAGCCGCGCTTGGCCGACCAGTGCGGCTCGGCGTACTGGCGCTTGAGCAGGTGCGCACCTTCGCGCTCGACCCACTCCGGCTGGATCTTGGCGACCGTGCGGCCCCAGAGGCGTGACGTCTCCACGAGCTCGCCGACCATGGCCCAGCGCGGCGGCTTCTTGGAGAGGTCGGAGCCGGGCCACACGACGAACTTCGCGCCGCGGGCACCGAGGAACTCGCGCTGGTCGCCCTCGCGCAGGCCGATGTGCGACAGCAGCCCGGCCAGGAGCGCGCGGTGCACGTCGTCGGGGTCCGAGCCGGCGTTGCCGGGCTTCATCCCGAGGTCCTTGACCGTGCGCCGCAGCTGGGAGTGGACGTCGTGCCACTCGCGGATGCGGAGGTAGTGCAGGAACTCGTCGCGGCACATGCGTCGGAAGGCGCTGTGCGAGCCGGCGGCGCGCTGCTCGCGCAGGTAGGTCCAGAGGCTCAACCAGGACAGGAAGTCCGAGTCGGGCTGCTTGAACCGCGAGTGCTTCTCGTCGGCCTGGCCCTTCTGGTCGACCGGGCGCTCGCGGGGGTCCTGGATGGACATCGCGGAGACGATCACGAGGACGTCGGCGAGGCAGCCGAGGCGGTCGGCGGCGATGAGCTGTCGTGCGTGCCGAGGGTCCACCGGCAGTGCCGACATCGTGCGGCCGATCTTGGTGAGCCGCGGGGTGCTGTCGCGTCCGGTGGAGAGGGCGCCCAGCTCGCTCAGGAGGAGGCGGCCGTCGCTGACCGCACGGTGGTCCGGCGGGTCGAGGAACGGGAAGTCGCCGACGTCGCCGAGGTCGAGCGACGCCATCTGGAGCAGCACCGACGCGAGGTTGGTGCGCCGGATCTCGGGGTCGGTGAACTCAGGTCGGCCGTCGAAGTCGTCCTCCGCGTACAGCCGGATGCAGATGCCGTCGGCGACACGGCCGCAGCGGCCGGCACGCTGCGCAGCGCTCGCCTGCGAGATGGCCTCGATGGGGAGGCGTTGCACCTTGAGACGCTGGCTGTAGCGCGAGATGCGCGCATAGCCGGGGTCGATGACGTACCGGATGCCGGGCACCGTCAGCGACGTCTCGGCGACGTTGGTGGCCAGGACGATGCGGCGGCCGGGGTGCGAGGCGAAGATCTTCTGCTGGTCCTGCACTGCGAGGCGTCCGTACAGCGGGAGGATCTCCGTGCGGGGGTACTTCTTGGCCTCGAGGAACTCGGCGGCGTCGCGGATCTCACGCTCGCCGGACAGGAACACGAGGATGTCGCCCTCGCGGGGGAGCTCGTCGACGCCGGCCGCGATGGCGTCGAGCTGGTCGTCGCCCTCGGGCGGTCGGTACCTGATCTCGACCGGGTAGGTGCGGCCGCTGACCTCCACGACGGGGGCTCCGTCGAACATCTCGGAGAAGCGCTCGACGTCGATCGTGGCCGACGTGACGATGAGCTTGAGGTCGGGGCGGCGGGGGAGCAGGCGCTTGAGGTAGCCCAGCAGGAAGTCG
The DNA here is from genome assembly GCF_001426755.1 of Aeromicrobium sp. Root495. GTDB lineage: Bacteria > Actinomycetota > Actinomycetes > Propionibacteriales > Nocardioidaceae > Aeromicrobium. The sequence continues at coordinate 1,405,573 of NZ_LMFJ01000001.1, read as the reverse complement.
ATGGCGAGGGAACGCTCGTGCGCCTCGTCGACGATGATCGTGTCGTAGCGGCGCAGGTCGCGATCGTGGTTGATCTCCGCGAGCAGCAGTCCGTCGGTGACGAGGGCGACGGCGGTGTCCTTGCCGCGCTTCTCGTCGAAGCGGACGGCGTAGCCCACCTCGGTGCCCAGCTCCACGGAGCACTCCTGGGCGATGCGCGCCGCGACGGAGCGGGCCGCGATGCGTCGCGGCTGGGTGTGCGCGATGGCCCGGGCGCCCAGCTCGTAGGCGATCTTGGGGAGCTGCGTGGTCTTGCCCGAGCCGGTCTCGCCGGCCACGACGACGACCTGGTGGTCGCGGATGGCGTCGGAGATCTCCTGGCGCCGCGCGCTGATGGGCAGGGCGTCGTCGTAGACGATCCTCATCGCAGCCCCAGCTGGTCGGCGAGGGCGTAGTAGCCGACGAACGCGACGACGTCGAGCAGCGTGTGGGCGATGATCAGCGGCATCACGCGGCCGGTGCGTTGGAACCAGTAGCCGAACACGAGACCCATGACGACGTTGCCGAACGCCGGGCCCACCCCCTGGTAGAGGTGGTAGCTCCCGCGCACGAGCGCGCTCGTCACCAGGACGGCAGCCGCTCCCCAACGGAGCTGCGTGAGCCGGGTCATGAGGAAGCCCACGACCACGACCTCCTCCAGCACGGCGTTCTGCGCCGCGGCGAGGATCAAGACGGGGACGGTCCACCAGTGCGTCACGTCGGGCGCGGGAATGACCTCCGCGGTGATGCCGAGCGCCCGGCCGGCGAAGTAGAGCCCGAGACCGGGCAGTCCGATGATCGCGGCGAGCCCCGCCCCGCGCAGGACGTCCCCCCACGGTCTGGACCGGTCGAGACCGAGGCGACGACGCACGGGTCCTTCGGCGTCGAGACTCAGCAGGTACACGGCGAGCGCCACCGGGACGAGCGCGAAGAAGATGCTCAGGAGCTGGAGCGTGAGGTCGAGCCAGCCCTGGTCGGCCCGCGAGGCGTTGAGGGTCGCGGTGCTGGAGCGCAGCCCGCCGTCGGTGAGCTTGATGATGAGGCTCAGCAGGGCATAGACCCCCGACTGGCCGAGCGAGAGGCCAAGGACGAGCCAGACCTCGGCGCCGAGGCGCCTGCCGCCGGGCGTGACGGTGCTCTGCTGCGGGTCGCTCACGGGGTCAGAGCGCGTCGGTGTCGAACGTGTTGCACTGGTTGATGGTCCCGCCCTCGTAGCCGGTCATGAACCACTGCTGACGCTGCTCGCTCGAGCCGTGGGTCCAGGAGTCCGGGTTGACGGTGCCGCCGGAGGACTGCTGGATGCGGTCGTCGCCGACCGCCGACGCGGCCGAGAGGGCCGACTGGATGTCGGCCTCGGAGAGCGGCTTCAACAGCGTGTTGCCGTCGGCGTCCTGCGTGGTGGAGGCGTGGTTGGCCCACACCCCGGCGAGGCAGTCCGCCATGAGCTCGATGCGCACCCCGTTGCTGGAGGCGCCGGTCTGGCCGTCCTGGTTGTCGAGCAGGCCGAGGATGTGCTCGACGTGGTGGCCGTACTCGTGCGCCACGACGTACTCCTGGGCCAGGGCGCCGCTGTCGGCGCCGTAGTCGCGGCTCAGGATCTCGAAGAAGCTCGCGTCGATGTACACGCGCTCGTCCGTCGGGCAGTAGAAGGGCCCGGTCTGGTTGGAGGCCGTGCCACACGCCGACTGGGTGGACCCGGAGTAGATCACCGTCTGGGCCGCGCGGTACTGGCGGCTGAGGTCGGCCGGCAGGGCGTCCTTCCAGTAGTCCTGGACGCTGTTGACGGTGCCGACGATGCGGCAGTCGTCGTACTGGTTGGCGTCGGCACCGGTCTTGCAGTGGGAGAGGTCGTACGTCTCGCCGGTCCCCGAGGTGCTGACCTGGCTCGTGTCGAAGGGGCTGCCCGAGGGGTTGATGCTGCTCAGGTCGACGCCGAAGAAGAGGCCGATGAGCAGGATGACCACGCCACCGATGCCGCCACCGATGACTGCGCCGCCGCGTCCGCCCCCGGTCACCTGGCTCGTGTCCAGGCTCGACCCCTCGTTGAAGCTCATGCCAGGAGTCTACGCAGCGCAGTGGCCGAGCCGACTGGCCCGACACTCACTAGGCTCAGCGGCGTGACCAGCACCGATGCGCCTCCTGCCGCTGGCCCCGGCCTCGCCCTGAGCGGCAACGACCTCGCCCGACGCAAGGGTCTTCGTCGCATGCGTCTCATCGCGACGTCGCTCCTCGTCGTCGCGGCGATCGTCTTCGTGCTCACCCACGGGCAGGACGGTTGGATCTCCTACGTCAACGCGGCGGCGGAAGCGGCCATGGTGGGAGCCATCGCCGACTGGTTCGCCGTGACCGCGCTCTTCCGTCACCCGCTCGGGCTGCCCATCCCGCACACCGCGATCATCCCCAAGCGCAAGGCGTCGTTGGGGGAGAGCCTGCAGGAGTTCGTGGCCGACAACTTCCTGCGCGACGACATCGTGCGCGAGCGCGTGCTGAGCGCAGGAGTGGCCAAGCAGGCCGGCGCCTGGGTCCTGGAGGGCGAGCACGCGCAGCGCCTCGTGGAGGAGGGCTCGCGGATCATGTCCGACGGGCTCAGCCGGATCCGACGCACCGACGTCGCTGCGGTCGTGCAGGAGGCCCTCGTGCCCCGCATGGCCGAGGAGCCGCTCGCTCCCGTCGCCGGTCAGCTCCTCGGCGAGATCGTGGAGGACCGCGCCCACTCCGGTCTCGTCGACCTCATGACCGACGAGCTCCTGCGCTGGCTCGGACGCAACGGCTCCGACGTGCTGGCCATCGTCGAGGAGCGGGCGCCCTGGTGGACCCCGCAGTGGCTCGACGAGAAGGTGGCCGACCGGATCTACCGCGAGGCGGTGCGTTGGGTCCGCGACATCCACGAGGACGTGAACCACCCGGCCCGCCTCGCGCTCGACAGCTGGCTCGCCGATCTCGCCGTCGCGCTGCAGGAGGACGCCGAGACCCAGGAGCGGTTCGAGCGTCTGAAGGTCCGCCTGCTCGAGCAGCCGCAGCTGTCCAGCACGTCCATCGCGCTGTGGGACGCCTTCCGGCGCTCGCTCATCGGTGCTCTGGCCGACCCGGACGGGCTGCTGCGCCGACGAGCGCTCGACGAGCTCCTCACCCTGGCCCACCGGCTCCAGGACGACGAGGCGCTTGCTCGTCGCATCGACACGGTGCTGGCCGACGTCGCGGGGTACGCGGTCTCGCACTATGGCCACCAGGTGGCCACGATCATCTCGGCCACGGTCGACCGCTGGGACGGGAAGGAGACCGCCGACCGCGTCGAGCTGCACGTGGGCCGCGACCTCCAGTTCATCCGGATCAACGGAACCGTCGTGGGCGGTCTCGCCGGCCTCGTGATCCACACGCTCGCGGAGCTGCTCTGACCCGAGGTTCGTCCACGTCGTGTGGACGAACCTGTGCACAGAGCGGTGCACAACCGACCCAGCCTGTGCATGGAGGCGGTCATCCTGTGCACGAGCCTGTGGACGCTAAAACTCCTGTGAAAACAGCACGAAAAGCCCTTGCGGCCAGCGCGTGAACAGGCGTAGAACTGGTCTCACGCCAAGGGCAACCGCGGCGGGAAGGACACCCGAGGATCGGGGTTCAGCCAGGGCTTCGGCCCCGGCAGCCACGCTGGTGATGCAGCTGGTGGACACCGAGGAGAAGGGTCCGGACGAGCAGGATCATCACGCCGACTCAACCGTCGAGGCCCCGAGAGACTCATACTCCCTCGGGGCCTCGCACCTTTTCATGGTGCGGCGAGGGCCCGGTGCGGAGCAACCCGGAGCCTTTGCTAGAGTTCTCAACTGCACCACGCGCCCCGATGAGGGGCACTGTCCGGGTGGCGGAATAGGTAGACGCGCTAGCTTGAGGTGCTAGTGCCCTGTAAGGGGCATGGGGGTTCAAGTCCCCCCTCGGACACGGTCAATCCCTCTGGAATCACTCTCGCCGGTGAGGACAGGGGGATTGCTCATTTTCTGGGCCGCATCGCACGAGGAACCACTCCCGGGACGCTCTCCACGACAGGACACACCGTGAACCGACCTCGCGCCAGCTCCTCCCAAGGCACTGCCGCTCGCGCGGTCGGGGCCGTGCAGGACCGCGTCGCCGACACCCTCGACGAGGTCAAGCCGCACCTGCGGGGCTGGCTCCATGCCGCCACGGCGCCCCTGGCCTTCATCGCCTTCCTCGTCCTGCTGACCGTCGTCGACAGCGCCTGGATCCGGTTCGGCATCGCGATCTTCATGGTCAGCGCCCTGGCGCTTTTCACGACCAGCGCGATCTACCACACCGGGACCTGGACCCAGCGCCGTCGCACCATCCTCAAACGGCTCGACCACGCCAACATCTTCATCCTCATCGCGGGCTCCTGCACGCCGTTCGCGCTGCTGCTCCTGACGCGCCAGCACGCCGTCATCCTCATCATCACGGTGTGGAGCGGCGCCCTGCTCGGCGTGCTCTTCAAGGTGTTCTGGCTGGACGCGCCGCGGTGGCTCTACGTGCCGCTCTACCTGGCGCTGGGCTGGGCGCCCATCCTCTTCGTGGGCGACTTCCTCGACTCCGGCCAGACCGCGGCCCTGGTGCTCCTGGCCGCCGGCGGACTGCTCTACTCGGTCGGCGCGGTCGTCTACGGCATCCGGCGCCCCGACCCCTCGCCGACCTACTTCGGATTCCATGAGGTGTTCCACACCCTCACGATCCTGGCCTTCACGGCACACTTCATCGGCATCGCGCTGCTCGTGTGAAGGGGCGCTGGTCCTCCGGCCGGCCCCGGGCCGCGCGCTCGGCTGCGGATCGTCGGGGAACGCCCTAGGTTGATGCCAGTCGAGCCGTCACCGTCCTGAGGAGCTCCCATGCACAGCCGTCTGATCAGCGTCCTGCTCCTGCTCCCACTCGTGGCCACCACCGCCTGCTCGGGTGGAGACGAGACGGCCTCACCGACCAAGACCTCCTCGTTGCCCAGTCCTTCCGCCACCCAGGCCACGCCGAGCGCCTCGCCGACGTCGGACGCGTTCCCCACGACGGTGCCGGAGGCGGCCAAGATCGCCTCGTCGGCGGTCGTCAGCAGCACGGCACGGACGAGCGAGGAGAAGGCGGCGGTCCGCTCCTTGGGCGACTACTGGAAGGCGGTCGTCCGTACCTACAGCACGCTCGAGGCCGACCCCGGGCTCGACGTGGCCCGGGGCAAGCCGGTCACCGGCGTCCTCGACTACCTCCAGAGCCTCAAGACGCGCGGTCTCAAGGTCAAGGGCTGGACCAAGCAGCACGTGGAGGACGTGGACGTGAGCGGCGACGACGCGACCCTGAAGGTCTGCAGCGAGAACCTGAGCTTCGAGGTCGACCAGCAGGGCAAGCAGGCGGAGCCGATCATCCCGTTCTACCGGGCCACGGTCACGATGCGGAAGATCGACGGCCGCTGGATCATGATCGAGCTCGTCAACCAGCAGAGCATGAAGAGATGCCTGACCTGAGGCTCCTGGGCCGACCCCACGCAGATCCTGTTCGCCGTCGTTTCGTGTTCCGACCGCGAAGCACCTAGGTTGAGGCCAGTCGAGCCGTCACCGTCCTGAGGAGCTCCCGTGAACCACCGTCTGCTGCCCGTCCTGGTGCTGCTCCCGGTCCTCGTCCTGAGCGCGTGCTCCGGCGGGGACGACGAGCCGAGCGCGAAGGCCACGACCTCCGCCTCGGCGAGCGCCTCCGCCACGAAGGCCACGCCGAGCGCCACGCCCACACCGACGCCCCAGGCCTTCCCCACGGATGTTGCGGCGGCCTCCAAGATCGCCGTCTCCCAGACCGCGAGCAGCGTGGCGAGGACGCCCGAGGAGAAGGCGACCGTGCAGTCGCTGACCGACTACTGGGCCGCCGTCGTCCGCACCTACGACACGCTCCAGCTGGACCCCGGTCTCAAGATCGCTCGGGGTCAGGCCCTCACGCGCGTCATGGGCTATCTCCAGGACCTCCGGGGCAAGGCCCACAAGGTCAAGGGGTGGACGCGCGACCACGTCCAGAAGATCTCGATCGACGGAGACAAGGCGGCGCTCGTCTTCTGCACCGAGAACTTCACCTTCGAGGTCGACGCGCAGGGCCGGAAAGCCGAGGACATCACGCCCTTCTACCTCGCCACGATGCGCCTGCAGAAGATCGACGGGCGCTGGATCGTGACCGAGCTCGCCGACAACCAGAAGCTGCAGAAGAGCTGCCTGACGTAGCCGCGGACCGGGCCCTGAGGGTCCCGGTCCGCAGCACGCGGGCGGCGGTCAGCGCAGGTCGAAGCGGTCGAGCTCCATGACCTTGGTCCAGGCCGCCACGAAGTCGTGGACGAGCTTCTCCCCGGCGTCGGCGCTGGCGTAGACCTCGGCGAGCGCCCGCAGCTGTGAGTTGGACCCGAGCACGAGGTCGACCGCGCTGGCGGTCCACCGCACCTCGTCCGTGGCCAGGTCGCGGATCTCGTAGACGTGCTCCTCGGACTCCGAGGCGACCCAGCGGGTGCCGGGGGAGAGGAGGTTCACGAAGAAGTCGTTCGTGAGGACCCCGGGGCGGTCGGTCAGGACGCCGTGCTGGAGCCCGCCCACGTTGTTGCCGAGCGCCCGCAGACCGCCGACGAGCACGGTCATCTCCGGAGCGGTCAGGTCCAGCATGTAGGCACGGTCGACGAGAAGGACCTCGGGCTCGGTCTTCTCGCCGGGTCGCAGGTAGTTGCGGAATCCGTCGGCCCGAGGCTCCAGCACCCGGAACGACTCGACGTCGGTGTCCTCCTGGGAGGCGTCGGTCCGACCCGGCCGGAACGGCACAGTCACGTCCACCCCGGCGTCGCGCGCTGCCTTCTCGACCGCCGCGGAGCCGGCGAGGACGATGAGGTCGGCCAGCGACACCTGGGCGCCGCCGCGCTGGTTGAACTCGCTGCGGACGCTCTCGAGGGCCTCGAGCACCGTCGCGAGCTGCTCCGGCTGGTTGACCTCCCAGCTGCGCTGGGGCTCGAGCCGCAGGCGGGCTCCGTTGGCCCCGCCGCGCTTGTCCGTGGAGCGGAAGCTGGCGGCCGACGCCCACGCCGTCGACACCAGCTGCTCCGTCGTGAGCCCGGACTCCAGGACCGCGGCCTTGAGCGACGCGACCTCGTCCTCGCCGACCAGCGGCTGCTCGGCCGCCGGGACCGGGTCCTGCCACAGCTGCGGCTCGGGGACCCAGGGGCCCAGGAAGCGGCTGACCGGACCCATGTCGCGGTGCAGCAGCTTGTACCAGGCCTTGGCGAAGGCCAGGGCGAACTCCTCGGGGTTCTCCAGGAACCGGCGAGAGATCTGCTCGTACGTCGGGTCCACGCGGAGCGCGAGGTCCGTCGTGAGCATCGTCGGGCGGTGCTTGCGCGACGGGTCGTGCGCGTCGGGGATGATCTCCTCGGCGTCCTTGGCGACCCACTGCTTGGCGCCGGCCGGACTCGTCGTGAGCTCCCACTCGTGGGCGAAGAGGAGCTCGAAGAAGCGGTTGCTCCACTCGGTCGGACGGTCGGTCCACGTGACCTCGAGGCCGCTCGTGATGGTGTCGCCGCCCTTGCCGCTGCCGTGGGTGCTGAGCCAGCCGAGCCCCTGGTTCTCGAGCGGCGCCCCCTCGGGCTCCGGCCCGACGTGCGTGTCGGCGTCGCCCGCCCCGTGGGTCTTGCCGAAGGTGTGACCGCCGGCGATGAGGGCGACGGTCTCCTCGTCGTCCATGGCCATGCGGGCGAAGGTCTCGCGGATGAAGTGCGCGGCCGCGGCGGGGTCGGCGTTGCCGCGCGGTCCCTCCGGGTTCACGTAGATGAGGCCCATCTCCGTGGCGCCGACGTCCTCGGCCATCTCGGAGTCGCTCACGTAGCGCTCGTCGCCGAGCCACGTGTCCTCCGGTCCCCAGAAGATCTCCTCGGGCTCCCACACGTCGGCGCGGCCGAAGCCGAAGCCGAAGGTCTTGAACCCCATGGACTCCAGGGCCACGTTGCCGGCGAGCACGAGGAGGTCGGCCCACGAGAGGCTCTGGCCGTACTTCTGCTTCACGGGCCAGAGGAGGCGGCGGGCCTTGTCGAGGTTGGCGTTGTCCGGCCAGCTGTTGAGCGGTGCGAAGCGCTGGGACCCGTCGCCGGCACCGCCGCGTCCGTCCTGGATGCGGTACGTGCCGGCGGCGTGCCAGCTCAGCCGGATCATGAGTCCGCCGTAGTGCCCGAAGTCAGCCGGCCACCAGTCCTGGGAGGTGGTCAGCACGTCGGTGATGTCGCGCTTCACGGCGTCGACGTCGAGCCCCTCGAACGCCTTCGCGTAGTCGAAGTCCTCGCCCAGCGGGTTCCCCTTGGACGAGTGGGCGTGGAGCACCGACAGGTCGAGCTGGTTGGGCCACCAGTCGCGGTTGGTGTGGGGGCGGCCGCCCGTCTTGGGCGTCGGCGAGTCGATGGCAGGGTTCTCGCTCTCGCTGCCGTGAGAGGTGACGGAGTCGTGGGCGACGGGACAGCCCGCGTCGGCCTTCTGGTCCACGCCCTGGGCGCTGGTGGGGACGTCCTGCTGGTCGCTCATGGAGTTCCTTCCGGTGTGGTGACGGTCTGGCTGGGGAGTGTGGTGCTGACGGGACGACGTGGGACCGGGTCAGGTCTGGGTCGCGCATGCTGCGCAGGTACCCCAGAAGACGACCTCCGCCTCGTCGACGACGAAGCCGTGGTCGTCCGACGGCGTGAGGCACGGCGACGGCCCGACGGCGCAGTCCACGTCGGCGATGGCCTGGCAGGACCGGCACACCACGTGGTGGTGGTTGTCGCCCGTCCGGGTCTCGTAGCGCCGTGGCGCCGGCCGGCTGGATGCGACGGAGCAGTCCTGCCTCCGTGAGCGCACGCAGACCGTCGTAGACCGCCTGGTGCGACACGTGCGGAAGTGCAGTCCTGACGATCCCGATGACGGCCTCGGTGTCGGCGTGTGGATGTCCTTCCACCGCCTCGAGCACGGCGAGCCGAGGCCGGGTGACCCTCAACGAGGCCTCCCTCAGCTGCGTCTCCGCCGTGCTCATGAGACCGACGACAGGCACTTCCCGGAGTCGTTCAAGTCGAGCGCCGTGCTCGGACCACCCGGCCGTTCGCGCCTGCTGCACCTAGGGTCGTGTCATGACCGAGCTGCGTGGCAAGACCGTCCTGGCCCTGCTCGCGCCTCCTCTCGTCATCGGGCTCGTCGGCACCACCCACCCGGCCCACCTCACACAGGAGGCGTCCGGGTACTGGACGCACCTGCACGTGATCCTGCTGCCGCTGTTCCCGCTGCTGGCGGTCGGGCCATGGCTCGTCGCACGGTCGGTGGACGCGATCTACGGACGGATCACGCTCGTCCTCGGCTACGTGTACGCCTGCTTCTACTCCGCGCTCGACATCCTGGCCGGGATCGCGGCAGGCGCGCTCAAGAACGACCGCGAGGGGGGCCTGGGCACGGTGTTCGGCTGGGCGAGCGACCTCGGCCAGGTCGGCTCGATCGCCTTCGTCGGTGCCACCGCCGCCGCCGCGGGCTGCATGCTCCGGGTCAGCGGCGTCCGCGCGTTCCCCGGTGCGCTCCTGGCGCTCGGCGGCGCGTTCGGGTTCATGCAGGAGCACGTCTACTGGCCCGGCGGCGTGCTCTCGATGGCAGCTGTCGCGGCGGGCTGGGCGTGGATGATCGTCACGTCGCGCCGCGGGGAGACGTCCAGCATGCTGGAGGCATGAGCTTCCCCCAGGACCTGGCCGCCCTGGCAGCGGCCCACGGCGTCGGCATCGACTACGAGGGCTCCGACCGCACCGTCGTGACCGTCGAGCCCGAGGTCGTGCGGGCCGTGCTCGACACCCTCGGCGTCGACGCGTCGAGCCCCCAGAGCGTGGCGTCCGCGCTCGAGGAGGTCCGGCGGCAGGAGTCGGCCCGCACGCTTCCTCCCACGGTCGTCGTGTGGCAGGGATCGGCGATGGCCCTGCCCGTCGCGGCGTCGGTCGAGCTCGAGGACGGGACCCGGCTCCAGCCGACGCGTGAGCTGCCCGCCGACCTCCCCGTCGGCTACCACCGGCTCACCGCCGGCGAGACGCAGTGCTTCCTCTTGGTCGCGCCACCCCGGCTCGCGGAGGTCCCTCGGACGTGGGGCTGGATGCTGCAGCTCTACGCGCTGCGATCCGAGAGCTCGTGGGGGATGGGCGACCTCGCCGACCTGGCCACCTTCGTCCGCCGGTCCGGCGAGGAGCAGGGCGCCGGCGTGGTGCTGGTCAACCCGCTCGACCTCGTGGCGCCCACCCACCCGATCCAGCGCTCGCCCTACTCACCGGCCACCCGCAGCTGGGTCAACCCGCTCTACCTCTCGGTCACCTCGACGGCCGCGTTCCGCGGTGCCGACGCGGCCACGCAGGCGCGGGTGCTGGAGCTCGCGCCCCGCAACGACACCGAGCTCATCGAGCACGACGCCGTGTGGGACGCCAAGAGCGCAGCGCTGGAGCTCCTCCACCCCCTCCGCCCGGACGAGGAGCGCGTGGAGCACGACGACGAGACCCTCGACGTCGCCACCTTCTGCGCCCTCGCCGAGCGCCACGGCGGTGACTGGCGGGACTGGCCGGCCTCCCTCCAGGACCCGAAGGACGAGGCGGTGCGGCAGGTCCGGGTCGACCTGGCCGAGCGGGTGGGCTTCCACGCCTGGCTCCAGCTCCTGTGCCGCCAGCAGCTCGACGCCGCCCGTGAGGCCGCACGCGACGCCGGCATGGCCGTAGGAATCGTCCACGACCTTCCGGTGGGCGTGAGCGCCGGTGGTCCCGACACCTGGGCCGAGCGCGACACCTTCGCACCGGTCGTCCGGGTCGGCTGCCCGGCTGACGCCTTCAACGAGCTGGGCCAGGACTGGGGCCTGCCGCCGTGGCGACCCCGCGAGCTGGCCGAGGCGGGCTACGACCCGTTCCGCCGGGTGGTGCGCGCGGTCCTGGAGCACGCCGACGGGATCCGGGTGGATCACGTCGCAGGCCTGTGGCGACTGTGGTGGATCCCGCCGGGAGAGCCGGCGCGCCGGGGCACGTACGTGCACTACGACCCCGACGCGATGCTCGCCGTCCTCATGATCGAGGCCGAGCGGTCCGGCGCCATCGTGGTGGGCGAGGACCTCGGGACCGTCGAGCCGGTCGTCACGCGCACCATGCGTGAGCGCGGGCTGCTGAGCTCGTCGGTGCTGTGGTTCGAGCGCGACTGGGACACCCCAGGGCAGCCGTTCATCCCGCCCGAGGAGTGGGAGCCCGAGACCATGGCCAGCGTCACGACGCACGACCTGCCCACCGCCACGGGCTGGCTCGACGCCGAGCACGTCCGCCTGCGGGCCTCCCTCGACCTCATCGACGGCTCCGAGCAGGAGGCGCTCGAGCAGGCGCACGCCGACCGCGACGCCCTCCTGCGCCTCGTCGAGGACCTCGGGCTCGACCGGAGCGATCCCGTGGCGGCCTTCCACGCGGTGATCGCGCGGGCCGCCTCGAGGCTCGTGCTGAGTGCCCCGTCCGACGTGGTGGGGGAGCGTCGCCAGCCCAACCTGCCGGGAACCGTCGACGAGTACCCCAACTGGCGCATCCCACTCCCGCTGAGCCTCGAGGAGTTCTTCGCCGACGAGCAGGTGGCTCGCGCGATCGCGCCGTTGCAGCGCGAGAGGCCCTGAGGGACCTTCCTCACACAGCGAGCGATTGCAGGTGTCCCCGGTGGGGTATTGGCTGGAGTCCCACCCACGAGCACCTGGAGCACCTTTGCGCACCTGGCCCGGATCCGCCTACCCGCTGGGCGCCACGCACGACGGCGTAGGAACCAACTTCGCGCTCTTCTCCGAGGTCGCCGACAAGGTCGAGCTGTGCCTCTTCGACGACGACGGCCAGGAGACCCGGGTGACGCTCGAGGAGGTCGACGGCTTCGTCCACCACGGCTATCTCCAGGGTGTCGGTCCAGGCCAGCGGTACGGCTACCGCGTCCACGGGCCCTACGACCCGGCCCAGGGCCTGCGGTGCAACCCGCAGAAGCTGCTCATCGACCCCTACGCCAAGGCCATCGACGACGGCATCGGCTGGGACGAGTCGCTCTTCGGGCACACGTTCGACGACCCCGACCAGCGCAACGACCTCGACTCCGCGGGTCACGCCCCGTACTCCCTCGTCACAGGTCCGTGGTTCGAGTGGGCCGACGACCGGCTGCCCCGCACCCCGTACCACCGCAGCGTGATCTACGAGGCGCACGTCAAGGGCCTCACGATGCAGCACCCGGGTGTCCCGGAGGAGCTCCGCGGCACCTACGCCGGCATCGCGCACCCCGTCGTCATCGAGCACCTGCAGAAGCTGGGGGTCACGGCGCTGGAGCTGCTGCCGGTGCACCAGTTCCTCACCGACGGCGCGCTCCGCGAGAAGGGCCTGTCCAACTACTGGGGCTACAACACGATCGGCTTCTTCGCGCCCCACGACGCCTTCGCCTCACGGCCCGGCCACCAGGTCGAGGAGTTCAAGGCCATGGTGCGAGCACTCCACCAGGCGGGCATCGAGGTCATCCTCGACGTCGTCTACAACCACACGGCCGAAGGCAACCATCTCGGCCCCACGCTGTCCATGAAGGGCATCGACAACGCGTCCTACTACCGCCTGGTCGAGGACGACCAGCAGTTCTACATGGACTACACGGGAACCGGCAACTCGCTCAACGTCCGCAGCCCCCACACGCTGCAGCTCATCATGGACTCGCTGCGCTACTGGGTCACCGAGATGCACGTCGACGGATTCAGGTTCGACCTCGCCGCCACGCTGGCCCGGGAGTTCTACGACGTCGACAAGCTGGCCACGTTCTTCGAGCTCGTCCAGCAGGACCCGGTGGTCAGCCAGGTCAAGCTCATCGCCGAGCCCTGGGACGTCGGGCCGGGCGGGTACCAGGTCGGCGGCTTCCCGCCGCTCTGGACGGAGTGGAACGGGGAGTACCGCGACGTCGTCCGCGACTTCTGGCGGGGAGCACCCTCCACGCTGGGCGAGTTCGCCTCCCGCATCACAGGGTCCTCCGACCTCTACCAGGACAACGGCCGCCGACCGTACGCCTCCATCAACTTCATCACCGCTCACGACGGCTTCACCCTCGCCGACCTGGTCTCCTACGAGCAGAAGCACAACGAGGCCAACGGGGAGGACGGGCGCGACGGCGCCGACGACAACCGCTCCTGGAACTGCGGGGTGGAAGGCCCCACCGACGATCCGGAGGTCCGGGAGCTGAGGATCCGGCAGCGGCGCAACCTGCTCACCACGCTGCTGCTCAGCCAGGGCGTCCCCATGATCCTGCACGGCGACGAGCTGGGCCGGACCCAGGGCGGCAACAACAACGCCTACTGCCAGGACAACGAGGTGTCGTGGGTGGACTGGTCGCTGTTGGAGTCCGACGCGGAGCTCGTCCAGCTCGTCGCCGACCTCACCGCCTTCCGGCGCGACCACCCGGTCTTCCGACGTCGGCGGTTCTTCGAGGGAAAGCCCGTGCGCAAGGGCGACGAGCTGGGCGACATCGCCTGGTTCACCCCCTCGGGCGAGGAGATGACCGAGCAGAACTGGGAGGACGACTTCGGCCGGGCCATCGTCGCCTTCCTCAACGGCGAGGCCATCGTGGAGCGCGACGAGCGGGGTGAACGGCTCGTCGACGACTCCTTCCTGATGGCGTTCAACGCCCACCACGAGGACATCGAGCTCACCCTGCCCGGACCCGACCACGGGCCCGGCTGGCAGCTCGTCATCGACACCCACACGGGCCTGGTGCGGTCAGAGCCGGGCGGCGACGTGGTGCCGGCCCACGGCGCGTTCACCCTTCCGGCCCGGTCCGTCGCCGTCCTGCAGCTGGTGACGCCATGACCCCCTCCTCCACCTACCGCCTCCAGCTCCGGCCCGAGTTCGGGTTCGACGACGCGAGCGCCGTCGTCCCGTACCTGGAGGCGCTCGGGGCGGGAGCGGCCTACGTCTCGCCCGTCCTCGACGCCACGCCCGGCTCCACCCACGGCTACGACGTCACCGACCCACGTATCGCCCGACCGGCGCTCGGCGGTGAGGCGGGTCGGGTCCGGCTCAGCCGACGACTCCGGGAGTCCGGGCTCGGTCTCGTGGTCGACATCGTGCCCAACCACATGTCCGTCGAGGTCCCCCGGGCCAACCCGTTCTGGTGGGACGTCCTGCGGATCGGCAAGGCGTCGCCCTTCGCGCACTGGTTCGACATCGACTGGTCCCGAGGACGGGTCCTGGTTCCCGTCCTGGGGTCGGCCGACGACGTGGAGGCCCTCTCCGTCGACGGCGACGAGCTGGTCTACTTCGACCACCGGTTCCCCATCACCGACGGGACCGGGCACGGGACACCGCAGGAGGTCCACGAGCGTCAGCACTACGAGCTGGTCGACTGGCACCGCGGCAACGCCGAGCTGAGCTACCGACGATTCTTCGACATCACGACCCTGGCCGCCGTCGCCACGGAGCTGCTCGACGTCTTCGAGCACACGCACGGCGAGGTCCTGCGCTGGGTGGCCGAGGGCGACGTCACCGGCCTGCGCATCGACCACCCCGACGGGCTCGCCGACCCCACGGCGTACATGGAGCGGCTGTCCCAGCGGGCCCCCGGCACCTGGATCGTGGTCGAGAAGATCCTCCACCCCGGCGAGCAGCTCCCGTCGTCCTGGCCGGTCGACGGCACCACGGGATACGACGCACTCAACGACGTCCTGGCCGTGCTCGTGGACCCCGCGGCCGACGAGCTGCTCACCCGGCTCGCGGCCGACCTGGGCCAGTCCGTCCACCTCGCCGAGGTCGACGAGGCCACCCGCCGCCACGTCACGGACTCGATCCTGGTGGCGGAGGTCCGCCGGATCGCCGCCCTCGTCCAGGACGTCGACCCGGAGGAGGCGCGAGCCGCGGTCGCCGAGGTGATGATCGCGTTCGAGGTCTACCGCTCGTACCTGCCCGAGGGCCGCGACGACTGGGACGCCGCCGTCGAGAAGGCCCGCGAGCGACGTCCTCGGCTCGCCGCCGCGCTCGACGCGCTCAGCGCCCAAGTCGTCGAGCACCCCCACGACGAGCTTGCCGTCCGCATCCAGCAGACCTCGGGCATGGTCGTGGCCAAGGGCACGGAGGACACCACCTTCTACCGCTTCACGCGGTTCGCGGCCCTCAACGAGGTGGGTGGCTCGCCCGAGCGGTTCGGGATCGACCTCGACGCCTTCCACTCCTCGGCGATGCTGCGCGAGGAGACCTCGCCCGAGGCCATGACCACCCTCACCACCCACGACACCAAGCGCTCCGAGGACACGCGCGCCCGGATGGTGGTCCTGGCCGAGGTGGCCGAGGACTTCGCGTCGTCCGTCCGCTCCTGGTCCGAGCGCTGCGGACTGAGCGACCCGTCGCTCGACCTGCTGGCCTGGCAGACGCTGGTGGCGGCCGCTCCTCTCAGCGACGACCGGCTCGTCGAGTACCTGCTCAAGGCGGCCAAGGAGGGCAAGACACGCACGTCCTGGACCGAGCCCGACGAGTCGTTCGAGACCGAGATCCGCGCGTGGCCCGCGCGGGTGCGGGAGAGCGTCGGCCCCGAGGTCGACGCCTTCGTCGAACGCATCACCGGATGGGGCTGGGCCACGTCGCTCACCCAGAAGCTCGTCCAGCTGGCCATGCCGGGCGTCCCCGACGTCTACCAGGGCACCGAGCTGTGGGACTTCTCGCTCGTCGACCCCGACAACCGGCGCGCCGTCGACTACGCGGAGCGCACCGCACTGCTGGCGCGCATCGAGGGCGGGCTCGTCCCCGAGGTCGACGCCACCGGAGCCGCCAAGCTGCTGCTCGTCAACCGGACGTTGACGTTGCGGCGCGAGCGGCCCGAGCTGTTCCGGGGCTACGCACCCCTGCGGGCAGCGGGCCCTGCCGCGGAGCACCTGCTCGCCTTCACCCGCAGCAGCGACCTGGCCGTGCTCACCACGCGTCTGCCGGCCGGGCTCGAG
The DNA here is from genome assembly GCF_001426755.1 of Aeromicrobium sp. Root495. Classification (GTDB taxonomy): domain Bacteria; phylum Actinomycetota; class Actinomycetes; order Propionibacteriales; family Nocardioidaceae; genus Aeromicrobium. Next base: position 1,389,586 of record NZ_LMFJ01000001.1, on the reverse strand, counting down.
GTCGGCGGCGGCTGGCGGGACACCACGGTCCAGCTCGACGACGGCGCCTGGCGCGACATCCTGACCGGCGCGGTGCACGAAAGCGGAACGGTGCCGGTGGCCGATGTCCTCTCCACCTATCCCGTGGCCCTGCTGGTGCGCGACGGCCGCGACGAGGAGTGAGCATGTTCGACGTCTGGGTCCCGGGGAAGCAGCGCGTGCGCGTCCGGGTCGACGGCACCGACCACGAGATGGTGCCCGGCCACGGCGGCTGGTGGTCGTGCGACGTCCCGGGGGAGCGCTACGCGTTCCTCCTCGGCGACGACGACACCCCGCTTCCCGACCCACGCTCGCTGCGTCAGCCCGACGGCGTGCACGAGGCATCGCAGGTCTACCACCACGACGCCTTCGCCTGGACCGACCAGGAGTGGGAGGGCCGAGCCCTCGAGGGGTCCGTCCTCTACGAGCTGCACGTCGGCACCTTCACGCCTGGGGGGACCTTCGACAGCGCCGTGGAGAGGCTCGACCACCTCGTGGGCCTCGGCATCGACCTCGTGGAGGTGCTGCCCGTCAATGCGTTCGACGGACCACACGGCTGGGGGTACGACGGCGTGCTGTGGGGCGCGGTCCACGAGCCCTACGGCGGCCCCGACGGCTTCAAGCGGTTCGTCGACGCCTGCCACGCCCGTGGACTGGGCGTCGTGCTCGACGTCGTCTACAACCACCTCGGCCCGTCGGGCGCCTACCTCGACCGGTTCGGCCCGTACTTCGCCAAGGAGAACGACTGGGGGCCCGGCCTCAACCTCGACGAGTCCGGCTCCGACGAGGTCCGCAGCCTGATCCTCGACAACGCCCTCGGGTGGTTCCGCCACTTCCACGTCGACGCCCTGCGCCTCGACGCCGTGCACGCGCTGGTCGACACGCGCGCCCTCACGTTGCTCGAGACGTTGTCGGCCGAGACCGAGGAGCTCGCCCGGGAGCTGGGCCGCCCGCTGTCGCTCGTGGCCGAGTCCGACCTCAACGACCCGCGGACGGTCGCCTCGCGGGACCGCCACGGGCTCGGGATGACGGCCCAGTGGGCCGACGACATCCACCATGCCCTCCACGTGCGGCTCACGGGCGAGACCCACGGCTACTACGCCGACTTCGCCGACCCGAGCGCGCTGTCCAAGGTCATGCGCGGTGCGTTCTTCCACGACGGGACCTGGTCGTCCTTCCGGGGCAGGTCGCACGGACGCCCCGTCGACCCCGAGGAGCTGCCTGCCTCGGCGTTCCTGGCCTACCTCCAGAACCACGACCAGGTGGGCAACCGCGCCACCGGTGACCGCCTCACCGCCACCATCACACCCGGGCGCCAGGTGTGCGGCGCGGCCCTGGTGCTGCTGGGGCCGTTCACCCCCATGCTCTTCATGGGGGAGGAGTGGGCCGCCTCCACACCGTGGGCGTTCTTCGCCTCGTTCCCCGACCCGCAGCTGGCCGACGCGGTGCGCACCGGCCGCCGACGCGAGTTCGGCAGCCACGGCTGGGGCGAGTCCGACGTGCCCGACCCCATGGACGTCGCCACGTTCGAGGCCTCGCGGCTGGCGTGGGCCGAGGTCCAGGAGCCCGGGCACCGCGAGGTGCTCGAGGCCTACCGAGCGCTCATCGCGCTGCGACGGGAGCACGCCGAGCTCCGGGACCCGTCCTTCGCGTCGCTCGGCGTGCACGACGACGGACGCCGCATCGAGCTGGACCGGGGTCCGTTCCGCGTGGTCGTCGACCTCGAGGCGGAGACCGTCATCGTCGAGCGGGACGGCACGCCGGTCCTGGAGCTCTCCCCGCCGGCAGGAGCGACGCCATGAGTGCCGAGTCGGCCTGGGTGCGAGCAGCCGCCGAACGGCTGCGGGGCGCCGGCTACCGCGACACGTCGCTCCACGTCCCGGAGGCCACAGCCCTGCGCCGGGCCGACTTCCGGGTGTCGTGGTTCCTCACGCGGCTGCACACCTTCGTCCTGCTGGTCACGCCAGGCCCGCTCGACGTCCGACGGGCTGCAGAGCTCGTGGCCGAGGGAGTCGGTGCGGCCAAGCGTGCCAAGGGCGGTCTGCCGCTCGGGTTCCAGACCGGCCTCGCAGCGCTCACGGTCGTGGTGGTCGACGAGGCCACCGACGACCTTCGCGCCTGGTTCGCCCTGCGACCGGCCAAGATGTTCGGTGCGTTCCCGCTCGCCCTGCTGGTCGAGACCTCCACAGGACGCGTGACCACCTACACGGGCGACGTCTACTGGGGCTCGGCCTACCAGTCCTTCCTGGCCGAGCAGCAGCACCTCGTGACCGGCGACGCCGGCTCCGCTGCGCTGGGCGGAGCGGGCGGGGGGCGGGGGCAGGCCATCACGACGGTCTACGCCGTCGTGTTCGTCCTCGCCATCCTCATGGCGTTCGCCATGCTGGTGCTCCTGCTGGTCCGGTGAACCGGCGTCAGAGCGCCACGTCGCCGGCGATGCCGACCACGGTGTCGCCACCCACCCACAGGGTGTCGCCGTCCTGACTCACGTGCACACGGCCGCGACGTCCGAGGACCGTTCCCTGCGCGGCGACGTACGAGGTGGGGGCGCGGCCGGCGCCCACGAGCCACTGACCGATCGCAGCATGGAGGCTGCCGGTCACCGGGTCCTCGCCCGAGGGGAAGAAGGCGCGGACCTCGAAGGCCACGTCCGAGCCCTCGGGGGCGGGCCCCACGACGCCGACCTTGTCGAGCGCGCCGAACGCCCCGGGCTCCAGGGCGAGCACCGCGTCGGCGTCGTGCAGGAGCACCATGACCCAGCCCGGTCCGTTGTCGCCCCACTCCGCGTCCACGACGTCGCCGGGCTCGATGCCGAGGGACGCACAGATCTCCAGGACGTCGCCCTCGCTGACCGGCCCGCTGCGCCGACGTGGCGGGGCCGCGAACGCCAGCCGCCCGCCGTCCTCGCGCACCGTCACGAGACCCACCCCGCACTCCTGGACCAACCGGCCCGCCTCCTGCGGCGTCCCTCCAGCGGAGAGCCAGGCCCGCGCTGAGCCGAGGGTCGGGTGACCGGCGAACGGCAGCTCGCGGTAGGTCGTGAAGATCCGCACGCGGTAGTCCGCCGACGGGTCCGTGGGAGCGAGGAGGAAGGTCGTCTCGGAGAGGTTCGTCCACCGGGCGAAGGCACGCATCTGGTCATCGGTGAGCCCATCGGCGTCGTGCACCACGGCCACCGGGTTCCCCAGCGTGAGCTCGTCGGAGAAGACGTCCACCTGGCTGAATCGCATGCGTCCAGGCTAACGAGGTCCCGCACCGGACAGGCGACACCGACCGGGTGGAAGACTCGTGCCATGGCCACCCATCCCACGACGGACACGCAGGTCCTGGCCGGAAGGCCGTTCCCGCTCGGTGCACATCCCGAGGCCGGTGGCGTGCGCTTCGCGGTCGCGAGCAGCGTCGCGGAGAAGGTGGAGCTGTGCCTCGTCGACGACGACGGGAGCGAGCGCCGCATCGAGCTGACCGAGCGCACCTTCGGAGTCTGGCACGGCCTCGTCCCCGGGGTCACGCCCGGACAGCGCTACGGCTATCGCGTCCACGGCCCGTACGACCCGTCCCGCGGACTGCGCTGCAACTCGAACAAGCTGCTGCTCGACCCCTATGCCCGCCGCATCACGGGCGCGATGACCGACATTGAGGCCGCCCACGGCTACGCCGACGACCCCGAGGGACCCGAGCCGTCCACCGTCGACTCCCTCGGAAGCGTGCCGCTCAGCGTCGTCATGAGCCCCGGTGGTCCCGACACGGGCGCCAAGCCCGAGATCCCGTTCGAGGAGGCCGTGGTCTACGAGCTCCACGTGAAGGGCTTCACGCAGCAGCACCCCGACGTCCCCGAGGCGCTCCGCGGCACCTACCTCGGCCTGGCCCACCCGGCCGCGGTCGACCACCTCGTGCGCCTCGGCGTGACCACCGTCGAGCTCCTGCCGGTCCAGGCGTTCTGCGACGAGCCCTCCCTCGTGCGGGCCGGGCGCCACAACTACTGGGGGTACTCGCCGCTGGGCTACTTCGCGCCCCACGCGGGATACGCGAGCGAGCCCGGTCAGGAGGTCGCCGAGTTCCGCACCATGGTCGCCGCACTCCACGCCGCCAACATCGAGGTGCTGCTCGACGTCGTCTACAACCACACGTGCGAGGGCGGCCCCGACGGCCCCACCCTGAGCTTCCGCGGCTACGAGGCACCGGCGTACTACCTGCACGACGAGAACGGCCACATGGCCGACATCACCGGCTGCGGCAACACGCTCGAGGCGGCTTCTCCCACCGTGATCCGTCTCGTCACCGACTCGCTGCGCTACTGGACCACCGAGCTGGGGGTCGACGGCTTCCGGTTCGACCTCGCGAGCGTCATGGGGCGTCCGCGCGGTGGCGCCTTCGACCGCGACTCCGCCCTCCTCACCGCCATCACCACCGACCCCGTCCTGTCGCGCTGCAAGCTCGTGGCGGAGCCCTGGGACGCGACGGGAGAGGGCTACAAGGTCGGCGACTTCGGGGCCCAGTGGGCCGAGTGGAACGGCATCTACCGGGACTCGGTCCGCGACTTCTGGCGCGGCGCCTCCGGAGTGAACGACCTCGCCTACCGGCTGTCGGGATCCTCCGACCTCTACGACCACACGTTGCGCCGTCCGTGGCAGTCCATCAACTTCGTCGACGCCCACGACGGGTTCACGCTGAGGGACCTCGTGAGCTACGACGGCAAGCACAACGAGGCCAACGGCGAGGACAACCGCGACGGCACCAACGACAACCGCTCCTGGAACCACGGCGTGGAGGGCGAGACGGACGACCCCGAGATCCGCGCGCTCCGCGCCCGTCAGGGCCGCAACCTGCTCGCCACCCTGCTCCTCTCCACCGGGACCCCCATGTTCGTCGCCGGCGACGAGCTCTGGCGCACCCAGGGCGGCAACAACAACGCGTACTGCCTCGACGACCCCACGTCCTGGGTCGACTGGACCACGACGCCCGAGACCGAGCAGATGCTGGCCTTCACCCGGCGCGTCGTTCACCTGCGCGACCGCAGCCCCGCGCTCCGCCAGCCCGAGTTCTTCGACGGGCGCACCACGCCGACCGGACGTCCCGACCTCATCTGGCTCCAGCCCGACGGCACGGAGATGGACGACGACGCCTGGAACGACCCCGAGCGACGCAGCCTGGGCATGTGGATCGACGGCTCCAACAGCCAGTCCCGGACCCGGGAGGGCGAGCTCCTCGCCGACCATTCCTGGCTGCTGCTCCTCCACGCCGGCGACGAGCCGCTCGACGTCACGCTGCCGGACCACGAGTTCGGGCAGACCTACAAGCCGGCGCTCGACACGACCTCGGCGGACGGCGAGCCGCAGGACCTCTCGGCGCTCGCAGCAGGCTCCGTCGTGACCCTGCAGCCACGGTCCCTCCTGCTGCTCAAGGCTCCGCGCGAGGTCGCGGAGGACCACTGAGACCTGTCCGACACGCTGGACAGTTGCGCCTCACTCGCACCGTGGAAGGGTGGGAGGAGATGACTGACGAAGCGCGACGCAAGGGAGACCACACCATGACCGGCCGACTCGGCATCGACGACGTGACGCCCGAGGTGGCCGGCGGTCGCGACCCCGCCAAGGCCGTCGTCGGCGAGCACGTGCCCGTCACGGCCACGGTGTGGCGCGAGGGCCACGACGCCGTGGCGGCGACCGTGGTCTGGAGCGGCCCCGACGGCACCGAGCGCAGCACACGTCTCGCCGAGGTGGGCAGCGGCCTCGACCGGTTCGCCGCCACGATCGTGCCCGACACCGTCGGCGAGTGGACCTTCCGCGTCGACGCGTGGAGCGACCCGTGGAGCACCTGGACCCATGCCGTCATGGTGAAGATGGCCGCGGGCCAGGACTCCGCCCAGCTGGCCAACGACCTCGAGATCGGCGCGCGGATCCTCGACCAGAAGGTCACCCAGGGCCGCAGCAAGAACATCCTGAAGGACGCAGCGGCCGCGTTGCGCGCCTCCACCCTGGAGCTGTCCGAGCGGGTGGCCCTCGCCCTGGGGGGAGAGGTGCAGCAGCGCATGCACGAGGACCCGGTCCGCGAGCTCCTCACGGAGGGCGTCCCGCACCGGTTGTGGGTCGACCGCGCCCGAGCCGCCTTCGGATCCTGGTACGAGCTGTTCCCGCGCTCCACGGGCGGCGTCGACAAGAAGGGCCTGCCCAAGCACGGCACCCTCAAGACCACCGCCAAGGCACTCGACCGCGTGGCACGCATGGGCTTCGACGTCGTCTACTTCCCGCCCATCCATCCCGTGGGGCGGGTGAACCGCAAGGGCAAGGACAACACGCTCACCCCCGGGCCCGACGACGTCGGCTCGCCGTGGGCCATCGGCTCGTCCGACGGTGGCCACGACGCCATCCACCCCGAGCTCGGCACCTTCAAGGACCTCGACGCCCTCGTGAAGCGCGCCAAGGCCCTCGGGCTCGAGGTCGCGCTCGACCTCGCCCTCCAGGCGGCGCCCGACCACCCGTGGGCCTCGGAGCATCCCGAGTTCTTCACCGTCCTCCCGGACGGGACCATCGCGTTCGCCGAGAACCCGCCCAAGAAGTACCAGGACATCTACCCGCTCAACTTCGACAACGACCGTGACGCCATCTACGCGGAGATGCTGCGCGTCACGAAGGTCTGGATCGACCACGGGGTCACGATCTTCCGCGTCGACAACCCGCACACGAAGCCCACCGACTTCTGGGCGTGGCTCATCGCGGAGATCAAGGCCGAGCACCCCGACGTCCTGTTCCTCGCCGAGGCCTTCACCCGACCGGCCCGCCTCTTCGGGCTCGGACGGGCCGGCTTCACGCAGAGCTACACCTACTTCACGTGGCGCACCGAGAAGGGCGAGCTGCTGGAGTTCGCCGAGCAGCTGCGTGACCACTGGGACGAGTCGCGACCCAACCTCTTCGTCAACACGCCCGACATCCTGCACGAGTCCCTGCAGGTGGGCGGGCCGGCCATGTTCGCCATCCGCGCCGCGCTCGCCGCCACGATCTCACCCACGTGGGGCGTGTACTCGGGCTTCGAGCTGTTCGAGCACGAGCCGCAGAAGCCCGGCAGCGAGGAGTACCTCCACTCGGAGAAGTTCGAGCTCCGTCCGCGCGACTTCGAGACGGCCCTCGCCGAGGGACGCTCGCTCGAGCCGTGGATCACGCGGCTCAACGAGATCCGCCGAGACCACCCGGCCCTGCAGCAGATGCGCACGCTGCTCGTCCACGAGGTCGACTCCGACGCGCTGCTCTCGTTCTCCAAGTCCGACCCCGAGACCGGCGAGATCGTCGTGGTCGTCATCACGCTCGACCCGCACGGTCCGCACGAGGGCACCCTCCGCCTCGACCTGCCGGCACTCGGCCTCGACTGGGACGACCGGCTCGTCGCGCACGACGAGGCGACGGGGGAGACCTACGACTGGGGTGCCGCCAACTACGTGCGGCTCGACCCCACCCGCGCGGTGGCGCACATCCTGACCATCCGACGCAGGGAGGACTGATCCCATGGACGACCCCACCACCCGGAGCAGCAACACCGAGAGCCCCGCTCCGGACCACGCGCTCGAGGGACTCGACGACACGCCTCACACCGGCGAGTCGGTCGAGGCCGACGGCACCCTCGTCGAGCCGCAGGCCGGGGACTTCGAGCACCACCAGCAGGACGCGCCCCAGCCGGACTGGTTCAAGAGTGCCGTGTTCTACGAGGTGCTCGTGCGCGCCTTCGCGGACTCCAACGGCGACGGGACGGGCGACCTCAAGGGACTCACGAGCCGGCTCGACTACCTCCAGTGGCTCGGTGTCGACTGCCTGTGGCTCCCGCCCTTCTACGCCTCACCCCTGCGCGACGGCGGCTACGACATCAGCGACTTCCGCGCCGTCCTGCCGGAGTTCGGGACGGTCGACGACTTCGTCGAGCTGCTCGACGAGGCGCACGCCCGCGGCATCCGCGTCATCACCGACCTGGTCCTCAACCACACCTCCGACGCCCATCCCTGGTTCCAGGCCTCCCGCAACGACCCCGACGGCCCGTACGGCGACTTCTACGTCTGGAGCGACGACGACTCCAAGTACCCGGACGCGCGCATCATCTTCGTCGACACCGAGACGTCCAACTGGACGTACGACCCCGTCCGCGGACAGTTCTTCTGGCACCGGTTCTTCAACCACCAGCCCGACCTGAACTTCGAGAACCCGGCCGTGCGCGAGGCCATGATCGACGTGCTGCGCTTCTGGCTCGACCTCGGCATCGACGGCTTCCGGCTCGACGCCGTGCCGTACCTCTTCGAGGAGGAGGGCACCAACGGCGAGAACCTGCCGCGCACCCACGAGTACCTCAAGGAGGTGCGCGCCACGGTCGATCGCGAGTACCCGGGCCGCATCCTGCTGGCTGAGGCCAACCAGTGGCCGTCCGACGTCGTCGAGTACTTCGGCGACCCCGCGGTGGGCGGCGACGAGTGCCACATGGCGTTCCACTTCCCGCTCATGCCGCGCATCTTCATGGCGGTGCGCCGCGAGTCCCGCTTCCCGATCTCGGAGATCCTGCAGCAGACGCCAGAGATCCCTGACGGCACCCAGTGGGGCATCTTCCTGCGCAACCACGACGAGCTGACGCTCGAGATGGTCTCCGACGAGGAGCGCGACTACATGTACGCGGAGTACGCCAAGGACCCGCGCATGAAGGCCAACATCGGCATCCGTCGTCGGCTCGCCCCGTTGCTGGAGAACGACCGCAACCAGCTGGAGCTCTTCACCGCGCTGCTGCTGAGCCTCCCGGGCTCACCGGTCCTGTACTACGGCGACGAGATCGGGATGGGCGACAACATCTGGCTCGGCGACCGCGACGCCGTCCGTACACCCATGCAGTGGTCACCGGACCGCAACGCCGGCTTCTCCCGGGCCGACCCGGGCCGGGTCTACCTGCCGCCGATCATGGACCCGACGTACGGCTACGAGGCCATCAACGTCGAGTCCCAGCAGGGCAGTCCCACGTCTCTCCTCAGCTGGACCCGTCGCATGCTCGCGGTGCGCAAGCAGCACGAGGCCTTCGCGCTGGGGGAGTTCGTCGACCTCGGTGGCTCCAACCCCAGTGTGCTGTCGTACAAGCGGGTCTGGACCCGGCCCAACGGCGACGAGGACGTGGTCCTGTGCGTCAACAACCTGTCCCGCTTCCCCCAGCCGGTCGAGCTGGAGCTCGCCGACCACGAGGGAGCCACGCCGGTGGAGCTCACCGGTCGGGTGCGGTTCCCGCGCATCGGTGAGCTGCCCTACCTGCTGACACTGCCCGGTCACGGCTTCTACTGGTTCCAGCTGAGCGAGCTCGGCGACCAGGGCGAGCGAAGGAGCATGTCATGAGCGAGCCCCTGACCACGAGTGCCGACGACGTCCTGACCGTCGTCGCCGAGGCCCTGCCCGCGTGGCTGCCTTCCCAACGATGGTTCGGAGGCAAGCACCGCGAGATCACGGGCGTCCGTCCCGTCGCGGCCACGACGCTGCTCGACGGAGACCCGTTGCTCGTCCACCTCGTGGTCGACGTCGAGCAGGGCGACCACAGCTCGGTCTACCAGCTGCTCGTCGGCAGCCGCCGGGACCAGCTCCCCGACGTCGCGGCGTCGGCGTCGATCGGCGCCCTGGGCGAGCACACGCTCTACGAGGCCAGCGGCGACGCCGACCTCACGGCCACGCTGCTCGACCTCGTGGTCGATGGCGCCGACCTGGGCGACCTCTCGTTCCGCACCGAGCCCGGTGCCGAGGTGGAGAAGGGACTGCGGGCCCACCCCATCACCTCGGAGCAGAGCAACACCTCCCTCGTCTACGGCCAGCAGTACATCCTCAAGCTCTTCCGCAAGCTGGTGACGGGCGACAACCCCGACCTCCGACTGCACCGGGCGTTGCGCGAGGTGGGCTGCACCCACATCGCCGAGCCGCTCGGCTCCGTGACCGGGACCCTCGACGGTGAGCCCGCCACGATCGCGCTCCTGCAGCGGTTCCTGCCCGACGCCGCCGACGGCTGGGTCATGGCCACCACGAGCGTGCGCGACTTCATGGCCGATCCCGGCTCCGACCCCGGCGAGCTCGGTGGCGACTTCGGCGGCGAGGCCGAACGGCTCGGCGCCGCGATCGCCACGGTGCACGCCGACCTGGACCGCGCCCTCGGCACCGAGAGCGTCGGACAGGACGACCTCGACGCCACGGTGTCGGCCATGGCCGAGCGACTCGCGCGCGTGGCCGCCGAGGTGCCCGAGCTCGCCGACCACGTCCCGGCGCTCGAGCAGATCTTCCAGCAGGTGGCGGACCTTCCCACGCCGCTCGACGTGCAGAACGTCCACGGCGACCTCCACCTGGGCCAGGTGCTGCGCACCCTCTCGGGCTGGATCGTCCTGGACTTCGAGGGCGAGCCCGCTGCGAGCATCACCGAGCGTCAGGAGCTGCGCTCCACCCTGCGCGACGTCGCAGGCGTGCTGCGCTCCTTCGACTACGCCGCGCAGCAGATGCTCGTCGGCGAGGAGCCCGACGAGAGCATGGCCGAGCGCGCCATGGTGTGGGCCGAGCACAACCGCTCCGCGTTCTGCGACGGCTACGCCGCCGTGGCCGGCTCCGACCCCCGGGACCAGGAGGTCCTGCTCCGTGCCCTGGAGCTCGACAAGGCCGTCTACGAGGTCGGCTACGAGCACGCCAACCGGCCGGACTGGCTCGGCGTGCCGCTCGCCTCCATCGCCCGACTCGTCAGCCAGGAGGACTCATGACCACCGCCACGACCAGCTGGCCCGTCGGCGAGCTCGACCTCCACCTCATCGCCGAAGGTCGCCACGAGCGGCTCTGGGACGTGCTGGGAGCCCATGTCACCTCCGTCGACGGCACCGAGGGCACCGCGTTCGCGGTGTGGGCGCCGAACGCCCGGACCGTCCAGGTCGTCGGTGACTTCAACGGCTGGGACGGCAGCGCCCACGCGCTCCAGTCCGTCGGGTCGGGCGTGTGGAGCATCTTCGTGCCCGGTGTCGAGGCCGGCGCCGTCTACAAGCTCAAGATCCAGGGCCCCGACGGCACGTGGACCGACAAGGCCGACCCCATGGCCTTCGGCACCGAGGTCCCGCCGGCGACCGGGTCCGTCGTCACGGCCCCCCGCCATGTCTGGAAGGACGACGCGTGGCTGGCCGAGCGTGCGCGCCGTTCTCCGCACCAGTCGCCCGTCAGCATCTACGAGGTCCACCTCGGCTCGTGGCGACCCGGGCTCGGGTACCGCGAGCTGGCCACGGAGCTGGCCGACTACCTCGAGCTCACGGGCTTCACCCACGTCGAGCTCATGCCGGTCGCCGAGCACCCCTTCGGCGGTTCGTGGGGCTACCAGGTCACGTCGTACTACGCCCCCACGTCGCGCTTCGGCTCGCCCGACGACTTCCGCTGGTTCGTCGACGAGCTGCACCAGCGTGGGTTCGGCGTCATCGTCGACTGGGTACCGGCCCACTTCCCACGGGACGCGTGGGCCCTGGCCCGCTTCGACGGCACGCCGCTCTACGAGCACCCCGACCCGCGCAAGGGCGAGCAGCCCGACTGGGGCACGTTCGTCTTCGACTTCGGCCGCCGCGAGGTGCGCAACTTCCTGGTGGCCAACGCGCTGTACTGGCTCGAGGAGTTCCACCTCGACGGTCTGCGCGTCGACGCCGTCGCATCGATGTTGTACCTCGACTACTCCCGCAACGACGGCGAGTGGGTGCCCAACGAGCACGGCGGGCGCGAGAACCTCGAGGCGGTGCAGCTGCTCCAGGAGCTCAACGCCACGGTCTACAAGCATCACCCGGACACCATGATGATCGCCGAGGAGTCCACCGCATGGCCCGGCGTGAGCCGGCCGACGAGCGAGGGCGGTCTGGGCTTCGGCTTCAAGTGGAACATGGGATGGATGCACGACACGTTGTCGTACCTGGGCAACGAGCCCGTGCACCGCTCGTACCACCACGGCGAGATGACCTTCGCGATCGACTACGCCTACACCGAGAGCTTCATCCTGCCGCTCTCCCACGACGAGGTCGTCCACGGCAAGGGCTCGCTCTGGGGTCGCATGCCCGGTGACGACTGGAACAAGGCGGCCGGCGTGCGGTCGCTGCTGGCCTTCATGTGGGCCCACCCGGGCAAGCAGATGCTCTTCATGGGCGGCGAGTTCGGCCAGGAGGGGGAGTGGGCGGAGTCCCGCGGCCTCGACTGGCACGAGCTCGAGCAACCTCTCCACCGCGGCGTGCAGGACCTCGTGGCGACCCTGAACGGCATCTACCGGGAGACCCCTGCGCTCTGGACCGCCGACCACGAGCCGGCGGGCTTCCGCTGGATCGACGCGAGCGACACCGCCGGCAACGTCATCGGCTTCCTGCGCATCGGCACGGACGGCTCCCAGGTGGCGTGCCTCGCCAACTTCTCCGGCGCCCCGCACCACGACTACCGCATCGGTCTGCCGGTGGGAGGCACGTGGCGCGAGGTGCTGAACACCGACGCCGAGGTCTACGGCGGATCGGGCGTGGGCAACCTGGGGTCGGTCGACGCAGAGCCCGTGCCCCACCACGGTCTCGAGCACTCGGCGCTCGTGCAGCTCCCGCCCGCAGGCGTGCTGTGGCTCGTCCCCGACACCTCGCGGCACCGCGCCCCGCTCGATCCGTCCGGTTCGACGCACTGACGAGGGGTACTTCCTCCGCAGACCTTCCCCCACCCCCAGGAGCACCATGAACGCCGCTGGCGTCTACGCGCTGGCGGGAGCAGCGCTGCTGCTCGCCGTCGTGCTGCCGCACGCCCTGCGCAGCGTCGCCCTGTCGGCGCCCGCCGTGCTGCTCGGTGTCGGCGCGCTGGCCGGGTTCCTCCCGCTTCCCGACGCGCTCATGATCGACCCGGTCCGCGACCGGGAGGCCGTGCAGCACCTCACCGAGTTCACGGTCCTCGTGGCGCTCATGGGTGTCGGGCTGTCCCTCGACCGGCCGCTCAGCCTGCGCTCGTGGCGCGCCTGGCGGCGTTGGGGGACCACCTGGCGTCTGCTCCTCGTCGCCATGCCGCTCACCATCGCAGCCACGGCGGCGCTCGGGGTCGTCGCAGGTCTGGCGCCGGCCTCGGCCCTCCTGCTCGCGGCCGTCCTGGCGCCCACCGACCCCGTGCTCGCCTCCGACGTCCAGGTCGACGGGCCGACCACGGAGCAGGACGAGCCCGACGAGATCGACGAGGCCGACGAGGTGCGGTTCGCGCTCACCTCCGAGGCGGGTCTCAACGACGGCCTGGGGTTCCCTTTCGTGCACCTCGCCGTGCTGGCCGCGGGGGGCTTCGCCCTCCACGACGGCATCGTCTGGGTGGGGTGGGACCTCCTCGGCCGCACCGGCCTCGGGGTGGTCGTCGGGGTCGTCGCGGGCTGGGTCCTGGCCAAGGCGGCGTTCAGGGGACTGCGTCCGTCGATGCGCACCGCCGAGACAGGCGAGCCGCTGCTGGCGCTCGCAGCCGTGATGCTCTCCTACGGTCTCGCCGAGCTCGTCGGCGGCTACGGGTTCCTCGCCGTCTTCGCGTGCGCCATGACCATCAGGTCGGCCGAGCGCAACGACGAGTACCACGCGCTCATGCACCAGGTGGTGCAACGGCTGGAGCGGCTCCTGACGCTCGTGGTCCTGCTCCTGCTCGGGGTGGCGCTCTCCGGCGGCCTGCTCGGAGCGCTCACGTGGCAGGCCGCCCTCGTGGCCGTCGCGCTGGTGCTGGTCGTGAGGCCGGTGACGGCCTGGGTCGCCCTCAAGGTCGGCGCGCCGCCCAAGGACCGGGTGGGCGATCACCACCTCGGACCTCGCGAACGACTCGTGACGGCGTTCTTCGGCGTCCGTGGCGTGGGCTCGTTGTTCTACCTGGCCTGGGCCACCGGGATGGCCACGTTCTCCGACACCGACGTCCTGTGGGCGACCGTGGGTCTGGCCATCACGGTGTCCGTCGTGGTGCACGGCGTCCTGGCCACGCCCGTCATGCGCTGGCTCGACACCCGCCGCGGCGAGTGGGCTGCAGGTTGAGCCGAGTCCTCAGTCGCGGGCGGCGGCCTCGGCGGCCGCCTCGGGGTCCTCGACACCGCGGAAGTGACGGAAGCTCCACACGATGAGCGCGTAGGCGATGAGGGAGGAGGCGATGAGGGTGACGCCGGTGGGCCACCCGCCCACGAGCCACCAGCTGTCGCGCACCGGCCACCACGAGGGAACGTCGGGACGCACGATCCAGAGCACGCCGAAGGCAGCGATCGCTGCCGCTCCCAGGCAGCTCGCGACGATGCGGGGCCAGGTCTGGACCCCGTCGGCGGCCGCCTTGAACGCTGCCACCTTGACCGGCTCGAGTCGGCGCTCGGCCCACTCGTACTGCTGGGACAGCACGGCCAGCCCGGCCGCCAGGCCGAGCAGCCCCGGGCCGGGGAGGATCAGGGCGGCGAGGCCCGCCACCACGAGCGTCCAGCCGAGCGTCTCGAGGGCCACACGGCGCACGAGACCGTGCGACCGGCGTCTGTCGTCATCCGTCATGGGAACCAGGGTCCCAGACGCCGGCCGGCCGTGCCGACCTAGAGCGACGTGAGCGGCTCGTCCTGCCCCGCGCCGTCGGGGTGCGGGTCGTTGACGTCGGGCTTGGGGTGCTCGTCGGGCGCCGTCTCCTGCTGGGGGTCGGGCATCTCGGGATCGTGCTGCTCCATGGGGGATCCTCTCGGTGGTCCGGGTCCTTCCCATGGTCCGGGCGACACGCCGTGCGCGCACCTCGGCGGCACGTCTTCGCAGGTCAGGAGGGGTCCGGAAAAAGACTTGTCCCTTCGAGGTGTGCTCGGCTCCAAAGCAACGTACCGTCGCCGTGACGGACGACACATGCCGACGGTATGTGTGGGGAGCGAGTGGACGGGAATGATGCATGGCTGACTCACTCATCGAGAGGTCGACGCTGCTGCGGCGCGTCCGCGCGGCCAGCAAGGCGCTCACCACTCCGCTGCACCCCGACGACTACCTCAAGCTCATCAACCCGCTGTGGTCGGCGCGCGAGCTGCGCGGCCGGGTGGAGCGGGTCGAGCCTGTCACGGACCGCTCCGCCACCCTCGTGATCCGCCCGGGCTGGGGCTGGTCCTTCGACTTCCAGCCGGGGCAGTACATCGGGATCGGCGTGGAGCTCGAGGGGCGCTTCCACTGGCGTTCGTACTCCATCTCCTCCGCCCCCGTCCGCGAGGAGGGGACGGTCGCGATCACCGTCAAGGCCATGCCGGAGGGCTTCCTCTCCGAGCACCTCGTCAACGGTCTCGAGCCCGGCACCATCGTGCGTCTCGACGTGCCGCGCGGCGAGTTCGTGCTTCCGGACCCCCCTCCGGCCCGCATGCTCATGATCGCGGGTGGCAGCGGCATCACGCCCGTCATGTCGATGCTGCGCACGCTGAACCGTCGCGGCTCCGTGCCCGACGTCGTGCTGCTCTACTCGGCCACCGACGAGGACGACATGATGTTCGCCGACGAGCTCCGCGCCCTGGCTGCCGAGCACGAGTCGTTCAGGCTGGTCGAGCGCTTCACCGACACCGACGGCTTCCTCACCCCGGACCAGCTGGACGACGTCGTCCAGGACTGGCCTCGTCGTGAGACGTGGGCGTGCGGTCCCGCGCCCATGCTCGACGCCCTCGTGGAGCACTACGAGGAGCACGGCCGTATCGACCGGCTCCACGTCGAGCGCTTCTCGCTCGCCCCGGCCGCCGGCGACGCTGCCGGTGGCACGGTCACCTTCGGCGAGGGTGGCCCGACCATCGAGGTCGACGGGGCCACCACCCTGCTGGAGGCCGGCGAGCAGGCCGGGGTCAGCATGCTCTTCGGCTGCCGCATGGGCATCTGCCACACGTGCGACGTGCCCCTGGCCGCCGGGCGCGTGAAGGACCTGCGCAGCGGCGAGGAGCACGACACCCCCGGCGAGTACATCCAGACCTGCATCAGCGTCGCCACCACCGACTGCACCCTGAACGTCTAGAGGATCGAGAAACCATGGCATACGCAGACGTCCGCGAGTACACGCACCTCACCGACGAGGAGGTCGAGGAGATCGGCCGCGAGCTCGACGCGATCCGCGCCGAGGTCGAGGCCTCACGTGGTCAGGCCGACCGCGACTACGTGCTCCGCATCATCACCCTCCAGCGCCGGCTCGCCGCCGCCGGCCGGATCACCCTGTTCGCGAGCCTCTTCCCGCCGGCCTGGCTGCTCGGGACGGCCCTGCTCTCGTCAGCCAAGATCCTCGAGAACATGGAGATCGGCCACAACACCATGCACGGCCAGTGGGACTGGATGAACGATCCGGAGATCCACTCGAGCAACTGGGAGTGGGACACCACCCAGCCGGCCGAGCAGTGGAAGCACTCGCACAACTACATCCACCACCAGTTCACCAACGTGCTCGGCCACGACAACGACGTGGGCTACGGCATCCTGCGCATGAGCCGCGACCAGAAGTGGACGCCGTACAACCTGGGTCAGCCGGTGTACAACGCCCTGCTGGCGATGTTCTTCGAGTGGGGCGTGGCGCTCCACGACCTCGACATCGAGTCCATCCGCAAGGGCGAGAAGGACCCCAAGCTCCTCAAGAAGCAGCTCAAGCAGATCGGCGACAAGGTCGGCAAGCAGGCCCTCAAGGACTACATCGTCTACCCGGCGCTCACGGGACCGGCCTTCGTCAGCACCCTGACGGCCAACTTCACGTCGAACATCGTCCGCAACTTCTGGGCCTACATGATCATCTTCTGCGGCCACTTCCCCGACGGTGCGGTGCACTTCAGCGAGGAGGAGCTCGAGGACGAGACGCGGGCCGAGTGGTACCTGCGCCAGATGCTCGGGTCGGCCAACTTCGAGGGCGGCAAGCTGCTGCACGTCATGAGCGGCCAGCTGGGCTACCAGATCGAGCACCACCTCTTCCCCGACCTGCCGAGCAACCGCTACGCGGACATCTCGGTGAAGGTGAAGGACCTCTGCCAGCGCTACGGGATCCCCTACACGACCGGACCCCTGCACAAGCAGTACGGCCAGGTGCTGCGCACGGTCATGAAGCTGTCCCTGCCGAACCGTCGCACCAAGGACAACCCGGCTCCGCCGTCGGCCCGCGAGCGTCGTCTGCGTGACGACGAGCGTCCCGGTCGTCGTTCCGAGCTGGGTCGGTGGACCAACACCGCGCCCGTCGGATGAGTCGTCACCCATGAGCAACCCGCCCGACCTGTCGGACCGGCCCCTCGTGGGCGGCTCGGTCGTGCCGTTCGCGTGCGTCGACGACGACGGCCACGCGGCGCACGAGCGCGTCGTCAAGGCGCGCGCCATCCAGTGCGCGCTGAGCCGGATCTGTGGCATCTGTGGGCGGGTGCTCACCCGACCGGTGGCCTTCCCGGGAACTCCGGACGAGGCCATCGACGGCGAGTTCCTGTTCCCGCCGTGCCATGAGTCGTGCGTCCGGGAGGCTGCGGCGGACGCGCGGCAGCTCCTGGGCCACGACCGGCGCCCGCGCCGCTGGGTCCTGGTGACCACCGGTGGGTTCGACCTCGTGCGACCGACCCGCCGCGGCGGACCGGTCTCGTTCCGGCCCAACTCCGTCCTCGATCGCGAGACGCTCCTCGAGCGGGAGTCCGCTCCGCACTCGTGACCTGGCCCGAGGGCTGAGCCACGGGATCGGCCATGATGGGACGGTGGCCGATCTTCCTGGTGGTGCTTCCTGGCGTGAGACCCGACGACGCGAGCTGCTGACCTTCGCGAGGCGGTCCGTCCGTCCCGAGGGCGGGTTCGTCTGGCTCGACGCCAGCGGCCGGCCCGAGCCGGGCAAGGGGCTCGAGCTCTGGATCAACGCGCGCATGACCTACGTCTTCGCGCTGAGCGCCCTGCTGGGGGAGTCCGACGACCTCCGGCTCGCCGACCACGGGGTACGGACCCTGCGCACGCTGCTCCACGACGACGACCACGGCGGCTGGTTCGACGCGGCCGGTCTGGACGGCTCGGTGCCCGACACCACGAAGCGCTGCTACGGACACGCCCACGTGGTGATGGCGGCTGCCACGGCCGCGAGCGCCGGTGCCGAGGGCGGCCAGGAGCTCCTGGCCGAGGCACTCGAGGTGCACGGGACCCGGTTCTGGGACGACACGGCCGGCCGATGCCGTGAGGAGCTCAGTCGCGACTGGTCCCTCGTGGATCCGTACCGCGGCGCCAACAGCAACATGCACACCGTGGAGGCCTACCAGATCGCCGCCGACGTGACGGGCGACCAGGTCTGGCGCGACCGCGCACTGTCGATCTGCGCGGGCATCATCGACCGCAACGCCCGCGAGCAGGGATGGCGCATCCCCGAGCACTTCGACGCAGCCTGGGTGCCGCTGCCGGGCTACAACGAGGACCGGCCGGCCGATCCGTTCCGCCCCTACGGCGCCACACCGGGTCACGCGTTCGAGTGGTCACGGCTCCTCCTGCAGCAGGCGGCCGGGATGCTCGAGCCACCGGTGTGGATCGAGGAGGCGGCCGAGGCGCTGTTCCAGCAGGCGGTCGCCGACGCCGTGGAGCCGGACCGTGCGGGGCTCGTCTACACGACGGACTGGGCCGGCCTGCCGAGCGTCCGGGAGCGATTCCACTGGGTCATGGGGGAGGCGGTGCTGGCGGCCGAGGCGCTCAGCAGCCGGACGAACCGCCCTGGCCACGCCGCCTGGGCCCGGCGCTGGTGGAGCGAGATCGACGAGCACTTCATCGACGACGCCAACGGCTCCTGGCGTCACGAGCTGTCCCCGGACCTGGCTCCGTCGAGCCGCACCTGGACCGGACGCCCCGACGCCTATCACGCGTTCAACGCGCTCACCCTGCCTGGACTGCCACTCTTCCCGAGCCCTTCCGCGGCCGCTGGGGACGCTCGTCCACGGGGTCAGGAGCCCGGACGGTAGACCCGTACGTAGTCCACGACGTAGTCGAACGCGTCCTTCGTGTTCTGCCGGTCGGGCATGCCCCAGTACGACGAGCCGACCTGCATGTTGAGCCGGATGTTGAACGGCCCCGAGAACGCGGTGGACATCCAGGGGACGTCCTTCGTGCTGACGGTCGCGAAGACGGTGTCGTCGATCGTGAACTGCAGGCAGTCGGCCATCCAGTTCACGCCGTAGACGTGGTAGCCCTCGTACACGGCTGGGGTGTGGGTCTGCCAGTCCTGGTGGGCCCAGGCCGTCCACTTGCCGGCCTTGGGTCCCAGGTTGGTGTCCTGCCACAGGGTGGCCTGGTAGGAGCTGGACGGGTTGTACCGCGTCTGGGTCGACGGTGATCCGTACGTCTCCATGATGTCGATCTCGCCGGCCGTCCGGTCGCCTCGGAGCCAGAAGGCGGGCCAGACCCCGCGGGTCCTGGTCCCGTCGGTGGGGAGCTTGGCGCGCATCTCCCAGCGGCCGTGCTCCTGGGAGAACTTTCCGATCGTGTCGAGGTAGCCCGTGGAGTACCAGCGCTGGGACTGCCCGCCGGAGACCGTCTTGGCCTCGCTCATGCGCCGTCCCGCGATCGTGAGCGCGCCGTTCCTGACGGTGACGTTCTCCTTCTTCAGGTACGCCGCGTCGAAGGAGAGGTGGTCGTCGTCGCGCACGCGCCACTTGCTCGCGTCGACGGACGAGCCGTCGAACTCGTCGGCGAAGGTGAGCACGCGCTGCGAGGGGTCGTTGAGCGAGGAGCAACCGACGCCGGGCGCCGGAGCGGTGGGCGCGCTCGCAGTCGGCTCGGTGGGGGTGGCCCCGGGATCAGGCTCCGTGGGACCGGGACTCGAGGCCGCGGGCGGGACGACGCGATAGGTGATGTTGCGGAACCTGATCGACTGGTCCCTCCGCGCCCCGCGCACGAACAACCTCACCGAGACGCGCCGCGTCGCACTCGGGATCGTGATGGACGTCCGCACCGTCCGGTAGCCGGAGTAGACCCGCTTGCTCGGCGCGCTGACCGAACGCAACGCCGTCCCGGACGCCGAGCGCTCCACGAGGTGCAGTCCCGCCACCCCGCGGCGCCTCGAGCTGCTCACCTCGGCCCGGACGACGACGGTGGAGCCGGCCACGAAGCCGGTGGACCCCGGGACGGAGCTGAGCGCCAGGGTGCGCTTCGCGGCGGTGGAACGGTTCTTGAGCCGCATGGCGTGGTGCGAGCCCCGGGTGATGATCGTCGACTCGGTGCGGGTGGACACCCGCCAGGACCGGTGACCGGCGGAGAAGTCGGCGTTGGGGATCGCCGTGGGGGAGACCGTCGTCCCGGCCAGCCCTGCGGCGCCTGCCCCCACGGGCGCCACGCCCGCGAGCAGGCCCATGACGACGACGGCACCCGAGGCGAGTGCCCGACGGCGCGTCCGCCGGGCGCTGCTCGAGGCGTCGGTGCGGTCTCCCATGCCGATCCACCCCATCGTGAAGCGGGTGCCCGGTCTCCCTCCGTGCATCCCTTGTCCGGATCCCACCACAGAAGCGCTTCCGGCAACAGGGGTTTGGCCGATCGAATTCGGGTCGTGTCAATCCCTCGTAGGTCCTGACATCGCGGCGCAGAGGTCCCGTCCGATCCTGGGCGGATCAGGCAGGGGCGGGCACAACGGCGGAGTCTTCCGCCCAGGGACTGCGATGATGGGCTATTCTGGGTCCTGGCCAGCGCGGTTCACCCCCCGAGACCGCGCTGGCCACTTTCATGCCCACGGGCTGGTCATGCCCACGGGCTGGTCATGCCCGGGGGCTGGTCATGACCGGGCGCGGGCGCCGTGCCAGAGGCCCACGAGGCAGCCCACCGTGACGGCGCCGGCGACGATCGCGCCGACCACCGTGTCGAAGGCCATGGCGTGCAGGCCGTCCGGCAGCCGGGTGACGAGCAACGCCGCGCCCACGACCACCGGGACGAGCACGATGCCGAACCAGGTCGAGCGGGGGAGCCGGCGAGCGGGTCGCCGGCCGCCGACCACGTCCTGCCGGGCGAACCACGTCGCGAGGAAGCCCAGGACCGCGAGGGTTCCCAGCAGTCCCGACGCGTACTGCAGCCACGTGGCACCGATGAGCGGGCCGTGGCGCTCGGCCAGGACGGCCACGTGCTCGGTACCCCAGCGGCCCGGGTGGGTCAGCTCGTCCCAGAGCACGTGCGTCAGTGCCCCGACCGCACCCGCAGGCAGGACCCAGGCCCATTCCGCTCGATCGAGCCGAGCCGACGCAGGAAGCCTCGAGCGCAGGAAGTCTGGCAGGAGGTCGACCAGCGGGTCACGTACCCAGGCGAACCAGACAGCGAGCACGACGACCGTGAGCACCGGGTCGACCAGCAGGACGCCGACGACGGAGTGGGTCCAGCCGTACGCCCCGAAGGCCTGGGCGAAGACCGGGAGGTCGGGGACGGTCGAGCCGGCCAAGAGCGCCGAGAGCGGCAGTCGCGTCCTCCGCAGCGGCAGCACCAGCAGCGGGTGAGCGGGGGTGAACGGCATGCTCAGACGGGCAGGAGCCGGGTCACGAAGGCGGACAGCTGGTCCACCGTGCAGCACTCGTGCATCTCCACCACGTCGGCGTACTCCGGCGCCACCGAGTCGCCGAGGCCCCACCGGGTGGAGTGCTCGGGGTTGAGCCAGAAGGTCCGCCGGGACCGCGCGGCGACGTCGTGCAGGGCACCGAGGTTGAGGCCCTGGTTGTTGTTGCGGGCGTCGCCGAGCACCAGGACCGAGGTCCGCGGGCCCACGGCGGAGAGATACTTCTCGGCGAAGTCGCCGAGCGCCTCCCCGTAGTCGCTGCTCGTGTGCCACTTCGTGATGCGGGCCTCGTCCGCGATGCGTCGGCTCAGGTCTCCTGCGTACGTCGGGTCCTTCACGAGGTCGGTGACCTCGTCCATGGCGTTCACGAAGGCGAACACGCGGACCTTGCTGAACTGGTCGCTGAGGGCCTGGACGAGCAGCATGGTGAAGCTGGAGAACCCTGCGACCGAGCCGGAGACGTCGCACAGGAGCACCAGCTCCGGCCGGGCCGGGTGCGGGGGAGCGTAGGCGGGTCGGATGGGCACCCCTCCGGTACCCATGGAGCGCCGCAGCGTGCGGCGGATGTCGATGCGTCCCCGACGGGCTCGACGGCGGCGGATGGCCAGGCGCGTGGCGAGCTTGCGGGCCAACGGGCGGACGGTCGCACGGAGCTCGTCGAGCTGCTGCCGGTTGGCGGAGAGGAACTCCACCTGGCCGGTGCCCTGGCGCACGGCGTGGCGGGTCACGACGTCGCGTCCGCGTACCTCCGCGGTGCGCCGGCGGGCCTCGGCGGCCACCATCTGACGGAAGGCCTCCACGCCCCGTCGGACCTCGTCGCGGGCGAGCCGCTCGGTGACGGAGCCCTGCGTCGGGCCTTGTCCCTGGCCGGTTCCCTGACCCTGGGCGCTGCCCGCCCCGCCGGAGCCCCGCTGCTGCTGTGCGCGCGCGATGAGCGTCTGGGGCTGGAGCCGGTCGAGGGTCTGGTACGCCGACCAGCCGGCCGTGTTGGTCCCGGGCGTCCCCACCTCGCCGAGGGCGTCCACCGCGAGCTCGGCCACCTGCTCCATGGTGCGCAGGTCGAGCTCGGCGAGCGCCATCGCGAGGAGGTCTCGGATGTCCTCGAGGTCGAAGAGCCCGTCCTCGGACCCGTCGAGCACGGCCTGCTCCAGGACGGACTGCCGCGCACCGGTGCCGGCGGGGAAGAAGAGGTCGAACGTCATGTCGAAGACCTCGCGCTGGCCCCCGCGTCGCACGAGCGCAGCGGCGAGTCCCTCGCGCAGCTGCGTGCGGTCGTCGAGGCCCAGGACCTCGACCACGGCGGCCGCGTCGACCGTCTCGCTCGTGCCGGCGGGGATCCCCTTGTTGCGCAGGGCCCCGACGAACGACACGAGCCGCCCGGCGAGGTCCTCCGACGTGGGGGCCGGGCTCACGGGGCCAGGACCTGGTCCAGGTCGAGGCCCGTCCGCGCCTTGGCGATGTCGTCGTTGTGCTTCAGGATCACGCCGAGCGTGTCGCGGACGACCTCGTCGTCGAGGATGTCGGCACCCAGTGCGAGGAGCGTCCGGGCCCAGTCGATCGTCTCCGCCACCGACGGCTCCTTGCGCAGCGGCAACGCACGGAGGGCGTTCACCACCCGGACCACCGAGCCGGTGAGGGTGGCGTCCAGCTCCGGGACCTTGAGGCGGACGATGCGCTCCTCCAACTCGGCCTCGGGGAACCCGATGTGCAGGAACAGGCAGCGGCGACGCAGGGCCTCGGACAGCTCACGGGTGGCGTTGGAGGTGAGGACGACGAACGGCCGCTGCTTCGCGACGATGGTGCCGAGCTCGGGCACGGTGACCTGGAAGTCGCCGAGCACCTCGAGCAGCAGGCCCTCGATCTCGACGTCGGCCTTGTCGGTCTCGTCGATCAGCAGGACGGTGGGGTGCTCGTTGCGTATCGCCGTGAGGAGTGGGCGGGGAAGGAGGAACTCCTCGCTGAAGATGTCGGTGCGGGCCTCGTCCCACGACTCGTCGCGCCCGGCCGTGATGCGCAGGAGCTGCTTGGCGTGGTTCCACTCGTAGAGGGCGCGGGCCTCGTCGACCCCCTCGTAGCACTGGAGACGGACGAGCTCGGCCTCGCCGGCCTCGGCCACCGCGCGGGACAGCTCGGTCTTGCCGACCCCGGCGGGCCCCTCCACGAGCAGTGGCTTGCCCAGGGTGGCGGCGAGGTAGACGGTCGTGGCCACCGCGTCGGAGGCCAGGTAGCCGACGTCGGCCAGCCGGGCCTTGACGTCGTCGACCGACGTGAACGGACCAAAGCCCATGAACAAGCTCCTTCACCTCGGCGTGCCCGGGCGGGCCGCACTCCCTACCATCGTGCCGTGAGACCCGTGACCGTGACGCAGGAGGTGCCCTCGGCGCCTGACGACGCCTTCGCGGCCCTCACGGAGTGGCAGCGGCACGGCGACGTGGTTCCCTTCACCTCGGTCCGCATCACCGACACCGGCTTCATCGCCCGCACGGCCGTGGGGCCGCTGGGCTTCGACGACGTCATGGACGTCGTGGAGTGGGCGCCGCCGCACGCCTTCCGCATCGAGAAGCGCGGGCGCATGGTGAAGGGCTGGGCCACCGTGACCGTCGTGCCGCACGGCTCGGGCTCGCTCGTGTCGTGGACCGAGGCCGTCCACGTCTGGGGTGTCCCGCGCCTCGGTGCCGGCGTCGAGGCGTTCTTCGCCCGGCTGCTGGTCCGCCGCCTGCTGGGTCGCCTGACCCGGTCGTAGGCTGGCGTCATGTCCTACCGACCGGAGTCCGAGACCCTCGAGATCTGTCGCGATCTCATCCGCATCGACACGTCGAACTACGGCGACGGGTCCGGTCCGGGGGAGCGGGTCGCGGCCGAGTACGTCGCCGCCTCCCTCGCCGAGGTCGGCATCGAGTCCGAGCTCGTGGAGTCGGCGCCGGGGCGGACGAGCGTCGTGGCCCGCTGGGGCAACCAGGACAGCAGCCGTCCCGGGCTGCTGCTGCACGGCCACCTCGACGTCGTCCCGGCACAGGCCCACGACTGGAAGACCGAT
This sequence comes from Aeromicrobium sp. Root495, assembly GCF_001426755.1. Classification (GTDB taxonomy): domain Bacteria; phylum Actinomycetota; class Actinomycetes; order Propionibacteriales; family Nocardioidaceae; genus Aeromicrobium. The sequence goes on along the minus strand of NZ_LMFJ01000001.1, from coordinate 1,365,070 downwards.
CCCTTCGCCGCCGAGATCGTCGACGGCTACGTCGTGGGGCGCGGTGCCGTCGACATGAAGGACTTCGACGCGATGCTGCTGTCGACGGTCCGCGCCCGTCAGCGCGCCGGCGTCATCCCCGACCGTCCCATCACGCTCGTCTTCACCGCCGACGAGGAGGCCGGCGGCGTCATGGGCGCACACTGGATCGCCGACCACCGGCCCGACCTGCTCGAGGGCTGCACCGAGGCCATCGGCGAGGTCGGCGGGTTCTCCACCGAGATCGGCGGCAAGCGGCTCTACCTCATCGAGTCGGGGGAGAAGGGCATCGCCTGGATGCGCCTGCGCGCCACCGGCACGGCCGGCCACGGCTCCATGCGCCAGCCCGACAACGCCGTCACGCACCTCGCCGAGGCGCTCGTGGCACTGGGCCGGCACGAGTGGCCCCAGGAGCCCGGTCCGTCGATGAAGCTGCTCCTGGACAAGGTCCGCGAGCTCACCGGCTCGGACTCCCAGGACCCCGAGGTCCTGCTCGAGCACTTCGGGCCCGCCATCCGCATGATCGGCGCGGGGATCCGCAACACCACCAACGCGACGATGCTCCAGGCCGGCTACAAGCACAACGTGGTGCCCGGCGAGGCCGTGGCGTACGTCGACGGCCGGTACCTCCCGGGCCATGCCGACACGTTCATGCCGGCCGTCCAGGACGTCGTGGGCGACCGGGTGATGGTGGAGCCGTACATCACCGACGCCGCGCTGGAGTTCCCGCTCGAGGGCGACCTCGTCGACGCCATGACCGTGGCCCTGCATGCCGAGGACCCCGAGGCGCACATCGCCCCGTTCCTGATGTCGGGCGGCACGGACGCCAAGGGCTGGAGCAAGCTCGGCATCACGTCGTACGGCTTCACGCCCCTGCGACTGCCCGGCGACCTCGACTTCACCGCCCTCTTCCACGGCGTCGACGAGCGCGTCCCCATCGACGCCCTGGAGTTCGGCTCGCGCGTGTTCGACCGCTTCCTCGACCTCGTCTGACCCGCCCCCGCTGAGTGTGACGTTTCCGGGGTGAATGGCCCCATCTCACCCCGAAAACGTCACGCTCAGCGGCGGACGAGGGTCAGAAGGTGGCGCGCATCCGGATGATCTTGCGGCGCAGGCGGACGGTGCGGTGCCCCGAGGGGTCGCGGCGGAGGTGGTCGAGCTCCCAGCCCTGGTACTCGGCTGCCTCGGTGAGCATGCGACAGACGGCGTTGCGCGACTTGGTGCGCGGGATGTTGAGGTTCCAGAACTCGTACTCGACCACGGTCAGCTCTCCTGTCTCGGTGTCGTGGGGTCATGGGGGGCGGAGACGTCGTCGAGTGCCGCGAGGATCTCGGCGGGCACCTCGACCTGCTCCGAGCCCAGGTTCTCGGCCAGCTGTGCCGTGGTGCGCGCTCCGACGATGGCCGACGCCACCCCTGGACGGTCGCGCAGCCACGCGAGCGCCACCTGGGCCGGTGAGACCTTCAGGCCGTCAGCCGCCCTGGCCACGGCGCCGATCACACCGGCGCGGCTCATGTACGGCGCCATGAACTGCTCGTAGTCGGGGTTGGCGCCGCGGGAGTCCGACGGGATCCCGCCGCGGTACTTGGCCGTGAGCACGCCTCGCCCGAGTGGCGACCACGCGAGGATGCCCATGCCGTGGTGCTCCACGGCCGGCACCACCTCGACCTCGACGCCCCGGTTCACGAGCGAGTACTCGACCTGCGCGCTCACGAGGGGCACGGCGGCTGCTCGACCGGCGAGCCACGTGTGCGCGAGCGACGTCTGCCAGCCGGCGAAGTTGGAGATCCCGACGTAGCGCACCTTGCCGCTCGCGACGGCGTGCTCGAGCGCGGCGAGGGTCTCCTCGACCGGAGTCTCCTCGTCCCAGTAGTGCACCTGCCAGAGATCGAGGTGGTCGGTCTCGAGCGCGCGCAGGGACTGGTCGAGCTGGTCGAGCAGCGTGCGACGCGAGGTGTCGGCGACGAAGGTGCCGGCCCGGAAGCCGACTCCCGCCTTGCTGGCGAGAACCACCTGGTCGCGCGCCCCCAGCGTGGAGAGGGTCCGGCCGAGTGTGGCCTCACCGTGACCGTCGCCGTAGACGGGCGCCGTGTCGATCAGGGTGCCACCGGCATCGAGGAAGGCCTTCACCTGCTCCTCGGCCACGAGGTCGTCGACCGCAGCGCCGAACGACATGGTGCCGAGCGCGAGCCGCGAGACCTTCAGGCCGGAGTGACCAAGGCGACGTTCCTGCATGGCGCAAGGCTAGCCAGCAGGCCGTGAGCGCGCCGGTAGGCTCGCGGGCGTGGATCTTCTGCGTGCCGTCGTCCTCGGCCTCATCCAGGGCCTGACCGAGTTCCTCCCGATCTCGTCGAGCGCCCACCTGGCGATCTTCCCGAAGCTCTTCGGATGGGACGACCCGGGTGCGGCCTTCACCGCCGTCATCCAGATCGGCACCGAGCTGGCGGTCCTCATCTACTTCTGGCGGGACATCTGGACCATCGCCACTGGCTGGCTGCGCGGACTGGTGTCGGCGCAGGCCCGCCAGGAGCACGCCTGGACGATGGGCTGGTTCGTGATCATCGGCTCGATGCCCATCGTGCTGCTGGGGCTCCTCCTCGAGGACGCCATCGACAGCAACTTTCGCAACCTCTGGGTCATCGGCACGATGCTCATCGTCCTGGGCCTCGTGCTCGGCATCGCCGAGAAGGTGGGGCGCAAGTCCCGGCCCATCGAGGAGCTCACGTGGGGCCACGCGGTGCTGTTCGGCGTGGCCCAGGCCGCCGCCGTGGTGCCCGGTGTCTCCCGCTCCGGCGCCACCATCAGCATGGGCCTGTTCCTGGGCTACGAGCGCGCGGCCGCCACCCGGTACGCGTTCCTCCTCGCCATCCCGGCCGTCGTCGGCGCCGGGGTCTACAAGCTCAAGGACGTCCCCGGCGGCGAGAACACCTACGGCTGGGGTCCCACGATCCTGGCCACGGTGGTGTCGTTCGTCGTGGGCATCGCCGTGATCCACTGGCTGCTGGAGTACGTGAGCAAGCGCTCCTACGCACCGTTCGTGGCCTACCGCGTGGCGCTCGGCAGCATCGTGCTGATCCTCGTCGGCACGGGCGCCATCACGGCGAGCGTCGCCGTCTCCTGACCGTCAGAGCCAGCCGGCCTTCTTGAAGCGCAGGTAGACGTACCCACAGATGGTGCCGATGAGCGCGAGGCAGAGCGGGTAGCCGAAGGTCCAGGACAGCTCGGGCATGTGCTCGAAGTTCATGCCGTAGATCCCCGCGATGGCCGTGGGGACGGCGAAGATCGTGGCGCCCGCGGTGAGCTTGCGCATGTCCTCGTTCTGCTGGACGCTCAGCTGCGCGAGGTGGGCGTTGAGGGCGTTGTCGAGCAGGTGCTCCACGGAGTCGATGGCCTCCGCCGCCCGGGCGAGGTGGTCGGCGATGTCGCGGAAGTACGGCTGGGAGTCCTCCGGCATGGAGCCCATCGAGAACCGCTTGATCGGCTCGCGCAGGGGCATGACGGCCCGGCGGAACTCCAGCGTCTCGCGCTTCAGGCGGTAGATGCGGGTGGAGTCGCTGGTGCGGGCGGGGGAGAAGACCGACTCCTCCACCTCCTGGACGTCCTGCTCCAGCTCCGCGGCCACCGTCTCGTACCGGTCGACGATCGTGTCGACGACCGCGTACAGGGCAGCAGTCGGCCCGTGGGACATCGGCTCGATGAGACGCTCCGCGCGCTTGCGGGCCTCACGCAGGTCCTGGCCTCCGTGCCGGACGGTGAGCAGGTACTTCTCGCTGAGGAACGCGTTCACCTCGTGCGTGCGGATGTCGTCGTCGCTGTACTCCACCGTGCGCAGCGAGATGAAGAGGTGATCCTTGTACCGCTCCACCTTGGGTCGCTGGTGCGCCTCCAAGGCGTCCTCGACGGCGAGCGGGTGGAGGTTCAGCGCCTGCCCCACGCGGACGAGCTCGTCCTTCGTGGGGTTGTTGATCCCGATCCACAGGAAGTCGTCCTCCCCGAGCGCCGCGAGCGACGCGTCGAGACTTCCCCGGTCGCTCTCGGTCTCTTCACGAACCCCGTCGCGGTAGACAGCGCAGTCGATGATCACGTCGCCATGGTGCCACCGATACGCTCAGTCCATGCGTAGCTGGTCCGGTCCTGAGGTTCCATCCGTCGAGGGGACCGCACCGGTCCTCCGCATCCACGACAGCTCCACCCGGAGCCTCGTGCAGTCGACGCCCGAGGGGACCGCGCGGCTCTACGTCTGCGGCATCACGCCCTACGACGCCACCCACCTCGGCCACGCCGCCACCTACCTCGCGTTCGACCTGCTCCAGCGCCAGTGGCTCGACCGCGGCCTCGACGTCGTCTACACCCAGAACGTGACCGACGTGGACGACCCGCTCCTGGAGCGGGCCACGGCCACCGGCGTCGACTGGGTGGAGCTGGCCGAGCGTGAGACCGAGCTCTTCCGCACCGACATGACGGCGCTGCGCGTGCTCCACCCGGCGCACTACATCGGCGCCGTGGAGTCCATCGACCTCGTGGTCGACCTGGTCGAGCGGCTCGGCGACGCGGTGTACGCCGTCGACGACGACCTCTACTTCGAGGTCGGTTCCGACCAGACGTTCGGCTCGGTCTCCGGCTTCGACACCGACACCATGCGCCAGCTCTTCGGCGAGCGCGGCGGCGATCCCGAGCGACCCGGCAAGCGCGACCCGCTCGACTGTCTCGTCTGGCAGGCCGAGCGACCGGGCGAGCCGGCCTGGGACTCGCGCCTGGGCCGTGGCCGACCCGGCTGGCACATCGAGTGTGCTGCCATCGCGCTGCAGCACCTCGGCACCGACTTCGACGTCCAGGGCGGCGGGTCCGACCTGGTCTTCCCGCACCACGAGATGTCGGCCTCCGAGGCCCGCGTCGCCACGGGCGAGCCCTTCGCCCAGGCCTTCGTGCACGCCGGCATGGTGGGGTACGAGGGCGAGAAGATGAGCAAGTCCAAGGGCAACCTGGTGCTGGTCTCACGCCTGCGCGAGAACGGCACCGACCCCATGGCCATCCGCGTCGCGCTGCTCGGACACCACTACCGCAGCGACTGGGAATGGACCGACGCCGACCTCGCGCAGGCCGAGGAGCGGCTCGCCGCCTGGCGCTCCGCCCTCGCCACGGGAGGTCTGGCGTCGTCCGAGACCGTCGTGCAGGCCTTGCGCGACGTCCTGTCAGCCGACCTCGACGCACCGGCGGCGCTCAGCGTGCTCGACTCGTGGGCCGCCAGCGAGGGCGACGACGACGGCACGCTCGTGGCCACGGCCGTCGACGCACTCCTCGGCGTCCAGCTCTGAACCGCTGAGCGTGACGTTCGGGGGGTGTCTCGGGCCTCAGAGGCCCTGAGACGTCACACTCAGCGGGCTGGGGCTAGCGGGTGGGCGGGTCGGTGTCGCGCCGACGCAGGTAGCGCTCGAACTCGCGGGCGATCGCGTCGCCGCTCGCCTCGGGAAGCTCGTTGGCGTCGTTCTCGTTCTCCAGCTCCTCGACGTACTCGGAGATCTCCGGATCGGACGACGCCACCTCGTCGGCCCCGCGCTGCCAGGCCTCGGCCAGCTCCTCCAGGTCGCCCTGGGGGAGCGCGACGCCCACGGCGTCCTCGAGCGAGCCCAGCAGGGCGAGCGTGGCCTTGTGGCACGGCGGCTCGGCCAGGTAGTGCGGCACGGCGGCCCAGAGCGAGATGGACGGGATGCCCTGGAGCGCAGCCGTCTCCGACAGGACCGAGTTGATGCCGACCGGCCCCGAGTACGTGGAGGGGCGGAGCGCGAGCCGCTCGCTCAGCACAGGATCCGACGAGGACCCGCTCACCGGTACCGGTCTCGTGTGCGGCGCGTCCGCCAGGAGCGCGCCCAGCGTGACGAGCTCGGTGACGCCGGCCAGCCTGGCGATGCCCATGATCGTGGAGCAGAAGGTCTTCCACCGCATGTTGGGCTCGGGGGCCCGCAGGAGCAGCACGTCGCGCTCGGAGTGGGGCACACGAGCGTGGTACAGCGTGGGCGTGGGCCAGATCAGGACCCGGGTGCCGTCCTCGTCGGGATGGATGTGCGGACGGTGGACCTGGAAGTCGTAGAAGTCCTCGGGGTCCAGCTCGGCCAGCACCTCGGCGTCCCAGGCCTCCACCAGGTGCTCGACGACCGACGACGCCGCATCCCCGGCGTCGTTCCAGCCCTCGAAGGCGGCGACCATCCATGGATCGTTGAGCGGCGGGATCGAGACGTCAGGCACGACCCAAGCCTACGCAGGCACCCACGCCCCGGGACCCCGGCGGGGGTCCCGGGGCGCGGGCGGGAAGGTCACTCGGAGTCGGGCCGGTAGCCGAGGTTGGGCGAGAGCCACTTCTCGGCCTCCTCGACCGACCAGCCCTTGCGCTCCGCGTAGTCGGCGACCTGGTCACGGCCGAGGCGGCCCACCACCATGTACTGCGACTGCGGGTGCGAGAAGTACCAGCCGCTCACCGAGGCGCCGGGCCACATGGCCATGCTCTCGGTGAGCTCGATGCCGGTGTTGGCCTGGACGTCGAGGAGGTCCCACAGCGTGGTCTTCTCGGTGTGCTCCGGGCACGCCGGGTAGCCCGGCGCGGGACGGATCCCGACGTACTTCTCGGCGATGAGGTCGTCGTTCTCGAGCGACTCGGTCGGCTGGTAGGCCCAGATCTCCTGGCGCACACGTTCGTGCAGGCGCTCGGCGAAGGCCTCGGCCAGCCGGTCCGCGAGCGACTCCAGCAGGATGGCGCTGTAGTCGTCGTGGTCGGCCTTGAACTCCTCGATCTTGTCGCGGATGCCGAGTCCCGCGGTCACCGCGAACGCTCCGACGTGATCGGGGAGCCCGGTCTCCTGCGGGGCGACGTAGTCGGCGAGGCTGCGGTGCGGCACGCCCGCTCGGTGCTCGGTCTGCTGACGCAGGTGGTGCAGGCGCGTGAGCTCGGTGGAGCGCGACTGGTCGGTCCACACGACGGTGTCGTCGCCGTCGGCGTTGGCGGGGAACAGCCCCACCACGCCGGAGGCCTTGATCCACTTCTCAGCGATGAGGCGGTCGAGCATCTCCTGGGCGTCGTCGTAGAGCTTGCGCGCGGTCTCGCCCGACGTGGGGTTGTTGAGGATGTCGGGGAAGCGCCCCTTCATCTCCCACGCGTTGAAGAACGGCTGCCAGTCGATGTACTGGCGCAGCTCGGCGAGGTCGTAGTCGTCGAGGAGGTGCGGCTTGCCGACCTCCCACGCGGGCTGCGGCGGCTCGTAGCCGGCCCAGTCGACGGGCGTGGCGTTGGCGCGCGCAGCATCGACGCTGAGCATCTTGCGCGTGTCCTGGCGGGCCGCGTGACGCTCGCGCAGCGAGTCGTAGTCGGTCTTGACGTCGTCGAGCAGCTTGACCCGCTGCTGCTCGTGCAGCAGCTGCGAGACCACCGGCACCGAGCGCGAGGCGTCCTTCACCCAGATGACCGGACCGTGGTACTTCTCGTCGACCTTCACGGCCGTGTGGGCGCGCGAGGTGGTGGCGCCGCCGATGAGCAGCGGGATCTCGAAGCCCTGACGCTCCATCTCGCCGGCCACGTTGACCATCTCGTCGAGCGAGGGCGTGATGAGGCCCGAGAGCCCGATGACGTCGGCGTTCATCTCACGAGCGGTGTCGAGGATCTTCTGCACGGGCACCATGACGCCGAGGTCGACGACCTCGTAGTTGTTGCACTGCAGCACCACGCCGACGATGTTCTTGCCGATGTCGTGGACGTCGCCCTTGACGGTGGCCATGATCACGAGGCCATTGCTCTGGTTGCCACCGCCGCCGCCGGCAGCGACCTTCTCCTCCTCGATGAAGGGGATGAGGTAGGCGACGGCCTTCTTCATGACGCGGGCGCTCTTGACCACCTGGGGCAGGAACATCTTGCCGGCGCCGAAGAGGTCGCCCACGACGTTCATGCCGTCCATGAGCGGACCCTCGATGACCTCGATGGTCTGACCCCCGCGCTCCTTGATCTCGGCGCGGAGCTCCTCGGTGTCGGACTCGGCGTACGCGTCGATGCCCTTCACGAGGGCATGCGTGATGCGCTCGCCCACGGGCAGCGAGCGCCACTCCTCGTCGGCGACCTCGGCCTTCTTGCCGTCGCCGGCGAAGTCGTTGGCGATCTCCAGCAGGCGCTCGGTGGAGTCGGACCGACGGTTGAGGATGACGTCCTCGATGCGCTCGCGCAGCACCTCCGGCACCTCGTCGTACACCTCGAGGGCGCCCGCATTGACGATGCCCATGTCCATGCCCGCCTGGATGGCGTGGAACAGGAAGACGGCGTGGATGGCCTCGCGGACCTTGTTGTTGCCCCGGAACGAGAACGAGACGTTGGAGACGCCGCCCGAGACGAGCGCCCCGGGGAGGTTCTGCTTGATCCAGCGCGTGCCCTCGATGAAGTCGATGCCGTACTCGGCGTGCTCCTCGATGCCCGTGGCCACGGCGAACACGTTGGGGTCGAAGATGATGTCCTCGGCCGGGAAGCCGACCTCGTCGACGAGGATCCGGTAGGCGCGCTCACAGATCTGCTTGCGTCGCTCGAGGTTGTCGGCCTGGCCGTCCTCGTCGAACGCCATCACCACGACGGCCGCGCCGTACTTGCGACACAGGCGGGCGTGCTCGACGAACGGTTCCTCGCCCTCCTTGAGCGAGATGGAGTTCACGATGGCCTTGCCCTGCAGCGTGCGCAGACCGGCCTCGATGACCTCCCACTTGGAGGAGTCGACCATCACGGGGACGCGGACGATGTCGGGCTCGGACGAGACCAGCTTGAGGAAGCGGTCCATCGCGGCCACGCCGTCGATCATGCCCTCGTCCATGTTGACGTCGATGACCTGCGCGCCGTTCTCCACCTGCTGGCGGGCCACGGCGAGCGCGGCGTCGTAGTCGCCGTCGCGGATGAGGTTGCGGAAACGGGCCGAGCCGGTGATGTTGGTGCGCTCGCCGACGTTCAGGAAGAGCGAGCTCTCGTCGACCACGAGGGGCTCGAGGCCCGACAGGCGCAGGGCGGGCTTGATCTCGGGCCGCTCGCGGACGGGCAGGCCGTCCACGGTCTTGGCGATGCTGGCGATGTGCGCCGGGGTGGTGCCGCAGCAGCCGCCGACGAGGTTCACGAAGCCGCTCTCGGCGAACTCGTGGATGATCGCTGCGGTCTGGTCGGGCTCCTCGTCGTACTCACCGAACGCGTTGGGCAGGCCGGCGTTGGGGTAGCAGGACACGAAGCAGTCGGCGAGGCGCGAGATCTCGGCGATGTACGGACGCATCTCCTGGGCACCGAGGGCGCAGTTGAGTCCCACGAGCAAGGGCTTGGCGTGCCGCACGGAGTACCAGAAGGCCTCGGCCGTCTGGCCGGAGAGCGTCCGCCCCGAGGCGTCGGTGATGGTGCCCGAGATCACGATGGGCCAGCGACGGCCGTACTCCTCGAAGACCGTCTCGACCGCGAAGATGGCGGCACGGGCGTTGAGGGTGTCGAAGATCGTCTCGATCATCACGAGGTCGGCGCCGCCGTCGAGGACACCGCGCGTGGCCACGGAGTAGGCCTCCACGAGCTCCTCGTAGGAGACGTTGCGCGCCGCCGGGTCGTTGACGTCGGGGGAGATGGACGCCGTGCGCGTGGTGGGGCCGAGCGCTCCCGCCACGAAACGGGGCCGGTCGGGCGTGGCCACGGCGTCGGCCTCGCGCCGGGCGAGCCTGGCGGCCTCGTAGTTGAGCTCGTAGGCCAGCTCGACCATCTCGTAGTCGCGCAGCGAGATGGCGTTGGCGTTGAAGGTGTTGGTCTCGATGATGTCGGCGCCGGCCTCGAGGTACTCGCGGTGGATGCCCGCGATGATGTCGGGCTGCGACAGCGTCAGGAGGTCGTTGTTCCCGCCGACGTCGCAGGCCCAGTCGGCGAACCGCGTGCCGCGGTAGCCGGCCTCGTCGGGCCGGTCGCGCTGGATGGCCGTGCCCATCGCTCCGTCGAGCACCATGATGCGCTGCTCGAGCAGGGCGGTCAGGGTGTCGGTGGCGTCGGGGCGCCAGTCCCGCTGCTGGTTCACGTGATCCTCCAGGGTCGACGTCTACGTCAGTGTCTGGTGGGGACCTCCAGCCGTCAGCGGGCTCGCATGGGCCTGTCGGGAGAACCACCTCCAGTATCGCAGATGACTCAACGCACCAGAGGCACCTCAGGTCACGCGAGACGGCTCTCACTAGGCTGCTCGTCGTGTCCGAGACCTCCACAGCCCCCGCGACCACGCTCAAGGCCGTCCTCTGGGACCTCGACGGGACCCTCATCGACAGCGAGCCGCTCTGGATGCAGGCCGAGCACCGCATGGCCGCGGAGCACGACACGGAGTGGACCGAGGAGGACGCGATGGCCCTCGTCGGCAACGCGCTCATCGTCTCGGGCGAGTACATCCGTCAGCGGCTGGGGAGCGAGCTGTCGGCCGCCGAGATCGTCGACGTGCTCGTGGAGCACATGGTGGACTCCCTGGGCCAGGACGTCCCGTGGCGCCCAGGCGCCCTGGAGCTCGTGACCGCCCTGGACGAGGCCGGGGTGCCGCAGGCGCTGGTGACGTCGTCGTACGCGAGCATCGCCTCGGTGGTGGCGGCGCACCTGCCCCTCGCCTCGGTGGTCGCGGGCGACACCGTGACGCACCCCAAGCCGCACCCCGAGCCCTACGCCACGGCGGCGGCCGCGCTGGGCGTCGACCCGACCGAGTGCCTCGCCGTGGAGGACTCCAACACCGGGGCCCGCTCGGCGGAGGCGGCCGGCTGCGTCGTGCTGGTGGTCCCGCACATGGTGCCCGTGGAGGCCTCTGTCCGACGGGTCGAGCGTCCGAGCCTCACCGGCCTGGGCGTCGCCGACCTCGTGGCGCTCCACGACCAGGTGTCGGGGAGCGGTTCCTAGCCCGGAGGGACGGCTGGCTCCACCGGCACGATCCTGACCTCGGGGAAGGGGAGCAGGGTGCCGCCGACCTCGGGACAGTGCTGGGTGTGGGCGCACCAACGGCACAGCGCGCTGGGCCGTGGCTGGAAGTCCTGACGATCGTAGGAGGCCGAGATGGCGTCCCACAGGGCCTGCACCTTGCGCTCGACGCCCCGGAGGTCGTCCTCGGTGGGCTCGTACTGCAGGACCGTGCCGTCGGCGAGGTAGAGCAGCTGGAGCAGCGTGGGCACGACGCCACGGGTGCGCCACAGGACGAGCGCGTAGAACTTCATCTGGAAGAGCGCCTTGTCCTCGTACCGAGGGTCGGGGCTGCGGCCGGTCTTGTAGTCCACGACGCGGATCCGACCGTCGGGGGCGACGTCGACCCGGTCGACGATGCCGCCGAGGCCCAGCCCGGACTCCAGCACGTGGTCGACCCGGAGCTCGCGGTCGGCAGGCTCCAGCCAGCGCGGGTCCTCGAGCCGAAAGTACGTGCCGAGGAGCTCGACCGCCGACGACAGCCACGCCGTCTCCTCGGCGGCCTGCTCGGGTGTGAAGAGGCCGGCCAGACGCGGTTCCTCCTCGAGGAGCTCTGCCCACTGACCAGGAAGCATGGCGACCGCCCTCTCCAGCGTTCGCTCGGTGGCCGGCGCGTCGAACAGGTCCTCCAGGACGGCGTGCACGAGAGTGCCGCGCGCTGCCGCCGGCGACGGCGGCTCCGGCAGGCGGTCGACGGTGCGGTAGCGGTACAGCAGCGGGCAGGTCTGGAAGTCGCCCGCACGGCTGGGGGAGAGGCTCATGCGGACCTCGCGCACCTCGGCCGCCGGGTGGGTGATCGCTTCGGCAACGTCCATGGCCGCCACGCTAGCGAGTGGCTCGGACATGCTCGGGGTCGATCGCGGATAGGATCCTGAACCGTGCCCGGCAAGGAGAAGGATCGCCCCAGGACCGGAGGCTGGCGCCTCGGTCGTCTCGGGCGTACTGACGTCCTCGTGAGCCCCTCACTGGTGCTGATGGGAATCGTCCTGGTCTTCGCCGCGGCCCCCTGGTTCGAGGACTCGTCCGACCACCCGCACCTGCTCGCGGCCGTGTTCGCCGTGGGTCTGTACGCCTCGGTGTTCGTGCACGAGCTCGCCCACGTCTTCACCGCGCGTTGGTACGGCATGGAGGTCCCGACCGTCACCCTCCACCTGCTGGGCGGCGAGACGGCCATCGAGGGCGAGAGCCGCACCGCAGCCCAGGAGCTCGTCACGGCCGGCTCCGGTCCGGTCGCGTCGGCACTCATCGGGCTCGCGGGACTGGTCGCGTCAGGCACGAGCAGCGGCTCGGCCGGCGACGTCCTGTGGGCGTTCGGGTGGGTGAACGTGATCGTGGCCGCGTTCAACGCCCTGCCCGGGCTCCCGCTCGACGGTGGCCGGGTCTTCCGTGCGCTCGTCTGGCAGGTCACGGGCGACCAGGCCAAGGGTGTCCGGTGGGCGGCCTGGCTCGGACGTCTCACGGCCGTGGCCGTCATGGCGTTCGTGCTCCTGCGCGACGACGCGTTCTCCCGCGAGCACCTCGTCGACATCGCCCTGGCGCTGCTGATCGCCTTCTTCCTGTGGACCGGGGCCGGCGCGGCCCTGCGCTTCGGTCGCCGCACCGCCCAGGTGCAGGGACTGTCCGTGGCGGGGCTCGTCGACCGCACCGAGACGTCCGGGCTCGACCTGCCGCCGGACCTGCCCTCCCTCCCGCTCGACCTCGCCGGTGCGCCCCTGCTGCGCGCCATGGCCGCCCGTCCGGCCGACACGTACGTGGTGGTCGACCCCGCCGGCGACGTCGTCGGCCTCCTGCACGCGCGTCACGTCGACGACGCCTATCGAAGGAACTCATGACCACGTGGATGCGATCCGGACCGTTCGTCGAGGGTGAGTGGGTGCGCCTGAGCGATGCCAAGGGCCGCAAGCACAACATCCGGCTCGAGGTAGGCAAGGAGTTCTCCACCAAGCGGGGCCAGCTGCGCCACGACGACATCATCGGCCACCCCGAGGGCATCGTCATCACCTCGACGCTCGACGGCAAGTACCAGGTGTTCCGACCCCTGCTGTCGGAGTACGTGGTCTCGATGCCCCGCGGCGCAGCGATCATCTATCCCAAGGACGCCGCGCACATCATCACGATGGCCGACATCTATCCGGGCGCCCGTGTCGTCGAGGCGGGTGCCGGCTCCGGCTCGCTCACGGCGTACCTGCTGCGCGCCGTGGGCTCCGAGGGCACCCTCGGCTCGTACGAGATCCGCGAGGAGTTCGCCGACACCGCCCGCGCCAACGTGGAGCAGATCCTCGGCGGCGAGGTCCCGCAGTGGACGCTCACGGTCGGCGACGTCCGCGAGGTCATGACCGAGCCCGAGGTAGACCGCCTCGTCCTCGACATGGTCGACCCCTGGACGTGCGTCCCCCTCGCGGCCGAGCGCCTCGTCCCCGGCGGCATCATCTGCGCCTACGTCGCCACCACCACGCAGCTCTCGCTCTTCGTGGAGACCCTGCGCGCCGACGGCGGCTTCACCGAGCCGCACGCGTGGGAGACGCTGCAGCGCGACTGGCACCTGGAGGGCCTGGCCGTCCGGCCCGACCACAAGATGATCGGTCACACCGCCTTCCTCGTGACCGCCCGCCGCATGGCTCCGGGAGTGCGCTCGCTCGAGAAGACCCGTCGGCCCGCGCCCGGTGCGTACGGGCCCGACTACCACGGTCCTCGCCCGGCCGGCATGACTCGGCCCGAGGACGACTGAGCGGCGAAACCGGATCGTTACCCGAGCCGTTGCACGACGGGCTTTGCTGCAACGACTTCGGGGGTAGGGTCGGTTTCATCCCTGCAGGAGGTGCCGACATGAGCGACAACGATCAGTCCCGCACGACCGGTTCCGAGCACGAGCTCGCCTACTTGCGCGCGGAGGTCGAGCACCTCCGTCGGCGCCTCGGGTCCGAGGGCGGGACCGACCACCGGCTCTCCGACATCGAGGCCCGTCTCGCGGCCACGTCGTCGCAGAACGAGCGGCTCACCTCCACCCTGCGCGAGGCCCGCGACCAGATCGTGGCCCTCAAGGAGGAGGTCGATCGCCTGGCGCAGCCGCCCACCGGCTTCGGCACGTTCCTGCAGCTCAACGACGACGAGTCCGTCGACGTCTTCATGGGCGGGCGCAAGCTCCGCGTCAACGTGAGCCCGGCGGTCGATCGCTCCGCCCTGCGCAAGGGCCAGGAGGTCATCCTCAACGAGGCCATGAACGTCGTCCTCGCCCTGGAGTTCGAGACCACCGGCGAGGTCGTGATGCTGAAGGAGATCCTCGCCGACGGCGAGCGCGCCCTCATCCTGGGCAACACCGACGAGGAGAAGGTCGTCCGGCTGGCCGAGCCGCTGCGCGAGCTCAAGCTGCGCGCGGGCGACTCCCTGCTGCTCGACAGCAAGTCCGGCTACGTCTACGAGCGGGTGCCCAAGAGCGAGGTCGAGGAGCTCGTGCTCGAGGAGGTCCCCGACATCGACTACACGAGCATCGGCGGCCTCGCCGGGCAGGTCGAGATCATCCAGGACGCGGTGGAGCTGCCGTACCTGCACCCCGAGGTCTTCGTGGAGCACGAGCTGCGCCCGCCCAAGGGGATCCTGCTCTACGGCCCTCCCGGCTGCGGCAAGACCATGATCGCCAAGGCCGTTGCCGCGTCCCTGGCCAAGAAGGTCTCCGAGCGCACCGGTGAGGAAGGACGCTCGTTCTTCCTCAACATCAAGGGTCCCGAGCTCCTCAACAAGTACGTCGGCGAGACCGAGCGGCACATCCGGCTCGTGTTCCAGCGCGCTCGCGAGAAGGCCAGCGAGGGCACGCCCGTCATCGTGTTCTTCGACGAGATGGACTCGCTCTTCCGCACGCGAGGCTCGGGCGTCTCCTCCGACGTCGAGAACACCATCGTCCCGCAGCTCCTGAGCGAGATCGACGGCGTCGAAGGCCTGGAGAACGTGCTCGTCATCGGTGCCTCCAACCGTGAGGACATGATCGACCCGGCCATCCTGCGCCCGGGCCGGCTCGACGTGAAGATCAAGATCGAGCGGCCCGACGCCGAGTCCGCCCGCGACATCTTCAGCAAGTACCTGACCTCTCGGCTCCCGCTGCACGAGGACGACCTGGCCGAGTTCAGCGGCGACCGCGAGGCGTGCGTCGCCGGCATGATCCAGCGCACCGTGGAGCGGATGTACACCGAGACCGAGGAGAACCAGTTCCTCGAGGTCACGTACGCCAACGGCGACAAGGAGGTCCTGTACTTCAAGGACTTCAACTCCGGCGCCATGATCCAGAACATCGTCGACCGCGCCAAGAAGATGGCCATCAAGGACTTCCTCTCCCAGCAGTCGCGCGGCATCCGCATCCAGCACCTGCTGCAGGCGTGCGTCGACGAGTTCAAGGAGAACGAGGACCTGCCCAACACCACCAACCCCGACGACTGGGCGCGGATCTCGGGCAAGAAGGGCGAGCGGATCGTCTTCATCCGCACGCTCATCTCGGGCAAGAGCGGCAACGAGCCCGGGCGCTCCATCGACACCGTGGCCAACACCGGCCAGTACCTCTGAGCACGTTGGACGGACTGTCTGCGGAGCTGCGCGTCGTCAGCTACGGGAGCGACGACGCGCAGCTCCTCACCCGTGAGGTGCAGGAGGAGTACGGACGCCGGTACGGCGGAGAGGGCGACATCTCGCCCATCGACGTGCACGAGTTCGACGCTCCGCGCGGCCACTTCGTCATGGTCTACGTGGGGCAGGAGCCGGCCGCCATGGGCGGCTGGAGGCGTGGCGGGCCGGCCGGCGACTCCGACGGCGAAATCAAGCGCATGTACGTGCGCCCGGCGTTCGCCCGGCAGGGCCACGCCCGTCGGGTCCTGGCCGAGCTGGAGCGCTCGGCCGTCGAGGCCGGCCTGACGCGGCTGGTGCTCGAGACGGGCACGGCGCAGCCGGAGGCCATCGCCCTCTACCTGTCCGCGGGCTACGACCACGTCCCGGCGTTCGGCTTCTACGCCGAGTACGACGACTCCGTCCACCTGGCCAAGCGGCTCACGCCCCTGGCCTGAGCCGGATCGCGCTGCTCAGCGACGGGCTGCGCGACGGGTGCGCCAGTGCACCAGGCCCACGTCGATGGGCTCCAGCTCGTGGTGCTGCTCGATCGCCGTGGCGTAGTGACCCACGAGCTCGGAGCAGATGGGTCGCCACCCCCGCAGGACCACCTTGGCCCGGGCGGCGCGGGAGAACGCCCGGCGCTTGGACTCGTCGCCGACGAGGTCCTGCACGTGGCCGACCATGGCGTCGAGGTCGCCGGCCTCGTAGAGCCAGCCGGTGCGGCTGTGGTCGACGAGGTCGCGCGGTCCACCGACGGCGGCCGCGACGACGGGCACCCCGCTCGCCATGGCCTCCTGGATGACCTGGCAGAAGGTCTCGGTCTCGCTCGTGCTCACGAGGACGTCGAGCCCGGCGACGGCACGGGCGAGCTCCTCGCCGTGCAGCATCCCGGTGAACGAGGCCGACGGCATGAGCCGCTGCAGACGCTCACGCTCCGGCCCGTCGCCGATGATGACGAGCTTGATGCCGGGGACGCCCTCCAGGCGGGCCAGATCGTGGACCTGCTTCTCGGGCGCGAGCCGGCCGACGAAGCCGACGATCCGCTCGCCGCCGGGGGCCATGCGCGTGCGCCAGCCGTTGCTGCGGCGGGCCGGGTCGAAGAGCTGGCTGTCGACGCCACGGCGCCAGAGACGGATGCGGTCCACGCCGTGCTTGCGCAGCGAGCGGACCGACGCGACCGACGGGGCGAGGGTCAGCGTCGCGCGGCCGTGGATGTCGGTGACCCTGCGCCACAGTCGCTTCGACGCCCACGCCATGCCGTAGCGCTCGGCGTACTGCGGCACGTCGGTCTGGTAGACCGCCACGACCGGCAGGTCGAGCGCCCGCGCCGCGAGGGTGGCGCGCCAGCCCAGGACGAAGGGCGAGGCGAGGTGGACGACGTCGGGCTCGAACTCGCGGAGCAGCGCCTCGACGGGTGCGGAGCGACCGGTGGACACGCGGACGTCGGAGTAGCCGGGCAGCGACCACGACGCGACGGTGCGCACCTCGGCGCCCAGCACCTGGCTCGGCACCCCCTCGCGGGCGTCGGGGCAGATCACGAGGACCTGGTCACCGCGACTCACGAGGTGCTCGATGACCCGGAGCACGGAGTTCACGACCCCGTTGGTCTGGGGGAGGAAGGACTCGGACACGATGGCGACCTTCATGACCCTCAGGCTGCTCGCCCGAGGAGACCCCGCCATGACCGGCGGGCGACGTGTCGGTGACCAGCACGCATCGAGTCCGTGACGTGGGTCGTGCCCCCGTAGGGTGGCGTCATGACGGTCCGCCGGGTCCAAGGCAGCGAGGTCGAGTACGGCATCGCCGTGCAGGGCCAGCCCCACGCCAACCCCATGGTCGCCTCCACGCACGTGGTCAACGCCTACGCCTCGGCGCACGGCCTGACCCGGCGCGCCCGGTGGGACTTCGAGGAGGAGAGCCCGCTGCGCGACGCGCGCGGGTTCGACCTGAGCCGCGAGGTGGCCGACCCGTCCCAGCTCACCGACGAGGACCTGGGCCTGGCCAACATCATCCTCACCAACGGTGCCCGGCTCTACGTCGACCACGCGCACCCGGAGTACTCGAGCCCCGAGGTCACCAACCCCCTCGACGTCGTGCGGTGGGAGAAGGCGGGGGAGCGCGTCATGCTCCGCGGGGCGGAGCTGGCGGCCCAGATCCCCTCCACCGCGCCGATCGTGCTCTACAAGAACAACATCGACAACAAGGGCGCCTCGTACGGCTCGCACGAGAACTACCTCATGCGCCGCGACGTCCCGTTCGAGTCGATCGTCAAGCACCTCACGCCCTTCTTCGTCTCGCGGCCCGTCATCTGCGGAGCCGGACGCGTGGGCCAGAAGCAGGACGGCAGCGTGCACGCGTTCCAGCTCGCCCAGCGCGCCGACTACATGGAGGTGGGGGTCGGCCTGGAGACCACGCTCAAGCGGCCCATCATCAACACCCGCGACGAGCCCCACGCGGATGCCAAGAAGTACCGGCGGCTGCACGTCATCATCGGCGACGCCAACTGCTCCGAGGTGGCCATCTACCTCAAGCACGGCACCACCTCGCTCGTGCTGGCCATGGTCGAGGCCGGCTTCCTGGGCCGGGGCATCGCGCTCGCGCGGCCGGTGGAGGCCCTGCACGACATCTCCCACGACCCGACGCTCCAGGCGCTCGTCGAGCTCGACGACGGAAGCACCATGACCGCGCTCGACATCCAGGAGCACTACCTCGAGAGGGCCCGCGCCTTCGTCGAGCAGAACGGCTCCGACGAGCAGACCGACGACGTCCTCGCCCGCTGGCAGAGCATCCTCGACCGGCTGCGGCGCGACCCCGCCGAGTGCGCGCGCGAGCTCGACTGGGTGGCCAAGCTCCAGCTCCTCGAGCAGTACCGCGAGCGCGACGCGCTGGACTGGGACCACGCCAAGCTCCACCTCGTCGACCTGCAGTACCACGACATCCGTCCCGAGAAGGGGCTCTACCACCGCCTCGTGGCCCGGGACCGCATCGATCGTCTGCTCACCGACGACGCGGTCACCGAGGCCATCGGCGAGCCGCCCCACGACACGCGCGCGTTCTTCCGGGGCCGGTGCCTGTCGCGCTTCGCCACCGACGTCGCAGCGGCCTCGTGGGACTCGGTCATCTTCGACCTGCCCGGGCACGACTCGCTCCAGCGCATCCCCACCATGGAGCCGCTTCGGGGCACGGCGGAGCACGTCGGGGCGCTCTTCGACACGTCGGCCACCGCCACCGACCTGTTCCGCGCCATCACTCGACGCTGAGCCCGCGCGCGCCGTCCAGATGTGACGTGCACGCAACCTGAGGAGGGCTAGGGTTGCTGCATGGCCGAGCAGCAGCACAAGAGCACCAAGAAGTCCACCGAGGACGAGACCCCGGTCGAGCCCACGGCGGTCGACTCCGAGCAGAAGGCGAAGCTCGACGACGACGTCGACTCGATCCTGGGCGACATCGACGACGTGCTCGAGGAGAACGCCGAGGAGTTCGTCCGCAGCTTCGTCCAGAAGGGCGGCCAGTGACTGGCGCCGGCATGCTCCCCGAGGGGTACCTGTCCACCGGCGGCACCTCGTTCGCGGACTTCCTCGCCCAGCAGGCCCCCCAGCTCCTGCCCTCCCAGGGCACGAACGGCGCGGGCACCGACCTGAGCGGTGTCACCCACGGCACCACGATCGTCGCGGCCACGTTCGCCGACGGCGTCGTGATGGCCGGCGACCGCCGCGCCACCATGGGCAACGTCATCGCCCAGCGCGACATCCAGAAGGTCTTCCCCACCGACGAGTACTCGTGCGTGGGCATCGCCGGCACCGCCGGACTCGCCGTCGAGATGACGCGTCTGTTCCGCGTCGAGCTCGAGCACTACGAGAAGATCGAGGGCGCCACCCTCTCCACCGACGGCAAGGCCAACCGACTCGCCACGCTCATCCGCGGCAACCTCGGCATGGCCATGCAGGGCCTGGCCGTCGTGCCGCTCTTCGCCGCCTACGACCTCCACCAGGGCGCGGGTCGCATCTTCGCCTTCGACGTCACGGGCAACAAGAACGAGGAGCGCACCTTCCACTCCGTGGGCTCAGGCTCCACGTTCGCGCGCGGGTCGCTCAAGAAGCTCTACCGCGAGAACATGAGCGAGACCGATGCCGTGACGGCCGTGGTCCAGGCGCTGTACGACGCCGCCGACGACGACTCCGCCACGGGCGGCCCCGACGTCGCACGACGCATCTTCCCCCTCATCTCGGTCATCACGGCCGACGGCTACCGCGCCTGGCCGCAGGAGCAGACCGCCCAGGTCGCCGACACCGTGATCGCCGCCCGCATGAGCGCACCCGACGGCCCCACGGCCCCCTTGAGCTGACCGGACAGGACCTGACATGACGCAACCGTTCTACGTCTCGCCCGAGCAGCTCATGAAGGACCGGGCCGACTTCGCGCGCAAGGGCATCGCCCGCGGCCGCAGCGTCGTCGTCCTGCAGTACCGCGACGGCATCGTCTTCGTGGGCGAGAACCCGTCGCAGGCGCTGCACAAGATCAGCGAGATCTACGACCGCATCGGCTTCGCAGCCGTCGGCAGGTACAACGAGTTCGAGAACCTGCGCATCGCCGGCGTCCGCCTGGCCGACATGCGCGGGTACGCCTACGACCGTCGCGACGTGACCGGCCGAGGACTCGCCAACGCCTACGCCCAGACGCTCGGCACCATCTTCTCCTCCGGCGGCGAGAAGCCGTACGAGGTCGAGATCTTCGTGGCCGAGGTGGGCGACGACGCGTCCTCGGACCAGGTGTACCGACTCACGTACGACGGCTCGGTGGCCGACGTGCAGGGACACGCGGTGATGGGTGGACAGAGCGACAAGGTCGACGCCTATCTCTCTGAGCACTACACCGCGGGGCTCGAGCTCGACGCCGTCATCCGGCTCGCCACCACGGCGCTGGGCCAGGACACGGTCACCGACAACGGGGGAGTGGCGCGCACCGTCGAGGCGTCCGCCCTCGAGGTCGCGGTGCTCGACCGCACCCGGTCCCAGCCACGCAAGTTCAAGCGCCTCCCCGACGGCGCCGTCGCGGCCTCGCTGCAGGGCTGAGCCATCGCCGTCTCGCCCGAAGGACGTCCCGAGGTCGTCCTGGAGGCGGACCGGTCGCGTCCCAGCGCCTTCACCCTCGTGGTGTCCGGCACGGAGCAGTCGTACGTCGACCTCGACGATCCCGGCCGCATCGAGTTCGACTACGTGCAGCGCATGGCCGACGTCCTCGACCTGCACCTGTCACGACCCCGCGACGACGAGGAGGCCCGGCGCGTCGTCCACGTGGGCGGCGCAGGGCTGAGCCTCCCGCGTTTCGTGGCCTCGCGGCACACCCGTACGCCCCAGGTCGTCCTCGAGCCCGACACCGTCCTCACGGGCTTCGTGCGTGAGCACCTGCCCCTGCCGCCGCGATCGGGGATCAAGGTGCGCGACGTCGCCGGCCGTCCAGGCCTGGAGGCCATGCGCGACGACTTCGCCGACGTCGTGGTGCTCGACGCGTTCGACGGGGCGCAGGTCCCTCCCGACCTCACCACCGCGGAGTGCGTCGCGACGGTGCGGCGCGTCCTCACGTCCGACGGACTCTTCCTGCTCAACCTCACCGACACGGCCCCGTTCGCCTACGTGCGGCGGGTCGTGGCGACCCTCGGGCGATCGTTCTCGCACGTCGGGCTCAGCGCCGAGCCGGCCACCCTGAAGGGCCGCAGGTTCGGCAACGTCCTCGCCGTGGCCTCGGGCGAGGCGCTGCCGGTGGAGGAGATGACGAGGGTCGCGGCCCGCTCCATGTTCCCCTACCGGGTCATGGGACCCGCCGACGTGCGCCGGACGTTCCACGGCGGCGCCGTCCTGACCGACGCCGATCCGCAGCACTCACCGGCCCCACCGGGCGGACCCGGCGTCTTCCGCTGAGACGCGCACCGAAGACCGGGCCGGACGAGGACCGCACGACTAGAGTGAGTCCATGGACCGGCGGATCTTCGGGATCGAGAACGAGTACGGCGTCACCTGCTCGTTCAAGGGCCAGCGACGTCTGTCACCCGACGAGGTGGCCCGGTACCTCTTCCGACGTGTCGTGTCGTGGGGTCGCAGCAGCAACGTGTTCCTGCGCAACGGCTCACGGCTGTACCTCGACGTCGGCAGCCATCCCGAGTACGCGACGGCCGAGTGCGACGACATCGTCGACCTCGTCACCCACGACCGCGCCGGCGAGCGCATCCTCGAGGGCCTCATGCTCGACGCCCAGAAGCGGCTGGCCGACGACGGCGTCGAGGGCGACATCTACCTCTTCAAGAACAACACCGACTCCGCGGGGAACTCCTACGGGTGCCACGAGAACTATCTCGTCGGACGCGGCGGGGAGTTCAGCCGCATCGCCGACGTCCTGATCCCGTTCCTCGTCTCCCGCCAGATCATCTGTGGCGCCGGAAAGGTCCAGCAGACGCCGCGCGGCACCATCTACTCCGTGAGCCAGCGTGCCGAGCACATCTGGGAGGGCGTCTCGAGCGCCACCACCCGCTCGCGGCCCATCATCAACACGCGCGACGAGCCCCACGCCGACGCCGAGCGGTTCCGCCGCCTGCACGTCATCGTGGGCGACTCCAACATGAGCGAGACCACCACGATGCTCAAGGTCGCCACCACCGACCTCGTGCTGCGGATGATCGAGACCGGCGTGTCCATGCGCGACATGACCCTCGACAACCCCATCCGCGCCATCCGCGAGATCTCGCACGACATGACGGGGCGGCGCAAGGTGCAGCTGGCCAACGGCCGCGAGCTGTCGGCCCTGGAGATCCAGGCTGAGTACTTCGGCAAGGCCGCGGAGTTCATCGACCGCCACGGCCTGCGCACGCCCACCATCGACCGCACGATGGACCTCTGGGAGCGCACGCTCAAGGCGGTCGAGTCCGAGGACCTCTCGCTCGTCGAGCGCGAGATCGACTGGGTCATCAAGTACCGCCTGCTCGATCGCTACCGCGAGGCGCACGGGATGAGCTGGGCCGATCCGCGCATCGCCCAGATCGACCTGGCGTACCACGACATCCGGCGCGACCGCGGCCTCTTCTACCTCTTGGAGAACCGGGGCGCCGTCGCCCGCGTGACGCGCGACCTCGACGTCTTCCGGGCCAAGTCGGTCCCGCCGCAGACCACGCGGGCCAAGCTGCGCGGCGACTTCATCAAGCGCGCGCAGGAGCGTCGTCGCGACTTCACGGTCGACTGGGTGCACCTCAAGCTCAACGACCAGGCGCAGCGCACGGTGCTCTGCAAGGACCCGTTCCGGGCGGCCGACGAGCGCGTCCAGCGCCTCATCGACGGCATGTGAGGCTCCTCAGCCTGCTCTTGGCCGCAGCGGTTAGTGTGGCCCGTGCTGCTGTCTCCGATGAAAGCGTTCCTCGTGCCCGGTCTTGCTGCTCGTTCCTCCCGTCCACTGCAGATCGCCCTCGTCGGCGTCGTGAGCGCCCTCGTGCTGAGTGCCTGCGGCTCGGACTCCTCGGGCCTCGGCTCGGTGAAGGTCTCGTCGGGCAAGACCCCCACCGTCACGGTGGCGAAGGACTACACCACCACGGCCACGGAGACCAAGGTCGTGGCCGAGGGCAGCGGTGAGAAGCTCGAGACCGACGACGTCGTGAAGCTCAACTACGTCGCGGTGAACGGCCGGACCGGCAAGCAGTTCGACAACTCCTTCAAGACCGGGTCACCGATCTCGATCACCCTCAAGGAGGGTTCGATCCTCGACGGGTTCGTGAAGGGCCTGACAGGTCAGAAGATCGGCAGCCGCGTCCTCGTGGCCATCCCGCCCAAGGACGGCTTCCCCGACGGCCAGGAGCAGCTGGGCGTCAAGAAGACCGACACTCTCGTCTTCCTCTTCGACATCGTCGCCAAGGTGCCCTCCGAGGCCTCCGGCCAGGCCAAGAAGCTCCCCGCCGACGTCCCCGAGCTCGTGCTGAAGGACGGCAAGCCCTCGGCGTTCAAGAAGACGTCGTCGAGCCCGAAGATGGTCAAGAAGGCCTCCTCCCACGTCGTGATCCAGGGCACGGGCCCCGCGGTCAAGGCGGGTCAGACGCTCAACGTGCAGTACCTCGGACAGGTCTACCCCGGCGGCAGCACGTTCGACAGCAGCTGGGACCGAGGCCAGTCCGCCTCCCTGTCGCTCGACAGCGTCATCGAGTGCTGGAAGACCCAGCTCCCGGGCCAGAAGGTCGGCAGCCGCGTGGTCCTGGAGTGCCCGTCGGCCACCGCGTACGGCAAGCAGGGGTCGGGCGAGAAGATCAAGGGCGGCGACGACCTGCTCTTCGCGATCGACATCCTCGACGCCTCCTGATCGCTGTGTGCGGCGTCGCGCCCGGTGCGCGGCGTCTGCCATGCTCTGACCATGGCTGACCGCAAGACCGAGAGGTTGATGAACCTCATCTTCACCCTCCTGTCCACCCGTCAGTTCCTGAGCAAGGAGCAGATCCGGCAGTCCATCGCGGACTACCGGGACTCCACGCAGGCGGCGTTCGAGCGCAAGTTCGAGCGCGACAAGGAAGAGCTGCGCGAGCTCGGCATCACGGTCGAGATGGGCAGCAACGACAAGTTCTTCGAGGACGAGCCGGGCTACCGCATCCCGCGCGACCAGGCCGAGCTGCCCGAGCTCGACCTCACCCGCGAGGAGGCAGCCGTCGTCGGGCTCGCCGCCCAGGTGTGGGAGCACTCGAGCCTGGCGGGGGAGTCCACGACCGCCCTCGTGAAGCTCAAGACCGCCGGGGTCCAGGTGGATCCCGAGGGCCTGCGGATGGCAGAGCCGCGCATCGCCACCACCGAGCCGGCGTTCGAGAGCATGTGGGAGGCCACCACACGCCGGGTCCCGGTCACCTTCACCTACGAGGCCCCGGGCCGCGACGCCATGCTCCGCCACCTCCAGCCCTGGCGCATGATCTCCTGGCGCGGGCGGTGGTACGTGGGCGGGCACGACCTCGACCGCGGAGCCACCCGCGTGTTCAGGCTCTCGCGCATCACCGACGACGTCGTGCACGACGGCCGTCCCGGCTCGTACGAGATCCCCGCCGACGCCGACGTCGCCTCCCTCGCCCGCTCGCTGTTCCCGGCCGAGCCCGACCGCTCCGCCGTGCTGCTCCTGCGCACGGGACGCGCCCAGTCGTTGCGCCGCACCGCCACCACGGTGGTTCCTGAGGGCGACGGCTTCGACCGCGTCGAGGTGCCCTACTCGTCCACGCGCGACTTCGCCTCCGAGATCGCGTCCTACGGCCCCGACGTCGTGGCCGTCGAGCCCGCTGAGCTGCGCGACCTCGTGGTCCAGCGTCTCGAGGCGGCGCTCGTGCCCCTGCACCGCGGGACCACCGGGCAGGACCCCGCCGCGACGGCGGAAGGAGCAGCCTCGTGAACCGCACCCGGGCCCAGGTCCTGCGCATGCTCGCGCTCGTGCCCTACCTGCAGGACCACGACGGCATCCCCGTCGACCGGGTCGCACAGGAGTTCGGCGTGCGTCCCAAGCAGATCGAGGAGGACCTGCGCCTGCTCATGTTCACCGGTGTGGGGGAGTTCCCCGGTGAGCTCATCGACTTCGACCTCACCGCCCTGGAGGACGACGGCATCATCTCCATCCGCGACGCGGAGGTGCTGTCGCGCCCGCTGCGGCTCACCACCAACGAGGGAGCGGCGCTCATCGTGGCGCTCCGCACGCTGCGCGCCGCCGCGGGGGAGACCCAGCTGCCCGTCATCGACGCTGCCCTGGCCAAGCTGGAGACCGCCGTCAACGGCGCGCCGGGCGCCGGCGCCGCGGTCGACGTCCACGTGGGACAGGTGGACTCCGGGACCCTGCGCACCCTCACCCAGGGCCTGGAGTCCGGGCGACGCCTCGAGATCGAGTACGCCACGGCCTCGCGCGACGACCACACCACGCGGCAGGTGGACCCGCGCCGTCTCTTCGTGGAGCAGGGACAGCACTACCTCGAGGCCTGGTGCCTCCTGGCCGAGGACCTCCGGTTCTTTCGGGTCGACCGCATCACGGCCGCCCGGGTCACCGACCACTGGGCCGAGCAGCACGAGTCCACGCCCCGCTCGGTGTCCGACGGCTTCTTCACCGTGGGACCCGAGACCCCGTCCGCCGTCCTCGAGCTGCGGCCGCACGCGCACTGGATCGTCGAGTACTACGAGGCAGAGGTCCTGGAGACCTTCGAGCGCGACGACGAGCAGGTCCTGCGCGTCCAGGTCCACGGCAGCGACGAGTCATGGCTGCGCCGGTTGGTGCTGCGCAACGCCGGTGCCGCACGGGTGGTCGAGCCGGCCAGCCTGGCCCAGGCCGTGCGGGATGCCGCGGCGTCGGGCCTCGCGGCGTACAGTGGCCAGTGAAGTCACCCCGACCCAGGAGTCAGCTCATGCGAAACCTCGGACCCACGGAGATCCTCGTCATCGTCGGTGTGGTCGTGCTGCTCTTCGGCGGGCGCAAGCTTCCCGAGCTCGCCCGCGGATCAGGCCGCGCGCTCCGCATCTTCAAGTCCGAGGTCAAGGGCATGGAGGACGACGACAAGAAGCGTGAGCTCGAGCGCGAGGTCGGCGGGGACGCCACGCTCAACAGCGAGACCCTGCAGGCCAAGGCCGACGAGACGTCGCGCCGCACCGAGCAGAGCTGACACTTGGCCGACCCGGCTCGACCGTCCTCACCGACGGTCGGCGGCACCATGCCGCTCATGGACCACCTGCGTGAGTTGCGCTCACGCATCGTCAAGGCCGTGCTCGCGATCGTCGTGGGCATCATCGTGGCGCTCGTCTTCTACGACGAGATCCTGAACTTCCTGGCGCACCCCTACGACCAGATCCGCCCCGACCTCGAGGCCAAGGGCATCGACACCACCCTGGCCATCACCGGCGTCGGCGGAGCGTTGCAGTTCCAGCTCAAGATCGGGCTCATCGTCGGGCTCATCGGCACGTGCCCGCTCTGGTTGTGGCAGCTGTGGGCCTTCGTGCTGCCGGCCCTTCACCGCAACGAGAAGCGCTGGGCGCTCCTGCTCACCGGCGTGGGCGCGCCGTTGTTCCTGGCCGGCGCGGCCCTGGCCTACATCGTCCTGCCCAAGGCGATCCTCGTGCTGATCGGCTTCGTGCCGTCGGGCTGGGAGTCCATCGTCACCGGCAAGGACTACCTCGACTTCGTGGTCCGCATGATGCTCGTGTTCGGGGTGGCCGCGGAGATCCCGCTCGTGGTCGTGCTGCTCAACCGGCTCGGCATCGTCTCGGCTCGACAGCTCGTCCACGCCCGACCGTGGATCGTGGTGGGCATCTTCGTGTTCGCCGCCATCGCCACGCCCACCACCGACCCGCTCACGATGCTGTTCCTCGCCGCACCCATGACGATCCTCTACTTCGTGTCCGAGGTCATCGCCCGGCTGACGGACCGCCGTCGCGGACGACGGAAGGCCGACGAGGCTGCCGACGACGAGGCCTCCGAGCTGTGACCGGCCCGCTCGAGCTCGACCCCGAGACGTCCCACGTCGCGCTGGTGGTGAACCCGGCCTCCGGCAGGCGCCAGGGTGAGAGCGTGGCCACGCAGGCACTCGAGCGGCTCCGGGCCCACGGGCTCGAGGTCACCCGGGTGACGTCGCACGACGCCCCGAGCGCCGCCGCGGGCCTCGCGGAGCTGCTGGACCAGGGCGTGAGCCAGGTGGTCGTGGTGGGCGGCGACGGCGCCCTGCACGCCGTGCTCCCGCAGCTGCTCGCCGCCCAGGCCACGGTAGGTCTCCTCCCGGCGGGCACGGGCAACGACACCGCCCGCGCCCTCGGGATCCCGCACGGCGACCCGGACGCGGCCATCGACGTCCTGCTGGCCGGGAACGTCCGCGCGCTCGACGTCATCGAGACGCCGGACGCCCCGGTGCTCACCGTGGTGGCCTCGGGCTTCGACTCCCGGGTCAACGAGCGGGCCAACGCCATGACGTGGCCCCGAGGACAGCTCAAGTACAACATCGCGATGCTGGCCGAGCTGCGCTCGTTCACGCCCATCCCGTTCACCATCACGCTCGACGGCCGGCGCATCGAGCGTGAGGTCATGCTGGTGGCCGTGGGCAACGGCCCGTCCTTCGGCGGGGGACTGCGTATCTGCGAGGGAGCCGTGATGGACGACGGCCTGCTCGACGTCGTCATCATCAACCCCGTCAGCAAGGCCAAGCTCGTGCGCGTCTTCCCCCGGCTCTACCGGGGCACCCACGTGGGGCTTCCCGAGGTCGAGATTCACCAGGTGCGGCGCGTCGAGCTCGAGGCCCAGGACGTCGTCGCGTACGGCGACGGCGAACGCCTCGGACCCCTGCCGCTCACGGCCGAGGTCCGGCCAGGGGCCCTGCGCGTCATCGTGCCCGCTCCAGGGTCGCCTGCGTAGTCTGGGTGCATGTCCAGCCCGGCTGAACGCTTTGCCGCCTCCCGCGCCGACCGGGTCCACCCGCACCTCGCGGAGTTCCGGGACCACCACCCCTTCGCGCTCGATCCCTTCCAGGTGGAGGCCTGCCGGGAGGTCGAGGACGGTCGTGGCGTGCTGGTGGCTGCTCCCACGGGATCAGGCAAGACCATCGTGGGTGAGTTCGCGGTGCACGTCGCGCTCGCCACGGGTCGCAAGTGCTTCTACACCACCCCCATCAAGGCGCTCTCCAACCAGAAGTTCCACGACTTCGCGGAGCGGCACGGCGAGGAGAACGTCGGGCTCCTGACCGGTGACACGTCGGTCAACGGCGACGCTCCCATCGTCGTGATGACCACCGAGGTCCTGCGCAACATGCTCTACGCGGGCTCACGCACCCTCGACGGGCTCGGCTACGTCGTGATGGACGAGGTCCACTACCTCGCCGACCGCTTCCGTGGGGCGGTGTGGGAGGAGGTCATCATCGGTCTGGCCGACTCGGTGAGCATCATCTCCCTCTCCGCCACCGTGTCCAACGCCGAGGAGTTCGGCGAGTGGCTCACGGAGGTCCGCGGAGACACCGTCACGATCGTCGAGGAGCGCCGGCCGGTCCCGCTGCACCAGCACGTGCTTGTGGGCCGCAAGCTGTTCCCGCTCTTCGAGGACGGACCGGACCAGCAGGTCAACCGCCAGCTCGAGCGCATGGCTCGCGAGGACTTCCTCCTCGTGCGCGGCAACGGACGCGGTCGGCCGCCGCGCGGAGGAAAGCGTCCCCGCAGCAACCACCGCACGCCCGGACGCGTCGAGGTGGTCGAGAAGCTCGAGTCCGAGGGGCTGCTCCCGGCCATCGTCTTCATCTTCAGCCGCGCCGGCTGCGCCGCGGCCGTCCAGCAGGTGCTCGACGCCCGCATCAACCTCACCACCCCGGAGGAACGGGCCGAGATCGAGGCGTTCGTCGACGAGGCGTGCTCCCACCTCCCGCAGGACGACCTCCACGTGCTCGGCTTCCACGAGTTCCGCGACGGCCTCGGCCGCGGGGTGTCGGCCCATCACGCCGGCATGCTGCCCGCCTTCAAGGAGATCGTCGAGAAGCTGTTCAGCGCCAACCTCGTCAAGGTGGTCTTCGCCACCGAGACCCTCGCGCTCGGCATCAACATGCCGGCCCGCTCGGTGGTCATCGAGAAGCTCACGAAGTGGAACGGCGAGGCCCACGTCGACGTCACGCCGGGCGAGTACACCCAGCTCACGGGTCGCGCCGGGCGCCGCGGCATCGACGTCGAGGGTCACGGCGTGGTGCTCTGGCAGCCCGGCCTGCAGCCACGCCAGGTGGGCGGTCTCGCCTCCACCCGCACCTATCCGCTCAACTCCTCGTTCCGCCCGTCGTACAACATGGCGGTCAACATGGTCGACCAGGTGGGCCGTGAGAAGGCGCGCGAGCTCCTGGAGCAGTCGTTCGCCCAGTTCCAGGCCGACCGCGCCGTGGTGGGCATGGCCCGACAGATCCACAAGGCCGACGACGCGCTGGAGGGGTACCGGGAGTCGGCCTCCTGCCACCTCGGAGACTTCATGGAGTACGCCGCGCTCCGACGCGAGCTGAGCGACGTCGAGGCCTCCGGGTCCCGCAAGCGTCGTGCCGCCGACCGCGCCGAGGTCGTCGAGTCGCTCGTGGGACTCAAGGTGGGCGACGTCATCAACGTCCCGGCCGGCCGCTGGGCCGGGCTCGCCGTGGTGCTCGACCCCGGCACGGCCGAGGCCGAGGCGCCGCGTCCCATGGTGCTCACCGCCAACCGGCACGCCCGTCGGCTCGCGCTCGTGGACTTCCCCACGCCCGTCGAGCCGCTGCTGCGCATGCGGGTGCCCAAGACGTTCAGCTCGCGCAACCCCCAGGCCCGTCGCGACCTCGCCTCGGCGCTGCGCGACCGTGCCGAGGGCATCGCGTGGCGGCGCGACACCGCGTACCGCCCCGGCAGCGGGGGATCGGTCGACGCCGACCCTCGCATCGCGGAGATCCGCGCCGCGATCAAGGCCCATCCGTGCCACCAGTGCCCCGACCGTGAGTCGCACGCCCGCTGGGCCGAGCGCTACCTCAAGCTCGAGCGCGACACGCAGACGCAGCGCAGCCGCATCGAGCAGCGCACCAACACCGTGGCCCGCCAGCTCGACCGCGTGAACGAGGTGCTCGACGAGCTGGGCTACCTCGACGGCGACACCGTCACGCCCGACGGCCGACGTCTCCAGCGCATCTACTCCGAGCTCGACCTGCTCGTGAGCGAGTGCCTGCGGCGCGGTGTCTGGAAGGGACTCGCCCCGGCCGACCTGGCTGCCGTCCTGAGCGGCATGACCTTCGAGACCCGCAACGCCGACGACGCCCCGGCGCCGCGCTTCCCCAACCGGCGCACGCTCGAGGTCAGCGAGACCATGTCCACCCTGTGCGCCGACCTCCAGCTCCTCGAGCGCGAGCACCGCGTCAAGTTCCTGCGCAAGCCCGACTTCGGCTTCGCCCAGGCAGCGCACGACTGGGTGCTGGGATCCTCCCTCGACGACGCCCTGCACCTCACCGAGCTCGCGGCCGGCGACTTCGTGCGTTCCATGAAGCAGCTCATCGACCTCGTCGCGCAGGTCGCCCAGGCCACCGACGACGACGCCCTGCGCTCGACGGCACGCAAGGCGCTCGACGGCCTGCGCCGGGGCGTCATCGAGTACTAGGTCGTGGGGGACCAGCGGCACGGGGCAGGCCTCACCACGCTCGAGACCCGGATCGACGCCGTCGCCACGCGGTGGCTCGAGCACGCCCCTTCACGCGGGGTGCGGTCCTTCGTCGTCGAGCTCCTGGTCTTCGGCCTCAAGCAGGCCTGGGCCTGCGTGTTCGGAGCGCTCCTGCTGGCCGCGGTGATCGCTGCCCGGCTCTGGTACCCCGACGACGCCGACCTGGCCCGCAACGACGCGCTCGTGCTGGTCGCGGTCGCCATCCAGGTGGCGATGGTCTCGTGGCGCCTGGAGAGTCGACGCGAGCTCGCCACGATCCTCCTGTTCCACGTCGTGGGCACGGTGATGGAGATCTTCAAGACCGGCGTCGGGTCCTGGGAGTACGCCGAGGGTGGTGTCCTGCACGTCGGCGCCGTCCCGCTGTTCACCGGTTTCATGTACGGGGCCGTGGGCTCGTACCTCGCCCGGGTCATGCGGCTCTTCGACCTGCGGTTCACCCGCTACCCGCCGCTGTGGGCCACGGCACCGCTCGCCGTGGCCATCTACGTGAACTTCTTCAGCCACCACTACGTCGTCGACATCCGGTGGTGGCTCGTGGCCGCGGTGGTCCTGCTCTACGGTCCGTGCCGCATGCACGTCCGGGTGCTCCGTGCCCGCTTCTGGATGCCGGTCACGATGGCGTTCCTGCTGGTGGCGGTGTTCATCTGGTTCGCGGAGAACATCGGCACGCTCACCGGCACGTGGACCTACCCCGACCAGGCCGACGGCTGGCACCTCGTGTCGGTCTCCAAGCTCGTGGCGTGGTTCCTGCTGATGAACCTGTCGGTGGTCCTGGTGACGATCGCGCACCCGCCCCGCAGGCCGGACGGACCCGAGGTCAGCCCAGTGCGGTGACGAGCCGCTCCGGCACGCCACCCAGGCTCCACTGCTCGCCGAAGGCCGTGATGGCGTCGCGCTGCTCCCGCGAGAGCGGCTCGCGCACGAGCACCTCGGTGGGGACGGCGTCGTCCCGGACCCGGACCACCTGGCGCATGGCGGCCACGAGGTCGGCGGAGTCGAGCAGGTTCTGGCGGACCCGAGGCTTGACGGACGAGCCCGGGTCGGCTGCCGCGGCGAGGATGCCGTCGAGGTCGCCGAACTCCGCCAGCAGCACGGCCGCGGTCTTGTCGCCGATCCCGGCCACGCCCGGGATGCCGTCCGAGGTGTCGCCCCGCATCGTGGCGAAGTCGGCGTACTGGGCGGCGTCGATGCCGTACTTGTCCCTGATCCATGCGTTGTCGACGACGTCGTGGTTGCCCACGCCCCGCGCGGTGTAGAGCACGCGCACCGGCTGCGCGTCGTCCACGAGCTGGAAGAGGTCGCGGTCGCCCGTGCAGACGTCCACCGGACCGTCCCACGCCGGCGCGAGCGTCCCGATCACGTCGTCGGCCTCGGCACCGTGGGCGCCCACCACCGGGATCCCCACGAGGCCGAGGGCCTCTGCGATGAGCGGGACCTGGGGCGAGAGGAGGTCGGGCGTCTCCTCGGAAGCCTCCGACGAGCCCACGTCCTCGCCGTCGGCCAGACGGTGCGTCTTGTACGAGGGCAGCAGGTCCACGCGCCACTGCGGACGCCAGTCGTCGTCCCAGCAGGCGACCACGGCGTCGGGCTCGTACCGCGCCGTCAGCGTCGCGACGAAGTCGAGCAGCCCGCGCAGCGCGTTGACGACCGTGCCGTCCTGGGCCTTGAACGTGTCGGGCACGCCGAAGAACGCCCGGTAGTAGAGGCTCGCGCTGTCGAGCAGGAGAAGACGTCCGGAGGCCATGGCCCCACCCTAGGAGGAATGCTCCCGGCGGGCCACGACCTCCGGACGTCGGAGGAAGGTGTCGCTCAGCGCCTCAGCGAGTGCTCGCTGTGCGCCCGCGCACGAGCCCCCTTGGCCTTGACCGACGCCTTGCTCTTGGTGGCGCGGCGGGTGCCGGCGTCACCGTAGAGCCCGAGCTTGGACTGGGCGATCCGGACGGTGGCGTAGGCCGCGCCGTCACCCAGCTCGGACATGGCCTTCGTGCTGAGGTTGGTGATGTCGTCGCACGCCTGGTGGTAGCAGGCGTCGTACGCCTCGCCGGCCACACCGCCGTACGTGGCCGCCTCGGCCTCGGTCTTCACGCCTTCGGCGCCGCTGAACAGACCACCCGCCGGGATGCCGTACTCGATGAACGGTCCGTAGTCGGATCGTCCGTCGAACGCCGTCGGGGCCGTGGCCAGCTTCTTGGAGCCGTAGTAGTTCGTGAAGACCCTCTCGATCTGCGCCGACCCCGCCGGTCCGGCCTCGCCGCCGAGGTCGGAGGCCGAGCCGTTGCCGTCGTAGACGAAGCGGACGTAGTTGGGCGAGCCCAGCATGTCGAAGTTCAGGTTGGCGTAGATGCGCGAGCGCTGCAGGTCCGTGAGGGAGTCGACGTAGTACTGCGAGCCGAGCAGGCCGGCCTCCTCGGCGCCCCAGAAGGCGAACCGGACCGGACGCTGCAGCTTCTTGTCGATCTTGGTCCTGCGCAGCTGCAGAGCCGTCTCCAGGACGGCCGCGGTGCCCGTGCCGTTGTCGTTGATGCCCGGCCCCTCGGCGACGCTGTCGAGGTGGGCGCCCACCAGGACCGCCTGCCCGGGGTTCTTCGTCCTCGACGAGGCCGGGAGGTTGGCGATGACGTTCTCGGTCTTGCGGGCGGCGTCGTTCTCGGTCTTGGCGGTGACCTTCACCGTGGCGTTCTCGGTCTCGGCGAGCGCTGCGCCGTCCTCGAACGAGATGCCGACCGTGGGGATGCCGACAGCCTCGCCCAGCGTGCCGGTGAGCAGCTCGGTGCGTCCCTCCTGGCCCTCGTTGAAGATGATGGCCGCGGCGTAGCCGGCCGCCTCGGCGTTGGCCGCCTTGGCACCGAAGTCACACGTCCCGCGCTGCAGGAGCGCGACCGCGTCCTCCGACGGAGCCGCCGGGAAGTCCTCCGCCTCGCAGCCGGACGTGCTGCCCGGCTCCGCGAGCGGGGGCAGCGTGAGGTCGACGGGCACGACGGGCCCGGTCACGTCGCCGGAGCCGGAGTACTGGAAGGCCTGCGTGTCGATGTCCTTCGCAGTGGGCTCCACCTGGGCCAGCGTCGCGGGCTCCAGGTCGCGCGAGAACGGGAACGTGAACGTCTGGCGCTTCACGACGTAGCCGGCGTCCTTGAGCTTCTTGGCGACGTAGTCGGCCGAGGCCGTGTAACCGGGAAGGCCCGAGGCGCGGTTGCCGTCGTTCCGGTTGGCGATGACCTGCAGCTGGCGGAGGTGCCTGAGCTGTCCGTTGACCGTGAGCGCCGTGGCGAGGCGGTCGGCGTCCGTCGTGGCAGCGGCTGCCTTGGGCCTGGCCTTCTCCTGCCCGGCGAAGGCGGGCGCCGAGACCGTCAGGCCGGCGGCCAGGACGAGCGAGGCGGACAGTGCGATGGACCTTCGTGCAGGCGTGGTCCGCATGTGGGAACCCCCCGATTCCTTGAGAACGATGTGGGCCCACCTTGCTCGAACCGGGTGCTGACCGCAACAGGCCGTCGCATGGTGCAACCATCTCGGGATCAGCGCGTCGGATCGCTGGGGACGAGCCGACTATCCTCGCAGTGTGACCACGCGATGGAGCCGAGCCCAGTCCGAAGCCGCCCGCCAGGGACTCGACGCCCTGCTCATCACGCCGGGAGCCGACCTGCGCTACCTCACGGGGTACGACGCCAAGCCGCTCGAGCGGCTCACGTGCCTCGTGGTCCCGTCCGAGGGTGACCCGTTCCTGGTCGTGCCGGCCCTCGAGCGGGCAGCAGCGGAGGCGTCCGGCGTCGAGATCGCCCTCGAGACCTTCGGTGAGACCGAGGACCCGTTCCAGCTGGTCGCCTCCCTGCTTCCCTCAGCCACCTCGGTCGGGCTCGACAACCACATGTGGGCCGAGCGGGTCTTCGCCTGGCACGACGTCCTCCCCGAGACCGCCTTCACGACGGCCGGCACCGTCATCCGCGAGCTCCGCCTCCGCAAGGACGCCGCCGAGCTCGAGGCGCTCCGCGAGGCCGGAGAGACCATCGACCGGGTCCACGCCCGCGTGCACGAGTGGCTCCGACCGGGCCGTACCGAGCGCGAGGTCGGCGCCGACATCGCCCGCGCCATCGTCGAGGAGGGCCACGAGACGGTCGACTTCGTCATCGTCGGCTCGGGACCCAACTCCGCCTCGCCGCACCACGAGCTCTCCGACCGCGTCATCGAGGAGGGCGACCCGGTGGTCGTCGACCTCGGCGGCACCACGCATGCCGGGTACTGCTCGGACTCCACGCGCACCTACCTCGCCGGCGGCACCCCGGA
Source organism: Aeromicrobium sp. Root495 (assembly GCF_001426755.1). GTDB lineage: Bacteria > Actinomycetota > Actinomycetes > Propionibacteriales > Nocardioidaceae > Aeromicrobium. The sequence goes on along the minus strand of NZ_LMFJ01000001.1, from coordinate 1,330,065 downwards.
CCCGCAGTACGCCGAGGCCTACACGGTGCTGCTGGCCGCGCAGACGGCGCAGCGCGCCCACGCCCGGCCCGGCGTCACCGCCGAGTCCGTCGACGCCGTCGGACGCCAGATCCTGGCCGACGCGGGCTACGGCGACCTCTTCATCCACCGCACCGGACACGGCATCGGCATGGAGACGCACGAGGAGCCCTACATCGTGGAGGGCAACGAGCTCGTCCTCGAGGAGGGCATGGCCTTCTCCATCGAGCCCGGCTTCTACGTGTCCGGCGTGCACGGAGCGCGGATCGAGGACATCGCCGTCTGCACCGCCGACGGCCTGGCGGTCCTCAACGACCGCCCGCGCGAGCTCGTCGTGCTGTGACGACCCTTGAGTCGGCGCCGGCGCCGGTGGAGCCGCCCTCGCCGGTCACACCCCGCGCCCGGGTGGTCCTGCCCGTCGCGGCCCTGAGCGGGCTCCTGTGCGCTGCCGCGTTCGACCCCTGGAACGTCCCGCTCGCCATGGTGCTCGGCGTGGCCGTGCTGTTCGCGCTGCTGCGTCGGCTCGGTTCGGCCCGCAAGCGCCTCGTGCTCGGGAGCGGGTTCGTCTACGGCCTGGCGTTCATGGGGCCACTCATCTGGTGGATGCGCGCCGTGAGCGACGGCGCCTACGTGGGTCTCGTGATCTTCGAGGCCCTCTTCCTCGCCGTGATACTCTTCGCCCTCCGAGCCACGGCGAGGCTGCGGGCCTGGCCCCTCTGGACCGCGGCTGCCTGGGTCCTGGGGGAGTGGGCTCGAGGCACCTTCCCGTTCTCGGGGTTCCCGTGGGGCCGTCTCGTCCACACGAGCATCGACACCCCGTTCGCGCCGTTCGTGCGACTCGTGGGGATGCCGGCCACGTCGTTCCTGCTGGCCCTTCTCGCTGCATGCCTCGTGCTTGTCGTCACAGCGTCGTGGCGGACCCGGCTCACGGCCGCGGCCGTCGTCGCCGTGACCACGCTCGTGGGCCTCGTGCTTCCCACGGGCGTGGCACAGGCTCAGGGTGAACGAGTCTTCGCCGTCGTCCAGGGCGACGTCCCCGGGGAGTTCCTGACCTGGAAGCGTGGAGAGATCTTCCAGCTGCACGCCCAGGAGACCGCGCGCCTCGCGTCCGACGTCGCGGCCGGCAGGGTCCAGCAGCCCGACGTCGTGCTGTGGCCCGAGAACGCCACCGACACCGATCCCTTCCACGACGAGCCCGTCCGCACCCAGATCGAGGCGCTCTCGGCCAGCCTACGGGCCCCCATCCTCGTGGGCGGGATCTACGACGGACCCACGAGCAAGACAGCCCTGAACGCCGGTGTGGTCTGGTCCGCCGACGGCCCGGGGGAGCGCTACGTGAAGCGCAAGGTCGTGGTCTTCGGCGAGTACGTGCCGTTCCGCAACCTCCTGGGCCCGCTGGTGCCCATCCTCGACCGCGACATCCCGCGCGACATGCTGCCGGGAGACGAGAGCGGTGCGCTCTCCGTGGTGCCCGACTCGGGCCGCTCCGTCATGCTCGGCGACACCATCTGCTGGGACATCGCCTACGACGGCATCGTGCGGCAGGCCGTGGGCGACGACGCCGAGGTGCTCGTGGTCCAGACCAGCAACGCGAGCTTCACCGGCACCTCGCAGCCCGAGCAGCAGTGGAAGATCTCGCGTCTGCGCGCCATCGAGACCGGGCGGTACGTCCTCGTGCCGTCCACCAACGGCATCAGCGGCGTGGTCGACGCCGACGGCAACGTCGTCGAGCGGGCGCCGCTGCACGAGCCGGCCACCATCGTGAAGAAGGTGCCGCTCGCCCACGGGAGCACCCCGGCGCAGCACCTCGAGCTGCCGCTGCAGATCGCGCTCGTGACCCTGGGTCTGGCAGGATGGATTCTCGGCGTCCGACGAGGGACGGTGCGCCAGGACCACGCAGGGGAGGACGACGAGGCATGAGGACGCTCGTGATCATCCCCACGTACGACGAGGCCCAGAACATCGCCTGGATCATCGGCCGGGTCCGAGCGGCCACGCCCGAGGTCGACGTGCTGGTGGTCGACGACGCCTCGCCCGACGGCACCGGTCGCATCGCCGACGAGATCGCCTCCGAAGACCACCAGGTCCACGTGCTGCACCGCACCACCAAGGACGGTCTCGGCGGTGCCTACCTCCACGGGTTCTCCTGGGGGCTCGAGCGCGGGTACGAGCTGCTGGTGGAGATGGACGCCGACGGCTCCCACCTGCCTGAGCAGCTGCACCGCCTCCTCGAGGCGGCCGAGGGCGGCGCCGACCTCACCATCGGCTCCCGCTGGGTGCCGGGCGGCGAGGTCGAGAACTGGCCCTGGTACCGCAAGCTGATCTCGCGCGGCGGCACGCAGTATGCGCGCGTCATGCTGGCCCTGCCCATCCACGACGCCACGGCCGGCTACCGCGCCTACCGCGCGACGGCGCTGGAGCAGCTCCAGCTCGACCTGGTGGCCTCCCAGGGCTACTGCTTCCAGATCGACATGACGCGTCGGGCCCGGGCAGCCGGGCAGCACATCGTCGAGGTCCCCATCACGTTCGTCGAGCGCGTCCACGGCCAGTCCAAGATGAGCTCGTCCATCGTCCGTGAGGCTCTCTGGCGGGTCACGGGCTGGGGCATCCGGCGCCGACTCGGCCTCGGACCGGCCCGACGCGAAAGAGTGGCCGCGCCCCCCGGGGCACGACCACTCTCGTCCAGGCGCTGAGTCACTCCCAGCGCACGGGCTTCGCCGTCAGGCGGTCTTCTTCTTGCCACGGCGGTGCAGGTGCGGCGGACCGATCTCACCGGAGCGCAGCAGCTCGAGGCGCTCGGTGAGGATCTCCTCCAGCTCGGACTCTGAACGACGCTCGAGGAGCATGTCCCAGTGGGTGCGCACGGGCTTCTCCTCCTTCTTCTCAGGAGCGATGCCGTTCACGCGCTTGCCGACCTGTCCGGTGCGGGGGTCCTCCCACTCGTGCGGGACCTCGGCCTCGTCGGACATGACCACCGTGAAGGTGTGTCCGTCGTCGCACACGTACTCGATCTCCTGCCGAGGCGCCATCTCGACGCCCCGCTCGTCCTCAAAGCTCTGCGCACCCAGTCGGGCGCCGCGAAGTGCTCGTTCGGCCATGATGTCCTCCTGTCCCCGAAGCGAGCCCACGCTGGGGCTCACTATCACTCAACGTACGGGTCTCACATGAGATTCCCCTGAACCAGGACCCGCCGCATCCCGAGAACGCGCATCAGGCGCTGGTGCGCGCCCGGTCCTCCAGCTCGACCGGCACCTTGAGCAGAGCCAGGAGTCCGACCACGAGCACCAGGACGATGCCGAGGATGCCCCACCGGTCGTCGCCGCCGAGGAAGGCGAAGAGACCGAAGAGGACGGGGGAGAGGAACGAGACCGCACGACCCGTCATGGCGTAGAGGCCGAAGTGCTGGCCCTCCTTGCCCACGGGGGTCAGCCGGATGAGGTAGGTGCGCGATGCCGACTGCGCCGGTCCCACGAAGAGGCACAGCACGAGGCCCAGGGTCCAGAAGGCGGCCGGCCCGGACAGGAAGAGCAGCACGACCCCCGCGACGATCATGCAGGAGAGCGAGAACACGATGACCCGGCGCGGCCCGGCCGTGTCGTCGAGTCGGCCCGCGAACCAGGCGCCGACCGCAGCGATCACGTTGGCGACGACGCCGAAGATCAGCACGTCGTCCTTGGCGATGCCGTAGACGCTCACGGCGATGATGGCGCCGAAGGTGAAGACTCCGGTGAGGCCGTCGCGATAGAGCGCGCTCGCCGCCAGGAACAGGGCCGTGCCCCGCTCGTCGCGCCACATCGTGCGCAGGTCGGCGAACAGGATCCGGTAGGACTCGAAGAAGCCCGCGGCCGGGACCGGGCTCGCCGAGGCCGGGAGCTCCGGCACGCTGCGGAAGAGCGGGATGGCGAAGATCGCGAACCAGCCGGCGGCCAGCAGGGCGATGAGGCGGATGTTGAAGCCGTCGTCGGTGGGGAGACCGAGCAGACCGCCGTCGCCGACGACGAACCCGGCGTAGCAGATCAGCAGCAGCACGATGCCGCCCAGGTATCCGAACGCCCACCCGATGCCGGAGACCCGACCGACGTCGTCGGGGGTGGAGACCTGGCGCAGCATGGCGAAGTACGGAACCTGGGCCAGCTCGAACAGGACCGTGCCGGCGGCGAACAGCGCCAGCCCGAGCCAGAGGTAGTGGTAGTCGTCCTTCACGAAGAACAAGCCGGCCGTGATGACGATGACCCCGGCTGTCAGGAGCCCGAGGGTGCGCTTGCGCCGACCTGTGGCGTCGCCGCGCTGGCCGGAGACCGGCGCGAGGACCGCGAGCACGAGGCTCGCCGCGCCGATGGACCAGCCCAGCCACGAGCTGGCCGAGACCGGACCGGGCAGGTCCTCGCCCACCGCGTCGGTGAGGTAGACCGAGAAGACGAAGGTGACGATGACGGCGTTGAACGCCGCGGAGCCCCAGTCCCACAGGCTCCAGGCCAGGACCTGGGAGCGACGCGACTGTGCGGCGACCGCGGGGGAGACGGGGGTCTCGGTCATGAGGTCACGATGACACAGCGGGGGGCCATGGTGCGCCCCGCTCCACCAGGACGTCGCGCAGGACGTCGGGACGGTCGGTCACGATGCCGTCGACCCCCAGGTCGAGGAGCCGGTGCATGTCGACCGCGCTGTCGACGGTCCACACGTGGACGAGGATCCCGGCGGCGTGCGCCCGCTCGACGAAGCCTCGCGTGACGACGCGGACACGGCCCCGTCGCTCGGGAACCTGCGCAGCGACCGCCCCGCGACGAGCCCCGCACGCCTGGAGACGTCGCAGGGGAGCGAGGCGCAGCAACGCCACCTCCACGGGGGAGAGCGCAGTGGCCAGTCCTGGTGCGAGCTCTCGGATGCGTCTCATCCGGGCGTCCGAGAACGTGGCCAGGCAGACCCGGTCCTGCGCGCCGGCCCGTGCGATGACGTCGAGCGTGGGCTCGACGGCCGCGTCGGACTTCACGTCGATGTTGAACCGGGTGGCGGGCAGCGCCTCGAGCACGGCGGACAGCCGCGGGATGGGCGCTCGGCCACCCATGACGACAGCGTCGACCTGGTCGCCCGTCAGTGTCTCGATGGCAGCCTCGTCACCCGTCATCCGCGAGAGTGAGAGGTCGTGGAAGGCGTAGACCACGCCGTCGGCCGACACGTGGACGTCGGTCTCGACGTACGCGTACCCGAGCTCGACGGCACGGCGAAAGGCCTCCAGCGTGTTCTCGACCTGCTCGTTGCCCGCGAGCAGCGCACCACCGCGGTGCGCGAGCGCGTGCGGGACGGGCGGCTCGAGGTACGGGTGGATCAGATGTCCCGGAAGGTCTCGATCTCGGCGCCGAGCGCGTTGAGCCGCTCGGCCAGGTCCTCGTACCCGCGCGCGATGACGTAGATGTTGCGCAGGACGGACGTGCCCTTGGCCGCGAGCATGGCGAGCAGGATGACGACGGCCGGCCGGAGCGCCGGCGGGCACACGAGCTCGGTGCCGCTCCAGTGCGTGGGGCCGTCGACGAGCACGCGGTGCGGGTCGAGGAGCTTGACGCGTGCTCCCAGCTTGTTGAGCTCGGTGAGGTAGATGGCCCGGTTCTCGTACACCCAGTCGTGCAGCAGGGTCTGGCCCTCGGCCGTGGCCGCGATGACCGCGAAGAACGGCAGGTTGTCGATGTTCAGCCCGGGGAACGGCATGGGATGGATCTTGTCGATCGGCGCCTTGAGCGACGAGGGGTGCGTCGTGATGTCGACCAGACGGGTCTCGCCGTTCTCGGCCGGGTACTCCTCGCTGCGGTCGTAGACGAAGCCCATCTCCTCGAGCAGCGCCAGCTCGATCTCCATGAACTCGATGGGGACGCGCCGCACGGTGATGCTCGACTGGGTGACGATGGCGGCCGCGATGAGGCTCATGGCCTCGATGGGGTCCTCGCTGGGGGCGTAGTCGACGTCGCAGTTGATCCGCGTCTTGCCCGTGATCCGCAGCGTGGTGGTGCCGATGCCCTCGACCCCGACGCCGAGCTTCAGCAGGAAGAAGCACAGGTCCTGGACCATGTAGTTGGGGCTGGCGTTGCGGATGACCGTGACGCCGTCGTACCGGGCGGCTGCCAGGAGAGCGTTCTCCGTGACCGTGTCGCCGCGCTCGGTGAGGACGATGGGGCGCTCCGGGCCCACACCGCGGGCGGCGTCGACGCGGTAGCTGCCCTCGGTGGCGACGACCTTGAGGCCGAACGGGCGCAGGGCCGTCATGTGCGGCTCGACGGTGCGCGTGCCGAGGTCGCAGCCGCCGGCGTACGGGAGGTCGAAGGAGTCCACCCGGTGCATGAGCGGGCCCAGGAACATGATGATGCTGCGGGTGCGGCGCGCGGCCTCCTCGTCCATGGCGGCGAGGTCGAGGTCGGCCGGGACCACGAGCTCGAGGTCGTTCTGCTCGTTGAGCCAGCGGGTGCGGACCCCGATGGAGTCGAGCACCTCGAGCAGACGGTTGACCTCCTCGATGCGCGCGACCTTGCGGAGCACGGTGGTGCCCTCGTTGAGCAGGCTCGCGCACAGCAGTGCGACGCCGGCGTTCTTGGAGGACTTCACGTCGATGGATCCGGAGAGCGTGGTGCCGCCCTTGACCCGGAGGTGGCTGGGACCCGACGTGCCGACGCTGACGAGCTCGGAGTCGAGCGCGGCGCCGATGCGGGCCAGGGTGTCGAGGGTCAAGTTCTGCTGCCCCTTCTCGATGCGGTTGACGACGCTCTGGGTGGTGCTGAGCTCGGTCGCCAGCTCGGCCTGGGTCAGGCCGCTGTGCTGACGTGCGTCACGGATCAGTGCCCCGATGCGGGCGAGGTAATCGTCTCGGTTCGACATGGCTACACGTTATCGCATATATGCGATAACTCAATCAACCCGCCGCGGTGGCCGTGGCTGCCGGCTGACGCGGTCGGATGAGGAGCGCCACCGCCACGCCGACGACCGTGAGCAGCCCCGCGACGATGCCGAGGACGCCCACGTGCGGGTCGTCGCTGAGCAGCTCGATGATCTCAGCGGTGATGATCTGCCCGGCGATCATGCAGAGCCCCAGGACGAGGACGCCATGGACCCGCACCAGGAGCGCCGCCAGGCTGATGAAGCCCACGCCCATGACTCCGCCGAGGTACATCCACCACGTGCCCGGGAGCCCGTCGAGCTGTCCGGGGACCAGCAGGCTCAGGACGAGGACGACGAGCAGGGCCGACGTGCCGACGACGAAGTTGTTGACCGTCGTGACCCACGGGCCGCCGACGTGGGAGACCCGGCCGTTCATGCCCTGCTGCAGGGCGGCACCGGCTCCGGCCACGAGGGGGAGCAGCGCGAGACCGGCGGTCGTGAGCGAGAACTGGTCGACGAGGCGCTCGCCGGCGGCGAGCAGCACCGCGACGACGGCGAACAGGGCGGCGACGAGCCGGGGCGGCGTGAGGTGCTGCTTGCCCGAGGGTCCGATGCCGAGGTGGTCGACGAGCAGACCGCTCGTGGCCTGCCCGGCGGTGACGGCGACGCTGAACAGCGCGACGCCGATGGAGGCGATCGTGAAGCCCTGCGTCGCGACGAGGAACGCGCCGAGCAGGCCGCCGAGGGTCCAGATCCACGGGAGCTCGCCGCTGCGACGGGCCTCGAGGAAGCGTCGGGCACCGGCGCGGGCCGAGGGCATGAGCGCCGCGATGATGCACACGACGACGAGGCCTGACCCGAAGCTGACCGAGGCGGCGGCCAGCCCGGCGCGCGGCCCGTCGCCCAGCTCGTGGGCGAGTCGGCCGTTGATCTGGGACTGGCCGGCGACCAGCGCCCCACCCAGGAACATCAGGGGGACGGCTGCGGCGCGCTGGGCCCGGGAGCTGGTCATGCGACGGACGTCGCGTCGCTCTGGCCGAGCAGACGTGCGTCCTGGGCGCCGCTGTGACCCACGACGTGGCCCCAGTACATGCCGTGGGCGACGTCGGAGACGGTGCAGTCGTGGATGGGGAGGATCGTGCGAGGCCCCACGCGACGGACGAACTCCACCGTCTCGCTCACCTTGGCCCACGGCGCCGAGAGCGGGACGGCGAGCACGTCGACGTCGTCGGGGGCGTACTCGTACGTGTCGCCCGGGTGGAACAGCGTCGTCCCGGCGTTGGTCGTGATCGTGACGCCCACGTTGGTGACGCGGGGGAGCGAGGGCAGGATCTCGGCGTGCGTGCTGCCCACGCCGCGCACCGTGAGCGAGCCGAGGACGTGCTCGTCGCCGTCGAGGTGCACCTCCCAGGAACCGGGGAGGTCGGCCGTCAGCGTCGCCGTCTCGGGGTCGGAGAGCAGGAGTGCGCCGCGGTTCCGCTCCACGAGGGAGGCAGCCCGGGCGGGGTCGAGATGGTCGGGGTGCTGGTGCGTCACGATGATCGCGTCGAGCCGCTCGAGCTGGAACGTCGCGTCGGGGCTGAAGACGCCCGGGTCGATGAGCACACGGGTCCCGTCGTGCTCGACGAGGAGTGATGCATGGCCGAAGCGCGTGATGTCCACGTCTCCATCGTGCAGCACGGCTGGCCGAGCCGCTCCGCGTGGTGTCTCATGTGGCCATGGCCCTGCTCGCCGACACCCGCGCCCTCCTGATGGGCCTGTCCGCACCCCTCGTCGTCCGCCACGGCGCGGGCCTCGACTTCCACCCCGACGCCGCGGAGGAGCCGGACGTCTGGAAGGTGCCCACACGCCACGGGACGGTCCGCTGCCTCGTGCACCGTCCGCGCTCGACCGGTCGGCACGCCGCCGACACCCTGGACGCCCGACTCCCCGCCTACGTGCACCTCCACGGCGGGGGGTTCCTGATGCGTTACCCGCAGATGGACGACTTCTTCGTGCACCACGTCGTGGCCCGGACCGGCGCAGCCGTCGTGAACGTCGACTACGGCGTGGCGCCACGCCACCGCTACCCGGTGGCCCAGGAGCAGGCGCACGACGTCGTCGCGTGGCTCGCCGAGCACGGGGCGGAGGAGGGCGTCGACGGCACGAGGATCGCCGTCGGCGGGTTCAGCGCCGGCGGCAACGTGGCAGCGTCGGCCTGCCTGCAGCTGCGGGACTCGGGTGCGGCCACTCCGCGCTTCCAGCTGCTCACGGTGCCCTCGCTCGACATCACGACGATGCACAAGCCCACCTCCAACCCTCGACCGATGATCGACGCGCGCCTGCTGCGGCTCGTGCGCTCGACCTACTTCCGGGACGAGAGCCGGCGCTCCGAGCCGTACGCCTCACCGGTCCGCAGCGACGACCTGCACGGACTGCCGCCCACGATGATCGTGACCGCGGGCCTCGACGCGCTGCGCGCGGAGGGCGACGCCTACGCCGCCCAGCTCGCCGAGGCCGGGGTGCCGGTCGAGCACGTCATGGTGCCGGGGCGCGACCACTACGTGCTCGACGGCCCCGTGGACGACGCGCGGGCGCTCATGGACCGCATGGCCGACGCCGTCGGTGACCACCTCGTCGCCTGAGCGTCAGCGTCCTGCGAGAAGGTGGTCGGGTGCACGCACTCGTCGACGCCCTGGGCACCCTGCGTCACGTGGTGGACGGGGTCCAGGACTCCGACCTCGGCCGCCCCACCCCGTGCGACGGGCTCGACCTCGGCGCGGTGATCTCGCACGTCATCGGCTGGCAGCAGGTCTTCACCGCAGCCCTCGACGGCAGGCCTCTGCCGTGGGACGGCAGCTCGCCGACCTATGTGGCAGGCGAGTCCCGACGAGACGACCTCGACGACAGCAGCGCGCGGCTCGTGGCCGCCATCGAGCGGTCCGGCGACGACATCGACCTGCCGTTCCGTGGGAGCACCACGCGCGAGGTGCTCACGACCGAGCTCACCGCCGAGACGGTCCTGCACACGTGGGACGTCGCCCAGGCGCTCGGCCGCACCATCGCCTACCACTCCCGCGTGGTCATGACGGCCGGCCGCGGCCTGACGCTGCTGCGGGCCGAGTCCTTCGGTCCCGAGGCCTTCGCCCCGGCGCTCAACGAGCGGACGAGCGACCCCCTGCTGCGGCTCGTGCGGCGCAGCGGTCGAGGACCCTGGCCGCAGGACTAGGCAGCACACCCGCAACGAGGGCATGGTGGTCCCATGGGCCGCCTCACCGTGCAGCAGATCCTCGACGCCGACCTCGCCGACTGGACGAGGCTGGCCGTCGCGCTCCACGCCCGGTTCGACACGGGTGACTTCGCCACCGGGACGGACTTCGTCACCGCGATCTCCGAGGCGGCGGAGGACGCCGACCACCATCCCGACCTCACCTTGACGTACGGCGCCGTCGACGTGCAGCTCCACAGCCACGACGTCGGGGGAGTCACCGACCGCGACGTCGACCTGGCGCGCCAGATCTCCGACATCGCCGTCGAGCTCGGCATCGAGTCGGTTCCAGGTGCCCCCACGCTCGTGGAGATCGGGCTCGACACCGCCCGGCCCGAGCTGCTGGGACCCTTCTGGTCCGCGGTGCTCACGGGCTCGGTCGACGCCTGGAACGGCGACGAGGAGGTCAAGGACCCCACCGGGCAGACCCCGCTCATCTGGATGCAGGACACCACGCCGCACACGGAGCCGCGCCAGCGCTTCCACCTCGACGTGTGGATCCCGCCGGAGGAGCTGGAGGCCCGCACGGAGGCCGTCCTCGCGGCCGGCGGCACCCTGTTCGACGACTCCGAGTCGCCGTCGTTCGTGGTGCTCGCTGACCCCGACGGAAACAAGGCCTGTCTCTGCACCCTCCTGGACCGCTGAGGTCGAAGCACCTGGCTAGGCTGGCCGACGTGGTCGATCTCCTGCACACCCGTCGCATCGGCGAGGTCGGTGACCGTGTGGTCTTCCTGCACGGGCTGTTCGGGCAGGGCCGCAACTTCACCCAGGCTGCCAAGGCGCTGCAGCCGGAGCTGCAGTCGCTCCTCGTCGACCTGCCCAACCACGGCCGCTCGCCCTGGGTGGATCGCGTCTCGTACGAGCAGATGGCCGACGCCGTGGCCGAGACCGTCCGGGCCGAGTTCGCGCCCGAGGGACGGGTCCACGTCGTGGGTCACTCCATGGGTGGCAAGGTCGCCATGGTCCTGGCCCTGCGCCATCCCGAGCTCGTCGACCGGCTCGTGGTCGTCGACATCGCGCCCTCGAGCCACTCCAGCGGGGGCGAGTTCGAGCACCTCCTCGGCAGCCTCGCGGCCGTCGACCTCGCGGGGCTCAGCCGGCGCGCCGACGCCGACGCCCAGCTGAAGGGCCCCATCCCCAACGCGACCACGCGCGGCTTCCTGCTGCAGAACCTGCGGGCCGACGGCAGCACGTTCGCGTGGCAGGCCAACCTCGAGGTCCTGCGGCGCGACCTGAACGTCATCGGCGACTTCCCGAGGATCGACGCCACCTTCGACCAACCGGTCCTCTGGATCGCCGGTGAGCGGTCCGACTACATCCTTCCCGAGCACCACGAGGCGATGCGCCGGTACTTCCCGCGCACCCGCCACGTCACCATCAAGGGCGCTGGGCACTGGGTGCACTCCGAGGAGCCGGAGTCGTTCGTCTCGGCCCTCACGGTCTTCCTCGCCCACCACGCCGAGGACGCCGCGTGAGCTTCCTCCACGTCGTGCCCACGGTCTTCTACGAGGACGTCGAGGTGGGCGTCGACCTGTTCGTCGGCGGCATCGGCATGGAGCTTGTCCACCGCGACGGAGGTCTGGTGGTGCTCCAGCGCGACCGCGCCAAGCTCAACCTGGTGGAGGACGCCGACCAGGCCGCGAAGGACCGCCCGCAGCTGAGCATCGAGACCGACGACATCGACGGCGTGCACGCCGACATCGAGGCGCGCCGGCCCGACCTGCTCCACCCCAACCTTCCTCGGGTCCGGCTCCGCGAGTGGGGCGCCCGCGAGTTCGCCGTGCTCGACAGCACCACGGTCTGCGTGGTCTTCCGGGAGTGGCCCGCCCCGTGACGACCCGCGACGAGCTGCTGCGCGTCTACGACGAGCAGCTGCGCACCGACGCCGAGACGCCCAGCCAGGAGTCCGTGCGGCTCCTCGGGCCGCTCCGGCTCGTCACGTTCCCGCACGGCCGCGGCTTCGTGACCTACCAGGACCTCGACGGAGCGGATGCGTCCACGATCCGCGCCTGGGTGGGGGAGGCACTCGAGCACTACCGAGCCGACCCCGCCATCACCCGCGTGGAGTGGAAGACCCGCGGCCACGACGCCGCACCGGGCCTGCACGACTCGCTGCTGGCGCACGGGTTCGTGGCGGACGAGACCGAGTCGGTCATGATCGGCGAGCCCGGACCGCTCGACGTCGACGTCCCGCTGCCAAACGGCGTGACGCTGCGATCGGTGCGCGACGAGCCGGACGTGCGTGCCATGGCCGCCATGCAGGACCTTGCCTTCGACGGACACGTCACCGAAGGATCGGCCGAGCCGCTCCTGCGACGGCTGGCGCTCCAGGACGGCATGGAGCTGTGGGTCGCCGAGCACGGCGGCGTGATGGTGTCCGCCGGCCGGCTCGAGCCCGTCGCAGGCACCGCGTTCGCCGGACTGTGGGGCGGCGCGACCCTGCCGGAGTGGCGCGGCCGCGGGATCTACCGCGCCCTCACCGCGGCGCGGGCGCGATCAGCCCTCCGTGCCGGGAAGACGCTGCTCCACAGCGACTCCACCGAGTACTCACGGCCCATCCTGGAGCGCAACGGCTTCGTGAAGGTCACCACCACGACCCCCTACCGCTGGACCCGCCCCTCCGGGCAGTGACTCCGCATGCGCGGCGTCCCCGTCGGGCGGTGGATCTGCCACCGAACAGGTCCTCATACGGTGGCAGATCCACCGCTCGGCGGTCAGAGGTGCTTCTTGAACCCGACGTGGGTGGGCTCGTAGCCGAGACGGGCGTAGAAGCGGTGTGCGTCGGTGCGTGAGCTGTCGGTCGTGAGCTGGGACAGCACAGCGCCTCGGGCACGTCCGTACTCGTGGACCCAGTCCAGGAACGCCGAGCCGAGTCCCCGGCTGCGCCACTCCTCGGCCACGCGGACGGCCTCCACCTGCAGGCGCGTGGCACCCGTGCGAGCGAGACCGGGGATGATCGTCAGCTGGGCCGTGGCCACGATGTGCCCGGCGTCGTCGCGCACCACGGCGAGGAACTGCGCGGGGTCCCGGTCGAGCGCATCGAAGGCCTCGTCGTAGTCGGCGACGTCGGCCGACTCACGCGTCGCACCGATGGCGTCCGAGGCCAGCATGGCGACGATGGCTCGCACGTCGGAGCGTCGGGCCCGGTCAACCCGCAGGCGCTCGCCCGACACCTCGAGCACCGTGCCCGTGCTGCCTGCCAGTGAGCGGACTCCGCGCACGAGCGCGTCGAGCCAGCTGCCGACGCTGCGCCGGGCCTCGTCCGTGTCGGGGTAGCGGCACCTCAGGTGAAGACCGGACTCGTCGAGGATGAACCAGACCATCACGCCGTCGGCGCGGCCTGCGGCGCTCACGTACTGCGCCTCGAGGCCCACGTGGTCCACCCGCACGGGCAGGCGCCGCAGGTCGAGCCACGAGATGGCGAACATGCCGGGTCCCTCGGGCATGTCGCCCCACGGTTCCAGCACGTCCTCCAGCGGCCAGGAGCCGAGCCGCACGGCCTCCTTCACGGCTGCCGCGGCAGCCGGGGGGAGCGGGTCGTCGGACTCGAGCACGGAGTTCGTGATGAACCACCCGACGGAGTCGTGCCAGGCCTCCTCGTACCGGCTGTGCACCGGGAAGACGGCGCGCAGGGGAGCGCGGGCCAGCCGCCACGTGACGTCGGTCATCACAGAGACGACGAGCGCGAGGGCCGAGACGCCCTGCTCGGCGGCGTGACGTGCCAGGAAGGCGTTCTCGTCGACGTCGAGGAGGTCGCGCACCTCGACCCGCTCCAGGACCGGGAGCGCGATGTCGCCCAGGGGCATGGGGAAGACAGGCATGACGTCGCCGCTCGCCGCGATGATGTCGTGCCAACGCTGCCGGACCTCGTCGGGCGCGGGCTCACGTGCCCTCAACGCGGCGGTGTGGTCGGCGAAGGGACGCACCGGTGGGGCCGCGGCGGCGCCTGCGGGGTCGGCGAGGGATCGCAGCAGGTCCCGCACGACGACCAGCAGTGACCACATGTCGACATGGGCATGGTCGGCAGCGATCACGAGCGTCGGTCGGTCGTCGCTCAGCAGCACGCACAGGCGGTGCGAGGGCCGCGCGGTGGAGCCGCAGAACGCGTCGAGGACGCTGCGCAGCGCCTCGTTGACGGACTCACCGGTCTCCACCCGGTGCTCCACCCAGGACCCCGCCGACATCGCGTGGTCGTGCAGCAGCGGTCCGTCGCGGCCGGGGGAGAAGACGGTGCGCAGCGTGCCGTGCCGGGCGACGACGGCGAGCCAGGCGTCGGCCAGCTCGTCGAGGTCGACGGTGGGGAGGCGGACGGTGATGGCCATCCACGAGCCGGGTCGCGACCCGCGGGCGACGTGCCTGCGCTGGTCGAACGAGACGGGTACGGAGTCCTGCCGGGGACCCACCGTGAGGTCGTAGCCGAGCAGCCGCCCGAACGGGAGCCGCAGGTGCGCCACGTTCGTCAGCCGCATGGTCGTACTCTATGGCCCACCGCCGAGGTCGAGGAGGATCGCGCACCGTGTCACTCTTCTCGGTCCCCGGCGCACGGATCTCCTTCGACGTCGTGGGTGACGACGGGCCCGCAGTCGTCGCGCTGCACGGCCTCACCTCCAGCCGACGCCGCGAGGAGCTCATGCAGCTCGACGTCGCCAACCACGTGCCGGGCGTCCGCCTCCTGCGGTACGACGCGCGCGGGCACGGCCGCTCCACGGGACGCGCGCGACCCGAGGACTACCGCTGGCCGAGGCTCGCCGAAGACCTCCTGGCGCTCGTCGACGACGTCTTTCCCGGTGAGTCGGTGCACGGCGTCGGCCCGTCCATGGGCACGGCCACGCTCCTGCACGCGGCGCTGTCCCGGCCCGACCGGTTCCGCACCTTGACGCTCATGGTCCCGCCGACCGCGTGGGCCAGCCGTCGGGCGCGGGCCGCCGGGTACGAGGAGGCGGCGTCCCTCGTCGAGACCGAGGGGGTGGCGGCCTTCGTGGGCGCGGACGACGCTCCCCGTCCACCGGCCGTGGCTCACACGCCGGTGGGTGTCCCCGACGTCCCGACCGGTCTCCTGCCCGCCGTGATGCGCGGAGCGGCCTCCTCCGACCTGCCACGCCCACAGGTCGTCGCGACGATCCGGGTCCCGACGCTCGTCCTGGCCTGGACGCACGACGAGGGCCACCCGCTCTCCACCGCCGAGACGCTCACCTCGCTGCTGCCCGACACCACCCTGCGCATCGCAGAGACACCCGACGACCTCGCCACGTGGCCGTCCCTGGTGGCCCGGCACGTCCTCGCCCAGGGCTGAACGGCGTGACTCTGGGCAAGGTCGCATGGGACGATGTGCCCGTGACGAGCACCTCCGAGTCGCAGCGACTCCGCGACCTGGCCCTGCTGCGCCGCGTGCGCGACCGGATCGACCGGGAGTACGCGCAACCGCTCGACGTGGAGGCCCTCGCACGTGATGTCCACCTCTCGGCGGGCCACCTCAGCCGTCAGTTCCGGCTGGCCTACGGGGAGCCGCCGTACGCCTACCTCATGACGCGCCGGGTGGAACGGGCCATGGCGCTGCTGCGCCGAGGCGACGTGAGCGTCACGGACGCGTGCTTCGCCGTCGGCTTCTCGTCACTCGGGACGTTCAGCACCCGCTTCAGCGAGCTGGTCGGTGTCTCACCCAGCACGTACCGCGCGCAGTCCGGTGGAGGCGCCGAGCCACCGTCGTGCGTCGTCAAGCAGGTCTCGAGACCGATCAGGAATCGAGAAGCAGGCCTCGCACCGACGGCCCTAGCGTGACGTCCATGAACCTCACCATCCACTCCAGCTTCCTTCCCCACCTCAACCCCGAGGCCTCGCTCGCCTTCTACCGCGACCTGCTCGGCTTCGAGGTACGCCTCGACGTCGGCCAGGGCACCATGCGCTGGATCACGGTCGGTCCCGTCGACCAGCCCGACACCGCCATCGTCCTGGCGCCGCCCGCGGTGGACCCCGGCATCACCGAGGAGGAGCGTCGCGTGGTGACCGAGATGATCGCCAAGGGCACCTACACGATGCTCAGCCTCGCCACGCCCGACCTCGACGCCACCTTCGAGACGCTGCAGGCCGCCGGCGCCGAGATCGTGCAGGAGCCCATCGAGCAGCCGTACGGCCTGCGTGACTGCGCGGTCCGCGACCCCGCAGGCACGCTCGTCCGCATCAACGAGAAGCGCTGAGCCGCACCCGAACCACGAGCCGACGGAGACCCGCATGACCCCGCACGCAGCCGACGTCCACGACACGATCCGCGTCCAGGGTGCGCGCGAGAACAACCTCAAGGACGTCGACCTCGAGATCGCCAAGCGTCGCCTGACCGTCTTCACGGGGGTGTCGGGATCGGGCAAGAGCTCGCTGGTCTTCGGCACGATCGCCGCGGAGTCCCAGCGCATGATCAACGAGACCTACAGCAGCTTCATCCAGGGCTTCATGCCGACGTTGGCCCGCCCGGACGTCGACGTGCTGGAGGGCCTGACGACTGCCATCCTCGTGGACCAGGAGCGCATGGGGGCCAACATCCGCTCGACCCTGGGCACCGTGACCGACGTCAACGCGCTCCTTCGCATCCTGTTCAGCCGCATCGGCGACCCCGCCATCGGCTCGCCCAACGCGTTCTCGTTCAACGTGGCCACCATCAGCGGCAAGGGTGCGGTCACCATCGAGAAGGCCGGCGGCAGCACCACCGAGCGACGCAGCTTCAGCGTCAACGGCGGCATGTGCGCGCGGTGCGAGGGCACCGGCAAGGTCTCGGACTTCAACCTCGCGGCGCTGTACGACGAGGACAAGTCGATCAACGACGGCGCCATCACCATCCCCGGCTACTCCATGGACGGCTGGTACGGCCGGATCTTCAACGGCTGCGGGTTCTTCGACTGCGACAAGCCGATCAAGGACTTCACGAAGAAGGAGCTCGACGACCTGCTCCACAAGGAGGCGACGAAGCTCAAGGTCGAGGGCATCAACCTGACGTTCCTCGGCCTGATCCCGCAGATCCAGAAGTCGTTCCTCTCCAAGGACCGCGAGGCCATGCAGCCGCACGTCCGTGCCTTCGTGGACCGGGCCGTGGTCTTCGCCGCCTGCCCGGAGTGCGATGGGACGCGTCTCAACGAGGCAGCGCGCTCGTCCAAGGTCAACGGCAGGAGCATCGCCGACGTCTGCCGGATGCAGATCAGCGACGTCGCCCAGTGGGTGGCCGAGATCGACGACCCGTCGGTCGCGCCACTGCTGCGCGCCCTCGGGGCCACTCTCGACGCGTTCGTCGAGATCGGCCTCGGCTACCTCTCGCTCGATCGGCCCTCGGGAACCCTGTCCGGCGGGGAGGCGCAGCGCACCAAGATGATCCGTCATCTCGGGTCGTCCCTCACCGACGTCACGTACGTCTTCGACGAGCCCACGATCGGCCTGCATCCCCACGACATCGCGCGGATGAACCAGATGCTCCTGCAGCTGCGCGACAAGGGGAACACGGTGCTCGTCGTGGAGCACAAGCCCGAGACCATCACGATCGCCGACCACGTGGTCGACATCGGTCCGCGCGCCGGCACCGAGGGCGGACAGATCGTCTTCGAGGGCACCGTCGACGAGCTCCGGAAGGCCGACACCCTCACGGGGCGTCACCTCGACGACCGGTCGTCGCTCAAGGAGTCGGTGCGCGAAGCCACGAGCGCCCTCGAGATCCGGGGCGCGTCCACCAACAACCTCCAGGACGTCGACGTCGACATCCCGCTCGGGGTGCTCACCGTCATCACCGGGGTGGCCGGCTCGGGCAAGAGCTCCCTCGTGCACGGCTCCGTCGTGGGGGAGGGCGTCATCGCGATCGACCAGGGCGCCATCAAGGGCTCGCGTCGCAGCAACCCCGCCACCTACACGGGGCTGCTCGAGCCCATCCGCAAGGCGTTCGCCAAGGCCAACGGCGTGAAGCCGGCGTTGTTCAGCGCCAACTCCGAGGGCGCGTGCCCCACGTGCAACGGTGCGGGCGTGATCTTCACCGACCTCGGCCCCATGGCGTCGGTCACCACGACGTGCGAGGACTGCGAGGGCAAGCGCTTCCAGGCCTCGGTCCTCGAGTACACGTTCGGCGGCAAGAACATCAGCGAGGTCCTGTCGATGCCGGTCGCCGAGGCCCGAGACTTCTTCGCCGACGGCGAGGCCAAGACACCGGCCGCGCACAAGGTCCTGGAGCGGCTCGTGGACGTGGGGCTCGGGTACGTGAGCCTCGGCCAGCCGCTCACCTCCTTGTCGGGCGGCGAGCGCCAGCGCCTGAAGCTCGCCACCCACATGGGGGAGAAGGGCGACGTCTACGTGCTCGACGAGCCCACCACCGGCCTGCACCTTGCTGACGTCGAGCAGCTCCTGGGGCTGCTCGACCGTCTCGTCGACGCCGGGAAGTCGGTCATCGTCATCGAGCACCACCAGGCCGTCATGGCCCATGCGGACTGGATCATCGACATCGGACCGGGCGCCGGTCACGACGGCGGCACGGTCGTCTTCGAGGGCACCCCGGTCCAGCTCGTCGCGGACGGGAAGACGCTCACCGGCCAGCACCTCGCCGAGTACGTCGGTGCCTGAGGCGGCAGGCCCGCGCGTCGTCACACCGCGTGTCGTCATGATGTGCGGGCCGGCCGGGTCCGGGAAGTCGACCTACGCGCGCCGGCTCGAGACCGATGGCATGGTGCGCCTGTCCTTCGACGTCGAGACCTGGGCGCGTGGCTACACCGTCGCCCATCCGGCGCCCCGCTCCGTGCTGCTCGAGATCGAGGCGGAGCTGCAGGAACGCCTGCTCCAGCACGTCGCGGGCGGCGAGGACGTCGTGCTCGACTTCTCGTTCGCCACGCGGGAGGTCCGCGACGCCTACCGGAGGCTGCTGGCGCCGGCCGGCGTCGTGCCGGAGACCGTCTTCATGGCGACCGACCGCGACACCGTCGCTCGGCGCGTGCGCGACCGGCGTGACGAGCACGCCGACGACCTCCATATCGACGACGAGCTCGTCCTGGCGTACTTCGACGACTTCGAGGTACCCACGGCCGACGAGGGGCCGCTGACGGTCCTCGGCAGCACACTGGAGCCATGACCTCGCGCGACCAGGACCTCCTCGCCGCCGCAGCGGTGGCGGGCACCCTGCTGCACCGACCCGAGATCTCGAGCTGTTGGGACGCCCCGAGCGTGCTCGACCAGATGTCCGTGGGGATGCTGGCTTGCCACCTCGCGCGGCAGGCCAGCCACGTCGCAGCGCTGCTCGACCCCTCGACCGCCGGGGGAGGGGAGGGGTCGGTGGTCCTGCCGGAGGCCGCCGACCACTACCGCCGAGCGGCGTGGGTCTCCGCCACCGACCTCGACGACTCCGCCCTCGACCCTTCGTCGGACGCCGAGGACGCAGCCCAGGGGAGCGACGCCATGCTGGCGCGCTGGGACGCGGCACTAGCCGACGTCCGGCACGTGCTCGAGCGGGGCACGGCCCGCGACGTCGCCGACCTTCCGTGGCAGGGATGGAGCCTGCGCCGACCCGACTTCCTGCTCACGAGGATGGTCGAGCTCGTGACGCACACCGACGACCTCGCTCGCAGCGTCGACGTCCTGACGCCCGACTTCCCCAGCGACGTCTACACACCGGTCGTCCACCTGCTCACCACGCTGGCCGTCGAGCGGCACGGTCAAGCAGCCATGACGAGTGCCCTCACGCGGCGCGAGCGCATGCCCAGCACCATCAGCGCCTTCTGACTCCCGGCAGTCGGCGCACCGCTCAGCGCGGCGTCAGGACGCAGAGCTCGTTGCCGTCGGGATCGGCCATGACGACCCAGCTCACGTCGCCCTGCCCGATGTCGATGCGGCGGGCACCCAGCGACTCCAGCCGCGCGACCTCCGCCTGCTGGTCGGCTCCTGCAGGGGGAGCGACGTCGAGGTGGAACCTGTTCTTGGCCAGCTTGGGCTCGACCGGCGGACCGCCCCACGTGATCTTGGTGCCGCCCGCCGACGACTGGATGGCCGTCTCCTCGTCCTGGTCCCACACGAGGGGCCAGCCGAGGACGGCGCTCCAGAAGTACCCGACGGCCTGCGTCCCGTCGCTCGAGAGCGCTCCGATGCGCGGACAGCCCGCAAGGAAGCTGTTCCACGGCTCGATGACACAGAGCTCGTTGCCCTCGGGGTCGGCCATGACCACGTGGTCGACGTCGCCCTGGCCGATGTCGAGGTGGCTCCCCCCGAACCTCAGGACCCGTTCCACGACCGCCTGCTGGTCCTCGACCGAGGAGCTCGTGAGGTCGAGGTGCATCTGGTTGGGTCCGGGCTTGGGAGCCTCGGAGGGCCAGATGTCGATGGGGAAGTCGTGCGGTCCCGCGGGCGCGAGGGTCGTGCCGTCGACGACCTCACGCTCCAGGACGCCGCCCCAGAAGTGCAGCAGGCGCTCGGGATCTCGTGCGTCGATGGCCAGGGCTGCCAGGTTGCTGGTCATCCACCCATCCTGGGCCGCTCAGGTGGTGATGCGCCAGTCCGCGACGTCGATCACGAAGTACGACACGACGAGGGCGCCCGTGTAGAACACCGACACCGCGGCGGCTGCCGCGACCTTCGTGCCGACGCCTCGGCCGGTGCTGGCCCGATGACCCATGGCTGCGGCCCAGCCCAGCGCAGCCTCGGCGGGCAGCACGTACAGCGCAACGCCCAGCAGGCGGGTCGTGGAGCCCGTCGGCTCCCACAGCCCGACGACGGGCGCCAGCAGCTCCGACCCGGCGAACACGATCACTGCGGCCACAGCAGAACGTCCAGGGCTGAGTCCTGCCACGGCCAACGCGATGAACAGCGGCGGCACCCACATGAGGCCCATGGCGACCGGGATGACGTCGTCGAACCGTGGTCCGCCCTGGTCGGGGAACGACAGGATCCCCAGGACGTCGGAGAGGATCCAGTCCGGGACCACCTGGAAGGCCGAGACGAGGCAGAGGAAGCCCACGAGCGACAACCAGGCCGTGTGGCCGGTCGAGCGGCACGCAGCGGCCAGCGCGACGACGTAGACGATGACGGTGGCCAGCACCGCCCAGCCACGTGCCGGTGCATCGATGGACAGCGCCACAATGCCCACGACCGCGAGTCCGACGTGCACGAGCAGGACGCGAGTCAACGTGGAACGGTCGGTCATCACGCCGCGAGCCTAGTGGGGTCCGACCGCTTCCGTCCGCACTTCCAGACATGTCCGATAATGTACATTATGTCAAGTTAAACGTGTACGTGGCTGTCGACGACGGCCAGCAGGTCCGACCCACTGCCCCGCCGGCGACGGCATGGCGTCGATCGATGCACTACTGGTCCACTCGGCCGAAACGTGCCAAGCAGTGCCAGACCTGCTTGAGCGACTGCGGCGGGTGCAGGCCGGCCCGGGCTGCGTCGCCGATGACCTTCGGTGTGAGCTCGTCGGCCAGCGAGCGAGCCAGGTCGACGATGTGAGGGCCGCGGTACTCGGGGTCGAATGACTCAGGAGATGCTCGGAACCCGGGATGGAACTCGATCGGACAAGACCATCGCTCGGCTTCGGCCTCGACATCCGTGCCAG
Organism: Aeromicrobium sp. Root495; assembly: GCF_001426755.1. Classification (GTDB taxonomy): domain Bacteria; phylum Actinomycetota; class Actinomycetes; order Propionibacteriales; family Nocardioidaceae; genus Aeromicrobium. The sequence continues at coordinate 1,308,382 of NZ_LMFJ01000001.1, read as the reverse complement.
CGAAGCACGGATCAAGGACGAGCGCTTCGACATCCGTGTCGAACCGGACCGCCCGATGAACGTGGGCCTCGACGTACCCGTCAAGCTCGTCGAAGCCTGACTCGTCAGCCATCCGGCACAGATGAGGGAGCAGCGCAGCGTCACCGACATCGATCGGTTCCGACACCGAGTCGGGAAAGCAGAAGGTCGATCGACTGACGGCTTCCGCGCGGAGGCGGACGTAGGACGATCCGAAGCGGATCGCGCCACCGTACGGATCAGCACGTCGATTCCACGCTCCGTAGACCGGGCGCGCCGACCCTGGTCCCCCGTCATACCTGCCCGAGAACAGTCGGCTCTCCCACCGCCAACGATCCCCGCCGGGGAACGCGGTCAGCCCGCCGTTCGAGATTCCAGTCGCGAACTGCGAGCGGTAGTGCCCCTCGACGGACATCGACCCGATGACCGTGGCGCCCCGGTGCGGCCAGTCCGGGTGGAACTGGAGAGTGATGGCTTGAACGCGCGCGGCGGATGACCGACCCTCGGCGCAGTGCCGATGCTCGTCCGCCGCCCCGCTCATGCGGTGATCCTACGAAGGTCTCTCGCCGACCGACAGGACCAGTGACGGGTCGCTCGGCCGGGTAGGCGTCATCAGCGCCTCTGGTCGTCAGTGGTGGACCGCGGGCGTGCCACAGTTCTGGGGTGAGTACAGGCACTGCGTGGTCATCGGAGGTCGATGCGTGGTCGCGCGCCCTCGTGGTCGTGCACAGCGTCCTGCTCGGCGTCCTGGTGCTCGCGCTGGGTTTCTGCGGCTTCATGGTGGTGTCCGACGAGCTGTCCCACGAGGACGCGTGGGACGGCCTGGGAACGGCGCTGGGCCTGTGGGGCGGGGCCCTGACTCTCGTGGCCATCGGCGTCGCGGCACTGCTGCTCTCGGTGTCCCGTCGCGGACGGCGCGAGCGCGACCGCAGCCGGGTGGCCTGGTCCTCGACGGTCACGATGCTGATCGCGGGCGTCTGGCTCGTGTGCGCGTGGCCGAGCCTGCGGCCCGGCGAGACCGGCTCCTGGGTCCTGGCCCTGTCCCCTGCACTGGTGGCGCTTCCCGTGGCGGGCGGAGCCCTGACGTCCGCGCTGCGCGCACGATGATCACTCTCCCCTGCTGCAGCTGCGCCTAGGCTCGCCGCATGACGATGCTCCCGGACGACGCGGCCGACGTCGGCGACGACGCCACGTGGTGGCTGCGCCGTGCGGCGTGGACGTACGCAGCGCTGCGCTCCGGCGAGCTGGTCGACTCCGACGGTCAGGTCGAGAAGGCGCGCCACCCGGTCGAGATCCAGATCCTCGGAACCCTGACGTTCCCCGACGGGCAGCTCGTCCTGGGTGACCCGTACCTCCTCGACGACCAGCCCACGCCGATCACCCGACGACTGCGAGCGACGCCCTACGACGTCCTCGTGGCGATGGCCACCGTGGGACCGGACCATCGCCGGGTGGCGGCCTCCTTGCTCGTCGACGGCTCAGGCCCCGTGGAGCGGTGGACCATGGCGCACCTGCCCTCGCAGCAGCCGCGCTCGCTGACCGAGCACGAGTTCTTCGGCTACCCGGTCGATGCGGGCACCGGGTGCTTCGCCGGACTCGCCGCAGCGACCGTCACGGCCGAGGTCATGCTGCAGGACGCCGGGATGCTCGAGGACCCTCTGTCACTCGCCCTGTTCGAGGACGAGCCCGCCCCCGGCGCTGTGCTCCTCTCCCCTGCCCCGGGCTCCGACTCGGTCGCGGCCTTCTCCTCCGGCTGGGGCGACGGCTACTACCCCACCTGGATCGGCCTGGACGCCCACGAGGAGGTGGTCGTGGTCCTCACCGACTTCCTGCTCACCAACGAGCCCTTCGCTCCCCCGACGCCCGCGACGGCGCCCCCCTCGGCACCGCGCGGCTGGCGCAAGCTCTTTCGTCGTCACTGACGACCGTCAGCGACAGCCGGTCAGCGACCGAGGGCCTCGTCCGTGAAGACGTTGCGGAAGATGCCGCGCGGGTCGAGCCGGTCGGCGAGCGCTCCGAAGTCGGCGAGACGCGGGTAGGCGACACCGAGCCGCTCCGGTGTGGTGCGGAAGAGCTTGCCCCAGTGCGGGCGGGCACCGAAGGTGGTCAGCTGATCGTCCAGCACGGGCAGCAGCGCGAGGACTTCGTCGGCATCCGGTCGCCAGGTGAAGTGCAGCGCCAGGCAGTCGGTCGTGTGGCTGGGGCTGAGCCACAGGTCGTCTCCGGCGACGGACCGGATCTCGGAGACCAGAAGCAGGGGGCGGACCTGGTCGGCCATCCCTCGCACGGCCTGCACCGCTGCCAGACCCTGCGACCTGGGCACCAGGTACTCGGTCTGGAGCTCGTCGCCGGCGCTCGGTGTGAACTCGCGCCGGAAGTGCGGGAGCCGGTCCCACCAGGCGCCGGTCCCTGACTGCGACGTGGTCCACTCGGGGTCGGCGCCGGGGATGGGGTGACGGGCCGAGGTGGCACGGGTCGCCCCGTCGAAGCGTCGATCGGGGTCCTCGTCGTCGACCGACTTGACCCAGATGCTCGGGCCCGCGTCCGACCAGTCGGTGAAGAGGCTCACGCTGTACGCGGCGCTCATCACGGCGTCGAGGTCGTGCTCGAGCCGCTCCCACCCGAGCCCCTCGTGCACCGACTGCATGACCTGGAAGGTCGGCACCACGTCGAGCTCGAGCGAGGTGACGACCCCGAGCCGACCCAGCGAGACGACAGAGCCGTCGAAGTCAGAGTCGCCCCGCCGGAGGTGGAGCAGCGAGCCGTCGGCCGTCACGAGCTCCAGAGCGGCCACCGACCGCGCCAACGAGCCGTTGCGGTCGCCCGATCCGTGGGTCCCCGTGGCCACGGCGCCACCCACAGAGATGTGAGGGAGCGAGGCGAGGTTGGACAGCGCGAGACCGGCGGAGTCCAGCCGCTCTGCCAGCTCCGCGTAACGCATCCCGGCCGAGACACGCACCCTGGAGGCAGCGGTGTCGACCTCCACGACCTCCGGGAGGTCCGCCACGGAGACGTGGACCCCGGTGGTGTCGGCCACCGCGCTGAACGAGTGCCGGCTGCCGAGCGCCTTCACGCTGGACTCGCGACTGACGACGGCCTGCAGCTCCGCCACCGACCGCGGCCGCTCGACGCGGGTCGCTCCGTAGGTCAGGTTGCCGGCCCAGTTCCGGTGGTCAGAGCTGCTCATGGTCTCGATCATGTCCCAGTCCCGGCTGGGGGTCGCGGCCGCACCGCCTCGCGGGACGCCGCCGAAAGTCGCTCGTCGCCGGCCGGACGGCTGATGCGATGGAGCCGGGAGCCGCTCTACGGTCGATCCATGGCCCGGTCGCCGCTCGTACCCGTCGCCCTGGTCCTCCTCGTCGCCCCCGTCACTGCGGAGTACCTCATCGGGTACGACGACATCCTGATGCGTCCGGCCGCCCTCGTGTTCGGGCTGGTCTTCTTCGCGCCGCTCTACGGAGCTCCCGCCCTTCTGATCCGAGAGACGGCGCGTCGGCGCGGGCTCGGGTGGCCGTCCATGCTGCTCATGGCGACGGCCTTCGGGCTCGTCCAGGCAGGTCTGGTCGACCAGAGCCTCTTCGACCCCGACTACCGGGCGATACCCTACTGGGACTCCTTGCGCGGGCCGACCTTCGTCGCGCCCTGGGGAACGAGTGCCTACATGGTCCTGACCTTCGTGTCCGGACATGTCCTCGGCAGCATGGCCGCACCCATCGCGCTGGCGGAGTCCTGGTCGACGACCCGGGGTCCTTGGCTTCGCCCCCGCGGTCTCGTCCTGGCAGCACTGGCCTGGGCGGCGGCGTCGGCCTTCATCCTGTTCGACCACCTGGGCTCCACCGACGCCAGGATCACGTGGGGTCAGGGACTGGGGACGGGAGCTGTCGCGCTCCTCCTCGTGCTCGTGGCCCTTCGCCTGTCCCCCGTCGCGCCTCGGCGCGGAAGGGTGCCCTCGCCGTGGATCGTCCTGGCGGTCACCACGGCCCTGCTCGCGACGGGAAGCCTCGTGCAGACGGGTTGGCTGTCGACAGCAGCGCTCGCCGCGGCCTTCGCCGTGGCGCTCGGTCTGCTCTGGAGATGGGGAACCCGTGACGGCTGGACCGGCCGTCACACGGTGGCCGCCGTGACGGGCGACCTGCTCTCGATCGGCGTGCCCGCATTCTGGGTCGAGCCGCTCGGAGGTGCTTCCCTCGGTCCCAAGCTCGTCACCAACGCGGCCCTGCTCGCCATCGTGCTGGCCGTCGCTGCTCGTGGGCTCGTCGTCCAGCGTCGACTGCCCTCGCCGCTCAGCCCAGAGCGAGCTTGAGTGCCATCAGCACCATGACGCCGGCGATGGCCGCGTCGAGCACGCGCCACGACGTCGGTGTCCGCAGCAGTCGCGTGGCGGCCCGCGCGCCGAGTCCCAGGGTCGTGAACCAGGCGGTGCTGGCGAGGACCGCTCCCCCGGCGAAGAACCAGCGGTCGTCGCCGTGGGTCGATGCCAGAGAGCCGAGCAGGAAGACGGTGTCAAGGTAGACGTGCGGGTTGAGCCATGTGAGCGCCACGGCCGTGGCGGCCACGGGAGCCACGCGCGTCGCGGTCGACGTCCGGCCGGCCACCGGTCCACCAGCCGCCTCTCCCCCGGACGGCTCGGGCGCGAGTCCCTCGGCGTCCGCATCGGCCGCACGTCGCACAGCCAGGACGGCGTAGCCGAGGAGGAACGCCGCACCGGCCCAGCGGGCCGTGTCGGCGATCCACGGAGCAGCCGACTCCAACCGGTCCAGGCCGCCCACGCCCACCAGGATCAGGACGGCGTCGGAGACGACGCAGATGGCCACCACGACTCCGACGTGCTCCCTGCGCAAGCCTTGGCGCAGGACGAACACGTTCTGGGCACCGATGGCGACGATGAGGGAAAGGCCCAGCAGGAACCCTGGAATGACAGCAGACATGATGATCACGCTAGAGACGCGGCGTCATGAGCACCAGCGAATATTCGTGATCTTGCATTAGCGTTGCTTCACATGAGGATCGACCCGACCCTGGCCATGACCGTGGCCGCCGTGGTGGAGGAGGGGACGCTCGACGCCGCCGCCCGTCGCCTGCACCTCACGCCGTCCGCCGTGAGCCAACGGATCAAGCTCGTCGAGGAGCAGCTCGGCCAACGCGTCCTGGTGCGCAGCAAGCCCGTGCGCGCGACACAGGCCGGCGAGGTCGTGACGAGGTACGCCCACCGCGTCGCCCTCGTCGAGCACGACGCGACCCAGGCCCTGGGGCTGTCAGAAGACGTCGGCCGCCGACGGCTCGCCCTCGGTGTCACCTCGGACTCGCTGGCCACGTGGCTGCTGCCGCCGCTCGCACGATTCGCGGACCGGCACGACGTCGAGCTCGACCTGGTCCGACGAGACCAGGAGCAGACCGCGGGCCTCCTGGAGGACGGGCAGGTGGTCGCGGCCGTCACGTCGCGTCGCGACCCTGTGCCCGGGTGCCGGATGGTGGAGCTCGGTGCCATGACGTTCGAGGCCATGGCCTCGCCGGCCTGGGTCGCGCGCTGGGCGCCGGACGGCGTCACCTCGACGTCACTTCAGGACGGCCCGCGGATCGACTTCGACCGGAGCGACACCCTCCAGCTCGAGTGGTTGCGCCACCACGGTGTCGACGGGAGCACGTCTCCTCACCACCTCGTGCCCTCCACCCACGACATCACCCAGGCGGTGGAGCTCGGGCTCGGGTGGGGCGTCATTCCCACCGACCAGGCCACTGACCTGGCCGACCAGGGCCGTCTGGTCCGGCTCGGAGGACCCCAGGTCTCCACGGCCCTCTACTGGCAGTGCTGGAAGGACGAGGTGACGCTCCTCGCTGCCCTGACCCAGGAGGTGGTGGCCGCAGCGAGGAGCGAGCTCTCGGAAGCCTGAGGCTCAGCGCCGAGCCGTGACGGTGCGCGCCGAGATCTTCTGCGCCTTCACCTGCGTCGGCGTGAACGGGAAGCTGACCCACCCTCCCCTCCCGAAGATGGCCGTCTGGTCACGGCTCCACGGCGACGACGTGTCGCCCGACTGTCCGTAGGTGAGGATCGTCGAGGCCTTCACGCCGGTCTTCGTGAACGAGACCACCTGGACGTGCGAGGACCCGAAGTTCACCGGGTAGAGACCCGCCTTGGGGTTCTCCGCCGGCTCGGAGGCCTCCACGACGTTGACGAAGCCCAGCTCGTGCGGGCCGCCGGGGACACCGATGGGGCGGCCCGGCTTGTCGGCGACCTGTTGGGAACCCAGCGGCGCGTCGAGCGCGACGCCCTTCGCTCGCAGGTGGGCGATGGCGTCCTTCATGGCCTGGACCGTCGCACCGTCGCCTTCCTTGAGGTCGCGCGGCGTGTTGAGCGGGTCGTTCGCGTCGAAGGGGACGTTCCAGCGGGCCGCGGGCAGGCGCAGGAAGAACTCGCGGAACAGGATGGTTCCTCGGCTGCTCACCTTCCCGCGTCCGTCCCAGGCCTTGAGGACCCTGCAGGCCTCTCCCCCACCCGCAGCGGTGCACACCGTGTCGAGGTCGCCGTTCTCCCGCGTCAGGATCGCCGCCATGTTCTGCTCGGTGTGCTCGATCGCCTCCAGACGCGCGTGGGTCATCCGGGTGGTCCTGAGGGAGTCCGAGACCGAGGAGTAGACCATGCGTGAACGCAGGCTCCGCTCACACTTCTCGCAGCCGATGATGTTGGCGAAGCCCTCGAGCCGGGTCGTGGGGTTGGGGAGCCAGTACGAGTCGTTGGCGTTCATGACCCAGCCGCGGGTGAAGAGGGACGGCATGTTCTTGCTGCCGAAGATGCCGGGACGAGGAGCGTCGGCGTCGCTGCGCCACCGGCAGGACGACGAGGCGCGCGTGCCGTCGAGGATCGGCAACCCGGCCAGCTGGCGTGTCAGCAGGCCGATCGGCGTGATGCACGAGGCCACGAGGTCGTTCGGGACGTTGGGCACGACCGCGTGGTCGGCGTAGAGGGCCGTGCCCCTGCGGTCGGCCGCGATGGTGTTGACCCACGGGATGCCACCCGCCCGGTCGCTGGCGGCGAGCAAGGACCTCGCGTCCTTCGCGCGGCTCATGGCCAGGAAGGAGTCGAGCGTGCGCAGCTGCTCGGCGTTGGCGTCGCGCATGGCCACGAAGCTCAGCGGGGTCCAGCCCATGAGCGTCGCAGGGTTGTCCATGACGTAGCCCTCGTCGGTGCGGTAGAGCGTCTTGGTGACCTTGGACAGCGATCCGTCCTTGTTCTTCACGGTCACGACGACGGGCCGCTCCTCGAGGTCCTTGACCCCCTGGTCCGTCAGGTACTTCTTGGGGAACCCGGGGATGGTGCGGTACTCGTACGGCGTGAAGCGGTAGCCCGTGGACACGGTGTGGCTCCACGCCACGTCCTTCGTGAACCCGATGTTGATGACGGGCGAGCCCATGAGGCTGGCGCCCGCGGCGTCGTACTTGCCGGGGATGGTCAGCTGCACCTGCTCGAAGCGGTACCGGCCGAGCCACGGGAAGTGCGGGTTGCCGAGCAGCATGCCTCGGCCGTCGGCCGTCTTGTCGCCACCCACCGCCACCGCGTTGGAGCCGAACGGGGAGCTCGGGTCCTTGCCCAGGGCGGCCTTCAGCTCCTGCGACGTGGGCAGGGCCTTGGGCGCGGAGCCGAACGGCAGCAGCCTGGAGAGATCGAGGAGCGGGAGGTCGAGCGCGTCGGGGAGGTCGAGGCTCGGCAGCGGCAGCCCGGGGTCGTTGAGCGACGGCGGGTCTGCATCGGCGATCGAGCCGATGAACGGGCCGGCGGACGCGAGGAGGTTGGCGGCGTAGAGGCCGTACCAGAGGTCGTTCGTGGAGGCGGTGCGCACCCACGCCGCACCCCGGCACGCCTTGTCCTTCACGCCGGACGCTCCCCCGACGGACGCGAGGTAACGGTTGACGCCCTTGATGTAGCCCTCGACCATCGCGCGGGTCTCGGCACCGGGTCCGCGCACCGGGTCGGCGAGCAGCTTCTCCACGACCTTGCGGCCGCGCGCGTCGGTGAAGAAGGCGTCGGTCTGGAGGTTGGTGGCATCGAGCGTGACGCGGTCGTTGTAGCGCGCCTCCGGGCCGAGGTAGCGCGACCGCTCACCCCGTCCTGTCAGGAGGGTGTCTGCGAGGTTGCAGATCGACGTCTCCGCCGTCGCGTACCCATGACCGAACCCGAGGGAGCCCCAGTCCTTCGCGACGACGTGCGGGATGCCGTGCTTCGTGCGCGTGACCGACGCGTCGTACTTCCCGCCCGCCGGGTTGAGCGGGATGCCCGAGGAGGCCTCGGCCGGGGCCGGCGTCGTGCCGGGTCCCCCGAGAGCCAGCACCGAGAAGGCGACGGCGGAGGCGGCGATCAGGGCCAGGACGCTGCGGGGACGGCGCACGAGGGATCCTTTCGAGGTGAGGTACGTCACTCTCAACGATCCGACGGAGTTGGGGTTATCGTCCAGGTTCTTCCTGCTCGGCCCTCTCGACGAGCTCCTTGCGCAGGATCTTGCCCGTCCCGTTCCGCGGGAAGTCCTCGAGAACCTCCACGCGCCGCGGCGCCTTGTACCGCTCGAGCGAGCCCCGGACGTGGGCGCGCAGCTCGTCGAGCGTGGGCTCCCTGGTACCCGGACGGACGAAGGCGACGAGCTCGTGGCCGAGCTCGTCGTGAGCGGCTCCCACCACGATGGCCTCGGCGACGTCGGGGTGCTGCTCCAGCACCCGCTCGACCTCCTGCGGGAAGACGTTCTCACCGCCGGTCACGACCATGTCGTCGTCGCGACCGTCGACGTAGAGCCGACCTCGCTCATCGAGGTGACCGACGTCGCCGGAGGACACGAAGCCGTCCACGACCTCCTTGCCCTCCGGGGTGTGGTCACCGTCAGGGGTGTAGCCGTCGAAGACCATGCCGCCGCGCACGAAGATCGTGCCCCGCTCCCCCGGTGCGGCCTGGGTGCGGTCGTCGCGCAGGATGCGGATCGTCACCCCGATAGCGGGTTGGCCGACGGTGTCAGGCGCCTCAGCCAGGTCGCGCGGCGACGCCATGGTGACGATGCCGGTCTCGGTGGCCCCGTAGACGTTCACCAGCACGGGGCCGAAGGTCTCGAGGAAGGCCGTCACGGTGCGAGGCGAGATGGCCGAGGCACCGGTGAGGACGACGCGCAGGGACTCGGTCCGGGCCTTCACCGTGGGCTGGGCGTCGACCATGCGCTGCACCATGAGCGGGACCGCGACCACGAGGGAGGCGCGGTGCTGCGCCACGTCCTGCAGGGTCTGCTCGGCGTCGAAGCGACGGTGGGCGACGAGCGTGCCGCCCACGCCCAGGGTCCCGAGCAGCACCGCGAAGCCGAGGGCGTGGAAGAACGGCGGCGGCACGACTGCCACGTCTCCGTCGCGGAGCTGCAGGACGCCCAGGCCGGTGGCTGCGGACTGGACGACGGCCACCGGGGCCACCTGGCGCGACACTCCCTTGGCCAGGCCAGTCGTCCCCGAGGTGAGGAGCGTGACCTTCGCGGCGCCGTGCCGAGCCGGCGCCCGTCCGCCCTCGGCCGCGAGGTCGTCGAGACTCAGGCCCTCAGAGCCGGGCTCGGTCCAGGCCCGGACGGCCAGGACGTGGTCGGGCAGGTCGGCCAGCGCCGGGCCGTACTCGTCGTCGTGGACCAGGACGTCCGGCGCGTGACGGGCCAGCACCTTCGCCAGCTGGTCGGGGGTGAGCTCGGTGTTCACGAGCACCACCTCCGCGCCCAGCCGGGAGCCGACGAGCACGCCCTCCAGGAAGTAGCGGTGGTTGCGGCAGAGCACGGCGACCTGGCGCACCCGTGGGCCTCGGGCGTGGAGAGCGCCGGCCACACGCTCCACGCGCTCAGCAGCTTCGGCGTAGGTCGACGCGCCGAGATCGTCGTGCACGAGGACCCGTGAGCCGTGGCGCGCCGCCGTGACGGCCACGAGCGTGGAGGGAGTGAGGCCACCGCGCCACAGTCCGGCCGCCATGCCCGCCGCGGCCCGAGGGCTCACGGGACGCACGAGCCCCGACCGCGCAGCAGCCACGGCTGCGTCCCGCCAACGTCCGAGGTCCGAGGAGATGCCCATCGGCGCATCGTGCCATGTCGGAGGAGGTTCCTAGAATGGGACGGACCATGAGCCGCCCCGATCCGCATCGCGACAGCAGGCGTCGGGCCGCCCACTACCGGACCTCACCGGACGAGACGGGCGCCGACGACGCTCCGTCGCGGCCGCAGCTCACGCCCGAGCAGCAGATCGAGGCGGCCATACGCCGCGGAGACTTCGACGACCTGCCGCTCGCGGGCAAGCCACTGCCCCACCTGGGCACCTCGTACGACCCCAGCTGGTGGATCAAGCGCCTCATCGAGCGCGAGCAGATCAGCGGCGTGCTCCCTCCCGCGCTCGCGCTGCGACGCGAGGACGCCGAGCTCGACACGTACCTCGACACCACGGGCTCGGAGGAGCGGGCGCGAGAGATCCTCGAGGACTTCAACCGGCGGGTGATCGAGGCCCGTCGCCAGCTGCAGGGCGGGCCGCCGGTCATCACGGCATTGCGCGACGTCGACGCCGAGGTCGAGGCCTGGCGCGAGCGACGCCGGGTCCGAGCCGCGGCACGAGCCGTCGAGGAGCCGCCTCCCCGCAGGCGTCGCTGGTGGGGTCGCCCCCGTGGCTGAGGCGCAGGAGCGCACCGTCACCTTCGACGCCCCGGTCGACGTCCGGCGCACGCTCTCCACCATCCGTCGTGGCCCGGCCGATCCCGCCTTCCTCTTCGACGGACCCGTCATCTGGCGCACCACCCGCGAGGTCAGCGGCCCCGTCACCGTCCGCATCCACCAGGTCGGTGCCGAGACCGTCCGTGCGCAGGCCTGGGGTCCCGGGGCGCAGGAGCACCTCGAGCTGCTGCCCGCCGTCCTCGGCGCCCACGACGACGTCTCCGGGTTCCGACCCGAGCACCCTCTCCTCCTCGATGCGCTGCGCCGGTTCCCCGGCCTGCGGGTCCCGCGCACCGGCCGGGTGCTGGAGGCGCTCGTCCCCGCCGTACTGGAGCAGAAGGTCCTCGGCACCGACGCCTTCCTCTCCTGGCGCCAGCTGCTGCGCCGGCACGGCTCCCCCGCTCCTGGCCCGGCCCCGGAGCGCCTGCGCGTGGTGCCCACCGCCGCGGAGTGGGCTGCGCTCCCGTCCTGGGAGTGGCACCTCGCCGGGGTCGACCCCAAGCGGTACCGCACCGCCCAGGCGTGCGTCCGCGTCGCCGACTCCGTCGAACGGCTCGCCGCGGCCGGGGATCTCGAGGCCACCTACCGCGGGCTCCGGAGCATCCACGGCGTGGGCGCGTGGACGGCCGCCGAGGTCGGCTCCCGGGCGCTGGGCGACGCCGACGCGGTGCCCTTCGGCGACTACCACCTGGGCAGCACGGTCGGCACGGCCTTCCTCGGACGCAAGGTCGAGACCGATGCCGAGGTGGCCGCGCTGCTCGAGCCGTTCCGGCCTCACCGCGGGCGAGCCCTGCGCCTGCTCCAGCTGAGTCCCCTCACCCGCGTGGAGCGGCGCGGACCGCGCATGTCGCGGGTCGACCACCGCACCATCTAGGCATCGCTCCGGCCCCTACAGTGAGGGGCGTGCCAGCCTGGACGCGAGCCGCTCTCGCCCTCTTCGTCGTCGGGTTCGGAGCCAACCAGTTCGCCGCCCTGCTGCCCGTCTACCGCGTCGCCGACGGCGCCTCCGCGGCCGAGGTCAACGCACTCTTCGGGGCGTACGCGCTCGGACTCATCCCGGCGCTCCTGGTCGTCGGCCCGCTGTCGGACCGGCTCGGCCGCCGCCGCGTCATCCGCCCGGTGCTCGTTCTGTCGTTCGTGGCCACGGTCGTGCTCCTGCTCGGCGGGCACCACCTGGGCCTGCTGCTCGTGGGCCGGTTGCTGGCCGGCGTCGCCTCCGGCGCGGCCTTCGCCCCAGGCACGGCCTGGGTCAAGGAGCTCTCCGCCGGGCCTGCCGGGACAGGCGCCCGCCGCGCCGCCATCGCGCTCTCCGCCGGGTTCGGGACCGGTCCACTCGTCACTGGCGTCGTGGCGGAGTGGGTGCCGCATCCCACGGTCGTGCCCTACGTGCCGCACCTGCTGCTCACCGTGGCCGTCGCGGTCGTCGCCTGGAGCACGCCCGAGCCGGCCCACGCTCCGCCCGGCGACGTGGAGGCCGAGCCGGGCCGTGTGGGCCGCACCCTCCGCTCGCGCACGTTCCTCCTGCGCGTGGTCCCCACGGCCCCCTGGGTCTTCGGCTGTGCGTCGTTCGCCTTCACGACCATTCCCCAGATCCAGTCCGTCCCCGGACCCGACGTCGCTGTGGGCGGGGCTCTCGTGGCCCTGACCCTCTGGACCGGCGTGCTGGTGCAGCCGCTCGGGCGCCGCTGGGCTCCGACGACCACGATCCTGCTCGGGCTCGCCAGCGGCTCCGCGGGGTTCCTCGTCGCGCTGCTGGCGGCTGAGCTCGACACCGGACTGCTCGTGCTCGTCGCCGCCATGCTGCTGGGTGCGGCCTACGGCTGGATCCTCGTCGGCGGGCTCACCACCGTGGAGGAGGTGGCGGCCCCGGCCGACCTTGCCGCCGTGAACGCCGTCTTCTACAGCCTCACCTACATCGGGTTCGCGGCCCCGTTCCTCGGCACGGTGCTGCTCGAGCACGTGAGCGGGCCGTCCGCGCTGCTGCTGCTCGCCGGCCTCGTGGCGGTCTGCGCCGTCCCTGCCGGCCTCAGCCGTCGGTCAGGCTGAGCAGCGCCGCGGCGACGTCGACCGGTCGGGTGAGCGCGTTGAGGTGGCCCCCGGGCACGACAGCGACGGGGAGACCGAGCCGTTCCTGCGCGACGCGCTGCTGGAGCGCGAGCGGGAAGAGCCGGTCGTCGTCGCCGGCGAGGACAGCGGTGGGGACGTCGGGCCAGGACTCCCCGGGCCACGGCGCGTGGAACGCGGCCTCCACCTCGTCGCGCTCGTGCTCGGCAGCCTCCGCGAGGACGTCGTCGGGGGCGTCGTGGAAGAAGACCTCCAGCACGTCGAACCCCGCCTCGGGGTCGCGTCCTGCGTCCCGCTCCGCGTCGCGACGTGCCTGAGCCTGCCCGACGGCCTTCCACCAGCCGGCGCCGGACTCCCCCGGCGCCGGGATCATGGCGTTGAGCAGCACGAGCCGCTGGACGGGGACCCGCAGGGCGGCACCCGCGGCACTGAAGCCGCCGAAGGACTGCCCGACCAGCACGACAGGTCCCTCGCACCCCTGGACGGCCCGCACGACGAGGTCGATGTAGCCCTCGAGGTCGACCTCGGGGTCGTCGCCGGGCAGGTCGACGGCGACGGCGCGGTGGCCGGCATCCTCCAGCCGTGGGACGAGCCTGCTCCAGAACCAGGGGTCCCCGCCGGCCCCCGGCACCAGCACGAAGGTGCTCATGTCAGACGAACCGGCTCGTGTCGCCGGCACCCTCGCGCACGATCTCGGGCACGCCGTCGACGAAGTCGATCACGGTCGTGGGCTCGGCCGTGACCTCGCCCGACTCCACGATGGCGTCGATCTCGTGGTCGAGCGCGTCCTGGACGAGCCAGCCCTCGGTCATGGCCTCGGTCTCCCCCGGCAGGATCAGCGTGCTCGTGAGGATGGGCTCGCCCAGCGCGTCCAGGAGCGCCCGCACGACGGCGTGGTCGGGGATGCGCGCACCGACGGTCTTCTTCTTGGGGTGCAGGAGGCGCCGCGGCACCTCCTGCGTCGCCGGGAGGATGAACGTGTACGGCCCGGGCGTCACGTTCTTGACCGCACGGAAGATCGCGTTGTCGACGTGCACGAACTGGCCGAGCTGCGAGAAGTCCTTGCACACCAGGGTGAAGTGGTGCTTGTCGTCGAGCTTGCGGATGGCGCGGATCCGGTCGAGCGCGTCCTTGTTGCCCAGCTGGGCGGCCAGGGCGTAGCCGGAGTCCGTGGGGATGGCCAGGAGCCCCCCGTCGGCCAGCAGCCGCACCGCCTGGTCGACGGAGCGTTGCTGCGGGTTCTCGGGGTGGATGTCGATGAATCGGGCCATGGACCGACGATATCCCTCACCCGCAGACGCGCTTGTCCATGATCCGGACCTCGGTCCATGGGATGGGATCGCTCGATAAACTTGTTGCTGCCAGAGTCGCGACTCTCGTCGCGGCACGTCGATCGGAAGGGGAGCTCATGAGCACCGACCTGACCCTGGCCGAGCGCCGCGAGCGCCAGCTGGCGCACGACGCCGCCAAGACCGAGCACGAGCAGCAGCGCGAGGAGCTCCTCTCCCGACCGCGCCGCGACGAGGCAGCGCTCGAGCGGATCGCCCACGAGGCCGAGGAGCGGTTCGGCAACGACCCGTCCGTCGGCACCGACGACGTCCTCGCCTGGGTCTCGCAGGAGTTCGGCTATCGCACCGCCGTGGCGTGCTCGATGGCCGACGCCGTCCTGCCCCACGTGGTCGCCCGGCACATCCCCTGGGTCGACACGCTGTTCCTCGACACCGGCTACCACTTCTCCGAGACCATCGGCACGCGCGACGCCGTCGAGTCGTCCATGGAGCTCACCATCGTCGACGTCCTGCCCAAGCGCACCGTGGCCGAGCAGGACGCCGAGCTGGGCAAGGACCTGTTCGCCCGCGACCCCGCCCTGTGCTGCCAGCTGCGCAAGGTCGAGCCGCTCAGCGACTCCCTCTCCGGCTACGAGGTCTGGATCACCGGCGTGCGCCGCGACGAGGGCCCCACCCGCGCCGACACCCCGTGGGTCACGTGGGACGCCAAGAACCGACTCGTGAAGGTCAACCCGCTCGCCGACTGGACCTTCGACGAGGTCCTGGCCTACGCCGACGAGCAGGACGTCATCGTCAACCCGCTCGTCACCGACGGCTACCCCTCCATCGGTTGCCTGCCCTGCACCCGCAAGGTCGCCGAGGGCGAGGATCCCCGAGCCGGCCGCTGGGCCGGCTTCAACAAGACCGAGTGCGGCCTGCACACCTGAGCCGCTCCCCCATCTCCGCACTCCCCTACCGAAGGAACGCATGAGCGTGATCGACCCTGCCCGGGCGACCTACCGTCTCAGTCAGCTCGACTGGCTGGAGTCCGAGGCGATCCACATCATCCGCGAGGTCGTCGCGGAGTTCGAGCGCCCCGTGCTGCTCTTCTCCGGCGGCAAGGACTCCGTCGTCATGCTGCACCTCGCGGTGAAGGCCTTCTGGCCCTCGCCCGTGCCGTTCCCGGTGCTGCACGTCGACACGGGCCACAACTTCCCCGAGGTGCTGGCCTACCGCGACGCGACGGTCGAGCGCCTGGGCCTGCGGCTCGAGGTCGCCAGCGTGCAGGACTACATCGACGACGGCCGTCTGCGCGAGCGCGCCGACGGCACGCGCAACCCGCTGCAGACCCAGCCGCTCCTCGACGCCATCGAGGGTCACAAGTTCGACGCCGTCTTCGGCGGAGGACGCCGCGACGAGGAGAAGGCGCGCGCCAAGGAGCGGGTCTTCAGCCTGCGCGACGAGTTCGGCCAGTGGGACCCCCGCAACCAGCGTCCCGAGCTCTGGAACCTCTACAACGGCCGCCACACCCCGGGCCAGCACGTGCGGGTCTTCCCGCTCAGCAACTGGACCGAGCTCGACGTCTGGCAGTACATCGGTCGCGAGAAGATCGAGCTCCCCGAGCTCTACTACGCGCACGAGCGCGACGTCTTCGAGCGCGACGGCATGCTGCTCGCCGTCGGCGAGTTCGCGCAGCCCCGCGACGGCGAGACGGTCGAGAACCGCCAGGTCCGCTACCGCACCGTGGGCGACATGTCCTGCACGGGAGCCGTCGAGAGCCCCGCCGTCACTGTCGAGGACGTCATCGCCGAGGTGGCTGCCACCCGCGTGACCGAGCGCGGCGCCACGCGCGCCGACGACCGGATCTCCGAGGCCGCCATGGAGGACCGCAAGAAGGAAGGCTACTTCTGATGGGCATCGCCACTCCCCTCCCCACCTCCACGCTGCTGCGGCTGGCCACGGCCGGCTCCGTCGACGACGGCAAGTCCACGCTCGTGGGCCGCCTCCTCTACGACTCCAAGTCGGTGCTGGCCGACCAGTTCGACGCCGTCGAGCGCGTCAGCCGCGACCGCGGCCTCGCCCAGGCCGACCTCGCCCTCCTCACCGACGGTCTGCGCTCCGAGCGCGAGCAGGGCATCACCATCGACGTCGCGTACCGCTACTTCGCCACGGCGGAGCGGTCCTTCATCCTGGCCGACTGCCCCGGCCACGTGCAGTACACGCGCAACACGGTCACCGGCGCCAGCACGGCCGACGTGGTGGTCCTCCTCGTCGACGTCCGCAAGGGCCTGCTGGAGCAGACCAGCCGGCACCTCGCGGTGGCGTCGCTGCTGCGCGTCCCGCACGTCGTCGTGGTGGTCAACAAGATCGACCTCGTCGACTACGACGAGGCCACGTACGACACGGTCTCCGCCCAGGTGAAGGCCACGGCCCACTCCCTCGGGCTGAGCGACGTCACCACGGTGCCCGTCTCCGCGCTCGCCGGCGACAACGTCGTCACGCGTTCGGACCGCACGCCCTGGTACGACGGTCCCAGCCTGCTCGAGCACCTCGAGCAGCTCGACCCCGTGGGTGAGCCGCACTCCGAGCCGCTCCGGTTCCCCGTGCAGCTCGTCATCCGCCCGCAGAGCGCCGCCGAGGACCGGTTCCGCGACTACCGCGGGTACGCCGGTCAGGTGGCCTCCGGGCTCGTGCGCGTGGGAGACCCCGTCACCGTCCTGCCGAGCGGCCGCACCAGCACCGTCGTGGGCATCGACACCGCTGACGGCGAGCTCACGGAGGCCTTCTCCCCGCAGTCGGTCACGCTGCGCCTCGCCGACGACGTCGACATCTCGCGGGGCGACCTCATCGTCACCTCGCGCAGCGTCCCGTCCGTCACGCAGGACATCGACGGCACGGTGGCGTGGCTCGCCGAGCGCGACCTCCGTGCGGGCTCCAAGGTGCTGCTCAAGCACGGCACCCGCACGGTGCAGGCTCTCGTCAAGAACGTGGGCGGACGCCTCGACCTCGACCGCGCCGAGCTGCTGCCGGCCGACACCCTGGGGCTCAACGACATCGGCCACGTGACGCTGCGACTCGCGGCCCCCATCGCCGCCGAGGAGTACCTGCACTCACGGAGCACGGGCGCCTTCCTGCTCGTCGACCCCCACGACGGCACCACGCTCGCCGCCGGCATGGTGGGCGACGCCCTGTTGTCCACCGCTGCGGTCTGACGCCGTGACGTCGGGCAGCTACCCGCTCACGCTGCGCCTCACGGGGCGACGCGTGGTCGTGGTGGGCGGCGGCCACGTCGCCACCCGGCGGGCGCACGCCCTGGTCGACGCCGGCGCCGACCTCGTGGTCGTCGCGCCCACCGTCACGGCGCGCATCGGCGAGCTGGCCGCCCAGGGCCGCATCACGTGGCTGGCCCGCGGCTACGAGACCGGTGACCTCGTCGGCGCGTGGCTCGTCCAGACCGCCACTGACTCCCCCGTCGACGACCAGGTGGCCGCCGACGCCGAGGCGCAGCAGACCTGGTGCCTCAAGGGCGGCGATCCCGAGCACGCCACCGCCTGGGCACCCGCGGTCGCCCAGGTCGACGACGTGCTCGTCGCGGTGAGTGGCGGCGGCGATGCCGGCCGGGCGTCCAGGCTCCGCGACGGGGTCGCCGCCGCTCTGCAGTCCGGCGACCTGCCTCTGCGCCACCGCACGCACCACCCCGAGGGCCGCGTGGCCCTCGTCGGCGGCGGTCCCGGGGACTCCGGCCTCCTCACGGCCCGCGGTCGTCGCCTGCTGGCCGAGGCCGACGTCGTCGTGGTCGACCGGCTGGCCCCGCTCACGGTGCTGGCCGAGCTCTCCCCCGACGTCGAGGTGATCGACGTCGGCAAGCGTCCCGATCACCACCCCGTGCCGCAGGACGAGATCAACGAGGTCCTCGTGCGCCACGCGAAGGCCGGGCAGATGGTCGTGCGGCTCAAGGGCGGCGACCCCTACGTCCTCGGCCGCGGGGGCGAGGAGCGGATCGCGTGCGAGGCAGCGGGCATCCCCGTCGAGGTCGTCCCCGGCGTGACGAGTGCCATCTCCGTCCCCGCGGCGGCCGG
Organism: Aeromicrobium sp. Root495; assembly: GCF_001426755.1. Lineage (GTDB taxonomy): Bacteria > Actinomycetota > Actinomycetes > Propionibacteriales > Nocardioidaceae > Aeromicrobium. Next base: position 1,290,256 of record NZ_LMFJ01000001.1, on the reverse strand, counting down.
CATCCCGGTCACGCACCGCGGGCTGGCCACCGGGTTCAGCGTCGTCACGGCCCACGAGTCGCTCAGGGACCTGCCCACAGGAGGCGACCACACGCTCGTGCTCCTCATGGGGGTCAAGCGGCTGGCGGAGACCACGGCCGAGCTCGTCTCGGCAGGACACGACCCGGCCACCCCGGCCGCCGTCGTGGAGCGGGGCTGGACCGCCGAGCAGCGCACGACCCTCGGCACCCTCGGGACCATCGCGGAGCGCTGCGCCGCCGCGGGAGTGGGCTCGCCGGCCGTCACCGTCATCGGCGACGTCGTGACCCTCGCCACCGACTGGTCGACGGCGCGCCTCCCGGACTGACCGCTCCGCTCGGTGGACGATGGGGCTGACCCCGTGCGGTATGAGCGCGCGGGGTCCAAACACGTCCGGGGTGCCCCCAGCCGCCCTACGATCGTCCCGTGCGCAGCTGTCTGGTCGTGGCCACGGCCCTCGTCATGATGCTCCTCGTCGGCTGCTCGCCCACGATCGAGGAGGTCCCCGCCCCCGACGGCATGCAGGTGCACCTCGACCAGTCGCGGATCAAGCGACAGACGCGCGAGGTCTTCCTCCTGGTGAACAACCCCACGAGCAGGCCGCTCCACGTCGGCGCCTTCCGCCTCACCTCGGCGCGCTTCGACCCCGTCGAGGAGTCGACGGACGTCACGATCGATGCCGGTTACGAGCGCGTCCTCGCGCTGCGGCTCCCCCGGTCGCGCTGCGGCACGGACCTCGACGGCCGGGTCCAGCTCGTCTACCGGGTCGGCGACGGCGCCGAGGTGCGCTCGAAGCTCCCCGTGGACGACCAGTACGGCACGGTGGGGCTGGCCATGGACCGGGACTGCGCCCGGTCACGGCTCGACGAGGCGGCCGACCTCACCATCGGGCGGGCCACGACGGCCGAGGTGGACGGACGACTCACCCTCTCGCTCCCCGTCACCCTGACCCCCCGGGGAGCCGACTCCGGCGTCTCCTTCGACGGCTACGAGTCCACCGTCCTCTTCAACGTCGAGCCGCAGCCCGGGCGACCCGTGCCGCTGGACGGCGAGCCTCGGGACGTGCCGCTGACCCTCGTGCCGGCGCGCTGCGACGCCCACGCCCTCGCCGAGGACAAGGTGGGGACGCTCATCGGCGTCCGCGTGAAGGCCGAGGGGCTGCCGGAGGGCACCTCGTTCTACCTGCCGGTCGACGCGTCCACCCGGACCGCGCTGCACGCCTTCTACGCCGACGCCTGCGGCCTGCGCTGACCGGGCCCGTCTACGGCAGGTAGAGGGTCACCCGCACCGGGCTGTGGTCCGACGCGACGGGCGTGACGTACTTCCCGTCGGCGACCTTCACGACCACACGCCACTGCGTGGATCCGACGGCGTCGGAGAGGAAGACCCGGTCGACGTGGTCGCCGTACCGGACGGACCGACGCGGCGTGGTGTCCCAGCCGTTGTAGCTGTTGAGATAGGGCCGGGTGAAGCTGGCGGAGCGGTCGTAGGCGTCGTGCCAGCCGTACTTCTCCAGCTCCCACCGCGGTGTGTCGCTCGGCCGGTTGCGCGTGGAGTTGAAGTCCCCGGCCAGGACCACGCGGGACCGGGGCAGGCCGTTCTCGCGGGCCACGAACCGCGCCTTGGCCACGAGCCGGCGCGTCTCGATGCGGCGCACCGCCGACGCGCTCTCGGTCTTGCCGTTCTTGAGGTGGACGCTGCCCACCACGACCGCGTGGCCCGTCCGGGTCTCCTTGAGCAGGGCCCAGGCCGCCGTGCCGCTCTCGCTGAGCGTCCAGGTCCCTGCCACGGGCGCGAGCTCGCCCGGGTCGCCGTCGGCGACGGGCTTCTGGCTCAGCCGGAACCGACTGGTCCGGTAGAACAGGGCCTCGCTGCCGCTCGCCGACGCGAGGGCGAAGCCACGGGTCTCGAGGTGGGCGGCCAGCTGCTCGATCCGTCCCGAGGCCTCCTGCAGTGCCACGAGGTCGGCGTCGGACTCGTCGATGCGCTTCATGATGGGCGAGAGCCGGGGGTCCCAGCGGTGGCAGCCGCTGGCCCGGGCGCACAGGTTGAAGGTCACGATTCCGGCCGTGCGGCGGTCGGTGTGGTTGGCCACGCGCATGGTCATCTTGCAGTGCCGCTGCGACCGGGCGCCCGTGCCGCTGCCGCTGACCGCGGCGACCATGAAGCAGTACATCGTGCCGGACCTCAGTCCAGAGACCCGGAGCGACGTCTGTCGTCCCGACGTCCGCCTGACCCTGGCCGACGACGCCTTCACGCCGCTGTACGACGTGGCGTACGAGACGCGGTAGTGCGTCGCGCCCGCCTTGGCGAGCCAGGACAGGGTGATCGAGGAGGGCGACGAGGCCGAGACCCACGGCGGGTCCACCTGGCCGGGGCGGGCCTCCGCCGGGCTCGCGAGACCGGCGGCGAGGCAGGCCGCGGCGAGCAGGACGAGGACGGAGCGTCGAATCACGCCGTCGAGCGTAGGTGGCCCGAGGGTCACGCCGCCCGAGCACGTGTCGAGGTCCTCGCCCTCAGGAACGCGCCCGCCGCACCCACCACAGGCCCACGAAGGGCAGGACGAGCGGGACGAAGCCGTACCCGGCGCCGAAGTCGCTCCAGACCGTCTGGTCGGGGAAGAGGTCGGCGTCGACGATCGTGAGGAGCCCCACCACCAGCACTCCGGCCAGCTCGAAGCCGATGGTGGCCGCGGCGAGCGCGCGCCGGTCGGTCGCCAGGGCGTACGTGGCCACGACATAGACCACGCCGGCGAGCGCCGAGAGGGCGTAGGCCACCGGGGCCTCGTCGGCCTTGGCCACGAGCTGGTAGATCGAGCGCGCCGCCGCAGCCAGGGCGAAGACCGCGTAGACGGCCACGAGGGCCCGTCCGAAGCCGCCGGAGGTCGATGTCTTCTGAGCGTCAGACATAGGTGCCCTTCCAGATCTGCAGGGACCGCAGGGACAGCACGGCCACCGAGAGCATGGCCACGACGACGACCCCCGAGCCCCAGCGACTCTTCTCTGCGATCCCCCACAGCACTGCGGCAGGAGGGATCACGACCATCGTGACGAGGTAGGACACGAAGAGACCGCCCTCGACGTCACGGCTGGTGGTGGTCAGCGCCACGACGCCACCGACGAGGACGGCCAGAAGCACCAGCTCCAGCACGATGACCGCATAGAACAGCGGGTTGCTGAAGGGCAGGTCACGCCACAGGTGCCAGCCCGCGAAGGCGGCCACGGCCACGGCGACGACGAGGACGCCGTACGCGATCGGATCGTTCAACTCGTGCCCCTCGGTCCAGGACGCCTCGCGGCGCCCGTCCGAGTGTTCCACGTGCGCCGCCGCGCCCTGCAACCGCCGCGACTATGGTGAGGTCCGACGCGAGAAGTTTCGCGATCGACCCATCCTGACGACAGGCGGCCACGAATGACTCGTAGGACCCTCTTCGGAAAGGAGCGCAGCATGAGTGAGCAGACCCTCGCGTCCGTGACGTCGATCGGCGATCTCGAAGCACCACCGGCACCTGATGCCGGAGCACTGCTGCAGCGCACCGCCCTGGGCGACGAGGCCGCCTTCGCGGCGCTGTACGACACGCTGTCGCCCTCCGTGTTCGGCATGGCCAAGCGCGTCATCCGGAACCCGGCCCGTGCCGAGGAGGTCACCCAGGAGGTCTTCCTCCAGGTCTGGCAGACCGCCCCGCGATTCGACCCCAGCAAGGGCAGTGCCAAGAGCTGGGTCCTGACCCTGGCTCACCGCCGGGCCGTCGACGCCGTGCGGCACGACCAGTCCGCCACCAACCGCGACCTCGCCTACGACTGGTCCCCCGGGATCGATCACGACGAGGTCGTCGAGACCGTCACCGTGCGGCTCGAGCACGAGCAGGTCAAGAAGTGCCTGAGCGGGCTCACCGAGCTGCAGCGCGAGGCCATCACCCTCGCCTACTACCAGGGGTACACCTACGCCGAGGTCGCACAGGCCCTCGACGCCAACCCCGCCACCGTCAAGACCCGGATGCGCGACGGCCTGATCCGTCTGCGCGACTGCCTGGGAGTGGAGTCATGAGCAACGACCTGCACGGCCTTCTGGCCCCTTACGCGCTCGACGCGCTCGACGCCGACGAGCGAGCGACCTTCGAGGCGCACCTCGACCAGTGCGAGACGTGCCAGGCCGAGCTGCCCGGTCTCGTCGAGACGTTGAGCCGCGTCGGCGAGGCGGAGTCCGCCACCCCGCCCCCCGCGCTGCGCGCCTCCGTCCTGGCCGCCGTGAGCACCACGACGCAGCAGCGTCCCGTCGTCTCCCTCGACTCGCGCCGACGTCTGCGTCGCTCCCTGCCGCAGCTCGTCGCGGCCGCCGCCGTGGTGGCCGCCATGGTCGGCGGTGGGTTCGCCGTCATCGAGCACGACAACGTCAGCGACATGCGGGCCGACCAGGAGCGCGTCACCGCGATCATCAGTGCGGCCGACGCCACCACCACCTCGGGCAACGTGTCCACGGGCGGGACCCTGCGGGTCATCTCGTCCAAGAGCCACAGTGCGGCCGTCGTGTCGGGCTCCTCCCTCAAGGAGCTGCCCGGCGACAAGGTCTACCAGCTTTGGACGATGCATCACGGGATCCCCAAGGACGCCGGGCTGCTCGGGACGAAGGACGGCATGGTCTACGTCCCCAAGCTCGGCGACGCCGTGGCCGTCGCGGTGACCGTCGAGCCCCAGGGCGGCTCCAAGGAGCCGACCGGCGAGCCCGTCGCCGTCACCGACCTGGCCACCTGACCCCTACACTCGTCCCCCATGGGGACGGTGCGGGGTGCTCTGGGCGATGCGCTCAGCGTGGTCCTCACGGGGCTGAGGCTTGCGCTCGCGCACCTGCCGGTGCTGCTGGCCCTCTTCCTCCTCGGCTCGGCGGGGCGCAACGGCGTGCTCTGGGGCGCCGTCACGGTGAGCGAGAACCACTCCACGCTGGCCGGGTTCATGCTCCCCTTCGCGCCGTTGTCCACCCTGGTGGCCTTCGTGCTCATGCTGCGGGTGGTGGCCGCATCGCTGCCCCACGCCGGGTTCGGCGTGGTGCAGCGCGAGGGTGAGGACGCCGGGCAGACCCGGGCCGCCGCGCGCCTGCAGCTCCTCGCCTCCACGCTCATCCCGTTCTTGACGGTGTACGCGGCTCAGGGATACCTGCGTCAGGACGTCCAGGTGTACGTCAACGCGGCGACTTTCGACGAGATCTTCGGCAACGCAGGATCCTTCTACGACGAGACCGCCAACTTCGACCGCACGGCGATCGCCACCGGGACGTGGCTCGTCGCCCTGGTCGTGATCGCCTTCGTCCTCCGGTGGCTCCTGTCACGGTTCGACCTCCCGTCCCGGCACCTGGCGTTCGGAGCCGGCGCGGCCTACATCGAGGTGCTCTGGCTGCTCGCGCTGGCCACGCAGTTCACCCGGTACCAGGACCGCGTCTGGCAGTGGTTCCTCGACCGCCGCTTCACGCACGGCGTCCAGGCCCGGTGGTCCGACCTGGTCGACGTCCTCGGGCCGGTCGGACAGCCCCTCGCCTCGGCGATGCGTCAGGTCGGCTCGCTCATCGACAGCTCGGACGACATCCTGCTCATCCCGATCGCGTGGCTCACGGTCGGCGCCGTGGCGCTCGGGCACACGCTGAGCACGCCGGCCCGGGAGAAGCGTCGCCGCCCCTGGGAACCGGTCGTGGCGCGCGTCCCCCCGCGGGTCCGGGGCTGGGGCGCCGAGCTCACCTCCGACGTCGGCTCGCGCTTCCGCGGTCTCGCCGACGGCGTGAGGCTCCTGGCGATCGGCGGCCTGCTGCCGATGCTGCTGTTCTGCGTCGTCTTCGTGCTCGCCCGCCAGGGCGGCCTGGCGGTGGGCGAGCTCTGGCGTCTCCTCGTCGGCCCCCAGGAGCAGTCCACCGGGCTGGCCTTCGCCCCCTGGCAGGACGTCCTGGTGAGCGCCACCTACAACATCCTGCTCGTGGGGCTCCTGGCTGCCGCCGTGGACCGCGTCGTCATGCACGCGCAGGAGCGCGCCGATGCTCAGGCCGAGGGCGAGGTCGACCCCACGTCGGACGCGTCGATCGGCAGCTCGACGTAGCGTGGCAGGAACCACCACACCCGAACGGTCTCCGGTGCCGCGTCGTCCGGCGTGACCACGTAGAGCTCGACGTCGTAGGCGGGGGGCCGGGGGTTCTCGCCGTCGCCGGACGTGGGCTTCTTCTGACCGGGGAAGAAGCTCGGCCCCGGGGCGTCCGGCGGGACGCACGAGCCGGCACCCCGGTCGGGTCCCTCGAAGTCCGAGGTCTCCAGGTCGTAGCGTCGTCCGTCGCGGTCCACGAGTGCGAGCGAGCAGCCCGTGAGCACCACGTCGGGGTCGGCCTCGACGTGGAGCGCCACCTTCCACAGCACCGACGAGGTCGGCAGCGTCAGGCCTCCCTCCCCGAGGTCGGCGTCACCCGAGCCGGCCACCCGCGTCACCCCGTCCAGACGGAGCTTCCCGCGGATCGGGTACGTCACGAACCCGTCGTCGTAGCGGTCGGAGAACGCCGCCGACGACCCCGCGGCGGTGGTGCCGTCACGGAACCCCTGGGACCACCAGTAGTCGTGCAGGCGTGCGCTGGAGGCGGCGAACGCGAGCACCAGGAGGAGCGGAAGCGCCGCCAAGGACACGATGGTGGTGCGTCCGGGACGTCTCATGAGAGCCCCTCCACCACGGCGACGCCGGCCGGGAGAGCCAGCGAGCTGGCTCGCCACTGCGTGACGTCGGAGCGCGAGATCTCGAGGTCGGCGACGAGCATCGAGTCGAACCGTTGGTCGTTGGGGCTCACCGCGATGCGCACCGACGACCCCGGCAGCGTCAAGGGGTCGGCCTCGAACGTGGCCGTGCAGAGCTGACGGATGTCGGTCTGGGTGGCGGGGCACGAGATCGTCGTGCGGTCGCCGAAGGGCCCCGCCTCCGTGACCCGGCCGCTGCCGTCGTGGAGCTCGGCGTAGGACAGGCCGGACGGCTTCCCGTGCGGGACGTAGGTGAAGTCGATCCGGACGAAGAGGCCCGAGGTGACGAGCGGGTCGGAGGCGAGCCGCTCCTTGGCGCGTGAGCCGCGCACCGCGGTGACCTGCACGGTCCCGCTGCGCAGCTCGGCCTTGTCATCGAGTCCGGAGTGCACGAGGAACGGGCGGGTGGTGACCTCGTTGCCCGGAAGCACCTGGTTCAGCAGCTGGCCCAGGGCCAACGCGGCCACGACGAGGGCGCCGACCCCGAGCTGGGCCGGGCTGGGCCGAGGGACGTGGGGGCGAGACAGGCGTGAAGCCGGCCGCCCGGCAGCGTGACGGCTCACGAGACCTCCTCCACCGCCACGGAACCGCGGCGGACGGCCGTGGGGTCGAACCAGCCCTGCTGCCCGTCGATCGTGCTCTTTCGCCGGGTGTGGCTGCGGATCTCGACGCCGACCGAGGAAGGTGGCTCGGAGTCGACCGCCTGGTCCCAGACGAAGGCCACCTCGTACGTGACTCCGGGGACGACCGTGCTGAGGGCGGAGCCGTCCGCTGGGAGGAGGACCTGCGGGCGCACGTCGGCACCCTTCTTGGCGCGCCGGCCGTCGTCGAGCAGCCCCGCGACGCCGCTCAGTCGGACGGAGTCCCGCAGCGTCGCGGCCGACACCGAGCGATCACTCCGGTTGCGCACGGTGGCCACCACCACGACCGAGCGCGCGGGCGGCGCGGAGGGGAAGGCGGACGACTCGATCTCAGTCGTGTGACGACCCCGCTCGACGGTCAGGTCGAAAGGGCCCGTGTCGACGGCGCGTCCGACCTTGAGCGCCTCGATCTCAGTGGTCTCCGCGCGCTCCAGGCCACCGAACAGGCCGGAGGCCAGGATCACGGCTGCGACGGCGACGAGGAGGAGCTGCTTGAACGAGACCCGCGCCAGCAACGCCACGAGCCGCGCCCCGATCCCCGACATGGACGAGATCGTAGCGACATCCGGCTGCACGAACCCACGGACATACCAGGAGAATGGTCCTCATGACCTCTCCCGTGGTGCTCGTCAGCCCGGCCATGGCCGTCCCGTCCTGGTACTACCGACCCCTCCTCGAGGCGTTCGAGTCGGTCGGCTGGGAGGCTGCCGTCGTTCCGCGTCGCGGGTTCGACGACGCCTCGCCCGTGGCCTCGCGTGCGCACGACTGGAGCTACGCCGACGAGATCCAGGACGTCGCCGACGCCGTCGTCAAGGCGCGGGCCGAGGAGCCGGACCGGCCCGTCCTGCTGCTCGGGCACAGCCTCGGAGGCCAGGTCAGCACCTTCCACGACCTGCTCAACGAGCCGGTCGACGGACTCGTCCTCGTGGGTGTCTCCACGCCGCACTTCCGGACCTATCCGTACGGCGGACTCCCCGTCCTCGCCATGGGCGGCATCGTGCCCCTGGCCACCCGGGCGTTCGGATACCTGCCCAAGCCCGCGTTCGGCGCCCCCGGCGCCCGCACCCTCATGCGGGAGTGGGCTCGCTGGGTCCGCACGGGCCGTCCGCCGGTCCGGGTGGACCGCAAGGTCGAGACACCGAGCCTCGTCGTGAAGCTGCAGGCCGACGCCTACGCCGTCTCCGCCGCCACCGACGCCTTCGTCGACCTCGCGCTCGACACCACGCACGTCACCCGGTGGACGTACACCCGGGACCAGGCCCCGGACGGCGGATCCACCGACCACGTCCAGTGGGTCAAGCGCCCCCAGGCGGTCGTGGACCGAGTCCTCACCTGGTGGGCCGACACGGCCCGCTGAGCTACTCGGCGAAGGCCTCGAGGGGCGGGCAGGCGCACGTGAGGTTGCGGTCGCCGTACGCCTGGTCGATGCGGGCCACGGGCGGCCAGTACTTGTCCTGCGTGGAGCCGCTCGGGAACACGCCGGCAGCGATGCTGTAGGAGTGCTTCCAGTCCAGGAGCTCACGCGCCGTGTGCGGTGCGTTGACGAGGGGGTTGTCCTCGGCGGAGAGCTCTCCGGCTGCCACGGCGTCGATCTCGGCACGGATGGCCAGCATGGCCTCGCAGAACCGGTCGAGCTCGGCGAGGTCCTCGGACTCCGTGGGCTCGACCATGAGCGTGCCCGCCACGGGGAAGCTCATCGTGGGTGCGTGGAAGCCGTAGTCGACGAGACGCTTGGCCACGTCGTCGACGCTGATGCCCGAGGACTTGGCCAGGGGCCGGACGTCGAGGATGCACTCGTGCGCCACGAGACCGTTCTCGCCGGCGTACAGCACCGGGAACGCGTCGTTGAGCCGGTCGGCCACGTAGTTGGCCGACAGCACCGCCACCGACGTGGCCTCCGCGAGGCCCTCGGCGCCCATCATGAGCACGTACGCGTACGGGATGGGCAGGATGCCGGCCGACCCGTAGGGCGCAGCGCTGATGGCGCCGATACCTTCGCGCTTGGCCTCCACGGGATGCAGCGGGTGGCTGGGGAGGAACGGGGCGAGATGAGCTGCCACGCCCACGGGGCCGACGCCGGGGCCGCCACCGCCGTGCGGGATGCAGAACGTCTTGTGCAGGTTGAGGTGCGAGACGTCGCCGCCGAACTGGCCCGGCTTGGCGTGACCGAGCAGCGCGTTGAGGTTGGCGCCGTCGACGTAGACCTGGCCACCGTGCTGGTGCACGACGTCGCACAGCTCGGTGATGCCGTGCTCGTAGACGCCGTGCGTGGACGGGTACGTGACCATGATGGCCGCGAGGTCGTCGGAGTGCTGCTCGCACTTGGCGCGCAGGTCGTCGAGATCCACCTCGCCGCGGTCGGTGGCCTTGACCACCACGACGCGCATGCCTGCCATCACGGCTGAGGCGGCGTTGGTGCCGTGGGCCGAGCTGGGGATGAGGCACACCTCGCGCTGGGCGTCGTCGTTGCTGCGGTGGTAGGCCCGGATGGCGAGCAGACCGGCCAGCTCGCCCTGCGAGCCCGCGTTGGGCTGCACGGAGACTGCGGCGTAGCCCGTGACCGTGGCGAGCCAGGACTCGAGCTCCTCGATGAGCTCGATGAAGCCGGACGCGTCCTCGGCCGGGACGAACGGGTGGAGGTCGGCGAAGCCTGGCCAGCTGATGGGCTCCATCTCGGCCGTGGCGTTGAGCTTCATGGTGCACGAGCCCAGCGGGATCATGCCGCGGTCGAGCGCGTAGTCGCGGTCGCTGAGCTTCTTGAGGTAGCGCAGCATCTGTGTCTCGCTGCGGTGTTCGGTGAAGACCGGGTGGGTGAGGATGGCGTCGGTGCGCAGCAGGCCGGCGGGCAGCGCGGGCTCGGCGGCGCCGAAGGCGGCACCCTCGAGACCGAAGGCCGCCAGGACGCGCGCGACGTGCTCGCCCGTCGTGGACTCGGAGGTGCTGACGCCCACGTGGTCCTCGTCGACGAGCAGCAGGTGGATCCCGTCGGCGCGAGCCGCCTTGACGATGCCGGCGGCCCGACCGGGCACGGCCGCCACGACGGTGTCGAAGAACGTGTCGGAGGTGAGCTCCACTCCCCCGGCCCTCAGGCCCGCGGCCAGCTGGACGGCTTGGGCGTGGGTGTGGTGCGCGATGCGCTGCAGTCCCTCGGCGCCGTGGTAGACGGCGTACATGGAGGCGGTGACGGCCAGGAGCACCTGGGCGGTGCAGATGTTCGACGTCGCCTTCTCGCGGCGGATGTGCTGCTCCCGCGTCTGGAGCGCGAGGCGGTACGCCGGACGACCCGCGGCGTCGACGGACACGCCGACCAGCCGACCGGGCAGGTGCCGCTCGAGGCCCGCACGGACCGCCATGAAGCCGGCGTGCGGCCCGCCGTAGAACATCGGCACGCCGAAGCGCTGGGAGGAGCCCACCACGACGTCGGCGCCGAGCGAGCCCGGGGAGGCCACCAGCACGAGGGCCAGGAGGTCCGCCACGACGACGGCGAGGCCACCGTCGGCCTGTGAGGCCGTGATGGCCTCACGCGGGTCGGTGAGGGCGCCGTCAGCAGCCGGGTAGGCGATGATCGAGCCGGCCACCCCTGCCGGGACCGGGTCCTGGCCCAGGTCGAGGTGGAGCAGGTCGATGCCCAGTGCCTCGGCGCGGGTGCGGACGACCGCCAGCGTCTGGGGCAGCAGACGGGTGTCGAGCACGATGGGCAGCTCGTCCTTGCCCTTGGTGGCGCGACGGATGAGCGTGAGGGCCTCGGCCGCCGCGGTCCCCTCGTCGAGCAGCGAGGAGTTGGACGTGGGCAGACCGGTGAGGTCCGACACCATCGTCTGGAAGTTGAGGAGCGCCTCGAGGCGTCCCTGCGAGATCTCGGGCTGGTAGGGCGTGTAGGCCGTGTACCAGGACGGGTCCTCGAGCACGTTGCGCCGGATCACCGGCGGCGTGATGGTGGGGTGGTACCCCAGGCCGATCATCGCGATGCCCGGGTTGTTGCGCTCGGACAGCTCACGCAGCCGGCTCAGGGCGTCCTGCTCGCTCTGCGCGGCGGGCAGACCCAGCAGCTCGGCGGAGCGGATCCCCTCGGGGACGGCAGCGGCCATGAGCGAGTCGAGCGACTCGTGACCCAGGCGCTGCAGCATCTCGCCCTGGTGAGAGGCACGCGGACCGATGTGCCGGTCCACGAACCGGTCGGCGCCGCTGGACGACGGAGTGGAGAGATCAGGGCCGGAGGGGGTGCTGGAGGTCACGGGCGCTCCTGGGAAGGGGTCTCGTCAAGGACGGCCCTCCCCTTCTGTCACCGCAAGGAACCGGCTTCAGAATTGCCTCGTCGCGTGGTCCTGGTGCCTGAGAGGTTCCGGGGAGGAATTGCCCCTTCGGCGCCGCCTGGGCGAACTCTCCCACGCGCGTTGACAGCGAGGCCCAGCCTATCAGTTAGCTGCTGAGACGAGCGCGACGACGAGCGGACAGCTCGTCGTCGGCCAGAGGTGCCTCGACGGTGCGCTCGCTGGGAAGATCGTGGAGCGTGCCCTCGATCTCCTTCCAGACACCGCCGATGGCGATGCCGAAGACGCCCTGACCGCCCTGGAGCAGATCGATGACCTCGTCGGCGGAACGGCACTCGTAGACCGAGGCGCCGTCGCTCATGAGCGTGACCTGGGTGAGGTCGTCGGTGCCCCGCTCACGCAGGTGCTCCACGGCGGTGCGGATCTGCTGGAGCGAGACGCCCGCGTCGAGGAGACGCTTGATGATCTTGAGGAGCAGGATGTCGCGGAAGGAGTAGAGCCGCTGCGTGCCTGAACCGGTGGCTGAGCGCACCGTGGGCTCCACGAGCTTGGTGCGGGCCCAGTAGTCGAGCTGGCGGTACGTGATGCCGGCCGCGCTGCACGCGGTGGGACCACGGAAACCGGTGTCCTGCGGGAGGGGTGCCAGGTCGTCGTCGAAGAGGAGCCCCTTCTCGTTGGCCTGTGCGGCCGCCTGGTCGGCGTCGTGCTGTGCCTCAGGAGTGGCGTCGTCGCGTCGCTCGATCATGTCGAATGTGCCTTCCAGACGGGTCAAGGGGAAGACTACCGCCACGAAACTACATCCGTGTCCATCTCGGTAGCAGTCTCAAGGTAAAGGTGAGACTTTGCCGGGTCAACGACCGACGCGCCGAACGAGGCGTCAAAGTCTCAAGTATTTCTTAAGGGTTGATGACTGCGGCGACGGACGCACGGCCTCATCGTTCCTCGAAGTCCTCGGGCTCGACCTCGTCGAGGAACTCACGGAACTTCTCGATCTCCTCGTCCTCCTGGTGCGTGGAGGTGATCCCGGCGGCGTCGAGGACGTCCTCGGAGCACACGATGCGAGCCCCGGCACGCAGGGCCAGGGCGATGGCGTCGGAGGGTCGGGCGTCCACCTGCGTGCCGGAGTCGAAGACGAGCAGGGCGAAGAAGACTCCCTCGTCGACGTCGACGATGCGGATCTCGGACAGCTCGTCGCCCAGCTCGGTGATGACCTGGTGCATGAGCTCGTGGGTCAGCGGACGCGGCGAGCGGGTCCCCTGCTGGGCGAACGCGATGGCCGAAGCCTCCACGGCGCCGATCCAGATCGGCAGGTACCGCGTGCCCTCCAGCTCGCGCAGCAGCACGAGCGGCTGGTTGGTGGGCATCTCCACACGGACGCCGACGACCTCGACCTCGCGCATCGGATCAGCCCTTGAGTCGGTCCCGCAGGAGGACCGTCTGGAGCTGGACGGACAGGGCTGCGAGCGACGCGACGGCCTGCTCCGCGGCCTCGGGGTCGTCGCGGCGGGCGCGCGGCGACACGACCTGGCCGAGCACCCCGGCCTCGCGATCGGCTGCCGTGGCGAACACCTTGAGGTGGCGGGGCTCGAGCCCCAGCTGTGCGAACTGCGCCGCGATGGAGGCCACCTGCAGGTGGGTGCCGTCGTAGTAGGTCTGGGACGGACGCCGGCGCAGCAGGCCGAACTCCTCGAGCGCAGCGAGCCCCTCGGCACCGAGACCCGAGGCGTCGAGGAGGTCGTCACGCGTGAGGCGCAGCTGGCTGCGTCGGTGGGTGAACGTCTCGGCCGTGGGCAGTCCCTCGGCGTCGAGGCCGAGGTCGGGAACCCTTACCACCGGCGAGACGACAGGGTCGGGGACGATGCCGCGATCCATCTCGTCGAGCACCTGACGGATGTGGCTCAGGGGCCAGAAGAAGGGCGCTGCCTGCTGGCGCAGGATGAAGCGCAGCCGCTCGATGTCGGCGAAGGAGAACTTGCGGTAGCCCGACGGCGTGCGCTCGGGGTCGAGGAGACCCTCCTCCTCGAGATAGCGGATCTTGCTGATCCGCAGCGTCGGGAACTCCTCCGTGAGCTCCTCGAGCACCTTGCCGATCCCGAGGCGCGTGAGCTCCGGAGACGGCTCCGTCACGCCCGGCCCGAGAAGTAGATGAGGCGGTACTTGCCGATCTGCACCTCGTCGCCGCCGGTGAGGACGATGTCGCCGTCGATGCGGTCGCGGTTGACGTACGTGCCGTTGAGGCTGCCGAGGTCGGAGACCACGTAGCCGGTGGCGTTGCGCGAGAACGTGGCGTGCCGCCGCGAGACGCTGATGTCGTCGAGGAAGATGTCGCTGGCGGGATGCCGCCCGACCGTGACGGCGTCGGTGTCGAGCAGGAAGCGCGCCCCTGCGTCCGGACCGCGCTGCACGAGCAGCATGGCGCTGCCCGGCGGGAGGTTCTCGACCGCCGAGATGTCAGAGGCCGACATCTCCTCGGTGTCGGCGTCGATCAGCGGGATGTGCCCGGTGAGCTCCGACGGCGGGACCTGTTCGTCATCGGACGACGACATCTTCGATCACTCCTGAGGATCGGACGGGCGAGAAATCAGGTCTCCACGCGAGGTGGAGACTTGAGTCAAACCTAGCAGCCGCCGGGTGGCAGCCGGACAGGATCAGGCCGAGACGAGCGCCGAGTACTCCGCCGACGACAGCAGGCCCTCGGTGGGATCTTCCGACGCCGGACGGATCTTGACGAGCCAGCCCTCGCCGTACGGGTCGGAGTTGATGACCTCGGACGCGCCGTCGAGCGCCTCGTTGACGGCCACGATCTCACCGCTCAGCGGGGAGAAGATGTCGCTCACGGACTTGGTGGACTCGAGCTCGCCCACGACCGACCCGGACTCGACGCGGTCGCCCACGGACGGCAGGTCGACGTAGACGATGTCGCCGAGCTGCTCCTGTGCGAAGTCGGTGATGCCCACGATGGTGACGTCGCCCTCGACGCGCACCCACTCGTGCTCCTCGCTGTAGTACAGGTCCTCAGGAATCACCGTTGTCGCTCCTTGTTGATGTTCTCACTCGTCCGACGTGGCACGAGAGTACTGGGGTCGGCGGGCGTCAGCCAGCGCCGTGATGGTGATCTTTCCACGCTTGTCGACCTCGGCTGCAGCCCCCCGGTTGGTGAACCGGTCGACGATGCCTCCGCGGAAGGTGGCGGCCTCCTCGAGCGTGGCCGCGTCACCGATGACGTCGATCGTGTACGGCGCCTTGACGAGGGTGCCGCTCACGCGGATCCCGTCCTCGTCGTCGAGGAAGTAGGTCTGGGCGACGATGCGCGCCGTGCCGTTCATGGCGATGACCTCGGCGCCGGCGTCGCGGAGCTCCTCGACCGTGTCGAGGACCAGCGCGGCGTCGACGACGCGCTGCGGGTCGGAGACGGTGATCTGGATGCCCGGGCCGCTGGCGGCGACGGTCCCGGCCAGGATGGCCAGCTCGGCGGCGCGCTTGCGGGCCTGTTTCGTGGCCTCCTCCGAGCTCTGGTTGCTCGACTGCAGGCCGTTGCGCGTCGCGGTGAGCTCGTCGATCTGGCGCCCGAGCCGCTGGTTGGCCGCGTCGATGGACTTGAGCAGCTCGACGAGCTCGACGCCGCGCAGGGTGGAGTAGTCGGACTCCTCGTCCTGGCGCACCTGGACCGTGACGGCGTAGGCGAGGGCGGCCACGAGCAGCCCGCTCACGACCCGCAGGGCGCGGCCGGTCCGGGGCTCAGGCATGGAAGATCCGGCGGCGGATGGCCGCCGCGTTGGCGAAGATGCGGATGCCCAGCACCACCACGACGCCGGTGGAGAGCTGCGACCCCACGCCGAGCTGGTCGCCGAGGAAGACCATGAAGCCGGCGATGACGACGTTGGAGAGGAACGAGATCACGAAGACCCGGTCGTCGAAGCGCCGCTCCCCCAGGGCCCGGAGACCGCCGATGACGGCGTCGAGCGCGGCGACGATGGCGATGGGCACGTAGGGCTGCAGCCACAGCGGGATGGTGGGCTGGAGGAACAGTCCGGCCACGACGCCGGCCACGATGCCGATGAGCGGGATCAACGGTCCTCCTTCACGACGGTCGCGTGGTCGGTGCTGGTGCGCTTCCTGGGTGCCGCCGGCACCTCGAGCTCCGACGATGGTGCCATGGAGAGGGTGACGTCGGTGCCCTCGGTCCGACGCTGCCAGTACTGGCCGCTCGGGGTGGCGTCGAACTTGGTCTCGAGCTGGTCGCCGTCGCCGAGCGCCACCACCGTGTACGGCGGCTCGATGCGCCGGTAGTCGATCGTGATGCCGCCCTCGAAGGGCCGGATGGCCGACAGCGCACCGAGCCGGCGTCCGTCGACCGCGATGGCCTCGGCCCCGGCGTACCAGAGACCGTTGACGAGGATCTGGAGGTCGGAGGCCGTGACCCGGCCGTCGAGGTTGCCCTGCGTGCTGGGGTAGATGCTCACGACGAGCCCCGATCCCTCGGCGCCCGACTCGGCCGTGGCCGCCCTGACGTCGTCGCTGAGGTCTCCTGTGCGCGAGGCGGCAGCCCTCAGTGCCTCCACCTGGTCGGCCAGCCGGTCGGCCGTGGCCTGGCGCTCGGCCAACGTCGCGCGACGCGCGGCGATGTCGGCCGCAAGGCTCTGCCTCTCGATCTCACCGGCCGGCCGGGTGGAGCGCGCCTGCACCGCCGCGACCGTGATGGCGGCCGAGAGGACCGCCACGCAGAGGCCGACGAGCAGGAGGCTGAGCCGTCCGCGACGGGCTCCACCGGAGCGCACGAGGTAGTAGTCGTCGTCGAGCGCGGACTCGGCGATCTGGTCGAGCAGGCTCTCCGCGGAACGCGGCGACTGCCCTCCGACGAAGGGACCCGTCCGGCCGGCCATGATCAGGCCGACTCGATGCGCTCGGTGGTGGTGAGCAGCCGGCGCACCTGCACCGCGTAGAGGACGCCGCCCCACCAGTACAGGCCCACGCCCCACACCGCGAACGCCCAGCCGAAGACGTCGGCGAGGTCGGCGATCGTGCCCTCTCCGTCGCCCAGGAGCAGCAGGGGGAAGGCGTAGAGCAGGCCGGCGGTGGCCGCCTTGCCGAGGAAGTGGACCGGCAGCGAGCTGTAGCCACGCGTGCGCAGGAAGGGCACGAGGCTGAAGAGGAAGACGTCGCGCAGCGGCAGGATCACGGCGAGCCACCACGGGATGATCTCGCGCAGGCCGAGGCCGATGACGACGGCCAGGATGAACAGACGGTCGGCGACCGGGTCGAGGATCGCGCCCACCTTGGACGTCTGGTTCAGCGAACGGGCGAGCTTGCCGTCGAGGTAGTCCGTGACGCCGGAGATGACGAGGACCAGCAGCGCGAGCTCGTCCTCCTCGGGCCCCAGCACGAGCCACAGGAAGACCGGGACGAGCAGGACGCGGACGACGCTCAGCACGTTGGGGACCGTGACGATCCTGTCCTCCACCACGTCAGTCCTCTCCCGCGGCCCCGCGAGTGCGGCCGGTGCAACCGTCAGCCTAGGACATCGACCGGATCCGACCGGGCACCGGCACGGCGGGCCGGGCGTCGGTCGCGCGGGGCACGGTGACCGGGGAATGGGACCGGTGTTGCATCCGTTGACGGTACTGACAGACTGACGAGGTCGACCTGACTGAAGAGACTGCATCCCAGGAGGACGCATGGCTGAGTACTCGCTTCCCGAGCTTTCCTACGACTACGGTGCGCTCGACCCGCACATCTCCGGCAAGATCATGGAGCTGCACCACAGCAAGCACCACCAGAACTACGTCGGTGGCCTGAACACCGCCCTGGAGAAGCTCGAGGAGGCGCGCGCCACCGACAACTACGGTGCGATCGCCGGCATCGAGAAGAACCTGTCGTTCAACCTCGGTGGTCACATCAACCACTCGATCTTCTGGAAGAACCTCTCCCCGGACGGCGGCGACAAGCCGGTCGGCGAGCTCGCTGCGGCGATCGACGAGAACTTCGGTTCCTTCGACAAGTTCCGGGCACAGTTCGAGCAGGTCGCCCTCACCATCCAGGGCTCCGGCTGGGCCATCCTCGCGTGGGACAGCCTGGGACAGAAGCTCCTCGTCGTGCAGCTGTACGACCAGCAGGCCAACATCCCGCCGACGCTGATCCCCATCGCCCAGCTCGACATGTGGGAGCACGCCTTCTACCTCGACTACCTCAACGTCAAGGGTGACTACGTCAAGGCGTGGTGGAACATCGTCAACTGGGCCGACGCTCAGGAGCGCTTCGCCGCTGCCACCACCGGCGGACAGATCATCTTCTGATCCTGCTCCATCCACGACCCAGCCCCCGGCCATCGGCCGGGGGCTTCGTCGTTCCCACCCCTGCGGTCAGGCGTCGGGGTCGCGCCGCTTGCCGTGGGTGGCCAGCTCCTGCAGTCGGGCGTTGTAGGCCTCGAGAGCGGCGCCGTCGTCGCGGTCGGCCTGCCGGTCGATCCGACGGGCCTCCCGCTGGTCGCTGCGGATCCACTGGACGAGCAGGGCGATCATGACGACCAGGAGCGGGATCTCACCGAGGGCCCACGCGATGCTGCCGCCCAGGTACTGGTCGTCCAGGAGGTTCGTCGAGTACGGGCGGTTGATGGTGGTCCAGTAGTCGCTCGCGAAGACCCGGTTGGAGGACATGATCGAGATCGCGAAGAACGCATGGAACGGCAGCGTCACCAGCAGCAGGCCGAACCGGGCGATGGGCGGGAGCGCGCGCGGCGCCGGGTCCACGCCGATGATGACGTAGTAGAAGAGCGTTCCCACGAGCAGGAAGTGCAGCTCCATGGCGCCGTGCCCCCAGTGGCTCGACATCAAGAACTCGAACGCCGGCGAGAAGTACAGGCCGTAGAGGGAGCCGACGAACAGGAGCGGCCCCACGAGCGGGAACGTCATGAACCGGGCGAAGCGGGAGTGCAGGAAGGCCGTCAGCATGGCGCGCGGGGAGCGCTCCCCCGGCTGACGCGGCCCGGGCAGGGTGCGGAGCGCGAGGGTCATGGGCGCACCCAGCACGAGGAAGATGGGCGCGACCATCGAGAGCATCATGTGGGAGACCATGTGGGCGCTGAACATGACGTGGGAGTAGACGCCCAGGCCGCCACACGTGGCCCACGCGACGATGAGCATCCCCACGACCCAGGAGATCGTTCGTCCGACCGGCCAGGTCACGCCGCGGCGCCGCAAGGTCCAGAGGCCGCGGAGGTAGAGCGCCGTGCCCAGCACGACGACGGCCAGGCCGACACCCGTGGGCGACCAGCCCCACAGCAGGCGGAGCACCGTGGGGGCGGGCGGCAGCGGCCCGCCGAGGAGGTCCTCGGCCGGCGTGTCGAGGACGTCGCCCACCGGCGTGGGCGTGCGACCGAGCGCCACCGAGAGCCCGATGACCCCGACCATCAGGAGCAGCTCCAGCATGGCCGCGCGGCCGAAGCCGGATCCGCCCCGCTGGAGGCGTCGGCGCTGGACCTGGCCGAAGCCACCGAGCGCGACCAGCGCGGCCAGCTTGACCAGGACGATGCGGCCGTAGTCGGAGCCGAAGAGCTCGGACCACGATCCGAGACGGACCACTGCGTTGACGACGCCCGAGGCGCCGACCAGGACGTAGGCCCACAGCGCGAGGTGGGAGAAACGGACGAAGGCCGGCTCGAAGCGCTTGCTGCCGCGCCAGGCCACCCAGCCGAGCGCGCCGAGACCGCCCACCCAGAGGCTCACGCCCACGAGGTGCAGGGTGAGGCTGACACCGGCCAGGTCGTGCGAGCCGCCTGACGCCGAGTGCCCGGAGAACGTGAGCGGCAGGAGGGCCGCACACACGATCCCGAGCCACATCACGACGACCTGCACCGACAGCGTCCAGCGCAGGAGGACGAAGGCCGTCAGCCCCAGGACGACGTGGAGCAGCAGGGCCTGGCCCAGCCCGGTGTCGAGGAGGAGCTGCCACAGCAGGGCACCGCTGAGGTCGCTCAGCGGGCGCCCGAAGATGGAGGACGCCGTGAAGACGTAGAGACCCAGGGCGCTGACCGCCCACACGAGGGCGGCCCACGAGCCGAGCCGCACCGCATCGACCGACAGGCCCTCGAGTGCCTTGCCCCGGTTGGGGAGCAGGAAGGCCGCGGCCAACAGGCAGCCGATGAGCGTGACGAGCGACGTGTCGAGCAGCAGGCGGGAGAGCGGGAGCGCCCAGCCCACGAAGGCGCCGGCGTCGGGGATGCCCTCCGGCACGGGCTCGGGGGCTCCGCCGCCGAGCACCAGGCCGAACGCCATGGCGGAGGCCGAGACGAGGAAGCTGCCCAGCAGGAGGCGGACGGCCTGCGAGCCGGAGACGGGTCGATCGGTGACGGTCATGCCTTGGGCCTGCGCACGAGAGGAGCCAGGATGAGGGCGAGTCCCACGACCGCAGCGATCGCGGCCCACACGAAGTGGGAGCGGTGCCGGTGGACGAACGTGGCCTCGTCGGACTTCTCGGTCTGGGAGGCGGTGACGGTCTTGCCGGTCGTGGAGGTGAACGTGGTCTCGCCCGCGATGGGGTGCCCGTCGGCTGAGACGACGCGGTAGGCCAGCGTGTAGCGACCCTTCTGGGCCTCGCCCTCCAGTGGCGCGGTGACCGTGGCGTCGAGGCTGCTCGCCTTCTCCGAGACCCGGGTGCCGTCGGGCGCGGTCACCACGATCGCCGGCTGGCCGACCGGCTCGTTGAACGTGAGGGTGATCTCCTGCGGCAGCGCCTCGAGCGTCGAGCCGTCCGCCGGGTCGGTGCTCACGAGGGCGGCGTGGGCCGCCGCCGGTCCTGCTGCGCCCACCAGGAGGCAGGGCAGCAGGACGGCGACGACGCCGAGGACGGCCAGGACTTTACGCACGTCGTCGATTCTCTCGCACGGCAAAAGCCAGCGAGACGACGGCGACCACGACCGCGACCGCGGCCGTGATGCGGGCGGTCTTGTCGGAGCTGTCGAACGCGTACGACACGCCCGACGTGTCCTTGTCGTCCGCACCGGACGCGCCACCGTGGTGGTCCTCGCTCGCCGCCGCGAGTGCGAGCACCGGGGCCGGGTGCTCGGGCTCCTCGTCGCCGGTCTGCTTCTCGTCCCAGTCCACGACCTCCCCGTCGGAGTACGTCTGGCGCGCGGCGAACGACACCGACTCGACATCGGGCAGCGGCCCCGCGGACACGGCGAACTCGTCGAACTCGCCGGGTGCGATGCCGTCGCCCGTGGCGGTCCACGTGACCTTGGAGACGGCCTCGCTGATGGTCGCGTACTCGGTCTTGACGGGCTTCGGGAGCTTGCTCTTGGTGATCTTGACCTTCCAGCCGGGCTTCACCTGGGTGGAGACGAAGGCGAACGGCTGCTCGCGCGGCAGGTCGATCTCGACCTTGGTGGTGCTGGCGGTGTCGGGCTCGGTGGGCACGCGGAAGACGACCTTCCCGAAGCCCTCACGGGCGGCGTCGGGCGACGACACCGAGACGTGGGCCTGGGCAGCGGTGGGGATGAGCAGCAGGGCGCCTGCCACGGAGGCAGCGCCGAGCCGCACGGAGGTGCGGTTCATGGGTGTGGCTTTCTGTGGGGTGAAGAGGAAGAGGGCGGTCAGACCGCTGCGGGCGGTGCCCGCTCCCCCACCACGAGCACCCGGATCCGGGACGGCTCCACCAGCCGACGGCCGGTGGCGGGGACGGCCCACAGTGCGGGCGTCCCGACGCGAGGCACCGACCAGTGCGACACCACACGGTCGGCGAGCGCGAGAAGTGCCCGCTCGCCCCACGTGAGCACGGCGAGGCTCACCGCCGTGCCGACGGCGTGGCCCACCAGCATCGTCCCGCCTGCCGACGGATCGGCCGACGAGCACGCCAGGTGGACGGCGGCCTGGGCCAGGACGAGGAGTCCGAGCAGCCGGCCCGTCCCGAGCCTCTCGCCGGCCAGGGACCAGCAGAGCGGCACGAGCGCGGCGTAGAGAGCCACGACGACGGCACCGTCGGCCTGGCCGCCGCTCCCGAGGTGGGCGCCCGCGGCTGCGATGGTGACGACGGCCGCGGCTCCGAGGGCACGAGCCGCCCGGAGACCGGCCACGGGGGGCGCCCAGGGCGCCACGCTCGTCCGGTCCGTCACGGCACCGAGCCTATCCTGGCTCCGTTACGGTGGAGGAATGGCCACCACACCCCGTGCACAGTCGTACATCGAGCTCGACGAGCGCTGGGGAGCGCACAACTACCACCCGCTCCCCGTCGTGATCTCCGAGGCCGAGGGCGCCTGGGTGACCGACGTCGAGGGCAACCGCTACCTCGACTTCCTGTCGGGCTACTCCGCGCTGAACTTCGGGCACCGCCATCCCGACCTCGTCGCCGCCGCCCACGAGCAGATCGATCGCCTCACGCTCACGTCGCGCGCGTTCCACAACGACCAGTTCGGTGCGTTCTGCGCTGAGCTGGCCGACCTCACCGGCACCGAGACCGTCCTCACCATGAACACCGGCGCCGAGGCCGTGGAGTCCGCCATCAAGGTGGCGCGCAAGTGGGCCTACGAGGTCAAGGGCGTCGCGTTCGACAGCGCCGAGATCATCGTCGCCACCAACAACTTCCACGGTCGGACCACCACGATCGTCTCCTTCTCCGACGACCCCGCGGCCCACGACAACTACGGGCCGTTCACGCCCGGCTTCGTCACCGTGCCGTACGGCGACGCCCAGGCCGTGCGCGACGCCATCGGCCCCAATACCGCCGCCGTCCTGATGGAGCCCATCCAGGGCGAGGCCGGCGTCATCGTCCCGCCGGCCGGCTTCTGGTCCGACGTCCGCGCCGCGTGCGACGAGAACGACGTGCTGCTCATCTCCGACGAGATCCAGTCGGGGCTCGCGCGCACGGGCAGGCTGTTCGCGCTGGACCACGAGGACGTCCGGGCCGACCTCTACACCCTGGGCAAGGCGCTCGGCGGCGGCATCATCCCGGTGTCGGCCGTCGTGGGACGTTCCGACGTGCTCGGCGTCCTCAAGCCCGGCCAGCACGGATCGACGTTCGGCGGCTATCCCGTGGCCTGCGCCGTGGGCCGCGCCGTCGTGGGCCTGCTCGCCACGGGCGAGTTCCAGGAGCGTTCGGAGAAGCTGGGAGCCCACCTGCACGAGCGCCTGCAGGCCCTCGTCGGCCAGGGCGTCGCCGAGGTGCGTGGGCGCGGCCTGTGGGCCGGCGTCGACATCGACCCGCTGGCCAAGACCGGACGCGAGGTCTCCATGGCGCTGCGGGACCAGGGCGTCCTGTGCAAGGAGACGCACGAGCGCACACTGCGCATCGCGCCTCCGCTCGTGATCACGGAGTCCGAGATCGACCACGCCGTCGACGCGCTGGCCATCGCCCTGAAGGCATGAGCGAGGCGCTCGCCCTCGACGGCGTGACCTTCGTCCGGGGCGGGCGCACCCTCCTCGACGACGTCACGTTCCACGTCGGCCGGGGCGAGCAGTGGGCCCTGCTGGGCCCCAACGGTGCGGGCAAGAGCACGCTCCTGTCCATCTGCTCGGCCACCACGTTCCCGAGTCGCGGCACGGCCTCGGTGCTCGGGAGCCGCATGGGGACGGTGGACCTCCGCGAGCTGCGCCGCTCGATCGGGGTCGTGGACCCGCGCCACCCGCTGCGCTCCAACCTCGGTGTGCTCGACATCGTGCTCACCGGCATCACCGGCACCGTCGAGCGCGTCCCGCGCTGGCAGCCCACCGACGAGCAGCTGGAGCGGGCGCACCACCTCGTCAAGACGCTCGGAATCGACGGTCCGGAGGATCCGCGCTGGCTCACGATGTCGCAGGGCGAGCGCGGTCGGGCACTCATCGCCCGAGCCCTCATGACCGATCCGCCCCTCCTGCTCCTCGACGAGCCCAGCACGGGGCTCGACGTCGCGGCGCGCGAACAGATGATCCGGACGCTCGACGAGCTGCCCGTCACGGTGCCGGGCATCACGACCGTGGTCGTGACGCACCACTTCGAGGAGCTCCCGCGGGGCACCACCCACGCCGCACTGCTGCGGAACGGTCGCCTCGTCGCGGCGGGGGCCGTCGACGACGTGCTCACGTCGGAGCACGTGAGCGCCTGCTTCGACCACGGCATCAGGGTGGAGCGCGACGACCGCGGGCGCTGGCGGGCTACCGCTTGACCTGAGCTGCCCACTTGTCGGTCCAGCGCGGCGGGGAGGCGAGGACCTCGAGCAACCGGTCGAGGTCGCCGTCGATCGCGACGATGTCGCGCTGGCTCTCCTTCACGAACCCGGCCTCGATCATCGAGTCGAGCATCTGGCGCATCGGCTGCCAGAACCCGAGCACGTCGAGGAAGCCCGACCGCTTGTCGTGGATCGTGAGCTGGGCCCACGTCCACTGCTCGGCGATCTCCTCGAGCGTGCCGGCGCCGCCGGGCAGGGCGAGGAAGGCATCGGAGTGATCGGCCATGACGGCCTTGCGCTCGTGCATCGTCTCGACGACGTGCAGGTCGGTGACCCCGGTGTGGGTCAGCTCGCGGTCGTGCAGCGACCGCGGGATGACGCCGACGACGCGACCGCCGGCCGCCAGGGCCGCGTCGGCGACGGTGCCCATGAGGCCCACGTGTCCGCCGCCGTAGACGACGTCGATGCCGCGCTCGGCCAGGGTGCGCCCGGTGAGCGCGGCCGCCGCGGCGTAGGCCGGGTCGTTCCCGAGGCTCGAGCCGCAGAACACGGCGACGGCACCCAGCGTCATCCGGCCACCACGCGCAGCCGGCGCACGCCGCCGGGCTCGGCGATCTCGACGAGTGCTCCGGGCGAGAGCTGGCGCCCGCGCCGGGTCTCCACCTCGCCGTCCACGCTCACGTCGCCCTCGGCGACGAGGGCCCCTGCCTCGGCACCCGAGTCCGACACACCGCTGAACTTGAGCAGCTGGCCCAGACGGATCATGTCTCCGCTGATGGGGATGTCCTCGATCTGACCGGTCATGGGTCCATGGTCTCAGGCACCGTAGGCTCGACGTCGTGGAGTCCGTGCGCGTCGACGTCTGGGTGTGGTCGGTGCGTCTCTATGCCTCGCGCTCGGCCGCGTCGACGGCCTGCAAGGGTGGCCAGGTGCACGTGAACGGCAAGCGGGCCAAGGCCTCGCAGGCTGTGCACGTGGGCGACAAGGTCGAGGCCACCACGCCCGGAGGCCCACGCGTCGTGATCGTGAAGGGTCTGCTGTCCAAGCGCGTGGGTGCAGCCCCGGCCCGCGAGGCCTACGAGGACCACTCGCCGCCCCCGCCGCCGCGGGAGATCCGGCTCTCCATGCCGCAGCGCGACCGTGGCGCCGGGCGCCCGACCAAGCGGGAACGACGCAAGCTCGAGCAGCTCAGAGGACGCGACGGCTGAGCAGGAGCGGCAGCAGCACGTCCTTGCTGAGCGGCGCCAGGCTCACGTTCCCTGGATGCGCGGGGTCGATCCGACGCATCTCGGCGATCTCGGCTGCGGCGACGGGCATCTCGTCCATGAGCTGTGCCGACCAGACGTCGGCGCTCAGGCGGTGACCCGGCTCGTTGGCGGCGTCGGACTCGAAGCGTCCGAGCGCCTCGAACCGCTCGGGAGCCAGGTCGAGGCCCAGCTCCTCCCGCAGCTCTCGGCGCAGGGCCTCGAGCAGGTCCTCACCCGGCTCGGGCTTGCCACCTGGCTGCATGAACGGCTGCGTGCCGTGCTTGCGGACCATGACCGCCAGACCGTCCGCGTCGGTGAGGAGCGCCGCGACGACCTGGATCACGAACCGGCCAGCAGGTCGACCGCACCACCCACGGCGGACGGGCGCCCCGCGACGTACCAGCGGTAGCCGTCGACCTCCACCGACGTGGCCGAGCCGCCGACGCCGAGCAGCAGCGCACAGCCCGGCAGCCAGTCCCACGCCGGCGTGGAGTGCTGGTACCAGAGCCCGAGCCGGCCGAGAGCGACGTCGACCATCTCCATGGAGCCGGAACCGAAGGTGCGGAGCGTGGCCGGACCGGTGGCAGCGCGGAGCCAGGGCGTGCGGACGGCATCCTCGCCGACCCACCCAGGATGCAGGTAGGTGGCGGCGCCGACCTGGCCGAGCTCGCGGTCCTCGAGGCGTGGCAGGACCTCTCCGTTGCTCGTCGTCGGCAGGTCCGGCCCACCGACGAGGACGCGCTGGTCCGCGTGGTGCGCGACGGCACCCAGGACCACGTCCTCGCCGTCCTGGAGGGCGAGCGCCGAGCACCAGTGGTGCAACCGATGAGCGAAGTTGTAGGTCCCGTCGACCGGGTCGATGACCCACCGTCGGCCGGAGCGGCCCTCCTCGGCCGTGCCCTCCTCGCCGAGCAGCCCGTCGTCGGGGCGCTCGCGCTGGAGGGTCTCCACGACGAAGGCCTCGGCGGCCTTGTCGGCGTCGGTCACGAGGTCGGACACCGAGGTCTTGCGGCTCACGTCGAGCCCTTCGTCGCGCATGCGCGCGGCGAGGGCGGCTGCCTCGGTGACGAGATGGGCTGCGAGTGCGGCGTCGTCCACGATCCTCAGGCTAGCCTGCGCCCATGGACGTCCTGCACGTAGCCGTGGCCGCCTTCGCCGCGCTGCTCCCGATCACCAACCCGTTCGGCGCGCTGGCGGCCTTCGCCGGTCTCACCGGCTCTCTTCCCGCCGAGCAGGTGCGCCGCCAGGCCGTGCTCACCGGGATCTACGTGGCCGCCATCCTCGGGGTCTTCGCGCTGCTCGGCTCGCTCGTGCTCGAGGCGTTCGGCATCAGCCTGCCGGCCCTGCAGATCGCCGGCGGACTCGTGGTCGCGCACTCCGGCTTCGGCATGATCGTCCCGCGCGAGAACTTCAGCGAGGCCGAGAAGGCCCACGCCGCGACCAAGGCGGACGTCTCCTTCTCCCCCATGGCGCTGCCGCTCGTGGCCGGGCCAGGCGCCATCGGCGTCGTGATCGCCCTGGGTGCTCGTTACCCGGGGATCGAGTCGCGGCTCGCCGTTGTCGTGGCGGCCGTGGCCCTCGGGCTCGTCGTGGCGGTGCTGCTGCGCTTCGCGACGCCGTGGGTCGAGAAGCTGGGGGCGACGGGGATCGGCGCCCTCACGCGGATCATGGGGTTCCTGATCCTGGCCATCGGCGTGGAGCTCGTGACGCACGGCGTCCTCGCCGTGACACGCTGACCTCAGGCGCCCGAGGCCGCCAGCCCGTCGCGGATCTTGGCCAGCAGGCCCCTCAGGGTGACGAGGTCGTCGAGGTCGATGCCGAGCGAGCCGATCATGAGCTGGGCCATGCGCGGGGCGAGCGAACGCATGGCGTCGCCCTCGGCGGTGAGCGTGACGATCGTCGAGCGCTCGTCGGCGGGGTTGCGGTGACGCGTGACCAGACCGCGGGCGTCGAGGCGCTTCACGAGCGGCGAGATGGTCCCGTAGTCGAGGTTCACCCGGCCCGACAGCGCCTTCATGGACTGCTCGTCCTCCTCCCACAGCGCGAGGAGCACGAGGAACTGCGGGTACGTCATCCCCACCTCGTCGAGCAACGGCCGGTAGACACCGATCACCTGGCGCGACGTCGCGTACAGGTCGAAGCACAGCAGGTCAGACAACGTGAGCTCGCGGGCTGTGTCCGAGGTCGGCGTGGTGGCCATGTCCCTCACGATACATCGCCCACGATGTTTCATCCAGGAAAAGCGTTCCCACCGCTGCCGGGGCGGGCCAGACTGACTCAGCGCTGCTGGTTCTAGACCCTGACGCCTGCCGCAGCCATCGTCTCGACGGCGGCGGCGCTGGACTCCGCAGCCACACCGGCGTGCAGCCCGTCGAGCAGGCGCACCGAGAAGCCAGCACCCCGGGCGTCCAGCGCCGTGGCGCACACGCAGTAGTCGGTGGCGATGCCGCACACGTCGACCTGGTCGATCTCCCGAGCACCGAGGAAGTCGGCAAGGCTCTCACCGTCGGGGCCGAAGCCCTCGAACCCCGAGTAGGACGGCATTCCGTCGCCCTTGCGGAAGACCGCCTCGATGCGGCTCGTCTCGAGGTGGGTCGAGAAGTCGGCACCCTCGGTCCCCTGCACGCAGTGCACGGGCCACGTGGTCGTGAAGTTCGGCTCGGCGTCGAGCGCGAAGTGTCCTCCGTTGTCGCCCTCGGCCTGGTGCCAGTCCTTCGTGGCGACGATCGCGGCGTAGTCGTCGTGATGCTCGTCGATCCAGTCCGAGATCCTGGCGGCGACGGCATGACCTCCCTCCACGGCCAGCGACCCGCCCTCGCAGAAGTCGTTCTGGACGTCGACGACGACGAGTGCGCGCTTCGTGTTGCTCATGCGTCCAGGCTAGACGGACGTGTCGGCCGCGCAACGAGCCCGAGCGAGCACTACGGTCGGACGCATGGACGACCAGGGACGCAAGCCGTCGCAACGCTTCCGGCCGGGTTTCTGGCGTCAGTACGGGATGCTGCTGGGTCTCGCCCTGGCCAGCTGGGCACTCCTGCTCCTCCTGGACCAGGTGATCGACTCCGAGTCCGGCGAGCTCGTCCTGGTCTTCGTCCGCCTCGCGGTGACCATCGCCTTCGTGATCCTGTTCTTCCGCTTCATCCGCCGTGAGCGCGACCGGAACGACCGCGCCGAGCTCTGAGGGCTGAGCCGTCGAGCTCCGCGTGGGAATCACTGCCGGAGACGCAGAGAGCCGGGACGCTCTCGGCGTGAGAACGTCCCGGCTCTGCAGTGATTCCATCGGTCGGGCTGACAGGATTTGAACCTGCGACCCCCTGACCCCCAGTCAGGTGCGCTACCAAGCTGCGCTACAGCCCGATGAACCTCGGTAACTCTATCCCACGAGGTGCTCCGCCCCGCACCGGGCCGGTCCCACGCAGCGATGTGTGCCGCTGTCGTCGTCATGAGGGCCGTTTGACCGCGGAAAGGTCACAAATCGGGGTGGGCGCGGGGGGAGCGGCGGTAGGCCGAGACGGTCGGGTCCCCCGTGACCCAGAAGCGCCAGGGGACGTCGGCGGCCTTGGAGACGCCCACGCGAGGACCGGCCGTGATCGGCGGTGGCGTGGCGGGCTCGGGGCCGAGGCGGACCGCCGAACCCTCCTGCAGCAGCGGGGTGCCGAGGTCGGCGCCGGTGATGCCCAGCGCCTGCGCCAGGTTGCCGGGGCCGCGGGCCAGGCGGACGTCGGGGACTCCCCCGCGACGCTCGCGAGCCACGTCGAGCCCGTCGACCACCTCGCCTGCCCGCACGAGCACCGCCGCGGCCTGCTCCGTCGGGCCCGTCACGATGTTGGCGCACCAGTGCATGCCGTACGAGCGGTAGACGTAGAGGCGCCACGGCGGGCCGTACATGATCTCCGAGCGCGCGGTGCGCGTGAAGGCGTGGGAAGCCGGGTCGAGCACTCCCCCGTACGCCTCCACCTCGGTGATGCGGACGGTGACGTCGTGACCGTGCAGGTGCCGACCGAGCAGCGAGCGCGCCCGGACGACGACGTCGGGCTGCTCAGACGTCAACGGGTGAGGCGGGAGCGGAGCTCGCCGAGCTGCTCGCTCACGCGGGCCTGGGCGGTGCCGCCGCGACCGTTGCGCGACGCGATGGATCCGCCGACTGACAGGACCGAGCGCACGTCGGGCGTGAGGTGCGGGGAGATGGCGGCGAAGTCGTCGTCGCTCAGGTCCCACAGCTCGATGCCGCGCTGCTCGCACGCCTGGACGCACGCGCCGGAGAGCTCGTGCGCGATGCGGAACGGGACACCCTGCTTCACGAGCCACTCGGCGATGTCGGTGGCGAGGGCGAACCCCTGCGGCGCCAGCTCGGCGAGCCGCTCGGTGTGGAACGTCAGCGTGGCGACCATGCCGGTGAAGGCGGGCAGCAGGACCTCGAGGGTGTCGACGGAGTCGAAGACCGGCTCCTTGTCCTCCTGGAGGTCGCGGTTGTACGCCAGGGGCAGCGCCTTGAGGGTGGCCAGCAGACCGGTGAGGTTGCCGATCAGGCGGCCCGACTTGCCGCGCGCGAGCTCGGCGATGTCGGGGTTCTTCTTCTGCGGCATGATGCTGGAGCCCGTGGAGTAGCCGTCGTGCAGCGTGACGAAGCCGAACTCCTTGGTGTTCCAGAGGATGATCTCCTCCGCGAGACGCGAGACGTCGATGCCGATCTGCGCGGTCACGTACGCGAACTCGGCCACGAAGTCGCGGGCGGCCGTCCCGTCGATGGAGTTGGGCGTGGAGCCGGTGAAGCCGAGGTCGGCGGCGACCTTCTCCGGGTCGAGGCCGAGCGAGGATCCCGCGAGGGCGCCCGAGCCGTACGGAGAGTCCGCAGCGACCCGCTCGTCCCACTGGGCGAGGCGGTCGAGGTCGCGCACGAGCGGCCAGGCATGAGCCAGCAAATGGTGCGAGAGAAGAACCGGCTGGGCATGCTGCAGGTGCGTGCGGCCCGGCATGGGCACGCCGATGTGCTGCTCGGCCTGGGCTGCGAGGGACTCGACGAGCTCGCGGACGAGCTGGGCCACCTGGCGACCGTGGTCCCGCAGGTAGAGCCGGAAGAGGGTCGCCACCTGGTCGTTGCGCGAGCGTCCGGCGCGCAGCCGGCCGCCGAGCTCGGCTCCGAGGCGCTCCACCAGTCCGCGCTCGAGCGCGGTGTGGACGTCCTCGTCGTCGGGCTGCGCGGCGAAGGAGCCGTTCTCGACGTCCACCTCGAGCTCGTCGATCCCGGCGATCATGGCGATGAGGTCGTCGTCGCTCAGCAGGCCGGCGGCGTTGAGGACCCTGGCGTGGGCACGCGACCCCGCGAGGTCGTAGGGGGCGAGCCGCCAGTCGAAGTGCGTGGAGCGGCTGAGCTCGGTGAGCTCCGGGGACGGCCCGCTGCCGAAGCGACCGCCCCAGAGCCGGGTGGTCTCGTCAGGCGTGGAAGTCACAGGGTCTCCTTCGTGGATGCGGCCAGGCGCCGGAAGCGCTCGGCCACGACGGGGCCACCGTCGGCCTCGCGGCAGATCAGCATGACGGTGTCGTCACCGGCGATGGACCCGAGGACGTCGGCCGTCCCCACGTGATCCACCGCAGAGGCAAGGTACTGGGCGGCGCCGGGCGGTGTGCGCAGCACCACCAGGTTGGCCGAGCCCTCGGCCGAGACGAGGAGCTCGCGCGAGAGGCGGGCGAGCCGGGCCTGGGCGGTGGCCGAGTCGGTGGCGGGACGCGGCGTGCGGTCGCCACCCTCAGCGGGAACGGCGTACACGAGCCCGCCGTCGGGATGGCGGACGCGCACGGCCTCGAGCTCGACGAGGTCGCGCGACAGCGTGGACGGCGTGGCGTGCACGCCCTGCACCTCGAGCAGCTCGGCGAGGTCGGCCTGCGACCGCACCGCGTGGCGGCTCAGCAGCTCGATGATCCGCTGGTGCCGCGACGCCTTGGTGTCGGTGACGGTGCTGCGCTGACGCTCGGTCATCGCGAGCGCTCCAGGAGCCACACGAGGAGGGCCTTCTGTGCGTGGAGGCGGTTCTCGGCCTCGTCCCAGACGACGCTGCGGGGTCCGTCGATGACGTCCGCCGCGATCTCCAGGTCTCGATAGGCGGGCAGGCAGTGCATCACGATGGCCTCGTCGTCCGCGAGGTCGACCATGTCCTGGGTGATGGAGTAGGCGCCGAAGATCTCGAGCCGAGCGGCCTTCTGCTCCTCCTGGCCCATGGAGATCCAGGTGTCGGTGATGAGGACGTCGGCGCCGGTCGCGGCCTCGACCGGATCGGTGGTCACCAGGACCGAGCCGCCCGTGCCGGCCGCGATCTTCTCGGCGTCGGCGACGATGTCGGCCCGAGGCTCGTAGCCCTCCGGAGCCGCGACGCGCACGTTCATCCCGGCCGTCGCTCCGCCCACGAGGTACGAGTGCGCCATGTTGTTGGCACCGTCGCCCAGGTAGGCCACGGTGAGCCCGGCGAGAGCCCCCTTGTGCTCCGCGACCGTCTGCCAGTCGGCCAGGATCTGGCACGGGTGGAAGTCGTCGCTCAGCGCGTTCACGACCGGGACACCGGCGTGGGCGGCCATCTCGTCGAGCCCGGCCTGGCTGTAGGTGCGCCAGACGATGGCGTTCGTCATGCGACCCAGCACGCGCGCGGTGTCGGCGATGGGCTCACCGCGGCCGACCTGCGTGCCGCCGGCGTCGAGGATGACGGCGTGCCCGCCGAGGTCGGCCACACCGACCGCGAAGGACACCCGGGTACGCGTGGAGGCCTTGTCGAAGAGCACCGTGACGCTCTGCGGACCGGCCAGCGTCTGACGGGAGTAAGGCGCGGCCTTGAGCTCGGCCGCGAGGGCCAGCACCTCGGCCTGCTCCGCGGGCGACAGGTCGTCGTCCCGCAGGAAGTGCCGGACGCTCGTCATGACAGCACCTCGGAGATGATCGCCGCCAGGGTGGCGACGGCCTGCGCGGACTCGTCCTCGGTGAGGATGAGCGGAGGGGCGAGCCGCAGCCGGTCCGGGGTGGGCGCGTTGACGATCAGTCCGGCGTCGAGCGCAGCGGCCTGGACCTCCGCGGCGCGCGGCTCCGCCAGCACGACGCCGCGGAGCAGTCCGCGACCGGTGACGGCGACGACCTGCTGGTGACGCTCGAGGCCTGCGGCGAGCTGGTCTCCCCTGGCCACGACGTGGTCGAGGAGCTTCTCGGACTCGATGGTCTCGATGACGGCGAGCGCGGCCGCGGTGGCCACGGG
This sequence comes from Aeromicrobium sp. Root495, assembly GCF_001426755.1. Lineage (GTDB taxonomy): Bacteria > Actinomycetota > Actinomycetes > Propionibacteriales > Nocardioidaceae > Aeromicrobium. The sequence goes on along the minus strand of NZ_LMFJ01000001.1, from coordinate 1,257,957 downwards.
GTTGCCACCGAACGTCGTGCCGTGGTTGCCGGGCTGGAGCAGCGTGGCGGCGTCGCCGATGCCGATGCAGGCACCGATGGGGATGCCCCCGCCGAGCCCCTTGGCGAGGGTCACGAGGTCGGGCGTGATGCCCGATGCCTGGAAGCCGAACCAGTCCCCCGTGCGTCCGACACCCGTCTGGACCTCGTCGATCCAGAGCAGCGCGCCGTGCTCCGTGGTGAGGCTTCGCGCGGCCTGCAGGTAGCCCTCGGGCGCGTCGACCACCCCGGCCTCGCCTTGGATGGGCTCCAGCACGACGGCTGCGACGGTCTCGTCGACGGCAGCGGTGAGCGCCTCGACGTCGCCGTACGGCACCCACCGGACGTGTCCGGGCAGCGGCTCGAACGGCTCTCGGTAGGCGGCCTTGGACGTGAGCGACAGCGCGCCCATCGTGCGGCCGTGGAAGCTGCCCTCGGCCACGACGACCGTGGTGCGACCGGTGCGGCGGGTCGCCTTGAGCGCGGCCTCGTTCGCCTCGGAGCCGGAGTTGGAGAAGAAGGTCCGCACCTCGTGCTCGGGAGCGACGAGCTCGGCCAGCTTCTCGGCGAGCCGCACCTGGGGCTCCGACGTGAAGAAGTTGGAGATGTGACCCAGGGAGCCGAGCTGCGTGGTGACCGCCTCGACGATCGCGGGGTGGGCATGGCCCAGCGCGTTCACAGCGATGCCGGCGAGCAGGTCGAGGTAGTGGTTGCCGTCGACGTCCCAGACCGTGGAGCCCTCGCCGCGCACCAGCACCCGCTGGGGGTCGCCGAAGGTGTTCATGAGAGCACCGCGGTACCGCTCGGTCCACTCCTGACCGCTGGTCTTGCGACCCTGCGCCGCGAACGGGAGCTGCGACCTCTGCTGCTCGCTCATGACCCCTCCTTCGAGACGCTCGTGGAGTAGAGGGCGCTGCGGATCCGGGTGGTCGCACCGGGCACCACCTGCGTGCCCACGCCCTCGTCGGTGAAGATCTCGAGCAGCACCGAGTGCGGCTCACGTCCGTCGACGACGGTCGCGCGGGCGACGCCGCCCTCCACCGCCTTGAGGCAGGCAGTCATCTTGGGGATCATGCCGCTGGCGAGACCGGGGATGAGCTCGGCGAGCGACTCCGGACTGATCTCGCCGATCACGTCGTCACTCTCGGGCCAGCTGGCGTAGAGGCCCTCCACGTCGGTGAGGACGAGCAGCTTCTCGGCCTTGAGCGCGACGGCGAGCGCGGCCGCCGCGGTGTCGGCGTTGACGTTGTGCACCTGCCCCGTGCTGTCCGGGGCCACGGTCGAGACGACCGGGATGCGCCCGGCCTCGATGAGGTCGAGCACCGCCTCGGGGCGCACGCCGACGACCTCGCCGACGAGCCCGACGTCGGTGGGCACGCCGTCGATGACGGGCATGGTCTTCTCGGCGGTGAACAGCCCGCCGTCCTCACCGGAGAGGCCGACCGCGAGGTCGCCGTGCCGGTTGAGCAGGCCCACGAGCTCACGCCCCACCTGGCCCATGAGCACCATGCGCACGACCTCCATGGCCTCCGGCGTGGTGACGCGCAGCCCGCCACGGAACTCGGACTCGATGCCGAGGCGGTCCAGCATGGAGCTGATCTGCGGGCCCCCGCCGTGCACGACCACGGGCTTGAAGCCGGCCAGCCGCAGGAACACGATGTCCTCGGCGAACGCCTTCTTGAGCGACTCGTCGGTCATGGCGTTGCCGCCGTACTTCACCACGACGACCTTGCCGTGGTACTTCTTCAGCCACGGCAGGGCCCCGGCGAGGGTGTGCGCCTTGTCGGTGGCGCGCTTCCAGTCGTCGGGGTTCCACTCGTCGTTCACGTCGGTGGTCTCGGGTGTCTCGCTCATGTCGAGTAGGCGGAGTTCTCGTGGACGTACGCCTGCGTGAGGTCGTTCGTCCAGATCGTCGCCGCCTCCTTTCCTGCCTTGAGGTCGATGGTCACGGTGACGGACCGCTGCTCGAGGTCGACGAGCGTCGGGTCCTCCGCCGGCGTGCTGCGGCGGCAGACCCACACGCCGTTGAGCGCGACGTCGAGGTCGGCCGGGTCGAACGCGGCCTGGGTGGTGCCGATGGACGCCAGCACACGGCCCCAGTTGGGGTCCTTGCCGTAGATGGCGCACTTGAAGAGGTTGCTGCGGGCCACCGAGCGGCCCACCTCGAGCGCGTCGGCCTCCGTGGCGGCGTTCACCGTCTCGATGGCGATCTCGTGATCGGCGCCCTCGGCGTCGGCGAGGAGCTGCAGCGCGAGGTCGCGGCACAGCTCGGTGAGCGTGTCCGCGAACTCGTCGAGGTCGGGCGAGACGCCGCTCGCGCCGCTCGCCATGAGCAGCACCGTGTCGTTGGTGGACTGGCAGCCGTCAGAGTCGAGGCGGTCGAACGACTGCGCGGTGGCGCGCCGCAGGGCCTCGTCGAGCAGGTCGGACGGAAGGACGGCGTCGGTCGTGATGACGACGAGCATCGTGGCCAGCGCCGGTGCGAGCATGCCCGCGCCCTTGGCCATGCCACCGACCGTCCAACCGCCCTCGGGCGAGGAGCCGGAGCGGACGGCCTGCTTGCTCACCGTGTCGGTGGTCATGATCGCCGTCGCGGCCGCCTCTCCCCCGTCGGCCTGCAGCTCGCCCGCGGCGGCACGCACGCCGTCGAGGATCGTGTCGCGGTCGTTCATCAGTCCGATGAGGCCGGTGGAGCAGACCTGGACGTCGATGGGACCGATGCCGAGCAGCTGTGCCGTGAGCTCAGCCGTCTCGTGGACGGTCTGGAAGCCCTCGGGTCCCGTGTAGCAGTTGGCCCCGCCGGAGTTCAGCACGACGGCGCGCGCCGCACCGGTCTTGATGGCCTGCTCGCTCCACAGCACCGGGTTGGCCTTGCACCGGTTGCTCGTGAAGACCGCCGCCGCCGAGGCGGAGGGTCCGTCGTTGACGACGAGGGCGAGGTCGGGCGTGCCGCTGGCCTTGAGCCCGGCGGTGACGCCTGCGGCCCGGAAGCCCTGGGCTGCGGTGACGGTCATGGTGCGACTCCATCGGTGGGGAGACCCGTGGTCTCAGGAAGCCCGAGGGCGATGTTCATGGACTGGACGGCGCCACCGGCCGTGCCCTTGACGAGGTTGTCGATCGCGCTGACGGCCACGAGCCGGCCGACCGCTGCGTCGACGGTCACCTGCACGTGCGCCGTGTTGGACCCGAGCGTGGCTGCGGTGGTGGGCCACTGGCCCTCGGGAAGGAGCCGGACGAACGGCTCCTGTCCGTAGGCGGCCTCGTAGACCTCGCGGACCCGGGCGGCGTCGACGCCCGGCCTGAGCCGTGCCGTGGAGGTGGCGAGGATGCCGCGGGCCATGGGCACGAGGGTGGGGGTGAACGAGATGGTCACCTCGTCGGCACCGGCCTTGCGCAGGTTCTGGCCGATCTCCGGGACGTGCCGGTGGGACCCGCCGACGGCGTACGGTACGGCGCTGCCGAGCGCCTCCGAGGCGAGCAGGTGCGGCTTGGCCGCCTTGCCGGCGCCGGAGTACCCGTTGGCGAGCACCGCCACGAGGTCGGTCGTCTCGATGATCCCGGCCTCGACGGCGGGCTGGAGCCCGAGCGTCACGGCGGTGACGTTGCAGCCCGGCACCGCGATGCGGCGGACGCCCTCGAGCTGGTCGCGCTGCCTGGCGCCGTCGACGACGAGCTCCGGCAGGCCGTAGGGCCACGTCCCGGCGTGCTCCGTCCCGTAGAAGGCGACCCAGTCCTCGGCGCTCTCGAGCCGGTGGTCGGCACCGCAGTCGATGACGACGACGTCGTCGCCGAGCGCCGCCGCGACCTTGCCGGACTCCCCGTGCGGCAGACCGAGGAAGACGATGTCGTGGCCGCCGAGCGTGGAGGCGTCGGTGGGCTCGATGATGCGGTCGGCGAGGCCCACCAGGTGCGGCTGGTGCTCGCCGAGACGCGAGCCCGCGCTCGACGCCGCGGTGACCGCGCCGATCTGGATGTTCGGGTGGTTGCTGAGCAGGCGCAGCACCTCGCCGCCGGCGTACCCGCTGGCGCCGGCCACCGCTGCTGTGAAGGTCGTCATGATCAGTCGGTCCCAGTCTCCATGGCGGCGGCGTCGAGGGCCACCTCGTCCTCGCTGCGCGCCGACGGGTTGGCCTCGATGCGGGTGGCACCGCCGGCCGGGAGCTCGCCGAAGAGCGTCCCGTTCTCGACGAGGACCTGGCCCTGGTCGAGCGGCTGGGCCGCGTACATCTCGAGCTTGGCCCGCGAGTCCGCGATGTCGAGGTTGCGCATCGTGAGCTGGCCGATGCGGTCGGTGGGTCCGAACACGGCGTTGTCGGTGCGCTCCATCGACAGCTTGTCGGGGTGGTAGGAGAAGTTCTCGCCCTGCGTGTCGAGGATCGAGTAGTCCTCGCCCCGACGCAGCCGCAGCGTGACGCTGCCGGTGACGAGCGAGGCGATCCAGCGCTCCACCGACTCCCGCAGCATCATGGACTGCGGGTCGAGCCAGCGGCCCTCGTACATGAGCCGCCCGAGTCTGCGCCCGTGGGCGTGGAAGTTGGCGATCGTGTCCTCGTTGTGGATCGCGTTGACGAGCCGCTCGTAGGCGATGTGCAGCAGCGCCATCGCCGGGGCCTCGTAGATGCCGCGGCTCTTGGCCTCGATGATCCGGTTCTCGATCTGGTCCGACATCCCGAGCCCGTGCCGACCGCCGATGGTGTTGGCCTCGTGGACCAGCGCCACCGCGTCGCCCTCGAAGGTGTTGCCGTCGATGGCCACGGGGCGACCGGCCTCGAACGTGATGGTCACGTCCTCGGTGTCGATGTCGACCGACGGGTCCCAGAACTTGACGCCCATGATGGGCTCCACGGTCTCGAGGGAGACGTCGAGGTGCTCGAGCGTCTTGGCCTCGTGCGTGGCCCCCCAGATGTTGGCGTCGGTCGAGTAGGCCTTCTCCTGGCTGTCCCGGTAGGGCAGTCCTCGCGCCGTGAGCCACTGGCTCATCTCGGTGCGGCCGCCCAGCTCGGACACGAAGTCGGCGTCGAGCCACGGCTTGTAGATCCGCAGCTCGGGGTTGGCGAGCAGCCCGTAGCGGTAGAAGCGCTCGATGTCGTTGCCCTTGAACGTGGAACCGTCGCCCCAGATGTCGACGCCGTCCTCGTGCATGGCTCGCACGAGCAGCGTGCCCGTGACGGCGCGGCCCAGCGGCGTGGTGTTGAAGTAGGTCCGGCCGCCGGAACGGATGTGGAACGCTCCGCACGCGAGGGCGGCGAGCCCCTCCTCCACGAGCGGCTTCTTGATGTCGATGGCTCGGGCCAGCTCGGCGCCGTACTCCATCGCGCGCCCCGGGATGCCGGAGATGTCGGGCTCGTCGTACTGGCCGATGTCGGCGGTGTACGTGCAGGGCACGGCGCCCTTGTCGCGCATCCAGGCAACGGCCACGGAGGTGTCGAGACCTCCGGAGAAGGCGATGCCGACGCGCTCGCCGACGGGAAGGGACGTGAGGACCTTGGACATGCACACATTCTTGCACACCACTGCAAGTTCTTGCATTCAGGGTCAGGTGGCCCACGGGGCCGCGTGGGAGCCCTAGGGTGAGCGGCATGCATCGCCTCGTGCTGCGCAGCATCGCCGTCATCGCGGCCATCATCGTGATCGTCGCCCCCGTGGCCGGCTCCATCATCGACGAGGAAGCCGTCACGAGCGACCCGGTGCGGATCACGGACCACTCGGCTCGCTACACGGTCCAGAAGGACGGGACGCTCGTCGCCCGTGAGGAGATCACGGCGGTCTTCCCGTCGGGGCGCCACGGCATCTTCCGCTTCTGGGACGTCACCGACGCCGACGACCTCCACGTGCGCTACCTCCCCGAGGACATCGCCGTGAGGCTCGACGGCCAGAAGGAGCCCTTCGACCTGTCGTGGAAGAACGCGCGTCGCTTCCGCGTGGCCAAGATCGGCGACGCCGACCGCTTCGTCACGCCCGGGGAGCACACCTACACGATCGACTACCGCGTCGAGGGCGCCTTGTCCCCCGTCCGCGAGCGCACCGGGAACAGCTGGGGCACGAAGACCGACGACGCCTCGGTGTTCGCCTGGCGCGTCGTCGCTCCGGGGTGGCAGATGACGATCGACCGCAGCGAGGAGACCGTGGTCCTGCCCACGGCGCCGGCGTCGGTCACCTGCGTCGTGGCCGACGGGAACCCGTGCGAGGTCAGCACCGAGGGCCAGCAGGTCACGCTCACCACCGGCGCGCTCCGCCCGCCTGACACGGGCGTGACCGCGCGGGTCGGCCTCGACGTGCCTGCCCCGGACCAGGTGCGGCTCCCCTGGTCCGCAGCCTGGGACACCTCCCTGGGTCGCTCCGTCCCCCTGCTGCTGCTCAGCATCGTGCTGGGTCTCGTCGGTCTCGTCGTGGGCTACCTGTGGGACCGTCGCGCCCGCGAGGACGAGCCCGGCGCCCCGGTCATGTTCGAGCCGCCGGCCGGTCTCGGACCGGCGCAGACGGTCTACGTGGCCTCGGAGTCCGCGCCCGACCGCGCCCTGAGCGCCACGATCCTGCACCTCGCCGAGAAGAAGCTGGTGACCCTCGAGCGCGACGGCTCCGACTGGACCATCACGGGTCTGGCCGACGCCGCCGGCTGGGACCAGGCCGACTCGGTCTCCCGGTCGGTGGGCGAGGCCCTCGGCGTCACCACCCAGGGCTCTTCGTTCTCGGCCGACGGCTCCGTCTCGTCGGGCCAGGTCCTCCAGTCGGTCAAGCAGTCCATCCCCGGCACGCTGGCCGAGTGGGGCCAGTCCTCCGAGACGGTCGTCACCGCCGGCAACGAGCGCCTGGGGCAGGTGCTCGTGGGGGTGGCGGTCGCGGTCGTGGGCGTCATGATCTTCGTGCTGCAGGTGCCGGCCACGGCGTACACGCTGCCCTTCCTCGGGTTCTTCGTGGGCGGCGCGGGCCTGTGGTCCACCGGCGTGGGGACACGGCGCACGGCGGCCGGGCGTCAGGTCTGGTCGCACGCGGCAGGATTCCGGCGGCTCCTCACCACCGACTCCGCCGAGACGCGGTTCGACTTCAGCAGCCGCAAGGAGCTCTACACCGCCTTCATCCCCTACGCCGTCGCGTTCGACGCCGCCGACGCGTGGGCCCGCAAGTACGAGCAGTCCACGGGCACCTCGGCCCCGCTCCCCCTCTGGTACGGCGGGGGCGCCGGCGTCGGTGCGTCCTCGTTCAACGACGCCATCTCGAGCTTCGAGTCATCCGTCTCGAGCTCCATCTCCGCCTACGCCGCCACCCAGTCGTCCTCCAGCAGTGGGGGCGGCGGGGGTGGCGGCGGAGGCGGCGGGGGCGGTGGCGGCGGCTCCTGGTGAGCCTCGCCCCCTGCCCCGGTCCTCACGCACCACCCATCCTCTGAAGGAGCCCTCATGGTCATCGCCATCGTCGTGGTCGTCATCGTCGTCGCCCTCGTGCTGTTCGGCGTCGTCGCGTTCAACAAGCTGCGCAAGGCCGACATCGGCGCGCAGGAGGCGCTCGGCGGCATCGACGTCCAGCTCACGCGCCGCGCCGACCTCATCCCCAACCTCGTGAACACCGTGAAGGGCTACGCCGAGCACGAGAAGGGTGTCTTCGAGGAGGTCACGGCAGCCCGTGCGGGCGTCACCGCCGCGGCCAAGGACGGCTCGGTGCCCGAGAAGGCCGCAGCCGACGCCCGCCTCGACAAGGCACTCGTCGACGTCCTCGCCGTCGCGGAGGCCTACCCCGACCTCAAGGCCTCGGCCAACTTCCAGCAGCTCCAGGCCGAGCTGAGCGACACCGAGAACAAGATCAGCTTCGCTCGCCAGTTCTACAACGACGCGGTCGCCACCCTCAACGGCCTGGTCCAGACCATCCCGTGGATGTTCTTCACGGGCATCGCAGGCGTGTCCAAGCGCGAGTTCTACGAGGCTCCCGCGGGCCAGGAGACCCCTCCCGCCGTCCAGTTCTGAGCCGACGAAGGCTCAGCGCAGGACGCCGCCGAGCTGCTCGGCCGCTGACACGAGGGCGGCCCGGGCCTCGGTGATCTCGGTGTCGGTGAGGGTGTGGTCGGGAGCGCGCAGACGCAGCGCGAACGCGAGCGACTTCTGCCCCTCGGGCACCGGGTCGCCGGTGTACACGTCGAAGAGCCGCACCGACTCCACGAGCGGGTGGGCCGACACCAGCGCCGAGCGCAGCGACTCTGCCGTCACGTCGGCGTCGACCAGGAACGCCAGGTCCTCCTTGGCCACGGGCAGCGCCGAGAACTCCGGGCGGGGCCCGATCTCCGGCGAGGCGGCGATGAGCGCGTCGAGATCGACCTCGCCGGCGACGGCCCGCTCGGGCAGGCCGTAGGCGGACGCGACCGAGGGGTGCAGCTCTCCGGCGTAGCCGACGACGGAGCCGTCGAGCCGGAAGGCAGCACAGCGCCCGGGGTGGAACGGAGCCCGCTGGGCCTGCTCCACGACCAGCTCGACGTGCAGCGCCTCGCCGAGGCGACGGACGACGTCGATGGCGTCGGCCCAGTCGGCAGCGCGCCCCGGCCCCGACCAGCCGCGACGGACCCGCTGGCCGACGAGCGCGAAGGCGACGTGGAAGGGCTGCTCCGGGAGCGAGGCGTCGAGGACGGCCAGCTCCTCGGGCGTGGGTCGACGGTCGACGCCGTACAGCGGTGCGTCGGGCGCGCCGGGGCGCGGCAGGAAGACCCGGCCGATCTCGTCGACGGCGACGTCCTCATGACCCCGGCCGACGTTGAGCGACGCCGCCTTCAGCACACCGGTCAGGAGCGTGGTGGTGAGTCCGGGCTCCTCGGAGGAGAGCGGGTTCTCGAGCAGCACCTGGGTGCGACGCGGGTCCTCGTCGGCGAGGCCGAGCCGGTCGAAGTCGGCCGGTCCCACGAACGGGAGGGTCGTGACCTCGACCAGACCCGTGCCGGCGAGCACGTGGCCCACCCGACGGCGCAGCACCTGGCTGCGGCTGAGCCCCCGACCACCGGTGGGGGTCGGCAGGACGGACGGCACGTTCTCGTAGCCGGCCGAGCGCAGCGCCTCCTCCACGAAGTCGTACGGGTCGTTGAGGTCGAACCGCCACGACGGCGGCGTGACGCTGAACGTGTCGCCCTCGCGCGAGACAGCACAGCCGTTGCGCTCGAACGTCAGCTGAGCGTCCTCGGGACTGATGGCCAGGCCGCTGATGCGGGCCGGGAGGTCGACCGGGAACGTGACCGCCGCCCGGGCGGGCGCCTGCCCGATGGTCGTGTGGCCGGGCTCCAGCGTGCCTCCGCCCAGCTCGACGAGCAGCTGCGCCACCCGGGCGGCACCCCGCAGGGTGAGCTCCGGGTCGACGCCGCGCTCGTAGCGCTTGGCCGCCTCGGACGGCAGCTTGTGCCGACGCTCGCCGCGGAAGATCGTGGCCGGGTCCCAGAAGGCAGCCTCCACGACGACGTTGCGGCTCGAGTCGTCGAGCTCGGTGGACGCGCCACCCATGACGCCGGCCAGGCCGATGATGCCGTTGTCGTCGACGATGACGAGGTCCTCGGGCGTGAGCGTGCGCTTCACGTCGTCGAGGGTCGTGAGCGACTCCCCCGCCTCGGCGCGACGGACGACGAGGTCGCCCGCCACCTTGTCGCGGTCGTAGCAGTGGTTGGGCTGGCCCAGCTCGAGCATGACGTAGTTGCTGATGTCGACCGAGAGCGAGATGGAGCGCATCCCGGCCTGCGTGATGCGGCGGGCCATCCAGCTCGGCGTCGTGCGCGTGGGGTCGACACCGGTGACGACGAGGGTCGTGAAGACCGGGCAGCCCAGCGGGTCCTCGACCCGCACGGGGTAGCCACCCGATCCGGTGGGGACGGCAACGGCGTCGGCCGGGTCCTGGAACGGGACGCCGAAGGCGAGGGCCGCGTCGCGGGCGACCCCACGCAGGCTCAGCGCGTAGGCCCGGTCGGGGTTGACCTCGAGGTCGAGCGTCTGGTCGTCGAGACCGAGCAGGCTCGTGGCGCTGTCACCGGGCTGGGCGCTGCCGGGCTCGAGCACGAGGATGCCGTCGGCGGTGGTGGCGTCGTCGGGCAGACCGAGCTCCTTGGTGGAGCAGATCATGCCGTCGGAGACGTGGCCGTAGGTCTTGCGCGAGCCGATCTCGAAGCCGAGCTCGGGCAGGAAGGTGCCCGGCAGCGAGACGACGACCAGGTCGCCGGGCTTGAAGTTGTGGGCGCCGCAGATGATGCCGCGCGAGGGGACGTCGTCGCCCGGGGCGTCGGGGACGGACGGCTCGTTGAGCGCGCCGACGTCGACCCGGCACCAGTTGATGACCTTGCCGTTCTTCTGCTCCTCGGGGCGGACCTCGAGGACCCGGCCCACCGTGAGGGGACCCGTGATGCCGCCGCCGACGATCTCCTCCAGCTTGAGGTCGAACATCGTGAGGCGCTCGGCGATCTCCTCGGTGGAGACGTCAGGGAGCGAGACGAGCGACCGGAGCCACTCCAGGGGAACTCTCATGTCAGGACCACGCCCCCGCCGAAGAGCAAAGATACGGGGACGCTGTCCTGAGTGACTCGTGGTTCACTCGCTGGCGCTCGTTCACAGACCAACTCCGAAGGGCTCGGTGAAGCGGATGTCGCCGTCCCAGAGATCGCGCAGGTCGGCGATGTCGTAGCGGCTCGTGATGGTGCGATCGAGGCCCATGCCGAACGCGAAGCCCGAGTACACCTCGGGGTCCACGCCACAGGCCACGAGGACGCGCGGGTTCACGACACCGCACCCGCCCCACTCGACCCAGCCCTCACCGCGGCAGGTGCCGCACGAGGCGACCTCGGCCGGGTCGTTGTGGCACACGTAGCAGAGCAGGTCGACCTCGGCGCTGGGCTCGGTGAACGGGAAGTACGACGGGCGGAAGCGCGTGGTCATCTCGGTGCCGTAGACCGCTCGGGCGAAGTGGTCGAGCGTCCCCTTGAGGTGGGCCATGGACAGGCCCTTGTCGATGGCGAGGCCCTCGACCTGGTGGAAGACCGGCATGTGCGTGGCGTCGGCCTCGTCGGTGCGGTAGACGCGCCCGGGGACGACGACGTAGATCGGGGGCTCACGCGTGAGCATGGTGCGGGCCTGCACGGGCGACGTGTGGGTGCGGAGCACGCGCGCGGCGCTGGCCGGCGTGACCCAGAACGTGTCCTGCATCGTGCGCGCCGGGTGGTCCGGTCCCAGGTTGAGCGCGTCGAAGTTGAGCCACTCCGCCTCGACCTCGGGCCCCTCGGCCACCTCCCAGCCCATGGCCACGAAGATGTCGGCGACGGTCTCCTGGATGGTGGTGATGGGGTGGCGGGCACCGACGGGGTCGCGGTCGGTGGGCAGCGTGACGTCGACGGTCTCCTCGACGAGCCGGCGCTGCTCCTCGAGCTGCTCCAGCTCGGCTGTCCGTGCGGCGAGCGCCTGGTTGATGGCGCCACGGGCCTGACCGATGCGCTGGCCGGCGTCCTTGCGGGCCTGCGGCGGCAGCGCACCGATCTCGCGGTTGGCCAGCGCGATGGGCGAGCGGTCGCCGGCGTGCTCGATCCGGACCTGCTTGAGCTCGGCGAGGGTGGAGGCCGCTGCGACGGCGGCCACGGCCTCGTCGCGCACGCGCTCCAGCTCGTCGGCCCGCAGCGGGGTGACCTCGACGGGATCGAAGTCCTTGTTGGGCGCAGACATGCGCCCCATCCTAGTGAGGTCTGCGGGGTGCCTGACCCCCGCCCACGCCCCTACGAGCGGTGCCATAGCGTCCGTTTGAGCCACGGATCCGGCTTCGAACGGACGCCAAGTCACCGCAGGCACGTGGAGCGGGCGTGAAACGGACGCCAGCTCACCGCCGGACGGGGGCGGCGGGAGTCAGTCGGTCAGGGCGTCGGGCTCGTTGATGGGGAGCCAGATGCGGATGGCCGCTCCCCCGCCCTCGGAGTCCTGGATGTCGATCCGGCCGCCGTGCTCCTCCACGATGCCGCGCACGATGTACATGCCGAGGCCGCTGCCGGCGCCGGGGCCGGAGCGCCAGAAGCGGCTGAAGACGCGCTGCCGCATCTCCTCCGGGATGCCCGGCCCGTTGTCGTGGATCTGGAGCGAGACGCCGCCCGTGTAGTCGGGGTGCTGCGTGTTCTGGACGAGGACGCGCTTGAGCCCGTGCCCGTGGCGCATGGCGTTCTCGATGAGGTTCGTGATGACCTGGGTGATGCGGTCGGCGTCGCCCCACACGATCTCGAGGTCCTCGCCCACCTCCACGTCGTACTGGTCGCTGTTGCCGGCGGCGGAGATGCTGCGCAGCACGTGGTGGACCACGTCGTCGATGCGCACGGGCCCCCGGCGCAGGGTGAGTCTGCCGGCGTCGATGCGGGCGGCGTCGAGCAGCTCCGTGATGAGCCGCGTCAGCCGGTCGGCGTCGGAGTCGACGGTCTCGAGCATGAGCTGGCGCTGCTCCTCGGAGAAGCGGTCCCACTTGGTGAGGAGCGTGGACGTGAAGCCCTTGATGCCCGTGAGGGGCGAGCGGAGCTCGTGGGCCACGGTCGCGACGAGGTCGGAACGCTCGCGGTCGCGCTGGTTGCGGACCTTGGCGTTGCGCACGCTCACGATGACGCGCTCCACCGTGCCTCCGGGGCGGTCACGCTGCAGGCGTGCCGTGATGAGGTACTCGCTGCCGCGCGGCGACCACCACGACTGCTCCGAGACCCGCGTGCGGATGTTGAGCCCGTCGTAGGGCCGTGTCATGGAGTACCAGCTGTGCCCGTTGAGGTCGTCGAACGGGATCGCCTCCGAGAGGTGCATGCCGAGCATCTCGGTGTCGTCGGCTCGCGCCATCTGCAGGATCCGCGGGTTGACGAACTCGACCTTCTGGTCCGGTCCGGCGATCACCACGCCGTCCGGGAACTCGTCGAGGACGTCCATGGGCCGAATCTAGTACGGACCGCTTACTTCAGCAGGGCCCGGGCACTCGCGTAGAGGCACACGGCGGCAGCCGTGGCGAGGTTGAGGCTCTCGGCCCGGCCCAGGATGGGCACCGACACGACGTGGTCGGCTGCGGCCCTGACGTCGGCGGTCATCCCGCGGGCCTCGTTGCCCATGACCCAGGCCGTGGGACGGGCCAGGTCGAGCTCTGCGTCGAACAGGCCGAGGTCTCCCCCGCCGTCGGCGGCCAGCACCTGCAGACCGCGGTCCCACGCGAGCGTGACCGCCTCCTCGTGGTCTCGGTGCACGAGGACCGGGAGGTGGAACAGGCTTCCGGCGCTGGCGCGGACGGCCTTGGGGCCCTGGGGGTCGACGCTGTCGCCCGTGAGCAGCACGGCATCGGCGCCGACGGCATCGGCGCAGCGAATGACGGCTCCCACGTTGCCAGGGTCGCGGATCTCGTGGCAGATGACCACGAGACGGGCGGGGTCGGGCAGCGCCTCGATGCCCCGCACGAGGCTGGGGCACCGGGCCACGACGCCCTGAGGGTTCACGGCGTCGGCGATCTCGACCACGACGTCGTCGTCGACCACGTGCCACTCGACGTCGGCGGCACGGGCGGCGGCGGCGAGCTCAGGATGCCGCTCAGTGGCCTCGACGGTGGCGAACACCTCGAGCGGCGGCACCGGATGGGCCAGTGCTTCACGCACGGCCTGCGGACCCTCGGCGAGGAACTCGTTGGTCTTGGCCCGGAACGCACGAGTGGCGAGCCGCCGAGCATGCTTCACCCGTCCACTACGGACGGTGAAGGGCTCGGGACTCGCCACTCGTGCGGTTGAGGCAGTCGCGATCAGGCGACCGCGTCGTCCTTCGGCGCGTTGACGTCGGCCGGGAGGCTGTCCTTGGCCACCTGGACGAGCGCGGAGAACGCGGCGGGCTCGTTCACGGCGAGCTCGGCCAGGATCTTGCGGTCGACCTCGACACCAGCGGCCTTGAGGCCCTGGATGAAGCGGTTGTAGGTGAGTCCCTCAGCGCGGGCCGCAGCGTTGATGCGCTGGATCCAGAGCTTGCGGAAGTCACCCTTGCGCGCCTTGCGGTCGCGGTAGTTGTAGACGTGGGAGTGGATGACCTGCTCTTTGGCCTTGCGGTACAGGCGCGAACGCTGGCCGCGGTAGCCCGAGGCCTTCTCGAGTGTCTCCCTGCGCTTCTTCTTGGCATTGACGGAACGCTTGACGCGAGCCATAGGTTTTCTCCTTCAGTTCAGGGACGCGTCAGCGACCGAGCAGCTTCTTGACCTTCTTGGTGTCAGCCTTCGACACGTCGACCGTGCCGGCGAGCCGGCGGGTGCGCGTGGAGGACTTGTGCTCCAAGAGGTGACGACGGTTGGTCTGCTCGCGGCGCAGCTTGCCGGATCCGGTGATCTTGACGCGCTTCTTCATGCCCGAGTGGGGCTTGAACTTCGGCATCTCATGCCTCCATGTCTGGGTCGAGGTTCTCTGAGCGACGCCGGGGCTTCTTGGGCGTCGCGGTCTGGTTGGCGTTGGCGGCCTCGCGGTGTGCCTTGTCGGCAGCCTCGTTGGCTTCGCGTTCCGCGGTCTTCTCAGCCGTGGCCTTGGCCTTCTCGGCCTTGACCTCGGCCTGGGCTTCGGACTTCTTCTTCAGTGGTGCGATGACCATGGTCATGTTGCGGCCGTCCTGGCGAGGACGGGCCTCGACGACACCGAGGTCGGCGACGTCCTCGGCAAGTCGCTCGAGCAGGCGGTAGCCGAGCTCGGGACGGTGCTGCTCACGACCGCGGAACATGATCGTGATCTTGACCTTGTCGCCCGCCTTCAGGAACCGGACGACGTGGCCCTTCTTGGTGGCGTAGTCGTGACCGTCGATCTTGGGGCGGAGCTTCATCTCCTTGATGACGGTGTTCGTCTGGTTGCGTCGCGACTCGCGTGCCTTCTGGGCGGCCTCGTACTTGAACTTGCCGTAGTCCATGAGCCGGCAGACCGGCGGACGGGCAGTCGGGGCCACCTCGACGAGGTCGAGGTCGGACTCGGCGGCGAGACGCAGGGCGTCCTCGATGCGCACGATGCCGACCTGCTCGCCGGCCGGGCCGACGAGACGGACCTCGGGGACGCGGATGCGGTCGTTGACGCGAAGCTCTGTGGTGATGGGTCCTCCTGCAGTTCTTGGAGGAGGCCACGAAAAATGGCCCCCGTGCAAAGCGGGAGCCATCGGATGTGCAGTCCCCACGGTGCGCCTCTCGGCGTCCGTCAGGACCTCGGGGTCAGACCTGGGTCTGACCAGAACCCCACGATCCGGAGATCGAGCAGGTGGGAGATGGCCTCCACTTCGGACTGAACTCTACCAGCGGTGCTGCGCGATCGTGAAATTGACTGGCCGGAAACACTGAGGTAGCAACCGGGCAACGCCCAGGAAGCATCGTGGGACCCATGATGTGGAGGGTGCGCACGACGCTGGCCGACCGCCCGGGCCTGCTGGCACAGATCGCGACGGCGTGCGGGCGCGCCGAGGTCAACATCGTGGCCATGCAGGTGTTCCGCACCCGGCCCGACGACGTGATCGACGAGTTCGTCGTGCAGGCGCCGGAGGGATGGACCGAGGTCCGGCTCGCCGACCTCTTCGTCGCTGCCGGCGGCGACCACGTGTCGGTGACCCGCACCGGCGAGGGATCGCTCGGGGACGCCCCCACCCGCTACCTCGAGGCCGTGCACCAGGTGCTCGAGGAGGAGCGCGACGTGGAGGAGGTCCTCCACGAGCTGCTCGACGTCGCTCCGCCCGACGTCGCCGACTACGCCGGGCACGACGTCCTCGACCTGACGCGGCGCAACGGCACGGTGCTGCGCATCAGCCGTGCCGTGCCGTTCACCCCCGTCGAGCGAGCCCGGGCCCAGGCCCTCGTGTCGCTCGTCAACGACGCCGGGATCGACGTCCCCCTGCTCGAGCCCTCCCCCCGGCACCCGCTCCCGCTGGTGCGCACCGCCACCCTCGCCGACATCGAGGCCGTGGCGGCGCTCCACAGCCGCTGCAGCGTGGAGACGCTCTACACGCGCTACCAGGTGCCGCTGCGCATGCCCATGACCACGCGCATGACCCGACGCCTCGTGGTGCCCGACCACGGCACGGCCCTCGTCGTGCAGGTGGGGCTCGACGTCGTGGGACACGGCGTGCTCGAACGCGTCGAGGACGTGTGGACGTTCCAGCTCCTCGTGGAGGACGCCTGGCAGGGCCGCGGGCTGGGCACGATGCTGGTCAAGCACGCCGCCGGCCGCGCCAAGGGCCTGGGCGCGAGCCACCTCGTCTTCATGTCGGCCGGCACCAACGACACCATGCTGAGGGCCGTCGGGTCCGCCGGGTTCGTGGCCCGCGTGGAGCGTCACGACGGGGCGGTCCACATCACCGTGCCGCTCACGTCGGTCCGGGCGATCGATCCCTCGTCGGGCTCAGGGTCCGAGATCAGCTGAGCCAGGCGGTGCCGGCGTCGGTGCTGACGAGCCGGTGTCCCGCGGCCAGGTGCTGCACGTCCCCGGTCTCCACGACCGTGAACCCGGGGCCGGCGAGGTCGAGCAGCAGGGCGGCGGCGCCCTCGTCGATCGCGGCGCGGGCCGCGTCGCGTCCCCACACCGGGACGGGTCGGGCCTGCGGGTCCCACCGGCCCATCGCGGCCACGCTGCTGAAGGTCAGGAGCGCCTGGCGGCCGTCGGCGCCGGTCATGAGGACGGCGGCCATGTCGGCGTCCTTGTCGCCGCCGGTCTCCGTGCGACCGCCGGACCCCAGGGTCGCAACCACCGGCACGTACACCCGCACGTCCCCGTACACCGCGAGGACCCGGTCGTCGCGGACGTCGTCGGGCTGGGCCAGCGCCTCGGCGAGCTCTGGCGCGACCTGACCGTCGTCGTCGGGGAAGGCTGGAGCGGCGAGCGAGCGCTCGTGCTTGCTCATGCGGCGTCCGCGCGGCGGGCGATGTCCTGGGCGGCGTCGCGCACGAGCGCCGTCCCGCTGCTGGCCTGGATGGCGAACAGCATGACGCGGTCGTCGTCCTGGGTCACGAGCGTGGGCCACGGCGCGCCCTCGGGCAGGGCGACGCCCTTGACGTCGGCCCAGGAGAGCTCGTGCGTGCGGTAGCCGTTGACCACCGTGATGCCGTCGTCGCTGACGCGCACGAGGCTGCGTCCGATGCCGTGCAGGACCGCCATCATGGCGAGGACCGTGGCCAGGAGGGTGAGCGCCTGCGAGAACGTGACCTGGGCGCGGATGTCTGCGGGCAGGGCCACGATGATGGCCACGGTCATGGCCGTGAGCGCGACGCAGCTCCCGTAGACGACGTAGCGCGTCCCGCCGGGACGGTACGTGATCAGACCCGGCACGCCAGGATGTCCGTCACGAGGATGCCGCGGGCGCCCAGCTCGTACAGCCCGTCCATGATCTTCTGGGCGGCGTCGCGAGGCACCATGGAACGCACCGCGACCCACCCCTCGCGATGCAGCGGGGAGACGGTGGGCGACTCGATGCCGGGCGTGAGCTCCACCGCCTGCTCGACGTTCTCGACGCGGATGTCGTAGTCCATCATCACGTAGGACCGCGCCACCAGGACCGAGTCGATCCGGCGCTTGAAGACCTCGTAGCCGGCCGGCTTCTCGACGTCGCGCGTGATGAGCACCGCCTCGGAGCTGAGGATCGGGTCGCCGAACACGGCGAGGTCGGCCTGGCGCAGGGTGCTGCCGGTCTCGACGACGTCGGCGATGGCGTCGGCCACGCCGAGCCTGATGGACGACTCCACGGCACCGTCGAGGCGGACCACGGAGGCCTCGATGCCGAGCGGGCGCAGGTAGTCCTCCACGATGGCCGGGTAGCTGGTGGCGATGCGCTGGCCCTCGAGCTGCTTCACGTCGGTCATCGCTCCCGTGGGGGCGGCGAACCGGAAGGTGGAGGCGCCGAAGCCCAGGGCCATGGCCTCGGTGGCAGGCGCGCGGGAGTCCAGGAGCAGGTCGCGGCCGGTGATGCCGACGTCGAGCGTGCCCTCCCCCACGTAGATGGCGATGTCGCGCGGTCGGAGGTAGAAGAACTCGACGTCGTTCTCGGCGTCGATCGTGACGAGGTCCTTGGCGTTGCGGCGCTGCCGGTAGCCGGCCTCGGCCAGCATCTGGGCCGCGGCCTCGGCGAGGGCTCCCTTGTTGGGAACGGCGATCTTGAGCATCGGTGAAGACTTTCTACGGTGTGCGGGAAGAGCGGATCACGGATCTCTCCTCACAGGTGCGAGTACACGTCCTCGAGCGAGACGCCCTTGGCGATCATCATGACCTGGGCGTGGTAGAGCAGCTGGCTCAGCTCGAGCGCCAGGTCCTCGTGGGTCTCGTGCTCCGCGGCCATCCAGGACTCGGCGGCCTCCTCGACCAGCTTCTTGCCGATGGAGTGGACGCCGGCATCGAGCTCGGCGACGGTGCGCGAGCCCTCGGGGCGGGTGGCCGCCTTCTCGGAGAGCTCGGCGAACAGGGAGTCGAAGGTCTTCATCTCGGCCTCAGTCTAGGGCGCGGAGCCCGCGGAGCGTGGTCCAGGTGGCGAGGGCGGCCTCGACCGCCTCGCGACCCTTGTCCTCCGCGCTCCCCGGGAGACCGGCCCGGTCGATGGCCTGCTCCTCCGTGTCGCACGTCAGGAGACCGAAGCCCACCGGGACGCCCTCGTCGAGCGCCACCCGGGCGAGGCCGTCGGTGGCGGCCGCCGAGACGTACTCGAAGTGCGGCGTGCCGCCGCGGATGATGACCCCGAGCGCGATCACGGCGTCATGGCCGGCGCGGGCCAGGGCCTGCGTGACGAGCGGCAGCTCGAACGATCCGGCGGCACGGACGAGGGTGACATCGGTGACGCCGGCGTCGGCCAGGGCGCTCTGGGCGCCGGCGACCAGACCGTCCATGACGACGACGTGCCAGCTGGACGCCACGATGGCGACGCGCGCGCCCTCGGCCTTCACCGTGAGCGTGGGGGCTCCGTGTCCACTCATGAGAGGTCTTCCTCTGCCAGGCCCAGGTCGGGCAGGTCGTGGCCCATGCGCTCGGCCTTGGTCCGCAGGTAGCGGATGTTCTCAGGCGTGGGCGTGATGGCGATGGGCAGCTGCTCGCTCACCTTCACGCCGTAGGCCTCGAGCGACTCCGACTTGTGCGGGTTGTTGGTGAGGAGACGGACCGAGCCGATGCCCAGCTCGCGCAGCATCTGAGCTCCGGCGGCGTAGTCGCGCTCGTCCTCGCCGAAGCCGAGCTCGAGGTTGGCGTCGACCGTGTCGCGGCCTCGGTCCTGCAGCTCGTAGGCCTGCAGCTTGTGGAGCAGGCCGATGCCACGCCCCTCGTGTCCGCGGAGGTACACGATGACGCCGGCACCTTCGGACATGACCTGGGCCATGGCGGCCTGCAGCTGCGGGCCGCAGTCGCAGCGACGCGAGCCGAAGACGTCGCCCGTGAGGCACTCGGAGTGCAGCCGGACGAGGACGTCGCTGCCGGAGATGTCGCCGTGCACGAGTGCGACGTGCTCAGCACCGTCGATGCGGTCGCGGAAGCCGTGCGCGGTGAACGTGCCGAACTCCGTGGGCAGCTTCGTCTCGGCGAGCCGCTCCACCTGGGACTCGTGCAGGCGCAGGTGGACCTGCAGGTCCTCGATGGAGACGAGGGCGAGGTCGTGCTCGTCGGCGAAGGCGCGCAGCTCGGGGGCGCGCATGAGCGTGCCGTCGTCGTTGACGACCTCGCCGATGACGCCCACGGGCGTGAGTCCGGCCAGCCGGGTGAGGTCGACGGCGGCCTCCGTGTGGCCGGCACGCTCGAGGACTCCCCCGGGCTTGGCCCGCAAGGGCAGGACGTGGCCGGGCATCACGAGCTCGAAGGCCTCGGTGGCGGAGTCGGCCAGGACCCGGACGGTCCGCGCGCGGTCGGCGGCGGAGATGCCGGTGGTGATGCCGTCGCGGGCGTCGATGGAGATCGTGTACGCCGTGCGCATCATCTCGCGGTTGTGCGGGGTCATGAGCGGGATGCCGAGGCGGTCGAGGATCTCCCCGGGTGCCGGTGCGCACACGTAGCCGCTGGAGTGGCGCACGAGGAAGCCCATGAGGGCCGGCGTGGCCTTGCTCGCGGCGAAGATGATGTCGCCCTCGTTCTCGCGGTCCTCGTCGTCGACGACGATGACGGCCTTGCCGTCGTGGATGTCGGCGATGGCCCGCTCGATGCTGTCGAGCCGGACGCTGGAGTGCTGTTCACTCATGCTGTCTTCTCCTGGGGGAGGTGGGCGGCGAGCAGCCGCTCCACGTACTTGGCGAGCACGTCGACCTCGAGGTTGACGCGCGAGCCGGGGGTGAGGGCGCCGAGCGTGGTGTCGGCCAGGGTGGTGGGGATGAGGGACACGGAGAACCAGGGAGCGTCGTCGCCGGTGTCGACGACGTCGACCACCGTGAGCGACGTGCCGTCGACCGTGACGGAGCCCTTGGGGACGAGGTACTTGGCCAGACCGGCGGGGACCGAGAACCGCAGGACCTCCCAGTGCTCGCTGGGCGTGCGGTCGATGAGCGAGCCGGTGCCGTCAACGTGGCCCTGGACGACGTGGCCGCCCATGCGGGCACCGGCCGCCATGGCGCGCTCGAGGTTGACCTCGGCGCCGACGGTCAGGTCGCCGAGCGACGTCTTGTCGAGCGACTCGGCCATGACGTCGGCGCTGAAGACGTCGCCGTCCTGGGCCATGACGGTGAGGCAGCAGCCGTTGACCGAGATGGACGCGCCGTGCGTGGCGTCGGAGGTGACGACGGGACCGCGCACCGACAGGCGCACCGAGTCGCCGAGCGGCTCGATGGCCGTGACGAGGCCCTTCTCCTCCACGAGACCGGTGAACATCAGGGCATCTCCTCTCGCGGGGCACGACCCGGCGTGCCGATGATGCGGATGTCGGGGCCGACCATGCTCACGTCGTGCAGCGTGATCGGGCGGATGTCGGCGAGCGTGGCCGCCTCACCCTCCAGCGCAGCGCGGCCCGAGCCGAGCATGGCGGGGGCGATGTAGCCGATGACCCGGTCGACGAGGCCGGCGTTCCAGAAGCCGCCGGCGAGACGGGGTCCACCCTCGAGCCAGACGTGCTTGATGCCCTGCTCGTAGAGCTTGGTCAGCACCTCGTCGGGCTCGCGCGTCTGGATGAGCAGCGTGGGAGCCACGCGGTCGAAGACGCGGTAGTAGTTGGGGATGTGGGTCTCCCCGACGACGACACGCAGCGGCTGCTGCGCGTAGGGCAGGGGCAGGTCCTCGGTGTCGCGGACCGTGAGTCGCGGGTCGTCGGCCAGCACGGCGCCGGTCCCGGCCATGATGGCGTCGGCCGCGGCGCGGAAGGTCTGCACGTCGCGGCGCGCCTCGGCGCTCGTGATCCACTTGCTGGAGCCGTCGGGGGCTGCGCTGAGACCGTCCATCGTGGCGGCGTACTTCCACGTGACGAACGGACGGCCCTCGGTGGTTGCGAAGGTCCACTCGACGTTGATCTGCTCGGCCTCCTCGGCCAGGACACCGCCCTCGACGTCGATGCCGGCGTCGGCGAGACGCGTGGCTCCGCCTCGCGCCTGCGGGTCGGGGTCGGTCTGGGCGAACACGACGCGTGAGACACCGGCCTCGATCAGGGCGTCGACGCACGGCCCGGTGCGGCCGGTGTGGCTGCACGGCTCGAGGGTGACCACGGCGGTGGCGCCGCGAGCGGCCTCCCCGGCGATGGTGAGCGCCTCGACCTCGGCGTGCGGGTTCCCGGCGCCCTGGTGCACGCCCACGGCGATCTGCTCACCCTGCGCGTCCAGCAGGACGCAGCCGACACGCGGGTTGGGCAGGGCACGCGCGACGGTGCGCGCGGCGGTGACGGCGCGGCTCATGGCCTGCAGCTCGTTCTCGGATGCCATCGCTTCCTCCGGTCGGGCTCACGGGACCGGGGTGATGACGGCACGGCGCAGGGCGCCGTGCCAGCGTGCGCCTCTCCTCCGGACTTTCACCGTCGGTACCGGAGTTCCACCGGTTCAACCTCGCCCCTTGCGGGACTCGGGTCGCGGACTATGACCGCCGGCTCGGAATTACACCGACCCCGGGCACGCGAGCAGTTGCTCGTACGGGAAAAGTCTAGCGCGGGGGCCGCGCTCCGGGCTCAGTGCCCGCAGGCCGAGACAGCGAGGTCGCGCAGGGTCTCCACCATGGCGCCCGGGTCGTCGGCACCGAAGACCGCAGAGCCGGCCACGAAGGTGTCGGCACCGGCCTCGGCACAGCGCTCGATGGTCTCGACGGACACACCGCCGTCGACCTGGAGCCAGACGTCGCCACCCACCTGGTCGAGGAGGGCTCGCGTCCGCCGGATCTTGGGCAGGCAGAGGTCGAGGAACTTCTGGCCGCCGAAGCCGGGCTCGACGGTCATGATGAGCACCATGTCGAGCTCGGGGAGCAGGTCGGCGTAGGGCTCGATAGGCGTGGCGGGCTTGAGCGCCATGGAGGCTCGAGCGCCCTGGCCACGGATCTCGCGGGCGAGCCGCACCGGGGCGGCGGCCGCCTCGACGTGGAACGTGATGCTCCCCGCGCCGGCCTCGGCGAAGGCCGGGGCCCAGCGGTCGGGATCGGCGATCATGAGGTGCGCGTCGATGGGCTGGTCGGCTGCCTTGCTGAGCGCCTCGATGACGGGCGCGCCGAGGGTCAGGTTGGGGACGAAGTGGTTGTCCATGACGTCCATGTGGAGCCAGTCGGCCGACGGGATGCGGGCCGCCTCGGCCGACAGGTTCGCGAAGTCGGCGTTGAGCAGGCTCGGGGTGATCTGGATGCCCATGGGGCGGAGCCTATCGACGACGCAGGAGCGCGACGAACATGGCATCGGTGCCGTCGCGGTGCGGCCACCAGCGGCGGACGGCCTCGAGCGTGGCCACGCCCGGCCCCACGGACTCGATGACGTCGATGGTCTCGGCGGGCGACGGTGAGCACGTGGCGTACGCGATGAGACCGCCGGGACGCGTCAGCTCGACCGCGCGACGCAGCAGCGCCGTCTGCAGCGGGACGAGTGCCTCGAGGTCGGCCGCCGTGCGCCGCCACCGCGACTCGGGGCGTCGGCGCAGGGCACCGAGACCGGTGCAGGGCGCGTCGACGATGACACGGTCGAACGAGCCGCTCTCCCACGGGCCTTCGCGGCCGTCGTGCACCGTGACCTCGATGTTCTCGAGCGCACGAACGGCCTGGCGGACCAGCTCGGCGCGGTGCGGCTGCACCTCGTTAGCCACGAGCGTGGCGCCTCGCTGCGCGGCGATCGCGCCGAGGAGAGCCGCCTTGCCGCCCGGCCCCGCGCAGAGGTCGAGCCAGCGCGAGTCCTCCCCCTCGACCGAGGCCTCGGCCAAGGTGACCGCGACCATCTGGGAGCCCTCGTCCTGCACGCCGGCGCGGCCGTCGCGGACCTCGGGGATCTCGCCCGGGTCACCGCCCGTGAGGATCTTGGCGTAGGGCGAGACCGTGCCGGGGTCGCCCGGGAGGTCGTCGGGCGAGCTGAGGCCGGGTCGAGACACCAGCGTGACCCGCGGCGGCGCGTTGTCGGCCGCGAGCAGCGCCGGCAGCTCGTCGGGCGCATCGATGACGCGCAGCGCCTTGCGCAGCTCGTCGACGATCCAGCGGGGGTGTGACGTCCTGATGGACAGCGCAGCGTCGTCGTCGAGCCCCCGGGTGACGACGTCGAGCCACATCTCGAGGTCCTTCTCCGCCACGCGGCGCAGGACCGCGTTCACGAAGCCGGCCGGCTTGTGGCCGATGTCGCGTCGGACGAGCGAGACCGTGGTGGACACGGCCGCGTGCGACGGGACCCGCATCGAGAGCAGCTGGTGAGCGCCGAGACGCAGGGCGTCACGCACCGCCGGGTCGATCTCTCGCTTGGCCAGGGTGTCCAGGATCGCGTCGTACGTGCCCTGCCTGCGGATCGTGCCGTGGGTGAGCTCCGTGGCCAGGGCGGCGTCGCGCCCCTCGACGCCGCGCTCGCGCAGCAGGCCGGGCAGGATCAGGTTGACGTAGGCCTGGCGTTCGTCGACGGCCCTCATGACCTCGAGGGCGATGGAGCGGGGGTCGGAGCTGGGAGCCTTGGGCGAGGCGACGGAGGGACTCACGCGAGCACCAGGCCGGGTGCCAGCTGGGCACCGCGGCCCCAGTCGGCCGCTGCCATGAGCTTCTTGCCGTGCGGCTGGACCTCGCCGAGGAGGACGTCGGTGGTGGCGGTGCCCACGCGGACCTCACGCTTGCCCACCGCGAGCTCACCCGGGGCGAGGGTGTCCTCGACCGTGGTGGTGACGGGCCCCAGCTTGAGTCGCTGCTCCCCCGCCATCGTCCAGGCGCCGGGCGCGGGCGTGCAGCCCCGGATCTGGCGGTCGACGGCGAACGACGGGAGGTCCCACCGCACGTGCGCGTCCTCGACGGTCAGCTTGTCGGCGTAGGAGATGCCCTCCTCCTGCTGGGGCACAGCGCCGATGTCACCGTCCTCGATGTGGTCGAGCACGTCGCGGAGCAGGTGGGCACCCTGGTGGGCGAGGCGGTCGAGCAACGTCCCCGAGGTGTCGTCGTCACGGATCCGCTCGGTGATGGTGCCCAGCACCGGGCCGGCGTCGAGGGCCTCGACGAGGCTGAAGACGCAGGCGCCGGTGACCTCGTCGCCGCCCATGATGGAGCGCTGGACAGGCGCCGCTCCGCGCCAGGCGGGGAGCGCCGAGAAGTGCAGGTTGATCCAGCCGTACTCGGGGATGTCGAGCGCCTCACGTCGGATCAGGGCGCCGTAGGCGACGATCGGGGCGCACGCCGGGTCGATCTCTCGCAGCCGGTCCATGAACTCCGGGTCGGACGGCTTGGCGGGCGTCAGGACCTCGATGCCGAGCTCGCGGGCCCGCTCGGCCACGGGCGACGGCACGAGCTTGCGGCCGCGTCCGGAGGGGGCGTCGGGACGCGTCACCACCGCGGCCACCTCGTGCCGACTCGCCACCAGGGCGTCGAGCGACGGCAGGGCGGTCTCTGGGGTTCCTGCGAACACGATCCTCACGTCGGCCGAGTCTAGGTGCACCGCCCCCAGCCCCCGCTGAGTGTGACGTTTCTGGGGTGAAATGGGCCGTTCTACCCCCGAAACGTCACACTCAGCGGGGTGGGGGGTCAGAGGGAGGCGGGGTCGACCTGGATGCGCAGGGGCGGGAGCTTGGCGGCCGTGCGCTCGGCCTGGACGGCTCGGACGGCATCGGCGAGGGCGAGCCCCTCCCGGCGCGGGGAGCGAAGGACGAGCCGCTCGGCCTCGCCGTGCCGCACGGGTCCGAGCACCTCGGTGTTGGGCGTCCAGGTGCGCTGCGCCAAGGGCTCGAGGACGTCGGCCGCGGCGTCGACGACGACGAGCCGCCCCACGGGCGGCAGGTGGGTCTCGGTGCGGCCGGCCAGCTCGCGCTCGGCCACTCCGACCGGATCAGCGCGCACGAGCGCCTGCAGCTGGGCGGGGTCGCCGACGACCACGGCGGCAGCCCGCTCCCTGGCGAGTGCGAGCGCGTTGAACCAGCGTCGGTGGGTCTCCTCGACCACGCGCAGGTCGTCGCGGCCGAGCGCGAGCCATGTGTCCATGAGCACGACGAGGTGATAGCCGCCCTCCACGCGCGGCTCCGCGCCGGGCGTGGCCAGCACGATGCGGCGGCCCGGCTCCACCTCGTCGAGCACCTCGGCTCCTCCCGACGTGACGACCTCGTGGTCGGGGAACGCCTGGCCGTACTCCTCACCCGTGCGGAGCTGCCCCACGGTGGGTGCACGCAGCCGGTGCGAGCCGCAGTGCCGGCACGTCCACGGCTGCTCCGGCTCCGTCCCGCACCAGCGACAGGCCAGCGGCGCTCGCGCAGCGACCTGGGCGAGCGGCCCCTCGCACGCCGCGCAGCGGGCCGGGTTGCGGCAGTCCTGGCAGGCCAACGACGTGCGGTAGCCACGCCGTGGCACCTGGACGAGGACGGCACCTTCGGCTGCGCGGATGGCCGAGAAGACCTCGCGCGGGAGCCGGGCCGGCGCTCCCCCGTCCACTGATCCGTCGGTGACGGTGACGGTGGGCCAGGCCAGACGCCGCGTGGTGGACTCGGCGACCACCTCGGCGCACCAGCCCGACGCCACGAGCGCCTGCGCCTCGGGACTGCGGGCGTACCCCGCGAGCAGCACGGCGGTGTCGTGCTGCACGGCCCGGGTGAGCAGGACCTCGCGCGTGTGGGCATAGGGGGCGCGCTGCTCGACGTACAGGTCGTCGCCCTCGTCCCACAGCGCGACGAGCCCCAGTTTCCGCACGGGAGCGTAGGCCGCAGCGCGCGTGCCGAGGACCACCTGAACCTGTCCACGGCTCACGGCGAGGAAGCTGCGGTACCGCTCCGGGGGCTTCTGCGCTCCGGTGAGGACCACGTGCCGGTCCGGTCCCAGGACCTCGGCGAAGACGTCGTCCCAGCGGGCGACGTCGCGGACGTCGGGCACGCACACCACCGAGCCTCGCCCTGCGTGCAGCGCCGCGAGGGCCGCCTGGGCGAACGCCCGAGCGGGGTCGTGACCGGGCAGGGCGCTCCAGACGGCCCGGGGAGACTCGCCGTCGACGAGGGCCTCGACGAGGCCCGGACCCTGCGGCCAGGCGAGCCAGGCATCGGGATCGAGCGCGGGCAGGTCGGCGATCTCCGGGGCCACCCGGACGTGGGCCTCGGCCCGCGCGTGCCGCGGCGGGATGGCGAGCCGCAGGACGTCGTTGACGGTGCCGGCCCAGCGCTGCGCGACGGCGCGGGCCAGCTGCAGCACCTCCGGCGTGAGCACCGGCTCGGGCGAGACCACCTTGGCCAAGGGAGCGAGCCTTCCCTCGTGCTCGGTGACCTCGGGACGCTCCACGACGAATCCGTCGACGAGCCGGCCGGCGAAACGGACCTTCACCCGGCTGCCCGGGACTGCCGCTGCCGAGAGCGCCTCGGGGACGCTGTAGTCGAAGGGACGGTCCAGGTGCGCCAGCGGCGTGTCGACCAGGACACGGGCGATGGCGGACGTGGAAGGCACGGCCCAAGTTCTATCAACCGGTCCTGACATGACGAAGGCCCCCGTCCGTGAGGACGGGGGCCTTCGAGGCGTTCAGCTCAGAGACCGGCGGCGGCGCGGAGGGCGTCGGCGCGGTTGGTCTCCTCCCACGGCAGACCTGCACGGCCGAAGTGGCCGTACGCGGCGGTCTGCGCGTAGATGGGACGCAGCAGGTCGAGGTCGCGGACGATCGCGCCGGGGCGCAGGTCGAAAACCTCGAGCACGGCCTCACGGATCTTGTCGACCGGGACGACCTCGGTGCCGTAGGTGTCGACGTAGAAGCCGACCGGCTTGGAGACGCCGATGGCGTACGCGACCTGGACCTCGACCTTGGTGGCCAGGCCCGCGGCGACGACGTTCTTGGCGACCCAGCGCATGGCGTAGGCGGCCGAGCGGTCGACCTTGCTCGGGTCCTTGCCCGAGAAGGCGCCGCCACCGTGACGGGCGTAGCCGCCGTAGGTGTCGACGATGATCTTGCGGCCGGTGAGGCCGGCATCGCCCATGGGTCCGCCGATGACGAACTTGCCCGTGGGGTTGATGTGCAGACGGTAGTCCGAGGAGTCGATGTCGTACTGGCTCAGGACCGCGTCGATGACGTGCTTCTTGAGGTCGCCCGGGAGCTGGGTCTCGAGGTCGACACCGTCCTCGTGCTGCGTGGAGACGACGATGGCCTCGACGCGGACGGGCTTGTCGTTCTCGTCGTACTCGATGGTGACCTGGGTCTTGCCGTCAGGACGCAGGTACGGCAGCGTGCCGTCCTTACGCACCGCGGTGAGCTGCTCGGCCAGACGGTGGGCGATGGTGATGGGCAGCGGCATGAGCTCGGGCGTCTCGTCGACGGCGAAGCCGAACATGAGGCCCTGGTCGCCGGCACCCTGGAGGTCGAGCGGATCGGTGGCACCGCCGACGCGGGCCTCCTCGGCCTTGTCGACGCCCTGGGCGATGTCGGGGCTCTGCGCGTCGAGGGTGACCTGCACGGCGCAGGACTCTCCGTCGAAGCCCTTGGTGGAGGAGTCGTAGCCGATCTCGAGGACGCGGTCACGCGCGATGCGCGCGATGTCGACGTAGGCCTCGGTGGTGACCTCGCCACCGACGAGCACCATGCCCGTGGTCACGAAGGTCTCGGCCGCGACGCGACTCTTGGGGTCCTGGGCGAGCAGGGCGTCGAGGATGCTGTCGCTGATCTGGTCAGCGATCTTGTCCGGGTGGCCCTCGGTGACGGACTCGGACGTGAACAAGCGGCTCACTCAGGTACTCCTGGGATCGGTAGGGGTGGGGATCTGCACTGCGGCTTCGGTGAGTCTAACGACGGCTCACGGCAAGGGTGACGGTCGTTCCAGACGCTGGACGGCCTCGTCCCAGATGGCATGGGCCAGATCGATCTTCGGACCGCGGGCCACCGGCCTGGCCGAGCCGTCGGCGCCGAGGATGACGGCCTCGTTGTCGGTGCGCCCGAACACCTGCTCGTTGCTCACGTCGTTGACGACGAGCAGGTCGCAGCCCTTGCGCTCCAGCTTGGCCCTGGCGTGGTCGAGGACCGTGCCGTTCTCGTCGCCGGTCTCGGCCGCGAAGCCGACGATGACGGGCGCCTTGCCGGTGCGGGACCGCACGAGCTCGGCCAGGATGTCGGGGTTCTCGACGAGGGTGATGACGGGCGTGGTGCCGTCGTGCGACTTCTTGATCTTGGAGCCGACGAGGGTGTCGGGGCGGAAGTCGGCAGGGGCGGCCGCCATGACGACGGCGTCGGCCTCGGCGGCTGCCTCCACCACGGCCTGCCGCAGCTCCTCGGTGGAGGTGACGCGGACGATCGTGGCGCCGGCGGGGTCGGGCAGGCTCACGTTGGCGGCCACGAGCGTGACGGTGGCGCCACGGGCGACGGCGGCCTGGGCCAAGGCGTAGCCCTGCAGCCCCGAGGACCGGTTGCCCAGGTAGCGGACGGGGTCGAGGAACTCACGGGTGCCGCCGGCGGAGACCACGACGTGGCGACCCTGGAGGTCGAGCCCGCGCCCCTGGAGCACCTGCGTGCACACGGCGTGGATGGCCTCGGGCTCGGGCAGACGCCCGGCGCCCGTGTCCTTGCCGGTGAGACGACCGGTGGCGGGCTCGATGACGACGTGGCCACGCGAGCGGAGCGTGGCGACGTTGGCCTGCGTGGCCGCGTTCTCCCACATCTCGGTGTGCATGGCCGGCGCGAAGACGACCGGGCCACGCGTGGTGAGCAGCGTGTTGGTGAGGAGGTCGTCGGCCAGGCCGTGGGCCGCCTTGGCGAGCGTGTTGGCCGTGGCCGGCGCGACGACCACGAGCTCGGCCTCCTGGCCCAGCCTCACGTGCGGGACGCGCGGGACGTCGTGGAAGACGCCCGTGGCGACGGGGTGGCCGCTGAGGGCCTCCCACGTGGGGGCGCCGACGAACTCCAGCGCCGCCTCGGTGGGCACGACGCGGACGTCGTGCCCCTCCTCGGTGAAGAGACGCAGGAGCAGCGCCGCCTTGTACGCGGCGATGCCCCCGGCGACACCCAGCACGATCACGTGCGGAGCCTTACTTCTGCTCGTCCTCGGGCTCGATGTCCTCGGCGGTCAGCAGGTCGGCGTTGATCTCGCGGAGCGCGATCGACAGCGGCTTCTCCTGGACACCGGTCTCGAGCAGGGGGCCGACGTACTCGAGCAGGCCCTCGCCGAGCTGCGAGTAGTAGGCGTTGATCTGGCGGGCGCGCTTGGCGCTGTACAGGACGAGCTTGTACTTGGAGTCCGCCTTGTCGAGCAGGTCGTCGATGGGCGGGTTGGTGATGCCCTCGGCAGCTGAACGCGTGGTGGTCACAAGGCCTCGCAGAGATTCGGTGTACGGATGGTTCACGACGAAGTGCGCGAACTGAACAAGTCTACCAACTCACGGCACGCGGTCGGGACATCGGTGTTGACGATCGTCACGTCGAACTCGCTCTCGGCCGCCAGCTCCTCGCGGGCGGTGCGCAGACGGCGCTCCCGCTCCTCGGCGTCCTCGGTGCCGCGACCGACGAGCCGGCGCTCCAACTCCTCGAAGCTGGGCGGGGCCAGGAAGCACATCAGGGCGTCGGGCATGCGCTCGCGGACCTGCCGGGCGCCCTGCAGGTCGATCTCCAGGAGCGCGGGCCGACCGGCCTCCAGCTGCTCCTCGACGGCCGCCCGCGGCGTGCCGTAGCGGTTGCGTCCGTGCACGACGGCCCACTCCAGCAGGCCGTCGGTCGCGACCAGGTGGTCGAACTCCTCGTGGCTCACGAAGTGGTAGTGCACGCCGTCGATCTCACCGGGCCGCGGCGCTCGCGTGGTGGCCGAGACCGAGATCCAGATGTCGGGGTGCTGCTCCCGGATGCAGGCCGCGACCGTGCCCTTGCCCACCGCGGTGGGACCGGCGAGGACGACGAGCCTGGACCGCGTGGGGTGGTGCTCAGCGGTCACGATGCCCGAACTCGCGCAGGAGGGCCTGGATCTGGTTGGCCCCCAGCCCCCGGAGCCGGCGCGACTCCGCGATGCCGATGCGGTTCATGATCTCCTGCGCCCGCACCTTGCCCACGCCGGGCATGGACTGCAGCAGGTCGACGACCTTGAGCTTGGCGATGACCTCGTTGGCCTTGGACTCCTGGATGACCTCGGCCAGGCTCGCACCGGAGTTCTTCAGGCGGTTCTTGACCTCGGCACGCAGGCGACGGGCCTGGGCGGCCTTGTCGAGCGCAGCTTGACGCTGCTCGGGCGTCAGCTTGGGCAGTGCCACGACGTACACCTCTCTGGAGGGCGGGTAGGAGCGGGACGGACGGGTCCGATCACGTGAGGGTGATCTTGCACTCCTGCTTCACATTCTTCACGACGGCCGTGCGCTGGTCGTTGGTGGCGTTGAACGCCTTGTAGGCCGTGTTGAGCTTCTTGAGGTCGGCCGTGCTGAGCTTCTTGACGGCGGCGGCCGACGTCATCTGCTCGAGCCTGAGCCCGACGTCCTTCTGCGCGGCCAGGACGGTGTCGGTGGCCTTGGCCAAAGCGGTCCAGTCGTCCTTGACCGTGGTGGGTGACTCCTTGGCGATGGCCCGGAACGTGGAGGCGTACTTGGTGTACGCCGCGTTCGACTTGGTCTTGCCGAAGCTGTTGAGCGTGTCGGTGCTCTTCTCGACCGTGTCGCAGTAGGGGTTGCCCCCGCCACCACAGCCGGCGAGCACGACCGCGGACATGCCTGCGGCCGCGAGACCGAGCGCCAGACGCTTCATCGAGGTTCCTCCTGGGGTCGTCACGCGCAGAGCCTACAAGCCACGCAGCTCGTCGTTGGTGCGGAGCGCCGCATCCCGCAGCGCCGTCACGTCGGGTCCGGCGGCGAGGACTCCGCGCGACGTCGAGGGAAGCACGTTGGCCGACACGTCGCCGAACAACCGGCGCAGGTCGTCGACCGTGCCGCCCTGGGCGCCGTACCCGGGGACGAGGAGCGGTCCGTTGATGTCGAGGTCCTCGTCGGTGGAGCCGATCGTGGCGCCGACGACGGCCCCGTACGAGCCCATGGGGGTGGCCCCGGCGTTGGCGTCGCGCAGGTGGTCGAGCATCGTGCCGGCCACCGTCCGCTCCCCCGGGCCGTCGGTGCGGGCGTGCTGGACCTCCGGGCCCTCGGGGTTGGAGGTGAGAGCGAGGACGAAGACCCCGCCGTCGTTCTTCTCCGCCGCGGCGAGGAACGGCGCCAGCGAGCCGAACCCCAGGAACGGGCTCACCGTGACGGCGTCGGCACACATCGGGCTGTCCTCGTCGAGGTAGGCGTCGGCGTAGGCCGCCGCCGTGCTGCCGATGTCGCCGCGCTTGACGTCGAGCACCACGAGCGACCCGGTGTGGCGCAGGTCCTGGATGGTGCGCTCCAGGACGGCCACGCCGGCCGACCCGAAGCGCTCGAAGAACGCCGACTGAGGCTTCACGAAGCCGACCTTCCCGGCGAACGCCTCGACGCACGTGGCGGCGAAGCGCTCGAGCCCGTCGAGGTCGTCACCGAGGCCCCACGCCTCCAGCAGCGAGCTGTGGGGGTCGATGCCGATGCAGGCCGGCCCGTACGCGTCGATGGCCGCCCGGGCCCGCGAGCCGAAGCTCATGCGCCCGTGACCTCGCTGGCCCAGGACTGCAGCGAGCGCACCTCGATGCGCTGCTCGATGAGTGCCTCGATGCCCTGCACCGCGGCGGCGAGGCCCTGCACCGTCGTGATGCACGGAATCCCCTCGGCCACGGCGGCCGTGCGGATCTCGTAGCCGTCGACCCGCGCGTTGGCGCCGGCCGTGACGCCGTGCGGCGTGTTGATGATGAGCTGCACGTCGCGGGCCTTGATCTTGTCGACGATCGTGGATCGTGTCTCGCCCTCGAGCGGCTCCTCGGCCAGCTTGCGGATCTCGGTGGCCTTGACGCCGTTGCGGCGCAGCACCTCGGCCGTGCCACGGGTGGCGAGGATCTCGAAGCCCAGGTCGGCGAGACGCTTGACCGGGAAGATCATGTGGCGCTTGTCGCGGTTGGCCACGGACACGAAGACCTGTCCCGAGGTGGGCAGCCCGTTCTGGGCACCCGCCTGGCTCTTGGCGAACGCGACGCCGAAGCCGGAGTCGATGCCCATGACCTCTCCGGTGGAGCGCATCTCCGGGCCCAGGATGGTGTCGACGTACGTGCCCTCGTAGGTGCGGAAGCGGTTGAACGGCATGACCGCCTCCTTGACCGCGATGGGCGCGGCGGGAGGAAGCTTGCCGCCGTCGCCCTCGGCCGGGAGCACACCGGCGACCCGCAGCTCGGCGATGCTCTCGCCCAGCATGAGCCGGGCCGCCGCCTTGGCGAGCTGGGTGTTGGTGGCCTTCGACACGAACGGCACCGTGCGCGACGCGCGGGGGTTGGCCTCCAGCACGTAGAGGGTGTCCGAGCTCAGGGCGAACTGGATGTTGATGAGCCCGCGCACGCCCACGCCGGCCGCGATGGCCTCGGTGGAGCGCCGGATGTCCTCGATCTCGAGGTCACCGAGCGTGATGGGCGGCAGGACGCACGCCGAGTCGCCGGAGTGCACCCCGGCCTCCTCGATGTGCTCCATGACGCCGCCGAGGAACAGCTGCTCGCCGTCGTAGAGCGCGTCGACGTCGATCTCCACGGCGTCGTCGAGGAACCGGTCGACGAGCACGGGGTGCTCGGGCGAGATGAGCGTGGAGCGACTGATGTAGCCCTCCAGGGTGGGCTCGTCGTAGACGATCTCCATGCCGCGGCCGCCCAGGACGTACGACGGACGCACGAGGACCGGGTAGCCGATCTCGTCGGCGATCTCCTTGGCCTCCGCGAACGTGGTGGCCGTGCCGTGCTTGGGAGCCGGCAGGTCGGCGGCGGCGAGCACCCGGCCGAAGGCACCCCGCTCCTCCGCGAGGTCGATGGCCTCGGGCGACGTGCCGACGATGGGAACGCCCGCGGCCTTGAGCCCTGCGGCGAGGCCCAGCGGCGTCTGGCCACCGAGCTGCACGATGACGCCGACGACGGGGCCGGCCTGCTGCTCGGCGTGCACGATCTCGAGCACGTCCTCGAGCGTCAGCGGCTCGAAGTAGAGCCGGTCCGACGTGTCGTAGTCGGTGGAGACGGTCTCGGGGTTGCAGTTGACCATCACGGTCTCGTAACCGACCTCGGACAGCGCGAGCGCGGCGTGCACGCAGGAGTAGTCGAACTCGATGCCCTGGCCGATGCGGTTGGGACCGCTGCCGAGGATCAGGACGGCCGGCTTCTCACGCGGCTCCACCTCGGTCTCCTCGTCGTACGAGGAGTAGTGGTACGGCGTCTTGGCCGAGAACTCGGCAGCGCACGTGTCGACGGTCTTGTAGACCGGGCGGATGCCGAGGGCGTGACGCACGCCCCGCACCACGCCGTCGCTGAGGCCGCGGATCTTTCCGATCTGGGTGTCGGAGAACCCGTGCCGCTTGGCGCGGCGCAGCAGCGTCGGGTTGAGCTCGTCGGCCTCGATGAGCTCGAGCGCCACCTCGTTGATGAGCGAGAGCTGGTCGAGCCACCAGGGGTCGATCTTGGTGGCGTCGAAGATCTCCTCCGGCGTGGCTCCCGCGCGGATGGCGTCCATGACCTTCTTGAGCCGGCCGTCGTGCGGGACCTTGATCTCCTCGAGCAGGGACGCCTTGTCGAGCTCGACGAAGTCCTTCTCCCAGTCGAAGGCCGCCTCGGGACGCTCGAGCGAGCGCAGTGCCTTCTGGAGGGCCTCCGTGAAGCTGCGCCCGATGGCCATGGCCTCGCCGACGGACTTCATGTGCGTCGTGAGCGTGGGGTCGGCGGCGGGGAACTTCTCGAAGGCGAAGCGCGGGACCTTGACCACGACGTAGTCGAGCGTGGGCTCGAAGCTGGCCGGGGTCTCCTGCGTGATGTCGTTGGGGATCTCGTCGAGCGTGTAGCCGACGGCGACCTTGGCCGCGATCTTGGCGATCGGGAAGCCGGTGGCCTTGGAGGCCAGGGCCGACGAGCGCGAGACCCGCGGGTTCATCTCGATGACGACGATGCGGCCGTCCTCGGGGTTCACGGCGAACTGGATGTTGCAGCCGCCGGTGTCGACGCCGACCTCGCGGATGATGCCGATCGAGATGTCGCGCAGACGCTGGTACTCGACGTCGGTCAGGGTCATGGCCGGCGCCACGGTGATGGAGTCGCCCGTGTGGACGCCCATGGGGTCGAGGTTCTCGATGGAGCAGACGATCACGACGTTGTCGGCCGTGTCGCGCATGACCTCGAGCTCGTACTCCTTCCAGCCCAGGATGGACTCCTCCAGGAGCACCTCGGTGGTGGGGCTGAGCGCCAGGCCGGAGCCGGCGATGCGGTGCAGGTCGGCCTCGTCGTACGCGAGGCCCGAGCCCGAGCCGCCCATCGTGAACGACGGACGCACGACGACGGGGTAGCCGCCCAGCTCGGGGACGCCGGCGAGGCAGTCCTCCATGGTGTGGCAGATGACCGACTTGGCCGACTCCGCACCCCACTCGGGAGGCAGCGTGGCGACGACCTCCTTGAAGGACTCGCGGTTCTCGCCCTTCTCGATGGCCTCGATGGAGGCGCCGATGAGCTCCACGCCGTACTTCTCGAGCACGCCGGCCTTGTCGAGGGCGATGGCGGCGTTGAGCGCCGTCTGGCCGCCGAGGGTCGCGAGCAGTGCGTCGGGGCGCTCCAGGGCGATGACCTTCTCGACGAACTCCGGCGTGATGGGCTCGAC
This sequence comes from Aeromicrobium sp. Root495, assembly GCF_001426755.1. GTDB lineage: Bacteria > Actinomycetota > Actinomycetes > Propionibacteriales > Nocardioidaceae > Aeromicrobium. The sequence continues at coordinate 1,222,776 of NZ_LMFJ01000001.1, read as the reverse complement.
GTAGGTGGCGTCGGCGAACTCCGGGTCGGTCATGATCGTGGCCGGGTTGGAGTTCACGAGGATGACCCGGATGCCCTCCTCGCGGAGGACGCGGCACGCCTGCGTGCCGGAGTAGTCGAACTCGCAGGCCTGACCGATGACGATCGGGCCGGAGCCGATGACGAGGACCGACGCGATGTCAGTGCGCTTGGGCATCAGGCAGTCACCTTGCTGGAGTGGGGGCTCGGGTGGGTGTCCATGAGCTCGACGAAGCGGTCGAACAGGTAGGCGGCGTCGTGGGGTCCGGCCGCGGCCTCGGGGTGGTACTGGACGCTGAACGCCGGGCCGTCGACGAGCGCGATGCCCTCGACGACCTGGTCGTTGAGCCCGACGTGGGTCACGTGCGCGTCGCCGTAGGGCGTCTCGAAGGTGCCGTCGAGCGGGGCGTCGACCGCGAAGCCGTGGTTCTGGCTCGTGATCTCGACCTTGCCGGTGGTGCGGTCCTGCACGGGCTGGTTGATCCCGCGGTGGCCGTACTTGAGCTTGTAGGTGCCGCGACCGAGCGCCCGGCCGAGCATCTGGTTGCCGAGGCAGATGCCGAAGTAGGGGATCTTGCGGTCGAGGACCTCGCGCAGCACGCCAACGACGTGGTCGGCGGTGGACGGGTCGCCGGGGCCGTTGGACATGAAGACGCCGTCGGGAGCGACGGCGAGCACGTCCTCGATCGTGGAGGTGGCGGGCAGGACGTGCACCTCGATGCCGCGCTCGGCCAGCCGGCGAGGCGTCATGCCCTTGATGCCGAGGTCGATGGCCGCGACGGTGTAGCGCTTCTCCCCCTGCGCCGGGACGACGTACGCCTCGGGCGTGGTCACGTCGGCGAGGAAGTTGGCGCCCTCCATGGTGGGCGCGTCGTTGACGAGCCGCGCGAGCGCCTCGACGTCGCTGTGCTCGGTGCTGATGGCGGCCCGCATGGAGCCCCGCTCGCGCAGGTGGCGCGTGAGAGCACGCGTGTCGACGCCGCTGATGCCGACGACGCCCTGCTCGGTGAGGAGGTCGTCGAGGCTCTTGTTGGCGCGCCAGCTGCTGCGCACGCGCGAGGGCTCGCGGACGACGTAGCCGTCGACCCACACCCGGCGCGACTCGAAGTCCTCGTCGTTGACGCCGGTGTTGCCGATGTGCGGCGCCGTCATGACCACGATCTGGCCGCGGTACGAGGGGTCGGTGATGGTCTCCTGGTACCCGGTCATGCCGGTGGCGAAGACGATCTCGGCGATCGTGGTGCCGGTGGCCCCGTAGGACTCACCGCGGAAGGTGCGGCCGTCCTCGAGGACGAGGATCGCTTCCTGGGGGGCGCTCATGCGGGGACTCCTTCGGTGAGGGCGCCGTCGAGCACCGTGGCGTGGCCGCGCAGGAAGGTGGCGACGACGCGTCCGGGCAGCTCGTGGCCGCGGTAGGGGGTGTTGCGCGAGAGGGAGGCCGTGTCGGCCGGCTCGACGACGCGGGTGGCCGCGGGGTCGTAGAGCACGACGTTGGCCGGCTCGCCGACGGCGATGGGGCGCCCGTGGTCGGCGACGCGGCCGATGCGGGCGGGGGCCGTGGACATCCGGTCGGCGACCTGGGCCCACGTGAGGAGCCCGGTGTCGACCATGGTCTGCTGGACGACCGACAGCGCGGTCTCGAGGCCGATCATGCCGAACGCCGCGGCGTTCCACTCGCACTCCTTGTCCTCCATGGGGTGCGGTGCGTGGTCGGTGGCGACGATGTCGATCGTCCCGTCGGCCAGGCCCTCGCGGACCGCGGCGACGTCGTCGGCGGAGCGCAGCGGCGGGTTGACCTTGTAGATGGGGTCGTAGCTGCGGACGAGCTCGTCGGTGAGGAGCAGGTGGTGCGGCGTGACCTCGGCCGTGACGTCCCAGCCCTTGCTCTTGGCCCAGCGCACGATCTCGACCGAGCCGCGCGTGGAGAGGTGGCAGACGTGCAGCCGAGAACCGACGTGCGCGGCGAGCACGCAGTCGCGGGCCACGATGGCCTCCTCGGCAGCGGCGGGCCACCCCGTGAGGCCGAGCTCGCCGGAGAGGATGCCCTCGTTCATCTGGGCGCCCTCGGTGAGGCGGGGCTCCTGCGCGTGCTGCGCGATGACACCGCCGAATGCCTTCACGTACTCCAGGGCGCGGCGCATCAGGACGGCGTCGGAGACGCACTTGCCGTCGTCGGAGAAGACCCGGACCCCGGCGGCGGAGTCGGCCATGGCGCCCAGCTCGGCGAGCTGCTCCCCCGCCAGACCGACGGTGACGGCGCCGACGGGCTGCACGTCGCAGTAGCCGGCCTCGCGGCCGAGACGCCAGACCTGCTCGACCACGCCGGCGGTGTCGGCGACGGGGTCGGTGTTGGCCATGGCGTGGACGCACGTGAAGCCACCGCGGGCAGCGGCCATGGTGCCGGTGCGCACGGTCTCGGCGTCCTCGCGGCCCGGCTCGCGCAGGTGCGTGTGGAGGTCGACGAGGCCGGGCAGCGCGATGAGGCCCTGGCCGTCGACGACGTCGTGGTCGCCGGTCGGGAGGTCGGTGCCGACGGCGGTGATGACGCCGCCCTCGATGGCGATGTCGACGACGTCCTCACCGAGGAGGCGGACCTGACGGATCACGGTCATTCCGTGTCTCCTTCCGTGGAGCCTCCGACGAGGAGGTAGAGGACGGCCATGCGGACCGCCACGCCGTTGGTGACCTGCTCGACGATGACCGAACGACCCGAGTCAGCGACGTCGGCACTGATCTCCATGCCGCGGTTCATCGGGCCGGGGTGCATGACGATGGCGTGCTCGGGCAGGCGGTTCATGCGAGCCGTGTCGAGCCCGTACCGGCGGCTGTACTCGCGCGCACTGGGGAAGAACGAGGCGTTCATGCGCTCGCGCTGCACGCGGAGCATCATGACGGCGTCGGCCTTCTCGAGGGAGGCGTCGAGGTCGTAGGAGGTCTCGACCGGCCAGTGCTCCACCCCGACCGGAAGGAGCGTGGGTGGCGCGACGAGCGTGACGTGGGCACCGAGGGTGTGGAGGAGCAGCGCGTTGGAGCGCGCCACGCGGCTGTGCAGCACGTCGCCGACGATCGTGATGTTCTTGCCGGCGAGGTCGCCCACGCCGTCGTTGAGGTGGCGGCGCATCGTGAAGGCGTCGAGCAGGGCCTGGGTGGGGTGCTCGTGCGTGCCGTCGCCCGCGTTGATGACCGCGCCCTTGGTCCACTCGGCGTGGGCGAGACGGTGTGGGGCGCCGGAGTGGTGGTGGCGGACCACCACGGCGTCGGCTCCCATGGCCTGAAGCGTGAGCGCGGTGTCCTTGAGGCCCTCGCCCTTGGAGGCGCTGGAGCCCTTGGCGGAGAAGTTGATGACGTCGGCGGAGAGGCGCTTGGCGGCGGCCTCGAAGCTGATGCGCGTGCGGGTGGAGTCCTCGAAGAACAGGTTCACCACGGTGCGGCCCCGCAGCGTGGGGAGCTTCTTGATGGGGCGCTTGGCCACCCCCAAGAGCTCCTCGGCCGTGTCGAGGATGCGCAGGGCGTCCTCGTGCGTGAGGTCGCCGGCGCTCAGGAGGTGCTTCATTCGCTGCCTCCCTCGATGGTGACCGAGTCGGTCTGCTCGTCGATCTCCTCGAGCCGGACCTTGACCTTCTCGGCGAGCGAGGTGGGCAGGTTCTTGCCCACGAAGTCGGCGCGGATCGGTAGCTCGCGGTGGCCCCGGTCCACGAGGACGGCGAGCTGGACGGCCTTGGGGCGGCCGAGGTCGGCGAGGGCGTCGAGCGCGGCGCGGATGGTGCGGCCGCTCATGAGGACGTCGTCGACGAGGACCACGGTCTTGCCGTCGACGTCGTCGGGGATGTCGGTGTGCTCGAGGCTGCGGACCGGACCGCGGCGCAGGTCGTCGCGGTACATCGTGATGTCGAGGGCGCCGGGCGTGATGGTGCGGCCCTCGACCTCGCTCATCCGAGCGGCGATGCGCTGCGCGAGGTGGACCCCTCGCGTGGGGATGCCGAGGAGGACGAGTCCTTCGGCGTCGCGGTTCTTCTCGAGGATCTCGTGAGTGATCCGAGTCAACGCGCGGGAGATGTCGGTGTCGTCGAGGACGGTGCGTCCCGGCGAGTGTCCGGGCGTTCCGACAGCAGGGCTCGTAGAAGCCACGCTGACCTCCTTCTCCGCCTCACAGGACGGTGGTTAAAGGATGTCTGTTAACGGGATCGAGTCTACCAGCGCGGATCGGCCCCGACGGACGCGGCTCACCCCCGCCCGAGGACGAACGATGAGGGTTCGTGGTCGTCCCAGCGACCCCGACCCCTCGTCCTTGCCACGACGGAGACCAACGATGAGGGAATGCGGTCGTCACAGCGACCACGAACCCTCATCCTTGCCACGACGGAGACCAACGATGAGGGAATGCGGTCGTCCCAGCGACCACGAACCCTCATCGTTCGTCGGTCGGGCTACAGCTCCGTGTCGTCCGAGGACGGCTCGACGTCGTCCGACGCCTCGGCCGGCACCGGCGCCAGGTCACCCAGCGTCGGCTTGACCTCGACGATGCGGCTCAGCAGACCGTTCACGAACGACGGTGACTCGTCGGTGCTGAGCTCCTTGGCCAGCTCGACGGCCTCGTTAACGGCGACGGCGTCGGGGACGTCGTCCTCGTGCAGGATCTCGAACGTGGCGATGCGCAGCAGGTTGCGGTCGACCGCGGGCATGCGGTCGAGCGACCAGCCCTTGGCGTGCTCGGTGAGGAGCGCGTCGATGGACTCGCCGTGGGCGATGACGCCCTCCACGAGGTGCACCGAGTACGCATTGACCGGCGGGTCGTTGATCTCGAGGCGCTGCGCCAGCGTGCCGCCCGTGGTGGTGCCCTGCGCCTCGGACTCGAAGAGGATGTCGAGGGCGCGCTTGCGGTACTTGGTGCGGGCGCCCATCAGGCCTTCACGCGGCCGAGGTAGCTGCCGTCGCGGGTGTCCACGCGGATCTTCTCGCCCGAGGTGATGAACAGCGGGACCTGGATCTCGCGGCCGGTCTCGAGCGTGGCGGGCTTGGTGCCGCCGCTGGAGCGGTCGCCCTGGAGGCCCGGGTCGGTGTGCTGGACCAGGATCTCGACCGAGGCGGGCAGCTCGACGTAGAGCACGGTGCCGTCGTTGGTGGCCACGACGGCGTCCTGGTTCTCGAGGAGGAAGTCCACGGACGTGCCCATGGCCTCGGGCTGGATCTCCGTCTGGTCGAACGTGTTCTTGTCCATGAAGACGTAGGCCTGGCCGTCGTTGTACAGGTACTGCATGTCGCGCTTGTCGACCGTGGCCGTCTCGACCTTGGTGCCCGCGTTGAAGGTCTTGTCGACGACCTTGCCGGAGGCGATGCTCTTCAGCTTGGTGCGCACGAAGGCGGGGCCCTTGCCCGGCTTGACGTGCTGGAACTCGACGACGGTCCAGAGGTTTCCGTCGATGTTGAGAACGAGGCCGTTCTTCAGGTCGTTCGTGGTGGCCATCAGGCAATCTCCAGCAGCTCGGTGGGAAACTCGGTGAGCACGACGGGACGCTGCCCCTGGCTCGTCACGAGGACGGTGTCCTCGATGCGCACTCCCCCACGGCCCGGCAGGTAGATCCCCGGCTCCATCGTGAGGGTGGTGCGAGGAGCCAGTCTACCGGCGTTGCTCGGGCCGAAGAACGGGTCCTCGTGGATCTGCAGTCCCACCCCGTGGCCGAGGCCGGTGGTGAACCAGTCGAGCCAGCCCGCTGCGTCGAGCGAGCCACGCACCAGGGCGTCGACGTCGGACGGCACAGCACCCTCGACGAGCGCCTCGACACCGGCGGCCTGCGCCTCGCGGACGGCTGCATGGATCTCGCGCTGCCAGTCCGCCGGAGGTCCGAGGACGACGGTCCGCGTGCAGTCGGCGTGGTACCCGGCCACCCGGGCCCCGAAGTCGATCTTGAGGAGGTCGCCCGACTCGATCACCCGGTCCGTGGGGTGGTGGTGCGGGACGGCGCTGTGGGGCCCCGAGGCCAGGATCGTCTCGAACGCGATGGCCTCGGCTCCCAGGGACAGCATCCGCCACTCGAGGTCGCGCGCGACGTCGCGCTCGCTGCGTCCCACGAGCGGTCCCTCGAGCAGCGCCCCGAGGGCCTGCACCGAGATGGCGCAGGCCTCACGCAGCGCCTCGACCTCGTACTCGTCCTTGACCTCGCGCACGGACTCGACGACACGCTCGGCCGAAGCGACCTCGTGCTCGTCGAGCCGGCTGTGGTCGTCGACGCTCAGCGTGTGGGTCTCCACGGCCCAGGCATCGGAGGAGCCGGTCATGCGCCGACCACCCTCGCCCACCAGGTCGCGGGTGATGAGCAGCTCGAGACCGGGGACCTCGTCGGCGGCCTGGTCCTGGTACCGACCATCGGTGAGGAACACCCCTGTCCCCTCGGTGGGCAGGACGAGCGCCCCGTTGGACCCGGTGAAGCCCGTGAGGTAGCGGACGTTGACCAGCGTGGTGACGAGAAGACCGGCGAGTCCGCGGTCGCGCAGCCGCCGGACGACGGCGTCGCGACGAGCCTGCAGCTGGTCTGCTGACGGTCCTGTCACGGCCTGAGCGCCTCGAAGGACGCCCGGAGCACGTCCTCGTCGGGGCCGGCCAGGACCGACGGCCGCGCCAGCGCCTCCAGCACGACGAACCGGAGCTGGTCACCGCGGGTCTTCTTGTCGACCCGCATGGCGGCCAGGGCCGGCTCGAAGTCTCCGGTGTAGGTGGTGGGGAGACCGAGCAGGGTCAGGACCGAGCGGTGCCGCTCCAGCAGCTCGTCGTCGATGCGGCCCACGCGGTGGGCGAGCTCGGCCACGAAGACCATCCCGATGCTGATGGCCTCGCCGTGTCGAACGGTGTAGCCCGTGACGCGCTCGATGGCGTGCCCGAGCGTGTGGCCGTAGTTGAGTGCCTCCCGACCGACGGTGCCGTCGGCGCCCGTCTCGTGAAGGTCGCCGGCGACCGTGCGAGCCTTCACGCCGATGCCTTGGGCGATGAGCTCGGCCAGGATCGGCGAGGTGGGATCGAGGACCGACGAGGGGCCGGCGCTCTCGATGAGCTCGAGGATCGAGGGTGCCGCGATGAAGCCGCACTTGGCGATCTCGGCCATGCCGCTGCGCAGCTCCGAGCGTGGCAGCCCCTGAAGCATGTCGAGGTCGCACAGGACGGCGACCGGCTCGTGGAACGCGCCCACGAGGTTCTTGCCGGACGCCGTGTTGATGCCGGTCTTGCCGCCCACGGCCGCGTCGACCATGCCGAGCACCGTGGTGGGCAGGTTCAGGAACCGCACGCCGCGGAGCCAGCTGGCCGCCACGAATCCGGCGAGGTCGGTGGTGGATCCGCCGCCGAGCCCGATCACGACGTCGGAGCGCGTGAAGCCCGCCCGACCGAGGACGTCCCAGCAGAAGGTGAGCACCTCGGCCTGCTTGGCCTGCTCGCCGTCGGGGACCTCGATGAGGTGCGCCTCGAGCGCAGGCCCCTTCACGAAGTCGCGCAGGTCCTCGGCACGCTCACGCACGGCCGGGGCGTGGATGATGGCCACCCGCCGGACGTCGTCGCCGAGCGAGTCCAGGACGTGCGGGACCTCGCGGTGCGCACCGGCCTCGACCAGCACCTCGTAGGGGGATGCGGTCTCGACCCTCAGTCGGGTCATGCGCGGTCGTCCATCGTGCGGGTCTCCTCGTGGATCAAGGCGGCGACCTTCTCGGTCACGGCCTCGGGGGTCAGGCCGTCGGTGACGACCGTCCACCGCGCGACGGACCGGTACAGCGGCTCCCTCTCGTCGCGCAGCAGCTTCAGCGTGGCCCGAACGTTACCGAGCAGGAGGGGTCGCGACGTCCCGAGGCCCACGCGGCGGGCCTCCTCGGCGAGTCCGACCTCGAGGAACACCACGGGACGACCCGCGAGTGCAGCGCGCGTCTCCTCGGCGAGGATCGCCCCGCCGCCGAGGGCGAGCACCCCCTCGTGCTCCTGGAGCGCGGCCTGCACGGCCGCCGCCTCGAGCTCACGGAAGCGAGCCTCACCGTCGTCGATGAAGATCTCCGACACCGGCTTGCCGACGGTGTCCTCGACGTCGTGGTCGGTGTCGCGCACCGCGACGCCCAGCCGCCTGGCCAGGCCCCGGGCCACCGTGGACTTGCCCGCTCCAGGCGGGCCCACGAGGACCACGACGGGTCCCGTGGAGGATCTCGTCATCGGACCCGGAGCGAGGCGAGGTAGGACTCGACGTTGCGTCGCGTCTCCCCCACCGAGTCGCCGCCGAACTTCTCCGTGATGGCCTCGGCCACGACGAGCGCGACCATGGCCTCGGCCACGATGCCGGCAGCAGGCACGGCGCAGACGTCGGAGCGCTGGTGGTGCGCCTTGGTCTCCTCGCCCGTGCCGACATCGACGGTGCGCAGGGCCCGCGGGACGGTGGCGATGGGCTTCATGGCTGCGCGCACGCGCAGGGTCTCGCCCGTGGTCATCCCGCCCTCGGTGCCGCCGGAGCGGCCCGAGGCGCGCTTCACGTGCAGCGTGTCCGAGCCCTCCTCGCCCTCTGCGGGCAGGATCTCGTCGTGCGCGAGGGAGCCCCGGGTGCGCGCCAGCTCGAAGCCGTCGCCCACCTCGACGCCCTTGATGGCCTGGATCCCCATGAGGGCCGCGGCGAGGCGCGCGTCGAGACGCCGGTCCCAGTGCGTGTAGGAGCCGAGTCCGGGCGGGAGACCGTCGACGACCACCTCGACGACGCCACCGAGCGTGTCGCCGTCCTTGTGGGCCACGTCGATCTCCGCGACCATCGCGGCGCTCGTGGCGGGGTCGAAGCAACGCACGGGGTCGGCGTCGAGCTCGGCGAGGTCGGCGCGCGTGGGCACGGCCGACCCGGCGGGGACACGCACCGTGCCCAGCTCCACCACGTGCGACACGATCCTGGCTCCGGTGGCCTGCGCGACGAACTGCGCAGCCACCTCGCCGATGGCGACACGGGCCGCGGTCTCCCGGGCGCTCGCACGCTCGAGGACGGGACGGGCCTCGTCGAAGTCGTACTTCTGCATCCCGGCGAGGTCGGCGTGGCCCGGACGCGGGCGGGTGAGCGGAGCACCGCGCTTGAGTCCGGCGAGGGTCTCCTCGTCGACGGGGTCGGCCGACATGACCTGGTCCCACTTGGGCCACTCGCTGTTGCCGATGCGCAGCGCGACAGGGCTGCCGAGCGTGAGGCCGTGACGCAGGCCGCCGATGACCTCGAGCTCGTCGGCCTCGAAGGCCATCCGGGCACCGCGGCCGTAGCCGAGCCGACGTCGGGCCAGGGCGGCCTGGATGTCCGTGCTGGTCACCTGCACCCCGGCCGGAAGTCCTTCGAGAACGGCGACGAGTGCGGGGCCGTGGGATTCACCGGCCGTCAACCAACGGAGCATGAGCGGAATTGTTCCACGCGGCCGTTCACGCCCCGACGGGGCCCGTGTCAGCCGAAGACCGGACCCAGGGCGACACCGAGCGCCGCGCCCACCACGAGGTAGGGCCCGAACGCGAAGGAGCGCGGGTTCACGATCTTGAGGGCGGACAGGACGAGTCCGCCGACAGCGCCCAGCAGGAACCCGGCGTAGCCGCCCACCGTCGTGGTGGTGGACCCCAGCGGGCCGAGCGCGAGACCGATGACGGCCCCGAGACGGACGTCGCCGTAGCCGAGCGCTCCGCCGCGGAACCGGGTGCCGACGAACCACAGGATCCAGAAGACGGCGAAGAGCACGACGTTGCCGACCAGACCGTGCACGAGCACCGACCAGTCCCGCTGGAGGAGCGCGGCCAGTGCCACGAGGAGCAGGACGCCGGCGTGCAGCGGCACCGTGATCATGAACGGGAGCAGCCGGGTCCGCCAGTCGATGAAGGCCAGCCAGGCCCCGACACCGGAGAACAGCACCCACACGGGCGCGAAGGACGGCTCGTCCCGCAGCGGGTAGGTGCTGAGGGCCGCCAGGACGGCCGCGCCGAGCGCGAGCCACAGGGCGAGACCTCGGGTGCGCGCGAGATCGGCGTAGAGCGGCTTGGGCTCCTCCTCGACGGGCGGCGCCTCACCCTCGACGCCCTCCTCCGACGGAGCGGGCTCCGCCGGCTCGGGCTCGGGCAGCACGGCCAGGACCCGAGGGCCGGCCGCCCCCACGAGGGCAGCGGCGAGCACGGAGACGACGACGGTCAGCACGTCGCCACCCTAGTGAGTGACTCGGTCCAGGTGGTCGAGGGCGGCCGTCCGCAGGAGGTCGACCTTCACCTCGTGCCCCGTCATGAGGCGGACCTGGAGCGCGGCCTGGTGCGCGAGGAGGTCGAGCCCGGTGGCCGCAGGGCGACCGTCGCGCTCCGCCGCCTGGACCAGGACCGAGGGCCACGGCTCGTAGGCCACGTCGAACACCGCACGCGCCGACCCGACGAGCTCGGCCGCGCGGCCCTGGAACGTGCCGCCCGGGATGGTGGAGACGAGGAGGTCGGCGACGTCGAGCATGGGCTCGTCGACGAGGGCGACCGCGACCTCGAGCCCGGCTCGCTCCCCCGCGGCCCGCGCCTCGTCGGCTCGCGCGGCGTCGCGCACCACCAGCTCCAGGCGGACGGCACCCAGTCCGGCCACGGCGTGGGCGACGGAGGCCGCAGTGGCCCCGCCGCCCAGGACCCGCACGAGCGGGACCTGGTCGATGCCTCGCTCCACGAGCGCGCTCACGGCACCGGGCACGTCGGTGTTGGACGCCTCGACACGGCCGTCGTCGCCGCGGACGAGGGTGTTGGCCACTCCTGTGAGCAGCACGACGTGGTCGGAGGAGTCGGCCAGGCGGGCCGCCTCACGCTTGAGCGGAGCCGTGACCGACAGCCCGCGCCAGGACGGGCCGAGGTCGGCCACGTGCTGGGCGAGCCGGCCCTCGGCCACCTCGCTGGCCTCGTACGACCAGTCGAGCCCGAGAGCGTCGTAGGCCGCTCGGTGCATGACCGGCGACAGCGAGTGGGCGATGGGCGAGCCCACGACGCCGCACGAGCGTGCCGTCACGCGATCAGCACTCCTCGTGGGTGCGGCAGTACTCGCGCGCCTTGTCGGCGGCCCGCTCGTGGTCGGCCAGGTTGTTCGTGAAGACGGTCGTGCCCTTCTCGAAGTCGGGCACGAAGTAGAGCCAGTCGCCGTCGTCGGGGTTGAGCGCAGCCTCGATGGTCACCTCACCCGGCGATCCGATGGGTCCCGGCGGCAGGCCCTGGTGCTGGTAGGTGTTGTAGAGCGAGGGGTTGGCTCGCTCGTCGGGCGTGGTCCACACGTCGCCCTCGCGCTGGCTCACGTAGGAGACCGTGGAGTCGAGCTGCAGCGGGATGTTCTGCTCGATGCGGTTGTAGAGGACACGGGCGACCTTGGGGTAGTCGACCTTACGGTTGGCCTCGTACTCGAGGATGCTCGCCACCGTGAGGACCTGCTCCTTGTCGAGCCCGAGCGCTGCGGCCCGCGTCTCGATGTCGAGGCTCTTCTCGACCGCGAGGGTCTTCTGCACCATCTGCTGCAGGAGCTCGAGGGCCGTGGTGCCGGGCTCGACCGTGTACGTGGCGGGGAACAGGTAGCCCTCGGGGTTGCCGTTGGCCTCCGGCGGAAGGCCGAGCTTGCTCGGGTCGTCGAGCTGCTTGGTGACGTCGGCGGCCTTGATCTCCGAGCCGGCCGCGATGGCCTTCACGATCTGCCCGACGCGCGAACCCTCAGGGACCACGACGCGGCCCTCGACCCGGTTGCCCTTGTCGACGAGACCGCGCAGGGCGTTCTCGGCCGACATCTGCTTGCGCAACGTGTAGAAGCCCGCCTGGACCTGGTTGATCCGCTCGTCCTTCAGCACCAGCTGGTAGAACGCCTCGGCACTCTTGACGACGTCCTGCTTGACCAGGATGTTGGCGATCTGCTGACCGCCGGCTCCCGACGGGATCTCCACGGTGACCTGGCCCGTGCCTGCGCCGGAGTAGTCCTCGGCGCCGGCGAACCGGTCGGAGACCTTGCCGTACGCCCAGAAGCCGCCGGCGACGACGGCCACCAGCACCACCAGGACGACGACCCAGCGGCCGATCGGCTTGCGCCGAGGGGTGTCGGCCCTGCGGCGCCCGCCCCGCGAGGAGCCTCCGGCTCCGCCCGAGTCGTCGCCACTGGTCATGATGTCGAGTCCGCTGTCGCTCACACTGTCCTCACAAGGTCTCGCCCGGGGCAGTCCCGCGGGTCCGTTCGGCGTCCAAGGCTCCCTGAAGGATCACGGTAGCGGCTGCCTGGTCGATCACGTTCCGACTCATCTTGCTGGACTTGCCGCCCTGCCGCAGGAGAGATGCGGCCGTCATGGTGGTCATGCGCTCGTCGAAGAGCCGCACCTGGACCTCGTCGGGCAGGGCCGCGAGCAGCTCGAGGGCGTAGCCGCGAACCTTCACCGCGGCCGGTCCCTCGCGGCCGTTGAGCGACTTGGGAAGCCCCACGACGACCTCGAAGGCGCCCGCCTCCTCGGTGATCTCGACGAGCCGCGCGATGGATCGCGGCCCGGCCGGGACGGTCTCCACCGGCGTCGCCACGAGTCCGTCGGGGTCACACACCGCGACACCGATCCGGACGTCACCGACGTCGACCCCGAGCCGGCGACCCCTGCGCATGGTCATCGGCCGGGTCAGCCGGCCGAACGGACGGCATGCTCGACAGCGGCGAAAGCCGCATCGATCCCCGACACGTCGGTGCCGCCGCCCTGGGCGACGTCGGCCTTGCCGCCACCGCGTCCGCCCACGTGCTCCCCGATGACCCCGACGAGCGCGTTGGCGCTGAGACCGCGGTCCTGGGCGCCCTGGTCGAGCGCGACGACCACACCGGCCTTGTCGCCGGCGGTGCCGACGACCACCACGACGGCAGGGCGGCCCTGGAGCCGGCCGCGGAGGTCGAGCGCGAGGGAGCGGACGTCGCCACCGCCGAGTCCCTCGGCGCGATGGGTGACGAGTGCGATGCCGTTGACGTCGGCGGCGTTCTTCACGAGCTCGCCCGCGACGTCGCCCTGCTGGGCGGCCTTGAGACGCTCCACCTCCTTCTCGGTGGCCTTGAGCCGGCCGAGGAGGTCCTGGACGCGCGCAGGGACGTCGCCCGGCTGCGCCTTCAGGAGGTCGGTGAGCTGCAGCACCAGGTCACGCTCCTTGGCGAGGTACTGGAAGCCCTCGATGCCCGTCAGGGCCTCGATGCGCCGGTTGCCCGCGCCCACGGAGGAGTCGGAGGTGACCACGACGGTGCCGATCTGGCTGGAGCGCTCGACGTGCGTGCCGCCGCACAGCTCCCGGGACCACGGGCCACCGATCTCGACGACGCGGACCTGCTCGCCGTACGTCTCGCCGAAGAGCGCGAGCGCGCCCCACTCCCTCGCCTCCGGGAGCGTCATGTACTGCGCGGAGACCGCGAGGTCCTCGCGGAGCGCACGGTTGGAGACGTGCTCCACGTCGTGCAGCTGCTCGGCACTGAGCCCGCCGTTCCAGCCGAAGTCGAGCCGCAGGTAGCCGGGACGGTTGTACGAGCCGGCCTGCAGCGCGGTGGGGCCGAGCACCTCGCGCAGGGCCGCGTGCACGACGTGCGTGCCCGAGTGCGCCTGGCGCGCGCCGAGGCGCCACTCGTGGTCGACGTCGGCCGACAGCGTGGTGTCGAGCGTGAGCTCACCGTCCAGGACACGGACCTGGTGGACCACTAGTCCCTTGATGGGCCGCTGGACGTCGAGCACCTCGGCTCGGCCGCCGTCCCACGTGAGGGTGCCGGCATCGGCGTTCTGACCACCGGACTCGGCGTAGAAGGGAGTGCGGTCGAGCACGACCTCGCCGACGGATCCGGACGCGATGGCCGGCACTGAGAGGCCCTCGGACAGCAGCGCCTGGACCTTCGACTCGGTGGAGAGCGCCGAGTAGGCCTGCCAGTCGGTGGGGCCGAAGGTGTCGAGCGCCTGGCGGTAGCCCGAGGTGTCGGCGTGGAGCCCCTTCTTGGACTTGGCGTCGGCCTTGGCCCGCGCCCGCTGCTCAGCCATGAGCGAGCGGAAGCCGTCGGCGTCGACCTCGAGGCCCTGCTCCGCGGCCATCTCGAGCGTCAGGTCGATGGGGAACCCGTAGGTGTCGTGAAGGGTGAAGGCGGCCTCGCCGCTCAGACCGGGCCCGCCCTTGTCCTTCACGTCCGAGACGGCCATGTCGAAGATCTGCGTCCCCTTGCCGAGCGTCTGGCGGAACGCCTCCTCCTCGGCGTAGGCGACCTGCTCGATGCGCGGGAAGTCCGCCTCGAGCTCGGGGTAGGAGGCCTTCATGCGCTCGAGGCTCACCGGGAGGAGCGCCGGCAGGGCCGGGTCCTCGTAGCCGAGCAGGCGCATGGACCGGACCGCACGACGCAGGAGCCGGCGCAGCACGTAGCCGCGCGCCTCGTTGCCGGGCTTCACGCCGTCGCCCATGAGCATGAGGCCGCTGCGGACGTGGTCGGCCACGACGCGGAAGCGGACGTCGTCGGTGTGGTCGGCGCCGTAGCGACGACCGCTCAGCTCCGCGGCACGCTCGATGACGGGGAAGACCTCGTCGATCTCGTACATGTTCTGCTTGCCCTGGAGCAGGTAGGCGACGCGCTCCAGGCCCATGCCGGTGTCGATGTTCTGCTTGGGCAGCGGCTTCACGACGTCGAACGTGTCCTTGGACTGGACGTTCGTGATCTCCTCCTGCATGAACACCAGGTTCCAGATCTCGAGGAAGCGGTCCTCGTCGACGACGGGGCCGCCGTCCTGGCCGTGCTCGGGTCCACGGTCGATGTAGATCTCGCTGCACGGACCACCGGGGCCTTCCACGCCCATGTGCCAGTAGTTGTCGTTCTTGTCGCGGGTCTGGATGCGCTCGTCGGGCAGTCCCGCGATGGTCTTCCACAGCGCGCGCGACTCGTCGTCGCCCTCGAGGACGGTGACCCACACGGTGTCGGCGTCGAGGCCGAGCCCGCCGTCGGCGTCGTTCCCCGTGATGAGGCGCCACGCGTGCGAGATGGCGCCTTCCTTGAAGTAGTCGCCGAAGCTGAAGTTGCCGTTCATCTGGAAGAACGTGCCGTGCCGCGTGGTCTTGCCGACCTCCTCGATGTCGAGGGTGCGCACGCACTTCTGGACGCTCGTGGCCGTGTGGAACGGCGGCGTCTCCTGACCCAGGAAGTACGGCTTGAAGGGCACCATGCCGGCGTTGACGAACAGCAGGTTGGGGTCGTCGAGCAGCAGCGGGGCCGAGGGCACGACCGTGTGGCCGGCGGCCTCGAAGTGAGCGAGGAATCGGCGCCGGATCTCTGCGGTCTGCATCAGGAGGGGTCTCTCTCGGTGTCGTTCTGGAATGAGTCTTCGGGAAGCTCGGCGAAGGCGGCGTGATGCGCGTCGCCGAGCTGTCTGGCCAGCTGCGTCTCGTGGGCGGCCGCGCCGTCGCGCACCTCCGCGCTGAAGGCACGCCAGCCGGTTCCCAGGGCGGCGGCCTGGTCGATCAGTCCGGGCATGGACAGCCGATAGGCGGCTCGCCGGGCCTTGGCCGAGGCATAGACGCCTGCAGCCGTGCCGGCGAGGAACCAGGCAGCCCTGGTGGGTCTCACGACTCCGCCCCTCGCCCGGGGGGAAGCTCGCCCAGCCAGTGCTGGTTGGGGTCGGTGGGAGCGCGGTGCTTGGCGCGGGCAGCCTGACGACCGGCCCGCAGCCGCTCGCGCCGACGCTGTCGGTACTCGCGACGCATGAGCGCGACGATACGGTCACGGCTCTCCGGACGGAGCGCGTGGGCGAGGCCTCGGCCCAGTGTCGCGAGCCGGACCGACGGGCGTGTCAGCGCGGCCACGGCGACCTGCTCCGCCGTCGGGACCACCACGACCCGCCCCTCCACGATCCGAGCCGGCTCCGGCACGCTCGCCACGACCGCCGCGTCCTCGAGCGGCGCACGATGGCTGTTCTGGGACGGCGCGTCGTGCCGATCTGGGCCACTCGCGATCCGGTCTGCGCCACTGGGCGTCGAGATGCGCCGCGCAGCCCGCACGGCCACCACCGCTGCGCTCACCGCCACGACCGCGAGCACCGCGGTCGCGACGAGGATCGCGACGTCGAGAGGCATGTGCACGAGGTTACTAGCCCTGCGCGCCTCCGCTCCCGGGCGGTGGATCCTCCACCGAAAGCCGACCCCCAGCGCCGAGCGGTGGATCCTCCACCGAAAGGGGCTCTTATCGGTGGCAGAACCACCGCCCACCTGGCTGGACGCTCATGCGGTGGCAGGACCACCAGGCCGGTCAGCGGTCGCGGAGGATCTTGCGGATCATGGCCAGCCGGTCGGTCACGCGGGCCTCGAAGCCGTGCGTGGTGGGCGAGTAGTACTCGGTGCCGTCGACGTCGTCGGGCGCGTACTGCTGCGGCACCACGCCCCGCGGGTCGTCGTGGGCGTACCGGTAGTCGTGGCCGTGACCCAGCTTCTTGGCACCGGAGTAGTGAGCGTCGCGCAGCGCCGGCGGGACCGCCCCCACCTTGCCGGCCCGCACGTCCGACATGGCCGCGTCGATGGCACGGACGACCGCGTTGGACTTGGGCGCCGTGGCGAGGTGGATGACTGCCTGGGCGAGCGGGATCCTCGCCTCCGGGAAGCCAATCATGGCGACGGCCTGCGCCGTCGCCGTGGCCACGGGAAGCGCGGTGGGATCGGCCATGCCGATGTCCTCGCTCGCATGGATCATGAGTCGGCGGGCGATGAACTTGGGGTCCTCCCCCGCCTCCACCATGCGGGCGAGGTAGTGCAGCGCGGCGTCCACGTCGGAGCCTCGGATGGACTTGATGAACGCGCTCGTGACGTCGTAGTGCTGGTCGCCCTGACGGTCGTACCGCACGGCCGCGCGATCGACCGCGAGTGCGGCGTCGTCGACCGTGATCTCGGTGCGCCCCTGCGCCCTGGTGGCCCCTGCCGACGCCTCCAGGTACGTGAGGGCTCGACGCCCGTCGCCGCCCGCGAGCCGCACGAGGTGGTCGAGCGCGTCGTCGCTGAGCGTGACGGCCCCCTTGAGCCCCCGCTCGTCCTCGACGGCACGGCGCACCATCACGGCGACGTCGTCGTCGGTGAGCGACTGGAGCGTGAGCAGCAGCGAGCGGCTCAGCAGCGGTGAGATGACGCTGAAGTGCGGGTTCTCGGTGGTGGCCGCGACGAGCGAGACCCAACGGTTCTCGACGCCCGGCAGCAGGGCGTCCTGCTGAGCCTTGCTGAAGCGATGGACCTCGTCGACGAACAGCACCGTCTCCTGGCCCGTGTTGGCCAGCGCCTGGCGCGCTCCGTTGATGACCTCGCGCACCTCCTTGACCCCCGCCGACACGGCCGAGACCTCGACGAACCGACGATCGGTGTGGCGGCTGATGAGCGAGGCGATGGTGGTCTTGCCCGTGCCGGGAGGACCCCACAGCAGGATGGTGAGCGGCTGGTCGCCGTCGATGACCTGGCGCAGCGGCGAGCCCGGGGCCAGCAGGTGCTGCTGGCCCACGAGCTCGTCGAGCGAGTGCGGACGCATGCGCACCGCGAGCGGCGCCGAGGAGTGCGCGTTGCCGGCGAGGCTCCCGGCCGGGAGGGGTCGCGAGCCGCCACCCTGGCCCGGCAGGTCGAACAGTCCGTCGCTCACCCTGCCGAGCCTAGTCGCCGGTCAGGACTGATCCGCGGCCTCGTCGTCGTCCTCGGGCTCGAAGTCGACCCCGGCCTCGGCGCGCTGCTCGTCGGTGATGGGAGCCGGAGCCGCGGTGAGCGGGTCGTAGCCGCCACCGGACTTGGGGAACGCGATGACGTCGCGGATGGAGTCGGCGCCGGCCAGCAGGGCGACCGTGCGGTCCCAGCCGAACGCGATGCCGCCGTGCGGCGGGGCGCCGTACTTGAACGCGTCGAGCAGGAAGCCGAACTTCTCCTCCGCCTCGGCCTCGCCGATGCCCATGATCTCGAAGACGCGCTTCTGCACGTCCTCGCGATGGATACGGATCGAGCCGCCGCCGACCTCGTTGCCGTTGCAGACGATGTCGTAGGCCTGTGCGAGGGACGTGCCGGGCTCGGCCAGGGTGGCCGGGTCCTTGGGCGCGGTGAACGCGTGGTGCACCGCGGTCCACTCACCGCCGCCCACGGCGACGTCGCCGGAGTCGAGCTCGCTCACGGCCTCGAACATGGGCCAGTCGACGACGAACGCGAACGACCAGGCCGACTCGTCGATGAGGCCGACGCGGCGACCGATCTCGAGGCGAGCCGCACCGAGCAGCTGGCGCGAGGTCTTGACCGGGCCGGCCGAGAAGTACACGGCGTCGCCGGGCTTGGCACCCACGGCGGCGACGAGACCGTCGCGCTCGGCGTCGGACAGGTTCTTGGCGACGGGCCCGGTGAGCGAGCCGTCCTCCTGCACGAGCACGTAGGCGAGGCCGCGCGCACCGCGCTGCTTGGCCCAGTCCTGCCAGGCGTCGAGCGTGCGGCGCGGCTGGTCGGCACCGCCGGGGTGCACGACGGCCCCCACGTACGGCGCCTGGAACACGCGGAACGGCGTGTCCTTGAAGTACTCGGTGAGCTCGGTGAGCTCCAGGTCGAAGCGCAGGTCGGGCTTGTCAGAGCCGTACTTGCCCATGGCGTCGGCGTACGTGATGCGCGGGAACGGGCGCGGCAGCTCGACGTCGATGAGCTTCCAGAGCGCCACGTAGATCTCCTCGGCCAGGGACATGACGTCCTCCTGGTCGACGAAGCTCATCTCGATGTCGAGCTGGGTGAACTCGGGCTGGCGGTCGGCGCGGAAGTCCTCGTCGCGGTAGCAGCGCGCGATCTGGTAGTACCGCTCGAGGCCGCCCACCATGAGCAGCTGCTTGAAGAGCTGCGGGCTCTGCGGCAGCGCGTACCAGCTTCCGGGGCGCAGCCGCGCGGGCACGAGGAAGTCGCGCGCGCCCTCGGGCGTGGAGCGCGTGAGGGTGGGCGTCTCGACCTCGACGAAGTCGTGTCCCTCGAGGACGGTGCGCGCCACGGCGTTGACCTTGCTGCGCAGGCGGATGGCGTGCGCCGGGGCCGGGCGGCGCAGGTCGAGGTAGCGGTACTTGAGGCGAGCCTCCTCACCGACCTCCACGTGTTCGTCGATGGGGAAGGGCAGGGGCGCGGACGTGCTCAGGATCTCGACGTCCTCGGCGATGACCTCGATCTCGCCCGTCGTGATGCCGGTGTTCTCGTTGCCCTCAGGACGCTTCTGGACGCTGCCGACGATCTTGAGACAGAACTCGGAGCGGAGCTGGTGGGCCACCTCCTCGCGCACGACCACCTGGACGACACCCGAGGCCTCGCGCAGGTCGATGAAGGCGACACCGCCATGGTCTCGACGACGCGCGACCCATCCGGCAAGGGTGACCTGCTCGCCGACGTTGGCGGCGGTCAGGGTTCCGGCGTCGTGCGTGCGGATCACGGTGTCTTCTCCTGGGGGTCGGTGCTGGGCTGCTGGATGCGGGGCCGCAGGTCCTCGTCGGGTGGGGACCACGAGCCGAGGTCGACGTCGACCTGCTCGCCGCTGCGGATGTCCTTCACACTAGTTCCACCGAAGCCGGGGTCCTCGCCGGGGAACAGGACGTACGGGATGCCTCGACGCTCGGCGTAGCGGATCTGCTTGCCGAACTTCTGCGCCGACGCCGCCACCTCGGTGGGGATGCCGCGCGAGCGAAGGATCTGCGCGGCAGCGTCGCTGCGGTCGCGGCTCGCCTCGTCGACGAGCGCCACGAGGACGGCCGACGGGACGGAGCGGTCGGCCACGAGACCATCGGCCACGAGCGGCACGATGAGGCGCGAGACGCCGAGCGAGATGCCGACGCCGGGGAACGTGCGCTTCCCGTCGGACGCGAGCTGGTCGTAGCGTCCACCTGAGCACACCGAGCCGAGGTGCTCGTAGCCCGCCATGCGGGTCTCGAAGACGGTGCCGGTGTAGTAGTCGAGGCCGCGCGCGATGCGGAGGTCGGCCAGGACGGTGACGCCCTCGATGCCGGCGCACGCCTCGACGACGGCGGCCAGCTCGCCCAGGCCCTCGTCGAGCATGGGGTGGTTCACGCCGAGCGCGCGCACGCGGTCGACGAACGACGTGTCCGGCGCACTGATCTCGGCGAGGGCGAGGCACGCCCGTGCCTGCTCGTCCGACAGCCCTTGCTCGGCCAGGAGCTCGAGGATCTTCTCGCCCGGCAGCTTGTCGAGCTTGTCGACGACCTGCATGACCGCGGTGGGCTCGACGACGCCCAGTCCGAGGTAGAACCCCTCCAGGACCTTGCGGTTGCTCACCTGCAGAGTCATGGCCGGCACGGGCAGGAGCGCGAGCGCCTCTGCCATGACCCGGGCCACCTCGACGTCGGCGTGGAACGGCAGCGACCCGTCGCCGACGATGTCGATGTCGGCCTGCGTGAACTCGCGGAACCGGCCCTGCTGAGGCCGCTCACCACGCCACACCTTCTGGATCTGGTAGCGGCGGAACGGGAACTCCAGCTTGCCGGCGTTCTCGAGCACGAACCGTGCGAAGGGCACCGTGAGGTCGTAGTGGAGTCCCATGCCCGAGTCGCCGTCGCCGGTCTCGTGCAGGCGCCGTAGGACGTAGACCTCCTTGTCGATCTCGCCCTTGCGCAACAGCGTGTCCATCGGCTCGACGGCGCGCGTCTCGAGGTTGGCGAAGCCGTGCAGCTCGAACGTGCGGCGCAGCACCTCCAGCACGGCGAGCTCGGCGTTGCGCTCGGCCGGCAGGAGCTCGGGGAAGCCACTCAGCTTGGCCATGTCAGGCCTCCGTCCCGTCGATGAGCTCGGCGAGGAACGGGTTGGTGACCCGCTCGCGACCGATCGTGGTCTGGCCACCGTGCCCGGGCAGCACGACGACGTCGTCGGCCAGCGGGAGCACGCGCTCGCGCAGGCTGTGCAGCATCTCGGGGTGCGAGCCGCCCGTGAGGTCGGTGCGACCGATGGAGCCGGCGAACAGGAAGTCCCCGGAGAACATGACCTGCGAGACGGGCTCGGGTCCGTCGTAGTCGACGCGGTAGTAGACCGTGCCGGGCGTGTGGCCGGGGACGTGGTCGACCGTGATCGAGAGCCCGTCGACCTCGATGACGGCACCATCGACGGCGTCGCGCACGTCGGCGGGCTCGGTGAACTCCGGAATGTTCTCCAGGCCGAACTGAGCGCGCAGCATGGCCGCGGAGGGACCCGAAATGGCGGCCATGGGGTCGCTGAGCAGGTGCCGGTCGGCCGGGTGGATCCACACGGGGCACCCGTACTCGCGGGCGACGTCCTGCGCGTTCCACATGTGGTCGAAGTGACCGTGGGTGATGAGCACGGCCTCGACGCGCAGGTCGTGCTCGGCCACCACGGCGTGCACGCCGTCCATGGCGTCCATCCCGGGATCGACGAGGGCGCAGCCGGCACCTGCCTCGCGCGCCACGGCATAGCAGTTGGCCTGCAGCGGACCGGCCGGGAAGGACGTGAGAAGCACGTCGGACAGGGTACGCGAGTGCGGCGGTGCCACCGGTCGCCGCGTCCTCCTAGACTGTCCGCATGACCACTGCCGCCGAGCACGCCTGGGGCCGCGTCGACGCCGACGGAAACGTGTACCTCAAGACCACTGACGGAGAACGCCTCATCGGGCAGTGGGCCGTCGGGGAGGACCCCACCGAGGCCTTCGCCTTCTACGAGCGCCGCTACGCCGACCTCGTCACCGAGGTCGACCTGCTGGAGAAGCGCCTCGAGACGGGCAATCTCTCCCCCGACGACGCCGTGAAGGCGCTCGACAAGGCACGCACCAACATCACCGACGCCGCCGCGCTCGGCGACCTCGCCACCCTCCAGACACGGCTCGACGCGCTCTCCCCCGCCATCGAGAAGGCCCGCGAGGAGCGCAAGGCCGCTCGTGAGGCGGCTCAGGCCGAGGCCAAGGTCAAGAAGATCGCCATCGCCGACGAGGCCGAGAAGATCGCTGCGGGCACGGACTGGCGCAACGGTGCCGACCGCCTGCGTGCCCTGCTCGAGGAGTGGAAGGCGCTCCCCCGCCTCACCAAGTCCGCCGACGACGAGATCTGGCACCGCTTCAGCTCGGCGCGCACCACCTACACGCGGCACCGCAAGGCGCACTTCACCGAGCAGAACGAGCAGCGCGACGCCGCCGCCAAGACCAAGAAGGCCCTCATCGAGGAGGCCGAGAAGCTCTCGTCCTCCACGGAGTGGGGCCCGACGTCCACCGCCTACCGCGAGCTCATGTCCCGCTGGAAGGCCGCCGGCTCCGCGCCGCGCAACGTCGAGGACAAGCTCTGGAAGCGCTTCCGCGCCGCCCAGGACGTCTTCTTCACGGCACGCGACGAGGCCAACGCCGCCCAGGACAAGGAGTTCGAGGCCAACGCCGTCGTCAAGCTCCAGATCCTCGTCGAGGCCGAGGCGCTCCTGCCCATCAAGGACCTCGAGGCCGCTCGCAAGGCCTGGCACGACATCGCCGACCGCTGGGAGGCCGCCGGCAAGGTCCCGCGCGGCCAGATCAACGAGCTCGAGGGACGTCTGCGCAAGGTCGAGCAGGCCATCCGCGCCGCCGGCGACCAGGAGTGGAAGCGCAGCGACCCCGAGAAGTCCGCTCGCGCCGACGACATGATCGGCAAGCTCGAGCGTGCCATCGACGAGACCCGTGCCTCCCTCGCCAAGGCCGAGGCCGCCGGCGACGCCCGCAAGGTCAAGGACCTCACGGCCAAGCTGGAGTCCAACGAGTCGTTCCTCGCCATGGCCAAGGCCGCGGCTGCCGACTTCGGCTGAGGCTAGAGCGGCGGGTTCAGCACGAGGTCTGCGGAGCAGCCCAGCTCCCCCGCCATGAGCCACTCCCGGGGGAACCCGCCCGGGAAGCTCACGTCGCCCGCGGCCTCGAGCACGCCGACCTCGCAGTCGCCTCCGGGGCCGGTGCCCACGGCGAGCACCAGACGTCGTCCGTCCGACCCGGCCGAGACGGCCAGGCGCGGGAAGGCCGCGGTGGCCTCGGCCTGGAGCGACGAGGGTGTCGCGCGCCTGAGCGTGCGCTCGATCCTGGACTGCACGTCGGCCGGGAGCTTCTCCTCCGGCGCGAACGTCGGTGACCCGGCCGTCGCTCCGCTCGGGCACGCGATGCTCTCGCGCTCGTGCGCGTGCCGGTTGCCGTTCGCCCCGACGGTGAAGCGGTAGCACCGCTGGGCATCACTGGCTCCGACGGTCGAGCCGAACGTCCCGTCGTTGGACTCGTCCACGTGGGCGGTGATCCGCAGCACGACCTCGGCGCCTTCCTCGGTGCCGGTACGACCCGCCCAGGAGAGCGCCTCGAGCGCCGTGACGCCCGACGACAGCCGTGCAAGCCTGAAGGTCGCCGCCGCCGCGGCTGCCAGGTCAGATCCGTCCTTCGCCTGCCCCGCCGTGCGAGACCAGTCCTGCTCGACCAGGTCGGCCGCATCGTCCGCCACGTCGTCGGCTGCAGACTCGCGGACTGCACCGCCACACCCGACGAGTGCCAGGACGAGCAGCAGCGCACCCAGCGTCCCCCGAGACATGCGGGGAGCGTATCCGTCACCGACGACGTGGGGCCAGTGTCCTGGAGAAGAGACTCCTGCCGTCGACGTCGTGCAGGGTGACCGTCAGCTCACGTGAGGGGCCGTCGATCTGCACCTCGCCGAAGAACTGTGCGCCTTCCCCCGGGCCCGTGTTGGCGTGGGGTGCCGCAGCCACGAACTCGGCCTTCGGGCCGAACGTGCCGTCGAGGGCGTTGGGTCCGAAGGCCCCGGCGTTGAGTGGTCCGGAGACGAACTCCCAGAACGGGTCGAAGCGCTGGTAGGCGGCGCGGTCGGGCGAGTAGTGGTGAGCCGCCGTGTAGTGGACGTCGGCCGTGAGCCACACGTGGTTGCGGATCCCCGACTCCTGCAGGGCCGTCAGCACCCGAGCGATGTCGCGCTCGCGGCCCAGTGGACGGCCGGGGTCGCCCTGTGCGACACCCTCCTGGGCCGTGGTCCCGTCGGGCACGACGAGGCCGATGGGCAGGTCGTTGGCGATGACCTTCCACGTCGCCCTGGACCGGCGGAGCTCCTCGATGAGCCAACGCGTCTGGCGCTCACCCAGCACGCCACCGTCGTCGGGCCCGGACTCGCGGTTGGCCGTGTTGGGGTCCTTGTGCGTGCGCATGTCGAGCACGAACAGGTCGAGCAGCGGTCCGTGGTGGACGACCCGGTAGACCCGGCCGTCGGGGTCGGGCGAGATGTCGGCCACCGGCACGTACTCGTGGAACGCCCGGTGGGCCCGGGAGGCCAGCACGTCGACGCGCTTCTCGGTGTACGCGGGGTCGTCGAGGATCTCCCCGGGGTACCAGTTGTTGGTGACCTCGTGGTCGTCCCACTGCGTGATCTGCGCGGTGGTGGCCAGGAACCGGCGCCAGTTGTCGGCGAGGAGGTTGTACTTGTACTGGCCGCGGTACTCGTCGAGGGTCTCGGCGACCTTGCTCTTCTCCTCGGTCACCAGGTTGGTCCACGTGCTGCCGTCCGGCAGCGCCACGGACTGCTGCACCGGCCCGTCGGCGTAGACGTTGTCGCCGCTGCACAGGAAGAAGTCGGCGTCGCGCCTGATCATCGCGTCGGCGATGCGGAAGCCGCCGTAGGCCGGGTTCACGCCCCAGCCCTGTCCTGCGATGTCGCCCGACCACAGGAAGCGGATGTCGTCGGGGCGCCGGGGCAGCGTGCGGAAGCGGCCCGCGACCGGAGCTCCCGACCGCCGCGGGTCGTGCAGGTCGACCGCTCGGATGCGGTAGTGCACGTCGGTGCCGGAGGGCAGCCCGCGCAGCGTCCACTGACCCGTGAGATCGGTCAGCCCCGAGACGGCCGGCCCTCTCACCGTGACGCTGCGCCGGAACGAGGCATCCCGGGAGACCTCGGCCACGAGCCGCGAGGGACGGTCGGCACGGGCCCACACCGTGGCCTCGTGCCCGTGCACGTCGCCCGCCTGGACGCCGTGCGTGAGCCCGGGCCTGCCGGAGCGCACGAGCGCCGGGGCGGGGCGCGGCCCGGCGAGCGCGGTCCCCGGCAGTGCCACGGCCGCACCCAGGCCGGCCACGCCCAGCCCTGCCGCGCGCACCAGTGCGCGTCTGTCCACGATGAGATCCCCCGATGTCATGACGCCAGGCTGTCCGGCGCAGGCGAACGAGGGATGACCGGAAGATGGACCTACTGCGTCACGCGGTAGACGTCGAAGACACCCTCGACGTGCCGCACCGCGGCGAGCACGTGCCCGAGGTGCTTGGGGTCCGCCATCTCGAACGTGAACTTGGCGCGGGCCACCCGGTCGCGGCCAGTGGTGATGGCCGCGGACATGATGTCGACGTGCTGGTCGGACATGACCCGGGTGATGTCGCTCAGGAGCCTCGGACGGTCGAGGGCCTCCACCTGGATGGCCACGAGGAAGGTGCTCTTGGCTGTGGGCGCCCAGTGGACGGCCACGATGCGCTCGGGCTGGTTGCGCAGCGACTCGAGGTTGACGCAGTCGGAACGATGCACGGACACGCCGGCGCCTCGCGTGACGAAGCCCGAGATGTCGTCGCCCGGCACCGGGGTGCAGCAGCGCGCCAGCTTGGCGAGCAGCTCTCCCGTGACGCCCTCGACGACGACGCCGGCCTCACCGTGGTTGACCTTGCCTCGCCTGCTGCCCGAGCGCGCGATGGTGGTGCCCTCGGCGAGGTCCTCCTCGGCCCCCTCACGGCCTCCGGCCAGGGTGAGGACGCGTTCGACGACGTTCTGGGCGCCCACGTTGCCCTCGCCGACCCCCGCGTACAGCGCCGAGACGTCGGGCAGCCCGAGATCCTTGGCGATGGTGTCGAGGGTGTCGTGCTTGACGATGCGGTGGAGCGGCAGGTTCTCCTTGCGGAGCTGGCGCGCGATCTGGTCGCGCCCGTTCTCGATGGCTTCCTCGCGTCGCTCCTTGGTGAACCACTGCCGGATCTTGTTGCGTGCCCGCGGACTCTTGACGAAGTCGAGCCAGTCGCGGCTCGGACCGGCATCGGGCGACTTGGACGTGAAGACCTCGACGACGTCGCCGGTCTTGAGTGGCGACTCCAGGGACACGAGCCGACCGTTCACCCGGGCACCGATGCAGGCATGGCCCACCTCGGTGTGGACGGCGTAGGCGAAGTCGACCGGGGTGGAG
This sequence comes from Aeromicrobium sp. Root495, assembly GCF_001426755.1. Classification (GTDB taxonomy): domain Bacteria; phylum Actinomycetota; class Actinomycetes; order Propionibacteriales; family Nocardioidaceae; genus Aeromicrobium. The sequence continues at coordinate 1,196,622 of NZ_LMFJ01000001.1, read as the reverse complement.
TCCTCGGGCAGCTGCATGACGTCGCCGCGAGGTGTGTAGGCGTAGACGCCGCCGCTGTTCATCTCGAAGCGCAGCGAGTCGAGGAAGTCGGTGGAGTCCTCGGTCTCGGACTGCCAGTTCATGAGCTCGCGCAGCCACACCATGTCGTCGCTGTTGGGAGCCTCGCCGTCCTTGCGCCCCTTGGTGCCGTTCTTGCCGCCCCCGGAGCGCGCCGTGGCGTCCTCCTTGTACTTCCAGTGCGCGGCCACGCCGTACTCGGCGCGACGGTGCATGGCGAACGTACGGATCTGGAGCTCGACGGGCTTGCCCTGCGGACCGATCACGGTGGTGTGCAGCGACTGGTACATGTTGAACTTGGGGACGCTGATGTAGTCCTTGAACCGTCCGGGGATCGGGTTCCACCGGGCGTGCAGCACGCCCAGGACGCCGTAGCAGTCGGCCACGGAGTCCACCAGGATGCGCACGCCGACGAGGTCGAAGATGTCGGTGAACTCGCGTCCGCGCACGAGCATCTTCTGGTAGATCGAGTAGTAGTGCTTGGGCCGTCCGGAGACCGTGGCCTTCACCTTGGCGTGGCGCAGGTCGGACTCGACGTCGCCCACGACGCGTTCCAGGAACTGCTCCCGCGACGGCGCGCGGTCGGCCACGAGCCGGACGATCTCGTCGTAGACCTTGGGGTGCAGGGTGGCGAACGCGAGGTCCTCCAGCTCCCACTTGATGGTGTTCATGCCGAGGCGGTGGGCCAGGGGCGCGAAGATCTCGATGGTCTCGGTGGCGATGCGCTCCTGCTTGTCCTGGCGCAGGTACCTCAGCGTGCGCATGTTGTGCAGTCGGTCGGCGAGCTTGATGACGAGCACCCGGATGTCGCGGCTCATGGCCACGACCATCTTGCGGATGGTCTCGGACTGGGCCGAGTCGCCGTACTTGACCTTGTCGAGCTTGGTGACGCCGTCGACGAGCTGGACGACCTCGTCGCCGAAGTCGGCCCGGAGCTGCTCGAGCGTGTACGACGTGTCCTCGACGGTGTCGTGCAGGAGCGCCGCGCAGAGCGTCGGGGCCGTCATGCCCAGCTCGGCCAGGATGGTCGTGACCGCGAGCGGATGGGTGATGTACGGATCGCCGCTCTTGCGCTTCTGCCCGTCGTGCATCCGTTCCGCGACCTCGTAGGCCTTCTGGATGGACTCGACGTCGCCCTTGGGGTGCGTGGAGCGGTAGACGAGGAGGAGCGGATCGAGGACGGCCGTCGAGGATCCGGGCCGATTACCCATGCGGGCCAGACGGCTGCGCACGCGCACGGAGGCCGGAGCCGTCTCCCCGGGACGCTCAGCGCCCTTGGTCTCGGCCGCGGGTGGGTCGGTCTCGATGCGGTCTGCCACACGTCCTCCTGTCGTGCCCTCCATCGTAGGGCTTGGACGGTCAGGCGGGGGCGGCGGAGCCGCACGTCAGGTCAGAGCAGCTGCTCCACGAGCGTGGCCGCCGTGACGAGCACGAGGACCGCGACGAGGACGATCGCGACGAGACGGGCCTGGCGTGGGTTCACGAGGAGCCTTCAGTAGGTCTGGACGGTGGAGACCGGATGGGCGAGGCGAGCACGACCGCCCAGGGCGGCCAGCTCGATCATGACAAGGTGTGCGACGACCTCGGCGCCCACCGCGTCGACGAGCGATGCTGCCGCCTCGAGGGTGCCACCGGTGGCCAGGACGTCGTCGACGACGACGACCCGCTGACCCGCCTGCAGGGCGTCCGCGTGCATCTCGATGGTGGCCGTGCCGTACTCGAGGGCGTACTCGGCGCTGACGCACTCGGCCGGCAGCTTGCCGGCCTTGCGCACCGGCACGAAGCCGATCCCGAGACGCAGGGCCAGCGGCGCCGCGAGGATGAACCCGCGAGCCTCCACCCCGAGGAGGGCGTCCACGGGTCCGAGGGCCTTGACCTGGTCGGCCATGGCCTCGATGACGGCGTCGAAGGCGTCGGGCTGCGCGAGCAGCGGGGTGACGTCGCGGAACGTGACCCCGGGCTGGGGCCAGTCGGCGATCGGCCGCACCCAGCGCTCGATGAGCGCCGGGGCGGCCGATGCGGAGGAGGTCATGGAGCGGATCAGCTCAGGTTGACCTTGCAGGTGTCCTTGGCGTGCTTCTCGATGGCGTTGGACGCCTTCGTGAACTTGGCACCGCTCAAGGAGGAGAACTCCTTGGCGACGTCCTGCAGCTTGGCCACGTCGACGCCGTCGGGGATCTGGCCCTGCTGGATCTTGGCGAAGTCGCTGAACTTCAGGCCGGCGTCCTTGAGCGCCTTCTCGACGGTCGTGATGGCGCCGTCGAGGGTCTTCCAGTCGCTCTCGATGTCGCTGGGCGACTCGTCGGCGAGCTTGTGGAACGTCTTGAAGGCCTCGTCGAGCTGCGAGACGTCGCTCGAGCTGAGGGAGTCGAACTGCTTCGAGGCCGACTTCAGGTCCTTGCAGTAGTCGCTGTCGGCGTCGCTTCCGCCACAGCCGGCGAGGACTCCGAGGGCGAGCGCGGCCGAGGCGAGGGCCAGAGGGGTCTTCATGGGATCTCCTTGGGTTGATCAGGCGTGCGGTGGGTTCATCGACCGTTCTTGCGACCGGACCGTGAGCTGCGCGTGGGCTGCGAGCGCCGAGCCGATCCAGACGTCTTCACCGCGCGGATTGGAGCCGCGGGTGCTGCCACCACTGTGTCAGAAGCCGACACGGTGCCGTCCTTCGCCCGCCGGGCCAGCACACGCTTGGTGTGCGCCTTGACGTCGGGCTCGCGCTCGCGCAGCTGGCTGGCGAGCGGTGTGGCGATGAAGATGGACGAGTAGGTTCCGGCGGCCATGCCGACGAACAGGGCGAGGGCCAGGTCCTTGAGGGGACCGGTGCCGAGGACGCCTGCACCCACGACGAGCAGCGCCGCCACGGGGAGCAGGGCGGTGACCGAGGTGTTGATGGAGCGCACCAGTGTCTGGTTGACGGCCAGGTTGGCCTGCTCCGCATACGTGCGGGTGTTGGACTTGAAGACGTTCTTGGTGTTCTCGCGCACCTTGTCGAACACCACCACGGTGTCGTAGAGCGAGTAGCCGAGGATCGTGAGGAGACCGGTGACGGTGGCCGGCGTGACCTCGAACCCGGACCAGGCGTAGACACCCGCCGTGATGATGAGGTCGTGCGCCAGGGCGACGATGCCTGCGACGGACATCCGCCACTCGCGGAAGTACGCCCAGATGAACAGCACCACGACCACGAGGAAGACGAGCAGTCCCGTGAGCGCCTTGTTGGCCACCTGCTTGCCCCACGACGGGCCGATCAGGTTCTGGCTCACCTCGGTGGCGCCGGACTCGCTGATGGCGTCGGTGACGGTCTGTGCCTCGTCGGCCGACAGGGCCCGGGTCTGGATGCGGATGGTGTTGTCGCCCGAGGTGTTGACGATGGGGTCGGCCGCCTCGGCGACGCCGGACTCCTCGACCGCCTTCGTCAGGTCGTCGACGGCGCTGGAGTTGGCCGTCTGGACCTTGGCGGTGAACTCGACGCCGCCCTTGAACTCGATGCCCATGTTGAAGCCGCGGACGAAGAACCCGAGCGCCGCGACGATCACGATGAGCAGGGAGACGGTGTACCAGAGCTTGCGACGTCCGACGAAGTCGAAGGAGATCCGGCCCTCGTAGAGGTGGTGCCCGAACTCGCTGATGCGGCCCATCAGGCCTCCCCTCCGTCAGTGCTCACGGTTCGAGCGCCAGGAGCGCTTCCCGTGCGGTCGACACGCCGGCCGGCGATGCCGAGGTGGTCGGCGTCGAGGCCGGAGAGCTTGTGTCCCTGGCCGAAGAACTTCGTGCGCGCCAGGAGCGTGACGAGGGGCTTGGTGAACAGGAAGACCACCACGATGTCGATGAGGGTGGTGAGACCGAGGGCGAAGGCGAAGCCCCGCACCACGCCGATGGCGAAGATGTACAGGATCAGCGCAGCCAGGAACGAGACCGCGTCGGCGGCCAGGATCGTGGTCCGCGCGCGCTCCCAGCCGGACTCCACGGCCAGGCGCAGCGACTTGCCGTCGCGCACCTCGTCGCGGAGTCGTTCGAAGTACACGATGAAGGAGTCGGCCGTGATGCCGATGGCCACGATCAGTCCGGCGATGCCGGGCAGGGTGAGCGTGAAGCCGAGCCCCTTGCCGAGCAGCAGCACGAGGGCGTAGGTGACGGCGGCGGCTGCAAGCAGCGAGCCGATGGCCACCAGGCCGAGACCTCGGTAGTAGAGGAGCAGGTAGACGATCACGAGCACCATGCCGACGGCACCGGCCACCAGACCGGCCTTCAGCTGGGTCCCGGCCAGGGTGGGCCCCTCGAAGGAGCTGCCGTTGAGCGTGAAGGTGAGCGGCAGGGCGCCGTACTTGAGCTGGTCGGCGAGGGCCTTGGACGAGGTGGCGGTGAAGCTGCCGGAGATCTGGGACTGACCGTTCTGGATGTGCGCCTGCGACGTGGGAGCGCTCAGCACCTGGCCGTCGAGCACGATCGCGAACCGCGACTGGGTGGGCGTGAGCGCCTTGGTGACCTGGTCGAAGACCTTGGTGGCGTCGCCCTTGAGCGAGATGGAGACGACCCACTGCGCCTGCTGGGTGGTGTACTCCTGGACGGCCTTCTTGACCTCGGTGCCCTCGATGACCGTGGGGCTGAGGAGCTGGACCTCACCGGTGGTGGGGTCGCACGTGACGAGCGGCTTGGACGACACGTCGTCGACGGCCACGTTCTTCGTGCACTGGAAGGACGCGAGCTGCTGCTGCAGGGCCGCCGTGGCCTTCTGGTACTCCTTGGGCAGCGAGGCGATGCCGCCGGTCTCGGCCTGGATGAGCTGGTCGAGACTGAGCTTCTTCCAGTCGACGGAGTCGACGACCTTCTGCTGGTCCGCGACAGTCTTCTTGTCCGCGGCGGAGACGGCACTCTGACCGGTCCCCCACACGAGGCGGAAGCGGAGCTGCGCCGTCTTGCCGACCTGGTCCACGATCTTGGACTCGTTGGCACCGGGGATCTCGATGATCACCTGGTTGCCGCCCTGCGTCGTGACCTCGGCCTCGGTGACACCGGTGGCGTTCACGCGCTGGTCGATGATGCCGCGGGCCTCGGCGAGCTTGGTGGCGTCGATGTTGCCTCCGCTCTCGTCCTTGGCCTGCAGCGTGATGCGGGTGCCGCCCTGGAGGTCCAGACCCAGGCGCGGCTTCCAGACGGAGTCGTCGCCCTTGCTGCTGGTGAGGTCGAGCGCGGTGAGCAGCGCGTAGGCCGCCACGACGAGGACGAGGAAGATCGCCAGCGTCCGCTTGGGCTTGGGCAGCGTGCGGCTGTTGCGAGTCGCGGCCATCAGTTCTCGTCCTCCGGGGAAGTGGGGTCGGGGACGACGAGGGCCACGGCCTGTCGCTTCACCTCGATGACGGTGTCGGGAGCGATGCGCAGGTGCACGACGTCGTCGTCGAGGTCGGCCACCTCACCGAAGATGCCGCTGGCGAGCATGACCCTCTCGCCCACCGAGAGAGCCTTCTGGGTCTCCTGGAAGTCGCGCTGCCGGGCCCGCGCTGGACGAAGGACCAGGAGGTAGAACACCGGAACGATGAGAAGGAGCGGCAGGAGGCCGACGAGGTCGTTCAAGGGGTTGCTCCGATGGTCGTGGGCGCCCGGACGAGTGCGGGCCTGGGCCGCCGGTCAGTTTAACCCAGCAACCATCGTGGTCCCGACCGGTCTCACTCGGGCGCGGCGTCGAGGTGGTCGATCTCCAGCTGCGCGCCCACCGGAGGCTTGAGCCCGAGGTGGCGCCAGGCGGCCGGGGTGGCCACCCGACCCCGCGGTGTGCGGGCCAGGAAGCCGAGTCGGACGAGGAAGGGCTCGGCGAGCTCCTCGACGGTCTCGCGCTCCTCGCTCACGGCCACGGCCAGCGTGCTGATGCCGACCGGTCCCCCGCCGAAGCTGCTGCACAGTGCGGTGAGCACGGCCCGGTCGAGGCGGTCGAGACCGAGCGGGTCCACCTCGTAGAGCGCCAGCGCCTCGTGCGCGGAGTCGTGGTCGATGACGCCGTCGGACCGGACCTGGGCGAAGTCGCGGACACGGCGCAGGAGACGGTTGGCGATGCGCGGGGTTCCTCGCGAGCGCGACGCGATCTCGGCGCTGCCGTCGGACGTGACCTCGAGGCTCAGCAGGCCTGCCGACCGCTCGACGATGCGCTGGAGCTCGGCGGCCTCGTAGTAGTCGAGCTGGGCGGTGAACCCGAACCGGTCGCGCAGTGGGCTCGGCAGCAGGCCCGCTCGCGTGGTGGCACCCACCACGGTGAACGGGGGGATCTCCAGCGGGATGGCGGTGGCACCGGGACCCTTCCCGACGATGACGTCGACGCGGAAGTCCTCCATGGCCATGTAGAGGAGCTCCTCGGCCGGGCGAGACATGCGGTGGATCTCGTCGATGAAGAGGACGTCGCCCTCGTTGACGCCGGACAGGATGGAGGCGAGGTCGCCGGCGTGCTGGATGGCAGGGCCGCTCGTGATGCGCAGCGGCGCTGCGAGCTGGTTGGCGATGATCATGGCGATGGTCGTCTTGCCCAGTCCGGGCGGACCCGAGAGCAGGACGTGGTCCGGGGTGCTCCCCCGGCCGACGGCGGCCTCGAGCATGAGCGAGAGCTGCTCACGCACCCGTTCCTGGCCCACCAGCTCCTCGAGGGTGCGCGGACGCAGGGCGGCCTCGAACGCGCGGTCCTCGGCGGTTGCTTCCTCGATGCTGTCCATCATCACGCCTTGGAGAGGGCTCGCAGCGCCTCACGCAGGAGCGTGGGCACCTCGGGGACGTCGGAGGTGGGGTGCTGCTCGGCCACGTGCTCGACCGCCCGGTCGGCGTCCTTGGCGTTGTAGCCGAGACCGAGCAGTGCCTCGTGGACCTGCGCCCGCCAGATCTGCGCGGGCGTCTGTGCCGGTGCGATGCCGGGAGCGCCGATGCGGTCCTTGAGCTCGAGGATGATGCGCTCGGCACCCTTGCGCCCGATGCCCGGCACCTGGGTGAGTGCTGCATGGTCGGCCGAGGCGATGGCGGTGCGCAGCCGGTCGGGCGGGAGCACCGCGACCATGGCCTGGGCCACCTTGGGACCGACGCCGCTGGCGGTCTGGACGAGCTCGAACATGTCGCGCTCCTCGGTGTCGGCGAAGCCGTACAGCGTGAGCGAGTCCTCACGGACCACGAGCGACGTGGGCAGCTGGGCCTCCTGGCCGAGCCGCAGGCCAGCGATGGTCCCGGGGGTGCACAGCACGTGGTGGCCCAGTCCCCCGACGTCGACCACGACGGCGTTGAGCGTGAGAGCCGCGACCGGCCCGCGGACGAACGAGATCATCGGGCGGCCTCCACGGCCTGCTGGAGCCTGGTCTTGGCGGCGCCCCGCCAGATGTGACAGATGGCGAGCGCGAGGGCGTCGGTGGCGTCGACCGGCTTGGGCGCCTCGGTGAGCCGCAGCAGGCGCACGACCATGGCGGCCACCTGCGCCTTGTCGGCCCGGCCGTTCCCGGTGACGGCGGCCTTGACCTCGCTCGGCGTGTGCAGGTGCATGGGCAACCCGTGCCGCGCGGCCACGAGCATCGCGATGGCACTGGCCTGGGCCGTTCCCATGGCGGTGCGGACGTTGTGCTGGCTGAAGACGCGCTCGATGGCCACGACGTCGGGACGGTGCGCTGCGACCGCCGCCTCCAGCCCGGCCTCGAGGCGGTGGAGACGCTTCTCGATGGCCAGGTCGGCAGGCGTGGTGAGGACGTCGACGTGCGCCATGGTGAGCGGTCGGCCGACGGATCCCTCGACGACGCCGAGGCCCAGGCGCGTCAGGCCCGGGTCGACCGCGAGCACGCGCGTGTGTGAACGCATGTTCGAACGATAACCGTCCGGTCCACCAACCGGCAGCGCGCCACGCCGAGCCCCGAGATTCGCGGCCTCATCCACCGGATCGTCGATCCGGACGAGGCAGAACGGTGGATGGAGCCGCAGATCTCGGGGTGGGCGGGTCAGAGCTCGGCGAGGACCTCGTCGGAGGCGTCGAAGTTGGCGAAGACGTTCTGCACGTCGTCGCAGTCCTCCAGCGCGTCGACGAGCTGCAGCACCTTGCGGGCGCCCTCGACGTCGACCTCGACGTTCATGGACGGCACGAACAGGGCGTCGGCCGACTCGTAGTCGAGGCCTGCGTCCTGCAGTGCGGTGCGGACGGCGACGAGGTCGCTGGGGTCGCTGATGACCTCGAACGACCCGCCGAGGTCGTTGACCTCCTCGGCACCGGCGTCGAGGACGGCCAGCAGGATGTCGTCCTCGCTCGTGGGTCCGCCCTCCTGCTCGGCGGAGACGATGATGACGCCCTTGCGGCCGAACATGTAGGACACCGAGCCGGGGTCGGCCATGGTGCCGCCGTTGCGCGTCATGGCGGTGCGGACCTCCATGGCGGCGCGGTTCTTGTTGTCGGTGAGGCACTCCACGAGGAACGCGACGCCGCTCGGGCCGTATCCCTCGTACATGATCGTGGTGTAGTCGACGCCTGCGCCGTCGAGACCCCCGCCGCGCTTGACGGCGCGGTCGATGTTGTCGTTGGGGACCGAGGACTTCTTGGCCTTCTGGACGGCGTCGTACAGCGTGGGGTTGCCCGTGAGGTCGGGTCCGCCGGTACGCGCGGCGACCTCGATGTTCTTGATGAGCTTGGCGAACATCTTGCCGCGCTTGGCGTCGATGGCGGCCTTCTTGTGCTTCGTGGTCGCCCACTTGGAGTGGCCTGACATGGCGGGGTCCCTTCTACAGCTGTGTGACGAGGTCGACGAACAGTCCATGGACGCGGTCGTCGTCCCCGACCTCGGGGTGGAACGCGGTGGCCATGAGATGCCCCTGTCGAACAGCGACGATCCTATCGGTGCCCTCGATCTCGACCGAGGCAAGGACCTCGACGTCGGGGCCCGCACGCTCCACCCAGGGCGCCCGGATGAAGACGGCGTGGACCGGGTCGTCCAGCCCGACGAAGTCGAGGTCGCCCTCGAACGAGTCGACCTGACGTCCGAAGGCGTTGCGCCGGACCGTGACGTCGAGGCCGCCGAGCGTCTCCTGCCCGACGATGCCGCCCGTGATCTCGTCGGCCAGCATGATCATCCCGGCGCACGTGCCGAGCGCCGGCATCCCCTCGGAGAGTCGGCCGACGAGCGGCTCGAACAGCTCGAACGAGCGGGCCAGCTTGAACATCGTGGTGGACTCACCACCGGGCAGCACGATGGCGTCGCAGCGCTCCAGCTCGCTCGGCCGGCGGACGCCGATGGCGTCGGCACCGAGGCGCTCGAGGGCGTGCACGTGCTCGCGGACGTCGCCCTGCAGGGCGAACACTCCGATGGTGGGACTGGTCACCGGACCACCCTACGGACGCAACACGACGGCGGTGACGCAAGGTCACCGCCGTCGCTCCCTCTCGGATTCCCTCCCGATTGGGTCGTTGAGAGAGTCCAGGCCGCTCGGGGGCAGCACCTGTTGACTCCCTCGATCACCGGATAGGGGCACTCCTCCCGCCCCGGCGACGTCTTCAATGTACCTCGGTGCAGGTCACGCAACCGATGAGTTGCAGCTGACTCGTCCGAGCAGCAGCGACACGTTGAGGCGCCACGACCGGAACTCGGTCGTCTTCCAGGCGTAGGGGGCATTCGGTGAGGCAGCGGTGTAGACCCGTACCCAGACCGAGGATCCACTGAACCCGCCCAGGAACCCGCTCTCCACGGTGAACGAGGTCGTCGCGCCCGACCCGACGGCCACCGTCATCGTCGAGGTGGCGTTCCCCGAGGCGGACGAGGCGTACTCGATGACGTACGTGTTGTTCTGGTTCGAGGCGGCGTTGGGGACGGTCAGCGTCGCGGTGACCGGGATGCCGAGCGCGTTGTTGTTGTTGGCGCAGGTCATGCTCGCGGCTGCCGTGACGGACCGCGTGGCGACGGTGCCACTGGTGACCCTGCCGGTGTCGACGAAGGTGGCCATGGCGGGCGCCGCGACGGCCAGCGTCACGACACCGGCAAGGGCCGGGACAGCGAGGCGGGCAGCCTTGCGACGTCCACCCGGCCTGCGACGCTGACCACCCGAGCTGCGACGTCCTCCGTGGTCGTCAGGTCCACCGGGGCGCAGGACGACCAGGGCCAGACCAGCCGCCAGCAGACCGAGCAGGAACAGCCCTGCCCCGCTGCGCAGGAAGCTGACGGCGTAGCCGGCGAGCGGGATGTCGAACAGCACCCGGTCGGCCGAGGCCACGCGGTACAGCTCGGCATCGGGGTTCTTGTTGGCGTCGCCCTTGAGCTGCAGCGGACGTTCACCGGAACCGCTCTGGCCGATGGAGACGATGCGGTGCGTGACGCGATCTCCGGAGGAGGTGCTCACGCTCACGACTTCTCCCTTGGAGAGGTCTGCCGCCGGGACGTTCTTGGCGAACGCCAGGGCGCCGGTGCCGATGGACGGGCTCATGGAGCCGGACCGGAACACGAGCGGGCGGACGTCGAGCACGGCGCAGGCGATGGCAGCGACCAGGCACAGGGAGCCCAGGACGGCTCCGACCGTGAGGGCGCGGTCGCGAAGCGTGGTGCTTCTCATCAGCTCGTGGCCTGCGTGGCGTCGAGCTTCATGACGACCTTCGTGGACTTGTTCTGCAGCGTGTTGGTGGCCGTGGAGCTGAGGATCACGCGGACGCAGAGCGACCTGGTGGCTCCGGCCACGAGCTTCACCGGGGTGGCACCGTAGAGCGTCGTCGTGGAGCTGGTGGAGGGGTTCTGGCTGTAGGTGGAGGTGCCGCCGGTGCAGCCTCCGACCCGGTCTCCGTTGGCCGCGGTGCCCGTCGGGGTGGCCGCGGTCGCTCCGTCGAACACGATGACCTGGAGGCCCTGGGTGGGCGTGGCAGCGACGTAGAGATCGTTCGTGGTGGTGGTGACCGTGCCGTTGAAGGTGAAGGGGGCGGTACCCGAGTTCTTGACGACGACCGTCTTGGAGATGCTCTCCCCCGGCGCCAGGTCGCTGACGGCCAGTGCGGTGTAGTCCCAGTTGCTGGCGGCGTCCGTGGCGCCCACGGTGCCGGTCCCGACGAGGTTCTCCGCTCCCGTGGAGGGTCCTGCGGTGAGGTCGAGCGTGCCCGTCTTGATGGTGGCGCCGGTGATGGTGCCGGTGTCGGACCAGGAGGCCCAGGTACCGGTGCTGCCGAGGCAGACGACGACGCCGAGGCACAGGGCGGCCTTCAGGCGGGTGGAGCGCGAGGTCGAGGCAGCGCGTCGCTCGGCCCGGCGACGGGGCGCCGTGTGGCTACCGGAGGTCTGACGCATCTTCGTTCCTGTTCTTCGTGCTGATGAGGAGGAGGCCGCCGCCGAGCAGGACACCGGCGAGGAGCGCCCAGGTGAGGCCGATCTCGGTCCCGGTGTCGGGAAGGAGGCCGCGGAGGCCGCCGCCGTCGCCGTCGCCCTTGGCGCCGTTGCCGTCGCCGTTCCCGTCGAGACCGGCACCGCCGGCGGCGACGTCGGAGAACTGGGTCAGGCGCACCTCGAAGTTCAGCCTGAGGTCCTTGAGCTGGGAGAAGTTGGGCGACAACGGGTCGAAGGAGACCCGGACGGCCACCTTCTGCACGTCACGTGCAGCGACCGTGGCGCGGCTGAGCTCTTGACGACCCGGGGTGGAGATGGAGGTCCACCTGCCGTTGCCGACCCGGGTGGCGACCGAGAGGTCGCCGGTCTCGAGCAGGCTGTCGACCTGGGACCCCAGCACGTCGATCTCGAGCGTCCCGCGGTCCTGGGACTGGTTGCGCACCCAGAAGGCCGACGTCTCGGTGTCGCCCGGGACCCAGCGCATGTCCGGGTCGAAGAGGGGCGTCGTGAGCGAGGAGGACCAGGTCTTTCCGTCCGTGCTGAGACCGAGCTCGTCGGCTGCCTGTGCAGCGACAGGTGCGGCGAGCAGGGTCATGGCCATGACAAGAAGACGGAGGAGGTGACGCTTCATGACGCGACCGCCTCCTTCTTCCGTCGTCCGGGCTCGGGTGTCTTCCTGGTGCGGTCGCGCACGCCGGACCCGATCATCAGGACCGCGTAGGCGATGAGGCCGCCGGCCACGACGTAGACGGCGGTCTGACGCTGCTGGCCGTTGAGCACGTTGTTGACGTACCCGAGGTACTGCACGGAGTACCACCGCTCGCCCCGGATCTGCTCCGGGAGGCGGAGGTCGCCGTCGGGGGTGTCGTTGGCGTCGCCCTTGGTCTCGAACAACGTCGTGCCGTCGAGGCGGTGCTTGACGGCGGAGACGCGGTGCGTCACATACACGTCCTGGCCCGACCTCAGCTGGACGGTGACGACGTCACCGACCTCGAGGGCCTCGGGGTCCACCGGCTTGGCCACGACCAACGTGCCGGGCGGCATGGTGGGCTGCATCGATCCGGTGAGGACCGTGTACGGGGTTGCTCCGGCCAGACGCGGCACGAGGACGGCGACGACGAGCATGGCGACGAACCCCAGGAGCAGTGCCCACACTGCCACTCGGAAGGTGAATCTCGTCGCGCTACGCATCATCCATCGCCTTCTGCACCGTGCCGGACGGGCGGCTCACGCCGCCCGTCCGGACCTGAACGGAGCGGGTCGCTCAGTGGTTGTCGTCCTGGACCAGCGAGATGGCGATGTCGCCGATGGTGGCGGCCTTCTCCTGGGTGTCGTTGCCGTTGACCGTGGTGGACCCGTAGGGGAAGCCGACCTTGATCGTGGCGATCAGGAACTTGCCGTCGTCGGTCGAGTCGATCGTCGTGTCGGCGGGGACCGCGCCGGTGCCGTCGGCAGCCGTGGCGACCTGGTACGAGGCCGTGACGGGCAGAGACTTGGTGGGCGCCGACGTGAGCGTGCCGGTGGCGCCGGCCGTGGCCGGGGTGGTGAGCGTGGCCGAGAGGTGCGCGCCGGCGGCGTTCACCTTGTAGGTGCAGACCTTGGTCAGGCTGTCGCCCGGGACCAGGAGCTGCGTGCCGTAGGTGGCCTCCTTGCCGACGACGCCCTTGTCGAGGATCCAGGATCCGCAGGTGTCGTCGGTGATGGAGAGCTTGCCGCTCGAGATGGACGTGCCGGTGATGGTGGCGCTGTCGCTCCAGTAGGCCAGCGTGCCGACGCCGCCCATGAGCAGGACAGCGGCTCCACCGGCGGCGAGGGCGCCCTTGGTCGACTTCTTCATGATGTGCTCCGTTTCAGATGTGGCGCCCTGGTGGCGCGACATACCAAAGACGGACCGACGAACTGGATGTGACGCCGGAATGACGGAAAAAGTTCGAAAACCTCCGAAATAGTCGTTTGTGACTATCTCGGAGGTCCGAAAGGCCCGGGCCTGAGGTCCTACCAGCCCCGCGTCTCGAGGCGGTGCGGCTCGGGGATCTCGTCGACGTTGATGCCGACCATGGCGTCACCGAGCCCGCGCGAGGCCTTGGCCACGACGTCGGGGTCGTCGAAGAACGTGGTGGCGCGCACGATCGCGGCCGCCCGCTGCTCGGGGTTGCCGGACTTGAAGATGCCCGATCCCACGAAGACGCCCTCGGAGCCGAGCTGCATGACGAGCGCGGCGTCAGCAGGGGTGGCGATGCCACCGGCGGTGAAGAGCGTGACGGGGAGCTTGCCGGCCTCGGCGATCTCCTTGACCAGCTCGTACGGGGCCTGGAGCTCCTTGGCCGCGACGTACAGCTCGTCCTCGCGCAGGCTCTGCAGCTTGCGGATCTGGCCGGTGATGGCGCGGATGTGGGTGACGGCGTTGGAGACGTCGCCGGTGCCGGCCTCACCCTTGGAGCGGATGAACGCGGCGCCCTCGGTGATACGACGCAGCGCCTCGCCCAGGTTGGTGGCGCCACACACGAACGGGACGTTGAAGGCCCACTTGTCGATGTGGTTGGCGTAGTCGGCCGGCGTGAGGACCTCGGACTCGTCGATGTAGTCGACACCGAGGGACTGAAGGATCTGCGCCTCGGCGAAGTGACCGATGCGGGCCTTGGCCATGACGGGGATCGAGACGGCCTCGATGATGCCGTCGATGAGGTCGGGGTCGGAGGACCGCGCCACGCCACCCTGCGCGCGGATGTCGGCTGGGACCCGCTCGAGCGCCATGACGGCGACGGCACCGGCGTCCTCGGCGATCTTGGCCTGCTCGGCGTTGACGACGTCCATGATGACGCCGCCCTTCAGCATCTCGGCCATGCCGCGCTTGACGCGCGACGTGCCGGTACCGGCGGACGGGGACGGGGTGGGGTTCTCGGTGCTCACTCCCCCATCATACGAACGACGGCGGCACGACCCAACGCCGTCCCGTCCGGCGAGACCAGGATCAGAGCGTCGGGTCCTGCACGGCCTGCTTGTGCACGATCGCCATGCGCTGGAACACCGTGATCGTGCTGGCCACCGCCAGGGCCCACAGCGTGATCTCCGTCAGGAACGGGGCGTTGAAGATCCCGTTGAACCCCGTCATCACGAGGATGGAGACCAGTCGGTCCGACCGCTCCGCGATGCCGCCCTTGGCCTGCATGCCGAGGGCCTCGGCGCGGGCGCGGGCGTACGACGTCAGGTTGCCCAGCACGAGGCAGGCCAGGGCGAGGTAGAAGTACGTGCGCGTGGAGCCGAGGTCGGCCTCGGCGTGGACCGAGACGTAGTAGATGGCGAGCCCGCCGAAGATGGCAGCGTCGCCGACCCGGTCGAGGGTGGAGTCGAGGAAGGCGCCCCACTTGCTCGCCTGGCCCGACGCGCGTGCCATGTAGCCGTCCATGATGTCGCTGAAGACGAAGGCGGTGATGAAGAGGACGCCCCAGAGCAGCTCGCCGCGCGGGAAGAAGAAGAGAGCGCCGAACGTGACACCGATCGTGCCGACGATGGTGACGTGGTCGGGCTTGACCCCGAGCCGGAGCAGGAGGTCGGCGAGCGGGGCCCAGACGTTGGTCCAGAACTGTCGGAATCGTTCGAGCATCAGGCTTCCTTGCTGACGGGTGCGGAGTCCCAGGCCTCGGCGAGGAGGTCGCGCGTGTCCTCGAGGAGCTGCGGCAGGATCTTGGTCTGCCCCAGGACGGTCATGAAGTTGGCGTCGCCGGCCCAGCGGGGCACGACGTGCTGGTGGAGGTGCTGCGCGAGCGAGCCACCCGACACGTTGCCCAGGTTGAGACCGACGTTGAAGCCCTGCGGCTGCGAGACGGCCCGCGTGACGGCGAGCGCACGCTGGGTGAGCGTGGCGACCTCGACGGTCTCGTCGGCCGTGAGCTCGGTGTAGTCGGCGACGTGCCGGTCGGGCACGACCATGAGGTGTCCCGGGTTGTACGGGTAGAGGTTGAGCACCACGAACGCGGTCTCCCCCCGGTGCACGACGAGCTCGGACTGCTGGCCGCCCGCCGCGATGCGGCAGAACGGACAGCCGTCGTCGGGCAGGACGCCGGAGTCGGCCTCCTCGCCACGCACGTAGGCCATCCGGTACGGGGCCCAGAGCCGCTGCAGCCGGTCGGAAGTCACGTCGGTCACCCTAGTCGTGGCACTCAGACCTGGGCGCGCGAGGCGATGGCCTCGAGGATCCGTGTGACGGCCTCGTCGACGGGGACGCCGTTCTCCTGGTCGCCGTTGCGGTAGCGGAAGGAGACGGCGTCGTTCTCGACGTCGTTGTCGCCCACGATGAGCATGAAGGGGATCTTCTGCGTCTGCGCGGTGCGGATCTTCTTCTGCATGCGCTCGTCGGAGCTGTCGACCTCGAACCGGATGCCGGCGCCCTTGAGGCGCTGGCCCAGCGTGTAGAGGTAGTCCTCGTGACGCTCGGCCACGGGGATGCCGACCGCCTGCACGGGGGCGAGCCACGGGGGGAACGCACCGGCGTAGTGCTCGACGAGCACGCCGAGGAACCGCTCGATCGAGCCGAACTTGGCCGAGTGGATCATGACGGGCTGCTGACGCGTGCCGTCCGACGCCACGTACTCGAGGTTGAAGCGATCAGCCGACGGCATGTTGAAGTCGTACTGGATCGTCGACATCTGCCATGACCGGCCGATCGCGTCGCGTGCCTGCACAGAGATCTTGGGGCCGTAGTAGGCCGCTCCGCCGGGGTCCGGGACGAGCTCGAGGCCCGTCTCGGTGGCGACGTCGGACAGGACCTGCGTGGCCACGGCCCACTCCTCGTCGGAGCCGATGAACTTGTCCTTGGTGTCGTCGCGCGTGGACAGCTCGAGGTAGAAGTCGTCCAGGCCGAAGTCCTTGAGCAGGCTCAGGACGAAGTGCAGCAGGTGGCGGATCTCGTCGGGCGCCTGCTCGGGCGTGACGTAGGAGTGCGAGTCGTCCTGCGCGAACCCGCGCACGCGCGTGAGGCCGTGGATGACCCCCGACTTCTCGTTGCGGTACACGTGCCCGAACTCGAACAGCCGCAGCGGGAGCTCGCGGTACGAGCGCTGGCGCGAGCGGAAGATCAGGTTGTGCATGGGGCAGTTCATGGCCTTGAGGCGATACTCCTGGCCGTCGAGGTCGAGCGCCGGGAACATCCCCTCGCCGTAGTACGGCAGGTGGCCCGACGTGTAGAAGAGGCCCTCCTTGGCGACGTGCGGCGTACCGACGTACTCGAAGCCCTCCTCGATGTGGCGACGGCGGACGTAGTCCTCCATCTCGCGCTTGATGACGCCACCCTTGGGGTGGAACACGGGCAGGCCGGAGCCGATCTCGTCGGGGAAGCTGAAGAGGTCGAGCTCCGTGCCGAGGCGTCGATGGTCGCGGCGCTGCGCCTCCTCGATGCGGTGCAGGTGCTCCTCCAGCGCCTCCTTGGTGGGCCAGGCCGTGCCGTAGATGCGCTGGAGCTGCTTGTTCTTCTCGTCGCCGCGCCAGTAGGCCGCGGCCGAGCGCATGAGCTTGAACGCCGGGATGCGCTTGGTGGTGGGAAGGTGGGGACCGCGGCACAGGTCCTTCCAGGCCAGCGAGCCGTCGCGCTTGAGGTTGTCGTAGATGCTCAGGCCGCCGTCGCCGACCTCGACGCTCGCACCCTCCGCGGCGCCCTCGATGCCGGCACCGTCGGCGGACGACTTGAGGCCGATCAGCTCGAGCTTGTAGGGCTCCTCGGACAGCTCCTCGCGGGCGTCGTCGTCGGAGATCTCGCGGCGGGAGAACTTCTGGCCCTCCTTGACGATCTTGCGCATGCGCGACTCGATCGCGTCGAGGTCCTCGGGCTTGAAGGGCTCCTCGACGTCGAAGTCGTAGTAGAAGCCGTCGGTGATGGGCGGGCCGATGCCCAGCTTGGCCGCGGGGAAGAGCTCCTGCACGGCCTGGGCCATGACGTGGGCGGCCGAGTGGCGCAGGATGTCGAGACCGTCGGGCGAGTCGATGGCGACGGGCTCCACGCTCTGCCCGTCGACGAGATCGGCGCTGAGGTCCTTGAGCTCACCGTCGATGCGCGCGGCGACGACCTCGGGGGTCTCGGCGAACAGCTGCCAGGCCTTGGTGCCGGGCTCGACCGTGGTGGGGCGGACGCCCTCGCCGTCGACGATGCTGATGGTCAGGTCGGACATGCGGGAACCCCGTTCGATCGTGACGACCCCTACGGCTGGGCCGTGCTGCTTGGTACCAGCGTATCGGCGGGCGGGCTCAGTGCCGGGCCCAGCCCTGCCTTGGTCGGTCGCGAGCAGGCTGCGCTCAGACGGGCTGGATCTCCTGCTCGGGCTTCGCGGCCGCCTCGGGGCGGAGCGTGGGCAGGGGAAGGAGCAGCGCTGCCGGAGCCGACTCGGGGACCGCGGGACGAGCGGGCGCGACCGGGTCGATGCGCCGGTACTCGTCCCCGAGGGCCGGCCGTGGGTCCGACTCGCCCTTGTTGGGCCAGAACGACATGGCTCGCTCGGCCTGGGCCGTGATCGTCAGCGACGGGTTCACCCCGAGGTTGGCCGTGATGGCCGAGCCGTCGGCCACGTGGAGGCCCGGGTGCCCGAACATGCGCTGGTAGGGGTCGATGACGCCGTGCTCGATCGTGGTGCCGATGGGGCAGCCGCCGATGAAGTGCGCCGTGAGCGGCACGCCGGCCAGCTCGCCGAACGAGCTGCCCGGCACTCCGCCCAGCTTCTCCGCGAGGTCCTTGGCGGCGCGGTCGGCCACGGGGATCCAGTCGGGGTTGGGCTCACCCTCGCCCTGCTTGCTCGAGAGCTTGGTCCCGAAGGGGCCGCGCTTCAGGAACGTGGTGATCGAGTTGTCGAGCGACTGCATGACCAGCACGACGATGGACTGCTCGGCCCAGCGGCGCGGCGAGTGCAGGCGCAGCGTCCCGCGCAGGCCCATGACGCGGTAGCCGCGCACCACGGCACGGAACCGGCCGCCGGGACCCGGCCGGTCGGGCAGAGCCATGTTCATGAGGCTCAGAGCGCCCGAGCCGCGTCCGTACCGGACGGGCTCGATGTGGGTGAAGTCGTCGGGGTGGAACGACGACGTGATGGCCACGCCGGGCGTGACGTCGGCCTTGGGGTCGAAGGAGCGTGCGCTCAGGACCGCCTCGGAGTTGGTGCGGCTCAGCTCGCCGATCCGCGCCGACAGCTTCGGCAGGGAGCGACGGCGCAGGCGGTGCAGCAGGTTCTGGGTGCTGAGCGCGTTGCCCGCGAAGACCACGTGCTCGGCCGTGAACGTGCGCCGACGCAGCGCGTTGCCCGTGCGTCGGGTCTTCACCGCGTAGCCGCCACCGTCCAGCGGCTTCACGTCGTGGACGGTCGTGAGCGGGTGCACCTCGGCGCCGGCCTGCTCCGCGAGGTACAGGTAGTTCTTCACCAGCGTGTTCTTGGCGTTGTGGCGGCAGCCCGTCATGCAGGCGCCGCAGTCGATGCACGCCTTGCGGACGGGTCCGGCGCCGCCGAAGAACGGGTCGGGCACGTCGGCCCCCGGCTCGTCGCCGAACAGCACGCCGACGTCGGCCTTGTGGAAGGTCTCCCCCACGCCGTAGTCGCGGGCCAGGGACTGCACGAGGTCGTCGGCCTGGGTGTGGCCCGGGTACGTGGTGACGCCGAGCATCTTCTTGGCCTGCACGTAGTGCGATGCCAGCTCGGACCGCCAGTCCGTGATGGTCGACCACTGCGGGTCGGCGTAGAAGTTCTCGAGCGGCTCGTAGAGCGTGTTGGCGTACACGAGGGAGCCGCCACCCACGCCTACGCCGCTCGTGATGAGCACGTCCTTGAGCAGCGTGATGCGCATGATGCCGAAGCAGCGGGCCCAAGGGGCCCACAGGTAGCGGCGCAGCCGCCAGGAGGTCTCGGGGAGCTCGTCGTCGGCGAACCGGCGACCGGCCTCCATCACACCCACGCGGTAGCCCTTCTCCGTGAGCCGGAGCGCCGTCACGCTGCCGCCGAAGCCGGAGCCCACCACCAGGACGTCGTAGTCATGTGCCATGGCCCACACGATAGACCCACTGTTGACAGTTTGCCAATAAGGTCGCCACACTGGCGCCGTGACCTCCTCCACGGCCCGGCGTCTCGAGCCCGAGACCCGCCGTCGCCAGATCATCGACGCGGTGCGCCCGCTCTACCTCGCGCGCCCGTTCAACGACATCTCCACCGCAGAGCTGGCCGAGGCCGCCGGGGTGGCCCGCGGCCTCATCAACCACTACTTCGGCAGCAAGCGCGACCTCTTCATCGAGGTGATGCGCTCCTCCATCCGCATGCCGGAGAGCGAGCTGCCCGACCTCAGCCACCTCCCGCTCGACGAGCGTGTGCGGCGGACCGTCGAGTGGATCCTCGACGCCGCCGAGACGTACGGCCAGGCCTGGGTCGCCGTCTCCGGAGCCGCCAACCTGCACGGCAGCTCCGACCTGCAGGTGGTGGTCGACGAGGCCGACGACCACGCCGCCCGGCTCACCCTCGACGCCATCGGCCTGCCCGACTCGCCCCTCCTGCGGGCTCGCCTGCGCGCCACCGCCTCGCTCTTCAAGTCCGTCTGCCGGGAGTGGCTGGTGCGCGGGACCTTGACGCGCGCCGAGGCCTCGGACCTCCTGACCGACACCGTCCTGCTGTTCGCCACGAAGGAACCCTCATGACCCGCACCCCGTCCGGCCCGTCGATCGGCATCATCGGCTCGGGCTTCGGCGCCATCGCCGTGGCCCACGAGCTGCTCCGCGCCGGCTACACCGACCTGCGCCTGTGGGAGCGTGCCGACGCCCTCGGCGGCGTCTGGCGCGACAACACCTACCCCGGCGCCGGCTGCGACGTCCCCTCTCCCCTGTACTCGTTCTCGTGGGCGGTGAACACGCAGTGGTCGCGTCGCTACGCCCTGCAGGAGGAGATCCTCGCCTACCTGAACCGGGTCGCCGACGAGGAAGGGATCACCCCGCTCGTGCAGCTCGGTCACGAGGTCGTCGGCGCCACATGGGACGAGAAGGGCTCGCAGTGGACCGTCGCCTTTGGCGACGGGACCGAGCAGGTCGTCGACCTGCTCGTGAGCGCCATCGGCCAGCTCTCCCGCCCGACGCTGCCTCCCGTCCCCGGCATCGAGGACTTCGAGGGCGACTGGTTCCACTCCGCCGAGTGGGACCACGACGTGGAGCTCACCGGCAAGCGGGTCGCTGCGGTGGGCGTCGGCGCGAGCGCCATCCAGTACGTCCCGCAGATCGCGCCCAAAGCGGCGCACACGACCCTGTTCCAGCGGTCGGCCAACTACATCCTGCCCAAGCCCGACGGGCCGTTCCCGAAGTGGTACCGCCCGGCCATCCGCGCCGAGCGCCCGCTGTTCTGGCTGTTCGGCGAGCAGTTCTCCCACGGTCTCGAGGACGGCACGCCCACGGCGGCGGTGGAGAAGACCATCGCCCTGCGCCACCTCAAGGCCAGGATCGACGACCCCGAGCTGCGCGCCAAGCTCACGCCCGACTACCCCATCGGGTGCAAGCGCATCCTGTTCTCCAACAACTTCTACCCCACGGTCAACCGCGACGACGTCGACCTCGTCGACGAGCGGATCGTGCGCGTCACCCCCACCAGCGTCGTGACGGCGGACGGTGCCGAGCACGAGGTCGACGTCATCATCTACGGCACGGGCTTCGAGTCGCAGGACTTCCTGTCCTCGATCGACATCACCGGTCGGGGCGGCCAGAAGCTCGCCACGCAGTGGACCGACGGCGCGCACGCCTACCTGGGCGTCCACGCGCCCGGCTTCCCCAACCTGCTCATCTCCTACGGACCCAACACCAACCTCGGCGGCGGCTCGATCATCTACATGCTCGAGGCGCAGGCCCGGCACATGGTGCAGGTGCTCGACCGGATGCAGGGCGGCGGGTACACGACCGTCGAGGTGACGCCCGAGGCCGAGGCCGCCTACGACGCGCAGGTCCAGGACGAGCTCGACAGCTCGGCCTGGTCGCACTGCGACTCCTGGTACCGGCACCCGTCGGGCCGGATCACGTCCAACTGGCCCGGCGCCACCAAGCCCTACGAGCGTCGGACCCGCACCCTGGAGCCCGAGGCGTTCGCATGGGCGTGAGCTACCCCGAGGAGCCGTGGGACCTGCACGGGCAGGCCCTCGCGACGTCGTTCCTCGTGCCGGCCGAGCGCGTCGGCACTCCCCCGCCCGGCACCCGCATCGTGAAGATCGGTCGGCGCGCACTCGTGACCACCGCGTTCTTCCGCTACGAGGAGCCGAGCCCGCTGCAGTACGACGAGATCATGGCCACCGTGCTCGTGCGCCAGGGACTGCGACCCCGGGTGTGGATCACCCACATCTGGGTCGACTCCCCCGCGTCACGCGACGGCGGACGCGAGCTGTGGGCCATCCCGAAGGACCTGGCCGAGTTCGGGCTCGTGCCGCCCACGTCGTACGTCGCCGACGGCATCGGCTCGGCGACGCTGCGGTCGGTGCGAGCGCTCCCCGGTCGGATCCCGCTGGGGTTCCGGATCGCCCAGGAGCGCGACGGCGCGGCTCTCGTGACGCCGGTGCGGGGTCGCGTCAGGCTGGCGTCGGCTCGCGCCCGCTGGTCGTTCACCGGGCCTCTGGCCCACCTCGAGGGCGGCCGCCAGCTGTTCACCCTGCTCATCCCCCGCTTCAACCTGGTCTTCGGTCGGCGCTGATGCGACCTCGCTCCTCCGGTGACACGGTGGAGTCATGTCTACGTACCGACTGACCGACGAGAACGGCGCCGTCGTCGCCGAGGACGAGCTGGAGCACGACCAGGCGGCCATCTCCTGGCGCTCGGCGCACCCCTTCGAGGGTCCCGGTGTGGACGAGGGCCGTCAGCTGCGCCTGGAGAAGAAGCAGGACGACGGCTGGATCCGTCTCGACGCCCTCGGCACCGCCGACGTCGACTGACCCTCCGGGGGACGAAGGAATCTAGATCCGGCCCGCGGGACGGAGGAATCGACTTCCGGCCCGACTGGGGGTGCGCGATGCAGATCCCTCGGACTACTTCGTGACAGCAACCCATCCCTCGGGCTCGGCCACCTGCTCGATGTCCTCAGGCGTCAGCTCGACGGCCGAAGCCGCGTTCCCGACCGCAGGAAAGACGGACGCGAAGCGTCTGAGCGACTCGTCGAGGTAGACCTTCGCCTCGGGCGGGTTGGCGAACGGGCACAGCCCGCCCGGGGCGTGGCCGGAGAGCCGCTCCACGTCGTCACCCTTGAGCATCTTGGCCTTCAGGCCGAACGCCGCCTTGAACCCTGCGTTGTCGATCCGCGCGTCACCTGCAGCCACGACGAGGATCGCGCCGCCGTCGGCGTCGTAGAACCCGAGCGTCTTGGCGATGCGCGCGGGCTCCACGCCCAGGGCCGCGGCAGCCAGTTCGACCGTCGCGCTCGACTCGGCCGTCTCGATCACGTCGCTGTCGCGCCCGAAGCGCGCCAGGTGCGCCCGCGCCGTCTCGATGCTCATGCGCCGAGGCTACCGACGCACGACGCGGCGTCGTGGTCACCCCAGCGACCCGAGGTCCTCATCCTTCGTCCCGGAGACGCGAGAAGCCCCCGGCGTGGGCCGGGGGCTTCTTCTCGGTGGGCGATACTGGGTTCGAACCAGTGACCTCTTCGGTGTGAACGAAGCGCGCTACCACTGCGCCAATCGCCCGAGTGCGGACACGACTTTAGCCCATGGGTGGGCTCGGGTCCGAACCGAGGGTCCGGCCGTGCGTCGCGCCTCTCGCGTCGAGGCCGCCGGTCACGGGTCCGACGTCTTGGCCGACTCCCGGGCCCAGATCTCCTGCGCCCGCCGGGTGACGGGCCCGGGGGCCTCCAGCTCGCGGTGGTCGACGCGGCTGATGGCCTGGATGTTGCGCGTGGTGCCCACGAGGATCACCTCGTCGGCCTCCTCGAGCACCTCGATGGGCCGGTCCTCCTCCACGACCTCGAGCTCCTCGGAGAGCCACTCCAGGGCCAGGGCGCGCGTGATGCCGGCCAGGCATCCGGACTCGAGCGTGGGCGTGATGATCCGGCCATCCAGCACGTACATGATGTTGGACCCGGTGCCCTCGCACAGCAGCCCACGGGTGTTGGCCATGACGGCCTCCGAGGCGTCGAGGTCGTGCGCGTGCTCGATCATGAGCGCGTTCTCGGCGTACGACGTGGTCTTGAGCCCGGAGACGGCTCCGCGCTCGTTGCGCACCCACGGCACGGTGGCGATGGCGGCGACCGACGGCGGCCGGTCGGCGGGCTCCGTGACCACGACGTGCGTGAGCGGCCCGTCGCCGCGCGGAGAACCGAGCGGCCCCGGTCCCGACGTCACGGTGATGCGGATCCGCCCGAACGGGAGGTCTTGGCCGTCCATCGTGGCCTCGATGCCCGACCGGATGAGCGCGAGGTCGGGATCGCCGATGCCCAGCCCCCTGGCCGACCTCTCCAGCCGCGCAAGATGACGAGTGAGCGCGAACGGCCGGCCGTGCTCCACGGCCACCGTCTCGAACACTCCGTCGCCCACCACGAGCCCGTGGTCGAGCACGCTCACGCGAGGCTCGTCCGGGGATTCCAGCACCTGTCCGCCCACCCATGCCCTCATGCCGCCACGGTACCTCTCCGGGAAGGACCCCCAGTTTGGTCGGCCCGACCCCATCGGCTAATGTTTCTTTCCGCGCCGGAAACGGTCGCAATGCGGACATAGCTCAGTGGTAGAGCATCACCTTGCCAAGGTGAGGGTCGCGAGTTCGAATCTCGTTGTCCGCTCGGAGCGGGTCTCCATGCCCATCCTGCGGTGGGTTGGCCGAGAGGCGAGGCAACGGACTGCAAATCCGTTTACACGGGTTCAAATCCCGTACCCACCTCGACCAAAAACTGAACAGCACCACCCTCGGGCGATTGGCGCAGCGGTAGCGCGCTTCCCTGACACGGAAGAGGTCACTGGTTCAAACCCAGTATCGCCCACCACCAAGAAGGCCCCCGGATTCCGGGGGCTTTCTTTTGTCGGTGCCACCGTCAAAGACTGCGACCGAGCCGCCTCGACGCCCGAGTCGACTCGCGCTCGATCAGTGGTCTCAGACCCTCGGCGAACAGCTCGAGCGCGCCTTCCTCGTTCGACGCCCAGCCCTCGAGGTGAGGAAGGTCCCCGAGCAGGGACACATAGACCGATCCCGTGTTCTCGTCGTACTCGAGCCACACCTCGCCCGCGTAGTCACTGGCCGGCATCTCACCGGTGTCGATGTCACCTTCGTGGAGCAGCACGGCGAACTCGCCGATGTTCCACGGCGTGCCGCCCCCTCCGGGATCAAGAGCCTCCACCCCATGGTCGAGCCCGGCCGCCCTCATCGCAGGTAGGAACCTTGCGAGACATCGCTGCTCGAACTCTCGGTGTCGCCGCTCCCAGGCGACCGAGTCGAGCCGGCGACTTCGCATGGGTGGAGAGTATCCAGCGCCGCGGACGCCGACGTCGGCTCGCTCTCCCAGTGCCTACTTGGGGTAGTTGAGGAGGTCGACGTCTTGGAGCGTGCCGCGGGTGACCACGTCAGCCCCCTGCGGGTCGTCCGGGGTCGTGATGCCCTTGCCCTCCCGAGCGATGCCAGCGGTGTATCTCGGCGCGTAGCGCACCTTCACGGTCACCGTGGCAGAGCAGCGACCGTCGGCCAGCCGCTCACCCTGGGCGGGGATCGCCGACTCAGGGTCGATGGGGCGGGACTCGAACTTCGCGTCCGGAGCGGCCAGGGCCAGCCGGTCGGCGGCGGCCCCGGTGCGCAACGCACGGCACGTGCTCGGGTCGTACGAGATGCCCTTGTCGAGGATCGTGATCCGCAACGTGTGGGTCTTCGGGTCTCCCGGTGCCGGCACGTACGTGTCCTCCGGGCTTGGCGCCGCCGAGGGCGCCGGGGTGGCGCTCGCGCCGGCGCTCGTCTCGGGCGCTGTCGGCGTGGCATCGGCGTCGCTGCCCGAGTCGCTGCAACCGCTCAGCACCGTGAGAAGGACCAGCGCGGCAGCGCTCAACGTCGTTCGCATGAGGGCGACTGTAACGGCTTGAACGGGGCGCGGGCGAGATCAGCTCGTAGAAGATTCCGACGAGTCGTAGAGGTCGACTGCGACGGACCAGGTGACGCCCGGGCTGGCGGTGACCGAGATCTTGGCCCCGTCCTTCACGTCCTGTGCTCCGACTCGTCCGACCGTCGCTTCCTTCAGGTCCGCGCACTTGCTGCTGACGAGGACGTTGCCGATCTTCACCTCGACCGCGTCGTCCTCGTCGTCGTCCCCGACGCAGTCGATGATCACGGCCATCAAAGGCCTGGTGCGGTCGATCTGGACCGTGTCGTCGACGTCGTCCTGGCTCCCGTACGTCTCGAACACCCTCACCGCTCCGGCGTACGGGACCAGCTTGAAGTCAGTGGCCAGGTCGGCGGTCGTCCGAGGACCGCCGCCGCATCCCGTGAGCGGGAGCAGGAGCAGCGCCGCGAGTCCGAGAGCGGGGCTGAGCCTCATGCGTCTAGCCTCCCTGACTGGAGCGAAGGATCACGCGGGTGGCCAGGACCGACGCGACGAGCGCGACGATCAGGGCCACGACGATCTCCACCTCTCCGACACTGCTGCCGAGCACTGACACCACGATGGCGACCAGAAGATAGATGAGGACGTAGGCGGCGGCCAGGCGGAGTGCGGTCTTGAGACTCATGGACCTCTGACCTCTCAGATTCCTTCGCCGCGCCAGGACGGCCGACCGGTGGCAGCCAGAACGGCGACCAGCAGGATGACCCCGACTCTTACCTCCGGCGAGCGGCGGCGAGGGCCGACGTCGACGGAGGCCATGGTCACGGACCGACTACTGCGCCGAGCCCGAGGACCACTTGAAGCGGCCGTCGGAGCTGACGATCACGACCGACGCCGTCGTCGCCTTGGAGGGCGAGGACTGGATGCGGACGCTGCACCCGAAGGACGTGCCGACCTTGGCCGACACCGAGCCGGGGCAGCCGACGCTGACGGGCTCCCCCGTCGTCGTGGCGAGGCGCTGGCTGATGACCTTCTCGATGTAGCTCGTGGACAGGCTGGTGGGAGCCGGCTTCTTCGTGGGCTCGGGCGTCGGCTTCTTCGTCGGCGTGGGCGTCGGGGTGGGCGTCTTGCTCGGCGTGGGCTTGGCGCTCTTCGTGGGCGACGACGTGGGGGGCGCGGACGCCTCGGCGCTCGCCTCGTCCGTCGGCGAGGGCGAAGCCGTCGGAGAGGTCCCGAGGTCGCCGTCGCCCTTCTCCGTGCCGACCCAGGAGCGCAGGCCGAAGACGGCCCCCGCACTCAGCAGGACGGCCACGACTCCCAGCACGATCACGGCGGGAAACTTCAGGCTGCTCATCTACTGCTCCTTGGGGGTGGCTTTCCACGTGAAGTGCCCGTCGGGGCCGTCGATCTCGACGTCGGCGGTGGACACTGCAGCGGTGCCGGGCTCATCGGCGAAGAAGACGTCGCAGTCGAACGTCGTGCCGACCTTCTGCTTCACCTTCTTGGGGCACTCAACCGAGATCTTGCGGTTGGACACCGTCTCCAGACGGGTCTTGATCTTGTTCTCGATGGACACGGTCGACATCAGGACCGACCGCGGCTTGACCTTCTCGGTGACCGTCGCCGAGGGTTCGGGAGCGGCCTCGTCGGCGGTGTCCTGCTGGCATGAGCGCAGAGCGAACAGGATGGCCGCGGCCCCCAGCAGGATCAGCACGACGGTGGTGATCTTGCGCCACGTGCTGAGCGGCGCGGGTCCCGGTGCTGACGGGGGAAGGTCGGTCATGCAGGGATCCTATCGGCCGCGTTCCGAGCCGTACCCAGCAATGGCGTGATGTGGCCTACGGTGGACTCCTCCATCGTCGCGCGCCGCGCCATCTTGATCGCGAGCTGAACCATGCGTTCCCTCTCCACCGCCCTCGTGCTGTCCGCCGTCGCGACCTTCGTCGCCGGAGCAGCCCTCCGAGCCGCCGACGCCTCCCAGGCCGTGCTGGCCGTCGCCGCCGTCACGGCCCTCACCTGGCTGGTGTCGTCGTGGAGCACGGACGAGGAGACGTCGGGGCCTGCCCTGGCGTCCCCGTCCGCGCTGCTCGCCCTGCTGCTCGTGGGCCGCGCGCCCGTCGGCACGGCCTTCGCCGTGTTCACCGCCCAGGTCGTGGGCGCCGTCGTGGGTGGGCTCGGACTCCTGGCGCTCGGCACGGACGGCACCCTCGTCTGGACCGAGCCGACCCTCGTCGCCACTGCAGCGCTGGCCGCGGTGGTCGGGCTCCTCGCCGGATGGCTGACCCTCGCCGTGGAGGGTGGTCAGCACCTCGCCTGGTCCGCCGCCGCGCCGGTCGTCGCCGGTGCCCTGCTCGGTCCCGCGCTCGCCGTGACAGCGTCGGCCGGACCGCTCGTGGGCCTCGCCGTGGCCGACCTCCTGCCGTGGGACGTCGCTCTCGTGGCGGCCGGATCCGCGCTCGTAGGAACCGTCCTGGGCGTCTTCTCGACCTCTGTGGTGTCACGCCGCGAGGAGTGATCCAGGCCACATCGGCCCACGCCAGCACAACGATCGTGCTCCGCGCGTCTCACATGTTGAACGCAACATCCACCATGCGAGACAGACGTTTGTCCCGCCGTCCTGACGGTCAGCAGACTGTCCCCATGCTGATCGCACACCCCGTGTACCTCGTGGAGCGTCTCCACGTGGACCTCGGTCGTGCTCGATCCATGATGTGTCGCTGAACCCTGGTCGAACCCCCGTGCTCCAGCACGACCTTCCCAGGCAGCTCAGACCTGACCTCCTCCGCTCAGAAAGCGACTTCTCATGGCATCGGACAGCCCCGCACCCACTCGCGCTCCCCGCCGCAAGCGCGGCGAGGGACAGTGGGCTCTCGGCTATCGCGAGCCGCTGAACCCCAACGAGCAGTCCAAGAAGGACGACAACCCGCTCAACGTCCGGGCGCGCATCGAGAACATCTACGCGGTCCGCGGCTTCGACAGCATCGACCCGGGCGACCTGCGTGGCCGCTTCCGTTGGTGGGGCCTCTACACGCAACGCAAGGCCGGCATCGACGGCGGCAAGACCGCCACGCTGGAGCCGGAGGAGCTCGACGACCGCTACTTCATGCTGCGCGTGCGCATCGACGGCGGTCAGCTCAACCTCGAGCAGCTGCGCACGATCGCCGACATCTCGGTCGACTTCGCCCGCGACTCCGCCGACCTCACCGACCGCCAGAACGTCCAGTACCACTGGATCGACGTCGTCGACATGCCCGCCATCTGGGAGCGCCTGGAGTCGGTGGGCCTCTCCACGCAGGAGGCCTGTGGCGACTGCCCGCGCGTCATCCTCGGCAGCCCCGTGGCCGGCCTCTCCGAGGACGAGATCATCGACGGGCGCCCGGCCATCGACGCCATCGAGAGCCGGTACATCGGCGACCGGAACTTCTCGAACCTGCCGCGCAAGTTCAAGTCGGCCATCAGCGGTCACCCGGGCCACGACGTGGTCCCCCAGATCAACGACATCGCCTTCATCGGCGCCACGCACCCCGAGCACGGCGCCGGGTTCGACGTCTGGGTCGGCGGCGGCCTCTCCACCAACCCCATGCTGGCGCAGCGGCTCGGCGCCTGGGTCCCGATCGACGAGGTCCCTGAGGTCTGGGAGGGCGTCGTCAGCATCTTCCGCGACTACGGCTACCGCCGCCTCCGCGCCCGTGCCCGCCTGAAGTTCCTCGTCGCCGACTGGGGCATCGAGAAGTTCCGCGAGGTCCTCGAGACCGAGTACCTGAAGCGCGAGCTCGTCGACCTCGAGGCACCCGAGGTCCCGGAGACCCCCGTCGACCACGTGGGCGTGCACCGTCAGAAGGACGGCCGTTACTACGTGGGCGTCGCCGCCACCGTCGGCCGCATCTCCGGCACCCTGCTCAACCAGGTGGCCGACATCGTCGAGGCGCACGGCTCCGAGCGGGTCGCCACCACGCCCATGCAGAAGCTCGTGGTCCTCGACGTCGCCGAGGACCAGGTCGAGTCGCTCGTGGCCGCTCTGGCCGAGGTCGGCCTCGACGCCGGGCCGTCGGTGTGGAAGCGCAACACCATGGCCTGCACCGGCATCGAGTTCTGCAAGCTCGCGATCGTCAACACCAAGGACCGCGCCGCCGAGCTGATCGGCGAGCTCGAGGACCGGATTCCCACGATCGACACGCCCATCACGATCAACGTGAACGGCTGCCCCAACTCCTGCGCGCGCATCCAGACGGCCGACATCGGCCTCAAGGGCCAGCTCGTGATGGACGAGAACGGCGACCAGGTCGAGGGCTTCCAGGTCCACCTGGGTGGCGCACTCGGACTCGACGCCGGCTTCGGCCGCAAGCTCCGCGCCCACAAGGTCACGGGCGCCCAGCTCCCGGACTACGTGGAGAAGCTCTCGCGCACCTTCCTCGAGCAGCGCGAGGACGACGAGTCGTTCGCCCGCTGGGTCGCCCGCGCCGACGAGGCGGTCCTGCGATGAGCGCCGGGCAGCGCGCGGTGCCGTTCCACTGCCCGTTCTGCGGCGACGAGGACCTCCGACCGCACGGCGAGACCCACGGCCAGTGGGAGTGTCGCAGCTGTCAGAGGGCGTTCAGCCTCAAGTTCCTCGGCATCCTCAACCCCAGCCACACCACCCAAGAACCTCCCGGAAGGAGGACAGCACCATGACCGCACCAGCACTCGTTGCTCTTGCACACGGCAGCCGGGATCCCCGCTCTGCCGCCACCATCACTGCCCTGACGGAGATGATCGCGTGCATGCGTCCTGATCTCCGGGTCGCGCCCGCGTTCCTCGACCTCGCCGATCCCGACCTCGACTCGGTCGTCGACCGACTCGTGGCCGAGGGCCACAGCGAGATCGTCGTGGTCCCGCTGCTGCTCACCGAGGCGTACCACGCCAAGGTCGACGTGCCGGCCGTCGTGGAAGCCGCCCGCGGTCGTCACGACGACGTCATGATCGAGGTCACCGACGTCCTCGGCATCGAGAACGTCTTCTTCAAGGTCCTCGACCTTCGGCTCCGGGAGGCGTTGCGCGAGCACCGCGTCCGCGAGCTCGACGCGCTCGTCCTGGCCGGCGCCGGCTCCTCGGACCCGGTCGCCAACGCCGCCATCGCCCGCGCCGCCCGCGCGTGGGGACACCACCACAAGCTGCCGGTCATCGCAGCGTTCGCGTCGAGCGCTCCCCCGGCGGCCGGCGAGGCCGTGCGTGCGCACCGTGCCGACGGGCGTCGTCACATCGCGGTCGGCCAGCTCATGCTGGCCCCCGGCTTCCTGCCCGACCGCGTCAAGGAGCTGGCCTACGAGGCCGGCGCCGTCGCGGTGGCCGAGCCCCTCGGAGCCCACGAGGAGATCGCCCACGTGATCCTTGCCCGGTACGCCGTCGGCGCTGTGTCGCTCGTGTCGTTCGAGGCTCTCTTCGCCTGATGGCTTGTCCGTGAAGGCCTGGCTGGGGCTCGCCGCGCTCGTCGCGGCGGCCTCGGCCGGGTTCACGCTGGTCGGCCTCCCCTCCCCGCTGCTGTTCGGCGGCCTCGTGGGCGCGCTCGCCTACGCGCTGCTGCCGACCCGTGAGCTGACGCTCCCCCGCCCGCTCTTCCTGTCCGGGCAGGGAGTCATCGGAGTCGTCGTCGGCGCCTCGGTGGAGTGGTCGACGCTCGGCGAGCTGGGCTGGGACTGGCCGGCCGTCGTCCTGGTGTCGGCGCTCACCCTCGTCATCAGCGTCCTGGCCGGACAGATGCTGCGGCTGCACGGCGTCTCCGCCGTCACGGCCTCCTTCGCGTCCATCGCCGGCGGCGCGTCGGGCATGACGGCCCTCGCGCGCGACCTGGGCGCCGACGACCGCGTGGTCACCGTCATCCAGTACCTGCGGGTGCTGATCATCCTGTTCTCCATGCCCGCGGTCGTGGCTGTTGCCTTCCACGTCCAGGACTCCGGAGGAGGAGCTCCCGCGCCGGCGTGGGACGTCTCCGACGTCGTCTTCTGCGTCCTCGCCGTCGGCCTCGGGCTGGCGGTCGGGAAATGGGGTCGCTTCCCCTCGCCGGCCGTGCTCGGACCGCTCCTCGCGGCCGTCGTCCTGCGGCTCCTCCCGGTGTTCGACGACGCCGTCGTGCCGCTGTGGGTGCAGGCCATCGGGTACGTCGCGATCGGCGTCCAGGTCGGTCTTCGATTCACCCTCGACAGCCTGCGGTCCATCAGCCGCATGGTCCCCACGGCGCTCGTCTCGATCCTCATCACGCTCGTCCTGTGCGCGGCGATGGCCTGGGGCCTCTCCGCGGCGACGGGGGTGAGCCGGCTCGACGCCTACCTCGCCACCACCCCCGGGGGCCTCTACGCCGTGCTGGCCACGACCACGGCCACGGGCGGCGACGTCACCTTCGTGACCGCGGTCCAGATGCTGCGCCTGCTCATGGTGCTGCTCCTCGCCCCCGTGCTGGCCCGCCTCCTCAGCCGACCCGAGTAACACTCCCCTCGGCAACCTGACCCATACCTCGGGAAGCTTCCCGAGGTATGGGTCGGCTTGCCAACCCCCCGTGGTAAACCGCGATGGGGGTCAGGCCATGGCGGCGAGGCGGGCCTTCTGCTCGTCGATGTCGTACTCGGGCGCGGGCCACTCCAGGTCGAGGGCGCGCAGGTGCTCGAGCAGCAGGGTGGCGACCGCCCAGTTCCGGTACCACTTGCGCCCGCTCGGCACCACGAACCACGGGGCCGCGTCGGTCGAGGTCCGCTCCAGGACCACCTGGTAGGCCTCCTGGTACTGCGCCCAGACCTCACGCTCGTCGAGGTCGCCGGGGTTGAACTTCCAGTGCTTGGTGGGGTCGTCGAGACGCGCGGCGAGCCGGTCGCGCTGGTCGTCGGCGTCGATGTGCAGCAGGCACTTCACGATGGTCCCTCCGCCGTCGACGTAGGCCTGCTCGAAGGCATTGATGGCCGTGTACCGACGCTCGATCTCCTCCGGGTCCGCGAGCCGACGCACCCGCCCGATGAGCACGTCCTCATAGTGCGAGCGGTCGAAGACACCCAGCTGTCCCGCGGCGGGGAGCCCGTTCGTGACGCGCCACAGGAAGTCGTGCTCCAGCTCCTCGGGCGTGGGCTTCTTGAACGACGTGATCTTGACCCCAAGTGGGTCGACCATCCCGACGACGTGGCCGATGACGCCACCCTTGCCGGAGGTGTCCATCCCCTGGAGGACCAGGAGCACCGAGCGCGGATCGTCCTGCGTGCCCCGGGCGTAGAGCTTCTCCTGCTCGGCGGCCAGCTCGACCCCGGTGGACCAGATCTGCTTCTTCGCCGCCTTCTTCCCGCCGTCGAAGCCCGGGGTGTCGCGGGAGTCCAGGTCGGTCAGGTGTCGGACGGCCAGCTGCTCGCTCAGGGAAGGCATGTCGGAAGTATGCCCCTACCCTGGGCCGCATGGACGCCTCGCTGTACGCCTACCCCGACCTCGGACCCGCGCCGCAACGACCCTGGGTCCGCACCAACTTCGTGGTCACGGTCGACGGCTCGGCACAGGACGAGTCAGGCGTGTCCGGAACGCTCGGCGGGGAAGCCGACCACCGCGCCTTCCAGGCCATGCGCGAGGCGTGCGACGTGGTGGTCGTGGGCGCCGGGACGGCTCGCGACGAGGGCTACGGACCGACCGACCGACCGCTCGTGCTCGTGACCCGACGGCTCGACGTCCCCGAGAAGCTGCGGACCTCGGGCGTCCTCGTGCTCACCACCACCGACGCCGACACGGACCTCGCAGCCTCGCTCGAGTCGGACGGCGTCGAGGTGCTCCGGCACGGCACGGGCACGATCGACTGGGAGCCGGCCCTCGAGGCCCTTGCGGCCCGGGGCTGGACCAAGGTGCTGTGCGAGGGCGGACCGCACCTGCACGGCGAGCTCGTCGAGCAGGACCTCGTCGACGAGGTCTGCCTGACCGTGGCTCCGGCGCTCGTGGCCGGCGAGGGCCTTCGACCGGCCCAGTCGAACCAGGCCGTCCGGCGCGACCTGCGGCTGGCCCACGTCGTGGAGGAGGACGGCGTGCTGCTCACCCGGTGGGTGCGCGACCGCTGACGTCGTCCACCGCGCGAGGAGCCTGGTGCCCGAACGGAAGCACGTGCCCCGTCTCCTGCTCACCCAGCGCGGCCAGCACCGACGGGAGCATGGCCTTGGCGGTGCGCTTGTAGCCCACCGCGCTGGGGTGGAACCGGTCGAGCGAGAACATCTCGTCGGGGTTGGTGATGAAGAACGGCCCGACGACGTCGGCCAACGACACCGACCACGCACCGTGGTCGAGCGCGGCCACCCGCTGTGCGGCGGCCAGCTGGCGTGAGGCCCGCGAGCCGAGCGCCCTCAAGGGCTGCGGCACCGGACGCAGCGCGCCGAGGTCGGGGCACGTCCCCACCACCACCTCGGCGCCACGGGCCTGCAGCTCCTCGACGGCGCCGACGAGGTGCTTGACGGACTCCGAGACCGGTACGCGGTGGGTCACGTCGTTGCCGCCCACCACGATCACCGCGACGTCGGGACGGAGGTTGGCAGGAAGGTCGGCGACCTGCTCGCCGAGCACGCTGCTCTCCGAGCCCACGCGCGCCACCGTGGTGAGCCGCACGGAGCGCCCGGACGCCTTGGCCACGCCGCGGGCG
Organism: Aeromicrobium sp. Root495; assembly: GCF_001426755.1. GTDB lineage: Bacteria > Actinomycetota > Actinomycetes > Propionibacteriales > Nocardioidaceae > Aeromicrobium. Next base: position 1,162,663 of record NZ_LMFJ01000001.1, on the reverse strand, counting down.
AGCCGTGAGCCCAGCGTGCCCCGCTCGTCGTCGGCTCCCAGCCCAGCAGCGATGGAGTCGCCGAGCAGCACGAGCTCGACGCGGTCGCCGAGGCGCTTCTTGTACACGCGGTCCGCGTCGGGAGCCAGCTCGCCGAGCGGCTTGCCGATCACGGCTCGGGCCACCGCGGCCTGGCGCCGCAGCACCTCCCGGGTCGTGATGGCGCTGACGGCACCGGCACCGGCCAGCACCGCCGAGGTCATGAAGAGTCGTCGCACGAAGGTCACCCCTCCATCCACCACACCGAGGTGAACGGTGTCCCAACAGCGCTCGACCCCCTGGCATAGGCTGGAGATCGACGAAGGGGAACAGCATGTATGACGTGGCACTGCTCATCGAGCGCCGTATGGAGGAGCTCGACGCCGACCAGGCCGTCGCGCTGCACGAGGGTCTCGACGACACCGTGCGCTACCACCTCCTGATGCCGGTCCAGAGCTCGTCGGCGCTGCTCGCGTCGTCGCTCGGCGCCGTCGGCGGCTCGCCCGTCCCGGTCACGGAGCCCGGTGCTGTCCTGGAGGTGCAGGAGGAGCTGGCCAACGCGGCCGAGGACGACATCGCCGCCAGCGCGGCGCTTCTCACCGCGCGCGGACAGCAGGTCACCACGACGCTCACCGAGGACGACCCCGTCGACGCCCTCGTCAAGCTCGTGAAGGACACCGGCTCCTCGGAGGCCATCATCCTCACCGAGTCGCACCTCGTGCAGGAGCTGCTGCGCATCGACTGGTCCTCGCGCGCCAAGCGCCACCTCGACGTCCCCACCCTGCACCTGCTCGAGAGCGTGCCGTTCGACGCGCAGACACCGCCCGGCCAGTGAGGCTCTTCCGGCGAGGTCTTGCCCGGGACCGTAGGCTGGGAGACATGGCTTACGAGGTCGAGAAGACCGATGAGGAATGGCGCGCCGAGCTGAGCGCGAAGGAGTACCACGTGCTGCGGCAGGCGGGCACCGAACGGCCCTTCAGCAGCCCGTTCGAGACCGACCCCACGGTGGGCGTCTACGCGTGTCGCGCGTGCGGATCCGAGCTGTTCCGCAGCGAGACCAAGTTCGACGCGCACTGCGGCTGGCCCGCCTTCTACGCACCGCTCGCCGAGGACCGCGTCCAGTACATCGAGGACCGCGCGATGGGCATGAAGCGGGTCGAGGTGCGCTGCGCCAACTGCGGCTCCCACCTGGGCCACGTGTTCGAGGGTGAGGGCTTCGACACCCCCACCGACCAGCGCTTCTGCATCAACGGCATCAGCCTCACCCAGGTCCCCGACCAGGCCTGACCCGAGCCGCAGAAAAGCATCACGGGGGCGCCCGTGGTGCCCTAGCGTGCTGGCATGCGACGCATGGTGCCCCTGCCGGCCACGGTTGCCCTCGCTGTCGCGACGGCCCTCGTGGGAGGACTCCTCACCTGGACCGCTCTGTGGTGGGACGACCGCGGCGACCGTCTCGGAGTGAGGCTCGAAGCCGAGAGCGGGCTCTCCGTCGCCGTCACCGCACCGAAGCCACGAACCCAGGTCGTGAGCGGCACGTTCGTCTGCCTGACCGGCGATGCCCGCGCCAAGATCCTCGCCGTCAAGCCATTGAGGTCCACGCCGAACGTGTCGATCCGGTCGTTCGCCCTCATGGCGCCCGGCGGTGGCTACGGAGTCAACGACGACACCGACCTCCAGACCTTCGTCGACGACCACGGGAACGGCCGGACTGCTCCGCTCACCCGTGTGCTCTCCCAGCGTTGCCGATCGAGTGACTACTCCGACCGTCCTCTGGCGCTCGAGCTGCAGGTGCGGGGCACGGCCCGTCCGGCGGCGCTGGTCGGGCTCGACATCACGTACCGCGTCAACGGCCGGACGAAGCACGTGACGAGCCGCAACGCCGTGACCTTCTGCTCCGGTCGAGAGACCTCAGATGACGACGAGCTTCTCCGCTCCGAGCTCGGCCTCTCCGAGACCGACATCTACTCCGTCTGCACCGACGTCTCCTGACCGGCTGCCCGACGCTACGGCCAGAGAGTCGTGAGGTCCGCGACGGAGTGGTTGCGGCCCGTGTAGAACGGGATCTCCTCGCGCACGTGGCGACGGGCGCGGCTGGCGCGGAGCTCGCGCATGAGGTCGACGATCCGGTGAAGCTCGTCGGCCTCGAAGGCCAGGATCCACTCGTAGTCGCCCAGCGCGAACGAGGCGACGGTGTTGGCGCGGACGTCGGGGTACGGGCGGGCCTGCATCCCGTGCTCCTTGAGCATGTCGCGGCGCTCGTCCTCGGGCAGCAGGTACCACTCGTAGGAGCGCACGAACGGGTAGACGCAGACCCAGTCCTTGACGGACTCGTCGGCCATGAAGGCGGGGATGTGGGAACGGTTGAACTCGGCGGGGCGGTGCAGGGCCATCTGCGACCAGACCGGAGCCATGCGTGAACCGAGAGCCGTGCGCCGGAACGCGTTGTAGGCAGCCTGCAGCGCGTCGGCGGTGGAAGCGTGCCACCAGACCATGAGGTCGGCGTCGGCGCGCATGCCGCTCACGTCGTAGGTGCCGCGCACCACGACGTCGTCGGCGGCGAGCTTCGCGATGAGGTCGTCGACCTCGGCGGCCTCGGCAGCCCGGTCGGCGTCGCCGAGCACCCGCTCGAGCTTGAAGACCGACCACATCGTGTAGCGGATCGTGTCGTTGATCTCCTTGGCCAGCTTGCCCTGGTTGGCTACGCGCTCGGTCATGACTCGATTCTCTCCTGTCCGAGAAGTCGGTCGACAGCCGCCTGCGCGGATGCGATGACGGCAGGGATGCCGATGCCCCGATAGGCGGCGCCGCAGACCTCGAGGCCCGGCACCGACGCGACGGCAGCCTCCACTCCGTCGACCAGCTCGAGGTGCCCGACGTCGTACTGCGGGAGCGCTCCTCCCCATCGCTGGACGTGGGAGGCGAGCACGGGCGGCAGCTCCCCGAGGGCCCGGCGGAGGTCGGCGGCGGCCAGCTCCACGACGGTCTCGTCGTCCTGGTGCAGGATCGCGGTCTCGCCGCGTCGCCCGATGGACGCACGCAGCACGGAGGCCCCAGCAGCCTCCTCGGCCAGCCACGGCCACTTCTGGGACGAGAACGTGGAGGCCTTGATGGTGGTGCCGTCGACGGGCGGCACGAGGAAGCCTGACCCCTCGGCAGCGAGCGGCCCGTCGACGACGAGGGTCACGATGGCCATGCTGGCGTAGTCGAGTCCCGCGAGGGCGAAGGCTGCGGCGGGCGCGGCCTCGGCGAGCAGCCTCGCCGTGGCAGGTGCCGGCGTGGCCACGACGACGGCGTCGGCGGTGATGGTCTCGATGGCCGACGTCGGACCCACCGCGAGCTCCCAGCCCGAGCCGGTGCGCGTGACGACGCGGACCGGGGCGTCAAGACGGAGCTCGAAGTCGCCGGCGGCGAGCGTCTCGGCCAGGCGTGCCACTCCCCCGCGCAGCCCGGCGAACACCGGGGTCCCGGGCGGGTGTGGCTCGGTGGCGAGGGCTGCCGCGAGCGGGTCTGCGCCCAGGGCCAGGACCTGTGGCGCGGCGGCGCGCAGGGAGAGCTGGTCGGAGTGACCGGCGTAGACGCCGCCCAGGAGCGGCTCGACGAGACGGTCGACGACCTCGGCACCGACACGGGGCTCGAGGAAGGCCCTGACCGACACGTCCTCGTCGGGGACGGGCACGGAACGCCCGTCGGGCAGCTCACCGAGGATGCCCGACGCGCGCAGGGCGTCGAGGTCGGCCGGAACGCCCATGACGCTGCGCGGCAGGGGCCGGAGCGCATCACGGGTCCACACCGTGGCCTGGCCGAGCGACGGGTGCACGACGTCGTCGTCCAGCCCGAGGCGGGAGATGAGGTCGAGGCCCTCGGGACGCCGGGCGAGGATCGACTCGGCGCCGACGTCGAGCACGAGGTCTCCCACGCGCTCACGGCGGAGCTTGCCGCCAGCACGGGGCGAGCCCTCCAGCACCACGACATCAGCACCTGCGCGCGACAACAGATGGGCTGCCGTGAGACCGGCGAGCCCTCCCCCGACGACCGCGACCCGCATCAGACCCGCTCGTACCCGTGCACGAAGTCGGTGAGGCGCTTGAGCGCGTCCGGGTCGGTGGAGGGCGGCACGCCGTGACCCAGGTTGAAGACGTGACCGTTGGCCGCACGGCCCGCCTCGATGATCTGGGCGGCCCGTCGCGTGTAGACCTCCTCCGGGGTGAAGAGGAAGGCCGGGTCGAGGTTGCCCTGCACGGCCTTGCCGGGGGCGATGCGCTTGACCGCCTCGTCGAGCGGGACACGCCAGTCGACGCCCACGACGTCGGCGCCGACGTCGCCCATGGCGCCGAGCAGCTCGCCCGTGCCGACGCCGAAGTGGATGCGCGGCACGTCGAGGTCCTCGACGGCGGCGAGCGCGGCAGCGGAGTGCGGCGCCACGAACTCCTGGTAGTCGGCGAGCGAGAGCGCGCCGGTCCAGGAGTCGAAGAGCTGGATGGCCGACGCACCGGCCAGGACCTGCTGGCGCAGGAAGCCTCCGGCGATGACCGCGAGACGTCCGGCGAGGTCGTGCCAGAGGTCGGGGTCGGAGTACATGAGTCGCTTCGTCGCGAGGTGGTCCTTGGACGGCCCGCCCTCCACGAGGTACGAGGCGAGGGTGAACGGTGCACCGGCGAAGCCGATGAGCGGGGTGCTGCCCAGCTCGCCCACGAGGGCCTTGACGGCCTGGGTGATGGGCTCGACGTCGGAGTCCTCGACCGGCCGGAGCTGCTCGAGCTGCTCGCGCGAGCGGATGGGATCGGCCACGACCGGACCCGTGCCCGCGACGATGTCGAGGTCGACGCCGATGGCCTTGAGCGGGACGACGATGTCGGAGAAGAAGATGGCGGCGTCGACGCCGTAGCGACGGACGGGCTGCATCGTGATCTCGACGACCATGTCGGGCTTGAAGCAGGACTCCAGCATGGCCGTGCCCTCGCGCACCGCGCGGTACTCCGGCAGCGAGCGTCCGGCCTGGCGCATGAACCACAGCGGGACGTGATCGGTGGTCTCGCCACGACAGGCCCGGAGGAACGTGCTGTCGCGGAGCGGGTTCTTCACGGGGTCTGGAGCGGGGGTCGTCACTGGGCGATTGTCTCAGGCGGGCGGAGTGTCGGCGAGACGGGTGCGCCAGATCACGCCTACCATCACGCTGTGGGCGTCCACCGCGAGATCGATCGCACACCACCGGCCTTCGTCACTGCCGTCGAGCAGCTGACCCGAGCCGAGCTGCGCCCGGAAGTCCTGGCCGACGTCATGCCGGCTCCCCAGCGCATCGCACCGCACGCGCACGCGTTGAGCGGCGACGTCGTGGTCGACGACGAGGACCTCGGCACCGGCCGTTTCATCCTGCTCCACGACCCCGCGGGCAACGACGCCTGGAACGGCGAGTTCCGCTGCGTCACCTTCGCGAAGGCCGACGTCGAGGCCGAGATGGCCGCCGACCCGGCCCTGCACGCCGTGGGCTGGAGCTGGCTCACCGACGCCCTCGACGCCCACGGCGCAGACTTCACCGCCGCCAGCGGAAGCGTCACCGTCGTGCGGACCGAGGGCTTCGGCGAGATGGCCGACGACGACGCCGACGCACAGATCGAGGTCCGTGCCTCCTGGACACCGACCTCCGAGCTCGGCGCCCACGCGCGCGCCTGGTCCGACCTCCTGTGCGCGCTGGCGGGCCTGCCGCCACTCGCGCCCGGTGTGATCCCGCTCCAGCGACGACGCGGGGGCCGCCGATGACCGACCAGACCAGCACGCCCGAAGAGCTGCCCCTGGAGGCTCCGGAGGATCCGCCCGCTGCCGAGGCCTCGCCGTCGGAGCCGGAGGCCCCGGCCGACGAGGCGCCTGCCGCCCCCCTCCCGCCGCTCGTCCTGCGTGAGCCCCTCACCGCCGTCATCGACACCGACGACGCCCTGGCCCGCTACTGCGCCCAGGTCTCCATCGGCGACGGCCCGGTGGCCCTCGACGCCGAGCGCGCCTCGGGCTACCGGTACTCCCAGCGCGCCTACCTCGTCCAGGTGCGCCGCCAGGGCGCGGGCTCCGGCCTGATCGACCCCATCGCGTTCGACGACCTCAGCGACCTCGACGAGGCCATCGGCGACGCCGAGTGGATCCTGCACGCGGCCACCCAGGACCTCATGTGCCTGGCCGAGATCGGGCTGCACCCCCGCACGCTCTTCGACACCGAGCTCGCCGGGCGCCTCCTCAACCTGCCGCGCGTGGGCCTTGCCTCTCTCGTGGAGCACTACCTCGGTCTGAGCCTGGCCAAGGAGCACTCCGCGGCCGACTGGTCCACCCGTCCGCTGCCCGAGCCGTGGCTCGAGTACGCCGCGCTCGACGTCGAGGTGCTCGTGGAGCTTCGCGACATGGTCGAGGCCGACCTCGAGGCCGCCGGCAAGCTCGAGTGGGCCCGCCAGGACTTCGACGCGCTGCTCTCGTTCACCGGTCCCGCAGCCCGGGAGGAGCCATGGCGTCGCACGTCGGGGATTCACCAAGCCCGCGGCCGCCGCCAGCTGGGCATCGTGCGAGCGCTGTGGCAGCGCCGCGACGCCATCGCCGAGCAGCGCGACGTGACGCCCGGTCGCATCATGCCCGACACCTCGATCCTCGAGATCGCCAAGGCTGCCCCCACTGACGCCTCCACGCTGCGCCAGCTCAAGGCCATGCGCGGCCGCGGCCCGCGGCGCTTCCTGCAGGACTGGCTCGACGCCGTCGAAGAAGGCCTCGCCGTCCCCGAGGACGAGCTGCCCAGCACCTCGCAGAACCGTGGCGGACTGCCGCCGCCGCGCGCCTGGAGCGAGAAGCACCCCGAGGCTGCGGCCCGTCTCGCGCCCGCCCGCGACGCCATCGCGCGCATCGCGGAGCAGCACGACCTTCCGGCGGAGAACCTCGTCACGCCGTCCATCGTGCGACAGCTCGCGTGGGAGCCGCCCCAGGTCGTCGACGTCGACACCGTCAGCGCCGAGCTCGCTGCCGCCGGTGCTCGCCCATGGCAGATCGGGCTCGTCGCCACCGAACTCACTCAGGCCCTCAGAACAGCTTAGGCAAACCTGCGTAGAATCCGTCTGTGCTCGCCAACTTCTTGATCGGACTGCGTGAGGGCCTCGAGGCCAGCCTCGTGGTCAGCATCCTGATCGCCTACCTCGTCAAGACCGACCGTCGTCACGACACCCGGTACATCTGGATCGGCGTCGGTGGAGCGATCGCCCTGGTCGTGGCGGTGTTCTCGATCGTGACGGCCGTCTTCGAGCAGCTGCCCTTCAAGGCCCAGGAGATCGTCGGCGGCAGCCTGTCCATCCTGGCCGCCGGTCTCGTGACCTGGATGATCTTCTGGATGCGACGCACGGCGCGCAAGCTCAAGTCGTCCCTGGAGGGCGAGCTCGCGCACGCGCTGGAGCTGGGGCCGCTCGCCATCGTCACCGTCGCCTTCGTGACGGTCGGCCGTGAGGGCCTGGAGACGGCCGCCATCATCTGGGCCACCATCAACGGCAGCTACACGCCCGACCCGTTCATCGGGGCCGTGTCCGGGATCCTGGTCGCCGTGGTGCTGGGCTACCTCATCTACCGCGGCGCGCTCAAGATCAACCTCGCCACCTTCTTCAACGTGACCGGTGCCCTGCTCATCGTGGTCGCGGCAGGGGTCCTCGCCTACGGCGTCTACGACCTGCAGGAGGCCGGCGTCCTCCCGGGCCTCAATAACCTGGCCTTCGACGTCACGAGCACCATCCCGCCCGACAGCTGGTACGGCACCCTGCTCAAGGGAACGGTCAACTTCCAGCCCAACCCGTCGTGGCTCCAGGTCGTGGCGTGGCTCGTCTACATCGTCCCCGTCCTCGTCCTCTACCGCCGTGGTGCCAAGACGCCGGTCAGCCCCCCGCGGGCTACCGTGGCCGGGTGAGCGAGTACCGACGCCCCTCCCTCCCCGGCCCCGCCCTGTTCGCAGCGGTCGCCGACGAGTCCGACCCTGCTGCCATGGCGGCGGCCGGGCACCGTATCGCCACCCTGCTCGTGCGCGGCCCGCACGGGGACGCCGACACCGACCTGGTCGAGCGGGTGCTGCACCTGGCCGACGAGGAGGGCCTCGGCGTGATCGCCGAGCTGTGGTCGCACGCCGCGCCGGAGACCATCGCCGGGTCCCTCTGGCGGCTCTACCTCCTGCGCACGTGGGTCCACCGTCAGCCTGAGCGAGCGGCGCTGGAGTACGCCACCGGTCGCGCGTTCGCGCCCGTCCACGAGGTCCTGGCCGGAGTCGTCGACCCGCCCGGCCCCCAGGAGGTGGTCGAGCTCGTCGACACCGTCATCCGAGGCATCCTGAGCGCCGACTTCGACGTCGCCCTCGACCGGGCCGCAGCGTTCGCTCACATCGTCGGCGTCGGACGGGGTCAGCTCGACGCCGAGGACCCGCGCAGCGCTGCCCGCCTGCTCGACATGGCGACACACCTGAGAAGTGCGGCCGCGCTCGAAAGGCTTGACCGCCTCCATTAAAATGGAGCCTGCGCCGGGCCGTGGTAGCCCCGGGTCCCAAAATTAGCCGCTACGAGCGGCCACGCGCCGTGAGGCGCTTCCCGGCCCGGCGCTCAGCTTCTCCCCCATCACGCGGGGGACGAACGACGAGGGCCTGCGGTCGTCACCACGACCGCAGGCCCTCGTCGTCGCTCGGCGATCAGGCGGGCGCGAAGGTCGTGTACGACTGCGACGGCTGACCGATCTCAGCCAGCTCCTCGAGCTGGTCGGGCGTCGGCTCCCACGATGCAGCCTCCGCGTTGCTCAGGACCTGCTCGGCGCGGCTCACGCCGGCGATGACGCTCGAGACGGCCGGCTGCGCGGCGAGACCGCCCATGGCGAGCTGCAGCAGGGTGATGCCGTGACGGTCGGCGAACGCCTGCAGCTCGCCGATCCGGCTCCAGTCCGCCGTCTCCAGCCGCGACGTCTGGGAACCGAGCCGCGAGCCCTCCGGCGCTGCCTCGCCCTTGCGGTACTTCCCGGTGAGGAGCCCGTACGCGAGCGGGAAGTACGGCAGGATCCCCACGCCCAGCGTCTCGGCAGCGGGCACGAGCTCCACCTCGGCCGTCCGGTTGTACAGCGAGTACTCGTTCTGGGCCGTCGCGAACGCGTGCAGGCCTTGCGTGCGGGCGATCCAGGCTGCGTCGACGAGCTGCCAGGCCTGGAAGTTGGAGCAGCCGATGGCACGGACCTTGCCCTCCGCGACCAGCTCGTGGAGGGCGCCCAACGTCTCGGCGACCGGCGTCCGCGGATCGGGCGTGTGGAGCTGGTACAGGTCGATGTGGTCGGTGCCGAGCCGCTGGAGGCTCGCCTCCACGGCCGTGCGCACGTAGGCCGGCGAGCCTCGTCGACCGCCGTCGTCCCCGTTGACCCCCTGCATGTCCATGCCGAACTTGGTCGCGATCACGGCCTCGCCGCGCCGTGAGCCCAGAGCACGACCGAGCAGCGTCTCGCTCTCACCGAGGGAGTACGTGTCGGCGGTGTCGAAGAACGTGACCCCGGCATCGAGCGCCGTGCCGACGATCGCGTCGACGCCGGCCTGGTCGACCCGCGCGCCGAACGCGTTGCAGCCGATGCCGACCGACGGGACCGTGATGCCGCTGTGGCCGAGGGTGCGCTGAGGAAGAGTCATGCGACCAGCCTAGGCAGGCGGTGGGATGCGTCGCTCGCCCACCTGGGAGAGGAGCTGCGGACTTTTCGGTGAAGTTCACCTCCCCTGAACCCGAGATCATCTAGCGTTCTCCCATGACCCCCCGCCGCACGGCCCTCGGCCTGCTGACGACCCTGACCCTCCTGGGCGGCCTGCTCGCCTCACCGGCCGACGCTGCCGCCAAGAAGACGTCGATCTCGGTCCACGTGCAGAACGTCAAGGGTCGCGCGCTCAAGGACGTGACCATCTACGCCTACCAGGGCAAGAAGACGGTCAAGGTCGGCACGACCAACGTCCGGGGCAACCTGAGGAAGGCTTCCGGCGTCAGCGGCAGGCTGGGTGGGGGCAGCTGGACGCTCTACCTCCAGGACGACAACCTCACGCGGTACCGGGCCACCACCTCGTACGCCCCCAAGACCCTGTACGTGAAGCTTCGCTCCGGGAAGAACCTCGACCTCACGACCCGGACCCTGGCCACCGGGGCGCACATCCTGGCGTCCGTCACCACACCGTCGGGCCTGCCGGTCAAGGGGGCTGCCGTCCGTACCCAGTGGACGACGGATCCAGCCGACGTGATCGAGGAGGGCAACACGCTTGCCGACGGCACGCTGCACTTCTTCGGGATCCCCACCCTGACGCTCTACCTGCGCGCCCGCATCGGCAAGGTCTACACCAGCGCGCAAAAGATTCGCGTGGCGAGGCCCGGGGCCCGTTATGCGGTCGCCTGGAAGCGCGAGGTCCCCTGCAGGACGACCTTCGACGCGTCACCCGGCGAGAAGCCGGGCTCGGTGGTCATCACGGCATCGACCGCTGCCGACGCCTACGGGGTGCCCGTGCCCGGTGGCGGCGTTGCCGGAATCTACCGCGACGGCGAGGAGATGGACATCAGGACCGCGAAGTTCTCGAAGGGCAACGTCTCGCTCACCCTCGACGAACAGGATCCCGGTGAGCACACCTACTTCCTTGCCTACTACAGCGGTGACTGCCGCTCGTGGATCTCCGCGAAGAAGACGGTCGTCGTCGAGCCACCCCCTGCGTGAGGACCTCGGACGGCGACACGATCCGCGACGTCGGACCCGTAGACTCGCCCCGATGACTCGGGCCCACCAGCAGCGCAGCGTCGCCGTCGTCCTGACGGCGGCGCTGCTCGCTGTGCTCGCAGCCATGGGCGGTGCTCACGCCACGGCCCAGCGCCAGCAGCGTGCGAGCGCCACCCCGCAGCACGCCGCGAGCGCAGGCGCGGCCAGCACGCACCACCTCATCAAGCACGACGCGCCGTCGGCCGTCGTCCACCTCGACCTGAGCACGGGCCCGGTCGACGCCTGGTCCCCGCAGAGCGACCGCAGCGTCGAGACAGCGGGCGCGGGCGCTCGGGCGACCCTCCCCCTCACCAGCACGTCGCACGACTCGCGGGCACCGCCGACGGCCTGAGCCGTCCACCGCCCACCCGCGCCACGAGGCGCACACCCGAGAGTCACCCATGTCCACACGCACCAGAGCCTTGCTCGCCCTCTTCGTCGTCGGCGCGGCCATCGCCGTCGCCTACTTCCAGCCCGCCAAGCTCGGGCTCGACCTCGAGGGCGGCACGCAGATCGTCCTCGAGACCAAATCCACCGAACGCGTCGAGGCCGATGCGGAGTCCACCGACCGGGCCCTGGAGGTCCTCCGCGGCCGCGTCGACGCCCTCGGCGTCTCCGAGCCCACGCTGGCCCGCTCCGGTGAGAAGCGCATCATCGTCGAGCTGCCGGGTCTCCAGGACCCGCGCGAGGCCGCCGAGGTCATCGGCAAGACCGCACAGCTCACCTTCCACGAGGTCCTGCAGCAGGACGTCCCGCAAGGCACCGAGCCCGAGAAGGGCCAGCAGGTGGTCCCCGACGAGACCGGGGCCCCGATCCTGCTCGCCGCGTCCGCTCTCGACGGGAACGGCGTCAAGGACGCCGTGGCCACCACCCCGCAGGACGGCGTGGGCCAGTGGGTCGTCAACGTCGACTTCGCCGGCGAGGGCCGGTCCGGCTGGCGTGAGCTCGTCGGCTCCGCGTGCGCCAACGCCGAGGCCGGCCAGCGCATCGCGATCCTGCTCGACGACGAGGTCATCTCCTCCCCCGGCATCGTCCCCGACCTCTGCGCGTCGGGAGGCGGCAACGAGACCAGCATCACCGGCAGCTTCACGCAGACCGAGGCCGAGGACCTCGCCGTCCTGATCAAGGGCGGCGCACTGCCCGTCCCCGTCGACGTCATCGAGCAGAGGACCGTCGGACCGACCCTCGGCAAGGCAGCGATCGACGCCTCCATCGAGGCGGCCATCATCGGCATCGCCCTCACGGGTCTCTTCATCGTCTTCGTCTACCGACTGGTCGGCCTCATGGCCACGGTCGCCCTGGCGACGTACGCAGCCATCTCCTACGGTCTGCTCGTCTGGCTCGGCGCCACGTTGACCCTGCCGGGCCTGGCCGGCTTCGTGCTGGCCATCGGGCTGGCGATCGACGCCAACGTGCTCGTCTTCGAACGGGCTCGGGAGGAGTACGCAGAACGTCAGTCCGGCGGACTCTCCCCCGCGCTCTCCACGGGATTCTCCAAGGCCTGGTCGGCCATCCTCGACTCCAACGTCACCACGCTCCTGGCCGCGGCGCTGCTGTTCTTCCTGGCGTCCGGCCCGGTCAAGGGCTTCGGCGTGACGCTGTCCATCGGCGTCGTGGCATCCATGTTCTCGGCGCTCATCGTGGCCCGGGTGCTGGCGGAGTGGTCGGTGGCCCGGAAGTACGTCGCCAACCATCCCGGAAGCAGCGGTCTGGCCGGCACCGGTCGCATCCGACAGTGGATCGAGACGAGCGGTCTCAACCTCATGCGTCGCAGCGGAACCTGGATCGTCATCACGGTGCTCGTGGCTGTCGTCTCGGTGGGCGGCATCCTCGTGCGAGGCCTCAACCTCGGTGTCGAGTTCACCGGCGGACGCCTGCTCGAGTTCTCGACGTCCAAGACGGTCACGCCCGACACGGTCCGCGAGGCGGTCGGCGAGGCCGGCTTCCCGCAGGCCGTCGTCCAGGCGTCGTCGGGCGACGGCGAGAGCGAGAACGTCACCGTGCGCCTCGACAAGATCACGAACGACGAGGCGGTCGAGATCGAGCAGGCCGTCAGCACCGTGGCCGGCGACGTCACCAAGGAGCGCGACGAGCTCATCGGCCCGAGCCTCGGCGAGGAGCTGCGCAACAAGGCGCTCATCGCCTTCGCGATCGCGGTCCTGGCCCAGATGCTCTATCTCGCCTGGCGCTTCCGCTGGACGTGGGCGGCGTCGGCCGTCATCTCGATGTCGTCCGTGGTGCTCACGGTGGTGGGCGCGTTCGCGTGGTGGGGCAAGCCCATCGACGGCGTCTTCCTGGCGGCGATCCTGTCGGTGATCGGCCTGGCGGTCAACGACACGATCGTGGTGTTCGACCGCATCCGGGAGCACACCGGCGAGAACCGCAAGAGACCTCTGCGCGAGGTCGTCAACGAGGCCATCCTCCAGACGATCCCCCGCACCATCAACACCGGTCTCGGTGCGATGTTCATCCTGGCGGCGCTGGCCTTCCTCGGCGGCGACTCCCTCACGGACTTCGCCATCGCCCTGCTGATCGGTCTCGGCGTCGGCATCCTGTCGACGATCTTCACGGCCTCGGCGCTCGCCGTGGTCCTGGAGGAGCGCTGGCCGCACGACCCGGATCGTCAGAAGGCCAAGCCCATCGACCCGTACGCGCACATCGACGACGGCCGGGCCGACGGCGCGGTGGTCTGAGCCGCACGGCGCCTGGCGAGAGGTGTGCCCGACGGTGGTTGAATGAACGACATGCGTATCGCCGACCATGTCATCGACCTCGTCGGGCACACCCCGCTCGTCCGCCTGAACAAGGTGGTCCCGGGTGGGGGCGGGCTCGTGGCCGCCAAGGTCGAGTACCTCAACCCCGGCGGCAGCTCCAAGGACCGCATCGCCGTCAAGATGGTCGACGCCGCTGAGGCGTCCGGCGCCCTCAAGCCGGGCGGCACGATCGTCGAGCCCACCTCGGGGAACACCGGCGTGGGTCTGGCCCTCGTGGCCCAGCAGCGCGGCTACAGCTGCATCTTCGTGTGCCCCGACAAGGTGAGCGAGGACAAGCGCAACACGCTCCGTGCCTACGGTGCCGAGGTGGTGGTGTGCCCCACCGCGGTGCCGCCGGAGCACCCCGACAGCTACTACAACGTCTCCGACCGTCTCGTGCGCGAGACCGAGAACGCCTGGAAGCCCGACCAGTACTCCAACCCGGCCGGGCCCCAGAGCCACTACGAGACCACCGGCCCCGAGATCTGGGACGACACCGACGGCCGCATCACGCACTTCGTCGCGGGGGTCGGGACCGGCGGCACCATCACGGGTGCCGGTCGCTACCTCAAGGAGGTCTCGGGCGGGAAGGTCAAGGTCATCGGCGCCGATCCCGAGGGCTCGGTCTACTCCGGCGGCACCGGGCGTCCGTACCTCGTCGAGGGCGTGGGTGAGGACTTCTGGCCCAGCGCCTACGACCCCGACATCGCCGACGAGATCATCGCGGTCTCCGACGCCGACTCCTTCGAGATGACGCGCCGGCTCGCTCGCGAGGAGGGCCTGCTCGTGGGCGGTTCCTGCGGCATGGCCGTCGTGGCAGCCCTCAGGGTGGCCGAGCGTGAAGGACCTGACGCCGTCATCGTGGTGCTCCTGCCCGACGGCGGTCGCGGCTACCTGACCAAGGTCTTCAACGACGCGTGGATGAGCTCGTACGGGTTCCTGCGCGAGCCCCTCGACGGGCACACCGACCGCCCGAGCGTCGGCGAGATCCTGCGCCGCAAGTCCGGCAACATGCCCGACCTCGTGCACACGCACCCCTCCGAGACGATCCGCGACGCCATCGAGATCCTGCGCGAGTACAACGTCTCGCAGATGCCTGTGGTCGGCCCCGAGCCGCCGGTCGTCATCGGCGAGGTGGCCGGCAGCGTGAGCGAGCGCGAGCTCGTGAGCGCTGTCTTCGAGGGTCGCGCAAGCCTCACCGACCCGGTCTCGCAGCACATGGAGGAGCCGCTCCCGCTGCTGGGCTCCGGCGAGGACCTCGACGCGGCCCACGCAGCGCTGAGCACGAGCGACGCCGTCATGGTGATCGAGGACGGCAAGCCGCTGGGCGTCCTCACCCGACACGACCTGCTGGGAGTACAGATTTGAGCACCGCCGACCACACCGGTTCCGACCAGAGCGGTCGGGGCTTCGCCACGCGAGCCATCCACGCCGGGTTCGAGCCGGACCCCCAGACGGGCGCGGTGAACGTGCCCATCTATGCCTCGTCCACGTTCGCCCAGGACGGCGTCGGGAACATGCGGTCGGGCTACGAGTACGCCCGCACGGGCAACCCCACACGCACGGCGCTCGAGGCCAACCTCGCGGCCCTCGAGGGAGGCGCCCACGGGCGAGCGTTCTCCTCGGGCATGGCCGCCACTGACACCGCGCTGCGCTCGATGCTGCGCCCTGGCGACCACCTCGTCATCCCCGACGACGCCTACGGCGGAACCTTCCGTCTGATCGACAAGGTGCTGACGCAGTGGGGCGTCACCTACACACCGGTCGGTGTGGGCGACGTCGAGGGCATCCGTGCCGCACTGACCCCCGCCACCAAGATCGTGTGGATCGAGACCCCCACCAACCCGCTGCTCAACATCGGTGACGTCGAGGCGCTCTCCGGCGTGGCCCACGAGCACGGGGCCCGCCTCGTGGTCGACAACACCTTCGCCTCGCCGTACCTGCAGCAGCCTCTGGCCCAGGGCGCCGACGTCGTCCTGCACTCCACCACCAAGTACCTCGGCGGCCACTCCGACGTCGTGGGCGGCGCGCTCGTGACCGACGATCCCGATCTGGACGCTGCCTTCGCCTTCCTGCAGAACGGCGCCGGTGGCGTGCCGGGACCGTTCGACGCCTTCCTCACTCTGCGCGGCGCCAAGACGCTCGCGGTGCGCATGGAGCAGCACTGCACCAACGCCGAGGCCGTCGTCGATCTCCTGACCGCGCATCCCGCGGTGAGCCAGGTCCTGTACCCCGGCCTGCCGGAGCACCCCGGGCACGCCGTGGCCGCGCGGCAGATGCGCCGGTTCGGTGGCATGGTCTCGGTGCGGCTCAGGGGCGGCCGCGAGGCCGCGCTCGAGCTCTGCGCACGGACGGAGATCTTCACGCTGGCCGAGAGCCTCGGCGGCATCGAGTCGCTCATCGAGCATCCCGGCGCCATGACGCACGCCTCCACCGCCGGCTCCCTGCTCGAGGTTCCCGACGACCTGGTGCGGCTGAGCGTGGGCATCGAGGACGAGGCCGACCTCGTCGCCGACCTGGAGCAGGCCCTCGGCTAGTCAGCCGATGTCGCGCTGCTCGTCCTCGACGATCTCACCCTCGAAGAGCGATTGCGGCAGCTCGGGGCGCTCGAGGTCCTCGAACACGGCGAACTCCGCGGCCGCCAGGCGACGGGGGTCGGCGTCCTCGATCTCGGGGACGGCTCCCAGCTGCGCAGCCTCGTCGACGGCGTCGAGCTTACGGGCCGTGGAGAGGACCTGGCGCTCGAGCGAGCCGACGAACTTGTTGTAGTCGCCGACGGTGCGCTCCAGCGAGCGGCCGAGCTTGGTCACGTGGTCCGACATGGTCCCTAGACGCTTGTAGAGCTCGCGACCGAGCGCCACGAGGTCGCGCGCGTTCTCGGCCATCTGCTCCTGCTTCCAGGTGAGCGCCACCGTCTTGAGGGTGGCCCACAGGTTCACCGGAGTGGCCAGGGCGATGCCCTTGGCGTACGCGTGCTCCATGAGGCCGGGGTCGGCGTCGAGGGCGTCGTTGAGGATGGCCTCGTTGGGGATGAAGGCGATCGTGAACTCGGGGCTGGTCTCCAGACCCGACCAGTACTGCTTGGCCGCGAGCTCGTCGACGTGCTTCTTGACGGCGCGGGCGTGGTCGAGCCGCAGCTGCCGGCGGCGTTCGTCGTCGAGCTCCTCGCGGTACGCGTCGATGAAGGCCCGGTACGGCACCTTGGAGTCGATCGCGAGGCGCTTGCCGCCGGGGAGGTTGATGACCATGTCGGGGCGGCGCGCGCCGGAGTCGGCGGTGATGGACTCCTGCACGGAGTAGTCGATCCGGTTGAGCAGCCCGGCGGACTCCACGAGGGTGCGGAGCTGGGTCTCCCCGTACGTGCCTCGCACCGAGTTGTTGCTGAGGGCAGCGGCGAGCGCCTCGGCCGCCTGCTTGGACTGCGCCGCCGTCTCGTGCGTGACGCGGAGCTGCTCGGTGAGCTGACCGTGCTGGTGCGAGCGCTGCTTCTCGATCTCGTCGACCTTGAGGCGCATGTCTCCCAGCTGGCGCGCGACGGGAGCGAGCTGCTGCAGGATCTTGCTCTCGGTCTGGCCCTCGGCCTCGCGGCGGCGGGCCTCGCGACGCTGCTGGTCGATCGTCTCGCGGTACTGCTGCTGCGCTGCGGCGAGCTCGCGGCCCACCCCCTCCAGGGAGGCGAGGGCGGCGGACAGCTCGCGCTCGACCTCGGCCCGGGCGGCGGCCTCGGCGTGGCGCACCTCGGCGACGACGCGCGCGTGGTGTGCCTCCACCTGGGCCTGCTGGGCCTCGGCCCGAGCCTGCTGAGCCTCCAGGACGGCCGGGTCGACCCCCTGCGCCGCAGGTTCCGTGCGCTGGCGCGCGACGAGCCAGCCCAAGGCGAATCCGAGGGCCAGACCGAGGACGAGGAGCAGCACGAGTTCCATGTCGGTCAGTGTGTCAACGAGCGCCGACAGATTGCGTCAGGCGTGCCGACGCCCCCGTCCGATCGTCGCGGGAATCTTGCGGCCCTCCGCGACGTTGGAGCGGGCAGGACCTTGGAAGGAGGACCCATGACCATCTACATGACCCCCAACATCACCGACGACACGATCGCCGAGATGGAGGTCTTCGACGCCTTCCGCCTCGGCGAGGAGCTGCTGGAGTCCCGCTTCCCGCGCGACGCCGCCCGGGTCACCCGCAAGGTCACCGACGCCGACCCCACCAACGCGTCGGCCTGGGAGCTGCTGGCCCGGGCCCACTTCGCGGCCGCCCAGCTCAAGCCCGCGGAGGAGGCCTTCCGTCGCCTCGTCGAGCTGGAGCCCACGAGCGCCTGGGCGCACACTGCGCTCGGCCTCACGCTGGACCGTCAGAGCCGCCACCGTGAAGGTGCTGCCCTGCATCGTCTGGCAGCCGCCATGGGCGCCTCGGAGCGCGACGCCACCCGCGTCGAGCTCGTCGACCGACCCGCCGAGTGAGCCACACCCTGATCGCCGCCGCCGCGGGTGCCGTCCTGGCACTCGCGGCGTGGCCGTTCACCCGGCACGTCGTGACCCTCGTCCATGAGGGCGGCCACGCCCTCGTGGCGGTGCTCACAGGCCGACGGCTGAGCGGCATCCGCCTGCACCGCGACACCTCCGGCCTCACCACCTCGATCGGACGCCCCCACGGCCCCGGCATGATCGCCACCGCCGCGGCCGGCTACCTCGCTCCGTCGGCCCTAGGACTGGGCGGTGCCTGGCTCGTGAGCCTCGGGCACACGGCCTGGGCACTCTGGATCGGACTCGCCGTCCTGGCGGCCATGCTGCTGTTCATCCGCAACTGGTTCGGGCTGCTCGTGGTCCTGCTCGCGGGTGCGGCCGTCGCCACCCTCATCTGGCGCTCCTCGACCGACGTCCAGGAGCTCGCGGCCCTGTCGTTCTCGTGGTTGCTCCTCGTGGGCGGTCCCCGCGCCTCCGTCGAGCTCTGGATCACCCGCAGCCGTTCGCGGTCCCGCACGAGCGACGCCGACGTGCTCGCCCGGCTGACCCGCGTGCCGGCCGCGGTGTGGAACATCGTCTTCGTGCTGGCCACCCTGGCCGCCCTCTGGCCTGCGGCCAGGCTGGCGGGACTGGTTGGATAGCAGGATGTTCACCGTCGGTGCCGAGCTCCCCG
Source organism: Aeromicrobium sp. Root495 (assembly GCF_001426755.1). Classification (GTDB taxonomy): domain Bacteria; phylum Actinomycetota; class Actinomycetes; order Propionibacteriales; family Nocardioidaceae; genus Aeromicrobium. Next base: position 1,144,013 of record NZ_LMFJ01000001.1, on the reverse strand, counting down.
ATGCAGCCGGCCGCACCGGCGTGCTGTCCACCCCGCACGGCGACGTGCAGACGCCGGCCTTCATCCCGGTGGGCACCCGCGCGACGGTCAAGGCCGTGCTCCCGGAGTCCGTCCGCGAGCTCGGCGCCCAGGCGGTGCTGGCCAACGCCTACCACCTCTACCTCCAGCCCGGCGCCGACATCGTCGAGGAGGGCGGGGGGCTCGCACGGTTCATGGGGTGGGGTGGACCCACCTTCACCGACTCCGGCGGCTTCCAGGTCATGAGCCTCGGCGCCGGCTTCAAGAAGACGCTGTCCATGGACTCCACGAGCGCCACGTCCGACACCGTCATCGCGCCGGGCAAGGAGCGCCTCGCGCACGTCGACGACGACGGCGTCACGTTCAAGAGCCACCTCGACGGCTCCAAGCACCGGTTCACGCCCGAGATCTCCATGGGCATCCAGCACCGGCTGGGTGCCGACGTGATCTTCGCCTTCGACGAGCTGACGACCCTCATGAACACCCGCGGCTACCAGGAGCAGTCGGTCGAGCGCACGCACGCCTGGGCCGAGCGCTGTCTCGCCGAGCACGACCGGCTCACGGTCGAGCGCAGCGAGCACCCCTACCAGGCGCTCTTCGGCGTGGTCCAGGGCGCGCAGTACGAGGACCTGCGCCGCCGGGCCGCGTCCGGCCTCGCGGCGCTCGAGGTCGAGGGGCGCTCGTTCGACGGCTTCGGCATCGGCGGCGCCATCGAGAAGGAGCAGCTGTCCGAGATCGTGGGCTGGGTCGTCGACGAGCTCCCGCGCGACAAGCCGCGACATCTTCTCGGCATCGGCGAGCCGGACGACCTGTTCGCCGGGGTCGAGGCGGGGTGCGACACCTTCGACTGCGTCGGACCCTCGCGGACCGCGCGTTCCTCCCGTGTCTACACCGCCGACGGCCACCGCAACCTGCTGGTCGCTGCGTCCCGGCGCGACTTCGGTCCCATCGAGGACGACTGCGACTGCTACACGTGCACGCACTACACGACGGCCTACCTGCACCACCTCTTCAAGACCAAGGAGTTCCTCTCGGCCACGCTCACGACGATCCACAACGAACGGTTCATCGTGCGCCTCGTCGACTCCATGCGCACCGCCATCGCCTCGGGCGACTTCGCGGCGCTGAAGGAGGAGTCGCTCGGGCGGTTCTACGCGCGCAGGTCGGCCGGCTCGTCGGCCCAGTAGGACGGCTCACGGGACTTGAGGGTCCGGATGACGAGCATCGTCAGCGGCATGACGAGCAGCTCGACGGCGCACTTGAAGACGAAGCCCACCACGACGTAGTTCACGAACTGGCCGCCGGTCGTGATGCCGATGGCCGAGGCCGCGATGGCACAGAAGATGAAGGTGTCGGCCGCCTCCCCCACGCCGGTGGAGCCCGCGAGCCGGCGCCACAGACCAGGCTCGGACGAGCGTGCCTTCATGCGCACCAGCACGTAGGAGTTCAGGAACTGGCCCGTGAGGTAGGCGATCATCGACGCGGCGACGATCTGCAGGCCCGACCACACGACGCTCTCGAACGCGTCCTGGTTCTCGTAGAAGCTGGCCCCCGGCAGCGCCATGACCACGAGGAACGTCGCGAAGGTCATGATCGCCGTCCCGAAGCCCACGAGGATGGCTCGGCGGGCCGCCTTGAAGCCGTACACCTCGGAGATGACGTCGCCCAGGATGTAGGCGAGCGGGAACAGCACGGCCCCGCCGTCGGAGATGATCGGCACGATCTGCACGGGGCCGATCGAGACGTCGCCGCTCAGGAACTCCGTCGACTTGGTGGCTGCGATGTTGGAGACGACGAGGACGACGCAGAAGACGGCCAGGATCACGTCGTAGTACGACGAGCCGCGCGAGGCGAAGTGGACGTCAGGTTTTGGTGAGGTTGCCTGAGAACTCATGAGCGTCATCCTCCCACTGCCCCGGCCGTCCTCCCGCACAGGTGGGAGGATGGACCTCATGAGCGTTCCCCGCAGCACCGACGTCCTCGTGGTGGGCGCCGGACCCGCCGGAGCAGCCGCGGCCGCCTGGTCGGCCCGCCTGGGGCACGACGTCGTGCTGGCCGACGCGGCCACCTTCCCTCGCGACAAGACGTGCGGCGACGGACTCACCCCGCGCGCCATGGCCGAGCTCGACCGTCTCGACCTCGGCGACTGGGCACGCAGCTTCGGCACCAACCGCGGGCTCCGCGCGGCCGGCTTCGGTCAGGAGCTCCTGCTGCCCTGGCCGGGCGGCTCGCTCCCCGACCACGGCTCAGCCGTGCCGCGCACCACTCTCGACGCCAAGATCCGCGAGGCCGCCATCACGGCCGGGGCCACTGCCCTCGACGGGGCCCGCGCCGTCGACGTCGAGCGCGCCTCCGACGGTCGCGTGACCGCCGTGGTCTTCAAGACCGCCGACGGACCGCTCACCATCGCGTGCGAGCGCCTCGTCGTCGCCGACGGTGTCCGGTCCTCGCTCGGACGCGTGCTGGGCCGGGAGTGGCACCGCGACACCGCCTACGGAGTGGCCGGCCGCTCCTACGTGAAGTCCGGGCGTGCCGACGACCCGTGGATCAGCTCCCACCTGGAGCTCCGCGGGGAGGACGGTGACCTGCTCCCCGGCTACGGCTGGATCTTCCCGCTCGGGACGGCGGGCGAGGGTGGCGAGGTGAACCTCGGCGTCGGCGCGCTGGCCACGGCCAAGCGTCCCGCCAACCTGCAGATCCGTCCGCTCATGGAGTACTACGCCACGCTGCGACGCGACGAGTGGGAGCTGGGCCCCGAGCTCCGGATGCCCACGAGCGCGCTCCTGCCCATGGGTGGCGCCGTGTCGGGCGTGGCCGGACCCAACTGGATCGTGGTCGGAGACGCCGCCGGGTGCGTCAACCCGCTCAACGGCGAGGGCATCGACTACGGCCTCGAGACCGGGCGGGTGGGTGCCGAGCTCCTCGACACCAGCCACGACCCCGAGCAGGCCTGGCCCGCGCTTCTCACGCACCACTACGGCGAGGCGTTCTCCATCGCGCGTCGTCTGGCGGGACTGCTCACGCTCCCCCACCTGCTTCCCACGTTCGGACCCCTCGGGATGCGCTCCCAGGCGCTCATGACCGTCGCCCTGCGCGTGATGGGCAACCTCGTCACCGAGGACGACCGCGACCTCACGGCCCGAGCATGGCGGTGGGCGGGGCGGCGCTCGATCGCGCTCGACACCCGCCCACCGTTCAGCTGAACCTGATCAGGCCGCCGGAGGAGCCGGCGGCGGCGTGGCGTCGCCGTTCTTGTTGAACTCCGGGATCTTCTCCCCCGAGTCACGGAACGAGAGCGCCGCGAACACCGTGAGCGCGATCGTCGCGACGAACAGGGCCCAGCCCGACCAGCCGGGACCGACGTCGACGCTGACGCCGCCGAAGCTGCCGCCGCCGTCGTAGGTGAACGCGCGCAGGATGAGCAGGAGCGTGCCGAGGCCCGCTGCTGCCGCAGCCACGAGGTTCCACGGGACGCCCGCGGGAAGCTGGTCACCGGCGAACACCTTGACGGCCACGACGGCGGTCGCGATGATCACGAGCAGCATGCCCAGGGTGCCGAAGCTGTTCCAGGCGCTGATGCCCGAGGAGCCCGAGACACCGGGCAGCCCCTTGCCGTTGATGCTGACCGTCACGTAGGCGGAGAAGAACGACAGCACGAGGGCCACCGCTCCCGCGATGAGAGCCCCCTGGTCGTTCCGGCCGATGGACTTGAAGTCTGTAGCCATGACTACCTCTCGAAAAGTTGAGAATTTCCTGAGAGCGTAGCGGTCGCGGCACCCCGTCGTCACCATCGCTCGCCGTTTGGACACGGTCGAGGTGCGACGAGCACGGCGATCCGTCAGGATCGGCGCCTCCGGTGGACCGTGCCATGAGGCAGGATGCGTTGCATGGAAGCTGACGTCATCGTCGTGGGGGCTGGCCTGGCCGGTCTCGTCGCCACCACCGAGCTCGTCGAGGCGGGCAAGACCGTCCTCCTGGTCGACCAGGAGGGTGAGCAGAACCTGGGGGGCCAGGCCTACTGGTCCTTCGGCGGGCTGTTCCTCGTGGACTCTCCGCAGCAGCGGCGCATGGGCATCAAGGACTCGTTCGACCTGGCGTGGCAGGACTGGCAGGGCAGCGCACAGTTCCACCGCGAGGAGGATGCCTGGCCGCGCCGGTGGGCCGAGGCCTACGTGCACTTCGCCTCGGGCGAGAAGCAGGCGTACCTGCGGGCCCGCGGTCATCAGCTGTTCCCCGTCGTCGGCTGGGCCGAGCGCGGTGGCGGTCTCGCCGGCGGGCACGGCAACTCCGTCCCGCGGTTCCACATCACGTGGGGCACCGGGCCGGGCATCGTGGAGCCGTTCGAGAAGGTCGTGCGGGAGGGCCACGAGAAGGGTCTCGTGCAGTACGCGTTCCGCCACCGGGTCGACGAGCTCGTCGTCACCGACGGCGTGGTCACCGGCGTCCGTGGCGCCGTGCTGGAGCCCACGGACGCACCGCGCGCCGCCGAGACCTCGCGCACGGAGATGGGCGAGTTCGAGGCGAGGGCCCAGTCGGTCATCGTCACGAGCGGCGGCATCGGAGGCAACCACGACCTCGTGCGGTCGGTGTGGCCCGAGCGTCTCGGGACGCCCCCGAAGCACATGATCTCCGGCGTCCCCGCGCACGTCGACGGACGCATGCTCGCGATCTCGGAGAAGGCCGGGGCGAGCCACGTGAACCGCGACCGCATGTGGCACTACGTGGAGGGGATCAAGAACTTCGACCCCATCTGGCCCATGCACGGCATCCGGATCCTGCCCGGGCCCTCGTCCCTGTGGCTCGACGGCTCCGGCCAGCGGCTCCCGGTCCCGGGCCTGCCGGGGTTCGACACCCTCGGCACCCTCAAGATCCTGCGGCAGAGCGGTCACGACCACAGCTGGTTCGTGCTCACGCAGGCCATCATCGAGAAGGAGTTCGCGCTGTCGGGCCAGGAGCAGAACCCCGACCTCACCGGCAAGAGCGTCCGCGAGCTCCTCAAGCAGCGCCTCAGCAAGGGCGCCACCGGGCCCGTCGAGGCGTTCAAGCAGAACGGTGAGGACTTCGTCGTGGCCGACACGCTCGACGAGCTCGTGGCCGGCATGAACGCCGTCACCCCCGACACCCCGCTCGACGTCGCCGTGGTCCGCCGCCAGGTGGAGGAGCGCGACCGCGAGATGGACAACGACTTCACCAAGGACCTGCAGATCGCCGCCATGCGACAGGCGCGCTCGTACCGGGGTGACAAGCTCATCCGTGTCGCGTCGCCGCACAAGATCCTCGACCCCGACAAGGGCCCGCTCATCGCGGTCCGCCTGCACGTGCTCACGCGCAAGTCGCTCGGCGGCCTCGAGACCGATCTCGAGTCCCGCGTGCTTCGCCCCGATGGTGACCCGCTGCCCGGCCTCTACGCTGCCGGCGAGGTGGCCGGCTTCGGCGGCGGAGGCGTGCACGGCTACAACTCGCTGGAGGGCACCTTCCTCGGCGGGTGCATCTTCTCCGGGCGGGCCGCCGGCCAAGCGGCGGCTCGCGCCGTCGTCTGACCCGGGCCGCTCGACGGGCGGGGTCACCACCGCCGCAATAGCGTGGTGGCATGTCAGAGGAGACCACGCTTCCCCCGCACGTCCTCGTCCTCTTCGGCGCGACCGGAGACCTGGCGCGCCGCAAGCTGTTCCCGGGCCTGTACCACCTGGCCGAGGCCGGGCGGCTGCCCGAGAGCTTCGCCGTCATCGGCTCGGGTCGGCACTCCCCCGGCACCGACGACGAGTTCCGGGCCAAGGTCCGCAAGGGTCTCGAGGAGTTCGTCGACGACCTCGACGACGCCGTCGCCGGCCCGCTGCTCGAGCGCATCAGCTTCCAGGTCTCGGACTCCGACGACGGCAAGGACCTGGCCAAGGCGGTCAAGGCGGCCGAGAAGGACCTCGAGCCGCAGGAGGGCCAGGAGGTCCACCGCCTGCTGTACCTCTCGGTCCCCCCGGGCGCCATGCGGCCCATGATCTCGATGCTGGGGCGAGAGGGCCTCACCGAGCGGGCTCGCCTGGTGTGCGAGAAGCCGTTCGGAACCGACCTCGAGTCGTCGCGCGCGCTCGACGCCACCATCAAGGACGTCGTCGACGAGGCCCAGGTGTTCCGCATCGACCACTTCCTGGGCAAGGAGGCCGTGCAGAACATCCTGGCCGTACGGTTCGCGAACGGCCTGTTCGAGTCGGCCTGGAACCGCGACCACATCGAGTCGGTCCAGATCGACGTCCCCGAGGAGCTCACCGTCGAGGGACGCGGCTCCTTCTACGAGTCCACCGGGTGCTTCCGCGACATGGTGAACACCCATCTGTGCCAGGTGCTGGGCTTCGTGGCCATGGAGCCGCCCGTGCACCTCACCGCCGATGCGCTCCGCAACGAGAAGGCCAAGGTCTTCGAGGCCATGAAGCCCATCGACCCCAGCCGCGTGGTCCTCGGTCAGTACGAGGGCTACCGGGAGGAGGAAGGCGTCGATCCGCGCTCCTCGGTCGAGACGTTCGCGGCGCTCGAGGTCTTCATCGAGACCCAGCGCTGGCAGGGCGTCCCCTTCTACCTACGCACCGGCAAGGCGCTCGCCGAGACCCGACGCACCGTCACCATCACGTTCCGGACACCGCCCATGGGCATGTTCGGCCACCATGCCGACGGACCCAACGAGCTCGTGCTGGAGCTCACGGACGACGCGCGGATGTCGCTCGAGCTGCACACCAAGCGACCCGGTCCCGTCATGGACATCGCCCGCACCACGATGGAGCTCGACCTCGCCACCAAGGACCCGGCCGACGAGCCCCTCGAGGCCTACGAGCGCCTCCTGCTCGACGTGATGCGCGGCGACCAGACCCTGTTCACCCGTTCCGACGAGGTCGACCGGCTCTGGTGCCTCGTGGACCCGGTCCTGAGCGACCCGCCGCCGATCCACCGGTACGCCAAGGGATCCTGGGGACCGCGCGAGGCTCGTGGCCTCCCGGGTCAGCGCGGTTGGCGCCTCGACGGCGTCGACGCATGACCTGGACGGCGATCTCCGACCACGGCCTGGTGGGCGACCTCCGCACCGCCGCCCTGGTGGCGATCGACGGGACGGTCGACTGGTTCTGCGCCCCACGGTTCGACTCGCCCAGCATCTTCGCATCGATCCTCGACCAGGAGAAGGGCGGCTCCTGGACCGTCGAGCCCATCGACGGGAGCGTCACCACGCGCCAGTTCTACGTGCCGGAGTCGGCGATCCTGGTCACGCGGTTCCACACCGAGGGCGGGCTGCTCGAGGTGCACGACTTCATGCCGGTGCTCTCGGCGCACGACCCGGAGCACCGCCAGCGGCTCGTCCGTCGTGTCACGTCGGTGCGTGGCAGCATCCGGTTCCGCACCAGCCTCTCGGCCCGTCCCGACTTCGGCCGTGAGCACCCCACCACGGAGGCGCACGACGAGCGCCGGGTCACCATCTCCTCCGAGAGCGTGCGTCTGGGGCTGAGCTCCACCGTGGAGCTCACCACGACCGACGGCGACGTCGTGGCCGAGACCGTCCTGGAGGCCGGCACCTCGGCCCTCTTCGTGCTGGAGTCGCTCCAGGACGGCGACGAGTGCCAGGCGTGCGACGAGTCCGACACCGCCGACCTCTTCGACTGCACCGTGGGATTCTGGCGCGACTGGATCGAGCAGAGCACGTACCGGGGTCGGTGGCGCGAGATGGTGGAGCGCTCGGCCATCACCCTCAAGCTCCTCACCCACGAGCCCAGCGGCGCCCTCGTGGCCGCGCCCACGACGAGCCTGCCGGAGGCCATCGGCGGCGACCGCAACTGGGACTACCGCTTCGTGTGGATGCGCGACGCCGGCTTCACCCTCTACGCGCTGCTGCGGCTCGGCTTCACCGACGAGGCTGCGGCGTTCGTGCGCTGGCTCTCCGAGCGCATCGGCGACGACAAGGACGGCGGCCTCGGACCGCTGCGGGTCCTCTACGACATCGACGGCAACATCCCCGACGACGAGCAGGTGCTCGACCACCTCACGGGCTACCAGGACTCCGCCCCCGTGCGCGTCGGCAACGCGGCCGCGGGACAGCTCCAGCTCGACATCTACGGCGAGCTCATCGACTCCATCTATCTCTTCAACAAGTACGGTCCCGGCATCAGTGCCGACGCCTGGGCCGACATGACACGCGTCGTCGGCTGGCTCATGAAGAACTGGGACCAGCCCGACGCCGGCATGTGGGAGATCCGCGACGAGCCTCGGCACCACACCACCTCGCGCCTCATGGCCTGGGTGGCGGTGGAGCGCATGATCCGCATCGCCCGTCAGCGCGGGCTCCCCGGCGACCTGGAGGCATGGTCCTCGGTGCGCGACGAGATCTACCAGCGCATCATGGACACCGCGTGGGACGACGACGTGAAGGCCTTCATGCAGCACGAGGGTGCCGACACGCTCGACGCCGGCGTGCTGCTCATGCCCATGGTCAAGTTCCTCTCCCCCAACGACCCGCGCTTCCTGCACACGCTCGAGGCCATCGAGGAGCGGCTGGTCTCCGACAGCCTCGTCTTCCGCTACGACCAGGACTCGCTCGACGACGGGCTCCACGGCCAGGAGGGCACGTTCTCGCTGTGCTCGTTCTGGTACGTCGAGGCGCTCACCCGGGCAGGACGGCTCGAGGACGCCCGACTGGCGCTGGAGAAGATGTTCTCCTACGCCAACCACCTCGGGCTCTACGCGGAGCAGGTGGGCCTCGACGGGCTCCAGCTCGGCAACTTCCCCCAGGCGTTCACACACCTGGCCCTCATCAGCGCTGCCACCAACCTCGACCGGGCCTTGGGCTGACCCACCGGTGTGAGAAACCTCCGCCCGTCTCAGGTTGCGGGCCGCGCTCGGTTTGGGACGGTGGATGAACACGCAACTACCCCCGGCCACACCAAGGAGCACCCATGACTGCAGCACTCTCCACCCCCGACGCAGGCGCCGCGTTCGAGCAGGTGCAGCTCGACCGACGCGAGCTCCGCGCCGACGACGTGCGCATCGACATCCGGTTCGCCGGCATCTGTCACTCCGACATCCACCAGGCCCGCGACGAGTGGGGCCAGGGCATCTTCCCGATGACGCCCGGCCACGAGATCGTCGGCACCGTGAGCGAGGTCGGCTCCGAGGTCACCGACCACCAGGTGGGCGACGTCGTGGGCGTGGGCTGCTTCGTCGACTCCTGCCTCGAGTGCGACGCGTGCAAGGACGGCGAGGAGCAGTTCTGCGAGAAGGGCGTCGTGCAGACGTACTCCGCGAAGGACTACCACGGCGAGATCACGTACGGCGGCTACAGCAACGAGGTCGTGGTGCGCGACCACTTCGTCGTGAAGGTCCCCCAGGGGGTCGACCTGGCCGCCACCACGCCGCTGCTGTGCGCCGGCATCACCACCTACGCCCCGCTCAAGCGCCACGGCGTCACCGAGGACACCCGCGTGGGTGTCATCGGCCTGGGCGGCCTCGGCCACGTGGCCGTCAAGATCGCCGCCGCCATGGGCGCGGAGGTGAGCGTCCTCAGCCGCACCGACGCCAAGAAGGAGGACGGGCTGTCCTTCGGCGCCGCGCACTACTACGCCACCGCGGACGACGGCGTGCTCGACGACCTCCAGGGCTCCTTCGACCTGATCCTCAACACGGTGGGCTCGGCCGTCGACCTCGACAGCTTCCTCGGGCTCCTGGACCGGGGCGGCGCCATGGTCAACCTCGGCGCTCCCAGCGAGTCGCTCGAGGTGGGCGCGTTCTCGCTCCTCTCGATGCGTCGCAAGGTCGAGGGGTCCATGGTCGGCGGGCTCGCCGAGACCCAGGAGATGCTCGACTTCTGCGCCGAGCACGACATCACGGCGACCGTCGAGGTCATCGACGCGAACGAGGTCGACGCCTACTACGACAAGGTCGTCGACGGCGACGTCCGCTACCGCGCCGTCATCGACGTCTCCACGTTGGGTTGAGCAGCCGTCCTGGCTACGGTGGAGAGATGGCTACCGCACCCCTCCTGACCCTCAACGACGGCCGCTCCATGCCCGCCCTGGGCTTCGGCACCTACTCGATCAACGGCGACGAGGCCCCCGGTCTCTTCGTGCAGGCGATCGAGGCCGGCTACCGCCTGCTCGACACCGCCACGCGGTACGAGAACGAGGTGGAGGTGGGGCGCGGCATCGCCGAGTCCGGAGCTGCCCGGGACGACCTGTTCGTCACCACCAAGCTCCCGGGCTCGGGGCACGGCTCGGAGGGTCCGCGCGTCGAGCTGGAGGCCTCGCTCGAGCGTCTCGGGCTCGACCACGTCGACCTCTACCTGATCCACTGGCCCAACCCGCTCGAGGACAAGTACGTGGAGACGTGGGCCGCCCTCGTGGAGCTGCGTGAGGCGGGGCTCGCCGCGTCGATCGGTGTCTCCAACTTCCTGCCCGAGCACCTCGAGCGCATCGTGGCGGCCACCGGGGTCGCCCCGGCCGTGAACCAGGTGGAGCTGCACCCGTACTTCCCCCAGGAGGAGCAGCGCGCCGCCGACGCCGAGCTCGGCACCGTGACCCAGAGCTGGACGCCGCTCGGCCGCAAGACCGGCCTGCTCGACGAGCCCGTGCTGGCCGAGATCGGCGAGAAGCACGGCCTGACCCCTGGCCAGGTGGTGCTGCGGTGGCACACGCAGATCGGCGCAGCGCCCATCCCCAAGTCGGCCACGCCCGAGCGCTTCCGCGCCAACCTCGACATCTTCGGCGCCACCCTCGACGACGGCGACCTGGCACAGATCGCGTCGCTCGCCACCGGCCAGCGCATCGGCGGCGACCCGCGCAGCCACCAGGAGTTCTGAGCCCACCTGGGTCAGTCCGACGCGGCGCCCACGCGGACGAGCCAGTCCCTCAGAAGTGCCCCCACCACGTCGGGGCGCTCCAGGTGGGCGTTGTGCCCCGCCGAGTCGAGCAGCGCGAACGTCGCACGCGGGTACCGGTCGAGCAGATCGAGCTGGTCCTGGTACCCGACCACGTGGTCCTGCCGACCCGTGACGACGAGGGTCGGACCGTCATACCCCACCTCGGCCTCACCGCCGGTGAGCGAGTACTTCTGCTCCACGCGGGCCACCACCGTCGGGTCGGCCGCCTCGAGCCCCGCGTGCACGGACTCGGCGAACACCTGGAGGCCCTCGGCCGACTGTACGACCGACATCTCCGCATACTCCTGCGCCAGCGCGGGGTCGACGGCCGCGAGTGCATCGGGATCCTCGTGCAGCACGACGTGGGGAGGAACGTCTCGGCGCGCGTGGTCGGCGATGACCGCAGGCTCGAGCAGGGCGAGCCCGACCACGCGAGGGTCGTCATGGGCGATCCGTGAGGAGAGCAGGCCACCGAACGAGCTACCGACGACCAGGTACGACTCGCCGGGACCGATGAGTCGGTCCAGGGTGTCCACGAGCTCGGCGAGCACGTCGTCGGACGACTCGATGGCCCGGCTGGAGTCGCTGCCCCGCACGAACGGCAGGTCGACGTAGATCCTGCGCCAGGCGCCCGGCTCGTCGAGCCAGCCGTCGAGCGGAAGCATGCTCCGGTGGTCGACGGGGAAACCGTGAACCAGGACGACGGGACGGCCGGAACCGCGTTCCACGATGTTCACGCGGCCGACGCTACCCGCCATAGCACTGTGACCCAAAGAATCACCTGAGAGCGGAATCCCGGGCTGACCTGCGACGTTGCACCAGTACAGAGCAACAACCAGGAGGGCTGAGACATGAGCACCAAGACCAACCGGGCCGAGTCCATCGAGGGCAAGGACAGCGTCGGCATGTACCTCGCCGAGATCGCCCGCACGCCGCTGCTCGACGCCGCGCGTGAGGTCGAGCTCAGCAAGACCATCGAGGCCGGCCTGTTCGCGCGCCACCTGCTCGAGTCCGGCCGTATCGGCCGCGCCAAGGGCGGGGCCCCCAAGCGCGCCTCCCTCGAGGAGCTGCAGTTCATCGCCGACGAGGGTGACCGCGCCCTGCAGGAGTTCATCCAGGCCAACCTGCGCCTCGTGGTCTCCATCGCCCGCAAGTACGGTCGCTCGGCCATGCCGATGCTCGACCTCGTGCAGGAGGGCAACACCGGTCTCATCCGCGCCGTCGAGAAGTTCGACTACGCCAAGGGCTTCAAGTTCTCCACCTACGCCACGTGGTGGGTCCGCCAGGCCATCACGCGCGGCATCGCGCAGCAGGCCCGTGTGGTCCGCCTCCCCGTGCACGTCGTCGAGGAGCTCAACCAGGTCACGGCCGCCCGCCGCAACCTCGAGCGCGAGCTCGGGCGCGACCCGGAGCCGTTCGAGGTGGCCGAGGAGCTGGGCATGGACGTCAACCGCGTCATCGACCTGATGGCGTGGGGCCGCGACCACGTGAGCCTGGACTCCCCTGTCGACGAGGACGGCGACACGTCGCTGGGCGACCTCATCGCCCGTGGCACGGAGCCGGGTCCCGACCTGGCCGTGCTCGACGACGAGACCAAGCACCTCATCGAGTCGCTCATCGACCACCTGGAGCCGCGTGAGGCCGACATCGTGCGGGCCCGCTACGGCCTGCTCGACGGACGCCAGCAGAAGCTGGCCGACATCGGCAAGCGCCACGGCATCTCGGCCGAGCGCGTCCGCCAGCTGGAGCGCCAGGCACTGCAGACGCTCCGCCGCATCGCGGACCCCGAGCTGGCTGCCTAGTCGCAGTCATTGATGGCGCAGGGCCGTCGACGCTTCCCCCGGCGTTCGGCGGCCCTTCGTCATGTCCGGCACCCTTCGACAGGCCCAGAGAGCAAGACCGCCGCCTGAGCCCGTCAGGAAGCGGAGGTGGTGAGGCGGGTCCAGAGGGCGTCGACGGCGGCGATCAGCTCGTCGGGGGTCCCCGCGTTGTCGAGCACGACGTCGGCGACGGCCAGACGCTGCTCTTGAGAGGCCTGGGCCGCGATGCGGGCGTGCGCCTCGTCCTCGGTCATGCCTCGGTCGCGCACGAGTCGTTCCACCTGCACCGACTCGGGCACGTCCACCACCACGACGAGGTCGTGGGGCGGCGCCGCGCCGGACTCCACGAACAGCGGGATGTCGTGGACCACCACGGCGTCGGGGCCTGCAGCGAGGACCTGCTGCACGGCCAGGTCCCTGACCGCGGGATGGGTGATGGCCTCGAGGTCGCGCCGAGCGGCCTCGTCGGCGAAGACGATGGAGCCGAGCGCCGGCCGGTCGAGGGTGCCGTCGGGCGACAGGACGCCGTCGCCGAAGCGCTCCACGATGGCGCTCAGGCCCGGCGAGCCGGGCTCGACGGCCTCGCGGGCCAGGAGGTCGTAGTCGACCACGACAGCGCCGTGCTGGGCGAGCTGACGGCTGACCGTGCTCTTGCCGGTGCCGATGCCACCGGTGAGCACGATCGTGGTCACGCGGTCACTCCGTGGCAGCGTTGCCGTAGGTGGTGACGTGGACGTGGTCCATGTGGTTGGCCGTGGCGCTGCCGCGCGAGCTCATGCCGCGCCAGGAGGCCGAGGTGGCCGGACGCCAGATGCGCTGACGCCAGATGAGGTACTCGACGCCCAGCTTGGCGCGGTTCTCCTGCAGGAACGCGGCGATCTCGTTGCCGAGGTCGCTGGAGACCATGATGTCGAGGGCCTGGCCGGTGGCGTGCTCCCCGCGGCCGGCAGTACCGCCATAGCGCGTGATCTGCGGGAAGCGGGCGCACACGGCGCGGTAGACCTTGACGGTGTCGGGCTGGAGCCCGCCCTCCACGCCGGACCCGGCGGCGCACGGCGCCTTGCCGAGCGGGAGGTTCTTGGCGACCTCCTTGGAGCGCACCCAGCGCGGGAGGTCCTTGCGGACGATCTCGGTCCACCCGCCCTTGGTGCGGCCGGTGACGTCGACGCGGTCGCCCTCGTCGAGCGTGGCCAGCACGGGGGACTTGCCCTCGGAGTCGGCGTGGACCTCGACGCCGTCCTTCAGCACGACGAGCGTGCCGTCGATGTCGGGATCGGCAGCGGCGGCGTCGGCCAGCTGCGGGCGGTCGGCACTGCGGGTGATCTCGGGCTCCTCGGCCAGCGCGCTGCCGATGATGTCGGTGGAGTCAGGCTTGGACGCCGGGGCGGCGGCAGCAGCGCTGACCGGCGCGATCTCGGCGTCATGGACGACTGCGGCGGTGGCGGCACCCGCGACGACGACGAATCCGAGGGCCGGAAGGGCCACTCGGGTCAGCTGCCGTCGCCACTGCTTAGGGGCCACGCGACGCGGTGCGACACGTGTGTGGCGGGGGGAAGCCACAGATGATCACCTACGGGGGTCGGGAACAGTCCGTCGTCGAGTGAACCATACTTCGCGGAGAGGATCACGTTGACGGCCCCGGAACCTGCACTCATCGTGAGCCAACTCTCACCCAGGAGTCACAGGAGTCACGTGAGCCCCATCCACCCCACCATCCTCACGGCCGAGGCCAGCGAGCGCGAGCAGCGGGCCGTCGCGGCGTCGCTGGCTCGGCGCGGACTCGGCACCGGCGACCGTGTCGCGCTCAGCGTCGCAGGATCGCCCACCTACGTGAGCGTCGTCCTCGGGGCGCTCCGGTCCGGCGTCGTGCCCGTGCCGCTGGACCCGCGGCTCACGCCGTGGGAGCGCGACGGGATCATCGCCGACGTCGAGCCGGCGCTGCAGGTGCTCGACGAGGACGAGCTCCGCGCCCTTGCGGACGGTCCCGCTGACGGCGACCTGGCGGACTTCCCGCGTGCTCGGCCGATGCACTTCACGTCGGGCACCACCGGTCGGCCCAAGGGCGTCTGGTCCGGGCTGCTGAGCGACGAGAACTCCGCGGTCCTCGCGCTCGAGGAGCGCGAGCTGTGGGGCTTCCGCGCCGACGACCTCGACCTCGTGGTCTCCCCGGTCTACCACTCAGCCCCTCTGCGCTTCGCCATGGGCACCTTGCTGGCGGGCGGCTCGATCGCGGTCCTGCCGACCTTCTCGCCGCAGGGCCTCCTCGCCGCACTGCCCCTGCGCCCCACGTCGATGTTCTGCGTTCCGGCACACCTGCAACGGCTCTTCCAGCACCTCGACGAGACCGGGGAGCAGCCCGACGTCTCGTCGTTCCGGCTCGTCGCCCATGCGGGGGCGCCCTGCCCCGAGCCGGTCCGCCGAAGGGCCCACGAGCTGTTCGGGACCGACGTCGTGTGGGAGTTCTACGGCTCCACCGAGGGCCAGTGGACCGCCTGCCCGGCGCCGGTGTGGCAGGCGAGCCCCGGCACGCTGGGCGCGGCCCGTCCCCACCGGACCATCACCACTGACGCGGACGACCAGCTGTGGTGCTCGGTGCCTGAGTGGGCGCGCTTCGAGTACTGGCGTGACCCCGAGAAGACGGCAGCCGCCTGGAAGGACACTCCGGACGGACCGGCGTTCACGGTGGGCGACCTGGGCCGGGTCGAGAAGGGGCTCGTCTACCTGGACGCGCGGCGGACGGACCTCATCATCAGCGGCGGTGTCAACGTCTACCCCGCCGAGGTGGAGGACGCCCTGGCCGACGTTCCCGGCCTGCTCGACCTGGCCGTCTTCGGCCGTCCGGACGAGCGCTGGGGCCAGCGGGTGTGCGCTGCGTACGTGGGCGAGGTCGACGAGGACGCCCTGCGCGCGCTGGCTGTCGAGCGGCTCGCGCCTCCCAAGCGACCCAAGGAGTACGAGCGACTCGACGCACTCCCCCGCACCGCCACCGGCAAGGTGCGTCGCACCGAGCTGGCCTAGCTCCCGCGCCGTCGCAACCGCCACGGCGGTGAGCTGGCGTCCGTCCCGAGCGCCGATACGCCCAGCGCCGTGGCGGCGGTGACTTGGCGTCCGTCCCGGGCGCCGATGCGCCCAGCGCCGTGGCGGCGGTGAGCTGGCGTCCGTTCCGAGCCTCAATGTGCGCCTGAACGGACGCCACGGCACCGCCCCACCGGCCCGGCCCGGTGGAACGGACGCCAAGTCACCGCCCCACCGGCCCGGCCCGGTGGAACGGACGCCAAGTCACCGCCCCACGGGCCGGGCCCGCGGAACGGACGCCAGGTCACCGCCCCACCGTCAGGCCACGACCTCCTGGAGGCCGAAGGTCTTGCGGTAGGCCTGCGGGGTGATGCCGCGCGCGGCGCCGAAGTGGTGGCGCAGGGTGGCCGCGTTGCCGAACCCGACCCGCGTCGCGATCTGCTCCACCGACAGGGTCGACGTCTCGAGCAGCTCCTCGGCCAGCGCCACCCGCTGCCCGGTGACCCACTGCAGCGGCGTGGTCCCGGTCTCGTCACGAAAACGACGCGCGAAGGTGCGGGCCGACATGTGCGCCTCGCGGGCGAGCCGCTCCACGGGCATGGGCTCGTCGAGGTGCACGAGCACCCACTCCAGGAGGGGGGCGAGCGTCTCGGCCTCCACCTCGCCGACGGGCGTGCGCACGTACTGTGCCTGCCCGCCGTCGCGGTGCGGCGGCATGACGATCCGGCGGGCCGCCGTGGCCGCGACCTTGGATCCGTAGAGCTGACGCATGAGGTGCAGCGACGCGTCCAGACCGGCCGTCGAGCCCGCGCCCGTGAGGATGTTCTGGTCGAGCACGTAGAGGACGTCAGCATCGACGGTGGCCTCGGGGAAGGCAGCCTGGAGCTCCGCGCCGTAGCGCCAGTGCGTGGTGCAGCGTCGGCCGTCGAGCAGCCCCGCCTCGCCCAGGAGCCACGACCCGGTGCAGTGCGCCGAGACCCAGGCGCCGCGCCGTCCCGCGGCGCCCACGGCCTCGACGGCGGCCGGGTGGTGGGTGCGGTACTCCCGCTTGGGTGCGATGCACACGAGGTCGGCGCGCTCGAGCGCCTCGAGCCCGTGCTCGACGTGGAGGTCGAAGCCCGAGGCGCCCCGGACCCTCCCCGGCTCGGGCGTGCACACGGTCACGTCGAAGACCGGGTTCTCGTCCTCGGGATGGAACGGCTCCGCCCACACCTCACAGATGGCGCCGAGGCCGAAGGGCTCGGCGCCGTCCTGCACGACGACGGCGATGTTCTTCACGTCCTTGATCACGCGGTCAGCCTGTCAGACGGGTGGCAGAAAATCAACGCAACGTGACATTACTGCCACTGGTGGCAGGATCAGAGTGCTAGCAGAGTTGCTGCCATGATGCTTCTCGCCCTCCTCACCGTCCTGCTCGTGCTGACGAGTCTGCTCGCCCTCGGAGCCCTCGTGCGCTGCGTCGGACGGGACGGGTACGGCCTCCGCCCCCCGCCCCGCAGCCACACCCACGGCGGGTTCGGGCCCGTGCGCCTGCAGCCCTGAACGACCGACCAGGCTCCGGACGCAGCAAGGCCCCCGATCCTGGCGGAACGGGGGCCTTGCCGTTGCCCTAGCGGGCGAGTGTGATCACTCGCCGCCGGTGAGCTTCTCGCGGAGAGCCTGCAGGGCCTCGTCGGAAGCGAGCGAGCCCTCGTTGGTCTCGGCCTCCGAGGAGTACGTGCTGGTCTCGCCGGCCTCGAGGGTGGCCTTCTCGGACTCCTCGATCTGCTTCTTGTGCGCCTCCCAGCGCTCGTGAGCCTCGGCGTACTGCTTCTCCCACGCGGCGCGCGCGTCGTCGAAGCCTTCCTGCCACTCGCCGGTCTCGGGGTCGAAGCCGTCGGGGTAGATGTAGTTGCCGGCCTCGTCGTACGACGACGTCATGCCGTACAGCGTGGGGTCGAAGTCGTCGGCCGTGGCGACCGCGGTCTCGTTGGCCTGCTTGAGCGACAGCGAGATACGACGACGCTCGAGATCGATGTCGATGATCTTGACCATGACGGCGTCGCCGATCTGGACGACCTGCTCCGGGATCTCGACGTGGCGCTCAGCCAGCTCGGAGATGTGCACGAGGCCCTCGATGCCCTCCTCGACACGCACGAAGGCGCCGAAGGGAACGAGCTTGGTGACCTTGCCGGGCACGATCTGACCGATCTGGTGCGTGCGCGCGAAGTGCTGCCACGGGTCTTCCTGCGTCGCCTTGAGCGACAGGGAGACGCGCTCGCGCTCGAGGTCGACGTCGAGGACCTCGACGGTGACCTCGTCGCCGACCTGGACGACCTCGTTGGGGTGGTCGATGTGCTTCCAGGAGAGCTCGGAGACGTGGACGAGTCCGTCGACGCCACCGAGGTCCACGAAGGCACCGAAGTTGACGATGGAGGAGATGACGCCCTTGCGGACCTGCCCCTTCTTGAGCTCGTCGAGGAACTTCTGGCGCACGGCGGACTGCGTCTGCTCGAGCCACGCACGGCGCGACAGGACCACGTTGTTGCGGTTCTTGTCGAGCTCGATGATCTTGGCCTCGATCTTCTGACCGATGTACGGGTCGAGGTCGCGCACGCGGCGCATCTCCACGAGCGAGGCGGGCAGGAAGCCACGGAGCCCGATGTCCATGATGAGGCCGCCCTTGACGACCTCGATGACGGTGCCCTCGACGACGCCGTCCTCGGCCTTGATCTTCTCGATGTCGCCCCAGGCGCGCTCGTACTGTGCGCGCTTCTTGGAGAGGATCAGACGACCTTCCTTGTCCTCCTTCTGGAGGACGAGGGCCTCGACCGAGTCGCCGACGGAGACGACCTCGCTCGGGTCGACGTCGTGCTTGATCGACAGCTCACGCGAGGGGATGACGCCCTCGGTCTTGTAGCCGATGTCGAGGAGGACCTCGTCGCGGTCGACCTTGACGATCGTCCCCTCGACGATGTCGCCGTCGTTGAAGTACTTGATGGTGAGGTCAATGGCCTTGAGGAAGTCTTCCTCGTTGCCGATGTCGTTGACCGCAACCTGCGGTGCGGCAGCAGGCGTTGCGATACCAGAAGTCATAAGTGGATGGGCTCCGTTGATGGACATGAGTAGGTGATGCGTGTCGGACGACAGCGCATCTCCCAGGGTATCAGCCTCAGACGGGGGAAAGGAAAGCGGTCAGGGCGGCCACGTAGTGGTCGACGTCGGCCGCTGCCATGGTCTCGCGGACGGAGTGCATGGCCAGCTGCGGAGCGCCGAAGTCGACCGTCGAGATGCCCGTCCGGGCGGCGCTGATGGGCCCGATGGTGGAGCCGCACGGCAGGTCGGCGCGGTGCACGTACCGCTGCAGCGGGACGCCGGCCTGCTCGCACGCGAGAGCGAACGTGGCAGCACCGCGGGCGTCGGTGGCGTAGCGGAGGTTGGGGTTGACCTTGAGCACCGGTCCGCCGCCCAGCGTGATGTGGTGCAGGGGCTCGTGACGCTCGGCGTGGTTGGGGTGCGTGGCGTGCGCCATGTCGCCCGAGGCCAGGATCGACCCCGCGATGGCGCGGTGCAGCTCGTCGCGTCCTCCCCCGGCGGCCAGGACGATGCGCTCCAGCACGGTCAGGAGCAGGTCGGAGTCGGCGCCTCGCTCCGATGTGCTGCCCACCTCCTCGTGGTCGAACAGCACCAGGACGGTGCGCTGGCCCTCCACAGGAGCAGCGGCCAGCAGCGCCTGCAGTCCGGCGAAGCACGTGGCCTGGTTGTCGAGGCGGGGGGCTGCGACCAGCCAGCCGTCGGCCCCCACGCGGGCGCTGGGCACGACGTCGGCGGTCATGAGGTCGAAGCCGAGGACGTCGGAGGCGCCAAAGCCCTCGCGCTCCCCGAGCCAGCGCAGGAACGGCTGGTCCGGCTGGGACCACAGGGCGTCGAGATGACGCTGCCGGTCGGGCGTCGAGGTCTCGCGGTCGAGGTGGATGGCCAGGTTGGGCACACGCAGCACCGGCTCGTCGACGTGGACGAGTCGCTCGGTGCCGTCGCGCAGGACGACCCGCCCCGCGACGCCGAGGTCGCGGTCGAGCCACGTGCCGAGCAGCGGACCGCCGTAGGGCTCGAGGGCCAGGACCCCGGTGCCCTCGAAGCGGCGGTCGTGGTGCTGCTTGAGCCGCAGGTTGGGGCTGTCGGTGTGGGCTCCGACGATGCGGAACGGGTCCGAGGCCGAGGTGGCCGCGGTGTCGTCCCAGGCGATGAGCGAGCCGCCCCGGACGGCGAACGACCGACCGGATCCGGCCCAGGAGTCGTGCTCCTGCACCCGGGTCCAGCCGGCCGCCTCCAGCGCCTTCGCGGTCGTGGCCACCGCATGGAACGGTGACGGCGACGCGTCGACGTAGGAGCAAAGGTCGTCAGGCAGGCTCATGCGGCCAACCCTATGACCTGAGGTCAGGCGTGGGCGCCTGCCTTCTCGCGCGTCGGGCTCGGCGTGGCCGATCCACCGCGCGAGCGGGCGATGCCGAACCCACCGAGGCCGAGGAGCACGAGGCCCACGACCAGACCGACGATCGGGAACGTGGACTTGACGACGCCGAGCAGCATGGCCTTGCCCTTGTACTCGTTGACGGTCTCGGTGATGTAGTCGTCGGTGTATCCGAGGGTGGCCTTGGTGGTAGTGGCCTTGCGGACACCGTCGACGGCCAGGTACGAGTCCTGAGCCTCGCCGCCCTTGAGGATGACGCCCGTCGTGGGCTCCACGACGAAGGTGCGCACCGTGGAGTACATGCGGTCGGCCTTGACGGAACCGGCCTCGGAGCCGACCAGGTCGCCCGGCACGGTGATCTCACCAGTCTTGGTGGGCTCGATGGTCTGGCGGTACTCGTAGGCGTCGAGGCCCTTGAGCTTCGTGGTGCCCACGTACTCGGCCGGGGTGGCCCTGTTGAGGGTGCCGTCCCAGAACTGGTACGTCTTCTTCTTGGCGTCGAACGGGAACTTGAAGTACTGGCCCTCGAAGGGGTCGGCCACCTCTTCGCCGTCGCTCGCCGAGCTGGCGCCGTCCCACTTGACGGCCTCGCCGGTGGTGGCGTCGAACGCGACGACGTCACTGGTGGCGCTCAGCGGCGTCTTGCCGCTGCTGCAGTCGAAGCTCTGGGTGTCGGTGCAGACGTACGTCTTCCAGACGTCGACGTCCTTGCCGAGGTCCTTGCTGGCCTTCTCGCTCAGCTTCACGTCGCCCTGGACGGTGCGGACGGAGCGGAGCGGGGCGTCGACGACCTTGAGCTGAGCGACGGAGAGGTACGTGCCGTCCGCGCCAGGGGCGGTCTCGGAGATGCTCGTGCTCTCGGTGTTGGCGGGCGCGACGGCCAGCCGGTCGTACATGTAGAACTTGCTCAGCGCGGCGAGTGCGATCAGGAATGCTCCGAGGAGCAGCGCAACGGTCGCCATCTTTTTACCCACGATGGGTCTCCCTCCAGAGAAATGGTTACCGCCAGGTTAACGGCGCCGGGGGTCACGGACGCCTGGCGAACCCATGGCGTGGCAGGATCGGCAGCCGTGACCACCACCTGGAACGACCCCGACGGACCTCGGTTCCGTCGGCTCGTCGACGAGACCCTCGGCGGCCCGCCTCGTGCCGCCGACGTCCTCGGCGCCGGCGTCGTCCTCGTGCACCTCCTCACCGTGGCGGGGATCCTCGCGCTCTCGTGGTTCGACGGCTCGGACCTCCGCCTGCTGCTCGACGTCCGCTCATCGCCCGCTCCGGACGTGGGGACCCTCGCGCGAGGTGGTCCGCTCGTCTGGGTGGTGGCCCAGCTGGGGTCCTTCCCATGGTGGGCCGCAGCCGTGCTGCTCCTCCTGCTGACCGCGCTGGTCGACCTCGCGGCGTGGTGGGCCGTCCGCTCACTCGCAGGACGTCGGCTCCGCACACCGCTGGCCCTCGTGGCCCTCGGCTTCCCAGGCCTCACGATCGCGGCCACCGACCTCTCCACCGGTGTCGTCACCCTCCCGCTCACGGCCCTGCTCGTCGTCGGCCTGACGTGCGCAGAGCTGTTCCGACGCCACGAGCGGCGCCGCGACGTCGTGCTGGCCGCCTCGACACTGGCCCTGGCCGTGGTCCTCGCCGTCGCGCTCGTCTCCACGTCGGGCGCCCTCACGAGCACGGCCGGGCGCTCGGCACCGGCGGTGGCGCTCGGCCTCGTGGGCGCTGCCGCGCTCCTCCCCCGGCTCCGACCACGCCCGGCCGTCCTGGCGACCGGCGTCCTCGCCGTCGCATGCGTCGCGTCCACCATCACGCTGGCCGCGCTCCTCGCCCGGGAGGACGCCACACGCGACTACGTGCGCGGGGTGGAGGACCTGGCTCGCAGCACCGGCACGGTCACCCTGGCCGCCACCGACGTGCCGCCCAACGTCCTGCCACGTCGTCTCGGCTCCACCTCGGTGGCCGAGCTGTTCGCTCGCAGCGACGAGGTGGTGGTCCGCCGCGCCGGGAACGACCTGCGGATGGCCGACGGGCTGGGCTTCGTGCGCCAGCCCCGCGTGGCCGGGGGTGTGGGGACGGTGCCGCCGGCGCCCGGTTCGTGCGGGCAGCTGCTGCGTGGCTCCGGCTCCTCCCGCGCCGTCACGGTCGCGCGGCTCTCCGCACCACGCCGCACCCCGGACGCGTGGGTGTCCATCTCGTACCTCGCGTCCCAGGACGACACCGTCGAGCTGGGTCTCGACGGCACCACCCTGCAGGTCGACGTCCTGCGCGGCGCCCACACCTACCTGCTGCGCGTGGGCTCGAGGACACCCTCCGAGGTGACGCTCAGGGTCGGGACGCGCGGCTCGAGCGTGTGTGTCGGTGTCGTCGGGCTGGGTCCGCTCGTCCCCACGGAGCTCGCATGAGCAGCCGCGTCCTGGTCGACGACCCGATCCCGGGAACGGCCACCCGACAGGACCGCTTCCCTGCGGTCGACAGCCTGCGAGCCGTCGGCGCTCTCGCCGTCGTCCTGACGCACGTCGCGTTCCAGACGGGGCAGTACCCGCGCGGACTCGTGGGCGCCCTCTTCTCACGTCTCGACGTCGGCGTCGCGCTCTTCTTCGTGGTGTCCGGGTTCCTGCTCTCCATCGGGTTCCTGCGCCCGCTGGTGGAGGGTC
Organism: Aeromicrobium sp. Root495; assembly: GCF_001426755.1. Lineage (GTDB taxonomy): Bacteria > Actinomycetota > Actinomycetes > Propionibacteriales > Nocardioidaceae > Aeromicrobium. Next base: position 1,121,177 of record NZ_LMFJ01000001.1, on the reverse strand, counting down.
GACCGACACCAGGGCTCGGCGCGTACGCGCTGAAGCGCGTCCTTCGCATCTGGCCGGTCTTCGTGGTCACCCTCGTGGTGGTGCACCTGACGATCGCCCGCGACCCCGGCCTCGGTTCGTGGGTCCGGTCGCTCACCATGACCACCCTCTACACGCCGGACTACTTCACCGACGGGCTCACCCAGATGTGGAGCCTCGAGACCGAGGTGGCGTTCTACGTCGTGCTTCCCCTCCTGCTGCTGCCCGTCGCCCGGCTCGCCCGACGACGTGTGCTGCGCGGCACCCTCGCGCTGTCGGCGGCCCTCGTCGTCGTGACCATCGTGTGGGTGGCGGTCGCGAGCGGGCGGGTCGACGACCATCGTCCGTTCGCCCACCTCTGGCTGCTGTCGTACCTGGACTGGTTCGCCGCCGGGATCGCGCTCGCCGTGGCGTGGGTCGCCCGGAGCAGAGGTGCGCGCCACCGGGCTCTCGACCTGCTCGACCTCGCCGGCTCCCTGCCGGGCGTCTGCTGGACCCTGGCGTTCAGCTGCCTGCTGGTGGCGTCCACCCCGCTCGCCGGTCCGCTCGACCTCACCCCCTCGACGTCGGCCACCACAGCCGTGGTCAAGAACCTGCTCTACCTCGCCGTGGGCGTGCTGCTCGTGGTCCCGGCGGTGTTCGGCCCGGAGACCCCCTACCGGCGCGTCCTCGAGCACCGCGTCCTGCGCTACCTGGGTCAGATCTCCTACTCGGTGTTCTGCATCCACCTCGTGCTGCTGCACGCCGCGCTCTCGCTGACCTCCACCGAGATCTTCACGGGCAGGTTCTGGCTGGTGGCGCCCGTGACGCTGGCCCTGACCCTGGTCGCGGCGATCGCGCTGCACCACCTCGTGGAGCGTCCCGCGATCAGGCTGGCCGCTCGTCTGACGCGGCCTCGCTCCGCCGCCTGACCCGTCGGGGCCATCCGACCAGCACGACGAAGACCACGACGCCCAGGGCCAGCAGCTGCGGCCAGGCGGACTGTCCCATCCACGCCTGCTGCGTGCCCCACGGCCTCACGGCGTAGGCGGCGTACACGACACCCGCGCCGAGGCCGATCACCCCGACGGACCACCGTCGGAGCAGCACCGCGCCGAGGACGCCGGCAGCACCTGCGGCCAGTCCGGGCCAGCCTGCGAGCACCACGCTCGCGGCGAGCACGACCAGCGCTCCCAGGGCGAGGCCGGGCTCCGCGGCAGGCATCAGCGGGCTCGGCGTCTCAGGGCTCGTGCCTCTGCGGCGCCGGGGCCACACCGCCGCGACCGCGACCAGCAGGAACGTGGCGAGCCCCGTCCAGAGTCCCGCGCGGTAGATCCGATCAGGTCGGTAGCTGAGCTCGACGTCGCCGTCGCCGCGCAGGGTCCAGCCCTGCTGCCATCCGTCGAGGATCGTCCCGGAGAGCTTTCGGCCGTCCTGCGTGGCCGCCCATCCCTCGTTCTGGTTGGCACGGACGAGCAGCAGCTCGCCCGGCGCGCCGGGCGGGACCTCGACGGTGGTGCGCTGCTGGTCCTCGTCGGCCTGCGCGGCTGCCGCGGTGGTCACGGTCGAGGAGGTGGGACCGAGCCTGAGCGACACCGGGCGCACCAGGTCGTTGGCCCGCGTCGTGATGCGGTGCGCACCACGCGCGAGCGCGAGGTTCCTGGTGCCGCACCACCGGACCTCGGACGCACCTCCCGCGTAGAGATCGGCTGGGCTCGCGACGAGCCTCGTCCTCGTGGTGGTGCCGTCGACGTCGACGTCGGGCCCGCTGCCGCAGGGACGGGCCAGCCTCTTCGTGGACAGGGCAGGAGGCGGGGCGTCGGCGTCCCACCGGACCTCGCTGATGCCGACCGGCAGCGTGCGACCCGTGCCGGTCACCGAACCGCCGCTCACCGCGTCGTCGTCGGCCACCAGGCGGACCCGCACGGCATCCGCCCGCACCGGCTCGAACCTGGCCGTCCCGTCGCGCAGGGTGACCGTGCGGGTGGTCCCGTCGGAGAAGTCGAGCACGGCCGCCGTGGCGGTCGAGGCGACGAGGCCACGAGACGTGGTGACCTGGAGGGACGAGAACCTGCGCTCCTTCGGCCACGTGAAGGTCAGGGACGGGTCGTCGTCCTCCGTCGCGGCGACCCAGCCGGTGCGGTCGTCGCCGTCGAGCGCGGCCAGGGGACCCGAGCGAGCGTCGTGGGTGGCCTGCGACGACGCCGTCACCTGGACGTCGCGCCCGGACTGGACCAGGTCCGAGAGCGAGCGCGTCCCCCACGGCCGGACGGTGAAGGACGGGACGTACCTGGCCGAGCCCGCCAGGTCCACCACGCGGTCGAGGATGCGGCCGTCCTCACCGAGGCGCTCGTTCTCGGGAGCGCACCTGACGTCGGAGTCCACCGTGATGCAGCCGTCGCGATCTCCCGCGTCGACGGACAGGGCGATGGTCCGCGGCGCGCCCCAGGCCGGTGGCGCCGTGGGCAGAGCGAGCGGCCGACTCACCGGCACCCCGGGGATGCCGAGCTCGGAGATGCGGAGCGGCTGGAGCAGGTCGGAGCGGGCCTCGACCGAGACGAACGACGTCGTCGCGTCGATCCGGACCGTGGTGGTGTCGCCGGGAGCCAGCTCGGTGCTGATGGAGCTCGTGGAGGTGACGACCCTCAGCGACCTGGACGTGGCGCCCTGGACGGCAGGGGCCGTGATGGTGAGCGAACGGATGGTCCGAGGACGCGTGAGCCGCACGGTCAAGGAGTGCTTCCCGTCGACGGCCCGACCCGAGACCCACGACGTGTCGCCGTCGCCGTCGAGCGCTGCGAACGGCTGCTGTCCCGGCTCGAGCTCCTCCGTGGAGCCGACGTCGGAGGCCGAGGACGACGCCCGGAGCGCCCGCGCGCCCTCGATCCGTGGCACGGCCAGCCAGCGGTCGGCCGTTCCCGTGTCGTAGTCGTGGACGGGCCTCGTGGTCTGCCACGGCTCGTCGAGCGCGATGGAGGCCGAACGGTTGTCGTGCACGCGCCCGTAGTCCACCTCCTGGCGTCGGGAGCCATCGGTCAGCACCCAGCTGTCCGGGACGTCCGAGACGGGGAGGTCGCGGGCGAACTGCACGGGTGCTCTTCCCACGGCCCCCATCTCCAAGGACGAGAGCAGCGACGCGGAGTCGCCGACGAACCGCGTGAGCGCTCCCACGCCGAGGACCTCCGCGTTGGTGGCCGAGACAGCAGGTGCCTGGACGCGATACACCTCGATGGCCCGTGATCGTGTCTGCCGTCCGTCGTCGACGAAGACCGCGGAGCGGCTGCCGTCGTCCAGGCGGGTCTCGCCACCCAGCTCGGGACCGAAGGACGCCACCTTCACGAGGCCGGGGGTGTCGGCCACCGCCTCGCGGACGCGGGCGACGCTCGGCGTGGCCCGGTCGGGACGCAGGTCGTTGCGCACCACGATCTTCCCGATGCCGGCGCGGACGAGGAAGTCGTGGAGGCCCGACGAGCCTTGGCCGTTCACGAGCCGCGACTCGATGGCGTCCATCATCCGGATGTTGGCCCCCGGCACGAGGGGGATGACGCTCCGGGTGACCCAGGGAGCGTCGGCGAGCGCCTGCACCGCCTCGTCCATGGGACGGCCCCACACGTAGTCGCCGAACGGCGCGCCGGGCGCCACGTAGGTGCGCCGCCCGTCGTCGTGGTCCTCGAGCCAGGCCGCCGCCTGCTTCCAGTACTGCGGGGTGGCCTCGAAGCCTCCTGCGGACGCGAGCCCGGTGGACCACACGACGCTCGCGCTGCCCACGACCGCGACGGTGGCCAGGACGCCCACGCCGAGTCGGACGGCGCCGAGCTCGGGGACGAGCCGTCGCCGGCCGTCCGCGGCACCCTCGACGAGCGACGTCCCCGCCACCGTGACGACGTGCGCCAGCCCCAGGACGAGCGGGATCCGGATGAGCACGTCCCACTTGTGGGTGTTGCGCATGGGTGCGAGGACGCCGTCGAGCAGGTCCTGGAGCGTCGGCGCGAGGATGCCCTGCGGGCTTCCCAGGTGACCCATCGTGACGAGGAACAGCCCGGACAGCAGGCTCAGGGCCAGGAATCGACGCTCGGGGAGGTCGCGGCGCGAGAGTCCGACCAGCCCCAGGAGCACCACGATGCCGCCCTGCAGGATCACGACCGGCTCGGTGAGCAGCGTGCGACCGGCGCTGTAGTCGGCGCCGACGTAGGGCACCCACTTGGTGGTGCCGCGCAAGGCGTCGGCGATCGTGGCCGGCGAGGTCGTGGCCGCCGCGCTCTCGATGTAGTCGAGGAACGGCGGGCTGTACCGGCCCAGCACGAGCAGCGGCACGAGCCACCACAGGGTGGCCATGACCATGAAGAGGAGCCACCAGCCGCCGAGTCGCACGGAACGCCACGACGGCTTGCGGGTGAGGATCCAGAGCGCAGCGAGCGGTCCCACGGCCGCCGAGGCCACGGCGTTGACGCCACCGACGAAGCCGGCCGCGAAGCCGCTGCGCGCTGCCGACCGCCACAGCGGGCGGCCCTGAGTGGCCAGCACGAGCGGGACGAGCACCCACGGTGCGACGGCGGACGGCCAGTTCTCGATGGAGATGGGCCCGGTGTTGGTGAGCATGCGGGGCGACAGGGCGAACGCGAAGCCCGCGAGGACCTGCGTCCACGGCCCACCGATGCCCAGGACGCGCGCGAGCCGGACGACGCCCAGGAAGGCGACGACGAGCACGAGCGTCCACCACAGTCGCTGGACGACCCACTCGGGCAGCCCGACCTCGTGCCCCGCCAGGAAGAAGGGACCCATGGGGAACAGGTAGCCGTAGGCCTGGTTCTGCACCTGACCGAAGTTGCCCAGCGGGTCCCACAGGTGCAGGACCTTGGCGAGCATGAGCCCGGGACGCTCGGACAGGTCGTACTTCGTGTCGCCGACGATCTGGCCGGGGGCCTGCACGAACGTCACGGCGGCGAGCAGGACGCAGCACGCGATCAGCCGGACGCGCCACACGACGTCCTCCCGCGTCATCGGCGCCGGCCCACGAGGACCACGTTCCACAAGCCGAGCTCGCGCAGGCCCGGCACCCGCACGAGCCAGTGCATCCACCGGGGCAGGTAGCGCGGGAAGGCCCGGACGTCCACGAGGTCAGGGTGGGTGCGGAGCCAACGCACGCCCGATCCTGCCGTGACGGCGAAGAGCGACTCCCCGAACTTGTTCTTGGGTTCGTGACCGTGCTTGCGGACGTAGCGTCGGCGCGCGTAGCGACCCCCGAGCAGGTGCCACGGTGCGGTCTCGTGTCCGCCCCACGGCCCCCACCAGAGCGTGTAGGCGATGACGACCAGGCCGCCGGGCCGGGTCACGCGCACCATCTCGTCGGCCATGGTCCAGGGCTCCACCACGTGCTCGAGGACGTTGGAGGAGTAGCTCACGTCGAAGGCACCGTCGGCGAAGGGAAGGTCCATGCCGCTGCCGATCACCATGCTGGCGCCGGGGTGCCCACGGCCGGTGAGCTCGGCGTGGTCGGCGTCGAGCCCGACGTACCGCGCGCCGGCCGCACGGAAGGCGTCGGCGAAGTAGCCCGGTCCGCCGCCGACGTCGAGGAGCATCGCTCCCTCGATGGGTCCGAAGGCCTCGACCTGGTGGACGGAGTCCTGCGCCAGAGGACCGTAGAAACGGTCCGGATCGCTCTGCTCGTGGCCGAAGGCCCGGAACAGTCGCCACGAACGCCCCAGCGTGTGGCGGAACCGGTGCTCAGTCACGGCGGGAACGATACCCCGCAGGTGGCCCACCCCCGGGTTAGGATGGGGGTGCCGTGTTGAGGGACGCGGTGCTGCGTTGAGGGACGCGGCTCGAGGGAACCGGCGCGAGCCGGACGAGGGAGGGACCGGCTCCGGCCGGGACGTCATTGCACATCCTTTTCTGCAACTGGCGCGACACCCGTGGCCCTGAGGGCGGCGGGTCCGAGCGCTACGTCGAGACCATGGCCGAAGGGCTGGCCGCGCGCGGGCACCAGGTCACCATCGCGTGCGCCGAGCACGAGGCCGCGCCGCGCGACGAGACCGTCAACGGGGTCCGCTACGTGCGCCGTGGCACCAAGCTCCACATCTACCTCACCACGCCCCTGCGCCTGCTGACCCGCCGCTACGGCAAGGTCGACGTCGTCGTCGACGTGCAGAACGGCCTGCCGTTCTTCACCCGACTCGCCACCCGCAAGCCGGTCGTGGTCCTCGTGCACCACGTCCACCGCGAGCAGTGGCCCGTGGTCTACCCCGGCCTCACCGGACGCATCGGCTGGTGGATCGAGAGCCGTCTCGCGCCGCGCCTGTACCGCCGCAGCCGGTACGTCACCGTCTCCGACGCCACCCGCATGGAGCTCATCGACCTCGGCGTCGACCGCGACCGACTCACCGTCGTGCACAACGGGACGGACCCCGCGCCCGAGACCGTCTCCGTGCGCTCGGCGTCCCCCCGGCTCTGCGTGCTGGGCCGCCTCGTCCCGCACAAGCAGGTCGAGCACGCCATCGACGCGCTGGCCGTGCTGCGCGCCGGCCGACCGGACGCCGAGCTCGACGTCGTGGGTGCCGGCTGGTGGGAGGACGACCTCCGCGCCTACGCCGAGCGTTCCGGAGTGGCCGACGCCGTCCACTTCCACGGGTTCGTCGACGAGCAGACCAAGCACGAGATCCTCGCCCGCTCGTGGCTCATGCTCATGCCGTCCCTCAAGGAGGGCTGGGGCATCGTGATCGGCGAGGCCGGCACGCACGGGACGCCCACCGTGGCCTATGCCTCGGCGGGCGGGACCTTGGAGTCCATCGACCACAAGGACTCGGGGTACCTCGCCGACGACCACGACGACCTCGTCAGCACCGTCGTCGGTCTGGTCTCCGACGACGAGTGGCGCACGTTCCTCGGTGAGGGCGCTCGGCTCAAGGCGGCGCAGTACTCGTGGCCGCGCTCGGCCTCGGCCTTCGCCGACGTGGCGGAGCACCCCCGGCCCTGAGCTCCTGGCCGGAGCCCCCGCACGCAGAAGAGCCCGGACCATCTGGTCCGGGCTCTTCTGCGTGCTTCCGTGGGCTGCGATCAGCTGCCGTAGCTCACGGTCGAGGTCTTGATGGGCGCGTTGCCGGCGCTCTCCTGCGACGACACGACGCCGTAAGCAGTGGCGCACGCGAGCGCGAGCCCGATGATGGTGGCGGCGATTCCGCCCGTGATGGACTTGGTTCTCACAGTGATGGTCCCTCCCTCGAAGACGCCGTCAGCCTACCAGCGAGAGGGTCACCTCCCGAGCAGGCGGCGAAGCACGCCCACGAGCGAGAGCAGCGCCACCAGCCCGGCGACGGAGAAGGCCGCCGTCATGATGATCCGTTCCTCCTGGGCCACGTCCCGGACGCGGGCGCCAGGGACGGCCCGGACCCGCGGCGCAGAGGTGTCGGTGCCCGACACGACGACCCCGATGCCCTCGGCCGCCAGCGCCCGGTCGCGCCGTCGCTCGGGTCCCCTGAGGATCGTGCGGACGCGGCGTGCCCGCGGGTCCTCCCCCGCCACCGTGAGCCCGCCGACCACGAGACGGTCGTCCGTCACGGTGTCGCGATCGAAGAAGCGCCCGGCGGGGTCGAGGACCGGACGGTCGTCGTTCCAGGACGGTGCCCGGTAGGCGGTGAAGGGCAGGACGAGGACGTCGCCCCGCACGTCGAGCGCGGCCACCTCGCCTGCGGCCCTCGTCCAGCCGGCGGGGTACTCGACCGGCTCGAGCCGGCCCCCGACGCCGTCGGCGAGGTCGGGGAGGGCAGCGAGCGGGAGCAGGACGCCGAGCACGGCCGGCACGGCCCACGCGCCACGTGTGGTCTCGAGCGCGCGCAGGCGGGTGACCAGGAACGCCACGCCGTGTCCGAGCGCGACGACCTCGAGGAGGGCGAGGAGGGGCAGGTAGCGCGTCCCGTCGCGGAGGAGGGCGAGCGGACCGAAGGCATCGATCCCGCGGCTCACGAGGTCGGGCGCCCACCAGCCGGACCACGCCAGGAGGAGGCCCACGACGGCCAGCAGGCTCAACGAGACGCCCAGTCCCCGGTCCGTGCGCAGGAGGCGGACGAGTCCGACCACCATGACGACCCACAGCACGAGCACGATGAGCGCCACGAGGAGCAGGCCGCGCGAGTCCGGGACGACGTCGCGGTTCCAGATGCCACCGAGGGCCAGCACCGCGCCGACACGGCCGAACGGACCTTCGGGCTCCACCGCGAACGAGCGCACCGCCCCCGAGTCGGGAGCGAGGGCGTCGGAGTTGAGCAGCGCCGCGGCGATCCAGGGGGCGTTGACGAGCGCACCCAGCACGACCGGACCGACGACGCGCCGTCCGACCACGACGGCCACGAGCACGCCCATGAGCCCCGAGGCCGGCGTGAGGGCCGTGCCGACCAGCGCGAGTGCGTACACCGACCGTCGGTCCTCGCGCAGGCCCACCACGAGCCAGAACAGCGCGCCGTAGGCGACGAGCAGCGGCCACTGGCCGAGCACGAGGCGCTCGGCCACGAAGGGGTTCCAGAGGGCGAAGGTGGCGGCGGCCATCTGGGCGGGGAGCCCCAGCTCGCGGACCAGCCTGGCCCCGCCGGTGGCTGCGAGGACGAGGGCGCCGAGCAGCACGACGCGCTGCACGACCTGTGGGTCCACGGCGGCACCGAGCAGGGACGCCACGGCGTCCGAGGGGACGGCACGAGGCAGGGCGCTGCCGAGGCCCCACACGTCGGAACGGCTCAGCTCCAGGCGCGGCACCCAGACCATGTCGTAGGACAGCACGTAGCCGCCTCGGAACCACGGCACACCCACGAGCAGGGCGAGCAGCGCCGACCACTGCAGCACGATGCTCCGCCGCCAGGTCTCCACGTGCCTCCTTCGTCCTCGGACACCTTAGTCAGGAGGTCGGGCCGAGCGTGGCGACTTGGGCGGCCCCGTGCATCGTTAGGGTGGGCCGGTGACCTCGAACGCCCCCGGTGCCGGCCTGCGCGGGACCACCGTCGTCGCCGCGGGGATGATGGTCTCCAACGTCACCGTCTACGGGTTCAGCGTGGCCTCGGCCCGCCTCCTCGTCCCCGCCGAGCTGGGCGCGGTCACGGCGCTCCTCGGCATCCTGCTCATCGGCAACGTCCTCTCGCTCGGCCTCCAGGCCACCACTGCCCGGCGGCTGGCCATCGACCCCGAGCACCAGGGCGAGGTCATCGGCGTCGTCCGGCGGGTCACCGTTCTCGCGGGGCTTGCGGGCGGTGCCGTGGTGGCCGCTGCGAGCGTCGTCCTCACGCCGGCGCTCAAGCTGGACTCCCCTGTTCCCGTCCTTCTGTGCGGCCTGACGCTCGTGCCGCTCACCATCATGGGCGCCCAGGCCGGCATCGCGCAGGGCACCGAGCAGTGGCAGCTCCTCGCCCGCATCTACGTCGCCAACGGGGTGGGACGGCTCCTCTGCGGCGCCGCCGCGCTGGTCATCGACCCCAGCACGACGAGCGCCATGGTCGGCATCGCCGTCGGGGCCTGCGTGCCCGTCCTGGCCGGTCTCCCCGTGCTCAAGGCACCGTCGACCCCCACCACGGCCGCCAGCCGGCGCCCGTTCATCACCGAGGCCTTCCACGGCACGCACGCCCTCCTGGCGTACTTCGTGCTGAGCAGCGCCGACTCGCTCATCGCCCGCAACCAGTTCGACGAGCACGACAGCGGTCTCTACGCCGCCGGACTGATCCTCACGAAGGCAGCCCTGTTCCTCCCCCAGTTCGTGAGCGTCGTGCTGTTCCCTGCACTCGCCCGTGACACGACGTCGCGCTCACGGCTGCGAGCCGTCTCGCTCGTGGCCGCGTGCTGTGCCCTGGCCGTGGCGGCGACGGCGATCCTCCCCCGGCTCGCGCTCGTGCTCGTGGGCGGCCCGCAGTACGAGGAGATTGCCGACCGGCTCTGGCTCTTCGCGCTCTCCGGATCCTGCCTGGCCCTGGCGAACGTCCTCGTGCTGGATGCGCTCGCACGACGGGCCCACGGCGTGGTGGCGCTCATCTGGGTGGCCGTGGGAGTGGTGGGAGGCGTGGCCTACGGCACCGACGTCCACATCACCGGGCTCGTCGTGACCGTGGGCGCAGTCTCCGGCGTGCTGGCGGCCGCGCTGGGCCTGGCGCCGCTGGTGACGCGACGACGAGCCGCGTCCGACCGCAGCACCACGCCGCACTAGCCAGCCCCAGGCCTCGGCCTCCCGAGCGCTGGTCCGGACCCACCGCTCAGTGAGCGGCCTCGTGCCACGTGCGGCCCACGCCGACGGACACGTCGAGCGGCACCGAGAGGTCGGCGGCCGCCGCCATGTGCTCCCGCACGATCTGCTCGACCTGCTCGCGCTCCCCCGCCGCCACCTCGAGCACGAGCTCGTCGTGGACCTGGAGGAGCAGGCGCGAGCCGAGGTCGCCGTCGCGCAGGGCGGCGTCGACTCCCAGCATGGCGACCTTGATGATGTCGGCGGCCGAGCCCTGGATGGGCGCGTTGAGCGCCATCCGCTCGGCCATCTCGCGCCGCTGCCGGTTGTCGCTCTGGAGGTCCGGAAGATAGCGACGGCGACCCATGATGGTGGCGGTGAAGCCGGTCTGCCTGGCCTCGTCGACGACTCCGCGGAGGTAGTCGCGCACGCCGCCGAACGTCTCGAAGTAGTCGTCCATGAGGGCCTGCGCCTCGCCCGTCGTGATGGCGAGCTGCTGGCTGAGCCCGTAGGAGGAGAGACCATAGGCGAGGCCGTAGTTCATGGCCTTGATGCGGGCGCGCAGGCCACCGTCGATGTCGGTGGGCTCGCGCTCGAAGACCTTGGCGGCCATGACGGTGTGGAAGTCGTGGCCGGAGCGGAACGCCTCGATGAGGTCGGCGTCCTCGGACAGGTGCGCCATGATGCGCATCTCGATCTGGGAGTAGTCGGCCGTCAGCAGGGTCTCGTAGCCGTCGCCGACGCAGAACGCCTCACGGATGCGTCGGCCGGACTCCGTGCGGATGGGGATGTTCTGCAGGTTGGGGTCGGCCGAGCTGAGCCGGCCCGTGGCCGCGATGGTCTGGGCGTACGTGGTGTGGATGCGGCCGTCGGGCTGCACGGTCTTCTGCAGGCCCTCGACGGTCTGGCGCAGGCGGGTGACGTCGCGGTGCGCGAGCAGGTGCTCCAGGAAGGGGTGCCCGCTCGAGGCGAACAGGGACTGCAGCGCCTCGGCGTCGGTGGTGTAGCCCGTCTTGGTGCGCTTGGTCTTGGGCAGCTCCAGCTGCTCGAAGAGGACCTCCTGCAGCTGTTTGGGCGACCCGAGGTTCACCTCGCGGCCGATGGCGTCGTAGGCCTCTCCGGCCGCCTGGAGCATGCGCTCGGTGAACTCGGCGTGCAGTCCGTCGAGGTGCTCGGAGTCGACCGCGATGCCGTGGGTCTCCATGGTGAGCAGGACGTCGACGAGCGGGAGCTCGAGCTCGCGCAGCAGGCCGAGCGACTCCGACTGCACCAGCTCGGCCTCGATGACGCCCCACAGGTCGAGCGCAGCACGCGCCCGCTGGGCGAGGGCCTCCGCACCGGCGGAGTCGTCGTCGAAAGCCAGCTGACCGGAGGAGTCCCCCGCGGTGAGCTCACGCTTGAGGTAGCGCAGGGAGAGGTCGGCCAGGTCGTAGGAGCGCTGGTCAGGCTTCACGAGGTACGTGGCGAGGGCCGTGTCGGCGGCGATCCCACGCACTGACCAGCCCTGCGCGCCGAGCGCGTGCAGCTGGCCCTTCAGGTCGTGCAGCACCTTGGGGCGCCGGTCGTCGGCGAGCCAGGCGGCCAAGGCTGCTTCGTCGGCAGGCTCGAGCGTCTCGGTGCTGATCCAGGCCGCGGCGCCGGACGCGGCGGCCACCGAGACGGCGTCGGCCCGGGCGCCCACCGGACGCAGGACACCCTCGACCTGCAGACCCACCGGGTCGCTTCCGGCGTGCTCGGTGAGCCAGGGCTCCACCTGTCCGGCACCGAGGACGGTGACGTCCACGTCGACGCCGGCCTCGGCCTCGACGTGCTCGTCGCCGCCGCCGAGGTACTCGAAGAGTCGGGTGCGCAGGGCGGCGAACTCCAGTGCGTCGAAGACCTGGTGGATGGCGTCGCGGTTCCACTCGGTGCTGAAGGCGAGGTCGGCGGGACCCTGGGGAAGGTCGAGGTCACGCACGAGGGCGTTGATCCGGCGGTTGCGCAGGACGTCGTCGAGGTGGGCCCGCAACGACTCACCCGCCTTGCCCGGGACCGCCTCGACGTCGGCCACGAGGGCCTCGAGGTTGCCGTAGGCGTTGATCCACTTGGCCGCGGTCTTGGGACCGACGCCGGGGACACCGGGCAGGTTGTCGCTCGTCTCGCCCACGAGCGCGGCGATCTCGGGATAGTGCTCCGGCGTGACCCCGTACTTCTCCTCGACGGCCTGCGGTGTCATGCGCGCGAGGTCGGAGACGCCCTTCTTGGGGTACAGCACCGTGGTGGTCTCGGTGACGAGCTGCAGGGCGTCGCGGTCGCCGGTGCAGATGAGCACCTCCATGCCCGCGGCGCCGGCCTGCGTGGCGAGGGTGCCGATGATGTCGTCGGCCTCGAACCCGTCCTTCTCGAACGTGGGGATGGCGAGGGCGTCGAGCACCTCCTTGATGAGGGTGACCTGGCCCTTGAACTCCGCCGGCGAGGCACTGCGGGTGCCCTTGTAGTCGGCGTACTCCTCGCTGCGGAAGGTCTTGCGCGAAACGTCGAAAGCCACCGCCACGTGGGTGGGTGCCTCGTCACGCAGCACGTTGATGAGCATCGACGTGAACCCGAAGACAGCGTTGGTGTGCTGCCCCGTGGTCGTGGCGAAGTTCTCGACGGGGAGGGCGAAGAAGGCTCGGTAGGCGACGGAATGACCGTCGATCAGCAGCAGGCGGTCCACCCGGTCGACTGTAGTGGTCGGCGGTGACAGCGCGAGGGCGGCTAGGCCTTGGTGCGGCCGCCGTGCCGACGTCGCAGCGTGCGCCGCACCGCGATCAGCTTGCCGGTGTCGCGCGAGTGCGTGACCTTGCCGGTGAGCCGTGAGCGCAGCTTGCTGGAGGAGATGGCCCGCAGCACGGCGATCTGGTTGAAGCCCAGCTTCGTGAGGTAGCGGTTGGGCTCCCGGGCGTGCGCCGGGATGGAGGCCACCACGAACTCGCAGTCGTTCTCGTCGCCGTAGCTGGCCGCGGCCGACAGCAGCGTGGAGGCGACGGAGCGACGGCGGAAGCGCGGCGACACCTGGATCTCGGTGACGATGAGCATGGCGGTGAGCGTGATGGGCGTCAGGGTGCTGACGTAGCAGACCGTCGCACCGATGATCTCGCCCTCGCTGAGCGCGACGATGATGCGCTTGCCCGGGTGCTGGAGGTGGATCTCGAGGGCCGAGGCCGCCTCGGCCACGGAGGGCTCGCGCCACAGGGACTGCTGCGTGAACGCCTCGGCGCCCTCGTCGGCGCTGGCCCCGGCGCACTCGCGCCACAGCGCGATGAGGCCGGCAGCGTCCTCGGTGTCCGCGTCGCGAAGCTCCAGCGCGGGACGGGGTGCCATGACGCTCCTGACGGGATCGTGGGGGAAGATCGTGGCCGACGCAGCGATCACGCGCGGACCGATCACGATGGGGGAACCATACATGTTCATCGGCGCCGGCACGGCGGCCAACGTGGCCACCGTGCTGATCGGCTCGGGCCTCGGTCTGCTCGTCGGTCACCGGCTGGACGAGCGGGTCCGCACCACCGTGACGACGGCCTTGGGACTGGTGACGCTGCTCATCGCGGCACAGGCCGCGATGGACGTCTCGGCGTCGGAGCTCACCTCGGCCGTCGACCGCGGCGCCCCGACCCTCGTCGTGCTGGGCTCGCTCGCTATCGGCGGGATGATCGGCTCGATCCTGCGGCTCGAGGACGCTCTCGAGCGGTTCGGCGGGCGGCTCCAGAAGGTGCTGGCCCGTGGCGAGGACGAGGGTCGCTTCGTGGAGGGCTTCGTCGTGAGCACCCTCGTGTTCTGCGTGGGCCCGCTCACGATCCTCGGCTCGATCAACGAGGGGCTCGGTCGCGGGGCCGACCAGCTGTTCCTCAAGTCCGTGCTCGACGGGTTCGCCTCGCTCGCGTTCGCCGCGTCGCTCGGCATCGGCGTCATGGCCTCGGCGCTCGCCGTGGGCGTGGTCCAGGGCTCGCTCACGGTGGTGGGGGTGCTCCTCGGGTCCGTCCTGCCGGAGCCACACCTCTTCGCGTTGAGCGCCACCGGCGGACTGATCCTGGTCGGGGTCGCCCTGCGCCTCCTCGACGTGAAGCAGCTGCCGGTCGCCGACCTGCTGCCGGCCCTGCTGGTCGCACCCCTGCTCACGCAGCTCGCCGTCTCGCTGCACTGAGCGTGCCTCGAACCGACTTCACCGAACTGTTACATCGCACTGCGCCGAGACCCCGTGCAGAGGAACCCTCCCGGGCTATGCTCCGGGAACGACTCGCCTCCACGACCTACAGGAGTCACGCGTGCGACTGCGACTGGCAGCCCTCGTCCCCTTGGTTTTCTGCTTGACAGCGCTCGGTGCGCTGTTCACGCCGACCCAGGCCGACGAGACCCCTGCTCCCTCCCCGGCGGCCTCCGCCTCGGCCGGAGCCACCTCCTCACCCCCCGACGCCGACTACTACATCGCCGTCCAGCTCCTCGACAGCTCCAAGAAGGCTGCGGACGGGACGTCGGGCGTGCCCGTTCCCGACGTCAAGCTGACGGTGGTCGACGACGCCAAGGCCGACGTCGGCTCGTCCGTCACGGACGCCGAGGGACGGGTGTACATCCCCATCGACGGTGGTGGCAAGTACACCGTCGAGCTCGACGAGGACTCCCTGCCGGACGGCGTGAAGCTCTCCGGCTCGGCCTCCACCACCAAGACGGTGCAGGTCTTCCTGGAGGGCGCGACCAACGTCCAGTTCCAGATCGGCGTCACGGCCGTCAAGGCCACGCCGTTCCTGACGGAGTTCTCGCAGGCGATGTTCAACGGCATCAAGTACGGCCTGATCATCGCGCTCGCCGGCCTCGGGCTCTCGCTCGTCTTCGGCACCACGGGCCTCACGAACTTCGCGCACGGCGAGCTCATCACCTTCGGCGCCATCGCGGCGTACGTCTTCAACCGCGGCTTCGGACTGCCGGTCATCATCGCCGGCATCCTGGCGGTGGTCGCGTCGGCTGCGCTCGGCTGGATCCAGGACAAGGGACTGTGGGGTCCGCTCCGCAAGCGGGGCACCGGCCTGATCGCCATGATGATCGTCTCGATCGGCCTCGCGCTGCTGGTCCGCAGCCTCTTCCAGTACTTCTTCGGCGGGTCCACGCGCACGTACTCCGAGTACGTCGCGCAGGGCCCCAACAAGATCGGGTCCCTGCGGATCGCCGACAAGGAGCTGGCCATCGTCGGCATCGCGATCATCGTGATCGTCGTGACGTGCATCCTGCTGGCGCGCACCCGGCTCGGCAAGGCCATGCGGGCCGTCGCCGACAACCCGGCCCTCGCCGCCTCGTCCGGCATGCGGGTCGACAGCGTCATCACCGCGGTGTGGGTGCTCGGCACGGCCCTGACAGGCCTCTCCGGCGTGCTCTACGCGGTCGACAAGCAGGTCAGCTTCGTCATGGGCTTCAAGATCCTGCTGCTCGTCTTCGCGGCGGTCACGCTCGGCGGACTCGGCACCATCTGGGGCGCCATCCTCGGCTCGCTCATCATCGGCATCGTCGACGAGGTCGGGCCCGTGTTCGGAGTGCCGGCCTCGATCAAGGATGTCGGGCCGCTGCTGGTGCTGGTCCTGATCCTGTTGGTCAGACCACAAGGCCTCCTCGGCAAAGCGCAGAGAATCGGTTAGGGACAGCCATGGACTTCGGGAACATCATCGACGCCGCGCTGTCACAGGCGCTGGGCCCGCAGGCGATCGTCTTCGCCCTCGCGGCCATCGGACTCAACATCCACTTCGGCTACACCGGCCTGCTGAACTTCGGCCAGTCCGGCTTCATGGCCATCGCGGGCTTCGGTCTCGCGGTCTCGGTCGTGCGATTCGACCTGCCGTTCTTCGTCGGCGTGCTGATCGCGCTGGTCACTCCGGTGCTGCTGGCCCTCGTGCTCGGCGTGCCCACGCTGCGGCTGAGAGCCGACTACCTGGCCATCGTCACCATCGCGTCGTCGGAGATCCTGCGCCTCATCCTGGGCGCGGTGGAGTTCAAGGACGTGTTCGGCGGCTCCAACGGGCTCACCGGGTTCGTCCGTCCCTTCCAGGACCTGAACCCCTACTCGGGTCCGCTCGACCTCGGCATCGTCTCGTGGTCACGCTCGGACCTGTGGTCGCTCACCGTCGGCTGGATCCTGGTGGCCCTGGGCTGCCTCCTGGTCTGGGCACTCATGCGCAGCCCGTGGGGACGCATCCTGCGCTCCATCCGGGAGGACGAGGACGCCGTGCGCTCGCTCGGCAAGAACGTCTTCTCGTACAAGCTGCAGGCGCTCATCCTCGGTGGCGTCTTCGGTGGTCTGGCCGGTCTGTTCCACGTCCTCAAGCAGGGCTCGGCCGTCCCCACCGACTTCAACACGACGTTCACCTTCTACGCCTACGCCGCCCTGCTCGTGGGTGGCGCGGCCCGGGTGCTGGGACCGGTCGTCGGCTCCATCATCTTCTGGTTCCTCGTCGCCGGACTGGGTGAGCTCTTCGACCAGCTCACCGACGGCTCCGGCGTCAACCTGCCGACCTGGCTCATGACCGACACGCAGGCGAGCCTCGTGCGGTTCATCGTGCTCGGGCTCGGCCTCATGCTGCTGATGATCTTCCGACCCCAGGGGATCTTCGGCGATCGAAGGGAGATCGCGATCGATGCCCGCTAACCTCAAGAGGTCCACCGGCGAGGCCGCCACGGCCAGCCTGGTCGACGTGCCCCGCGTGCCTGGTGCACCCAAGCCCGACCCCATCGTCAAGGGTGACAACATCACCCGCACGTTTGGCGGCCTGAAGGCCGTCGACGTCCAGCACATCGAGATCCAGCGTGGTGTCATCACCGCCCTGATCGGTCCCAACGGTGCCGGCAAGACGACGCTCTTCAACCTGCTCACCGGCTTCGACGTCCCGGACACGGGAGCCTGGTCGTTCAACGACAAGTCCCTCGCCAAGGTGGCGGCGTTCAAGGTGGCGCGCGCCGGCATGGTGCGCACCTTCCAGCTCACCAAGGTCCTGGCCAAGCTCACCGTCATCGAGAACATGCGTCTCGGTGCCACCGGCCAGCGCGGCGAGAAGATCTGGTCGGCGCCGTTCAAGTCGCTCTGGGGCTCGCAGGAGGACGAGATCACGGCACGAGCCGACGAGCTCCTCGAGCGGTTCAAGCTCGACGCCAAGCGCGAGGACTTCGCCGGATCGCTCTCGGGCGGGCAGCGCAAGCTCCTCGAGATGGCTCGCTCCCTCATGGTCGACCCCGAGCTGATCATGCTCGACGAGCCCATGGCCGGCGTGAACCCGGCCCTCAAGCAGTCGCTGCTGGGTCACGTGAAGTCACTGCGCGACGAGGGCCGCACGGTCCTCTTCGTGGAGCACGACATGGACATGGTCCGCGAGATCTCCGACTGGGTCATCGTCATGGCCCAGGGGCAGATCGTGGCCGAGGGCACGCCGGAGTCGGTCATGGCCGACCCCGCCGTGATCGACGCCTACCTCGGCGCCCACCACGACACCGACCTGACCGAGCTCGACCCCGCGGAGCTGGAAGCCCAGGCAGAAGCCGAGCTCGATGCCGAAGCAGCAGCCGAGGAGGCGAAGGAATGACCGACGCAGACGACCAGAAGATCGAGCGCGAGAAGCACCTCGCCGGTGTCGAGAACGCGGTGCTGCGCGCCGACAACCTCATCGCCGGGTACCTGCCGGGGGTGAACATCCTCAACGGCGCCGACCTCTACTGCCAGCCCGGCGAGCTCGTGGGCATCATCGGACCCAACGGCGCCGGCAAGTCGACGCTCCTCAAGGCGCTCTTCGGCCTCGTGAAGATCCACGAGGGCACCGTCAAGCTCAAGGGCGTCGACATCACGAACCAGCGGGCCGACCAGCTCGTCACCAAGGGCATCGGGTTCGTGCCGCAGACGGAGAACGTCTTCCCCAGCCTGACCATCGAGGAGAACCTCGAGATGGGCTGCTACCAGGAGCCGCAGAACTTCGCCGAGCGGTTCGAGTTCGTCACCGACATCTTCCCGCGGCTCGGCGAGCGCCGTAAGCAGCGCGCGGGCCAGCTCTCGGGCGGTGAGCGACAGATGGTGGCCATGGGCCGGGCGCTCATGATGAACCCGTCCGTGCTGCTGCTCGACGAGCCGTCGGCCGGCCTCTCCCCCGTCCTGCAGGACGAGGTGTTCGTGCAGACGCGCAACATCAACAAGGCCGGCGTCTCGGTCATCATGGTCGAGCAGAACGCTCGCCGCTGCCTGCAGATCTGCGACCGTGGCTACGTGCTCGACCATGGCCGCAACGCCTACTCCGGCACGGGTCGCGACCTCAACAACGATCCCAAGGTCATCTCGCTCTACCTCGGCACCCTGGGCGCCAAGGCCTCCTGAGCGCCTGCACCACCGGCGAAGGGCCCCCTCGACCTCCGGGTCGGCGGGGTCCTTTCGTCGTGCTGCCCTCGTGGTCCTGGCGTCCGCCCCGCTCCGTCCCCGCGCCGCCTTGGACGAACGATGAGGGATTGCGGCCGCCCCCACGACGCACATCCCTCATCCTTCGTCCCCCACCGACCAACGATGAGGGATTGCGGCCGCCCCCGCGACCCCGATCCCTCATCCTTCGTCCCCCACCGACCAACGATGAGGGATTGTGGCCGCCCCCGCGACCCCGATCCCTCATCCTTCGTCCCCCACCGACCAACGACGAGGCGTGGCGGTGATCGCGATCCGGCACCTACGGACGCAGCAAGGCCCCGGACCTGATGGTCCGGGGCCTCGCCTCAGCTGGTCAGCCGATCAGGGTCTCTCGACTCAGATCGAGCCCTTGACGTACTCGACCGGCTTGATGGTGTTGTCGTTGCTGTACTCGTACACGCCGATCGACGCCGAGGTGGGCGAACCCGTCTCGCCGAGCTCGATCGGACCGGAGACACCGTCGTAGTCGATGTCGGTGCCGGCGTCGAGCAGCTTCACGCAGGCGGCGAAGTCGGTGCACTTCTCGCCGTCCTTGGTGATGCCCGGGAGCTCCTTGGCGATGTCGGTGCCCGAGTCGCTCTTGGCCTTGATGGCCGCGAGTGCCGAGGTGACGACCGCGTCGTAGGACTCACCGGCGTAGGCGTAGTCCTTGAGGTCCGGGTTGACCGTCGCAAGACGCTTCTTGAAGTCGCCAGCGGCCTCGGCACCGGGGATGGTGCCCTTCGTGCCGGTCAGCGAGCCCTTGGGAAGGTCCTTGGAGTAGTCCGCCGTGTTGCCGTCGACGAAGTACGTGGGGACGTCCGTCGGGGCGACGCCCGCCTTGATGAGCTTCGGCACGATCTGCTTCGTCTCGTCGAAGGCGACGAGCACGACGGCGTCGGGCTTGGCATCGGCGACAGCAGAGATCTGCGTGTCGGACGGGCCGTCCTTCTCCGAGTACAGCTCGTTGACGGCGACCTTGGAGCCTGCAGCCTCGACGTTGGAGGAGATCTGCTTGGCCAGCGTCTCGCCGTAGGCGTCCTGGCGAGCCAGGATGGCGATGTTCTGACGCTTGTCCTTCACCAGCAGGTTGGCCATGACGGCGCCCTGGAGGATGTCGGACGGCGCCGTGCGGAAGTACAGGTCGGGCTTGGAGTAGTCACCCTCGTCGAACTCGGTCGACGTGTTGGCGGGCGAGTACTCGACGACGCCGGCCGACATGATCTTGTCGATCACGGTCAGCGAGACGCCCGAGGAGGCCGCACCGATGATGACGTCGGACCTGGCCTTGAGCAGCTTGTCGGTCTCGGCCGGGGCGATGCCCGAGTCGGTGTCGCCCGAGTCGGCCTTGACGCCCTTGACGTCCTTGCCCAGCACGCCGCCAGCCTCGTTGATGTCCTTGATCGCCAGGTCGACGCCGGCGAACTCCGGCGGGCCGAGGTAGGCGAGGCTGCCGGTCTGGGGCAGCAGCGAGCCGATGGTCAGGACACCGTCGCCCTTGGCCGCGGCGGGCTTGTCGGACTCGGACTTGTCGTCATCGCTTCCACCGCACGCTGCAAGCACCAGCGCACCGGCAGCGGCGACAGCGGCAAGACGCATGGTCTTGGTACTGCGCTTCATCTGTCCTCCGGGGGTTCAGTCGAACGGCCGTCACGGCCGCAACAGTGTTCTGAAACCTAGTCGCCGTGCGTGTCACTCGGGCCCATCACGGTGTTAAATCCCGGTTCGTAGTCAACTTGTAACCCGGGAGGTCAGGAACCGATCTCGGCACCGTGGTCGATGACCTGCTGGGCGACCTCGCGCATGGAGATCCGCAGGTCCATGGCGGTCCGCTGGATCCAGCCGAAGGCCTCCGGCTCGCTGAGCGAGAGCGACTCCTGGAGCACCGCCTTGGCGCGTTCCACCAGCTTGCGGGTGGCGAGCTGCTCCGTGAGGTCCTCCACCTCGTCGGCGAGCGCACGGACCTCGGCGAAGCGGCTCATGGCCATCTCGATGGCGGGCACGAGGTCGGTCGCCGTGAACGGCTTGACGAGGTAGGCCATGGCGCCGGAGTCCCGGGCCCGCTCCACGAGCTCGCGCTGGCTGAAGGCCGTGAGGATCACGACCGGCGCGATCCGGGCCGCGGCGATGCGCGACGCGGCGCTGATCCCGTCGAGCCGCGGCATCTTGACGTCCATGACCACGAGGTCGGGCCGCAGGAGCTCGGCCAGCTCCACTGCCTGCTCACCGTCGGCAGCCTGCCCCACGACGTCGTAGCCCTGCTCCCCCAGCATCTCGACCAGGTCGAGGCGGATGATCGCCTCGTCCTCCGCCACGACGACGCGGCGAGCCTGGGGCGTGGGGTCAGAAGTCACGTGCGTAGGTTATCGGCCGCCTCGTCACGAGGACCGAACGTGTCCCGGGTGGGATTCGAACCCACACTGGATCGGGTTTGAGCCGACTCCCTCTGCCGTTGGGGTACCGGGACTCAACAGCCCGACCACCCTAGCGTCGAGCCGTCGTGGCCGCGGCAAGGGTCGATCACGCACCACACCGCGAGGGGCGGGAGGGACCGGGACGGTCAGTCCTCTTCCTCGAGGTCGTCGTAGGCCGGGACCACCTTGTTGATGGCGTCGCCCATGCGGTGGATCCGCAGGGCGTTGGTGGAGCCGGGGATCCCGGGAGGGGCACCGGCCACGATCACGACCTCCTGGCCGTGGTCGCAGCGGGCGATCTCGAGGAGGCGCTT
Organism: Aeromicrobium sp. Root495; assembly: GCF_001426755.1. Classification (GTDB taxonomy): domain Bacteria; phylum Actinomycetota; class Actinomycetes; order Propionibacteriales; family Nocardioidaceae; genus Aeromicrobium. Next base: position 1,099,850 of record NZ_LMFJ01000001.1, on the reverse strand, counting down.
GTCGACCTGCATGACCATCTCGTCGGTGTGCTTCACCTCGGGCACGAGGAACGTCTCGACGCCCCACGTGAGGGCCAGCTGGCGCCGCGTGAGGTCGTCGGGCGTGAACGCCAGCACAGGGATGGGCGAGCGGTACCGGGCCATGCGGCGGGCCGAGCCGCCGATGGTGGTGAACGCGATGACGTACTGGGCTCCGATGGCCTCAGCCACCTCGGAGGCGCCGCGGCAGATGATGCCCGTGCGGGTCTTGGGGGTCCACGTGTAGGCCGCCATGCGCGGCAGGCCGTGGTCCTCGGTGGACTCGATGATGCGCGCCATGGTCTTGACGGTCTGGATGGGGTACTCCCCCACGCTCGTCTCGCCCGAGAGCATCACGGCGTCGGCGCCGTCGAGCACCGCGTTGGCGACGTCGGAGGCCTCGGCGCGCGTGGGGCGCGGCGCAGAGATCATGGACTCGAGCATCTGCGTGGCCACGATGACGGGCTTGGCGTTGCGCCGGGCCTTCTCCACGATGAGCTTCTGGACGATCGGCACGTCCTCGAGCGGCAGCTCGACGCCGAGGTCGCCGCGGGCCACCATGACACCGTCGAAGGCGTCCATGATCTCGTCGAGGTTCTCGACGGCCTGCGGCTTCTCGATCTTGGCGATGACCGGACGGTGGATGTTCTCCTCGCGCATGATGCGGCGCACGTCCTCGGCGTCGCGGGCGTTGCGCACGAACGACAGGGCCACGAAGTCGACGTCCTGGTGGAGGGCGAAGCGCAGGTCGGCGATGTCCTTCTCGCTCATGGCGGGGACGCTCACCGAGACACCGGGCAGGTTGATGCCCTTGTTGTTGCTCAACGTGCCGGAGGTCTCGACCGTGGTGACGACCTCGGTGGCCGTGACCTCGAGGGCGCGCAGGCGCATCCGCCCGTCGTCGACGAGGATCTGGTCGCCGGGCGAGACGTCGCCGGGCAGGCCCTTGTACGTGGTGGAGCAACGGTCCTGGTCGCCCTGGACGTCGTCGACCGTGATGGTGAAGCGGTCGCCCACCGCCACCTCGATGGATCCCTCGGCGAAACGGCCGAGCCGGATCTTGGGGCCCTGGAGGTCGGCCAGGATGGCGATGGCCTTGCCCGTCCGCTCCGCGGCTGCTCGGACGTGCACGACGTTCTGCTCGTGGTCGGGGTGGTCGCCGTGGCTCATGTTGAGTCGCGCGACGTCCATGCCGGCCTCGACGAGCTGCAGGATGCGCTCGGCGGAGGCGACGGCGGGGCCGAGGGTACAGACGATCTTGGCTCTACGCACGACCCCACCCTATGCCTGGGTGGGCCCTACTCACGAGTCACCCCGCACGACGACCGAGCCCGCCGGAGCCAGGCTCCGACGGGCTCGTCCGACGGATCGGAGAGTCGCGCGCTCAGACCGTGAGCGGCCTGTCGTTGGGGTTGATCGGACGCGGCAGGTTGCTGGCCTCACCGGTGAGGAAGGCATCGACGCCGTTGGCGGCCGAGCGACCCTCCGCGATGGCCCACACGATGAGCGACTGGCCACGACCGGCGTCGCCGGCGACGAACACGCCGGGCACGCTGGACATGTAGGAACGGTCGCGCTTGACGTTGCCGCGCTCGTCGAGGTCCACGCCCAGCTGGGAGACGAGACCGTCCTTCTCGGGACCGGTGAAGCCCATCGCGAACAGCACGAGCTGTGCCGGGATGACCCGCTCGCTGCCCGGGACGTTCTCGAACTTCCCGTCCTTCATCTCCACCTCGGTGATGCGGAGGCCGGAGACGTGACCGTCGTCGTCGCCCACGAACTCCTGGGTGGAGACGGCGTAGACGCGGTCGCCGCCCTCCTCGTGGGCCGAGGCGACGCGGTACACCATGGGGTACGTCGGCCACGGCTGGTGCTCGGGACGCTCCTCGCCGGCCTGGGGCATGATCTCCAGGCTCGTGATGGAGCGCGCACCCTGACGGATGGACGTGCCGAGGCAGTCCGCGCCCGTGTCGCCGCCACCGATGATGACGACGTCCTTGTCGGTGGCCAGGATCTGGTCCTGGACCTCCTCGCCGAGCGCCACGCGGTTGGCCTGGGGCAGGAAGTCCATGGCCTGGTGGATGCCCGCGAGCTCACGGCCCGGGGCCGGGAGGTCGCGGCGGACCGTGGACCCGATGGCCAGGACGACGGCGTCGTAGCGGTCGCGCAGCTGCGAGCCGGTGATGTCCTCGCCGACCTTGACGCCGGTGCGGAACACCGTGCCCTCACGTCGCATCTGGTCGACGCGACGATCGACGTGACGCTTCTCCATCTTGAACTCGGGGATCCCGAAGCGCAGCAGCCCGCCGGGCTTCTCGTCGCGCTCGTAGACCGCGACGGTGTGTCCCGCGCGCGTGAGCTGCTGGGCGGTGGCCAGGCCGGCCGGGCCGGAGCCCACGACCGCCACCGTCTTGCCCGTGAGCCACTCCGGCGGCTCGGGCTTGACGTTGTGACGCTCCCACGCGGTGTCGATGATCGAGACCTCGACGTTCTTGATGGTCACCGGGTCGCGGTTGATGCCGACCACGCACGCCGTCTCGCACGGTGCCGGGCAGAGCCGGCCCGTGAACTCCGGGAAGTTGTTCGTGGCGTGCAGACGGTCGATCGACTCGTCCCAGTCGTCGCGCCAGACCAGGTCGTTCCACTCCGGGATCAGGTTGCCCAGGGGGCAGCCCGAGTGGCAGAAGGGGATGCCGCAGTCCATGCAGCGCCCCGCCTGCTCGGAGATGATCGGCAGCAACGCCTTGCCGGGCCCACCGGGGTAGACCTCGAGCCAGTCGTTGACGCGCTCCTCCACGGGGCGGCGCTCGGCCACCTGGCGGGGAGTCGTGATGAAACCACGGGGATCAGCCACGTGCGGCCACCTCCATCATGCGAGCAGTGGTGTCCTCTTCGGAGAGCCCTTCGGACTCGGCCTGCTTCTGGGCCTCGAGGACCTTGCGGTAGTTGACGGGCATGACCTCGGTGAACCGGGTCAGCGAGTGCTCCCACGCGCCGAGCAGCTGCTCGGCGACGGCGGAGCCCGTCTCCTGGTGGTGCTTGGTGATGAGCTCCTTGAGCTCCTCGACGTGCTCGTCGGCGACGTCGCGCAGCTCGACCATCTCGGGGTTCACGAGGCTGTGGTCCAGGTCGAGGACCCAGGCCGTGCCGCCGCTCATGCCGGCCGCGACGTTGCGGCCGGTGGGACCGAGGATGACGACGCGGCCGCCGGTCATGTACTCGCAGGCGTGGTCGCCCACGCCCTCCACGACCGCCCGCGCGCCGGAGTTGCGCACGCAGAAGCGCTCGCCCACCTTGCCGCGCAGGAAGATCTCGCCGCCCGTGGCGCCGAAGCCGATGACGTTGCCCGCCACGATGTTGGCCTCCGGCGTGAACTGGGCCTCGCGCGGCGGCCGCACGACGATGCGACCTCCCGAGAGTCCCTTGCCGACGTAGTCGTTGCCGTCGCCCTCGAGGCGCAGCGTGATGCCCCGGGGCACGAAGGCGCCGAAGGACTGACCGGCCGAGCCCAGGAAGGTCAGGTCGATCGTGTTCTCGGGCAGGCCCTCGCCGCGGTACTTCTTGGTGACCTCGTGGCCGAGCATGGTGCCGACCGTCCGGTTCACGTTGCGGATGTTGAGCTGGGCCCGCACGGGCTCGCCCTTCTCGAGCGCGTCGGCGCTGAGCCGGATCAGCTCCTGGTCGAGCGCGACGTCGAGACCGTGGTCCTGCGTCGTGACGTTGTGCAGCGCAGCACCCTCGGGCAGCTCGGGACGGTAGAAGATCGGAGCCAGGTCGAGACCCGAGGCCTTCCAGTGGTCGACGGCCTTGCGGGTCTCCAGCATCTCGGCGTGGCCCACGGCCTCCTCGATGGTGCGGAAGCCCAGGGACGCGAGGTGCTCGCGCACCTCCTGCGCGATGAACTCGAAGAAGTTCACGACGTACTCGGCCTTGCCGGAGTACTTCTCGCGCAGCTGCTTGTTCTGCGTGGCCACACCCACGGGGCACGTGTCCAGGTGGCACACGCGCATCATGATGCAGCCGCTCACCACGAGCGGAGCCGTGGCGAAGCCGAACTCCTCGGCACCGAGCAGGGCTGCGATGACGACGTCGCGCCCGGTCTTGAGCTGGCCGTCGCACTGCACGACGATGCGGTCGCGCAGGCCGTTGAGCAGCAGCGTCTGCTGGGTCTCGGCCAGGCCGAGCTCCCACGGACCGCCCGCGTGCTTGAGCGACGTGAGCGGCGAGGCTCCCGTGCCGCCGTCGTGGCCGGAGATGAGCACGACGTCGGCCTTGGCCTTGGACACGCCCGCCGCGACCGTGCCGACACCGACCTCGGAGACCAGCTTCACGTGGACGCGGGCCGACGGGTTGGCGTTCTTCAGGTCGTGGATGAGCTGCTTGAGGTCCTCGATCGAGTAGATGTCGTGGTGCGGCGGCGGGGAGATGAGCCCGACGCCGGGCGTGGAGTGACGCGTCTTGGCCACCCACGGGTACACCTTGGGTCCGGGCAGCTGGCCGCCCTCGCCGGGCTTGGCGCCCTGCGCCATCTTGATCTGGATGTCGTCGGCGTTGGACAGGTACTCGCTCGTGACGCCGAAGCGACCGGAGGCGACCTGCTTGATCGACGACCGGCGCTCGGGGTCGTAGAGACGCTCCGGGTCCTCGCCACCCTCACCGGTGTTGGACTTGCCGCCCAGGCGGTTCATGGCGACGGCGAGCGTCTCGTGCGCCTCCTGGCTGATGGAGCCGTAGCTCATCGCGCCGGTGGAGAAGCGCTTGACGATCTCGCTCACGGGCTCGACCTCGTCGATCGAGATGGGCTCGCGGGCACCGTCCTTGAAGGCGAACAGGCCGCGCAGCGTCATGAGCCGCTCGGACTGGTCGTCGACGCGCGACGTGTACTGCTTGAAGATGTCGTAGCGGCCCGTGCGGGTGGAGTGCTGGAGGCGGAAGACCGTCTCGGGGTCGAACAGGTGCTCCGGTCCCCCACGACGCCACTGGTACTCGCCGCCGACCTCGAGGAGGCGACGCGCGCCCTTGATGCCCTGGGTCGGGTAGGCCACGACGTGGCGCGACTTGACCTCCTGCGCGAGGACGTCGAGACCGACACCACCGAGCTTGCTGGACGTGCCGGTGAAGTAGGCGTCGACGACGTCGTGCGCGAGACCGATGCACTCGAAGATCTGCGCACCGGTGTACGAGGCCACGGTGGAGACGCCGATCTTGCTCATGACCTTCAGGACGCCCTTGCCCAGGCCGTACGTGAGGTTGCGGACCGCCACCGAGGGCTCGACGCCCTCGACGAAGACGCCCTCGCGCGCCAGGTCCTCGGCGGACTCCAGCGCCAGGTAGGGGTTGACGGCCGTGGCGCCGAAGCCGATGAGCAGCGCGACGTGGTGCACCTCGCGGACGTCGCCGGCCTCGACGAGCAGGCCCGCCTGGGAGCGCAGCTTCTCGCGCACCATGTGGTGGTGCACGGCTCCCGTGAGGAGGAGCGACGGGATGGGAGCGAGGTCGGCGTCGGAGTGACGGTCCGACAGCACGATGATGCGGGCGCCCTCGGCGACGGCACGGCTGACGTCGGCGCAGATCTCGGCCAGCTTGGCCTCGAGCGCGGCGCCACCGCCGTGGACGTCGTAGAGACCGCGGACCACGTGCACGCTGAACCCCGGCATGTCGCCGTCCTTGTTCATGTGACGGATCTTGGCGAGCTCGTCGTTGTCGATCACGGGGAACGGCAGCTGCAGCATGCGGCAGGACGCCGGGCTGGGCTCGAGCAGGTTGGCCTCGGGGCCCATGGTCCCGGACAGGCTCGTGACGACCTCCTCACGGATGGCGTCGAGCGGCGGGTTGGTGACCTGCGCGAAGAGCTGCGTGAAGTAGTCGAACAGCAGCCGCGGGCGGTCCGAGATGCCGGCGATGGGCGTGTCGGTGCCCATGGAGCCGATGGCCTCGGCCTTGGTGCGCGCGATGGGCGCGACGAGCTTGCGCAGCTCCTCCTCGGTGTAGCCGAAGACCTGCTGGCGCCGCGCGACGGAGGCATGCGTGTGGACGATGTGCTCGAGGTCGGGCAGGTCCTCGAAGCGCACGAGGCCCGAGTAGAGCCACTCGTCGTAGGGCTGCTCGGCCGCGAGACGACCCTTGATCTCCTCGTCCTCGATGACGCGGTGCTGCTCGAGGTCGAGCAGGAACATGCGGCCCGGCTCGAGGCGGCCCTTGCGGGTGATGGTCTTGGGGTCGAGGTCGAGCACGCCGGCCTCCGACGCCAGCACGACGAGACCGTCGTCGGTGATCCAGAAGCGTCCGGGGCGCAGTCCGTTGCGGTCGAGGACCGCGCCGATCTGGGTGCCGTCGGTGAAGCAGACGCACGCGGGGCCGTCCCAGGCCTCCATGATCGAGGAGTGGAACTCGTAGAACGCCCGGCGGGCGGGGTCCATCTCGCCGTTGTTCTCCCACGCCTCGGGGATCATCATCATGACGGCGTGGGGCAGCTCGCGGCCGCCGAGGTGGAGGAGCTCCAGCACCTCGTCGAGGGAGGCGGTGTCGCTGCCCTCGGGGTCGCAGATGGGGAAGAGCCGCTGCAGGTCGCCGGGGATGAGCTCGCTCGACAGCGTGGCCTCGCGGGCCCGCATCCAGTTGCGGTTGCCGCGGGCGGTGTTGATCTCGCCGTTGTGCGCCACGAAGCGGAACGGGTGCGCGAGCGGCCAGCTGGGGAACGTGTTGGTGGAGAAGCGGCTGTGCACGATGGCCAGCGCCGACTCCATGCGCGGGTCGCGCAGGTCGGGGAAGAACTCGTCGAGCTGCTCGGTGGTGAGCATGCCCTTGTAGATGAGCGTGCGGCACGAGAGTGACGGGAAGTAGACCCCGACCTCGTGCTCGGCGCGCTTGCGCAGGCAGTAGGTCAGGCGGTCCAGCAGGATGCCCGAGCGCGGCTCGCCGCTCGCCGCCACGAAGACGAGGGCGAACGACGGCATGGCGCCGCGCGACATGGAGCCGAGGATCTCGGGCTTGACGGGGACGTCGCGCCAGCCGAGGACCTCGAGGCCCTCCTCGGTCGCGAGACGCTCGATCGTGGCGCGCGCCTCGGCGGCCTCGGTCGGGTCGAGGGGCAGGAAGGCCATGCCGGCGGCGTACGTGCCGGCCTCGGGCAGCTCGGCCCCGGCCTCGTCGCGAGCGACCTCGCGCAGGAAGCGGTCGGGCACCTGGATGAGGATGCCCGCACCGTCGCCGGTGTCGGGCTCGCCGCCGACCGCTCCGCGGTGGTCGAGGTTGCGCAGGGCCGTGAGGCCGTGCTCGACGATCTCGTTGCTGGGGACGCCGCTGAGCGTGGCCACGAAGGCGACGCCACAGGCGTCGTGCTCGTTCTGCGGGTCGTAGAGACCCTGCGCGGGGGGCAGGGCGGAGAAACGGGACACAGGCGGGCCTCTTTCTCGTCGTCGGAGCCGGGACGGCCCAGAACACTGGTGGGAACGCAGCACCGGGCAGACCGGTGGCGCTCGACCGGGGACGACGTTGGCCCTGGAAGCCTGCCCAGATTACACCGGCTTCGCAGCGCCGACGAGGAAGGTGGGCCTAACCGCCGGGGACTCAGCCGAGGGAGGCGCCGACGGCCTCGCCCACGAGGTACGTGAGACCGGCCGCGGCCGCGCCCAGCACGAGCTGGCGCAGGCCGCCGAACCACCAGGAGCGAGCCGTCACGCGGGTGACCACGGCACCACACGCGAAGAGCCCCACGAGGGAGAGCACGATGGCGGGCCACGCCACCTCGACCCCCACGAGGTAGGAGAGCAGCGGGATGACGGCGCCCACGGCGAAGGAGAAGAACGAGGACACCGCGGCCAGCATCGGCGACGCGAGGTCGTCGGTGTCGACGCCGAACTCCTCGCGGGCATGCACCTTCACCGCGTTCTCGGGGTCCTCATGGACCTCGCGCGCCATCTCACGGGCGGTGGACTCGTCGATCCCCTTGTCGATGAACATGACCGCGAGCTCGGCCTCCTCGGCCGCCTCGTTGTGCAGGATCTCCTGGCGCTCGATGTCGACCTGCGCGAGAGCGAACTCGCGCTGGCTCGCCACCGACGTGTACTCCCCCGCCGCCATCGAGAACGCGCCCGCCGCGAGACCGGCCAGTCCGGCCAGGACCACGGGCTTCGTGTCGTCGGCCGAGCTTCCGCCGACCACGCCCATCATGAGGGCGAAGTTGGAGACCAGTCCGTCCATGGCACCGAAGACGGCGGGCCGCAGCCAGCCGCCGGTGACGTCGGGATGTTCGTGCTGGATCTTCTCGAGCTCGGGAAGGTCGTCGGTCGCGCTCATGGCTCGAAACTAGACCTCTCCGGGCGCCGCGTCATCGAAGGCCAGGCTGCTCAAACCCCCGGGCCGCGTCGGAAGGGTCAGGAGGCGGACGTGGTCTCGTCCGCGTCCTCGTCCGAGCCGGCCGGCTCGACGTCGCCGGTCCGGTCCTCCTTGCGCCGCGCCCAGAGGAAGTAGGCGAGGGCGAGCACGAAGACGATGATCGACGTCCACACGTTGAGCCGGAACGGCCCGATGGTGTTGGCGGTGTCGATGCGCAGCTGCTCGATCCAGAACCGACCCGCGGTGTAGAGCATGGCGTAGAGCGCGAAGGCGCGACCGGCCGTGAGCTTGACCCGACGGTCGATCAGCACGAGCAGCAGCGCCGCTCCCAGGTTCCACAGCAGCTCGTAGAGGAACGTGGGGTGGAACGTGGCGAACTGCTCGTAGCCCGCCGGACGGTTCACGTCGTCGATCTTGAGGCCCCACGGAAGCTCGGTGGGCTTGCCGAAGAGCTCCTGGTTGAAGTAGTTGCCGATGCGCCCCACGGCCTGGGCCACGAGGAGGCCGGGGGCGAGGGCGTCGGCCACACCCGAGAGCGGGACGCCGTAGCGCCGGCACGCGATCCAGGCACCGAGCGCTCCGCCGGCGATGGCGCCCCAGATGCCGAGTCCGCCCTCCCAGAGGTACAGAGCGCGCACGGCGCTGCGACCCTCGGCGAAGTACAGCTCGGGGTCGGTGGCCACGTGGTAGACCCGGGCCCCCACGATGCCGAACGGGATGGCCCAGATGGCGACGTCGCCGACCAGGCCGGCACGGCCGCCGCGGGCCACGTAGCGGCGCTCGCCGATCCAGATGGCGAGCAGCGCGCCGATGATGATCCCGAGTGCGTAGGCACGCAGGGGGAACGGGCCCAGGTGCCACACGCCCTCGGAAGGGCTGGGGATGAAGGCCGGAAGCACCGTGTGCACCATCAGGAACGTTCCACTCCGGCACGCAGCTCGCGCGCCAGCTCACGGACGGCGTCGACGCCGGCCTCGGGTGTCTCGGCGTCGAGGACGCGACGCACGATGGCCGAGCCGACGATCACGGCGTCGGCGAAGGCGGCAACTTCGTGGGCCTGCTCGCCGTTGCTCACGCCGATCCCGACGCCGACGGCCTTGTCGGTGACCTCGCGGAGGCGTCCCACCAGGGTGGGTGCGAGCGAGCTGCTCTGCTCGCGGGCACCGGTGACACCCATGACTGCGGCGGCGTAGATGAAGCCGCTCGCGGCCTCGGCCGTCATGGCCAGGCGCTCGTCGGTGGAGGACGGGGCCACGAGGTAGATGCGGTCGAGGCCGTGGGTGCGCGAGGCTGCCTCCCACTCGCCGGCCTCGTCGGGGATGAGGTCGGGCGTGATGAGGCCCGCTCCCCCGGCGGCGACGAGCTCGGCGGCGAACCGCTCGACGCCGTAGCGCTCGACCGGGTTCCAGTACGTCATGACGACCGCGACGGCCCCGGCGTCGGCCACGGCCCGGACCACCTCGAAGACGTCCTTCGTGCGGACACCGGCCGCGATGGCCGTCTCGGCCGCCGCCTGGATGGTGGGCCCGTCCATGACGGGGTCGCTGTAGGGCAGGCCGACCTCCACGAGGTCGACCCCGCCCTCGACGAGAGCCTCGACCGCCGCGATGGAGGTCTTCAGGTCGGGGAAGCCGGCGGGCAGGTAGCCGACCAGCGCGGCCCGGTCCTCGGCGCGCGTGCGCTCGAACAGGTCGTCGATCCGCGACATCAGGCCGTCCCGTCCACGGCATCGTCGTCGAGCTCGATGCTCTGCTCGAGCAGCCCGAAGTACTCGGCCGCCGTGTGGACGTCCTTGTCACCGCGACCGGAGAGGTTGACCAGGATGGTGGAGTCGGGGCCCAGCTCCTCGGCCAGGCGCAGGGCCCCGGCCAGGGCATGGGCCGACTCGATGGCCGGGATGATGCCCTCGGTCTTGCAGAGCAGGTCGAACGCTGCCATCGCCTCGGCGTCCGTGGCCGGGACGTACTGCGCGCGGCCGGTCTCGGCGAGGAACGAGTGCTCCGGGCCGACGCCCGGATAGTCCAGACCGGCGGAGATGGAGTGCGACTCCAACGTCTGGCCGTCCTCGTCCTGCAGGAGGTACGACCGCGCGCCGTGGAGCACGCCGACCTCGCCTGCCGTGATGGGCGCTGCGTGGCGACCGGTCTCGTAGCCGTCACCGCCGGCCTCGACGCCGAGCAGCTTGACGTCCGAGTCGTCGAGGAACGCGGTGAACAGGCCGATGGCGTTGGAACCTCCGCCCACGCAGGCCACCGCGGCGTCGGGCAGCGAGCCCGTCAGCTCCAGGACCTGGGCGCGGGCCTCGTCGCCGATGCCCCGCGTGAGGTCGCGGACCATGGAGGGGAAGGGGTGCGGCCCGGCTGCGGTGCCGAAGAGGTAGCTCGTGTGCTCGACCGAGGAGACCCAGTCGCGCAGGGCCTCGTTGATGGCGTCCTTGAGGGTGCGGCTGCCCGTGGTGACCGAGATGACCTCGGCGCCCAGCATCTTCATGCGGGCGACGTTGAGGGCCTGGCGCTCGGTGTCGACCTCGCCCATGTAGACGGTGCAGTCGATGTCGAGGTAGGCGCACGCCGTGGCGGAGGCGACGCCGTGCTGGCCCGCACCGGTCTCGGCGATCGCGCGGGGCTTGCCCATGCGCTTGGCCAGCAGAGCTTGCCCCAGCACGTTGCGGATCTTGTGGGCGCCCGTGTGGTTCAGGTCCTCGCGCTTGAGCAGGATCCGGGCACCGGCGCGCTCGGAGAAGCGCGAGGCCTCGTACAGCGGGCTGGGCACGTTGGCGTACTCGCGCAGCATCCGGGCGAGCTCGGCTGCGAACACCGGGTCGGCCTGGGCCTCGGTCCAGGCGCGGTCGAGCTCGTCGAGCGGGGCCACGAGCGCCTCGGGCATGAAGCGTCCGCCGAAGCGGCCGAAGTGACCGGTGGCGTCGGGCTGGATGTACGTGGTCATGCCTGTACCTCGTTAGGAAGAGAACGATCGCGAGCGAACACACGGGGGACCTGGCGGCGCTCCCCCGGGACGGTGGCCCGCTCGCCGGCGGTCAGCGGGACGCCTAGCCCCGGTGCTGCAGGGCGGGGTGGGACCCGGCAGCAACGAGATCGGCCACCGTGGCCCGCGGGTCGTCGCCGCGCACCAGGGTCTCACCCACGAGCACGACGTGCGCGCCGGCGCGGGCGTACTCGATGACGTCGTGCGGCCCGCGGACCCCGGACTCGGCCACCTTGACGACCGACGCCGGGATGAGCGGCGAGAGGCGCTGGAAGGTGTCGCGGTCGACCTCGAGCGTTTTGAGGTTGCGGGCATTGACGCCGATGAGGTCGGCGCCCGCCTCGAGGGCGCGCGTCACCTCGGGCTCGTCGTGGACCTCCACGAGCGGCGTGAGACCGATGGAGCGGGCGCGCTCGATGAGGCTCTCCAGGGCCGGCTGCTCGAGGGCGGCCACGATGAGCAGCGCCATGTCGGCGCCAGCAGCCCGGGCCTCCCACAGCTGGTAGGAGGTGGTGATGAAGTCCTTGCGCAGGACCGGGACGTCGACGCGGGCACGGACGGCCTTGAGGTCCTCGAGGGTGCCACCGAAGCGGCGCTGCTCCGTGAGGACGCTGATGGCTGCGGCGCCACCGGCGGCGTAGTCGCCCGCGAGAGCCGCCGGGTCCTTGATGCTGGCCAGGGCGCCCTTGCTGGGGCTGGAGCGCTTCACCTCGGCGATGACCGAGACCCCGTCGGCACGGAACGCGGGCATGGGGTCGAGCGCGGGGTCGAGACGCTCGGCACGGCGCTTGAGGTCGTCGAGCGACGTCTGCTCCATGCGGACCGCGAGGTCCTGGGCCACGCCGTCGAGGATGTCGTCCAAGACCGTCATGGGTGAGCCCTCCCCTCGGGAAACCGGTGAGCCCCCAGGATAGACCCGTCCGGACGGGCGACGTGCGGGGGTGCCGGGACGGCCTTTTCTCACTAGGGTCAGGCCATGACGACGAACCAGCCGCCGCCGTACCCGGGCGACCAGCCCGACGACTCCTCCTCCACCTCGGGCCTGCCGAGCTACGGCTCCACGCCCCCACCTCCGCCTCCGCCTCCCGGGGCGGACTACCCGCCGCCCCCGCCGCAACCGCCCGGCGGACCCGGTGGGTTCCAGCAGCCGTTCAGCGCACCCGACGCCATCGCGTGGGGCTGGAAGGCGTTCACGGCCAACGTCGGGCCCATCCTCCTCGCAGCGCTCGTCGTCATCCTGGTGAACGTCGCCTTCTCAGCCGCAGGGTTCGTGATCGGCGGAGGCTTCGATGCCGAGACGGCGCAGAGCTTCAGCCTCGCCAACGTGCTGCTGAACCTCCTGTCCACGATCGTGGTGCTGTTCCTGTCCGCCGCCTTCGCCCGCGCAGCCCTCGACGTCGTGGACGGGCGGGGCTTCGACTTCTTCGGCGCGTTCGGACGCATCAACCTCGTGTCCGTGGTGGTGGCGTCGATCGCGGTGAGCATCCTGACGGTGATCGGGTTCGTGCTGCTCATCATCCCCGGCCTCATCGTGCTGTTCCTCACCTACTTCACGACGAACTTCGTGGTCGACGACGACGCCGGCTCACCGTTCAAGGCCATCGGCGACAGCGTGAAGCTCGTGTCGTCGAACCTCGGCGACGCCCTGCTGCTCGCGCTGCTGAGCTTCCTCGTCATCGTGGTGGGCTTCTGCGCCCTCATCATCGGCGTGATCGTCGCCTACCCCGTGGTGGCGCTGTCCTCGGCGTACGCCTACCGGCGCTTCCGGGGTCAGCCGGTCGCCGCGCTCTGAGTGACCGGTCCTGGCTCGCTCCCGTCAGGGGGCGAGCCAGGCACCCCAGGGCGTGTTGCGCAGGACCCCGAACACCACGAGCACCGTGGCCAGCAGGACGACGAGCCGAGGCGTCACCTCGACCCACGGCACGTCGTGTCCGGAGGCGCGCCGCGCCAGCCACACGAGCCATGCCGCTCCGGCCGCGACCATCGCCACCACGACGACGGCGTTGCTGCTGATCGCCGCGGCCACCTCGCCGTGCACCAGGTCGTTGACGGCCCTCAGGCCACCGCACCCGGGGCACGGCCGTCCGGTCAGCACCAGGAAGGGGCAGAAGCCCCACGAGCCCTCGACGTGAGGATCGCGCAGTGCCAGCGCGGAGACCGCCGCAGCGGCACCGAGCCCCAGGAGCAGGGGCTCGCGCAGGAGCCGAGCTCCTGAGCGCTGGGCGAGAGGTGAGCTCAGTGGCCGGGCGCGCGATCGACGCCGTAGCCGAGCGACGCCATGACCTTGCCGATCGGAGCCGCGAGCACGGCGATGACCGTGCCGATGGTGAAGAGCACCCAGTGCGGCTCAGGGATGAGCGCGATACCGCCGATGGTGATGCCGAGCAGAGCCAGCAGGACGGCGGTCCAGGCGGCGGGCGAGCTTCCGTGCGACATGAGTCTCCTCAGGCGATGTTCGAGTCGACGTCAGCGTACCCGTCGGGCACCGCGTCGCCGAACTCGGTCCGCGTCAGGGCGGGGGCGGGCTCGAACGCGTCGGCCGTCACGCGGGCGCGGCGGGTGTGGCGCTCGATGAGCTCGATGACACCGTTGTAGTCCAGGCCCTTCGTGATGCCCAGCACCCCGAAGATCGTGGCGAAGAGGATGGCCAGGTCGAGACGGAACGTGTAGCCCGTGAGCGCCGCGCGGCAGTAGGCGCCCTCGAGCGTGAGGCGCTCGTCGTCGGTCAGCGCGTCGCGTCCCACGAGCTGCGCAGGACCGGTGAGTCCGGCGGGCGTGAGGAAGCGGTCGTCGGCGTGCGGGTACTCCTCGCGCAGGCACGCCATGACGTTCTCGGGAAGCGGTCGGTTGCCGACGATGCTCATGTGGCCGCGAAGGATGTGCAGGAACTGCGGAAGCTCGGTGAGGGCGAAGCGCTCGACCTTGCGGCCCACCGGCGTGTAGAGCGGCGAGTCGGGGGCGATGTTGAGGAACCGCTGCTGCTTCTCGACGGGGACGGTGTCGCGGTTGGCGATCTTGTCGGCGTTCTTGATCATGGTGCGGAACTTCACGATGCGCCGCTCCTCGTCGCGCGAGATGCGCCGCACCGAGCGGTACAGGACCGGACGGCCCGACGTGATGGCGATGGCCAGGCCGACGAGCAGGACCACAGGGACCCACACGAGGGCTCCGACGACGGTCAGGACGAGATCGAGGAGACGCTTCTTCATCATGCGACGGACCGGCTCTCGGAGGAGGAGACAGGGACGGGGGGTCGAACGGCCGAACGGCCGGGGAGCAGGGAGCGCAGCACGGTGCGCAGCGCGGCGACGGCGAGCCAGGCCCGGGCGTCGAGGCCGACGACGGCCGAGGCCGACCGTCCGGCCAGGAGGGAGTCGATGCGGGCGGCGAGACGCCCGTAGGTGGCGTGCAGGACCGAGCCGGACTCGACGAGTCGGCCGGGGTACAGCACCGCCAGGCCGGCGTGGCGTCCGTGGGCGGCGACGAGGTCGCGCAGCTCGCCCTCCACCAGGTTCTTCCAGCCGCCGTAGTAGCGGCGGTCGTCGCCCGGGGCCAGGGCGATGACGGTGGAGACGAGGACGACGGAGACCGGACGGTCGCCGGCCTCGTCGAGCACGCCGGCCACGACACCCAGGTCGCGCTGGAAGGCCGCCATGTCGTCGGCGGAGCGGGCCTCGGTGGGGTGGACGGGTCCGAGCGCGCACACCACGAGCTCGACGGGCCCCTCGGAGTCGCTCAGCAGCTCGGCGGCCGAAGGGGCCGGCACGGGACGCGAGCTCGTGGCGACGGGGCGGACGTCGCGGCTCTGCGAACCGGCGAGGACGGCCCGGCCGAGCCGGGTGCCGGAGCCGAGGACGACGCGGACCGGGGTGGGCGCACTCATCGGCGCGCGCTCTCGAGGAGGATCTTCTCGAACGCGTCGCCGCACGTCTCGAGGGCGAACTCGCGCTCGGCGAGCTCGCGGGACGCCCGGCCGACCTCGTCGCGGCGGTCGGGCTCGTCCATCAGGTCGGCGACCCAGTCGGCGACGGCGGGGACCGAGTCCGACGACGGCGGTGCAACGAAGCCGCCGGTGGACCTGATGAGGTCGGAGGCCGAGTTCTCGGCCGGCATGAGGCCGACGACGGGGCGACCGGCGCAGAGGTACGACAGGGTCTTGGACGGCACCGAGAACGCGCCCGCCTGCTGGTCGAGGAGCACCACGAGGACGTCGCCGGTGGCGAGGACCTCGGGGAGGCGCTCGTAGGGCTGGAAGGGAAGCAGGGTCACGGGCACGGACTCACGGGCCGCCAGGTCGCGGATGAGCTCGACGGCAGGTCCGTCGTTCACGACGACGAGCCGGGCGTCGCGTCCGCGCTCCTGGACCGCCTTCGTGAGCTGCACGAGGAGGCCCGGGTCGTGCTTGAGGCCGAGGGTGCCCGAGTACAGCAGCGTGAACGTGTCGTCGAGCTGGTGCTCGACGGCCCAGTCGTTCTTGCGCTCGCGGGGGACGATCTCGTCGAGCGGGGCCCAGTTGGGGATGACGGTGACCTTGTCGGCCGTCCCCCAGCCCTCGTGGACCGGCACGAACGAGTCGGCGATGACGACGATCGCCCGGGAGCGACGCGAGGAGAACCGCTCGGCGACCTCGAAGCCCCAGGCCACGACCCCGAAGGCCTTGGAGAGCTTCTCACCGGCGAAGGCGCGGACCGCCACGGAGTAGACGTCCTGGTGCCAGAGCACCCACGGCGTCCGCAGGAACATCATCACGAAGGCGAAGAGCGTGAGCGTGGGGATCTGCACGTTGGAGAGCAGGACGACGTCGGGACGCTCCTGGCGCACGTGCTTGACGAGATCGATGCCGAGCCGCAGCTCCATGAGCAGGCGGTGGACGAAGCGCTCCTTGTCGAAGACGATCCCGTCGCCGACGGTCTCGAACCGCAGGGTCTCACCGGGCTCGGCCTCGAGTCGGCCCTTGCCGGAGACGTAGGCGGCGCAGGAGGAGTGGACGACGTCGTGGCCTCGGCGGGCGAGCTCGCGGCTCAGCTGGACCTGGAACGGGTGTCCGCTGAAGTCATGGACGACGACCTTCATCCAGCAACCTCCGCATCCCGAGTCGCGAGGGTTCCGAGACCCTCATTGCCCCGAACAACGAAAGTCCGGCGGCAGGGGTTACGGACGATCTGTCACGGAAGTGCGCCGAGGTGCTCATGCGGTGGGGTCGTCCCCGCGGTCCTGCGCCTTCCAGAGGTCCATCGGGTCGTCGGGGTCGACGTCGGGACGACGCGCACCCGGCGCGTCGTAGCGTCCGCTCATGGTGGACCAGCGCCCACCGTGCAGGGCTGCGACGACACCGAGGACCGCTGCCAGCACGAACCCGGCCCACGCCACCAAGATCCACCCCGTGGTGACCACGGAGTCGGGCTGGTTGCCGCCCGTGAAGGACGGCGACTTCTCGACCGCCTCGCGCAGGGCGGAGTCGAGCGAGTCGTCGCCCGGGACGAGCATGACCAGCGCCCCGACGGAGACGAGCACGACCAGGACACCCACGACCCGGCGCGTGCGGCGACCGGCCGCGAGGATCGCGAGACCGGCCGTGAGGACCACGAGGGCCAGGGCCGTGGCCGCCGGGTACGCAGCCGTGCCCGTGACCTCGACACGGTCCGACGGTGCGCCGGAGGCCTGGACGTCGGCACGCTGCCACGTCCTGGAGAGGGCGAGGAACGCTCCGCCGCCCGCGACGAGCAGTCCGAGCACGACGGGGACCAGCAGCTTCTCCCGAGCGGGCAGCCGCGCGCTCACAGCAGCCGATCGGCGTCGAAGCACGTGGTGTCACCGGTGTGGCAGGCCGGCCCGTGCTGGTCGACGGTGAGCAGGATCGTGTCGCCGTCGCAGTCGAGGCGGACCTCGCGCACGGCCTGCGTGTGGCCCGAGGTCTCGCCCTTGACCCAGTACTCCTGGCGGCTACGGCTCCAGTACGTGCCGCGGCCGGTGGTGAGCGTGCGGTGCAGCGCCTCGTCGTCCATCCAGCCCAGCATGAGCACAGCGCCGGTGGACGCGTCCTGCACCACGGCGGGCACGAGGCCGGCGCCGTCGCGCTTGAGCCGTGCGGCGACGGCTGGGTCGAGGGAGGTCACGAACCCGATCCTCCCACTGCGCCCCCACCCGCGGAGCCCGCACCCACCGCGCCCGGTGCCAGCTTCTGCTGAGCCACCCAGCTGGCGTGCAGCCGCGCGTAGGTGCCGCCGAGGGCGACGAGCTCGCGGTGCGAGCCGTCCTCCACGAGGCGACCGGCGTCGAAGACGAGGACGCGGTCGGCGTTCTCGGCCGTGCTCAGGCGGTGCGCGATCGTGACGCTGGTGCGGCCGTCGAGAAGCCTCTCGAGCGCCCGGGTGGCGCGGAGCTCGGTCTGCGGGTCGACGGCGCTCGTGGCCTCGTCGAGCACGAGGAAGTCAGGGTCGGCCAGCGCCGACCGGACGAGCGCGACGATCTGGCGCTCGCCTGCCGACAGCGCCTCGCCCCGCTGGCCCACACGGGCGTCGAGGCCGTGCGGCAGCGCTCGGAACCAGTCGGTGAGCGCGAGGTCGTCGAAGACCGCCACGAGCTCGGCATCGGTGGCGTCGCTGCGGCCGTAGAGCAGGTTCTCACGCAGGGTGGCGTCGAACAGGAAGCCCTCCTGCGGGACCATCACGACGTGCCGGCGCAGGTCGTCGAACGGCGCCCGGGAGACGTCGGTCCACTCGTCGTCGCGGCCGAGCAGCACAGCGCCCTCGACCGGGTCCATGAGGCGCGTCAGGAGCTTGGCGAACGTGGTCTTCCCCGAGCCCGTCTCCCCCACCACGGCGACCCGCTGCCGCGGCGCGATGGTGACGTCGACGTCGTCGAGCACCACCGGGCCGTCGGGGTAGCGGAACGTGACGTGGCGGAACCGCGCGCCCAGGTCGCCGTCGGCCAGCCGCTCGCCACCCGGACCCGGGTCCACGACGTCGGCCGGCGTCTCGAGCAGTTCGATGACCCGACGCCAGGAGGCGACGGCGTTCTGCGCGTCGGTGATGACCTGCGTGGCCATCTGCGCCGGCCCGACGAAGAGCCCGACGAGGAAGATGAAGGCGATCACGGTGCCCAGCGAGAGGTCGCCCAGCAGGCCCAGCCAGAGGCCGACACCCAGGACGGCCGCGTTGGCGATGCCCGCCACCACGGTGGCCGACGCGAAGGTGACCGAGACGATGGTCTGGGCGCGCACGTTGGCGCGGTAGTTGGTGTCGATGGCATCGTCGATGCGGCGCTGGGTGCGCTCCTCGATGGCGTAGGAACGCACCACGGAGGCGCCGACCACGGGCTCCCCCACGACGGCCAGCAGCTCGCCCACCGTCGCCCGGACACGGTCGTAGGCGCGGGACATGCGCTCCGCGAACGTGGACAGGAGGAGCACGAGGGGCACGAAGCTGGCGAGCACGACGATCGTGAGCTGCCAGGACAGGAACGCCATGACGATCGTCGCGACGATCATCTGGCCGACGCTCACGATCATGATGAGGCCGGTGAACTGCAGGAACTGCGAGATCTGGTCGACGTCGGAGGTGACGCGCGAGACGAGCGAGCCCCGGCGCTGCGTGTTCTGGGTGAGCATCGAGAGGTCGTGCACGTGGCGGAACGCGCGGACGCGGAGCTCGGCGAGACCTCGCTCGCTCGCGGTGAAGATGCGCACCTTGGACAACGACGCAGCGATGCCGGTGAGCAGGAGCACGACGAGCGTGACCCCGACGTACATGCCGATGCGGCCGACGTCGACAGCGCCGCTGCCGGTCTCGCTGCCGCCGAGACCGTCGTCGATGGCGCGCTGCACGACGATGGGGACGACGGCGCTGCCGACCGTGCCCAGCGCGGACAGCACCGCGGTGAGCCAGATGCCCTGCGTGATGGCGGGCGAGAGGGAGAGGCCCCTGCGGATGATCGCGAGGCTGCCCTCGCGCTCGATCTCCTCGGGCACGGGCAGGACCCCGTCGAGGGCGTCGGTGTCACTCATGGTCGACCTCCTCGCGGGCCTGGTCGTAGGCGTCGACGAGGTCGCGGTAGGCCGCCGACCTCGCGTGCAGCTCGTCGTGGGGACCGCGGCCGACGATCCGGCCGTCGGCGAGGTGCAGGACGGTGTCGGCCAGCGCGATGGTGGCCTTGCGGTAGGCGACCACGAGCACGCTCGGGCCGGTGCCGTCGGCCGTCTGGTCGGCGAGCGCACGCAGGATGCGCTGCTCCACGTCGGGGTCGAGCGCGCTCGTGGCGTCGTCCATGACGAGCAGGCGGGGACGGCGCACGAGGGCGCGGGCCAGAGCGAGCCGCTGGCGCTGCCCGCCCGAGAGGCTCGTGCCGCGCTCGCCCAGCTCGGTGTCGAGTCCGTGGGGCAGGGCCGACACGAAGCGCTCGGCCTGCACGACCCGCAGCGCGTCCCAGACCGCGTCGTCGTCGACCTCGGCGCCGAGGGTGACGTTGCTGCGGACCGAGTCGTCGAAGAGGAACGTGGACTGCGGGACGAGGGCCACCGACGCCGCCAGCCCGGCGTGGCTGAGGTCGCGGACGTCGACTCCGTCGAGGCTCACCGTGCCGGTGACCGGGTCGACGAGCCGGGTGACCAGCGAGGTGAGCGTGCTCTTGCCGCTGCCCGTCGCCCCCACGACCGCGGTGACGCTGCCCGGGGCCACGTCGAAGGAGAGGTCGGACAGGACCGGCACTCCCCCGTCGGCCAGCGGCTCGTGGGAGAACCCGAGGTCGTCGACCCGCAGCGCGACGGGACCCTCACCGGCGAGGGCGCGGGTGCCGTACGGCATGTGCGCGTCGTCGTCGAGGACCGTGCGGACGCGGTCCCAGCCCACGACACTGCGCGGCAGCTCACCCAGGACCCAGCCGATGGCGCGCACCGGCATGGCCACGACCGTGAAGAGGAAGGCGATCTGCACGACGTCGCCGGGCTCGGCGGCACCGGACTCCACCCGGAGCGCACCGAGGAGCAGGACGGCCAGGATCCCGAGGTTGGGCAGCGCCTCCAGCACGGGGTCGAAGACCGCGCGGATCCGTCCGACGCCGATGTTGGCGTCGCGCAGGCGCTCGGCGGCCGCGGCGAACCGGCGGGTCTCGTCGTCCTCGCGGCCGAGGCTCTTGACGACGAGCGCACCGTCGAAGGACTCGTGGGCGATGGCCGAGACGTCGCCGCGCAGGCTCTGTGCGTGCGCCATGCGCGGGCCCTGCCACCGCTGGTACACGATGTTGATGGCGAAGAGTGCGGGGAAGACGACGAGCCCCACGAGCGTGAGGACGGCGTCGGCCACGAGCATCGTGGCGACGGCGCCCACGAGCATCGCGAGGACGCCGAGGGCCATGGGGAGCGGCATGAAAACGCTCCAGATGGCCTCGACGTCGGCGTTCGCGTTGGAGAGCAGCTGCCCCGTGGGGTGCGACTGGTGCCACGACAGCGGCAGCTCGAGGTACTTGCGGGTGACGCGGCGGCGGTCGGCGGCCACGAGCCGGTAGAAGACGATGCCGCCGGCGAGCCGGCGGCCCACCACACCCACGGTCCTCAGCAACGCGACGGCGATGAAGAGACCGATCGCCACCCAGAGCGTGCCGTCGGTGATGTCGCCGCGATCGAACGACGGGCGGATCACGTGGTCCGTGGCATAGCCCAGCACCCAGGCGTCGGCCACGGTCATGAGCCCGAAGAGCAAGGAGAAGACGACCGCCAGGGCGAACATGAACCGCTCGCGA
This sequence comes from Aeromicrobium sp. Root495, assembly GCF_001426755.1. Taxonomy (GTDB): domain Bacteria; phylum Actinomycetota; class Actinomycetes; order Propionibacteriales; family Nocardioidaceae; genus Aeromicrobium. The sequence goes on along the minus strand of NZ_LMFJ01000001.1, from coordinate 1,078,775 downwards.
CCGATGCCGATCCCGAGCACGGCGAAACCGCGCCGGGTCAGCCCTCGGGGGTCGGCTGAGCCCGCGGCGAGGTTGTCGGTGCTGGGAGTACTGGGCTTATTGTCTGACACTGTGTCCGGCCGAGCGCAGGGCGCTCTTGACCGCTCCGATCGTGAGGTCGCCGAAGTGGAAGACACTTGCGGCGAGGACGGCATCGGCACCGGCCTCCACAGCGGGAGCGAAGTGCTCGAGCCGGCCGGCGCCGCCGCTCGCGATGAGCGGCACTGGTGTAACACCGCGGACCGCCCGAATCATTTCCAGGTCGTAGCCGTTCTTCGTCCCGTCGGCGTCCATGGAGTTGAGCAGGATCTCTCCGACCCCCAGCTCCGTGGCCTGACGGACCCACTCGACGGCGTCGATCCCGGCGCTCTGGCGACCGCCGTGGGTGGTCACCTCGAACCCGCTGGGCTGGGCTCCCTCGCCCGAGGACGGCGCCCGGCGGGCGTCGACGCTCAGGACGAGCACCTGGTTGCCGAAGCGGTGCGCGATCTCGGCGATGACGTCCGGCCGCGCGATGGCGGCGGTGTTGATGCCGACCTTGTCGGCACCGGCGCGCAGCAGCCGGTCGACGTCGTCGACGGTCCGCACCCCTCCACCCACGGTGAGCGGGATGAACACCTGCTCGGCCGTGCTGCCGACGATGTCGAACGTGGTGCTGCGGTCGCTGCTCGAGGCCGTGATGTCGAGGAACGTCAGCTCGTCGGCGCCCTCGGCGTCATAGACACGGGCCATCTCGACTGGGTCGCCGGCATCCACGAGGTCGACGAAGTTGACGCCCTTGACCACCCGGCCGGCGTCGACGTCGAGGCACGGGATGACACGCACGGCGAGGCTCACCCGAGGAGCCTACCGAGGCCACCAGTAGGGTCCGGCCATGGCCACGAGCCACCGCTGCGACCACTGCAGGGCGACCATCGACACCTCGTCCGACGCCGCCATGATCGTCAACGTCCACCGCCGTGTCGATGACGACGAGTGGGGCGACTCCTGGTTCAGCGACAGCGCGAAGGACACCTTCAGGTTCTGCTCGCAGCCCCACCTCGCGGCGTACATGGGGCGGGAGACGCTCCCGCCGCCGGTGCGCGGGGACGACGGCGACGAGGGTTCCGTCGCCACCGTCCTCGGCTGCCTCCTCGTGGGACTCGTGGTCGTGGCTCTCCTCGTCGGCGCCGGCTACGGGTTCCTGGCGCTCGTCACCGACGTGCTCTGACAGGTCAGTGGTCGCGCTTCGTGAGGGCGAGTGCCTCCTCGAGCGTGAACTGGCCCGTGTACAGCGCGGTTCCGGCGATGGCGCCCTCGACACCGATGTCGACGAGGCCCATGAGCGCCTCGATGTCGGCGAGGGTGGTGACGCCGCCCGACGCGACGACGGGACGGTCGGTCCGCGAGCAGACGTCGCGCAGCAGGTCGAGGTTCGGGCCCTGCAGCATGCCGTCCTTGTTGACGTCGGTGACGACGTAGCGCGCGCAGCCCTCGGCGTCGAGGCGCGCGAGGGTCTCGTAGAGGTCTCCGCCGTCGCGCGTCCACCCGCGGGCGGCGAGCGTCGTGCCGCGGACGTCGAGGCCTATGGCCACGCGGTCGCCCCACGTGGCGATGGCCCGGGCGCACCACTCGGGCTGCTCCAGCGCGGCGGTGCCGATGTTCACGCGACGGCAGCCCGTGGCCATGGCGGCCTCGAGCGACTCGTCGTCGCGGATGCCGCCGGACATCTCGACCTTGATGTCGAGAGCACCGACGATCCGGGCCTGGAGCTCGCGGTTCTGGCCGTGGCCGAACGCGGCGTCGAGGTCGACGAGGTGCAGCCACTCGGCCCCTGCCGACTGCCACCGCAGCGCGGCCTCGACCGGGTCGCCGAAGCGCTTCTCCGAGCCGTCGACCCCCTGGACCAGCTGGACGGCCTGGCCGCCCTTGATGTCGACGGCGGGCAGCAGCTCCAGGTAGTCACTCACCGGGCGATCCTAGCGATGGACCTTGTCCGAGGTCGCGCCTAGGTTCTCAGGCATGAGCACCCTCGTCCTGGTCCCCGGATTCTGGCTCGACGCGTCCTCGTGGGACGAGGTGTCTGCTCCGCTTCGCGCCGCGGGCCACGAGGTCGTGCCCCTCACCCTTCCCGGGCTCGAGTCGCTGCACGCCGACCGGTCAGGCATCGGGCTCGCCGAGCACGTGGCGGCCGTGGTCGCGGAGATCGATCGTCACGACGATCTCGTCGTGCTGGTGGGCCACAGCGGTGGCGGCACCGTGATCCATGGCGCCGTCGACCAGCGTCCCGACCGGGTGGCGCGGGCCGTCTACGTCGACTCCGCTCCCCTGCCCGCCGGCCAGCCCACCAATCCTCATCTCCCGGCCGAGCGCGGCGAGATCGGGCTCCCGCCGTGGGACGTGTTCTCCGACGACGGCTCCAAGGATCTCGACGGGCTCACCCCGGAGCTGCTTGACGCCTTCCGCGCCCGCGCCGTCCCGCACCCCGAGCGTGCGGCGCGCGACGGTCTCGTGCTGTCCGACGAGAGGCGGTACGACGTCCCCGTCACGCTCATCTCGTCCACGTTCACGCTCGCCGAGATCGAGCAGTACCGCGACGCGGGCGAGAGCTACTTCGCCGAGCTGGCGCTGCTGGAGTACCTCACGATCGTCGAGCTGCCCACCGGCCACTGGCCCCAGCTCTCCCGCCCCGCCGACCTCGCCGCGGCGATCGTCGCCGCTCTCTGACGAGTGGCGCAAAGTGGGTCTCGAGTGGCGCAGATTGGTCCGACACGCCGTCCCGAAAGTGCCAATCTGCGCCATTCGCGCGTGAGGGCCGGAGCTAGAGCGTGGCGATCCAGTTCTCGAGGAGACGACGGCCTGCGTCGCCGGACTTCTCGGGATGGAACTGGGTGGCCCACAGCGGGCCGTGCTCCACGGCGGCCACGAAGCGGTCTCCCCCGTAGTCGGTCCAGGTGACCTTCGGCTTCAGGAGCGGCGTGTCCCCGTCGAGCTCCCAGTGCCTGACCCCGTAGGAGTGCACGAAGTAGAACCGCTCGTCCTCGATGCCGGCGAACATCTGCGAGCCGTCGCGAGCGATCACGGTGTTCCACCCCATGTGCGGCACGATGGGCGCCTGCAGGCGTTCCACGGTGCCGGGCCACTCGCCCGCACCCTGGGTCCGCACGCCGTGCTCGATGCCCTCGCCGAACAGGATCTGCATGCCCACGCAGATGCCCAGCACCGGACGCGACGCGATGAGGCGACGCTCGATGATGCGCTCGCCACCCACGGCCGACAGACCACGCATGCAGGCCGCGTACGCGCCGACACCCGGCACGAGCAGGCCGTCGGCCTCCTCGGCCGCCCGCGGGTCGGCCGTGAGCGTCACCTCCGCGCCGGCCCGCTCGACGGCGCGGACAGCGGAGCGGAGGTTGCCCGACCCGTAGTCGAGCACCGCCACCGAGGGGCGAGCGGTCACAGGGCGCCCTTGGTGGAGGGGACGCCCGTCTCCCGGGGGTCCAGGGCGATGGCGTCGCGCAGGGCGCGGGCCAGGGCCTTGAACTGCGCCTCGGCGATGTGGTGCGGGTCGCGGCCGCCCACGAGGGTCACGTGCAGCGTGAGTCCGGCGTGGTGGGCGAGCGACTCGAAGACGTGCGACGTGAGCGACCCGGAGTACTGGCCGCCGATCACGACGGTGATCTGGCGCTCGGGCTCGCCGGTGTGCACGAAGTACGGTCGGCCCGAGACGTCGACGACGGCCTGCGCGAGCGCCTCGTCGAGCGGCACGAGGGCGTCGCCGTACCGCTTGATGCCGACCTTGTCGCCGAGCGCCTCGCGCAGGGCCTGGCCGATGACGATGGCCGTGTCCTCGACGGTGTGGTGCGCGTCGATGTGGAGGTCGCCCTCGGTCTTGACCGTGAGGTCGATGAGCGAGTGCCGCGCGAACGCGGTGAGCATGTGGTCGTAGAAGCCGACCCCGGTGGAGATGTCGTGCCGGCCGCTGCCGTCCAGGTCGAGCTCGACGACGACGTGCGACTCAGACGTCCTGCGCTCGATACGGCTGGTGCGTGCCATCGTCGGTCACCTCCTGGAGTGCGGCGTGGAAAAGGTCCATCTCGTCGGGGGTGCCGATCGAGACGCGCAACCATCCTAGGGGGCCGGTCTCGCGGATCAGCACGCCGCGGTCGACGAGGGCCTGCCACGTGGCGTGCCGGTCCTCGAACGGACCGAACAGGATGAAGTTGGCGTCGGACTCGGCCACGGTGAAGCCGCTCCCCCGCAGCCTCGACGCGGTGTGGTCGCGCGTGGCGCGGAGCGCGGCCACCTGGGCGAGGAGCTCGTCGGTGTGGCGCAGGGCCGCCTCCGCCGTGGCCTGAGTGACGGAGGAGAGGTGGTAGGGCAGGCGCACGATCCGCAGGGCGTCGACCACGGCGGCGTGGGCAGCGAGGTAGCCGAGGCGCCCGCCGGCCAGGGCGAAGGCCTTGCTCATGGTGCGGGTGACGATGAGCCGCGGGAACTCCTCGAGCAGCTCCAGGGCCGACGGCGTGCCGGCCCTGCGGAACTCCGCGTAGGCCTCGTCGACCACGACGATGCCCGGAGCCGACTCCAGCACGGCCCGCGTGTGGCTCGGGTCGAGCGCCGTGCCGGTGGGGTTGTTGGGCGACGTGAGGAACACGACGTCGGGCTGCTCGGCCTCGATGAGGGCGATGGCGGCCTCGACGTCGATGCCGAAGTCCTCGCGGCGCTGCCCCGCGACCCAGCGCGTGTGGGTGTTCCGGGCGTACTCGGGGTACATCGAGTACGTGGGCGCGAACGACAGCGCCGTGCGGCCCGGGCCACCGAAGGCCTGCAGGATCTGCTGCATGACCTCGTTGGAGCCGTTGGCTGCCCACACCCGCGAGGCGTCGAGCCCGGCCGACGGCACCTCGGCCGTCAGGTAGGACGCGAGCGCCGTGCGCAGCGCCACGGCCTCGCGGTCGGGGTAGCGGTTCAGCCCCAGCGCGGCAGCGCGAACGGACGACGCGATGTCGTCGGCGGCCGCCTCGCTGGGTCCGTACGGATTCTCGTTGGTGTTCAGCCGTACGGGCACGTCGATCTGCGGCGCACCGTACGGCTCCTCCCCCCGCAGCTCGTCCCGGAGCGGGACCCAGGCGGGGGTGCCGGCCTCGGTCATCAGCGGCTGGTCCGGATGGAGACGGCAGCGCCGTGGGACGGGAGGTCCTCGGCGTCGGCGAGCGTGGTGACGTGCGGGCCGACCTCGCGCAGGGCCTGCTCGGTGTACGTGACCACGTGCATGTTCTTGCAGAACGCGCGCACCGAGAGCCCCGAGGAGTGGCACGCGCACCCGGCAGTGGGGAGCACGTGGTTGGACCCGGCTGCGTAGTCGCCGAGCGAGACCGGCGTCCAACGACCCACGAAGATGGCACCGGCGTTGACGATGCGGGCGGCCACCCCCGCGGAGTCGTCCGTCTGGACCTCGAGGTGCTCGGCTGCATAGGCGTTGGCCACGTCGACGGCCTGGTCGAGGTCGGCCACCAGGACGATCGCCGACTGCTGGCCGTCGAGCGACGTGGTGATGCGCTCGGCGTGCTTGGCGGCCGGGACCTGACGCTCCAGCTCAGCCGTCACCGCATCGGCCAGAGCCTCGCTGGGCGTGATGAGGATGCTCGCGGCCATGGGGTCGTGCTCGGACTGGCTGATGAGGTCGGCCGCGACGAAGGCCGCATCGGCCGTGTCGTCGGCGATGACCGCGATCTCGGTGGGTCCGGCCTCGGAGTCGATGGCCACCGACCCCTGCAGGTACCGCTTGGCCGCGGCGACGTAGATGTTGCCCGGACCGGTGATGAGGTTGACCGGCGCGACGGAGCCGCCGGTGGAGGTGGTCCCGTAGGCGAGCATCGCGAGGGCCTGCGCACCGCCGGCGGCGTACACCTCGTCGATCCCCAGGAGGGCGCAGGCGGCCAGGATGGTGGGGTGCGGCTGACCGTCGAACTCGCGCTGCGGAGGTGTGGCCAGCGCGATGGACGCGACTCCGGCGACCTGCGCCGGGACGGCGTTCATGACGACGGTGCTGACGAGCGGCGCCAGACCGCCCGGCACGTAGAGACCGACCCGCTGCATGGGCACGATGCGGCGCTCGACCGTGGCGCCGTCGGCGACGGTGGTCACGACCGAGGCCTCCAGCTCGGCCTGGCTCGTGCGACGCAGGCGCGCGACGGACTCCTCGAGGGCCGCGCGGATGTCGGGAGCCAGCTCTGCGAGAGCACGCTCGAGCGCCTCCGGGGCCACGCGCAGCGAGGCCGGACGGACGCCGTCGAAACGCTCGCCGTACTCCAGCACGGCCTCCTCGCCGCGGGCCTTCACGTCCTCGCACAGCGGCCGCACGACGTCGAGCGCGTGCTCCACGTCGAGCTGGGCCCGGGGAAGGTCGGCAGAGGCGTCGATGCGGAGGTCGAGTCGGCGGATCACGCACCAATCCTAGGCGCGGCAGCCCGCCCCTAGGATGCTCGGGTGAGTCGGACGTCGGTGCAGCAGCCCATCGTGGCCGGAGTGGTCGCCGCACTGGTCGGGTTCACGTCGTCGTTCGCCGTCGTGCTCGCCGGCCTCACGTCCGTCGGCGCCACTGACGCCGAGGCTGCCAGCGGCCTGCTCGCGCTGTGCCTCGTCTTCGGGCTCCTCATGGTGGTGCTCTCGCTCTGGACCCGCATGCCTCTCACGCTCGCCTGGTCCACCCCCGGCGCTGCCCTCCTCGTGACCACGGGACCGGTCGACGGCGGATGGCCTGCCGCCGTGGGCGCCTTCATCGTCACGGGCGTCCTGCTGGCCGCCACGGGCGCCGTGCCCTGGCTGGGTCGGCTCATCGGCCGCATCCCCGTGCACATCGCACAGGCGATGCTCGCCGGAGTGCTGCTCGGCCTGTGCCTCGAGCCGTTCACCGCGCTGCAGGACCATCCGTGGATCGTCGGCCCCGTGGTCGCGGCGTGGCTGCTCGCCACGCGGCTCGCACCGCGCTGGGCGGTGCCCGTCGCCCTGGTGGTGGCGCTCGTGGGCATCGCTGCGTATCTGCACGACAGCGGACGGTCCGTCGCCTGGTCCGAGGCCGTCCCCTCCCCCGTCTGGACCACGCCGACGTTCACGTGGGCCGCCCTCGTGGGCATCGCCCTCCCGCTGACCGTCGTCACGGTCACGTCGCAGAACATCCCCGGCGTGGCCGTCATGCGCTCCTTCGGGTTCGAGCTGCCCTGGACGCGCTCGGTCGTGGCGACCGGACTGGGCACCGTGGCGGCCGCACCCTTCGGCGGTCACGCCATGAACCTGGCGGCCATCTCGGCCTCCCTCGCGGCAGGCGACGAGGCGGGGCCGCGGGAGCGGCGCTGGGTCGCGGCGCTGACCACCGGGCTGGTCTATCTGCCCCTCGGGCTCGGGTCGGGGCTCTTCGTCGTCCTCACCACGGCGGCGCCCGAGGGCGTGATCCCGGCCGTCGCGGGGCTCGCGCTGCTCGCGACGTTCGCGACCTCCGTGGCCAGCTCGCTCGCCGAGGTGCGGTTCCGCACGAGCGCGGTCGTCACGTTCCTCGTCGCTGCGTCGGGCCTCCAGGTGCTGGGGGTCGGCGGGGCGTTCTGGGCCCTCGTGCTGGGCATCGCGGTCCACCTCGGCCTGGAGCGGAAGGCAGCCTGATGGCGAGGAAGAAGTCCGGCGGAGCCACTCCCGCCTTCGCCCACCTCGTGCGTGAGGAGGTGGCCTTCACGGAGCGGTCGTACGAGCACGACCCTCGCGCCGGCTCCTACGGCCTCGAGGCCGCTGAGGCTCTCGGGGTGGAGCCCGCCCGGGTCCTCAAGACGCTCCTGGCCGACGTCGACGGCGAGCTGTGCGTCGGCATCGTCCCCGTGGACGCGCAGCTGGACCTGAAGGCGCTCGCCTCCGCGCTCGGCGCCAAGAAGGCCGGCATGGCCGACGCGGCACGTGCCGAGCGCGCGACCGGCTACGTGGTGGGCGGGATCTCGCCGCTGGGGCAGAAGAAGAGGCATCGCACCGTGCTCGACGCCTCGGCCCTGGCGTGGGACACCGTGCTGGTGTCCGCGGGGCGCCGAGGACTGGAGGCCGAGCTGGCTCCGGCCGACCTCGTACGTCTCACCGAGGCGGTCGTGCAGTCGATCGCAGCCCGCTGAGGTAGGTCACGACGAGGAGCGCCAGGAGCGCCCCGGCCGGCCACGCGAGGAAGGGTGCGAGCGTGTCGACCTGCAGTGCCGACGGCACCTCGTCGCCGACGGACAGACCGCGCACCGAGGCCGCCGTGGGGTCGCTGGGTCCCCACCAGGTGCCGAGCCTCCAGGCGACCCCTCCGGCCGCGAGCGTGGCCACGACGAACCACGGCACGAGGGCCCAGCCCAGTCGGTTCATGACCACGGCCACGACACCGCCCCACACCAGGCTCACGAGGGCGCCGACGGCCATGAACGCGGCCACGACCTGGAACTGGCCCCGGATGGCCTCCTCGGTGAGCACGGCGCCACGCTCGGTGACGACGTAGGCCGAAGGCTCGGCCACCGCCTTCCAGAGCAGCGCAGCCACCACGCCGAGGGCGAGCAGCAGGAGCGTCCAGAGGAGGAGGCCGATCAGGGGTCGACGCACGACGGGGCCCTTCGGGTGGGTGCGGGAGGGCTCGGTGACGGTCAGGCCAGACAACTCGGCCCCAGGAGCTCCTTGAGGTCGGCGATGAGCGACGACGACGGCTTCACGCGGTACTGGTCGTCGAGCCGCCAGACCTTGGTGCCGCTCGTGCTCACGAGCCGCAGGTGCACCTCGGTCATGCCGGGGTGGGTGCCGAGCACCTGCTTGAACTGTCCGATGGTGTCGGTGGTGCAGCGGGCCACGGGGAGCGTGACGACCACCGGTGCCTCGGCGCCGCCGCTGCTCATGGCCGGCATGGTGACCTCCATGGCGTTGAGGTCGACGCCGTCGTCGGTGCGACGGACGCGGCCCTTCACCACGACGATGGCGTCGGGCAGCAGCACGGAGGAGGCCAGCTGGAAGGCGGCCGGGAAGACCATGACGTCGACCGAGCCCTCGAGGTCCTCGATCGTGACGAGCGCCCAGGTGTCGCCCTTCTTGCTCATGCGGCGCGAGACAGCCGTGATGAGACCGCAGATCCGTACCGTGCTGCCGTCGGCCCGCTCGGTGTCGGTGAGGAGCTGGCCCACGGTGCAGTCGCTGCTGGCCTTCAGGACGTGCTCGAGACCGAGGAGCGGGTGGTCCGAGACGTACAGGCCCAGCATGTCGCGCTCGAAGGCGAGGAGCTGCGTCTTCTCCCACTCCGGCAGCTCAGGGACGGTGATGGCCAGACCGGTGACCGAGTCGTCCATCCCGCCGAACAGCGAGTCCTGGCCGATGGCCGCGTTGCGCTTGAGGTCGATGTACTGGTCGACGGCGTCGTCGGCGATCGTGGTGAGGGCGCGGCGGCCGTGGCCGAGGGAGTCGAAGGCACCGGCGCGGATGAGCGAGTCGAGCACGCGCTTGTTGCACACGTGGACCGGGACCTTGTCGAGGAAGTCGGCGAAGTCGGTGTACGGGCCGCCCTCCTCGCGTCCCTCGACGATGCCGGCGACCACGTGGTCGCCGATGTTGCGGACGGCCGAGAGTCCGAAGCGGATGTCCTCGTCGACCGAGGCGAAGGTGCCGATGGAGTCGTTGACGTCGGGCGGCAGCACCTGGATGCCGAGCCGGCGACACTCGTTGAGGTAGATCGCCGACTTGTCCTTGTCGCCCTTGACGCTCGTGAGCAGCGCGGCCATGTACTCGGCCGGGTAGTGGGCCTTGAGGAAAGCGGTCCAGTACGAGATGACGCCGTAGGCCGCCGAGTGCGCCTTGTTGAAGGCGTAGTCGGCGAACGGGACGAGGATGTCCCACAGCGTCTTGACGGCCTGCTTGCTGAAGCCGCGCTCCATCATGCCGGCCTCGAAGCCGACGAACTCCAGCTCCAGGACCTCGCGCTTCTTCTTGCCCATGGCCCGACGCAGGTTGTCGGCCTGTCCGAGGGTGAACCCGGCCAGCTCCTGCGCGATGGTCATGACCTGCTCCTGATAGACGATCAGGCCGTACGTGGTGCCGAGGATGGGCTTGAGCGCCTCGGTGAGCTCGGGGTGGATGTAGTCGACGGGCTGCTTGCCGGTCTTGCGCAGGGCGTAGTTGGTGTGGCTGTTGGCACCCATGGGACCCGGGCGGTACAGCGCGATGACGGCCGAGATGTCCTCGAAGTTGTCGGGCTGCATGAGGCGCAGGAGCGAACGCATGGGTCCACCGTCGAGCTGGAACACGCCGAGCGTGTCGCCGCGACCGAGGAGGTCGTAGGCGCCCTGGTCGGTGAACTCCAGGTCCTCGAGCACGAGGTCGATGCCGCGGTTGGACTTGATGTTGGCCAGCGCGTCGTCGATGACCGTGAGGTTGCGCAGGCCCAGGAAGTCCATCTTGACCAGCCCGAGCGACTCGCACATCGGGTAGTCGAACTGCGTGATGATGGCGCCGTCCTGCTCGCGCTTCATGATGGGGACGATGTCGATGAGCGGCTCGCTGCTCATGATCACGCCGGCCGCGTGGACGCCCCAGCCGCGGATCTGGCCCTCGAGACCGAGGGCGGTCTCGTAGACCTTGCGCACCTCGGCGTCGTCGGCGTGCATGTCGCGGAAGTCGCGTCCGTCGTTGTAGCGGCTGTGCTTCTCGTTGAAGAGGTCGGTGAGACCGACGCCCTTGCCCATGACGTCGGCGGGCAGCGCCTTGGTGATCTTCTCGCCCATGGCGAACGGGTAGTCGAGCACCCGGCTCGCGTCCTTGATGGCGGCCTTGGACTTGATGCGTCCGAAGGTGGCGATCATGGCGACGCGGTCGGAGCCGTACTTCTCGCTCACGTAGCGGATGACCTCGGCGCGGCGGCGATCATCGAAGTCGATGTCGAAGTCGGGCATGGAGGGGCGCTCGGGGTTGAGGAACCGCTCGAAGATGAGGCCGTGCGTGAGCGGGCAGAGATCGGTGATGCGCAGGGCGTACGCGGCGATGGAGCCGGCGCCTGATCCACGACCCGGACCGACCCGGATGCCGTTGTCCTTGGCCCAGTTGATGAAGTCGGCGACCACGAGGTAGTAGCCGCAGTAGCCCTTGGTGCGGACGACGTCGAGCTCCATCTCGACGCGGTCGCGGACGTCCTGGGTGAGCTTGTCCCCGGGGTAGCGGGCCTCGATGCCGCGCCACACCTCCTCGACGAACCAGGTCTCCTCGGTGTGACCGGCCGGGACGTCGGCCCGGGCCATGTAGCCGCCGTTGGACTCGGTGAACTCGACCTCGCACCGCTCGGCGATGAGGAGCGTGTTGTCGCACGCCTCCTTCATGTCGAAGCGGTCCTCCCAGAGCTCGCGCATCTCCTGGGCGGACTTGATGTAGTACCCGGCCCCGTCGAACGCGAACCGCTTGCCGCCCTGGGCGTAGGTGGGCTCGGTGAGGCGGCTGCCCGAGTTGACGCACAGCAGGGCCTCCTGGGCCGCGGCGTCCTCGGGGTTGTTGTAGTGCGAGTCGTTGGTGGCGATGGGAGCGATGCCGAGCTCGCGGCCGAGCCGCAGGAGGTCGTCGCGCACGACCTTCTCGATGGAGAGGCCGTGGTCCATGAGCTCGAGGAAGAAGTTCTCCTTGCCGAAGATGTCCTGGAACTCTGCGGCGGCTGCCCGGGCCTCGTCGTACTGGCCGAGCCGGAGGCGGGTCTGGATCTCCCCGGACGGACATCCCGTGGTGGCGATGAGGCCCTTGCTGTACTGGTTCAGGAGCTCGCGGTCGGCCCGGGGCTTGCGGTAGTAGCCCTCCAGGCTGGAGCGCGAGGACAGCCGGAAGAGGTTGTGCATGCCCTCGGTGCTCGAGGCGAACATGGTCATGTGCGTGTACGCGCCGCCGCCGGAGACGTCGTTGCCGCCCTCCTCCTCGCTGTCGCCCTTGCCCCAGCGGACCTTGCGGCGCTCGCTGCGGTGGGTGCCGGGCGTGAGGTAGGCCTCCATGCCGATGATCGGCTTGACGCCGTGCTTCTTGGCCTTGGAGTAGAAGTCGTAGGCGCCGTGCACGTTGCCGTGGTCGGTCATGGCGATGGCCGGCATCTCGAGGGAGGAGGTGCGCTCGAACAACCCGTCCAGGAGGGAGGCGCCGTCGAGCATCGAGTACTCGGTGTGCACGTGCAGGTGCACGAAGGACGAGTCGCTCGGCATGGTGTGGCGGCCTCCAAGACACGTCGAAAGAACCCTCGCGGGCAGGTCATCGGGGAAGAGGACCAGCCTACGTCAGCGCGATGACAGATCGGACCGGGCTCGCCGCCGCAGTGGTGGAGACAGGCGACCCGTGATAGAAAATTCCCACCACGCGCGCGAACCTGGGGGAAACATGACGATGCACGCCACCGCATGGGCCACGGGGCCGATCGGTCCTGAGACGATCGCCCTTCCCGGCGAGACACAGCAGCTCCGCAACGCGGTGCAGGGCATCCGCGGGCTCTGCCGCCAGGTGGAGCAGGCCGCCAACCAGCTCAAGCAGGCCAACCCGCCCGAGGGCCAGAACGGGAAGGCCGTCACGGCGCTCTCCCGGGCCGCCCAGCGCACCGGCCGCCAGCTGGAGGCCGACTCCCAGCAGCTCGAGCGGCTCGGCGACGCCATCGACCACGCCTCCGACGTCCTGGGCAACGCCCAGCAGGGGGTCGACGACCTCAAGCGCCGTTGGCGCGACGCCCGCGAGACGTTCCGCGACGCGCTCCACGGGGCCAAGAACGCACCCAAGGACGTGGGCGCCCTCATCCACAGCGTCGACGCCGACGTCTCCGACGGCCACGGCGCGCAGTTCAAGCGCCAGGCCGGCCTGCAGTTCACCTCGGTGGGCCAGGGGCAGGCCCACGCCATGCTCGTCCAGGACGGCAGCAAGATCGAGCACGCCATCACGGCGTACCGCCACGCGGCCCGCAGCATCGTCGACGAGTACTCCGACCTCATGCAGAAGGTCAAGAACGCCGACGAGAAGCTGGCCGAGAAGCTCCCCCGCCAGCGCGACCACGCCACGGCCGAGGCCCAGGAGATGAACGGCCACGAGGGCGGCGGCAACGACCACCAGGGCATCTCAGCGCCCGCCGGCATCCGCTCGGTGGCCGAGGAGATCCACGCCGCCGCGCAGACCATCGACCAGGCCGCGCACCGCCTCGAGGACATCCGCCTGGCCATCCGGGCCGGCCGCATGCTCCCCGAGGACGAGCGCGTGGGCAGCAACGACGGCTTCAAGCGCGACTGGGACGAGCACTTCGACAAGGTCCGCCACCAGCTCAACGGCGCCCGGCGCGCCGCCGACCACGTGGCCGACCGGCTCCGGGACGCCGACGAGAACGGCGCCGCCGACATCCGCCAGGCGCTGCGCGACGACTGAGGCGCCACCTGAGGACGAACGACGAGGGGCTGTGGTCGCGATCGCGACCACAGCCCCTCGTCGTTGTTGACCGACCTACTTCAGGCTGGCCTTCTGGTACTGGCGGACCGAGAGCGGGACGAAGACCGCGAGGATCAGCACGATCCACAGCAACGTGTAGAGCACGGGGTGCTGAAGGCTCCACGCGTCGGGGACGGGCTGACCGTCGGGCAGGTTGCCGAAGAGGTCGCGGACGGCCTGCGTGAGCGCGGAGACAGGATTCCACTCCACGACCTTCTGCAGCCCGTTCGGGAACGACTCCGTGGGCACGAAGGCGTTGGAGACGAACGTGAGCGGCATGATCACCAGGAACGACGCGTTGTTGATGACGTCGACGCTGGGGACGGAGAGGCCGACCCAGGCCATGACCCAGCTGATGGCGTAGGCGAAGACGAGCAGCAGCAGGAACGCGCTGAGGGTGTCGAGGATCGATCCGTGCGCACGCCAGCCGACGAGCAGTCCGGTGAGCGCCATGATCACGAGCGAGACCACGTTGTAGACGATGTCGCTGCCCGTGCGTCCCACCAGGACGGCCGAGCGCGCCATGGGCAACGACCGGAACCGGTCGATGAATCCCTTCTGCATGTCCTCGGCCAGGCTCGCACCCGTGAACGTGGCGCCGAAGACGACAGTCTGGGCGAAGATCCCGCCGATCAGGAACTCCTTGTAGTCCAGGCCGGGACCGGCGTCGATGGCGCCACCGAAGACGTACGCGAACAGCAGCACGAACATGATGGGCGAGAGCAGGACGAAGACCATGATCTCCGGCACGCGCTTGATCTTGATGAGGTTGCGCTTGGCGACGACCCAGCCGTCGACCAGGGTGCGCACGGGGCTGGCCACGCTCATGCGGAGACCTCCTGGGTGGTGGTGTCGGGGGTGGACTCGGCGTCGTCGGCCTCATGGCCGGTGAGCTCGAGGAAGACGTCGTCGAGGGTGGGTCGGCGCAGGCCGACGTCGAGGACCTCGATGCCCGCCCCTCGCACCTCGCTCAGGACGCTCAGGAGCTGGTCGGCCCCGTTGCCGGAGACGGCTGCCGACGCGGACCGCTCCCCCTGGATCACGTCGCCGCTCGCGACCTTGCCCAGGATGCTGACGACCTCGCCGATGCGGCCGGGGTCTGCGGCGACGACCTCGATGCGGTCGCCGCCCACCTGCGACTTGAGCTCGTCGGCCGTGCCGCGCGCGATGGCCTGGCCCCGGTCGATGACGACGATGTCGTCGGCGAGGAGGTCGGCCTCCTCCAGGTACTGGGTGGTGAGCAGCAGGGTGGCGCCGGAGCTCACGAGGTCCTGGATGACGCCCCACATCTGCTGGCGGCTGCGCGGGTCGAGGCCCGTGGTGGGCTCGTCGAGGATGATGACGGGCGGCTCGGCCACGAGCGCACCGGCGAGGTCGAGACGGCGGCGCATGCCTCCGGAGTAGGTCTTGGAGGGCCGGTCGGCGGCGTCCGCGAGGCCGAAGCGCTCGAGCAGCTCACGGGCCCGCGCCTTGGCCTTGGACTTGGGGAAGCCGTAGAGGCGCCCCACCATCTCGAGGTTCTCGTACCCCGTGAGGTGCTCGTCGACCGCGGCGTACTGGCCGGAGAGACCGATCTTGGACCGCACCCCCGTGGGGTCCTTCAGGACGTCGACCCCGGCCACCTCGACGGACCCGGAGTCCGGCGCAAGGAGCGTGGTGAGGATGCGGACGGCGGTGGTCTTGCCGGCGCCGTTGGGGCCCAGCAGGCCCAGCACGGTGCCCTCGGGCACGACGAGGTCGAGCCCGTCGAGCGCCGTGACCCCCTTGTACTTCTTCACGAGGCCGTGGGCCTTGATCATGTCGGTCATCGTTGAGACTTCTTCCACTCAGGAACACTCACGACGACATCCTGCCTCACCCGACCGACACTTTTCGATCATCCGAGGGTCTAGTCGTCCTTCTTCGAGGAGCCGAGCCCGAACAGCCCGACGTCGTAGCGCTGGTCCTTGGGAGGCTTGCGGGTGGCCGACGGGCCGTAGGCGTAGTCCCAGGAGTAGTCCGAGTGGACCAGCGCGACGCCGCCCTTGAACGGGACGGTCTCCGGACTGGTCTGGAGACCGTTGCGAGCCTTGGCCGGGACCTTCCAGCGGCCGGTGATCTTGCCGTCGGACGCCTTCAGGGTCATGAGCTCCACGCTCGTGTCGTTGGCCAGCGTGACGAGGACCGTCTTGCCGCCGTCCATGAGCTGGAACGTGGGTGAGGCCGAGGCGGCCTGCCCCCGCTCACGCTCGAGCGAGGCCATGATGGAGCTGGTGTCGGTGGCCCACAGCGCCTTCTTGTCCTTCAGCGAGTAGCGCACGACGCCCTTGCTCTGCGGAAGCACCACGGACCCGTCGTCGAACCCGGCCGTGACGTAGCCGGCGGAGCTCGTGGCCGTGAGCGAGAACTTCTTCAGGTCGTCGGCCAGGTAGTCGCGCAGCACCTTGCCGGTGGTGGCAGCGACCTTGCCCGTGGCCGGGTCGAGCTGCACCAGGACGTCGCGCACCTTGGCGTCCGTGTCGGACACGTCACCGTACGTGGTGGACATCCACAGCGGGTTGCCCCGCCAGGAGGTGACCGTGTTCCTGGGGTCGACCGAGCCGAAGATGCGGGAGGCCGTGGTGGACCACACCGGGTCGAGATCGGGCAGGCGGTAGGCGTCGACCGTCCAGTCCTTGCCGCCCTTGATGCTCGAGGTGGTGACCACGAGGTCGGGGTCCTCCGGGGTGGTCTCCCAGGTGTAGACGGGGTTCTTGATCCTGGCCTTCTGGGCCAGCTTCCCGTCCTTCCAGCTGCTCACGACGCCCTTGGCGTCGATGACGAGCACGGCACCGTCGTGCACCCGGACGCTGCTCCACTGGCGCTCCTTGCTGGGAGCGCTCGCGCGAGCCAGGATCTTGCCGCTGGAGGCGTCGTAGCGGATGGCCTCCGAGCAGGGCTTGCCCTCGCCCGGACGCACCGCGACCGTGAACGTCTTGACGCTCTTGTCGGGCGTGGGCGCAGCGCACACGCGCGCAGCAGGGTCGTCGGCGACGGTGGAGGACCAGAGCTTCTTGCCCTTCGTGCTGAAGGCCGTGAGGACGTTCTGGCCGTAGGCGACCACCTCGGACCCGGTCGTGAACGCGCCGGCCCCGCGATCGACCTCGGGGTCCGTGGTCTTGAGGCCCGCGAGGGCGGTGGCCTCCGTGTCGGTGGGACCGGCGGTCGCGACGACACCGGCCTTGGCCTTCTGGGGCTTCGGGAACGTGAAGACACCGATGTCGTAGCGGTCGCCCTCGGGCTCCTTGACGTCCTTGTAGTCGGCGAACTCGAACTCCCAGCGCTCGAAGTTGCGGGTGAGCACGACCCCGTCGCCGAAGAGCGTGAGTCCTGGCTGCACCTGGAAGCCGTTGCGGTACTCCTCGGGCACGGCCCAGCGGCCGACCAGCTTGCCGGTCTTGACGTTCACGGCCACGACCTCGGCCTCGGTGTTGTTGCTGACCGAGGCCACGAGGTAGCCGTCCTTCGTGACGCCCTGGGGCAGCACGTCGGTGAGGGGGTACTCCTGGTCCGACTTGAGCTCGAGCTGGCCGAGGTCCAGGTCCCACAGCATCTTCTTGTCGGCGAGGGAGTAGCGCGAGATGCCGCTGGCCTGCGCGAAGACCATGTCGCCGTCGGGGAGGCCGAGGGTCGTGTCGAGGTGCAGGGCAGCACTCGCCACGTCGAGCTGACCGGCCGGGGTGGGCCCCTCGTTCTGGGTGGGGCCATCGGCGCGACCCAGGACCTTGCCGGTCTTCGGGTCGACCTGGGTGAGGTACTGACGTGTACCCACCTGCTGGGCCAGCCAGGAGGGGTTGCCCTTCGCGGCCGAGATGACGCAGTCCTGCTTGGCCTCGGGGAAGAGCGTGGCGTTGTCCTGCGTCCAGATGGGCTCGAACGAGGGCAGCTCGTAGGCGTCGACCATGCAGGTGGGGTTGCTGCCGAGCCGCGACCCGATGAGCACGTCCTTCCCCGGGGTGGGGAGCAGGCCGAAGTACGAGTCGGCCTTGAGCTTGGCGACGGGGTCGGGCTGGCCGTCCTTCTTCATGACCCACACGACGCCGCGCATGTCGACGAGGTAGTCCTTGCCCTTGACCGTGAACAGGTGGTTGACGCTGCCGCCGGCGCCCTCGCCCTGGAACTGCACCATGCCGTTGAGACGGTCGGACTTCTTCAGGACCTTGCCGTCGGAGACCCGGATGGTGGCCACGTCCGAGCAGAAGCCCGACTCGCCGTAGACGACGGTGAGCTGCTTGACGGCACGGTCGGGCTGGGAGGTGAAGCACACGGTGCCGCCGCCGAGATCGAGCTTGGCGGTCCAGAGCTTCTCCCCCGACCTCAGGTCGTAGCCGGACACGTTGTCGACCGAGTAGCCGACGACCTTGGAACCGCTCACGAAGGCACCGGAACGGCGGTCGACCTGGGCGGTGTCGAGTGCGCCGGCCTGCTCCTCGAGGTCGTCGGTGGAGGCCAGCAGGACCTTGGCCTCCAGGGCCGGGCCGGTGGCCGGACCGCGGGCCGAGGGCGCCTTGGGCGGAAGAGGCAACGACGGGCCGTCGGCCTTCTTGTCGTCGCCACCACCCGTGCAGGCGGTGAGGACGAGGGTGGCTGCGACGAGGGCAGCGGCGACGCGCCTCATGCGCGCAGCCACTTCTTGGTGGCGGCCAGCAGGTCCTTCTCGGAGCGGCCCAGCTTCCGGGCGGCCTCCTGGCGGGACTGGTTGCCGTAGAAGGTGGACGCGACCTCGTACACGGCGTCGCGACCTCCCGTGTCCTCGAGGTAGGCGAAGACCGCTCCCCCGGACTTGTAGGCGATCGTCTCGACCGACGGGTCGTGGAACGCCTCGTACTCCTTCGGTGCGACCTTCTCGAACCGGCTCCAGCCCGAGCGGATCAGGCCGCCGTGCTCGGCCAGGAGGGCGTCCTTGCCGTACTCGCCCCACGTGGCCAGGCCCTCGATGACCCAGATGGGCGGCGAGCCGTCTCCCCACTGGTCGGCCAGCACGTGGACCGCCTCGTGCGTGGTGACGCGCGGGAAGTCGGAGCGCGTGAAGGAGCCTTCGTGCAGTCCCACACGGCCCGTGCCGAGCGGCACGCCCTTGGCCGTGGAGGGCTTCTTCTGGCCGGCGGCCAGCTCCTGCGGGTCGAGGAAGGGGTGCCGGTACGCGTGGGCGTCGGCCTCGCTCGTGCCGACCCCGCCCCACAGCTTGCCGTCGACGGCCTTCCAGGTGAGTGCGTAGAAGACCTTCGTGACGCCTCCCGGATCGGGCATGGTGTCGAAGGCGCGCTTGGCGCCGGCGTCGATCGTGGCGGCGTACCGCTTGGCCTTGGCGGCGTCCTGCAGCCGGAAGCCCACGATGGAGTGCTTGCCCTCGATGACGTCGACGTCGGCGACGTCCCAGAACGAGGGGTCGAAGTAGGAGTCGGCGTCGCCGATGCGCAGGAGCTCCAGGGGTGCGTCCTCGGTCTTCTTGCGGAAGTCGGCGCGATAGCTCTCGACGACGTCCTGTCCGTCGCAGTCCTTGATGCGGTGCGAGAACACGAGGTTGCCGCTGTACTCGACCTTGCCGCCGGCCCCGTTGCGCGTGCGGCCGCTGGGGACGCCGACGTACCACTCACCGTCGACGACGCCCATGCGATCGAAGTTCTCGTACCGCCGGGTCCACCGCTTGCGGACGTCATCGAGCGAGTAGTCCTCGGCGTCGATGACACCGACGAGCTGCTCGACGTCGCGAGTCTTGAACGCGGCGTTGAGCTTCTTGCGCAGGGCCGCCGTGTCGGCCGGCGTGACGACGTTGCCGGCCTCGGGCTTGACGATGTTGGGGCCCTTGGTGGCGGTGGCCTCGGGCGAGCCGCCCTTGCCTCCGCCGCAAGCCGTGAGTGCGAGTGCTGCCGTGCCGGCCAGCAGCGTCCTGCGGTCGATCGTTCCCATGATTCCCCCGAGTCCATGCCTGATGGACCGAAAGAGTAGCCGCACTCGACGACGTCGGCGCGTCGGCCCGCCCGAGCGCCGCCGATCAGTCCTGGCGGTACGTGCTCAAGAACCCGCCGAGACGCTGGATGGCGTCGGAGAGGTCCCTCGCCCACGGCAGGGTGACGATGCGCAGGTGGTCGGTCGACGGCCAGTTGAACCCGGTCCCCTGCGTGATGAGGATCTTCTCCTGCAGGAGGAGGTCGAGCACCAGCTTCTGGTCGTCCTTGATCGGGTACACCTCGGGGTCCAGGCGCGGGAACGCGTACAGCGCGCCCCGGGGCGCCACGACGCTCACCCCCGGGATCTTGCGCAGCTCGGACACCGCGGTGTCGCGCTGCTCGAGCAGCCGTCCGCCGGGCAGGATGAGGTCCTTGATGCTCTGGAAGCCGCCGAGCGCGACCTGGATGGCGTTCTGGGCCGGGACGTTGGGACACAGCCGCATGGAGCACAGCAGCGTGATGCCCTCGAGGTAGTCCTGGGCACCTTCCAGCGGGCCCGTGACCACGAGCCACGCGGCCCGGTAGCCGCACACCCGATAGGCCTTGGACAGGCCGTTGAACGTGAGCGTCAGGACGTCGGGAGCCACGCTCGCGAGCGGGACGTGCACGGCGTCGTCGTAGAGGATCTTGTCGTAGATCTCGTCGGCCATGAGGATCAGGTCGTGCTTGCGAGCCAGGTCGGCGATGCCCTGCAGCGTCTCGCGCGAGTACACGGCGCCGGTGGGGTTGTTGGGGTTGATCACGACGATGACGCGCGTGCGGTCCGTGATCTGCGCCTCGAGGTGCTCGAGGTCGGGGTTCCACCCGTTGTCCTCGTCGCACCGGTAGTGCACCGGGACACCACCGGCCAGGTTGGTGACCGCCGTCCAGAGCGGGTAGTCCGGTGCGGGGATCAGCACCTCGTCGCCGTTGTCGAGCAGCGCCTGGAGCGCGATCTGGATGAGCTCGGAGACCCCGTTGCCGATCCAGACGTCGTCGATGTCGATGTCGGGGAAGCCGTCCTGCAGCTGGTAGTGGTGCACGACCGCGCGGCGGGCGGACTGGATGCCGCGCGAGTCGGAGTAGCCGGCCGAGCCCGGCAGGCCGGCGATGACGTCCTGCAGGATCTCGGCGGGAGCGTCGAAGCCGAAGGGCTGCGGGTTGCCGATGTTGAGCTTGAGGATCCGGTGACCCTCGGCCTCGAGCTGGGCGGCTCGTGCGCTGACCGGTCCTCGGATGTCGTAGAGGACGTCTCTCAGCTTCTCGCTCTGGCGCACGGTGGACATGCCCCCATCTTTCCAGAAGCCCCCCGGCGGGAGTGCCGGGCCACGGGCGACGGACGGCGCAGCTCAGTCGAGGGCGCGGACGACGTCGAGGGCGCTCTGGAGGTCGTCGGGGTACGGGCTCTCGAACTCGACGTACTCGCCGGTGCGCGGGTGGGCGAAGCCCAGGCGCACTGCGTGGAGCCACTGTCGTTCGAGCCCCACCCGCTGGGCGAGCGTGGGGTCGGCGCCGTACTGCAGGTCGCCGACGCAGGGGTGGTGCAGTGCGCTCATGTGCACGCGGATCTGGTGGGTGCGGCCGGTCTCGAGCTTGATGGTGAGCAGGGAGGCGTAGCGGTGAGCCTCGAGCGTGTCGTAGTGCGTGACGCTGGGCCGGCCGTCGGAGCGCACCGTGAACTTGAAGTCGTGCTTGGGGTGCCGCGCGATGGGGGCGTCGATCGTGCCGACGCTCGGGTCGGGGTGGCCCTGCACGAGCGAGTGGTAGGTCTTGTCGACGGTGCGGTCGCGGAAGGCCTGCTTGAGCACGCTGTAGGCCTGCTCGGACTTGGCCACCGTCATGAGGCCGCTCGTGCCGACGTCGAGACGCTGCACGATCCCCTGGCGCTCGGAGGCGCCCGAGGTGGAGATGCGGACGCCGGCGCCGGCGAGATGGCCCACGACCGTGGGGCCGGTCCACCCGACGCTCGGGTGCGCGGCCACGCCGACAGGCTTGTCGACCACGACGAAGTCGTCGTCCTCGAACACGACGCGCATGCCCTCGACCTCCTCGGCGACCACGACGGCCTGCCGGGGGGCGGGGATGGAGGCCTCGAGCATCGAGCCGGGCTCGACGCGCTCGGACTTCTGCGGCACACGGCCGTCGAGCTCCACGAGCCCCGCGGCCACGAGCTCGGCGGCCCGCGTGCGGGACAGGCCGAGCAGGCGCGACAGGGCGGCGTCGACGCGCTCCCCCGCCAGCCCCTCGGGGACGGAGAAGACCTTGCGCTCGAGGATCTCGGTCATGACGTCTCCTCCTCGCGCGTCCCGTCGAGGCTCACGCCGCGCCAGGTGCGCCAGATGATGAGGACCGCCGCGACGGTCAGGGCGATGTCGGCGACGTTGCCCACGAAGAAGCCGTTGTAGTCGATGAAGTCGACGACGTGACCGCGCAGCACGCCGGGCTCGCGCACGATGCGGTCGGTCAGGTTGCCCACGGCACCGCCGAGCAGCAGCGCGAGGGCGACGGTCCAGCCGACGTCGCGCAGGCGGCTGGCGGCCCGCGCCACGAAGACGCACACCACCACGGCCACGAGGCTCAGCACGACGGTCATGGACGCACCGAGGCCGAGGGCGGCGCCCGGGTTGCGCAAGAACGTGAGGCTCAGCAGGCCGTCGGGCAGCAGCTCGACGCGCTCACGCCCGGCCAGGCGCTCCACGGCGAGGACCTTGGTGACCTGGTCCGCGACGTAGACGATCACGGCGAGCAGGACGAACAGGCCGATCCGGGGTCGACCCAGCGACCCCGTGACCTCGTCGTCGCCGTCAGGGCTCAGCGACGCTCCTCGCGCTGCTTGCATGTCATGCACAGTGTCGCACGGGGGAAAGCCTGGAGCCGCATCTTGCCGATGGGCTCCCCGCAGGACTCGCAGGCGCCGTACGTGCCGTCGCCCAGGCGGCGCAGGGCACGCTCGGTCTGCTGCAGCAGCTCCTGCTGGTTGGCGGCGAGGGAGAGCTCGGCGTCGCGCTCGAGCCCCTTGGAGCCGACGTCGGCCTGGTCGTTGCCGGCGCCGTCGACGCCGTCACGCAACAGGTCCTGAAGCTCCTTGGCCGAGAGGTCGAGCTCCTTGCGGAGCCGGACGAGATCATCCTCCAGCTCGGCTCGGACGGCCTTGGTCTCGGCGGCGGTCCAGGGCTTCTCATCAGCCCGGACGGCCATGGTGGTCTTCGACATGCGAGAAAACTAGACCCGCGGGGGCACCCGTGCAAACGCGCACCGCCGCAAGGTTTCCTGAGAACTCGCGGTACTCTTGCGGCACAGCGTTCGAGCCGTCATCAGCGGCGAGCCTCCGGAAGAACAGGACCCTCCCCGGGCCCCCAGTAGAACCGGACGGGCCGGCCCGTCACAGCCTGCATACGAGTGGTCACCGCCGAGTCATCGGCAGCGGCAACCGAGGTGGTACCGCGGTCCCTGTGGGGTCGTCCTCGACACGGACGACGACGCAGGAGCACCCCATGACGTACCCCAAGGTCCAGACCGGACTCACCGATCCCGACCGCAGCAGCGGTGTGCCGTCCACCCCGCGCTTCCCCGACATCGAGGAGCGCGTCCTCGCGTACTGGAAGTCCGACGACACCTTCCGGGCGAGCATCGACGCGCGCGAGACCGGCCCGTCCGGCGAGAACGAGTTCGTCTTCTACGACGGCCCCCCGTTCGCCAACGGCCTCCCGCACTACGGCCACCTGCTCACGGGCTACGTCAAGGACGTCGTGCCGCGCTACCAGACGATGCGCGGACGACGCGTCGAGCGACGCTTCGGGTGGGACACCCACGGCCTGCCCGCCGAGCTCGAGGCCATGCGCCTCAACGGCATCAAGACCACCGACGAGATCGTCGAGATGGGCATCGACAAGTTCAACGACGCCTGCCGTGCCTCGGTGCTCAAGTACACCGGCGAGTGGGAGGAGTACGTCACCCGCCAGGCACGGTGGGTCGACTTCCAGAACGACTACCGCACGCTCAACCCCGACTACATGGAGTCGGTCATCTGGGCGTTCAAGAGCCTCTACGACAAGGGCTTCGTGTACGAGGGCTTCCGCGTGCTGCCCTACTGCTGGAACGACGAGACGCCCCTCTCCAACCACGAGCTCCGCATGGACGACGACGTCTACCAGAACCGCCAGGACCCGGCCGTCACGGTGGGCTTCACCGTCACCACCCCGGGCGAGCACGAGGGCAGCAAGGTCGTCGTCTGGACCACCACGCCGTGGACCCT
Organism: Aeromicrobium sp. Root495; assembly: GCF_001426755.1. Classification (GTDB taxonomy): domain Bacteria; phylum Actinomycetota; class Actinomycetes; order Propionibacteriales; family Nocardioidaceae; genus Aeromicrobium. The sequence goes on along the minus strand of NZ_LMFJ01000001.1, from coordinate 1,055,081 downwards.
GCCCAGCAACCTCGCGGTCATGGTCGGCTCCACGATCGACTACGTCACCGTGCAGCACGGCGACGACCGGCTGATCCTCGCCGAGGCCCGCCTCGGTGCCTACGCGCGCGAGCTGGGCGACGACCCCGAGGTGGTCTGGCGCGGCACGGGTGCCGACCTCGTCGGTCTCACCTACGCTCCCCCGTTCACCTACTACGCCGACCACGAGAACGCCTTCCGCGTCGTGGCCGCCGACGAGGCCGTCACCACCACCGACGGCTCGGGCCTGGTCCACAGCGCCGGCGCCTTCGGCGAGGTCGACAAGGAGGTCACCGACCGCGAGGGCATCGAGCCCGTCATGCCCGTGGGCAAGGACGGCCGCTTCACCGCTCCCGTCGACGCCTACGCCGGCATGCTCGTCTTCGACGCCAACGCCCCCATCATCGACGACCTCAAGAACGGGACCGGACCCGTCACCCCGGGCACGCTCCTGATCCGTCGTGAGACCTACGACCACAGCTACCCGCACTGCTGGCGCTGCCGCGAGCCCCTCATCTACAAGGGCGTCTCGTCGTGGTTCGTCGAGGTCACGGCCGTCAAGCAGCGCATGCTCGAGCTCAACCAGCAGATCGGCTGGGTCCCGGAGCACATCAAGGACGGTCAGTTCGGCCGCTGGCTCGAGAACGCCCGCGACTGGTCCATCACCCGCAACCGCTTCTGGGGCTCCCCCGTGCCGGTGTGGAAGAGCGACGACCCGGCCTACCCGCGCATCGACGTCTACGGCTCGTTCGAGGAGATCGAGCGCGACTTCGGCCGCGTGCCCAGCAAGGACGGCGTGGTCCCCGACCTCCACCGCCCCTACGTCGACGACCTCGTGCGCCCCAACCCCGACGACCCCACCGGGCAGTCGATGATGCGGCGTGTCCCCGACGTGCTCGACGTCTGGTTCGACTCCGGCTCCATGTCGTTCGCCCAGGTGCACTACCCGTTCGAGAACGCCGAGTGGTTCCACGACCACTTCCCGGCCGACTTCATCGTCGAGTACATCGGTCAGACCCGCGGCTGGTTCTACACGCTGCACATCCTGGCGACAGCCCTGTTCGACAAGCCCGCGTTCGAGGCCTGCATCAGCCACGGCATCGTGCTGGGCTCGGACGGCAACAAGATGAGCAAGTCGCTGCGCAACTACCCCGACGTCTCCGAGGTCTTCGACCGCGACGGCGCCGACGCCATGCGCTGGTTCCTCATGGCCTCGCCGATCCTGCGGGGCGGCAACCTCGTCGTCACCGAGCAGGGCATCCGCGACTGCGTGCGCCAGGTCATGATCCCGCTCTGGAACAGCTGGTCGTTCTTCGGCCTGTACGCCAACCTGGCGGGTCACGAGGCGCAGGCCGTGAGTGACGCGTCGGCGCTCGAGGACCCCCTCGACCGGTACGTCCTGGCCAAGCTGGGCCAGTGGGTGCGGGAGATGACCGACCACCTCGACTCCTACGCCATCGCCGAGGCGTGCGAGTCCACGCGGGTGTTCCTCGACGTGCTCACCAACTGGTACATCCGCGGCTCTCGCGAGCGGTTCTGGGACGGCACCTCGCCCCAGCCGTTCGACACCCTGCACACCGTCCTCGAGACGGTGTGCCGCGTCGTCGCTCCGCTGCTGCCGCTCACCACCGAGGAGATCTGGCGCGGCCTCACCGGCGGGCGCTCGGTGCACCTCACCGACTGGCCCCAGGCCGACGCCCTGCCCGCCGACGACACCCTCGTCGCCGCCATGGACGCGGTGCGCGAGGTGTGCTCGGCGGGATCGGCCCTGCGCAAGGCAGCCGGACTTCGAGTACGCCTGCCCCTGACGTCGCTCGACGTCGCGGTTCCCGACCCTGCGCTCCTGCACGGCTTCGAGGACATCGTGGCCGGTGAGCTCAACCTCAAGCGGGTGCGCTTCATCGACGTCGAGTCCGACGAGGCCGCAGCCCACGGGCTGTCGTCGAGCCTCACCGTCCACGCCCGCGTGGCGGGTCCGCGGCTCGGCAAGGAGGTCCAGACCGCCATCAAGGGGTCCAAGACGGGCGACTGGTCGCTCGACGCCGACGGCGTGGTGACCTCCGGCGGCATCGCGCTCGTGGAGGGCGAGTACACGCTCGAGCAGGTGGCCACCTCGTCCGACGACGTGGCCATCAGCGTGCTGCCGGGCGGCGGGTTCGTGGCGCTCCACACCACGGTCACGCCCGAGCTCGCAGCGGAGGGCGTGGCACGCGACATCGTGCGGGGCGTGCAGCAGGCGCGCCGCGACGCCGGGCTCGAGGTCTCCGACCGCATCAGCCTGGCCGTGGGCGGCAGCGAGCAGGCGCTCGCAGCGGCTCGCACCCACGCCGACCTCATCACCGCCGAGACCCTCGCCACGACGTTCACCGTCGGCGAGGTCTCCGACGGCACGAGCATCGACGTCGCCGAGGCCACGGCGTTCGTCCAGGTCGCCAAGGCCTGAGCAGGACGAAGGGCCCGTCACCGTGAGGTGACGGGCCCTTCGTGTGTCCGGAGCGACTCAGATGGACTGGTTCGACGTGTCCTCGTCGCCGAGCAGCGAGCGCAGGCGACGCGGCGAGGCGTCGGCCGGAGCCTGGGCCGTGGCCGGCGTGGTGCCGTTCTCGTTGGCCGCGAGCTGGTCGAGCTGGCTCTGGAAGTAGTTCTTCAGACGCGCGCGGTACTCGCGCTCGTAGGCCCGGAGGTGCTCCACCTCCCGCTGGATCTCGTAGCGCTCGCGCTCGATGGCCGCGACGGCCTGCTGGCGACGCTCGTTGGTCTCGTCGTCGAGCTTCTGCGCGCGGATGCGGGCGTCGGTCTCGAGGCGGTCGGCCTTGCCACGCGACTCGTTGGTGAGGCGCTCGGCCGTGGAACGAGCCTCACCGACGATGCGGTCGGCCTCTTCCTTGGCCTGGTCCATCAGCTGATCGGCGTTCTGCGACGCGATCTCCAGCAGACGGGCGGCGGCACCGGATGCCTCGCCCACCGTGGGCCTGACCGTGGGCGGGGCGGGAGCAGGCGTGGGAGCGACGGCGACCGGCTCGGGGGCCTTGACCGGCTCCGGCTCGGGCTCGGGCTCGGGCTCGGGCTCCGGCTCGGGGGCCTTCTCCTGGACGGCGGGCTGGGGCGCGGTCTCGGCGGCGGGAACGACGGCCGGGATGAGCCCGGTGGGCTCGCCGGTGGACGCAGCGGCCACCTTGGCGCGGAGCTCGTCGTTCTCGACGGTCAGTCGCTCGAGCTCGGCCTCGACCTCGTCGAGGAACTGGTCGACCTCGCCCATGTCGTAACCCTCGCGGAGACGGACGGGCGTAAAGCGCTTGTTCCGCACGTCCTCGGGCGTGAGCGGCATGAGTTCACCTCGTGTTCGGAGTAGTCACTGGGACTTGGGTGGGACCCACGGTACTCGGTCGCAGTTCACTTCTGCCACAGGCGTCCCCCTGGTGTCGTGCGGACCCAGGAACGCCAGACCAAGATGCTGGATCGCTCAGTAGAAGATGGCCGGAATGATGGCCAGCAGGATGTAGAGACCGATCAGCAGGACCATGGGCGAGAGGTCGAGCATGGTGCCACCGAGGCGGATGGGAGGGATGACCCGGCGGATGGAGCGCAGCGGCGGGTCGGTGACGGTGTACAGGCCCTCGCACACGACGGCCACGAACCCGGCGGGTCGCCAGGACCGGGCGAAGAACTGGACCCAGTCCACGACGAAGCGCGCAAGCAGCAGGACGATCGCGATCCAGCAGAGCGTGATGAGCAGGCTGCCGACGAGTTCCATCGATCAGCTCTGGTTGAAGAAGCCGCCCGCGGCGATGCGCTGCCTGTCCTCATCGGTGACGTCGACGTCGTGGGGGGACAGCAGGAAGACCTTCTCGGTGACCCGCGTGATCTTGCCGTGCGCGGCGAACACGAGACCGGCCGAGAAGTCCACGAGACGCTTGGCGTCGTCGGAGTCGATCTCGGACAGGTTCATGATGACGGGCACGCCGGAACGGTAGTGCTCGCCGACCGTGCGGGCGTCGTTGTACGTGCGCGGCGTGACCGTCTCGATGCGCGTGACGGCGCGCTCGGAGACGCTCTGACGCGCCTCGCGCAGCTCGGTGCGGACCGGACGGGGGCGGCGCTCGTCGATGCTGGCCACCGGGCGCACGGCCGGGGCGCGCTCGGGCACGTCCTCGCGGACCGAGGGCACGGGTCCGGTGATCTCGTCGTCGTACTCGTCGAGCTCGGCCTGCTCGACGAGGCCGAGGTACTCGCCTACTTTTCGCATTGCGCCAGCCATGAGGCTCTCCCGTACGTCCGACGTGCACCAGCTGGTGCACGAGTGAATTCCACTCGTGAGATTACCGGGTGTTGGGCCTCTCACCCAGCACCGCGCGCCCTATTCGCAGGTGTGTCGCGCCGGCATGGACGGCGTCGACGAAGTCGCCGCTCATGCCCGCCGACACGGCGACGGCCCCGGGGTGGTCCTGGCGGACCGTCCGGGACAGCTGGACGAGCTCGTCGAAGACCGGCCGCGGGGCCTCTCCCAGCGGTGCGACGGTCATCAGGCCGCCCAGGGTGAGGTGCGGCAGCTCGGCCACGAGGTCGGCGAGAGCGCGGACGTCGGCGGGTGCCGCGCCCGATCGACCGGGGTCGGAGCGGTCGAAGTCGACCTGCAGGAGGCACGTGAGTTCACGCTCCGCCGCCTCGGCCCCACGCGACAACGAGCGGGCCAGCTTGGCCCGGTCGACGCTGTGCACGACGTCGGCGTAGCGCGCCACGGCGCCGGCCTTGTTGGTCTGCAGGCCCCCCAGGAAGTGCCACCGAAGGTCCGCTCCCTGCTGCGCTGCCTCCTCGGCCTTGTCGCCCGCCTCCGGGTGCCGGTTCTCGCCCACGTCGTGGACACCGAGCGCCGAGAGGGCGACGGCGTCGGAGGCCGGGTAGGTCTTGGTGACGACGACGAGGGTGATCTCGTCCCTCGAGCGGCCCGCCTCACGGCAGGCCTGGGCGACGTCGGCCTCGACGGCGGCCAGGTTCTGCTCCAGCTCGTCGCGTCGGCTCATCGCAGCACCACCACGCCGCCGAACCGTCCTGACGCCGATCCCTGGCGTCGGTACGAGAAGAAGCGCTCGTCCTCGATGGTGCAGACGTCGGCGCCGACGTCGTGGACCTCGACACCGAGCGCCTTGAGCTGGGAGACCACGCCGAGGCCGACGTCGACCGCCGGGGTGCCCCACGGGGTGACCGACCGGGTGCCCGGCACGGCTGCCTCGACCGCGGCCACCATCTCCTCCGGCAGCTCGTAGCAGCGGCCGCACGCCCGCGGGCCCACCCAGGCCCGGATCCGAGCGGCACCGGAGGCCGTCATCCGCTCCACCGCCGCCTCGACGACACCACCGACCATGCCGACCCGGCCGGCGTGCGCCGCTCCGACCACGCCGGCGTCGACGTCGGCCAGCAGGACCGGGACGCAGTCGGCGACCCGGACGAGCAGACCCAGCTCGCGCACGGTGCTGACGAGGGCGTCGCACTCGGGCACGGTCCCGGAGCCGTCCGCGCGCAACGTGTCCGCCTCGACCACGAGCGAGCCGTGGACCTGGGACATGGAGTGCAGTCCCTCCACCCCCAGCTCGCGCGCGACGGCCGCGTGGTTGGCGACGACGTTGGCCATGCTGTCTCCCCCGGCACTGCCGAGGTTGAGCGAGTCGTAGGGCCCCTCGCTCGAGCCGCCCGCCCGGTCCGTGAACGCGATCTCCACACCGGGCAGGGACTCACGGAACCAGAACACGGTCCCAGCCTACGAGGGTGCTCAGCGCAGGAAGTCGGGGATGTCGAGGTCGTCGCCGTACTCGGCGGGCTGCGGCTCCGGCGTGACCGTGCTGGGACCGTCGAGGTGCGGGTCGGGCTTGCTCAGGTAGTCGTCGGCCGTGGGGACGGGCGCCGCCGGAGCAGGAGCCGCCGCCGGAGCCGCCGGGGCCGCCGGAGCGGAGGCGCGCTGCTCCTTGTTGAGCAGGACGGGCTGGGAGCGGTCGCGGGCCTTGGGCTGCCCGCCGTCGAAGCCGGCCGCGATGACGGTGACGCGGACCTCGTCGCCGAGGGCGTCGTCGATGACGGCACCGAAGATGATGTTGGCGTCGGGGTCGACCGCCTGCTGCACGAGACCGGCAGCCTCGTTGATCTCGAGCAGGCCGAGGTCGGAGCCGCCGGCGATGGAGAGCAGCACGCCGCGCGCGCCCTCGATGGAGGCCTCGAGCAGCGGGCTGGAGACGGCCATCTCCGCCGCGACCGCGGCACGGTGCTCGCCGCGCGCCGAGCCGATGCCCATGAGCGCCGATCCGGCGTCGGACATGACCGACTTGACGTCGGCGAAGTCGAGGTTGATGAGACCCGGCGTGGTGATGAGGTCGGTGATGCCCGAGACGCCCTGGTGGAGCACCTGGTCGGCCTGGCGGAAGGAGTCGAGGAGGCTCACGTTGGGGTCGCTGATGGACAGCAGCCGGTCGTTGGGGATGACGATGAGCGTGTCCACCTCCTCGCGGAGGGCCTGGATGCCGGCGTCGGCCTGGCCGGAGCGGCTACGGCCCTCGAACGTGAACGGGCGGGTGACGACACCGATGGTGAGCGCGCCGAGCGAGCGGGCGATGCGGGCCACGACAGGCGCGCCGCCGGTCCCGGTGCCGCCGCCCTCGCCCGCGGTGACGAAGACCATGTCGGCGCCCTTGATGGCGGCCTCGATCTCCTCCGCGTGCTCCTCGGCGGCGAGCTTGCCGATCTCGGGGTTGGCGCCGGCGCCGAGGCCGCGCGTGGAGTTGCGTCCGACGTCGAGCTTCACGTCGGCGTCGCTCATGAGCAGCGCCTGCGCGTCGGTGTTGATGGCGATGAACTCGACACCCTTCAACCCGACCTCGATCATGCGGTTGACCGCGTTGACGCCGCCGCCGCCGATGCCGACGACCTTGATCACGGCGAGGTAGTTCTGGACCGCCATCGGTGTGCCTTCCCCTGGGGATTCAAAGATTGGTGTTGAAGAGCGTGGTGCCGCGAGGTGTGGCTCTCAAGAACAGTGGTGGGTCGGAAACTCTAACCCTGAGGTGGAGGTTTATAGTTATGTCAACCTCCGCTACGTCGACGGTACGGTCCGTGTCCCTCACGTCCCACGCGACACGCCGGTGGGCAGGAAGGGCGTTCAGCTCACTTGCGCGTGGTGGGCTGCTCCGGCGCGCTGACGTCGTACCGGGCCGCCTTGATGCGCAGGAGCGCGCGCAGCACCGTGATCTTCTCGTCGGCGTCGGCCACGCTCCCCCACATGACCTCGCGACCCTTCGTGAGGTCCAGGAGCACCGAGTCCTTGGTGGCCGCCTCGACGTGCTGCACCTGGCGCAGCACGTCGGGACCGTTGGCCCGGAGGTCGACGACCACGCCGGCCGCCGCCTCGAAGGCCTGCTGGCGCCGTCGGGCGTCGACCGCGGCGACCCGGACCTCAGGGAGGTGCTGCGGCTCCTTGGCCAGGACGCGGTAGTCGACGCCGTACTTGTCGACGGCACGGACCTCCTGGCCCTCGCGCACCCAGGCGACGGCCTGGCGCTCGGTCACGACGATGCGCACGGTGCCGGGCCATGAACGCTTGACCTCGACCTCCTCCACGCGCGAGATCCGGGCGAGGCGCTCCTCGATGCCGACCGCGTCGAGGCGGGCCATGGGCCGTCCGGCCGGCACGTCGGCCACGCGCTCCACCTGGGCGGTCCTGAGCGTCCTGAGCCCCTCGACCTTCACGTCCTTCACGGCCAGGAGGCTCGAGAACCAGATGACCCAGACCAGTCCGCCGAGGACGACGAGGGCCAGCACCGGCACGGCGACGCGCAGGACGCGCCGGCGTCGCTCTCCCTTGCGTCGGCGCTCGAAGCGCTGCTCGCTCACGCCGGACCGGACCTCAGGAGCTCCAGCACGCGCGGCCCCACCGTGGTGATGTCGCCCGCTCCGAGGGTGAGGAGGAGGTCGTCCTCGTGCAGGAGCGGCACCAGGTGCTCGGCCAGCGTGTCGACGGGTCCGCCCGCCTCGGCAGGCGTCCCCACGACGGACGCGAGGACGAGCCCCGACGTGACCTCGGGGTCGGGGTCCTCGCGGGCGAGGTAGAGGTCGGCCAGCACGACGAGGTCGGCGGCCGCGAGCTCCTGACCCATCTCCGCGCCGTGGCGACGGGTGCGGCTGACGAGGTGCGGCTGGAAGGCCACGACGAGGCGACGGCCCTGCGCGACGGCGCGCGCGGCGGCGAGGTCGGCGCGGATCTCCGTGGGGTGGTGCGCGTAGGAGTCGTAGACCACGACACCGCGCTCCTCGCCCAGACGCTCCATGCGGCGCTGGGCACCCGTGTACCGCGCGAGTCCCGCGGCGAGGGCCTCGGAGTCGTGACCGAGCCGGCGGCCCACGGCCCACGCCAGCAGGGCGTCGAGCGCATAGTGGGCGCCCGGCACGGCGAGTTCGACACGCTGACCCTGCTCGGAGGGCTCCACCGCGGTGAAGGTGGTGCGGGTGCCGTCGACGACGAGGTCGGTGGCCCGCACGTCGGCGTGCGGCGTGGTGAGCCCGACCGTCACGACGTCGAGGCCGCGGTCCCTGGCGACGGGCACGAGGGCGGCCGCGCCTGGGTCGTCGACGTTGACGACGAGCAGCGTGCCGACGGTGCCGACGAACTCGACGAAGGCCTCGGCATAGGCCTCCTCGCTCCCCCACGTGTCGAGGTGGTCGGCGTCGACGTTGGTGACCACGGCGACGTCGGGCGAGTAGACGAGGAAGGCACCGTCGCTCTCGTCGGCCTCGGCGACGAGCAGCTCGCCCGTGCCGATGGCCGCGTTGGTGCCGAGGCTGGCCACTTGGGCGCCGATGGCGAACGACGGCTCGGCACCGGCCGACTGCAGCGCGCACGTGAGCATCGCCGTGGTGGTGGTCTTGCCGTGCGTGCCTGCGACCGCGACGGTGCGGTGCCCGCTCATGGCCGAGCGCAGGCCGGCCGAGCGGGGCCAGAGGCGAAGACCACGACGACGGGCCTCGACGACCTCGGGGTTGTCCTCGCGCACCGCGGTGGAGACGATCACCGTGTCGGCGTCGGCGACCTGCGCGGCCGCGTGACCCACGAAGCACGTGATGCCCTCGGCGCGGAGAGACTCCAGGAGCGGAGACGCCTGGGCGTCGCTGCCCGAGACGACGACCCCCTGCTGGGCGAGGAGCCGGGCGATGGCCGACAGTCCGGCTCCCCCGATGCCCACGAGGTGCACCCGGCCGATCAGGTCGGGGGTCTCGATGACGTCGGGGATCGCGACCCTCATCGGCCCAGCGCCTTGCGCCCGCGTCGGGGTCCCGCGGCGGCCGCCTCGACGACCATGGCGGCGAGACGCTCGTCGGCGTCGCGGCGCACGATGTCGGAGGCCGCTGCGGCCATGAGGCCGAGCCGCCCGGCGTCGGTCACGAGGGGCACGAGGACGTTGGTGACCCAGCTGGGCGTGAGCGAGGCGTCGTCGATGAGGAGCCCGCCGCCGGCCTGGACCACGGGATGGGCGTTGAGGGCCTGCTCTCCGTTGCCGATGGGCAGCGGCACGAAGGCCGCCGGGAGCCCCACGGCTGCGACCTCGGTGACGGTGTTGGCGCCAGCACGGCACACGATGAGGTCGGCCGCGGCGTAGGCGAGGTCGATGCGGTCGATGAAGGACGTGACGACGTAGGGCGGCCGTCCCGCGACCCGCTCGACCTTGGCCTCCTCGGGCCGACCGGCGGCGTGGAGCACCTGCACCCCGGCCTCGGCGAGGTCGGTGGCGGCGGAGGACACAGCCAGGTTGATGCGCCGCGCACCCTGCGACCCGCCCGTGACCAGCAGCGTGGGGCGGTCGGCGTCGAGCCCGAAGAACGCCCGTGCCTCGGCCCGCAGCGCCTCGCGGTCGAGACCCGAGATCTCGCGGCGGATGGGCAGGCCCACGTAGGCGGCGTGGGGCAGGTCGGTGTCGGGGAAGCTCGTGGCCACGAAGGAGGTGAGACGGGCACCCAGCTTGTTGGCGATGCCGGGCAGGGCGTTGCCCTCGTGCACGACGAGCGGGATGCGCAGGCGCCGCGCCACGAGGTAGGCCGGCACCGAGACGTAGCCACCGAAGCCGACGACGACGTCGGGGCGGGTCCGCTCCACGACCCCACGGGTGGCCTTGACCGCAGCACGCAGGCGGCCCGGCACCTGCAGCAGCGCCTTGCCGGGCCTGCGCGGCAGCGGGACCGGCGGCACGAGCTCGAGCGGGAAGCCGGCGGCGGGGACGAGGTCGACCTCGAGACCCCGCGGGGTTCCGAGGCACACGACGTCGTGGCCGGCGTCGCGCAGGACGGCAGCGGTGGCGAGCAGCGGCGAGGTGTGACCGGCCGTGCCGCCGCCGGCGAGCAGGGCACGCACCGGTCATCGCCTCCTGGCGGCGGTGCGGCGGGCCCGCCGCTGCCTTCCGGCAGCGAGCGCACGCTTGGCGCCGGGCTCCGTGCTGGCGAAGTTGAGCAGCAGGCCGGCACTGACGAGGGTGACCAGGAGGCTCGAGCCTCCGTAGGAGACGAGCGGCAGCGGGATGCCGATGACCGGCAGCAGGCCGAGCACCATGCCGATGTTGATGACGGCCTGGGCCATGATCCAGATCGTGATGCCGGCCGCGGCGAAGCGGACGAACGGGTCGCGCGAGCGGGTGGCGATCCGGACACCCGCCACGCCGAGCAGCGAGAAGAGAACCAGCACGACGAGCGTGCCGGCGAGCCCGAGCTCCTCGCCGATGATCGCGAGGATGAAGTCGGTGTGGGCCTCGGGCAGGGTGCCCCACTTCTGCCGGCTGCCGCCGAGCCCGACGCCCCAGAACCCGCCGCGGGCGAAGCCCATCATGGCGTGGATGGCCTGGTAGCCGGCGTTCTCGGGATCGGCGCTCGGGTTGAGGAAGCTGAAGAGACGCACGACGCGGTGCGGAGCGGTGGCCACGAAGAACACGCTGATGACGCCCACGGCGACGACCATGCCGGTCATCCAGCGCCGCGGCAGGCCCGCGACCCAGGCCATCCCGACGATGATGACGAACAGGACGGCGGCGGTGCCGAGGTCGTTCTGCGCCACGACGAGCGCCGCGATGAGGCCCGCCACGAGCAGCATCGGCATGAGGATGAGGCGCGGCTCCTTGAGGCGCTTCACCCGGCCCGCGTAGTGGTGGGCGATCCACAGCACGAGAGCGAGCTTCGCGAACTCCGAGGGCTGCAGCTGGAAGCCCGCGACGACCGGGATCCAGTTCCGGTTGCCGTTGACCTCGATGCCGACGCCGGGGACGAAGGTGGCCGCGACGAGCAGGACGCTGATGACGAGCGCGGGCGTGATGAACCGGCGCATCGTGGCCACGGGCATGCGCGACGCGACGTACGCGCCACCGAGACCGGCCACGGCGAACAGCAGCTGACGCTCGACGATGGCGAACTGGTTGTCGTAGAGCTGGTGCGCGAGGACCGAGCTGGCGCTCAGGACCATGATGAGCCCCAGGCCCAGGAGCAGCCCGGTGGAGCCGAGGACGAGCTGGTAGGACGCGAGCGGCCGCTCCATGGTGCGGCGCAGGGCCTCGACGAACGCCGGTGCCTGGCGCTCGGTGGTGGCCGTCATCCGCGGGCCTCGAGCCGGTGGACGGCGGCCGCGAAGGCGTCTCCCCGTGCTCCGTAGTCGCGGAACTGGTCGAAGGAGGCACACGCCGGGGCGAGCAGCACGGTGTCGCCGGCGCGCGCCATCGAGCGGGCTGCCTGCACGACACGGTCCATGAACCCATCCTCGCCGCCGTCGACCTCCAGGACGGGCACATCCGGCGCGTGTCGCCGCAGCGCCTCGGCCACGAGCTCGCGGTCGGCCCCGATGAGGACGGCTCCCCGCAGGCGGTCGCGCGTGTGCTCGACTAGCTCGTCGAACCGGGCACCCTTGGCCATCCCGCCCGCGATCCAGACGGCCGACTCGACGCCGAGGAGCGACGCCTCGGCGGCGTGCGCATTGGTGGCCTTGGAGTCGTCGACGTACCGGACGCCGTCGACCGCGGCCACCTCGGCCGCCCGGTGCGGCCCGGCCCGGAAGGTGCGCAGCCCGTCGCGGACCGCCCCGGCCTGGACGCCGTGGGCGCGCGCGAGGGCGGCGGCGGCCAGGGCGTTCTGGACCTGGTGGGGCGCCGGGTCGGCCAGGTCGGAGACCGAGCCCAGCTCTGCCGCGCTGGTGCGCCGGTCCTCGACGAAGGCGCGGTCGGCCAGGACGCCGTCGACCACGCCGAGCATGCTGAGTCCGGGCGGCCCCAGGGTGAAGCCGATGGCCCGGGCGCCCTCCTGCACGTCGGCCTCCATCACGAGCGCCTCCGTGGCGGGATCCTCGACGTTGTACACGCACGCCCGCCGGACGCCCTCGTAGACCTTGCCCTTGGCCGCCTGGTAGGCATCCATGGAGCCGTGCCAGTCGAGGTGGTCGGGCGCGAGGTTCAGCACGGCAGCGGACTCCGCCGCGATGGAGGAGCTCCAGTGCAGCTGGTAGCTCGAGAGCTCGATGGCCAGGACGTCGAGCGGCTCCGGGTCCATGACGGCCTCGAGCACGGGCCGTCCGACGTTGCCCACCGCAGCGGACCGCAGGCCGGCGGCGCGCAGGATGGCGTCGAGCATCTGGACGGTGGTGGTCTTGCCGTTGGTCCCGGTGATGCAGAGCCACGGTGGTGCGTCGTGGTCGCGGAGCCGCCAGGCCAGCTCCACCTCGCCCCAGACCGGGACGGAGGAGGCGAGCGCCTGCCCGAGGACGGGCGTGGTGGGAGCCCAGCCCGGCGAGGTGACGACGAGGTCGAGCCCGTCGGGAAGCGTGGTGGTGGATCCGGGCCCGAGACGCAGGTCGACGCCCAACGTCTCGAGGAGGGTCGCCTCCTCACGTCGTCGGTCGTCGCCGGGCGCACGCTCGTCGACGACCGTCACGTCGGCCCCCAGGTGCTGGAGGGTGTCGGCGGCGGCGAAGCCACTCACGCCGAAGCCCGTCACGAGCGCCCGCACGCCGTCCCAGGAACCGTGCCGACCCAGGCCGCCCACATCCCGCATCAGACGCCGACGACCCAGTCCCAGTAGAAGATGCCGAGACCGGTGGCGACGCACAGGCCGCTGATGATCCAGAACCGGACGACGATCGTGATCTCGGCCCAGCCGAGCAGCTCGAAGTGGTGCTGCAGCGGTGCCATCCGGAAGATCCGCTTGCCCCCCGTGGCCTTGAAGTACGCCACCTGGAGGATCACCGAGAACGTGATGGCGACGAACAGCCCGCCCGTGACCACGAGCAGCAGCTCGGTGCGGGTCATGAGCGCCATGCCGGCGAGCGCCCCGCCGAGGGACAGCGAGCCGGTGTCGCCCATGAAGATCTTGGCCGGGGACGCGTTCCACCAGAGGAAGCCGAAGCAGGCGCCGGTGATGGCCGAGGCCACGACGGCGAGGTCGAGCGGGTCGCGCACCTCGTAGCACTTGAGGCCGGGGCTGGTGGCGCAGTTCTGGTTGCTCTGCCAGATGTTGATGATGACGAACGCGCCGAAGACCATCATCGAGGCGCCGGTGGCGAGACCGTCGAGGCCGTCGGTGAGGTTCACGCCGTTGCTGGCTCCGGCGATCATCACGAGGACCCAGATGATGAGCAGGATCGTGGGCATCTCGGTCCCGGGGAGGTCGCGCGTGAACGAGATGGCGTGCGTGATGGGGGTGCGGCCGTTCTCGTCCTCCCAGCCGATGGCGAGGACGGCGAAGATGAGGCCCACGAGGACCTGGCCCACCATCTTGGCCTTGCTCCGCAGGCCGAGGCTGCGCTGCTTCGAGATCTTGATGTAGTCGTCCAGGAAGCCGATGGCACCCAGCCCGGCGAACAGGAACAGCAGCAGCAGCGCCGACGCGCTGGGCGCGTAGCCGGTGATCAGCTTGGCCAGGAAGTAGGCCACGAGCACCGACAGGATGATGACGATGCCGCCCATCGTGGGCGTGCCGCGCTTGATGTGGTGGGACGTGGGTCCGTCGTCGCGGATGAGCTGGCCGTAGCCCTTGGCCACGAGCAGCCGGATGGCCAGCCGGGTCCCGAGCAGCGTTCCCAGCAGGGCGAACGCACCGGCGATCAGGATGGCGAGCATCGGGTCCTCTCGGGTCGGGCGTGCGGGAGCGGGGTCGCGGGGCGGATCAGGTCGAGTATGCCGTCACTCCTGGAGGAGAGCGGCAGTGACGCGCTCGAGACGGGCCCCCCGAGATGCTTTCACGAGCACGACGTCGCCCGGGCGAAGCCACGCCCGGAGGTCCGTCACACTCGCCGCCACGTCGGGGACCAGGGTCGCGACCTCGCCGGCCCCCTCGGCGATGCCGCGGGCCGCGTCGCCCACGACGACGACGCGGTCGAGCCCGAGGCCGGCGGCGTGCGCGCCGACCTCCTCGTGGGCGGCGGCGCTCCCCTCGCCCAGCTCGAGCATCTCCCCCAGCACGGCCACCCGTCGGCTGCCGGCCACGGCGGCGAGCGCGTCGAGACCGGCGCGGACCGACTCCGGGTTGGCGTTGTACGAGTCGTCGATGATCGTGACGCCGTCGGACCGGACGTGCCGCTGGAGCCGCAGGCCAGTTCCTTGGTCGACCTCGGCGAGCCACTCCACCCCGGCGTCGGGATGCAGGTGCAGCACGACGCAGGCCGCGGCGGCCGCGTTGAGGGCCTGGTGCTCGCCGAGCAGCGGGACGTGCACCGTCCACGTGCGGCCGTCGTGGGCGAGCGTGACCTCCGGCTCGCCGGAGGGCGTCATGGCGACGTCGACCACCCGCACGGACCCGGGCCCGGCGGCGGTCCGACCGAAGAACGCCGCGGGCGCCCGGGTGCGTCCGACCATGGCCGAGACGAGCGGGTCGTCCGCGTTCAGGACGGCCAGGCCGTCCGGACCGAGGGACTCCACGATCTCGCCCTTGGCCTGCGCGATGTTCTCCCGCGAGCCGAACTCGCCGACGTGCGCGGTGCCGACGTTCAGCACCATGGCGACGTCGGGAGGCGCCACCTCGCAGAGCGCCGCGACGTGGCCGATGCCCCGTGCCCCCATCTCCACCACGAGGTGGGACGTGTCCTGCGTGGCCCGGAGCACGGTGAGCGGGACGCCCAGCTCGTTGTTGAGGTTGCCGAGGGTGGCCACGACGGCGTCGGGTGCGACGGCCTGGGACCTCAGACCCGCCGCCACGAGGTCCTTGACGCTCGTCTTGCCCTGGGACCCGGTGAGGGCCACCACGACGGGGCCGGGCCGGAGCAGGCCGAGCACGTGGCGCGCGAGCAGGCCGAGCGCCGTGGTGACGTCGTCCACCACCACGCCGGGCACGCCGGCGTCGCGGGAGCCCAGCACGGCGGCGGCGCCCTGTCGGACGGCCGCCTCGGCGTAGTCGTGGCCGTCGACGTTCTCACCGGCCAGGGCGACGAACAGTCCGCCCGCCGGGACGGCACGGGAGTCCAGGCTCGCCGGCGCACTCACGACCGTCCCGAGGTCGCCCACGGGCTCGCCGCCGACGACCGACGCGATCTCGGCGATGGTCATGGGCGTCACGCGGGTCGGCCCCCCAGGAGCTCACGGACGACGTCGCGGTCGTCGAACGGGTGGATCACCCCGTCGACCTCCTGCCCCTGCTCGTGCCCCTTGCCGGCCACCACCACGGTGTCGCCGGAGTGAGCCAGACGCAGGGCGTACTCGATGGCGTCGCGGCGTCCGGGGATCTCCACGGCCACCCCAGGTCCGACCTCGGCCCCGCGCAGCACGGCGCCCCGGATCGCCGCGGCGTCCTCGGAACGCGGGTTGTCGTCGGTGACCACGACGAGGTCGGCCAGCGCGGCCGCGGCCTCGCCCATGACCGGACGCTTGCCCTGGTCCCGGTCGCCCCCGGCGCCGATCACCACCACGAGCCGTCCTGGCGTGACGGGCCGGAGCGCGTCGAGCACGGCGGTGACGGCGTCGGGCTTGTGGGCGTAGTCGACGATGACGGTGTAGTCCTGGCCGGCCTCGATGCGCTCCATCCGCCCCGGGACGCCCGGACCGGCCGCGATGCCGGCGACGAGGTCGTGAGGGTCGTGGCCCTCCCCCGCCAGCGAGGCGACGACCGCCAGTGCGTTGGACACGTTGAACACCCCGGGAAGCGGCACGGCGGCCTCGATCTCCCGTCCGTCGGGCGTGAGGATCGTGAGGTCGGTGCCGAGCCGGTGTGGCCGGACGTTGACGGCCCGCCAGTCCGCGGCGTTGCCGGCCGTGGAGAACGTCGTGACCTCGAGGGGCGTGAGCTCCACGAGACGTCGCCCGTAGGGGTCGTCGACGTTGACGACGGCGCGCCGGGCGCGCTCCCCCGTGAACAGCGAGGCCTTGGCGAGGAAGTACTCCTCCACGTCGGCGTGGAAGTCGAGGTGGTCGCGCCCCAGGTTCAGGAACGCCGCGACGTCGAACCGGAAGCCGTCGACCCGGCCCTGCACGAGGGCGTGGCTGGAGACCTCCATGGCACAGGCCTCGACGCCCTCCTCGCGCATGACGGCGAACAGCGCCTGCAGCGCGGGGGCCTCGGGGGTGGTGAGGCTCGAGGCCGCGGGGACGCCGCCGATCCTCGTGCCGATGGTGCCGACCACAGCGGTCCGGGAGCGTCCGAGCGCCGACTCGGCGAGGTACGTGGTGGTGGTCTTGCCCTGCGTGCCGGTGACGCCGAAGGTGGTGAACGCGTCGCTGGGGTGCTCGTAGAACCACGCGCTCAGCTCGGCCAGACGCCCACGGGGGTGGTCGACCACCACGGCCGGGACCGGCAGCGGGTCCGAGGCGCCCACCGGGTCGGTCAGCACCGCGACCGCCCCGGCCCGGACTGCCTTGTCGAGGTGGTCGATGCCGTGCGAGCGGGCACCGGCGAGCGCGGCGTAGAGGTCGCCCGGCGCGACGTGGGAGGTGTTGAGGCTGAGCCCCGTGACCTCGACGTCACCACCGCGACCGGGGACCGGGGTGCCCAGGTGCTCGGCGAGCTCGGCGACGCTCCGGCTGCGTGCGTGCGTCGGACGGATCCGCATCACCTCGGCCATGTCTCCCAACCTACCCAGCCGGAGCACCATGTCCTCCGGGCACCTCGAGCGGGTCCTGGTTCCGCGCTCGCCCAGCACCGACCGAGCCCTGCAGGCCCGGGCGGAGTCCTACCAGTCCTGCGCGACCTTGGGCGACTTCGAGCCCGTGGGCGTGACGCCGAAGCGCTCCAGTGCCATCGACATGATGTCCTGGAAGACCGGGGCCGCCGTGGAGCCGCCGCCCGCGTTGGCGTAGGGCTTGTCGAGGACGACGTAGGTGATGAAGCGCGGCTTGTCGGCCGGCGCGAAGCCCATGAACGACACCGTGTTCTGGCCGCGGACGTACCGACCGGTGAGCGGGTTGACGCGCCAGGCGGTGCCCGTCTTGCCGGCCACGCGGTACCCGGGGATCTGGGCGGCGGGTGCGGTGCCGTCGTCGGCCGTGACGGCCTCCATCATGCGCGTGACGTACTTCGCGGCCTTGGTCGAGACGACGCGCCTGGTCTTGGTGGCGCCGGCGTCGCTGCGGACGCCGTCGGCGTCCTCGAAGCCCGAGACGACGGTGGGGTCGACCATGACGCCGCCGTTGGCGATGGCGCCCACGGCGCGGACCATCTGCAGCGCGGTCACGGAGACGCCCTGCCCGAAGGAGATCGTGGCGTGGTTGGCCTTCGTCCAGTCCGACGACGGCTTGAGGATGCCCTGCGACTCACCCGGCAGCTCGACGCCCGAGGGGGTGCCGAAGCCGAACTTGCGGAAGTAGGAGTACATCATCGAGTCGCTCATCTGCTGGGCGGCGACGATCGTGCCGAGGTTCGACGACTTGGCGATGACGCCGGCCGCCGTGAGGTTGATGACGCCGTGCTTCCAGTAGTCGCCGATCGGGAACTTGTCGATGACGAGCCCGCTGGGCACCTTGATCTTGGTGGACGGCGTGATCTTGCCCTGGTCCGCGAGCGCTGCCATGGTGACCGTCTTCATGACCGAGCCCGGCTCGTAGACGGTCTGCACGAAGCGCGACACGGTGTTGTAGTCGTCCATGCCGGTCTTGTCGTCGGCATCGAACGTCGGAGCCTGCGAGAGCTGCACGACCTGACCCGTCTTGACGTCCATCGTGACGGCGAGGCCCCAGTCGGAGCTGGAGGCGCGGACCGCGTCGGCGAGACGCTGGTCGGCGTACCACTGCAGGTCGCGGTCGATCGTCGTCTCGATGTTCTCGCCCGGCTTCATCTCCTTGACGGTGCTGTCCGCCATGGGGATGCGCTGGCCCGTGGGCGACACCTCGTAGGTGGCCGACCCGTCGGTGCCCTTGAGACGGCTGTCGTACTTGGCCTCGATGCCCTGGACGCCGGTGCCCTCGCCGTTCACGTAGCCGACGAGGTTGGCGGCCAGCTTGCCGCCGGGGTAGCTGCGCAGGCTCTCCTGCTGCGTGTAGAGGCCGGCGAACCCGGCCTTGCGGATCGCCGTCACGGCCTTCTTGGCGGTCCACGCCGGGATCTGCTTCTCGATGTAGACGAAGCGGGACTTGGGCGTGCGGAGCTTCTTGATGGTCGCGAAGTAGTCGATCCGGTCCTTGCCGAGGTACTTCAGCAGGAGCCCGGCCACCTGGGGGGCGTCCTCCGCCGTGAGCGTGGGGTCGGCCGTGATGGTCATGGCGTCGACGCTCGTGGCCAGGACCTTGCCGTTGCGGTCGAGGATCTCGCCGCGGGTGGCAGGGATGACGGTGGAGGACTTGCCGGCCAGCTTGGACTTGGCCGCGTACGCCTGGGCGTCGAAGCCCTGGATCTGGAACAGGCGGAGCCCGAACACGGAGAAGAGCACCATGATGATCGCGAAGCACCAGCGGAGCCGGCGTGCTGACAGTCGCTGAGCCGCGGTCATCGGTCCACCCTCTTCACGTTGCTGCCGCTCTCGGCGGGCTCGGGATCGCCGACGACCTTGCCGTCGGTCAGTCGGAGGAACGCCGGGTTGGTGTTGGGCACCATCCCGAGCGTCAGTGCCTGGGACGCGATGTGGGCCGGGGCCTCCAGGACCTCGACCTCGCGCTCGAGCTGCTGCTGCTGCACCTGCAGCGCCTGGTTCTGCTCCTGCAGCGAGGAGATGGCGAACGACTGGGACTGGAGGGCGGTGCTCATCAGGATGAGGCCGACGAGACCGACCGAGAGGACGGTCAGGAGGACGGCGACGAACGGGGCGCGACGGGCGCGGCTCTGGACCGGACCGACGAGACGGAGCGGGAGGCTCGTCGGGACGGCGATGCGCTCAGCGGCCGAGCGCAGGCGCACCGTGGCCTGGTGGGCGTTCAGACCGGAGACCATGCGGCTCATGCGGCGACCCTCTCCACGACGCGCAGCCGGACCGACCGGGCGCGGGGGTTGTCCTCGATCTCCTCCGCGGTGGCCTGCTCGGCCCCACGCGTGACGAGGGTGAAGTCCGGGGCGAGGCCCTCGGGGATGAACGGCAGGCCGGGCGGCAGCTCCAGGGTGGTGACTCGGGCCATCTCGCGCTTGGCGATCTTGTCCTCCAGCGACTGGTACGCGAGCACGACGACGCGTCCGCCGGGCAGCAGCACCTCGAGCGCGGCCGGCATGGCCCGCTCCCACGCGCCCAGCTCGTCGTTCACCTCGATGCGCAGCGCCTGGAAGGTCCGCTTGGCCGGGTTGCCGCCCGTGCGACGAGCCGGCGCCGGGATGGAGTCCCGGACCAGCTCGACGAGGCGCGCGCTCGTCGTGAAGGGCTCCTTGGCGCGGGCGGCCACGACGTTGTCGGCGATGCGACGCGCGAACTTCTCCTCGCCGTAGACCCGGAGGACGTGGGCGAGGTCGCGGGCGGAGTAGGTGTTGAGGACGTCGGCGGCGCTGAGCCCCTCCTCGGGGTTCATCCGCATGTCGAGTGGGGCGTCCTGCGCGTAGGCGAAGCCGCGGTCGGCGACGTCGAGCTGCATGGACGAGACGCCGAGGTCGAAGAGGATGCCGTCGACCCCGGTGCGGCCGAGCTCGCCCACGACGTCGGCGATCTCGTCGTACACGGCGTGGACGAAGGTCACCCGGTCGCCGAAGGCGGCGAGCCGGGTGCGGGAGAGCTCCAGGGCGTGGGGGTCGCGGTCGATCCCGATCACGTGGAGGGCTGGGAAGCGATGCAGCATCGCCTCGGTGTGACCGCCCAGGCCGAGCGTCGCATCCACGACGACCGGCTGGTGGTCGGTGCGCTCCGCCACGGGGGCGAGGAGGTCGAGGACCCGGTCGAGCAGCACGGGCACGTGGCTGGGGCCGGTCATCGTTCCTCCTCTCGGTGGTGCGGGGCTGGTGCTGCTGGGGCTGGTCCGAGAGGACTGCCGCGTCGCCGTGGGGCCTGACCCCCGTCCGGTGGCACTGGCACCGGGGAAGTGATGCCAGTTCCGCACGGGCGGAGATCGAGCTGCGCGGTGAGGCGCGGTTCTCGTCGGGGGTGGTGGGGATGGGGGTGGAGGGAGGTGGAGCACCTCGGCGAGATCAGAAGATGCCCGGCATCACCTCGTCGGACATGTCGGCGAAGACCTGCTCCTGGTCGGAGGAGAACTGGTTCCAGCGGCCGGCGTCCCAGATCTCGATGCGGTCCATCGCGCCGACGACGGTGACGTCGCGGTCGAGGCTCGCCCACTGACGCAGGACGGGCGGGACGGAGATGCGGCCCTGCTTGTCCGGCACCTCGTTGGACGCCCCGGAGTACAGCATCCGCACGAAGTTGCGGGCGTCGCGGTTGGTGAAGGGGGTCTCGCGGATCCGGTCGGTGAAGGCGGAGAACGACTCGGGCGTCCACCCGTAGATGCAGTTCTCCTGGCCGCGGGTCAGCACGATGCCGCTCTCGAGTCGAGGGCGGAACTTGGCCGGCAGGAAGAGCCGGGCCTTGTCGTCGAGGCGCGGCGTGTAGGTGCCGAAGAAGTTGTTGACATCGACGCTCACCCCGCTCCTCCCCGCTCTCCCCCAGGTCTTGGACGACCCGGATGCTCCATTTCGCCCCACAGTACCCCACCTTCCCCCACTGTCAAGGCGATTTCCGCGTGTCCGCCGGAGCTTCCGGGACGACGAAGGCCCGACGGTCGAATGACCGTCGGGCCTGGAAACACAAAGAAAAGACCGCCTCCGACGGAGGCGGTCCCAGGGGGTGGTGGAAGGTGGAGCGGCGGTGGAGCGGACTACCGCAGGTCGTCGCCGTCCTGGCGGCGCTGCCAGCGCTCCTCCATGCGGTCCACGAACGAGGTGGAGGGCTTTCGGCCGGAGGGGCCCTTGGGCGCCGGAGCGTCGTCGGGGCCCCCGATGCCGTTTCGCCACGCCGTGACGAAGAAGTACGCCGAGACGAGCATGGCCACGAAGCCCAGCACGCCCACGTAGGTGAGGGTGGCCACGGCTCCGGCGAACAGGATCCCGACGCCGGCGACGAAGCCGAGCACGGCCAGGGCCGCCACCTTGCGGTTGCGAGCGCGCTGCTTGGACCCCCGGAGCGTGGACGCCAGGTCGGGGTCCTCCGCGGCGAGCGACTGCTCCAGCTGGTGGAGAAGTCGGGCCTCTTCCTCGGACAGTGGCACGGTGGCCTCCCTCATGTCAGTGCCCTCGCGATGACGGGCTACGGCAAGTCTAGGCGTGCCACGGACTGCAGACCACCCGATATCGCTGAGAACTCGCTCGACGACCCCACGAGACGCTCCAGGGCGAACAGCCGCTCCCTCGCGCCGGGCTCGATGTCGACCAGCGCGCTGGGGACGAGGTCGGCGAAGACGCGCAGTCCCTGCTGGCTCACGGGGCGCAGCCGGTGGGCCTCGAGGAGCACCCGCAGCTCGTCGGCGTCGAAGCGGCGGGGACCCTGCTCGCGCAGGTCCCAGCCCTCGGCCCGAGCGGTGAACAGGGCGCTGGCTCCGTCGAAGTCACCGGCCAGGGCGCGCGTCAGGACCCCGGCGTGACGACCGGCCACCACCACGCTCACGTGCCCACCCGGGCGGAGCACGGCGGCGACGGCACGGAGCGCGTCGTCGACGTCCTCGACGTGCTCGAGCACGCCGTGCAGGACGACGAGGTCGTAGTCGGCGCCATCGACGAGGCCGGGCAGGTCGGTGGTGTCACCGAGGAGGCCCGTCACCTGCACGCCGGACTCGGCGGCGCGACGGTCGAGCGAGGCGAGGGCGTCGGGGCTGGGGTCGACGACACTGACGCGGTGACCCTCGGACGCGAGCCGGACGGCGTCACCACCGGTGCCGCCGCCCACGTCGAGGACGTCGAGCGTCTCGCCTGCCACGTCGGCGGCCGCGACGGCCACGGCGTCGAGCACTGCCTGCCACATGACCTCGCCGCGCACCGGTCTCATGGCGTCACTGTTTCACACAGGCCGTAGTCTCTCGCCATGCGTGTGGTCGTGGTGGGTGGCGGGTTCGCCGGGCTGTCCGCCGCGGCGCGGATCGCCAAGCTGCGGCACGACGTCGTCCTGCTCGAGCGCTCCGACGTGCTCGGCGGCCGGCTCCGACGTCACCAGGTGGGTGACGGCGCGTGGCACCTCACGCCGCCCACGCTCACCCTCCCCGCCACGGTGCGCGACCTCTTCCGCAAGTCCGGACGACCGCTCGAGCGCGTCCTCGAGCTGGAGACCGTCCCCGGTCGCCGCCACGTCTTCGTCGACAAGTCCGTGCTCGACCTGCCCATGGGTCATCGCGCCGACCAGGTGGATGCGATGACCGGGTGGCTCGGCACCGACCCGTGGTCACCGTGGCTCGACACCCTCGCCGAGCCCTGGGACGTGCTCCGGCGCAACGCGCTCGACGTGCTCCCCGGGCCCACCTCCCTCGGACGCACGGAGCTCAAGGCCCTGGGTGGCAGGACGCCCCTCACCAAGGTGGCCCAGCAGCTCTCCAGGGACCGCCGGGTCCGCTCGCTGGTCGTCGACGGCGTCCGCCTCGACGGCGACGACCCGCGGTGGACTCCCGCGTCCGAGGCCCTCTGGCACTACGTCGAGCGTGCGTTCGGTCGGTGGCGACCTGCCCAGGGCTGGTCGTCGCTCGCCGACGCGCTCACCACGCGTCTGGAGGAACGCTCGGTCGACGTCAGGCTCGGCGTCACGGCGCTCGAGGTGCAGCACGGCGCCGAGGGGGCCCAGGTCGTCACCGACCACGACACGGTCGAGGCCGACGTCGTCGTGTGGTGCGCCGGCAACCTGCCGGGTCCGCCCCCGCCGCTGCTCCCCCGCATCCCCGCCTCGCGCCTGCTCGTCCGGCTCGGCTCCGACCCGGGCCTCCCGCTCGACGTCATGACGCACGGCGACCCGCCCCTGCACCTGTGGAGCGAGGACGGCCTGCACTGGACCATCACGCACCAGAACGCCGAGGACCCCCTCGTCTCGCTGGTCCGGGTCGGGATCGACCTGCGTCCCCTCGTCGAGGAACGCCACGACCTCTCCCCCGCCGAGCTGGTCCGGCTGGGGCACTGGGGCTGGCAGTGGATGGGACGCGGCACGCGCCTCGACCGGCCGTCGCGCATCTCGGACCGGCTCTACGTGGCCGGCGCCGGCGCCCACCCGGGCACCCGGATCGAGGAGATCGCCACGGCCACGGCGGCCATCGCCGAGGAGCTCGGCGCGGCCGAGCGCTGACCCGCGACCGACCCGGCTCCCCGCTCCGACTAGATCAGGTCCTCGCTGCGCAGCTGCTCGAAGATCTCGCGCGTCGCCTTGGAGCGGTTCAGCGTGATGAAGTGCAGGCCGGGCGCCCCGCCGGCGAGCAGGTCGCGGCACAGCTGCGTGGCGAGCTCGATGCCGCGGGCCCGGACGGCGACGGGGTCGTCGGCCACCGGCTCGATGACGTCGAGGACCTCCTGCGGCATGGCTGCGCCGGAGAGCTCGGCCATGCGGGCCACCTGCGGGAAGTTCAGGATCGGCATGATGCCCGGGACGATGGGCGCGTCGCACCCCAGCTCGCGCACGCGCTCCACCAGACCGAAGTAGTCCGAGGACCGGAAGAACATCTGGGTGATGGCGAACTCGGCGCCCGCCTGCACCTTCTCGACGAGCACACGGGCGTCGTGGTCGAGGTCGTCGGCGTCGGGGTGACCCTCCGGGAACGCGGCGACACCGACGGTGAACCCGCCGATCTCGTGGGCGAGGCGCACCAGGTCGATCGCGTACTCCATGCCGCCGGGGTGCGTCTCCCACGGAGCCCGGGGTCCGCCCTTGGGGTCGCCGCGCAGGGCCAGCACGTGGTCGATGCCGGCGGCCGCGTACTGGCGCAGGACCTCGGCGATCTCGTCGCGGCTCTGCCCGACGAGGGTCAGGTGGCCCACGGCCTTGATCCGCGACTCGCTCGCGATCCGCTCGGTGACGCGGACCGTGCGCTCCTGGCTCGTGCCGCCCGCGCCGTACGTGACGGAGACGAACGTGGGCTGCAGCGGCTCGAGCTCGGCGATCGTGCGCCACAGCACCTCCTCGCCCGCGTCGTCCTTGGGCGGGAAGAACTCGAAGGAGTAGCTGGGACCGGTCTCGGCCAGCAGGGCGGTGATGGTGGGGTCCTCGACAGGCACGACGAGAACGGTAGCGTGTAAATCGTGGATGTGACCGAGGGTGACGACTTCCGAGACGCAGTCGACGAGGCACTCCGCTCGTTCCTCCAGCACCAGCGCGAGGTCCTGAGCCCCATCGGGGCCGACCTCGATCCGCTGCTCGACGCCGCGGAGGCCTTCGTCGCCGGGGGCAAGCGCCTGCGACCGGCGTTCGTGCGGGCCGGCTGGCTCGTGGCGGGTGGCGACCCCCAGGACGTGCGCATCGTCACGGCCGCTGCCGCCCTCGAGTGGCTCCAGGCCAGCGCGCTCGTCCACGACGACCTCATGGACGGCTCCGACACGCGTCGCGGACGCCCCAGTGCGCACCGTGCCGCCGAGCAGCAGCACCGCGACGCCGGGCTCGAGGGGAGCCCGGAGGTCCACGGCACGTCCGTGGCCGTGCTCCTGGGCGACCTCATGCTCTCGTGGACCGACGAGCAGCTGCGCGCGAGCCACCTCCCCCACGTCGACGCCGCGCTCCACTTCCTCGACCTGTGCCGGGCCGAGGTGGTGGCGGGCCAGTACCTCGACGTGCTCGCCCAGACGCAGGCCTCTGTCGGCGTCGAGCAGGCCATGCGAGTCGTCAGGTTCAAGTCGGCCAAGTACACGGTGGAGCGCCCGCTGCACATCGGCGCGGCCCTGGCCGGCGCGGACGAGCAGCTCATCGAGCAGCTGAGCGCCGTGGCCCTGCCGCTCGGCGAGGCCTTCCAGCTCCGCGACGACGTGCTCGGCGTCTTCGGCGACCCGTCCGTCACGGGCAAGCCCGCGGGCGACGACGTGCGCGAGGGCAAGCGCACGGTGCTGGTGGCGCGCACGGCCGAGCTGGCCGACGACGCCGGACGGGCCGCCCTCCTCCGACACCTCGGCACGAGTGCGGGGATCGCTCCCGTGAGCGCCCTCATGGTCTCCACCGGGGCGCTGGCCGCCGTGGAGCAGGACATCGCGCGGCTCGAGCGAGAAGCCGAGACGGCCATCGACGCGCTTCGGCCCGGGGCGCGCGAGGTGCTGTCGCCGCTGGTCACGCAGGCCGTGCGCCGGGTCCGCTGACCTCAGGCCGACGGGCGCGTCACCGGAGGGGCATCCCCGTTTCGGGCCACAGCCTCTCTACAATCGTCCGTGGGTCAGGCGCTGACCTGTTCAGAGTCAACGTCGGGGTCGAGGAGGGGCAGACGTGGCAGCGACGGGCGACGACGCCCTCATCGGACGCGTGCTCGACGACCGCTACGTCGTGGAGGAACGCGTCGCCCGCGGTGGCATGGCCAGCGTCTTCAAGGGCACGGACCTGCGGCTCGACCGCACCGTGGCCATCAAGGTCATGCACCACGGCCTGGGTGACGACGAGCAGTTCGTGCAGCGCTTCGACCGTGAGGCCCGGGCGGCCGCCAAGCTCAACCACCGCAACGTCGTGTCGGTGTTCGACCAGGGCCGCGACGGCGACGTCACCTATCTCGTCATGGAGTTCGTGCCGGGCAACACCCTGCGCGACATCATGCGCGCCGAGGCGCCCCTGCCCGTCGGCCGCGCGCTCGACCTCCTGGCCGAGGTGCTGGTGGCACTGTCCGCAGCCCACGCCGCGCACCTGATCCACCGCGACGTCAAGCCGGAGAACGTCCTCATCACGCCCGACGGCGAGGTGCGCGTGGCCGACTTCGGCCTGGCGCGCGCGGTGAGCGCGGCCACCACGGCCACCGGCGGCACGCTCATCGGCACCGTCTCGTACATCGCCCCCGAGATCGTCGTGAACGAGGGCGCCGACGCCCGGTCCGACGTCTACGCGTGCGGCGCCATGCTCTTCGAGATGCTCACGGGCGTGAAGCCGCACGCCGGCGAGTCCCCCATCCAGGTGGCGTACAAGCACGTCCACGAGGACATCGAGCCGCCGTCCACGCTGCGCCCCGACCTGCCCGACTACGTCGACGCCCTCGTGCTGCGCGCCACGGCACGCGACCGCAGGAACCGGTCGGCCGACGCGCGGGTCCTGCTGCAGCAGCTGCGGCGGGTGCGTCAGGCCGTCTCGGCCGGAGTCACGTCCGACCCCGACCTCGTCGCCCAGCTGGCTCCGCGCCCCGTCGAGGAGCCCACCGACGACGAGGCCACGCAGAAGGTGCGCGTGCCGCTCGCTGCACCCCTGCCCGGCGGCCCCGACGACTCCGGCGAGCCCACCGAGCTCGTGGCACTGGCCGGCGACGACGCCTCCAGCACCAGGCCGGTGGCCGAGAACACGGTCCAGTGGAGCTCGTCGGAGTGGAGCCCCGCGGCCTCGCCCGCCGCGGCCCGGATGACACCGGCCATGTCGCCGCAGGACTACCAGGACGCCAAGGAGCCGGCGTCGTCGTCGCGCCGCGGTCGCATCATGCTGGTCGCCGCCGTCCTGCTGGCCCTCGTCGTCGGGGGTGGCGCGTACTACTTCGCGGTCGCCCGGTACACCGAGGCACCCGTACTGGTGGGTCAGAGCGAGAAGGAGGCCAAGGCCGAGGCCGTCAAGGCCGGCTTCACCTTCGAGGTCGCGGAGCGCCGGTTCTCCGAGACCGCCCTGCTCGGCACCGTGATGGAGTCCGACCCGGGGGCCGGCGCCAAGGTCCTCCCGGGCTCGACCATCGAGGTCGTGGTCTCCAAGGGCAAGGAGCGCTACGCGATCCCCAACCTGCAGGGCAAGACGGTCGAGCAGGCTCGCACGGCGCTGTCCGACCTCAACCTGCGACTCGGTGAGACACCCGAGAGGTTCAGCGAGAAGATCCCCGAAGGACGGGTCATCCGGGCCGTCGACGTCAAGGTCAAGCAGCTCGTCAAGCGCAACACCGTCATCGACCTCGTGATCAGCAAGGGCCGCGAGCCGATCGACGTCCCCGACGTGAAGGGGGCCACCCAGGCCGAGGCCAAGGCCAAGATCGAGGCGGCCGACCTGAAGGCCGCGTTCTCGTCGGCCTTCTCCGACACCGTCGACAAGGGCCGGGTCATCAGCCAGGACCCGGGCGACGGCACGCTGTTCCGCGACGAGGTCGTCAAGGTCGTCATCTCCAAGGGTCCCGAGAACGTCCCGGTCCCCGACGTCATGGGCAAGGAGCGCAACGAGGCGGTCCGCCTCCTGCGCGCCGCCGGTTTCGTGCCGCGGGTCCGCAACGTGATCCCCGGAACGGACCAGGTGCGGTTCCAGAGCCCGTCCGGGGGCAAGGCCAAGGTCGGGTCCGACGTCACCATCTACGTCTGACGCCACCGGCCCCCAAATTCTGGTACGAGCGTCCAGGTCCGATAGGATCTCGTCATGAGCACTCCTCGGATCGAGCCCGGCGGCCTACGTGAGCTGGGCGTGGTCAACCACGCGATCTCCATCGTGGCCGGCAAGGTGATCGGCGGACCCCGCCCCAACATCTTCACGACGCTCGGCCGCCAGCGCAGGCTGTTCCGCGCCTGGCTCTGGTACAGCGGGCGGATGATGCCCGGCGGTCGGCTGCCTCGCCACGAGACCGAGATGGTCATCCTGCACGTCGCCACCCTGCGCGCGTGCGAGTACGAGCTCAACCATCACCGTCGCATCGGTCGTCGGGTCGGCCTCTCCCCCGAGCAGGTGGCGCACACGGGCGACGTCGACTGGGACGGCTGGACGCCGCGCGAGAAGGCCCTCCTGGCCGTCGCGTCGCAGTTCGTCGAGAAGCGCGACGTCGACGACGCCACCTGGGCGACGGTCCGCACCCACCTCGACGAGGCGGAGTCGATCGAGCTGCTGCTCCTGTGCGGCCAGTACGACTCCCTCGCCACGACCCTCATGACCCTGCGCGTCCAGCCCGAGAACCAGACCTGACCTTCCTCGCCCTCAGCGTTCGTCGGAGGCGGCGGAGCGGACGGCGTCGACGTAGCGGCGGGTGGCGTGGCGCTGGATGACGCGGCCCACCGGGCCGATCGCCCGCGTCACCCACGTGCCGGGCACCGAGAAGGCCGTGACCTCGATCCGCACCGCGTCGGTGACGGCGTCGTGCGTCACGACGAAGCGCTCCTCGCCACGCTCGGGATGACCGGGCAGGGTCCCGTAGGCGAACCCGACCCGGTGTGCGGTGTCCTCCACCTCGACGACGACGCACGCGAAGCTCTGCCCGAGATACCTCATGCGGACGGTCTCGCCCACGACGGCGCGAGGCGGTGCCGACACGACCCGGACCACCGCGCGGTGCATGCCCCAGGTCATGACGGCCTCGGCCGCACGACGGAACGCCGCCTCGCCCGTCCCGACCGGCTCCACCCAGCGCAAGTGGTGGTAGCCGTCGGGCAGGTCACCGGCCGTCGCGCCCACCTCGGTGTACGACAGCCCGTGCATGCTCAGGGCTCGCTCAGTGCTCGCGCAGCATCTCGGCGACGAGGAAGGCCAGCTCGAGCGACTGCTCACGGTTGAGGCGAGGGTCGCACAGCGTCTCGTAGCGCGAGGACAGGTCCTCGGCCGACACCTTCTGGTGCCCGCCGAGGCACTCCGTGACGTCGTCGCCCGTGAGCTCGACGTGCAGCCCACCGGGCCACGTGCCGAGCGAGCGGTGCACCTCGAAGAACCCGCGGACCTCGTCGATGACGTCGTCGAACTCGCGCGTCTTGAAGCCGGTGGACGCCTCGAACGTGTTCCCGTGCATGGGGTCGCAGACCCACGCGACGTCGATCCCCGCGGCGGTGACCTTCTCCACGAGCGGCGGCAGGCCCTCGCGGATCTTCCCGGCGCCGAAGCGCGTGATGAAGGTGACCTTGCCGGGGGTGCGCTCGGGGTTGAGCTTCTCGTACAGCGCGATGGCGTCGTCGGCCGTGGTGGTGGGGCCGAGCTTGACGCCGATGGGGTTGGCGATCCTGCTCAGCAGCTCCACGTGGGCGCCGTCGAGCTGGCGCGTGCGCTCACCGATCCACACGAAGTGGCCCGAGACGTCGTAGGGCTGCTCGGTGCGCGAGTCGATGCGGGTGAGGGCGTGCTCGTACTCGAGGATGAGCGCCTCGTGCGAGGAGTAGAAGTCGACGGCGTGGAGCTCGTCGGGGTCGACGCCGATGGCGTCCATGAAAGCGAGCGCCCGATCGATCTCGCCGCCGATGCGCTCGTAGCTGACGCCCACGGGGCTGCGCTTGACGAAGTCCTTGTTCCACTCGTGCATCTGGCGCAGGTCGGCATAGCCACCGGTGGTGAAGGCGCGCGCGAGGTTGAGCGTGGCGGACGACGCGTTGTACACGTCGACGAGGCGCTGGGGGTCGTGCGCGCGGGCCTCGGGCGTGAAGTCGAAGCCGTTCACGGCATCGCCGCGGTACGCGGGCAGCGTGACGCCGTCGCGCGTCTCGGTGTCGCTGGAGCGCGGCTTGGCGTACTGACCGGCGAGCCGACCGAGCTTCACGACCGGCACGCTCGCGGCGTAGGTGAGGACGACGGCCATGGACAGCAGCACCCGGAGCTTGTTGCGCACGTTCTCGGCCGTGACGCCCTCGAAGGTCTCGGCACAGTCGCCGCCTTGGAGCAGGAAGGCCTCGCCGCGCGCGACGGCGGCCATGCGCTCGCGGAGGTCGTCGCACTCGCCGGCAAAGACGAGCGGGGGCATCCGGCGGAGGCGGTCGACCGCGCGATCGCGGGCCACGGGGTCGGCATACGTCGGCTGCTGGGCAGCGCCGATCGTGTGCAGGTCGTCAAGGCTGGGGATGCTCACGCCCCAATCCTACGGGTGTCACCACCCCAGCGTTCCCGGCGCTCCCTTGAACGGACCGGTGACCCGCGACGTGATCCATCCGCCGTAGAAGTCGCCCTCCTGCGCCTGGACCGCCTCGCCGTCGAGGGTGCAGCCGTCGACCTTGCCGGGGTACAGCGCGACGTGCCCGACGAGGTCGCCGTATGCCCCCGTGGGCTGCTCGTAGGTCCACGCGCCGGCCGGCACGGTGCGGTCGCCGCCGACGAGGTCGAAGTACGAGGCCAGTCCCTTCCACTCGCAGAACGTCTGACCGCCGACGGGCCGGAGCGCCCCTTCGGCGAACGCGTCGAGCGGCAGGTAGTAGGTGGGCGGGTGGCTGGTCTCGCAGATCCGGTACGAGGACGAGGTGCGGGCGATCTCGACACCCCCGAGCACCACGACGACCTCCTCGTCGCTCGGCTCGATGGAGGGCGGGCGCGGGTAGTCCCAGACGTTCTCGACGGGGCGGGTGGGAGCCATGCCACCGACGCTAGTGGCGGGCACCCACACGGGCTACCCGAACAGGACCTCGGCCTCCTCGTACAGCTCGGGGCTGACGAGCTTGAGCTCTCCCGTGCCCTCGGCCAGGGGCACGCGCACGATGTCGGTTCCGCGCAGCGCCATCATGGTGCCGAAGTCGCCCTCGTGGACCGCCTGGATGGCGTGCAGGCCGAACCGGGTGGCGAGCCAGCGGTCGAAGGCCGTGGGGGTGCCCCCGCGCTGCACGTGTCCCAGCACCACCGCGCGCGACTCCTGGCCGGTGCGGTGCTCGATCTCCGACGCCAGGCGGTCGCCGATCCCGCCGAGCCGCACGTGTCCGAACGCGTCCTTCTCGCCCGAGTGCAGGGTCATGCCCGTCCCGTCGGCCGGGACCGCACCCTCGGAGACCACCACGATGGGAGAGAAGTGCGTGGCGAACCGACTCTCGACCTGGGCGCACACGGTGTCGATGTCGAACGGCCGCTCGGGGATGAGGATGATGTTGGCGCCGCCGGCCAGACCGGCGTGCAGGGCGATCCACCCCGCGTGACGACCCATGACCTCCACGACCAGGACGCGGTGGTGCGACTCCGCCGTGGTGTGGAGCCGGTCGATCGCCTCGGTGGCGATGTTGACGGCGGTGTCGAACCCGAAGGTGAAGTCCGTGCCCGAGAGGTCGTTGTCGATCGTCTTGGGGACGCCCACCACCTTGACGCCGAGCTCGGCCAGCTGCGTGGCCACGCCGAGCGTGTCCTCGCCGCCGATCGCGACGAGCGCGTCGCAGCCCTGGGCCGCGAGGTTGTCCTTGATGCGCTCCACGCCGTTCTCGATCGCGAAGGGGTTGGTGCGCGACGACCCGAGGATCGTCCCGCCCCGCGGGAGGATCCCCCGGACCTCGTCCACGCCGAGCGGCGTCGTGTCGTTCTCGAGCGGACCACGCCACCCGTCCCGGAACCCGACGAAGGAGTGCCCCTGCTCCTGGACCCCCTTGCGGACCACCGCTCGGATGACCGCGTTGAGCCCGGGGCAGTCGCCTCCGCCTGTCAGTACTCCGACCTTCATGGCGTCTCCTCGTCCGTGGGTGTGTCCCGGACCGGGGCCCGGTGGAGCGTCCTACTCGGGCTTGATGGTGTCCCAGACCTCGTCGGCCTCGGCCTTGGCGGCCACCTTGGCGGCCTCGCGCTCGACCTCGCGGTCACGCTTCTTGGCGTCCTGGGCGTAGAGGTCGACGTACTCCTGGCCGGAGAGACGCATGACCTCGTACATGATCTCGTCGGTGATGGCGCGCAGCACGAAGCGGTCGTCCTGCATGCCCTCGTAGCGGCTGAAGTCGAGCGGCTCGCCGAAACGGACGCCCGGGCGCGCGAACGAGCCGAACACCTTGCCGGGAGGGGCCACGACGTCGGTGTTGATCACCGCGAGCGGGATGACGGGGACACCGGCCTCGAGCGCCAGACGGGCCACGCCGGTGCGCCCGCGGTAGAGCTTGCCGTCGTGCGAGCGGGTGCCCTCGGGGTAGATGCCGCACACCTCTCCCTCGGAGAGCAGCCGCAGCTGGGTCTTGATGGCGCCGGCGGCGGCCGAGCCGCTCGTGCGGTCGATGGGGACCTGGCCGGCGCCGGAGAAGAAGGTCTTCTGGAGCCAGCCCTTGAGGCCCGATCCCTCGAAGTACTCCGCCTTGGCCACGAAGGTGACCCGGCGCGGGATGACGAGCGGCATGAAGAGCCAGTCGCTGTACGAGAGATGGTTGCTCGCGAGGATCACGGCGCCCTCGCGCGGGACGTTCTCGGTGCCTTCGGCCCACGGACGGAAGATCAGCTTCAGCAACGGACCCAGCGCCAAGAACTTCAGGAACCAGTAGAACACCCGTTGCCTCCTCCTCCGCCCCCAATCGTGGAAGAGCTCCACGCAGCATCAGAGCGACTGTACTCCGTCACCTGCGGTCCATGGTGAACGTCACATGAGTCAGGATGGACCCATGAGCGAGTCCCCCCGCAAGGCAGCATCCGTGGTCCCCGGAGCCGAGCCCTTCAGCGCCGACGGCGGCCGGGTGGGCGTGCTCCTGAGCCACGGCTTCACGGGCTCCCCCGCCTCCATGACCCCGTGGGGCCAGGACCTCGCCGAGCGCGGCTACACCGTGCGCGTCCCCCGCCTCCCCGGTCACGGCACCACGTGGCAGGAGATGAACACGACGCGCTGGACCGACTGGTACGCCGAGCTCGACGCGGCCCTCACCGAGCTCCGCGAGCACTGCGACACCGTCGTGGTGGGTGGCCTCTCCATGGGCGGCTGCCTCGCCCTGCGCCTGGCCGAGCAGCGCCCTCAGGACGTCGACGCGGTCATCGTGGTCAACCCCGCCGTCGCCTCGCGCGACAAGCGGCTGCTCGCGGTCCCGGTCCTCAAGTGGGTCCTCCCCTCCATGGCGGCCATCGGCGGCGACATCAAGAAGCCGGGCGTCACCGAGTCGGCCTACGACCGCACGCCGCTCAAGGCGTTGCACTCGATGATGCAGATGTGGACCGACGTGCGGGACGGCCTGGGCCGCATCACGGCGCCGGTCCTCTTCTTCCGCTCCGTCGACGACCACGTGGTCGACGACGCCACCATCGGTCTGGTCAGGGCCGGCCTCACCGCGCCCGCCGAGTACGTGAGCCTCGAGGACAGCTTCCACGTCGCCACCCTCGATCACGACGCCCCGCTCATCTTCGAGCGCAGCGCCGCCTTCATCGCCGAACGTCTGGGAAGTGGCCGGCCCGGTGGCTCCTGAGCAGCGCGGGCCCGGCCGCCCCGACGACGACCGCACGTTCGACGAGATCGTCCAGCAGCTCAACCTCGACCTGAGCTTCCCGACGCCCGAGCCGGAGCCCGAGCGCGAGCCGGAGCCGGAGCCCGAGGAGGCCGTCCCCTTCGAGCTCGACGAGGTCTCCGACGACCGCGACGACCAGTTCTACCGGCGCGTCGATCCCGGGCCGGTGCGTCCCTGGACCGGTCAGCGGCTGCTCGCGGCGGCCGCCGTCCTGGGCCCGCCGCTCCTGCTCGTGCTGTGCACCCTCTCGGGCTTCTGGCTCCCCCGCACCGCCGTGGTGGGGGCCGGGCTCATCTTCGTCGCCGGGTCGATCTGGTGGATCGCGCAGCTCCCCGAACACGGACCCGGGCGTCCGGACTGGCCGGACGACGGCGCCGAGCTGTGAGTCGGGCCATGTCGGCCGCACCGACGAGGCCGGCCTCAGGCCCCAGGTGGGCCCGCACGATCCGGGCCTCGGCCCGGAACCCCCGTCCCGTCAGGGACTGGGAGAACGCGCGCTGCGCGGGGCCGAGAAGCATCTCGCCCGCGTCGCTCACGCCGCCGCCGATGACGAAGAGCCCGGGATCGAGCGCGGCCGCGAGGTTGGCGATGCCCACACCCAGCCAGTCGCCCACCTCGTCGATCCACGCCCGTGCCTCGTCGTCACCCTGACGCGCCGCCTCGGTGACCTGGATCCCGGACACCTTCTCTGGGCCACCGGCCAGCTCCGCGAGGGTCTTGCCGATGACGCTGCCGTCGGCCACGGCGGCCTTGGCGCGACGCTCCAGCACCCGGCCGCTCGCGTACTGCTCCCAGCAGCCGGTGTTGCCGCACTCGCACTGACGGCCGCCGGGCACCACCTGCATGTGGCCGAACTCTCCGGCGATGCCGAAGCGCCCGCGGTAGATCTGTCCGTCGATGACCACGGCGCCGCCGATGCCGGTGCCCAGCGTGATGACCACGACGTCGGGCTCGTTCTGCGCGGCACCGAAGCGCCACTCGGCCCAGCCGCTCGCGTTGGCGTCGTTGTCGACGAGGACGGGAAGCTTGGTGCGACGCGCCACCCGGTCACGCAGCGCCTCGTGGCGCCAGGCCAGGTGCGGCGAGAACACGACGGTGGAGGCGCTCGCGTCGACGAAGCCTGCGGCGCCCACGCCGAGGGCCTTCACGACGTGGTCGCGGCGGAACGTGTCGGCGATGTCGACGATGGCGTCGAGCACCTCGTCGGGGTCGGTGGTGGGGGTCTCGCGCCGGAGCCGGTCGATGACGTGCCCGTCCTCGTCGACCACGCCGGCCGCGATCTTGGTGCCACCGATGTCGATGCCGATGGCGAGGCGCTCACCCAGCACCCGGCGGGTGGGTGGCGCGGCAGCGACGATCCGACGGTCCGAGCGCTCAGCCATGGGCCCTCCCCAGGTCGGCGGCACCGATGATGCCGGCCTCGTTCCCGAGCACCGCGAGACGGATCTGCGCGACGGGACGGTGCTTCCCCGCAGGCAGGTAGGTCTGGAAGGACGACCGGATGGAGTCGAGCAGCAGGTCGCCGGCGTCGGCCACCCCGCCGCCGATGGCGATGACGCTGGGGTCCAGCACGGCGGCCAGGCTCGCGATGCCCGCTCCGAGCGCCTCTCCGAGGTCGTGCAGCAGGTCGACGCAGAGCTCGTCGCCCTCGACGGCGCGCTGGGTGATCTCGGGACCGCTCAGCTCGACGCCGCGCTCCTTGGCGGCGCGGACGAGCGCACGGCCGCTGCCGTACTGCTCCAGGCAGCCGCGCTGGCCGCAGCCGCACTCGATGCCGTCGGGCACGACCCGCAGGTGTCCCACCTCGCCGGCCACGCCGAAGCCTCCGCGCAGGAGCTGGCCGCGGTGCACCGTGCCACCACCCACGCCGGTGCCGACCGTGACGAGGAGGAGGTCGTCGGCGTCCTCGCCGGCGCCGAAGCGGAACTCGCCCCAGGCCGCTGCGTTGGCGTCGTTCTCGACCACCACCGGCAGACCGGTGTGGCGGGCGACGTCGCGCCCGAGCGGCTCGTCGCGCCAGTCGATGTTGGGGGCGAAGATGACCGTGGACCGGTCGATGTCGACGAAGCCCGCCGCGCCGATGCCGATGCCGCTCACGGCACCGTCGGCCGACAGCTTCTCCACCAGGTCGGCGACCGCGACGGCGATGTCGTCGGCCTCCTGGGGGGTGGGGACGCTCTCGCTGCGCAGCAGGTGACCTGCCTCGTCCACGAGTCCGGCCGCGATCTTCGTGCCGCCGATGTCGACGCCGATGCCGTGCTGCTGCCCACTCATGAGGGTCCCCCTTCGGGCCGCTGATGGTCCAGCAGCAGGTCGAACGCGTCGCGCACCGATCGTGCGAACGCCACGGCAGAGTCAAGCACGGCCGAGGCCACCTCCGGGTGGTCCTGCACCAGCTCCACGACGTGGCACAGCGGGCACCAGCCGTGCGGGCACCGGTCGGCGGCGTGCGGCCGACCCGGCTCGTCGTCGAGGGCGTCACCGGCGAAGGCACCGGCCTCGCGCGCCTGGGACCCCATGGTGCGCAGGAGCTCGGCCAGCTCGCGCCCGAGAGAGCCGACGGCCTCCGGGTCCTGGGGGCCCTCAGGCACCGGTGCCCTCGACCTGCTTCTTGAGCCCGCGCAGGGCGGTGTCGATGATGACCTTCTCGGCCTTGCGCTTGAGCATGCCGAGGAGGGGGACGGCCACGTCGACCGCCAGCTCGTACGTGACGCGGGTGCCGCCGTCGACGGGCTCGAGCGAGTAGCGGCCGTCCATCGAGGTCAGCATCGTGGCCTTCTCGGCCAGGCTCCAGGAGACGGAACGGTCGCCGTTCCACTCGTAGAGCAGGTCGTACTCGTCGCGGATGGGGGCGGCGTCGAGCACGAAGTGGACCTGCCGGGGCCGTCCCGCGTCGGCGTCGTCGGAGACGACCGTGGTCTCGCGCACGCCGGTGGCCCAGCCGGGGTAGCCGGCGAAGTCGGCGATGACGTCCATGATCCGGTCCGGTGCTGCGTCGACGACGATGTCGCTCGTGGTGCGCGCCATCGTTCCCTCCTCGTCGTGGTGGGCCCGTGACCCGGTCTCGTGGACAACGACCAGCCTAGTGCCCTCCACCGGGGGCCGAGGAGGCGAGTAGCCTGCCGTACGTGGTTCCTGCATCGGCCTCCCGCCCGTCCGACACCGCCAACCTGACCGACGACGTCCTGGAGCGTCTGGTCGCCGACCCGGAGGCGGTCGCCCTGGCCCGCCGCGGCGCCGACGGCTGGACCGACGTCACGATCAGCGCCTTCCACGCCGAGGTCACTGCGGCGGCGAGGGGCCTCATCGCCTCCGGCGTCGAGCCGGGCGACCGGGTGGCCCTGCTGTCCAAGACCCGCTACGAGTGGACCGTCCTCGACTACGCCATCTGGTGGGCCGGCGCCGTCACGGTGCCCATCTACGAGACGTCGTCGGCCGACCAGATCGCCTGGATCATCTCCAACTCCGGGGCCGTCGGTGCTGTCGCCGAGACGCAGCAGCACGCCGACCGCGTCGGGGAGAAGCGCGGTGAGTCGCCCGCGCTGCGGCACGTGTGGGTCATCGATGCCCCGGGTGACGACGGGGCGCTCGCCGCGCTGACGCAGGCCGGCACCTCCGTGAGCGACGCCGACCTCGAGACACGCCGGCTCACCGTCACGCCGGAGTCGCTCGCCACGCTCATCTACACGTCGGGCACCACGGGCCGCCCCAAGGGCTGCCGCCTGACCCACGCCAACTTCCGCGCCGAGATCGACGGCGCCCTGGAGCAGCTCCCCGACCTCTTCGGCCGCGAGAACGCCTCCACCCTCCTGTTCCTCCCCCTGGCCCACGTCTTCGCCCGCATCATCCAGATCGGCGCGATCCGCTCAGGCGCCAAGCTCGGTCACACCGCCGACGTGAAGGACCTCGTCACCCACCTCGGCGAGTTCCAGCCGACCTTCGTGCTCGCTGTCCCGCGCGTGTTCGAGAAGGTGTTCAACACCGCCAGCGCCCGGGCCTACGCCGACGGCAAGGGCAAGATCTTCGACCGCGCCGTGAAGACGGCCATCGAGTACAGCAAGGGACTGGACTCCCCCAAGGGTCGAGCGAGCCTCGCCGTCCGCACGCGCCACGCGTTGTTCGACCAGCTCGTCTACGGCAAGCTCCGCGGCGCGCTCGGTGGTCATGCGGAGTGGGCCATCTCCGGCGGCGCTCCGCTGGGTGAGCGGCTCGCCCACTTCTACCGAGGCATCGGCGTCACCGTCCTCGAGGGCTACGGCCTCACCGAGACCACGGCCGCCCTGTGCGTCAACACCCCGGAGGGCCAGCGCGTCGGCAGCGTCGGTCGTCCGTTCCCCGGCACCGAGGTCAAGGTGGGCTCCGACGGAGAGCTGCTGTTCCGCGGGCCGCAGGTCTTCGAGGGCTACTGGGAGGACGAGGAGGCCACGGCCGACGCCATCGATCCCGACGGCTGGTTCGCCACCGGCGACCTCGGCGACGTCGACGACGACGGCTTCGTGCGCATCACCGGGCGCAAGAAGGAGATCATCGTGACGGCCGGCGGCAAGAACGTCGCTCCGGCCGTGCTGGAGGACCGCGTACGGGCCAACCAGTACGTGAGCCAGTGCCTCGTGGTGGGCGACGGCAAGCCGTTCATCGCCGCCCTCGTCACCATCGACGCCGAGGCGTGGGACGGCAGCCTCGACGACCCCGCCCTCAAGGTGGAGGTGCAGAAGGCCGTCGACGACGCCAACACCCAGGTCTCGCAGGCCGAGTCCATCCGCAAGTTCGAGATCCTTCGCGAGGACTGGACCGAGGAGAACGGCTACCTCACCCCGTCGTTCAAGGTGAAGCGCAACGCCGTGCTCCGCGACTTTCACGACACGGTCGAGGCGCTCTTCGTCAGGTAGGTCCGCCACTGGCGCGTGATCTGGGCCAGGGTCAGGTCGAGGTCCCGCTCGGCGGCCACCTCCACCGGGGTCCCGTCGCGGACGGCCGCGTAGAACGCGACGATGCTGTCGTCGCTCCGCGACCCGGTGAGCATGCGGAAGGCCATCCAGGACGACTCGTACACGGCACCGAGACCGTGGGTGGACCCGTCGAAGTCGCTCTGCTCCGGAAGCGCCCGAGGCGCACCGTCGGCCTTCACCTGGCGCAGCACCTGGCCCGCGCTCAGCGACAGTGGCGCGGTGTCGTCGCGGAGCGCGACGAAGTCGGCGAAGCCCTCGGCCACCCAGGCGGGTAGGTCCTTGCTGGTGCCCACGAGGAGGTGGGTGGCCTCGTGCGACATGACGACCTGCTGGGCCCGCTGGTCCATGGTCTCGAACAGCGCGGGGTTCAGGACGATCTGCGCCGGCGTGCCGGACTCGCCGTCGACGGTGGTGGTGACGGCGGCGATCTGCTTCACGTCGGCCGGGCGACGTCCGAGCAGCTGGGCGGCCTGCTCCATGGTGCGCGGGGCCACCACCAGCAACCGGCTCGTCCGGTCGGCACGGTCGTCCTGCGGGACGACCCGGTCCACCTGCCGCTGGGCGGCAGCCGTCTGGGCGCGGGTGTCGACGTCGGGCAGGCCGCCGTCGACGGTGACCACGCGCGCGGATCCGGCGTCGGACACCTCCACACGACCCGCGAGCCAGAGGGGCAGCCGGTAGCGGTCGGTGCCGGCGGCGTCGACGACGGAGAACGTCCCGTCCTCGGTGGGCCTGACGCGCAGCGTGACGTCGGCACCGGCGGTGCGGGCACCGGCCAGGACCGAGCCCGGCTCGGTCCTCCACCGCACCTCCACGACGACCGCGGCGGACCCGT
Organism: Aeromicrobium sp. Root495; assembly: GCF_001426755.1. GTDB lineage: Bacteria > Actinomycetota > Actinomycetes > Propionibacteriales > Nocardioidaceae > Aeromicrobium. The sequence continues at coordinate 1,015,739 of NZ_LMFJ01000001.1, read as the reverse complement.
CGGCACGGTCGGCTACGTCGCCACCGCGCAGGTAGGTCCACGTGGCACCCCTCACGCCGAGGGTGCGTTGCGCCGCCCAGGCGTCGTCGGCCCAGGCGCGTGCGGCGCGGCCGGGACCGGCTGCGGCGCGCAGCTCCTCGCGGGAGCCGGCCTCACTGAGCGCCTTCGTCTGCTCGCGCAGCACCGCTGCGGCGTCGGCCGGCGGCGCGGGCACCGAGGCGCCGGCGTCGTCACCCTGCCAGGGCTGCTGCCAGAGGACGAGCGACGCCGCGACGATCGCAAGGACCGCCGCGGCGACGACGTTGGGCGACAGGCGCCCAGCGCCAGGCTCAGCCAACCCGTCCGGCCTTGTCGAACCCGCTCAGGCTGGTGATCTCGACGCTGCGACCCGGACGCGGGGCGTGCACGACGCGGCCGTTGCCGATGTACATGCCGATGTGCGACATGCTCGAGTAGAAGACGAGGTCGCCGGGCTGCAGCTCGCTCATGGAGATGTGGCGGACGGCCCCGTACTGCGGGCCCACCACGCGGGGCAGGGTGACGCCCGCGGCGGCCCACGCCTTCATGGTGAGGCCGGAGCAGTCCCAGCCGTTGGGCCCGACGCCGCCCCAGACGTACGGCTCGCCGAGCTGGGCGAGCGCGAAGTCGACGGCCTTCTTGGCCCGGCCGGAGGCGTCGACCTCGAAGTCGAGGTTGGTGGAGCCGGAGTCGAACGAGGCCTGCTGCGCGGCGGTGAGCTCGGCGAGGTCGGCCTTGGCCTTGGCGTACTTGGCCTTCATGGCCTTCTGGCGAGTGGCCGTGGCCTTCTTGTCGCGCAGGAGGTCGGCCTTGCGGTCCTTGAGCTGGGCCCGGCGGTTGCTGAGCTCGCGCGAGACCTTGCCGAAGCTCTCGAGCGCCTCGGTCCTCGTGGTGTTGAGGGCCTGGACGGCACCGAGCCCGTCGAGGAACTCCTCGGGGTCCTCGCTGCCGAGCAGGTTGACCGTGGGGCCGAGGGGCTGGTCCATCTGCTGCTGCACGATGGCGGCGCTGAGCTCCTCGCGCTGGTCCTCGTACTGGGCCTGCTGCGCGGCGACCTCCTCGTCGAGGTCGTCGATCTCGTCCTGGGTGCCCTTGATGCGCACCGAGATCTGGTTGACGTCCTCAGAGATCGCCTCGACCTCGTGGAACGCGGCCTTGACGTCCTTGACGGTCACCTTGGGCTCGGCCTGGGCACTGGTGCCGGCGAGCACCCCGGCCACCACCACGAAGGTGGCGGTCACGGCAGTGACGGTGGTGGCTGTTCTGTTCATTCGGGCGGTCCGTGCAGTTCGCACACACTCTCCTGTGTTGTCCTCAGGCGCCTACCGGGTGAGCTGACGGGTTCGGGCCGTAGGCGCCCTACGACGCTGACGCGTCGATTCACCCCACACACATGGGTCCCCGGCTCGCAGCGGACATCTTCCCCACGCCCGCAACGACTCGGCGGTGCATCCGATGCAGATCGGGGGGACCGGCATTCTCCGGACGCACAATCGATCACTGTACAGGGGTTGCGGCCCAGGGACTCAGCCAGCGTGCGCGTCGGGACCTGTGAGAGGGATCACGAGTCGAAGGGGCGGGACCAGCCCCTGGTCGGCCAGCGCATCGAGCGCGTGGAGCTCCTCGGTGTCGATCTCGATGCCCTCGGGCGGGGCTCCGAGCAGGACCGTGACCACGCAGTCGCCGCAGGCCCGGGGGCCTCGGACGACGCATCGGTCGCAGTCGACGACCACGGGCTCGAGGCCAAGATCATTGCGGGACATGGGGTCACCTCCGTCGGTGGGTTGCTCTTCTGCCCACGACGCTAGGAGGCCGTCCCGACAAAACTGCGGGCCGCGGCAGCGCCGGCGCCCGCCGGGACGAGATGTCCGAGGTCCCGCCTAGCCTCGCGCCATGCCACGCCGCTTCCCCGAACCACACGCAACACCTGCCCCACCAGCACCGCCCACGGCCCCGGCCGCGCTCGTCCAGGCCAGCTTCGAGGAGCTGGGGCGCCTCCTGCACGACGTCACCTTCTGCGTCGTCGACCTCGAGACCACCGGGGCGTCGGCTGCACAGGGCTCCAAGATCACCGAGATCGGGGCGGTCAAGGTGCGCGGCGGCGAGGTCCTCGGCGAGCTCCAGACGTTGGTCAACCCCGACGAGCACATCCCGGCGTTCATCACGGTGCTCACGGGCATCACCAACGCCATGGTGGTCGAGGCCCCGCGCATCGCCGAGGTGCTGCCCAGCTTCCTGGAGTTCGCCCGCGGCACGGTCCTGGTGGCGCACAACGCCCCGTTCGACACCGGCTTCCTCAAGCACGCCGCGGCCGGGCTGGGCATCCCCTGGCCCCGCTTCGAGGTGCTGGACACCGCGGTGCTGGCCCGGCGCGTCCTGCTCCGCGACGAGGTGCCCAACGTCAAGCTCAGCACGCTCGCCCGGCACTTCCGCACCACCGTCACGCCCAACCACCGCGCCCTGGCCGACGCCCAGGCCACCGTCGACGTCCTGCACGGACTCATGGAACGTCTGGGCCCCCTCGGCGTCCACTCCCTCGAGGAGCTGGCCTCGTTCACGTCCAAGGTCACGCCGGCCCAACGGCGCAAGCGGCACCTGGCCGACGGCGTCCCTGACGCCCCCGGCGTGTACCTCTTCCGCGACCGGAACGACAAGGTGCTCTACGTCGGGACCTCCAAGCGCCTGCGCACGCGCGTCCGCACGTACTTCACGCAGGCCGAGACCCGCACCCGCATGGGCGAGATGGTCATGCTCGCCGAGCGCGTCGAGTCCGTCGTGTGCGCCACCGCCCTCGAGGCCCAGGTCCGCGAGCTGCGTCTCATCGCGGCGCACCGCCCGCCGTACAACCGGCGTTCCAAGTTCCCCGAACGGGTCTCGTGGATCAAGCTCACCCGCGAGGTGTGGCCGCGGCTGTCCATCGTGCAGAAGGTGCTCGACGACGACGCCGACTACATCGGTCCCTTCGGCAGCAAGCGCACCGCGGAGGACGCGGTGGCGGCCCTGCACGACGTCTTCCGCATCCGCCAGTGCACGCCCCGGCTGGCCCGCCGGTCGCGTCGAGGAGCGTGCGCCCTGGCCGAGCTGGGGCACTGCCTGTCGCCCTGCGACGGCTCCGCCGACCCTGACGCTTACGCCCAGGAGGTCGTGCAGGTGCAACGAGCCATGACCGCCGACCCCGACGTCGTGGTGCAGGCCGTCCTCGAGCGCATGTCCGAGCTGGCAGGCGCGGAACGCTACGAGGACGCAGCCCGCTGGCGCGACCGCCTCGCCGCCCTGCTGCGCGGCGCGGCCCGCACACAGCGCCTGCGCGAGATCACCACGGTCCCCGAGCTCGTGGCCGCAGCACCGCACCCGCAGGGCTGGGAGGTCCACGTCGTGCGGCACGGGCGCCTCGCCGGGGCCGGCATCATGCCGCGAGGACAGCACCCGCAGGGTTGGGTGGACGCGCTGCTGGCCACGGCCGAGTCGGTGTCGCCCGGACCGGGCCCCGCCCCTGCCGCCACCCACGAGGAGACCGAGCTCGTGCTGCGCTGGCTCGACACCCCGGGCCTGCGCATGGCGCGCGGCTCGTGGCACGCACCTCTCGCCAACGCAGCCCGACACCTCGACCTGCTGCCTGCGCGGGACACCGCCACTAGGCTGGGTGCGTGATCACCGCCATCGTGTTCGTGCAGACCGAGGTCGCCACGATCTCGCAGACCGCCGAGGCCATCGCCGCCATCGACGGCGTCAGCGAGGTCTACTCCGTCACCGGGGACCTCGACCTCGTCGCCATGGTGCGGGTGCGCGAGATCGACGACGTCGCCTCGGTCGTCGCCGACCAGGTCAACCAGGTACCGGGCGTGCTCTCCACCCAGACCCAGATCGCGTTCCAGACGTTCAGCCAGCACGACCTCGAGGACGCCTTCTCCATCGGGCTCGACTGACGCACCCGCCAGCCGGCCTCCTCAGGCCGGAGGGGCGAGCCGCTGGGTCGTCGCGGCCCAGCGCTCGAGGACGCCGGTCGCTGCGCCGGAGTCGATCGACTCCGCCGCCACCGCGATGCCCTCGGCGAGCCGGTCCTCGAGCGAGGCGCCCCCCTGGTCGAGTCGGTGCGCCGCGATGCCGGAGCCGGCGTTCAGCAGCACGGCGTCGCGGGCCGGCCCGTGCTCGCCGCCGACGACCCGGCGGAACACGTCTGCGTTGAAGGCGGCGTCGCCACCGCGCAGGGCCGAGATGGGCGACGTCGGCAGACCGAGTCGCGTGGGGTCGACCACGTGCTCGGTGACCTCTCCCCCGGTCGCGAGCCACACGTGGCTGGTGGTGGAGACCGTGAGCTCGTCGAGGCCGTCGTCGCCACGGAACACCAGCGCGTCGGTGCCGCGGCCGGCGAACACGCCGGCCATGAGGGGGGCCATGGCCGCGTCGGCGCAGCCCACCGCCATGGCCGCGGGCTGGGCCGGGTTGGTGAGCGGGCCCAGGAAGTTGAACGGGGTGGCGATGCCCAGCTCACGCCGCGGGACGGCGGTGTGCCGGAACGACGCGTGGAACACGGGCGCGAAGCAGAACGTGATCCCGGCGCCGTCGTAGACGTCGATCACGTGGTCGGCGGCCACGTCGAGGCGGATGCCCAGCGCCTCGAGGACGTCGGCGGACCCACTCTTGCTGGAGGCCGCTCGGTTGCCGTGCTTCACCACGCCGATCCCCGCGCCCGCGATCACCACCGCCGACATCGACGAGATGTTCACGGTCTGCGCCCGGTCGCCGCCCGTGCCGACGATGTCGACGACGCGGTCAGCCACCTCGAGGTGGCGGGCCTGCTCGTACATCGTGTCGGCCAGGCCGGTGAGCTCGGCGACCGTCTCGCCCTTGGCACGCAGCGCCACGGCGAAGCCGGCGATCTGCACCGGGGTGGCGTCGCCCGCGAGGATCTCGCGCATCGCCCACGCCGTGGCGTCGGTGGAGAGGTCCGTGCCCGCGACGAGCGTGGAGAGGACGTCGGGCCAGGTGTGGGTCATGACTCGGAGCCGCTCAGGCCGCCGCGACGACACCGCGCGCCAGCGCGATGACCGTCTCGGCGAGCCGCAGCGGGTCGATGGGGTGGGGCAGCGCAGCCTCGGCGCGCGACCACGTGGCCAGCCACTCGTCCTGCGGCCGTCCGGTGAGCACCAGCACGGGAGGCGCCTGGAAGATCTCGTCCTTGATCTGGCGCGCGATGCCGAGACCGCCCACCGGGACCGCCTCGCCGTCGAGGATCACCAGGTCGGGACGTCCGCCGGGACGCTTGCCGTCGAGGTGCTGGAGCACGACCGGCTCCGTGGCGCACTCGATGTACTCGAAGGCCGGAAGGTCCGGGTGTGGCCGGGCACCCAGGGCGGCGAGGACGGCGGCTCGGACGTCGCGGTCGTCGCTGTAGACGAGAACGCGCAGGGGTGGGTGCTGACTCACGATCGAATCGTACATAATGATCGCGTGGCGACTACTTCCGTGATCCCGGCTTCTCGACTGCACGGCACCGAGGGACGACCCTCCATGGTGACCGTGGGAACCATCGTCTGGCTGTCCAGCGAGCTCATGTTCTTCGCGGGCCTCTTCGCCGCGTACTTCACGATCCGCAACGTGACGCCGGAGCTGTGGGCCCAGGAGACGCAGCTCCTGAACATCCCCTTCGCGACGGCCAACACCACCATCCTGGTGCTGTCGTCGTTCACGTGCCAGTTCGGCGTCTTCGCCGCTGAGCGCGGACGCGCCGGCCGGACCGGCACCCTGCTGCAGATGGGCAAGTGGGGCATGCGTGAGTGGTTCATCCTCACGTACATCATGGGCGCCATCTTCATCGGCGGTCAGGCCACGGAGTACGCCGAGCTGGTGCACGAGGGCCTCACCATCCCGTCCTCGGCCTACGGCTCGCTCTTCTACCTCGCCACGGGCTTCCACGGCATCCACGTCGTGGGTGGTCTCATCGCGTTCCTGCTCGTCATCGGACGAACCTTCGCGGCTCGTCGATTCACCCATGAGCAGGCCATCTCGGCCATCGTGGTCTCGTACTACTGGCACTTCGTGGACATCGTGTGGGTGGGGCTCTTCGCCACCATCTACCTCATCCGCTGACCAAGGCTCACCTAATCTCAGCGTCCACGGCCCGCGCCGCGTACGCTGTCTTCACCTGACCAGGAATGAGGTTCTCGGTGCGGAAACTGTCCACCAGACGCCGGCATCCACTCGCTGGATTCGTCGTGCTCATGCTCGCCCTCATCGTCGTCGGCGGCGGCGCGTACGCCGTCCAGACCACAGCGTTGTCCCCCGCCTCGGCCGCGGACGACACCACGTCGTCGCGTGAGCTCGATGCGGGACGCCAGCTGTTCCTCATCGGCTGCGCCAGCTGCCACGGCGTCAACGCCCAGGGCATCGGCACCAAGGACGACAAGAACTACGGCCCGACGCTCATCGGCGTCGGAGCGGCCGCCGTCGACTTCCAGGTCGGCACCGGACGCATGCCCATGGCGCAGTCCGGCCCGCAGGCCCCGCGCAAGACCCCCGAGTACGACGCCGAGGAGGTCCGGCAGCTCTCCGCGTACATCGCGTCGCTCGCACCCGGCCCCTCGATCCCCTCCTCGGAGGACACCGACTACGAGGCCGCGAGCACCGAGGACGTGCGTGAGGGCGGCGAGTTCTTCCGCACCAACTGCACCGCGTGCCACAACTCGGTCGGCGCCGGCGGCGCCCTCCCGGACGGCCGCTACGCCCCCAAGCTCGACGGCGTCAGCGCCAAGCACATCTACGAGGCCATGCTGACCGGTCCGCAGCAGATGCCCGTCTTCGGCGACAGCGTCATCACGCCCGAGGACAAGCGCAACGTCATCGCCTACATCAAGGCCGTCCAGGACCAGCCCAACTACGGCGGACTCGCCGGCGGTGGCCTCGGCCCCGTCGTCGACGGTCTGTTCACCTGGGTCGTCGGCATCGGCGTGCTGGTCGGGTTCGCCATCTGGATCGGCGCCCACGGAGCGAGAGTGAAGAAGAAGCGATGAGCGAGCGTCAGCGAGCGAACCACCAGTCCCTCGGCGCACGGTCTTCGTATTCTTGCGCCCCTTCCACGGAGGCCGTGCGATGAGCGAGATCGAGCGGCCCGACGACCACGACGGTCAGGAGATCGAGCCCACCGAGCCGATCCAGGACCCGGGTCTCCCGGAGCACCAGTACCGACCGCAGGACGTCGACGAGTCGCAGGCCCGTCGCACCGAGCGCCAGATCGCGCTCATGTTCGTCACGGCCGCGGCCCTGGCCCTGGTGTTCTGCGTCTCGTACGTCGTGATCGACAAGGACCAGACGTTCCTCAACTGGTCGGCCCAGAACTTCGCCCTCGGCGCCTCCCTCGGTGGGGCCCTGCTCCTCGTGGGCATCGGCATCATCCAGTGGGCCAAGAAGCTCATGTCGGACCACGAGATGGTCGAGTACCGCCACTCCGCAGCCTCCGACGAGGACGACCGCGTGGCCGTGCTCGAGCAGATCAACGCCGGCGTCGAGGAGTCGGGCATCCAGCGTCGCCCGCTGCTGCGCAACACCCTCATCGGCTCCATGGGCTTCATGGCCCTGCCCGTCGTGTTCCTGCTCGGCGACCTGGGCCCGCGCCCCCACAGCCAGCGCTTCACGGTCTGGAAGAAGGGCATGCGGGTCGTCGCCGACGTCTCCGGTGCCCCCATCAAGCCCTCCGACCTCGAGGTCGGTGAGCTCGTCAACGGCGAGCCCGCCGTCCTGTTCGAGGAGGACGAGACCGGCGAGCGCATCCTGCACGGCACCGAGGCGCTGCAGGCCAAGTCCAAGGCCGCCGTCATCATCGTGCGCATGCGGCCCGAGGACATCACGCCCAGCAAGGGCCGTGAGAACTGGAACGTCGACGGCATCCTCTGCTACTCCAAGATCTGCACGCACGTCGGCTGCCCCATCAGCCTCTACGAGCAGCAGACGCACCACGTGCTGTGCCCGTGCCACCAGTCCACCTTCGACCTGGCCGACAACGGGAAGGTCATCTTCGGACCTGCTCACCGTCCGTTGCCGCAGCTCCCACTCGGCGTAGACTCCGAGGGATACCTGATCGCCATGAGCGACTTCCCCGAGATCGTCGCTCCCAGCTACCCAGAGCTCGCACGTGACCAGAAGAAGCTGGACAAGAATTCATGAGCGCTTCCTTCACACCCGTCCAAGAGACCGCCCTCGGCAAGAAGGCCGGTGGACCCGTCGAGTGGCTTGACGACCGCCTCGGCCTGGCCGGCCTCGCCAAGAAGAACCTGCGCAAGGTCTTTCCCGAGCACTGGTCGTTCATGCTCGGCGAGATCGCCCTGTGGAGCTTCGTCGTCCTCCTGATCACCGGAACGTTCCTGACGTTCTGGTACCAGCCGAGCATGGCCGAGGTCACCTACAACGGCACGTACAAGCCGTTGAACGGCCTCGAGATGTCGCTGGCGTACAAGTCGACGCTCGACATCTCCTTCGACATCCGCGGCGGGCTCCTGCTCCGTCAGATCCACCACTGGGCCGCCGCGCTGTTCGTGGCCGCGATGATGGTGCACATGCTCCGCGTGTTCTTCACGGGTGCGTACCGCAAGCCGCGTGAGATCAACTGGCTCATCGGTGTCGGCCTCCTCGCGCTCGGCATGATCGAGGGCTTCGCCGGCTACTCGCTCCCCGACGACCTGCTGTCGGGCACCGGCCTCCGCTTCGTCGACGGCCTGGTGCGCAGCGTGCCGATCGTCGGCTCGTACCTGGAGTTCTTCATCTTCGGTGGCGAGTTCCCCGGCGACGAGATCATCCCGCGCCTCTACATGGCGCACATCCTGCTCATCCCGGCGCTCATCCTGGGCCTGATCGGCGCTCACATGCTGCTGCTGATCTACCACAAGCACACGCAGTGGCCTGGCCCCGGACGCACCGAGAAGAACGTCGTCGGCTACCCGATGCTCCCCGTGTACGCGGCCAAGGCCGGCGGATTCTTCTTCGTCGTCTTCGGCTTCACGGCGCTCATGGGTGCTCTCATCCAGATCAACCCGGTCTGGGCGTACGGCCCCTACAACCCCTCTGAGGTCACCGCCGGATCGCAGCCCGACTGGTACATGGGCTTCTCCGAGGGCATGGTGCGCCTCATGCCCAACTGGGAGTCCACGTTCTTCAACTACACGTGGAGCTGGAACGTCGTCATCCCCGGCATGGGCGGACTGGGCCTCGTCTTCACGTCGCTCGCCATCTGGCCGTTCCTCGAGAAGTGGGTCACGGGCGACAACCGTGAGCACCACCTGCTCGAGCGTCCGCGCAACGCGCCCACGCGCACGGCGCTCGGCGTCGCAGCCATGACGGCCTACGGTGTCGGCTGGATCGCCGGTGGCAACGACATCATCGCCACCAAGTTCCACATGGACATCTACGCCATCACGTGGGTCCTGCGATTCGGGTTCTTCATCTTCCCGGTCATCGCGTTCCTCATCACGAAGCGGATCTGCATCGGTCTGCAGCGTGCCGACGCCAACCGCATCCTGCACGGCTACGAGACTGGCGTCCTGGAGCGCACGCCCGACGGCGGCTACTCCGAGCGCCACGCTCCCCTGCCGGTGGCGGAGCAGTACACCCTCACGGCCCACGAGCGCGTGCCCGTCCTGGAGGCGCCGGTCCAGACCGACGTCAACGGGGTCGACGCGCCGCACGGTCGCAAGGAGAAACTGCGGGCCAAGGTTCGCGAGTACTGGAACCGGGACACGCTCGACAAGCCCACCGTCGAGGACGTGCACCACGCCGAGGAGCACCTGGGACACCACGACGGTCACCCGATCGCCCTGGGCGAGGACTTCCAGGGTGTCTCCGAGACCGGTATCCCCCGGCAGCACTAGTCACCATCGCGCCGAACGGCCCGCCTCCTTCCGGAGGCGGGCCGTTCGTCTGTCTGCACTCCCCCGCGGCCGGCCCGCGCCCGGCCGTCGGGGCGGTGACCTGGCGCACGTCTCGACCGACCCCAGCGCCGGGCGGTGACCTGGCGTCCGTCTCGACCCGACTCCGGCCGCCGGGAGGTGACCTGGCGTCTGTCTGGACCGACCCCGGCCGCCGGGCGGTGACCTGGCGTCCGTTCGCGCCTCCCGAAGCCGCCAGAACGGACGCCTGCTCACCGCCCCCCGGCGAGAGGGCGCGCTCGGCAGCCCACCGGTGCCCGCCACGCCCCGCAGTGCCCTGGCCGGTCGGGCGGTGGCTCAGCGTCCGTTCACGCAGGTTCCTGGACATGAGACGGACGCCACGTCACCGCCCGACGGCATCGCCCCCACCGAACGGACGCCAGCTCACCGCCCGACGGCAGCGCCCCCACCGAACGGACGCCACGTCACCGCCCAACGGCATCGTCCCGGGGAACGGACGCCACGTCACCGCGGCCCGACGGGGGTGGTGGAGGGGTCAGCTGATGGCGGGGTCGGACTGGAGGGCGGAGCCGGCGACCCAGCGCTTCCAGGACGTGTTCCAGTCGGTCCAGCCGTTGCGGTCCTCGAGCGGGCGGGTGCTGCCGACGAACTTCACGATGTCGCCGCGCTGCGAGCGGGAGTAGAGCCACGACGCGTTGGCCGTGCTCATGCCGGTGCAGCCATGGCTCACGTTGGCGTTGCCCTGCGACGCGACCGACCACGGGGCGGCGTGGATGAACTCACCGGAGTTGGTGAGACGCATGGCCCAGCGGACGTCCTTGATGTTGTAGTAGCCCGGGTCCGTGGAGTCGACGCCCGTGGTGGCCGCGTCCATGTCGACGGAGCTGAACTTCTCCATGATCACCTTGGTGCCCTCGCGGGTCTGGTGCGTGGCGTCGCCGGTGGAGACCGGGATGGTCCGGACCTTCTTGGCGTCCTGGTACAGCGTGAGGGTGTGCTTCTTGATGTTCACGATGCTGATCATCTTGGCGCCGGTGCGGAAGGTGAGGTGCTGGTCCTGCTGGCCGTAGATCCCGTCGCCGGCCGGAAGGCTGTTGAGGTCGAGGTCGACCTTGATCGTGCTGCGCGCGGGCCAGAAGGTCTTGGGACGGTAGTGCGCCTCGCGGTCGGACAGCCACGACCACGAGCCGGCGACGTCCTTGCCTGCGACCCGCACGCGCATGTTCTTCTCGTAGAGCGCACGATCCTTGACGGCGACGTCGAAGGTGACGATGACCGGCATCCCGACGCCGACCGTCTCGCCCTTGAGCGGCGCGACCGACGGGTAGGTCTGCTGAGCGAGTGTGAGGTCGGCCGTACGGAACGTGCGGACGAGACGCTTGGACTTGCCGTCCTCCCCCACGGCCTTCACGCCGAGCCGGTAGGACGTGCCGGGCTCGAGGCGCTGGGTGGCCTTCCAGGTGCCGTCGGCGCCCTCGCCGGCGACCTTCGTGCCGTCGGCGGCCGTCAGGTTGGAGACGGTGACCTTCCCGTGGAAGGCGGTGACCGAGACGAGCGTGGACACGTCGAGCGCGTCGGCGCCCTGCTTCACGTTGGTGGTCAGCCGCACGGGCAGCGACTCCTCGTCGTCGCCCGTGATGGTCTTGGGCGAGCAGCCCACCAGCAGGGACGTGCCGAGGCCGACGCAGAGACCGGCTCCGAGGAGCGTGCGGACGGGGCGGGGAAGACTCACTTCGTCATTCTACGTGCCCGTCGGGCAGGATCCCGACCGACGCGAGAACTCGCGGCCGGTCGGTGCCCCTCAGGTCAGTGCGCGTGGATGCCGCGGTAGTACTCGAAGATCCAGCCCCACAGCGCCACCGCACCCAGGCCGACACCGATGATGAAGAGCCACCAGCCGATGACGACGCCCAGGACGCAGATCGCGAGCATGGAGGCGCAGACGAGCGGCCACCAGCTGTAGGGCGGGAAGAAGCCCTGCTCGCCCGCACCCTCGGCGATCTCTCCGTCGGCACGGTCCTCGGGACGCGGATCGATCTGTCCGGCCACGACGTAGAGGTAGAAGCCCAGCAGGGCGCACAGCAGGAACGTCATGACGAGGGCCGTCGTGCCGGTCCAGTCGTTCGTGAGCACCCAGTAGACGGGTGCGATCAGGAAGAAGAAGATCCCGCAGGAGACGATGGTCCAGAACTCGGACTTCATGGCTCAGTGATCCTTCTCGTCGGAGTGGCCGGCGGTGCCGTCGATGTCCTCGTGGTCCGTGCCCCGCTCGGGGGTGGCGTCGTCGATGGCCTCGGACTTGCCGTTCACGTTGGGCGCATCGGCGAAGATCGAGTCCTCGTCGGGATTGTGCAGGAGCTCGAGCTCGGCGATCTCCGGGTGGTGGAGGTCGAAGGCAGGGCTCTCGGACCGGATGCGCGGCAGCGAGTGGAAGTTGTGGCGCGGCGGCGGCGAGGACGTGGCCCACTCGAGCGAGCGGCCCCAGCCCCACGGGTCGTCGAGTCCCACGAGGGGGCTCTTGCGCGACTTCCACACGTTGTAGAAGAACGGCAGCGTGGAGGCGCCCAGCAGGAAGGCTCCGACGCTCGAGATCTCGTTGAGCGTGGTGAAGCCGTCGGTGGGGCTGTAGTCGGCGTAGCGACGCGGCATGCCCTCGACACCCAGCCAGTGCTGGACGAGGAACGTGAGGTGGAAGCCGACGAACAGGAGCCAGAAGTGGATCTTGCCGAGCTTCTCGTCGAGCATGCGCCCGGTGAGCTTGGGCCACCAGAAGTAGAAGCCCGCGAACATCGCGAACACCACCGTGCCGAACACCACGTAGTGGAAGTGCGCCACCACGAAGTAGGAGTCCGAGAGCTGGAAGTCCAGGGCCGGCGAGGCCAGGATGACGCCCGTCAAACCACCGAAGAGGAAGGTCGTGAGGAAGCCCAGCGCGAAGATGAGGGGGGTGTCGAAGGACAGACTTCCGCCCCACAACGTGCCGATCCAGTTGAAGAACTTCACGCCGGTGGGCACCGCGATGAGGAACGTCATGAAGCTGAAGAACGCGAGGTCGACGGCGCCCGTGACGAACATGTGGTGGGCCCAGACCGCGACCGAGAGGGCGGCGATCATGAGCGTGGCGCCCACGAGGCCGACGTAGCCGAAGATGGGCTTGCGCGCGAAGACCGGGAGGATCTCGGTGATGATGCCGAAGAACGGCAGCGCGATGATGTAGACCTCGGGGTGGCCGAAGAACCAGAAGAGGTGCTGCCACAGGATCGGGCCGCCGTTGGCGGCGTCGAAGACGTTGGCCCCGAGGCGTCGGTCGGCCTCGAGGGTCAGGAGGGCCGCTGCGAAGATCGGGAACGCGATGAGCACGAGCATGCTCGTGACCAGGGTGTTCCAGACGAAGATCGGCATACGGAACATGGTCATGCCGGGCACGCGCATGCAGAAGATCGTGGTGACGAAGTTGACCGCACCGAGAATGGTGCCGAGGCCCGACATCCACAGGCCCATGACCCAGAGGTCACCGCCGACACCGGGGGAGTTGACCGAGTCCGACAGCGGCGCGTAGGCGAACCAGCCGAAGCTGGCAGCGCCGCCGGGCACGAAGAAGCCGGAGACCACGATCGTGGAGCCCATCAAGTACAGCCAGTAGCTGAACATGTTGAGGCGCGGGAAGGCGACGTCGGGCGCACCGATCTGCAGGGGCATGATCGCGTTGCCGAAGCCGAAGAACAGCGGCGTGGCGAACATCAGCAGCATGATCGTGCCGTGCATCGTGAAGGCCTGGTTGTAGGCCTCGTCGCTCAGGAGCTTGGACCCTGGCTGGGCCAGGTTGGCGCGGATGGCCAGAGCCAACACACCGCCGATCAGGAAGAAGACGAACGACGTGACCAGGTACATGTTGCCGATCACCTTGTGATCGGTGGTCGTCAGGACCACGACGACCTTCTCGCCCAGCGTGCGCTCGCGCGTGGCGGTCCGCTCGCGCACGTCCTCGAAGGATGCTGTGTTCGTCATCAGCCCTGCTCTCCGTCCTTCTCGAGGCCTGCGATCTCGCGAGCCTCCTTGGCACCCTTGGGTGCCCCGACGTCGCCGTCGGCCTGGAGCTGCTTGAGGTGCGCGTCGTACTCGGCACGGCTCACGACCTTCACCTTGAAGATCATCCGCGAGTGGTACAGGCCGCAGAGCTCGGCACAGCGGCCCGTGAAGGTGCCTTCACGCGTGGGCGTGAGATCGAAACTGTTCTGTCGGCCAGGGACGACGTCCATCTTGAAGTAGAACTCCGGGACCCAGAACGAGTGGATGACGTCGGGCGACATCAGGTTGAAGCGCACCGACTCGTCGACCGGGAGCCACAGTTCCGCTGGCTTCTCGGGGGTGCCGACGTCGAAGACGTCCGTGCCGGTGGTGGCCTTCTCGTCGACATAGTTGAAGGCCCACTGCCACTTGGAGCCGACGACCTCGATGGTGTGGTCGGGGTTCTCCACCTTGCGGAGCATCTCGTTCTGCGCCGTGACGGTGTGGAAGAAGAACACGGCCACGATGATGACCGGGGCGATCGTGTAGAGCGCCTCGATGGGCAGGTTGTACCTGACCTGCGAGGGGATCTCGTCGTCGCTGCGGCGGCGGTAGCGCACCGAGGCGTAGACGATGAGACCGAACACGAGAAGAAAGATCACCAGGACGGCGATCCAGCTTCCGAGCCACAGGTCCCACATCGTGTCGGTGCGGTCGCTCGCGGCGATGGGCAGCGCGAGGCGCTTGATGTCGTGGTCGTCGACCGGCGAGCATCCGCTCAGGCCGAGCACGGCGGCAACAGCGGCGAAGATCGCCAGCTTCTTCCGGGCCACAGGGCGCCTTTCTCCTACGTACCGTCCGGTCACAGGACAGTGATCACAAGACAGCAGAACATTACCTCGGAGCCTTCGCCGAGGACAGACTTAGGTTGCCCTTGGTTCACGCGAGCGCCAACGCTGCGCCGACCTCGTCGGCAGCGGCGCTGCCGTACGTGGCGCCGAGCCGCTCCAGGAATCCCTCGCGCGTCAGCACGTACTCCTGCGTGCCCTTGGTCTCGACGACGCTGGCGGCGATGGTGCAGCCCACCTGGGCCGAGCGCTCGTGGTCGAGACCGGCCGCGACACCGGCGAGGAAGCCGGCCCGGAAGCTGTCGCCGACACCCGTGGGGTCGACGGCCACGACGCCGTTGATGGCGCCCACGTGCACGGGCTCGCCGTCGGCCGGGTAGACGGAGACGCCGTCCTTGCCGCGCGTGACGACGCGCGTGCCCACGTGGGCCTGCACCTCGTCCTCGGTCCAGCCGGTCTTCTGCTGGATGAGCGCGGACTCGTAGTCGTTGCTGAACAGGTAGGCCGCTCCGTCGATGAGCTGGCGGATGAGGTCGCCGTCGGCCCACGCGAGCTGCTGCGAGGGGTCCGCCGCGAACGGGATGCCGTGCTCGCGGCACGTCTGGGTGTGGCGGAGCATGCCGTCCGGGTCGTCGGGGCCGACGAGCACGAGGTCGAAGTCACTGCCGACCTGGAGGATGTCGATGTCGCGGGCCTCGGACATGGCGCCGGCGTAGAACGTGGCGATCTGGGCGAGCGCCGAGTCCGTGGTGCAGACGAAGCGGGCCGTGTGACGCGTCTCGGAGACGAGCACGCCGCTCGTGTCGACGCCGGCCGACTCGAGCCAGCCGCGGTACTCGACGTCGAAGTCCTGGCCGACCGCGCCCACGAGGACGGGACGGTGGCCGAGCTTGCCGAGGGCGAAGCTGATGTTGGCGGCACAGCCGCCGCGGCGCACGTCGAGGTCCTCGACGAGGAACGACAGGGCGATCTTGTCGAGCTCCTCGGGCACGAGGGAGTCGGCGAACTTGCCCGGAAAGGTCATCAGGTGGTCGGTCGCGATGGAACCGGCGATGGCGAGATGCACGTGGTGAACGATAAGCCAAGGCCCCCTGCTTGCGCAGGGGGCCTTGAAGAGTGTGATCTTTCTCAGCGCGCCGGAGCCGGTGATCGGTCCGGGCGCCGAGGACTCAGTGGAACGAGTCGCCGCAGGCGCACGAACCCGTGGCCATGGGGTTGTCGATCGTGAAGCCCTGCTTCTCGATGGTGTCGACGAAGTCGATCGTGGCGCCGTGCAGGTACGGCAGGCTCATCCGGTCGACGACGACGTTGACGCCGTCGAACTCGCGGATCTCGTCGCCGTCGAGCGAGCGCTCGTCGAAGAAGAGCTGGTAGCGCAGGCCGGAGCAGCCGCCGGGCTGGACCGCGATGCGCAGGGCCAGGTCGTCGCGGCCCTCCTGCTCGAGCAGGCTCTTGACCTTGGAGGCGGCGCCGTCGCTCAGCGTGATGCCGTCCGCGGGCTTCTCGGTCTGGATCTCGACGGGGGTCGTCGTGCTGTCGACGCTCATGGTCATCTCCATGTCTGATGTTCTGGGTCTGGTCGTCCAGGTCAGGACGAGTGGTTCAACATCGCTCTGCGTGGATCTGTTCCCATCCTACGCGGAGTCTCCCGGCGACCAAGTCCGAGCGACGCGCTCGGCGAGTGCGGCCAGGGCCTCGTAGGGGCGGGCGAGCGACTGCTCCTCCCCCACGAGGTCGACGGCGGCGTAGGCGGACTCCACGCCCATGGCCCGCATCTCCCGCGCTCCGACCGTGACGCGTCCGGCCAGCGCGATGCAGGGGCGCGCCGTGGCCGCAGCCACCGTGGCCACGCCGTGCACGACCTTCCCGCTGCGGGACGTGTGGTCGTAGGTGCCCTCGCCCGTGATCACGAGGTCGTTCTCCCGGCACGCCTCGGCCAGCCCCACGGCGTCCGCCACGAGCGACACGCCCGGGACGACCTCCGCGCCGAGCAGGAGCAGCGCGAACCCCAGTCCGCCCGCCGCGCCGGCACCCTTGGCATCGGCCGCCCGACGCTCGGCGGGCGTGGGTCCGCACGCGGCCACGACGAAGGCGTCGAGCAGGCCGTCGACCTCGATGACCTCGGGGTCGGACAGGCCCTTCTGCGGGCCGAACGTCTTGGTGGCGCCGAACATCCCCAGCAGCGGCACCTCGACGTCGGTGGCGGCGACCAGGCGCACACCCTCGACGCGGTCGAGGGCCGGCCCCAGCAGGACCGAGGTGACGCCCCGCAGACCTCGGGGACCGGCGTCGAGCGCGACGTCGGAGGTGGCGCCGAGCGCACCGAGCAGACCGGCCCCGCCGTCGTTGGTGCCGCTCCCGCCCAGCCCGACGACCACCGTGTGCGCTCCGGCGTCGATCGCCGCGGCCACGGCCACGCCGACCCCGGCCGTCGTGGCGTCCCACGGGTCGGGCGGGTCGAGCAGGTGCAGCCCGCACGCCTGCGCGGACTCGACGTAGGCGGTGCCTTCGACGTGCAGCAGCGCCACGGGGACGGCAGACCCCGACGGACCGGGGACGGTCACGGCACGGAGCTGACCTCCGAGGGCGGCGTGCAGGGCGTCGACGAAGCCCGGACCGCCGTCGGCGAGCGGGATGGCCGTGAGCACGTCCGCAGGGGCCGTGCGGGCCCACCCCTCGATGATGGCCTGCGCGGCCTGCGGCGCCGAGAGCGTCCCGGCGAACTTGTCGGGCGCGACGAGGACCCTCACAGCGCCGTCAGGCCAGGTGCTGCTCGGCGGCGGCCAGGAGGACGCACGTGGCGAGCCCGTCCATGGCCGTGCGCAGCTCCTCGAGCGAGGGCAGCGTGGGAGCGATGCGGATGTTCCGGTCGCGGGGGTCCTTGCCGTACGGGAAGGAGGCGCCGGCCGGCGTGAGGGCGATGCCCGCGCCCTTGGCCAGCTCCACGACCCGGCTCGCGGTGCCGTCGACGACGTCGAGGCTCACGAAGTAGCCGCCCTTGGGCTCGGTCCACGTGGCGACGTCGTGCCCCCCGAGCCGCTCGCGCAGGATCTCCAGCACCGTCTCGAACTTGGGGGCGATGATCTCGCGGTGACGGTCCATGAGGGCGTGGACGCCGTCGACGTCCTGCAGGTACCGGGCGTGCCGCAGCTGGTTGATCTTGTCGGGGCCGATGGTCCGCTTGCCCACCTGGGCCAGGTACCAGTCGATGTTGGCCTGCGACGAGCCGAAGAAGCTCACGCCGGCTCCGGCGAACGTGATCTTGGACGTGGACGCCAGGACCCAGGGGCGGTTGGGGTTCCCCGAGGCCGAGCACAGGCCGACGATGTCGGCCGTCTTGGTGCGCTCCTCGGTGAGGTGGTGCACGGCGTAGGCGTTGTCCCACACGATGCGGAAGTCGGGCGCGGCCGTCTCGAGCGCGGCGAGCTCTGCGGCGACGTCCTCGCTCACGACGGCGCCCGTGGGGTTGCCGTACGTGGGGACGAGCCACATGCCCTTGACGGCGGTGTCCTGGACGGCCTCCCGCACGGCGGCCATGTCGGGGCCGTCGTCGTTGAACGCCACCGGGATCATCCGGATGCCGTACTGCTCGGTGATGGCGAAGTGACGGTCGTAGCCGGGCACGGGGCAGATGAAGGCGACGTCGTCCTCCTGCGACCAGGGCCGCGGCGAGTCGGGCGTCCCCTTGAGCAGGGAGAAGACCACGAGGTCGTGCATGATCGCGAGGCTCGCGTTGTCGCCCGCGACGACCTGGCCCACCGGGACGTTCATGATCTCGGCGAAGATGCCCCGCAGGTGCGCGTTCCCGAGGAGCCCGCCGTAGTTGCGCGTGTCGGTGCCGGTCTCGTCGCGGAAGTCCTGGCCCGGGAGGTCGAGGAGCGCGTTCGAGAGGTCGAGCTGCTCCGGCGACGGCTTCCCCCGGGTGAGGTCGAGCGTGAGGCCCGCCTCCTGCAGCGCGCGGTAGCGCTCGCCCTGCTCGTCGTGCAGCGTCTGGACCTGGTCGCGGGAGAGGTTGTCGAAGCTCACAGGTCCAACCTAGCCGGGCTCAGGACCCGACGGACAGGCCTGGGGCGTCCCACACCGCGAGCCAGCGCTCGAGTGCCTTCTCGACGGGGAGGTCGCCCTCCACGACGGTCTTCACCTGGAGCTCCACCGCGTTGTCACGGCGTCGTCCGGCCACCGGGACGAAGGGGTAGAAGGTGCCCTGCTTGAAGAGGTAGACGAGGGCGGCCGGGCCACCGTCGCCCGTGGTGAGGTTGATCGTGCTGCAGAGCAGCGACGCTCCGAAGCCTGCGTCCATGAGTGAGCTGTTCACCGCGTGGAGGTCGGCGACGAGAGCCGTGGCGTCTCCCCCGCCGGCGCTCGTGGGTCGCGAGACCGTGAGCCATCGGAAGCCGTGCGCGTCGTCCACGAGGTCGACGGTGGCCGTGGTGTCGGTGCCGATGACGAGCTCGGCCTCCTTGATGACGGCGTCGTCGCTCGTGCCGTCGACGTCGCGGAAGCACACCGCTCCGGAGCCCGTGGCCGTGATGCCCGCCGTGGCGAGCGACAGGACCGCCTGCGGCACGGCGAAGAGGTCGTCGAGGTTGGCCTGCGGCGGCTTGGTGCGTCCGAGCAGCGAGTCGAGGAGACCCATCAGGCCTCCGACAGCTCGGCGCCGACCTTGGCCAGGTTGGCCAGGCGCTGCTCGAGCGGCGGGTGGGTGGAGAAGAGCGCGGCGGCGCTGTTGCGGCTGAACGCCGGGATGATGAAGAACGCGTTGAGCGCCTGGGCGTCGCGCAGGTCGGTCTGCGGGATGCGGCTCATGTCGCCGGAGATCTTGGTGAGCGCCGAGGCCAGCGCGGACGGACGACCCGTGAGGAACGCGCCGCTGCGGTCGGCGCTCAGCTCGCGGTAGCGCGAGAGGGCGCGGGTGAGCAGGAAGCTGATGAAGTACACCGCCATGCTGATGAGCAGCACGACGAAGAACGGGATGCCACCGCCGTTGTTGTCGCGGTTGCGGTTGCCGCCGAACAAGCCGCCCAGGTAGAAGCCCCAGCGCGAGATGAAGCCGGCCAGGATGGCGAGCGACGACGCGACCGTCATGATCGAGACGTCGCGGTTGGCCACGTGCGCGAGCTCGTGCGCCAGGACGCCCTCGAGCTCGTCGGCGTCGAGGCGCTGCATGATGCCGGTGGTGACGCACACGACCGAGTGGTGGGGGGTGCGGCCGGTGGCGAATGCGTTGGGGACGTCGGTGACGGCCACCGCGACGCGCGGCTTGGGCATGTCGGCGAGGATCACGAGCCGGTCGATCATGGCGTGGAGCTCGGGCGCCTGGGTCGGCGAGACCTCCTGGCCCCCGATGGACTTGAGGGCGAGCTTGTCGGAGAAGTACCACTGGCCGAACGCGAACCCGACGGCCACGATGATGCCCAGCACGGCGCTGCTGGTGGCGTAGATCAGGGCGACGGCGAACGCGACGTAGAGCGCTCCGAGGCCGAGGCCGACCCCGCCCATGCGCAGGCTGAGTCCGTGGTCAGGGCGAAATCTGCTGCGGGCCATCGTGATCACCATCAGTGGGAGGAAGGGTCTTGTCGTCCATGCTGCCATCGGCGAGCAAGGCGTCGAAGCGACGCGCCTCCGCGTCCTCGGCCGACTCGCCGGCCCGACGGATGATGCCCTCGGAGGCCAGCTCGTCGACGGCGTCGGCCTGGGCCTCCAGCTCGCGGGTGTGCCGCTCGGCCTCGCTCATGCGCTGGTTGACCTCGCTGAGGTCGGAGCTGATGCCCGAGCCGGCGTCGTTGAGCTCGACGCGGGCGGTGGCCGCCGTGTGCCGGGCCGTGAGCGTGTCCTTGCGGATGCGGAAGTCCTCGATGCGTCCCTCGAGGTCGGTGGCAGCGCCGACGAGACGTGCCTCCTCGGCCTGGAGCTGCGCGTGCTGCTGCTGGAGGCCCGAGACCCCCTCCTCGAGCGTGAGCTTGCGCGTGAGGGCCGCGCGGGCCGCGTCGTCGTCGCCCCGCTCGACCGCCGAGCGGGCCTGCACGTCGACGTCGGCGACCTGCTGGCGCAGCTGCGCCAGCCGCACCTCGACGCGCTTGCGGCTCGTCGTCACGTCGGCCACGCCGCGGCGCACCTGCTGCAGCGTGGCGAGGTGCTTGCGGTACGTCTCGTCGAGCGACGTCTTGAGGTCGTCGACTCCCCCTGCCCGACGTGACCTGAAGATCTGCCGGACGCGTTGACCCATGCCCATGTGGCCAGCCTACGGCGAGCCCACTTGTAGGGTGACGGCGTGAGTGACGAGACGGGCAAGGGTCGCAAGACGCCGAGCCGCAAAGAGGCCGAGGCCGCACGCAAGGCAGCGCTGAGGCCCACGACCGACCGCAAGGTGCAGGCCAGGCGCGACCGCGAGAAGCGGGCCGCCCTGCGCGAGAAGCAGCAGGCCGCCCTCAAGGGCGCCGGCGACGACAAGTTCCTGCCCGTGCGCGACCGCGGTCCCGTCCGCCGGTTCGCCCGCGACTACGTCGACCGTCGCCGCAACGTCGCGGAGTACCTGCTCCCCATCCTCGTGCTCGTGCTCATCGCCAGCCTGTTCCCCGGCGCGAGCGCCATCGTGGCGTTCGGCTGGGCGTTCACCATCGTCGGAACGGCGCTCGACGAGGTCGTGCTCGTGCGCGGGCTCAAGAAGGAGCTGAAGGCGCGCTTCCCCGAGACGCCCACCCGCGGTGCCGTGTTCTACGCCGTGCTGCGCTCCTCGCAGCTGCGTCGCTTCCGCCTGCCCAAGCCCGTCGTCGCGCGCAACCAGCCGCTCACCGAGCGCTACTGAGCACGCCGAGCTCTTCGAGATCCTTCGACCAGCCCAGGGAGCGGATCGCCGGCTGAGCCTGTCGAAGCCCTTCGACCAGCTCAGGGAGCGATCAGCGACAAGCTCAGGGAACGATCGGCGAACGGCCCCTCGGCCGGCTCGGGGATGTCGTCAGGACGTGTCTACTGGGGCGCGAGGGACATCGGGCCGTAGACCTCGGTGCCGTCCTCGAGGAGGCGCACCTGCGCGACACCGTCGTCGGCCAGCGCGCCGAACTCCTCACCGATCCACGACTCGGCGTCGCCTCGGTTGTCGAACTCGTCGGAGCTCCCGACGGCAGCTCCGTCGGCGTCCTCGTACGTCCAGGTCCAGGTCATGCGCGCCACCCTAGCCGGACGGCCCGGGCCCCGCAGTCGCTCGACGAACATCGCGGGAGACGATCTCGGGCGGACGCCCCGCTTCCCCGCGGAGCTGGGCTCAGGACGTGGAGGACTGCACGAACGGGGGCTTCACGACGTCGAACAGCTCGAGCCGGTTGCGCACCTCGACGGCCACGACGTCGCCGTCGGTCACGGAGCGGTCGAGCAGCGCCAGGCCGACCCCCTGCTTGCGCGACGGGGAGAACGTGCCGGACGTGAGCTCGCCGACGACCTCGCCGGGCTCGCCGTCGGCGAACGCGCGCACCGTCATGCCCGGACGCGGGATGCCGCGTCCCTGGGCCACGAGACCGCGGAGCAGCGGCACGACCTTCTCCTGGCGCTGACGCTCGAGCGCCTCCTTGCCCCAGAACGTCGGCTTGTCCCAGCCGACGGCCCAGGCCGCGCGCGCCATGACCGGGCTGATCTCCGCCGACAGCTCGTGCCCGTGCAACGGGTAGCCCATCTCGGTGCGCAGGGTGTCGCGGGCGCCGAGCCCGCACGCCGTGATGCCGTGTGCTTCGCCCGCGGCCATGACCGCGTCCCAGACCGCCACCGCGTGCTGGGAGGGGACGACGAGCTCGTACCCCTTCTCCCCCGTGTAGCCGGTGCGGCACACGGTGACGTCGGCGCTCGTGCCGCCGCTCTGGACGACTCCGTCGGCGAACGACATGTAGCCGTGCTCGACCGGCACGCCGAGCGCGTCGAGGACGTCGTCGCTGGCCGGGCCCTGGACGGCGAGGATCGCGTAGTCGCGGTGCAGGTTGGTGACCTCGATGCCCTCGGGCGCGGCCTCGGCGAGGCGGCGCACCACCTCGGCGGTGTTGGCCGCGTTGGGGATGAGGAAGACCTCGAAGTCGCTGCGCAGGTAGGCGATGAGGTCGTCGACCGTGCCGCCGTCCTCGTCGCAGCACAGCGTGTACTGAGCCTTGCCCGGGACGATGCGTCCGAGGTCGTTGGTGAGCGTGGCGTTGACGAAGTCGGCCGCGCCCGCACCCCGCACGAGGGCTTTGCCGAGGTGGCTCACGTCGAAGAGACCCACGCGCTCGCGCACCGCGGTGTGCTCGGCCACCACGCTGCCGTACTCGAGCGGCATGGACCAGCCACCGAACTCGGCGAGCTTGGCGCCGAGCTCGAGGTGGCGGTCGTGCAACGGGGAGCGGAGGAGATCCATGGCGTCAACCTATCGAGCGGCGCGAGCAGTCCGCGACCGCGTGGATAAGGTGGGCGTCATGGCTTCTGTGTCCGTCAGCACGTCCAAGCCCACCACGGCTCGCGCCGACGCCCTCCTGCTGGGCGTGCGCACCGACGACGACCTCGGGGAGTTCGCCGATGCCCTGCGCGCCGTCGGATTCACCGGCGAGAAGGACCAGGTGGCCGTCGTCCCGGCGGGCGACCTGGCCAAGGTCAAGGCGGTCGTCGCCGTGGGGCTCGCCGCCGAGCCCACGGCCGAGGACCTGCGTCGTGCCGCGGCCGCCGGCCTGCGGGCCGCACCCAAGGGCACCACGTCGCTCGCGGTGGCGCTCCACCCGGCCGGGGTGGACGAGGTGACCGCCGTCGTGGAGGGTCTGCAGCTCGGCTCCTACCGCTACGACACGTACAAGACGCCCGGCAAGGACGCCGACGGCAAGGACAAGATCAAGCCGCGCATCGACGACTTCACGGTTCTCACGCCGTTCGCGCGCCAGACCACCACCACGACCGCCGCCGAGCAGGCCGACGTCGTGTCCGGCGCGGTGAACCTCGCCCGGGACTGGGTCAACACACCGCCGCGCGACCTGCGCCCGCCGGCCTTCGCCGACTCCATCGTGACCGAGGCGCCCGACAACGTCTCGGTGTCCGTGTGGGACGAGAAGCGTCTGGCCAAGGAGAAGTGCGGCGGCATCCTGTCCGTCGGCCAGGGCTCCGACGCTCCCCCGCGCATCGTGCGGATCACCTACAAGCCGCGCAAGCCGGTCACGCACCTCGCCCTCGTGGGCAAGGGCATCACGTTCGACTCGGGCGGACTGTCGCTCAAGCCGCCCGTCAGCATGCAGACGATGAAGTGCGACATGGGTGGCGCGGCCGCCGTCGTCGCGGCGACGTTCGCCATCGCGCGACTCGGCCTGCCCATCGCCGTCACGGCCTACGCCTGCATCGCGGAGAACCTGCCCAGCGGCTCGGCCACGCGTCCCGGCGACGTCGTCACGATGCGCAGCGGCAAGACCGTCGAGGTGCTCAACACCGACGCCGAGGGTCGGATGGTCCTGGGCGACGGCCTGACCCTGGCGGTCGAGTCCGGCGCCGACCGCATCGTCGACGCCGCCACCCTCACGGGCGCCGCCATGGTGGCGCTCGGCGACCGCACGGCCGCCGTCCTGGGCAACGACGACGACCTGCGCGACCTCGTCCTGGCCGCGGCGCAGCATGCCGGCGAGCCCACCTGGGCCCTGCCCATCACGGAGGAGATGAAGGGCTTCGTCACGTCGTCCAACATCGCCGACCTCCGTCAGATCGGCCCCAAGCCCTACGGCGGGACGCTCTTCGCGGCGGCTTTCCTGCGCGAGTTCGTCGCCGAGGTGCCGTGGGCCCACCTCGACATCGCCGGACCGGCGTTCAACGACGGCGGTGTGCGCGGCTACACGCCCACCGGCGGGACCGGCGCCGGTGTCCGCACCCTCGTGCGGCTCGCCCGCGACCTCGCCGAAGCGTGAGCCTGAAGCCTGCCACCGGCGACGCGCTGACCCAGCTGCTGCGCAGCACCCAGGCCGAGCAGCGGGTCCCTTCGGTGGCCGCTGCGGTGGTCCGTGGCGGCGAGCGCGTCTGGTCCGACGCCGTCGGACACCTCGACGCCCGAGCCGACGGCCCCGTGGCCACCACCGACACGCAGTACCGCATCGGCAGCATCACCAAGACGTTCGTCGCCGTGACCGTGCTCCGGCTGCGTGACGAGGGGCGGCTCGCGCTGCACGACCTCGTCAGCGACCACCTCCCCGAGCTGGCGCACCTCGCGCCCTTCACGGTCGCGCAGCTGCTCTCCCACACGGCGGGCATCCAGGCCGAGACGTCGGGGCCCTGGTGGGAGCGCACGCCGGGCGGGTCGTGGGACGAGCTGCTGGCCGGAGGGATCGAGCAGCGACTCACTCCCGGCACGCGGTTCCACTACTCGAACACCGGCTACGCGATCCTCGGCGAGGTCGTCGCGCGTCTCACCGGTCGGCCGTGGATCGAGGTCGTGACCGACGACGTCCTCACGCCGCTCGGCATGAGCCGCACCACTCCGCGCCCCACCGGCCTCGCCGCACCGGGCCTCGCGGTGCACCCCTTCGCCGACGTCCTCCACCCCGAGCCCGAGCACGACGGCGTCTCCCTGGCCCCGGCCGGACAGCTGTGGTCCACCGCCGACGACCTCGCCCGGTGGGCCGCCTTCCTCGCCGGGAGCACCGGCGACGTCCTCGCTCCCGCCACGCTGCGCGAGATGCTCCACCCCGTGGCCGTCAACGACGTCCCCCGGATCGGCTGGACCGGCGCGCACGCGCTCGGCTGGCAGACGTGGAACGTCGGCGGTCGTCGGTACGCGGGCCACGGCGGCTCCATGCCGGGCTTCCTCGCGGCGCTGCGCGTCGACGTGGAGACCGGCGACGGTGCCGTCGTCCTGGCCAACGCCACCTCAGGTCTCGGCGACGTCGCCTCACCCCTGCTGAGGAGGCTCACCGAGGTCGAGCCGGTCCGTCCCGAGGTCTGGACCGCCGCGCCTGTCCCCGAGGGCGACCTCGACCTCGTGGGCGACTGGTTCTGGGGTCCGTACCGACACACGCTCAAGCTCGAGCCGGGCGGCGGGCTGCGCCTCGGCGAGCCGGGCGAGGGTCGCGGTGCCCGCTTCGAGCGCACCGCCGACGGCTGGGTCGGGCTGGAGGGCTATCACAGCGGCGAGCCGCTCGTGGTGCGCCGCGACGGCGACACGGTGTGGCTCGAGCTCGCGTCCTTCGTCTTCACCCGGACGCCGTACGACCCGTCGGCCGACGTGCCCGGCGGCACCGACACCTGGACCTGACGCCTGCCTCCAGCTGAGGGGCTAGAGCTCGAGGTCGAGCACGCGGGCCGACTGCTCGAGGCGGTCCCAGTCGGTGCGGTCGCCGCCGGTCCGGTCGGGGTGGACCCGCGCCCGGGCCAGGCGGAGCATGCGCTGCAGCTGCTCCGCGGTGGGCTCCCCCGTGACCTCGGAGCCCGAGAGCCGGCTGAGGGTCTCGATGGCCACCTGCTGCGCCGGGGACCGGCGAGCGGCCGGCGGTGCCACCGAGGCACGACCGGAGGAGGAGAACGTGGCCGACGACGGCGGGACGCCACCGTTCTTGCTCACGCGGACGTCGTAGTCGCGCTTGCGCTGCGGGATGCCCACCCGGTTGGTGTCGTAGATGGGGATCCCGGCCTTGCGGGCGAAGTCGGCGGCGTCGCCGGCCGAGCCGATGCGGGTGCGGGTGGACTCGCCGTCGCCCGCGACCAGGAGCAGCGTCATCCGGCTCGTGGAGGTGATGGGCTCGACGTACGCCTCCACACCACGCCGAGCATCGGACCAGGCGCGCAGCCGGTCGAGGTCCTCACGGCGCGTGCGCGAGGAGCCCTGAGCGCCCTTGCGCCGATCGAACAGACCCATGCGCACAGTGTGCCGGACGGGTGATCACCCCGGTGGCAGACCTGACCGACGAAGTGACAAGATGAACAGGTCCACATCTTCACGGGAGGCGACAGTGGCTGACGGCCCTGGGAACAACTTCGACATCGTGATCCTGGGCGGAGGCAGTGGCGGCTACGCGACGGCGCTGCGCGCGGCGCAGCTCGGCAAGTCGGTCGCCCTCGTCGAGAAGGGCAAGCTCGGCGGCACGTGCCTGCACAACGGATGCGTCCCCACCAAGGCCCTCCTGCACGCCGCGGAGGTGGCTGACGCCGCCCGCGAGAGCGGCACCTTCGGCGTCAAGGCCACCTTCGAGGGCATCGACATGCCTCAGGTCAACGCCTACAAGGACGGTGTGATCGGCGGTCTCTACAAGGGCCTGCAGGGTCTCATCAAGGCCGCCGGCATCACCGTCGTCGAGGGCGAGGGCAGGCTCACCGGTCCCAAGACCGTCACGGTCGACGGCCAGGAGTACACCGGCGAGAACCTCGTGCTTGCCACCGGCTCCTACGCCCGCACGCTCCCCGGACTCGAGATCGGCGGCCGCGTCATCACCTCCGACGAGGCCCTCGGCATGAGCGAGGTCCCGGAGAAGGTCGTCATCATCGGCGGCTCGGTCATCGGCGTGGAGTTCGCCTCCGTCTGGCGCTCCTTCGGCGCCGAGGTCACCATCGTCGAGGCCCTCCCCACGCTCGTCCCGCTCGAGGACCCGGCGCTCAGCAAGGCGCTCGAGCGTGCCTTCCGCAAGCGCAAGATCGCCTTCAAGACCGGCACCAAGTTCACCGGCGTCGAGCAGAACGAGAACGGTGTCACCGTCTCGCTCGAGAACGGCGACACCCTCGAGACCGACCTCGTGCTCGTGGCCGTCGGGCGCGGACCGCGCTCCGAGGGCTTCGGCTACGAGGAGCAGGGCATCACCACCGACCGCGGCTGGGTCCCCACCGACGAGCGGCTGCGCACCAACGTCGAGGGCGTCTACGCCGTCGGCGACCTCGTGCCCGGCCTGCAGCTCGCGCACCGCGGCTTCGCCCACGGCATCTTCGTGGCCGAGGAGATCGCGGGGCTCAACCCCCAGCCCGTCATCGACTCCGGCATCCCGCGCGTCACCTACTGCGAGCCCGAGCTGGCCTCGGTCGGCCTCACCGAGCCGCAGGCCAAGGAGAAGTACGGCGACGTCGAGACCTACGAGTACAACCTCGCGGGCAACGGCAAGTCCCAGATCCTCAAGACCGCCGGCACCGTGAAGCTCGTCCGCGAGAAGGACGGGCCCATCGTCGGCGTGCACATGGTCGGG
>NZ_LMFJ01000001.1:978917-987789 GCF_001426755.1 Aeromicrobium sp. Root495 | reverse complement strand
AGAACGAGGCCCTCGGCGAGGCCGCCCTCGCCCTGGCCGGCAAGCCGCTCCACTCCCACGCCTGAGCTGAAGGAACCCAGAACCATGGCAACTGAAGTCACCCTCCCCGCTCTCGGCGAGAGCGTCACCGAGGGCACCGTCACCCAGTGGCTCAAGTCCGTCGGCGACACGGTCGCGGTCGACGAGCCCCTCCTCGAGATCTCCACCGACAAGGTCGACACCGAGATCCCCTCACCGGTCGCGGGCGTCCTGCTCGAGGTCAAGTTCGAGGAGGACGACACGGTCGAGGTCGGCGCCGTCCTCGCGATCATCGGCGACGAGGGCGAGAGCCCTTCGGCCGGCGACGCCCCCGACGAGGAGCCGGCCGAGCCGGAGTCCGAGCCGGAGCCGGAGGCCGAGGAGACCGTCGAGGCACCCGAGCCCACCTCCCAGGAGTCGGCGCCCGAGCCGCCCGCCGAGGACACCCCTGCCCCGCAGGCCGACGCCGCCCCGGCGCCGTCGGGCGAGGGCACCGAGGTCACGCTGCCCGCGCTGGGCGAGAGCGTCACCGAGGGAACCGTCACGCAGTGGCTCAAGTCCGTCGGCGACGAGGTCGCCGTCGACGAGCCCCTCCTCGAGATCTCCACCGACAAGGTCGACACCGAGATCCCGTCGCCCGTGGCCGGCACGCTGCTCGAGATCAAGGCCGACGAGGACGAGACCGTCGAGGTCGGCGCCGTCCTGGCCATCATCGGATCCGGCGACGCCGCGGCGCCCGCCGCCGATCCGGAGCCCGAGCCCGAGCCCGAGAAGGCCCCCGAGCCGGAGCCCGAGCCCGAGCCCGAGCCCGAGAAGGCGCCGGAGCCGGAGCCGACCCCCGAGCCGGCCCAGCCGGAGAGCCAGGCGCAGCCCGAGCCGGAGAAGACCCCCGAGAAGACGGCCGCTCCGTCGTCCGCGGGCAGCTCCGACACCTACGTCACGCCCATCGTGCGCAAGCTGGCCAAGCAGAACGACGTCGACCTGGCCACCCTCACGGGCACCGGCGTGGGTGGGCGCATCCGCAAGCAGGACGTGCTCGACGCCGCCGAGGCCCAGAAGTCGTCGCAGCAGTCCTCGGCCACGCCGGCCGAGCAGGCCGCTGCCTCCTCGCCCCAGGCCGCCGCGCCGTCCGTGCCGGCGGCCCCCTCCGAGCCGTCGCCGCTGCGCGGCAAGACCGAGAAGCTCAGCCGGCTGCGCAAGACCATCGCCTCGCGCATGGTGCAGTCGCTGCAGACCGGTGCCCAGCTCACGCAGGTGCACGAGGTCGACGTCACCGAGATCGCCCGGCTCCGAGCGCGTCACAAGGACGCGTTCTACCAGCGCGAGGGCGTCAAGCTGACGTACCTCCCGTTCTTCGCCAAGGCGGCCATCGAGGCGCTCAAGGGCTACCCGACGCTCAACGCGGCGCTCGACATCGACGCCGGCACGGTCACCTACCCCGAGGGCGAGCACCTCGGCATCGCGGTCGACACCGAGCGCGGGCTCATCGTGCCCACCATCCGCGACGCGGGCGACCTGTCCATCGCGGGTCTCGCGCGCAAGATCGCCGACGCCGCCGAGCGCACGCGCACCAACAAGATCTCGCCCGACGAGCTCTCCGGTGCCACGTTCACCATCACCAACCTCGGCAGCAACGGCGCTCTCTTCGACACGCCGATCATCAACCAGCCGCAGGTGGCCATCCTCGGCACCGGCGCCGTCGTGAAGCGCCCCGTCGTCATCACCGACGCACAGGGCAGCGACAGCATCTCGGTCCGCAGCATGGTCTACCTGGCGCTCACGTACGACCACCGCATCGTCGACGGTGCCGATGCGGGTCGCTTCCTGACCGCGGTCAAGGAACGTCTGCAGAACGGGTCGTTCGAGGCGGAGCTGGGCTGACGTGCACGTCGTCGTGGGTGGGGCCTCGGGGTTCCTCGGGAGTGCCCTGGTGTCCCACCTGCGCGAGCAGGGGCACGAGGTCACGCGCCTCGTCCGTGGCGACGACAGCAGGGCCGACGCGTCCCGCTGGGACCCTGCCGCGGGTCGCATCGACCAGGTGCTGATCGACCGGGCCGACGCCGTCGTCGGTCTGTCCGGCGCCAGCATCGCCCGCTGGCCACGCACGAAGAGCTACAAGCGCACCCTGCTGGACTCCCGGGTCCAGTCCACGGCCACCCTGGCGCGGGCCATCGCCCGCTCCCCTGAGCCGGCGGCCTTTCTCTCCGGCTCGGCCATGGGCGTCTACGGCCAGGACCGCGGCGCCGAGGAGCTCCCGGAGACCGCCTCGGCGGGCGACGGCTTCCTCGCCGACCTCGTCGTGGCGTGGGAGGCAGCAGCGGCGCCGGCCACGGAGGCCGGCTCCCCCACCGCCTTCCTTCGCACGTCGCTCGTGCTCGACCGCGACGGAGGCATGGTCGCTCCGCTGGAGCGCCCCTTCCGCCTCGGCCTCGGCGCGCGTCTGGGCTCAGGGAGGCAGTACATGTCGATCCTGTCCCGCGAGGACTGGGTCCGGGCCGTCGCGTTCCTGCTCGAGCACCCCGAGGTCACCGGCCCGGTCAACCTCGCGGCCACGGCCGTGACCAACGCCGAGTTCACCGACGCCTTCGGCCGGGCGGTCTCCAAGCCCACGTTCCTCGTCGCTCCGAGCCCCGCACTCAGGCTGGCGCTCGGCCCCCTGGCCGGCGACCTCCTCGGCTCCGTCCGGGTGGTGCCGTCGGTGCTCACGTCCGCGGGGTTCACGTTCGACCACCCCGACGTCGACGCCGTGCTGGCCTCGGCCCTCGCCTGACCTCTCACCGAACCCGCGCCACGCGCCAGCCGTCGCGGACCTCCACGAGCGTCACGACGCGGCGGGTGGGACGGTCCTTCGGCAGGGCGGTGGCCTGTCCGGTGCGGTCGACGGCCCACGTGGGACCCAGCGTCTCGACGACCTGGAGGCGGACCCGTCCGGGGCGCTCGGCCGCCGCCTCGCACGAGGTGCGCACCATGGACATCCCCACGAGTCGCATCCCACGCCCTCGGTAGTCCCGGACCAGGGCCCGGTCGGGCTCTGCCGCCCGCTCGTCGACGTAGACCTTCCTCAGCGGTGCCGACGTGGCTCCGGCGAACGCCTCGGCTCGTCGGACGTCGAGCGCGCCGAGCGTCCGGCAGGCGGCGTGGGTGTCGCCCGGTCCCAGGAGGGTCGAGAGCACTGCGGTCAGGGTGATCCACCAGGTGGCCATCACCCCAGGTTCGCGGGCGCTCGCGAGCCTGACGAGCCACGTGTCCACAGGCGTACGCTGAGGACGTGAGCCTCATCTACCGTGACGAGTGGTACGGACACGACGCCATCGACTACCGCGAGGCCTGGGAGCTGCAGCGCGAGCTGCACGCCCAGCGCGCCGACGGGCAGATCGACGACACGGTGCTGCTGCTGGAGCACCCGCCCGTGTACACCGCCGGCAAGCGGACCGAGCCGCACGAGCGGCCGCAGGACGGGACCCGCGTGGTCGACGTCGACCGCGGCGGCAAGATCACCTTCCACGGTCCCGGCCAGCTCGTCGGCTACCCCATCACGCAGCTGCCGTCCCACGTGCTCGTGGTCGACTACGTCCGACGTGTCGAGGAAGCCCTCATCCGCGCCGTCGCCGAGCTGGGACTCGCGACCGGCCGCGTCCCCGGCCGCTCCGGCGTCTGGCTGCCCGCCGAGCGCGGCAAGCAGGAGCGCAAGATCGCCGCCATCGGCATCCGCGTCTCACGGGGGGTCACGATGCACGGCTTCAGCCTCAACTGCGACGTCGACCTGTCCTGGTACCAGCGCTTCGTGCCGTGCGGCATCGCCGACGCCGGCGTCACCACGCTCAGCGAGGAGCTGGGCCGCGACGTCACGGTGCCGGAGGCCGCTGCGCTCGTGCGGCCCCATCTCGACGACCTGCTGGCGTGGGAGCCCTACACCCCCACGCCAGACCTGGTCGAGCCGGACGACCTGCCTCAGGTGCCCTCGATACTCAGCGCCTCGCGGTAGCCCAGCTTCTGACCGGTGCGCAGCAGCGCCCGCTCGTAGATCGCCGTCCCGAGCCGCACGAGGAGCACGGCGGCCACGAGGGTGCCGCCGATCGCGACCCCGATCTGCCAGGCGGGGACCGAGCCCTCGGCCATGCGTCCCGGCATGATGATCGTGGAGACGATCGGGATCATCGAGACCACCTCGCGCACCGCGTCTCCCCCGGCGAAGCTGAGGAAGTACGGGATCATCAGGAGCATCTGGGCCGGCAGGGTCGTCGACGTGAGGTCCTGCTGGCGCGAGGCGAGTGCGCCCGCCACGGCCCACAGCGTCGAGAGCGCTCCGAAGCCCAGGACGAAGAACACGACGTACCAGGCCAGCGCGGGGCCGAGGTCCGCGAGCAGGTTGCCCTGCCCCGCGAACGCCGCACTCACGATGGCCGCGGCCACCATGAGGAGCACCTGCCCGAGGGCCAGCACCGTGTTGCCGGCGATCTTGCCCCACAGCAGGGCTCGGATCGGGACGGCGGCCGCGAGGATCTCGACGACGCGGCTCTCCTTCTCCTGTGTCACGCTCTGCGCGATCGTCATGCCGAACCCGAGGGCCGTGAGGAAGAAGAGGATCACCATCACGAAGGCCGCTGCCTCACGGGCGCCCGCGTTCTCGGGTGCGGGCTCGAGCAGCTGGGTCTTCGTGGCGGTCCCCGACTCCAACGTCGACAGGTCGACCGACTGGGCGGCCGCGTTCTGCTCCAGGGTGAGGCGGGCCGCCGCTCCCGAGACCGCCTGCTGCAGGGTGTCGTCGACGGACTTCTTGCCGATGAGCCGGAAGCCGTCGTCGGTCGGGACGAGGGCTGCGTCGGCGCTCCCGTCGCGCACCGCGGCACGCGCCGCGTCGGCGTCGTCGACCACCTTCGCCTTGAGCGTCAGGTTGTCCGACTCCGCCACCGGGGTCTTGGAGGCCGCAGACACCACGGCGCTCGCCTCGGCCCCCACGACGGCCACGTCCTTCTCGGACGGGCGGTCCTGGAAGAACGAGGCCGCCACGATGGCGGCCACGATGACCAGGACGGTGAAGGCCGTGCTGAGGATGAAGGACTTCTCGCGGATGCGGGTCGTGATCTCGCGCTCCGCGACCAGGCGCCACAGGGGCGCCGTGCGGGTGCTGCTGGTCCGGTCGGTGCTGGTGCTCATCGGACGGCCTCCTTGAAGATCTCGGACAACGGCGGACGGGCTCGGCTGACCTCGACGACGGGGCCGCGGTCCAGGACGAGTCGCGTGAGGTCGGTCGCGGACAGTCCGTCCAGGTCGACGAGCGCGCTCGGTCCGTCGACGTCGCGGACCTTGAGCCCACCGACGTCGCGCAGCCAGGCCGTGTCGACGCCGTCCATCACGACGCGGTAGCGGTCGGCCCCCTGGTCGCGGAGGTCGTCGACCGGGCCGGCGGCCACGAGGCGCCCTCCGGAGAGGATCACGAGGTCGTCGCACAGGCGCTCGACGAGGTCGAGCTGGTGGCTCGAGAAGAGCAGCGGAAGGTCCTTGGCCTCGCGGCGCAGCAGGTCGACCATGGCCTCCACGGCCAGCGGGTCCAGGCCACTGAACGGCTCGTCGAGCACGAGGGCGCTGGGACGGTGGATGAGCGAGGCCGCGATCTGGACGCGCTGCTGGTTGCCGAGCGAGAGGTCGTCGAGCTGGTCGTCGCCCCGGTCGGCGAGCGTGAAGTGCTCCAGCAGGTCGGTGGCACGCGCTGCGGCGTCCTGACGGCTGAGGCCGTGCAGGCGGGCGAAGTACACGAGCTGCTCGTGCACCCGCATCCGCGGGTAGAGCCCGCGCTCCTCGGGCATGTAGCCGAAGCTGCGGCGCACGTCGGCGGTGATGGGTCGGCCCTGCCACCGGACCTCGCCGGACGTGGGGCCGAGCACGCCCATGATCATGCGCATCGTGGTGGTCTTGCCGGCACCGTTGGCTCCGACGAACCCCGTCATGCGGCCGGGCCGCACGGAGAAGCTGACGTCGTCGACCACCGCACGGTCGCCGTAGACCCTGGTCAGTGACTGGACTTCGATCATGCCTCCACGCTAGGGAGACTGCGGCGCCGACGCATCGGCCGCGCGGCCCAACCGCGGCTCAGCCGAAAGGATGAGGACGCTAGTCCATCAGTCCCGACTCGTGGGCCAGGATGACCGCCTGCACCCGGTCCCGGGAGTCGAGCTTGGTGAGGATGCGGGAGACGTGCGACTTGACCGTCGCGGCGCTCACCACGAGGTCGGTGGCGATCTCGGCGTTGCTCATCCCCCGCGCCATCGCCATGAGCACGTCGCGCTCACGCTCGGTCAGCTCGGCCAGGCGCGGGTCCTCGGTGCGGGGGGTCCGAGCCGAGCGTCCGATGACCCGCTCAGTCACCTCCGGCGCCAGGAGCGAGTGACCGCCGGCAGCCAGGCGGATGGCGTGCACGAGGTCGTCCGGCGGGCAGTTCTTCAGCAGGAACCCGCTCGCGCCGGCCTGCAGGGCGTCGAAGAGGTACGCGTCGTCGTCGAAGGTGGTGAGGATGACGACCTTGGTCTCGGGGTGGGCCGCGACCACGGCACGGGTGGCCTCGATGCCGTCGGTGCCGGGCATCTGGACGTCCATCAGCACGACGTCGGGCGCGAGCGCGGCGACCTGGGAGACGGCCTCGGCGCCGTCGCGGGCCTCCCCCACGACCTCGATGTCGTCCTCCACCGCGAGGATCATGGTGAAGCCGGTGCGCACGAGCTCCTGGTCGTCGACCAGGAGCACACGCGTCACGTCGGCCGCCGCGGTCTCGCTCATGCTTCGTCCCCCTCCGTGGCCACCCGGACCCGCACGCGGAACCCGCCGTGCGGACGGTCGCCGATCTCCACCTCGCCGCCCAGCATGGCGGCCCGCTCGCGGATGCCGGCCAGGCCGAAGCCTCCGGAACCCTCCTTCGGACCGTCGGCGCAGCCTCGTCCGTCGTCGATGACCTCCACCTCGACCGCGTGGTCGAGGTAGCGCAGGGTCACCTGGACCACCCGAGCCGCTGCGTGGCGGCGCGCGTTGGTGAGCGACTCCTGCACCACCCGGAAGAGGTTGAGCCCCGTGGTGGCCGGGACGTCCACCACGTCGCCCACCTCACGGACGTCCACGCGAGGCGTGCCGTGGGGATCGGCGAGGAGTGCGATGTCGGCCAGGCCCGGCTGGGGCCCGCGGCCGCCCGCGGTCTCCGGCTCGACGTCGGCCTCGCGCAGCAGGCCCACCAGCTGGTGCATCTGGGCCACGGCCTGGCGCGAGGACTGCTCGATCGTGCCGAGCGCGGCCGAGGCCTGGGCCGGGTCGCGCTCCAGGACCCGTCGGGCTCCGGCGGACTGGATGCCGATGCTGCTCACGTGGTGCGCCACGACGTCGTGGAGGTCGCGCGCGATCCGCACCCGCTCGGCACGGACGGCGTTGCTCCGGTCGACGTCCTGTCGGCCCCGCTCCCGCTCGATCTGCTCCTCGATGACGGCGTTGCGGCGGGCGCTGCGCCACGCGGCCTGCCCCCAGGCCATGGCTCCGAGGAAGTAGACCACGTTGATGGCCAGGGAGTACGTGATGATCGCGGCCTCCCGCGGCAGCAGCCCGACCGACGCGGTGCGCGGCAGGGTGCCGGGCTGCGTGAACGCCCAGATCAACCACCCGAACATGGCCACGAGCACGACGGCGCTCGTGGCCCAGAGCAGCCGCTTGTGCCGCGACCACGCCCACGCGCCGTAGAGCGCGGCGAACAGGATCATCTGGATCGTGAAGACTCCGGCCAGGTCCTCCATCCGCTCGCCGACGACGATGAAGACGGCCGACTCCGCGAGCACCGTCGGGAGCGGCAGCACGCGTCGGCCGGCGAGGAGCAGGCCGGCGAGCCCGAACCACACGTAGGCCTCGACCCCGCTGTTCGTCCCGGCCGTCCCGTAGGCGCTCCGGAAGACCGCCACGGAGGCCAGGCAGACCAAGGCCACGCCGACCGCCAGGACGACGTCGGCCTCCACCTGTCGACGCGTGGGCGCAGGGCGGGTCCACTCGCGGTCGATCATGGTCACGGGCACGACCCTACCCACAGCCGAGCGCCCCGGAACGGGTCGTGATGGACCTTGGGCACGGGCGTACAGTGGATGTCGTGACCATCGCACCTGAGGGACGCAAGATGCTGCGGCTCGAGGTCCGCAACGCCGAGACTCCCATCGAGAAGAAGCCCGAGTGGATCAAGACCCGGGCCAAGATGGGCCCCGAGTACAACGAGCTCATGAAGCTCGTGAAGGGCGAGGGCCTGCACACGGTCTGCCAGGAGGCCGGCTGCCCCAACATCTTCGAGTGCTGGGAGGACCGCGAGGCCACCTTCCTCATCGGCGGCGAGCAGTGCACCCGTCGGTGCGACTTCTGCCAGATCGACACCGGCAAGCCCGAGGCGCTCGACCGGGACGAGCCCCGTCGCGTGGCCGAGTCGGTCCAGAAGATGCAGCTGCGCTACTCCACCATCACCGGCGTCGCGCGTGACGACCTCCCCGACGGCGGCGCCTGGCTCTACGCCGAGACGGTCCGCCAGATCCACGAGCTCAACCCGGGCACCGGCGTCGAGAACCTCATCCCCGACTTCAACGGCAAGCCCGAGCTGCTCGAGGAGGTCTTCGACTCGCGTCCCGAGGTCCTGGCCCACAACCTCGAGACCGTGCCGCGCATCTTCAAGCGCATCCGTCCGGCGTTCCGCTACGAGCGCTCGCTCGACGTCCTCACCCAGGCCCGCGCCTACGGCCTGGTCACCAAGTCCAACCTCATCCTCGGGATGGGCGAGACGCGTGAGGAGGTCTCGCAGGCGCTCAGCGACCTGCACGAGGCCGGCTGCGACCTCATCACCATCACC
>NZ_LMFJ01000001.1:724733-978892 GCF_001426755.1 Aeromicrobium sp. Root495 | reverse complement strand
GGAGTTCGTCGAGCTCAAGGACGAGGCCGACGAGATCGGCTTCCTCGGCGTCATGTCCGGGCCGCTCGTCCGCTCGTCCTACCGCGCCGGTCGTCTGTACCACCAGGCCGTCGAGGCTCGTGAGGCCGCGGGTCAGCCCGTCGCGCGTCACGACGGCGTGCCCATGGCACCCCTGGTCTGATCGCAGAGCCGACCTCGATCCCACACCCGCCCCCTCAGGGTGTCGGAGGGTCGTAGACTGGACAGCATGTCGAATGCTGCCCCC
Source organism: Aeromicrobium sp. Root495 (assembly GCF_001426755.1). Taxonomy (GTDB): domain Bacteria; phylum Actinomycetota; class Actinomycetes; order Propionibacteriales; family Nocardioidaceae; genus Aeromicrobium. The sequence continues at coordinate 978,627 of NZ_LMFJ01000001.1, read as the reverse complement.
GTGCCCGAGCAGGGTCGCCTGCGCCAGATGCGCCAGGCCTACCGGATCACCAAGAAGACCGACCGCAACATCGGCCTGATCCTGCTCCTGTGGTTCGTGCTCGTCGGCGGCATCACGGCCGTCGTGGCCTACCTCGTCTTCGGCACCGGCATCTTCGGCATCATCACGACGGTCGTCTTCGGCCTCCTCTCCGGCCTCCTGGCCGTGCTCATCGTCTTCGGGCGCCGCGCCGAGCGCGCTGCCTACGCGCAGGTGGAGGGCCAGGCCGGCGCCGCCGCCGGCGTGCTCCAGATGCTGCGCCGCGGCTGGCACACCAAGCCCGCCATCGCGTTCACCAAGAACCAGGACGTCGTGCACCGCGTCGTCGGCAAGCCCGGCATCATCCTGGTCGGCGAGGGCAACCCGGCCCGCGTGCGATCGCTCCTGGCCGCGGAGAAGAAGAAGCACGCCCGCATCGGCGGCGAGGACGTCCCGGTCATCGACGTCATCGTGGGGCAGGGCGAGGGCCAGGTCCGCCTCACCAAGCTCGTCAAGCACATCCAAAAGCTGCCCAAGAGCATCAAGCCGGCCCAGCAGACCGCGGTCATGAACAAGCTCAAGGCGCTCGACGCCATGCGTCCCGCAGCCCCCATGCCCAAGGGCCCCATGCCCACGAGCATGAAGGGCGCCCGCCGCGCCATGCGCGGCTGACCCACCCCACGCTGCCCTGTCCCGTCGGGGACGAACGATGAGGGGTCGTGGTCGCTCCGGCGACCACGGCCCCTCACCGTCGTTCGGGTCAGGCCCGCGTGCGCGGGGCGACGCGCGAGGTCGTCAGCACGTCGTGCAGGCCGCGGCCCTCGTCGTTGGTGATCACCGGCGGAATGACGACACAGATGAGCGCCGTGCGGATGGCCGAGCGGACCAGGCCGATCGGCCGGCCGTCGGCGCCCTCGACCTTGAGACCCATCACGCCCTTGCCGAGGGAGAACCCCACCAGACCGGTGGTCACGGTGACCTCGAGCCAGAAGATGCCGAGCGTCAGGAACGAGCTCGCGGCGCCCTCCCCCGCCAGCGGCCGGCCGGTGATGGCCACGCCGGTCAGCAGCGCGACCACCCAGTCGATGAGCAGGGCCAGGACACGGCGACCGAAGGAGGCGTTCTTCACGAGGCCCAGCCTAGTCAGGCCCGCGCACCGCGTCCGAGCCGAGCGCGCAGCCGGTCAGCGGACTTGTAACATGTCCGAAACATAGGAGTCATGGCAGGGAAATTCCCTCTGCCTACGTTTGAGGGCACGGTGCAGCGATGCGCTGGTCCCACGTTTCGACTCACGACCGCCCCGGTTCCCCGAGGCTCAGGAGGCCACATGTTCGGCAATGCCGACGAGTTCTTCAAGTTCGTCAAGGACGAGGGCGTCGAGTACCTCGACGTCCGTTTCACCGATCTCCCCGGCATCCAGCAGCAGGTCACCCTGCCCGCGTGGACCTTCGACGAGGACGCCGCCAAGAACGGCGTCGCGTTCGACGGCTCGTCGATCCGCGGCTTCCAGAGCATCGACCAGTCCGACATGGTCCTCTTCCCCGACTTCGGCACCGCCTACGTCGACCCCTTCAAGGCGCGCAAGACCCTCGCCATGGAGTTCTTCGTCCACGACCCGATCACGGGTGAGGCCTACTCGCGCGACCCGCGCAACATCGCCCGCAAGGCCGAGGCCTACCTCGCCACCACGGGCATCGGCGACACGGCGTACTTCGCGCCCGAGGCCGAGTTCTACATCTTCGACCGCGTCAACTACGGCACGAGCGCCAACAAGTCGTTCTACGAGATCACCTCGGCCGAGGCCGCCTGGTCCACCGGCGACGAGGTCAGCGACAACCGTGGCTACAAGGTCCGCTACAAGGGCGGCTACTTCCCCGTCGCGCCCACCGACCAGACCGCCGACCTGCGCAACGACATGATGAGCAACCTCGCCGAGGCGGGCCTCACGCTCGAGCGCGGCCACCACGAGGTCGGCACGTCCGGCCAGGCCGAGATCAACTACAAGTTCGACACGCTGCTCAAGGCTGCCGACGACGTCATGAAGTTCAAGTACATCGTGCGCAACACGGCGTGGGCGAACGACAAGACCGTCACCTTCATGCCGAAGCCGATCTTCGGCGACAACGGCTCGGGCATGCACGTTCACCAGTCCATCTGGAACGACGGCTCGCCGCTGTTCTACGACGAGGCCGGCTACGGCGGACTCTCGGACCTGGCGCGTCACTACATCGGCGGCATCCTGAAGCACGCGCCGTCGCTGCTGGCCTTCACCAACCCGTCGGTCAACAGCTACCACCGCCTGGTGCCGGGCTTCGAGGCCCCCATCGCGCTGGTCTACTCGGCCCGTAACCGCTCGGCCTGCGTGCGCATCCCCATCACGGGATCCAACCCCAAGGCCAAGCGCATCGAGTTCCGCTGCCCCGACCCGTCGGCCAACCCGTACCTCGCCTTCTCGGCGCTGCTGCTGGCCGGTCTCGACGGCATCAAGAACAAGATCGAGCCCCCGGCCCCGATCGACAAGAACATCTACGAGCTCCCGCCGGAGGAGTACGACGCCATCGACATGGTGCCGACCTCGCTGAACTCGGTCCTCGACAACCTCGAGGCCGACCACGAGTTCCTCACCGCCGGCGACGTGTTCACGCCCGACCTCATCGAGACGTGGATCGACTACAAGCGCACGGAGGAGATCCTCCCCGTGCAGCTGCGTCCGCACCCGCACGAGTTCGAGCTGTACTACGACATCTGACAGACGTCGTAGCACTGAAAGGGCCTCTGACCTGCACGTTTGCAGGCTCAGGGGCCCTTTCCATTGCTCTGAAATCAGCCGGATTCCGCAGGGATTCCGCAGGAGATCGGCTTCAGCGTCATGCGGTCTCCATCGCTCCAACCGTCTGGACCCTAGGCTCTGAGGCCATTGGGCGCCACGAGGAGGACATCTTGCCAGCCGCTGACTTCAGTGAGTTCTCCTACGGGTACGCCGTGGTGCGTCAAGCCGAGGATCTGCTGGCAAGGATCGGTGCGGGCCTCGTTGGCGCCCCAACCCTGCCATCGCTCCTGAAGGAGAACACGGTCGGATATGACGCGGAACTTGTGGCCGTTGACTTCGCTCTATTCCTGCAGTTCAAGCGCTCCTTCTTCGTCTCCCGACAGCACACCCAAGGACCCTGCGGCTACATGAGCGGGGAGCCACACTGCACCTGGGCTTACTGGAACACCGAGCACTACCGCTTCGACGTCGACACCGATTCCAACCAGTTCCACGCGATGCGGGGTTACGAAACCAGCATCGTCCTCGGTTACGGGAACGGACTCTCGTTGTATCTGGCTCCGGCCTTTCACAAGGAGACCGACCTACATCTCGCCTACACCCGGGGGCTCATACTTGATCGATCGATCGGCATCCGTCCATCCGCGTTCGACACCGTGGCGGCCGGCCAACACAAGTACTCCTTCGACCTCGGGATGACCGCAGGCGTCGTGACCTCAGAGCCCGCCCCTGTTGACCCAAAGACCGCGGCTGACGCGATTACCGCGGTCGCCAACACAGCGATAGCAGAACGCCCGACCGAGCCACTGACGCTGGCCGCCCTCGGTTCGTGGGCTGCCAATCAGTCGTCAGCGGCCGGCATGGACCTCGAATTCGACCGGCGTTCGGCGCCGGACACGCTTGCGTTCCTCAGCGACTTTGCGGGCCTGCTGGGCGGGTCCCTAACTCTTCTCGGCCGCCAAGACGAGACCCTCGCCCGCGACGCGGACGATGGGGCCTGAGATTGGTCAGCCGTCGCAGGGGTCACTGACAGCGCGCATGACTGCCTCGACGTACTCCTCGATGTCACCCGGCGCGAGGGCGAGCTGGATGCGAGTCTCGCTCCCCTGGCCCACCCGGCCGACCACGACGGCCAACGAGGTGTGGTCGTCGTCGAACGCCACGACGACCTTGCCGGGCTTGACGAGTTCGAGATCGTAGATGTCGGTCGGGTCGACGAGCACGTGGCCGCTCTTGTCGACGGCCTCGAAGTCGGCCCAGACGTCGACGCTGTAGAGCCCTGTATCAATCATTGCTTCTCTCCTTATAGACGGCCGCGACCGCGGCTCGTGAGGTGTCATCCCTGTCAGGCCAGAGGTGACCGTAGGTATCGAGGGTTGTCTTCGCCGAGGCGTGCCGAAGCCGGGCCTGCACGACCTTGACGTCGAGGCCGGAGGCGATCAGCAGCGAGGCGAAGTAGTGCCGCAGGTCGTGGAACCGGAAGTCGTCGGGCAGGCCGACCTGGGTCCTCGCTGCGCGGACGGCACGTTCGATCGTCCAGGGCCCGCCGGCGTTGCCCCACAGGTCACTGACGATCTGAATGCCGTTGCCCAGCGGGATCGCCTCGGCGAGGAGCTGCGACATCTCGACTGGGATCGGGATCGAGTGACGCGAGGTGTCGGACTTCAGTGGCTCGTTCTCCCACTGCACCGACGGCGTCACGACGCCGGTGGCGAAGTCGACGTCCGTGACCGGTAACGCCGCCGCTTCGGCAAGGCGCAGCCCGGCGTGGGCACCGAGAAGGATCGCTGGCCGTACGCCGGGCGGCACCGCGTCGTAGAGCGCCCACACCTGGCGCGTCGTGGCGACGTAGGGCCGCTGTTTGCCCATGCCCGGCGAGGTCCGCCGCGAACATGGGTTGCGCGCGACGATCCCGTCATGGACGCCGTCGGTGAAGATCTGGGAGAAGCGTGAGTAGATCGCATAGATGTAGGAGTCGGCTCGCCCCTCCTTCTTGAGCGTCACCGTCCAAGCACGCACGTCCGACGGTTTGATCGCGGACATCGGTACGGATCCGAAGTGGGCCTTGATGATCTTGACGTGCACCTCGGCCTGCCGGACGGTCGACGCCCGTCGAGTGCCGTAGCCGGCCAGCCACTTGTCGCACCACTCCCCGACCGTCATCTTCGCGTCGCTGGGGGCGACGTGGTCGCCGCGCAGGAGTGCGGCCAACTGCTTGTCGAGCCACGCCTGGGCCTGGACCTTCCGGTCGAAGTGCCTGGTGTGCTCGCGACCTGAGTCGTCGACGTACCGGGCGCGCCAGCGCGTCACTTGGCCTGCAACCGCCGACGCGACCTCGACGCTGTTGCCATCGGCATCCTTGATTCGCTTGCGCCAGCGATCCTCGACGGACCCTCGCTGGGATCGCCGCTGCTTGGGTGTGGGTTGCTTCCTCATGGGCTCGCCGTAGCACGGAGCGCCGCCAACCGGGCGGTCCACAGCTGCTCCTGTGGAGAACTCAGGCGACACCGCGCCCCGTGGACTCTCGCTGCTCCTCGAGCCAGTCGAGAACGTCCTGCCGGAAGTAGCGCAGCCGGCGTCCGAGGATGAAGCCGCGTGGCCCGGTGCCGAGCACCCGCCAGTAGCGGACGGTTGCCAGCGGCATCCGCAGCAGCTCGGCGACCTCCTCGATGGTCATCAGCGCGTCGATACGCTCGGGCTCGGGAGTGGTGTGGTCGGTCATGGTCGGCTCCAGGGAGTTGAGGTTGGTCCTACCCCCAATGGCCGAGGGGGGCGGGCCGAGTGGCCAGGGCACCCGAACGAGAGAAGAGATCGGCAGAAACCGGCAAAGAACGGCTCCGGTCGGCACTAGGGTTCGGACGGTGACCGAACCCTGGGTGTCCGCCGACGTGATCGCCGGGTACCTCGGCGTGACCAAGGACAGCATCTACACCTGGATCGCCAAGAAGGACATGCCCGCCCACCGGGTCGGGCGTCTCTGGAAGTTCAAGGTCACCGAGGTCGACGAATGGGTGCGCAGCAGCGGCGCCGACGAGACCGCGAAGCCCCCGAAGAAGGGGGCGCGCTGATGGAGATCATCGACAATCTCAACCGCCTGCTCGGCGACGACATCAAGGTCACCCTCACTCGCGGCTCCAAGCTCCGGATCGCCGCATCGACCTTCTCGATCTACGCCTTCGAGGCACTCCGCAAAGAGCTGGAGGGTGTCAAAGAACTGGAGTTCATCTTCACTGCTCCGACGTTCGTCGCCAGCCAGGCGACCGACAAGGTCAAGAAGGAGCGTCGGGAGTTCTACATCCCCCAGACCAAGCGGGAGTCCAGCCTCTACGGCTCCGAGTTCGAGATCCGGCTGCGCAACAAGCTGACCCAGCGCGCGATCGCCCGGGAGTGCGCGGACTGGATCAAACGCAAGGTCACCTTCAAGTCCAACAAGACCGGCGCTCCGATGCAGCAGTTCGCCGTGGTCGACGATCGGGCCGCATACATGCCGCTCCAGGGCTTTACGTCGGCCGACCTCGGCTACGAGCGCGGCGACGCGGTCTCCAACCTCGTCAACAAGATCGATGAGGCCCCGCTCGCGTCGGCCTACCTCCAGACCTTCGACCAGATCTGGTCGAGCCCGCAGCAGGTCGAGGACGTTACCAAGGTCGTCCACGAGCACATCGCGAGCGTGTACGCCGAGAACAGTCCCGAGCGGGTCTACTTCCTGATCCTCTACAACCTGTTCTCCGAGTTCCTCGAAGACATCAGCGACGACGTGCTGCCTGATGACCTCACCGGGTGGCGCGACTCGGAGATCTGGAAGAAGCTCTACAACTTCCAGCGCGATGCCGCGGTGGGCATCATCAACAAGCTGGAGACCTACAACGGCTGCATCCTCGCCGACAGCGTCGGCCTCGGGAAGACGTTCACGGCGCTGGCGGTCATCAAGTACTACGAGAGCCGCAACAAGTCGGTCTTGGTACTCGCGCCGAAGAAGCTCGAAGACAACTGGACGACCTACAACAGCCCCTACGTCACCAACCCGTTCTCGGCAGACCGCTTCAGCTACCACGTCCTGGCGCATACCGACCTGTCCCGGGACAAGGGCTACTCCGGCCAGATCGACCTGAGCAAGGTGAACTGGGGCAACTTCAACCTCGTCGTGATCGATGAGTCCCACAACTTCCGCAATGCCGACTACTCCGAGGACAAGGAGAGCCGCTACCAGCGGCTCATGCGCAAGGTCATCCAGAGTGGCGTCAAGACGAAGGTCCTTATGTTGTCGGCCACCCCCGTCAACAACCGCTTCAACGATCTCAAGAACCAACTCCAGCTTGCCTATGAAGGCGAGTCAGAACAGCTCTCGGCGAAGCTCAACATCAACAAGTCGATCGAGCAGGTCTTCCGCGAAGCCCAGGTCGCCTTCAAGAGATGGTCCGAGCTCCCCGCCGAGGAGCGCACCACCGACGCGATCCTGCGCATGCTGGACTTCGACTTCTTCGAGCTCCTGGACGCGGTCACCATCGCCCGATCCCGCAAGCACATCCAGTCGTTCTATGACACCGCCGACATCGGCGCATTCCCGAACCGCCTCCAGCCGGGGTCGATACGCGAGCCGCTCACCGACCTGCCGCAGGCGCCGACGTTCAACGAGATCTTCGAGCAGCTCCAGGTCCTCAACCTCGCCGTCTACACGCCGCTCTCGTATGTCCACCCAAGCAAGATGCAGAAGTACGTCGACCTCTATGCAGTCCAGGGCGGAACCGCACGGGGCAACCTCGGCATGGCCGGCCGCGAGCAGGGCCTCAAGACCCTGATGACGGTTAACCTGCTCAAGCGCCTGGAGAGCTCGGTTGAGGCGTTCCGGATCACGCTCCGCAAGGTCGAGGCCGCCATCGACCACGCTCTGCAGGATCTGGATGACAAGGACGGCAAGATCGCCGACATCGGCGCGGCCTTCGGAGACATCGAGGCCGATGACGACGACTTCGAGGTCCCCACCGCTCCGTCGGTCGGCAAGAAGTACCAGATCGACCTCAATGACATGGACACCACCTCATGGCGCAACGACCTCTGGCACGACCGTGAGACCATCCGCGAGCTCGTCGAGGCGATGGACCTCATCACCCCGGAGCACGACCGCAAGCTCCAGCGACTCCGGCAGGTCATCAGCGCGAAGGTCGAGCACCCCCTCAACGGCGACAACAAGAAGGTGCTGCTCTTCTCAGCCTTCGCCGACACCGCCCGCTACCTCTACACCAACCTGGAGCAGACCGTCCACGCCGACCGCGCACTCGAACTCGGCCTGGTCACTGGCTCCACACACCCCAAGACGACCCTCGGCGACGGCTTCGACTTCCAGAAGCTCCTGACGTTCTTCTCCCCCCGCTCGAAGGACAAGGCAGTCGTCTTTCCGAACGAGCCCGGCGAGATCGACCTGCTGATCGGCACCGACTGCATCTCGGAGGGGCAGAACCTCCAGGACTGCGACTTCGTCGTCAACTACGACATCCACTGGAACCCGGTGCGGATCATCCAACGCTTCGGCCGCGTCGACCGCATCGGCTCGAAGAACTCCGTGATCCAGATGGTCAACTTCTGGCCCGACATCAGCCTCGACGAATACATCAACCTCAAGGAGCGCGTCGAGAACCGCATGGTCATCGCCGACCTCGCGGCCACCGCCGACGACAACCTCCTCACCCAAGAGTCCAACGACACCAAGTTCCGCAAGGAGCAACTCCGCCGCCTCCAGGACGAGGTCATCGAGCTGGAGGACGTCCGCACCGGCGTCTCGATCACCGACCTCGGGCTCAACGACTTCCGCATGGACCTGCTCATGTACATGGAGCAGTACGGCGATCTCGCGTCCTCGCCCAAGGGTCTCCATGCAACCGTCCCCGCCAATCCCGAACGTGGCCTTCGCCCCGGCGTGATCTTCGCACTGCGCAGCGTCGATGAGCAGGCGGAGATCAACCGTCACAACCGCCTGCACCCGCACTACCTGATCTACCTCGACAACGACGGCAACGTCGTCACCGACCACACCGAGGTCAAGCAGCTCCTCGACCTGGTTCGGGCAAGCTGTCAGGGAGTGCATGAGCCGATCCCTGCCGCGTACCACGTCTTCAACCAGCTCACGAGCGAAGGCGCCGAAATGCGCGTCTACTCGAACCTGCTCAACGAGGCCATCAACTCCCTCATCGACATCACCGAGCAGCGGGACATCGACAGCCTCTTCTCAGGAGCGAAGACCACCGCATTGCAGCAGAGCTTCGAGGGGCTCGACGACTTCGAGCTGATCGCCTTCCTCGCCATCGTCGAGCCCGAGGCGACCGATGGCTGACCTGATCCAGTGGCCCGAGACGGCGAAGGTCGACCGGGTCATCCCGAAGGAGCGTCTGTACGCCGAGGCCAGCGCGGGTGCTGCCCTCAAGCAGCGGTTCGTCGACGAGGTCCAGCGCGTCCGATGGGCCTACAAGTTGGGCGATGAGTCGCTGCGCCTCGCGCCTGGTGAGACCGTCACCGAGATCCAGGTCTTCGTCCTCGACCTGAAGGGCTCCAGCCTCGACAACTCCGTGCTCGCCTCCATCGACAAGGCGGTCCCCAGCCAGATCATCTTCGAGCTGCGGCGCGAGGACGGTCTGTGGACCGAGCAGGCGATGACCGCGGCCTACAAGCGTGCCGGCGGCAAGACCAAGGGCACCGACTACTTCCGCACCGGCTGGATCGGCTCTGATCAACCGCGCATCCCGCTGCCCGCCGCCCTCGACATGGACGGCCTCTACAGGCAACTGCTGGGCCGCTTGCTCCCCCACCCCATCTGGCCGGTCGAAGAACTGTCGGACGCCCTCGACAGAATGGGACGTATCCGCGGGCTCACCCGCGAGATCGCCGCGCTGGAGAAGAAACTCCGCACCGAACCACAGCTCAACCGCAAGATCGAACTCCGCAGGCAGATCAAGGAACGCACCGCAGTGCTCACCGAGCTGACCGAACCCGTACCGAGCAATAGGGAATGACCGTGGACAAGCTCAAAATGCACTCGCCGGACCTCACCCAGCACAACATCGACCAGATCGCCGAACTTTTCCCCGCGGTCGTCACCGAGACTCTCGACGCCGACGGCAGCCCCGTGCGCGCGGTCGACTTCGACGCGCTCCGCCAAGAACTCTCCGATCACGTCGTCGAGGGGCCACAGGAGCGTTACCAACTCGACTGGCCCGGCAAGCGCGCCGCGGCCTTCGCCGCCAACGCGCCCATCGCCAAGACCCTGCGGCCGGTACGCGCGGAGTCCGTCGATTTCGACACCACGAAGAACCTCTTCATCGAGGGCGACAACCTGGAGGCGCTGAAACTGCTCCAGGAGTCGTACATCGGCAAGGTCAAACTGATCTACATCGACCCGCCCTACAACACGGGCAACGATTTCGTTTACGAGGACGACTTCGCCGAATCGAGCGCCGACTACCTCGCCCGTTCGGGCCAGACATCGGAGACGGGCGACCGCCTTGTCGCGAACACCGAGGCGAACGGCCGCTTCCACTCCGACTGGCTCAGCATGATGTACCCCAGGCTCAGGCTCGCGCGTAACCTCCTGACATCTAACGGAGTCATCGTGATCAGCATCGACGATTCCGAGGTTTCGCGTCTCACGTCGCTCTGCGACGAGGTATTCGGTGCCGACAACCATGTCGAGACGCTGGTGTGGAAGCGTCGCTACGGAGGCGGCGCCAAGGAGCGGCACTTCGCCAGCATCCACGAGTACCTAGTCGTGTACGCGCGGGACCTCTCACAGCTAGAGGAGCTCTTCGTCGACCTGACTGACGAGCAGATCGAGCGTTACTTCAAGTCGACTGACCAGAACTCCACCACTCGCGGACCATACCGAACTCAGCCGCTAGAGCCCGCCGCTTCTATGGGAGACCGTCCCAATCTGCGCTTCCCCATCATCGCGCCCGACGGCTCGGAGCTCTGGCCAAAGCGACAGTGGCTGTGGAGCCGCGAGCGGGTGGCCGAGGCCTCTGAACGTGGCGAGCTGGAGTTCCGTCAAGGCACTAACGGATGGCAGGTATCGATCAAGCAGTATCTGAACGACGAGACCGGCGCCCGTCGCAAGACGAAAGCAACGTCAATCGTTGAAGGCATCTACGGGCAGCTGGGCAGCGCCGAGCTGAAGAAACTGTTCAGTGGCAAGGATCTCTTCCCGTATGCCAAGCCGTCCGCTCTCGTTCAGCGCCTTGTCGACATTTTCACCGTGCGAGATTCGTTGGTGCTCGACTTCTTCGCCGGGTCAGGTTCAACCGCTCACGGGGTCATGGCTCAGGGTGCCCTCGACCGCCTCCCTCGGCGCTGGATCGTGGTGCAGCTCGGAGAGGCCGTAGATGCGAAATCTGAAGCAGGCAAGGCTGGCTACCGCACCATTGCAGAGCTGTCACGAGAACGTATCCGCCTCGCCGGCGCCCAAGTCGGCGTCGGCGCCGGCATGCTGGCTGAGGATCTCGACGTAGGCTTCCGGTCACTTCGAGTCGACAGCACAAACATGGCTGATGTCCTGGCTTCGCCTGACGGGACTGAACAGGATGAGTTGCTCGGTGCGGTTGACAGCGTCAAGCAGGACCGCGGCGCCGAGGATCTCCTGTTCCAGGTTCTGCTGGACTGGGGCTTGGACTTGTCGCTGCCGATCGTTCGCGAGCAGATCGAGGGCTACGAAGTGTTCGCAGTCGACGACGACGGGGTGATGGCGTGCTTCGCTGACAGCGTCACAGAAGCCGTTGTGCAGGCGATCGCGAAGCGCCACCCGCTTCGTGCCGTCTTCAAAGACGCCGGGTTCGCCAGCGACGCGGCGCGCATCAACGCTGAGCAGATCTTCCGCGAGGTGTCACCCGAGACTGAGGTAAGGGCGATCTGACCTGATGAAGCTCCAGTTCAAGGTCCAGCAGTACCAGACCGAGGCCGTCGATGCCGTGGTCGACGGGTTCACCGGGCAGCCGTATGCCGACGGGGTGAAGTACCGCATAGATCCCGGCATGGAAGCGGCACCGACGCTTCTGGAGGATGCGGGCCTTCGCAACGCAGAGATCGCGCTGACCCCGCCACAGCTCCTGACGAACATCCACCGCGTGCAGCAGGCGCGCGGGCTGGAGTTGTCGAAGGACCTCAAGGACCCGGTCAAGAAGTCGGCGTCGCCGATCAATCTCGACATCGAGATGGAGACCGGTACCGGCAAGACCTATGTCTACATCAAGACGATCATGGAGCTGCACAAGCGGTACGGATGGTCGAAGTACATCGTGGTCGTGCCGTCGATCGCGATCCGCGAGGGCGTGAAGAAGTCGTTCGACATCACCGCCGAGCACTTCCAACAGATGTACGGCACCAAGCCGCGCACCTTCGTCTACAACTCCTCCCGGCTGCATGAGCTGGAGCGGTTCTCGTCCGACTCCGGCGTACAGGTGATGATCATCAACATCCAGGCGTTCAACGCCACGGGCAAGGACGCCCGCCGCATCTACGAGGTGCTCGACGACTTCCAGTCCCGCAAGCCCATCGACGTGATCGCCGCGAACCGGCCGATCCTGATCATCGACGAGCCGCAGAAGATCGAGGGCGACGCGAAGAAGCCGTCGAAGTCGCTGGAGGCGCTCGGGCTGTTCAACGCCCTATTCGCGCTGCGATACTCGGCGACCCACAAGATCGAGCGCACCAAGGTGCACCGCCTCGACGCGGTGGACGCGTACAACCAGAAGCTGGTGAAGAAGATCGCGGTGCGCGGCATCACCGTGAAACACCTGGCCGGCAGCACCGCGTACCTGTACGTGGACGGGCTGGAGGTCGGCAAGGGCGCGGACTTCCCGAAGGCGCGGGTGGAGCTTGAGGTGCAGACCGCGCAGGGCATCAAGCGGCAGGTGAAGCGGCTGAGCCAGGGCATGAACCTGCACGACGTCTCTGGTGGCATCGAGGCGTACAAGGGCCTGTTCATCCGGGATGTCGATGCGAACCGCGACATCATCGAGCTGAGCAACGGCGACATCATCGGAGCCGGCGAGGTCACCCAAGACGTGGCCGAGGACCAGAAGCGTCGCATCCAGACTCGCGAGGTCATCCGCGCCCATCTCGACAAGGAACGCGAGCTGTTCGCGCAGGGCATCAAGACGCTGTCGCTGTTCTTCATCGACGAGGTCGCCAAGTACCGCGACTACGACCGGGACGACACCCTCGGCGCGTACGCCCGCGTGTTCGAGGAAGAGTACGAGGCGGTGCTCGCCGACTACCTCAACCAGCTCGACCTCGACGAGGCCGCGGAGCGGTACCGCAAGCACGTCGAGGCGATCCCGGTGCGGTCGACGCACGAGGGCTACTTCTCGATTGACAAGAAGACCGGGCGCTCGATCGACGGCAAGGTCACCGCGCGCGGCGAATTCGCAGGCCAGTCGGACGACGTCGACGCCTACGACCTGATCCTCAAGGACAAGGAGCGGTTGCTCTCCTTCGAGGAGCCGGTGCGATTCATCTGGTCGCACTCGGCGTTGCGCGAGGGCTGGGACAACCCGAACGTGTTCGTCATGGGCATGCTGAAGAAGAGCGACAACACCACCACGCGGCGGCAGGAGATCGGCCGCGGCCTGCGCCTGTCGGTCGACCAGCATGGCGAGCGGATGGACAACCCCGTCACCGTGCACGACATCAACGAGCTGACCGTCGTGACCGACGAGTCGTACACCGACTTCGTCACCGCGCTGCAGAAAGAGATCATCGAGTCGCTGTCGGCCCGTCCGCGCGCGGCGAGCGTCGACTACTTCACCGGCAAACAAATCAAACTCGCCGACGGCTCGACCAGCGTGCTGGAGAAGACGCTCGCGCAGGCGCTGTACAACCACCTCATCCGCCACAACTACATCGACGACGACGGCTTCGTCACCCGGGCGTACAAGGACGCCCGCGCCGACGGCACCCTCGCCGCGCCGACGTCGGAGGCGCTCAAGCCGATCATTGACTTCGCTTGGCCGCTCGTGGACGCGCTCTACCTCGACGTGCCCAAGCCGGCCGACGGCCGCAAGCCCAAGAAGATCCCGTTCAACGAGGCGAACTTCAAGAAGCGCGAGTTCCAGGAGCTGTGGGGCCGCATCAACCACAAGGCCGTCTACCAGGTCGAGTTCGACTCCGCCGAGCTGATCCGCAACTGCATCCATGTGCTCGACAAATCCCTGAGCGTCACCGTCATGCAGTACCTCGTCGAGGCCGGCAAGCAGGTCGTCGGCCTCGAAGTCGAGCAGCTCGAAGCCGGCACCGGGTTCAAGGTCTCGGAGACCAAGGTCGAGCACTTGGCCGTATCGGCGGGTTCCACCGTCAAGTACGACCTGCTCGGCGAGATCGCGGAGAAGACCCGGCTCACCCGCCGAACCTGCGCCGCGATCCTCACCGGCATCAACCCGGGCACGTTCGCGAAGTTCAAGCAGAACCCCGAGCAGTTCATCACCGAAGCCGCCCGGCTCATCAACGAGCAGAAGGCGACCGTCATCGTCGAGCACCTAAGCTACGACCCGCTCGACAACCGGTACGACTCCTCGATCTTCACCGAGAACCAGACCGCCCAGGACCTGTCGAAGGCGGGGGACAAACTCAAGAAGAGCGTCTACGAGTACGTCGTCACCGACTCCAAGGTCGAGCGGTCGTTCGTCGAGAAGCTCGACGTCAGCGACGAGGTCGTCGTCTACTCGAAGCTGCCGCGCGGGTTCTTCATCCCGACCCCAGTCGGCGATTACAACCCCGACTGGGCGATCGCCTTCCGCGACGACACCACGAAGATCAAACACGTCTACTTCGTCGCCGAGACAAAGGGCTCCATGTCGACCCTCCAACTCAAGGGCGTGGAGAACGCCAAGATCGAGTGCGCCCGCAAGTTCTTCGCGTCCCTCAACGACAAGTCCGAGCACGACGGCGTGAAGTACGACGTCGTGAATGACTACGACGCACTTCTCCAGCTCGTCGCCGGATAGGTGCATGCACGCGCCGGCGTTATGAAGACACGAGGGACAGGAATCGTGACGGTTGCGTTGTCCTCGGACCGTACCTCGTGTCTCGCGCCGTCGCTCGCGTGAGCAAGAGAACTCGACGCGGGCGCGTGATCGCAACGTAGAAGGTTCGAAGTTCGTCACGCAATGCCGAATCGGACGTTGCCCTGAAGTCGGGGAACTGGCCGTCGTTCAAGCCAACAACCCCAACGGCCGCATATTCGCGCCCTTGCGATTTGTGCACGGTAAGAAGGCGGACGCCAGACGCGAGGTCGTCCCCACGTTGCGCGCGTGAGCAGTGCAGTTTGAAGTTTCCCCAGGTCAGGTCAGACCGCGCGGTTAGCCCATCAAACTGAGCCCAACTGGTCGAGAACTGGAGCACGTCGGTCTGCCAGTTCGCCGCCTCTGCGTCAGCCACGCCGGTAGGCAGCTCCGTTCCCTGGAGGAAGGGGACGAGCTCCGCGACATCCGTAAGGTCGACTACGCCCGCGACGGCTTGGATCAACTCGTCATCGGACGCAAAGACGGCATCTCTGACTGCATCTGTCGACTCCTCGGCAAGATCGACACCAAGGAGCCTGCCCAGCTCCCAGTACGTCGAATGATGATCGGGCGCTGCCTTCAGCGACACTGCCTCAAGAACGACCCTGCCGGCCACGGTCGTGAGCCATTCATTCGGCGTGCTGGACAGAGCGAACGGAATCTCCCGCTCGGCCAATGCCGACGCTACGAAACGAAGACCGGCCGCTGACCTGGATAGCACTGCGATGTCTTCGGCGCGGAGCGAATTGTTTTCGCCGATGCCGAGCGCCCCCTCGGGAAGCCCGCTCTCCAGGAGGCCTTCGACCCAGGCCGCCACCCTCTCGCCCTCCTCGGCTTCTGTCGCGAGCGCCTCGAGGTCGATCATGCCTGGAGCCGCGAATGCCGCCTCTTCGCTGACCGCGTGGCCGAGTGCAGCCGCAACCTTGCTTGACGCAGTGGCGAGCACCGTGGCGGACCGGAAGTTGGTGTGGAGCTCGTGGCGTTCGGCAACGAAGGCTTCTGTGAATACTCCTATGAGGCGAGGATCTGCCCCGGCGAAGCTCACGATCGATTGCTTGTCATCACCGACCAGCATGGTCGGGATGACCACCTCACCTTGGTCCGATACCAGCTCAGTGAGCAGGTCGTACTGCGCCTTAGTCAGGTTTTGAGCCTCATCGACGACGATGGATGTGTAGAGGCGTCGTATCTGGCGCCGCGCCGAGCCCACCGTCAGCAGCTCCGTAGCACGCGTTAGAAGCGCCGGATAGTCGAGAGCACCATTGTCATCGAGCGCTTGCAGCCAGTCGTTCAGGCCGTCAGTGCGTTCGCCCGTGGCACGTGCCAAGTCGAAGCCCATGAGACGGCTCTTGAGATCTTCTGGCTCCGCGTCGCCGCGATCTCGCAGCCACGAACGAAAGAGCTCCACGCGGTCCTCGTCGCGAGCCAACAACTCCGGCTCAAGCGGAAGCCCGATTCGAGTTCCATGGGCGCGAAGCAAGCTGTGCGCGAACCCGTGGATGGTCTCGCTGTCGATACGACGTGCGAGCGCTCCAAGCCGTGTATCGAGCCTGGCGCGAAGCTCGTCTGCTGCTTTCACCGTGTAAGTCAGAGCGAGCACCCGCCCATTGCCGCCGGAGTCTTCAAGGAGCAACCGTTGGATTCGCCGAGCGACCACTTCGGTCTTGCCGCTTCCCGCACTCGCCACCACCACAAGCGCACGCGCGTTGCTGTCCACAGCTGCCTGTTGCTCGGGACTCAGCACCGGCTCGTTGAAGTCGTCGGTCGTGGTCATGAAAGGGCTCCGTCGATAGCTTGGATCATTTCCTGGACCGGCGACGGCCACGTGGTGGAGTCCTCGTAGCGTTCGAGCAAGACGTCTGCCAGGGTCTGCCCGATCGATCCCTTCAAGTCCTTCATAGTCGATAGGACATTGGCGACGGGCGCGAGATCGGGACGCACCCGTTCGCACGCGGTTCTACCGACGTCCTCGTCGAAGTCCACGATCATCGCCTCGATCGCTCCAGAGACGCCCTTGGCCGCGGCGCTGTCCGGCTTGCCGACCCAGATGACAGTCGCTGGGGAAGCTCCCGTTGTAGCAAGATTCTCAACAGCGGCAACGCCAGCAGGATCGCTGTCAGCGAAGATGAACCAGGGGACCCCGATGGCATTCGCGAACTTGGCAACCGCGCGGGCGGTCTGTGTCGCCATCGACTCGGGGTCGATGACGCAGACCCCGTGGGCCTTTGCGCCGAGGGCGTGCCTCAAAACTGGCGGCAGGAACCCGCGTTCCGTCGCACCGTCCCCGACCACGATGGCACTCGCGAAGAGGATCTCACCGAAGGGTCGTTCGGCAAGCCTCTTGAGCTTCTCCATCTCCTCGGTGTGGTGGCTCGGGCGAAAGGGCCGTGGCGTGCCCGGAGCATTGCTGGGGGCGGGACCGAGGTCCACTACGGCCAGCGAACCTCCGTCCTCCCGGAAGAGCCGGATCGCTCTTGGATCCGAGGCTGTGACGACCTGGCTGGAGTGCGTGCTTGCAACGACCTGCCCGCGGATCGACTTCAGCAGGTGCGGCAACTCAGACGCCGCCTGCGGGTGCAGGTGCGCTTCAGGTTCCTCGACGAGGGTTACAGGATGTGGGCGGAGCGAACCGCCGTCCGCACCGAGCAAGCGTTCATACAGCACGCCTTGGATCTGGAGCGAGGCCAGACTCCGCGCACCAGCGCCATGCATTCTGATCGGAAGCGCCCCATGTCCGCTGTCAAGGTCGATCGACAGCGAGCGAGCCAGTTCCTCGAGGGTGATGGGGATCGGGTTGATGCCGGGAGCTCCGATGCTCCCAACGGCGCGGTTTAGCGCATCCAGCGACCGACTAACCGATGCGAGTGTCCCGCTTCCCGCGACGATGTCGGCACTGAGACCCGCCAAGCGGAGCTCCAGATCGGCCCGTGTCACGTCGTCAACGTCCAAGTCGCTGAGCACCTTGCGAACACCCGAGCCACGACGACCGAGTTCCTCCATCAAGTCGCGCCCAGTGTTGACAAGGTCCGACGCCACCAGCCCCCGAGCATCCCGTCCAAGGTCCTTTGCCCCAGAGCGCTCGACCCAATTGCCGCTGGCGGCGTCGAACGTCAGGATCTTGAACTCGGATCGAGCGCCAAGCCCTTCGGCCGAGCGTCGGACGTGGGCGCGCCAGGCGAAGCGCTCACGAAACGGGGGGTCGCTGATCGTCTGTGCATCGCCGCCCATCAGCCGACCTTCGTCGTCCTCGAACGCTTGCTCGTCTGTGGATGCAGGAGGCGGACTGGGCGCGAGGACGACATCGATCTCGGGTTCCGCAGACGATCCGACGGTGAAGTCGTCTACGTCAGCGACACGACCGCCCAACGCTAGGTGCAAGGCAGACAGAACCCTGGACTTGCCGACATTGTTCCGCCCGACGAGGAGTGTGAGGCCAGGCTCGAACTCGACTTCACACGACACGATTCCTCGGAAGTTCCGAATCGTGACTCTCTCGACATACAGCGCCGCGTGCCTCGTGGCTGGGGCGACGGCAGCGGTAGTCACCCTCCCACGCTAATGCTCGTCCCGTTCGCGCTCCGGACTCCACGCCGAAGCGCCAGCACGACTCCTCCTCTTCTGCCGGCGGCGGCCCCTCGTCTCTGTCATGTCCGTCCTCCTTGTCGTCCTCCTCCTTGTCGTCCTCCTCCTTGTCGTCCTCCTCCTGCTCGTCCTTCCCTGCTCGTCCTTCTCCTGCTTCCCGTCTTCCTCACACACCTCTTTCATCCACGGCCCGTCCCGTGGCCACTCGCGTTCTGCGCGCGGCCGTTTGGGATGTGACGATGACGCTTCACAAGCTCTCGGCGGGGTCGGGGTATGAGTACCTGACGCGGCAGGTGGCGGCTCTCGACTCGACGGAGAAGGGCGCCACTCCCCTTGCCGACTACTACTCGGCGAAGGGCGAGTCGCCCGGGCGCTGGGTCGGCTCCGGCCTCGTCGGAGTCGACGGCTTGGACACCGGCGACGTGGTGACGGCCGAGCAGATGAAGCACCTGTTCGGCACCGGGTCACATCCGCTCACGGGCGACCCGCTGGGGGCGGCGTACAAGGCCTACGACAACACCGGCGTCGACGGGTTCAACGCCGAGGTCGCCCGACGGGCGCGGGTTTCGACAAGCTCAACCACCGAGGGCGGCTCAACCACCGGGAATCCGCCGTACGACGTGGTCGCCCGGGTGCGCTCCGAGGTCGCGCGTGAGCGGTTCGTCGCCGACCACGGACGCGAGCCCAAGACTGCACGGGAGCTGTCGGACGCGCTGGCTCGCTACTCCCGGCCCCGACAGACGGCGGTGGCCGGGTTCGACCTGACGTTCTCGCCGGTGAAGTCGGTGTCCGCGCTGTGGGCCGTTGCACCTGCCGACCTCGCCCGGGCGATCGAGGAGGCACACGATGCTGCCGTCCGCGATGCGCTTGCCTTCATCGAGCGCGAGGCGGTCTTCACCCGCGAGGGGCGCAACGGTGCCCGGCAGGTCGAGACCCGCGGGCTGGTCGCGACCGCGTTCACCCACCGCGACTCCCGGGCCGGCGACCCCGACCTGCACACCCACGTCGCCGTCGCCAACAAGGTGCAGACGCGCTCGGGCAAGTGGCTGTCGATCTACGGCACGGTGCTGCACGAGCACGTCGTCGCCGCGTCGGAGACCTACAACACCGCTTTGGAGCGGCGGCTGGTCGAGGCGCTCGGGGTGGTGTTCGTCGAGCGGCCGGGTGGCGCGCGGGACAAGCGGCCGGTACGGGAAATCGACGGAGTTCCTGCCGACCTGTGTGAGCGGTGGTCGGAGCGGCGCAAGGCGATCACGGCACGGCAGCGGGAGCTGGCGCGGGAGTTCAAGCGGGCGCATGGTCGGCCGCCGACGCCGGTGGAGGCGGTGGCGTTGGCTCAGCAGGCGAACCTGGAGACCCGGGAAGCCAAGCACGAGCCGAGGTCGGAAGCCGAGCAGCGGGCGACGTGGCGGGCCGAGGCGGTTGAGGTGCTGGGCTCGGCGAGGTCGATCGACGACATGGTGTCCTCGCTCCCCCGCGCCGCGGCTCAACGGTCCGTGACGGCGTCCTGGATTCGTGAGGCAGCGGGGCGGGTGATCGCGGAGGTGGAGTCGCGGCGGGCGACGTGGCAGGTGTGGCACTTGCGGGCCGAGGGGCAGCGGCAGGTGCGTGAGGTCGCCGTACCGGCTAATCGGGTGGCCGAGGTGGTCGAGTGGATCGTCGACGATGCGATCGGACGGTTGTCGGTCAACCTCACCCCCGACGTCGATCCGATCCCTGAGCCCGCCGGGTTGCGTCGTTCGGACGGCACCAGCGTCTACCGGCACACCGGCCGCGACCACTACACCAGCCGCCGCGTGCTGGAGGCCGAGCAGCGCATCGTCGCACTTGCTGGCCGGTACGACGGCTTGGCGTGGTCGCCCGATGAGGTCGAGCTGTCGGTGCTTGCCTCCGCGCTCGAGGGCGCACGGCTCAACCGCGGCCAGGAGGTGCTGGTGACCGCGATGGCCACCAGCGGCGCGCGGGTGCAGCTCGCGCTGGCTCCGGCCGGATCTGGCAAGACCGCCGCGATGCAGGTGCTGGCGAAAGTGTGGACCGAGGGCGGCCGCAACGTGCTCGGGCTCGCGCCGTCGGCGGCGGCTGCTGCCGCGCTCGCCGAGGCAATCGCGATGCCGTGCGAGACGCTGGCCAAGCTCACCCACGACCTGGCCCACGTCCCCGACTCCGGCCTTGTCAGCTCGATCGGGCCGGGCACGCTCGTCGTGATCGACGAGGCCGGTATGGCCGACACCCTCACCCTGGCGTCCGTCATCGAGCTCGCGGTGGCGCGCGGCGCCTCGGTGCGGCTGATCGGCGACGACCGGCAGCTCGCCACCATCGGCGCCGGTGGACTGCTGCGCGACATCGCAGCCACCTTCGGCGCGATCCGGCTCGACGAGCTGGTGCGGTTCACCGACCCTGCCGAGGGCGAGGCGTCGCTGTCTCTTCGCGACGGCGATCGGGCCGCGCTGGGGTTCTACCTGGACAACGACCGCGTCCACGTCGGCGATGTCGCCTCCTCTCTCGATGACGTCTTCGCTGCTTGGTCGCGGGAACGTGCCGGTGGGCGCGACTGCCTGATGCTCGCGCCGACCCGGGAGCTGGTGCGTGAGCTGAACCTTCGCGCGCAGGCATCGCGAGGTGTTGTGGGCGGGTCGGTCGGTCTCGCCGATGGCTGCTCGGCGCATGGGGGTGACGTGGTGATCAGTCGCCGCAACGACCGACGCCTCGGGGTGAGCGGCACCGACTGGGTGAAGAACGGCGACCGCTGGATCATCACCGACGTGCGGCCCGACGGCGCCCTGTCGGTGCGGCACACCACCTCGCGGCTGCACGCGACCCTGCCCGCGGCGTACGTGGCCGAGCATGTCGAGCTCGGCTACGCCTCGACCGTCCACACTGCCCAGGGCATCACCACCGACGTCGTCCACGGGATCGTCAGCGGCACCGAGGACCGCCAGATGCTCTACACGATGCTCACCCACGGCCGGGTCGAGAACCACGCCCACATCGTGCTCTCCACCGAGCCGACGCACGCGCTGCCATCGCCGACGGTCGAGCGGGCGATGACCGCGACCGAGGTGCTCGAAGGCATCCTCGCTCGCGACGGAGCCGCCGTCTCCGCCACGTCGACGCAGGTCCGTGCCACCTCGCCAGCAGCGCAGTTTCAGGACGCCGTCGCTCGGTACGCGGACGCCGTTGCGCTCGCAACGTCCCAGATGAGAGCGAACCCCGACCTCGCCGAGCCCGGTCCGCTCCCCTGGCTCGCCGGCACCCCTTCCGAGGCGGCGTCGCACTCGGCATGGGGTCCGTACCTCGCCGCCCGATCCCGCCGAGTCTCTTCGCTCGCCGCCGAGGTCGCCGCCGATCCCGTGCTGCCGGAGTGGACGGCGAAAGACGACGACGTCCTCACTCCGGAGCTGAGGCGCGAACTGGCCGTCTGGCGAGCAGCCACCGGCGTACCCACCGACGAACGAACGCTGGCCGGGCCGGTGCCGCACGACGACCGGGAGGCGGCGTACCACCGCAACCTCACCGGCCGGATCAATGCGCGCTACGGCGAGGCCGTGAAGACCTGGGCCGACCGCATCGTCGAGTACGTCGGCAGGCGCGACGAGCAGACCGGCGAGCTCGCGAAGTACCTCGACGGTCTCGCCCGCAAGGGCATCGACGCCGAGCGCATGCTCGACCTCGCCGCCGGTCGGAAGCCGCTGCCGATAGACCACCCGACCGCCGCGCTGGCCTACCGCGTCAAGGACCTCGCCACCCCGAGGAGGCCGCGTCGGCCGGGTCCGTCGATCGACCCCTTCCCGCGGTCGCCACAGCGAGACGGCGGCCCGAAGCTTGGAATGTAGCCTTAGTTTCGCGTTAGCGGGTTGGAATGTATCGCTCTGCGCGATACTATCCAAGTATGAAGTCCACCGAGGCTCTTCGCATCCTGGCCGACCTGACTGCCTACCAGTGGGGCATGGTCACGTCGGCTCAGGCCAGCATGCACGGGATCGCCCGCCTGGACCTCTCCCGACTCGCCGAGGCCGGACACCTAGAGCGTCTCGCGCACGGCGTGTACAAGGACGCCGGAGCACCCGGCGATCAGTTCGATGACCTCCGCGCTGCCTGGCTCAGCACGGACCCCAAGCGCATGGGACACGAGCGCAGCAAGGACCGCGAGAGTGGCGTTGTCTTCGCTGGGACGTCCGCAGCGCGACTCCACGGCATCGGCGACCTCTGGGATCGCCGCTACAACTTCGTCAGCCCCACTCGCCGACAGAGCCAGCGCAGCGAGATCCGCTACAGACAGCGCAAGCTCGACCCACGCGACGTCACCACCGTCGATGGCCTGCCCGCCATGACGATCGAGTGCACCATTGCCGACCTCTTCAACGCCGAGGCCGACACCAGCCACATCGCCGATGCCCTTCGCGATGCGTCCTACAAGCACAGGCTCGACGTCGATCGTCTGCGCGAACTGCTCGCTCCACACGCGAAGCGCGAGGGCATCCGTCGGGGCGATGGAGCCGCTCTGCTCGAGCGCCTGATGGAGGTTGCAGGTATCGACGCAGACACGCTGTCGGGACGGATCGCGGCCACGCAGGAGATCGGTTCACGCGTCGCCGCCAAGTATCTCGACCAGTTCGGTGGTGTCCGACTGAAAGAGATCCTCGCTGCCCAAGAAGCAGCGAAGGTGATCCATGAGTCGTTCCCATCGCTCGATGAACAGGCCCGAGCGAAGATGCTGTCCGCCATCAACCCAACTGCAATGAAGAGGGCGCAGGAGGCCGTGCAGCGCGTGCTCATGGATTCCGGCACCATTGATGCAATCCGTAAGGCAGCGGCAGCTCAGAGTGCAAATCCCACAGTCACCCCGGAGATGATGCGTCTGATCGAGAACGCGCAGAGGGCGATGAAGAATGTCTGAGCCCTACCCCACGCCTGCCGGAGTCGAGGCCGCCATCAAGGACGCCGCCAAGAAGGCGGCGAAGGCGGATCTCTCTCTCGACGTGAATCGCCGCATTCAACTGGAGTACTTCAACCGGTTCCTCAGTCGGGTGTTCTCCGATGGCGACGAATCTGAGTGGGTTCTCAAGGGCGGCACCGGCATCCTCGCGAGGGTGCCGTCTACGCGTTCCACCCGCGACATCGACCTGTACCGCGAAGGCTTCACACTCACACAGGCCCTGGACGACCTGATCCGCCTCGCAGCGATCGACCTCGGCGACCACTTCGGCTTCGAGTACGTCGGGCACACCGACTCGATCGGCAACGACACCCAGCCCTACACCGAGGGCTACCAAGTCAAGTTCAACATCTTCATCGGGCTCAGCGCGAAGGGGAACCTCCAGGTTGATCTCGCCGTCGGCGCCGGAATGACTGGAGACGTTGTCACGACCGAGCCGGCCACCGCGCTCAACCTGCCTCGCCTGGCCAGGAACCCCTACCGTCTCTACCCCGTCGTTGACCAGATCGCTGACAAGGTCTGCGCGACGATGACCGAGTACCACGAGAAGGCGTCCAGTCGCGAGAAGGATCTGGTTGACCTCGTGGTGTTCGCGACCACGCAAGACATCGACGGCGACGACCTCCGAACCGCGATCGCCACCGAAGCACGCCGCCGAAAGATGGAGACGTTCGACCACTTCGCCGTACCGACGACATGGGGTGCGGGGTATGCCAAGCTCAGCAAGCCCGTGCCCTACTGCGCTGACTACCGCACGGTCGACCTCGCCGCAGAACTCGTCACTCGGCTCATCGACCCCGCACTGTCACGTGATGCCGCGGGCAAGACGTGGTCGCACGAATCTCTAAGCTGGACCTGACCTCTCACATCGCGGTTCGCCCTCGCTCCGCGTCCTCCCGCAGCGCTCGGATGGCGCCAGACGCGTGACGCCGGATGGACCGTGACGACAGCGCGTGGGCTTCCTCGACCATTTGCGTCACCGACGGCGTCATCAGCCCACCTCGGCCGCGGCGCCCCGGTGCGTCGATCTGCTCAGCTGCGTGGGCGAGGTCGAGCAGAAGGTCGCGATCGCTCTCGACCAGCTTGCCGGAGTCGATCCCGCGCTGGAGGAGATCGGCGAGCACCTCCCTGCCCGCCACCTCGTCGTTCGCGGGTCCGGTCGGGATGGACTCATCGAAGGCGTCAACCAGCACGGTCATCGCCCACGCCTCATCACGACGCTTGGCAAGGTCACCGACGCCGAGCTCGGCCATCGACTCCCGGTAAACGCAGTCGAGGATCTTCTTGGCGACGTACCTGTCGTCTGCGGGATCGTGTTCGCAGATCTGGACCCAGAGTTGGCCAGCCACGACCGCGTCGATCTCCTCAGCCAGGCGGCTGATGCGGCCGGCGACTCGCGCGGCACCCGGCATCAGGAGCCAGGCGAGCGCGACGTACGCCCGTCGCTCACCCTCGGCGATCTTCCGGAGAGCCGTGAGCACTCCATCGCGCTGGGCCGGCTCGGCGTCCCGCATCCAGCGCGGCAGTTCCTTCAGGTCATCCACGTCCGGCAGATCCGAGGACATCCGCCGCCACCGCGGCCACTCGGCTCGCAGTCCTCGCATGTTCGGAGCGTCGAGGTCATCGACGCCTAGGCACTTGGCAACGCTCATCACGTTGCTCCTTCCTGTCAGCCCCGGGTTGGGCAACAGGTAGGTGTGCAGGCGTCCCCAGATCGCCGAATAGAGATCTGGCTGGATATGTACGATACGGGTGTGACGAACTGGAGACCTCAGCCGAGGACGGTCATCGAGGAAGCGCGTCTCGCCAGCGGACTTGGCCAGGCCCAGCTCGCAGCCCTCGCTGGCACCTCGCAACCAACGCTGTCGGCTTACGAACGGGGCAAGAAGAGCCCCGGGCTCGCCGCAGCGGAGCGAATCGTGAACGCCGCCGGCTGGAACATCGCGCTCCAGCCGCGGGTCAGCTTCACCGAACACCCAGCGCCACCGGGATTCCGATTCCCGTTCACCGTCCCCGACCGGCTGTGGCGCCTGGAAGCCCCCGGATGCTTCCGCACGATCAAGTTCTTCGACCTCATCGAGGACGACAACGACAGGTTCTGGTGGGACCTCTCTGCCCGTGCGGACCGCAAGCTCGTGTACGAACGGCTCCTTACCTACGGGGACGAGGCCAGCCTGATCCACTGCGTCGACGGCGCGCTGCTGATCGACCTATGGAACGAGATGGAGGTACCCGAGCCGATGCGCACCCACTGGGCCGCGGTCGTCGAGGCCACGCTCCACGCACCGATCCCAGCTGAGCACGAGCTGGTCCGTCGCGACGAGGACACACGGCGCACGGCGTTCGACATCATCAAGCACGCCAACTCCTGACCAGCGCAGCCAAACAACCTGATTCGTCGGATGTGCCCACTACCGTTGGCCTGACCCGAGAAGCCCGAGGAAGCAGCGATGGACAACGAGATTCAGCTCATCAGCGACGGCGATGGCCTCGCGGTCCTCGGCGAGGAGAAGGCGGTCGAGAGGTTCCTGCGCGACGAGGGTCTCTGGGCAGCGTCAAAGGCCCTCGACCTTCGCGGACTGAAGCCGCTGCTGACGCACGGGTCCAACGTCACTCAGGCAGCCGCGGAGGTGACGGCCAACGCTGGACGCTGGATGAAGCTGACCGGGGACTCAGCCAAGGTCGCGAAGAGGTTCCCGCTTCTCAAGGACCCGAAGACCGGCAACTCCTACGCCACGGCTAAGGCGAAGGACGGGCACAAGTTCGTAAAGAACCTTCAGTTCGAGGGCGGGCCCGGATCGCTCCTGACCAATCCGGCGGCCCTTTCTGGGGCGGCGGGTCTGATGACGCAGACCGCGATCCAGCAGACCATGGCGGAAATCACCGACTACTTGGTCAGGATCGACGCGAAGGTCGACGACGTTCTCCGCAAGGTGGACGACACCGTGGTGGCCCAGATGGTCGGGGCCGGCCACACGATTGAGCGAGCACTGACTATCCGCGAGGAGACAGGCAGCGTCAACGAGACCCTCTGGTCGACAGTGGACCAGACACACCAGACGATCGGCGCGACCCAGACCTACGCGCTCGACCAACTCGACGCCGTCGCGAAAAAGTTGGAGGAAACCAAGGTCGGCGGGCTCGCCGCCGCAGCCGCACTAGCCGAGCATGAAGTGCCCAAGTGGCTTGCCGTGCTCGCACGCTGCTTCCAACTGCAAGACGCGATCGACGTGATCGAGCTCGACCGCGTTCTCGCCGAATCCCCGCATGAGCTCGACGCCTATCGACGCGGACTGAAGAAGGCCCAAGCGGGACGACGCGAACTCGTATCCGAGCACACCGCGCATCTACTGGCCCGCATGGACAAGGCCGTCGAAACGGCCAACGCGAAGATTGTCTGGAACCGAACGAAGTCCTTGGATGTCGTCGCGTCTGCCAACGATCTCGCGGCGGGACTCGATGACTTCCACGGATTGCTAACAATCGAGGCTGACCTCCGGTCGTGGGAGCCGCGTGAACTCGGGCGCGCGGCAGAAGTCGCGTCTCAGGCGATCCAGCAGAGTAAGGACAAGGGGCCGGGCGTCGTGGGCACAGCCGCCTTGGCAGCAACCGCAGTCGGCCTGGGGAAGAAGTACGGAGGCGGCGACCAGGCATAGGCGTACTGCCTTCGTCGCGACTCCGCCAAATTCCGCAGGGATTCCGCAGGAGATCCGTTCGAGGCCGAAATCGGCCAACGTCGACCATCGCGCAGGATCAGCGTTTCCGCAGGTCAAACGGCATTTTTGGGAGATAGTCAACACCGGCCAACATCCCCAACGGTGTTCGAGCTGTACTACGACATCTGAGTCTCCGGGGCTGGAGCAGCAGCGTCCTCGCGATGAGGCCTCGCCGCTGGTCCGTCAGTAGTCCGCAGGAGCTGGCACTCGGGCCGCGATCACACGGTTGATCGCGGCCCTTGTGCTGTCGTCGTGGCCCGATGCCCGAGGGAATCTGGCGCGATCCACGCTTGCACCACAGGTCAATGACAGGTTGGCGAGTGAGTGTCGTACGGAAGCACGATTCGCCCTCGGAAGGATCTGTATGAACAAGTCCACACTCGTCCGCGCCGGCATGGCCGGCACCGTCGCCGGCCTCGGTCTCGCCGCCGGCGGCGTCGCCATCGCGAATGCCGACACGACGAAGGCTCCCGACCCGTCCTCGAGCTCCTCGCGACCCGAAGGCCCGCGTGGCGACCACGCAGGACCCGGCCGAGACGCAGCCGTCATCGCGAAGGCACTCGGCCTGGACGAGGACGACGTGGCGAAGGCCATCGAGTCGGTCCGGGACGACCTTCGACCGGAGAAGCCGTCCCAGGGCACTCGACCGACGCCGCCCACCGAGGCCGAGCGCGCCAAGCAGGACGCGGCCTTCGTGAAGGCGCTGGCCAAGGAGCTCGACGTCTCCGAGGACAAGGTCGCCGATGCGGTCGAGGCGGCACAGAAGCAGGCCAGCACCGATCGTCAGGCCATGCGGTCGAAGGTCCGGGCCGCTCTGGTCAAGAAGCTGGACGCCGCAGTCACGGCCGGGACTCTCACGGCGAGCGACAAGACGTCGGTCCTGAAGGCCTTCGACGCCAAGATCATCGACGCCGGCGGACCGCACGGTCCCGGCGCCCTTCCGCCGACGCCGAAGAAGTCGTCCTCCTGACCTGACGGCCAGGAACGGCCACGACCTACGCCGAGTGCAGCGTCCCGTGGCTCCTGAGAGGCCACCGGACGCTGCACTCGGCGTGCTGGGTCAGCGGATGAAGAGCATCTCGCGGTACTTCGGCAGCGGCCACGCCTTGTCGGCGACGTCGACCTCGAGCGCGTCGGCGTAGACGCGGGCCTGGTCCATGAGTCCTCGGATCGACGTGGCCACGTGCTGCATGTGCTCGGCCGTGTCGGCGAAGTCGTGCTTCTCCAGCTCGGCGCCCAGCTCGGTGATGGTCGACATGAGGCCGTTGGCGTTGGCCGCGATGGCATCGACCACCCCCGTGTCGAGGGCAGGGACGGCGGCGTAGGTCGCCGACAGCTCCGCGAGGTAGCCCAGCGCCGCCGGGTAGATGACGGTCTTGCCGAGGTCCATCACGAGCTTCGCCTCGACGAGGACCGAGTTGATGTACTGCTCGGCATAGACCTCGTAGCGGCTGTTCAGCTCCACCGCGGACAGCACACCGGTGGAGGTGAAGAGGTCGATGACGGCCTGCTCGGTGAAGACCGGCAGAGCGTCGGCCGACGTCGGCAGGTTGCGCAGCCCGCGCTCCTTGACGGCAGCCTCGTGCCACTCGCTCGAGTAGCCGTCGCCTCCGAAGACGGCGTTGCCGTGGAGCTCCATGACCTCCTGCAGGACCGTGGCCACGGCCTCCGGCAGCTCCTTGCCCGCACCGAGCTCGGTCTCGAGCTTGGCCGCGATCCAGTCGAGGGAGTCCGCGAGCATGGTGTTCATCGCCACGAGCGGTCCCGAGACCGACTGCGACGAGCCGACCGCCCGGAACTCGAAGCGGTTGCCGGTGAAGGCGAACGGGGAGGTGCGGTTGCGGTCGCCCGGGTCGCGGGTGAACGGGAGGATCTGCGACAGGCCGAGATCCATGATGCCGCCGTCGCTCGAGGCGGAGACCTTGCCGGCCTCGATGTCGGCGTAGACGGCCTCCAGCTGGTCGCCGAGGTAGACCGACAGGATCGCCGGCGGCGCCTCGTTGGCGCCCAGGCGGTGGTCGTTGGACGCCGTGGCGATCACGGCGCGCAGCAGCGGTCCGTACAGGTGGACGCCACGGATCACGGCGCCGCAGAAGACGAGGAACTGCAGGTTCTCCTCCGGCGAGGTGCCGGGGTCGAGCAGGTTGCCCTGGGTCGCGTTGCCGACGGACCAGTTGACGTGCTTGCCCGAGCCGTTGATGCCGGCGAAGGGCTTCTCGTGCAGGAGGCACATGAAGCCGTGCTCGGCTGCCGTGGCCTTCATGACCGTCATGAGCAGCTGCTGGTGGTCGGCCGCGACGTTGGCCGCCTCGAAGTACGGGGCGATCTCGAACTGGCCGGGGGCCACCTCGTTGTGGTGCGTCTTGGCGGGGATGCCGAGCCGGTAGAGCCGGTCCTCGAACTCCTGCATGAACACCTGCACCCGGGCCGGGATGGCGCCGAAGTAGTGGTCGTCGAACTCCTGGCCCTTGGCCGGCGGGGCGCCGAAGAGCGTGCGTCCGGCGAGCAGCAGGTCGGGGCGGGCCGCCGCGAAATGTGAGTCGATGAGGAAGTACTCCTGCTCGGCGCCACAGCTCGAGTTCAAGGGCGCGATGTCGGTCTCGCCCATGAGCGCCAGGACCTTCCGCGCGGCGGTGTCCATGGCGGCGTTGGAGCGCAGCAGCGGGATCTTCTTGTCGAGGGCCTCGCCGGTCCACGACATGAAGACGCTGGGGATCATGAGCGTGGCGCCGTTCTGCGTCTGCATGATGTACGCCGGGCTCGTGGGGTCCCACGCCGTGTAGCCGCGCGCCGCGTTGGTCATGCGCAGGCTGCCGTTGGGGAACGACGAGCCGTCGGGCTCGCCCTTGATGAGCAGGCTGCCCGTGAACTCGGTGATGGCGTTGCCGTCGGCGTTGGTGACGATGAAGCCGTCGTGCTTCTCGGCCGTGATGTTCGTCAGCGGGTAGAAGACGTGCGAGAAGAACTTGGCCCCCTTGCCCATGGCCCAGTCCTTCATGGCCGCGGCCACGACGTCGGCGGTCGCCGGGTCGAGCGTCTCGCCGGTCTGCACCGTGCGCTTCATCGCCTTGAAGGCGTTCTTCGAGAGCGCCTCCTCCATCGTCGCAAGGTTGAAGACGTCGCAGCCCCAGGTCTCGCTGAGGGGACGGATCTCCGTGGTCTCGACCGGCGTGCGGGTCAGCACCTCGGTGATGGCGCTCAGGCGGATGTCGTTGGCCGGCATGTGGTGCTCGCATTCGTGGGGGAACGGGGAGCCCTCACGATAGGAGTCGCCTGTTTCGGTTCGGGATCCCTGCATTTCCGGCAGGTTTCCGACCTGCCGAGGGCCGCGACCGTGGATCGGTCGCGGCCCTCGGGTCGTTCAGCGCGGTGCGGTCAGCCGAGCACCGAGGCGGCGTCGACGGTGCCGTCGTTGGCCTCGATCGCGTCGGCGAGCTTCGTGACCTGCTCGTCGTCGAGCGTCAGGTCGGCCTCCTCGAGCCCCTTGCGGAGCTCGGCCTCGACGGTGCCCTCGGGGGCGCCGTCCTGGTAGGCGCCGACGCGGTTGACGACGAACTGGATGGCCTCGTTCTTGTCAGAAGATGTATCGCTCATGCCTCCGACGCTACCGAGGTCTGGGCGAGATGCATGTCGAGCGCAGCGGTGCGAGCGTGGGTGCCATGAGCACCCAGGACGCACCCGCACCCCGTCACCAGCGACCCGACGGCGTGAGCGACGAGACGGTCGAGGCACTCGGCAAGCTGAGCGAGGCCCTCGAGGCCGTGGAGGAGGCCCGCGGCGCGCTGTACGCCTTCCACCGGCTCTCCGGGCACGCCGACCTCCAGGTGGGTGAGGCAGCGGACCAGCTCAGGGAGGCCGGCCACGGCGGGCTCGCCGACCGGCTCGAGACCGAGCTGGTGGGCCGCAACGTCATCGACGGCCGGTGGACCTTCCAGATCGTCGAGGACTACGACGAGCACTACTACGCCACCTTCAAGGACCTCGAGCGCTCGGCTCGCGACGAGCTCATCGAGGGGAAGACCCACGTCTTCGAGGCCGAGATGAAGGAGGACCGTCGCACCCACGGTCGGCGGCACCACGAGGCCACCCCCGAGGGCTGACTCGATCCGGCCGCGCGCGGCACGACCCGTCCCGCCGCGCGGCGCCGTCCGCAGGACCGGGTGCGCTCAGGACGAGCCGTGGCCGCCGAGGTGCGGGCGCGTGCCCGACAGGGCGTGCAGGTCGTACGCGGCCTCGGCGTGGATGACCAGGTCGACACCCTGTGTCTCGTGGTCCGGGTCCACCCGGAAGCCGATGGTCCGGTCGAGGACCGCCACGATGGCTGCGGTCGCCGCGAACGAGTACAGCAGGGTCGCTCCGGCGGCGACGAGCTGCTTGCCCAGCTGGTCCGCTCCCCCGCCGTAGAAGAGTCCGTCGACCGACGTCACGTCGCTCGAGGCCAGCAGGCCGATGAGGATCGTGCCGACGAGGCCGCCCACGAGGTGGACGCCCACCACGTCGAGGGAGTCGTCGTACTTGAAGTGGTACTTCAGTCCCACCGCCCCCGCGCACACCGCGCCGGCCACCAGGCCGATGGCGAGGGCGCCGACGGGTGTCACGTGTCCGCAGGCCGGAGTGATGGCCACGAGTCCGCTCACCACACCCGACGCGGCACCGAACGAGGTGGCGTGGCCGTCGCGCCAGCGCTCCACGCCGAGCCAGGCGAGCAGGCCCGTGCAGCCCGCGAGCATCGTGTTGACGAACGCCACGGCCGCGAGGTGGTTGGCACCCAGTGCCGATCCGGCGTTGAAGCCGAACCAGCCGAACCACAGGAGCCCGGCGCCGATCATGACGAGCGTGAGGTTGTGCGGCTTCATGGGGTCGCGGCCGAAGCCCAGGCGCTGTCCGAGCACGAGCGCCGCCGCGAGACCGGCCGCGCCAGAGTTGATCTCCACGGCCGTGCCGCCCGCGAAGTCGAGGGCTCCCAGGCGGTTCACCATCCAGCCGCCCACGTGGTCGCCGTCGCTGAGGTCGAAGATCCAGTGCGCCACCGGCGCGTAGACGAGGACGGTCCAGACCGCGCAGAACACGAGCCACGTGCCGAACCGTGTGCGGTCGGCGATGGCGCCGGCGATGAGCGCCACGGTGATGACGGCGAAGAGCCCTTGGAACAGCGCGAAGAGGATCTGCGGGTAGGGCGCGCCGGGCTCGGCCTCCAACAGGCCCTTGAGACCCAGGTACTGCGTCGGGTCCCCGAAGAGCCCAAGACCCATGTCGTCGCCGAAGGCGATCGAGTAGCCCACGAGCACCCAGACCACGGTGACGACGGCGATGGCCCCGAAGACCATCATCATCATGTTGAGGACACTCTTGGCCCGGACCATGCCGCCGTAGAAGAAGGCGAGACCCGGTGCCATGAGGAGCACGAGGGCCGACGCGGCCAGGAGCCAGGCGGTGTCGCCCGCGGCGGTGGCCGCCGTCGCGGCGTCGGACAGGAGTCGGGCATCCATCAGGCTCGTCACCTCTGCGTCTCGGGGCCCGACGACGTTCGGGCCACCGCACAGCGTGACGCCTTCGCATTTCCCCCAGATCACGAAACCGTCATCGGTGTTACGAACGTGTTACGACCGGGAGGGGCACCTTTCTCGGCCCTGGGTCCCGGACGTGAGGAACGCCTCACTCCGAACGCCACCCAGGGGCAGCCGGACGGGAGAGACTGGAGGGATTCGTGTCCGCTCGACCCCGCAGGAGCTCCGCAGTGCCCCGTATCGCCCGCCGCACCTTCGTTGCCGCCCCCGCCGACCGCGTCTGGGCCCTCGTCGAGGACTTCTCCCAGTGGCACCCCCGGCTGAGCATCTACGAGGGAGGCCCCGAGGCCTCCCCCGAGCTCGTGGTGACGGTCGTCGACCGCGACGACGCGGCCCACACGCTCTCCTACTCGATGCCCGAGCCGCCGTTCCCCATCTCCGACCACCTGGCGTCGATCACGGTCACCGAGGACCGCGACACCTCGTGCTACGTGGAGTGGTCGGCGAGCTTCGAGTCCGATCCCGGCATCATGCACATGCTCGAGGACCAGCTGGGCGACGACATCTTCTCCCTGGCCCTCGACAAGCTCGCCACTGCGGCGCAGGACCAGTGGGCCGAGGTGGCCGACGCCCAGCGCGACGGCGAGGAGGCCGCGGCCTGACCCGAGGCCGCGCCACCGAGACGCAGAAGAGCCGGACCCAGCGCTGCTGGGTCCGGCTCTTTCTCGCGCTGCGGAAGAACTAGCTGCGGCGACGCGCCAGGGTGACCGAGCCCGCGACGGCGAGGACGACACCGAGCACGATGACCCAGAAGGCGAGTCCGCCGGTGTTGGGCAGGATGCCCGAGAGCCCGTCGTTGCCGGCGTTGCCGACACCGTCGCCGAGGTCGGCTCCGCCGGCGGCCTGGTCGGTGCACTTGGGCAGGTTGATCGTGGCGGTGCGCGTGAGCGAGCCGCCGTCGTAGGTCTGGACGGCGCGGAGCGTGACGCTCTGGCCGGCCTTGGCCTTCTTGGTGGAGAAGTCCACGGCGAAGTTCTTGCCCGAGCCGGTCTTGGTCTGACCGAGGTAGGTCACGGTCCAGTCGCCGTCGACGCTGGACTTGCCGATGAACGGCAGGGGCTGCCCGATGCAGACGTCGGGATCGATGATGATCGCGACGGTCGGGTCAGGGTAGGCGTCGTCGGCCGCGGACGCGGCAACGCCCGGCAGCACGAGGCCGAGCGCGAGCAGGACGGTTGCACAGAACTTCCACATGCAACCATGATCCATCACGAACGCCCTCCCGTCAGGTGAACACGCGACGTGTATCGAGAGTTTCAGCTCTTCCAGTCCCTGAAACCCAGGACGATGAGTCGCATCTCACGTCGGGCCTTGCGCTTGATGTCCTCTTCGAGGTCGGTCCGGCCGTCCGGGATCCCGATGACCTGCTCGGCCCGGTAGACCATGTTCCTGACGAAGAGCCCCGAGGCCATCTTGACGTCTTCCCCCGACCAGCTGTCGATGTTGGGCAGCCGCGCCAGCATGACGGCGAGCTCGGAGATGAAGAGCTCGAGCTCACGCTGGATGGCCTCGCGCACCAGCGGCGAGCCGCTCGTGCGCTCCCGGGCGACGAAGCCGAAGTGCGCCTTGTTCTGCTTCACGACACGCACGAGGATCTCGGCGGACGCGTCGATGATGTCGGCGAAGGTGTCGGGATCGCGCTGTGCGTCGCGGATCATGGCGCGCAGCGTCTCGAACGACTGACCGACGAGCGCCAGGCCGACGTCGTCCATCGAGGAGAAGTGCCGGTAGAAGGCGGTGGGAACCACGCCGGCCTCACGGGTGACCTGGCGCAGGCTCACCTGGGCGAACCCGACCGTCCCGCTCAGCTCGAGGGCCGCGTCGAGGATGGCCTGACGCGTGCGCTCCTTCTGCGCCTGGCGGGTCAGGGCGGTCGTCTCGCTCACCGTTCCAGCCTATCGTCCGGTTTCGGTG
The DNA here is from genome assembly GCF_001426755.1 of Aeromicrobium sp. Root495. Classification (GTDB taxonomy): domain Bacteria; phylum Actinomycetota; class Actinomycetes; order Propionibacteriales; family Nocardioidaceae; genus Aeromicrobium. The sequence continues at coordinate 944,086 of NZ_LMFJ01000001.1, read as the reverse complement.
CACACGCATTCACCGGGTGCGCCACGTCACGAGCCCTGGTGGTTGCGTTGAAGCCCAGTCCGAGGCACAATTTCAGTGTACGCACGTTCACTGAACGTTACCGAGCAGTAGAGCTCGATCCAGGAGGAGAGACATGGGCATCGTCCGCCGCGCACTCGGCTCGCGAGCCGTCGCGACCCTGACGTCTCCGCACACCGTCGACCACTACCTCGACCTCGTGCACCCCATGCTCACCGTCGACCTGGTCCGGGCCCGCGTCGTGGAGGTCATCCAGGAGACGGGCGTCGCCAGCACCGTCGTCCTGCGCCCCAACGGCGCCTGGAAGGGCTTCGTGCCCGGACAGCACGTGCAGTTCGGCGTCGAGGTCGACGGGACCCGTCGCGTCCGGGTCTTCTCGGTCTCCAGCTCCACGGAGAACCGCGACGGCACCTTCACGGTCTCGGTGAAGGCGCACCCCGACGGCTACGTCTCGCAGTTCCTGCGCAACGGCCTCACGAAGGGCACCGTCGTCCACCTCTCGCAGGCCGAGGGCGAGTTCGTGCTGCCCGACACGCTGCCCGGACACGTCGCCCTCGTGAGCGGCGGGTCCGGCATCACGCCGGTCATGTCGATGGCTCGCTCCCTGCGCGACCGCGGGCACGCCGGTCGCATCACCTTCCTGCACTACGCCAAGTCGCGCGAGGACGAGATCTTCTCCGACGAGCTCGACACGCTGGCCGCGTCGCTCCCCGACGCGCAGGTGGTGCGCGTCTACACACGCGCCCCCGAGGAGGACGCGCCGCTCAGCGGACGCTTCCACGTCGACCACCTCAAGCACCTCGGGGTCGATCCCGTCGACACCCTCACCTTCGCGTGCGGTCCGGCCGGTCTCATCGCCGCCGTGCGCGACACGTACGAGGAGCTCGGCGCCCTGGACCAGCTCCGGGTCGAGTACTTCAAGGTCCCGTCGGTCGACCTCGACGCGGCCGACGCCACCGGCACCCTGTCGTTCGAGGCGAGCGAGACCGCCGCCGACAACTCCGGCGCCACCATCCTCGAGCAGGCCGAGGCCGCCGGGCTCAAGCCCGACTTCGGCTGCCGGATGGGCGTCTGCAACACCTGCGCCGTCAAGAAGCTCAGCGGCGCCGTCCGCCACGTCGTCACCGGCGAGGTCGGCGCCAACACCGACGAGACCATCAAGGTCTGCGTCCAGGTCCCCGTCGGCGACGTCGTCGTCGATCTCTGAGGAGGGAAGAGAACATGTCGAAGAAGCGCGCACCCATCGAGCCGCTCTCCGCGAGCTCGCACAACGAGGCACCCCAGCCGCTCGTCGGCTCCGACGCCACCAAGCAGTCCACCATCGGGCTCGAGTACATGAGCTATGAGGAGCTGGAGGACTTCGGGCACGAGCTCGACGGGATCCGCCAGCGCACCCTGGACTCACTCGGCCAGGCCGACGCCGACTACATCCGCCGCGTCATCAAGGTGCAGCGCACCTTCGAGGTGCTCGGCCGCATCGGCATCTTCACGCCGTTCTTCTGGCCGACCTTCGTCGCCGGCATCGTGTTCCTCGGTCTCTCCAAGATCATCGAGAACATGGAGATCGGCCACAACGTCATGCACGGCCAGTACGACTGGATGAACGACCCGCTCGTCGACGGCAAGCGCTACGAGTGGGACAACGTGGCACCGGCCCAGGACTGGAAGCACGGCCACAACTACATCCACCACACGTACACCAACATCCACGGCATGGACCGCGACATCGGCTACGGCCTGCTGCGCATCGACAACGACCAGCCCTGGTACCCGAGCCACCGGTTCAACCTGCCGGCCGCCTTCCTGCTCATGCTCTTCTTCGAGTGGGGCGTGATGTACCACGGCATCGAGCTCGACGAGTACCTCGGCGGCAAGATGAGCAAGAAGGACTTCCGCGACCGCAAGAGCCGCGCCGCCCGCAAGGCGCGTCGTCAGGTGCTCAAGGACTACGTGGCCTACCCGGCCATCGCGCTCGCCCTCGTCCCCTTCGTCGGCTGGTGGGCTCCCCTCGCGGTGATCGGCGCCAACTTCGTGGCCAACCTGATCCGCAACATCTGGACGTTCCTCATCATCTTCTGCGGCCACTTCCCGGCCGAGGTCCAGACCTTCGCCGAGGAGGACGCGCAGAACGAGACGCGCGGCCAGTGGTACCTGCGTCAGCTGCTCGGCTCGGCCAACATCTCGGGCAGCGCGCCGTTCCACATCCTGAGCGGCAACCTGAGCCACCAGATCGAGCACCACCTCTTCCCCGACATCCCGGCGCGGCGCTACCCCGAGGTCGCCCAGGAGATCCGGGCCATCTGCGAGCGTCACGGCCTCCAGTACAACTCCGGTCGCCTGTCCAAGCAGCTCGCGAGCGTGGCCCGTCAGCTGGGGGCCTACTCCAAGAAGCCCTCGGACCCGCTGCTGCAGGGCAAGAGCCCCGAGGCCAAGGCCGTGCGTCGCGCCAAGCGCGAGGCGGCCAAGGCTGCCCAGGAGACGGTGGACGCCTGAGTCCTCGAGCCTCGACGGAGCGGGTGCGACACAATGGTGTCGTGCCCACCTTGTCGTCGTCACCGGTGATGGTTGTCACCTCCACCCATCCGACACGCGCCTGAGGACGAACTACCTACATGAGGCCAACAGTCGCAGTCGTCGGGTCCGGGGTCTCCGGACTCACGGCCGCCTACACGCTGCGCACGACCCACGACGTCACGCTCCTCGAGGCGGACGACCGGTTCGGTGGCCACGCCCACACGCACACGGTGCCGGTGGAGGGCGAGCCCGACCATCGCGTCGACAGCGGGTTCATCGTGCACAACGATCGCACCTACCCGCTGCTCCAGCAGCTGTTCCGCGACCTCGACGTGGCCGTGCACCCCACCGAGATGAGCATGAGCATCGCGTGCGACGGCTGCGGGCTCCAGTACGCCGGCGGCCGCGGCGGCAAGGGCCTCTTCGCCCAGCGTCGGCGCGTCCTCGACCCGCGATACATCCGGATGCTCTTGGGCGTGAAGCGCTTCCAGAAGCTCGCGATCGCCCTGCTCGAGACGCCGGAGTCGGCCGACGAGCCGCAGACCTACGGCGACTTCCTGCGGGTCCACGGATTCTCCGAGCACTTCCTGCGCCACTACGCGATCCCCGTGGTGGCCTGCGTGTGGTCCTCGGGCACCGAGACCGCCCTCGACTACCCGGCGCGCTACCTCTTCACGTTCCTGCGGCACCACGGCTTCCTGTCCATCAAGGGCTCGCCGCAGTGGTTCACCGTCCAGGGCGGGTCCAACGAGTACGTCCGTCGTCTCGTCGAGCGCCTCGCCGACGCCCGCAGCAGCAGCCCGGTCCGGTCCGTCTCGCGGACCCGCGACGGCGTCGAGATCCGCACCGGCGACGGTGAGGTCCTGACGTTCGACTCGGTGGTGATCGCCACGCACGCCGACGACGCGCTCGCGCTCCTCACCGACGCCACCCCGGACGAGAAGCGGGTCCTCGGCGCCTTCGAGTACTCCCACAACGAGACGCTCCTGCACACCGACGGCGCGCAGCTGCCCTCGGCCGAGCAGGCCAAGGCCTCGTGGAACTTCCGCATGGACGCCTGCGACGCCGACGGCGCCCCCGTGGTCACGTACTGGATGAACAAGCTCCAGGGCCTCGAGAGCCGCCAGGACTTCCTGGTCACGCTCAACGCCGCCGAGTCCATCGACCCCGAGACGGTCATCGCCCGCATGCAGTACACGCACCCCATCTACACCCCGGCGTCCGTGGCGGCCCAGTCCGAGCTGCCCGACCTCAACACCGCTGCCACGGTCTTCGCCGGCGCCTACCACGGGTGGGGCTTCCACGAGGACGGCTGCCGCTCCGGCGTGCAGGCCGCCGAGGCCGTCCGCTCCGCCGTCACGGTGGCGTGAGCGGCATGAGCCAGCCCGTCGTCCCCGCGCTCCCCGCCCTCGTGGTGGGGAAGGTCGGGCACGCCCGCCGCGGGCCGATCGAGCACCGGTTCTCCTACCGCGTCTACCAGTGGCTCGTCGACGTCGACGACCTGCCGCGGATGCCCCGCTGGCTGCGCGCCTTCTCCACCTTCAAGGCGTCCGACCACCTGGGCGACCCGAGCTCCTCCATCCGCCGGAACATCGAGGCCCTGTGCCGCGAGCACGACATCGACGTGACCGGCCACCGCCTCGTCATGCTCGCCAACGCGCGCGTCCTGGGCCACACCTTCGACCCGCTCAGCGTGTTCTGGGCGATCGACGACGACGGCCACGTGGACACGATCGTCGCCGAGGTCCACAACACCTACGGAGAACGGCACGCCTACGTGCTGCGTCCCGACGAGGCCGGCCGGGCCGAGACCACGAAGGACTTCTACGTCTCCCCGTTCTTCACCGTGGAGGGCAAGTACGACCTGCGCTTCCGGCTCGGTCCCGACCGGGTCTCCTCCACCATCGTCCTGCGCCAGGGCGGCACCGCCATCTTCAGCGCCACGTTCGGCGGCGAGGTCCGACCGGCCACCCCCGGCCGGCTCGCCCGCGTGCTCCTGACGCACCCCTTCATGACCCAGCGCGTCAGCGCGCTCATCCGCATCCACGGCGTGTGGCTGTGGCTCCGACGGCTCCCCGTCGTGGCCCGGTCGCCGCACCGACTCACCTCCACCGCACCCCAGAGGAGCCCTCATGACTGACACGCTCGCCACTCGCTGGCCCGGCATCGCCTCCACGCCCAGCACGCCCTTCAAGGCCCGCGTGGCCCGCGCCATCCTGCGCCCCTCCGTGAGCCGCTTCCCCGTGCGCCTCACGTTCGCCGACGGGCGCCGCTGGGGCGCCGGCGGACCCGACGCGCCCGAGATGCACGTCGTGCGTCCCTCGGCGTTCTTCAACCGCCTGGGAGCCGAGACCAAGATCGGCCTGGGCGAGGCCTACATGGCCGGCGACTGGACCACGGGTCCCGACACCGACCTCGCCGACCTCCTCACCCCGTTCGCGGCGCGCCTCACGAGCATCGTGCCGCCGTCGCTGCAGAAGTTCCGCGCGTTCGTCGACGAGCGCCTCCCGAGCCACGAGCGCAACACCGTGGAGGGCTCGCGCTCCAACATCGGGCGGCACTACGACCTCTCCAACGAGCTGTTCGCCGAGTTCCTCGACCCGACCATGACGTACTCGGCGGCCTGGTTCGCCTCCGCCGACGAGGACCTGCAGACGGCGCAGGAGCGCAAGATCGACGGCATCCTCGACCAGGCCCGCGTCGGCGAGGGCACGCGTGTCCTCGAGATCGGCAGCGGCTGGGGCGCCCTCGCCATCCGCGCCGCCCAGCGCGGCGCCGTCGTCACGACCGTCACGATCTCCCAGGAGCAGGCCGCCCTCGCGGTCCAGCGCTTCGAGGAGGCCGGCGTGGCCGACCGCATCGACCTGCGCCTGCAGGACTACCGCGACGTCACCGGCGAGTTCGACGCCATCGTGAGCGTCGAGATGATCGAGGCCGTGGGCGAGGAGTTCTGGCCCACCTATTTCGCCAAGATCGACAGCCTGCTCGCTCCCGGCGGCGCCGTGTCCATCCAGGCGATCCTCATGGCCGACCACCGCTACAAGGCCACCCGCAACTCCTACGGCTGGATCCAGAAGTACATCTTCCCGGGCGGCCTCATCCCCTCCCCCGAGGCCATCAACCGCACGCTGGCCGAGCACACCACGCTGCGGGTGAGCGAGACCCGCTCGCTGGGCCCGGACTACGCGCGCACGCTGCGCCTGTGGCGCGAGCGCTTCAACGAGCGCTGGCCCGTCATCGCAGAGCAGGGCTTCGACGAGACGTTCCGCCGCATGTGGGAGTTCTACCTCGCCTACTGCGAGGCCGGCTTCGGCGTCGGCTACCTCGACGTCGCGCAGCTGCAGATGACGCGCCACCCCGTCGCCACGGCCTAGTCCTTCCGGACTAGAAACTTGCGTCACCGACCCATCCGCCCGGCGGGTCAGTGACGAACCACTGGTGAAGCCCCCCAAAGGAGATCACCGTGGCCAGCACCTCGCGCCTTCCCATGCCGCTGCAGGAGTCGTACGACTGGCAGTACGACGGTGCCTGCCGCACGGCCAACCCGGAGACGTTCTTCTCCCCGGAGTCCGAGCGCGGTCCGCGTCGGCGCTCCCGTGAGGCAGCAGCGAAGGCCATGTGCAACGTGTGCCCCGTGGTCCGCCAGTGCCTCCAGCACGCCTTGGAGGTCCAGGAGCCCTACGGCGTCTGGGGCGGCCTCAACGCCACCGAGCGCGAGCACATCCTGCGCGCGGCCCGCACCAAGGCCAGCTGACGGCTGACCCACCATGGCCCGCGGGCCGTGGATGATCCACCGCTCAGCGGATCAGGGTGCCTTCCAGCCGTAGCGGGGCAGACCCAGCTCGCTCACCTTGGGCCAGGGGTTGGCCTTGCAGCCCGCCAGACCCTTGGACTGCTGCATCATGACCGGCGCGGTCTTGCCCTTCCCGCCGCAGCCGGCGTGGTTCTTCTCGAACCAGTGCCCCGTCTCGTGGTTCACGACGAGATGGCGGTAGTCGCGCACCGAGCGGTCGGCCTTCTTCCAGCCGGGGGTGGCCGTGCGCCAGCGCGTCTCGTTGATGATGACGTAGCGACCGACCCGACAGCTGTACGTGGAGCTGCAGCCGCTGGAGTACGACGGCACCCGCGACGCCTTGGCCAGCACGAGCGTGAACGACCCGCCCTTGCTCACGCGCTTGAACCGCACCCCGGCTCCTCGCCAGCCCCGCGCGTCGGCGTAGGTCTGCGCGGTCTGCTTGATGAACGTGGAGAGGCTCGAGGAGGAGGAGCCGTTCTTCACGACGCGGTAGGTGACGGTCTTGCGCACGTCACGACGGTGCAGCACCGTCGTGGTGGCCGAGGCCGTGACGACCTTGGGCTCGTGGAGCGCGCGGGTGGCACGGACGCGGAACGCGAGCCGGTGACCCACGTCGCCGGGAGCGATCCGGTACGTGCGCGAGGTGGCCCCTGCGATCGCCCGTCCGTCGCGCAGCCAGCGGTAGGCCAGGCGCGGCGTCCCGCCCCTCCACGTGCCGCCGAGGGCCGTGAGGGTGCGACCGAAGCGTCGCGTGCCGGAGACGGAGGGGTTCTTGGTGACCACGAGGCTCGCCCAGCGCACGGCTGCGGTCCGGTTGGACACGGCGGTGGTGTCGGCCCGGTCGGGAGCGGAGGCCACGACCTGCGCGGAGATGCGGTCGCCCCAGTCGGCCTTGGTGAGCGGGTACGTGAGGCCGGTGCGGCCCGTGCTGACGCCGTTGCGGAGCCACAGCACCGCGGTGGTCGCCTCGGCAGGCTCGTACGTCCCCGGGCTGACCCGGAGCGTGGAGCCCGTCCGGGCGGTGCCCGAGACGACCGGAGTCTTCACGACGGCGACCGGCACGGGCTCGACTCCGGGATCGGCCTCCGCCGCCACGGCCGGCACCGCCGACATGACGCTCGAGAGCAGCGCTGCGACCACGACCACACCCAGACGACCCATGTTCACTCCCAGAAGACGCGCTCGACGACCTGTCGAGCCTGGCGGGTCGAGCGCAGGTACTCGTCGACCATGCGTTCCCCGCCGTCCAGACCGTACCCGAGAAGGTGCGCGACGCCGGCCCTTTCGTCAGCCTGCTGCACCATGGACTCCGCAGCCTTGGCCCGCAGCAGCACGATGGCGTTGCGGATCCGGCTCACGATGCGCCACGAGGTGGTGAGCGTCTCGGCGTCGGACGCCGACAGCAGCTCGGCCTCGGCGGCGGCCGCCAGGGCCTCGAGGGTGCGCGGGGTGCGCAGGCCCGGCACGGCGTGGGCGTGCTGCAGCTGGAGCAGCTGGACCGTCCACTCGACGTCGGCCAGACCGCCACGGCCCAGCTTGAGGTGCGTCGTGGGGTCGGCGCCGCGCGGGAGCCGCTCGGAGTCGACGCGGGCCTTGATGCGACGGATCTCGCGCACCTCGGCCTCGCTCATCCCGCCCTCGGGCCACCGGAGGGGGTCGATGAGCTGGGTGAACCGCGCGCAGAGGTCGGGATCGCCCACCGAGGGACGGGCCCGCAGCAGGGCCTGCGCCTCCCACACCGCCGACCACTTCTCGTAGTACGAGGCGTAGGCGCCGAACGAGCGCACGAGCGGTCCGTTGCGGCCGTCGGGGCGCAGGTCGGCGTCCACCTCGAGCGGCGGGTCGTCCGACGGGGCGGAGAGCATCTTGCGCAGCAGGGTGGCCACGGCCGTGGCGGCCTTCGAGGCCTCGCCGCTGTCGGCCCCGGGCAGCGGGTCGTGCACGAACATGACGTCGGCGTCGGAGCCGTAGCCCGACTCGTGGCCACCGAGACGTCCCATGAGCACGACCGACATGCGGGTGGGCATGTCGCCGCGCTCGGCCTTGACCGCGGTGGTGGCTGCCACGAGGGCCGCCTCGAGGGTGGCCTCGGTGACGTCGGACAACGCCTGGCCCACCGTGTCGATGTCCAGATGGCCCAGGACGTCGGCGATGCCGATGCGCGAGAGCTCTCGGCGACGGACGCGCCGGACGGCCTTGATGGCCTCGTCCGGCTTGGCGTGCCGCTCGGCGGCCAGGATCATCTCGCCGCTCAGCCGTTCGAGGTCGAGCGGGTGCAGGGCTGTGGCATCTCCCAGGAGCGCCACCGAGTCCGGGGCCCGGAGGATCAGGTCGGTCACGTAGCGGCTCGAGGCCACGACGCGGGCCAGCTGCTCGGCGCCCTGTCCCTCGTCGCGCAGCTTGCGGAGGTACCAGTGCGTCTCGCCCAGCGTCTCGGAGATCTTGCGGAAGGCCAGCAGGCCCGCGTCGGGGTCGGGAGACTCCGCGAACCACTCGAGCATCGCGGGCAGGAGCGACTTGAGGATGGCCGCACGACGCGACAGCCCCGAGGTGAGGGCCTGGATGTGGGCCAGCGCACCCTTGGGGTCGACGAAGCCGAGCGCCCGCAGCCGCGCCTCGGCCGCCTCCGGGGTGAGGCGTAGCCCGTCGGCCGGGAGCGAGGCCACGGCCTCGAGCAGCGGACGGTAGAAGAGCTTCTCGTGCAGGCGTCGCACCTGGCGCCGGTGCGCGGCCCACTCCTTCTCCAGGTTGGCGGCCGGGTCCTGGCGGAAGCCCATGGACCGGCCGAGGCGACGCAGGTCCTCGGTGTCCTCCGGGACGATGTGGGTGCGCTGCAGGCGGAACAGCTGGATGCGGTGCTCGAGGGTGCGCAGGAACTCGTACGCCTCCTCCATGGCCGCGCCGTCGCGCCGACCGACGTACCCGCCGTCGATGAGCTCCTGGAGGGCCACGAGCGTCGTGGGGCTGCGGATGGACTCGTCGCCGCGACCGTGCACGAGCTGCAGCAGCTGCACCGCGAACTCGACGTCGCGCAGCCCGCCCGAGCCGAGCTTCAGCTGGCGCTCGCGCTGCCCGTGGGGGATGTTCTCGATGACCCGCCGACGCATGGCCCGCACGTCGCGCACGAAGTCCGGGCGCGTGCTGGCCTGCCAGACGAGCGGACCGACGGCATCCACGTACTCCTGGCCGAGCTTCTCGTCGCCGGCGGCGAAACGGGCCTTGAGCAGGGCCTGGAACTCCCACGTGGAGGCCCAGCGCTCGTAGTACGTGAGGTGGCTCGTGAGGGTGCGCACGAGCGGGCCGGAGCTGCCCTCGGGTCGCAGGTTGGCGTCGACCTCCCAGATGACGCCCTCCGACGTGTGCTGGGAGCAGAGCCGCATGGTGGCTGCCGCGAGGCGCGTGGCGACCTGCGCCGCCTGCCCGTCGACGTCGTCGTCGGTGGGCTCGTGGACGAAGATCACGTCGACGTCGCTGTGGTAGTTGAGCTCGCGGCCGCCGGTCTTGCCCATGGCGACGACGGCGAGGCGACAGCGGTCGGCCTCGGGCTCCTCGGACCGGGCGATCCGCAGCGCGGCACCGAGGGTGGCGACGGCGAGGTCGGCCAGCTCGCCCGAGGACTGCTCGAAGGTCGTGAGCGCCGTGAGGTCGCGCGCCGCCAGGTGCAGGAGCTTGCGGTAGTAGGCGACCCGCAGCTCGTCGGCCGTGGTGGCCTCCTCCATCTGCCGGCGGCGGGTCTCCAGGTCGAGCGGCTGGGTCTTGAGCTCGTCCTGGGCCAGGTCGAGCAGGTGCTCGGGATGGCGAGCCAGGAATCCCCCGAGTCCCTCGCTCGTGCCCAGCACGATGAGCAGCCGGTGCCGCAGCTCGTCGTCGGAGCGCAGCGTGCTCAGGAGTCGCTCGGCGCCCCAGCTGTCGGCGATGTCGACGAGGGAGCCGAGCGCGGAGTCCGGGCTCGCCACGGACGCGATCTGCTCCACCAGGGCGTCGTCGATGCCGGGCAGCAGGGCGAGGTTGGCGACGGCCCGCTCCCCGTCGCGGAAACCGCGGCGGGCCAGGGCGAGATCAGGAGTCGGCGAGGCCACGACGTCAGGTTACGGGAGTGTTGCCCCGGGCCGGACCACCTGTCGAAGCAGCGCCGCGGCCCGGGCGCGTCAGGGGCCGTCCGGCGGCGCGAGCGGGAGCGTCCGACGGCTCACGAACGAGCGGTCCGTGCCGTCCACGGGGTCGGTGAACGACAGCTCGGCGGCCAGCAGCTGCAGCGGGGTGCTGAAGTCGTCGACGGCGACGTCGAGGACCTCCGGGTAGAGGGGGTCGCCCAGGATGGGGACACCCAGCCCGCACAGGTGGACGCGCAGCTGGTGGGTCTGGCCGGTGGACGGCGTGAGCCGGTACACGGCCAGGTCGCCCAGCACCTGCTCCACCTCGACGAGTGTCTCGGCGTTCACTGCGGCACCGGGCACCACCGACACCTGCCACGCACCGCGGTCCTTGCGCAGGTGGTCGCGGACGACGAGGGGAGTCGCCAGGTCCGGCCGGTGAGGGGCGAGGGCCCGATAGACCTTCCGGACCTGTCGTGCGGCGAAGAGCTCCTGGTACGCGCCCCGCCAACGCTTCTCGGTGGTCAGGACCAGCACCCCCGACGTCACCCGGTCGAGCCGGTGCGCGGGCGAGAGCTCGGGCAGACCCAGCTCGTCGCGCAGCCGGACCACGACGCTCTGCCGCACGTGCCGACCCCGCGGGATGGTGGAGAGGAACGCGGGCTTGTCCACCACCACGATCCGCTCGTCGTGGTGCAGCACGTCGGGCGAGCCCGGCACGACCGGCTCGTCGCGCAGCTCGCGGTGGAACCAGACGAAGGTGTGGGGACGGTACGGCTCGTCCTCCAGCACGGCGGAGCCGTCCTGGTGCACGAACCCGCCCGCCTCGAGCATCCCGGCGACGTCGACCCCGGTGGGCAGCTTGGTCCGCAACCACTCCCCCATGGTGCTCCAGGGCGCAGCGCCGACACCCCGGTCGGGCGTGCGCACCCACGCCGCGCCGAGCGCGTGGCGCGGCGGCAGCGGCGACCGGGGCGGCACGTCAGCGCTTGCGCTTCTCGCGCGGTCGCTGCGTGATGTGGATGGGCGTGCCCACGAACCCGAAGTGCTCGCGCAGACGGCGCTCGATGTAGCGCATGTAGCCGGCCTCGAGCTTGCCCGACGTGAAGAGCACGAACGTCGGCGGCGCCACGGAGGCCTGCGTGCCGAAGAGGACCTTGGGCTGCTTCCCGCCGCGGACGGGGTGCGGGTGCTCGGCCACCATCCGGCCGAGGAACGAGTTGAACGCGCCGGTGCCGATGCGGGTCTCCCAGCCCTCGAGCGCGGAGTCGATGGCGCGCACCAGGCGGTCGACGTGCCAGCCGGTGCGTGCCGTGATGTTGATGCGGGGAGCCCACTGCACCTGCACGAGCTCGCGCTCGATCTCGCGCTCGAGGTAGTACTGGCGCTCCTCGTCGACGAGGTCCCACTTGTTGAAGGCGATGACGAGCGCGCGACCGGTCTCGGCCACGGAGGTGATGATCCGGGTGTCCTGCTCCGTGAGCGGCTTGTCGGCCTCCACGATCATGACGGCCACCTCGGCCCGCTCGATGGCGGTGTTGGTGCGCAGGCTCGCGTAGTACTCGTGGCCCGAGGCCTCGCGCACCTTGCGCCGGATGCCGGCGGTGTCGATGAAGCGCCACTCGCGTCCGCCGAGGGTGATGAGCTCGTCGACGGGGTCGACGGTGGTGCCTGACGCGTCGTCGACGACGACGCGCTCCTCGCGGGCCAGGATGTTGAGCAGGCTCGACTTGCCGACGTTGGGCTTGCCGACGATGGCCACGCGGCGCGGGCCGCCCACCTCTTCCTCCTCCTCGCCGGGGGCCTCCGGGAGGGCCTCGAGGACCGCGTCGAGCAGGTCGCCCGAGCCGCGACCGTGCAGGGCGGAGACGGGATAGGGCTCACCGAGCCCGAGGTTCCACAGACCGGCGGCCTCCATCTCGCCACGCTGGTCGTCGACCTTGTTGGCGGCGAGGACGACCGGCTTGTCCGCAGCCCGCAGGATGCGCACGACCGCCTCGTCGGCGTCGGTGATGCCGACGTTGGCGTCCACGACGAACAGGACGGCGTCGGCGGCCTGGATGGCGATCTCGGCCTGGGCCGCGATGCGCTCGGCGAGACCGCGCGCGTCGGGATCCCAGCCGCCGGTGTCGACCACCGTGAAGTAGCGGCCGTTCCAGTTGGCCTCGTAGGGGACGCGGTCCCGGGTGACACCCGGGACGTCCTCGACGACCGCCTCGCGACGGCCGATGATGCGGTTGACGAGGGTCGACTTGCCCACGTTGGGGCGGCCGATGACGGCGAGCACCGGGAGGCGACCGCCTGTATCGATGACGTCAGACAACGGTCGTTCCTTCCGGGAGCGGTCCGGGCAGCGACAGCTGCCCGACGCGCTGCGCCCACACGAGGTGGTCACGCAGGTGGTGATGGATCTGGGCGCCGACCTCGGCCACGGTGCTCGACGGGCGCGGCCAGGGCTGCGCGTCGAAGCGGATGGGCGAGCCGTACATGAGGTCCAGGGTGGCACCGGGGGCCGGGCGTGACTCCGAGTCGGCCCCGGCGGCCCGCGTGCCGAAGACGGCGACGGGCACCACGGGAGCACCCGTGACGAGCGCCAGCCAGGCGACGCCGTTCTTGATCTCGTGCAGCTCGCCCTCGCCGCGTCGGCCCTCGGGGTAGACCACGACGGCCTGTCCGGCCGCGAGGGCGTCAGCCGCGGCGCGCAGCGCGCCGACGTCGGGCTCCTCGCGCTCGATCTTGACCTGGCCCACGAAGCGCAGCAGCCGTCCGGTCCTGCCCTCGAACGCCTCGGACTTCACGAGGGCGTGCGCGGGACGCGGGGTGCACGCGATGAGCAGCGGGCCGTCCATCCAGCCGATGTGGTTGGCGGCGATGATGACGGGACCCTTCTCGGGGACGTGGTGGGTGCCTCGTTCACGCAGCTTCCAGCGTCGCTCGATGTAGCGGCGCCCGAGGGGTCGCAGGAGCTTCAGCCCGCCTTCCGGCAGGCCGCGAGGGGCATGGCCCACCGCCTGGGCGGCCTCGAGGAGCTGGTCGGTCACGCGGGATCGCCCACCTCGTCGACGAGGGCGACCACGGTGTCGATGACCTGCTCGAGCGTGAGGTGGGTGCCGTCGACCTGCACGGCGCCGTCGGCCCGCACGAGCGGGGACGCCGCGCGCGTGGAGTCGATCTGGTCGCGACGGGCCAACGACTCCGCGGTGGCCGAGGTGTCGGCTGCGCCGGTCTCGGCAGCGCGGCGGGCGGCGCGGGCAGCGGCGTCGGCCACGAGGTAGACCTTCACGGGGGCGTCGGGGGCGACGACCGACCCGATGTCGCGACCCTCGACCACGATGCCGCGACCTGCTTCGAGGACGTCTGCGATGGTCCGACGCTGGAGGTCGACGAGCAGCTCACGGACCCGCGCGACGGTGGCCACGGGGCTCACGTGGTCAGTGACGTCGGAGCCGCGGATGGGCTCGGAGACGTCGGTGCCGTCGGCCTCGATGGTGGGACCGAGCGGGTCGGTGCCGGAGACGATGACGACGCTCTCGGCCTCGCGCGCGACGGCGTCGGCGTCGGACACGTCGGTCCCCCGCTGCAGCAGGGCCCAGGTCATGGCGCGGTACATGGCACCGGTGTCGAGGTACGCGAGCCCGAGCCGCGAGGCGACGCCGCGGGCGGTGCTGGACTTGCCGGAGCCCGACGGTCCGTCGACGGCGACGACGAGACCGGTGGCCCTGCCGTCGTTCGCTCCCTGACGCTCGCTCATGCGTTCTCCTTCATCGGTACGCGGACCAGCCACGCTCGGTGAGCGCGGCGACGAGGACGTCGGCCCGCTCCGCCGCGACGGCGATCTCGACGAGGCCCACGGGCCGGCCGAGCTCGTGGTCGATGCGCAGGTCCTCGATGTTCACCCCTGATTCTCCCGTATGGGCAAAGAGCTGCGACAGGGCACCCGGGGAGTCGGGGATCTGGACGTGGACGGTGGACAGCTCCACCGGCTCGCCGCCGTGCTTGCCGGGGATGAGACGCGTGCCCGCGCGGCCCGTGTCGAGCACGTGGGCCAGGGTCTCCGCGTCCACACCGACCTCACGGTCGAGCGCCGTGATGACCCGGTCGAGATCGCTGCGCACGTCGGAGAGCAGGGCCCGCACGGCGTCGGCGTTGCTGTCGAGGATGTCGATCCACATCCCCGACGCGCTGCCGGCGATGCGGGTGACGTCGCGCAGCCCAGGCCCCGCGAGGGCGAGGTGCGACGACGGGGCGTCGGCCAGCCGCGACGCCGTGAGGACGGAGAGCAGGTGCGGCAGGTGGGACACGAGCGCGACGGCGTCGTCGTGGGCCGCGGCCTCGAGCCGGATGGGCACGGCGCCCATCATCACGGCGATCTCCTCGACGAGCCGCACGGCGTCGTCGTCGGCACCGGGGCTGGGGGTGATGGCCCACGGGCGGCCCTCGAAGAGCTGGGCGGACGCGGCAGCCGGTCCCGACCGCTCACTTCCGGCCATGGGGTGGCCGCCCACGAAACGGTGTCCTTCGGGGTGCGCGGCCGCGGCCGCCACGACGGCGGACTTCACCGAGGCGACGTCGGTGACCACGGCGTGCGGCCAGCGCTCCAGGGCCTCGACGACGGTGCGGGGCGCGGCGCTGGGAGGGACGGCCACGATGACGGCGGCCGGCTCCGGCGTGGTGCCCACGGTCCCGGCTCCCCGAGCGGCCGCCTGGGCAGCCACCGCGGGGTCGGCGTCCTCGAGGAACACCTCGATGCCCTGCGCACGCAGCGCGAGGGCCACGGACGTGCCGATGAGGCCGCACCCGATGACCTGGGAGGGAGGCTGGTCGATCATTCCGACGACCCCGGCTCGTCGGCTCCGGGGGCAGGCGACGACGAGTCGACGCTGTCGAGGAGCGCGCCGAGCTCGTCGCGCGAGAGCTCGCGCAGCGCCCCGGCGGCCAGCGCACCCACGTGCAGCGGCCCGAAGGCCGTGCGGGTCAGCTCGAGGACCGGGTGTCCGGCGGCGGCGAGCAGACGCCGGACGATGCGGTTGCGCCCCATGTGGATGTCGAGCTCCACGAGCGATCGTCCCCGCGAGCGGTCCTTCACGAGGAACCGGTCGACCGAGGCGCTGCCGTCCTCCAGCTCGATGCCGTCGCGCAGGACCTTGCCGGTCCGATCGGGCACGACACCCTCCACGAGCGCCACGTACGTCTTGGTGATCTCGAACGACGGGTGAGCCAGGCGGTGGGCCAGGTCGCCGTCGTTGGTGAGGATGAGCAAGCCCGACGTGTCTGTGTCGAGCCGGCCGACGTGGAAGAGCCTCTCGGGGCGGTCCGCCACGAGCGACGCGAGGTCGGGACGGCCCTGCTCGTCAGCCATGGTGGACACCACGCCGCGAGGCTTGTTGAGCACCAGGTAGACGTTCTGCGACGCGGGCGGCAGACGCTTGCCGTCCACGCGGATGACGTCGGCCACGGGGTCGACGCGACGACCCATCTGGGTGACGACCTCGCCGTTCACCTCGACACGACCGTCGGCCATGAGCTCCTCGCAGCGACGTCGGCTGGCGACCCCGGCCTGGGCCAGCACCTTCTGCAGGCGGACGCCCTCGTGCTCAGTCGACTCGCTCACCGGTCTCCTCACCGAGCTCGTCGTCCGACGGCTCTGCTGCAGCGGCCCCGGACTCCTCGGCGGCCTCGGCCGGGCTCTCGGGGACGAGGTCGTCCTCCATGTCCTCGATGGCCGGGAGCATGGGGGCGATGTCGGGGAGGTCGGACAGGCTGGCCAGACCCATGCGCTCGAGGAAGTAGCTGCTCGTGCGGTAGAGGATGGCTCCGCTCTCGCCGTCGTGGCCGGCCTCCTCCAGGAGTCCGCGGGTCACGAGCGTGCGGACCACGCCGTCGACGTTCACTCCACGGATGGCCGAGATGCGCGAGCGGCTGATGGGCTGTCGGTACGCCACGACCGCGAGCGTCTCGAGCGCGGCCTGCGTGAGCCTCGCCTGCTGGCCCTCCAGGACGAAGCGCTCCACGGCCGAGGCGTACGTCTCGCGAGTGAAGTAGCGCCATCCACCGGCGACGTTGCGAAGCTCGAAGCCGCGCTGCTGCTCGTCGTACTCGGCGGCGAGCTCGGTGAGGGCGTCCTCGACGTCGTAGGGCGGGTGTCCCACGGCCTGGGCGAGCGTGAGGTGGTCGAGGGGCTGGTCGGCGACCATCAGCACGGCCTCGAGCGCGGGTCGGAGCTCGAGCATCTCCAGCTCGAGCTCGTGCGGGCCCTTGGGCAGGTCGCTCACGCGCCCTCCTCTTCCTGGTCGGTGTCGTCCTGACGCGCGGCGTCGTCCTGAAGGGTCTGGTCGGGGTCGAGGGTCACGGCGGCGACGGGCTCGGTCTCCGGGCCGGACGGCGCCACCTCCTGCAGCACCGGCGGGGCGTCGAACTCGTCGCTCACGTCGATGTCGGCGTCGTCGGAGCCGGTCCAGCGCAGGTGCAGGTCGCCGAGCGGCGTGGCCTGGTCGAACGCGACCACGCCCTCGCGGAACAGCTCGAGCAGCGCGAGGAACCGCGCCACCGTGGTCATGACATCGGCGTCGGCGGTGAGCGCACGGAAGGTGATGTTCTGCTCGCGGCGCAGCCGGTCGACGATGAGGTGGGCCTGCTCGCGCACGCTCACCTGCGGTGCGTGCAGGTGCGCGATGGAGAGCATCGGCACCGGCTTGGGCTCGAAGGCCTTGGCCGCCAGCGCGGCCAGCTCCTGAGGACCCACGGAGATGAGGACCTCGGGGAGGAGGTCGGCGAAGCGCGGCTCGAGCCCCACCGACCGTGGATGACGACGCTCCTCCCCCACGAGTCGCTCGGCGATGACGGCCGCCACCTGCTTGAAGGCCCGGTACTGCATGAGTCGCGCGAAGAGCAGGTCGCGGGCCTCGAGCAGCGCGAGGTCCTCCTCGTCCTCCACCTCGGCCTGCGGCAGCAGGCGGGCCGTCTTGAGGTCGAGCAGGGTGGCCGCCACGAGCAGGAAGTGCGTGGTCTGCTCGAGGTCGTCGTCGAGGGTCTTGATGTAGGCGATGAACTCGCCGGTGACCTTGGAGAGCGCGATCTCGGTGATGTCGAGCTGGTGCTTGGAGATGAGGCCGAGCAGCAGGTCGAAGGGTCCCTCGAAGTTGCCGATGGACACCGAGAAGCCGGCGGGCACGCTGGGCTCGGCGACGACCTCGTCGCTCACGTCAGGACGCGTCGAGTCGTCGTGCGACGTCACTGTCGACACCACGCGCCTCCAGGTCGGCCAGGGCGATGGCGAGGGCGGCCCGCACGAGCCGGCCACGGTCGACGTTGCGACCGAGGGCGCCACGCAGCTGCAGGCGCGCCTGCTCCACCGCGAGCAGCTCGTCGGACGTGACGTAGACGGTCATCTTCTCGTCGTGCTTGACCCGGCCGCTGCCCGTGGCCGGGGCGGCAGCCGCACCGGAGGCTGGGGCCGGCGTGCTCGCAGCGGGCTTGCCCGCCGACGGGGCGGTGGCGCGGAACAGCTCGTCGGCGCCGGGCAGGTTCACGCGTCGGGGCATCGGACCAGCACCTCCCGGGCCAGCTGGCGGTACGCCTCGGCACCGGGCGAGGAGGGCGCGTACTCCGTGATGGGCTCGCCCGCGACCGTGGAGTCCGAGAACTTGACCGTGCGGCGGATGACGGTGTGGAAGACGAGGTCGCCCCAGCCCTCGACGAGGGTGGCCAGCACCTCGCGGCCGTGCAGGGTGCGACCGTCGAACATCGTGCCGAGCAGGCCGATGATGGTGAGGTCGAAGTTGGTGCGGTCGCGAACCTTCTCGATGGTCTCCTTGAGCAGCGCCACCCCGCGCAGCGCGAAGTACTCGCACTCGAGCGGGATGATCACGCCGTCGGCCGCGGTGAGCGCGTTCACGGTCAGGAGTCCGAGCGACGGCTGGCAGTCGATCAGGATGACGTCGTAGTCGTGGAGGACGGGACGCAGCGCGCGGGCCAGCACCTGCTCACGACCCACCTCGGTGACGAGGCGCATCTCGGCCGCCGAGAGGTCGATGTTGGCCGGTGCGAGGTCGAGCCCGGGGACGCTCGTGCTGAGGATGATGTCCTTCAGCCCGAGCTCACGGTCCATCAGGACGTGGTAGATGCTCTGCTCCAGCTCGTGGGCGTTGAAGCCCAGACCCACCGTCAGGGAGCCCTGGGGGTCGAAGTCGAGCAGCAGGACCCGCCGACCCGCCTCCACGAGGGCAGCACCGAGGCTGATGGTGGTGGTGGTCTTGCCGACGCCACCCTTCTGGTTGCACAGCGCGATGATCTGCGCCGGCCGACCGGGCGGCCGGGGCGTGGGATCAGGGAGCAGCGGGACCGGTCGTCCGGTGGGTCCCAGCTCGTCGCTCATCTGTGTCCTCTGCGCCTCGATGGTCTGGTCCTGCCGTGATTCCGTGCCACTCTACCGCCACTCAACGGGCCCGCGGATGCGCACTGGCGTACGTCTCGCGCAGTCTCTCGATGGTCACGAGGGTGTAGATCTGGGTGGTGGTGACCGAGGCGTGGCCCAGGAGCTCCTGGACGACGCGGACGTCGGCCCCACCGTCCAGCAGGTGGGTCGCGAACGAGTGTCGCAGGGTGTGGGGCGAGACTTCAACCGCCACCCCGGCCCGCTGGGCCGCCTTGGTCAGGACCGTCCACGCGCTCTGCCGACTCAGGCGCCCGCCGCGCGCGTTCAGGAAGAGTGCCGGGCCCGACTGGAGTGCGGCGAGCGTCGGCCGCGAGGTCGCCAGGTAGGTCTCGATGGCCGCGAGGGCGAAGCTCCCGACCGGCACGATCCGCTGCTTTCCGCCCTTGCCGCGCAGCAGGACGGTCCCGTCGGTGAGGTCGAGGTCGTCGACGTCGAGCCCCACGGCCTCCGAGATCCGGGCCCCCGTGCCGTAGAGCACCTCGAGCAGCGCCCGGTCACGCCGGGCGAGCGCGGTCTCCGGCGCTCCCGATGCCTCGAGGATGGCCTCCACCTGCTCGAGGTCGAGCGCCTTGGGCAGCCGAGCCGCCGGCCGGGGCGGCTTCACGCCGGCGGTCACGTCGAGCGCGACGATCCCCTCACGGAGACAGAACTTGTGGAAGCCGCGCACGGCCACGACGGCGCGGGCCGAGCTGGCCGGGCCGAGCGGCGGGTGGTCGGGGTCGCCGGTGCGCAGCGCGGCCAGGAAGCCGAGCACGTCAGCCTCCTGCACGGCCGCGACGTCGTCGATCGAACGTCCCGCGAGGTGCTCGACGTAGCGTCGCAGGTCACGGCGGTAGGAGGCCAGGGTGTTGGCCGACAGACCGCGCTCGACCCCGAGGTGGCTCAGGTAGTCGGAGACGGCGCGCTGGAGGGGCTCACCGGACACGTCGTGCCTGCTCGGCCAGGATGGCCGCGACCGTCATGGCGTCACCGACACGACCGGCGAGCACGGCCTCGACCGCGTCGTCGAACGGCATCCACCACTGGGTCATGTCGGCCTCCTCGGCCTCCCTCTCGGTGCGCTCCGCGTCGGGCACGACGCTGAGCCCGGTGGCGAGGTAGACCGTCCAGCGCTCGGTGGAGTACCCGGGCGTCGTGACGAGGTTCAGCAGGACGGACCAGTGCTCGGCGACGAGGTCGGTCTCCTCGCCCAGCTCGCGCCGGGCAGCGTCCTCGGGGCCCTCTCCCCCGACGTCGAGCGTCCCCGCGGGGATCTCGAGCAGCCGCGCGCGCACGGGGTGCCGGTACTGCTGGACGAGCAGCACCCGGTCCTCGTGGTCGAAGGCCAGCACGCCCACGGCACCATGGGGCCGCACCACGGCGCGGCCGTGCTCGGAGCCGTCCGGCGCCACGATCGTGTCGACCGAGAGGCTCACGTACGGGCTGGTGTAGTGCTCCTGCGAGGACGCCACCGTCCAGGCGGCGTCCTCGTCGGCGAGGCCGGCCGGAGCCGACGACCCCGGCAGGCCGCTCATGCGGTGGCGCTGGTGTCGACGGCGTCGACCGGGCTGTCGACGGGAAGACGGGTCTCGCGCTGGCGCTGCAGCGCTGCCTTCACCAGGCCCACGAACAGCGGGTGCGGCCTCGTGGGACGGGATCGCAGCTCGGGGTGGGCCTGCGTGGCGACGTAGAACGGGTGGACCTCCCGGGGGAGCTCCACGAACTCCACGAGGGTGCCGTCCGGAGAGGTGCCGCTGAACACGAGACCGGCGGCCTCGATCTGCGCACGGTAGGCGTTGTTGACCTCGTAGCGGTGGCGGTGACGCTCCTCCACCTTGTCGCTGCCGTAGAGCTCGGCCACGATGCTGCCCGGCGTGAGCGCGGCCTCCCAGAGACCGAGGCGCATGGTGCCGCCCAGGTCGCCGGCACCCTCGACGAACGCCTGCTGCTCGGCCATCGTCGCGATGACCGGGGCCGGCGTGCTGGGGTCGAACTCCGTGGAGCTGGCACCGTCGATGCCCGACTCGTGGCGGGCGTACTCGATGACCATGCACTGCAGGCCGAGGCAGAGACCCAGCACGGGGATGCCGCGCGTGCGGGCGTACTGCAGCGCACCGACCTTGCCCTCGATGCCACGGATGCCGAAGCCGCCGGGCACGCAGATGCCGTCGACGTCGCCCAGGTGCTGGGCCGCACCGGACTCCGTGGCGCAGTCGTCGGACGGGACCCAGCGCAGGTGCACCTTGGTGCTGCGGGCGAAGCCGCCGGCGCGCAGGGCCTCGGCCACCGAGAGGTAGGCGTCGGGCAGGTCGATGTACTTGCCGACGAGCGCGATCGTGACCTCGTCGTCGGGCTGGTGCACCCGGCGCAGCAGGTCGTCCCACTCCGTCCAGTCGACGTCACGGAACGGCAGGTCGAGGCGGCGCACGACATAGGCGTCGAGGCCCTCGGAGTGCAGAACCTTGGGGATGTCGTAGATGGACGGTGCGTCGCTCGCGGTGACGACGGCCTCGGGGTCGACGTCGCACATGAGCGAGATCTTGTTCTTGACGCTCGCCGGGATGGCCCGGTCCGAGCGGCACACGATGGCGTCGGGCTGGATGCCGATGGAGCGCAGGGCGGCCACCGAGTGCTGCGTGGGCTTGGTCTTGAGCTCGCCGGAGGGACCGATGAACGGCACGAGCGAGACGTGCAGGAAGAACACGTGCCCGCGGCCGATCTCGTGACGCACCTGGCGGGCGGACTCGAGGAACGGCTGGCTCTCGATGTCGCCGACCGTGCCGCCGATCTCGTGGATGACCACGTCGACGCCGGGGCCGCCCATGGAGAGCATCCGGTCCTTGATCTCGTTGGTGATGTGCGGGATGACCTGGACGGTGTCGCCCAGGTAGTCGCCGCGACGCTCCCGCGCGATGACGTCGGAGTACACCTGCCCGGTGGTGACGTTGGCGCGGCCCACCAGCACCTCGTCGAGGAAGCGCTCGTAGTGACCGATGTCGAGGTCGGTCTCGGCGCCGTCGTCGGTCACGAAGACCTCACCGTGCTGGAACGGGTTCATCGTTCCCGGGTCGACGTTGAGGTAGGGGTCGAGCTTCTGCATCGTGACGCGCAGGCCACGCGACTTGAGGAGTCGACCGAGGCTGGAGGCCGTGAGCCCCTTGCCGAGCGAGGAAGCGACCCCGCCGGTGACGAAAACGTGCTTGGTGACCGGGCTAACCGCCACAGTGCCTCCCGTGGGCTCAGAATGGGCGTCGAACCTGTCGGTCCTCCACGGGATTCCAGCCTACCAACACCGAGGGCCTCAGCGCCAACGACACACGGGACCGACCGTCGAGGTCACCCGACGGAGCCGGGTGAGACCGTGCTCGGCGGACTCAGCGGGGAAGGGCGCCGTCGGCACTGCGGCTCGTGCCCCAGGCCCCGTTGTTGCCGCTCGCCTCGCGGGCGAGTGCCAGAGCCACCACGACGGGGCCGGCCGCGGCGTCGGTGACGTCGACCGTGGAGACGGGCGAGTCGGCGTCGCGCACCTCGGCGACGTAGCCCTCCTCACGGCTCGAGGCGGTGGGACCGGCGACGACGGTCCCGGCACCTGCTCCGTCGAGCCCCTGGGCGAGGGCCGCCAGGACGGGTCCGCTCCCCCCGGCCCGCGAGGAGCCGCTCACCACGACGGCGAGGTCGGCAGCCTTGCTGGGCTTGTTCTTCCACGTCACGAGCTTGGCCTCCACCATGGCGGCGTCGACCGCGGCGGCCTTGTCGTCGAGCGAGGCGTCAACCTTGCCGGCGACCGAGCGCCCGAGCGCCTCTCCCACCTGGGCATAGCTCTCGCCGCTCAACGTCACGCCGGCGTCGGAGGCGGCCTGCTGAGCCACGCTCTCGGCGAACTGTCGGTTGGCCGGGTCGAGGAGCTTGGCGGTGAGCACGCCCTGCCCGGTGACCGAGCCGCCGGCCTTCTTGACGTCGGCCACGACGTCGGCCACCTGGCCCTCGTCGGCACCGGGCAGCGTCAGGACGACGACGGAGTGCTTGGCCAGCTTGTCGCCCAGGAGCGCGGGAGCGGTGCGGGCGGCGTAGCCCTCGTCGAACCGGGCCAGGGCCGGGTCGGTGCTGTCGTCGCTGCCGGACAGCTCGGACCCGGCGTCGTCGAGGAGGCCGGCGCCCAGCGCCACGCCGGCGGCGAGCGCGATCAGCACGGCGGCGATCGAGACGAGGTGGTAGCGGAAGCTGATCACGGGAGAAGTCCTTCGATCCAGGAGCGAGCGTCGGAGAGCTGGCCGGACAGGTCGTTCCACCAGTCCTGGCCGACCGGGGTGGTGGCGATGGCGGCGACGACGGCCACGAGGCCGGCCAGGAGCACCAGGAGCACGGGCCACACCGACATGGGCGTGGCCACGAGGTGTCCCACCGCCTTGGCGTCGACGAGGCGGCGCCCGGCGCGCAGCCGGGTCACGAACGTGCTGGCCACCTCGGCGGAGCCGCGCTCGAGGAATGCCACGAGGTTCGGCGCGCCGCCGACCTCGACGATGACGGGTGCCTCGTTGCTGTCGGCCAGGAGGATCGCGAGGTCGCCCGGCGAGCCCGTGGCCACGAAGGTGACGGCGTCGACGCCGGCCTTCTCGAAGCGTTCGTGCCCGCCGTGCGTGGGGCTGGAGGTGGTGACGACCACCTGGGCGCCGCTGCGCAGCGCCCGGTCGGAGAGGTCGTCGACCCCGCCCACCACCACGCCGGGCTTCAGGCCGAGGTCGAGTGCGGCGTCGGCTCCGCCGCTGACACCGATGACCACGGCGTCGTGGTCGCGGATCCACTTGCGCAGTCCCCGCAGGTCCTGCTGCCAGTCGTGGGCGCGCTGCACCACCACCACGGGACGGCCGCGCAGCCTGCGGGCCAGCCGTGGGACGCGAGCACCCTCGAGGAGCATGGCGCGCTCACGCTCGAGGTGGTCGCTGGCGTTGGCCGTGAGCGACTCGAGCCGCGTGGAGAGGCCCTGCTCGGCAGCGCCGAGCTGCTGGGTGACGGTGGCGTCGTCCTGCGCCACGCCCTGCGCCACGAGGACACCGTCCTTGAAGATGCGGCTGCCCTCGACGCGGACCGTGTCGCCGGACTTGAGCCGCGACCACACGCCGTCGCCCACGGCGTCGATGAGCGTGACGCCGGCGTCGGCCAGGACGCGGGGCCCGAGGTTGGGGAATCGTCCCGAGGACGAGGCGGAGGCGTTGACGACGGCCCGGACCCGACGCTGGACGAGCTCCTCGGCCTGGGACCGGTCGAGGTCGGCAGCGTCGATGACGGCGATCTCACCGGCCTTGAGCGACTTGGCCTGGGAGTCACCAGGGCGGGCGAAGCGCACCACGGCCGAGAAGCCGGAGGCGTCGTCTTGTGCTGAGCGCCGGGCGCTGCGGGACCATCGAGACATCGTCAGCCATCGTGGCACGCGGACCTGGCCGATCCGTGCAGGTCGCGCCCGGGCGTGGCGCTCAGGGAGCCGGGTGAGGGGCCTGGCGACCCGAGCGCTCGGACCGGGCCACGTCGAGCAGCTCCTGGGCGTGGGCCTGGGCGGTGGCCGACTCCTCCAGCCCCGCGAGCATGCGGGCCAGCTCGTCGACACGGTCCTGCCCCACCAGCTCGGAGACCGAGCTGCGGGTGACGGCACCGTCGTCGGACTTGCTCACGTGGAAGTGGTGGTCGGCGAAGGCCGCCACCTGCGGGAGGTGGGTCACGGCCAGCACCTGGACGGATCCGGCCAGGCGGGCGAGGCGACGCCCGACCTCGACGGCAGCCGCGCCACCGATCCCGGCGTCGACCTCGTCGAACACCATGGTGGGCACCGTGGTGCGGTCGGCGAGCACGACCTCGAGCGCCAGCATGAGGCGAGACAGCTCGCCGCCGCTGGCTCCCTTGGAGAGCGGCCGCGGGTCGGAGCCGTTGTTGGCGGCGAAGAGCAGCTCGACGTCGTCGATGCCGTGCGCCGCGGGCTCGGCGCCCTCGCGCCGGGAGACCGAGACCTCGAGCCGTGCCGAGGGCATGGCCAGCGCCGTGAGCTCCTCGCTGACGAGGGTGCTGAGCCGACCGGCCGCCTCCTCGCGCACCGCGGAGAGCTCCTCGGCGAGGCTCTGCACCACGGGTCGCAGCTCGTCGATCTCGGCCTGCAGCCCGGAGATGGCGTCGTCGTCGTGGTCGATCTCGCCCACGCGGGCAGCGGCCTTCTCGGCCCACTGCAGGACGTCGGCGAGCTCGGGGCCGTACTTGCGCTGCAGGGCCGTGAGCGCGGCCCGGCGGTCCTGCACCGTGCTGAGACGCGCCGGGTCCACCTCGACACCGGCGGCGTAGGAGGCCAGCTCCCCGGCGACGTCGTCGACGAGGATCGCCAGCTCGGACACCCGGGCGCCCAGGGCGTCGAGCGTGGGGTCGTGGCCGGCGACGTCCGAGAGCACGGCGCTGGCGAGGCTCAGGCGGTCGTGGGCCGGGCCACCCTCGGGATCTCCCGAGAGTGCGGCGTGCGCGACGTCGGCGGCACGCACGAGCGACTCGCCGTGCGCCAGGCGCGACTCCTCGGTGCGGAGCGCCTCGTCCTCACCGTCGAGGGGCTCGACGGCCGCGATCTCGGTGAGGCCGTGCTGCAGGAGATCGAGCTCGCGGGCGCGCTCCTGAGCGTTGGTCCGCAGCTCCTCGAGGCGCGACTGCGCTGATCGGAGGCGCTGCCGGACGGGCTGGTAGCGCTCCAGCACGGTGGACAACGGTTCTCCGGCGAAGCGGTCGAGCGCCTCACGCTGGGCCACCGGGCGGTGGAGGCGGTGCTGGTCGGACTGCCCGTGGACGGCGACCAGCTGGTCGGTCACCTGGGCCAGCAGGCCGGCCGGGACCGTGGCGCCTCCCGCGACCGCACGGGAACGTCCCTGGGCCGAGAGCGTGCGACCGATCACGAGCGCGTCGTCCTCGACCTCGCCCCCGGCCTGCTCGACGCGTTCGGCCACGCCGTGCCCCGGCGGGAGCACGATGGTGGCCTCGACGCGGGCCGACGAGGCGCCGCGGCGGACCAGGCCGCTGTCGGCGCGGTCGCCGCGCAGCAGTCCCAGCGCGGTGACGACCATCGTCTTGCCGGCGCCGGTCTCACCCGTGATGACGCTGAAGCCGCTGCCGAGCTCCAGCTCGGCCGACTCGATGACGCCGAGCGAGCTGAGGCTGAGGTACTGCCACATCAGAGTCCCCCCTGCTGACGACGCTCGGCCGCACCCCGCCAGCCCTCGACCGGCAGGTCGAACTTGCGGACCAGACGGTCGGCGAACGGAGCGTCGTGCAGGCGTGCCAGCCGGGCCGGCACGGTGCCGCGGCGGACCTCGACGCGGGCACCGACCGGCAGCTCGGCGGCGCGGCGCCCGTCGCACCACAGGACACCGTTGGCGCGCTCCCCGACGACCTCGACCGCGAGCACCGCCTCGGGCGAGACCACGAGGGGCCGGGCGAACAGGGCGTGCGCGCTGATGGGGACCATCAGCAGGGCCTCGACCTCGGGCCACACGATGGGACCGCCGGCGCTGAAGTTGTAGGCCGTGGAGCCGGTGGGCGTGGCGCACACGAGCCCGTCGCAGCCCCAGCGCGAGACCGGACGGTCGTCGATCTCGACGACGAGCTCCAGCATCCGCTCGCGGGCCGCCTTCTCCACGCTGGCCTCGTTGAGCGCCCAGTTGGTGGCCACCACCTCCCCGCCCACGAGCACGCGGACGTCGATGGTGAGCCGTTCCTCCACGCTGTAGGTGCGCTCGACGATGCCCCGCACGACGTCGTGCAGATCGGCGACGTCGGCCTCGGCGAGGAACCCGACGTGACCCAGGTTCACGCCGAGGACGGGGGTGCCGGTGCCGCGGCACACCTCCGTGGCGCGCAGGATCGTGCCGTCTCCCCCGAGGACGAGGGCGAGCTCGCAGCCCTCCGCCGCACCCTCACCGTGGGGCAGGACGACCGCGTCCTCGACCCCCACCGAGGCCAGCGCGGCCGCCTCGGTGTCGAGGATGGAGATCTCCAGGCCGGCAGCACGCAGGTCGCGCGCCACGGTGACGGCGACCGAGAGCGCCTCGGGGCGCGCCTCGTGCACCATGAGCAGGATCCGACGGGTCATGCATCGACCTCCAGGGGTCCGGCCGCCACGACGTCGAGGGCGGACTGCTCGAGGGGTGCCGGTGCGTCCGTGCGCAGCCAGCAGAAGTACTCCACGTTCCCGGCGGGACCGGGCAGGGGGCTGGGCGCCAGGGCGCGGGTCCCCCAGCCGTGCTCGTGGGCGCTGAGGCACACGCGGTGCACGGTCTCGGCGTGCAGGGCCGGGTCGCGCACGACACCACCCTTGCCGAGCCGGTCCTTGCCGACCTCGAACTGGGGCTTGATCATGAGCACGATGTCCCCATCCTCTCGGCAGACGCGCGTCAGTGCGGGCATGACCACGGTAAGGGAGATGAACGACAGGTCCGACACCACGACGTCCACCGGACCACCGATCGACTCGGTCTCGACGGTGCGGATGTTGGTGCGGTCGTGCACGTGGACGCGCGGATCGTTCTGCAGGGCCCACACGAGCTGTCCGTAGCCGACGTCGACGGCCACGACCTCACGGACACCTCGTCGCAGCAGGACGTCGGTGAAGCCGCCCGTGGAGGCGCCGGCGTCGAGGCAGCGACGCTCGACGACGCTCAGGCCCAGGGGCTCGAACACCCCGAGGGCGCCCAGCAGCTTGTGGGCGCCGCGGGAGGCCCACCCCTCGTCCTGCGTGGTGTCGACGACGATGGCCTGGTCGGTGCCCACCTGGGTGGCGGGTTTCTGCGCTCGCTGCCCGGCCACCTTGACCTGACCGGCCTGGATCAGGCCGGAGGCGTGCTCGCGGGAGCGGGCGAGGCCTCGCCGGACCAGCTCGGCGTCGAGCCGGACCCGGCGGCTCATGTTCCGGGGAAGGGCGTGTCGGGGCGGCCGGCGCCGGCGAGCGCCCGTCGCAGCGCCTGGTGCGCCTCGTCGAAGACCTCGGGATGACGCGCGAGGTCGACGTCGCCCAGCGCATCGAGCCGGTCCAGCACCGTGGACAGCTCGGGGTGGTCGACGACGAGCTCGCGGGCCCGCTCCAGCAGGTCCCGCGCCCGTTCGGCGTTCTCGGTCTCGAGGTCGTCGCTCACGACGTCATCCTCTCATCGAGTGCCGGCGCCTCGGCACCACCGTCGACCACGTGCCACGCGAGTGCCAGCACCGCTCGCAGGGCGGAGGTGGTGCCGGGCTCCCCCGACGTCAGGGTGATCGTCCCGTCCTGGAGCCGCGCCCCGGCGTCGCCGCAGGTGGCCGACGTCTGCGCGACCTCGACGGGGTGATGCTCCTCGAGCAGGCCGGAGAGGTCCGTGGAGACGAACGCTGGCCGCAGGTGCTCGGCCGCCTGCACCCACGTGGCGAGCGAGTCCACGCCGGTGAGCACGGCGAGCGACGGGATACCGATGCGGTTCGCGCCCTCGATGTCGGTGTCGAGCCGGTCGCCGACCATGAGGGGCCGCTCCGCCCCGGTCCGCGTGAGCGTCTCCTCGAAGAGCGGCTTCTCCGGCTTGCCGGCCACGACGGGATCCCGGCCGGTGACCCCGCGCACGAGGGCCACGAGGGAGCCGTTGCCCGGAGCGATCCCCCGGGGCGTGGGCACCGTGAGGTCGGTGTTGCTGGCATACCAGGGCAGGCCGCGGGCCACCGCATAGGTGGCCTCAGCCAGGTCCTTCCAGCCGAGGTCGGGGTTGAATCCCTGGACGACGGCCGCGGTGTCGTCGCCGAGGGCCGTGACGCACCTCAGCCCGAGGTCCTCGAGCGGCAGCCGGAGTCCCTCCCCGCCGACGAGGAGCACCTCCGAGTCGGACGGGAGGTCGTGCGCCATGAGCCGCGCGACGGCCTGGGCCGAGGTGATCACCTCGCCCACCTCGCGCAAGGGCATCCCGAGGGACTGCAGGTGCTCGGCCACCACGGCGGCGGGCCTGGCTGCGTTGTTGGTCAGGTACGCCACTGCGGTGCCGGCCGAGCGAACGGACTCCAGGGCCTCGGCGGCCCCGGGCACGGCGTCAGGGCCCACGTAGACCACGCCGTCGAGGTCGAGCATCACCAGGTCGTGCCGGCTGTGCAGAGGGACGTCGGACGAGGCCAGGACCATGCTCCCAACCTATCGCCGGGCTGGGCGACGTTCCTTGGGTGCCGCCGGGCCGAGCGCCACGACGGAGGTCACCTCCACCGACGCGAAGCTCTGCACCCCGGCACCACCGCGGCTGAACCGGCGGCGCAGAGCTCCCTGGACCTCGACCTGCTCGTCGGCGCGGAGTCGAGCGACCGATCGCCTGATGCGAGCGGCCCAGGCGACGCACTCGATGGTGTCGACGCTCTGCTTGGAGCGCTTCCGCGCTGCGGCGTCACGCTCCACCACGAGCCGGAAGGTCACGATCTCGTCGCCACTGGGCAGCGCGAGGACCTGCGGATCGGCAGAGATGCGTCCGGAGAGATGGACATGGTTGAGGGCAGAGGTTCCAGTCATCCGGCCAGTCTCGGCGCACGAAGACGGGCCGGCCAGACCTCACCGACGCGTCTGTGGACGACGTCGGCGAGGTCCGCCGGTCTGTGGACCGCCGGTCAGCGGTCCAGGGTGCTGAGGCGCTCCTCGGCATCGGTGATGCCGTTGCCGTCGACGGCCACCACGCGGTGGAACCACTCGACGGCCTCGTCCTTGCGACCCGCGGCGAGCAGCGTGTCGGCGTAGGCGTAGCGAAGTCGCGCGACCCAGTCGGCCCGCGACTTGGAGTTCAGGTTCTCCGTCTCGAGCAGCTGGAGGGCCGCGTCGACCTGGCCCAGGTCGCGGCGTGCCCCGGCCACGACGATCGTGAGCTCGATCTGGCCCATCTCGTCGAGCTTGGCCCGGATCTCCGGCTTGTCGTAGGCCAGCGCCTTCTCGGGACGCTTCAGCGCCCGCTCGCAGTCGGCCATCATGGGCGCGTACGACTGTCCACCGTTCATGCGGCGCGCAGCACGGAACTCGGCCAGCGCATCGGCGAACTTGCCGGCTGCGTACGCGGTCTCGCCACACGCCTCACGGATCATGGCGTTGCGCGAGGCACGCGCCCGAGCCGCCAGGGCGTGCTTGTAGGCCGTCTCGGGGTCGTCGTGCAGGAGGACGCCGGCCATCACGAGGTGACGGGCGACGCGATCCTGAAGCTTCTCCGGAAGGCTCTGCAGCTGGAGCCGCGCTGCGCGGTCGAGATCCTTGGCACTGACGTCGTCCGGGATGGGAGGACCGTCGTACGTCTGCTGGTCGACGGTGCGCTCGCGCTCGGGCTCGCGCTCACGGCGCTGGCCGCCCGGACGTCCTCGTCCGCCGGCACCGGCCGGTCCCGCGGAGCGGGGACCACCGCGACGATCGGATCCGCCGTCACGGCCACCCGGGCCACCTCGCCGGTCGGATCCTCCGGAGCCGCCGCGACGGTCCGATCCGCCGGGCGCGCCGTCCCGGCGATCACTGCTGCGGCCGGTTCCACGCTCTCCAGGTCGTCCCTGGGAGCGTCCCTGCCCGCCGGGTCCGCCTTGACCGCGTCCGCGGCCCTTGTCAGAGCGGCCTGAGCCGCCCGATCGTCCTGACTCAGCCATGAGTCCATCCTGTCCTGTACTGCTGCTTCTGTCATGCGACACAGCGCTGCAAATGCAACGAGGCCGCTCCCGAAGGAGCGGCCTCGCGCTAAAAATTGTCCGGCGACGTCCTACTCTCCCACGCGCTCTCGCACGCAGTACCATCGGCGCTGAAGGGCTTGACTTCCGGGTTCGGAATGTAGCCGGGTATTTCCCCTTCGCCATGGTCGCCGAAACTCTATGGAGATATCAAAACCTTGGAGCACAGAGTTCTCATGAGTCATGAGTACTCCTGCTTCATGGTTCCCGATCATATCTCGGGAACCTCACAGTGGACGCGCGTGATCTTTGTAAGAAACAAGCCCTCGGCCTATTAGTACCGGTCAGCTCCATGCATTGCTGCACTTCTACTTCCGGCCTATCAACCCAGTGGTCTGCTGGGGGCCTTACCTGGTAAACCAGTGGGAAACCTCATCTTGAAACGTGCTTCCCGCTTAGATGCTTTCAGCGGTTATCACTTCCGAACGTAGCCAACCAGCCGTGCTCTTGGCAGAACAACTGGCACACCAGAGGTTCGTCCATCCCGGTCCTCTCGTACTAGGGACAGCCTTTCTCAAGTTTCCTACGCGCGCGGCGGATAGGGACCGAACTGTCTCACGACGTTCTAAACCCAGCTCGCGTGCCGCTTTAATGGGCGAACAGCCCAACCCTTGGGACCTGCTACGGCCCCAGGATGCGACGAGCCGACATCGAGGTGCCAAACCATCCCGTCGATATGGACTCTTGGGGAAGATCAGCCTGTTATCCCCGGGGTACCTTTTATCCGTTGAGCGACGCCGCTTCCACATGCCAGCGCCGGATCACTAGTCCCGACTTTCGTCCCTGCTCGAGTTGTCACTCTCACAGTCAAGCTCCCTTGTGCACTTACACTCGAAACCTGATTGCCAACCAGGCTGAGGGAACCTTTGGGCGCCTCCGTTACATTTTAGGAGGCAACCGCCCCAGTTAAACTACCCATCAGGCACTGTCCCTGATCCAGATAATGGACCTAGGTTAGATATCTAGTACGACCAGAGTGGTATTTCAACGGTGACTCCACTCGAACTGGCGTCCGAGCTTCACAGTCTCCCACCTATGCTACACAAGTCGAACCAAACACCAATACCAAACTATAGTAAAGGTCCCGGGGTCTTTCCGTCCTGCCGCGCGTAACGAGCATCTTTACTCGTAGTGCAATTTCGCCGAGTTCATGGTTGAGACAGCGCCCAAGTCGTTACTCCATTCGTGCAGGTCGGAACTTACCCGACAAGGAATTTCGCTACCTTAGGATGGTTATAGTTACCACCGCCGTTTACTGGGGCTTAAGTTCTGTGCTTCGCTTGCGCTAACACGTCCCCTTAACCTTCCAGCACCGGGCAGGAGTCAGTCCGTATACGGCGTCTTTCGACTTAGCACGGACCTGTGTTTTTAGTAAACAGTCGCTTGGGCCTGGTCTCTGCGGCCTTCAACGCTTCGTGGAGCAAGTCCACTCACGAATCCGGCCCCCCTTCTCCCGAAGTTACGGGGGCATTTTGCCGAGTTCCTTAACCATGATTCACTCGATCACCTTAGTATTCTCTACTTGACCACCTGAGTCGGTTTGGGGTACGGGCGGCTCAGAACCTCGCTAGATGCTTTTCTCGGCAGCATAGGATCACTCACTTCGACTAAAACGTCTCCCCATCAGTTCTCAGGCACATGAGTCACGGATTTGCCTATGACTCGCCCTACGACCTTGGCCGCGGACTACCATCGCCGCGGTTGAGCTACCTTCCTGCGTCACACCATTGCTTGCCTACTACCAGCTCGGGTCGTGCGCTCTGCCGGCCAATGTCTCCGAAGAGACTGGAGGCCGGTTTCGGGCACTTAGCATTACTGGATTCAGCATGGGCGGTTCAGTGCCGGTACGGGAATATCAGCCCGTTGTCCATCGACTACGCCTGTCGGCCTCGCCTTAGGTCCCGACTTACCCAGGGCAGATTAGCTTGACCCTGGAACCCTTGGTCATTCGGTGGAGGAGTTTCTCACTCCTCATTCGCTACTCATGCCTGCATTCTCACTCGTGTCACATCCACGGCTGGGTCACCCCGCCGCTTCGCTCGTGACACGACGCTCCCCTACCGATCCACACGGCTGGACCACGAAGGCCTACCTATAGTGTGAATCCCATAGCTTCGGTGGATAACTTGAGCCCCGCTAAATTGTCGGCGCGGAATCACTTGACCAGTGAGCTATTACGCACTCTTTCAAGGGTGGCTGCTTCTAAGCCAACCTCCTGGTTGTCTCTGCGACTCCACATCCTTTTCCACTTAGTTATCGCTTAGGGACCTTAGCTGATGGTCTGGGCTGTTTCCCTCTCGACTACGGAGCTTATCCCCCGCAGTCTCACTGCTGCGCTCTCACTTACCGGCATTCGGAGTTTGGCTGGGTTCAGTAAGCTTGTAGGCCCCCTAGCCCATCCAGTGCTCTACCTCCGGCAAGAAACACGCAACGCTGCACCTAAATGCATTTCGGGGAGAACCAGCTATCACGGAGTTTGATTGGCCTTTCACCCCTATCCACAGCTCATCCCCCCAGTTTTTAACCTAGGTGGGTTCGGTCCTCCACGCGGTCTTACCCGCGCTTCAACCTGGCCATGGATAGATCACTCCGCTTCGGGTCTAGATGGTGCAACTCATTCGCCCTATTCGGACTCGCTTTCGCTACGGCTACGGCTCTCGCCTTAACCTCGCTACACCACGCTAACTCGCAGGCTCATTCTTCAAAAGGCACGCTGTCACCCTTCACAAGGAAGAGCTCCAACGGATTGTATGCACATGGTTTCAGGTACTATTTCACTCCCCTCCCGGGGTACTTTTCACCTTTCCCTCACGGTACTAGTCCGCTATCGGTCATCGAGGAGTATTTAGGCTTAACGGGTGGTCCCGCTAGATTCACACCGAATTTCAGGGGTTCGGTGTTACTCGGGGTAACGCAAAAGAGCCATGAGCTTACGACTACGGGGGTCTCACCCTCTACGCCACGACTTTCCAGTCGGCTTCGTCTTCACTCATGGTTTGTGACTCTTTGTCAGCTCGGCAGAACTGACCATGCGGCCCCACAACCCCCCAATGACAACCCCTGCCGGGTATCACATCACTGAGGTTTAGCCTCTTCCGGTTTCGCTCGCCACTACTTCCGGAATCACGGTTGTTTTCTCTTCCTGAGGGTACTGAGATGTTTCACTTCCCCTCGTTCCCTCCAGACGCCCTATGTGTTCAGGCGCAGGTACCTGGACTTTCCTCCAGGTGGGTTTCCCCATTCGGACATCCCCGGATCACAGGTCGGTTGTCACCTTCCCGGGGCTTTTCGCAGACTCCAACGTCCTTCATCGGCTCTCGATGCCAAGGCATCCACCATGTGCACTTAGTAGCTTGTTGTTACTACAAAGATGCTCGCGTCCACTGTGAAGTTCTCAAAATACGATCGGTACCGCACAAATTCCCACGCCTGCTCAGTTGTAGGAAGAACCGAGCGGTTCGAGGGGATATGCGGTCCGAGGAAACTGCCCGAAGGCTGATCCCTCAGGACCCAACAGTGTGCCTGAGTTGTCGCTACTTTCCATCGAGGTTCCGTCCTGCAAGCAGGTGTACTGACGATGTTCGGCGGGCGACAAGCCAAATAGTCGACGTCCACTAGTGAGCTGTGCTGCACGAGACATTCGCTCGTGATCAGCACAATGGACCGTCTGGAATGAACCAGCCGGCCAAATGCTCCTTAGAAAGGAGGTGATCCAGCCGCACCTTCCGGTACGGCTACCTTGTTACGACTTCGTCCCAATCGCCAGCCCCACCTTCGACAGCTCCCTCCGTAAACGGTTGGGCCACTGGCTTCGGGTGTTGCCGACTTTCATGACGTGACGGGCGGTGTGTACAAGGCCCGGGAACGTATTCACCGCAGCGTTGCTGATCTGCGATTACTAGCGACTCCGACTTCATGGGGTCGAGTTGCAGACCCCAATCCGAACTGAGACCGGCTTTTTGGGATTCGCTCCACCTTGCGGTTTCGCAGCCCTTTGTACCGGCCATTGTAGCATGCTTGAAGCCCTGGACATAAGGGGCATGAAGACTTGACGTCATCCCCACCTTCCTCCGAGTTGACCCCGGCAGTCTCCTATGAGTCCCCACCATTACGTGCTGGCAACATAGAACGAGGGTTGCGCTCGTTGCGGGACTTAACCCAACATCTCACGACACGAGCTGACGACAGCCATGCACCACCTGTATACCGACCACAAGGGGGGCTACATCTCTGCAGCTTTCCGGCATATGTCAAACCCAGGTAAGGTTCTTCGCGTTGCATCGAATTAATCAGCATGCTCCGCCGCTTGTGCGGGCCCCCGTCAATTCCTTTGAGTTTTAGCCTTGCGGCCGTACTCCCCAGGCGGGGCGCTTAATGCGTTAGCTGCGGCACGGAGACCGTGGAAGGTCCCCACACCTAGCGCCCAACGTTTACGGCATGGACTACCAGGGTATCTAATCCTGTTCGCTCCCCATGCTTTCGCTCCTCAGCGTCAGGTAATGCCCAGAGAACCGCCTTCGCCACCGGTGTTCCTCCTGATATCTGCGCATTCCACCGCTACACCAGGAATTCCGTTCTCCCCTGCATACCTCTAGTCTGCCCGTATCGGAAGCACGCTCAGGGTTGAGCCCTGAGTTTTCACTCCCGACGCGACAAACCGCCTACGAGCCCTTTACGCCCAATAATTCCGGACAACGCTCGGACCCTACGTATTACCGCGGCTGCTGGCACGTAGTTGGCCGGTCCTTCTTCTGCGGGTACCGTCACTTTCGCTTCGTCCCCGCTGAAAGAGGTTTACAACCCGAAGGCCGTCATCCCTCACGCGGCGTTGCTGGATCAGGCTTTCGCCCATTGTCCAATATTCCCCACTGCTGCCTCCCGTAGGAGTCTGGGCCGTGTCTCAGTCCCAGTGTGGCCGGTCACCCTCTCAGGCCGGCTACCCGTCGTCGCCTTGGTGAGCCGTTACCTCACCAACTAGCTGATAGGCCGCGAGCTCATCCTTCTCCGCCGGAGCTTTCCACCTCCGATCATGCGAAAGGAGGTCATATTCGGCATTAGACGTCGTTTCCAACGCTTATTCCGATGAGAAGGGCAGATTGCTCACGTGTTACTCACCCGTTCGCCGCTCGTGTACTCCCGAAGGAGCCTTACCGCTCGACTTGCATGTGTTAAGCACGCCGCCAGCGTTCGTCCTGAGCCAGGATCAAACTCTCCGTTGAAAATTCAACATTCTGTTCGATCCCGACAAACTATTTGCTGACAAATAAATTGTCGGAATTGTTTCCATCGCTGATCGAGAAGCCGAAGCTTCTCAGTCATCGACGGGGGTATTACTTTGATTAATCTCGTCGACTTTTGGCACACTGTTGAGTTCTCAAGGATCAGACGCACACCCTAGCGCTTCCCGTTTCCGGTGAGGCGCCTCAGGGGCAACTCGTCCAACTTACATGGTCTTGCGGATCCCGGTCAAACCGGCTCCTGCCACGTTCACTCTCCGTTGTCAGCAGCTAGTTTCCGGACGCTGGGTGTGAAACCCTTGGCGGTCCTGGCGTTAACTGTTTCGGTTCGAGTGGCTGCGAGACCCGATCGCCCGGCGTTCCCGCCTTGCTCTCCGTCGCTCTCTGCAACAAGAAGAACATTACGCAGATTCGCCTGACGTGGCAAATCGAGAGCGGGTGACGCCCGTCACATTCGCTAGCGATTCAGAAAAACGCCTGAAATGCCGCGCTTTCCCTTCCGTAACACGAGCCAGGAGCCGTGGAGGAGCGGAGCGTCGGCCAGCAGCAGCTCGGGATCCTCCGCCCGGACGTTGTTGACGTAGGCGCCTCCCTCACTCACCGCACGCCGGGCAGCCGACCTCGAGTCGACCAGGCCGGCAGCCACGAGGGCGTCCGTCAGCGTCGGCGCATCGGCCACTGCAAGGTCCACGGCGCCTGCTTCGCGCAGGGCAGCAGCCAAGGTGGACTCCGGCAGCTCGGCCAGGTCTCCGCGGCCGAACAGCGCCGTGGACGCGAGCTCGGCGGCGGCCACCTC
The DNA here is from genome assembly GCF_001426755.1 of Aeromicrobium sp. Root495. Lineage (GTDB taxonomy): Bacteria > Actinomycetota > Actinomycetes > Propionibacteriales > Nocardioidaceae > Aeromicrobium. The sequence goes on along the minus strand of NZ_LMFJ01000001.1, from coordinate 907,512 downwards.
CTGGGACCCGTGGACCAGGGCGGTCACCTCGGCGGCGAGGCGACGCTGGGCCAGACGGAGCCCGGGCTTCTCGACGTGCTCCACGAGGAGCGCGTCGATCTCGTCGAGCGGCACGAAGGTGAACTGCTTGAGGTACTCCCCCACCTTGGCGTCCTCGGCCTGGATCCACGACTGGTAGAAGGCGTACGGACTCATGAGGGCGGGGTCGAGCCACACCGTGCCCGACTCGGTCTTGCCGAACTTGGTGCCGTCGGCCTTGGTGATGAGCGGGGTCGCGAGGGCGTGCACCTTGGCCCCCTCCGAGCGACGCACGAGCTCGACCCCGGCGGTGATGTTGCCCCACTGGTCGCTGCCACCGGTCTGCAGGACGCACCCGTGCCGACGGTGGAGCTCGAGGTAGTCCAGCGACTGCAGGAGCACGTAGCTGAACTCGGTGTAGCTGATGCCGCTCTCGAGGCGGCTGCTCACGACGTCGCGGGCCAGCATCCGGTTCACCGGGAAGTGCTTGCCGATGTCGCGCAGGAAGTCGATCGTGCTGAGCCCCTGGGTCCAGTCGAGGTTGTTGACGAGCGTGGCGGCCGAGGGTCCGTCCAGGTCGACGAACCGCGACACCTGGCCGCGGATGCGCTCGACCCAGTCGCCGACGGTCTCCTTGGTGTTCATCACCCGCTCCCCCGCCTCCTTGGGGTCGCCGATGAGTCCGGTGGACCCGCCCACCAGCAGCAGAGGCCTGTGCCCCGCCAGCTGGAGCCGGCGTGCGGTGAGGATCTGCAGGAGGTTCCCGACGTGCAGGCTCGGGGCCGTGGGGTCGAAGCCCACGTAGTACGTGATCGGCCCCTCGTCCATCTGGGCGCGCAGGGCGTCCAGGTCGGTCGAGTGCGCGATGAGTCCACGCGCCTGCAGGTCGTCGAGCACGGCACCGCCGGTTGCGGTCACGGATTCCTCCAAGGTCTGGAACGGTCGCCCCGATCCTATGCAGGGACCGCGCGACGGGGGCCTGGGACCATGGGGCGGTGGACGTCGTCGAGATCGCGCTGGTCGAACGGGACCTGGTCGACGCCTGGGCGACCCACCTCGCGTCCGAGACGGCCGGCACGGCCGTGTCCCTCGGGCGGCACTGTCCGGCCTGCGGCTCGACGCGCCATGGGCGGCCGCTCGTGACCGGTCGTCCCGACGTCCACGTGAGCCTCGCGCGGGCCGGAGCCCAGGCCGTGGTGGCCGCGGCGCGGGTCCCGGTGGGGATCGACGCGGAGCAGCGCGGAGCCGTGGACGCGGACGCCCTCGCAGCCGCCGACCTGCCTCCTGCCGCCGACCCCACCCTCGCGTGGGTGACGGCCGAGGCGCGGGGCAAGCTGGCCGGCACCGGACTTCGCGGACCCTCCCGCGACGGCCTCATGACGACGGTCGCCGTCGGTCACGGGCTGGTCGTCGTGCTCGCCACCCACGCGCCGGTGACCGTGCGGTTCAGGGAAGTCGAGGGAGCTCCGGACGGCGCAGCCACGGCTCCAGGAACGCCGCACCGTCCACGTCGGTGACGTCGGAGATGAGCTGCTCGAGCTCGAGCGTCGAGGCGTTGGAGTGGCGGTGCCGCTTGGTCCACAGCTGCAGGAGCCCGAAGAAGGCGTCGTCGCCGACGGTCGTGCGCAGGGCGTGGACCGTGAGCGCCCCGCGCTTGTAGAGGCGGTCGTCGAACATCAGGTCGGGTCCGGGGTCGGCCAGCACGAGGTCCTGCTCGAGGGCGTCGAGCCGGCGCCAGTGGTGCTCGGCCCACTCCTGAGCCGAGCGGCCACCGCTCTCCTCGGACCACAGCCACTCGGCGTAGCACGCGAAGCCCTCGTGGAGCCAGATGTCGTTCCACGTGCGGAGCGTGACGCAGTTGCCGAACCACTGGTGGGCCATCTCGTGGGCCACCAGACGTTGGGCGTCCCACTCGTCGGTCATGAGGTTGGAGCCGAAGATGGAGAGGCCCTGGGCCTCGAGCGGGATCTCCAGCTCGTCGTCGGTGACGACCGTCGTGTAGCCGGCCGCGAAGGGGTACGGGCCGAACCGGTCGGCGAAGAAGGCCAGCATCTCGGGCTGGCGCCGCAGGGCCTTCAGCGCGGTGGCGGCCTCCTCGCGCGACGAGACGATGCGGAGCGGGACGTCGGCGTCGTCGTCCTGCGTGACCAGACGTCCGACGTGCACCGTGGCCAGGTAGGAGGCCATGGGCTCGTCCTGCACGTACCGGTGGGTGACGGTGCCCGCGCCGCGCCGCGTGGGCTCGGCGCGGCCGTTGGCGACCGCGCCGTAGCCGTGGGGCACGGAGACCGAGACGTCGTAGCGGGCCTTGTCGGACGGCCGGTCGTTGCAGGGATACCAGGACGGGGCCCCGTGGGGCTGCGACGCGACGATCGAGCCGTCCTCGAGCTCCTCCCAGCCGGCCTCACCGTCGAGACCGGGCATGGGCCTCGGGGAGCCCGAGTACGTGACCGCGACGACGAGCTCGGTCCCGGCCGTGACGGGCTCCCGCGTCGTGATGGTGAGGTGGTCGCCCTTGTGCGCGAACTTGGCGGGTCGCCTGCCGTCGACGAGGACCTTGGAGACCCGGAGACGGTGCAGGTCGAGCACGAGCGACGTGGTGTCGAGCTCGGCCCTCACGTGCAGGACGGCCGTGCCCTCCAGGCGGTTGCTCTCGGGGACGTAGGTGAGGGAGAGCTCGTAGGCGGAGACCCCGTAGCGCCGGTCGCCGTGACCGGGGACGTAGCGGTGGTCGACGGGATCACGCTGCACGGCTCGGGCCGGACCGGTCCCGCTCATGCGTTCCAGGGTCCGATCGGGTTGCCGATCCAGCGCGTGCGGGCCGGGACGGACTCCCCACGCATGACGAGCGATCCGGGGCCGACCGTGGCATGACGTCCCGCCGACGCCGCCGGCAGGACCACCCCGTGAGGGCCGAGCGTGGCGCCGCTGTGCAGCTCGACCGTGTCCATGCTGAGTATCCGATCATGGAACAGGTGGGTCTGCACCACGCAGCCCCGGTTGACCGTGACCCCGTCGCCCAGGTGGACGAGGTCGGCCTCGGGCAACCAGTACGACTCGCACCACACACCCCGCCCGATCGACGCTCCGAGGGTGCGCAGCCAGGCGGTCAGGAGCACCGTTCCCGAGACCGTCCCGCAGAACCAGCGGGCGGCCAGGACCTCGACGAAGGTGTCGGCCAGCTCGTTGCGCCACACGAACGTGCTCCAGAGCGGGTGCTCCCCCGCCCGCACCCGACCGACGAGGAGCCACTTGGCCGCCGTGGCGACGGTGGCGGCGACGAGACCGGCCACGGCGAGCATCGGTCCGGCCAGGACCATGGCGAGCCACCAGCCGACACCGTCGGCCACGGCGAGCAGGGCCGTGGCCCACCCGAGGACGAGGCCCACGTCGAGGACGACCGCGACGAGCCGGGCGAGCTCGAAGCCGGCCCGGGCCGCTCGCAGGCGCAGGGGCGGCTCGTACGTGCGGGTCCGATCGACCTCCTCGACGGAGCGGCGGAGCTTGGTGGGCGGGCTGCCGAGCCACGACGTGCCCTTCTTCGCCTCGGTGCGACGCGGCGCCGCCGACAGCACGGCCACGAGTCCCCGCTTGGGGACCTTGCGACCGGGAGCCGTCATGCCGGAGTTGCCGACGAAGGCGTGCCGGCCGATCTTGACGGGCTCGACGCGCAGCCATCCGCCGCCGAGCTCGTACATGCCGAGCATCGTGTCGTCGGCCAGGAAGGCACCCTCGCCGACCGTGGTCATGGAGGGCAGCATCAGGACGGTGGACGCCTCGACGTCGGGCCCGATCCTGGCACCGAGCAGGCGCAGCCAGACGGGCGTGAGCGAGCTGGAGTACAGCGGGAACAGCCACGTGCGGGCCTCGTCGAGGACCCGGAACACGGTCCAGGCCTGCCACGCCTGACGACCGTGCACGGCGTGCAGACCCGGCCTCAGCCCGAGCGACTGGAGGCGGACGATCACGAGCACGAGGGTCGCGAGCACCAGCATCGTGAGCAGGGCGAACGGGACGAGCAGCACGAGGGCCCGCGCCAGCGCGTCTCCCGCACCGGAGGCACCGTCGAGCAGGGGCGAGAAGGCGGCGAGCGCGAGGACGGCCGCCAGGAGGGGCAGGCTCGCCAGGAACGCACCGGTGAGCGCGTAGGCCACGGCCCAGCGTGGACGGAGCGGAGCCTCCTCGGCCAGGAGCGGGCCGCGGGACTCACCGACGACGCGGGCGGGCGCTCCGGCGGCGTACTGCCCCTCCGGGACGTCCTCCAGCACCGTGGAGCCGGCGACGACCTCGGCGTCGTCGCCGATCGTGACTCCGGGGCCGACCAGGCTCCGCACGCCGATGCGGGCGCTCTCGCCGATCCTCACCGGGCCCAGTCGCAGCGTGGCGCCGTCGATCCACCAGCCGCGCAGGTCCACCTCGGGCTCGACGGACGCCCCGTCGCCCACGGTGAGCCAGCCGGTGACAGGAGGAACCGTGTGCAGGTCGACCCCCTTGCCGATCGTGGCGCCCAGGAGCCTCGCCTGGGTCTTGACGAGTCCGGACGACGCGAGCGACTCCGCGCCCACCTCGTCGACCCAGCGCTCGGCGGCCCACAGCCGCAGGTGCGTCTTGCCGCCTCGCGGGTGCTCCCCGGGCTCGACGCCTCGCAGCAGGAGCCTGGCGCCCGCCACGGCCAGGACCATGCGACCGACGGGAGAGACGAGGACCACCAGGCCGATGACGACGGCGACCCACGGGACCTCGGGCAGCCACGCCCAGCCCCACGCCGAGCGGGCCGCGAGGACCCCCAGCCCGACCCACGTGAGCCAGCGGAGGCCGGCGGCCGCGCGGAACGGCAGCAGCAGGACCAGCTGTCCGAGCTGGGTCTTGAGCGGCACGGGCGGGACGCTGCGGTTCAGGGCGCCGGAGGGCGTCTGCATGGCATCCAGGTGGGCCGCGAGCCCTGCCACGGACGAGTGCTCGTAGACGTCGGCCACGGTGGCCTCCGGGAAGCGCTCCCGCAGCCGGGCCACGAGCTGGGCCGCCATGAGGCTGCTGCCGCCGAGTGCGAAGAAGTCGTCCTGGGGCCGGGACACGACCGCACCGAGGATGTCGAGCCACAGCTCGCCGACCCAGCCGGCGGTCCCCTCGAGGCGGACCTCGGCCTCGGGCGCGGCGACGGGCCACGGCAGCGCGTCGCGGTCGACCTTGCCCGACGTGCGGACCGGGACGGTGGGGACGACGGCGAGGCGCGGGACGTTGGACGCAGGCAGCCGCTCCCGCAGGAGGACCCCGACCGTCCCGGCGTCGAAGGTGCCGTCGACCGTCACGTAGCCGACGAGGACCTTGTTGCCGGCCGAGGTGGTGCGCACGGCGGCTGCGGCAGCCACGACGCCGGGAAGGTGCAGCAGGGCGTCGTCGATCTCGCCCAGCTCGATGCGGCGACCGCCGATCTTGATCTGGTCGTCGGCGCGGCCCTGGAAGACGAGGCCCTCGCCGTCGAACCGCACGACGTCGCCGCTGCGATAGGCGCGGTCCCAGCCCAGGGCCGGCGCGGGCGCGTACTTCTCGGCGTCCTTGTCGGCGTCGAGGTACCGCGCCAGGCCCACCCCGCCGATCATCAGCTCGCCCGGCTCCCCCGGGGCCACCGGAACACCCTCGGCATCGACCACGGCGAGGTCCCACCCGGCCAGAGGCAGACCGATGCGCACCACCTCGTCGGCGTGCACGCGGGCCCCGCACGCCACGACCGTGGCCTCGGTGGGACCGTACGTGTTCCACACCTCCCGGCCGGGCGTGGCGAGGCGCAGGCCGATCTCGGGCGGGCACGCCTCTCCCCCGAGGATGAGCAGCCGGACCGCGTCGAGCGCGGCGGTGGGCCACAGCGAGACGAGCGTGGGGACGGTGGAGACCACGGTCACGTCGTTGGCCACGAGCCAGGGCCCGAGGTCGGTGCCGCTCTTCACCAGCGAGCGCGGGGCCGGCACGAGGCAAGCACCGTAGCGCCAGGCCAGCCACATCTCCTCGCACGAGGCGTCGAAGGCGACGGACAGCCCGGCCATGACGCGGTCACCGGGGCCGAGCGGATGTTCCTGGAGGAACATCGAGGCCTCGGCGTCGACGAACGCGGCGGCGGAGCGGTGCTGGACCGCCACGCCCTTGGGCGTGCCGGTGGAGCCGGACGTGAAGATGATCCAGGCGTCGTCGGTGAGCTCGGGGTCCTCGACGCGGACGGGCGCGCCGGGCGATCCCGCCGTGGAGATGCGCAGGTCGTCGCCGATGACGGCGGCCACCCCGGCCTCGCCGAAGACGGTGCGGGCGCGCTCGTCGGGGTCGTCGACGTCGACCGGCACGTAGGCGGCTCCGGCGTGCAGGACGCCGAGGATCGCCACGTAGAGGTCGGTGGTGCCCGACGTGATGCGCACGCCGACCCGGTCACCCCGCCCGACGCCGACGTCGGCGAGGTCGGTGGCCACCGCCGTGGCGGCCTCCTCGAGCTCGGCGTACGTGAGGACGCGGGAGCCGTTGTCGAGGGCGGGGACGTCGGGAGCGTCCGCGAGGGTCGCTCGGAAGATCTCGACGAGGGTGCGCGGCGCGGGTGCCTCGGCACCCCGGAGCAGGGTCGGCGGGACCGTCAGGGCTTCGGGCACGGGCGGCACCGTCCCACGACGGCGTGAACGCCCGGTGAACGCGTCACAGGACGGCGGCGGCCGCCTGCCCCGGCTTGACCGCGAGCACCGGCACCGGCGCGTCCATGAGGATGCGCTGCGCCGTGCTGCCCATGAGGAGCTTGCCGACCGCGGTGCGCGGCCGCAGACCGATGATGATGAGCCCGGCCTTCACCTCGCGCGCGACCGTCAGGATCTCCTCCGACGTGTCGTCGCCCGAGGGCTGACGGACCGAGACCTCGGTGCCGGTCTTGTCGCGGATCTCGGCGCGCAGCTGCTCGAGCTCGTCGGCCTTGAGCGTGGGCCGTCCGTCCTCGCGCGAGACGCACACGAGCACGAGCGGCGAGCTCGTGGCCCGCGCCCGGGTGATGCCGTGCTCGAGCGCCACCTCTCCGAACTGGTCAGCGCGATATCCGACGACGATGGTCATGCGTCCATGATCGCGCATCGGAGCGCCGGAATCATCTCCCGGGACCAGGTGTTGGACCCGACGTGAGCACAGACACCCCCTCCGCCCCCGCGCCCGTCAAGATCGACGTCTGGTCCGACATCGCGTGCCCGTGGTGCTACGTCGGCAAGCGCCGCATGGAGACGGCCGTCGCGGCCTTCGCCGAGCGCGGCGGCGCGGTCGAGATCGAGTACCACAGCTTCGAGCTCTCCCCCGAGACGCCGGTGGACTTCGCCGGCGGCGAGGCCGACTTCCTGGCCGCCCACAAGGGCATGCCGCGCGAGCAGGCGGCGTCGATGCTCGAGCAGATGACTCAGCTGGCGGCCACCGAGGGCCTGGCCTACGACTTCGGGTCCCTCCAGCACACCAACACCGTCCTCGCGCACCAGGTGCTGCACCTCGCCAAGGAGCACGGCGTGCAGGTGGAGCTCAAGGAGCGTCTCCTGAAGGCGTACTTCGAGGAGGGCCGGCACGTGGGACGCATCGACGACCTCGTGGAGCTGGCGGCCGAGGTCGGGATCGACCGCGACGTCACGCGGGCGGCGCTGGAGTCCGGCCGCTACCTCGACGCCGTGCGCGCCGACCAGGAGCAGGCCCTCGAGTACGGCATCAGCGGGGTCCCGTTCTTCGTGCTCGATGGACGCCTCGGCGTCTCCGGCGCCCAGGACCCCCAGGTCCTGCTCGGCGCCCTGGAGCAGGCCGCCGGGGTCGAGGCATGACCGGGCCGCTCCAGATGGTGCCAGGAGCCGACGACGCCGTGTGCGTCGACGGGGTCTGCGCCGTCCCCTCGGCCACAGCCGACGAGACCCCCGCCTCCACCGACGAGAAATGATGCATCCGGGTAGCCCTGGCTACCCGGATGCATCAACACCGACGGCGGGCCGACGAGCGACGATGCTTTGCGGTGGCTGTGGCTACCGCAAAGCATCATCTCCGGTCGGGACGGCGTCAGACGGTGTCGGCGAGCGGGTCGGGCTTGACCGCGAGCACGGGGCACTCGGCGTCGAGGATGACGCGCTGGGCGACGCTGCCCAGCAGCGCCTTCCCCACGGGTGAGCGGTGCTTGACGCCCACCACGATCAACGTGGCGTCGACCTGCTCGGCCACCTCGATCACGGCGTCGGCCACGTCGGGCACGACGTCGTGGCGCATGCTCACCGAGAGCCCCAGCGTCTGGAGCTCGGCCTTGATGCGCTCGATCTCGGCGTCGTCGGCGTAGCGCCGGTCGACGAGCGAGTCACCGCGCGTGGCGTTGACCACGACGAGGTCCTCGCGCCGCAGCTCGGCCTGGGCCGCTCCGTGCGCCAGGGCCGCGCGGCCGTACTGGTCGGTCCCGTAGGCGATGACGATGGTCATGCGTTCACGTCCATGGATGCGTCCTCCGTGCGGGTGGGGGCGGGCGGGGTGGTGCGGCGCGACATGACGACCGAGCCGACGAGCAGGATCGCCATGACGATGTAGACGACGACGGCGACTGGCTCGCTCCACAGGGTGCTGACGTCTCCCTGGGAGATCGAGAGCGCCTGGGTGAGCTGCTCCTCGAGCCTGGGGCCGAGGATCACTCCCACGATGAGCGGGAGCACCGGGATGGCGAAGCGCCGCATCGCCAGGCCCAGCATGCCGATCCCGAGCAGGAGCGCGAGGTCGAAGGCCTGGAAGTTCACGCTGTAGGCGCCGAGCGAGGCGAAGAACAGGATCCCCGCGTAGAGGTACGGCCGACGGATCTGCAGCAGCTTGGCCCAGACCGGCGCCAGGGGCAGGTTCAGGACGAGCAGCAGCGTGTTGGCGATGAAGAGGCTCGCGAGCAGGCCCCAGACCAGCTTGGGCTGGGCGTCCATGAACTGCGGACCGGGCTGCAGGCCGTAGTTCTGCATCGCCACGAGGATGACCGCGGCCGTGGCCGTGGTGGGCAGACCGATCGCGAGCAGCGGCACGAGGGTGCCGGCCGCGGAGGCGTTGTTGGCCGCCTCGGGTCCGGCCACGCCCTCGATGGCGCCCTTGCCGAACTCCTCAGGGTGCTTCGTGAGACGACGCTCCGTGATGTAGGAGAGGAACGTGGGCACCTCGGCGCCACCGGCCGGCAGCGCGCCGAACGGGAACCCGAACGCGGTGCCACGGAGCCAGGGCTTCCAGGAGCGGCCCCAGTCGTCGCGGCTCATCCACGGCTGTCCCACGGGGATGACGTCGAGCGGCTTGCTGCGCAGGTGCGCAGCGACCCACAGGGCCTCACCGATGGCGAACACGGCGACGGCCACGACGACCACGTCAATCCCGTCGGCCAGCTGCGGGCTGCCGAAGGTCATGCGCTGCTGACCCGTGGTGGTGCCCACGAGGCCGATGGCGAGCCCGATGAACAGGGCGATGAAGCCGCGGATCTTCGACGACCCGAGCACGGCGGTGACCGTGAAGAGCGCGAGCGCCATGATCGCGAAGTACGACGGCGCACCGAGCTTGACGACGACGTCGGCGATGTTGGGCGCCAGGAGCACGATCAGCAGCGTGCCGATGGTGCCGGCCACGAACGAGCCGACCGCCGCCGTGGCGAGGGCCTGCGCCGCCCGCCCCGACTTGGCCATCTTGTTGCCCTCGAGCGCCGTGACCACCGAGGAGGACTCCCCTGGCGTGTTCAGGAGGATCGACGTCGTGGACCCGCCGTACATGCCGCCGTAGTAGATGCCGGCGAAGAGGATCAGTCCACTCGTGGGCGGGACGCTGAACGTGACGGGCAGCAGCAGGGCCACCGTCATGGCCGGACCGATGCCGGGCAGGACGCCGACCGCGGTGCCGAGGAGGACGCCGATGACGGCGTACATGAGGTTCTCCGGCGTGAGCGCCGTGGCGAAGCCTTCGAGGAGGAGATCCATCAGAGCACCCCGTCCAGGACGCCGGCGGGGATCGGGATCCCGAGGCCGGAGTAGAAGCCGTACCAGGTCAGCAGGGAGAGCGCGGTGCCGATGCCGACGTCCAGGATCAGCGTGCGGCTGCCCAGGACGCGGGCCGAGGCGGCGAACAGGAACGCTCCCACGATGGCCCAGCCGAGGAAGTCGATCGTCGCGATCACGATGACGAGGACCAGGCCGAGCTTGATGACGGTGGCCCAGTCACTGCCCTGCGTGAGGTCGACGTCCTCGCCGTCGTCCTCCTCCGGCACGTCGCCACGCCACGTGGCCACGGCCAGGAGTCCTGACAGGAGCACGAGGACCGCGCCCACGACGTAGGGGAAGGCGTAGGGCTGGACGGGCTGGTCGGCGAAGCCGTCGGAGAGCCCGGCCGCGTCGATCAGGACGACGATCCCCACGACGAGGAGGAACCCGGCGAGCCCGTACTGGGCCACGTCCTTGCGCGTCGTCCCGTCGGGCGCGACGGGTGTGGTGGTCTCGGTGGTGGTCATGCGAGTCCCAGCTCCTTCAGGGTCGAGGCGACCCGGTCGTTCTGCTCCTCGAGGAAGTCCTCGAAGTCCTGGCCGACGGAGAAGTTGTCGATCCAGCCGTTGCGCTTGAGCGCGGCCTTCCACTCCTTGGTCCCGTGCATCTCGGTGACGATCTCGACGAGCGCCGCCTTCTCCTCCTCCGTGATCCCCGGCGGCGCGAGGATGCCGCGCCAGTTGAGGAACTCCATGTCGACGCCCGCCTCCATGAGGGTGGGCGCATCGACGTTCTCGAGGCGCTCCGCGCCGCTCACCGCGAGGACCCGCAGCGAGCCGTTGTCGATCTGGCCCTGGAACTCACCGAGCCCGGACATGCCGGCGTCGATCTTGGAGCCGAGCAGGGCCGTCGTGAGGGGACCACCGCCGTCGTAGGAGATGTAGTTGACGTCGCGCGGGGAGATGCCGATCTCCTGCGCGAGCTGCATCGGGAAGAGGTGGTCGGGGCCGCCCGGCGACGAGCCGCCGCCGATCGTGACGCCCTTGGGGTCCTTCTTCCAGGCGTCGACGAGGTCGGAGAGCTCCTTGTACGGCGAGTCGGCCGGCACGAGGATGCCCTCGGCCTCCGCCACGACGCCGGCGATGGGCGTGGCCTTGTCGACCGTGGCCTTGGACTTGTTGGTGTAGACCGCACCGACGACGCCGAGGCCCATCGTGAGCATGACGTCGTCGGAGCCGCGCTCGTTCATGAGCCGCTGCATCGCGACCGTGCCGCTCGCCCCGATCACGTTGGTGATCTCGAAGCGGCCGGTGATGTCGTCGTCCTCCATGGCCTTCACGGCGGCGCGACCGGTGAGGTCGTACCCCCCGCCGGGGCTGTTGGGGATCATCATCCGCAGGCGACGGTTGTTGGGGTCGTCGCCGCCCCGGGTCACGCCGCAGCCGGCGGTGCCGGCGAGCAGGGCGAGCACCAGAGCCACGAGCGTGGCCTTGCGTGCACTGGACGTCATGGGTCCTCCTTGGTCGGACCCGATCCTCGCCCAGCTTGTGGCCTGCGTCACGATTGTGGTCGCAAGGGAGGTAGTGGTCATTGTGGTCGTCAAGAGGACGCGCCTGACGCTCGCCGGTCAGGTGCTCGTGCTGCAGCTCGTCGTCATCGGCGTCGTGCTCGTCATCGTGGGCGCCATCTCCCTGCGCCAGAGCACCTCCACGTTCGGCGAGGAGCGCGGCCGGGCGATGCGCTCGGTGGCCGAGTACCTCGCCAACATCGACGTCGTGCGCGACCGTGTCGACGACGAGGACGCACCCCGCACCCTGGCGCCGTCGGTCGACCGGGCCCTCCGGCTGTCGGGTGCCACGACGGTCTCCATCGCTCGCGCCGACGGCGAGGTGGTGGCCTCCTCGGACCCCGAGCTCGTGGGCACGCAGGCCAGGCTCGGCGACAGCGACGTGCAGCAGGGCCGCGGCTGGGGCGGCGACCTCGACGTCGACGGACACCCCGCCGTCGCCGGTCACGCACCGGTGCTGTCCGACGCCGGCGACCTCATCGGCCTGACCATCGCGGAGCAGCGCTACCCGGCGTTCTGGGACCGCCTCACGGACGACGCCACCGACCTCGCGCTCTTCCTGGGGGCGGGCGCCGCCCTCGGCGTGGCCGGGACGTGGTGGGTCTCGCGCGTCCTGAAACGTCGCACGCGGGGGCTGGGGACGGCCGAGATCGCCACCCTCGCCGACCACCGCGAGGCGCTGCTCCACAGCATCGGCGAGGGCGTGCTCGCGGTCGACCCGCAGGGACGCATCACGGTGCTGAACGACAGCGCGTGCGAGCTGCTGGGCCTCCGCACCTCCGACGTCGGCCGCCGCGTGGCCGACCTCGGGCTCGAGCCCGACGTCACGGCCCTCCTCGCCGGGCACGACGACGCGCACGACGCCGTCGCCCTCGTGGGCGACCGCGTGATCGTGGTGAACCGCAGGCCCGCCCTGAGCCGGGGCCGCGGGATCGGGAGCGTCACCACGATGCGCGACCGCACCGAGCTGGTCTCCATGCAGAACCAGCTCAGCTCCAACCTCTCCATCACCGACACGTTGCGCGCCCAGACCCACGAGTTCGCCAACCGCATCCACACGATCTCCGGACTCGTGGAGCTGGAGGAGCACGAGGAGCTCGCCCAGCTCCTCGGCACGCTGCGCCGCGAGCGGGCCGAGCTCGACGTCCGTGTCCGGGACCACGTGGACGACCCGGCCGTGGCTGCTCTGCTGGTGGGCAAGGCCAGCGTCGCGGCGGAGGCCGGCGTGCGGCTCACCGTCACCGACGACTCGCACCTGCCCGGCCTCGAGCGGAGCCTGTCCGGCGACGTCACCACCGTCGTGGGAAACCTGGTCGACAACGCCGTCGACGCGTGCCGGAACCTGCCGGACGCCGCCGTCGAGATCACGCTCGCCGTGGCGGACGGCGACGTCGTCGTGACGGTCGACGACAACGGTCCGGGGGTCCCCGAGGAGATCCGTTCCGCCATCTTCGTCCGGGGCTTCTCGACGAAGCCCGACGTCCTGGGCGGCCGGGGCATCGGGCTGCCGCTCGTGCGGCTCATCGCCACCCGGCGCGGCGGGACGGCCCTGATCGACGACGAAGCCGGTCGCACCCGCTTCGTCGTGAGCCTGCCGCTCGTGCCCGGTGCGGCCACTCGTGGGACGGTGTCGTCGTGAGCGGTCCCCTGCGCGTGCTGGTCGTCGACGACGACTTCATGGTCGCCCGCATCCACGAGCGCTTCGTGGAGCGGACCGACGGCTTCGAGGTCGTGGGCAGTGTCCGGTCGGGCCGTGAGGCCCTCGCCGCCGTCGACGAGCTCACGCCCGACGTGGTGCTGCTCGACGTCCACATGCCCGACATCGACGGGCTCGAGGTCCTGCGCTCGCTGCGGGCGGCGGGCCACGCGGTGGGTGTCGTGATGGTCACGGCCGAGCGCGACGCCGAGGTGGTCCGGTCGGCGCTGCTGGGCGGGGCGCAGCAGTATCTCGTGAAGCCGTTCGAGTACCCCGACCTCGCCGCGCGGCTCGACGCCGTCCGGAGGTCGATGGAGGTGCTCGTCGGCGATGCCGACCAGGCGGCCATCGACCGGGCCTTCGGCGCGGCCGCCACGACGCCCGCACTGCCCAAGGGCCTGAGTCACGAGACGGCCGACGCCGTCCTGGCCGCGCTGCGCGACCAGGGAGAGCTCTCCGCCACCGAGGCGGGTGACGCCACCGGGCTCGCCCGGGTCAGCGCGCGGCGCTACCTCGAGCACTTCGTCGCCACCGGCCAGGCCACCGTGCGGCTGCAGTACGGCAGCGCCGGACGCCCGGAGCGTCGCTACACCCGGGCCTGACGCGCCCCGAGCCGGGACGCGTCAGGCACTCAGAGCATCGGGAGCAGCTTGTCGATCTCGAACTGGGTGACCTGCGAGCGGTAGTCCTGCCACTCGGCTCGCTTGTTGCGCAGGAAGAAGTCGAAGACGTGCTCGCCGAGGGTCTCGGCCACGAGCTCGCTGCTCTCCATGATGCGGATGGCTTCGTCGAGGTTGCGCGGCAGCGGCGCGATCCCGAGGGCCTTGCGCTCGTTCTCGCTCAGCGCCCAGACGTCGTCCTCCGCCTCGGGCGGCAGCTCGTACTGGTGCTCGATGCCCTTGAGCCCGGCGGCCAGGATGAGCGCGAACGCCAGGTACGGGTTGGTGCCGGAGTCCACGCCGCGGTGCTCGACGCGCGCCGACCCACCCTTGTGGGGCTTGTACATGGGCACGCGCACGAGGGCGGAGCGGTTGTTGTGGCCCCAGCACACGTAGTTGGGGGCCTCGCCGCCCCCCGCGAGACGCTTGTAGGAGTTGACCCACTGGTTGGTGACGGCCGTGATCTCCGGCGTGTGGTGCAGGACCCCGGCGATGAAGGCCCGGCCCGTGCGCGAGAGCTGGTACTCCGAGCCGGCCTCGTAGAACGCGTTCTCGTCGCCCTCGAAGAGCGAGACGTGCGTGTGCATGCCGGACCCGGGGTGCTCGGTGAACGGCTTGGGCATGAACGAGGCCCACTTGCCCTGGCTCAGCGCCACCTCCCGCACGACGGTGCGGAACGTCATGATGTTGTCGGCCATGGAGAGCGCGTCGGCGTAGCGGAGGTCGATCTCCTGCTGGCCCGGACCGTTCTCGTGGTGGCTGAACTCCACGCTGATACTCATGTTCTCGAGCATCGTGATGACCTCGCGGCGGAAGTCCTGGCCGCCGCCCTGGGCGGTGTGGTCGAAGTAGCCGGAGTCGTCGACCGGGACGGGACGTCCGCCGGCGTCGGGCTTGCCCTTGAAGAGGTAGAACTCGATCTCGGGGTGCGTGTAGTAGGAGAACCCCATCTCCGCGGCCTTCTGCATCGTGCGCTTGAGCACGTGGCGGGGATCGGCGTACGACGGCGAGCCGTCGGGCATGGCGATGTCGCAGAACATCCGGGCCGTGGCAGGCGTCTCGCCGCGCCACGGCAGGATCTGGAAGGTGGAGGGGTCGGGCTTGGCGAGCATGTCGGCCTCGTGCACGCGGGCGAAGCCCTCGATGGCCGAGCCGTCGAAGCCGATGCCCTCGCTGAACGCTCCCTCGAGCTCGGCCGGCGCGATGGCGACCGACTTGAGCGAGCCCAGCACGTCGGTGAACCACAGACGCACGAACCGCACGTCGCGCTCCTCGAGCGCACGAAGGACGAAGTCTTCCTGCTTACCCATGGGCTGAGTCTCGCATGCCTCGTGTTACGGCGATGTTTCGCCTCGCAGGCGTCCTCGGACGTACTGCCAGCCCTCGCCGGAGTGCACGAACCGACTCACCTCGTGGACGACTCCAGGCTCCCCCTCGCGGCGGTAGTGGGCCCGGAACTCGACGAGCCGGGGCTCTGCCCGCACGACGTCGAGCCCCGTCCAGAGCAGGAGCGGGTCGAAGTCGACCGCCGCCGGGCGGGTCGTCTCGTGCCACGTGCGCAGGAGGTAGGGCTCGTCGTGCCGGACGAAGGCCGAGTAGCGCGACCGCATGAGCGCCTCGGCGGACGGTGCGGGCTCGCCGGAGTGCCACCGCCCGCAGCACCCCGGGTAGGGCAGGTCGGAGCCGCACGGGCACGCCCCCGGAGGTCTCGCTGCTGTCACGGGCTCACACTAGGCTGGCCGCGTGCCCCAGCTGCGCCTCGCCCTCGCCCAAGTCAACGCCCGCGTCGGCGATCTCCGCGGCAACGCCGAGATCGTCGTCGAGCAGGTGCGTGCCGCCTCCGACGCAGGAGCCCACCTCGTGGTGCTGCCCGAGATGGTGATCACCGGCTACCCCATCGAGGACCTCGCGTACCGACGCTCGTTCATCGAGGCCTCCCAGCGCACCGTCAAGGACCTCGCGGGCCGGCTCCAGGCCGAGGGCCTCGGGCACCTCGTCGTCGTGGTCGGGCACCTCGACTCCGCCAAGCCCGTCACGCTGGCGGCCCTGCCCGAGCGGCTCGGCGTCCCCAAGAACGAGCCCACCAACTCGGCGTCGGTCATCACCGGCGGCGAGGTGGTGGCGCGCTACGACAAGCACCACCTGCCCAACTACGGCGTCTTCGACGAGTTCCGGCACTTCGTCCCGGGCGACGAGACCCAGGTGATCCAGGTCCACGGGGTCGACGTCGCCATCGCCATCTGCGAGGACATCTGGCAGGACGGCCCCTCCGCGGCCGCCGACGCCGCCGAGGCGGGCCTGCTCGTCGTCCTCAACGGCTCGCCGTACGAGGCGGCCAAGGACGACACCCGCCTCACGCTCTGCTCGCGCCGCGCCGTCGAGGGCGACTGCGCCCTGGCCTACGTGAACCTCGTGGGCGGTCAGGACGAGCTCGTCTTCGACGGCGACTCCCTCGTCGTCGACGCCCGCGGCGAGCTGGTGGCGCGCGCCGCACAGTTCCAGCCCGAGCTGCTCGTGGTCGACCTCGACCTTCCCGCCGCCACGGCCCCCATGCCGGACCCCGAGACGCACTTCCACGGCCTCCGGGTGGAGCGCACCATCGTCTCGGCCGATCCCGTCGAGCCCTACTCCCCCGTGGCTCCCACGCTGGCCCGGCGCTGGGACGACCTCGGCGAGCGCTACCAGGCCATCGTGCTGGGGCTGCGCGACTACGTCGAGAAGAACGGCTTCAGCACCGTCCTGATGGGTCTCTCCGGCGGCATCGACTCCACGCTCGTGGGTGCCATCGCCGTCGACGCGCTCGGCGCCGACCGGGTGTTCGGTGTCTCCAACCCGTCGGGCTGGTCCACCGAGCACTCCAAGACCGACGCCGCCGAGCTGGCCCGCCGCACCGGACTGCAGCTCGACACCGTGCCCATCGCCCCGGTCTTCGAGGCCTACCAGTCCCTCCTCCACCTCGACGGTCTCGCCGAGGAGAACCTGCAGGCCCGCATCCGGGCGGTCATCTGGATGGGTCTGTCCAACCAGCACGGTCACCTCGTCCTGGCGTGCGGCAACAAGTCCGAGCTGGCCACGGGCTACTCCACCATCTACGGCGACGCCGTCGGCGCCTACGCCCCCATCAAGGACCTGCCCAAGACGCTGGTCTGGGAGCTCTCGCGCTGGCGCAACGACTGGGCCGACTCGCGCGGCGAGGGGCCGCCCATCCCCGAGAACACCATCAGCAAGCCCCCGTCGGCCGAGCTCCGCCCGGGCCAGCTCGACACCGACTCCCTGCCCGACTACGGCCTGCTCGACGCCGTGCTCGACGCCTACGTGGAGCGCGACCTCGGCGTCGCCGCAGTCATCGCCGAGGGGTTCGACCCCGAGCTCGTCGAGCGCGTGGTCACCCTCGTCGACCGCGCCGAGTACAAGCGCCGCCAGTACCCGCCGGGACCCAAGGTCAGCAAGCGGAACTTCGGCCGCGACCGGCGCGTGCCCATCACCAACGCGTGGCGAGAGTCACTCTGACGTCAGGCCTCCGCATGTGACACGCTGAGGACACATCCGTGGACCCCGTCAGGGGCTGCGAGAGCGAAAGGCGCCACCATGTCCGAGCCCACCTCCGTGCCCACGACCGAGGCCGAGGAGCCCGCCCCTTACGGGGCCGGTCCCACCACCTCCCCCGACGTCCGGCGCGTCCGCACCCACCACCTCGCGCAGTGGAAGGAGCAGGGCCACAAGTGGGCCATGCTCACCGCCTACGACCAGTACATGGCGGCCACCTTCGACGAGGCCGGCATCCCGGTCTTCCTCGTCGGCGACTCCGCTGCCAACAACGTCTACGGCTACGAGTCGTCGCTCCCGGTCACGGTGGACGAGCTCCTGCCGCTCGTGAAGGGCGTCACGCGGGCCACGAAGCGCGCCCTCGTCGTGGCCGACCTCCCGTTCGGCTCGTACCAGCGCTCACCGGAGCAGGCCTTCGACACCGCCGTGCGGTTCATGAAGGAGGGGCTGGCCCACGCCGTCAAGCTCGAGGGTGGTGCCGAGATGGCTCCCCAGGTGGAGCTCCTCTCCCGGGGCGGCATCCCGGTCGTGGCCCACATCGGGTTCACCCCCCAGTCCGAGCACAGCCTCGGCGGCTATCGCGTCCAGGGCCGCGGCGACGCGGCCCAGAAGCTCCTCGACGACGCCCTCGCCCTGCAGGAGGCCGGAGCCTTCGCGGTCGTCATGGAGATGGTGCCGGCGCCCATCGCCGCGCAGGTCACGCAGGAGCTGCGCATCCCCACCATCGGCATCGGCGCCGGCCCGGGCTGCGACGCCCAGGTGCTGGTGTGGCAGGACATGCTCGGCCTCGGCACGCGCAAGGGTCCGCGCTTCGTCAAGCGCTACGCCGACCTGCACTCCATCGTGCTCGGCGCGGCCCAGGAGTTCGCCTCCGACGTCGCGGCCGGCACCTTCCCCGGTCCCGAGCACTCCTTCGACAGCTGACCCCTCCGCTGAGTGTGACGTTTCCGGGGTCAGGAGCGGCTTTGAAGCCCCGAAACGTCACACCCAGCGGTCAGAAGGACCAGCTGAAGGCGACGACGCCGAGGGCGTTGACGGCGACCCACGCCGCGAACGCCTCGAGCGGGACCCACGTGGCCCGCACGGGGCGATCGCGCGAGAGGCGGACGAGCCGCGGCACGAACGCGGCCAGCACCACGAGGTGCAGCAGGACGCCCCACCACGGGGCGTAGAGCACCGTCGAGACGACGAGCCACAGCATGACGAACAGTCCACCGGCGCCGATCCACGGACCGGAGCGCTGGAGGTCGAGGTCCACCGGGACGTCAGTCCTTGCTCGGCGGGGTGTCGTTCCAGTCCGGGTCGTTGTCCCACGACTCGTTGCGCTCCTGGACCTTCTCGAGCGCTCGCTCGGCCTCGCCGTGCGTGGCGTAGGGACCGAGGCGGTCGGCGGCCTTGCAGCCGTCCTCGCCCTCGACGGTGTGGTGCTTGAGGCAGAAGAAGAACTGGCCGTCGCTCATGAGGTCATCCTGCACCACGGGACCGTTGCCGTCGCGTCGGTAGCATCGGCCGGGTGCCTACCCTGACCGCCGGACGCCTCTCCCCCACACGCCACGTGCCTTCGCACATCGACCGTCCGGAGTACGTGGGCCAGCCTGCTCCACTGCCGTACCGAGGACCGCTCGTGCGCAGTCCGGAGATCATCGCCGCCATGCGCATCGCCGGTCGGGTCGCGGCCCAGGCCCTCGACGCCGTGGAGGCCGCCATCGCCCCGGGCGTCACCACCGACGAGCTCGACCGCGTGGGCCACGAGTTCCTCGTCTCCCACGGCGCCTATCCCTCCACGCTCGGCTACCGCGACTACCCCAAGTCCTTGTGCAGCAGCGTGAACGAGGTCATCTGCCACGGGATCCCCGACGACCGTCCGCTCGAGGACGGCGACATCGTCAACATCGACATCACCGCCTACGTCGACGACGTCCACGGCGACACCAACAAGACCTACCTCGTGGGCGACGTCGACGAGGAGTCGCGCCTCCTGGTCGAACGCACCCACGAGGCCACGATGCGGGCCATCCGGGCCGTGAAGCCCGGTCGGCAGATCAACGTGGTCGGACGGGTCATCGAGGCGTACGCCGCGCGCTTCGGCTACGGGGTCGTGCGCGACTTCACAGGCCACGGCGTGGGACCGGCCTTCCACGACGGGCTGGTCGTCCCGCACTACGACGAGCCGACGGCCACCACCCTCATCGAGCCGGGCATGACCTTCACGATCGAGCCCATGCTCACGCTCGGGAGCACGGAGTGGGACCTGTGGGAGGACGGCTGGACCGCCACCACGCAGGACAAGAGCCGCACCGCCCAGTTCGAGCACACCCTGCTCGTCACGACCGACGGCGCGGAGATCCTGACGCTGCCGTGACCGTCTAGGGCATCTGCCCGATGTCCTGAGGCACCTCAGACGACGAGTCTTGACCCATGCTGTCCGAGCTCTCGACCACAATGGGGCACATGTCGGCCTCCACCACTGCGATCGTCGGGCGCGCCGCCGAGCTCGACGAGCTGGCCACCGCCCTGGGCCTGGGCACCGGTCAGCCGCGTGAGGCGGTGCTCCTCGGCGGCGACGCCGGCATCGGCAAGACCCGCGTCCTGCTGGAGCTCACCGCACGGGCCAAGGCGTCGGGCTTCCGCCTGCTGGTCGGCCACTGCCTCGACCTGGGCGACAACGCCCCTTCGTTCCAGCCGTTCGTCCAGGCCTTCGGCACGCTCGACGACGAGACCCGCGAGGCCGTCGGCCGCGCCGCCGGGGCCGAGACCCTGCTCGAGCCCGGCCGTGTGGGGCAGGACCGCTCCGACGTCCTGCTCTCGGTGGTTCGCGCCCTCGAGGTGCTGGCCGGGGACCAGCCGGTGCTGATGGTCGTGGAGGACGCCCACTGGGCGGACGCGTCCACCCGTCAGCTCCTGCGCCTCCTGCTCTCGCACGGCTTCTCCGCCCCGGTCGCGCTCGCCGTGAGCTATCGGAGCGACGACCTCCACCGCAAGCACCCGCTCCGGCTGGCCCTCGCGGAGTGGACCCGCCTCCCCGACGTGAGGCGCCTCGAGCTGGGGCCGCTGCCCGACCGCCAGGTCGCCGAGCTCGTGCAGGCCCGCGAGGCCGGCCGCATGAGCGGCGAGCGGGTCGACGACATCGTGCGTCGCGCGGCCGGCAACGCCTTCTACGCCGAGGAGCTGCTCGAGGCAGGCACCGGCGACGCGGTGCCGGAGGAGCTCGCCGACGTGCTCCTC
Source organism: Aeromicrobium sp. Root495 (assembly GCF_001426755.1). Lineage (GTDB taxonomy): Bacteria > Actinomycetota > Actinomycetes > Propionibacteriales > Nocardioidaceae > Aeromicrobium. The sequence continues at coordinate 886,842 of NZ_LMFJ01000001.1, read as the reverse complement.
GTCCGGTACGACGGGCTCGGCCAGGACGCCCGCACCGTCGTGGCCGCGGCGGCCTGCGCCGGCGGGCCGGTCGACGACTCCGTGCTGGCGGGTGTCACCGGTCTCGACGACGCGCTGCTCCACACGGCGCTGCGCGAGGCCGTCGACCGACGGATCCTGGTCCCGGTCGACGACGGGTACCGCTTCCGCCACGCCCTGCTGGCCGAGGCCGTCCACGACGACCTGCTCCCGGGCGAGCGCAAGCGTCTGCACACCCGCTTCCTCGAGGTCCTCCTCGCCGACGACGGCGCCGCCGCCGAGATCTCTCTGCACGCCCACGCCGCCGGTCGTCCCGACGTCGCGTTCGACGCCGACGTCCAGGCCGCCGCCGACTCCACCCGCATCGGCGGCTACCACGAGGCGGCCGTGCACCTCACCCGCGCGCTCGAGATCGTCCCGCCCGGTCACGACGTCGCCGGGCTCGTCTCCGACGCCGCCGACGCCTACGTGAAGGCCGGCCGGCTCCGCACGGCGCGGGCGCTGCTCGAGCAGCACCTCGAGGGACCTCTCTCCGAGCTCGACCGCGCTCGGCTCGTCCTGGCGCTGGGCGAGGTCGTCTACTACACCTCCCCGGAGGCCGAGGCCGACCTCGCTGCCGCGCACGCCCTGCGCACGGTCCGCGCAGCCGACGCCCCGCAGCCACTGCTGGCCAGGGCCCTCACGCTCGCCGCGGCGGCCGCCTCGTCGCTGCGTCGCGACGACGAGGCCCTCGAGCACGCGGAGCAGGCCCTGACCATCGCCGAGGCGGCCGACGACGCCGCCATCGCGGTGGAAGCGCAGACCATCATCAACAAGATCGTGGCCCGCACCGACATCGACCTCGAGAAGCCACGGCAGCGCTACACCGAGCTCGTGGAGTCGTCCCGACGCCGCGGCGACGTCCACGGCGAGCTCCGCGGCCTGCACCACCTGGCCTTCCTCCAGCACAACGCCGGCCAGCTCCGCGGGGCCGAGGAGGCGTTCCGCGAGGGCATGCGGCGGGCCGACGAGACCGGCCGCACCTGGGCTCCGTACGGCTTCGACGGACGCTTCTTCACCGCTCTCATCTGCTACCAGACCGGGCGTTGGGACGAGGTCGGCGAGCTCCAGGTCGACGACGACCCGTGGGCCACGCGTCTCGCTGTCGCGTGCATGCAGGCCATCGGCCTCCTGGTCTCCGCCGGGCGCGGCACGCCCGTGCCCGTGGAGGTCGCCGACGGGATCCGCTCGCAGTGGGAGCGCGACGTCGCCGTGGCCATCCACAGCGGCACGGCCCTCATCGAGCTGGCCCCCGACCTCGCGGCGGCCGAGCAGGTCCACGACGACCTTCTCGAGACCCTGGCCCGCGTGTGGCGGGAGGACCGGGGTGCCGTGCGCATCCGGATGTCCAGCCTCATGATCGACCGCATGGCCCGCGCTGCGCGCACCCTGCCGTCGGCCGACCGGGCCTCTCTCGTCGCACGCGGCCAGTCCCTGCACGACGAGGGCGTCGACGCCGCCGAGCGCTTCCCGCGGCTCGGGCTGGAGGGCCAGGCCTGGCTCCAACGGTTGCGCGCCGAGCTGTTGCGTCTGCGCTGGGCCGCCGACCAGGACGCCCCTGCCCTCGACCTGCTCGTCGAGGCGTGGCGCACGGCCCTCGAGGCGTTCGACCACTACGACGAGCCCTACGAGCAGGCGCGCACGGCTGTACGCCTCGCCGAGGTGCTCCGGGCACAGGGGCGCGACGACGAGTCTGCCGCGCTGCTCGCCAGGGCCCGGGCGGTCGCCGAGTCGCTCGGCGCCGGGCCCCTCCTGGCCGACGTCAGTGAGGTTGCACCCTCGGCCCGCGTCGCGCGGGCCAAGGTCGTCGCCCTGACCCCGCGCGAGCTCGAGGTGCTTGCGCTCGTCGCGCAGGGGCGCAGCAACGGCGAGCTCGCCCGGCAGCTGTTCATCAGCACCAAGACGGCGTCGGTCCACGTGTCCAACATCCTGGCCAAGCTCGGCGCCGCGAGCCGCACCGAGGCCGCCGCCATCGCCCACCGCGACGGCCTGCTCGACACCTGACAAGTCCGGCCCCGGGCACTTCCCGCGTTCGGCCCCACCGAGGCCGGTCGGTCACCTAGCCTGAGGATTCAGCACCCGTCACCTGTCAGGAAACACCTATGCGCCACTCCGTCCTCGCCGCGGCCCTCGCCGCCGCCGTCGTCCTCGTGCCCGTCTCGGCCGAGGCCGCCACGACGTACAAGAACTGCACCGCGCTCCACAAGAAGTACCCGCACGGCGTGGGGATGCCGGGCGCCAAGGACAAGACCTCCGGCACGCCCGTCACGAGCTTCAAGCGCAGCAAGGCCCTCTACCAGGCCAACAAGAAGTCCGACCGCGACAAGGACAAGATCGCCTGCGAGAAGAAGTGACCGCGGGTCAGGCCGCGGTGCCTGCGAGGCGCCCGACTGCCTTGTCGATCACGTCGTCGAAGGTGCTGCCCTCCATGGTGCGGTCCTCGGAGCCCGCCAGCGAGACGGCCGTGACCCAGGAACCCTCGCGCACCACCACGGTCGTGCTGGTGAAGGGCGTCCCGCGCAGCGTGGCCGAGAGCTTCATCGCGATCGCCTCCTCGCCGTGGTCCTTCACGTCGACCCGCTCGACCGTGTAGACCTGCTGGGCCGCGCCCTCGTCGAGGTCGATCGAGGTGCAGTCGTCGAGCGCCTCGTCCAGGTCGTCGAGGATCTCGGCCGGGTCCTCCGCGCTCCGCAGTGCCTCGGTGACGAACGGCCCGCTCGTGCCCTGCGCGAAGGAGACCTTCAGCCCGGGTGCGTCCGAGGACGGCACGGCCACGTCGGCGACGGCCATGCAGGCCTCGCTCGTGTCCCCCGCAGGCGCCGCGACCTCGAACGGGGCGACGTCGAACCCCTTCGGCAGGTCGGCCAGCGCCAGCAGGCGCGACCGGTCCACCTTCTGGGGCCGGCCCTGGTCGTCCGAGCCGTCGCCGGTGCACCCCACGAGGGCGAGGACCAGGGCGACGGCGGCGACGAGACGCATGATCGGACCCTACGGCCGTCGGACCCGGCCCGCCCGGCGACCGAGCGCAAGACGGCCGGGTGGTGGGCCGAGCCGTGGGTGCGAATGAGCCGGCCTGTAAGCCGGATACATCCCGTACCAATCCCCTGACCTGCGGAAACATCCCGGCGCCTGATATTCCAGCGTTTGTTGCGTTGGCTGGCGTTGGTTGATCCCGGTCGCTCTAGGACGTCTTGCGGACTAGTTGCGGACTGGGACCCCATCAAACAGGTGCCCCGGCGACGAGTGGAGTCGTCCCGGGGCGTGGATCGAACCCTTGAGGAGTTCAACCATGCGTAAGTCTATTCAGTGGAACCCGTCCGACTGCCCCGAGTGGTGCAAGGCCGGATCGGAGGAGTACCCGTGCCACGGCGAGCACATGCGACTCAGCAGCTCGCACGGCTGGGTGCCGGCGACCGGCGGCGTCTTCAACAACGCCGACGCTCTCACCCGTCCCGGCACCACGGTCAGCACCGGCCTCTACTGGGCCGAGGCGTGGGGCGGCGGCATCGAGGTGAACCTCAACATCAACAGCGAGGACGTTGACGAGCAGGCGAACCTCAAGATCGGGGAGGCTATCCGGCTGACCCGTGAGCTGGTCATGGTCATCGAGGCTGTCGCCTTTGAGGGGACGCTCTTCGAGGATGGGGAAGTCCTCGAAGAGATCGCCTCGACCGCCACCGACGTCGTTGCGTTCGTGAAGGCGAGGCGAGCATGAGCGGCCTCGTGTGCCCCGAGTGGTGCGACGGACCCCAGGACAGCACCGTGCACGCTGGAGGTGGCAGCACGCATATCGCAAAGGCGGGCGGACAGGGTGGCTACGGGACGACCATCTACCAGCGCGTCGACGACGGCCAGTGGCTGATGCCTGTCTCGTACAGCCTCCTCGCCGACCTGCAGTGGCGCGGAACGATTGCCCTCGACGACCTCACGGCCGACGACTGCCGAGAGATGGCGGCGGCTCTCAACGCGGCAGCCGACAAACTCGAGTCGGCAGTCCGACCGAGGGCGAGTGGGTCGCCGATGATCGCCCTCATGCTCGAGCGGTTCCGCATCTACCGAGAGGGCCAGTCCACGCTGCTGTTTGAGGCCAGCGAGGACGCAGCGTACAAGTGGATGAGGCTCCGGGGCTTCGGGAAGGAGCGCGCCGAGGACGCCGCGGGCTCGTGCGATGCCGTGGTCGTCATCGTGCTCAACGAGGACGGCGAGGAGCAGGACTCTGTGACCATCACGAGCGATGCCACGGTCCACGACATGCAGCGTTGCATCGACGCACTCACGACGCTGCGCGATGCCGTCGAGGCTGGGCAGGCGTTCGAGCGGTCGCAGGACGGGCCGGGGTCGACATGAGTCCTGTCCGCGTGATCGAAGTCGAGGATCTCGGATGGGAGGCGGCGCTGGTCGACATCGAAGGCGAGACCATCCTGCTGCTTGACGCCTTGGCAACCGATGAACAGCGCACCGATGCCATGTTGAAAGTCATGAGCGACACGTTCTGACTAGGCGGCTCGGGCGAAGGGGGTGCGGAGTTTGCACCCCCTTCGCTACCGTCTCGCGCATGGTCGACCCACTGCTCACACCGGACCACGTCGCCGAGTTGCTCGGTCTAAAAGACGGAGCTCAGGTTCTTCGAATAGCCCGCGAGCAGGACTGGCCCCGCGTCGCCCTCACGAACAAGAACATCCGATTCACCGAGGCTGACATCGCCGAGATCATCCGGCGCTCCCGCAAGGCGCATGAGAAGCCGCGGGGACTGCCCGGCCAGACGACTCGCTCAAGGGCGCGGTCCGGGTTGTGAGCACCCACTTCGCTTTCGCGCCGGCCGTCATGGAGAAGCCGATGGCCGCCTTCTACATCAGCGTCTCGACTCGCAAGTTCGAGCAGATGATCGCGCAGGGCCGCATCACGCCGTACCGCCTGGATGGCAAAAAGGTCTACAACCGCGACGAGCTCGACGAACTAGTGGCCGAACTGCCCGAGTGGTGAAACGGTCCTTCGCGGCGAGGCCCGCCAGTGTCAGCCTTGAGCGCATGAGAGAGATCGCAGCCGGACCGGACTTCACGGTTCGCGTCGACGGAACGAACGTCATCTGGTTCGGCGGAACTCGAGAGGCTGATCCCGAGGACGCTCGGCTGTACGCGGCAGCGCTCCTCGCGGCGGCCGAGAAGGCAGAGCGACGGCTCCAAGAGCAGCGGCAGGAGCGGAAGCTTGCCCGTGCGGCAGCCATCGATGCGGGGCCAAGCGAGAAGAGCTGGCTCGACGAACGGATCTGGCACTCGACCTCCACCGCTGCCGAGTACGCAGGCATGTCCAGCACCACCATCGTCAAGGCGCTGCAGTCGGGTGAGCTCACCGGGGTCCAGCGCACCCGGAACGCCCGGTGGCGCATTCATCGGGACGAGCTTGAAGCGTGGCTGTCTGGATCAACCTCCGGGCGGGTCGCTACCGACTCCTGGGGGCGACCGAAGAAGCGACGGTGATGGGCGACCCGAACGAGCAGGGCTGACGTCGGGAAACTTCTCGGAGCCGCGCTAAGACCCCACTCAGCGGGTCAGGTAATTGAAGGCCGTCCGGAACCGGGCCAGGACTGTAAGCAAAGTGAGCAGGAGATGATAAGCGAGCGCCACTACGACAGGCGACCATCCCCACGCCGTTCCGTTCGCCGGGTCGTCGAGCAAAGTGATTAGAACCAGGGTCGCGATCAACGCGAAAGCCACAAGGATGGCCCAGGTGATGTTCGCTCTGAGGTCTTTGATCGTCGCGAGGGTCGTACTTGCCTTCTTGCCCCCGGCGTTCTTGAGCGAAACCCCTACGTTGAATGTCAGCCCTAGCATTGCGAACATCAGAGCGGTAAAGACTGAGACTGCAGGCAGCAACTTGTCCGCCGCAGTCATCTCAAACCTCACAAAGACGAATACGCCGCCGGCCAAAGTCGGCCAACCGAAGTACCAGATGTAGCCGCGGATCAGGTCCATGCGCTGTGCCGCGCCGCTAGTTGCGCTCCAAGTGTCACGGTGGTCCCTGAAGATCGTGACGAGGCCGAACTTGACCGGGGGTGAAAGCACGCTGGTCACCAACCTCCTCCGCATCCGCTCATGCTCATAGCCTAGCCCTGACCAGAGACATCATGCTCAAAAACTATGGTTCGAGAAGATGCAATACCTTGTCGGCATGTGCATCCCAGGCGGTTTTGAGCTGAGCGTCCGAAAGGACTCCCTGGGTTTCGTAGACGAACTGAGGGACAGCCTCCCGGTCGACCGCGAATGTGCGTTCCGCCCGCCCATCCTCGCCTACCGCCACGTGCCAACTCTTGTGCTCCGCGTCATCCCGCTGGTCCCCGATGATGCCGCTGAGGAGGTCGGTGAGCGCTTGGTCCTTCTCCGCCTTCGAAAGGCTACTCAGTTCGTCGCTGAGCGCCTCGATCTCCGCCTCATCCTGGACGCTGAACGAGACAGTCTTGTCAATCTTCGAACGACGTTCACGCTCAGACAGCGACGCATACTTCGACGTGGCCTGAGCCTTCTCGACGCGCTTCTCTGCCCTTCGTTCGATCAAGCCGAAGACGCTATTGCTCGCGCGTGACACGAGGTGCCCCTTCACGCCGATCTCGACGACGGTCTCGTCGGGAGTGGAACCGTCGTCTGCCGTACTTTTTACGGAGAGGATTTCGGAAACTCGCACCGCTTCCTTGCCGTTCAACTCCCGGCGCCAGTCAGAGGATTCCGCGAAGCTCTCGAGTTTGATCACGCAATCCATACCGAGCGCGATCGGTTTGACGAGATGCGAGTACAGGACATCTCGAAGGTTGCGCCTGCCTGCCTTCTCTACCATCAGCACGCCATAGAAAGAGTCTTCGGGTAGATAGAAGCAGGCTCTCAGGCCGCTGAGCAACGCTTGACGCTCAGTCGTTTCGATCGTCTTGCCGGTGTCGAGGTCGTGCACCTCGCCTTTAGACCCTGCCGGGCCCTTATTGATCCTGACCCAGATTGTTCGCTCGGCTTTTCGAGCCTTGACTGTCCTGACCTTGTATCCCTCGGCGCTGCGATCGTCGGAATGATAGTCCTTGCCAAAGGCCTCGAGGCCCTGCTTGATCAGCTTGTACAAGTCATCGCCATCTTCGCCGACTGAATTCAGGCGCTGAAGTTCACGCGGCCGGTGGGGCGCGTTCGCACGAACCAGAAAGATGAGATATCCGTGCGTAGCCACCGACAACCTCCACTGAGAGAAATTTCACGACAGGCTAGCGCAGGCCAAGGTCTTGGTGCGGAGATTTTCGTGGTCGCCGGACCCAAAGTTTGGCGCATACGATCACCGCATGGCCGAGAACGAGATCACTACAGGCATTGAGGTGGGCCTTGGCTCGCCTTCTCCGATCCATCTGAAGTGGTCGGCGCAGGTCTCGCGTCGCTGGAGCGATCGAGGGGAAGCAGTTCTAAACCAGGTCGCCAGCGAGGTCGGCGGGTCGGACAGGTTGAGCGATTTGCTCGAAGCAAACCCCGACCTCGACGCACTGCTGATGCGCGCAGCCATGGCGGGCGCGGCGACTGCCTACGAAGACAAGCGCCGGGCCCTCGCTCGAGCCGTTGCGCAAGCTGCTATCGACAGCGCTGTGATCGACGAGTCAGCGCTAACAGTCGATGTGATATCCCAACTCGAGGCAGTCCACGTCCGAGCCCTGGAGTTAATCGCAAGCGCAGAGGAGCGGGCCAGGTCAGAAGGCGACTTGGGAGCGGTCGCCTTCGGCGCCGAGAAGCCGCTCACCCAGCAGGTCAGCCAAGCGGTGGAAGGCGTCCCCGATCCGGTGCTGCGCAGACTTCAGGGCGAAGGTTTGCTCGACGCCAGCATCAATTGGGATGGCCGGGCCCACGTCTCAGGTCTCACCTCGATGGGGCAGGCCATACTCGACGAACTTCGTGAGGTATCCCCAGAGGACTAGATTCCGGGTCGCAGAACCGCGTCCGCCACACTCTGGATCCGAGTACGCGCCGGCTCGTTGTGTGGGCGACCCCACTTAGGTAGAGCGACCGACGTACCGCCAAAGTTGATCTCGTACTGGGCGTCCCAGTTGATGTCGCTGCGGTTGAATCCCACGCCTTGCTGAGTCAATGCCACGACGTCAACGGCGCAGTCTTGCCCTAGCGGGAAGGCGCGAGACCGAGTGATGGTCGGCGTTCCCTCGAATGCGTGATCGTAAGTCCAGTATTCAGAATCGGCTGCTACTTCAACTTCGACGAGGGATTTCTCGGTCACGGCCACAAGATGCCAAGTTGTCACATTCTCGTCGACCTTCATCTCGACGAATTGCGCCCGGATCGGCTCGACGCCGCCGGTAAGAGCGAACATCGCCATGAGGGCGAATTCGGGCGGGACGTAGTCGCTCTTCCAGTCACGGCATGAACGCCAGAATTCGGTCGGAGTTTCGGGCAGCTTCATTGACTCTCCATTCCTCTTTGAAAACGTACTTCAGTCTGGAGGCCGCTGGAAGCGGCGCGCCGAACTCTGTCGGTCGCGAGCCCTACTCTCGGCCCATGGAGTTCTCGCCTACAGAACGCGAACGAGTCGAACCTTTCAGATACGGCAACAGCTTTCCGCCTCGCCCGATCTACCTCCGAGCCCTGACGCTTGTCGGAGGCTCCGAGATCCTCGCCACCTACATTGAGCGAAGCGAGGCCGCAGGGAGATCTACCTACGTCGCATGGGTACTGCTTCCAAAGAGCGTCGTGCGCGTTTACGGCGAGGGGCCGGCCGGATGGGACCTAACGCCGCGTGGCAAAGACCCGGACGAAGTAGCGGGAGAAGTCCGGCCGTTGAGCGACCTGATCGGCGTGGCCATCACGGACCTCGAGCAATGGGATGGCTTCTCCAACGACGTGAGTTGGTCAGCGGGATTGACGCTCAACTTCGGGTCCAGCGCGTTCGAGTTTCCGGCACTCGGATTGCCGGGCAACGACTACCTACGCGGGACCTTCGACGCCTTCACGCATAAGCTCTTGCGTGTCGTTAGCGGCTGACTCATCGCTTGGAAGTAACTCAGGATAGGCCCAGGGGGAGGCCCCCCGCCCCTCCCCACCAGCCGCACCTCCTGGCATTGGCGCTGTCTCTCCCCGAGAAGAGAAAAACCCCCTGGAGAGCGTGAGGGGGTCTACGATCCCACCGTGGCGGCTATCTGCAAGAACGGACACTTCATCTCCAGCACCAGCGCGATCTGTCGGCAATGCGGTGAGGGCGCGATGGGTAGCCGCAGCTTCCAGAGAGCCACAGCGCCAACTCCGAAACCCGCACAGACGCCGTGGTACGCGACGAAGGCCGGGGTCATCACGATCATCGTTCTGGCCTGTTTCGCCGTAGGCACCATTTGGTCCATCCAGAGCAACCGCGCAGACAAGAGCTTCTGCGACTCCTACACGTCTACGAGCCAGATCGACACCGAATATCTCTCCAGGTGCAGCGACGACTGACCGGACTAGGCGGCTTGCGAGTGGGTCGGCTTACTCGGATCCGGGGAGTAGTCCACCCACCTCGGGCTTTGACTAGAGACTGCTCGGGGCGAGGTAGATTTTGCAGCTCTTGGTGCCCGGTGAAACCAGCAGGTCCAAGTCGTCGGCAAAGACACCGTTCGGCGCGATCAGTTCCGGGAAGGTGTAGCCGCTGCCTGAGATGTTCTCGTCGGCGTCGTAGCAAATCGCTTTCACTGCTGGGCTCTTGAGCACCTCCCCGGTGGGATTGGTCAGCTTGATGTTCGCGACGGTCCCGCCATACTCGTCCGAAGCGACCTTTGCATCGACGGGCGCGTAGCCACTTGTATCGCCATCCACCTCACTGAATGTGCTTTCGTCCTCGACGAGCAGAGTCGCCTCGACGCTTACGACCTTCTCTTTCGCTTCCGCCTCGGTGACGACCGCGAGCTCCTGGCCGGGCCATCCGAAGCTGTCGACCTGCGACTCGGTGTTGATGACCTCGCCGGCCGCGTTCTTAAGGTTGAAGGAGACCGTGACGGTTTGGCCGGCGTGGTCCGAATTGTTCTTCACGACGGCGGCCAGGCCGACGTAGTCACGGTCCTTGTTCTGCCCGAAGCCGGACGCAATCAGCGTGCCCTGCTCCTTCTCGGGCTGCTTGGTCTTCTCGGACTTCGACTCGCTCGACGTCTGCTTCTCGACGACATCGGGCTCACCTCCGCACGCCGAGAGAGCGGTGAGGGTGACGGCTAGCAGGGCGATGCGCTTCATGAGGCGCGAGCCTAGTCCCGCGACAGTTCGCCTGTCCCGGAATCGTCGGAGGTCAGACAAGGAGCGGACAGTACGAGCAAGAGCGTCGGTGAAACGCATGACAGTTCTGTGCGGCCTGGACCGCCTGACATCTAGTCTTCCGGGCATGGAAATCGTGGCGCTGATGGTCGCCGTGTTGGCTCTAGGCATCAGCCTGGTATCTCTCATCGTCGATGGCCGGACTGCGAACGAAGCGGCAAGGTCGGCCGATGCTGCCGAGACTTCAGCGACGGAAGCTGAGCGATCGGCCACGGCGGCAGAGGACTCCGTGGAACTCACGCGGATGGAACGCGACAGGGCAACCGAGCGCGCGGACATCGAGTTTGTTCTCAAGCAGGAGGTCGGTGAGATTGTGCTTCGACATGTTGGAACCACTCCGGCCGCCGGAGTTGAAGGCGTTGTCACCGTTGCCGGCGTGCGAAGGACGCTCGATCTTGGGGACATCGCGCCCAATGAGCGAGTCGTGGTCTTCGATGCCACGGCCGAACGGGACGAGATGATCGCAGCCAAGAAGGCGTCCGACGAGTCCTTCCGCGCCGCGGGGTGGGCGGTACTCCGAGGAGGCGACGGCGGCTCGCTCACCTTCAAGGGCAGATTCACCTGGGTCAGTCCGAAGGGGACTCCGAACCTCCAGATCTTCGAATGACCGTCAGTCGTGCGAGCCGAAGCAGATGAGCGCGTACCTCTCGCCGCTCTTTAGCGCCGTCACGCGATGCAGTGTCTTGGCTGTGAAGCCGACGAGGTCTCCGCGGCCTGCATCTGCGAAGGTCCCGTGCTCGGTCTCGAGGTCGGCGCCTTCGTAGTCCACTCCCTGCTGCGAGAGGTGGACCGAGAACGACACGGTCCGGTTGAGTGACTGCGACTGCTTGGGGCTGTTGTCGATGTGCCAGTCCTGGGCCGCACCGGGGAAGTATCGCAGGACGAAGACGTTCAAGTACGCGACAGGCAGGCCGTAGTGCTCGCCGAGGGCTTGCGCGTAGGACCAACTCGGGACGCGAGAGATCCACGGCTCGGTCGCAGGCACCTCGACGAGTTCGGGTGCTCCCGGTCCCTCCTGCGTAGGAGTGGACCGTCGGTGAAGTTCGATCAGCTCGTCGCAGATCTCCGGAGGCAGCGCGTCGGAGATCATCGCCGGCTCGGCCGACTCGATGACTGGACGTTGGCCTCCGCTGCCGAAGAACTCGAGATCGTCCACGGGCACGCCGCAGAGATCTGCCACCTGGTCGGCGACTGGCACCAGCCAGTGGGCCGCGGAGACCTTGACGACTCGACCGCGGTGGATGAGGCATGAGCCGAGAGCAGCAAACTCGTCGCTGTGTGGGTCGGTCTGCCAGCGCTCGCCCTTGATGACGAGCCGGAGGGCAGCGAGGCCTGTGTGCTGCTGGATGAGTTGCCGGTTATGGTCCGATCGCTCGGGATTCTCGATCCAAGCGAAGGCATTCTCGATTACCCCACCGGCGCCGATGCTGACGAGCGAGCCGCGTTCGGGCGCAGCGAGGGCGATGGGTGTCTCGAACCCGGACTCCACGACTGATCGCAAGCCATCCTCTGCGGTGTTCGCTCGGTCCCAGCCTTCTTGCGCGGTGCAGCGCTGGCTTGCAGGCTCGTAGTCGGCCGGTACGACGCGCACGTAGCGGGTGAAAGATCGAGTTCTGGTGTCTGTGGGATTCACTGCTATGCCTCCGGTCGGGTGGAAAAAAAGCGGTAGAGAGAAGGCCGCCAATGCCAGGAGGTGCGGGGTCACCTGTGGAAGGGGTGACCCCGCCCTGGGGTCACCGAGCCGGCTGGAGGTAGTCGAGTTCGGAACGAGACGACAGCATGAAGTGCATCGCGTCCTCAAGACCCGACCCGGACGTGCGGTTGCCCAGTGCCTCGATGTCCGCCCTCAGCGACGCATCCTTCTCGGAGGTCTCGTAAAGAAACTTCGCCCATGTGCCGGAGCCCCACTGGCCTGTGTTTCGCTGGGTTGCCTCGAAGAGAATGGCCCCGATCAGGGCGCGGTCTCCGTTGGCCGTCGCCCGATCAAGCATCTGTCGAGCCTCGTCTGCACTTTCGAGCTTCGAGGCCCTATCCGACGCGTCACGCTGGCTGATGGCGTCAGCTCCCGTCATCGACTGCCGGCCGGCCAGTACACGCCGAGCTGCAGCGTCGCGGTCTCTTTCGGCAGCTTCACGGATCCCTGCCCTCAACGCGTCCATCCGATCCTTCGCACTGGCGTGAGCCTCATCGATCTTGCGCCGAAGGCCGTCAGCCGAAAGATCGCTGTCCGCCTTCAGGTCCCGCACCGTCCGCACGAGCGAGTTGCGGATCGACTCGGCCTCGCTTGCCACCTTTTCGCTGACTGTCATCTCTGGTCCTCTCATGCCGCTCTCGCGGCTCTGAAGTGTTCGTAGTCCTGCCGGTCGATCACGTAGCGGCCGCCATCGTTCTGCTGGGCCCGCAGACGACCGGCTCGGATTGCCTTGCCGACCGCCTGCGGGGTGATGCCCAACCCCTTGGCAACCTGTCCACTTGTCATCCACCTCGACTCTGACGCTGGTTTCCGGTCGGCGTCATCGCCGGTTTCCGACCCGGGAAACCTCGACGCCGGGTCCCACGACATGGCGAGAAGGCGGATGGCCTCGAGCACTTGTGAGGCCTCCGGGTCGACCCCACGGAGCTGCACACGAAGCTGGCTAATGTTTGTCCGGGCTTCGATCAGCGCGGCGACCCGCTCCGGCACCACGGCACTGTCGTGCCCCACTCGAAGCACGTAGGGATTTCGACGCGCGGTCACTTGCGCACCGCTTCAGATGGGATGCGGAACCCGCCTCGCGCTGGCACTCTCGGACGGTGTCCAGACGTCCGAACCGTCAGCAGGTCCTCACGTGGATCGCTGCTGTGGTTGCGGCCGGCGTGGTGTTCGTCGCGGGCCTCGCGCTTGGCATCGAGCCCGGGCCAGGGATGAAGTTCTTCGGCCTTGCGGTGTTCGGTCTGTTCGCCGCGGTCGCGTGGTGGATCGAACTGGGGCGTGACGATGACGACGCGTGAAGTGACCTCGTGAAGTGGGTTGTCCGAATCCTCGCCGGTGTCCTGATCGGAGTGCTGCTCTCGGTTGCCCTCGTCGATGACACAGGGCCCTCCTACGTCGACGACCGAGGGTACGCAGCAGGCGTCGTGCTGATCCTGGTCTTCGCAGGTTGGTTCGAGTCGAGGAACAGACGCTGACGTCGGGCGGGCTCTCACCGACTCGCCCCAGTTCGGTTGCGTCCCCGCCGCGGTGGGTAGATGGCTGCCCAGACGCCGCCGTCCTCGGGATGCAAGGCGACGTAGCCGCGGCAGGTATCGAGAGCGGGGCAGGTGAGGCAGGCAGTGACGGCTGCGTCCTGCATCTCGTCGTCGTCAGCGAGCCACCAGTGACCGATGGTCGGTCGGACGCAGGGCACGCGCTGGCCGTCCTGCTCGAGCCGGAAGATGCTGCCCATGAGGACGGCGAGGGCGTCGGTACGGTCAGTCATCGAGCACCCCCTGGGATGGGGTGTCACAACTGTTACTTGTGTAACTTTCGGAGGGAGAGAGATCGTCGTCGGTAACACTTGTAACGGTTGTAACGCCTTTGTAGAGACCGCGACCGAGCTTCTCGATCGAGCCACGGTCCACCAGTCGCTTGAGGTAGATCCGTGCGTTATCGATGCCCAGGCCCTCCTCGACCTCGCGAGGAGAGACTGCGGTCGGCTGCTCGTTGAGCCACTGCACGATCTCGGCAGACCGATCGCCGAGCCCTGACGTTTCGCGAGTGAGCTGAGCCTTCGCAGCAGCGTCGGCGAGCTCTTGCCCATCGAGCGTCCACGAGCCGTCTCGCGTGGTGACTGCGTACTCGTTCTCGGGCACGTCGCGGCCGGTCACGCGAAGGATTCCCTCGTCGCTGTTGCGCTGGCGGCTGACGTTGAGCGTGAAGTCCGCTGCGCCGTTCAGACCGTTCGTCCCAGACGTCGAGTCCATCCAGTCCTCACCCACGGCCTTGCGGACGTGATGCACGGCCAGGAGCGTGGCGCCGGGGTACTTGTCGACGAGCCCCTTGAGCAGCGAGCCGATCCGGTAGTCCCGGCTGTACGCAGACTCACCGGCCTTCGCGTCCGGCATGACCTTGCCGAGCGTGTCGAGCACGACGAGCGGTGCATGGTGACCGTGCTCCTCAAGCCAGCCCGCGATGATGTGCGTCGGGCTGACCGTGCTCATCTGGGTCACGAAATCCAGCAGTGGAGGAATCGCCACGCCCTCACCCAGGAGGGTGCGAGAGCGGCCCTGAAGCCGCCTAGGGCCGTCCTCGAGCGCCAGGTACAGCACCGGGCGGGCGTGGTTCACGGCGATCTTCCCAAGCGCTGGCTGTCCCCCCGAGACGGCCAGCGCTAAGCCTCCGACGAGCCAGCTCTTGCCGGCCTTCGGCGGACCAGTGAGAAGGCCGAAGCCTTCGGGGATGAGCCCGTGCACCGCCCACCTAAGCGGAGGGAAGGTGGTCGCGTCGAGATCGGCTCCGTTGAGGATGAGCGAGCGCCAGGCAGGGACCTCGATCGGGGCCGCCTCCTGGTCGTAGTACGCAGCATCCGCCGCGGCCCACGTCATGCCGCACCATCCCGCGGGCGGCGGTCAAAGATCGGATCACGCCGACCGTCGGGCAGTGGAGGGAGACGAAGGGCAGCAGCGCGCCGACGTCGCATCTGAGCGAGCGGAGTGTCTGCTGACGTATCCTGAAAGAAGTCGTCGGTTGCCAGCTGAGACTCTGAGGTCGCCCCTTCGCCCGGGCGGCCTCTCTCATGTCCTGGGTAGGTCATCCGGCCTCCGCCTCCTGCAGCACCTTGGACTCAAGCCAGGAGTGGACTTCGCTCTTCGCGTAGAGGGTCCGCTTCCCGACTTGCAGCCCGCGGGGTCCCGTTCCGTGATGCCGCCAGTAGCGAACGGTGCCGGCGCTAGTCCTGCAGAGCTTGGCTACCTCTTCGGTGGTCATGTACTCGTCCATCTCGTTCCCTTCCGGCCAAGTGCGTTGGTTGCTTAGGAACATTGTTGGTCGTGGGCTCTTGCGTTGGCTAGCCCAAGCGGGTTACTCTCGTTTCCACTTAGGAATGGAGCGGGAATGCCAAGACCGAACAGACCTCGCAGCATCGCTGGCGAGAGCACCCTTGCAAGGCGCGTCGAGATGGAGCGCGAGTCCCGTGGTTGGACTTACGAGAGCCTGGCTTCACGGATGGAGGAAGCCGGCTGTCCGATTCAGGCGTCAGCCCTCTACAAGATCGAGAAGAGTGGGCGGCGGATCACTGTCGACGAGTTGCTCGGGTTCTCCGCGGCGTTCGAGCTGCGAGTCGCTGACCTCCTTCGGCCGCGTGAGGTCGTTATGAGTTCCCGCCTCACGAGCCTCTTTGAGACCTGGGAATCCCTACGCCAAGAGTCCATCGCTCTTAGCCGCCGGCAGTCCGAGGCATTCAAGAAGCTGTCTCACTTCGTGCAGGAACATCACGCCGACACTCTGGAGCCCTTCTTCCAGATGGTCACCGCGTGGTCGGAAGAGAACGGTTCCACCGAGGCAGAGACCGAGGCCATCAGGTCAATCCTCTTGGCGACCAGTGTCCCGGTTGAGCCTTTCAAGAAGATGGAGCAAGAGGCCCTCGAGGCCCTGGCACGCGAGCGCGAAGGGCGACGGGACGATGGCGAGTAAGAGCATCGCGAAGCGCCCGAACAACCGCTGGCGTGCGCGCTACCGCGACGACGCCGGCAAGGAGCACGCCAAGCACTTCGACCGCAAGGTCGACGCCCAGCGGTGGCTCGACGAGGTCACGACGTCCATCGTGAGCGGGCAGTACGTCGATCCCAATGCCGGCCGGATGACGTTCCGGACCTACGCCGAGGAGTGGCGGGCCTCCCAGCCGCACCGGGTGACGACGCAGGCTCGCACGAAGAGCGCGCTCGAGAACCAGGCGTACCCGTGGCTTGGCGACCGGATGCTGAGCGAGATCCGCCCGAGCGAGGTGCAGGCATGGGTCGCGAAGCTCTCGGCCAAGAACCTCTCCCCCGCCACGGTGCACGTCATCCACGGCGTCGTGAGCGGCATCTTTAAGGCAGCTGTACGTGACCGGCGCGTGGCGTCCAACCCGTGCGAGGCGACGAAGCTGCCGCGCAAGGAGCGCAAGCAGGTCACCCCGATCACGATGGAGCAGCTTGACCGGCTAGCCGACGAGGTGCCCGAGCACCTCCGCGCCCTCATCCTCTTCACGGCCGGCACCGGGCTGCGGCAGGGCGAAGCGTTCGGCCTCACGGTCGACCGCGTCGACTTCCTGCGGCGGACGGTGCGCGTCGATCGCCAGGTGCAGCCGCTCGAGGGCGCCGGGTGGGAGTTCCGGCCGACGAAGACGAGCTCGAGCGTGAGGACGATCCCGCTCCCCCGCACGACGCTCGAGACGCTGAGCGCGCACCTGGCCGCCCACCCAGCCGGCCAGCACGGCCTCGTGTTCGGCGACGTCGACGGCGAGCCGCTGAGGCGGTCGTCCTTCGGCCAGACGATCTGGCACCCGGCACGCAAGCGCGCCGGCCTCCCTGAGGGCGTCACGTTCCACGATCTGCGGCACCTCTACGCCTCGCTGCTGATCCGTCACGGCGAGAGCGTGAAGGTCGTGCAGGCCCGCCTCGGGCACGCCGACGCGAGCGAGACCCTCAACACCTACAGCCACCTGTGGCCCGACTCGGACGACACGACGAGGGCCGCGGTAGACGCCGCGTTCGAAGGATTCGGAGGTGGTGCCGTTGCGCTGAGCTCGTGACCGTGCGGACTGTGTGCGGACTGCACACCCCACGATCGCGCGTTTGCGCAGGTCAGAGCATGTGGTGCGAATGAGCCGGCCTGTAAGCCGGATTCTGTCGAGGGCGACCATCCATCTGGGGCGCCCATTGCTGGACGCCTCGGTGCGACCTACCCGCTGACGTCGGACGAGCAGCCCGTCAGCGCAAGCCTCCGAAGAGACTCTCTTGGTCTTGCTCCCGGTGGGGTTTACCGAGCCGGTGCCGTCGCCGACACCGCTGGTGAGCTCTTACCTCACCGTTTCACCCTTACCCGCACTCCCGCTCCGAGGAGCGAGAGCCGCTGGCGGTCTGATCTCTGTGGCACTGTCCCGCACGTCGCCGTGGGTGGCTGTTGGCCACCACCGTGCTCTGTGGAGTCCGGACTTTCCTCGACGAGACATGCTCGCCGCGGCCGCCCGGCCGACTCATTCGCCTGCTCAGTGTAGGGCTTCGCCCGATAGCCTGGGATCATGGCCGACGCGATGATCCCGGGCTCCATCCAGCCCCGCCTGCACCCCGAGCCCGTGGTCTACGCCATCGTCAGGCCGGAGTTCGACGCCACCGGCGCCCTCGCCACCGTGCTGGAGCCCGAGGGACTCACCGTCGTGGTCGAGCAGGCCGACGCCGACGACGACGGCCTCCTCTACGACTTCGTCGGTGCCTGGATCACGATCGACCTGGTCACCAAGCTCGATGCGGTGGGCGTCACCGCTCGCCTCTCCGCGGTGCTCGCGGAGGCGCAGATTCCGTGCAACGTGCTGGCCGGCTTCCACCACGACCACCTCGTCGTCCCGTGGGACCGACGTCACGATGCGCTCGCTCTTCTGGATGGACTACGCTGATCCATGAAAGGGAGTAGTCCCCAACAGGTGCGTCGACATACTGACCGCTCAGCACGATCGAGCAGTCCGGTGCACCGGGCCGATCCGGAGAGATCCGAGCGGCGGACGAGACTTTCGACCGATTGTCCTACGACGATCCCGGTCGAAGTCTGCCCTTGATGCAGAGCTCCTCGTCCGGGTGATGAGGAGCTCCTCCCATGCTCGACGCTCTGTGGCTCAGCACCGCTGTCATCTTCGTCGCCGAGCTCGGCGACAAGTCACAGCTGATGGCCATGACCTTCGCCACCCGGTACCGGGCCCGCGACGTGCTCATCGGCATCACCGCCGCCACCGCGCTCGTCCACCTCGCGTCGGTGGGCATCGGCTACTTCATCGGCAACAGCTTCGAGAAGTACCAGGGCCCGATCGCCGTCGTCGCCGGCGTCGCCTTCCTCGTCTTCGCTGCCTGGACGTTGCGCGGTGACGAGCTCACGGACGACGAGGCCGAGAAGGCCAAGAACGCCAACGGATCTGCGCTGTTCGCCGTCGGCGTCGCCTTCTTCCTCGCCGAGCTGGGCGACAAGACCATGCTGGCCACCATCACGCTCGCCGTGCGCGAGGACTGGTTCGGGACCTGGATCGGCAGCACGATCGGCATGGTCGCCGCCGATGCCCTCGCGATCCTCGTGGGCGCGGTCCTCGGACGGCACCTGCCGGAGAAGCTCATCAAGTACGGAGCAGCGGCCGCCTTCGTCGTGTTCGGAGTCCTGCTGATCGCCGAGGGTGCGGGCTGGGTCTAGCCTCGTCGGGTGAGCCACGACCTGCACGACCTCGTCGGGGTCGTCGGCTTCCTCGTCACCATCACGGTGCTGGCCCGGGCCTGCGCCGACGAGGGACTCTTCGACGCCTGGGGCGGAGCCGTCGCGCGCGCCTCGGTGGGTTCCCCCCAGCGCCGGCTCGTGCTGGCCGCGCTGCTCGCGACCGCGGTCACGGTGGCCCTCACGCTCGACGCGACCGTCGTCCTGCTGACACCGGTGCTCCTGGCGGCGGGGCTGGCCCGCCGGGGTTCCTTGCTCTCGGTGCGACTGGCCAACACGTCCTCCACCCTCCTGCCCATCTCCAACCTGACCAACCTGCTGGTCTTCACCGCCAGCGGGCTCGAGTTCGTGCGGTTCGCCTGGCTCATGCTTCCGGTCTGGCTCGTCGGCGTGGTCGCAGAGGTCCTGGTGGTGCGCTGGTGGTGTCGGCACGACCCGACGCCGGCCGAGGCCCCGCCCGAGACCGTGGCCACTCCCCTCTTCCCCGCCGCCGTCGTGCTGGTCGTCCTGCTCGGCGTGGCCAGCGGAGCGCCACCCTGGGTGTGCGGCCTCGCCGGGGCGCTGCTCGTCGGGACCTACGCCTTGGTCCGACGGACGACGACGTGGCGCGACCTCCTCGACGCGGCCAACCTGCCGCTCGCGGTCGTGGTGGTCGTGTGGGGCGGGCTGGTGCTGTGGGTCGGCACCACGTCGGTCGGTGCGTGGGCCGACGGACTCGTCCCCACGTCGACCGGCTGGGCCGCCGTCGTGGGCCTGGCGCTGCTGGCCATGGTGGCGGCCAACGTCGTGAACAACCTGCCGGCCACCCTCCTGCTTCTCCCCGCCGCCGTCGCGGTAGGGCCGGTGGCGGTGCTGGCGCTGCTCGTGGGCGTCAACGTGGGAGCCAACCTCACCGCGGTGGGATCGCTCGCCAACGTGCTGTGGAGCCGCTCGGGCGGACGGGAGCACGTGTCCTGGGCCGAGTTCCACCGCCTGGGGATCCTGACCACCCCCGTCATCGTGGTGCTGTGCGCGACCGTGCTGTGGGCCTGGACGAGCCTCGTCGGCTGACTCGGTAGGCTGCGTCGGTGCTCGTCCTGCTTCCACCGTCCGAGGGCAAGACCGCACCCGCGGCCGGCCCCGTCCTCGATCTCGAGTCGCTCTCCTTCCGGCGGCTGGACCGCACGCGTGACCAGCTGGTCCGTGCGCTCGTGAAGCTCGCGTCGGGCAACCCGAGGCGGGCCGCCGAGGTACTCGGTCTCGGACCCACCCAGTCCGACGCGATCGCGGCGGACGCCCGCCTCCTCGAGCTCCCGTGCGCGCCGGCCGGCGACGTGTACACCGGCGTCCTGTTCGGCGAGCTCGACCTGCCGTCCCTCGACCCCGAGACCCGCGCGCGTGCCGACGAGACCCTGGTCGTGGCGAGCGCACTCTTCGGGCTCGTGCGGGCCGGAGACCCCATCCCCGCCTACCGGCTCAGCGGCACCGTCTCGCTCCCCCGGCTCGGGGCGGTCGCCGGACGCTGGCGTCCGGTCCTCCCCAAGGTGCTCGACGAGGCGGTGGGCGACGGTCTTCTGGTCGACCTGCGCTCCGGGACCTACGTGCAGCTCGGCAAGCCGTCCCCGTCGCTGGCACCACGGACGGCGTCGGTGCGGGTCCTGCACGAGTCGGGCGGCGTCCGCAAGATCGTGAGCCACTTCAACAAGGCCACCAAGGGGCGCCTCGTGCGGGCTCTGATCACCGAGGGCGTCGAGGCCAGGAGCGTCGACGGGCTGGCCGACGCCTGGCGCGACCTGGGCTGGACCGTCGAGCAGGACGGCACCCGACTCGACGTCGTCGTCACCGACGTCTGACCCCACCGCTGCCCTGGCCCACCCCGGGGTCAGTCGGGGACGACGGAGAAGTTGCGCAGCGACGGGGTGCCGTCGGGCCACCAGGCGATGGTGGTGATGCTGGCCGGGGCCAGCTCCATGGCGTGGATGACCGACATGGGTGCGTCGAGGGCCAGCCGCACCATCATCTTGATGGGCGTGACATGGCTCGTGACCACGACGGTCTGCCCCGCGTAGCGCTCGAGGATGCGGTCACGGGCCGCCTGGACCCGCTCGTAGACAGCGTCGAACGTCTCACCTCCGGGAGGCGCCACGGCCGTGGAGCCGAGCCACGCCGACAGCTCGTCGGGCCAACCCTCCATGATCTCGGCGAAGCTGTGGCCGTCCCAGTCGCCGAACGCCGCCTCGGCCATGCCGGGCTCGAGCGCGACGTCGAGGCCCAGCTCGCGGGACACGAAGCCCGCGGTCTCCTGGGTGCGACGCAGGGGTGACGCCACGATGGCGTCGACCTGGTGCTTGCGGGCGATCCAGGCCGCTGCACGCACCGCCTGCGCCTCCCCGTCGGCATTGAGCCCGGGGTCCGTGCCGCCGGAGCCGCAGAACAGCTTGCGGACCGTGCTGTCGGTGACGCCGTGCCGCAGCAGCACCAGGGTGGTGGGCTCACCGTGGACCGAGCCGCGCCAGCCCAGCAACGGGTTGGAGCCCTTCTCGGACTGCGCAGGTGCGGCCGCCGTGAGGTCGTCGGCGGGAGGCGACGGGTCGGGCTCGGCCGGCGCGATCGTGCCGACGACGGCGGGTCGGCCCGTGCGCGCCTCCTCGTCCATGGCCTCGTTGGCCAAGGCGTCGGCCGCGCCGTTCTGCTCCCGCGGGACCCACGTCCAGGTGACGTCAGCCGGGGCCAGCTCGCGGGCCTGCTCGGCGAGCGGCTTCATGGAGGCGTGCTTGATCTTCCAGCGGCCTGCCATCTGCTCGATCACGAGCTTGGAGTCCATGCGGACCTCCACCACCGCGTCGGGTGCGTGGTCGCGGACGAGCTCGAGGCCGGCGATGAGCCCGCTGTACTCGGCCACGTTGTTGGTGGCGACGCCGATGGTCTCGCCACGCTGGGCGAGGACCTCGTGCGTCTCGGCGTCACGCACGAGGGCGCCGTAGGCAGCGGGGCCCGGGTTCCCCCGCGACCCGCCGTCCGCCTCGACGACGACCTTGCGGCTCACAGCCCTGACTCGGCCGTCCGGACGAGGATGCGGCTGCACTCGGGGCACCGCACGACGTCGTCGATCGGCTGCGCGGCGATGTCGCGCAGGTCGGCGCTGTTGAGCTCCAGCCGGCAGCCCTCGCAGCGACGTGCCTGGAGCGCAGCGGCTCCCGAGCCGTACTGCGCACGGAGCTTGTCGTAGAGCGCGAGGAGGTCGTCGGGGACCTCGGCGACGAGCGTCCCGCGAGCGGCCGTGGCCAGCACGGACTGCTCCTCGATGGCCGTGAGAGCAGCGTCGCGGGCGGCCTCGGCGTGGGCGATGTCGGTCTTCAACGCGTCGAGGTCGGCCGTGATGGCGTCGAGGGCCGTCTGGGCCTCCTCGAGCTGCTCCATGATCTCGATCTCCTCGTCCTCGAGCGTGCCGATGCGGCGCTCGAGAGCCGTGAGCTCGTGCTGCATGTTGGCGAGGTCCTTGGGGCTGCTGATCGCACCGCTGGCCATGCGCTCCTCGTCGCGCTGGCGACGGGCCTTGACCTGCTCCACCTCGTGGTCGGCCTTCTTCTGCGCCCGGGTGAGGTCCTGGACCTTCGTGAGCGCGGCGACGCGCTGTGAGTCCAGCTCCGCCGCCTTGGTCCCGAGCTCCTTCAGCTGCGCGAGCTCGGGCAGCGACGAACGGCGGTGCGCGAGCTGGAGCAGGGTGGCGTCCTGCGCCTGGAGGTCGAGCAGGACGAGCTGGGAGGACGGTTCGGCTTTCAGCGGGAGCTCCTGGTGCTGGGTCAGACCGTGTGGGTCCACGGGTCGGTGACGACGGTCGAGACGCGGGTCTCCACCGTATCCCCCAGCGCATCCTCCAAGGCACGTGAGGCCACGGGCAGCCACGTCCACTCCGCCGCCCAGTGCGGCACGTCGACGACAGCACAGGCGTCGGGACGCTCGCGGTGCTCGCTCACGGGGTGGTGGCGCAGGTCGGAGGTGACGTAGACGTCGGCCCCCGCCGCCTGCGCGGTGCCGAGCAGGAAGTCTCCGGAGCCCCCGCACAGCGCGACGGTGTGGACCAGGCGGTCGAGGTCCCCGGCGATGCGCGTGGCGCCATGGTGGGAGGGCAGGGACGAGGCGACGTGCTCGGCGAACCGCCCCAGGCTCATGGGGCCAGGCAGGAGCCCGATGCGTCCGCTCCCCCGCTGCGCCGACGGTGCGCCCTCGGTGGCGACGACGTCGTGGGCCACCTCCTCGTACGGGTGCGCCTCCCGCATGGCCGAGCGGATCCTCTCGCGCGCGTCCGGCTGGGCCACGAGCCGGATCATGACCTCGTCGACCCGTTCGTCGTCGCCCACGGCCCCCACGGCCGGGCGCGCACCGGACAGCGGGCGGAAGGTCCCGACGCCCGAGGCGCGGAACGAGGCACGGTCGTAGTCGCCGACCGCTCCGGCACCGGCCGTCCACATGGCCTCGGCCACCCGGTCGGCGTCGGCCTCGGGGACGTAGACGGTCCAGGCGTCGAGGGCGTCGGTGTCGGGCTCGAGCGGTCGCAGGTCGGTGAGGCCCAGCGCGAGCCCCATGGACTCCGAGACGCCCAGGCGCGGCGAGTCGGCGTTGGTGTGGCACGTGTGCAGGGCGATGCCCCGGCTGGCGAGCGTGTGGACGACGCGGCCCTTGGGGGTGGTGGCCGCCACCGACGTGACGCCCTTCAGGTGGAGGGGGTGGTGCGTGAGGACCAGCTGAGCCCCCCACTCGACGGCCTCGTC
The DNA here is from genome assembly GCF_001426755.1 of Aeromicrobium sp. Root495. Classification (GTDB taxonomy): domain Bacteria; phylum Actinomycetota; class Actinomycetes; order Propionibacteriales; family Nocardioidaceae; genus Aeromicrobium. The sequence continues at coordinate 863,326 of NZ_LMFJ01000001.1, read as the reverse complement.
CACCACGGCCTGGACGGGATCCACGGCCAGCAGGATCCGGCGCACCTCGGCGTCAGGGTCTCCGACGACGGTGCCGACGGCGTCCCAGTCGTCGGCCCATCGGGGGTCGTACAGGCCGTCGAGGACGGCGACGACCTCACGCAGCGTGGTCATGGGCGCTCCTGTCCGGCCAGCACGGTGGCGAGGAGGTCGCCGACGAGACGCTGCAGCAGCGTTCCGTCGAGCTCGTCCGCCTCGGAGTCGAGGAAGTGGGTGCGCAGCGCCACGTCGAACGCGCCCAGCAGGAGGAACGCCGCGGACTCGGCCGGGATGGTGAGTCGCAGGTCGAGGGCCACGGCGGCCCGCTCCACGAATCCGGTGATGTCGTCGACCGTGCGCTGCCAGAGCTCGCGGTAGACCTGGGCGATCTCGGGGTGGCGCGCACCGTGGGTGATGAACTCCTGGTTGATGAGGAAGCCCATGCGGTCGTGGGGGTACCCCCGAAGGAAGCGGTCGAGGACGCGTGACACCACGGTGGGGGCGTCCTGGCCGGCCAGGAGCTCGGCGTCGAGCGCCTCCGACATCTCCTGCATGAGCAGGTCGCTCTCCCGGTGGAAGAGCGCGAGGACGAGGTCCTCCTTGGAGGCGAAGTTCGAGTAGAACGCTCCGCGGGTGAAGCCAGCGCGCTCGCAGATGGTCTCGACGGTCGCGCCCTGGATGCCGGTGTCGGCGAGGACCTGGCGAGCAGCATCGAGGATGCGCTCGCGGGTGGCCTCTCGCTTGCGCGTGGGTGCTCCTGCGGGGGCCATGGCTCGACGATACAACCTTGTATCGGGACGGAGGGCCGACTCACCCGACGGATGCGAGCGCGAACGGCAGGACGGCCTCGGCGCCGTGGCGTCGGAGCTCGAGCCCGGCGACCGTCAGGGTCCACCGGCTGTCGACGAGGTCGTCGACCAGCAGGACGGGTCCACCGACACCGGCCAAGGCCTCGGCCAGGGCAGGACCGACGCTCACCGAGCCCCACACACCGGCCAGGCGGAAGGCGCTGTTGCCGCCGGGGCTGGACGCCGGCACCCCGGAAGCCACGTCGAGCGAGCCGAGGAGCGGCAGGCGCCCGATGCGCGCGATGCCCTCGGCGAGACTCGCCACGAGCTGGGGCCGGGAGCGCGACGGCATGGCCACGACGCCGACGGGGCGCTCCGACCAGCCCCATCCGGCCAGCACCCGCACGACGCCCTTGAGCAGCTCGTCGGAGACCGGGCCGTCGGGTCGGCCCGGGGCGAAGAGCTCACGCAGGACGCCGCCCCATCCGAGGTCGGTCAGGCGGGCCACGACGCGGCCGGGCTGCAGCTGCAGCTCGGGCCCGATCTTGCCCTTGAGGGGCTTGCCCTCCAGCTCGACGCCGAGCGACGCGGCGCCCGTGGGCCACTGGGCCCGCGGATCGATGGGGACACCCACCCGGTCGAGCGCCTGGACCGCGGCCGAACCGGCCTCGGACCCGACATCTGTGGGGTACCACGGGCCTGCGCACACGTCGCACTTGCCGCACGGCGCCGCGGAGGGGTCGTCGAGCGCTGCCTGCAGGAGCTCCATGCGACACGTGGTGGCTGCCTCGTAGGCCAGCATGGAGGCTTCCTCGTTCTCCCGAGCCGCCGCGATGCGCTCGTAGCGCTCGGCGTCGTAGTCCCAGGGCCGGCCGGTGGCCACCCAGCCACCGGCCACGCGCTGCACCGCTCCGTCGACGTCGAGCACCTTGAGCAACAGCTCGAGCGGCGTGCGGCGGATGTCGACCCGCGCCTCCAGCGCCACGGTGGACAGCGGCTCCGGGCCGAGGGCGTTGATGACGGCAGCCGCCTTCTCCGGCCGGGGCATGGACGCCGTGGCGAAGTAGCGCCAGATGTCACGGTCCTCGTGACCCGGGAGCAGCAGGACGTCGGCGTGGTCGGTGGCTCGGCCGGCGCGGCCGACCTGCTGGTAGTACGCGACCGGCGAGGAAGGAGCGCCGAGGTGCACCACGAAGCCGAGGTCGGGCTTGTCGAAGCCCATCCCCAGCGCGCTGGTGGCGACGAGCGCCTTGACCTGGTTGTCCTTGAGGGCCTGCTCCAGGACCACACGCTCGTCGACGTCGGTGCGCCCGGTGTACGCCTTGACCGGGTAGCCGGCATCGGCGAGCAGCCGGGCGGTGTCCTCGGCGGCCGAGACCGTGAGGGCGTAGACGATGCCGCTGCCCGGCAGCTCTCGGAGGTGCTCGACGAGCCAGGCCAGCCGCTCGCGTGAGCTCGCGAGGGTGAGGCAGCCGAGCCGCAGGGACTGCCGGGCGAGCGAGCCCCGCAGCGTGAGGACGTCGGAGCCCAGCTGCTCGGAGACGTCGGTGACGACGCGCTCGTTGGCCGTGGCCGTGGTGGCGAGCACCGGCACGCCGGCGGGCAGGGACTCGATGAGCCGGGCCAGGCGCCGGTAGTCGGGGCGGAAGTCGTGGCCCCAGTCGGAGATGCAGTGCGCCTCGTCGACCACGAGCAGACCCATGCGCTCCACGAGCGTGGGCAGCTGCTCCTCGCGGAAGCGCGGGTTGGTGAGGCGCTCAGGGCTCACCAGCAGCACGTCGACGTCGTCGGCGGCGAGCCTGGCCCGCACCTCGTCCCACTCATGGGCGTTGGCCGAGCTGATGGCCACGGCCCGCACGCCCGCCCGCTCGGCCGCGGCCACCTGGTCGCGCATGAGGGCGATGAGGGGCGAGACGAGCAGCGTGGGACCGGTCCCCCGGGCCCGCAGCAGCGAGGTGGCCACGAAGTACACCGCCGACTTGCCCCAGCCCGTGCGCTGGACAACGAGCGCGCGTCGGTGGTCGTCGACGAGGGCGGTGATGGCCTCGAGCTGACCGTCGTGGAACTGCGCGTCCTCGCGTCCGGTGAGGCGGCGCAGGGCGAGCAGGGCGTCTTCGGCGGTGGAGGTCACGCCGCCATCCTGTCAACGTCCACCGACACCCGCTCCCACCCGTCCACAGCGCTCCGCGCGCGGGAGCCGGTCGGGCACTGCCCGCCGCAGGACCAGGATGGTCACGCAGGTGAGGACGACGTCTGCTCCACGGCCGGGAACGCGGTCCTGACTGAGCCCTGGATCATCGCGGCCGCCTCGACCATCCGCTCGCCCAGGTAGCTTCCCGGAACGCGCTTGCGCGTCAGCGGCGACCGGAACGCGTTGCCGCCGTAGAACGTGGGACGGCCGGACTCCGCCACGGCGACGAGCGACGCCACGGCCGAACGGCGCTGGGAGGACAGGTGGGAGACGATCACGACGGCGGACGGTGAGGCGGCGGCCGCCTCCGTGGTCAGGACGGAGACCGGAGTGCTGGCAGGAAGGATCCGGCACGACGTGCCCTGGTTCACCAGCACGGCCGCGAGCGCCTCCAGGCCGAGCGTGTGCACGTCGTGCGGACCCGTGGCCAGCAGCACCTGTCGGTCCGGCTCCGGGGAGGGGGCAAGCGTCGTGATCCTTGCGAGCCAGGCCCGGACGGCCGCCGTCGTGAGCTGCTCCTGACCGGGGTCGCAACGACCGGACGCCCACCAGGTGCCGATCTGACGCATGACCGGCAGGACCACCTGGTCGAGCGTCTCGGCGAGCCCGAGATCCGCGAACGAGTCCTCCAGGGCTGCTCGGATCTCGGTGGCGTCGCGCCGCTCCGAGCCAGCCAGGACGGCGTCGATCCTCGGTCGAGCAGGGCTCATCTCGTCGAGGAGGGCCCGGACCCTCCGTGCCGCGTCGGAGGCCTTCTGCCCCGACGCGACCTCGTCGCGCATCAGGCCCAGCTGGGTGAGTGCCGCCTGCGTGTAGCGCCGATGTCCTCCTGCGCTGCGCGAGGTCACGGGCAGCCCGTACCGGTGCTCCCACGACCGGAGCGTCGCGGCGGGCACACCCAGGAGCTCGCTCGCCTCGCGGATGCGCAGGCCGGTGCCGACGTCGGGGTCGGTCTCCTCGCGATGCTTCACATGACCTCGTTCGGTAGGACCAGCCGAATTCCGGAGTCGGCGCCGCCACGCTCCCCCGGGCACGGGCACCGACTCGTCCTGAGACTTGCCACCGCAAGGTAGCAGGGCCACTCGGCGCGCGCTGTCGCCGAGACCGGGGCGGGTCCCGGCCGAGTCGGCCCATCATCGGTGCCCTCGGCGACGAACCACCAGCATGAGGCCCACCCGATGCGGAGCCGGAGCCGACGGCCCCGTCGGGCGCCGCGCATCGTCGAGGGCAGTCGTCCGGGATGGGTGACCTCCACGACCTGATGGGCGCCTATGTCCTGGACGCCCTCGGCGAGCTCGAGCGCACGCGCTTCAGGACACACCTGCGCGAGTGCCCCCGCTGCCGGGCCGAGCTGTCGACCCTGGAGGACGCGTCGTCGGCGCTGGACGATCCGCACGCCTGACTCCTGCGACGTCGAGCCCCTAGGCGGCCGACGTCGGCTCGGCGTCCTGCGCGGCCGCGCTCCCCAGCGTCCAGAGCGCTTCGCTGAGCAGCTGGGCGACGCGTTCGGCCGACAGACCCATGACGACGGCAGCCCGCCGATAGTCGTGGTCGCCGTACTTGCACAGCGCCAGTGCCGCGCGATGGTTGGCGGCGAGTCGGTGGACCTGCCCGACGATGTCGGCTCGCGGCCGATCGATCGGCTCGGCCTGCGACGACCGGTCCCGGCGGTCCGCCCAGCTCCGGTAGACCACGGCCGACAACGCCTGGACCTCCGACGGCCCGCGGCCTCCCACGACCGCCCCCACGACGAGCTGGTCGGCGAGCTCGACGTCGTCGGTCAGCATGCGGGCCAGCAGGTGGAGACGTTGACCCTGCTCGTCGTACGTCGCCAAGGCCGACGAGGCCTGCGACGCGACCGTCGTGCCTCTCGGGCGGGGACCGGTGGGGGGCGACCGTCGGGGACGGCTCGGGGCCGACCACCGTCTCGACCGCGCGCTCGCGTGCTTCATGACCATGCTCCCGTCCGGACCCCCGTCTGGCTCCACCATGACTCATGGGACAGGAGGGGCGACAGACCCAAACCTCTGCAGTCCTCCCCGGCCCGACGGGAGTGCGACCGCCGACCGGGCGCTCCGGCCGGCCGACGGCCGTCCGAGAAGTGCCGCCCGCGGCCCGACGGGAGCGCGACCGCCATGACCTCGAGGGTGGGCGAAGAGGGTTTCGAACCCCCGACCTTCCGGGTGTAAACCGGATGCTCTGACCAGCTGAGCTATTCGCCCCACGTGTCCGGGCGGGCGCTCGGACACCGCAGGATATCGCGGGTCAGCGGCTGCGCGACAACCGTGCTTTCAGCCCGCGGACCAGCCGACCCAGGCAGGACCGCAGCCCCGACGGACGAGCGACCTGCGCGGCGACCGGGACCGGGACCCGGCCGGTCGCCACCACGACGGGGGCGTAGGCGCCGTCGTCGGTGAGCGACCGCACCTGTGCGTCGAAGATCTCTCCCCCGCCCTGCGGACCGTACGAGTGCTGCAGGCCGTGCTGCTCCAGGTACTCGACGTAGTGGCGGAACCGGGCGGCGTGGCCGTCGGTGAAGCCCGAGAAGTCAGCCGCGTCGTACAACGCCTCTGCCGTGGCCTCCTGCGGCGAGAGCTCGCTGATCTGGCGGTGCGGGATCTGGTGGTAGCGGGCCAGCTCGAGCGTCCGGGAGTCATGGGCCAGCACGACGGCCGGCGTGCCGGCCAGGAGCGACACGATGTTGCCGTGGATGCGCGTCCCGAAGCTCATCTGGCGCTGTCCCAGCTCCGACATCCAGACCGGCATGCTGAGCGGGAACACCGTGCGTCCGGCCGCGAACGCGGGATGGTCCGGGCGCAGCGGGAGCTGCGTGTCGTCGCCGGGCAGGGACTTGCCCTCCACGAGGAGCCGCAGCGTGCGGATGTCCTGCCCGAAGTACGTGAGCCCCGGGTAGCGGCGCAGGTTGTCCAGCAGGATCGGGCCCATGGCCGTCACGTACGGCGACACGTTGATCGCGAGGGGTCCCTCGGGGTCGATCGCGTCGGGCAGCTCGAGGGGCACGGAGTCGCCGTGCAGGTAGAGCGAAGGACAGCCGATGACGTCGACCCGGTCGGCGTCGAAGCCCAGGTCGACGAGGTAGGACTTGGTGAAATCACCGCGCACGCCGATGGACGGACCGCGCTCCAACACGGCCCGCACGAAGCGGCGGGTGGCCTTCTCGACGGCCTCACGCTCGTCGGCGGGGACCTCTCCCTCGAGGCTCGCCTGCCCGCCGACGCCGAGGACGGTCACGGGGATCGTGAACTGCTCCATGGCCTTGGCCTGGCGCTCGAGTGCCTTGATGTTGGACGCGCGGAAGTGGTTCGCGAGGGGCATGACCACGTGGTCGTACTCGCGGTTCACCGCCTCGGGCGTGGCGAACAGCGCTCCAGTGGCCACGGCGGTGACGTCGTTGCCGGGGGCGCTCAGTGCCCTCTCGGCGGCGTAGCTGAAGGCGAAGTTGCCCACGTTGTTGCCGATGGCGTTGTGCGCGAGGACCTCGTCGACCCCGACCGGCGAGAGCGACGGGTGGTGGACCTTCAGCAAGACACGTGACACAGGACGAGCCTAGTGCCGCGTCGCCGGTGCTCCGCACGAAGAAAAGCTGCGGCCGCCAGGGTCTCGGGTCCCGGGCGGCCGCAGCACCTCCATCAAAGCGCATCCGGCGGGTCGTGCGCCGGTTTTTACGTAAACCTGTCGAGGTATTTCGCCTCGGCCGAATTCCCTCGCACACCAGCCGTCACGAACTATTCGTTCCATGACCGCATCGGGGCGGACCGCACGACCTCAGAGTGCGTCGATGGCCGCCTCGAGGCGCTCCAGCTTGCCGTCGAGCTCTCCCTCGAAGCCGGGACGGATGTCGGCCTTCAGCACGAGTGACACGCGCGACCCGAACGGGGCCACCGCCTCGGTGGCCCGCTTCACGACGTCCATCACGGTGTCCCAGTCGGGTCCCTCGATGGTGGTGAACATGGCGTCCGTGCGGTGATCCAGTCCCGACTCCCGCACCACCGTGACCGCCGCGGCCACGGCGTCGTGGACCGAGCCGTCCTCGCGTCCGGTGCCGCTGGGTGCGACCGAGAACGCGACGAGCATCAGCCCGCGAGCTCCGCGAGCGCGGCGCGGTACGCCTCGAAGTCGCGGGCCTCGCCGATGCCGTGGTGGACGCTCCAGCGCAGGACGCCCTCGCCGTCGACGAGGAAGGTGCCGCGCTCGGGCGCGCCGGCGCCCTCGTTGAAGATGCCGTAGGCGCGCGACACCTCGCCGTGGGGCCAGAAGTCGCTCAGCACGGGGAACTCGAGGTTCTGCTCGTGCGCGAAGGCCTTGTTGGAGAAGAAGTGGTCGCACGAGATCGCCAGGACCTGCACGTCGCCCTCGGCGAAGACCTCGATCTTGTCGCGGATCTCGCACAGCTCACCCGTGCAGATGCCGCTGAAGGCGAACGGGAAGAACACGACCGCCACGGTGCGACCGCGGTAGTCCGACAGCGAGATGTCCTCGCCGTGCTGGCTCTTGAGCGTGAAGTCTGGCGCGACGGTGCCGATCTCGAGGGTCATGGCCTCAGCGTAGCCACGACACGCCCGGGCCGACGAGCGCCCTGAACCAGATCAGCGCTTGTGCGTGGAGAGCTTCGTGGCCGACCAGTCGGCGGAGGCCGACGACGTGGTGGTGGTGGACAGCCCGGCGATGGGTGCGGCCTCGACGATGTCGGCGCCCTGGACGTATCCCGGCCGTCCGACCTTGGGGGTCAGCAACCACACGGAGCCACCCTCGACGAGGTCCTGGAGCGAGTCGACGAGCGCGTCGATCAGGTCGCCGTCCCCGTCGCGCCACCAGAGCACGACACCGTCAACGACATCTCCGACATCACCGTCGACCAGCGCATGACCGGTGAGTTCTTCGACAGCCACTCGTAGCGCGTCGTCGACGTCCTCGTCCCAGCCCAGCTCCTGGATGACGGTGTCGGGGGAAAATCCCAACCTCGCGGCGTCCACAACATGCTCCTTCGGGTGGTGGTGTTACTCGGTAGTTCTACTGAAAAGTAGGAACTTTCGGCGTGCTGCCGCTCTCACACTAGCGAATGCGGCGTGGAAAGATGACAACGTCCACAAGACATCGAGAGAAGGTCACATGCCTACCGGCTCGCCCACCCCCACCTCCGGACCCGACAACACCGACCGCCCCCCGGTCATCCACGAGGGTCTTCCCACCCAGCTCCCCGACATCGATCCCGAGGAGACCGCGGAGTGGGTCAGCTCCCTCGACGACATGGTCGACGAGCGGGGCCGGGCGCGGGCGCGGTACGTCATGCTCCGCCTCCTCGAGCGCGCCCGCGAGCAGAACGTCGGCGTGCCCGCCCTGCGCAGCACCGACTTCATCAACACCATCCCGCCCGAGCGCGAGCCGTGGTTCCCCGGCAACGAGGCCATCGAGCGTCGGATCCGTTCCTACATCCGCTGGAACGCAGCCGTCATGGTGTCGCGCGCCAACCGTCCGGGCCTCGGCGTCGGCGGTCACATCGCCACGTACCAGTCGGCGGCGAGCCTCTACGAGGTCGGCTTCAACCACTTCTTCCGCGGCAAGAACCACCCCGGGGGCGGCGACCACATCTACATCCAGGGTCACGCCGCGCCGGGCATCTATGCCCGCTCCTACCTCGAGGGCCGTCTCAGCGAGGACCAGCTCGACAACTTCCGGCAGGAGCACTCGCACGGCTTCGGCAAGGGACTCTCGTCCTACCCCCACCCGCGCCTCATGCCCGACTACTGGGAGTTCCCCACGGTCTCCATGGGTCTCGCGGCCATCAACTCGATCTACCAGGCGCGGTTCAACCGCTACCTGCACCACCGCGGCATCAAGGACACCAGCCAGCAGCACGTCTGGACGTTCCTCGGCGACGGCGAGATGGGCGAGGTGGAGTCGCTCGGCGCCATCGGGGTGGCAGCACGCGAGGAGCTCGACAACCTCACCTTCGTCATCAACTGCAACCTGCAGCAGCTCGACGGCCCCGTGCGCGGCAACGGCAAGATCATCCAGGAGCTGGAGTCCACGTTCCGCGGCGCCGGCTGGAACGTCATCAAGGTCGTGTGGGGCCGTCAGTGGGACGACCTGCTCGCGCGCGACACCGACGGCGTGCTCGTCAACCAGATGAACCGCACCCCCGACGGCGAGTTCCAGACGCTCTCGGTGGAGTCGGGCGACTACAACCGCGAGAACTTCTTCGGTCCCGACCCGCGCCTGCGCGCGATGGTCGAGCACCTCACCGACGGCGACATCGAGCGGCTCCCCCGCGGCGGCCACGACTACCGCAAGGTCTACGCGGCCTTCGAGGCAGCCACCAAGCACACGGGCCAGCCCACGGTGATCCTCGCTCACACGGTGAAGGGCTGGCTCCTGGAGTCCTTCCAGGGCCGCAACGCCACGCACCAGATGAAGAAGCTCACCAAGGAGGACCTCAAGGGCTTCCGCGACCGTCTCAACATCCCGGTCAGCGACGAGCAGATCGACGGCGCCGACATCGCGCCGTACTACCACCCCGGTCCGGACAGCGAGGAGATCCAGTACATGAAGGCCCGGCGCGACGCGCTGGGCGGATCCCTCCCCCAGCGCAAGGTCGACCCCGTCGAGCTCAAGCTGCCGGAGGACAAGGTCTACGCCCCGCTCAAGCAGGGCTCGGGCAAGCAGCAGATCGCCACCACCATGGCGTTCGTGCGGCTCCTGCGCGACCTCATGAAGGACCCTGAGATCGGGTCGCGCATCGTCCCCATCGCTCCGGACGAGTACCGCACCTTCGGCATGGACTCCATGTTCCCGTCGGCCAAGATCTACAGCCCGCACGGCCAGACCTACGAGTCGGTCGACCGCAAGCTGCTCCTGGCCTACAAGGAGTCCGACAAGGGCCAGCTGCTCCACGAGGGCATCAGCGAGGCCGGCGCCATGGCCTCCACCATCGCGGCCGGCAGCGCGTACTCCACGCACGGCCAGCCGATGATCCCGGTCTACCTCTTCTACTCGATGTTCGGGTTCCAGCGCACCGCCGACTCCATCTGGGCCATGGCCGACCAGATGTCGCGCGGGTTCCTCATCGGCGCCACCGCGGGCCGCACCACGCTCACGGGCGAGGGCCTGCAGCACGCCGACGGGCACTCCCCGCTCATCGCCCAGACCAACCCGGCCGTGGTGCACTACGACCCCGCGTGGGGCTTCGAGATCGCGCACATCGTCAAGGACGGCCTGCGCCGCATGTACGGCACGAGCGAGGAGCACCCCCGCGGCGAGGACGTCATCTACTACCTGACGGTCTACAACGAGCCCCTCAACCAGCCGGCCGAGCCCGAGGAGGTCGACGTCGAGGGGATCCTGCGCGGCGCCTACCTGTTCCGCAAGGCCACCCAGGGCGCCTTCCGCTCGCGCATCATGGCCTCGGGCGTGGCCCTGCCCTGGGCGCTCAAGGCCCAGCAGATCCTGGCCGAGAAGTACGACGTGGCCGCCGATGTGTGGTCCGTCACGTCCTGGAACGAGATCGCCCGCGACGCCGTGAGCGCCGAGCAGTGGAACCTGAACCACCCGGGCGACTACTCGCGGGTCCCGTGGATCACGTCCAAGCTCATGGACTCCGCCGCCCTCACCGTGGCCGTCTCGGACTACATGAGGGCCGTCCCCGACCAGATCTCGCGATGGGTCCCCGGACCCTGGCAGTCCCTGGGAACAGACGGTTTCGGCTTCGCCGACACCCGGGCCGCCGCACGTCGGACCTTCCAGGTCGACGCGGAGTCCATCGTGGTGGCCACGCTCGCCGGTCTCGCCGATCGCGGGCTCGTCGACCGGTCCGTCGTGAGGGACGCCTTCACCGAGCTGCGCATCGACGACCCCACCGCCACCCGGGGCGTCGCGCAGGAGGGTGGCGACGCCTGAGCCGACTCTCAGGCACCTCCCAGGATCCTGCCCCTAGGATGTTCGTCATGCGTCGTTGGCCCTACACCTTTGCTGTGTGTCTGGCCGTGGCCGTGACCGGCACCGCCATCGGGTTCTCGCTGTACCTCGGGCTGCCGATGAAGGATCCCGAGGGCTTCCTGGGACCGGCCTACGTGCGGCTTCCGCTGCTCGGCCTGCTCTTCTTCGCCGCCGGCATCGTGCCGGCGGCGATCAAGCGGTCGGGCGTGCGGCGCATCGGCACCGGTGTGCGCGAGATCGTGCGCGACGAGTGGTCCCTCAAGCGCGTGGCGTACATCGCCACCGGCCTGATCACCTTCTACGCGTGCTACGTCAGCTACCGCAACCTCAAGAGCTACCTCCCGGTCGTGCGCGAGGGCGTGCTGTTCGACAAGGACCTGCTCGACCTCGACCACTTCCTGATGTTCGGCCACAACCCGGCCGACCTCCTGCACCAGCTCCTGGGCACGGGCATCGCGGCCGAGATCCTCGCAGCGGCCTACGTCAGCTACCTCCCCCTCGTGCCCATCACGCTGGGCGCGTTCCTCGTGCTCAACCGCGACTTCTCCATCGGCGCCTGGTACGCCACGGCCCTCGGCCTCAACTGGGTGCTCGGCGTCATCAGCTACTACAGCCTCCCCACGCTCGGCCCGGCGTTCGCCCAGCCGCAGACCTTCTGGGAGCTGCGGGACACCAGCGTCACGGAGCTACAGCAGAGCCTGTTCAGAGCCAGGGTCGACGTCCTGACCGACCCCTGGGAGAGCGAGAAGATCCACGGCGTGGCCGGGTTCGCCTCGCTGCACGTCTCGGTCGTCGTCACGGCCTGCCTCTTCATGGAGCGCACGGGCCAGAAAGCCATCCTGCGTGCCATCGTGTGGTCGTTCCTGGTCCTCACGGTCACCGCCACCATCTACTTCGGCTGGCACTACATCGCCGACGACATCGCGGGCGCCTTCATCGGCTGGCTCTCGGTCTCCATCGGCGCGTGGGCCTCGGGCAACCAGGGCAGACGAAGGCGAAGGCGCCGCAAGGACCTGCCGGAAGCCACCGACGAGGCAGCCGTCCCCACCCCCGCCTGAGGGCCCGGCTGCGGGTCCCTCACGGCCGGTCGGCAGGCCCAGGTCGGTCCGAGGTCGGATGCCTCAGCCGGCGACGGTGACGGACTCGCCCGAGGCTGCTGGCTCGACCGGCGCGATGTCGATCTTGTCGCCCCGGCGCAGCATGGCGCGCCACTTGCCGCGGTGGTAGGCGGCCGGCGCGTTGTCGGCCACGAAGTCGGAGACCAGCGAGACGAAGACCTCGGGATGGTCGCGGTGCGGGAAGTGGCCCGAGTCGGCCAGCACGTGGACGTCGGACATGGCCTGGCGGCGGGCGATCTCGGCGTGGGCCACGGGGATCACCCGGTCGTCGACGCCCCAGACCACCATGACCGGGACGATGCTGGCCAGGTACGTGCGGTCCGTCATGGTGACGAACTGCCCTCGCCAGTTGAGGACGTGGCTCGTGAGGCGCTGGACGGCCTTGCGCGCGGCCGGGTCGGCGAAGCTCTCGTAGATGTCGGCCACCTCGTCGAGGTCGCGCGTGGTCTTCCAGCCGGTGCGCGCGAGGCCGCGCATCGTGGAGGCCACGAGGCCCCGCCACGGACGCATCGTGGCCACGGAGATGGCCGTTCCGGCGCCGGGCAGCGTGAGCATGCGGATGGCGGGGGTGACCTCGCGTCCCAGGCCGCCGGTGGAGACCAGGACGATGCGCTCGACCCGGTCGGGGAACTGGTAGGCGAACTGCATCGCGACGCCGCCACCGAAGCTGTGGCCCACGACCGTCACCTTGTCGATCCCCAGGATCGTGATGAGGTCGCGCATCCCGTTGGCATAGGCACCGAGCGAGTAGTCGGCGTCGGGCTTGTCGGACTCGCCGTGGCCGAGCAGGTCGGGCGCGATGACGGTGAAGTGCTCGGCCAGCGGTGCCATGACCGTGTCCCACGTGGACGAGTCGCAGGCGAGCCCGTGGAGCAGCAGGAGCGCGGGGCCGGAGCCGGCCTTGCGGTACGCCCGGCGGTAGCCGTGCACCACGACGTACTCGATGTCATCGGCCCTGGTCATCCGGTCATCGTAGGGCGCGAGGGGATCGCCGCGACGGTGAACCCGGAACTGGAAACATGATCGTTAGAATCAAAGAGTGCCCACGCCCCCCGAGGTCCGCGAGCAGCTCGCCGACATCCTCGCCTCCGTCGTCGAAGCAGACCCCTCCGACGTCCGGGACGAGGCCGTCCTGAAGGACCTCGGCGTCGACTCGCTCGCGCTCGTGGAGGTGGGAGACGAGCTGGGCCGCCGCTTCGGGGTCTACCTCACCGACGAGACCGTCGACTCGCTGGTCACCGTTGGCGACGCCGTCAAGGCCGTCACGCAGCACGACGGCAGCCCCGCCCGTGGTGCAGCACGCACGCCCGACGCCATGACCACCATCATGGCTGCGCCGCCCGCAGCGCCGGCCGAGGCACCCCGCGTGGCCACCACGACCCGTCAGGACGCTCCGCCGCAGCGGTCGCGCGGCACGGCCTCGAGCGCCGGCGTGCGCCTCGCGCTGTGGTTCGTGGCGGCCGGCGGCGCCATCGGCCTCGTGCTCGGGCTCGGCGGGTCGGCCGTCGTGCAGGCCCTGGGCCTGGGCGACGTCAACCTGCCTCCCATCGTGGCGCCCACCACCCCCACGCCGTCGGCCACACCCTCGGCCACACCCGCGCCCTCACCCACGCCCGACGAGCAGTCGGAGGAGCCGAGCCTCTTCATCGATCCGGCCCAGGTGTCCCCGGGCCAGCGCTTCACGATCAGCGGCCGGTTCCCCGGCCTCAAGTCCGGCGCCGAGCTCTCGGTCGAGGTGCGCGACGAGGAGAACCCCGAGTGGGACAGCTTCGCCGGCGTGCGGCTCAAGAGCGAGGGCGACGGCCGGTTCGAGACCAAGCTCTACACCTCGCGCACGGGCGAGCGGGAGTTCCGCATCAAGGTCGTCGACACCGGCAAGACCACACCCACCGCCAAGGTCAGGATCGGCTGAGCCGGCCCTGACTGAGTCACGACCCCACGGCGCGTCGCTCAGATGACCTGGTGGAGCCAGCGGACGGGTGCACCGTCGCCGGCGTGACGGAACGGCTCCAGCTCGGCGTCCCACGCCGATCCCAGGAGCCCGTCGAGCGCCTGCTCCATCGAGATCTCGCCGAGGGCGGCCTTCACGCGGAACGCCTTGATGCGGTCCTCCGGGATCAGGATGTCGCCGTGCAGACCCACGAGGGCGTGGAAGATCCCGAGGTCGGGCGTGTAGCTGTACCGGGCGCCCTCGCTCGTCGCGGTGGGCTCCTCGGTGACCTCGAAGCGCAGCCGCTCCCAGCCGCGCAGGGCGGACGCGATGGCCGCTCCCGAGCCCACGGGCGCCTGCCACGAGATCTCGGTGCGGTACGTGCCGGCCTCGGCCGACTGGGGCACCCAGTCGACCTCGAGGGTTCCTCCGAGCACGCCGATCGCCGCCCACTCCACGTGAGGACACATGGCAGAGGGCGCAGAGTGGACGTACAGAACTCCACGGGTGGGGACGCTCATGATGCCTCCTGTTCGAGAATCCGCCTTCCCCAGCGTCCTCTTCGAGGCATCGCGACCACGATCGCTTGGTCCCATCGTAGCCACACCCACCCCACAGGCACCAGCGGTTCCCGCGCAGCGCCTGCGGGGGCGTCCCGGGGCGTCCCGTGTGACCATGGCGTCATGACCACCGTGGTGACTGACAACCCCCGTTCCCACCGCTTCGAGATCACCGTCGACGACGAGCTGGCCGGCTACGTCGACTACCGCGCCGACGGCTCCGAGTACGCGCTCCCCCACACCCGGGTCCTTCCGGCGTTCGAGGGTCGTGGCATCGGGTCCGAGCTCGTCGTGGGCGCCCTCGAGCAGATCCGCGAGCGCGGCGGCAGCGTGCTGCCCTACTGTCCGTTCGTCCCCAAGGTCATCCGCGACCACCCCGAGTACACCGACCTCGTGCCGGCCGATCGACGTGCGGAGTTCGGCGTCTGAGCCCCACGCCCTGAGGTCATGAGGGTCGACCGTCAGGCTCAGACGCGGTGGACCTCGATGCCGCGGGAGCTCCAGAGCTCGGCGACGTCGTCGGTGTCCTCCCACGCCTCGACCACGGTGAAACCGTCGGCCTCGATGCCGTCGAGGATGTCGGCCTTGACCTTGACGTCGGGCCGGTAGTCGGCCACGACGCGCATGAGGAGCTGGTCGTACGGGACGTCGTGCTTCACGAGCCAGTCGAGGGTGAGGTCGCGCCACACGAACTCGCGTGACGTGACCACGAGGACGGCCCGTCCGGCCTCGTGCGCGCCGCGCACGGCGTCGGCCACCTCGGCGTTGACCGGAGCGTCGGCCGAGGCCTGATGGAACGCCCAGAAGTCCTTCTCGTCGCCCTCCACGTGGTGGGCGATCCCGGACGTGTCGCACAGGGTGCCGTCGAGGTCGACGATCACGGCTTCGGTCATGGCGACAGTGTGCCGCAGCGCCGGGGCCGAAGCACGGCTTCCGGTCCTGGTAGGGAGGGCGGGGCTCGAACCCGCGACCCAGGGATTATGAGTCCCCTGCTCTGACCAGCTGAGCTACCTCCCCTGGATGGGTCAAACCTAGCGGGGACAGGGCGGGACGGTCCGTGCAGGCGGCGCGCCGACGGTCGGGTGGTGGGACGACCCCGCGCACCGTGATAGGTTTAAGAACGTTGTAGGCGTTTGTTTGTCCAGTGGTATCGAGTGACGGACCTTCGGGTCCGATGCTTCTCGCTCGGGTTGATGTACGTCGCGACTTAGTCGCTCGTCAATCCGTACGAGCACGTCACCACAGCAAGGAGAAACATCATGGCTACCGGAACCGTCAAGTGGTTTAACGCTGACAAGGGCTTCGGCTTCATCGCCCCCGACGACGGCAGCGAGGACGTGTTCGCGCACTTCAGCGCGATCCAGTCCAACGGCTACCGCTCGCTCGACGAGAACCAGAAGGTCGAGTTCGACGTCGAGCAGGGCCAGAAGGGCCTGCAGGCGGCGAACATCCGCCCGCTCTGACCTGAGCTTCCAAGAGCCCCTCACGCCTCGGCGTGAGGGGCTCTTGTCATGTCACGACGGGTTCTCCTGGCGGAACCACGCCACCAGGGCGTTGGCATGACCGTGACCGAGGCCGTGCTCGGTCTTGAGCCAGCCCACGGTGTCCATGTGCTTGGCGTGCGGCGACGCGGCGATGACGTCCATCCACGCGGCGATGGGTTTTCCGTAGGTCTTCTCGATGGACGGGAAGTACGACGCGGGCCCGTGCTTGGGCCATTCCTCTGACATCCCGGCAGCCTAGTGTGGCCCCATGAGTGACGAGAACCCTTCACTGGAGCACGTCGACGAGAGCTGGGAGCGCGCCCTCGTGGTGGTCGCCCATCCCGACGACGTCGAGTTCGGCACCGCTGCGGCGGTCGCGCGCTGGACCGAGCAGGGCAAGGACGTCACCTACGTCATGGTCACGAGCGGCGAGGCCGGCATCGACTCCATGGAGCCCGAGGAGTGCCGCCGGGTCCGGATGGGCGAGGAGATCGCGTCTGCCGCCGTCGTGGGCGTGGAGACGGTCGAGTTCCTCGGCTTCCCCGACGGCGTCGTGGAGGTGGGGCTCCCCCTGCGCCGCGCCATCGCGGAGCAGGTTCGCCGTCACCGACCCGACGTGGTCATCACCGGCAACTTCCGCGAGACCTGGGGCGGGTCCACGCCCAACCAGGCCGACCACGTGGCCGTGGGCCGAGCTGTCCTCTACGCCTGCGCCGACGCCGGCAACCGCTGGATCTTCTCCGAGCAGCTCGTCGACGGCCTCGAGCCGTGGGGCGACGTCCGGCAGGTCTGGGCCGCGGGCTCACCCCGGTCAGGGCACGGCGTCGACACCACCGACACCTTCGACCGCGGTGTGGCCTCGCTCGCGGAGCACCGCGCCTACATCGAGGGCCTGGGCTGGGAGAACTTCGATCCCGCCGAGTTCCTCGAGGGCATGTCCCGCCCCACCGGCGGCCGCCTCGGCGTCACCCACGGGGCCGCCTTCGAGGTCTTCTCCATGACGTGGGGCGAGTGAGGCCCGTGCCGGGTGCCCGGCTGGGCGTCGTCCTGGCGTCGGCGGTGCTGGTCCTCGTGGCCTGCACCGACCAGGACGAGCCACGGACGGAGCCCTCGACCGCTCCGGCGGCGAGCGGGCGCGTGCCGAGCGAGCCCTGCGAGGTCACCGAGCCCGCGGTGGTGGCCGACGTGTTCGGTGGCACCGTGTCCGAGGAGAGCCTCGGGACCTCCCGCAACTGCTCCTACCGGGTGAAGGACGGCGCCGCCGCAGACGTGGAGGTCTACTACTTCGGCACGGCCGACCAGTGGAGGACGATCCGTGCCAACTACGCGGTGAACCGCGGGCCCGTCACGGACCTGCCTGATGTGGGCGAGGCGGCCTTCAGCCCGGGCGACTTCAAGCAGAACGAGGTCGTCGTCCGCCAGGGAGGCGTCATCTTCGCCGTCGGCCTCGGCGGCGTGCCCACCTCCACGATCGTCCCCGAGGTCCGAGAGCTGGCCCAGCGCATCGCCACCGACCTCGGCTGAGCCTCGGCCACCCTCGCCGACCCCGCGAGCGGTGCCTCAGCGTCCGTCTGGAGCGTTGCGACGGGTGGGAGGTGCCTCAGCGTCCGTCCTGCTCCATCGGAGCGGTCAGGACGGACGCCACCCCACCGCCCCGAGGCGTGGAATGAGCCGTCAGACGTCGGGAAGGTGAACCCCCGGTGTCCCGAATCCATGGAAGTGGTTCGGAGGTACCGCAGAAAGATGGGAAGGTGGGGTGGTGAAGTCGAACGCGAAGAATCGCATCATGATGTGGCGCTCCCCCGTGGTCTCGGAGGTGAAGGCGTCCGCGACGGACCGTCGCGCCTGGATCACGCTGTCCCGCGAGGAGGACCAGATCGTGATGGTCGAGTTCGAGCACGTGAAGACGCTCCGCAGTGGCCAGCACATCGACCCCGACGAGGTGCTCGACCGGCGCGTCTCGCGCTTCGCCACCCTTCCCGAGGCCATCGACGCGCTCACGGCGCGCGGCATCGACACCGACCGTTTCGACGCCCCCGCCAAGGTGGGCTACCCCCTCTGACGACAGAACGCCCGCTGACGATGTCAGCGGGCGTTCCAGGTCACGCAGGTCTGTAGGTTCTGCGCTCCCCCACTTGGACTCGAACCAAGAACCCTCCGATTAACAGTCGAATGCTCTGCCAATTGAGCTATAGGGGATCGGCTTCTCGCGAACGTGAAGCACGGTCGCCAACTGTAGCAAGTCTGCGGCGGAGGTGTTGCACCGCCCGGTCCTCGAGCCGGCGTGCAGCGGGCTCCGAGACACCGAGGGCCTGGGCCACCTCGCGCCGGGTCAGCGGAGCGGCGTCGTGGTCGCCGAGGCCGAAGCGCAGCCGCACCGCCCGGGCCTGCGCGGGAGGCAGCTCGTCGAGCGCGTGGGAGACGTCCAGACCTGCCGTGGAGCCTGGTCCGGGGTCGGCCTCCGCGACGGCAGGGAGGTCGACGCGACGGACGCGCGCACCCTTGAGGATGGCGCCGGTGATCCAGGGCCAGGCGAAGGTCGCGAGCGCTGCGCCCCGGTCGGGGTCGAAGCGGTCGACTGCCTTCAGGAGTCCCTCCGTGCCGTCCTGCAGCGCATCGTCGAACGCCGGCCCCACGAAGCCGAGCGAGAGCGCCCTGAGGGCCACGAGGCGCAGGCCGGAGCGCACCAGGGCGTCGCGGGCCTCCACGTCGCCCGAGCGGACGGCTCGGGCCAGGTCACGCTCCACGACGGGGTCGAGAGGTGGCTGACGAGTCAGGCTGCGCGGGTCCACCCGATCAGCCTGCTGGGCACGGGTCCTGCGCGGAACCACCCGGCCTTGGGCCTGTGGACGGCCTGGCTCAGATGCCGATGGCGCGGTCGCGCAGGGCGCGGTGCTGCTGCTCGAGGGCGATGAGCTCGCCGAAGAGACGGTTGTAGGTCTCGGCCTCGTCGATGGGGTTGGTGCGCTGCAGCTTGCTCTTGATCTCGGCGACGCGGCGTCCCGAGGTGAGCAGCTGGAGGTGCGCGATGACCGAGCCCACCACGGCGGGCGCCCCGCCCTCGGTGGAGCTGAGCGGCTCGGACGACGCGATCATGAGGACCCGCCGGAGGTCGTCGGACGGAAGGGTGTCGGCCACGGAGGGGACGAAGGACGAGTCGGCGCGGTCGGGCAGGCCGTGCGCCACCAGGTGCTTCCAGACCTCGCGACCCACGGGGTGCGTGAAGTCGTTCTCGTGGACGTCGTCGAGGTGGGCCTTGGCCAGGTGCGGGTACTGCGCGATGGCCTTGAGCGCCTCGCGCTCGGGGGCGAACTGCGGGGCTCCGAAGCTGACGAAGGGCTCGGGGGCGGGCGCGGGAGCGGCCGCCGCGGCCGCGTCGGCCCGGGCCGGCGTGATGCGCTGGGGCTTGGTGGCCGGCTTGTGGCGGCGGTGCTCCTCGCGGACCTGGTCGACGTCGACGCCCACCCGCGTGGCGATCTCGCGCAGGAACTCCTCGGTCTTGCTCTTGTCGCGGATGGCGGTGGCCAGACCCACGGACTCCCGGACCGCGTCGATGCGCTGGTCGCCGCGGTCGAGGTCGTACTTGGTGAGGGTGTTCTCGAGGACGAACCGGTACAGCGGGATGCGGGACGCCACGAGCTCGCGCACCGCGGCGTCGCCGTCGGCGAGGCGCAGGTCGCACGGGTCCATGCCCCGGGGCTCGACGGCCACGTAGGTCTGGGCGGTGAACTGCTGGTCGCCCTCGAACGCCTTCATGGCGGCGCGCTGGCCGGCCTCGTCGCCGTCGAAGGTGAAGATGACCTCGCCGCGGAAGGCGTCGTGGTCGAGCAGGATGCGGCGCAGGATGCGGGCGTGCTCCTCGCCGAACGCCGTGCCGCAGGTGGCCACGGCGGTGCGGACGCCGGCCTGGTGGCACGCCATGACGTCGGTGTAGCCCTCGACGACGACGGCCTGGCTGGAGCTGGAGATCTGCCGCCTGGCCATGTCGATGCCGTAGAGCACCTGGCTCTTCTTGTAGATGGGCGTCTCGGAGGTGTTGAGGTACTTGGCCTCGATGCGGTCGTCGTCGAACATGCGGCGGGCGCCGAAGCCGATGACCTCACCGGTCATCTCCCGGATGGGCCACATGAGGCGGCCGCGGAACCGGTCGTAGAGACCGCGCTGGCCGCGCGAGGCGAGACCACCGACGGTGAGCTCCTCGTCGGTGAAGCCCTTGCCCTTGAGGTGGGCCACGAGCTCCTCGCCGCCGCGCGGGGCGAAGCCCATGCCGAAGGTGCCGGCGGCGGACTGGTCGAAGCCGCGGTCGGTGACGAACTGGCGACCCGCCTGCCCGTCGGGCGAGCTCTGCAGGACCGTGGAGTAGAACTCGGCCGCCAGGCGGTGCGCCTCGAGGAGCCGCTGACGCTGCTGGGGGTCGCGGCGCGGACCGCGCTGCTGCACGGACTCGTCGTAGCGCAGCTGCAGGCCGTACTTGGCCGCGAGGCGCTCGACGGACTCCACGAAGGTGAGGCCCTCGATCTGCTGGAGGAACTTGATGGCGTCGCCGCCCTCGCCGCAGCCGAAGCAGTGATAGGTGCCGCGCGAGGGGCTCACGTTGAACGACGGAGTCTTCTCGTCGTGGAACGGGCACAGGCCCTTGCGGGACCCGCCGCCGGCGTTGCGCAGCGTGACGTACTGCTCGACCACCTCGTCGATGCGGACGCGCTCGCGGACGAGCTGGATGTCCTCGTCCTTGATGAGCCCCGCCACACCTGCATCCTAGGGGGCGGCACCGACCGTGCGGACCGCGATCCGGGACGGTCGTCGGTTCAGCCGAGGAGCTGGTCGGCCCAGAGCCGGGCGGAGACGTCGGTGAGGCTCGCGACCTGGTCGATCACGACCCGGAGGGCGGCAGCGTCACCGTCGGCGCGCTCCAGGTCGGCCGCGAACTCCGGCTCGAGGTGGCGGCCGCCACCGAGCACGAGGTGCGAGACGAGCGAGCGCAGCAGGTCGCGCTGGTCGCTGAGCTGCGCCACGCGGTCGTCGGCCCGCATGACGTAGTGCGCGGCGATGGACTTGAGCACCGTGATCTCGTCGCGCGTGCCCTCGGGGACCTCCAGGTCGGCGCGGTAGCGCGTGAGCGGGCCGCTCCCCCAGCGGTGGACCGTGGCGTTCTGCGCGGCGATCGCGAACCGGCCGATGAGGCCGCTCGTGAGGCTCTTGAGCTCGGCGCGGGCACGGCGGCCACCGTCGAACGTGCCGTGCGGCCACTCCGGGAGGGCCTGGAGGCGCTCGAGGGCTCCGTCGAGGCGGTCGTCGGTGGCGTCGGGGTCGTACCAGTCGCGGGCCACGTGGTGGATGCTCGCGAGGTCGAGGCTGCCCGGGGTGAGCGAGAACCAGCCGCCGAAGACGCCGTCCTCGACGTCGTGCACGGAGTAGGCGATGTCGTCGGCCAGGTCCATGACCTGTGCCTCGATGGGGCGGCGGCGTCCGGGAGCGCCGTCGCGGAGCCAGTCGAAGACCCACAGGTCGTCGTCGTAGGCCCCGAACTTGTTGCTGCCCATCGGTGCGTCCTCGCGTGGCCACGGGTACTTCACGCAGGCCGAGAGCGTGGCCCGGGTGAGGTTGAGGCCGACACTGCGGCCGTCGGGCGCGAAGGTCTTGGACTCGAGCCGGCTCAGGATCCGCAGGGTCTGCGCGTTGCCCTCGAAGCCGCCGCACGGCTGGGCCGCCTCGTCGAGCGCGACCTCGCCGTTGTGGCCGAACGGCGGGTGGCCGAGGTCGTGGGACAGGGCCGCGGAGTCGACGACGTCGGGGTCGCACCCCAGGGACTGGCCGAGCTCGCGGGCCACCTGGGCCACCTCGAGCGAGTGCGTGAGGCGGTTGCGCACGAAGTCGTCGGTGCCGGCGTGCATGACCTGGGTCTTGGCGCTGAGTCGGCGCAGGGCCGCGGAGTGCAGCACGCGTGCGCGGTCTCGCTCGAAGGAGCTGCGCCCGGCGCGCTTGGGCGGCTCGGGGACGATGCGGGCACGCGCCTCGATGCCGTACTGCTCGCCGTCCACGCCGCGAGCCTAGTGGTTCCAGCCCACCGCCCCCGGAGCGGTGGATCCTCCACCGAATGCGGACGACCTCCGCCGGGCGGTGGATCTTCCACCGTCTGGGCCTCCATACGGTGGAAGATCCACCGCCCACCGGGTGGCCGATCTTTCAGTGGAGGATCCACCGCTCAGACGGGAGGGTTCACCACTTGCCGTGGCGGGGGCGGGGCTGGCACGTGGGGCAGGAGAACGACGAGCGGTTCATGAAGGAGTCGCGGCGGATGGGGGTGCCGCAGCGGGGGCACGGCTCGCCCTCCTGGCCGTAGGCCGCGAGCGAACGGTCGAAGTACCCGCTCTGGCCGTTCACGTTGACGTAGAGAGCGTCGAACGACGTTCCGCCCTGGGCCAGCGCCTCGGTCATCACGGCGCGCACGTGGCCGAGCAGCGAGACGACCTCGGGGCGGCGCAGGTTCTTGGTGTTCCGCGCGTAGTGCAGCGGCGTGCGCCACAGCGACTCGTCGGCATAGATGTTGCCGACGCCGGAGATGAGGGTCTGGTCGAGCAGCGCGCGCTTGACCCCGGTCTCGCGCTTGGTGATCCGCGCACGGAACTCCTCGTCGTCGAAGAGCGGGTCGAGCGGGTCGCGGGCGATGTGGGCGATCTCGACCGGCAGCTCGGCGCCACCGTCGCTCACGGCCAGACCGCCGAAGATGCGCTGGTCGGCGAACTGCAGGACCGTGCCGTCGTCGAGGTGCAGGCTCACCCGGAGGTGGCGCGGGTCGGGGCGCCCCTGCTCGCTGATGAGCATCTGGCCGCTCATCCCGAGGTGGGCCAGGAGGGCGTCGCCGTCGTCGAGCGGCAGCCAGAGGTACTTGCCGCGCCGGCGCGCGTCCACGACCGTGCGGCCCTCGAGACGTCCGACGAAGTCGGCCGGGCCCTGGACGTGGCGACGCAGCGAGCGCGTCTCGTGGACGTCGACTCCGGTGATGCGGTGCCCGACCACGTGGGAGGCCAGTCCCAGCCGGACGACCTCGACCTCGGGAAGCTCAGGCATCGACGGCGTCGGCGACCGCGGCCTTGGCCGCGTGGGCCGAGATGGCACGCCAGGCGATCTCGGCGACCATCTGCTCGGCCTCCTTCTTGGAGCGGCCGGTGCCGCCGTCGAAGACCTGCTCGCCGAGGTGGACCTCGGCGGTGAACGTCTTGTCGTGGTCGGGGCCGGTGCCCTCGAGCACGTAGCGCGGCACGCCCAGGCCGTGGTCGGCGGCGATCTCCTGGAGGGAGGTCTTCCAGTCCAGGCCGGCGCCCATCTCGGCGGCGCGGGCGATGAACGGGTCGAACACGCGGTGGACGACCTCCGAGGCCCGCTCGATGCCGAACTGGAGGTAGATCGCACCGATGATGGCCTCGACCGTGTCGGAGAGGATGGAGGCCTTCCGGCGTCCACCCGTGGTCTCCTCCCCGCGGCCGAGCAGCAGGTGCTGACCGAGCTGGAGCTCGATGGCCACCTCGGCCAGGGCCTTGGCACTCACGACCGCCGCGCGCAGCTTGGCCAGCTGGCCCTCAGGGAGGTCGGGATGGGTGCGGAACAACGCCGCCGTGACCACCACGCCGAGCACCGAGTCGCCGAGGAACTCCAGGCGCTCGTTGTTGGGGATGTTGCCGTTCTCGTACGCGTACGAGCGGTGCGTCAGGGCATGCGTCAAGAGGGCGGTGTCGAGGTCAGGGACCCCGAGCACCTCCCTCAGTGAGTCAAGAGGCGTGGACACGCCGACTCGGCTGTCAGAGAACCTGACGTCGCTCGCCACGGGCGCCGTACTGGCCGCACTCGGCGCAGGCGCGGTGCGACACGACGCGACCGTTGCACGCAGGGTTGGCGCACTTGGACGTCTGGACGACCGTGGCCTTCCATGCCGAACGACGGTGGCGCGTGTTGCTGCGCGACATCTTCCGCTTCGGAACTGCCACGATCTACTCCTTGCTCGTGTCGGGCGCGGGATCCGCGTCCGACGAGTTGTCAGTCAGTTTGGTCAGCGATGCCCACCGGGGGTCGATCGCCGGTCCATGTGTGTGGTCTGGATCATCCGCGAGTCGCGCCCCGCAGTCGGGGCACAGTCCCGGACAGTCCGGATCACACACGGGGTTGAGCGGCAGTGCGAGCACCACCGCGTCCCGCAGGACAGGTTCGAGGTCGAGCATGTCTTCCTCGAGGGCCAGGATCTCGTCGTCGGCATCCTCACCGACGACCGGCTCGAACACGTACAGCTCCTGGAAGTCGAACTCGAGATCGTCCTCGAGGTCGTCCAGGCACCGTACGCACTCACCCACGACGTGAGTCATGGCCGAGCCGGTGACCAGCACGCCGTCCATGATGATCTCGAGCCGGAGCTCGAGGTTCACCGGCGACCCTTCCGGGACGCCGTAGACGTCGTGACCCAGATCTGCCGGGGCCTCGATGGTCCGGGTGTACGCCTTCTCCGCTCCGGGACGACGACCCAGCTCGTGGGTGTCGAAGACCATCGGGGAGGACACGGGCAACCATTTCATCGAGAGCACGACAGATCATGGCCTGCAAGCAGACCGTGGACCATCGTAGCCTGCGACTCCCCCAGGACACCAATCGTGTCCGAGGGCCCTGGCACCATCGGGTGCATGGACGAGATCGACGGCGCGGACCAGGGAACCGTCCTGCACGCCGACCTCGACTCGTTCTACGCCGCGGTGGAGCAGCGCGACCACCCTGAGCTGCGCGGAAGGCCCGTCATCGTGGGCGGCGGAGTGGTGCTCGCGGCCAGCTACGAGGCCCGCGCCCGCGGGGTCAAGGGCGCCATGGGCGGGCGTCAGGCCATGCGCCTGTGCCCCGACGCCGTGGTGGTGCCGCCCCGCATGGACGTCTACCTCCAGGCCAGCCGCGACGTCTTCGCCGAGTTCGCCGACACCACTCCCCTGGTCGAGGGGATCAGCGTCGACGAGGCCTTCCTCGAGGTGGGTGGGCTGCGCAAGATCCGCGGCACGCCTGCTTCCATCGCCACCGAGCTGCGCTCGCGCGTCCGGGCGCGGGTCGGCCTGCCCATCTCGGTGGGTGTGGCCCGCACCAAGCACCTGGCCAAGGTCGCCAGTGCCATGGCCAAGCCCGACGGCCTTCTCGTCGTGCCGCTGTCCACGGAGCGCACGTTCCTGCTCGCGCTGCCGGTCGAGCGGCTGTGGGGCGTCGGGCCGGTCACGTCGGCGGCGCTGCACGAGGCGCGGATCCGGACCGTGGGCGACGTCGCCGAGCTGCAGCCCGCGGAGCTGTCGCGCATCGTCGGCGGCGCGGCGGGGCGGCACCTGCACGCGCTGGCCACGGGCCACGACCCGCGTCTCGTGGCCGCTGGTTTCTCCTCCCCTGCGCCGCGGCGGCACTCCATGGGCTCGCAGCACGCCATGGGGCGCGGTCCTCATACTCCGGCCGACGTCGACGCGGTGCTCATCGGCCTGGTCGACCGCGTCACCCGGCGCATGCGGGCCGCCGACCGCACGGGCGCCACCGTCACCGTCGGGCTGCGGTTCGCCGACTTCAGCCGGTCCACCACGTCGCACACCCTCCCCCGTCCAACGGCGCACACCAGCACGATCCTGTCCACGGCCCAGGCGCTGCTGCGTCGGCGGGTCGACGACGTCGAGCAGCGCGGCCTCACGCTCGTGTCGGTCTCCGTCGGCGGGCTCGACCGGCAGCCGGCCCAGCTGGCGCTCCCGCTCGAGGCCGACTCCGGGCCCGAGCTCGACGACGCCGTCGACGCGGTGCGGGAGAAGTTCGGCAAGAAGGCGCTCCAGCGCGCCGTCCAGGTCAACCGCCCCGACCACCTCGAGGCCATCCACCTCGGCGAGTAGCCCGCCCGGCTCGGACCAACGATGAGGGGTTGTGGTCGTCCCGGCGGCCGCGAGCCCTCATCCTTCGTCCTGGCCTGACCAACGACGAGGGATCAAGGTCGCCTCAGCGACCACAAACACTCATCCTTCGTGGGGTTGACCAACGACGAGGGATCCGGGTCGCCCCACCGACCTCAAGCCCTCATCGTTCGTCCCCCGCCGACCAACGACGAGGGATCAAGGTCGCCTCAGCGACCACAAACCCTCATCGTTCGTCCCCCACCCGGGCCGGGTGGGCCTTGGCTCAGCGGCCGAGCGCAGCGTTCAGCCGGGTACGGACCGCATCGGGGACGAGGCCGGAGGCGTCGGCGCCGCCCTTCACGATCTCCTTGACCAGGCTCGACGAGACGAACGAGAGCCCCGGGCTGGTGGCCAGGAAGACGGTGTCCACCTTCGTCATGTGGTCGTTCATGTGCGCCATGGGCAGCTCGTAGTCGAAGTCCGACGCCGCGCGCAGACCCTTCACGATGCCGGTGATCCCGTGGTCGGTGCAGTAGTCCACGAGCAGGCCGTGGAACGAGTCGACCTTCACGTTGGGCAGGTGCGACGTGACCTCGGCGATGAGCTCGAGCCGCTCCGGGATGGGGAACAGGCCCTGCTTCTTCTCGTTGACCAGCACGGCCACGACCACCTCGTCGAACAGGCGGGCGGCGCGCTCGACGATGTCGAGGTGACCGTTGGTCATCGGGTCGAAGGAACCGGGACACACGACACGTGTGGGCTCAGCCATGGGCCTGACCGTACCAAAGCGTCGTCTCCCCGTAGGCCTTGTGCCGCAGGGGCTCATAGCCGTCGGGCCACACGAGGTCGGGGGTGCGCGACGACCGCTCCACCACCACCACCGAGCCCAGCCCGAGCAACCTGCGCAGCGACGTGAGCTGCTCGGTGAGCACCGTGCCGGTGACGGCGTACGGCGGGTCGCAGAGGACGAGGTCGAACGGACCGTCGGAAGAGGACTCGAGGTAGCGCTCGACGCTCGAGCGCTGCACCCGCGCCGGGACGCCCAGCTCGCGCACGTTGCGGGTGATCACGGCCGCGGCATTGGCGTCGGACTCCACCAGCACCGCCGACGACGCACCCCGCGACAGCGCCTCCAGCCCCAGTGCTCCGGAGCCGGCGTAGAGGTCGAGGACGGTCAGCTCGCCGAACCCGCCGAGCAGCGAGCGGAGCGAGGCGAACAGCGACTCGCGGACGCGGTCGCTCGTGGGCCGGGTGCCATCGCCCTTGGGCGTCTCGATCCGACGGCCGCCGAGTCCGCCGGCGATGATCCTGGTCATGTGCGCTCCATGTACGTGGCGCTCTCGGTCTCCTCGAGCTCCCGGACCGCCGCGAGGAGGTCGGGGTGAGAGGAGAGCGCCGGGTCCTGGGCCACGACGGCCTGGGCCGCCTCGCGGGCCGCGACGATGACCTCCTCGTGCTTCACCACGGAGAGCAGCCGCAGCCCCGAGCGCGAGCCGGACTGCGACGCACCCAGCACGTCGCCCTCACGCCGCAGCTCGATGTCGAGCCGGGACAGCTCGAACCCGTCGGTGGTGGACGCGACCGCGTCGAGACGCTCACGCGCCGGCGACTCGGCGTCGGCACCGGTGACGAGCAGGCACAGCCCGGCCTCGGACCCTCGCCCGACGCGGCCTCGCAGCTGGTGCAGCTGCGAGACGCCGAAGCGGTCGGCATCGATGACCACCATGACGGTGGCGTTGGGCACGTCGACCCCCACCTCGACGACGGTGGTGGCGACGAGGACGTCGATCTCTCCCGCCGCGAAGGCGCTCATCACCGTGTCCTTCTCGTCCGCCGCCATCCGGCCGTGCAGCATGGCGAGTCGCAGACCGGCGAGCGGACCTCGCTCCAGCTCGGCGTGGACGTCGACGAGCGAGCGCGTGGGCGACTCGGCGTCCTCGGACTTGGCCTCGTCGGCCGTGCCGATGCGCGAGACGACGACGTACGCCTGGCGGCCCTTGCCGACCTCCTCGCGCACGCGCTCCCACCCGCGCTGCATCCATGCGGGGCGCTCCAGCGCAGGGACGACCGTGGTCTGGATGGGCTGACGCCCGGCCGGGAGCTCGCGCAGCGTGGAGGTCTCGAGGTCGCCGAAGACCGTCATCGCGACGGTGCGCGGGATGGGGGTGGCGGTCATGACGAGCGTGTGCGGGCGGACCTCGGCCCGGTCGACGAGCGCAGCGCGCTGCTCCACGCCGAAGCGGTGCTGCTCGTCGATGACGACGAGCCCCAGCTCGGCGAACCCCACAGAGTCCTGGATGAGCGCGTGCGTGCCGATGACGATGCCGGCGGCGCCCGACTGGGCGTCGAGCAACGTCTCCTGACGTGCCTTGGCACCCATGGACCCGGTGAGCAGACGCACGCGCGTGGCGCCCTCGGCCCCTCCGAGCATCCCGCCCGCTGCAAGGTCGCCGAGGAGCATCGTGATGGAGCGGTGGTGCTGGGCTGCGAGCACCTCGGTGGGAGCCAGCAGCGCAGCCTGGGCGCCGGCATCCACGACCTGCAGCATGGCGAGCAGCGCGACGATGGTCTTGCCCGAGCCAACCTCGCCCTGGAGCAGACGGTGCATGGGGACGGTGCCCGACAGCGACGTGGCCAGCTCCTCGGACACCTCCTGCTGCCCCGCGGTGAGCGTGAACGGCAGCCGGTCGAGGAACCGCTCCCGCAGACCGTCTGCGACCGGCGGGCGGGCGACGGCGGAGTGCTGCTCGACGTCGTGCCGACGCTGCGCGAACACCGTCTGCAGGACGAACGCCTCCTCGAAGCGGAAGCGGTCGCGCGCGGACTGCCACGAGCCGGCGTTGAGCGGGCGGTGGATCAGCACGAACGCGTCGCGGGCCCCCATGAGTCCTCGGTCCTTGCGGACCTCCTCGGGCAGCGGGTCCGGGAGGTCGTCGTCGAGGACGTCGAGGACGACCTCGATGCACTTCTCGACCCGCCACGTGGGCACCTTGGCCGACGCCGGATACATGGGGATGATGCCGCGGGCGATGCGGGAGTCGGTGCCGAGCGGGTCGTCGTCCTCGAGCACCTCGTGGTCGGGGTGCGTCAGCTGCAGCGTCCCGCGGAACTCCCCCACCACCCCGGCGAACAGGCCGAGGGTGCCGGGGCTGAGCTTCTTCTCGAGCCACTGCTGCTGGAAGAAGGTGAGCGAGAGCTGGCCGGTGCCGTCGGTGACGATGACCTCGGTGCGGGTCTTGGGGCGCCGCCCCTGGTACCCGAACGTGGCGGTCCGCGCGGAGACCACGCGCGCCATCACGGTGACGTGCTGGCCGGGCTGCAGCTCCTTGAGGTCGGTGAGCTTGCCCAGCTCGGCATAGCGGCGCGGGAAGTGCCGGAGCAGGTCGCCCACGGTCTCGTGGCCGAACGCCTTGGAGAGCGAGGTTGCCGTCTTGTCGCCCACGACGCCGCGCAGACGGGTGTCGAGGTCGACCATCACTCCACCGCGACGAACAACGGGTAGTGCTCCTGCCGGCCCTCGATGACCTCGACGTCGACGTCGACGCGGCTCGCACGCAGCCCCGCGGACAGGGCGTCGGCCAGGCCCTCGGGCGCACCCTCGCCGAGCACGAGGGTCACGAGCTCGCTGGATGAGGTGAGGAGCCGGTCGACGACGTCGGCCGCGACGGCGGTGACGTCGACCCCCACCACGGCGAAGTCGCCGGACACGACGCCCAGCACGTCGCCCGCCTGGCACGGACCGGCCATGGTGATGCCGGGCTCGGTGGCGATGGTGACGGCACCGTGCTGCGCGTGGGCCGCGGTGCTGGACATGGCCACGACGTCCTCGTCGAACTCCCGACCGGCGTCGTGCACGGCGAGGGCCGCGAGGCCCTGCACCTGGGCGTGCGTGGGGATGACCGCGACGCGGACGTCCTCGTGACGCAGCTGACTGGCGGCGGACTGGAACAGGCCGATGTGGCGCTGGGCGTTGGGCAGCACGACGACCTCGTCGGCGCCGGTGTCGCGCAGGGCCGTGACCACCTGGTCGATCGTGAGCGGCCGCGAGCGCGAGAACTCCAGGACGTCGGCCCCAAGGTCGCGGCACACCTCGGCCACACCGGCGCCCGTGGTGGCGGCGATGACGGCGCGGCTGCGCTTGCGCGGCCGACGCTGGCGAGCGATCTGGTCGGCGAAGTGCGTGACCTCGATGCGGTACGGACGGCCGGCGTCGAGTGCCGCCTCGATGGCGGCGCCGACGTCGTCGACATGCACGTGGATCTTCCAGAGCCGGTCGCCGCCCACCACGACGAGCGAGTCGCCGAGGTTGCCCAGCACGCGGCGCAGCGGCGGGACCTTGTCGTCCTCGGCGTCGAGCAGGTACATGACCTCGTAGGCCGGACCGCCCTCGACGAGGTCGTCGCCCTCGAGCACCGGGACGGGGACGTGCGTGGACGTAGCGGTGGGGACGCGACCCGTGAGGGCGGTCTCGGTGGCGTCGAGGAGGACCACGAGGGCCCGCCCGCCGGCGTCCACCACGCCGGCCTCCGCGAGACGCGGCAGCTGCGAAGGCGTGAGGAGCAGAGCAGCACGCGCAGCCTCGGCCGCAGCGGCGAAGGCGCCGCGGGGGTCGCGACCGTCGGCGGCAGCCTTCTCGGCACCCACCGCAGCAGCACGGGCCACGGTGAGGATGGTGCCCTCCACCGGCACGCCCACGGCGGCGTCGGCGGCGTCGGACGCGGCCCGGAACGAGTGCGCCACGGCGGTGGCGTCGATCTCGCCCTCGAGGTCGAGGTCGCGGAAGCACGCGCGGACCAGCTGGGAGCAGATGTTGCCCGCGTTGCCCTTGGCCGAGAGGAGCAGCGCGTGCGTGTAGGCGGTGACGAGCTCGGGCAGTGGGACGTCGGCCGCGAGCGCGTCCACGGCACCGGCTCCGGCCTGGAACGTGTGGTACGCGTTGTTGCCGGTGTCGCCGTCGGGCACGGGGAAGACGTTGAGCGCGTCGATCTCCGCGCGGGCGGCGGACAGCGATGCCGCACAGAGCCGGGTCCACGCGCGGAACGCGACGGCGTTGAGACGCAGGACCATGAGGGGAGGGTATCGGTCGGCACCCCCAGAGGTCGGGAGCGAACCGGTTCTGGGCCTGCGCAGCACCTGATTGGCCTCGCCCCGGGGTCGTCGGCTATTCTTGAGCGGTTGCCTGTGCACCGCCTCGTGCGGCCGGGCGCCTCTTTCATTCGTCAAGCTTGATTTTCAGGAGTGGTCACCGTGGCAGCGGTCTGTGATGTGTGCAGCAAGGGACCCGGCTTCGGTCACAACGTCTCCCACTCGCACCGACGCACCAAGCGTCGTTTCGATCCCAACATCCAGCGTGTGCGCGCCGTCGTGAACGGCACGCCGCAGCGGGTCAACGTCTGCACGTCGTGCCTCAAGGCCGGCAAGGTCTCTCGCTGACCCTGCTCCCCGAGTGGGACAGATGCCCTAGAGTCCCATGGTGTGACTGACACCACGAAGACTCGCGTCCACGCCTTCGGCGACGACGCCCTCAGCGACCTCGACTCCGTCGGGGTCGCTGCTGCTATTGCGGCCGGCGACATCTCCGCGCGCGAGGCCGCCGACGCCGCCATCGCCCGCGCCGAGCGCGTGAACCCCGATCTCAACGCGATCGTGGTCACCGACTACGAGCGCGGACGGGCCCTGGCCGACGGCACCCACACGGGTCGCCTCGCCGGTGTGCCGACGTTCGTGAAGGACAACACCGACGTGGCCGGGCTGGCCACGCTCGAGGGGTCCCTCGCCGTCCCCAACATCCCCAAGGCCGCCGACGCCGAGTTCACGACGCAGCTGCGCTCCACCGGCCTCGTCGTGCTGGGCAAGTCGACGATGCCGGAGTTCGGCTGGAGCGCCAGCACCGAGTTCGCCACGCTCCCGCCCACGCGCAACCCCTGGAACACCGGCTACTCCAGCGGCGCCTCCTCGGGCGGCGCCGCGGCGCTGGTGGCATCGGGCGTCGTCCCCATCGCCCACGCCAACGACGGCGGCGGATCCATCCGCATCCCCGCAGCCGCCTGTGGGCTCGTCGGTCTCAAGCCGACGCGTGGCCGTGTCGCGCTGGCCGCCGAGTCGCACCAGCTGCCCGTCGACGTCATCAGCAACGGCGTGGTCACCCGCTCCGTCCGCGACACCGCCCACTTCCTCGCGGGCGCCGAGGAGCACCGCCCCGCTCCGGGCCTGCCGCCCGTTGGCCTGGTGGAGGGTCCCGGCAAGCGCCGCCTCCGCATCGGCATGGTGCTCGACTCGCTCACCCGCCCCACCGACGACCAGACCCGCGCCGCGGTGCTCGACGTCGCCAAGTCGCTCGAGAAGCTCGGCCACGAGGTGGTGGAGATCGCCATCCCCACCGACGAGCGCTTCGTGACCGCCTTCACCCACTACTGGGCGATGCTTGCGTTCTCGATGCATCGCTTCGGCAAGAAGGTCGTGCACCCCGACTTCGACCCGTCCCTCACCGACCCGCTCACGCAGTACCTCTCGAAGCGGTTCCTGCGGAACATCTGGCGCACCCCCGGCGCGATCCTCACCCTCAAGCGTTCCGAGAAGCTCTACGCCTCGGAGTTCGACAAGAACCGCATCGACGTCGCCCTGTCCCCCACGCTCGCCCACACCACCCCCGAGCTGGGCTACCTCTCCCCCGCTGGCGAGTTCCCCCAGATGTTCGAGCGCCTCGTGAACTACGCGTCATTCACCCCGCTCAACAATGCCGCCGGCTCACCGGCGATCTCGCTGCCGCTGGCCCAGACCACGGACCAGCGCCCGATCGGCGTGCACATCAACGGCCGCAACGGCGCTGAGCGCACCCTCCTGGAGCTTGCCTACGAGCTCGAGGCCGAGCGCCCGTTCGCGCGTATTCAGGACTAGCCCCATCGATCGTCATACGAGAACGTCGAGTCGATTACATCAACACCGCCGTCTAACCTAACGGCCAATCAGCCCGGTAGTTGATGCTGATCGAGGCTCGGTTTCCGATTGCGGGCATCGCGGTCAGGTCCTCGAAACGCAGACCAGCCGCGGCCGCGCGAACTCCGTCAGCGACACGCACCTCAGGATCGAGCGGCAGGGGGGTCAGAATCCAGATCTGCAGGCGCCCAACTGAAACGATTGAGACCGGGCATGTTCGCCCACCTCTCAACTGGTCACCAAACGAAACCCTGCCCGGCGTTCCGAATTCATAAGCGAAATCGGTATCCGACGAGTTGGCAGCTAGACCGAGTACCAAGCCATCAAGGTCGCTGAATCGCCTCTCGTAGACAGCGCGGGCAGCGGACGCTGGCGGCACAACGGCCTCGTCGGAATCTCCGAACTCGCCAGCGCGCCCCTCGATGTGGCACAAGAGCAAGTGCGTCTTCACCGACCAAGCTGCCAGCACATCCAGCTCGCCAGTGCGAAGTTCGGCCGAACCGGCATCGACCCAGTTGGCGACCCTTCCCATGTCATGCTCCAACGCGTTCATCCAACCGTTGTTACATGCGGCACAGACGCACTTCCGCTTCACCCCGTTCACCGTCGTCCAGCGAATTTGCGAGTCGTCTTCATCGAAGCGGGCAAAAGTCGCTGTGCGATCGATACCGAAACTACTGGCCACCGGCCGGCTCAAGAGGTGCTCAGCCGTCAGCAACGGAAATTCCTCACTGTCGGCAAAACAGAACGCACACCTGTTGTGCCTGACGGTCATGGCACCAACATTACGGTCTAACGCTTCACAGACCTCAGACTTGCTCCCTCCTCGATCTCCCGCGCCAGCTCGTCCACCCACCACGAGGGCAGCGCGCCCAGCACGGCTAGGCCGACAACATCTGCTGTGTCGGCGCCGCCAATGACGCTCATGTCCAACGGGGTGGCGGCCGCGGCCTTGCGACCAAACTCCTTCGCCGCCGACCAGCTATATCGGCGCTCAGCGAGGATCGGTTTCCGAGCGACTGGCGGGCGGGAAATGCGTTAGCGCGAACCCGGCCAGCGCGACCAGCACCGGCCACAGGGCAAGGCGTTCGAAGGCTCCTGATGCGGAGTCGCCATCAGAGAGCACGAACGAGACCGCCGCGGCGCTGGTCACGACTCCCAAAGCCACCAGAACCCAAGCCAGACGAGGGCCGTCCTTCCGTGACCGCAGCCCAAGAATGATCAGCGCGACTGGCTGCGCCACGAACAGGGGTGTCGCGGCGATCGCATGCAAGGTGGCGTCCTGGTCGAGGGGCGCGAGGCCAGTGGCGACCGAGCTCAGCCCTGAGATCACGAGCAGCCCCGTGACCCATAGCCCCAGCGACCGCAAGAGCAGCACCGCGCCAGCGACCAGCAACACACCGAAGACGATGAACGAGCCGTTCATCAGCTCGTGCCGCGGCGAGCAGTATGCCGCCGAGCAACCGGTCTCACCGAGTCGGCTGACTGAGTCGGAGAGGAAGCTGTAGCCGCCCTCGGTTCCCGCCGCAACGATGAACTCGGTCGCGATGTACAAAGGTCGCAGGAGCAGGGCCAGCGCTCCCCACTGCGTAGCCCGGAGCCCGGCGCTCTTCACGAAGAGTCGTCGTCGGGCTGAGGGCACCAGCCCACGGTAGACCGTGCGGAACATTCGCAGTGACGTCGGCCGATCAGGACGTCGCCCGATACATACGCGGTGGAATGACGCACCACCCGCGACTGGCTCCTGACTATGTCCGCTCGCGGCCCGCAGCTTCCACCGCATACGGCGGCGGCAACAGATCAGCCGGGTGCGGCTGATCGCCGGGTTGACCCATAGCGGTACGGCGATTTGTCATGCCCCTTGGCCACTGGTCTTCGGAACTTCATAGTCGCCAATGGGCGTCTGGCTATCGCGGTCGGTTAGCCGCCAGTCGAAATGATGATGCGAGTAGTGGACGTCAGCAGGTGCTCTTCGGGGTAGAGCTCCCTCATGTTGCCTCCAGGCGTTTGGATGTGGTGCGCGGCGCCCGGTATTAAGTCCGGGTTGAGAGGGATGCTGGCATTCGGGTTGTGGAAAACGTCCATTCCGTCGACCCAGTCTTCGGGGTAGTCGATCGTCACCGCGGCTGTGAACGGAACCTGGGTGGGTGCGTCACCTGTGAAGTCGAGTCGTCGTCCGATATGGATGAGTTGAGCTGCCCGGGGATCGAATCCGCACTTGATGGCGATGCGGTTGAATTTGGCGAGGGTTCCCTGGCTGTTGAAAATGACCGCTGAGATGTGTTCAGAGTCAGGCAGGGTGAAGAAGCCGGACGGCACGACCTTGGTGCCCCACGCGTGCTCGGTGATGAGTGCGGGCTTTCCGGTGTCGGGGTCGTTGTCGAAGATGCTGATGCCGTAGAGGTAGGCAATGAGGCCACCTTGGCTAAATCTCATTGACATTTCGTCGTGGAAGTCCTGGACGGCGATGATGAGCGGCTTGCCCATTGCATCGGGCTGATCCCAGTAGCGCTTGTTGAGTTTGGTGATGAGTGCTCCGGCGTAGCGGATGGGCAGGTAATGCTCGCCGTACGCCTGAAGATCTTCGACTTTCTCGGGACGGGGGGGTTCGATGACTTCACCGTGCTTGATAGTTGGGTTCAATGTCGTTGCTTCAATGGCGAATTCTCCACCGAGGCCGCGCGCAACGAAGTCAGGGCTCGGCTTGGGCATCGTGACCTCGTAGCCGAGGGAGACAAAAGTGGCCCAAAGATAGAGTTCCCAGATGCGTGCGTCGAACCCAGTTGACTGGAACTGCTCGATAAAGTTGCCGTCGCTGTTCTTGTACCAGCGCATCAAGACAGCGATGAGTTCGCGCGCTGCGTGATGGCCTTCCCCTTCGACGACGTGCACGTAACTCGGGTGAAGTCGCTTGACGGAACCCCTTGGTGCGAAAAAGTTGACGGGCTTTCCGGACTCATCGCCCTGCTCTCGGGGCCCCTACGTCAGCCAAGATTTGTGCGGCGAGTCGGTCAAGCGCCTCGATGGCCTCGGGGATTGCGCCGAAGTAGTCGGACTGAGTTACCCAGCGAAATCGCCCCTCGAGGTCGGCGGCAAAGATGATGCTAGAGAACTCACGGTCGCGGTCGACGATAAGAGCGGCGAATACTTCAGAGGCTCGTGATTCAAACCAAGCGACCTCGCGTGCAAGCAACGCGACTTCGGGTTTGCGTGCGTAGCCGGCGAAGGCATCGAACCGCGCCTTGGAGACCTCACGCAGAACGGGTGCTGCTCCCTCCGACATCGATTCTCGCTCATTCCTCGGACGCAGCCCGGCCGAACGCTCCCGAGCTGTCTAAAGCTCAACATTAGATGGTGACTGCCCGTTCGAGGAGTTCATCGGGTGGTCACCCACCCGGCCCGCGATTCCCGGCGCCCTGCGAAGCAGTGATGACCATGTTCGCTGTGTGGGTGCCAAGAGGTCTGCAATGGTCGGCTGAGGTGTCTGGGTATCGGGTGCGATTAGAGCGAATTGCTTAACGTCCGGCGGAGTCGGCGCGGCGCGAGCGCCCCGGCCCCCTCGGCCCTCTAACGTCAGACGTCCAGGTTGCGCTCGGGAGAGAGTGCCACGTTTGGCACCGTTCAGCGTCGTAGCTCGCACGAGGCGGGCAGTTCACACTCGGAGGCATCGTGCAGCTCTCTTCGGTCCGTCTTCAGCGTTTTCGCGCCTGCCGTGACACCACTGTCGAGTTCGCTTCGGACATCACGGTCCTGGTGGGAGAGAACGCTTCTGGAAAGAGCGCCGTCATCGACGCACTGCGACTCGCGACGTTCCCCGCCTCTGGCCGACAGACCGCTTGGTTCGCCGCTGACCGTGACCTCGACCGGCGTGAGAGCCCGGGCGTTCAGGTCGAGGTAACCGCTCGTTACGGGGAGCTGACCGAAGTTGAAAAGGCTGTGTACCTTGCGGAACTTCTCGACGCTCATGGCGACTTGATCTACACGACGAGCTTCGCGACGAACCCTGAGGTGCCCCGCCGTAGCGTGACCAGCTGGTCAGTTTCCGGAAGCCGTGCCGAGGACCCGGAGCCAGCGTTACGTAGGAGGATCTCGCATGTCTACCTCCCGCCGCTTCGCGACGCTGTCCGCGACCTCGACGGTGGCGACCAGACGCAACTTCACGACGTCCTCAGAATCCTAATTAACTCGGACCACGACGTTGAATCGGACTTTCTGGACGCTGCCAACAATGCGCTTGAGGGTGTCGCCAAGCATCCCCTGGCCGTTAACACGAGCAAGGCCATCCAAGGCTTTTTCACTCAGACCACCCCACCCAATCGCGAGCACCTCATCGGCTTGAATCAGCAAGACTTGGACCTTCGTCGTATCGCTAGACTTTTGCGTATCCAGCTTGCCGAACAAGG
This sequence comes from Aeromicrobium sp. Root495, assembly GCF_001426755.1. Lineage (GTDB taxonomy): Bacteria > Actinomycetota > Actinomycetes > Propionibacteriales > Nocardioidaceae > Aeromicrobium. The sequence goes on along the minus strand of NZ_LMFJ01000001.1, from coordinate 826,058 downwards.
CATCGATCTGGGGGACGTCGCCTCAACCGGTCTGGGCTACGCCAACCTTCTCTATATTTCGATGATCGTCCTTCAGTTGGTCAAGGCGAAGGACAGCGACCTCACTCTCCTCCTGGTGGAGGAGCCCGAGGCGCACCTACACCCCCAACTCCAGCTCGTGCTGCTCGACTTCTTACGCACCCAGGCAGCGAGCTCCGGAACCCCTGCAGCTGGTGCGCCTGAAGGCGCCCAGACGAGCGGGAAGGTCCAGGTCATCGTCACGACCCACTCGCCTGTCCTTGCCAGCACTGTGTCTATCGAGAAGATAGTTGTGATTGCCCGAGACGAGGACACCAAGGACTGGTCGACGCGCGCTACAGCCCTCTCGAAGTTGGGGCTCGCTCCGGCCGCGAGACGCAAGATCGACCGGTACCTGAACTCGACCCGTGCAGCGTTGCTGTTCGCACGAGACGTGATTCTGGTCGAAGGCGTTGCTGAGATGTTGGTCCTGCCCGCGCTCGCTACGTTCCACCTGAATGGATCGGACATACCTGAGGACGAGGCGAAGAAGCGCTTGAGGCAGTTTCGGAGCGCAACCATCATCAGCGTCGAAGGGGTTGACTTCGAGCCCTACCTTCAACTTCTGCTGGCTGGGGAGCACCCTCGCGTTGATCGGGTCGTTGTAGTCACCGACCGCGATCACACCGGCGCCGGTGACGTACGCAAGACCACCTACGAAACTAACTTCCCTCGGGCCTACGCCGACGGCCGTCTGCACGTCACCGTCGGTGGCACGACACTGGAAGCAGAACTGTTCCGCGAGACCGGCAACGAGCAGCTCCTCCAGAACGCATTTAAGGTCCTGCACCCGAAGTCGGACCACCACTGGAAGAACGTCCTCGACGCTGTCGACGGGAAGTCGCCTGATGAGCGCGCGGAGGGGTTCGCGGCGGCCATTCGTCGGACGTCCGCTGACGATGGCCCGTACCTCGACATCAGCAAGGGCGACTTCGCCCACCTTGTGGCCGACGCGATCGAGGAGTCCACGGGCAAGGAGGGCAGCACCCTTACTGTGCCCGCGTACCTGCGGGAAGTAGTCGACGCTGCCGCCCACGCCGCTCCGGACCGAACCGCATGACCAGACAACAGTTGAGACCGGAGCTCACGACACAGCAGCAGACGGCACTTGGTGCACAAATCCGCCTGATCGAGGCCGGGCCTGGCGCGGGCAAGACTAAGACAGTTGTAGCTCGCCTTCGTCTGCAAGCCGCGGCCGGAAAGCGAATCGCGCTGTTGTCGTTCACCAACGCTGCCGTGAACGTTGCCCGGTCGCGGTGCCGGGACGTGCCGGGCCTTCTCGAACCGCCGAACTTCATCGGCACGTTCGATGCGTTCTTTCATCGCTATGTCTTGACCCCGTTCATCATGCGGGCAGGCGGGAAGGCGCCCACCTATCTAACTTCCTGGGACGATCTACCGCACTCTCAGCGAATCGTCCGACCCAAGAGCGGCGGGGCCGGGGTTCCACTGTCGCGATTCGAGCGACAGGAGGGCGGCACTTGGACGGTTAACGAGTTGCGTCTTCCTAGAGCCGAGCGGTTCGCCTGGGGAGAGCTCTCCGACTGGGGCAGGAAAGACATCAACGACGTCGGGAGTGCCAGAATCAAGGCTCTTCACGACGCGCACATCTACGACACGAACGAGGCTCGCAGGCGCGCCCTGACGGTACTAATGGTCGAGGACAACAACTGTCTGAAGCGGTTGGTGACGCGTTTCCAGGAGGTGATCGTCGATGAGTTTCAGGACTGTGACGACATCGAGTACAAACTGCTGGCCTGCTTGAAAGATGCTGGCATCCATGTCGTGATGGTCGCTGACCCCGATCAAGCGATCTACGAATTCCGCCAGAGCTCTACGGGACTTTACGAGAAATTTCGCCGAGACTTGGAGCCTGACGAGGTCGCCAGCCTCACGACCTGCTTCAGGTCCACCCCGGCGATCTGCTCGCTTGTGACGAGCCTTCGTTCCGTCGGATCGAGCGCCATCGTGCCCGACACCGACCACAGCGGCGGTCCCGAGGTCATCCATGTCGTGGTCGGAAGCAAGCTAAAAGCAGGCCACGCAGCGCTGGGGATCGCGCGTCAGCATGGAATCACAGGGGCTGAGACTCGAGTCATCGCGCACCGCCGTGCCGACGCTCGAGCCCTGATCCGCGCAGGAAAGCAGGCGCCTGGCGGGGTTAGTCAGATGGAAGACCTGTTGTCCGCGTTGGCGGAGCTGCGCTCCGGTGCTGATAGCCGCGGGCGCCTCGCGGCCACGCGCAGGGTCGAGGCTCTGATCTTAAGCCAGTTCGCTTGGGATGCCGAGGTTGCTGCCGAGCCGAAGGGGTCGTACAAGAGCAAGGGCAACTTGGTTGCGCGCGCCGACCAGCTCGCGGCACTGAAGATCGAGCCTGAGCAACTTCGCGTCGAGGTGGCGAGGCTGTTGCAGGACTCGCTGACCTGGGCCGACGCGAAGAAGTGCAAGGCGAGCGTGCGAGCAATCTATGAAGGCTTTGCTGCGGCGTGTCACATCGATCTTCAGCCTGATGTCGGTCGTCGACTTTTGATCCCCCCAAAAGTTTGGGAGTTCTGGCAGAGCCGTACAGAGGGGATGCTGGTCGGCAGCGAGGTCGAGGGGGTTCGATGGGGTCACGTGCATGGCGTAAAGGGCGAAGAGTTTGATGCTGTGGTCCTTCACATCCCGTCGCGACCCGGCGCGGCGTCGCACGTTCTCGACGACTGGGAGCATCAGGAAAGCAGCGAACAACGGCGTGTTATGTACGTAGGCGCGAGTCGGGCGCGCAAGCTTCTGGTCCTGGTTGTTCCGCCGGGCTTGCGAACGCAGATCGAGAGGATCCTGACGAACTCGAACGTCCCCTACGCCCTCACCGTCGCCAACTGACCAAGACGTTTGGCAGCTCAAGCAGACCCAGCTAGCCGTGTGGACCTCAGGTGAGGAACTTCGGTTAGTCGATGCGGCGGAGCGGTGCTGTCATCGCGGTACTGTCAGGCGCTCGCTGAGGGGAATTGCCGCGCCTCTCAACTCAATCTCTTGGCACCGAGCCAAGACCAATTTCAATTCGAGGACGAGGGTCTGTCGCGGCCGCAATGATCTGGTCAGCCACATCGGACACGATCCGGCCAGATGACAGGATCCCTTCGAAGTCGACGCCGCTGTCGAGCATGAGATCGCGCACCATTCCGAGAAGCCTCGGCGACTCCGGGGGACCAAGGGGGCCTGGTTCGGGGAAGCCCCATTGCGATAGCTGTTGGTTGGCTCGTCGATAGGACGCGTCAGACAACACGCCAAGAGCCTTCGACCGGTAGACGAGTGCTCGCAGGCTGACGCCCCAGTGCCGTTTGAGCTCGTGCAGGTGTGGCCAGTCGATCCGTCGGGGGAGTTGGTCGATGATCTCTTCGCGCGGCATCAGGAACTCCGCAGCGAAACTGTGCGCCTGGTTCTCGACGATCTTCGATCCGGGCTCGGTGTCGGGGTGGAGGATCAGATGTCCGAGTTCGTGGGCCGCGTCGAACCTGCCGCGAGCCTTGTCACCGGTGCGAGGACTTAACAGAACAAGTGGGCGCTGGCCAGCATAGGTGGAGAAGGCATCGACCTTGGGATCGGTTCCTTCAGGAAGTCGCATCGTGATGATGCCGTTAGCCTCGAGGAGCTGGACGACGGATCCGATCGGACCGGCAGGGATGGCCCACGTCAGCTTCAATTCGGCGACGGCCTGTTCTATGTGGTGGGCCTCGATCTGCTCGGGCACGGTGATGTCGGGGAGGTTGGTCGCGGGGAGGTCTACGTGTTGGTCAATAAGGCTGACGAGCTCGAGACCAAGTTCCCCGAACGCGAGTGCCTGCTCCCGCGAGGCGGCGCTGGTCGACCGAAGAGATCGGAAGTGCGCAGACGACGCTGGCAGCAGGTCGATCGGTCGGCCGGCTCCGAAGAACTCCCGCGGTAGTCCGAGGGCCAGGCAGAGGCCGGCGAGCATGGCCTGGGTGGGGCGCCCGCCCTTCTCGTAATGCGCGATTGCCGTTGGGGTCACTCCGACTTGATTCGCCAGTGCGGTCTTGGTCATGCCGCGGAGTCGCCGGGCGACTGTGAGTCGTGTGCCGTCGAAGTCGGTCGACGCTGCTGGAGGGCGGCTCGTGTTGATCACCCTTTGTCCTCGGCGGCCGGGCGCGCCTTGAGGGTGATGGCGGGCTCGACGGTGGGCTGGGTGTCAAAGCCGGCACCTTGGGGCAAGCGGACATTCGGGCGCAGACGGACCCCATCGCTCTTGTCGTGCCAGAGTTCGGCGTGTGCGGCGAACGCACTCGATCCAAGGATCGGTACGGTCAGGTGGGCTCCGGTCCTAGGGCTGTCTTCCTCGCCAGCCCAGACCACAATGAAGTTGCGCACCCTCGTGGGGTCGTATGGGTCGTCAGCCATCGTGAGCTGGTTGAGGTCCTCAGCCTTGATCCCGTTGAGGGCGTAGGTGTTCTCGGCCGCCATATCGAGACGGACCTCGCTCTGGGTGCTCCATTTCGCGAATCGTGCGAAGTCGGGTCGTCGGCCGAGGTTTGGTGGGGTTTTCATGAATACGATGCGGCGGTTGCCGAGGTTCAGTGTGAGCGTGTTGTTGATCAGCTCGACGCGTAGGCCGGGGATATTCCAGTGGTTCTCGACAGACTGGCGCTCGTCGTGCGTGTAACGCCAGAGCGCGATGGTCTTTAGGTTTTCGACGCAGTTCTGCCCGAGCGATCGCGGGGTATCGCCTGCGGTGTCGGGCTCGTGGCGATCGACATTCTGGGACCACACATCACTGACGAGGCCGTGGAGGGACTTGTTAGCTCCGACCAATTCGAGGTCGGTTCGGAACTGCTCGACCGCTGCGAGGGCCGCTTCGCGTGCACTTTCCATGAGGTAAATCAAACCACAAGCGAGCGACAAAATACACGAACTCCCTCCCTGGCGCGTCATTCATGTGCGGAAATGAAATACCCGCAGGGTCATTGTGCGGACCAGCCCTCAGCCGTCGGAGCATCAGCGCGCCGAGCCACCGCAGACTATGTGACTAACTGTGGGCACTGGGCACCTGCGTCAAAGTGGGCGGTATGACCTGCCGAGGGCGCGGAGCCTGGTGCACTCCATGAATGTGACAGCTAACCCGTCGGCGCCTAACTGGCTCAACTTGTTAGCGCCAGTGTTCGTGGCCGGCGGGGCCGGCGTAGGGATCGCCTGCCACCAGGACGCAGGGTGACTCGTCCTCGGAGACGTCACGGACGGTGCCGACCTGGCGCCAGCCGTCGGGTAGCGGGGTCTGGGCGCTGAAGGTGGCAGCGAGGGCGTAGTCCTCGCCGCCTGTCAGGACGAAGTTGAGGGGGTCCGCGCCGAGGGCCTCCGCTACGGTGGCGACGGGGGCGGGGACCTCGAAGGCGTCGGGGTCGAGGTCGAGGACGACGCCGCTGAGGCGGGCCACGTGCGCGAGGTCGGCGAGGAGGCCGTCGCTCACGTCGATCATCGCTGTGGCTCCGGCACCGGCGGCCTGGGGGCCAGCGGCGTAGGGCGGATCGGGGACGCGGTGGGCCTCGACGGCGGCGCGCGGTGAGCGGAAGCCGCGGCTCATGGCTGCGAGGCCCGCCGCCGACATCCCCAGCCGACCCGCCACAGCCACGACATCACCCGGCAGCGCTCCCCCGCGCGTCACGGGGCGGGCCACGTCGCCCAGAACCGTCACAGAGATGACGACCTGGTCGGCAGCGGTCATGTCGCCGCCCACCACGACGGCGCCCACGCGGGCGCACTCCTTCTCGAAGCCGCGGGCCAGCTCGGCCACCCACGACGTCGGCAGGGCGCCGGGAACCGCAAGGCCCACAGTGAGCGCGGTGGCCACGCCGCCCATGGCGTTCATGTCCGAGAGGTTGGCGGCGGCGGCCTTGCGACCGATCTCCTCGGCGGAGGACCAGTCGCGGCGGAAGTGGCGGCCCTCGACGAGCATGTCGGTGGACACGATCACCGAGCCGTGGGGCGTGAGCACCTGCGCCGCGTCGTCGCCGGGGCCGATGAGGACCTGGCGCGGGGAGGGGCGGTCGCGCGCGGCCTCGGCCTTCACCACGTCGATCAGCCCGAACTCGCCCTCGTCACTCACGCTTCGCTCGTCGCCGGTGTCCACGGGCCCATTGTGCCGGTCTCGGGACGGGCCACCGCGTCCGGTAACGTGACGGCGTCATTCCCCCGCAGGCGCTACAACAGAAGGAGCCGCGATGACCGTCCAGGCTTACATCCTCGTCCAGACCGAGGTCGGCAAGGCTGCAGACGTCGCGCGCGCCATCGGCGACCTCTCGGGCGTCCTCTCCTCCGTCGACGTCACCGGCCCCTACGACGTCATCGTCCAGGTGGAAGGACCCAGCGTCGACCAGCTGGGCACCCTCGTGGTCTCCAGCGTCCAGGCCGTGCCGGGCATCACGCGCACCCTGACGTGCCCCGTCGTCAGCCTCTGACGCTGCGCCCCCGCGGCGCTCTCGCCGCACTGCTGCTCATCCTCTGCGCAGCGTGCTCCCAGGTGCACGTCGACGCCTACCCCACCGTCGCCAGCTCCAGCTCCACCGAGCGCTGCGAGGAGCTCCTGCACGACCTCCCCGGCGACCTCGACGGGCTCGACCTCCAGCTCGTGGAGGACACCTTGGCCGGCGCCTGGGGCGACCCGCCCGTCATCCTGCGCTGCGGCGTGGAGCCGGTCGCCGAGAGCCTGCCGTGTCGCACCTTCGCCGGCGAGACGTGGCGCGAGGACACTACCGCCGACGGCCTCCTGCTGACGTCGCTCGAGCGCCCCGCGCGCGTGAGCCTCGAGGTGCCGACGGGCTACTCGGCCAAGCGGCTCGTCGCCGACCTCCAGCCGACGCTCGACAAGCACATCCGCGTCATCGGGGAGCCGGACCCGGCTCCTGGGTGCGCCCGCTGAGGTAGTTCTCCGCCAGCCCGGCGAGCTCCTCCACGACCTGCTCGCGCGTGGCGTCGGGAGGGTCGAGCACCCACTGCACCGAGAGTGCCTCCATGGCGTGCACGACGACCCACGCAGCCATGGCGGTGTCGCGTCCGGGCTCGGCTCCCTGGAGCGTGAGCGCTGCACGGGCCAGCTCACGGACCCGACGCTCCATGGCGCGCCGAGCCTGCACCACCTGACGCCCCGGCAGCTCCTCGTGCACGACGCGCAGCAGCACCGGGTCGGCCTCGATCGCGGCGAGCAGCGCGTCGACCGTCCCCCGGGCCAGCTCGGCCGGTGGCTTGCCCAGCTGGTCGGCCAAGGCAGCGGTCACGCGGTCGGAGACCTCCTGGAGGTAGCGGTCGACGATGACCTCGAGGATCGCCGACTTGTCCGGGAAGTACTGGTACAGCGATCCCGGGCTCACCCCTGCGGCCTCGGCGACGCGGTTGGTGGAGAAGAGGTCGTAGCCGTCGCGGGCCAGGACGGCGCGTCCGGACGCGACGATCCGCTCGACCATCTCGCGGGAGCGGGCCTGCCGGGGAACCTTGCGCACAACGCGAATTGTATACGAGCATTTGCTCGCATCAGACTGGGAGCATGACGCAGACCACAGAGAGCCGCCCGTCCACCGCCCTCCCGTCGCGGTTCCGCGAGGCCGAGGCCCGAGGAGCGCGGCTGGGACGGACGCTCCGCCTGCTGGGTCGCGTCCCGGCCGGCACCGACGAGGAGCTGATGGCCCGCGTCGGCGAGGCGCTGCTGGAGGTCGACGAGCCCGGTGCGGCCCTCGCCGACGCGATGCGAACGCGAGCCGAGGGTCGCGTCACGCACGCCCAGCTGCGCACAGCGCTGCACGACGGCATCGACGCCGTCCCCGATGCGCCCGCGGCGCTGCGGACCTTCATGGACGTCGTGAACGACGTCCCCGACTGGGTCGACTGGGACCGGGTCGATCGCGGCGGGAAGGTCTTCACCCGGCTCGGCCGCACGGCTGCCGACGTGCTGCTGCAGCTCTCCCTCATCGGCGGCTACCGCTTCGGCGGTCCGACCGACCTCCTCGTGGCCACGGGCGGGCTCATGGGCGACCAGACCCGTCGCCGGCTCGCGGAGACCCAGCTCTGGACCATGAGCCTGGCGCCGGCCGGTGCCCTGCGCCCTGGCGGCGAGGGCTGGCGCCTCACCGTCCACGTCCGCGCCATGCACGCCCTCGTGAACGCCTCGTACGAGGCGGACTGGGACACCGAGCGCTGGGGTCGCCCCATCAACATGGCCGACCAGGTGGGCACGCTCGGGCTCTTCGACGGGGCGCTGCTCATCGGCTCGCGCGTCCTGGGCGTGCCGCTGCGCCGCAGCGAGGCCGACGACCTCATGCACCTGTGGCGCTACGTCGGCTGGCTCATGGGCGTCCACCCCGACTTCCTCACTGACGACGAGCGCGAGCGTCACCGCATCAACCTGCACGTGCTGCTCGCAGCCGCCGACGTCTCCCCCGCCGGGCCCGAGCTCGCACGGGCCACGGTCCAGGCCCAGCGCGAGCGGGTGTTCGCCGGCTGGCCGTCAGCTCTGCAGGGTCTGCGCGGACGGTACGAGCGCGAGCGGGTGCTGAGCATGCTGTCGGGATTTCTGGGGCGCCGTGGGATGCGCGACCTCGGCCTGCCGCTCCGTCCGCCGTGGGCTTTCGTGCTGGCGTTCCTCGGGAACACGTGGCGGCACCGCGTGGTCGGGCGCCTGCCCGGAGGACGGGCGCGGCTCGAGGCCCAGGGCGTCCAGGTGCGTCAGCAGATCCTCGACAGCTACTTCATCGAGGAGCGGCCGGCAGTGGCCGCACTCCCCGACTGACCCGCCCCGGGACCCAGCGTCAGCGAAGGCCGTGGGGGCGCGAGAGGGCCTGCTGGAGCAGCAGGTCGACGAGCTGCTCGTACGGCACGCCGCTCTCCTGCCACAGGACGGGGAACATCGACGTGGACGTGAAGCCCGGCATCGTGTTGATCTCGTTGATCACGAGACCGTTGTCGGTTAGGAAGAAGTCGACCCGGGCCAGGCCCTCCGCGCCGATCGCGTCGAACGCCTGGACGGCGTAGGCGCGGAGTTGCTCGGACAGCGTGGGCGAGATGTCGGCGGGCACCACGTTGGCCGCGGTGCCGTCGAGGTACTTCTGCTCGAAGTCGTAGAAGTCGTGCGAGGCGGCGTCGGCCACGACCTCACCGACCTGGCTGGCCTCGACGTGACCGTCGGGGTGCTGGACGACGCCCACCTCCAGCTCGCGCTTGCCTCGCGCAGCGGCCTCCACGACGACCTTGGGGTCGAAGGTGGCCGCCTCGGCGATGGCGGCGTCGAGCTCGTCCTCGCTGGAGACCATGAGGACGCCCGAGGACGAGCCGGCACGGGCGGGCTTCACGAAGACCGGCATGCCCAGCGCCTGAATGCGGGCCAGGGTGCGGCCGCGCTCAGAGTGCCAGCGGCCGGGCAGGATCGTGACGTACGGAAGCTGCGGGAGCCCGCCGGCGGCGAAGAGCGCCTTGGTGAACGGCTTGTCCATCCCGGCCGCGCTGGCGAGCACACCCGCACCGACGTAGCGGACATCGGCTAGCTCCAGGAGCCCCTGGAGCGTGCCGTCCTCGCCCCACGGTCCGTGCAGGAGCGGGAACACGACGTCGACGTCGTACAGGCCCTCCCAGGCGAACGGCTCGGCGTCGGGATCGACCTGCGGCAGGGCGCCCGGCTCGGCCACCGTGAGAGGCAGCTCCTCGCGCACCCAGCGCCCCTGCGCCGAGATCCCCACCGGGACGACCTCGTAACGGTCGGCGTCGATGGCGGCGATGATGTTTCTCGCCGTGAGGCACGAGACCCCGTGCTCACTGGAACGACCGCCGTAGACGACTGCCACGCGGGTGCGTCCCGCCGACGATGTGGTCTGACTCATGGCTTCGCACTCTACGGCCCAGGCACAATGGAGCCATGTCCGGACCCGACCTGTCGCTCTCCACGCTCGCCGTGGGCGCGGGGCGCCCCGCCCGAACCCCGGGCGGACCCCTCAACGCACCCATCACGCTGGCCAGTGCGCTCGTCCCGGGGGGCGACTCCGAGTACGGCCGACACGGCAATCCTGCGTGGGAGGCGTTCGAGACCGCGCTCGGAGCGCTGGAGGGCGGCAAGGCTCTCGCGTTCGCCTCGGGGCAGGCAGCGGCCGCCGCCGTGATCGACCTCGTCCCGCTCCACGGCATCGTCGTGGCGCCGGAGCACGCGTACTCGGGCACCCTCGTCCAGCTCACCGACCGGGCGCGTCGGGGCCTGCTCGAGCTGCGCCTCGTCGACGTGACCGACCTCGACGCCATGGAGACGGCTGCCGAGGGGGCCGCCCTCCTCTGGATGGAGTCGCCCACCAACCCCATGCTCGACGTGGCCGACCTGAAGGCCGTCGCGGGCGTCGCCAGCCGCGCCGACACCGCCCTGGCCGTCGACAACACCTTCGCCACTCCCCTGCGCCAGCGACCTCTCGAGCTCGGCGCCGACTTCGTCGTGCACTCGGCCTCCAAGCTGATCTCCGGCCACAGCGACGTCATCCTCGGCGCGGTCGTCACGCAGGGCGGCCGTGCGCACGAGGTCATCGAGGCGCGTCGCAGCAACCTGGGCGCCATCCCCGGTGCGCTCGAGTGCTGGCTCGCCACCCGCGGGCTCCGCACGTTGCACGTGCGGCTCGACCGGGCCGAGCAGAACGCCCGCACGCTCGCCGAGCGGCTCACGGGCTACTCCGGCGTGAAGCGCGTGCGCTACCCCGGCTTCGGCACCATCATCTCGTTCGAGGTGGCCGCCGGCGCCGAGGCCGCGCAGAAGATCACCGAGATGGGCGACGTCATCACCTACGCCACGAGCCTCGGCGGCGTGGAGTCCACGTGGGAGCGCCGCCGCAGGCACGCGGCCGAGCCCCAGGCCGTCCCCGCCGACCTCGTGCGCCTCTCGGTGGGCATCGAGGACGTCGAGGACATCTGGGCCGACGTCAAGCGCTGCCTCGACGTCCTGTAGCCGTCACTCCGACTTGGCCTCGCGCGAGATGAGCGCCTTCACGAGCTGCTCGGGGTCCATCTCCCCCGCGATGAGCGCCGCGACGTGCTCGGCGATGGGCATGTCGACGCCGTGCATCTTGGCGAGCTCGCTCACCGACTGGCACGACTTGACGCCCTCGGCCACCTGCTTGGTCTGAGCCGTGACCTCCTCGACGGTCATGCCCTGACCGAGCTTCTCGCCGAACGTGCGGTTGCGCGAGAGCGGCGAGGAGCACGTGGCCACGAGGTCGCCCATGCCCGCGAGGCCGGCGAACGTCATGGGGTCGGCGCCGATGGCGATGCCGAGGCGCGCGGTCTCCGCGAGGCCGCGGGTGATGACCGAGGCCTTGGTGTTGTCGCCGAAGCCGAGGCCGACGCACACGCCGACCGCGAGGCCGATGATGTTCTTGGTGGTGCCGCCCAGCTCGCAGCCGATGACGTCGGTGTTGGTGTACGGGCGGAACGACGCCGTGTGGCACAGCTTCTGCAGGTGCAGTGCCACCGCCTCGTCCTCGCACGCCACGACGCTCGCCGCGGGCTCGCGCATCGCGATCTCCTTGGCGAGGTTGGGACCGCTCACCACGGCGATGCGCTCGGGTCCGGCGCCGGTGAGCTCGGCGATGACCTCGCTCATGCGCTTGTGGGTGCCCAGCTCGACGCCCTTCATGAGGCTCACCATGACTGCGTGGTCGGGGATGTGCTTGCCCCAGTCCGTGAGGTTGGCGCGCAGCTGCTGCGACGGGACGGCGAGCACCACGACGTCGGCGTCGGCGAGGGCCTCGGCAGCGTCGGAGGTGGCCTGGATCGTCTCGGGGAGCTCGATGCCGGGCAAGTAGTCGAGGTTGCGGTGCTGGGTGTTGATGCCCTCGCAGAGCTCGGCGCGACGCCCCCAGATGTGGACGTCGTTCCCTGCGTCGGCGAGCACGACTGCGAAGGCCGTGCCCCACGACCCGGCCCCCATGACGGTGGTCTTGGCCATCACAGCTCCTTCGGCTTGTAGTTGGTGCGGTGCTTGAGCGTGTGGACGTCGAGACGCGGCCCCGAGGGCAGCTCTCCCCGGACGTCGGCCAGCATGGCGGTGAGCCGGTCCATCAGACGGTCGGTGGCCTCGTGGAGCACCTTCTCGGTGAGCTCCTGGTCGGCCAGGTCGCTGAGGTCGACGGGATCTCCGACGCGCATGTGCATGGTCTTGCGCGGGAAGACCTTCGGCACCTTGGTGTAGGGCCAGAGGATGGCCTGCGGGCCCCACTGCACGACGGGGACGAGGGGCTTGCCGGTGGCCAGGGCCACGCGCACCGCACCCGTGCGACCCGTCATGGGCCAGCCGTCGGGGTCGCGCGTGATGGTGCCCTCGGGGTAGATGATCACGACGCCACCGTCGAGGACCATCCGCTCGGCGGCGCGGAGCGAGTCGGCCGCGCCCTGGGAGCTGCGGTAGACGGGGATCTGCTCGGCGCCACGCAGGATCTTGCCGATCCCCTTGATGTTGAAGAGCGTGTCCTTGGCCAGGAAGCGTGGGGCGATGCCCTGGTCGACCAGGAAGTGCGAGAACAGGAAGGGGTCGAGGTGCGACACGTGGTTGGGGGCGAGCACGAAGCCGCCCTCGGGGAACTTGTCGACGTCGCGCCAGTCGCGCTTGGTGGTGACCATGAAGATCGGCCGCAGGAACCTGACGATCCAGCGCGTGGTGCGCGGAAGCTGACGTCGATCCATGAGGGCGAGCCTATTCCTTCGGCGGTCCCGGATGCTGCACCTGGGAGGGGTCGAAGCGGTACGTTCGTCCGACCCACCGATCGTCCCGCCTCACGGAGGTCTCCATGGCCCTGCTCCCCGGCAACCCCGCCGCCATCCTCAACCGTGCCGACAAGGTGCTCGTCAACGTCGACGGCGTGCTCGGTCGCGTCGACGGAACGCTCGGCAGCGTCGACACGACCCTCGAGGAGGTCAAGGTGCTCCTCGCCGAGGTGAAGGGCGTCCTGACCGACCTCACCGAGGAGATCGAGCTCGTGAAGCAGCTCCCCGCCATGGCCGAGCAGCTGGCCCAGATCCACGCCGCCGTCACGAAGTAGCCACGCCCCGACCTGCCCGTCCCCCCGATGTGTGACCTTGTTGCGGTTCTGAGGCCTTCAGAACCGCAAGACGGTCACAAATCGGGTGGGGCGGGCGCGGGTGGGACTGTGGCTCAGGCTCCGAGGGTGGCGGGCTTGAACGGGAGGCGCTTGGCCTCGTAGGCCTCGATGTCGTCCTCGTGGCTCATCGTGATGCCCACGTCGTCGAGTCCCTCGAGCAGGCGCCAGCGGGTGTAGTCGTCGATCGTGAACGAGTCCTCGATGGCGTCGACACCCTCGCCGGCCTTCACGGTGCGGGTCTCGAGGTCGAGGCTCACGGACGCGCCGGGGTTCTCCTCGACGTAGTCCCACAGGCGCTGCACGACCTTCTCGTCGACCTGCGCGGCCAGGAGTCCGGCCTTGCCCGAGTTGCCCCGGAAGATGTCGCCGAAGCGGGGGCTGATGACGGCCTTGAAGCCGTAGTTCTGCAGCGCCCACACGGCGTGCTCGCGGGACGAGCCGGTGCCGAAGTCGGGACCGGCGATGAGGACCGTGGCGTTTTTGTACGCGGGCTGGTTGAGCACGAAGCTCTCGTCGTTGCGCCAGGCGGCGAAGAGGCCGTCCTCGAAGCCCGTGCGGGTGACGCGCTTGAGGTAGACCGCAGGGATGATCTGGTCGGTGTCGACGTTGCTGCGACGCAGCGGGGCCGCGACACCCGTATGGCTGACGAACTTCTCCATGGTCAACGCCCTTCATTCAGCGGATGTGCACTCGTCGAGCTGGAGCAGGTCGACGATGGGAAACAGGCTCGGTGAGCAGCGGGCGCCATGATCAGACTCCTGCGGTCTCGACGGCGGCGAGGTCGGTGGGGCCGGCCAGGTGGCCGAGCACGGCGGTGGCGACGGCCACCTCGGGCGAGACGAGGTGCGTGCGACCGCCCTTGCCCTGACGGCCCTCGAAGTTGCGGTTGGAGGTGGACGCGCTGCGCTCGCCCGGCACCAGCTGGTCGGGGTTCATGCCCAGGCACATCGAGCAGCCCGCTCCACGCCACTCGGCGCCGGCCTCCTTGAAGATGACGTCGAGGCCCTCCTCCTGGGCCTGCAGGCGCACGCGCACCGAGCCCGGCACCACGAGCATGCGGGTGTTCTCGGCGACGGTGTGGCCCTTGATGAGCTCGGCAGCGGTGCGCAGGTCGCTGATGCGGCCGTTGGTGCACGAGCCGAGGAAGACGGTGTCGACGCTGACCTCGCGCATGGGCGTGCCGGCGGTGAGGCCCATGTACTTCAGGGCGTTCTCGGCCGCGATGCGCTCCGACTCGTCCTCGAAGTCCTCGGGGTTGGGCACGTTGGCCGAGAGCGGGACGCCCTGGCCGGGGTTGGTGCCCCACGTGACGAACGGCGTGACCTCGGACGCATCGATGCGGATGATCTTGTCGAAGTGCGCGTCGTCGTCGGTGACGAGGCCCTTCCAGTAGGCCACGGCCTCGTCCCACTGATCGCCCTGCGGCGCGTGGGCCCGGCCCTGGATGTACTCGAACGTGGTCTCGTCGGGGGCGATGAGGCCGGCCTTGGCACCCCACTCGATGCTCATGTTGCACACCGTCATGCGCTCCTCCATGGAGAGCGCGCGGATGGCCTCGCCGCGGTACTCGACGATGTAGCCCTGGCCGCCGCCGGTGGTCTCCTGCGTGATGAGCGCGAGGATGAGGTCCTTGGCGCTCGTGCCCTCGGGCAGCACGCCGTCGACCTCGACGGCCATCATCTTGGGCTTGGCCTGCGACAGCGACTGCGTGGCGAGCACGTGCTCGACCTCGCTCGTGCCGATGCCGAACGCGATGGAGCCGAACGCGCCGTGCGTGGAGGTGTGCGAGTCGCCGCACACGATCGTCATGCCGGGCTGCGTGAGGCCCAGCTGCGGGCCGACCACGTGGACGATGCCCTGGTCGATGTCGCCCATGGGGTGCAGCCGGACGCCGAACTCCTCGGCGTTGCGGCGCAGCGTTTCGACCTGCGTGCGCGACACGAGGTCGGCGATGGGCTTGTCGAGGTCGGTCGTGGGGATGTTGTGGTCCTCGGTGGCCAGCGTCAGGTCGGGTCGACGGACGGGGCGGCCGGAGAGGCGCAGCCCGTCGAAGGCCTGCGGGCTCGTGACCTCGTGGATGAGGTGGAGGTCGATGTAGAGGAGGTCGGGCTCGCCGTCGGCCTGGCGGACGACGTGGTCGTCCCAGATCTTCTCTGCCAGTGTCTTGCCCATGTGAACTCCTTCGATCGGCGCCGTGGCCGAGTCCTCGTCGATACGTCCTCGAGGTGCGACCGCTCCGTGACCATCATGCACTTGCGTCTCACGATGCGATACGGCAATATCAAGGTATGGACAACTCTAGCGGAGTCGGGGTCCTGGACAAAGCCGCCCTCGTGCTCGCCGCCCTCGAGCCTGGGCCGGCCACCCTGGCCGGGCTCGTGACCGCCACCGGCCTCGCCCGCCCCACGGCGCACCGCCTGGCCGTGGCCCTCGAGCACCACCGCCTCGTGGCCCGCGACATGCAGGGCCGGTTCATCCTCGGCCCCCGCCTCGGCGAGCTGGCCGCGGCCGCCGGCGAGGACCGTCTGCTCGCCGCCGCCGGACCCGTGCTGGCCCGCCTGCGCGACATCACCGGTGAGTCCGCCCAGCTCTTCCGCCGTCAGGGCGACTTCCGCGTGTGCGTGGCCGCCGCCGACCGTCCCACCGGCCTGCGCGACTCGATCCCCGTCGGCAGCCAGCTCACGATGGCCGCCGGCTCGGCCGCCCAGGTGCTGCTCGCCTGGGAGGACCCCGAGCGCATGAACAAGGGCCTGCTCAAGGCCACCTTCTCCGCCGCCGAGCTCTCCGCCGTCCGCCGTCGTGGCTGGGCGCAGAGCGTGGGCGAGCGCGAGATGGGCGTCGGGTCGGTGTCGGCGCCGGTCCGCTCCCCCTCCGGCAAGGTCGTCGCGGCCGTGTCGGTGTCGGGCCCGCTCGAGCGGCTCACCCGTCAGCCCGGACGCATGCACGCCCCCGCCGTCGCGGCGGCGGCGGAGCGGCTCTCGCAGAGCTTGCGCCGCGCCAGCTGATCCGCCCGGGCGGTGACCTAGCGTCCCGTCCCGGGTGCCCGTCCCCGCGGCGGTGAGCTGGCGTCTGTTCGAAGGCCTCTGTGGCCTCCGAACGGACGCCAAGTCACCGCCCCGGGGCGGGGTCTCTCTGAGGCGGGGTCACTTCAGGGCGTCGAGGAGCTCGGCCTTGGACTTGCGGGAGTAGCCGACGACCTTGCGCTCACGCGCGACCGCGCGCAGGCGCGTGATGGTCCAGGTGGCGTCGGGGGTGGTGGACGCCGTGGGCGATCCCACCGGGATCTTCGGCGTGACGGGGCCGGACGGCGAGGTGGCCGGGGCCGGGATCTTCGCGACGACGGGCGCGGCCTTGACGGGCGCCGGGGCCACGGACTCGACGGGCGTGTCCGGGCCGACCTTGCCGGCGGGCTTGCGCTGCGCGTCCTGGAGCGCCTTCTTCAGCTCGGCGCGCTTGCCCTTGTGCTTCTTGGCCTCGCTCTTCCAGTCCTCGACCTTGGCCTCCAGGCGGGTCACCTTGGCCTCGAGCCGCGCGACGGTGCCCTGGAGCTCCTTGACGCGCTTGTCGGTCTTCTTGGACGCCTTGTCGACCTTCTCGGAGACGGCCTCGACGACCTTGTCGGCCGCCTTCCGGGCTGCCTTCTTGGTCTTCTTGGCCTCGGTCTTCACGTCTACGCTCTTCTTCGCCATGAGGGCATGATGCCCGATGAAGACGAACGACAGGTGACGACCGACCTCAGAACAGTCCCGGCTGCTCCAGCGCGAGCAGGATGCGCTTGCGCTCGAGACCGCCCGCGTACCCCGTGAGCGTGCCGTTGGAGCCGATCACCCGGTGGCACGGGACGACGACCGGGATGGGGTTGGCGCCGTTGGCCGCGCCCACCGCGCGCGAGACCACGGGCTCGTACCCGAGGCGTGCGGCGATCTGCCCGTAGCTGGCCGTCTCGCCGAACGGGATGCGCTGCAGCTCCCCCCACACCTTCTGCTGGAACTCCGTGCCGTCGTTGGCCAGCGGCAGGTCGAACTCGGTGCGCCGCCCGGCGAAGTACTCGTCGAGCTGCCGCTCCACGGTGTCGAGCAGGGGGTCCTCCACCCGGGCGCCGCGAGGCGTGGCGTCGAAGTCGATGGCGGTCAGGAGGCCGGCCGAGACGTGCAGGCGCAGGCCGCCGATGGGCGAGTCGATCCAGCGTGTGCTCATGGCGTGGTCCTCTCGGGGGCGGGTTCGGGGTTGGTGACGGTGCGCCAGAGGTGGAGGCCCGCGTACGAGCGCCATGGCGCCCATGAGGCAGAACGTCGCGCGTCGACGCCGTGGGCCTCGAGCACACGACGCAGGACGAGGTCGGTGGAGAGCAGGACGTCGGGGTCGCCGAGGCCGCGCATCAGGACGTAGTCGGCCGTCCAGGGCCCGATCCCCGGCAGGGCGAGCAGCTGGGCGCGGGTCTCGGCGCGGTCGGCGCCGGCGGACAGGTCGAGCGACCCGTCGGCGACGGCGCCGGCGATTCCACGGACGGCGCGCGCCCGGGCCTTGGGCATGGAGAACGCCTCGTCGTCGGCCGCGGCGACGGCCTCCGGCGAGGGGAACACGTGGGTGAGCCCGTGCTGCTCGGCGAGGGCGCCGCTGACGCGCTCCCCCACCGCCGCGACGAGCCGGCCCGTGACGGTCTGGGCGCCCGCGACGGAGACCTGCTGGCCCACGACGGTGCGGACCGCGGTCTCGAAGGGGTCGACGCTGCCCGGCACGCGCAGACCCGGCTCGCGGAGCACCGAGCCGGCGAGCAGCGGGTCCGCGGCCAGGACGTCGTCGACCGCCATGGGGTCGGCGTCGAGGTCGAGGAGGCGCCGGGCGCGACCGACGGCGGTGGCGACGTCGCGGAGGTCGTCGAGCTCGAGGCGGCACTCCACGTGGGAGTCGAGCAGCGTGAGCGCCATGACGCCATGACCGTGCGGGAGGCGCAGGGTGCGCGCGAACGTGCGGCCGTCGACGGCCTCGATGCCGGGGACGACGTGGTCGGCGAGGAACTGGAGCAAGGGCTCCGAGGCGAACGGCTGCCGCACGGCCAGCCGGATGCTGAGCGGACCTGCAGCGACCGCCTGCTGCGCGCCCGCTCCTCGACGGCGCAGCTCCGACGGGGTGAGGTCGTAGGCCTGACGGACGGAGTCGTTGAACTGACGGACCGAGGCGAACCCGGCCGCGAAGGCGACGTCGGCGAGCGGGAGCGACGTGGTCTCGATGAGGATGCGCGCCGTCTGCGCCCGGGCGCTGCGGGCGATCGCCAGCGGGCCGGCCCCGAGCTCGTCGGTGAGCATCCGTCCCACGTGGCGCGAGCTGTAGCCGAGGTGCTCGGCAAGGCCGTCGACGCCCTGACGCTCGATCACGCCGTCGCGGATGAGCCGCATGGCCCGCCCCACGACGTCGGCCCGGACGTCCCACTCCGGCGAGCCGGGCGTGGTGTCGGGGCGGCAGCGCCGGCACGCCCGGAAGCCGGCGTCCTGGGCCGCGGCCGCCGAGGCGTAGAACTGCACGTTCTCCGTGCGCGGCGTGCGAGCCGGGCACGAAGGACGGCAGTAGATGCCGGTGGTGCGGACCGCGGTGTAGAAGACCCCGTCGAAGCGGGGGTCGCGCGCCTCGACGGCGCGGTACCGCTGGTCGTGGAGATCGGTGCCCATGCCTCCATCATGACGCGTCCCGCCCACCATCTCTGGCGGGAATCGGACACGGACGTGGTGGCCCTAGCGCCGCGAACCGGCCTTCTTGGCCGTCTTGGTCTGGGAGCGGCGGACCGACTTGTTGTTGGCCGCCACCTCGAAGAGGTCGATGGCCTTCACGAGGTCGCTGAACTTGGCGTAGCCGAAGTTGCGGGGCTCGAACGAGGACTGGTTGCGGATGAGGTTGCTGACCGACGAGAGGCTGGCCCAGCCGTCGTCGTCGGAGGCGTCGTCAATGGCGTTGTAGAGACGGTTCATGAGCCGGCTGTCGCGCTTGAGCTGGTCGCCGCTCTGGCGCTTGGACGCCGTGGAGCGGGCCGGCGCCTCGGCGGGGACGGCGGAGTCGTCGTCGGCGGGCTCGTCGGCGGCGTCGTCCTCCAGGGCCTCCACCTCGAAGAACGTGGAGCAGGCGTTGCGGAACGCCTCGGGCGCCTTCTTCTGCCCGAAGCCGATCACCTCGGCGCCCGACTGGCGCAGCCGCATGACGAGCGGCGTGAAGTCGGCGTCGCTGGAGACCACGGCGAACCCGTCGACGTCGCCCGCGTGCAGCAGGTCCATGGCGTCGATGACCATGGCGATGTCGGAGGCGTTCTTGCCCTTGGTGAGGTCGAACTGCTGCACCGGCGCGATGGCGTGCTCCAGGAGCTTGGGCTCCCAGCCCTTCAGCTCGCTCTTCTGCCAGTTGCCGTAGGCCTTGCGGACGTTGGCCTTCCCGAAGGTGGCCACGCGCTGCAGGATGCCCTCGATCTTGGTGGCGGACGAGTTGTCGGCGTCGATGAGCACGGCGATGCGGAGGTCGGGCATGGGACAACCCTAGGGGTGCGACTCGGTGGGAACGACGAAGGCCCGGACCACGAGGTCCGGGCCTTCACTCGGTAGCCCCGACGGGATTCGAACCCGCGCTACCGCCTTGAGAGGGCGACGTGCTAGGCCGCTACACAACGGGGCCAACGGTTCCGAGAACCGAAGAAACCGTACCAAAGACAGTTTCGTACCCCGTACCGGATTCGAACCGGCGATCTCCGCCTTGAGAGGGCGGCGTCATAACCGCTAGACCAACGGGGCGTGCTGACCGGGCTGACGCCCGACCTTCGCTGGGGTACTAGGACTCGAACCTAGAACAACTGAACCAGAATCAGCCGTGTTGCCAATTACACCATACCCCATGGGGGTATCGAATTCCGTTCGCGAGAACGGCTTCCGAACCGAGGTGACACTCTACCGGACGCAGTCCGACGAGCCCAAACCGGGCTCGTCGGACGCGTGTCAGAGGGCGGCGTCGAGGCGGGCGAAGGTGCGGCGGCGACCCAGGAGCTCGATGGACTCGAAGAGCGGCGGTGAGATGCGGCTGCCCGTGACGGCCACGCGGACCGGGCCGAAGGCGAGACGCGGCTTGAGACCCAGCCCGTCGATGAGCGAGGCCCGGAGTGCCCCCTCGATCGTGGGGGTGGACCACTCGGCGGTCTCGGGGATCGCTCCCAGCGCCTCGCGAGCGGCGCGGGCCACCTCGAGCCCCTTGTCGTCGAGCTGCTTGGCGCGGTCGGCCTCGTCGATGACGAAGTCGGCCTCGTCGACGAACAGGAACCGCAGCATGTCGACGGCCTCGTTGAGCAGCGCCATGCGCTCGTGGACGAGCGGCACGGCTGCGGCCAGGAGCGACGTCTCGTCGGCCGTGGGCGGGTCGCTCACGAGCCCGGCGGACTGGAAGGACGGGACGAGGCGCTCCTGCAGCTCGGCTCCGCTCAGCAGACGGATGTGGTCGCCGTTGATGGCGGTGCACTTCTGCAGGTCGAAGCGGGCCGGGTTGGGGTTGACGCGCGAGATCTCGAAGGCCTCGACCATGTCGGCCAGGCTGAACACGTCTCGCTCGACGCCCTCGACTGCGGGCAGCGACCAGCCGAGCAGCGCGAGGTAGTTGAGCAGGCCCTCGGGCAGGAAGCCCTGGTCGCGGTAGCCGAGCAGGTTGGACTCGGGGTCGCGCTTGGAGAGCTTCTTGTTGCCGGCACCCATCACGTACGGGAGGTGGCCGAACTGCGGCGTGGTGCCGTCGCCGACACCGATCTGCGCGAACGCCTCGTACAGCGCGATCTGGCGCGGCGTGGAGCTCAGGAGGTCCTCGCCGCGCAGCACGTGCGTGATGCCCATGAGGGCGTCGTCGGTGGGGTTGGTGAGCGTGTAGAGCGGCTGCCCGTTGGCCCGGACGATGACGAAGTCCTGCACGTTCTCGGAGCCGAACGTGATCTCGCCCCGCACGAGGTCGTCGAAGGTCCAGTCCTTCAGCGGCATCTTGAAGCGGATGACGGGCTGGCGCCCCTCCGCCTCGTACGCCGCCTGCTGCTCGGGCGTGAGGTCCCGGTGGAGTCCGTCGTAGCCGCTGGGGAGTCCGGCGGCGCGGGCCGCGTCGCGGCGCTCCTCCAGCTCCTCGGCGGAGTCGTAGGCCTTGTAGGCCAGGCCGGCGTCGAGCAGCTTCTGCGCGACGTCGGCGTAGATGTCCATGCGCTCGCTCTGGCGGTACGGCCCGTCGGGGCCACCCACCTCGACGCCCTGGTCCCAGTCGAGGCCCAGCCACCGCATGACGTCGACGAGGAGGTCGTACGACTCCTGGTTGTCGCGGCTGGCGTCGGTGTCCTCGATGCGGAACACGAACGTGCCGCCGTGGTGGCGGGCGAACGCCCAGCTGAAGAGCGCCGTGCGGGCCATGCCGACGTGCGGGTTGCCGGTGGGCGACGGGCAGAAGCGAGCGACGACGGGCTTCGTGGGTGCATCAGTCATGGGCGGAGACCACCTGGTTCGTGAGCGTGCCGATGCCCTCGACGGTGATGCTGACCGAGTCTCCGGGGAGCATCGGGCCGACGCCGTCGGGCGTTCCGGTGAGGATGACGTCGCCGGGCAGCAGCGTCATGAAGCTGGAGACGTAGGCGATGACGTCGGCCACGGAGAAGACCATGTCCGACGTGCTGCCGTCCTGGCGCGGGTCACCGTTCAGCTCGGTGGTGACGCGCAGGGCCGCGGGGTCGAGGTTGGTCTCGATCCAGGGGCCGAGGGGGCAGAACGTGTCGAAGCCCTTGGCGCGGGCCCACTGGCCGTCCTTGGCCTGGAGGTCGCGCGCCGTGACGTCGTTGGCGATCGTGTACCCGAAGATGACCTTGGACGCGTCCTCGACCGAGATGTCCTTGCAGATGCGCCCGATGACGACGGCGAGCTCGCCCTCGAAGTGCAGGTTCTCGGTCTGGTCGGGGTAGAAGATCGGCTCGCCCGGCCCGATGACGCTCGTGTTGGGCTTGAGGAAGATGAGGGGCTCGGTGGGCACCTCGCCACCCATCTCGGCGGCGTGCTTCACGTAGTTCTTGCCCACGCACACGACCTTGCTCCGCGGGATCACGGGAGCCAGCAGACGGACGTCGTCGAGGGGGATCTTCTGACCCACCAGCTCGAAGCCCGCGTAGAGCGGGTCGCCCTTCAGGACCGCGATCGTGGGGACGCCGTCCTCCTCGCCGATGACACCGAACTGGGGGTCGTCGTCCCCCGCAAACCTCGCAACACGCATGCTCCGACCCTATCGGCCTGGGCGTATGCGGCTCAGGGCGCCCCGAGCGGCGCAAACCGGGTCCCGAGTGGCGCAGATTGGCACGACACGCCGTCTCAAGAGTGCCAATCTGCGCCACTCGCGGAGGGGGTGGGGGTCAGGGGGCGAGGCGGGCGACCACGGCGCGGAAGCGCTGGGTCATGGGGTCCTCGGGGTCGGGGCCCTGCTCCACGACCACCTCGGTGAGACCGGGGCCGAGGGCGTCGGGACCGGGCCAGGCGTCGGCGTCTCCGACGGTGACGAGCAGGCCGCCGTCGGCCAGGCACGGCGAGAGGTGCGGCACCGCCTCGACGTCGAACGTGACGACGAGCGCGAAGCGCGTGTGCCATGCCTCGGGAAGGTCGGCCGGGGCGACGTCGACGTGGTGGACGTGAGCCTGGTCCTCGCCCGGGCCGAGCACGAGGACCTCGTAGCCCAGCGTGGCCAGGTGGTAGGCCTCGGGACCCAGGTCGTCGAGACCGACGAGCAGGGCGGCCAGGCCCTCCCCCGCGACCCCGGAGGAGGCGGTCCAGTCGGTGAGCATCCGGCGGGGACGGTCTGTGCGCTTCATGACCGCCCCATCATGCACTGCCGAACCTGCGGCTGCGGCGGGCGTACTCCTCGACGGCGGCCCACAGGGCCAGCCGGTCGACGTCGGGCCACGCGATGTCGGAGAAGACCATCTCGGCGTACGCGGACTGCCAGGGCAGGAAGTTGCTGGTGCGGTGCTCGCCCGACGTGCGCCAGAACAGGTCGACGTCGGGGAGGTCGGGCTCGTCGAGGTAGCGCGCGAAGGTGCGCTCGGTGATGCGGTCGGGATCGACCTTGC
Source organism: Aeromicrobium sp. Root495 (assembly GCF_001426755.1). GTDB lineage: Bacteria > Actinomycetota > Actinomycetes > Propionibacteriales > Nocardioidaceae > Aeromicrobium. The sequence goes on along the minus strand of NZ_LMFJ01000001.1, from coordinate 802,799 downwards.
CGTCGCGGACGTCGCGGGCGAGCGCCGCGGCGGCGTCGGCGATCTCGGCCCGACCGCCGTAGTTGACGCACATCGTGAGCGACAACGTGGAGTTGTTCTTGGTGAGCTGCTCGGCGTACTCGAGCTCGTTGATGACGCTGCGCCACAGCCGCTTGGGCCGCCCGGCCCAGCGCACCCGCACGCCGAGGTCGTGCATCTCGTCGCGCCGACGGTGCACGACGTCGCGGTTGAAGCCCATGAGGAAGCGCACCTCCTCGGGCGAGCGCTTCCAGTTCTCGGTGGAGAAGGCGTAGACGCTCACGGCCTCGATGCCCAGCTCGATGGCGCCCTTCACGACGTCGAGCAGCGCGAACTCGCCGCGCTTGTGGCCCTCGGTGCGCGGGAGTCCTCGCGCCTTGGCCCAGCGTCCGTTGCCGTCCATGACCACGGCCACGTGGCGCGGCACGAGCTCGGGCGGGAGCTGAGGAGCCGTGGCCCCGGACGGGTGCGGCTCGGGCACGCGCGGCTCGCGGGCCCGGAACGTGGCGGGCCGACCTGCGCGGCTCATCGGTCGACGTGACCGAGGGAGCGCAGCCCTCGCTCCAGGTGCCACGAGAGATAGGCGCTGATGATGGCGGTGGCCTCGCGCTGCGAGCGCTCGTCGGCCTGGGCCACGACGGGCCAGTCGCCGGTGAGCAGCGCCGAGAGCAGCGAGACGGTGAACGGCGACGGGACGGCCGAGCCCGGCATGCGGCAGCCGTCGCACAGCATGCCGCCCGACGGCGCGTGGAAGCTGCGGTGCGGGCCGGCCTCGCCGCAGCGCGCACACGCATCGAAGCTGGGTGCGTAGCCGGCGATGGCGAGCGCGCGGAGCTGGTAGGAGTCGAGGAGGGAGCCCGGGGTGCGGCCGCTCGTGGTGAGCGCCCGCAGGGCACCCACGAGGAGCTGGTACTGCTGCACGGCGGGCTCGCCGTCGTCGTGCACGAGCCGCTCGGCGGTCTCGAGCATCACGGTGCCGGCGGTGTACGCCGGATAGCTGGAGCCGAGGTCGCGGGCGAAGGCGTCGAGCGTGACGGCCTGGGTGATGCTGTCGAGCGACTTGCCCTCGGCGAGCTGGAGATCGACGTGCATGAACGGCTCGAGCCGACCACCGAAGCGCGACGACGTCTTGCGCACGCCACGGGCTGCGGCCCGCACGACACCCCGCTCGCGACCCAGCAGCGTGATGATGCGGTCGGCCTCACCCAGCTTGTGGGTGCGCAGCACGATGGCTGAGTCGCGGTAGAGGCTCACCCGTCCATTCTGCCGGTCCGGGTGAACCCCCACCCCTCGACACCCCGGCCGGGGCTCAGCCGTTGCGCTCGGAGGCGTACAGGTCGTACGGGTCGTGGAGCCTCACGCCCATGACGTCCTGCAGCCACGAGGCGTCGCGGACGGCGGCGCGCTGCGTGGCGTCGGCGCTGCCCTCGCTCGTGAGGTTGGACGCGAAGATGCCGGCGGCGGAGCGCGGCAGGAAGTCCTCGTAGACGATGGGGCTCAGGCGGCCGTCCTGCTCGCGGTAGTAGGCGAGGTCGGCGGCGTGCAGCTCCTCGTCGGTGAGCGGGAACGCCTCCGTGCCTTGCCCGTCGTAGAGGGCCCGGCCCTTCGGGGTGAGGGCCACGCCGCGCGCCTCCACCTCGCCGAACCGCACGCGCAGGTGACCTTCGACCACCGAGCCGTCGGCCTCGCGGAACGCCCTGGGCTCGGCGAGCGCGCGGAACGACGTCTGCCGGAGCAGGACGTCGGGTGCTCCGTCCGGCCGGCGCGCCGGGCCCTGGATGCGGTCGATCATCTCGATGCCGCGCTCGCTCATGCGTCGGTAGAGCTCGTCGATGTCGAGCACGCGGGGCGTGAGGTGGTTGATGTGAGTGCTCGCGACACCGCCGATGTCGGCCGCGACGCTGCTGATGGCCTCGAGCCGCTCGTACCAGGCGCGGTCGACGGGCTCCGGGGAGAGCGCGAAGGCGGCCGTGGCCAGCTCGAGGAAGCGCTCCGCGTCGTCGAGGTGGAGCTCGTGCTCGCTGGCCATCGCGTCGGCCAGGTCCAGCAGCTCGTCGGGGAAGAGCGTCCTGGCGCCGAGGAACTCCCGGAGCTCCGCCTCGGTCTCGGCGTCGAAGAACCGCCGGTCGTCGACGACCAGGAGCGACGTGAAGACCCGGAACGGGTTCTCGGCCAGCTCCGCGCGGTCGACCGGCCGGAACGCCGTGGAGATCACCGGGACGGGTGGGGTGGCCTCGCGCAGGTCGTAGAAGCCGACCGGCTCCATGCCGCATGCCCCGAAGACCCGCGCCACCTGGGCGAGCTCATCGGGCGTGCCGACGCGGATGGCCCCGTGCCGCTCGGCCGTGACCCGCCCGATGCTGCCGAGGCGCTCGGCGTCGGCGCCTCTCTCGGCCAGCACCTCGGCGTTGATCTCCTCGCACACCTCGACGAGCGTCCGGTAGGCCGGGACCTCACGGCCGTAGAGCTCGGACAGTGCGCGGGCGAAACGAGCCCTGAGCTCCGTCGGCCCGACCCCGCCGGGCGGTGCTTCCTCCACCGTATGAGCGCTCATACGGTGGCGGATCCACCGCCGAGGCGGACGGAGGCGCTTTCGGTGGAAGATCCACCGCTCGGGGGGCGGGTCACCCGAACTCCACGCCCTGGGCGAGGGGGAGCTCGGTGGAGTAGTTGACCGTGTTGGTGGCCCGGCGCATGTAGCTGCGCCACGCGTCGGACCCGGACTCGCGGCCTCCGCCGGTCTCCTTCTCGCCGCCGAACGCTCCGCCGATCTCGGCACCCGAGGGACCGATGTTCACGTTGGCGATGCCGCAGTCCGAGCCGACGGCCGACACGAAGGTCTCGGCCTCACGGACGTCGAGCGTGAAGATGGAGGAGCTCAGGCCCTGAGCCACGTCGTTGTGGAGCGCCATGGCCTCGTCGAACGTCTCGTACCCCAGCACGTAGAGGATGGGCGCGAACGTCTCGGCCTTCACGATGTCGGTCTGGCCGGGCATCGTGATGACGGCCGGGTGGACGTACTGGCCGCCGATGGCCACCTCGGCCCGCGTGCCGCCCGTCACGACGGTGCCACCGTCGGCCTGTGCCTGCGCGACGGCAGCCTCGAACGCGTCGGCCGCCGCGGCGTCGATGAGCGGCCCCACGAGGGTGCTCGGGTCGAGCGGCGACCCGATGGGCAGCGTCTCGTAGGCCGCCGCGAGACGCTGCACGAGCTCGTCCTTGACGGACTCGTGCACGATGATCCGACGCAGCGACGTGCACCGCTGCCCAGCGGTTCCGACGGCGGAGAACACGATGCCGCGCACGGCCAGGTCGAGGTCGGCCGACGGTGCCACGACGGCGGCGTTGTTGCCGCCCAGCTCGAGCAGCGAGCGACCGAGCCTGGCGGCCACGCGCGGCGCGACCTCCTTGCCCATGCGGGTGGAGCCGGTGGCCGACACGAGCGGCACGCGCGGGTCGTCGACGAGCGCCTCCCCCACCTCGCGTGCCCCGACGACGACCTGCGAGAGACCGGCGGGGGCGCCGACGCGCCGGGCCGCCTCCTCGAGCAGCGCCTGGCAGGCGAGCGCGGTGAGGACCGTCTTCTCCGACGGCTTCCACACCACGGCGTCGCCGCACACGAAGGCGAGCGCCGCGTTCCACGACCACACCGCCACCGGGAAGTTGAAGGCCGAGATGACGGCGACGACACCCAAGGGGTGCCACTGCTCCATCATCCGGTGACCCGGACGCTCCGTGGCGATCGTGAGCCCGTGCAGCTGGCGCGAGAGGCCGACCGCGAGGTCGCAGATGTCGATCATCTCCTGCACCTCGCCGAGACCCTCGGAGACGATCTTCCCGGCCTCGACCGAGACGAGCGCGCCGAGGTCGTCCTTGTGCTTGCGCAGGAGCTCACCGAGCTCTCGCACGAGAGCACCGCGCACGGGTGCCGGCACGCTGCGCCACTGGAGGAAGGCTTCGTGGGCCTCCCCCACGACGGCGGAGACGTCGGCCGCGGAGTGCGAGCGCAGGCGCCCGATCTCCTGGCCGTCGATGGGCGAGCGGCTCACGAGGTCGCCCTCGGGGTCGAAGGGGTCGCCCGCGCCGACCCTCGCCAGGATCTCGCGGGTCTGCTGCTTCACGGTGTCCGTCGTCATGGTTCAGACCTTTCCATGGTCGGCGAAGAGCCGGCCCGAGGTGGTGTCGAAGAGGTCGGCGAGGCGGATGTCCTCCTGGCGCACGAAGCCTGCGCTCGGGAGCACGCCCTGCGCCACGAGCTCCACGACGCTCACCGCCGACGCGGCCGTGGTCCAGCTGATGGCGCGCCACGTGCGGCCGTCGATCTCGAGCGGCTTGTAGCCCCGCACGTAGTTCTCGCGGAACGGCTGGCCGTCCTTCGTGCCCTCCACGGCGGCGTGCAGGTAGACGACGTCGTCGTTGACCGGCGGCTTGGCGTCGACGAGGATCCGGCCGACGTCCTCGCGGCGGTCGCGCAGGTTGAGCTCGTCGAACAGGAAGTGCATCTGGCGGAAGTGCCCGGGATAGCGCAGCGTCTTGTAGTCGAGGCGCTGCACGCGGCCCTCGTACGTGGGGCACATGGTGCCGAGGCCGCCCGACGTGAGCGCGGCCTCCAGCTCGATGCCGCCGATGAAGACCCGCTCCTTCTCCGTCATGGCCGGCACCATCTGGCGGCGACCGGAGCGCAGGACCTCGCAGTCGTTGAGGTACTCGTTGACCACGCCCTCGGCCGACCAGTTGAACGCGTACCCGAGCAGGCCCGTGGGGTTCTGCGGCAGGGCGCCGACCTTGAGCTCGATGGAGCGGATCTGCTCGAAGCCCTCCGCGAGCGAGGCGCCCACGATGCCGATGAGGCCGGGCGCGAGACCGCACTGCGGCACGAAGACCGACTCGGGCCGCGCGGTGGAGAGCTCCACGACGCGGTTGGTGGTGGGCACGTCCTCCGTGAGGTCGAAGTAGTGCACGCCGGTGTCGTACGCGCCCTCGGCCACCGCGATGTTGAGGTGGTACGGCAGGCACGAGAGCACGGCGTCGACGCCCTTGAGCGCGGCGCGCACGGCCTCGCCGTCGCCGACGTCGAGCGACTCCGCGCGGAAGGCGAGGCCCTCGCGCGGGGCGGCGTCGTAGCCCACGACCTCGAAGCCGGCCCGCGCGAGGAGCGTCGCCACGAGCTCGCCCACCTTGCCGAGCCCGAAGACCGCCACTGTCCGGATGCTGCTCATCCGTCCCTCCTACCTGCCCGGCGGATCACGCCGGACGATCGTCGATGTGCCCCGGGTCACAGGGTCAGGTCAACGGTAGCGAGGACCGGCCTTCGGCGGTATACCGTCCAGCCGGTACAGAGGTGACGATTCGGTGACGTCGCCACTGGGTGGTGAGCGTCAGGCGCTGGGAATGGTCTGCGCCACGGCACGGTTGGCCGCGCAGACCACGGCGCGCAGCGACGCGGTGACGATGTTGTGGTGGATGCCCACGCCCCACACCGTCTCCCCCGCGACGTCGCACTCCACGTAGGCCGCCGCGTAGGCGTCGCCGCCGGCCGAGAGCGCGTGCTCGCTGTAGTCGAGCACGCGGATGTCGGACCCGGCCTGGCGCATGCCGTCGACGAACGCCGCGACCGGACCGTTGCCCTCGCCCTTGAAGGAGCGCTCCTGGCCACGGACGACGAGGTCGACGACCTGCTGGTCGTGCCCGTCGGACGACGTGGTGGAGGTGAACGTGACGAGCGAGTACGGCTCCTCGCGCTCCAGGTACTCGGCCTGGAAGGACTCCCAGATCCGGTCGCCCGACACCTCGCCGGCATCGCCCTCGCTCAGCGCCTGGATGACGCGGCTGAACTCGATCTGCAGGCGGCGCGGCAGCTCCAGCTGGTGCTCGCTCTTGAGGATGTACGCGACGCCGCCCTTGCCGGACTGGCTGTTGACGCGGATGACCGCCTCGTACGAGCGGCCGACGTCGTGCGGGTCGATGGGCAGGTACGGGGCCTCCCACGCGATCTCGGAGACCGGGACGCCCTGTTCGGCGGCCCTGCGGTCGAGGTCCTCCAGGCCCTTCTTGATGGCGTCCTGGTGGGAGCCCGAGAAGGCGGTGTAGACGAGGTCGCCCGCGTACGGGTGGCGCGGGTGGACCGGCAGGTTGGTGCAGTACTCGACGGTGCGACGGACCTCGTCGATGTCGGAGAAGTCGACCTGCGGGTCGATGCCCTGGCTGAACAGGTTCATGCCCAGCGTGACGAGGTCGACGTTGCCGGTGCGCTCGCCGTGGCCGAACAGGCAGCCCTCGACGCGGTCGGCGCCGGCCATCATGGCCAGCTCCGTGGCCGCAACGGCGGTGCCGCGGTCGTTGTGGGGGTGCAGGCTGATGGCCACGTTCTCGCGGTGCTCGACGTTGCGGCTGAACCACTCGATCTGGTCGGCGTACGTGTTGGGCGTGGCCATCTCGACCGTGGCGGGCAGGTTGAGGATGATCTCGCGGCCGTCCTCGGGCTGCCAGACGTCCATGACGGCGTTGCAGACCTCGACGCTGAACTCCAGCTCGGCGCCCGTGAAGATCTCGGGGCTGTACTGGTAGCCGAAGTCGGTGCCCTGCATGTTCTGCTCGGCGTGCTTCATGACCAGCTCGGTGCCGCGGGTGGCGATGGCCCGGACCTCGTCGCGCGAGGCGTTGAAGACCACGCGGCGGAACAGCGGCGCCACCGCGTTGTAGAGGTGGATGTTGGCGCGCTTGGCGCCGGTCAGCGACTGGGTGGTGCGCTCGATCAGGTCCTCGCGGGCCTGGGTGAGCACCGAGATGGTGACGTCGTCGGGGATGACGTCGTCCTCGATGAGCGAGCGGATGAAGCCGAACTCCGTCTCGCTGGCCGACGGGAAGCCGACCTCGATCTCCTTGTAGCCCATGCGCACGAGCAGGTCGAACATCCGACGCTTGCGGGCCGGCGTCATGGGGTCGATGAGGGCCTGGTTGCCGTCGCGCAGGTCGGTGGACAGCCAGCGCGGCGCCTGCGTGATCTGGCCGGCGGGCCACGTGCGGTCGGGCAGGTCGATCGGCGCGAACGGCTGGTAGCGGCCGAACGGCATCGGCGACGGCTGCTGCGGTGAGACGCGGTTGTTGTTCATGGTCGGGACTTTCTTCCTCGGTGTCTGGTGCGGTCGGCCATGCACAAGCCCCGCGCCGAGGGGTCCGACCTAGAGGACCTCGACGCGGCGACGAAGGAGAAGGTTCGCGATCCGCATGATGCGACTAGCGTAGCAGTCATGGCTTCCTCCCCCACTGACGAGCACTCCACCTCCGGCGCCTACGTCCACGCGGGCGAGGAGTTCGACCGCGACATGGACTACATCCCCGACCGCATCACCCGCACGGGCGACGCGCCGGTCGACGGACCCAACGAGGCGCCCACGTGGCCAGCCGAGCCCGGTCGGTACCGGCTCGTCGTGGCCCGGGCCTGCCCGTGGGCCAACCGGGCCATCATCGTCCGGAAGCTGCTCGGCCTGGAGGACGTCATCTCCATCGGCTACTGCGGACCCACGCACGACGCCCGCAGCTGGACCTTCGACCTCGACCCCGACGGCGTCGACCCCGTGCTGGGCTACGAGCGCCTGCAGCAGGCCTACTTCGCCCGCTACCCCGACTACCCCAAGGGCATCACGGTGCCCGCCATGGTCGACGTCCCCACGAAGGCCGTCGTCACCAACGACTTCCCGTGGATCACCCACGACCTCTTCTTCGAGTGGCAGGAGCACCACCGCCCCGACGCCCCCGACCTCTGGCCGGCCGACGTCCGCGAGGAGATGGAGGAGGTCATGCACCGGATCTTCACCGAGGTCAACAACGGCGTGTACCGCTGCGGCTTCGCCGGCTCGCAGGAGGCGTACGAGAAGGCCTACGACCGGCTCTGGACCGCCATGGACTGGCTCGAGGAGCGGCTCACGGACCGTCGGTACCTCATGGGCGACGCCATCACCGAGGCCGACGTCCGCCTCTTCACCACGCTCGTGCGCTTCGACGCCGTCTACCACGGCCACTTCAAGTGCAACCGGAACAAGCTGTCCGAGATGCCGGCGCTGTCGGCCTACGCCCGCGACCTGTTCCAGACGCCGGGCTTCGGCGAGACGGTCGACTTCGACCAGATCAAGGCGCACTACTACGTCGTGCACACCGACATCAACCCCACGCAGATCATCCCGAAGGGCCCTGACGCCGACTGGTGGCTCACGCCGCACGACCGCGCGTCCCTCTGACCCCGGACCGGACCGAAGCCCGGGCGGTCAGCGGGTGAGGAGGGAGCGGGGCCAGGTGCGGGTGCGGAACGACGCGGACCCGACCAGGGCATCGACCACGGCGCGGGCGTCGTCGGCGGTGTCGGGCCGCCGCTCGCCCGGTCGGGCGTAGCGCGCGGTCTCGACGGCCGTCACGAGTCGCTCGAGCGCCTCGCCCGCCCCCGGGACCCGTTCGCCCAGCACGGCTGCGTGCTCGCGTGCGGTCCGCGTGACGGGTAGGTGGAGCCCGACGTCGCGTCCGGTGGCCAGCACCTCACGCCACCGGTCCTCGATGCTGCCGGAGGGACGGAGCCGACGTCGGCGCAGGCCCGCCCGCAGCAGGCCGGGACCGGCGAGCAGCACGAGGGCAGCCACGAGCACGCCCACGGCTGCGCGCCACGGGGCCGGTGTGTCCGTGCTGGTGGCGGTGGCCTCGGTCGTCGACTCCTGGGTCTCCTGGGCCGACGGCGTGGGGGTGGGCGTGGGGGTGGGGGTGGCCTCCGGCGTGGCCTCGGGGGTGGTCTCGCCCGGGTCGGTGAAGCCGGTCGGCGCGCCGACGCTCGGCGTGGGCTCGAAGCCCACCCAGCCGACCCCGGCGAAGTAGAGCTGCGGCCAGGCGTGGAGGTCGTCGGTGGTGACCTGGTAGTTGCTCTGGCCACCGTCGCGGGAGACGACCTCGCCGGGCGCGTAGCCCACGACGATGCGCGACGGGATGCCGAGCGAGCGGGCCATCACCGCCATGGCCGAGGAGTAGTGGACGCAGTAGCCCGACTTGGCCTTGAGGAACTTCGCGATGACCTCCATGCCGTTGCCGTCGTAGTCCTCGGCGACCGGCGCCTCCTCGGAGTAGGCGAACGAGCCGTCCTGGAAGTAGTTCTGGAGCGCGAGGGCCTGGGCGTACTCGTCGGGCTCGCTTCCGGCCACGTCCTGGGCGGCCTGCGCGATGCTCCGGGGCAGGTCGTCGGGGAGCTCCACGTAGGGCTCGAGCGACGGGCCGACGTCGGTGCGGATCGCGTGCATCTGCTCGGCCGTCGGCTGCTTGTCGAGGCTCGTGACCGTGTAGGTCTGGTTGCGGGTGTCGGCGGAGCGCGAGGAGTACAGGGCGCCCACGCGCTGGGCGTTCCACTGGCCCTCGAGACCCTCGACGTCGACGGCGGGGTACGGCACCGGCAGCATCGTGGTCTTGAGCTCGTCGATGCGGATGCGCGTGGTCTGGCGCTCGATGTCGTAGTTGCCCGAGCCGTAGTCGCCCTCGTAGCGGTCGGTGGCACGCTGCCGGGCCGGCTTCCAGGTCTTGCCGGTGAAGTCGCGCAGCACGGAGACCGACAGGTAGGGCGGGTCGGCGCTGGTGGTCGTGTACGTGAGGGCGACCTTGTCGGAGTTGCGGCGCAGGTTCTGCCCCAGCTGGAGCATCGGGTTGATGCCCCGGCCGAACACGTCGGGCGGCGGGCTGCCCCACGGCTTGGCGACGGCGGTGATGTCGGGCAGAGCGGGCGGAAGGACGGCCGCGACGATGAGCGCCGCGGCACCCACGATGACGGCCGGGACCGAGGCGTCGGTGCGCCACCGGCGGGGGCCGTCGGGCGAGGCGTGCCGCCAGAGCAGCACGATCCAGGCAGCGGCGGGCAGCAGGAAGGTCCCGAACGACGGCGTCTCCCCCACCACCACGGCGGGGGCCACGAACACGCCCACGAGCAGGATGCCCAACGGCAGGACCGCGCGGCGCAGTGCGAGGAGGACGTCGGCGTTGAGGGCCAGGAGACCGAACGCGGCTGCCAGGACCAGGACGATCGGCGCGCCGGCCCCCACGGGGGCCTTCTCCTCCATGATCACGACACCGGCCCGGTCGAGCAGGGTCCCGATGCCGCGGACCGAAGCCGACGTGGGGACGACACCGGCCAGCGTCTGGGGCACGAAGACCCAGGCCATGAGCGCGATCGCAACCACCGTGGCGACGAGCGGCGCCACCACGGCCGCCCCCGGGACCCGGAGCGCGCGCACGACGGCCGACGTCAGCAGGACCGTGGCCACGACGAGCGACACGGTGGACCACCACGAGGTCCCGTCGATGAGCACGGTGTAGCCACGCGCCAGCGCCACGAGGGCCACCAGCACGAGGAGACGGTCGACGACCACGTCGGAGGGACGCACGCCGGACTCCTCGCGGCGCTTCTCGCGATCAGGGCGCAGCAAGGGCTCGGCTCCCGTCGAGGTCGGACCAGCGCTCGGCCACGTCGTCGCCGCTGCGGTAGCGGACGACCCGCCAACGGGCCGCGGACAGGGCGTCGAGAGCGTCGGAGCGGCTGCCGTGCTCCACGAACGCGAGCACGGTGTGGGCGTGGCGCAGGGCCTCGATCCACCGCTCCGCGTGGGCGAGGTCGAGGACCCCGAGGACCACGAAGACCGTCCGCTCCCCCGGGTCGGCGTCGACGAGCGAGCCCTCGGCGCGCGGCCGGAGCTCGGCGAGGTCGAGGAGCGCGTCGTTCACGGTGGAGCCGTGCTCGTCGAGCGATCGCACGGGTCCACCCGGGACCACGGTGGTGACGGAGTAGCCGATGCGGACCAGGTGCACGCTGACCGAGGCTGCGGCCACGATGCCCCACTCCAACGACGGGGACTCGTCCCACTCGCCGCGCCGGTCCGCGTCGAGGCCCCAGGACCGCGCGTCCGGATCGATGACGACGGCGGCCCGCGGGTTCACCTGCTGCTCCTCCTGGCGCACCATGAGCTCGCCGCGGTGCGCCGTGGCCTTCCAGTGCATCCGCTTCATGGAGTCACCCGGCAGGTAGGACCGCGCAATGATGTCGTCTTCGCCGACCCCCACGTTCTGCGGCGAGGGCTTGGAGGCGCCGTCGTGGTCGGCGCCCCGCGGGGCGAGGGGCCAGAGCTCGACGCGGCGCGGCAGCACCACGACGGGGTGCTGCTCGACCTTGGCCACCCGACGGATGACGACGCCGAAGGGGTCGCGGATCTCCAGGCGCAGCGGACCCAGCACGTGGCGTCCGCGTCGGACCCCGTGCAGGCGGTAGCGGACCTCGACGACCGACCCCGGCGTCCCGGCCGGCGCGAGGACGGGCAGCCGGCCGGAGGCGGCGGCGCGCAGCCCTCGCGGGACCTGGTCGAACCACGTCGCCTCGAGGGTGGGGAACCGCGATGCGTTGGTGATGCGGAGCGAGGCCGTGGCGGTCTCGCCCTGCGTGAGGACCTCGGGGTCGAAGGTCCTGCGCACGCTGAGCTCGGCCTGGCCGGCGAGCGTGAGCACGGCGGCCCCGCCCAGGAGCCCGACGAGCAGGGCTGTGACGAACAGGAGCGCCGGCAAGGAGGCGATGGGCGCCGCGACGAAGCAGACGAGGGCCGTGACGAGGAGCGCCCAGCCGCGGCCCGTCAGGCGCAGGGTCCCGACGGTGCCCCTGAACCCTTGGACGAGCCGGCGGACCAGGGTCATCGGGCCTCGGGGCTGCCGGCCGGCACCGGCGTGGCCGCGACGATCCGGCGGACGGCTGCGTCGGGGCCGTCGGACCCGCGCATGGCCAGGAGCCGGTGCGCCAGCACGGCCGGTGCGAGGGCGTCGACGTCGTCGGGCAGCACGTAGCCGCGTCCATGCACGTAGGCGCGGGCCTTGGCGGCGCGGACGAGGTGGAGCGTGGCCCGCGGGCTGGCGCCGAGGCGCAGCTCGTTGTCCTCGCGGGTGGCGCGGGCGATGGAGACGCAGTACTGCTCCACCGCTTCTGCCACATGGACGGCGCGGGCGCCGGCGATCATGCTGCGCAGGTCGTCGACGGTGGCGACGGGGCGGAGGGCGTCGAGCGGGTTGGCGGCGTCGCGCTGCTGGACGATGGAGAGCTCGGCGGCGGCGTCGGGGTAGCCCATGGAGATGCGGGCCATGAAGCGGTCGCGCTGGGCCTCGGGCAGGGCGTAGGTGCCCTCCATCTCGTACGGGTTCTGCGTGGCCACGACCGTGAACGGCGAGCCGAGGGCATAGGTGCTGCCGTCGACGGTGACCTGACGCTCCTCCATGGCCTCCAGGAGCGCGGACTGCGTCTTGGGCGAGGCGCGGTTGATCTCGTCGCCGATCACGATGTTGGCGAAGACCGCGCCCGGCTTGAACTCGAACGACTGCGTCTGCTGGTTGTACGCCGAGACGCCGGTGATGTCGGACGGGAGGAGGTCGGGCGTGAACTGGATCCGCTTCACGGTGCAGCTGACGGTGCGGGCGAGCGCCTTGGCGAGCACGGTCTTGCCCACTCCGGGAACGTCCTCGATGAGGAGGTGACCTTCCGCGAGGAGCACCACCAGAGCGGTCTCGACGGCCTCGGACTTGCCGTCGACCACCTGCTCGATGCTGTTGACGATGCGTCCGATGTGGTCCTGGCCTGCGTGGTCCATGTGCCGCCCCTCCGCGATGGTCATTCCATCTTGCCTCTCCGAGATGAACGCCGCACGGCAGTTGAAGGTTCCACGACAGGCACCCAGACTGGGCGCGTGCCCAGCCTGCTGATCGTCCACCACGCGCCCACACCCGCCACCCGGCTGCTCGCGGAGTCCCTCGTCGCCGGCGCCGGCGACGAGGCGATCGAGGGCGTCGAGGTGGTGGCGCTCCCGCCCGACGAGGTGTCGGCGCGGCACGTGAACGACGCCGACGGGATCGTCATCCTGAGCCCGGCGAACTTCGGGTACATGGCCGGGCTCGTGAAGGACCTGTTCGACCGGACGTTCCTCGAGATCGGCGGAGCGCTGTCCGACGACGGCTCGGGCGCTGCCGCCCAGGGGCGCAAGCCCTACGGCCTGTGCGTCCACGGTCGGTACGACACCGAGGGCGCGGTGCGCAGCCTGCAGAGCATCGCCCAGGCCCTGCCGTGGAGCCAGGCCGCAGCACCTCTGGAGATCATGGGCGACGTGACCGAGGAGCACCGGGCCGCGGCGTACGAGCTGGGTGCGACGCTCGCCGCCGTCGTCATGCCGTGAGAGGCTCAGGCACCTTCGGACAAGGACTGACCATGAGGCTCCTCGGCACGTCCCTGCTGGTGCTCGTCGCGCTCGCCACCGTCGCAGGCTGCACGTCCGACGCCGACGCCCCGACGAAGCCCGTCGACGAGCTGGCCGCCCACGACGGGAAGCCGTGCCCCAAGGCGTTGCCTACGGCGTCGTCGTCGACCGTGACCGACCGGACCGAGAAGCCGGCCGGCTCCGCGCCGTTGCTGCCCCGTGCCGACGCCGCCTGGGTCTGCACGTACGCCCTGCCGAGGCCCGACGGGGTCTCGGAGCACGTCGGCGGCTGGCCACGGACCGACCCTCCCCGCCGGCTCGACGCGGCGGAGACGGACGGCCTGGCCCGGCAGCTGAACGACCTGAGCCCGGCACCCGAGGACCCGGTCTGCAGCGCGGACCTCGGGCGCCGCGTCATGGTGGTCCTGTCGTGGCGAGGCGACCTGACGGGTGTCGTGATCGACGACTTCGGGTGCCGGACCGTCCGCCTCACCGACGAGCCGTTCACCACCGTCCCGGGGGCCGGGAACCAGGGTGGTGCCGTGCGGGGTGAGCTGGAGGCCACGCCGACGCTGCGCAGCTCGCTGCTCGGAGCGGCCGGGCCGGGCTGATCCTCGTCGCACCTGGTGCCGTGACCACCCGGGTGGGAAAATGGAGTCATGACGTTGCCTGACTTCCTCCCCACCATCTCGGCCGGTGCGCACGACTCCGGGGACGGCGAGGCGTGCGTCATGGAGTACGTCTCGCTCCTGGCCGGCGAGGAGTGGAGCGACCGGCCCGACTGCACGCACCCGGTGCTCGCCCACGAGGCCCGCACGGCCAACGACCTGCTGGCCGACGCCGACCGCGGCCGCCTCGTCCCGCTCGTCGGCCGGCTCTTCGGCACCACCGACGACAGCGACGAGATCCGCACCCGGCTGCGCCTGCGCCAGGCGCGTCAGGTGCTCGTGCTGGTCGAGCCCGGTCTGCGCGTCACCGTGCTCTCGCACGTCGAGCACGCGGAGCGGCTCCTGCGCGACGGAACCGACTCCCCCGTCGACGAGGTGGAAGCCGCGCTGGCCACCGTCCGGGCCCTGCCCACGTCGGGCGGCGAGCTGGACCACGGTCACGAGCAGCACCACCGGCAGTCGGCCCGGGTCATGGCCTTCGCGGCGACGAGCGACCTCGGCCCGGCCGAGGCCTGGGGCCTCGTGGCACTGAGCGCGGCCCACGCGCTGGCGGCGTCGGAGTGCCGGGCCGACTGCGGCGACGGGTACGCGCGGGCCCGCCGGATGGTCAAGGACCTCGCCGGCCTGCTCGACGAGTACGACGCCGTGACCGGCCGCGTGGCCGAGCCGTCGAGCCCCGAGCAGGTCCGCACCCTCGCCGCCGCCCTCTGACCCGCTCGGGTGGACGAACGATGAGGGATCCGGGTCGTGCCAGCGACCACAAGCCCTCATCCTTGGTCGGCCTGCGACGAAGGATGAGGGATCCGGGTCGTCCCCACGACCACAAACCCTCATCGTTCGTCCCACGGCCGGTCGGACACGAACGATGAGGGGTTCGGGTCGTGCCAGCGACCACAAGCCCTCGTCGTTGGTCGGCCCGCGACGAACGATGAGGGGTTCGGGTCGTCCCAGCGACCACTAACCCTCATCGTTCGTCCACGGCGTCGGTGGGCGTCGGGCGGAGGTCAGGAGTGGGTCCAGTCGAGGAGCTGGTCGACGGGCCACGTGTTGATGATCCGGTCGAGGGGGACGCCGAGACGCTGGGCCCGCTCGCAGCCGTGGTCGAGGAAGTCGAGCTGGCCGGGGGCGTGGGCGTCGGAGTCGATGCTGAAGAGGCAGCCCGCCTCCAGCGCCAGGGCGATGAGCTCGTCGGGCGGGTCCTCCCGCTCGGGACGGGCGTTGATCTCGACGGCGACGTCGTGCTCCGCGCACGCTGCGAAGACACGGTCGGCGTCGAAGGTCGACTGGGGTCGCTTCCCTCGCCCGCCCTCCACGAGACGACCCGTGCAGTGGCCCAGCACGTCGGTGGCCGGGTCCTTCACGGCGCCGAGCATCCGGCGGGTCATGGCGGTCTGGTCCATCCGGAGCTTGCTGTGGACGCTGGCCACGACCACGTCGAGCACCTGCAGCAGCCGCGGCGACTGGTCGAGCGAGCCGTCGTCGAGGATGTCGACCTCGATGCCGGTCAGCACCCTCAGCCCGTCCACCTCGAGTCCGGCGATGACGTCGAGCTGCTCGGCGAGCCGGTCGGCGCTGAGCCCGTGCGCCACCGTGAGTCGCGGCGAGTGGTCGGTGACGGCGAGGTACTCGTGCCCCACGCGCTGGGCGGCCGCGACCATGACCTCGAGCGGCGAGCCACCGTCCGACCAGTCCGTGTGGGTGTGGAGGTCGCCCCTCAGCGCAGCACGCACCGCCTCGCCGCCGGTCACGAGCGGCCCGCCCGCGTCGGCCAGCAGCTGCGCCAGGTAGGCGGGCACCGTTCCGCTCAGCGCCTCCCCCACCACCTGGGCGGTCCGCTTCCCGATGCCGGGCGCGTCCTGGAGCGAGCCGGCCGTGTGCAGACGGCGCACCGCGTCCGGGCCCACCTCGGCGAGCGCCTCGGCGGCGGTGCGGAACGCCTCGACCCGGTACGTGGAGGCCCGCCCGCGCTCCAGCAGGAACGCGACCTCCTCGAGCGCCTCGACCGGATCCATGCCCCCATCGTGGCAAAGGGTCATGATGGGTGCATGGTGGCGCGACACGTCCTCGTCAGTGGGAGGGTCCAGGGGGTCTTCTACCGGGCCACGTGCGTCGAGAAGGCGTACCGGCACCAGGTGAGCGGCTGGGTCCGCAACCTCGCCGACGGGCGGGTCGAGGCGTGGTTCGAGGGAGACGACGTCTCCGTCCAGGCGCTCGTCGACTGGTGCGGCGCAGGACCACCGCGCGCCCACGTGGAGTCCGTGGAGGTCGAGGACGTCGTGCCGCAGGGCTTCGGGACGTTCGAGACCCGCTAGCCGGCCCGCGGGGCGGCAGGGAAGGTCAGAAGCCGAGCTTGCGCAGCTGCTTGGGGTCGCGCTGCCAGTCCTTGGCGACCTTGACGTGCAGGTCGAGGTACACCGGCGTGCCGAGGATCTTCTCGATCTGGACGCGGGAGGACTGGCCGATCTCCTTGAGCCGCGAGCCCTTCTTGCCGATGATGATGCCCTTCTGGCTGTCGCGCTCCACGAACACGTTGACGCGGACGTCGATGAGCGGACGGTCGGCCGGACGGTCCTCGCGGGGCACCATCTCGTCGACGACGACGGCGAGCGAGTGCGGCAGCTCGTCGCGCACGCCCTCGAGGGCGGCCTCGCGGATGATCTCGGCCACGAGGATCTCCTCGGGCTCGTCGGTGAGTTGTCCCTCGGGGTACATCGTGGGACCCTCGGGCAGCGTGGCCACGAGGAGGTCGGCCAGGAGGTCGACCTGCTGGTTCTTCACGGCGGAGACCGGCACGATCTCGCGCCACTCCAGGCCCACCTGCTCGCCGGCCACCTGGACCGACATGAGGTACTCGCCCAGCTGGTCGGGCCCGACGAGGTCGGTCTTGGTGACCACGCCCAGGACGGGCTTGCTGCGCAGGGCCGCCAGCTCCTTCATGAGGAACTTGTCTCCCGGACCGACCTTCTGGTCCGCCGGCAGGCACATGGCCACGGTGTCGACCTCGGCCCACGTGGTGCGGACGAGGTCGTTGAGCCGAGCGCCCAGCGTGTTGCGGGGACGGTGCAGGCCGGGGGTGTCGATGAGCACGAGCTGGGCGTCGGGACGGTGCACGAGACCACGGATGGCGTGCCGCGTGGTCTGCGGCTTGGACGACGTGATGGCGACCTTCTCGCCCACGAGCGCGTTGGTGAGCGTGGACTTGCCCGCGTTGGGGCGGCCCACGAAGCAGGCGAAGCCGGAGCGGAAGACGGGCTCGCTCATGAGGTCAGGCTCCCCACGACGGCACCGCTCGCGTCGGTGAGGAAGACGGTGACACCAGGGCCGGCGAGGTCGCGGAACGCGTCGATGGACGGAGCCTCGCCTTCGAGCACGGCACCGAGCACGGCACCGGCCTCCAGGCCCTGGGCACCGGAGGAGACGGCCATGGCGACCGCGAGGTCGAGAGCGGCGATCTCGAGCGAGGCGAGGGAGACCGCAGCGGCGGCGTACGTGCGCCCGTCGAGGTCACGGACCGCGGCACCGACGGGCGCTCCGGTGCGGGCGCGCGTGGCGCGCGCCAGGGTCACGATCTTGGCGTCCTCCGCGGACAGCGTCGTCTCTGGGGTGTCAGCCATGGGACGAGGCTATCGACCCGTCGGCGCCGTCGACGCGGCGCACGTGCACCCGGCCCACCCGGTTGCGCCGTCCCGAGGGATCCTCGGCCTCGAGGCGGAGACCGGCCACCTCGACGGTGCTGCCGGGGATGGGGACCTTGCCGAGGTGCTTGGCGAGGAGCCCGCCCACGGAGTCGACGTCCTCGTCGTCGAGGTCGACGTCGAAGAGCTCGGCGAGATCGTCGACGTCGTAGCGGACCGTCATCCGGTACGAGCCGTCCGAGAGCGCCTCGAGGTCGTCGGGCTCGGTGTCGTACTCGTCGGTGATCTCGCCCACGATCTCCTCGAGGATGTCCTCGATGGTGACCAGCCCGGCCGTCCCGCCGTACTCGTCGACCACGACGGCCACGTGCGTGCGCTGGAGCTGCATCTCGCGGAGCAGGTCGTCGGCCGGCTTCGTGTCGGGCACGAAGAGGCACGGCCGCATGATCGTGTCGACCTTCTCCTTGGTCTCGGCCTCGTGGTTGTCGAAGACGCGCTTGGTGACGTCCTTGAGGTAGGCCATGCCGAGGATGTCGTCGAGGTTGTCGTCGATCACGGGCAGGCGCGAGTAGCCCGAGCGCAGGCACAGCGACATGGTCTTGCGCAGCGTCTTGGTGCGCTCGACGTAGACGAGGTCGGTGCGCGGGACCATGACCTCGCGCACGATTGTGTCGCCCAGCTCGAACACCGACTGGATCATCTTGGACTCGCCGGACTCGATGACCGACGACGCTGCGGCGAGGTCGACGAGCTCACGCACCTCGACCTCGGAGGCGAACGGGCCCTCGCTGAAGCCCCGGCCCGGGGTGAGCGCGTTGCCGACGAGGATCAGGACCCGCTGCACGGGGCCGAGCAGCCACGTGAGGACGAGCACCGGGAGCGCGGACGACAGCGCCACGGACTCGGCGTGCTGGCGTCCGAGCGTGCGGGGACCGACGCCGATGAGCACGTACGAGACCACGACCATGATGGCCACGGCCACGAAGATCTGCAGGAACCACCCCTCCACGCGGTCGGCCACGACGAGCGCGACGAGCACGATGCTCGCCGTCTCGGTGAGCACCCGCATCAGCAGGACGGTGTTGAGGGCGCGCGCCGGGTCCTCGAGGATGCGCAGGAGCCGGGCGGCACCGGCCCGGCCCTCGTCCTCGAGCTCCTCGGCGCGGGCCTTGGAGAACGACGACAGGGCGGCGTCGATGCTGGCGAAGAGCCCCGCCGCGAGGGCGAGCAGGATCGACAGGATGATGGCGGAGGTCATGGGATCGTCTGGCTCGGCTCGGGGATCAGGCGGACTCGGGGTCGAGCCCGGCGGCAGCGCGCTGCCACTCGAGGAGGAGCCGGCCCTGGATGCCGAACATCTCCTGGTGCTCCTCGGGCGTGGCGTGGTCGTAGCCCAGCAGGTGCAGGATGCCGTGCACGAGCAGCAGCTCGACCTCGTCGACCTCGGAGTGGCCCGCCGCCGGCGCCTGCTGCGCCGCGACCTGCGGGCACAGGGCGATGTCGCCGAGGTATCCCTCGGGCTCGTCCTCCGGCTCGGCGTCGCGACGCCCCGGGGTGAGCTCGTCCATGGGGAACGACAGGACGTCCGTGGGGCCCTTCTTGCCCATCCACTGCTCGTTGAGCGTGGCGATGGTGGCGGTGTCGACGAGCCGCACCGTGAGCTCGGTGGCGGGGTGCAGACGCATCCGCCGCATGACGAAGCGGGACAGCCGGGTCAGCGCGACGACGTCGAGCGCGACGTCGCTGCCGGACTCATCGAGGACGTCGACGTTCACGGTCCACCTGGTCCTGCTCGGCACCCTCGTACGCGTCGTAGGCGGCGACGATGCGGCCCACGAGCTTGTGCCGCACGACGTCCTGCGACGTGAGCGTGGAGAAGTGGATGTCCTTGACGTCGGTGAGGATATCGCGCACGACGCGCAGACCGCTCTTGGTGCCAGAGGGCAGGTCCACCTGGCTCACGTCGCCGGTCACCACGATCTTGGAGCCGAAGCCGAGGCGGGTGAGGAACATCTTCATCTGCTCGGGCGTGGTGTTCTGCGCCTCGTCGAGGATGATGAACGCGTCCTGGAGCGTGCGGCCACGCATGTAGGCCAGCGGCGCGATCTCGATGGTCCCGGCCGTCATGAGCTTGGGGATGGTCTCGGGATCGAGCATGTCGTGCAGCGCGTCGTACAGGGGGCGCAGGTACGGGTCGATCTTCTCGCTCAACGTGCCCGGCAGGTAGCCCAGGCGCTCGCCGGCCTCGACGGCCGGGCGCGTGAGGATGATGCGGGTGATCTGCTTGGCCTGCAGCGCCTGCACGGCCTTGGCCATGGCGAGGTACGTCTTGCCGGTGCCGGCCGGGCCGATGCCGAAGGTGATGGTGTGCTTGTCGATGCCGTCGACGTACCGCTTCTGGTTGAGCGTCTTGGGACGGATCGTGCGACCACGGTTGGAGAGGATGTTGAGGCTCAGCACCTCGGCGGGCCGCTCCTGCGTCTCCTCGCGGAGCATGGCGATGGACCGCTCGACGGTCTCGGAGGTGAGGCCCTGGCCGGTGCGCACGATGGCGACGAGCTCGTCGAGCAGACGCTCCACGAGCGCGGCCTCGGCGGCGGGACCGGTGACGGTGACGACGTTCCCACGGGCGTGGACCGTGGCGTCGAACGCGGTCTCCACGAGGCGCAGGAACTCGTCGGCGGGGCCGAACAGCGAGACGGTGTCGATGCTCGTGGGGACGGTGAAGGTGTGCGGGTTCTGAGGCTCAGTCATGTGTGGTTCCAGTCTACCCGCGTCCCGCGACCTCGGGCCAGGCCAGCATCCGGTCGGCGCAGCCTCAGCCGGGGGGCCAGCCGAGCGAACGGCCGGCCAGCACGTGGGCGTGGCAGTGGAAGACGGTCTGGTGGGCGTCGGCGCCGGTGTTGAAGACGAGCCGGTAGGAGCCGCCGGCCTCGTCGGCCACCTCGCGCGCCAACGTCAGCACGCCCGTGGCGGCGGCCGGGTCGGCCTCGACGAGCGAGCCGATGTCGGGCTGATGCACGCGCGGGATGACCAGCACGTGGGTGGGCGCCTGGGGACTGATGTCGCGGAAGGCGATGGCCTGGCCGTTCTCGGCCACGACGTCCGCAGGGATGTCTCCGGCCACGATCGAGCAGAACAAGCAGTCGTCGGTCATGCACCCATCCTGCCCGTTGGGCCGACCTCCTACCGGAAGGCGTCCTTGATGCGGCCGAAGACGTTCTTGTGGCTCGCGTTGAGCGTGCCCTCAGGGTGCTCCTCGTGGCGCAGGGCCGCCAGCTGCTGGAGCAGGGCCCGCTGCTCGTCGTCGACGTGGGTGGGGGTCTCCACGACCACCTGCACGACGAGGTCGCCACGGCCCGGACCACGCAGACGCTGCACGCCCTGGCCCTTCAGCACGACCGTGTCGCCGGACTGCGTGCCGGCCGCGACCTCGACGGGCACGGTGGCCGCGGTCTCGCGGTCGAGCGCGCCCTCGGGCAGGTCGGACTCGAGCGTGGGCAGGTCGAGGTGGGTGCCGAGGGCGGCCGCCGTCATGGGCAGCGTGACCTGGCAGAGGAGCTGGTCGCCCTGACGGCTGTAGACCGGGTGTCGCTCGACGTCGATCTCGACGTAGAGGTCGCCGGCCGGTCCGCCACCGGGGCCGACCTCGCCCTCGCCGGTGAGCTGGATGCGGGTGCCCTGGTCGACGCCCGCGGGGATGGTGACGGTGAGAGAGCGACGCGAGCGGACCCGGCCGTCGCCGCCGCACTCGTCGCACGGGTCGGTGATGACCGTGCCGAAGCCGCGGCACGTGGGGCACGTGCGCGCCGTGCGGATGTCGCCGAGGAGGGAGCGCTGGACGCTCTGCACCTCGCCGTGCCCGTGGCACGTCCCGCACGTGACCGGGGCCGCGTCCTCCCGAGCGCCCGAGCCGTCGCACGTGGTGCACGTGACGGCCGTGTCGACCTTGAGCTCCTGCGTGAGGCCGAACGCGGCCTCCGCGAGGTTGATCGTGAGGCGCAGGAGGGCGTCCTGGCCGCGCTGCACGCGCGAGCGGGGACCGCGCTGGTTGTTGCCGCCGAAGAAGGCGTCCATGATGTCGTCGAAGCTGAAGCCCTGGCCGAAGCCCGCGCCGCCCGACGCGCCGCCCCCCATGGGGTTGCCGCCGCGGTCGTAGACCGAGCGCTTCTGCGGGTCCGACAGCACCTCGTAGGCGAGGGTGACCTCCTTGAAGCGGTCGGCGGCGTCGTCGGCGTCGTTGACGTCGGGGTGCAGCTGGCGGGCGAGCCGGCGGTACGCCTTCTTGAGCTCCTCGGGGCTCACCTCGCGGCTCACGCCGAGCAGGTCGTAGTAGTCCTGTGCCATGGGTGTCTCTGGGTCCTCTAGGTGATGGGAAGTCAGCCGTCGGCGACGATGCGTCCGACGTAGCGCGCCACGGCGCCGACGGCGGCCATGGTGGCGGGGTAGTCCATGCGGGTGGGCCCGAGCGTGCCCAGCGTGGCGAGCGAGTCGAGTCCACCGTACGTGGACGACACGACAGCCGTGCCGGTGAACGACTCGTTGCCCGTCTCGGCGCCGATGCGGACCGTGGGGTCGGTGGTGGCCTCGCCCAGCAGCTTGAGCAGCACCACCTGCTCCTCGAGCGCCTCCAGCACGGGCTTGATGGCGGTGTCGAAGTCGGTGCCGAACCGCGCGAGGTTGGCGGTGCCGCCCACGGCGATGCGCTCGTCGGAGCGCTCGTTGCCGAAGACGTGCGTGAGCGTGGTGACGATCGACGTGACGATGGGCCGGTCGTTGGGCGCGAAGGTCTCGATGAGGTCGGCCAGGCGCAGGGCCGCCTCGGGGAGCCGCTGACCGAGCGTGGCGCCCACGAGCCGCGCTCGCAGGTCCGCCAGGAGCTGGTCGGTGGGCGTCTCCACGAGCTCGACGATGCGTTGCTCGACGCGGCCGCTGCTCGTGATGACCACGAGCAGCACACGCGCCCGCTCGAGCGCCACGACCTCGACGTGTCGGACCGTGGAGCGGGTGAGCGACGGGTACTGCACGATCGCGACCTGGTTGGTGAGCTGGGCGAGCACCTTGACGCTGCGCTGCACGACGTCGTCGACGTCGACGGCACCGGTGAGGAAGGTCTCGATGGCGCGGCGCTCCGCACCCGAGAGGGCCTTCACCTCCGAGAGCCGGTCGACGAAGAGCCGGTAGCCCTTGTCGGTGGGGACCCGTCCGGCGCTCGTGTGGGGCTGGGTGATGTACCCCTCCTCCTCGAGCGCGGCCATGTCGTTGCGGATGGTGGCCGACGAGACGCCGAGCTGGTGGCGCTCGACGAGCGCACGCGAGCCGACCGGCTCGTGCGTGGCGACGTAGTCCTGGACGATGGCACGGAGCACCTCGAGGCGGCGGTCGTCACTCATGGGGCTCTCCTGCCTGTCTGATCGGTCTCGTCGGGTGCATCCTGGGGCGTGTCGCTGGCACTCGCCCCGGGCAAGTGCCAGTCTACCGAGATGGAACCCATCACCGTGACCGACGAGGCGGTCGTCGTCACCGGTGACAGCCAGACCCTCACGTACCGGCCCCGCCGCATCACCGTCTCCGACGGCACCTTCCTCATGCACGAGTCGCGCGGTGGGACGCTCAGCTCGGTGTGGGCCACCGACCTCGGCGGCCGGTTCGTCGAGGTCATCCACCTCGGCGACGGTCCCGTCGGTGGAGAGCTCGTCATGGTGGTGCCCGACGTCGACGTGGTGGCCGTGGGCGACCTCTACACCGATTCCCAGCCCCCGACGCCGCGCCCCTCGTGGCCCGCCGCGGTCGACCTCGCCATCGGGCTCACCACGCCCCGGAGCCGCATCCTCACGAGCTCGGGATCCATCGCCCGCGAGGAGCTGGAGGCCTTCCACCAACGACTGCTGGGCCTCCTCCATGGCTGACCGCTACGGCTCCGACGTCCTGTCCGGCGACTGGCGCAAGCCTCCGCGCGGCCGCTCGGTCGACGTGCCCGTGGAGCCGGGCATGGTGCTGGAGGACGCCACGAGCGGCTACGTCGGCGCGGTCGTGCGCATCGACGCCGACCTCGGCATGTTCATCCTGGAGGACCGCCGCGGCAAGCGTCGCTCCTTCCCGCTCGGCCCGGGCTTCCTGCTCGAGGGCAAGCCCGTCGTGGCGCGGCCGCCGGTGGCCGCCGGGCCCAGCGGCCCTCGACGCACCGCGTCGGGCTCGCTCGCCGTGGAGAACGCCCGCGCCCGCGTGGCCCTGCCGAGCAGGATCCTCGTGGAGGGCAAGCACGACGCCGAGCTCGTGGAGAAGGTCTGGGGCGACGACCTCCGCGTGGAGGGCGTCACCGTCGAGCTGTTGAACGGCGTCGACGACCTCGTGGCCGTCGTCGACGACTTCGACCCTGCGCCCGACCGACGTCTCGGCGTGCTGGTCGACCACCTCGTGGAGGGCAGCAAGGAGTCCCGCCTCGTGGCCCCGCTCCGTGGTCGGGCGAACGTCCTCGTGGTGGGGCACCCCTACGTCGACGTCTGGCAGGCGGTCAAGCCTGAGCGCCTCGGGTTCCAGCAGTGGCCCACGATCCCCCGCGACGTCGAGTGGAAACGCGGCATCTGCGCGGCCTTGGGCTGGCAGCACGGCTCCCAGGCCGACGTCGCCCGGGCGTGGCAGCGCATCCTGTCCACCGTGCGCACCTACGCCGACCTCGAGCCGTCCTTCCTCGGCCGGGTCGAGGAGCTCATCGACTTCGTGACGGCCCCCTGACGCCGACCGGCGGCCGACCCGCTGCACGGGCCGGCACCGTCAGTCGATCGAGACGACCCTCGTGCCCAGCCGCACGACGTCCTCACCGTCGGTCCCGCGTTTGTTGTGCACGTAGACACGCACCACGGTGGAGCCACGTGCCGCCACCGTCTTGATCCGGTGGCTCAGGAAGAAGCCGGTCGTGAAGGTGAAGCGCTCCGCCTCGGGGTCGTCGAGCGCACCGTCGAGGACGACCTCGTACCGGACCGGTCGACCGAAGGCGTCAGGGTCGCTCGCGGCCGTCCACAGATCGAGCCGACCGCCGTCGGCAGCCACGGACGTGACCTTCCCCGACGGCGAGCCGTCGGAGGTCGGGAAGTGGAGGAACCCGGACGGCCAGCCCTTGCCCCGGACGACCCGACGCCAGGAGAAGGCCTGGTTCATGTTGTCCTCGCTGACGAGGATCGAGCCGTCCGCCCGGACCTGCTCGACGTACGCCACGTGACCCTTCTTCCTGGCGGGGTAGACGTCGCTCTCCCACCAGGCGATCGAGCCCACCTGCGGCCGGTCGGTGACCGGGACGCCCGAGGCGCGCGCGGCTGAGCCCCACGTGTGGGCGGCGTTGGTGTGCGGCGGGCGGGCCGTCCGTCGTCCGTTGCTGGTCAGCCGGTACGCGACGTAGTTGGTGCAGTTCCTCCCCGGCGTCATGTTCCAGTGCGCCCGGGGCTGGGCGGCGCGGTACCCCGCGTCCGACCACCCCCGGTCCGTGCACTGGGTGAACCCGGTGCACAGGATCCGGCCACCGGCCTCGGCCGGGCCGAGGCCGGCCAGGACCGACCCGAGCAACGCTGCTCCCACGAGCGCTGTTCGGACGATCACGATCTTCTTCATGGTTCGAGCCATCGCCACGACCCGACGGTCGCGGAACGGCCCATGCACGTTGCGCATGGCTCCCTTGCCGTTCTCCCCCGATGTTTCTCCCACGACCAGGCTAGGACAGCTCGATGTCCGATGTGACGCGTTTCACACGACTAGGGCAGATGCCCAGGACTACTGGTGAGTCACGTGACGTGGCGGACGACGAAGTCGGCCACGAGACGACCGGTCTGCGTCAGGACCATGCGCTCGCCGACGGGCTCGAGGTACCCCGCCGTCACCATGGCGTCGGGGTCGCGGAGCAGATGCGTCTCGATGCCCTCGCGCAGACGCAGCCGCAGCATGACGTCCTCGAGGTGCCGGGTCTCGGGGTCCAGCTCCTCGCCGTCGTGACGCGGGGACTCCCCCTCCGCGAGCCGACGCGCATACGCAGCGGGGTGTTTCACGTTCCACCACCGGGAGCCGGCCACGTGGGAGTGGGCTCCGGGGCCGATCCCGAGCCAGTCGTCCCCGTTCCAGTAGAGCTGGTTGTGGCGGCACTGCGCGGCGGCGTCGCGCGACCAGTTGGAGAGCTCGTACCAGCTCAGCCCGGCCGCCTCGAAGAGATCGTCGGCCAGGAGGTACTTGTCGGCGGTCTCGTCGTCGTCGGGCATCACGACCTCGCCGCGGCGTACCTTGCGCGCGAAGGCCGTGCCGTCCTCCACGATGAGGGCGTAGGCGCTCACGTGGTCGGGCTCGAGGGCGAGCGCCTGCTCCACGCTCGTGCGCCAGTCGGCGACCGACTCCCCCGGGGCCCCGTAGATGAGGTCGACACTCACCTGCTCGAAGCCGGCCTCTCTCGCCCAACGCACGGCATCGGGGACCCGGGCCGGGTCGTGGGTGCGCTCCAGCACCTCCAGCACGTGGGGCACGGCCGACTGCATCCCGAACGAGATCCGGTTGAAGCCGCCGGCGCGCAGCACGGCGAGCGAGTGCGGCGTGACGCTGTCGGGGTTGGCCTCCGTCGTGACCTCGGCCCCGGGCGCGAGCCCCCAGGTCTCGTCGACGGCGCGCAGCATGCGGACCAGGTCGTCGGCCGGGAGTTGGGTGGGCGTCCCCCCACCCACGAACACGGTCTCGACCGGCCGTCCGCCAGGAGCGGCGGCGAGGAGCTGCATCTCCTGGATCGCGGTGTCGGCGTAGGACGCGCGGGTGGCGCCCTCGCCCAGCTCGTCGGCCGTGTAGGTGTTGAAGTCGCAGTACCCGCACCGCACCGAGCAGAACGGGACGTGGAGGTACACGCCGAAGGCGGGTACCGATGGAGCCGTGACGCCGAACGGCCGCTTCCGGGCAGGGAGCGGCCGTTCGGTGAAGTTCACTCAGCCAGCGTAGAAGGAGTCGAGGAGCTCCTTCTGGTTGGCCTCCACGACGGCGCGCTTGACCTTCATGCTGGGCGTGAGCTCACCGGACTCGACCGACAGGTCGTGGTCGAGGATGGCGAACTTCTTGATGGTCTCCCAGCGGTTGACGCGCTGGTTGAGCTCGTCGATCTGGCCCGAGATGATGGCGTGGATCTCGGGCGAGGAGACGACCTCGGCGTACGACTGCCCGGCCTTGCCGTTGGCCGCGGCCCACTCGGCGACGGCGTCGGGGTCGAGCGTGATGAGGGCGGTGCAGAAGTTGCGCTCGTTGCCGTGCACGATGATCTGGCTCGTGAGGGAGCTGATGCCCTTGAAGACGCCCTCGATGTGCGGCGGAGCGACGTACTTGCCGCCGGAGGTCTTGAAGAGCTCCTTCTTGCGACCGGTGATGAACAGGAAGCCGTCCTCGTCGAGCCGGCCCTCGTCGCCGGTGTGGAGCCAGCCGTCCTCGATGGTGGTGGCGCTCTCGGACTCGAGGTTGTGGTAGCCGCTCATGACGTTGGGGCCCTTGATGAGGACCTCGCCGTCCTCCGCGATCCGCACCTCGCTGCCGGGGAAGACCTGTCCGACCGAGCCGAGCTTGAAGTCGTCGGGGTGGTTCACGAACGCACCCGCCGACGTCTCGGTGAGGCCGTAGCCCTCGAGGATCAGGACACCGGCTCCGTGGAACCACTCGGCGATGTCGGAGCTGAGGGCTGCGGCACCGGAGATGAAGAACCGGACCCGGCCGCCGAAGCGGTCGCGGACCTTGGAGAAGACGAGCTTGTCGGCGACGGCGTGCTTGGCCTTGAGCACCGGCGAGATGCTCTTGCCGCTGCGGATGGCGCGGGAGTGCTCGAGGCCGACCTGCTCGGCCCACTTGAAGATCTTGAGCTTGACGCCGCCCTCCTCCTCCGTCATCCCGACGATGCGGCCGTAGGCCTTCTCGAAGATGCGGGGGGCCGCGCCCATGAAGGTGGGCTTCACGATGGCGAGGTTGTCGACGATCTTGGGGACGCGACCGTCGATGGCGGTGGGGAAGCCGATGGCCAGCTGGCTCGAGAGGAGCACCTTGCCGAACGAGTGCGCCATGGGCAGCCAGAGGAACTGCAGGTCGTCGACCGTGAGGATCTGCTGCGAGGCGATGACCGCGCCCTCGTACGACCAGCTGTCGTGCGTGAGCCGCACGCCCTTGGGACGGCCGGTGGTGCCGGACGTGTAGATCAGCGTGGCGAGGTCCTCGGGCTTGATGTTGGCCACGCGGTCCTCGACGGCCGAGCCGTTGAGGGTGAGGTGCTCGGTGCCCAGCTGGTCGAGGTCCTCGAGGGAGATGATCCAGTCACCGTCGGTGAGGGCGGACTCGAAGGTGATGACCTTGATGACGTCGGGGAGCTCGGACTTCTTCTCGAGGAGCTTCTTGACCTGCTCGTCGTCCTCGGCGAAGACCACGCGGCTGCCGGAGTCGGACAGGATGTATGCCTCGTCCTCGATGCCGGTGGTGGGGTACACCGTGGTGGTGGCGGCCGCGGCGGCGTTGATGGCCAGGTCGGCGGCGATCCACTCGTAGCGGGTGCCGGAGACGATGGCGACGCGCTGCTCGGGCTCGATGCCCAGCGCGATGAGGCCCGCGGCGAGGCGCGTGACCTGCTCGCCGGCCTGCGCCCAGGTGAGCGACTGCCAGACCTCGTTCTCGTCGGGGAAGCGGAACGCCTCCCGGTTGGGGGTGTTCGTCACGCGGTCGAAGAACAGGTGCGCGATGCTCCTGCCACGGTTGTTGACGATCTCGAGCTGCTCGGGGGTGGCGGTCCTCGACATGGGGTTCCTCAGACATTCGGGGAGTATGTGGTGCCGATCACCCTAACGCACGAGGGGTCCGTGCTAGCACCCCCTGACCTGCGGCTACTCGACCCGCGACTCGCCCGTCGAGAGGGCGGCGATGAAGGCCTCCTGGGGCACCTCGACGCGTCCCACCATCTTCATGCGCTTCTTGCCCTCCTTCTGCTTCTCGAGCAGCTTGCGCTTGCGGCTGATGTCGCCGCCGTAGCACTTGGCGAGGACGTCCTTGCGCATGGCGCGGATGTTCTCGCGGGCGATGACGCGGGCGCCGATGGCGGCCTGGATGGGCACCTCGAACTGCTGGCGCGGGATGAGCTCCTTGAGCTTGCCGGCCAGCGAGACGCCGTACCCGTAGGCGTTGTCGCGGTGGACGATCGCGCTGAACGCGTCGACGATCTCGCCCTGCAGCAGGATGTCGACCTTGACCAGGTCCGCCGCCTGCTCGCCCGAGAGGTCGTAGTTGAGCGACGCGTAGCCCTTGGTGCGGCTCTTGAGGGAGTCGAAGAAGTCGAACATGATCTCGCCCATGGGCAGCGTGTACCGGATCTCCACGCGGTCCTCGGAGAGGTAGTCCATGCCCTGCAGCTGGCCGCGGCGCGCCTGGCACAGCTCCATGATGGTGCCGATGTAGTCGCTCGGCGCCAGGATGGTGGCGTCGACGATGGGCTCGAAGACCTTGGCGATCTTGCCGCTGTTGGGGTACTCGCTGGGGTTGGTCACGACGTGCTCGCTGCCGTCCTCCAGCTCGATGCGGTAGACGACGTTGGGCGCCGTGGCGATGAGGTCGAGGTTGAACTCGCGCTCGAGCCGCTCACGGATGATCTCCAGGTGCAGGAGGCCGAGGAAGCCGATGCGGAACCCGAAGCCCAGGGCTCCCGACGACTCCGGCTCGTAGACCAGCGCGGCGTCGTTGAGCTGGAGCTTCTCGAGCGCCTCGCGCAACGTGGCGAAGTCGTCGCCGTCGATGGGGTACAGGCCCGAGAACACCATGGGGTTGGGGTGCGCGTAGCCACCGAGCGGCTCGCTGGCGGGCTTCACGTTGGAGGTGACGGTGTCGCCCACGCGGGACTGCCGCACCTCCTTCACGCCCGTGATGAGGTAGCCCACCTCGCCGACGCCCAGATGGTCTGCCTTGACGGGCTCGGGCGAGATGACGCCCACCTCGAGCATCTCGTGCGCCGTGCCGGTGGACATCATCTTGATCTTGTCGCGGTGGCTGAGCTTGCCGTCGAACACGCGCACGTAGGTGATGACGCCGCGGTAGGTGTCGTAGACCGAGTCGAAGATGAGCGCGCGCGGCGGGGCGTCGGGGTCGCCCTGGGGCGGCGGGACCTCGTCGACGATGAGGTTGAGGAGCTCCTGGACGCCCTGGCCCGTCTTGGCCGAGACGCGCAGGACGTCGTCCGGGTCGCCCCCGAGGATGCCGGCGATCTCCTCGGCGTACTTCTCCGGCTGGGCGCCGGGCAGGTCGATCTTGTTGAGCACCGGGATGATGTGGAGGTCGGCCTCCATGGCCAGGTACAGGTTGGCCAGCGTCTGGGCCTCGATGCCCTGGGCGGCGTCGACCAGGAGGATGGCGCCCTCGCAGGCCTCGAGCGACCGGCTCACCTCGTACGTGAAGTCGACGTGACCCGGGGTGTCGATCATGTTGAGGACGTAGTGCGTGCCCGCGTCGTCGCCGTCGCTCTTGGTGAACGGCATCCGCACGGCCTGGCTCTTGATGGTGATGCCACGCTCGCGCTCGATGTCCATGCGGTCGAGGTACTGCGCCCGGGCGGCGCGGTCGTCGACGACGCCGGTGAGCTGGAGCATGCGGTCGGCGAGCGTGGACTTGCCGTGGTCGATGTGCGCGATGATGCAGAAGTTGCGCAGGACCGAAGGGTCGGTGGCCCCTACCTGGGGAACAGTCGTGGGGCGGGTGCTCATGGTCCGGACATCATCCCACCCGCCCGGCCGTGCCGACGAACCCGCCTGCCCCGGCTACCAGGCGTAGGCGATGACGACGTTCACCAGGATCAGGCCGGCCACCACGTGGGCGAGCGGGTTGGGCGCGGGGCGCCGCCGGGTGGAGTGAGCCAGACCGACGGCCAGGAAGGCGACGAGGAGCTTCACGGCGGCCTTGGCGTTGTTCGGGTCGCTCACGTCGTCGCTGCCCGACGCGATCCCGACCAGGACGATGCCCAGCAGGAAGGCCGCGGTCAGGCCGTGGGCCAGCAGCCCGTTGACCCGCGCCGCGGGGAGCGTGATGGCGTAGCCGACGAGGGCCAGCACCCAGCACGCGATGTGGACCCAGACCAGGACGTCGTAGAGCGACTGCATGGCGGCAGTCTAGATCTCGCCCGATTTGGGTTCGCCCGCTCCCCACTGGTAACGTGGGCGGTCGCGTGCATGCACGCCCTATTGCTTTGCATTCTTCCTGAGCCGTACGAGAGAACAGGTCACCCCGTGGCGAACATCAAGTCGCAGATCAAGCGCAACCTTCAGAACGAGGCTGCGCGCGAGCGCAACAAGTCGGTGCGTTCCGCGCTCAAGACGGCTGTCCGTCGCTTCAACGAGGCCATCGACGCCGGCAACACCGACGATGCCAAGAAGCTCGCCGGTGAGGCCACCAAGAAGCTCGACAAGGCTGCCTCCAAGGGCGTCATCCACAAGAACCAGGCCGCGAACCGCAAGTCGGCCATTGCCAAGAAGGCCGCCTCGCTCTGAGTCGACGCCCTTCAGCGCACACGAGCCCCTGACCTTCGGGTCGGGGGCTTCGTCGTTCCCGGGGACGACGCGCTGCGCGCGGGAGGTCAGCGACCCCGCGCTGCGCCGACCTGGAGGACGAGCCGCTCGACGGCGAAGGCGCCGTCGGCCTCGCCGCTCTTGACCTCGAGGTCGGCCCTGGCCACGGCACCCAGGGCCTTGGCGAGCCCGCGCGGGGTCCACGAGCGCAGCTGGCCCCGCAGGATGCGCAGCTTGAACGGCGGCACACCCACGTGCTTGGCGAGCTCGGCCTCCGACAGCCCCTGCCGGGCGTCGGAGAGCCGGGCCAGCGAACGCAGGCCCGTGGCGACCGCGGCGATGACGACGACTGGAGGCGCGGCCCTGGCGGCCTCGGCCCACCGCACGTGCTCGAGGGCGAGGTCGATGCGACCGTCGATGGCGGCGTCGGCGATCTCGTAGCCGCGGACGTCGGCGCGGCCGCCGAAGTACTTGCGGACGATGTCGACGTCGATGCGCTGGCCCTTCTCGACGCTGGAGGAGAGCTGGTCGGCGGCGCCGGCGAGCGCCCGCAGGTCCTGGCCGACCGCGGTGACGAGCAGCATGGCGGCCGGCTCGTCGATCGTGGCGCCGAGGTCGCGCAGCTCTCCGGCGACCCAGCGGGCGTAGTCGCGCTCGTACTTGGGCGACTCGTGCTTGACCTCGTGCACCGCGCCCTGGGCGCGGAGCTTGTCGAGGACGCCCTTGCCCCTCTGCCCTCCCCCGTGGACCAGGACCACGGCGACGTCGGGCGAGGGGTCCGCGGCGTAGGCCAGCAGCTCCTGCGCGGCGACGTCGGGCAGGTCCTGCAGCTCGGTGATGACCAGTCCGGACGCACTGCTGAACAGCGACGGGCTGGTGAGTCCGGCGATCTCACCGGGACCGAGTCCGGCGGCGGTGACGGTGGTGACGTCGCACTCGGCCTGCTCGGCCGTGATGGCGGACGAGGCCCGGGCCCGGGTCCGGTCGGACAGGAACTCAGCGTTGCCCGTGACGAGCAGGATCTTGCCGAACGCGGTGGCCACGGAGCCAGCCTAGTGCCGCGCGACGACATCTCCCCCACCCGTCGCGCCCTAGGATCGAGCCATGCGAGGCGATCGGAGCAGCGACCATGGCTGAGCCGGACGATCGCGTCGAGCATCGCTCGGGCCAGTCCATCCCGCCGACCGACTTCGAGGCGATGGCGCGCGAACGGGATGCCGCTCACTGCCACGTGTGTGGCGCGTTCGCGACCCACCTGGCGGAGGCCACCGGCGACCCGTCGGACTGGGTCGACGCTGTCTTCTACTGCGCCCAGGACCTCCAGCTCGCCGAGCGCGGCGACGTCCACCGGCTGGCCGTCCGCCTCATGAAGAACGACTCAGAGGAGAGCGAGGCCCGTTCCATCGCAGAGCTGATGGTCAGACGTCATGGCCGCGTGTTCCCGCGCGACCCGGTCGTCGGGGAGTACGGCCGCCGCGGGCGGAACCTACCCGCTCCCCCGGCCGTCGTCTGGGCCGACCTGGTCTCGCCCCGCACCGAGGGGCCCCGCCCGTGGCTCCGCCTCCTCGACGACGAGGTGCCGCCTCAGGTCCTCGAGTCCAGCAGTCCTGGTCGGGTCGTCTGGTCGAGCCTGTGGCCGAGCCGCCCCACCGACTGGATCGACATGACGCTCGAACCTGAGGACGGAGGGACCCACCTCATGTTCGTGGTCCTGACCGACGCTCCACCGCCCGACGCCAGCAAGCGCGGCCACGTCCTCAAGCGGATCAACCAGCTGCTCTTCGCCGACCTCCGGTTCACCTACGGCCAGTGACCGACCTGGTCAGCCGACGAGCGCTCCTCGTGACCGTCCCTCCGCCGCAGATCGTCGGACGACCCGGCTGAGGCCCGCGCCGAGGTAGAGGGCCGAGGCCAGGCCCGTCGCCAGGGGTGGGGCGGCCCAGAGGGCCTCTCGGCGCGCTGCCGTGACACAGGCCTTCTCCCAGGCCTCGGTGTCGTACCGGCGTCCGTCGTCGTCGCTGACAGGGATGGTGTGGCCGGACCCCAGCATCACGAGTCCCACCGCCCCGCACTCGTTCTCGTCACGCGGCCCGAGCGAGGCGTAGGCGCTGTCGGTGAGCACCAGGAAGCCGAGGACGAGCGAAGCCAGCATGACGAGCACGGCCAGGAACACCTTCAGGACTGCTGGCACGTCACTTCCTCTCCTCCAGCGCTGAGACAGCCAGCATGCCTGATCCCTGGCCCGCGCGAGCCGTCTCACTCTCGTCGGCGGCGGACGACGTCGGGTGGGGGTGGGCTGGGGTAGGTGTGGCCGGTGGGCGTGGTCCAGGTGGCGCCGTCGTGGCTGACGGCCCAGCCGGGGATGCTCTTCATGGTGTGGGTCGTGACGCAGAGGCCCTCGGCGTTCTCGGCGGTGGTGGGTCCCCCGTGCTGGAACTCGCGGACGTGGTCGATCTCGGCGATGGCCGCGTCGCAGGAGGGTCCCTGGCAGCGCTTGTCGCGGTAGCGGACGTGACGGGCCAGGGCACCGGTGAAGAGCCGACGCCTCGGGTCGGTGTGCAGGAGCCGGCCGTCGACGGGGTCGGTGACCAGGCGGCGGTAGAAGACCCGATCGGCCTCGTCGATGAGCTGGTCGAGGACGACCGGGGCGACCGGTCCGTGGCCGACGAGCTCGGCCGGAGTGTCGCCGGCGCCGAGGAGGTGCTCGGCGCTGATCACGACAGCGAGCTCGAGGGTCCGCATGGTCTCGAGCTCCGGGTTCGGTCCGGCGACGGCCGAGGCGTGGAGGGTCTGGAACATGACCTGGCCGCGGGAGCGTTGGTCACCCGGGTCGTTCTTGGCGCGGCGGGCCGATGCCAGGAGTGGGTCGGCGATCTGGTGGATCAGCTCGGCGGGACCGTGCGCGATGAGAGTGGCGACGCCATCGGCCTCGTCGGCGACGAAGACGTACTGGTCCTCGCGGGCGGCCAGGGCCTTGCGGTCGGCCTCGTCGGGGTCGATCTCGAGGGTCAGGGACCGGGTGAGCTCGGCGGCGGCACGTGGGGTCAGGCCTGGGAGGTGCGGCTCGAGCTCGGCCTCGAACAGCGCCATGGAGGCGTGGTCGAGCGAGGGCAGGTTCTTGACGATGGCGCGGACGGTGACGCCCGAGACCAGCCCATCGACCCAGGCGGCCTGGACGGCCGGGAGGCGGCTCAGGGTGATGGCGGTCTCGAGCTGGGTGATGCCCGCGCTGGGCGACATCCCCCGGGCCAGCGCGGTCTCGCCGGCCGCGGACAGGAACGCGTGACGGCCCTCCATGAGCGGCTCACGCTCGGCCAGCAGCATCCCCGCGTGCTGGGCCTGGATGGCCTCGGCGGCTCGGATGACCTGCTCGCAGGCGCTGATCGTGTCGATGAGGTGGGCGCCGGGCAGCTCGTCGGGGTCGGGCTCGACCACGACGATCGACCGGACCACGTCGGCGAACGAATACGCTGCCGTTCCAATGCCTTCTGCCAGTTCTGCTGCCATGTCCCTGAACCTAGGGGCACCCTCAGACAGCCCGGAAAGCACCGGAGAGGTGCTGCCTGGTCCCTACTGCGCGGCGAGGGCGATGAGCTCGGCGCGGAACTGCGCGTAGGTGGCGTGCAGCTCGGGGCCGGGCCAGTCAGAGGGCTGCAGCTCGGGCGGCAGCAGAGGATCGGTCACGAGGTGACGGACGATGGCTGCTGCCACGGCGATGCGCTCGGCGAGGTCGTCGGAGGCCTCGAGGGCCGTCGACAGGTCGCGGGCGGTGCCGGCCCAGGAGTCGAGGTCGAAGAGCGAGGCCGAGAGGCCACCGGCGCTCAGGCCGTCGGGCGTGGCGGTGAAGACCTCCAGGCTCGACGACAGGTCCGGCCCCGGCTGCCAGCCGAGGTTGGCCGGGCGCGCCCAGACCCCCTCGCGCAGCTCACCGAAGCGGTCCGCGAGCATGCGCTGACGGACGTCGGCCCGTCGAGCCGCGTCGGCACCCACCGCCGTCACCACGGCCATGTGCCACGTCCCGTCCCACGCGACGGGCCGCAGCTCGAGAGCGCGGTCCTGTCGCCTCTGACGGGCCAGGAGCCGCTCGCTGAGGCGGTAGACCGAGTCCTCGCGCTCCAGGTCTCCGGTCGCGACCATCCGGGTCAGCGCGACGCGGACGGCCTGCTCGCTCACTCCCACGCCGCGTCCCCAGCGCACGATCGAGCTGCCCGCGGCCTCCGGCGGGTGGGCACCGAGCAGGACGCTCAGGATGGCCGACCGCGCCGTGAGCGGCCGGACGCCGAGGCGTGTGGCGGTCGGCTCCGTCACGACGGCCGCGGCTTGGCGTCGCCGAAGGGCTCGTCGCGCTCGCGGACGGCCTCCCGGAACCCCACGGTGGCGGCGCGCTGCTGGAACGCGTACCCCTCACGCGTGTGCCGCGAGACCCCGTCGAAGACGGTGCTGACCATGCCGGAGTTCAGCACGCCCTGGGACAGCAGCGCGCTGTTGAGCGCGAGCTTGACCATCATGAGCTGGTTGACCGGCACGTTCGAGATGCGCTCCACGAGGTCCTCGGTGGCGGCGTCGAGCTGGTCAGCCGGGACGGACTCGACCGCGAGGCCCCACTCGGCGGCCTGCCGGCCGGTGAGGGAATCGCCCGTGAGGAGCAGCCGCTTGGCCCTGGCGTCGCCGATGCGGTGCGCCCACATCCCTGCTGCGGGAACGCCCCAGACGCGGGTGGGCGGGTAGCCGATGCGGGCGTCGTCGGCACAGATGACCTGGTCGGCGAAGAGCGCGATGTCGCTGCCGCCGGCCACGGCGAAGCCAT
Organism: Aeromicrobium sp. Root495; assembly: GCF_001426755.1. GTDB lineage: Bacteria > Actinomycetota > Actinomycetes > Propionibacteriales > Nocardioidaceae > Aeromicrobium. The sequence goes on along the minus strand of NZ_LMFJ01000001.1, from coordinate 766,901 downwards.
GGATCTTCACGACGGTGGGCTTGTCGGCGTGCAGCAGGGAGGCGAATCCCCGGTTGAAGCGGCTCATCATGGCGTAGTCGGCCATGGGGTCCCACGTGCCGGCCGGGTCGTGGTTGCGCGCCTGCACGACCGGGTCGACGACCGTCCCCTCGGCGGTCTCGCCGTCGGGCGACGCGCCGTTCTCGGCATAGATGGACAGGTCGTAGCCGCCGCAGAAGCCCTTGCCGCGTCCGCTCAGCAGGATCACGTGGACGCGCGGGTCCAGGTCGGCCCGCTCGACGGCGTGCGCCAGGTCGAGCGGAGTGTCGTTGGTGATGGCGTTGCCCTGGGCCGGGCGGTTGAACGTGAGCCGCGCGACGCGGCCCGTGACCTCGTACGTGAGGGTGGGATAGGTGGCGTGGTCGACGGGGGTGGGCCGTCCGGCGTAGAGCGAGTCGTCGCCCTCGGTCTGGGCCTCGCGCCAGGCCGCGGGCCGTTCGCCCGCGCTCACGAGCCGACCTTGGGCGTGGCGCGCTCGATGATCGCGGCGGTGTCGACGCCTTGGGGCAGGGTGCCGAAGACGCTGCCCCAGTCGCCGCCGAGACGGCTGCGCGTGAAGGCGTCGGCCACGGCCGGGTGCCCATGACGCACGAGGAGCGAGCCCTGCAGCGCGAGGGCCATGTCGCCCACGACGGACCGGGCCCGGTGCTGCAGCGAGTCGACGTCGGTGAAGGAGTCCTTGAGGCGCAGCACTGCGGCGTCGAGGTGGGCGTCGGCGCCGGCGGCCTGGTCGAGCTCGTCGAACAGCGCCTGGACGGTCTGCGGCTGTCGTGCCATCGCACGCAGCGCGTCGAGGGCAGCCACGTTGCCCGACCCCTCCCACACCGACATGAGCGGTGCCTCGCGGTACAGACGTGGCATCCGGGAGTCCTCCACGTAGCCGTTGCCGCCGAGGCACTCCAGCGCCTCGGCCGCATGCACCGGTCCGCGCTTGCAGACGTAGTACTTGCTGACCGCGAGGCTGATGCGTCGCAGGTCGGAGGCCTGCTCGTCGCCGGCCACCGCGCGGTCGGTCAGCGCAGCCAGCCACAGCGCGACGGTGGTGGACGCCTCCGCCTCGACGGCGAGGTCGGCCAGGACGTTGCGCATGAGGGGCTGGTCGGCGAGCGCCGCGCCGAACGCCGAGCGGTGCGCAGCGTGGTGGGCGGCCTGCTGGACGCCGACGCGCATCCCGGTGGCCGAGCCGAGGGTGCAGTCGAGCCGCGTCATGTTGACCATCTCGATGATGGTCGGCACACCGCGACCCTCCTCCCCCACGAGCCAGCCCGTCGCGTTGTCGTACTCGACCTCGCTGCTCGCGTTGGAGTGGTTGCCGAGCTTGTCCTTGAGGCGCTGGACGGCCATGGCGTTGCGCGTGCCGTCGGGCAGGACCCGCGGCAGGAAGAAGCAGGAGAGGCCACCCGGGGCCTGCGCCAGGACCAGCAGCAGGTCGGACATGGGCGCCGACGTGAACCACTTGTGGCCGGTGATGCGGTACGAGCCGTCGGCCTGCGGGACGGCCTCGGTGCGGTTGGCGCGGACGTCGGAGCCGCCCTGCTTCTCCGTCATGGACATGCCGGCGATGAGGCCGCGCTTGGCGAGCGGCGCCTGCAGCGACGGGTCGTACTCGAGCGTGGAGAGCAGCGGCTCGTAGTCCGCCGCGAGGTCGGCGTTGGCCCGCAGCGCGGGGACGACGGCGTACGTCATGGAGATGGGGCAGCCGTGGCCGGCGTCGGTGATCCCCCAGACCGACGACCGCGCTGCGCGGGTCAGGTGCGGGTTGGGCCGCGGGTCGCTCCAGACCGCCCCGTGCAGGCCCAGGGAGACGGCCGTCGTCATGAGCTGGTGGTAGCTCGGGTCGTACTTCACCTCGTCGATGCGGTTCCCGTAGCGGTCGTGGGTGTGGAGGACCGGCGGGTGCGCCTCGGCCAGGTCGCCCAGCTCGAGCGACGCCGCGCTCCCGGCCAGACGGCCCACCTCGTGCAGCTCCTCGACGGCGTGGTCGGCTCCCTCGCGGTGCAGTGCCTCCAGGATCACCGGGTAGTCGGCCGCGTCGAAGTCGACGAGCGGCGGGACCTGGTTGGTCACGACGTGGGTGGCAGACATGGTTCCTCCTCGCGCGGCCCGGGCGGCCTCGCGAGAAGCATTACACAATTTCGACGGTTGTTCCAGAACTGTAATCAGTCCCCGGACCAGAACGCCCCCACTACTTGCGGGTCACGACGCGGAGTCGGCCGTCCCGCTCGACGACTGCGACGTCGCCGTGCAGGTCGGTGCGCCAGGCAGAGATGCTGAGTCGCTGGAGGAGGTCCAGCGCCGCGGCTGCGGGGTGGCCGTAGTCGTTGCCCTCCCCCGAGCTGATCGTGGCCAGCCGGGGGTTCACGGCCCGGAAGAAGCGCTCCGACTGCCGGCCGCTGCCGTGGTGAGGCATCTTGAGGACGTCGGCACCGAGGTCGGCGCCGGACCTGACGATGGCGTCCTGGGCGTCGGGCTCGACGTCGCCCGTGAGCAGGAGCCGCACGCCGTGCGTGGTGACCCGCAGCACGAGGCTCGCGTCGTTGACCCCCGAGCCCTCGCTGCTCGAGGTGTCCTCCTCCGTGGTGAGGTCCCCGCCAGGCCAGAGCACCTCGATCCCGACGTCGCCCACGGAGAACCGTTCACCGGTGGCGAGACGTCGGGCCGCAGGTCGCAGCGAAGGGCCACCGGTGGGTCCGACCCGCACGGCCCCGACCCGACGTCCGCCGAGACCGGCCCAGCCGTCGACGTGGTCGGCGTGGGCATGGGTCAGCACGAGCAGCGGCACGGACCGGACGCGCAGGTCGCGCAGGCACCGGCCCAGGGCGGCGGGGTCGGGTCCGACGTCGACCACGATCGCGGCGTCATCGGTGACCCGTACGACCGTGGCGTCGCCCTGCCCGACGTCGCAGGACACCATGACCCAGCCGTCGGCCGGCCACCCCGGCTGCGGTGGGCGGACCATCACGAGCCCGAGCCCGATCGCCAGGCCGGCAGCCACCCAGGGTCGGGCGAGCCCGCGCCAGAGCACCCAGGCCACCAGGGGGACCGCCACCAGCAACGTCCACCACGGACCGGGCCACACGACCGAGGCGCCGGCGAGCTCCGCCGCGCGATGACCCACGAGCAGCACCCAGGCCGCGCCCCAGCCCGCCACCAGACCCACGACCTCGGACACCGGCGGCGCGACGAGGTGGAGCAGGCCGCCCACGAGGCCGAGGACCGTGGTGGGTGCGACCGCCGGGGCCGCGAGAAGGTTGGCCGCCACCGCCACGAGCGACACCTCCCCCGACAAGGCGGCGACGGCAGGCGTGCAGGCGAGCTGGGCGGCGCACGGCACCGCCACGGCCACGGCGGCCCAGCGCGGCATCCAGCGAGAGAGCCGGTCGGTGAACGGCGGGCCGAGCACCAGGATGCCGGCGGTGGCACAGACGGACAGCACGAATCCGGCGGTCCTCGACAGCCAGGGATCGGCGACGAGCAGGCCGATCACCGCGACGGCCAGCACGCGCAGACCACCTCGAGAACCGAGACCCAGCGCCGCGAGCCCCACGACGCCCATGGCGGCCGCTCGCACGACGCTCGGGTCGGGTCGCGCGAGCAGCACGAAGCCCAGGACGGCCACCAGCCCGACGCCGAGCCGGAGCCGAGGGCCTGCCCTCGTCCGGCTGAGCAGCATCATCACGACGCCGACCACGATGGTCAGGTTCGTCCCCGACACCGCCAGGAGGTGGGTGAGGCCGGACTGACGGAAGTCGTCCTGGACCTGCTCGCTCACGGCGGCGTCGTCGCCGTCGACGAGCGCCGGGACGAGTGCCCGCGGCTCCTCGGACGACCGGGCCATGGACTCCCGCACCCCGACCCGCACCCGGTTGGCGGCCCGCCACCACCACGCGGCGGACCGTGCCGAGGACCGACGCACGACCCGCAGGCTCGCAACGGTGTCGGTGTCGTCGGCCGGACCGAGCCTGCCTCTCGCGACGAGTCGCTCGCCCACCTCCAGGTCGTCGGCCGGGCCCTGGAGGAACGCGACCACGGTGTCCCGACCCGCCGTGGTGCGCCCTCCCAGCGTGGCCCGCAGCACCCGCAGCTCGACGACGCTCGACGTGACCCCGAACCGCTCGTACCGGCGCGGGTCGCGTGCCACCTGCGCCTCCACCGTGACCAGGGCCCGCGTCCTGGCCGCGTCGGCCAGGGGCGAGGCCTCGACGTCGGCGAGCCGCCAGGCGCAGGAGGCGGCGACCAGCGCTGCGAGTAGCGCGACGAGGCCCACGGCGCGCCACCGGGGCGCGAGCAGCGTGGCGGCGAGCACCCCGACCACGGCCACGCCGACCGAGAGCCCACTCGGCCCTCCGACGAGACCGGCGGCCAGGGCCCAGACCGCGACCGCCGGAAGGACGAGTCGCAGGTCCCGCACGTCAGACGGTGACGAGGTCGCGCAGGTCGGCCAGGGTCTTGTCACCGATGCCCGGCACGTCGAGGAGGTCGTCGACCGCCGCGAACCTCCCGTGCTCGGTGCGCCAGTCGAGGATGTGCTGCGCGGTGACCGGGCCGACGCCGGGCAGGGCGTCGAGCTGCTCGAGGGTGGCGGTGTTGAGGTTCACGGCCGCACCCGGCGGGACGGGAGCGGGACCGCCGCCGGGCCCGGTCGCAGCCGACGGGACCGCCGACCCCACCAGGACCTGCTCGCCGTCGACGAGGAGCCGCGCCAGGTTGAGCGACGTGGTGTCCACGCCGCGCTTCAGCCCACCGGCCTTGGCGATGGCCTCGTGCACGCGCGAGCCCGCCGGCAGCGTGACGATGCCCGGACGTCTCACCTCTCCGGCCACGTCGACGACCACCTCCGAGGGCGTGGCCGCCGAGGACGGCTTCGCCGACGAGGCGGCGGCCGGTCCGTCGCGGGCGCCGGCGAGGGTGACGGGCGTGCCGACGTCGGCGGACCGCGGCCGCTCGGCGAGGAGCCACCAGGTGAGGACGATGCCGACGGCCACGGCAGCGGCCGCGGCGATGCGCACGTGGGTGGCGCTGAGCACCGGACGGGAGCGCAGGGCCGAGGCCGACACGTGGCGGGGCGGACGGACGGAGACGCCCTCGTCGGGGTCGTCGTCGTCCTCGTAGTCGTCGATCACCGGCGGCGGTGTCTCCCCGCCCGAGAACGAGAGCGCCAGCTGCTCGAGCCGGCGCCGGGCGACCTCGGCCCGGGTCTCGGGGGTCATCTCGGGCAGGTGTCGGCGTTTCACCGTCCCGACGCTAGGCAGCGCAGGCAGGTGCCACCAGGGGCCGGAGCCCGGCCTGTGGACGGACCGCCGTCCGGCACCGGGCTGTGGACGACCCGTCGACCGGCCTCCGGGACGAGACGGCGAGGGTCAGCGGGGAGTGACGGTGACGGCCACGGTGCCGGGGCCGACGTGGGCCCCGATGACCGGGCCGAGCTCGTCGACCGCCACCGCGTCGAGGCCGAGCGCCGTGGCCAGCCGGGCCGCCACGCCCTCGGCCACGGTGGGGCTCGCGAGGTGCTGGAGACCGATGTCGAAGCCGTCGGGACAGGCCTGGGCGGCCTCGACGGCCAGCGCCTCGAGCCGCGACAGCGCCTTGGACGTGGTGCGCACCCGCTCGAGCGGCACGACCGAGCCGTCCTTGATGGTGAGCAGCGGCTTCACCGACAGCGCCGACCCGATGAGCGCAGCGGCCGCGCCGACCCGGCCACCGCGGCGCAGGTACTCGAGGGTGTCGACGTAGAAGAAGCCCTGCGAGGACTCCCCCGCCGTGCGGGCCGCCTCGGCGGCCTCCTCGACGCTCCCGCCCTCGGCGGCCACGCGCGCGGCCCGACCGGCCGCGAAGCCCGTGGCGAGCCCGACCTGCCGGGTGTCGACCACCGTGACGGGGACGGAGGACTGCTTGGCCGCGAGCTGGGCCGACTCCACCGTGCCCGACATGCTGGCGCTGAGGTGCACCGAGACGATGGCCTCCGCGCCGCCGGCCGCGAGGCGCTCGTACGCCGCGAGGAACTCCTCGGGCGAGGGCCGCGACGTGTTGACGGGGACGAAGTCGGCGAGAGCCTGGGCGATCTGCTCCGACGGGACGGTGCCGTCGAAGTGCACGTCGGCCCCGATGATGACCTGGAGCGGGACGACCACGATGCCCTCCCGCGCCGCGTCCGCGGGATCGAGCGAGCCCGTGGAGTCGGTCACGACGGCGATCTTCATGCCGCGAACCCTACCGGCCCGCGCGGGACCCGGATGACGTGCGTCACACGACGATGTTCACGAGCTTGGGCGCCCGGACGATGACCTTGCGCACCTCGCGGCCGTCGATGGACTTCTGCACGTTCTCCTCCGCGAGAGCAGCAGCGGTGAGCTCGTCGTCGGTGGCGGTGGGCGAGACCTCGAGCTTGGCCCGGACCTTGCCCTGCACCTGCACGACGCACGTGACCGTGTCGGCCACGAGGTACTGCGGGTCGGCGACCGGGAAGGGCTCGAACGTGAGCGTCCCGGTGTGCCCGAGCCGCGTCCACAGCTCCTCCGCGAGGTGCGGCGCCAAGGGCGCAAGCATGAGCGCGAGCGGCTCCAGCACGGCACGCGACCGGTCGTCGACCTTGGTGAGGTGGTTGGTGAGCTCGATGAGCTTGGCCACCGCGGTGTTGAACCGCAGCCCCTCCATGTCGGCCGCGACACCCTCGATGGTGCGGTGCAGGACCCGCAGGCTCTCCTCGGTGGGCGGCTCGTCGGACACGACCGTCTCGCCGGAGTCCTCGTCGACGGCGAGGCGCCAGACCCGCTGGAGGAAGCGCTGCGAGCCGACGACGGCTCGCGTCTCCCACGGCCGCGACACGTCGAGCGGGCCCATGCTCATCTCGTAGACCCGCAGGGTGTCGGCGCCGTACGCCTCGTACATGTCGTCGGGGGTGACGGAGTTCTTGAGGCTCTTGCCCATCTTCCCGTACTCACGCCGGACGGGCCGGCCCTCGTACGTGAAGGTGCCGTCGGCCTCCTCGACGACGTCCTCGGCCGGCACGTACACGCCGCGGGCGTCGGTGAACGCGTAGGCCTGGATGTAGCCCTGGTTGAAGAGCCGCTGGAACGGCTCCTCGCTGCTCACGTGACCCAGGTCGAACAGCACCTTGTGCCAGAAGCGGGCGTAGAGCAGGTGCAGCACGGCGTGCTCGACGCCGCCGACGTACAGGTCGACGCCGCCGGTGGACCCCGGCGTGCGCGGGCCCAGCCAGTAGGCCTCGTTGGCGGGGTCGGTGACCACGTCGGCGTTGTGGGGGTCGGTGTAGCGCAGCTCGTACCAGCTGGAGCCGGCCCAGTTGGGCATCGTGTTGGTCTCGCGGCGGTACTGCCGAGGGCCGTCGCCGAGGTCGAGCGTGACGTTGACCCAGTCCTCGACCCGGCCCAGCGGCGGCTCGGGATCGGACTGCGCGTCGTCGGGCTCGAAGGTGCGCGGCGAGTAGTCGGGAACCTCGGGCAGCTCGACGGGCAGCATGGAGTCGGGCAGGCCGATGGCGTTCCCGGACTCGTCGAAGACGATGGGGAACGGCTCGCCCCAGTAGCGCTGACGGCTGAAGAGCCAGTCGCGCAGCCGGTACGTGGTGGTGCCGGACCCGGCACCCTGCTTCTCGAGCCACGCGATGATCGTGGCCTTGGCGTCCTCGACGGAGAGGCCGTCGAGGCTCACCTCGTCGTTGGAGGAGTTGACCAGGGTGCCGCCGTCGAGGACCTGCACGGTGGGCAGGCCCTGGGCCTCGGCGAACTCGGCGTCGCGGGCGTCGCCGTCGGGGACGGCCATGATGGCGCCCGTGCCGTAGCCCATGAGGACGTAGTCGGCCACCAGCACCGGGACCTGCTCGCCGTTGACCGGGTTGGTGGCCGTGCTGCCCGTGCGGACGCCTGTCTTCTCCTTGTTCTCCTGGCGCTCGACGTCGGTCTTGGCGGCGGCCTCGCGGCGGTACGCGGCGACGGCGTCGGCCTGCTCGGGCGTGGTGAGCGCGTCGACGAGGGGGTGCTCGGGCGAGAGCACCATGAAGGTGGCGCCGAACAGCGTGTCGGGACGCGTGGTGAAGACGCGGATGGGACCGGCGGGCGAGGCGAACTCCACCTCGGCGCCGTGCGAGCGACCGATCCAGTTGCGCTGCATGATCTTGACCGGCTCGGGCCAGTCGACGCGGTCGAGGTCGTCGACGAGGCGGTCGGCGTAGGCGGTGATGCGCATCTGCCACTGGCGCAGGTTGCGCTTGAAGACCGGGAAGTTGCCGCGCTCGCTGCGGTTGTCGGCGGTGACCTCCTCGTTGGCCAGCACCGTGCCGAGGCCGGGGCACCAGTTGACGGGCGACTCGCTCACGTAGGCGAGGCGGTACGTGTCGATGACGGCGGGGTCCGAGGTGCCCAGCTTCTCGACGAGCTCGCTGATGGGGCGCGCGCGGCCGGCCTCGGGGTCGTACCAGGAGTTGAAGATCTGCAGGAAGATCCACTGCGTCCACCGCACGAAGTCGGGGTCGATGGTGGCGAACGAGCGGCGTGGGTCATGGGCCAGGCCCAGGCGACGCAGCTGCCGCCTCATGTTCGCGATGTTGGCGAGGGTGTTGTCGCGCGGGTGCTCACCGGTGGAGATGGCATGGATCTCCGCCGGCAGCCCGTAGGCGTCGTAGCCCAGGGCGTGCAGGACGTTCTTGCCCCGCATGCGCTGATGGCGACCGACGACGTCGGTGGCGATGTACCCGAGCGGGTGACCGACGTGCAGACCCGAGCCCGAGGGGTACGGGAACATGTCCATGATGAAGTACTTGTCGTCGGGCAGCGCCCGACCGTCCGACGGCGCGAGGTCGCCGGTGGGGTTGGGCGCCTCGAAGGTGCCCTCGGCCTCCCAGCGGTCCTGCCAGCGCGACTCGATGTCGGCGGCGAGTGCGGCGGTGTAGCGGAAGGGTGCTGAGGGCTCGGAACTCACCCGTCGATCCTACCGAGCGGGCCGGACCGGTCGGGTCGGCAGGACGGGTCGGAGGGCCCGCTACGCTCGGGCGATGCTCAGACAGCGCCTGGCTCGGTTCATCGCCCGACGGAAGGGCTTCCGCATGGTGGGGTCCGTCCCGGACTCCGGCATCCTCGTCGGAGCCCCGCACACGTCCAACTGGGACTTCGTCACGATGCTGCTCGTGATGTGGCACGACGGGGCCCATCCACGTGTCCTCGTGAAGCGCGAGCTCTTCAAGGGACCCCTGGGCTGGCTGCTCCGGGCCCTGGGCGGCGTGCCGCTCGACCGCAAGAACCCGGCCGCCGTGGTGAACGGCCTCCTGGAGGAGGCCGGCTCAGGCGAGCCGTTCCGCCTCATCCTCGCCGCGGAGGGCACCCGCTCCCAGGGCGAGTACTGGAAGTCCGGCTTCTACCGCATCGCCCAGCAGACCGGGCTGCCCGTCGTGCTGGCCTTCTACGACCCGCCCACCAAGACGATGGGCTTCGGGACGTCGTTCCACCCCACGGGCGACGTCAGCGCCGACATGGACCTGGTGCGGGCCTTCTACGCCGACAAGCTCGGCATCCGCCCCGAGAACGCCACGGTGCCGCGCCTGCGCGAGGAGGACGCGCCCCGCTGAGTCAGCTCTCCTGCTCGGGGTCGGACGGGACCACGACCGGGCGCAGCCGGGCCCACGTGATGAACCCGATGCCGACCACGAGCATCCCGAGGCCGGCCCAGAGGTTGATGTTGAGGCCGTCGCCGCGGGCGAGCTCCTCGTCGCTCGCGTTGAAGAGCCCCAGCAGCGTCAGGATGATGCCGTAGACGCCGATCAGGCCTCCGATGAGGTTGCGGATGTCGAAGGCGCCCGCGGTGTGCTGCGAGGTGCCCTGGGGGGTGTTGTCCGAGATGTTCTCTGCCATGGCCGGCTCCTAGCGGAAGATGAGGTTGAGGGCGATCACGAGCACGAGCCCGATGGCCGCGAGGCGGGTGGGTGACTGGTACCAGGACAGGACGCCCTCGCCTGCGTCGACGAGCGACTCCTTGGGCGTGAGCGAGTAGACGAGCCCGCGCAGCTCGGACTCCTCGCGCGGTCTCGTGAACTGGGTGACCACGACGCTCACCACGATGTCGACCACGAACGCCGCACCCGCGGCGGCGAAGCTGGCGCCCTGGCCGCTCAGGTTGACCCAGCCCTGGCTCAGGCTGCCCAGGACGTCCTGGCCGGCGACGGCCACCACGACGGCCGCGAGGGTGCCGGCCACGAGCCCCGTCCAGCCGGCGGTGGCGCTCATGCGCTTCCAGAACATGCCGAGGATGAACGTGGCGAACAGCGGAGCGTTGAAGAACCCGAACAGCGTCTGCAGGTAGTCCATCAGGTTGTCGTAGTTCGAGGCGATGGCCGCGGTGCCGATGGCGATCACGGTCGCGGCGACCGTGGCGATGCGGCCCGTGGCCAGGTAGTACGAGTCCTCGCGGTCCTTGACCACGTACTGCTGCCAGAGGTCGTAGCTGAAGACGGTGTTGAAGGCCGAGATGTTGGCGGCCATGCCGGCCATGAACGAGGCGAGCAGGCCGGCGATGGCCACACCGAGCATGCCGTTGGGCAGCAGGTCGCGCATGAGCAGGAGGATCGCGTCGTTGTAGGTGGCTCCGCCGGTGTCGCCACTGCCCGACTTCAGGTTGGCCAGCTCCGGCACCACGATCGCAGCGATGATGCCGGGGATGATCACGATGAACGGGATGAACATCTTGGGGAACGCGCCGATGATGGGCGCGCGGCGGGCCGCCGAGACCGACGACGACGCCATGGCGCGCTGCACCTCGACGAAGTTGGTCGTCCAGTAGCCGAACGAGAGCACAAAGCCGAGGCCGAAGACCAGGCCGATCACCGAGAGGACCGGGTTGTCGATGCCCGTGAGGTCGGTGCCCGGCCACGAGGACAGCTGCTCCTGGCCGGGCTGGATCCGGTCCTGGATGCCCTGCCAGCCGCCGACCTTGTGGAGCGCGATGATCGTGAGCGGCAGCAGCGCGGCCACGATGACGAAGAACTGCAGGACCTCGTTGTAGATGGCCGCCGAGAGTCCGCCGAGAGCGGTGTAGCTGAGCACGATGGCGGCGGCGACGACGAGAGAGACCCAGAGCGGCCAGCCGAGCAGGCGGTTCACGATCGTCGCGAGCAGGTACAGGTTGATGCCGGCGATGAGCAGCTGGGCGATGGCGAAGCTCAGCGCGTTCACGAGGTGCGCGCCGGTGCCGAACCGCTTGCGCATGAACTCCGGGACGCTGCGCACGCCGGAGCCGTAGTAGAACGGCATCATCACGACGCCGAGGAACAGCATCGCCGGGACGGCACCGATCCAGAAGTAGTGGACGGTGGCCATGCCGAACTGGGCGCCGTTGGCACTCATGCCCATGATCTCGACCGCACCGAGGTTGGCCGAGATGAAGGCCAGACCGGTCACCCACGCCGGGAGCGAACGCCCCGACAGGAAGAAGTCGATGCTGCTCGAGACCTGGCGTCGGGCGATGATGCCGATGCCGAGCACCACGATGAAGTACAGCGCGATGATCGAGTAGTCGAAGAAGTCTGCGTTCAGACGGAACGGGCCGTCGGCCGCTGCGAGCACGGTTCTTTCTCCTTGCTGTCGCCCCCCGTGGCCGACCTCTCGGCACGTTACTCCTGGGGCTCGCGGGTCGCGAGGCGGGCGTCAGCTGAGGGCGCAGTAGGCCTCCACCTTGGAGGTGGGGCCCGAGACGATGAGCTCGTCACCGTCGGTCACGAAGGTGTCGGCCTGGGCGTAGGTGAAGTCCTGGCCGCGCGACTTCACGCCGACGATCGTGACGCCGTACTTCTGGCGCACCGCGGAGTCCGTGAGCGTGCGGTCGGCCGTGCACACCGGAGCCTTGGTGCGCGCGATGGCGAACCCGTCGTCGAACTCGATGAAGTCGGTCATGGTGCCGGTCACCAGGTGGGCGACGCGCTTGCCCATCTGCGACTCCGGTCGCACGACGTGCGTGGCCCCGACGCGCTCCAGGATGGCGGCGTGCTTGCCGCTGATGGCCTTCGCCCAGACCTCCTTGACGCCCAGGTCGAGCAGGCCCAGCACGGTGAGAACGCTGGCCTCGAGGTCGGTACCGATGCCCACGACGGCCACGTCGAACTGCTCGGCCCCGATCTGGCGCAGCGCCTCGGTGTCGGTGGTGTCGGCGGCCACGACGTGCGTGAAGTCGCTCGCGTACCGCTGGACGATCTCGGGTCGCTCGTCGACCGCCAGGACCTCGTGGCCCAGGTGCACGAGGGACCGGGCCACGGACGTGCCGAAGCGCCCCAGGCCGAGCACGATGACGGGGGCGTTGGGTGCGGTGTCGCTCTGCTTAGCCAATGATCGGTTGCTCCTCGGGAAGCCGGAACCGCCGGACTCGGTCGCGCAGCACGAAGGCGGACGCCGCTGCAATGGTGCCCACTCGGCCGATGAACATCAAGACCGCCAGCACGATCTTCGCGTCGGCGGGGAGCTGAGTGGTGAGGCCGGTGCTCAGTCCGACGGTGCCGAAGGCCGACGTGGTCTCGAACAGCACCTCGTCGAACTCGAACGACGTCATGGACATGATGACGAGCGTGCAGCTGGCCACGAGCATGACCGCGAGCAGCGCGATGCTGACGGCCTGCCGCACCGTCGCGGCGCTGATCGCGCGGCGCCCGATCGTCACCTGCGGGTCGCCCCGCAGCTCGGCGAGGATCACGTAGGCGAGCAGCAGGAACGTCGTGATCTTGATGCCGCCGGCGGTGCTGGCGCTGCCGCCGCCGATGAACATCATGACGACGCCGATGTTGAGCGTCTCGGGCTTCACCGAGCCCCAGTCGAAGCTGTTGAGGCCGCCCGAGCGCGGCATGATGCCGCCCTCGACACCGGTCACGAGCTTGTCGTGCCAGTCGAGACCACCGAGGGTGCTGGGGTTGCTCCACTCGTAGGCCAGGAACGCCACGGTCCCGACCACGAGCAGCATGACCGAGCCCCACACGGTGAGGCGCGTGTGGATGGTCCAGGTGCGCGGCGTGCGCCACTCCTGCCACAGCTCTGCGAGGACGGGGAAGCCCATGGCGCCGATGAACACAGCGGCCGAGATGGGCAGGACCACGAGGCTGTCGCCTGCGTACCGCGTGATGCTGTCGGGGTTGAGCGAGAAGCCGGCGTTGTTGAACGCCATGACGGAGTCGAAGACCCCGTGCCACGCCGCCGTGCCCCAGTCGTCGAAGTACGTCTGGCGGTACCTCAGGGTGAGCACGACGGCGATGATGGTCTGGAAGAACAACATCGTGATGGCCACGCGACGCAGCAGCGGCCGCACCTCGCCGAGGCTCACGACGTGCATGTCGGCCTGGGCCAGCAGCCGGGTCCGCACGCCCAGGCGCCCGCCCACGAAGAGACCGAGGATCGTGGCCAGGGCGATGATGCCGAGGCCGCCCACCTCGACGAGCGCCAGGATGATGACCTGGCCCGGCACGGTCCAGTACGTGCTGGTGTCCACCGAGGCGAGACCCGTCACCGTGACCGCCGACGTGGCCGTGAAGAGGGCGTCGACGAAGTTGGCCGACCCCTGCCGGGTGTGCGCGAACGGCAGCATCAGCAGGATGGCCCCGAGCACGATGAGCGCGAGGAACGTCAGGGGCAGCAACCGCACGGGGTGCGCGACGGAGGCCGGCAGACGGAGGCGGGGCACGGACCGAGCGTAGACCGACCGTGGGCCCGGGCGCCGGTGATACCTTCGCGTCGTGTCTCGGCTCTCTGCGATCCTGGCCCGTCTGGGCAGCACGGGCGGGCTCCCGGCGCTCCTGAGCTGCGTCGGGGCTTTGTTCCTCGCCGGCGTGCTGGCGGTCAGCGGACTCGCCTGGCCCGCCGTCGTGCTCCTGCTCCTCTCCGTCCCCGGAGAGCTCGTCCTGGAGCGACGCGCCCGGGCCCTGGGCGAGCTGCTCGACCAGGCCGCTCTCGGCCTGCCGATGCGCTTCGTGCTGCGCGTCGTCGTGGCGCTGCTCGCGGCCGAGCACGTCGACTCCACCGCAGCCCTGCGGGTCTTCGTCGTCGTCGCCGTCCTGGAGTCCGCCGTCCTGAGCCTGCGCGCCCTGCACACCGAGTACCGCCGCGTGGGTCCTCTGCGCCCCATGAACACCCGCAACATCCCCGGCAGCCCGACGATGCACGTCAGCCCGCCGCAGCGAGGCATCGCGATCGTCGGCAGCCAGCTGCTCACGCTCGCGCCCGCCCTCCTCGGCCTGGCGTGGGGCTTCGTGCTGCTGCTGGGGCTCGCCGGCGTGGCCTACCTCGCGGCCCTCACGGTCCCCGACGCCCTGGCCTCCTGGCGCATGCGTCAGGCCAAGCGCGCCACAGGCTTCACTCCCCCGCTGCGCCAGGTGCAGGACTTCATCGACGAGTACCGGCCGGAGGTCGTCCTCCACCTCAGCGGCCCCCTGGGGGCGGCCTACCAGATCAACACCTGGCTCGAGTCGCTCGAGCACCTCGACCGACGCGTGCTGGTCGTGCTGCGCGACCACGCGCTCTTCACGACGATGCGCCGCACCTCGCTCCCCGTCCTCGAGCTGTCCGCGCCCGGCGAGCTGCTCATGCTCGACTTCGCGTCCGTCCGCGTGGCGCTCTACCCGACCAACACCGGCAACAACATCCACCTGCTGCGCCTGCCGCACGTCATGAGCGCCTTCATCGGGCACGGCGACTCCGACAAGAGCGCGTCGGCCAACCCGTTCTCCCGGGTCTACGACGAGCTGTGGGTCGCCGGGGAGGCCGGCGCCGACCGCTACCGGGTCTCGGGCCTGGGCATCCACGAGAGCCAGTTCCGCTTCGTGGGGCGGCCGCAGGTCCACGCCATCCGGCCCGAGCCGCGCCTCGGCGACGAGCCCGTCCCCACCGTCCTCTACGCGCCCACGTGGGAGGGTGTGAACACGCTCCAGGAGTACTCCTCCGTCTCGTCGGTCGGCGAGCGTGTCGTGAAGGCCCTGCTGGCGTCCCCGACGCCCGTGCGGGTCGTCTACAAGCCCCACCCGTTCACGGGCCAGCGCGATGCCAAGTACCGCAACGCGAGCGCGCGCATCGCGGCCCTCGTCACCGAGGCGGCCGCCTCCACCGGCCTCGACCACCGCGTCGTGCGCGGCGGGGCCATCGAGGACTGGATGAACACGTCCACGGCGCTCGTCACCGACATCTCCAGCGTCGTCTCCGACTACCTCGCGGGCGAGAAGCCGCTCGCGGTCTTCAACCACACGGGCCTGGCCGACGACGCCCTGGACGAGGCTGCTTTCCGCGCCGCCTACCCCTCCGCGGGCGCCGCCACCGTCATCGCTCGCGACGGCAGCGGGATCGAGGAGCTCGTGGGCGTCGTCACCGGGCAGCTCCCCGACGAGCGGGCCGCCGACCGCGCCACCCTCGCCACCTACCTCCTCGGTCCGCCGGAGCGCCGCACCCTCGACGCCTTCGCCGCGGCCATCGAGGCCTTCATCAGCCGCGCCGAGTCCGAACGGGCCCAGTACGTGGGGCTCAGGACGGCCCACGAGGTCGACGACGCGGCGCTGGGCTCCGACGAGGTGCTCGACCGATAAGGTGTCGGGGTGACCGAGACCCCTGAGGACAGCGCTGCGCAGGGCGCCGCGACACCCGGAGCCCCGCCGTCGAAGGTCGCCATCACGATCGTCACGTACAACCGGCCCACCTTCCTGGACGAGCTCCTGGAGAGCATCTCGCGCATGTCCACGCCCCCGTGGCGGGTCGTCGTGGTCGACAACGCCAGCACCGACCACACCCAGGAGGTCGTGGCCCGCTGGGCGGAGCGGCTTCCGGCCGACGTCCTGGTGAACGCGCTCCAGGAGACCAACACCGGTGGCGCCGGAGGCTTCAGCGTCGGCACCCAGGTGGCCCTCGACCTCGGCGCCGACTGGATCTGGCTCATGGACGACGACGTCGAGGTCCTGCCCGACGCCCTCGAGAAGCTCGCCCCCTGGATGGAGCGGTTCAAGGTCATCCACGGACGCCGCTACGACTTCGACGGCTCGCCCTTCTACTGGCAGGCCCGGTTCAACGAGTGGCTCGGCGTCCCCCTGCCCTACTCGGTCAAGGACTTCGACCGCGGTGGCTACGCCGTCACCAACTCCGGCACCTTCGAGGGGATGCTCGTGCACTCCTCGGTCCCGCACCTCATCGGCCTGCCCGACCCTCGCTTCTTCATCTCGTGGGACGACGCCACGTACGCGTGGCTCGCGTCACGCTTCACCGAGGTCGTCTACGTCGACGAGTTCGTCCTCCAGCGCAAGCGCGAGCAGAAGCAGGTGAACCTCGGCGTCCGCCACCTCAACGACGGCAGCCCGCTCTTCCGCTTCCACGTCATCCGCAACCGCGCGCACGTCGGCAAGTACTTCGCCGAGCACGGGCAGCTGAGCCGGGTGGGGTTCGGCCTCGGCACGGCCCTCACGCTGGCCAAGGAGGTCTTCCGGCTCGTCGTGGTCCAGCACACGCTCAGGGGCGTGGGCGACCTCGCCCGTGGCTTCCGGGCCAATCGCGCCATCTGGCGCGACAGCAGCTGGCGACCCATGCCCCCGGTCCCGGCCGCGGGCCACCAGGAGGCCACCGATGGACGCTGATCTCCTGGTCGTCGGCTCGGGGTTCTTCGGGCTCACCGTCGCCGAGCGCTGCGCCACGGAGCTGGGCCTGCGCGTGCAGGTCATCGACCGGCGCCACCACGTCGGCGGCAACGCCTACTCCGAGGACGAGCCCACCACCGGCATCGAGGTGCACCGCTACGGCGCCCACCTCTTCCACACCTCCAACGAGCGGGTCTGGGAGTACGCCAACCGGTTCACGACGTTCACCCCGTACCAGCACCGCGTCTACACGACGTACCGCGACGAGGTCTTCTCGATGCCCATCAACCTGGGCACCATCAACCAGTACACGCGCTCGGCGATGGGGCCCGACGCCGCGCGGGCCTGGGTCGCCGAGCAGGCCGCGCAGGTCACCGGCGAGCCGCGCAACCTGGAGGAGAAGGCCATCAGCCTCATCGGGCGCCCGCTCTACGAGGCGTTCATCCGGGCCTACACCGCCAAGCAGTGGCAGACCGACCCCACCGAGCTCGGCGCCGACATCATCAGCCGTCTCCCGGTCCGCTACACCTACGACAACCGCTACTTCAACGACACCCACGAGGGCCTGCCCACCGACGGCTACACCGCGTGGCTCGAGCGCCTGGCCGACCACCCCAACATCTCCGTGCGGCTCGACACCGACTTCTTCGACGACTCCCAGCCGTGGAGCAAGGCGTCCTGCGTGGGCCAGCTCCCGGTGGTCTACACCGGACCGGTCGACCGGTACTTCGACTACGAGCACGGCGACCTCTCCTGGCGCACCCTCGACTTCGAGCAGGAGGTGCTGCCCGTCGGCGACTTCCAGGGGACCTCGGTCATGAACTACGCCGACCTCGACGTCCCCTACACGCGGATCCACGAGTTCCGGCACTTCCACCCCGAGCGCGACTACCCCGACGACGCCACGGTGATCATGCGCGAGTTCTCGAGGTTCGCCGAGCACTCCGCCGACGGCACCGGCGACGAGCCGTACTACCCCGTCAACACCCCGCAGGACCGCGAGCGGCTCCTCGCCTACCGCGAGCTCATGAAGAGCGAGCCCCAGGTCCTCTTCGGTGGTCGGCTCGGCACGTACCAGTACCTCGACATGCACATGGCCATCGGCTCGGCCCTCTCCATGGTCGACAACAAGCTCACGCCCCACGTCAAGACCGGAGCCCGCCTCGATGGCAGCTGACGGGGCGCGCTCGGGCCTGGCCGTCCGGCTGCGGCTGTGGCTCATCGGTCGCATCCGCCGTTCGCGCCTCCTCCCGGTGGGCATGCCCGACAAGCGTGCCGACGTGGAGCGCCTGGAGCAGCGCCTCGACGCCGAGGTGCTCGTCTTCTTCCCCACCGGGCTCGACACGCTCTACCAGCTGCGGCCCTGGCTCCCGGCCCTGCGCGCCCTGCACGCGGCCCGCGGCGTCGCCCTCGTCTTCCGCGACTCCCGGACCGCGCGCGCCGTGCGCGAGGAGTCCGGCCTGGACTGCATCACCCTGGCCACGTACGGCCAGCTCGACACCGTGCTGGCCCGCAGCGAGGTCCGGCTCGCGCTCTACGTCAACCACGACCCCATCAACTTCGAGTGCCTGCGGTTCACGTCGCTCGTGCACGTCTACCTGGGCCACGGCGACAGCGACAAGGGCGTCTCCGTCTCCAACCAGGTGAAGGCCTACGACTGGTGCTTCCTGGCCGGGCGGGCGGCGCTCGAGCGCACCGCGGCCAACGTCATGCTCTACGACGCGTCGGCCCGCAGCATCCTCATCGGGCAGCCGCAGCTCGACGCGGCGCCCAGCACCTCGCCCGACCCGGACCCGCAGGGTCGTCCCACCGTGCTCTACGCCCCCACGTGGGAGGCGTCGCAGCCTTCGGTCTCCTACGGGTCCGTGGCCGAGATGGGGGTGGAGATCGTCCGGTCGCTGCGGGAGCGGTACCGCGTGATCTACCGTCCGCACCCCCTCAACGGGGTCATCCGCGCCGACTACGGTGCGGCCGACGCCGCCGTCCGGGCGCTGGCGCACCGCGTCGACACCGACGTGACCCTGGAGCAGTCGTTCGCCGACGCCGACCTCCTCGTCACCGACATCTCCGCCGTGCCACTCAACTGGCTCCCCACGCGCAAGCCCCTCGTCGTCACCGTGTCCGTGGCCCGGCCCCCGCGCAGCCGCCTGCTGGAGCTCGTCACCCGCCTCGGCGCCGACGACGACGTGCTGGCGGTCGTCGAGGCCGAGCTCGAGCACGACGCCTCGCGGGAGGCCCGCGACGCACTCACCACGTACTACCTGACCGACGTCACGCCAGGAGCCGCCACCCGCCGGTTCGTCGAGGCGTGCGAGGAGGTCATGGCCCGGCGCGACGGTGCCTGGGCCGAGCGCCGCGCCGCAGGCGCCACCGGCCCGTGAGCGTGCTGCGCCGCTGGGGACCGGTCACGGTGGCCCTGCTCCTCCTCGTCGTCGTGCGCCTGGCCTACCTCGTCGACCCGGCCGGGCGCGACGAGGCGGGCTACCTCGTCGTGGCGCAGGGCTGGCACAGCGGCGGCACCTCCTTGTACGGCGACCACTGGGTCGACCGCCCTCCCCTGCTGATCTGGATCGTCGAGGCCGCCGGGAGCGTGACCGGGCTGCGCCTCGTCGGTCTGCTCGCCTCCCTCGTCGTCGTGGCCGGGGTCGCGGCGGCGGCCCGTCTGGCCGCAGGTCGGACGGCGGCCGTCTGGGCGGCCTGCACGGCGGCCCTCCTGGGCACCGCGCACTGGTTCGGCATGTCCCGCACCAACGGCGAGCTGCTCGCCTCCGCCTTCGTCGCCGCCGGGCTCCCGCTGACGCTCCTCGCTCTGAGGAGCGAGCGCGCCCGGACCGTCGCGGCGTGGGCGGCGGGAGCGGGCGCCCTGGCCGCGGGCGCCGTGCTCGTGAAGCAGACCATCCTCGACGGTCTCGTCTTCGCGGTCGCGCTCGTCGTCGTGACGGCCTGGCAGTCGCCGACCCTGCGTCGGCGCTGCGTCACGGTCCTTGCCGCCGGCTCCGCGGGCTTCCTCGCGGCCCTCGCGCTCGCGCTCGCTCTCGCCGCCGCGCGTGGCACCTCGCCCGGTGACCTCTTCGACGCCCTCGTCGTCTTCCGGTTCCAGGCCGGCGAGGTGATCCGGGAGTCGGCCACCTCGGCCACGCCGGAGCGGCTCGGCATCCTGGCCGCGATCTGGCTCGTGAGCGGGCTCGGTGTCGTGAGCGTGGCCACGCTGGCCCGGCTCCGTCGCGACCGCAACCCCGTCCTGGTCGCCACCGCGGCCGTGCTGGTCGTCGTGACCGTCGAGGTCGTCCTCGGGGGCAGCTACTGGGCGCACTACCTGGTGCAGCTGGTCCCGGCCACGTCGCTCGCCGTCGGCCTCCTCGTCGTGCGCCTTCCTCGCCGTCCTGTGGTGGTCGTCGCGGCCGCGGTGGCGCTGGCCACCCTCGCCAACACGGTCTTCGGCCTCGCCACCCGGGCCGAGGAGGAGCACCGCTCCTTCGTCGTCGGGACCTGGCTGCGCGACTCGGCCACGCCTGGCGACTCCGGCGTGGTGGCCTTCGGCCAGCCCAACGTGCTCGAGCGAGCGGGGCTCGCGGCGCCCTACCCGTACCTGTGGAGCCTCATCGTCCGCACCCGCGACCCGGAGCTGCGGGAGCTGACGGCCGTCATGGAGGGACCCGACCGACCCACCTGGGTCGTCGACTGGTCCGGCCCCCGACCGTGGGGGCTCGACGCAGCCGCCTTCAGGGCCGTGCTGGAGCGCGACTACCGTGTGGTGGCCACCGTGTGCGAGCGCCGCGTGTGGCTCGAACGCTCCACCACCCGCACCCTCGAGAGCATCCCGGACTGCCGATGACGACCTCCACGACCTGGACCTGGCGCGCGCCCGCGCTCATGGTCTACGCCGTGGCGCTCGGGTTCTGGATCGTCCTGGTGGGCATCCCCACCGACCCGTACCAGATGTTCGTGTGGCTCTGGCTCGTCACGATCGCGTGGGACGTCCAGGCGCCGTGGCGCGACCACCTGCGCTTCGTGCGCGACTGGTGGCTCGTGTTCCTGGGGCTGGTCATCTACCTCTACAGCCGCGGCCTCTCCGACGAGCTCATCGGCCTCCCCGTTCACTACACGATGCCCATCCGTGTCGACGAGTGGATCGGCGGCGGGGTCCTGCCCACCGAGCGGCTCCAGGACGCGTGGTGCGCGGCCCCGTGCACGGGCTCCACGCCGCCCCGGTGGTACGACACGGTCTTCACGACGGTCTACTTCTCGCACTTCGTCACCGGCCTGACGATCGCCGTCGTCCTCTGGCTGCGCGACCGTGCCGCCTGGCTCCCGTGGATGCGGCGCTACCTGGTGATCAACTACGCCGCCCTCGTGATCTACCTGCTCTACCCCATGGCACCGCCGTGGCTCGCGTCGAAGGACGGCTACATCGCCGACCACGTCCCCCGCCTCACGGGGCGCGGCTGGGACGCCATCGGGCTCGGCGGGTTCCACGTCGAGCTCGCGAGCGTCGGCAACCCCGTCGCGGCCATGCCGTCGCTGCACGGCGGCCTGGCCATGCTCGTGGCGCTGTATGCCGTCACGCACCTGCGGAGCCCGTGGCGCTGGCTCGTGCTGGCCTATCCCGTCCTCATGTCCACCGCCCTCGTGTACTACGGCGAGCACTACGTCATCGACCTCCTCGCGGGCTGGCTCCTCGCCGCGGTGGTCATGCTCGGCTGCACCCTCTACGAACGCCGCCACGCACCCCACCCCGCCTGACCCCACATCCGCGAGTGGCGCAGATTGGCACTTCTGGGACGGCGTGTCGTGCCAATCTGCGCCACTCGAGTGCCGGTTTGCGCCACTCGCTCGCGGGGGTACCCATCAGCCGCGGAACTCTCAGCGGTACCGGGCCGTTGACCGACCAAGGAGAGTGATGCCCCGTGAAGTGTCCGACCGACGACACCCTGCTCGTGATGAGTGAACGGTCCGGGATCGAGATCGACTACTGCCCGCAGTGCCGGGGAGTGTGGCTCGACCGCGGAGAGCTCGACAAGATCATCGACCGGGCCGCCGCCGAGTCCGCGCCCGCCGCGCCCGCCCCCGTGCCGCAGCAGCACGCCCAGCCGCAGGCGCCGCAGTACGCCGAGCCCCGATACACCGAGCCGCGCTACGACAGCCGGCCGCAGCAGGGGTACCAGCAGCCGTACCGCAAGAAGAAGAAGGAGCACTGGCTCAGCGAGCTCTTCGACTGAGCCCCTTCCCGCGAGTGGCGCAGAGTGGGTCCCGAGTGGCGCGAATTGGTGCGACACGCCGTCCCAAAAGCACCGATCTGCGCCACTCGCGGATTCAGGGGGCGGGGACGCGCGTGGGCTCGGGCTCCACGGTGCGCTCGCGCGGGGACGGTCGTCCTGACAGCGCGGTGATGAGCCGCCACCGGCCACGGTTGAGCGTGAGGGCGGCGTGCAGGAACCGTCGCTCGGCCCAGGCGAACCAGCCGGTGCGCCCGGTCCGGAACGCGAACTCGCGGTACCAGACCTCGCGCATGCTGTTCATCCAGCTGCGCGGGAGCTCGCGGTAGGGAGGCAGGCCCTCGAAGGCGCGCACCGCGAGCAGTCCCTGCACGGCGTCGGCCCACGTGTCGTCAGCGGTGTGGTGGAAGTAGTTGTCGTGCACCCACTGCGGGTCGGGCGTCCGGAACCGACCGGCCACGAGCTCCTCGGCGCCGGCCAGCACACCACTGCCCTCGAGCACGACGTTGATCTGCGCGGCGCCCACGCCGAAGTCGTCGATCGCGAGCACCGGCACCCCGGCGGCCACGGCCTCGAGCAGTGCCGTGGAGCTCACCGTGACGAACCCGCTGGCCTTCTCGAGGTGGCGCCGCATGGGGCCGTCCTCGACGAGGAGGTTCTCCGGTGCCCGCCCCTCCTCGCGCAACGTCGAGACGAGCTCCTCGTAGCCCACCTGCTCGTGGTGGGTCTGGGTCTCGCCCGCGCGCGCCCGGACCTTGACCACGACGTCGACGTCGGGGTGCTGCCGAGCGGTCTCGGCGAGCTTCTCCACGAGCCACTGCCGGTCGCGACGCGACGACGGCACGAGGGCCTGCGCCGCGAAGACGATGCGACGCCGTCCCCGCGGCTCGGGGCGGACCGCTCGCGCCGCGGCGAGGTAGGGCAGGGTCCCCAGCTCGAAGCGGATGGGGATGCCGACCCGGCGACTCACGCGCTGGGACTCGGCCAGCTCGTGGTGGCTGTGCGTCACGAAGACGTCGACGGAGCGCCGGAAGCCCAGGCCGTAGGGCAGCACCGGGATGGACACCCCGGCGATCCCGCTCACGAGGACGGGCCGTTGCGGCGTGTTGGCCACGAGCGAGAGCGTGGCCTGGACGGTGTAGCCCCGCGCCGCCGCGATCACGACGTCGGGTCGCCAGCCGTCGAGCAGCCGGCGCAGGTCGCCGAGGCCCACGACCGGCACGTCGGCCCCCACGAACCGTGTGCCGGCCACGGCGTCGGCCAGCTGACGTGGACTGGGCACGGCGTTGCCGGCCGCCACGACGATGCGCACGGACCAGGAGGCGGGCAGCTGCTCGGCGAGGGCCGCCCCGTACTTGACGTAGGAGTCCGAGTCGGCCACCACCAGCACGCGGGACGGCCCCGGCGCAGGCCGAGGCCCCGCCGAGGAGACGTCCTCGGCGGGGCCCGGCCCGTGCGGGGTCACCGACTCATGCACCGATCGGGTCGCTGTGCCGACGCAGGCGCGCCATGGGCTTGAGCTCGCCCGGCATGACGCGCTTGACGCCGTCGCCGAGGGCCTTCTCGAGCACCCGGATGTCGCGCACGAGGCTCATGAAGCCGTGCGGCTCCAGGCTGGCGGCCTGGTCCGAGCCCCACATCGTGCGGTCGAGCGTGATGTGGCGCTCCACGGTGACCGCGCCCAGGGCGACGGCCGCCAGCGAGATCTGCAGACCGCGCTCGTGGCCCGAGTAGCCGATGGGCACGCCGTAGCGCTCGGCCAGCACGGGGATCGTGCGCAGGTTGGCCTCCTCCGGCGGGAGCGGGTACGTCGAGGTGGCGTGCATGATGACGAGCTGCTCGGTGCCGAGGATCTCGACGGCCTTGTCCACCTGGTCCAGCGTGCTCATGCCGGTGGACAGGATGATCGGCTTGCCCGTGCGGGCCAGCTCGCGCAGGAGCTCGAGGTCGGTGACCGACGCCGAGGCGACCTTGTGCGTGGAGACGCCCATGTCCTCGAGGAACTGCACCGACGGCACGTCCCACGGGGAGGCGAACCAGTCGATGCCCTTCGTCGCGGCGTACGCGGCGATCTCGGTGTACTGCTCCTTCTCGAACTCCACGCGGTACCGGTAGTCGAGGTAGGTCATCTCGCCCCACGGCGTCTCGCGCAGCGTGTGCTTCATGTCCTCGGGCGTCGAGATGTGCGGCGTGCGCTTCTGGAACTTCACCGCCTGCGCGCCCGCGAGGGCCGCGACGTCGATGAGGCTCTTGGCCGTCTCGACGCTGCCGTTGTGGTTGATGCCGATCTCACCGATGACGTACGTCGGACGGTGGCGGCCGACGATCTCCTCGCCGATCTGAACCCATTCAGCCATGGTGCGGTCCTTCCTGGGACGCGGAGAGCACGCGATCTGCGAGCTCCCGTACCGCTCCGTCGCCACCGGGGCGGCGGAGCACGTGTCGGGCCACCACGCGGGCGGCCGGGTGGGCGTCGGCCGGGACGACCGGCCAGCCCACGCTCATGAGGCACTCGACGTCGTTCACGTCGTTGCCGAGGTACGCGATGTCGTGCAGCCCGACGCCGATCTCCTGCGCCCAGGCCCGCAGCGCGGTGATCTTGTCGTCGCAGCCGGTGATGGCCTGCACGCCGAGCTTGTCGGCACGGGCCGAGACCACGGGGTTCGTCTCCGTGGACAGCACGAGGACGGGTCGGCCGGCGCGCTTGAGCTGGGCCACGCCCATGCCGTCGGAGCGGCTCACGACCACCGACTCGACGCCGTGCTGGTCGAGCCGCACGCTGTCGTCGGTGTGGACGCCGTCGAAGTCGGTCACGACGGCGCGCGCCGGGATGGGCGATGCGGCCGGGTCGGAGGCCTCCGCCTCACGGCGCAGCAGGAGCTCCTCGGCCAGGCGCAGGTCGTGCTCGGTGTCGATCTCCAGGGCGTCGCGGACGTCGACCTCGACCATGCGGATCCGCCCGAAGAAGCGGTGGCCGTGCTCGAGGAAGCCGGAGGTGCGCATGACGTAGAACGCGCCGGTCTCGCAGAACTCGGCGTCGCGGTCCTGGCGTCGCAGGCGTCGCCCGACCTCGTGGTTCACGCCGACCGGCCCGTTCGGCCCGAGGCGCCAGAGGTGGTCGTGCGTGCGGGTGACGCTGAACGCCACGTCGCACTCGTCGTCCTGGACGAGGGCGACGGCGCGCTGCAGGTCCGCCGGATCGATGAACGGGCTCGTGGCCTGGACGAACACCACGACGTCGGGGACGGCCCCGCGCGACGCGAGCTGGCCCAGTGCGTGCTGCAGGGCCGACTCCGAGGAGGCGGTGTCGCCGGCCAGGCGCTCGGGGCGGTCGACGACCCAGGCCCCGGCCGAACGGGCGGCGTACGCGATCTCGGCGTCGTCGGTGGACACCACCACCTCGTCGATGCCCGCCACGCCGCGCACGCTGCGGACGGCGCGGGTCACGAGCGGCTCGCCCCCCAGGGGACGCAGGTTCTTGCGCGGCACGCCCTTGGACCCGCCGCGCGCCGGGATGATGGCGCACACGTCCATGGCCGGCAGGGGCGCGACGGGCGCCTCCTGCAGGTCCGTCTCGGTGGTCAGCAGCTCGGTGGTCATGGCGCCGAACGTAGGCACGGGTTCCGACCGCGAGGTGAACGCCGACGTTCGCGTCGGAGAACGTCACGCGGCTTCCCGGCGTGACCTGCGGCGATGTGGAAGGGGTCGGGATGACCGCTAGCCGGACCCCGGCGACGCCGGGGGAAAGCCTGGGCCAACAGTCGGTGAAGCCACGCCTCGTGGCTCGGGCGCGGCGCCCGGTCACGGTTAGCGTGCAGGGCGTGGACACCAGCACCGGAGACCCAGTGACCCGACCCGCCCGCGCGCCGCGCGCCCTGCTCGTGGCCGCGTTCGACTCACAGCTGAAGTGGGCCGCCCACCTCGGGTCCGAGCTCCGGGAGCGTGGGTTCGAGTGCCGCTACGTCGCCCCGCGTGAACGGGTGGCGCTGTCGAAGGACCAGGTCCGGGCGGCCGGCGCCGACCAGGTCGACCTCGTCTGGAAGGACGAGATCCTCGACCTGGCCCTGGACGTCGACGTCGTCGTCCTGGCCCTCGCCGGCCCGCAGGTCCGCCACTTCACCCTCGACCTGACGGAGCGCATGGCGGCCGAGCCACGCCAGGAGCCCGCGCCCGTGGTCGTGGCCGGGTGGGTGGGGGTCATCATCGAGAAGATCACTGCCGGCTACCTCGACCGCAGCGGCGCCGACGTCGTGGCGGTGAACGCCCGCCACGAGCTCGACCACTTCCGCGAGGTGGCCCGCCGGCTGGAGATCGACCCCGGCAACCTGCTGCTGTCCGGGCTACCCATCCTCTCCACCAGCCCGCGGCCGCAGCCCTCCGCGCCCGTGCGGACCGTGCTGTTCGCCGACCAGCCCACCGTCCCCGACACCGCCGCGGACCGGCTGTACGTGTACCGCCGCCTCGCCGCCTACGCCCGCCGGCACCCCGACCGACGCGTCCTGCTCAAGCCCCGCCACCGCCAGGGCGAGGACACCTTCCACCGCATGCACCACCACCCCGAGGAGCTGCTCTCCGGCGACGCCCTCCCGTCCAACTTCACCGTCGACTACCGCCCGGTCCCCCAGCTCCTCGGCGAGACCGACCTGCTCGTCACGATGTCGTCGACGGCGTGCCTCGAGGCGGTCGACCACGGGGTCCGGGTCGCCCTCGTCCTCGACCTCGGGGTCCACGAGCGCTACGGCAACCACGTCTTCCTCGACTCGGGCCTGCTCCGGACCTTCGACCAGCTGGAGGTCGACGACATCGGCACACCCTCCGCGGCGTGGGTGGACTCCTGGTTCGGCGGGCGTTCCGTGACGCCGGCCCAGGCCGTGGTGGACCGCGTCGAGAAGCTGCTCGCCACCGGTGAGCGACCCTCGCTCGCCGCCATGACGTCGCCCTACCAGCAGGGCGCGCTCGAGCTGCACCGCGCGCGGCTCAGCGGCGAGGTGCCCGAGCCGCCCGGTCCCTGGGCGCGCCGTCGGCGGCGCCACGGCCTCGTCAAGGGCACCGCGCTGCAGCTCGGGATCTGGCTCGTCCCGCCCGCCGCGCTCAAGCCGCTCAAGAAGTGGCGCAACCAGCGCCGCATCAAGAAGCTCTAGGGCTGGCCCGACCGGCAGACGGTCGCGAAGCGTCGGGCGTGAGGGTGCCTAGCTTCCCCCGCCGATGGCGGCGGGGCCGTCCTCGCGACGGATGTCGATGATGTGGCCCGTCTGCTGGGACAGCATGACGTCGAGCGAGCGACGGGCCACGACCGACGACTCCAGCAGCGTGCCCGCGGGCTCGTCGCCGAACGCCTTGGTGCGCATGGGCGTGCCGGTTCGCTCGGGGTTGACGCAGTTGACCCGCACCTCGCCCGACCACTCGTCGGCGAGGGCCTGCGTCAGGTTGACCACGGCGGCCTTGGCCGAGGAGTACAGCGAGTAGCCCTTGCGTCCCCGCGTGTACGACGACGACGTGAACAGCAGGAGCGAGCCCTGCGACTCCGCGAGATGGGGGTAGAACTCCTGCGCGATGAAGATGGGCGCGAGGTAGTTCACCTCCGTGGCGGCGTAGATGGTCTCCTCGGTCACGTCGGCGAGGTCACCGAGCGGCAGGATGCCCGCTGTGTTCACGACGAAGTCGATCGAGTCGCTCTTGGCCAGCACCGCGGCAGCGGCCGCGGCGACGTCCTCGCGGCGGTCCACGTGCGTGTTGGTGGAGGAGCGCGAGAACGTGAAGACCGTGGCGCCGAAGCTCTTGGCGAGGTCGGCGATGTCGCCGCCGATGCCGTAGGAGCCGCCGAAGACCACCATGGTCTTGCCGGCCAGCGCCGAGCGGTACTGCTCGTCGTCGAGCTGGTCGGGGGCGTCGGCCGAGGCCAGCTGGAAGAGCTTGTCGGCGATGTAGACGTCGATGGGCTCGGTGACCTTCATGTTGCGCTCGTGACCGGCCACAACGGCGATCGGCACGTCGGGCAGGTAGCGCAGCACGACGGTGCAGTCGTCGGTGGCGGTGAAGCCGGGGTCCTTCCAGGCCAGCTCGTAGGCGCGGCGGATGACGGAGGACCGGAAGGCCTGCGGCGTCTGGCCACGGCGCAGGAGGTGGCGGGGCAGGACGTCGGCGATGGCCTCGGTCTCCTCGTCGACCTGCACGACGGTGTCTGCCGAGGGGATGGCCGTGTCGACGGCCTCGTACTGGCTGAGCGCCGCCACGACGTCGTCGATGATGGTCTGCGAGACGAGCGGGCGCACGGCGTCGTGGAAGAGCACGTTGCACTCCTCCTCGCCGAGGGCCTCGAGCGCACGGCTCGTGGTCTCGTTGCGCGTGGCGCCGCCCTCGAGGATCTGGGTGACCTTGCTGTAGCCGCCGCCGTCGACCACGGCGCGCACGGGGTCCAGGTGGCCGGGCGTCATGAGGATGACGATCTCGTCGATCTGGTTCGAGGCCTGGAACGCGGCGATCGTGTGCTCGATGATGGTCTTGCCGGCAATCTTGATGAGCTGCTTGGGGATGGAGAGTCCCACCCGGGTGCCGGTTCCACCAGCGAGGATCACGGCCACGTTGCGCAGTTGAGTCACCCGTCGAGGGTACCGGTACGGCTTTGGTTCCCGGGGCACCCGGACCGTCCGGCAGTGTTCATCCGCCGTACGGCTGCGCGTCCCCCGTCCCACGTCCCTCCTGCCTAGCGTCAGGGAGGTGAGTCGCTCTGTCCGCTTCCTCGCCGTCACCGACTCGGACTCGTACGTCAAGTGGGCCGGCTCCCTGGCCGGTCGGCTGCCCTCCGGGTGGTCTGCACGGCTCGTGGTCCTGGAGGCCCAGGGCGCGCCCAGCGAGCGCCAGGTCACCGAGGCACTGACACGCACGCCGTTCTCCGTGGACGACGTGGAGCGGGTCGATGCGCGCTCGCTCCGTCGCCTGGTGGCGGAGTGGGCCCCCGACGTCCTCCTGCTCGCCACCCGGGCCCACGCCGTGCCCCACGTCGTCCGCTGGCTCGAGGGCCGACCGGACCGGCCGGTCGTCGTCACCGGCGTGGCCGGCATCGCTCTGCCGGTCCAGTGGTACGACGTGAACCTGCGCCGCGGCGCCGACCTCTTCGTCACGCACAGCCACCGCGAGGTCGAGGAGATCTCGGCGGTCGCGCGCCGCCACGAGGTCCGGCACCGCACCACCCTCGCGACCCTGCCGTTCCTCGCCCACGTCCGCGCGAGTGCTGCGACGGACGGCCGCCCGGCGCACGGGACCTCGGTGGTCTTCGCGCCGCAGTCACTGGTCCCGGCGG
Source organism: Aeromicrobium sp. Root495 (assembly GCF_001426755.1). Taxonomy (GTDB): domain Bacteria; phylum Actinomycetota; class Actinomycetes; order Propionibacteriales; family Nocardioidaceae; genus Aeromicrobium. Next base: position 737,758 of record NZ_LMFJ01000001.1, on the reverse strand, counting down.
CCACCGAGGACCGGCGTCGGCTGCTCCAACGGCTCGCCGATGCGGCGCGCGCCCGCCCCGACCGCCGCGTCGTCGTGAAGCTCCGGGCCCAGGCCGGCGAGAGCGAGGCGCACCGCGGCGGCGCGAGCTACGTGGACCTCGCGCACGACCTCGACCTGCCCAGCAACCTGGTCTTCGCCGACGGTCCCATGGCCGAGCACCTCGAGGACGCCGCCGCGCTCGTCACCGTGAGCTCCTCCGCCGTGCTGGAGGCCATGGCCGCCGACGTCCCCGCGGTGATCCTCACCGACTTCGGGATCGACGACGCCCACATGAACTCCCTCTTCGTCGGGAGCCGGCTGCTGGGCACCACCGACGACGTCGTGGCCGGACGCTTCCACCGCGCAGACACCCGGTGGGCGGCGGACAACTACTTCCACGACGACGGCGACGACACGTGGGTCCAGGACGTGGAGGACCTGCTCGCCCGACGTGCGGCCGGGCTCCCCGAGCCCGCCCGGCTCCCCCGCACCCTCGGGAACCGCCTGCGCAGCCTGTACTACCGGCACGACGCGCTCCAGCCGTGGCGCGGCACACCCCTCGCACCCCTCGAGCGGCTCATGCTGTGGCTCGCCCACGTCGCGAACCGCAAGGTCCTCCACCTGCGTTGACGCCCGCTCGCTGAGCGGACCCGGTCAGGTGGACTGCTGGGACTTCCAGGTGCGGAAGGACTCCTCGGTGTCGCCGAGGCGCCAGTACGCCGAGACCGACAGGCCGTCGCGCGGCACGCCCTGCTCGTCCTTCACGTACGGGCGGACCGTGCGCAGCAGCGTGGACTCGCCGTGGACGAACGCGTGCACGACGCCGTCGGGCCAGTCCCAGGCCCGTACCGCGTCGTCGAGCAGGCTCGTGCTGCCGGGCTCGGCGTCACCCCGGTGCAGCCACAGGACCTCGACGTCGCCTGCCGTGGCGACGGGCTGCTCCTCGGAGCCTTCGGCCACCTCGACGAACGCCGTGGCGGCCGCACCGGAGGGCAGCGACTCGATGGCCGCCAGGATGGCCGGCAGTGCTGCCTCGTCGCCCACCAGGAGGTGATGGTCGGCGGCCGGGTCCGGGCTGTACGCCCCACCGGGGCCGCGCAGGTGGATGGTGTCCCCGGGCTGGGCCTGGGCCGCCCAAGGCCCTGCCACGCCGGCGTCGCCGTGCACCACGAAGTCGATCCAGACCTCGCGCGCCTCGAGGTCGATGCGCCTGATCGTGTAGGTCCGCAGGATGGGCCACGCCTCGGGAGGCATGGTCTCGCGCACCTCGTCGAGGTCGAGGGGGTCGGGGTACTCGAACCCCGAGGCCAGGAACACGAGCTTCACGTACGAGTCGGTGTGGCGGTTCCAGCCGGCCACGAGCTGGTCGAACCCGGCGGCCTCGGGGCCGTCGCCCAGGACGAGCCTGCGCATGTGGGGCGTGACGTCGGACGCACGCAGGACGGTCAGACGGGCAGGACGCTGCTTCGACACGTCGGTAGCCTAGCCACGTGACCCAGAATGACGCCGCTCCCGCCATCGACATCCGCCAGCTCGACCCGCAGGTCCGGGCCCAGGACGACCTCTTCCGGCACGTCAACGGGCCGTGGCTCAGCACCGCCGCGATCGCGCCCGACCGCGCCACCGCCGGGGCGTTCGTGCACCTCGTCGACGAGTCCGAGCTGGCCGTCCGCGAGATCGTGGAGCAGGCCCGCGACGGTGCCATCGAGGGCGACGACGCCCGCCGCATCGGCGACCTCTACCGCAGCTTCATGGACACCGAGCGCGTCGAGGCCCTCGGTGCCACGCCGCTCGAGCCCGAGCTCGCGGCCGTCGACGCGGTCACCGACGTCGCGAGCCTCGTGAGGACGCTGGGCAGCCTCGAGCGCTCCGGCGTGGGAAGCCTCCTCGGTCTCTACATCGCGCCCGACCGCGGCCATCCCGACCGCTACGTCACGCACGTCGTGCAGAGCGGCATCGGCCTGCCCGACGAGTCGTACTACACGGGCGACGACTTCGCGCCCGTCCGGGCGGCCTACGTCGACCACGTCGAGACCGTCCTGGGTCTCGCCGGGCTCGACGACGCCCGCAGCCGGGCCGAGCGGGTCCTCGACCTCGAGACCCGCATCGCCGAGCACCACTGGGACCGCGTGGCGTGCCGCGACGCGCAGAAGACCTACAACCTGGTGGACCGCGCCGGCCTGCAGGCCCTGCTGCCGGCGCTCGACCTCGACGTCTGGTCGGCTGCGGCCGGGATCCCCGACGCCGTCCTGGCCGAGGCCGTCGTGGCCCAGCCGTCGTTCGTCGAGGGCCTCCAGGGTCTCCTCGTCGACGCCGAGATCGAGGCCTGGAAGGACTGGCTCCGCTGGCAGGTCGTCCACGCCGCCGCCGCCTACCTCTCCACCCCGTTCGTGGAGGCCAACTTCGCCTTCTACGGCAAGACCCTGAGCGGCACCGACGAGCTCCGGCCCCGCTGGAAGCGCGGGGTCGGGTTCGTGGAGGGTGCCGTCGGTGAGGCTGTCGGCCGCCTCTACGTGGAGCGCCACTACCCGCCGGCGTCCAAGGCGCGCATGGAGACGCTCATCGACGCCCTGATCGAGGCCTACCGCCGCAGCATCGCCGAGCTGCCCTGGATGAGTGAGGCCACCAAGGCGGAGGCCCACGCCAAGCTCGAGGCCTTCACCCCCAAGATCGGTCACCCCGACGCCTTCAAGGACTACTCCGCGCTCGAGACCGACCCCACCGACCTGCTGGGCAACGCACGACGTGCTCTCGCGGTGGCCATGGACCGTGAGCTGGCCAAGATCGGCAGCCCCATCGACCGCGACGAGTGGTACATGACGCCCCAGACGGTCAACGCCTACTACAACCCCACGATGAACGAGATCGTCTTCCCGGCGGCCATCCTGCAGCCGCCCTTCTTCCACGCCGAGGCCGACGACGCCGTCAACTTCGGGGCCATCGGCGCCGTGATCGGCCACGAGATCGGCCACGGCTTCGACGACCAGGGGTCGCACTACGACGGCACCGGCGCCCTGCGCAACTGGTGGACCGACGACGACCGCGCTGCGTTCGACGCCCTCGCCCAGGACCTCGTCGGCCAGTACGACGCCCTCTCGCCCGAGGGCGCCGACGGCCAGACCGTCAACGGCTCCCTCACGATCGGCGAGAACATCGGCGACCTCGGTGGTCTGGGCATCGCGTTCCGGGCCTTCCGCATCGCCACCGAGGGCACGGAGCAGCCCACGATCGACGGGCTCACCCCCGACCAGCGGTTCTTCATGTCGTGGGCGCAGGCCTGGCAGTCCAAGGTGCGTCCTGCCGAGACGGTCCGCCGCCTCACCGTCGACCCGCACTCCCCCGCCGAGTTCCGCTGCAACCAGGTCGTCCGCAACATCGATGCCTTCTACGAGGCCTTCGGCGTCACCGAGGACGACGCCCTGTGGCTCGACCCGGCGCAGCGCGTCACCATCTGGGCGTCATGACCGACGCCCTGCGGGAGGGGGTGTTCCCGCAAGCACGCACGGTTCGGACGCTCGTGGGCCTGCAGGTCGTCGGCGGCATCGGCAACGGCGCCGGGCTGAGCGTGGGGGCCCTGCTCGTGAAGGACGTCTCGGGCTCCACGGGGTGGGCCGGGACCGCGACCGTCATGCTGACGCTCGGCGCGGCCCTCGTCACCATCCCGCTCGCGTCGTTCGCCGTGCGGGCGGGCCGTCGTCCGGCCCTGGCCACCGGGTGGTTGCTGGGTGCCGCCGGAGCCGCGGTCGTGGTCCTGGGCGCCGAGCTCGAGTCGCTCCCCGTCGTCCTGCTCGGGCTGCTGCTCTTCGGTGCCAGCACGGCCGCCAACCTCCAGTCGAGGTTCGCGGCCGTCGACCGCGCCGAGCCGTCGCGCACCGGCCGTGACCTCGCCCTCGTCACCTGGGCCACCACGGTCGGCGCCGTGGCCGGGCCCAACCTCACCGGACCGGCCGCCCATCTCGCCCGCGCCGTGCACGTGCCCGACCTCGCCGGCCCCGTCCTCGTCTCCGCTGCGGCCTTCGCCCTCGCCGGTCTCGGCAACCTGCTGTTCCTGCGTCCCGACCCGCTCGTGCGCTCCGACGCCGTCGACACCGACCACGTCCGCCCCGGGCTTCGCGACGCGTGGTCCCACGTCCACGGACCGGTCCGCACCGCCGTGGTGACCATCGCGGCGTCCCACGCCGTGATGGTGGGCGTCATGTCCCTCACGCCCGTGCACATGCAGGACCACGGAGCGGGCCTCGAGCTCATCGGCCTGACCATCAGCCTGCACATCGCCGGGATGTACGCCCTGTCCCCCGTGTTCGGCTGGCTCGCCGACACGTGGGGACCGCACCGCACGATCCTCGTCGGGCAGTGCCTGCTGCTGCTGGCCGTGCTCGTGGCCGGGACGTCAGGTCACTCGGAGGTCCAGATCACCGCGGGGCTCGTGCTTCTCGGGCTCGGCTGGTCCGCCTCCGTCATCGCGGGCGGCGCGCTGGTCTCCACGTCGCTCGACCGTGAGGTGCGGCCTCGCGTCCAGGGAGTCACGGACCTCACCATGAACCTCGCCGGTGCCGGCGGTGGACTGCTGGCCGGGCTCGTCATGTCGTGGAACGGCTTCGGCACGCTCAACGCGAGCGCAGCGATCCTCACGGTCCCGGTCCTGGTGCTCGTGCTGTCCGGGCGCCGGGCCGCAACAGGGATCAGCGCCGGAAGATCGTGACCCGGACGAAGTCCGTCACGGCGAACCAGGCGTCAGCCACCCGGTCGACGACGGGGTACCAGCGGTCGAGGAACCAGTCGGTGACCGGGAACATCCGGTCAGCGACGCGCTCGCCCCGATCCTCCCACCAGTCGTCGTCGATGAAGACGACGGTGACGGCCACGAACGCCAAAGCCGACCAGGGCGCTGCGAGCACCACGGCGAAGAGCAGGTTCACGACGATGGCGGACCACGCTGCCAGCTGACGGGTGAACCGGCTCAGCAGCAGCGGGGCGAAGAACAGCTGCACGACGAGGACCAACCAGGTCACGAGTGCCAGCACGACCGAGCTGGACGTGAGGACGTCGGACAGACCGGGGAACGGACGGTTCTCGGGAAGCCTCAGCGTCGTGTACAGAGCGGTCCCACGCTGCCAGCCGCTGTCGGCCACCTTGTCGAGGCCCGCCGCCAGGTAGACGAGGACCGTCTGGATGGACAGCCCGACCAGCCCCACGTTGTGCAGGCCGGTGCGGAGCCAGTCCGGCACGGCGGCCTCGCGGTCGGGCCGCGGCCTGGACGCGTCGACGGCCCACACCTCCGACGTCCGCATGAGCAGCAGCCAGAGCAGGCCGAGCCGGACGATGTTGTCGGCCGCGCCCTCCAGGACTGGGTTCTGCGCCGTGATGGCGATGAAGCCCACCACGGTGACGCCGTTGGCCGCCTTGGCGTGCCAGCCGATCATGAAGGCGAACGCCGCCAGCATCACGACGACGTAGACGAGCGAGAGCAGGTCGCCGCTCACGCCGTCGAGGATGGCGACCTCGGGGAAGCGGCTCAGGCTGCGGGCGGGGTCGGCCCACACCGAGGCGTCGCCGGCCCAGGTCTGGCGGGTCGAGAAGTTGGTGACCAGCAGCCCCAGGATCGAGAGACCGAGCAGGATGCGGGTCATCGCGACGGCGTGGAGAGCCCGCCGTTCGGTCACGAGCCAGCGCTCCGCGCCGTGCACGAGCCCTCGGACGGTGTCGCTCACGCGATGCCAGAGTTTCACGAGACGCTCCCGTTGGTGTAGGCGGCGAAGGACTTGCGTGCGTCCTCGGACCCTCGGTACAGACGGCGCCAGCCGGTGGAGAACCACTGGAAGTCGAGATCGGTCACCCGGGCACCCTTGCCTGCCGAGCGCTCGGGGGCCGTGCGCCGGCCGGACCGGATCTGGATGGCCTCGATGGGCCGGTCGTAGACGGACTGCGCGTACAGCGAGGTGTAGCGCAACGTCATCGTCTCGACGACGCCATAGGTGCGCAGGGCCTTGGAGTCGATGTCGACGGCCTGGAGCACGGCGGTCACGAGGTCGGGGCTCCGTTCCACGAAGTCGGCCTCCACCTGGTCGCGTCCTGACTTGCCGATGTTGAACATCACCTGGTTGAGGTTGGTGGCGAGCCGCCGGGCGGCGTCATGCATCCGAGCCGGGTTCACGTCGCGCCGCAGCGCCCGGTTCTCGACCCGGGTGATGTCGAACCACGGGGTGGTGACCGGCTTCTTCTCACCGGTGTCGAGCTGGACCCGGATCTGCAGCGCCTCGTCGACCTGCTGCTCGTTGGGCTCCAGCCGATCCCACGACTGCTCGAAGTACGGGTCGACGTAGGACGAGAGAAGACCTGAGCCGGCTGCGGAACGCACCGGGCCGGACGGCAGGAGGAACAGCCCGATCACGACGGAGTGGACCACCGCGAGGACGGCGAGGAGAAGCACGAAACCTGCTCTCCAACCGCCTGGCTGCACCGGCTCTCCCTCCGCTGACATGCTCCCCATCCTAGGGTCGGACCACGGTGTTCCCGGTCAGGACAGACCACTGCCCGGCGACCATCTGGTGGTCACCGGGCAGCGGACTCAGTGCGTGGTTCAGATGCGACGACGCTCGTTGACGAGCACCGCTCCACCGAAGGCGACGAGGGCCAGGCCCAGCAGCCAGAACGGCAGGAGGTTGGCGCTCGCACCCGTGTTGGGCAGCGAGGTGGTCACGTCGGCGTCAGCAGCGCTGTCGGCGTCGGCCGCAGCGTCGGCGTCGGCGTCGGCGTCGGCGTCGGCCACCGCGTCGGCGTCGGCGTCAGCATCGACGTCCACATCGGCATCGACGTCCACGTCGGCATCGACGTCGACGTCGGCCTGCGTGTCGTTGTCGTCAGCCGTGACGGCCAGGGCGTTCGGGCCGCAGCTCGAGCGGGCCAGGTCGGCCGTGGCGGTTCCGCTCAGCACGTCGAGGCTGAGGGCGGTGACCTCGATGGACTGGCCGTCGTCGCCGACGACCTGCTTGTTGACCGTGCCGGTGACGACGGGCTTCAGGGCCTCACCCAGCGGGTTCAGCAGCGCGGCCTCGACCTGGTCGAGGATCGGGTTGAGGAGCTGGTCCTTGATCGTGGGGACGATCGCGGCCAGCGGGCCGAGGACGCCGTTGAGGCTCGTGTTCAGCGAGTCCTCGAGGCCGTCGAGCACGCCGTTGACCAGGTCCTGGACCGAGGGGCCGACGAGGGCCGAGTTCGGGGCCTTGGCGCCGAGGTTGAACGGCAGGACGACGTCGTTGCCGCCCGGGAGGGTGACGACGATGTCGATGCCGGCGATGTCCGAGGAGCCGGTGGCGTCCTCGCCCGCGACGGCGGAGCACTGGCTGTTGACGGCCTTGATGTCGAGGCTGACGTCAAGGACGCCCGTGAGCTGGCTGAGGATCGGCGTGAGCACGGCCGACTGGACGGCCGACAGGATCGGCGTCAGCGCGGCGTCGAAGAGGGCGCCGGTGATCGGGTCGAGGCCGTCGATGATGCCGTCGAGGATCGTGCCGGTGTTGACGGCGTCGGGCGCGATGTCCGCACCGATGGTGCCGAGGTCGATCGTCGTGAGCGACGGGGTGTCGATCGGGGCGACGCTGGAGTTGGCGGTGGACGTGCCCTTGTCGCCGTCGAGGTCGGTCGAGGCGTTCTGCGAGAAGGCGCTCACGCCCTGCGTGCTGAGGCCGTCACCACAGAGGCCCTCGCCCTCAGCGGGTGCGCCCTCTCCGGTGGACTCCGCAGCGCACTCCTGGGTGTCGACGATGCCGGTGAGGCCCGTGGCCGTCACCGCGCTCGCGTTGGACTGGGCGACCACGGCGTCGGCGCCGTTGGCGGAGAACGACACTGCGGCCGTCACCAGCAACGTGGCGAGGCCCACGGCCAGGGTGTTCCTACCGAACTTCTTCACAAGAAAACTCCAAGATCATGTATGGCGCGAGTGAACCCGAGTCACTTCACTCACGGTCGCGTACACGCGTCACCCACCACGGACGGAGGTGGGAGCGATCCACATCTTAATCAGATCTCAGGCGCCCTGGCGAACTACTCCCACACTTGGTCGTGTGAGCAAGCCCACTCCTGCGTCACGTCGCGGCGTGCTCGACCTCGCGCTCAGCGCTGCGATGCAGGCGTTTCCGGGCCTCGGACCCGAGCCTGCGCCACGTCTGGTCGCTGATGAGCATCATGTCGACGGCGATCATGACGAGCGAGAAGTACATGATCCCCATCAGGATCCCGATGCCCAGGTGCATCCCCGTGACCAGGACGAGGGCGAGGGCCCGGGTGGGCCGGTACAGCAGCGCCACCGGGAAGAGGAGCTGGATGTAGATGGCCGACCAGGTGGCCAGGTGCATGATCGGCGCCGAGCTCGTGAGCGGGTGGATCAGGTCGACCCAGGGCGAGTAGGCCTGGGTCTGCAACGGGTAGTAGGTGGCCGTGCCGTCGCGCCACAGCGGGCTCTGCACCTTCCAGAACGCGGAGCCCACGTAGACGGTGATGACCTGCTGCACGATCAGGACCACGGCCACGTTGTGCAGCGCGACGGTGAGCCAGGACGGGAACCAGGCGCGCACCTCACCCCGACGGGCGCGCAGCAGGGCGTCGATGGAGACGTGCCGGCTCATGTCGGTGAAGCAGGCGTAGAGCAGCACCATGCGAAGGATCGCGTCGCCGCCCGAGCCGACGAAGGGGTTGGAGACGTAGAGGGACATCCACAGCAGCAGGGTGATCGCGGCCGCGCCGCGGGTCCACAGGCCCACCATCAGCATGAGCGAGAAGACGATCGTGGCGACGTAGAGCAGGTCGAAGAGCGTCCCACGCGACTCGAGGAAGACCCCGAAGAGACCCGGCCAGCCCTTGGTCTCGCGGATGGGCTCGGTCCACCGCGCGCCGTCGCCCCACGTGTAGGACCGGTCGGACCAGTTGAGCATGAGCTGGGTGGAGACGATGAAGCCCAGGACGATCCGGGTCACGGCGAGTCCCCGGGTGGCGTGGGGACGGTCGGTGAGCCAGCCGCCGGCGAGGTCGAGCCCGCGGCGGATCATCGGTCGCTCCGGTGTCGACGGTCGAAGTCGGCGACGGCCTTCCGCTCGGCGTCGCCGCCGGGCAGCGGGGCTCGCCAGCCGTTGATCCTCTGGTCGGCGAGGGGGCGGGCGGCCTCGCGCTCGGCCTTGGTCCCGCCGCGGGCCGCGTAGGGCGCGACCCCCTGGCTCCTCAACGCGTAGCGCACCGCCACGATCTCGGACCGCGGGTGGCGACTCATCATGACGTCGGTGGCGAGCCGAGTGGCAGCACGGTCGTAGACCAGGTAGAGGCGCGCCACGCTCCGAGCGGCCGCGTTGCCCTGGCCGAGGTCCGCCGCCAGCGTCCTCCACGACGGGACGGCAGCCGGGTCCCCGACGTCGGCGACCTTCCGCTGGACGGTGGCGAGCGCGCCGTACCGGGTCCCGAGGGACGAGTAGGCCTTGTTGGTGACGTAGCCGGCGCGGTTGCCGATGAGACGGTGGTGGACGAGGTCGAGCTCGACGTCGGTCCAGTCGACCCACGAGGTGGTGACGACTCCGTCGTCCTGGCGGATGGCGGCCTGGAAGCGGATGGTCCGGTCCGACGACACCGGGTTCGGCGCGAACAGCCGCCAGTTCTGGGTGAAGTAGGGGTTCAGGTAGCCCAGCACGGGGCGGACGGCGTCGGAGTACCGGTTGGGCGGGAGCGCAGCCGCTGAGACCGCCACGACGTGGAAACCGGCCACGAGCACGAGGAGTGCGACGACGACACCTCTCGCCGAGAGGCGTCGACGCGTCGCAGCCTGCTCTGGAACCTCGTTCTCTTCCGGCACGGAGTCACCGTAGCCCCCGGTCCCGCCGACCGGGGCGCCGTCACGCCGAGGAGTCCTGCACGGACCTGCCGCGCCCCCGCAGCCGGTCGACCAGGGGGTCGGTCAGGTCGAACCACAGATAGCTCAGACCCTCTCCCCGGGCCGAGAGCCAGCGCGCGAGGGCGAGGTACGTGGCCGTGGACACGAAGATCGCATCGAAGGCGATCATCTCGAGCGCGAACCACGGAAGCGCCATGACCACGGCGATGGACAGGTGGAACCCGATGATCACCAGGTACACGGCGCGGAAGAAGATCTTGGGCGCGGCGAGACCGTGGCGACGCGTGACGAGGTGGAGGAACAGCGCCACGGGGAAGATGAGCTGCGCGAACACCGTGAGGTAGGTGGCGATGTTGACCACGATGCCGGAGTAGACGAGCAGGTCGGTCAGGGCCGGGAAGGGCCGGTACTCCTGGAGCTGCAGCGGGTAGTAGATGCCGGTGCCGTGCTGCCACAGCGGCCCCTGGGTCTTGAACATGCCGGCCGAGAAGTAGATGAGCACGAGCTGGAAGCCGAGCATCAGGTAGCCGAGGTTGTGCACGGAGTTGGCCAGCCAGCGGGGGACGACCGGCTGGGATCGCCACAGGTTCGTGGCCCGGGCGCGAAGCCGGTCACCCGTGGACTCGAGGTCCGTCAGCGGGATCGCCGTCAGGCGAGCGCGCCGGCGGGCGTCGAGCGACCACACCTCGGTGACGTTCATGAGCATGAGCAGCATCAGGCCCACGCGCAGGATGTTGTCGCCCTGGTCGCCCAGGACCGGGATGCGCTCGATGATGGCCACGTTGCCCACGAGCATCAAGGGGCCCGTGATCTTGGCACGCCAGCCCAGCGTCCAACCGACGGCGAGCAGGATGACGAGGCAGTAGAAGCACAGGAACGCTGTGCTGCCGAGCGGCGCCGTGAGCTGCGGCGGCCAGTACAGCGCCACGTCCTGCATGGGCTTGTTCCAGACCGAGGCCGGACCGAAGAGCAGGTTGCGCTGCCGGAAGTTCGTGATGAGGATGCCGAGCACCGCCCCGCCGGAGAGCGCCCGGGCGACGGCTGCGCCGTGCAGACCGTGCTGGTCGGTGACGAGCCACCGCTCGGCGGCACCCATGATGCGCTCCAGGCCGGCCAGGAGGCTCCCCGCCAGGCCCAGGGGGTGTCCGTTCGAACGCGTGCTCATCAGTCGTCCGCCTTCTTCGTGTCGTCGCTCTTCGTGTCGGTGGACGACGTCGCCTTGCGCAGCTGTCCGTCCGGGGCTCGCTCGACGTAGGCCTCGAAGGCCTCCTGCGCGTCGTCGGAGGCACCGATGACCTTGCGCCAGCCGAAGGCGTAGTAGGTGAAGGGGACGTCGAGGAACTTCTCGTCGTGACGCACGTTGAAGTTGGGGACCGAGCGGTGCCCCACGGCGTACTGCACCATCGTGACGTCGCGGCCCCACCTCGCCCGGGCATACATCGAGAGGAAGCGCGTGAGCATCTCCTGGTGCGTGCCGAAGGCGGTGATGTTGGCTGCGCCGGCCGGACCGGAGCGGTTGAGCTTCTGCAGCCGCCCGATGAGCACGTCGGGACCCGAGGTCACGTAGCCGCCGCGGACGAGCAGCTTCTGCTGCGTCGAGAACTTGGCCATGGCCGCGTTGATGTTCCCGCCCAGACGACGGGTCGCCGTGTGGATGCGCGAGGGGTTCACGAGGTACTTGATGCGCGCGTCCTCGTCGGCCGTCACGTCGAACCAGGGGCTGACCTTGCCGCGGTCGAGCTTCTTGATGTCGCCCACGTAGGCGCGGACCACCACGTTCTCCCCGCCACGGCGCGGCGTGGGGGCGAACACCGACCACGACTGCTCGAAGTAGGGCGTGACGTAGTCGGCGAGCCGTTGGGCGCCGACGGCTTGACGCGTCGGGTTGTCCGGCATGACCCAGACCATGATGAGAAGTGAGTGGATGAGGGCGATCGAGGCCAGCAGGAAGACGAAGGCACGCCGGCTGGGGCGTGGGGGCTTCGTCAGGTGCCGGCTCGCGCCTGCCTCAGGTTCAGTGTTCATCGGTTCCTCCCGGGACCGGGCACCCACGGGCCGGGGAAGCACGTCCCCCGGCCCGTGTGGCGGCGACCCGTCCGTCGCCGCCGCGGTTGCCTCAAGCCCTGCGACGTCGGCGCTCGGAGGAGGCGATCAGCGCGCCACCGGCGGCGATCAGGCCCCCGGCCGCGTACAGCAGTCCAATGTTCTCGCCACCGGTGTCGGGCAGCTGCCCGTCGCCGGAGACGATGCAGTCATCGGTCGCCGTCCTGAGCTGCTGAGCGCTCAGGACGCCGGCGATTCCTGTGGTCGACGCACCCGTGATCCCGGTGGTGAGGACGCCGTCGAGCGCCCCTTCCGTGGCCACGGCGTCGAGGTCCGTGTCTCCCAGGATCGCGTTGGTGGACGCCACCGCGTCGACGTCGAGGCTCAGGACGAGCCCGCCGTCGGTGTCGGTGCTGGTCACTGCGTCGAGGTCGGTGTCGGTGAGGACCGAGTTGTCGTTGGCGATCGCCTCGATGTCGACGCCGATGGCCGCCAGGAGGCTGCCGTCGGTGCTGGTGCTGGTGACCGCGTCGAGGTCGGTGCTGGTGAGCGCCGTGTTGACGGCGGCCACGGCGTCGAGGTCGAGGTTGGCCGTCAGGAGCGAGCCGTCGCTGTTGACGCCCGACGTGGAGGTGACCGCGTTGAGGTCGGTGTCCGTGAGCGCCGAGTTGGTGGAGGCGACCGCGTCGACGTCGGTGTTGCCCAGCACGAGCGTGCCGTCGGTGGTGGTGGAGGTGACCGCGTTGAGGTCGGTGTCCGTCAGCGCCGAGTTGGTGGAGGCCACGGCGTCGACGTCGAGGTTGGCCGCGAGCAGCGTTCCGTCCTCGTTGGTGGAGGTGACCGCATTCAGATCGGTGTCGGTGAGCGCGGTGTTCTCGCTCGCGACAGCATCGACGTCGGTCGCCGTCAGCAACGTGCCGTCCGTCGTGGTCGCGGTGACCGCGTCGAGGTCGGTGTCGGTGAGCGCCGAGTTCTGGCTGGCCACGGCATCGATGTCGGTGCCGGTCAGCAGGGTGCCGTCGGCCGTCTGCGAGGTGACGGCGTCGAGGTCGGTGTCCGTCAGCGCCGAGTTCTGGCTGGCCACCGCG
>NZ_LMFJ01000001.1:724586-724674 GCF_001426755.1 Aeromicrobium sp. Root495 | reverse complement strand
CGCCGTCAGCAGCGTGCCGTCGGTCGTGGTGGAGGTGACCGCGTCGAGGTCGGTGTCCGTCAGCGCCGAGTTCGTGGACGCCACAGCA
>NZ_LMFJ01000001.1:710712-724504 GCF_001426755.1 Aeromicrobium sp. Root495 | reverse complement strand
CGCCGTCAGCAGCGTGCCGTCGGTCGTGGTGGAGGTGACCGCGTCGAGGTCGGTGTCCGTCAGGACCGAGTTCGTGGACGCCACAGCATCCAGGTCGGTCGCCGTGAGGAGGGTTCCGTCCGTCTGGACGTCCGCGTCGGCATCGACGTTCGCGTCTGCGTCGGCATCCGCGTCGGCATCGGCATCCGCGTCAGCGTCAGCGTCAGCGTCAGCGTCAGCGTCAGCGTCAGCGTCAGCGTCAGCATCCGCGTCAGCATCGGCATCGGCATCCGTGTCAGCGTCGGCGTTCGCATCGGCATCGGCATCGGTGTTCGAGCAGACAGCACCCGGCAGGCTCACGGCAGCAGCCGGCTCCGCCGCTTGTGCTGCTCCGACGTTGATCGTGGCTCCCACGATCAACAAGGACCCTGCGACGCACGCTTTGCGAATCTTCATCTGTTGGCAATTCCTGTCTGATCATCCGGACAGCCGAGATGACTGCCGGTCTACACTCCCTTTACCGCCAGGTGAACTGTAGTGAAGATTCTTCTTTATTTCCACTTGAGACGGAGCGAATCATGTGGGACGCGTCACGTGCCCCTTCGGAACGCCGTCGATCCAGGGCGTGTCGCTCGCCGACGAGCGGTTCTCACGGCGTGCCGAAGCCTGCCGTCTCGTCCACCGCCTGGAGTGCCGACGCCACCACCGAGGCGTTGAGCTCGGCCAGACGCCGCTGCAGATCTTGGGGACGGGTCCCGAAGTCGAACCTGAAGGGCCTCCCGGCGTCGATCGCGTCCGCCCCGTCCTTCGTCATCGTGATCGCGTCCGAGACGTAGGTCTGCAGGTCCCGGCCGAGCACGGCGGACCCGGGTGGGACGTCCTGGCGCTTGAGTCGCTTCCGAGCCGACTCGTAGGCCGGCACCACCCGGTCACGCAGGGGCTCCCCCGTGACCACCGGTGTCCCCGCCAGGAGCTCGAGCGGATTGATCCCGATGACGTCCGTCCCGGCGCGGATGAACGCCTGCACGTCGACGGCCTCCTCCAGGACCCTCACGAGCTGGACGAAGGGGCGGAGCGCGAGGCCACGGCGACCCTCGGCCGCGCGGTACTCCAGGCTGTGGGCGCGACCGTACGACGTGGTGCCGTCGGCCGAGACCTCGGGCACCTCGGTGACGTGGCGTCGGACGAGGGCGAGCGCCTTCGCGAGGTCCTCGGCATGCTGGTTGACGTCGTGACGGGACTGCTCCGCGAAGGTCACGAGCGCAGCGTCGAGCCGCCTGGCGTAGCTCCGGGCCCGCTCGTCCGCGGCCCGCACCTCCCGCTCCTGCGCGGCGGACGGCTGACGGAGAGCGAGGGCCACGGCGACGGTGCCGAGCGCGACGGTGGCGATCGTGATGGCGGTGAACCCACGCCAGACCGCACGGCGGCGCATCAGCGGCCCCGCTCGCAACGCACGGCAGCCCGGGGGGCGCGGCCGCGCAGGAGATAGGTCGCCACCGACCGGTCCACGCAGCGCGAGAGGCCGTAGGCCGTGTGGCCATCCCCCTCCCTCGTGACGAGGACCGCAGAACCCAGGTCGGCTGCCAGCCTCGTGGACCACCGGTAGGGCGTGACGGGGTCGCCCGTCGTGCCGAGCACGAGCACGGGCAGGGCGGCGTCGAGCCTCTCGACCCCCTCCTGGGGCTTGCCCCTCGGGCGCCAGCCGTTGCACAGGCTGGCGGACCACGCCAGGTAGCGGCCGAAGAGGGGTGACACCGAGACGAGCCTCGGACCGAGGTCGTCGCGCGCCTCGTCGGCCGAGGTCTCCTGCGGGTCGTCGAGACAGCGGACGGCCACGCCGGCGACGACCGCGTTGTTGTCGTAGCGCCCCTCGGTGCTGCGCAGGACGTAGGCGTCGTCCAGCTGTCGGAAGGCCGTCCCGTCGTCGTACTGGGCGCGGCCGATGGCCACGAGCAGGGCGGGCCAGGCGCGGCGCGTCGAGAGGGCGAACGCCGTGGCCCGCAGGACCGTGACCTCCCGGGCCTCGCGGATGCTTCCGTCGCTCGGCAACGGCCGTTCGTCGGCAGCCTCGACGACGTCGAGCAGCATCGCCGTGGCTGCCGCCCGGCCGGCCGGCAGCGCGCAGTCCTCCTGCCGCCCGCACCAGCGGACGAACGCACCCCACGCCTTCTCGAGCGCAGCGGCCTGGTCGCTCAGGAGTGCGCGACGGTCCTGGCCGACGTCCACCCCGCCGTCGAGCACCATGCGCCCCACGCGCCGGGGGAAGAGCGTGGTGAAGGTGGCACCGAGCTGGGTGCCGTAGGAGGCTCCGTAGTAGTCGAGCCGTCGCTGACCGAGGGCGGCCCGCACGACGTCGAGGTCGCGGGCGGTCTCCTGCGTGCTCATGTGCGCGGCGAGGTCGCCCGACTCCTTGACGCATCCCTCGGCCAGCCTGCGCGGCGCGGCCGTCCAGGCCTTCTCCTCGCCGGGGTCGTCCGGCGTCGCGTCGAGGTCGAGGTAGCGGTCGAGCGCGTCGGCGTCCAGGCACTGGAGCTCCTGGCTCGTGCCGACCCCGCGGGGGTCGACGCCCACCACGGAAAGCCGCTCCCGCATGGCCGACGTCATGAGTCCCGCGAAGATCGGCACGTACTCCACGGCGGATCCTCCCGGCCCGCCCGGGTTCACGAGGAGCAGGCGGTCCGTGCTCCCGTCACGAGCCGGGAGCATCCGGACGGCGAGGCGCATGGTGGGTCCGGCGGGCCGGTCGTAGTCGAGCGGCACCCGGATCCGGGTGCAGCGGTACCGTCCGCACGTGGTCCACGTCGGCTCCTGGGCGTAGAACGGGGCCAGGCCGGCCGGCGCCCCCTCCCCCGTCGGGCCGGGGAGGGCAGGCCCCTCGTCCTCGCCCTGCAGCAGGAGGACGAGCGTCGCGACGAGAAGCACCGCGAGGACGGACGACACAGCGGCAAGACGGCGAGGCACGCGCCGACCTTACTCGACCACAGTCCTTCTGCAACCAACTGCACGACGACCGTGTCCGATGATGGGACCCATCATGCACCTCGCGATCGACCACCCCACCCGCGCCGACGTGCGCGCCCTCCTCGACGAGCACCTCCACGACATGCACGCCACCTCGGCGCCGGAGAGCGTGCACGCGCTCGACCACTCCTCCCTGGCCGCCCCTGGGGTCACGCTCTGGTCAGCGCGCGAGGACGGCACCCTGCTCGGCATCGGGGCGCTCAAGGACCTCGGCGGCCGGCACGGCGAGATCAAGTCCATGCGGACCGCCACCCTCTCCCGCGGACGGGGCGTCGCCGCCGCGATGCTGCACCACCTCCTGACCGAGGCGACCGCACGGGGATGGGACCGGGTCAGCCTCGAGACGGGCACCCAGGACTACTTCGCCCCGGCCCGCAGGCTGTACGCCCGGCACGGCTTCGTCGAGTGCTCACCCTTCGGCGACTACGTGCTCGACCCGAGCAGCGTGTTCATGTCGCGCAGGCTGGATCTGTCCGGCCCGGCCCCCACCGACCCCGCCCCCGGCTAGGTTCAGCGCATGGGAGACGTGCGGGCAGCCACGCAGCAGGTCGAGCACAGCGACACCCTGGACGGCGCGATCCGTCTCGGGCTCGTGGCCTACGGCGTGGTGCACCTCCTCGTGGCCTGGCTCGCCGTCCAGCTCGCGCTCGGCGACAACGAGGGTGAGGCGAGCAGCCGAGGAGCCATGCAGCAGCTCGCGGAGCAGCCCTTCGGCCAGGCACTCATCTGGGGCGTCGCCGTGGGCATGGCCATCCTGGTGTTCTGGCGCCTCCTGGAAGCCGCCGTGGGCCACCGGCAGGACGACGGGTCGCGGCGCGCACGGCTCCGGCTCGGGTCACTGCTCAAGGCCGTCATCTACGGAGCCGTCGGCTACAGCGCCCTCGCCACTGCCCTCGGGCACGGATCGGGCTCCGGCGGCCGGTCCACGACCGCCCGCCTCATGGACCATGCCGTGGGCCCGTGGATCGTCGGCGCCGTCGGCGTGACCGTCGTCGGCTACGGCGCCCGCCACGTGTTCCGAGGGCTGACGGAGAAGTTCGCCGACGACCTGACGAGCGAAGGCCGGTCCGGCGACAGCGGCACCCTCTACGTCGCCCTCGGCAAGGCCGGCTACGTGGCCAAGGGTGCGGCCATCGCCGTCGTGGGCGGCCTGTTCGTCTACTCGGCCACCTCCCACGACCCCGGGAAGTCCGGCGGGCTCGACGAGGCCCTGCGGACGATCCTGCGCCAGCCCTTCGGGCCCTACCTCCTGGGAGCCGTGGCTCTCGGCATCGGGGCCTACGGGCTGTTCTGCTTCGCCCGGGCGCGGCACCTGTCGACGTGAGGGCGGGGGCGGTGAGGTCTGCTTCAATCGCGGTCCTGGGGCTCGTACGACGCCTTGGACCCGCATAGGAGACTCCGTCGCTCGCAGAGGTCGCTCCGCCCCTACCGCGCAGAGCGCGGCGGGGGCCCACCCAAATCACCATTCTTGATTCGCAGACCACGAAGGCCTCGCAGACACAGCGAAGGCCCCCTGACATTGTCAGGGGGCCTTCGTGGTCTGCGAGTGGAGCATAGGAGATTCGAACTCCTGACCTCTTCCATGCCATGGAAGCGCGCTACCAACTGCGCCAATGCCCCGCTGTGCTGTTGTTCCCGGCCCCGGAGGACCGAGTAGAAACTCTACCCGGTGGTGTCGGTGAGACTCAAACCGGGTGGCTCGTCGTCGGACGTGACCGGCTCGGGCAGCGTTCCCGCGTTCCACTCCACGAGCCGCCAGCGCGAGTCGTGCTCGGGGTTGGACTGCTCGAGCACCGTCCACGAGCAGTTGGAGAGGCCGGAGAACAGCGTCCAGGACTCCCGCGGGAAGCCCAGGAAGCGGCAGATCCCCGTGCGCAGGATCGCTCCGTGGGCGACGACGACGGCAAGACCGCCGTCGGGCAGCGACTCGCCGACCTCGCGCAGCACGGGCGCCGCGCGGTTGCCGGCCTCCAGGTGCGTCTCGCTTCCGGGGATCTGCGACTCGTCGCCGTCGATCCAGGCCCGCATGCCCTCGGGGAACCGGCTCCAGGCCTCGCGCCAGGTGAGGCCCTCCCGAGCCCCGAAGTCCATCTCGCGCAAGCGGGGATCCAGCTCGAGGTCGGTGCTGCAGACGTCGACCAGCGCCTGGGCCGTGTCGCGGGCCCGACGCAGGTCCGAGCTGATGATCCGCTGCGGAGCGAGGGAGGCCAGCCGTGCGGCGGCCGCGCGGGCCTGCTCGCGCCCGACGTCGTCGAGGTCGGTGTCGGTCTGCCCCTGGACCCGCCCCTGGACGTTCCACGCCGTGCGCCCGTGGCGCCACAGCACGATCCGCTTGCTCATGCGAGCGAGATGGTGGGGCAGTCGCTCCACAGCCGCTCGAGGGCGTAGAAGGCGCGCTCCTCGGTGTGCTGGACGTGGACCACGATCTCGCCGAAGTCGAGCAGGACCCAGCGGCCCTCACGCTCACCCTCGCGGCGCAGGCGCTTGGCCCCGACCTCGAGGAGCTTCTCCTCGACGGCGTCCTGGATGGCGCGGACCTGCACGGGGCTGGATCCGCTCGCGATGAGGAAGACGTCCGTGATGGCCAGCTGGTCGGAGACGTCGAAGGCCAGGAGGTCCTGGCCCAGCTTGTCCTCGGCTGCCGCGGCGGCGACGCGGGTGAGCTCGATGGCTCTCTCGGTGGCGGTCATGGGTCCTTCCGGTACAGGTCGTGCTTGGCGAGGTACTGCACCACGCCGTCGGGGACGAGGTACCAGACGGGCTCCCCCGAGACGACCCGCTTGCGGCAGTCGGTGGAGGAGATGGCGAGGGCCGGGATCTCGACGAGCGTGATCTTGTCCTGCGGCAGGCCCGAGAGGGTCTGCTCGTTGATCTCGTGCCCCGGGCGCGTGCACCCCACGAAGTGGGCGAGGTCGAAGAGCTCCTCGTGGTCGCGCCACGTGAGGATGGCGGCGAGGGCGTCGGCTCCGGTGATGAAGAAGAGGTCGGCGTCCGGGTGCTGCTGGCGCAGCTCGCGCAGCGTGTCGATCGTGTAGGTGAACCCCTGGCGGTCGATGTCGACCCGGCTCACCTCGAAACGAGGGTTGGCCGCGGTGGCGATGACCGTCATGAGGTAGCGGTGCTCGGCCGGAGCGACCTCACGGTCGGCCTTCTGCCAGGGCTCGCCGGTGGGGACGAAGACCACCTGGTCGAGGTCGAACCACGACTGGACCTCGCTCGCGGCGACGAGGTGCCCGTGGTGGATGGGGTCGAACGTGCCGCCCATGACGCCGATGCGCCGGCGTGCGGGTGTCGTCTCCCCCACGTGCGTGCTCAGGTGTGCTCGCGTCCCTTGCCGAAGGCCAGCAGACCGAGCAGCATCACGACGAGGATGGCCAGCGCGATGGCACCGATGAGGTAGGGGCTCACGGCCGCTGCCTCTTCGGAGTGTTCCTCGGCGGCCTGGAGAAGCGTCAGCATGGGGGGAACTCTACCGGTCCCCCGTCACCGCACGTGCCCCGTCCCGGTGACGACGTACGTGGTGGTGGTCATCTCCTGCAGACCCATGGGTCCGCGGGCGTGCAGCTTCTGCGTCGAGATGCCGATCTCGGCCCCGAACCCGAACTCGCCGCCGTCGGTGAAGCGCGTGGACGCATTGACCATGACGGCAGCAGAGTCGACGCCGAGCGTGAACCGGCGGGCGGCCTCGAGCGACGACGTCACGATGGCCTCGGTGTGCCCGGAGGAGTACCGCCGCACGTGGTCGACGGCGTCGTCCAGGGAGTCGACGACCTTCGCAGCGATGTCGGCCGAGAGGTACTCGGTCTCCCAGTCGTGCTCCGTCGCCGACTCGACGGCGGGGTCCGAGGCGGAGAAGGTGGCATCGCCGTGGATCGTGACCCCGGCGTCCTGGAGCGCCTGCACGACCCGTGGCACGAAGGCACCCGCGACCTTCTGGTGCACCAGCAGCGACTCGGCGGCGTTGCACACGCTGTTGCGCTGGGTCTTGGCGTTCAGCACGATGTCGAGCGCCATGTCGAGGTCGGCGTCGGCATCGACGTACACGTGGACGTTGCCGGTCCCCGTCTCGATGACGGGGACCGTGGACTGCTCCACGACGGTGCGGATGAGTCCGGCCCCGCCTCGCGGGATCACGAGGTCGACCAGGCCACGGGCCTGCATGAGCTCGGTGGCACTGGAGCGGTCGTCGGCGGGCACGGCCTGCACGACGTCGGCGGGAAGCCCCTCGGAGACGACGGCGTCGCGCATGACGTCGACGATGGCGGCGTTGGACCGTGCCGCGGAGCGGGAGCCGCGCAGGAGCGAGGCGCTGCCGGCCTTGAGGCAGATCGCGGCGGCGTCGGCCGTCACGTTGGGCCGGCCCTCGTAGATCATCCCGATGACGCCCATGGGGACCCTGATCTGCTGGAGCTGGAGCCCGTTGGGCAGCGTGGAGCCCCGCACGACCTCGCCCACCGGGTCGGGGAGCGCGGCGATGTCGCGCACGCCCTGCGCGAACGCAGCGACGCGCGCGGGGTCGAGCAGCAGCCGGTCGATGACGTTCTCGGGCGTGCCCTCGGCCCGAGCGGCCGCGACGTCGAGCTCGTTCTCGCCCACGATGCGGTCGGTGGCGGCGACGAGCGCGTCGGCCATGGCGACGAGAGCGGCGTCCTTCTGCGTGCGGGACGCCGTGGCGAGCACGCGGGCCGCCTCCCTGGCGCGTCGGGCAGCGGCGTGGACCTGTTCCTTCATGAGCGAATCCTAGAACCCCCGGCGCACCGGTCGCCGCGGCACTAGCCTCGCCGCATGCGTCGTCTCGGGCTCCTCGTCGCCCTGCTCATCGTGCTCACGGCCTGCGGAGGCTCCTCGGGAGGCGATGACGAGAAGAAGGACCCCCTCGCGGGGCAGAAGCTCACCACGGTGCTCGCGAAGGCCCGCACGGCCGCCACCGAGGCCCGGTTCCTCACCGTCCGTGGCGAGGGCGACCAGGACGGTCGCCGCTACTCGCTCAACCTCTACTACGTCGGGGACACCACCTCGGGCTCCGTGGACAACACCTTCGGGACGCTCTCGCTGCTCCGGGTGGACGGCGACGACTACGCCACCCCCTCGTTCGGGTTCTTCTACGAGGAGCTCGGGAAGCGGTCGTTCGAGCTGGAGGACGTCGTGGACGGGCGCTGGATCGCGCTCCCCGACAACGAGATCATCTTCCTGCACCGCGCCGACCTCGTCGGCTCCGTGCTCGACGCGGACGGCCCGCTGAAGCGGGCGCCGGGGCGCACCCTCTACGGCATCGACTGCGTGGGCATCGAGCACGACGGCGGCACCGTGTACGTCTCCCCCGAGGACGGGCGCGCCATCCAGGCCATCGACGGCGAGGGCAACGTCGTGAACTTCGAGTACGACCGGCACGAGGAGCCCACGGCGCCCGAGCGGGGCGAGGTCGTCGACGCGCGAGAGCTCACGCAGTTCGGCACCCTGAAGGTCTGAGGACCCGGCCCTAGGGCACGAGCACGAGGTCGTCGCGGTGGACGACCGCACGCACGGCGTCGTCGCCCAGCTCGGCGACGAGGTCGGACGAGGATCGGCCCAGCAGCGGCGGGAGCTCGGCGGCGTCGAAGTTCACGAGGCCTCGGGCCACGACCCGCCCGTCGGGACCGACGACGTCGACGGGGTCGGCCGCCGAGAACTCACCCTCGACCGCGGTGATCCCGGCGGCGAGGAGCGAGGCGCCCCGCTGGACGAGGGCACGCTCGGCGCCGGCGTCGATGAGCAGACGTCCCTTCGTCTCGCTCGCGTGGGCGAGCCAGAGCAGCCGGGTGGGGCGACGACGGCCGGTGGGCAGGAAGCGCGTGCCCACGGGGCCGTCGGCCACGGCCTCCGCCGCGAGTGCGGCCGAGGTGAGCAGCACGGGGATCCCTGCCGCGGTGGCGATGCGTGCGGCCTCGACCTTGGTGACCATGCCGCCGGTGCCCACGCGGGAGCCCACGCGGGAGACGTCGATGCCCGCGAGGTCGTGCTCGTCACGGACCTCCTCGACCCGGCGGCTGCCGGGCTCGTCGGGGTGGCCCGTGTAGAGGCCGTCGACGTCGGAGAGCAGCACGAGTCGGTCGGCGTGCACGAGGTGAGCCACGAGGGCGGCGAGCCGGTCGTTGTCGCCGAAGCGGATCTCGCTCGTGGCCACCGTGTCGTTCTCGTTGACGACGGGCACCACGCCCAGCTCGAGCAGACGGGCGAAGGTCTGGAAGGCGTTGCGGTAGTGGCTGCGCCGCGTGACGTCGTCGACCGTGAGCAGGACCTGCCCCACGGTGAGTCCGTGGCGGGCGAACAGCTCGGAGTAGCGCGCCACGAGGGCGCCCTGGCCCACGCTGGCTGCGGCCTGCTGCGTGGCGAGGTCGGTGGGCCGTCGGGCCAGGCCCAGCGGCCCCAGCCCGGCCGCGATGGCACCCGAGCTCACGAGCACGACCTCGTCGCCGCGCGCCCGCCCCTGGGCGAGCGCGTCGACGAGCGTGAGGATCCGGTCGGGGTCGATGTGCCCGTCAGCCGTGGTGAGCGACGAGGAGCCGACCTTGACGACGACCCGGCTCACTGCTCCTCCTCGGGCCAGCCCCACTCCGCCTCGGGCTCGTCGGGCGTCTTCACGGCGCCGTCGGTGTCGAGGCCGGGCCACGGCGGGACGTCCTCGCCCTTGGCTCGGCGCTCGCGGGCGTCACTCTCGTACGCACGCTTGGCTGCGAGCTCCTCGCGGCGCTCCGCGTTGGTGCGACGGTCGTTGTCGTACAGACGCTGGTCCTCGCCACGACGACCGAGCATCTCGGCGCCGGCCTCGATGGTGGGGTCGAAGTCGAAGATGACCGCGTCCTTCTCGTCGCCGATGACGACGTCGTCGCCGGCCTTGGCTCCGAGCTTGTGGAGCCTGTCCTCCACGCCGAGGCGGTTGAGTCGGTCCGCGAGGAAGCCCACGGCCTCGTCGTTGCTGAAGTCGGTCTGGCGCACCCAGCGGCGGGGCTTGTCGCCGCGCACGTGCCACTGGCCGTCGCGCTGGAAGATGGTGAACTCCTCGCCCACGCCGGACTCCGACGGCGGACGGAGCACGATGCGCGTGGCCTCCTGCTCGGGCGCGGCGGCGCGGCGGCCGGCCACGATCTCGGCCATCGCGAACGACAGCTCCTTGAGGCCGGCGTGGCTGGCTGCGGAGACGTCGTACACGTCGAAGCCGCGCTCCTCGAGGTCGGCCCGCACGAACGAGGCGATGTCGAGGGCGTCGGGGACGTCGACCTTGTTGAGGGCGACCAGACGCGGGCGCTCGAGCAGGTCCTTGCCCGTGGACCCCTCGGGCAGGCCGTCGGCGTAGGCGCGCAGCTCGGCCTCGATGACGTCGAGGTCGGTGAGGGGGTCGCGTCCCGGCTCGGCGGTGGCGCAGTCGATGACGTGCACGAGGGCGGCGCAGCGCTCCACGTGACGCAGGAAGTCGTGGCCGAGGCCGCGGCCCTGGCTGGCGCCCTCGATGAGGCCGGGGACGTCGGCGACGGTGAACGTGGTGGAGCCCGCCGTGACCACGCCGAGGTTGGGCACCAGGGTGGTGAACGGGTAGTCGGCGATCTTGGGCCGCGCCCGCGAGAGCGCTGCGATGAGGCTGGACTTGCCGGCGCTCGGGAAGCCGATCAGGCCGATGTCGGCCACGACCTTGAGCTCCAGGACGATCGTGAGCTCCTCGCCGGGCTCGCCCTTGAGGGCGAAGCCGGGGGCCTTGCGCTTGCTCGAGGCGAGCGCCGCGTTGCCGAGCCCGCCGCGGCCACCGGCCGCGATGACGATCTCGGTGCCGGCGCCGATGAGGTCGGCCAGGACCTCGCCGTCGCCGGGGCCGTCGCCCACGGACCGGACGACGGTGCCGTCGGGGACCGTGAGCACGAGGTCGTGGCCGTTGCTGCCGCTGCGGTTGTTTCCGGCTCCCGGCGCGCCGCTGGTGGCCTTGCGGTGGGGCTCGTGGTGGTAGTCGACGAGGGTCGTGACGTCGGAGGACACCCGCAGGATGACGTCGCCGCCGTGCCCGCCGTTGCCGCCGTCGGGTCCGCCGAGCGGCTTGAACTTCTCGCGGTGGACCGAGGCGACGCCGTGGCCGCCGTCACCGGCTGCCACGTGGAGCGTCACCTGGTCGACGAAGGTGGGAACGGCCACGGTGTGCTCCTCTCGCTACGAGCGACAGTGGGGGTGGGAAAAGACGTCTGGGGTGGTCCGCATGCGCGGACCACCCCAGACTGGATGCTCAGCTGTTACTGAGCAGCCGGAACGATGTTGACGACCTTGCGGCCGCGACGGGTGCCGAACTCCACGGCGCCGGGCGACAGCGCGAAGAGCGTGTCGTCGCCGCCACGGCCGACGTTGGTGCCGGGGTGGAAGTGGGTGCCGCGCTGACGGACGATGATCTCGCCCGCGCTGACGACCTGGCCGCCGAAACGCTTCACGCCGAGGCGCTGAGAGTTTGAGTCGCGACCGTTCTTGGTGGAGGCTGCGCCCTTCTTGTGTGCCATGAGTTCAGTCCTCTACTTCGAGATTCCGGTGATCTTGACCTGGGTGTACTTCTGACGGTGACCCTGGCGCTTCTTGTAACCGGTCTTGTTCTTGTACTTCTGGATCACGATCTTGGGGCCCTTGGTGAGGCCGATGACCTCGGCCGTGACCGAGACCTTGGCGAGCGTGTCGGCGTCGGCCGTCACGGTGTCGCCATCGACGTGGAGCACGGCGGGCAGCGAGACGGACTCACCTGCGGCCTGCGTCACCTTGTCGATCTCGATGACGTCGCCGACGGCGACCTTCTGCTGCGTGCCACCACTGCGCACGATTGCGTACACCACGGGGAATTCCTCACTACCTCGGTCATGCGGAGCGATGCGCTCCAGAGCTGGGGGTCCGTCCGGCACGAGCCGGACACGACGATCGGCACGCTCAGAGGCGCACCGAGGGTCCATTCTACGGAGTCTGGCCCTCGTCGGTCAAAACGGGGGTCTCAGGCGACTCAGAAACCTGGGCTTCCGGGGCGTCCACCGACCCTTTGGGGGTCTCTTCGGACACCTCCACGGTGTCGGCGGGGGCCTCGGTCGTGGCGGACGCCTCGACCGGCTCCTCGGCGGCCTGGTCGACGACCAGCTCCTCGACGACCTCGGCCGACTCGACCGTGTCCGGCGTGTCGACGGCCTCGGTCAGCGTGACCGCGTCGGTCGGCCCCTGGGCGGCGACGTCGGACGTCGTGACCTGCTCGGTCCCGGCGTCCTGGCCGACTGCCTCGGGGGCGTGGTCCGCCGTGGTCTCGACGGCCTCGGTGGTCTCGGTGTCCTCGGGCTTGGGGTGACGCTGGTTGCGGCGCCCGCCGTTGCCGTTGCCGTTGCCGTTGCCGTTGCCGTTGCCGTTGCCGGAGTCGTTCTGGTTCCCACGGCCGTTGCCCTGGTTGCCTCCGCGCCCTCCGCGGCCGCCGCCGTTGCCGTTGCTGTCGTTGCCGTCGTTGCCGCTGTTCTTGCCGCCGTGGTTGTTGCCACCGCCGTTGCCGCCGTTGCCACCGCCGTTGCCACCGTTCTCGCCGCCGCGTCCGCGACGACCACGTCCACGCGGCTCGTCCTTGCGGGGCTCGACCGGCTCGGCCGTGATCACGAGACCTCGACCGTTGCAGTGGTCGCACTCGGCGCTGAAGGACTCGACGAGGCCGGTGCCAATGCGCTTGCGCGTCATCTGCACGAGGCCCAGCGAGGTGACCTCGGCGACCTGGTGGCGGGTCCGGTCGCGACCGAGGCACTCCACGAGGCGACGCAGCACGAGGTCGCGGTTGCTCTCGAGCACCATGTCGATGAAGTCAATGACGATGATGCCGCCGATGTCGCGCAGCCGGAGCTGGCGCACCATCTCCTCGGCCGCCTCGAGGTTGTTCTTGGTGACCGTCTCCTCGAGGTTGCCCCCGGAGCCGGTGAACTTGCCCGTGTTGACGTCGACCACGGTCATGGCCTCGGTGCGGTCGATGATGAGCGAGCCGCCCGAGGGCAGCCAGACCTTGCGGTCGAGCGCCTTGTGGATCTGCTCGTCGATCCGGTAGTCGGCGAAGGAGTCCGCCGGGGCGTTCTCCCCCTCGGGCTTCTCCCAGCGACGCACCCGCTCGCGCAGGTCGGGCGCCACGTGCGAGACGTAGGCCTCGATGTTGTCCCAGGCGTCGTCGCCCTCGACGACGAGCTCGGCGAAGTCCTCGTTGAAGAGGTCGCGGACGACCTTGATCATGAGGTCGGGCTCGGAGTAGAGCAGCTCGGGGGCCTTGCCGGCCTCGACCTTGCGCTCGATGTCCTCCCAGCGGGCCTTGAGGGCCGCGACGTCGCGCGTCAGCTGGTCTTCGCTGGCACCCTCGGCCGCGGTGCGGACGATGACGCCGGCCTCCTCGGGCAGGACCTCCTTGAGGAGCGTCTTGAGACGCGCACGCTCGGTGTCGGGAAGCTTGCGGCTGATGCCGTTGGAGCCGCCGTTGGGCACG
Organism: Aeromicrobium sp. Root495; assembly: GCF_001426755.1. GTDB lineage: Bacteria > Actinomycetota > Actinomycetes > Propionibacteriales > Nocardioidaceae > Aeromicrobium. The sequence goes on along the minus strand of NZ_LMFJ01000001.1, from coordinate 711,018 downwards.
TAGACCAGGAACCGGCCGGGCAGGCTGATCTGGCTCGTGAGCCGGGCGCCCTTCTGGCCGATGGGGTCCTTCGTGACCTGGACCAGGATCTGCTGGCCGGGGCTCAGCGCGTCCTCGATCTTGCGGGCCTTGCCGTTCTGGACACCGCTCCAGTCGACCTCACCGGCGTAGATGACGGCGTTGCGGCCGGCGCCGATGTCGACGAACGCGGCCTCCATGCTGGGCAGCACGTTCTGGACCTTGCCGAGGTAGACGTTCCCGATGACCGAGATCTGCGACTCGCGGGCCACGTAGTGCTCGACGAGC
>NZ_LMFJ01000001.1:659545-710684 GCF_001426755.1 Aeromicrobium sp. Root495 | reverse complement strand
CTGGCGCACGACCATCTGGCGCTCGACCGACTCGCGGCGGGCCAGGAACTCGGACTCGGTGACGATGGGCGCGCGGCGGCGTCCGGCCTCGCGGCCCTCGCGGCGGCGCTGCTTCTTGGCCTCGAGGCGCGTGGAGCCGGCGACGCTGGTGATCTCGTCCTCCGCGGAGCGTCCCTCACGGACGCGGACCACGGTGTTGTCGGGATCGTCGGGCGATCCGCCGGGCTCCTCGCCGGAGCGGGCGCGACGACGGCGTCGGCGCGTGCTGTTGGAGCCGCCGCTCTCGCCGTTGCCCTGGTCGTCGCCGGAGGCGTCGTCGTCGGAGGTGTCGGACTCGCGGGGCTCGGAGCCGTCGTTGGACTCGTTGCCGCCCTGGTCGTCGGCGCCCTTGCTGCGGCGGCGTCCACCACGGCTGCGGCGGCGACGCTTGGGCGCCCCATCACCGTCGGAGTCGGACTCGTCGCCGTCCTGGCCGGATGCGCGGTCCTGGACGGGCCGCTCCTCGGCGTCGTCGCTCTCGTCGTCGCGTGCGCTCCGCGCGGGAGCGGGCGTGGCGGGCGGAGCCTGGAACGTCAGACCGCCGGCGACCGGCGCCTTGGCGGTGCGCTTGCGCGCGGGCCTGGCGGCGGGCTCGTCACCCTCGACGGCCGGCGGGGCGGTCTCGGCAGCAGGCGTGGACTTCTCGTCGTCCTGCGGTGCGTCGTCCGACGACGCGGCCTTCTTGCGGGCCGGGGCCGACTTCTTGGCAGCGGCCTTCTTGGCGGGCGCCTTCTTCCGGGCCGCGGGGGTCTCGTCGCCGGCCACAGCCTCGGGCGCCTGCTCGGCAGGCTCCTCGGAGGGCGCCTTCTTCTTGGGCGCGGAGCGCGAGGTCTTCTTGACCGGCGCGGGCGGCGCGAAGATGTCGGAGCTCACCGGGGCCGGCGGGCCGGCGGGGCGACCGGCGGCACGACGACGGGTGCTGCTCGTCGTGGTGGTGGTCGTGGTGGTCTCGGTGGTCTTGTTCTCGTTGTCGTCGAGCACGTGCTCTCCTTCGCCCGGCGACCCCTGGGGATGCTGCCGGACTGTGCGTATGCGGTCCGCTGGGGACCTCAAGCCTGGTTGCCGGGAGGGCGCTGTCCGCTCACCCGGTGTGACGGCGGCTCCCGGTCTGTCACTGGCTCCCCGTCCTACCCGCCGCGGTCGTCATCAGGATGATGCGTCGCGGTCGAGGGCGAACGGATCGCCGACCGTGCCGGTCTGTGGGTCGAGGGGGCCCTGGGCCGTCCGGGTCGCCACTGGCGCCTGTCCGGTCGTGAGACCACCCCGGGATCGCAGCCCGGCGAGGACGTCGTCCGGCCGAACCGACGGTACTTCGTGTCGGACGACCATGGTCAGTATCGCACATGGACCGTCGGAGGCGTCGTCGGAATGAACGTCGAGTGACGTCACGGGGCCTCTCGCGTCGAAGGTGCGCATGCCTCGCTTGGTCATCCGCTCCACCTCCACGACGTCCGCCGACCAGAACGCGTCGGCGGCCGACCGGAGGTCCTCGAGGCTCACTCCGGGCAGCGCGATGGACCACGCGCTCGCCTCCAGACGGTCGGCCAAGGATCCCTGACCTGCGACGACGACCTCCACGACGTCGAGACCCGGGGGCAGCGCGGCGTCGAGGCGCTCGCGCACCTCGGCGGGGTCGGCGGCGCGCGTCAGGCCGATCTCGAGGTACTCGGCCTCGCTGCCGGCTCCCGTGGGCGTGGCGTTGGCGTAGGAGATCTTGGGGTGTGGCGTGAAGCCCGACGAGAACGCGATGGAGATGCCGGCGCGTCGGACCGCCCGCTCGAAGGCCCGGGCGAAGTCGCGGTGGCTCGTGAAGCGCAGCCGACCGCGCTTGGTGTAGCGGATCCGCAGCTTCTGGACGATGGGCAGCTGCGGGTTGGGGGCTTCGGGGTTGGGCGTTCCCTGCAGGGTCGTGCCGCCTTCGCTGTTCACCCGGACGACCTTAGCCGCCCGCCTCGCCCGCATGAGGTACCTCAGAGGGCCCTCCGCGCGATGTCGGGGCTCCAGGACTGGGCGTTCACCCGATGTGGCCCTCCTGCCTCAGCGACGAGGTTGGAGGAAGACCGAAGGAGAACATCATGATCGTCAACGACAGCTTCATCCTGCAGGAGAACCAGCAGCGTGAGCGTGAGCTCACCCAGCGCCTCGAGCGCCGCCGCCGGGTGGCGGAGCGCGAGGTCGCCCGGCACGGCGGCGACCGCCTGGCCTTCATCGCCGAGCTGGCCCGCAAGGCCCGTGCCGGCTCGGCCGGGGTCGTCTCGGCCGCGACGCACTGATGCCGCACGACAGGCCTCCGACGGGCTCGGGCGGCGCACGCCGCCCGAGCCCGTCGGAGCGCTAGACGACCGTCAGCGGGATGAGCGTCTTGCCGGTGGGGCCGATCTGGATGTCGGTGCCCATCTGCGGGCAGACGCCGCAGTCGTAGCACGGGGTCCAGCGGCAGTCCTCGACCTCGAGAGCCTCCGGGTCGAGGGCGTCGAGCCAGTCCTCCCAGAGCCAGTCCTTGTCGAGGCCGGAGTCGAGGTGGTCCCACGGCAGGACCTCGTCGTACTCGCGGGCCCGCGTGGTGAACCAGTCGAGATCGACGCCCGTGCCTTCGAGCGCCAGCGCAGCCTGCTCGGCCCAGCGGTCGTAGGAGAAGTGCTCGCTCCAGCCGTCGAACCGGCCACCGTCGCGCCACACGGCCTCGACGACCTTGCCGACGCGGCGGTCGCCGCGCGAGAGCAGTCCCTCGACGATCCCGGGCTTGCCGTCGTGGTAGCGGAAGCCGATGGCCTTGCCGTAGCGCTTGTCGGACTGCACCGAGGCCCGCAGCTGGCGCAGGCGGTCGTCGGTGGTCTCGTGGTCGAGCTGCTCGGCCCACTGGAACGGCGTGTGCGGCTTGGGCACGAACCCGCCGATGGAGACGGTGCAGCGGATGTCGCGCCGGCCGGAGACCTCGCGGCCGACGTCGATGACGCGCTTGGCCAGGTCGCCGATCTGCAGGACGTCCTCGTCGGTCTCGGTGGGCAGGCCGCACATGAAGTAGAGCTTCACCTGGCGCCAGCCGTGCGAGTAGGCCGCGGCGACGGTGCGGATGAGGTCGTCCTCGCTGACCGCCTTGTTGATGACCTTGCGCAGGCGCTCGCTCCCGCCCTCGGGGGCGAACGTGAGCCCCGAGCGTCGACCGTTGCGGCTGAACTCGTTGGCGAGGGTGATGTTGAAGGCGTCGACCCGGGTGGACGGCAAGGAAAGCGACGTGTTGGTGCCCTCGTACCGGTCGCCGAGCTGCTTGGCGACGTCGCCGATCTCGGTGTGGTCGGCGCTGGACAACGAGAGCAGGCCGACCTCCTCGTAGCCCGACTTCTCGAGCCCGTTGGCCACCATGGCGCCGATGGTCTCGATGGAGCGCTCCCGCACGGGACGCGTGATCATGCCGGCCTGGCAGAAGCGGCAGCCGCGCGTGCACCCGCGGAAGATCTCCACGGAGTAGCGCTCGTGCACCGTCTCGGCGAGCGGGACGAGCGGGTTCTTGGGGTACGGCCACGCGTCGAGGTCCATGAGCGTGTGCTTGGTGACCCGGTGCGGGACGCCCGGGGTGTTGGGGACCACGTGCCCGATGCGGCCGTCGTCGAGATAGGTGACGTCGTAGAGCTGCGGGACGTAGACACCGCCGGAGACGGCCAGGCGGCGCAGCACCTCGGCCCGGCCACCGGGACGGCCCTCCTCCTTCCACTCGCGCACGAGGTCGGAGATGGCCAGGACGACCTCCTCGCCGTCGCCCAGGACGGCGGCGTCGATGAAGTCGGCGACGGGCTCGGGGTTGAAGGCGCTGTGACCTCCGGCCAGCACGATGGGGTCGTCGTCGCCGCGGTCGACGGCGTGCAGCGGGATGCCCGCGAGGTCGAGGGCCGTGAGCAGGTTGGTGTAGCCCAGCTCGGTGGAGAAGCTCACGCCCAGCAGGTCGAAGGCCTTGACGGGACGGTGGGCGTCGACCGTGAACTGGCCGATGCCGTGCTCGCGCATGAGCGCCTCCATGTCGGCGAGCACGGCGTACGTGCGCTCGGCGAGGATCCAGTCGCGCTCGTTGAGGACCTCGTAGAGGATCTGGACGCCCTGGTTGGGCAGGCCGACCTCGTAGGCGTCCGGGTACATGAGCGCCCAGCGGACCGTGGCCTCGTCCCAGTCCTTCACCGTGGCGTTGAGCTCGCCGCCGACGTACTGGATCGGCTTGCCGACGCTCGGCAGCAACGGCTCCAGACGGGGGAACAACGACTCGACAGACATGGCTTCAAGCCTACCCGCCGCACCGAGCCGTCCTTCGCGTTCCGCCGCCCCCGACCACGGGCCGCCTGGATAGGCTCGTCCCATGGGTCTGTTCTCCCGGCGCCGTCCGTCCGTCTCCGTCCGCTACGTGGCGCGAGCCGCCGACGCCGACGGTCTCGACCAGCAGGTGTTCTTCACCAACGGCTCCGAGGCGTGCCTCCGGCCGACCCTGCGCTTCGAGCCGCTCGACCCGTACGGCCGGGTGCTGCCTCATGTGGAGGTCGGCTCCGTGCTCGGCATCGACCGCGGCGAGCTCGTCGCGCCGCCCGGCAGCGAGATCAGCGACGTCCTCCACTTCCACGGCCAGGGTGCGCGGCTCGTGCGGGCCGTGCGCATCGGCGCCTCGAGCATCGAGGAGGTGGACCTGCCCGACCTCACCCAGCCGGTGGAGGTGCTCATGGTCGACCTCTCCATGAAGGCCACGCTCGACCCCGAGGAGTTCTGGGGAGTCGGCGTGGCCAACCCCAACGACACCCCCGTCAGCGTGAGCATCACCCTCGTGGAGCTCGAGGACGAACGTCCCGGCGACGACCTCCGTCAGGCCGTCGACGCCGTCACCCTGCAGCAGCCCGTGGACCTGGCCTCACGGGGGCACGACGTCGTGTGGCTCCCGGAGGAGACGCGAGGCCGCTTCCACACCGTGCTCGGACACGTCGTCGTGCCGTGGGTCGGCCCGCCTGAGCTGGAGCCCCCCACCCCGGCGTGAGCCGAGGGGTCAGACCAGGTTCGGGAACCAGAGCGCGATCTCGCGCTCGGACGACTCAGGCGAGTCGGAGGCGTGCACGAGGTTCTCGCGGTTGGACAGCGAGAGGTCGCCGCGGACCGTGCCCGGCGCAGCGGCCCGGCCGTCGGTGGCGCCGTTGAGCGTCCGGACCACGGAGATGGCCTCGTCGCCCTCGAGGACCAAGGCCACGAGCGGACCGGAGACGGCGAACTCGCGCAGCGGCGGGTACCAGGGCTGGTCGACGTGCTCGGCGTAGTGCGCGTCGGCCTGCGCCGCGTCGATCTGACGGTGCTCGAGCGCCACGATGGTCAGGCCCTTGGACTCGTAGCGCGACAGCACCGCACCCACGAGGCCGCGGCGCACGGCGTCGGGCTTGATCAGGACGAGAGTTCGCTGGCTCATGCCTCGTAACCTAGCGGCCCTCTCGCCGCACCTCTCGCTCGCCCGACCGCCCCGGCACCTCGGCCCGGGTCCCGCGAGACGCACGGGTGGCCGACGGGCACCGACCCGGTGGGCCTCACGGTGACCGCCTAGCGTGGGACCCGGCAGAGTCGACCGTCGGAGGAGCCGCATGAGCACCACACCCTGGTGGCGCGACGCCGTCATCTACCAGGTCTATCCCCGCTCGTGGGCGGACGGCGACGGCGACGGCGTGGGCGACCTCCCCGGCATCACGTCGCGGCTCGAGCACCTGGTCTCGCTGGGCATCGACGCGCTGTGGCTGTCGCCGTTCTACACCTCGCCCCAGAACGACGCCGGCTACGACGTCGCCGACTACCGCGACGTCGACCCGCTCTTCGGCACCCTCGAGGACTTCGACGCGCTCGTGGAGCGTGCTCACGCCCTCGGGCTGCGGGTCGTGGTGGACGTCGTCCCCAACCACTCCTCGTCGGAGCACCCGTGGTTCCAGGCCGCACTCGCGGCCGGCCCGGGGAGCCCGGAGCGGGCGCGCTACGTCTTCCGCGAGGGCCGCGGCACGGACGGAGAGCTGCCGCCCAACAACTGGACGAGCAACTTCGGCGGACCGGCCTGGAGCCGTCTCGCCGACGGCTCCTGGTACCTGCATCTCTTCGACGTGACGCAGCCCGACTTCGACTGGACCAACCCCGAGGTGCGGGCGGAGCTCGAGAGCGTCCTGCGGTTCTGGCTCGACCGCGGCGTGGACGGCTTCCGCATCGACGTCGCCCACGGGCTGGTCAAGGCCGAGGGGCTCCCCGACGCCGACCTGACGCTGGACCCCCACCGCGACCCCACGGGCCTGCTGCCCATGTGGGACCAGCCGGGCGTCCACGAGATCTACCGCGACTGGCGTCGGCTCACGGACACCTACGCGGACGACCGCATGCTGTGCGGCGAGGCCTGGGTCGGCCCTCCGGAGGCCCTGGCCCGCTACGTGCGCCCCGACGAGCTGCACCAGACGTTCAACTTCAGCTTCCTCCTCACACCGTGGGACGCTGCCGCGCTGCGCGCGTCCATCACGACGTCCCTGGCGAGTGCCGCCGACGTCGGCGCGCCGCAGACCTGGGTGCTCTCCAACCACGACGTCGTGCGACACGCCACGCGTCTCGGCCGCGCCGACGCCAGCCGGACGGTCGTCACCGAGGGCATCGGGCCCGACGACGAGCAGCCCGACGCCGAGCTGGGCCTGCGGAGGGCCCGGGCGGCGACGGCGCTCATGCTCGCGCTCCCCGGCTCGGCCTACCTCTACCAGGGCGAGGAGCTGGGCCTGCCCGACGCCACCGAGCTCCCTGAGGACGTGCTCCAGGACCCCACGTGGGAGCGCTCCGGGCACGCGCGGCGGGGCCGCGACGGCTGCCGGGTGCCGGTGCCGTGGGCGCCCGCGGGCTCGTCCCTGGGCTTCGGACCGAAGGGTGACCCGTGGCTCCCCCAGCCCGAGGCCTACGCCCGGCTCTCCCCCGCCTCGCAGGACGGCGTCGAGGGCTCGACGCTCGAGCTCTACCGGTCCCTCCTGCGCGCGCGACGCGCACGCTCCCTGGGCCTCGGACGCCTCCGATGGGTCGAGCACCAGGACCCCGACGTCCTGTGGTTCGTCGTGAGCACGGACGCCGGTGACACCACCGTCGTGACCGCCGTGGGCGCCTCCCCCGTCACCCTCCCGGCCGACCCGGCCGTGGTCGTGAGCAGCGAGCCGCTGACCGGATCGACCGTTCCCGCGGGGGTCACGGTGTGGCTCGACGGCGCGGTTGCGCCGATCTGAGCGTCCCCCTAGGTTGAAGATCTCGACGTGACCTGAGTCACGCGAAGGGGGAAACATGACAAGACCTGCTCGAGCGCGCCGTGCCGTGGCCGCTGCAGCCAGTGCTGTCCTGGCCTGCTCCGTCCTCACCGCGTGCGGCGGCGGCGACAGCGGCCCGGCCACGCTCAACTGGTACATCAACCCGGACGGCCAGGACACGCTCAACGCCCTGGCCAAGAGCTGCAGCACCGACGAGTACACGATCAAGATCAACCTGCTGCCCTCCAGCGCCACCGACCAGCGCACGCAGCTCGCGCGTCGTCTCGCGGCCAAGGACAGCTCCACCGACCTCATGAGCCTCGACCCGGTCTTCGTGCCGGAGTTCGCCAACGCCAAGTGGCTCCTGCCGTTCAAGGGCGACCTGGCCGGGAAGGTCCTCGACGACGACGTCCTCAAGGGCATCGCCGAGACCGTGCAGTGGGACGACCAGGTGGTGGCCGCTCCGCAGTGGGCCAACACGCAGGTGCTCTGGTACCGCAAGTCCCTCGCCGAGGCTGCAGGCCTCGACATGACCAAGCCCGTCACGTGGGACCAGGTCATCGACGCCGCGTCCGAGAACGACGGCACCGTGGGCGTCCAGGCCAACAAGTACGAGGCCTACGTGGTCTGGATCAACTCGCTCATCCAGGGCGCGGGCGGCAACATCCTCGACCCGTCCACCGTCGAGAGCGGCCGCGACGCCAAGGTCACGATCAGCTCCCAGGCCGGCGAGGACGCCGCCGCCGTCATCCGCAAGCTCGCGCGGTCCAAGGCCGCGCAGCCCGACTTCACCACCTCCAACGAGGGCACGAGCCTGGGCCAGATGTACCCCGCCCAGGGCGCCGGGGAGTTCATGACGAACTGGACCTTCGTCTACAAGAACTACGAGGGACTCCTCGGCAAGCCCGGCGGCCCCAAGGACAAGGCCGAGCTCGAGGACCTCGGGTTCACCCGCTACCCGCAGACCGTCGCAGGCCAGGAGTCCAAGCCTCCCGTGGGCGGCATCGACATCGGCGTCGGTGCGTACTCCAAGCACCCCGACCTCGCCCAGCAGGCCGCCATCTGCGTCACCGACGCCAAGGCGCAGAGCGCTCTCGCGGTCAACGAGGGCCTCATGCCCTCGCGCCAGTCGGTGTACGACTCCGACGAGCTCAAGAAGGCCTACCCGCCCGCGCTGCTCACGCTGTGGCGCGAGAGCGTCGACTCCGGCGGACCGCGCCCCAAGAGCGCGTTCTACAGCCAGATCTCGAGCGCCATCCAGTCCCGCTGGCACTCGCCCACCTCGGTCGGGCCCGGCACTCCGAAGAGGTCGGCCTCGTTCCTCGAGGACATCCTGAGCGGAAAGGCACTCCTGTGACCACCACGGAAGCCAGACCCACGTCCCACAAGCCGTCCAAGCCACCCAAGGCGCCGGACTCGGACCGCTCGCGCAGCGAGAACCGGCTCGCACTCAAGCTCGTGGCCCTGCCGCTGGCACTCATGCTGCTCGTCACGGCGTTCCCCATGCTGCGGGCGCTGTACCTGTCGCTCTTCGACTACTCGCTCACGGCACCCGACGACCGCACGTTCATCGGCCTGAGCAACTACGTCACGGCGCTCACCGACGGCCTCTTCTGGCGCGACACGCTCATCACCGTGTTCATCATGGTGGTCACGGTGTCCTTCGAGCTGGTCATCGGCTTCGCCTTCGCCATGGTCATGCACAAGGTGATCTTCGCGAGGGGCGTCATCCGCACCTCCATCCTGATCCCCTACGGCGTCATCACGGTGGTCTCGGGCTTCGCGTGGCAGTTCGCGTTCTCCAACACCAACGGGTTCGTGAACAGCTGGCTCCCCTTCATCGACACCGACTTCAACTGGTTCGCCGAGCAGGGGTCGTCGCTCGTGGCCATCATGGCCTCGGAGATCTGGAAGACCACGCCGTTCATGTCGCTCCTGCTGCTGGCCGGCCTGGCGCAGGTGTCCGAGGACATGATCGAGGCCGCCAAGGTCGACGGCGCCACGTGGTTCCAGCGGCTCTACAAGGTGATCCTGCCCAACATGCGCGCCGCGATCATGGTGGCCGTCCTGTTCCGGGCCCTCGACGCCTACCGGATCTTCGACAACATCTTCGTCATGACGGCGGGTGCCAACAACACCGAGTCGATCTCGTTCCTGACGTATCGCCAGGTGATCGAGCAGTTCCAGCTGGGGATCGGGTCGGCGCTGTCCGTCCTGCTCTTCCTCTCGGTCCTGGTGGTCGCCGCCGTGATCGTGAAGCTGTTCAGGGTCGATCTCGCAGATGCACGGCAGGGGTGACGTGATGAGCAACGTGAAAGAGCGGGTCGGCACCGGGGTCGGTGTCACGCTGATCCTCCTCTGGTGCCTCCTCCCGGTGGCCTGGATCGTCTCCCTGTCCTTCAAGTCGCAGGAGGCCGTCACCAACGGCAGCCCGGGCTTCTTCCCCGCCTCCGGGGCGGGTGCAGGGTTCGACAACTACAAGCAGGTGCTTCAGGACGACGCGTTCCTGCTGGCCATCCGCAACTCCATCGTGGTCTCGCTGAGCGCCACCATCCTGTCCGTGGCGCTCGCGACGCTCGCGGCCTACGCCATCGCCAGGCTGGAGTTCCGCGGCAAGAAGTTCGTGCTCACCACGGCACTCGTCATCGCGATGTTCCCCGTCGTCTCGCTCGTCGGTCCGCTGTTCGACATGTGGCGCACCGTCGGCCTCTACGACACGTGGTGGGGCCTGATGATCCCGTACATCTCGTTCACCCTGCCCCTGGCCATCTGGACGCTGTCGGCCTTCTTCCGCGAGATCCCGTGGGAGATGGAGCAGGCGGCCCAGGTCGACGGAGCCACGCCGTGGCAGGCGTTCCGCAAGGTGATCGTGCCGCTGGCCGCGCCGGGCGTCTTCACCGCAGCCATCCTGACGTTCTTCTTCGCGTGGAACGACTTCGTCTTCGGGATCTCGCTCACCTCCACCGAGCGGGCCCGACCGATCCCCGCGGCGCTGTCGTTCTTCGTCGGCGCCGACCCGTTCAACCGGCCGGCCTCGCTGCTCGCCGCCGCGGCGGTGGTGGCCACCATCCCCATCGTCGTCCTCGTCCTGTTCTTCCAGCGCAAGATCGTCGCCGGCCTCACCGCCGGCGCAGTGAAGGGTTGATCTCATGGCCACCATCGAGATGAAGCACATCGTCAAGAAGTACGGCGACGGGTTCCCCGCCGTGAACGACGTCAGCATCGACGTCGCCGACGGCGAGTTCCTGATCCTGGTCGGTCCGTCCGGCTGCGGGAAGTCCACGTTGCTGCGCATGATCGTCGGGCTGGAGGACATCACCGACGGCGACATGCTGATCGGCGGCGAGCGGGTCAACGACCTCGCCCCCCGCGACCGCAACCTGTCGATGGTGTTCCAGAACTACGCGCTGTACCCGCACCTCACGGTGTACGAGAACATCGCGTTCCCGCTGCGCCTGGCCAAGGTCTCCGAGAAGGAGATCGACGAGAAGGTCCGCGAGGCCAGCAAGACGCTCGACCTCGACGAGCACCTGGAGCGCAAGCCGGCCAACCTCTCGGGCGGCCAGCGTCAGCGCGTCGCCATGGGTCGCGCCATCGTGCGCGAGGCCAAGGCGTTCCTGTTCGACGAGCCGCTCTCCAACCTCGACGCCAAGCTGCGCGGCCAGATGCGCACCGAGATCGCCCGGCTGCAGAAGAAGCTCGGCATCACCACGGTCTACGTCACCCACGACCAGACCGAGGCCATGACGCTCGGCGACCGCGTGGCTGTCATGAAGCGCGGCGTCCTGCAGCAGCTCGCCTCACCCCGCGAGCTCTACGAGCAGCCCGTCAACCTCTTCGTGGCCGGCTTCATCGGCTCACCGCCCATGAACTTCCTGCCCGCCACCGTGGAGGGCACCGAGGTCACCCTGCCGTTCGGCACCTTCCCGCTCCCGGCCGACAAGGCCGAGCGCACGGCGGGCAAGGGCCTGCTCATGGCCGGTGTCCGTCCCGAGCACTTCGAGGACGTGTCGGTCATCGGCGAGGGCGAGGTCGACTCGAGCCGCACCTTCAAGGCCCACATCGACGTCCGCGAGTGGCTCGGCGACCAGCAGTACGCCTACGTCCCCTACGAGGCCGAGGCCACGGTGCAGGACCAGCTCAAGGAGCTGGCCCGTGAGTCCGACAGCGACTCGCTCCGCACCCAGCTGGTCGTCTCGCTCGACGCGTCGAGCAAGGCCGAGGAGGACGCCGACACGACGCTCTTCATCGACACCGACCAGATGCACCTCTTCGACCCCTCGAGCGGCGAGAACCTCACCGTCGGCCTCTGACCGTCTCCGCTGGTGTGACGTCCGAGGGCCGGGAGCCCGGCTCCTGGCCCTCGGACGTCACGCTCAGCGAGGCTTCTTGCCCTTGCCGCGCTTGACCTGCTCGAGCACCTCGGCGTTCCACTCGTGCTCCCGGATGAGGCGGTAGCGCTCGCACGCGATCCGCACGTAGGCCTCGACCGGACGCTCGTCCTCGCCGCGGACACCGGCCTCCTCGATCATCTGCAGCACCGGCTCCAGCTCCTCGGCGTACCAGCGGGCCGCCATGGTCTCGCGGTCCATGTAGGCACCCTCCGCGTGCATGGTCCGGGCTGCCCAGGCCTCCACCGTCTCGGCGATCTCGCCGTACATGGACGGGGTGTCCACGGCCACGACGGCCCGGGCCTCACCCGTGAACGGGACACGCTCGAGCATCAGGCGTCGCCAGAACTTGAGCTCGAGATCGGCGCGGGCCTCGATGCCGACGGGCCGCAGGAAGGTGTCGATGGCCGTCACCCGGGCCTCGATGAGCCCGACGCCGAGGCTGCGCGCCACCGAGACGCGATGATGTCCGTCCTGGACGAAGTAGTAGTCGCCCACCTGGTACACCTCGATCGGCGGGATGACCTCGCCCGTCCGGCTCGCCCGGGCCAGTCGCTCCCACCGCTCGCGGCTCCTCGCCGACGTCGGGCGGAAGCGGCGGTCGAAGTCGCGCATCTTGTCGACCGAGCCCACGATGGCGTCGAGCGGGATGACCTTGGTGCCCACGTAGTGCTCGCCGCGGCGGCCCAGGGCCTCGATGACCTCGTCGAACGACAGGGACTGCACCACGTCGTCGGTGTCGTTGGTGAGGCGAGCGGCGAGGGCCCGCAGCACCTGGTGGCGCCGGGCCCGCATGAAGTCGCTCTCGGCGTCGACCCGCGGAGAGCCCGAGCTGCTCACCACGAGCGGGCCTCGCTCGCCACGAGGAGCACGCGAGGCTCCAGCTCCAGGACCGTCCACGGGATGACGTTGCGGATCGTGGTGGCGCCGACGTGCCGGTCGGCCTTGGCGAGCCCGAAGGGATGCACGTGACCGTGCAGGTGCCAGGCGGGCGTCAGCGAGTCCAGCAGGGGGTGGAGCGCCTCGATGCCCACGTGGCACGGGTCGTCCGGCTCGTCGCCGAGCCCTGAGGGCGGAGCATGGGTGAGCAGGAGGTCGACGCCGTCCGGACCTGCCTGCTCGACGAGGCGGTCGGCGCGCTCGGCGTACTCGGCCTGGGTGAACTGGTGCGGTCCCCCGTTGTAGGTCACGCACCCGCCGAGGCCGGCGATGCGCAGCCCCGCGACGTCGATGACCCGGTCGTCGGCGGAGACCATGCCCTCGGGCGCACACACGCGCGCCTGGGGCTCGTGGTTGCCCGGGACGTAGACGGCCGGGGCGCCGATGATCGACACGAGGCGCTCGAGGTAGTCCCACGGCAGGTCGCCCACGGCGACCACGAGGTCGACCTCGAGCGAGCGGGCCCGGTCCTCGTACGTCAGGACCTCTTCGTCAGCGACCGCCAGCACACGCACCATCCGTTGAGACTACGTCCGAAACGGCGGCGGTGCGAGGGCTCAGGCGTCGGGCAGCGGCTGGTCGCCCTCGGCCTCGGCGGCCTCGGCCGCCCAGCGCGCCTTGTCGTCCTCGATGCGTCGGCCGAGCACGAAGGCGCCGGCCCACAGCGCTGCGAACATCGCGCCCACGAAGAACATGATGGGCACGAGGAACCCGAGCGCGATGGCGCCGACCTGGATGGCGTGACCCACCACGTAGGCCTGCGGACGGCGCAGCGAGCCGGCCGTGAGGATGCACAGCACGGCGAGCCCCAGTCCGAGCGCGAGCGCGGGCCCCTTGGGCACGTCCTCCACCGAGATCATCACCGGGACGCTCAGCCCCAGGATGATGGCCTCCAGCGTGAGCATCGCCGCACACATGCCCCTCACTGCGTCTCAGCCCCGAACAGGACCCGGGCCTCGCCCACCGTGACGACCGAGCCGGTGACGAGCACTCCGCCGCTGCCCAGCGAGTCCTCGTAGCCCTCGGCTGCGTCGGCCTTGGCCATGGCGCGCTCGAGGGCGTCGTCGAGGCGGCTCGCCACGGTGACGCGCTCGGCGCCGAAGATGTCGTCGGCCAGAGCAGCCAGCTCCGGCGCGGGCATGGCGCGCGACGTGGAGCTCTGGGTGCAGACGATCTCGGCCAGGACCGGCTCGAGCGTGCGCAGGATCTCGTCGACGTCCTTGTCGGCCATCACGCCGACCACGCCGATGAGCGGGCTGAAGCTGAACGCCTCCTGCACCGCCTCGAGCGAGGCCTGGATGCCGTGCGGGTTGTGCGCGGCGTCGAGCAGGACGGTGGGGCTGCGCCGCACCACCTCGAGCCGGCCGGGCGAGGAGACCTGGGCGAAGGCCTCCCGGACGATGTCGGCGTCGAGCTCCTTGCCGCCGGTGAACGCCTCCACCGCGGCGAGCGCGTAGGCGGCGTTGCGCGCCTGGTGCTGCCCGTGGAGCGGGAGGAAGATGTCGTCGTAGCGCGCCGCGAGTCCCTGCAAGGCGATCTGCTGGCCGCCCACGGCGGTGAGGTAGTCGGCCACCCCGAAGTCGCCGCCCTCGCGCACGACGGTGGCGCCGACGTCGACGCTGTGTCGCATGATGACGTCGAAGGCCTCGGGCTCCTGCTCGGCGAGGATCACGTGGGCGCCGGGCTTGATGATCCCGGCCTTCTCCTGCGCGATGATCTCCGGCCGGTCGCCGAGGTACTTGGCGTGGTCGACCGCGATGGGGGTGATGACGGCGACCTGGCCGTCGGCCACGTTGGTGGCGTCCCACGAGCCGCCCATCCCCACCTCGACCACGGCGGCGTCGACGGGGGCGTCGGCGAACGCGGCGAAGGCCATGGCGACGGTGAGCTCGAAGAACGAGAGCGGGTGCGGCTGGCTGTCGTCGACGATCTGCGCGTAGGCGGCCACGTCGGCGAAGGCGTCGACGAAGAGGTCCTCGGAGAGCGGGACGCCGTCGAGGCTGATGCGCTCGGTCATGGACTGCAGGTGCGGGCTGGTGAAACGCCCCGTGCGCAGGTCGAGCCCGCGCAGGAGCGAGTCGATCATCCGGGCCGTCGACGTCTTGCCGTTGGTTCCGGTGAGGTGGATGACGGGGTACGAGGACTGGGGGTCACCGAGGAGTCGGCACAGCGCGGCGATGCGCTCGAGCGAGGGCTCGAGCCGCGTCTCCGGCCAGCGGGCCAGCAGCAGCTGCTCGACCTCGGCGTAGGTGGGGTTCATTGCTGCCAGTATCGCAGCGCCACCCTCACCGATCACCCCCAGATCGCGCCGGCCCACTCCGGGTGGTCGATGAACGGGTTCCGGTTGTGCTGCCAGGTCGTGTAGATGCGGTCGTTGCGACGGTTCTCCGACGCGTCCGGCGGGTCCTGGGCGTTCCAGCGCAGCAGCACCGACAGCCGGCCGATGTTGGGGTTGGAGGAGTTGGACGTCGACTCGTTGGGCTCGAGGTCGGCCCAGCCGTCGTCGCCCTCGTAGCGCACCGCCATGTAGAAGATCATCCGGGCGACGTCGCCCTTCACCGCGTCCGGCGGCTCGAACGAGTTGCTGTCGCGTCGGCACCCGCCGCACTGGCTCACCGTCGTGCCGCCCTCGTCGAAGTCGAGGTTGCCGCGGTCGGAGTTGACCGTCACGTCCTCGGGCCGCAGGTGGTGCACGTCGGTGCCGGGACCGGTGGCCGTGCCGAAGTCTCCGTGCGACTTGGCCCAGACGTGCTCGCGGTTCCAGTCGTCGACGTCGCCCCCGTTCGTGGACGCGGGCACCGAGCGACGGGAGTAGATCTCGATGACGTTGGCGGAGTTGGCGGGGTCACGGTCCGTGTCCTTGAGGGCGTCCCACACCTGGGCGTAGGAGATCTTGTCCATGCGGGAGATGGTCGTGTGCAGCGCGTCGCGCAGCGGCTCGCCGGTCTTGCCGACCGCGCTCGCGTAGTAGGTGGAGTCGTAAGGACCGGCCGCGGTGGCCGGGCTCGACGGAGCGAACGTGATGACGGTGAGGACGAGGCTGACGACGGCGACCAGGGTCACCCGACGCCGTCCCCCGATGGCGTGGGTCATGCCGACGACCGTGCCCCATCGAGGGATCCGCGTCCAGGGCCGTCCGGTGAACGGGCGGCGAACTCCGCCCCGGGGGCGGCTCAGGGTGGGGCCAGGGTCACCACGGATGCTTTCCTGTCGGCCCGCTCCGCCAGTATGTTCCTGTCAGACACATCGGCACGACGCCCCCTGGAGCCACCCCATGCAACGTCAGCTCGCCACCTGGATCACCCACCGCTGGATCAAGTGGGTCGTCTTCCTCGTCGCCCTCGTCATCCTCGGGGCCCTCGGGTCCCTGGGCTCCAAGCTCCCGGGCCAGCAGGACAACGACATCGCGTCGTGGCTGCCCGGCGACGCCGAGTCCACCGAGGTCATCAACAAGTCGCAGCAGTTCTCGAACCCCGACGACATCCCGGCCATCGTGCTCTACACGCGCGACAGCGGCATCACCCCTGCCGACCTCGCCAAGGCCAAGGCCGACGTCGCCAAGATCAAGCAGGTCAAGACCGTCGCGCCCGAGGTCGTCGGGCCCATCCCGTCCAAGGACGGCAAGGCGCTGCAGACCATCGCCACCATCCGCATGAGCTCCGACGGCTGGGAGGACCTCCCCGACCGCGTCGACGACCTCGCCGCGATCGCCGAGAAGGACGCAGGAGGCCTGCAGGCCGACCTGGCCGGCCCGGCGGCCCTCGGAGCCGACCAGGCGGAGGCGTTCGGCGGCATCGACGGCATCCTGCTGTTCTCCGCGGTCGGCATCGTCTTCGTCATCCTCCTCATCACGTACCGGAGCCTCCAGCTGGCGCTGCTGTTCCTGTTCTGCGGCGTCGGGGCGGTGGGCATGGCCCAGGGCGTCGTGTACCTCCTGGCCAAGAACGCGGACCTCACCGTCAACGGGCAGAGCGCCGGCATCCTGAGCGTGCTCGTCCTGGGGGCCGGGGTCGACTACGCCCTGCTGCTCGTCGCGCGCTACCGGGAGGAGCTGCACCACTACGAGGACCGCCACGAGGCCATGGCCCACGCCCTCCACCGGGCGGCCCCGGCCATCCTGGCCAGTGGTGCCACCGTCATCATCGGCCTGCTGTGCCTGATGTTCGCCCAGATGAACTCCACGAGCAGTCTCGGCCCCGTCGGTGCCGCCGGCATCGCGTGCGCCCTGTTCGTCATGATGCTCATGCTTCCCGCGCTCCTCGTGATCGTCGGGCGCTGGATCTTCTGGCCGTTCGTCCCCCGCTTCGGCGACCCGGTCAAGAGCAGCACGGGCCTGTGGTCCCGCGTCGGTCAGCGCATCGCCAAGGCACCGCGCAAGGTCTGGATCGGCACGAGCCTCGCCCTCGTGGCGGTGTCCTTCGGCATCGTCCAGCTCGACGCCACCGGCCTGTCCAACGAGGAGAGCTTCACGAAGGCACAGCCGTCGGTGGCGGCCGAGAAGCTGCTCGCCCAGCACTTCCCCGGCGGCGCCGGCTCCCCCGTCGCGGTCATCGCCCGGGGCGACCAGGCCGACGCGGTCAAGACGGCGTTCGCCGAGACCCAGGGCATCGACCCCGACTCCGTCCAGGTCAAGAGCCCGGCCGACAGCCCCGTCGCCTACCTCGAGGGCGTCCTCACGGCTGCTCCCGACTCCAAGGCGGCGTTCGAGACCATCGACCGGGTCCGCGACGCGGTCCACGCGGTCGACGGCGCCGATGCGCTCGTGGGCGGCAACACGGCGGTCAACAAGGACGTCCAGGACGCGTCGAGCGCGGACAACCGGCTCATCATCCCGATCATCCTCGTGGTGGTGCTGCTCATCCTCGGCCTGCTGCTGAGGTCGATCGCGGCCCCGGTCATCCTGCTCGTCACCGTGGTGCTGTCCTTCGCGGCAGCGCTCGGCATCAGCGCGCTGGTCTTCCGACACGTGTTCGGCTTCGAGGGCGCCGACTCCTCGTTCCCGCTGTTCGCGTTCGTCTTCCTGGTGGCGCTGGGGATCGACTACAACATCTTCCTCATGACCCGGGTCCGGGAGGAGTCGCTCCAGCACGGCACCCGCAAGGGCGCCCTCATCGGCCTCGCGGCCACGGGCGGCGTCATCACGTCGGCCGGGTTCGTCCTGGCCGGCACCTTCACGGCCCTGGCCACGCTGCCCATCGTGTTCCTGGCCGAGCTGGGCTTCGCCGTGGCCCTGGGTGTCCTGCTCGACACGATCATCGTCCGGTCCGTGCTGGTGACGGCACTCAACCTCGACGTCGGCCGGCACATCTGGTGGCCGAGCGCCCTCGGCCGGACCGACGGGCCCGGCCACCTGGCCGACGCCGCCCACCCGGCCGACACGGTCGTCGAGGCCGGCCACGTGGCCGAGCACAAGGCCTGATCCGGGATCACCACGGGCCCTGATGCCTCCCGCGCGTGCTGCGTCGGGATGCACCAGGGCCCGTGCCGTGCGGCCGGGCGCGTGAGGTGCCGGTTCGGCCTCCTAGACTGTTCCCTCGTGAGCACCCCCCAGAACCGCGTCCCGGAGAAGCCCGCCCTCGAAGGTCTCGAGGACCGCTGGAGCGACGCCTGGGAGGAGCGGGGCACCTATCGCTTCGACCGGTCCAAGGACCGGGCCGACGTCTACTCCATCGACACGCCCCCGCCCACGGTCTCCGGCTCCCTGCACGTGGGGCACGTCTTCAGCTACACCCACACCGACCTGATCGCGCGCTACCAGCGCATGCGCGGCAAGGAGGTGTTCTACCCGATGGGCTGGGACGACAACGGCCTGCCCACGGAGCGTCGCGTCCAGAACTTCTTCGGCGTGCGCTGCGACCCCACCCTCCCCTACGACGCCGACTTCGAGCGCCCGGCCAAGCCGGACCCGAAGAAGCAGGTGCCCATCAGCCGGCGCAACTTCATCGAGCTCTGCAACGAGCTCGTGGTGGAGGACGAGAAGGTCTTCGAGAAGCTGTGGCGCACCCTCGGCCTGAGTGTCGACTGGACCCAGACCTACACCACCATCGGTGCCGATGCGCAGGCCACGAGCCAGCGCGCGTTCCTGCGCAACGTCGGCCGCGGCGAGGCGTACACGCAGGACGCCCCCACGCTGTGGGACGTCACGTTCCAGACCGCCGTGGCCCAGGCCGAGCTGGAGGCGCGCGACTACCCCGGCGCCTACCACCGCGTGGCCTACCACTTCTCCGACGGCTCCACGCACCACGTGGAGACCACGCGCCCCGAGCTCACGCCGGCCGCCGTCGCGATCATCGCCCACCCCGAGGACGAGCGGTACAAGCACCTCTTCGGCTCCACGGCCACGTCGCCCATCTTCGGCGTCGAGGTGCCGGTCATCGCCAGCACGCTCGCCGACCCGGAGAAGGGCTCCGGCATCGTGCACTGCTGCACGTTCGGCGACCTGACCGACGTGCAGTGGTGGCGTGAGCACCAGCTCCCCAACCGCACCGTCATCGGCCGCGACGGTCGCATCCTGCGCGAGGTCCCGGAGTGGATCGCCACCGAGGCGGGGCAGAAGCTCTTCGCCGAGCTGGCGGGCAAGACCACGTTCTCGGCGCGCGAGCTCGTCGTGACAGCGCTGCGGGACAGCGGCGACCTCGACGGCGAGCCCACCCCCACGCAGCGTGTGGCCAACTTCTACGAGAAGGGCGACAAGCCGCTCGAGATCGTGTCGACGCGCCAGTGGTACATCCGCAACGGCGGTCGCGACGCCGACCTCCGCGCCGCCCTCGTGGCCCGCGGCGACGAGATCCAGTGGGTCCCGTCGTACATGCAGTCGCGCCTCACCAACTGGATCGAGGGACTCAACGGCGACTGGCTCGTGAGCCGCCAGCGGTTCTTCGGCATCCCGTTCCCCGTCTGGTACCGCCTCGACGCCGACGGCCAGCCCGACTACGACGACCCGATCTTCGCGGCCGAGGACACGCTGCCCGTCGACCCCGCCTCCCAGACCCCGCCCGGGTTCGAGGAGTCGCAGCGCGGCCAGGCGGGTGGCTTCGTGGCCGACCCCGACGTCCTCGACACGTGGGCGACGTCGTCCCTCACGCCGCAGCTCGTGTGCGGCTGGGAGCGCGACCCCGAGCTGTTCGCCAAGACGTTCCCCATGGACCTGCGTCCCCAGGCCCACGACATCATCCGCACCTGGCTGTTCTCGTCGGTCGTCCGCTCGCACCAGGAGTTCGGCACCGCGCCCTGGACGCACGCGTCCATCTCCGGGTTCGTGGTCGACCCCGACCGCAAGAAGATGAGCAAGTCGGTCGGCAACGTGGTCGTGCCCGACGAGATCCTGGCCAAGTACGGCGCCGACGCCGTGCGCTGGCGTGCTGCCGGGGCGCGCCCGGGCGCCGACTCCCCCTTCGACGAGCAGCAGATGAAGGTGGGCCGCCGCCTGGCCATGAAGGTGCTCAACGCGAGCAAGTTCGTGCTCGCGTCCGAGGAGGCCTACGGCCTGGGCGCCGACGCGTCGTTCCTCGACCCGGCCAAGGTCACCGACCCGCTCGACCTCGCGGTGCTCGCGGGGCTGCGGGCCGTCGTGGAGGAGGCCACGGCCTTCTTCGAGGCCTACGACTACGCCTCGGCCCTCGAGGTCACCGAGAAGTTCTTCTGGGACTTCTGCGACGACTACCTGGAGCTCGTGAAGGAGCGCTCGCGTCGGACCGACGCCGGGGGCGACTCCGCGAAGGCCACCTTCGTGCTGGCCCTCTCGACGCAGCTGCGTCTGCTCGCACCGTTCCTGCCGTACGTCACCGAGGAGGTCTGGTCGTGGTGGCAGGAGGGCTCGGTGCACCACGCCACCTGGCCCACTCCCGACGAGATCTCGACCACCGACGGCGACGCCGCGCTGCTCGGGCTCGCCGCCCAGGCGCTGGCCGGGATCCGCGGTGCCAAGTCGACGGCCAAGGTCAGCCAGCGCACCGAGGTCACGGCTGTCACGTTCAGCGGACCTCAGGCCTCGCTCGACGCCCTCGCCTCGGTGCTCGACGACGTGAAGGCCGCCGGTCGCGTGACCGGCGAGGTGTCGACCAGCCCGACCGACGGCGAGCTCACCGTCGACGTCACCCTCGCCCCCACCGAGTGACCCGTCTCTCCAGAGATGCGCCGTGATCGAGCGTTCCTCACGCGAAGCTCGGTCGACCGTGGCGCAGATCTGGAAGGACTAGAGGGTCTCGAAGGTGATGCCGGCCTTCTGGAGGCGTGTCACGAGCAGGTCTCCCATCGCCACGGCGGTGGTGGTCTGGCCTGCCACGTCGGGGACGTCGTCGTAGGCGAGGCACAGCGCCGACTCGCTCAGCATCTTGGCCGTCTCGTCGTAGCCGGGGTCGCCGCCGCTCACCTGGGTGACGACCTTCTTCCCGCCGCCCTCGCCCACGACGCGCAGCTTGAACCACGAGGCCGCGCGCTTCTCGGGCGTGGGGCCGGAGCCCTGGTCGCGGAGCTTGAGCAGGGCCTTGCGCGTGGGAGAGAGCTGGGCCCCGGCGAGCAGCACGCCGGCACCCGTGACGGTGGCCGCCAGCATGGGGAGCTTCTTGAACTGGGCGAAGTGCTCGTAGGAGAAGTCGGGACCGTAGCGGTCGAGTGAGCGGGCCGAGCGCAGCACGACCTGCGGGTCGATGGTGGGCAGCGGCAGGGCCCAGCCCTTCCCGTCGGCCCCGCGGCCGACCTTCCCGCCGCCGCGCACCTTCCGGCCGCTCGGGCGGGTCTCGCGCTGCTTGCGCTCCTTGGCCGCGGCTCCGGCCTGACGCAGGCGGGAGAAGGCGCCGATCGCCGAGTGGTACGTGCCGCCCGACGCGGTTCCGCCGGCGCGGATGTAGCCCTTGAGCTGGAGTGGCACGCCCTCGGGCAGCTGCTCGACCGTGAACAGCACGCCGAGGTCGTACGGGATGGAGTCGAAGCCACACGCGTGGATGAGCTTGGCGCCCGTGGCCTGCGCGGTCTCGTGATGGGCGAGCCACATGCGGTCGACGAACTCGGGCTCACCCGTGAGGTCGACGTAGGCGATGCCCGCCTCGGCAGCAGCCTTGACCGCGGGCTCACCGTGCGCCACGTACGGGCCGACGGTGGAGATGAGGACGCGCGTCCCTCGAGCCATCTCGGCCATGGAGCCGGCGTCGGAGACGTCGGCGGTGACGAGCTGGGGGGCCACGCCCCCGGCCGCCACGACGTCGTCGGCGACGGCCCGCAGCTTCTCGAGGTTGCGCCCTGCCACCGCCCAGGTGCCACCGGCCGGCAGGTGCGTGCCGAGGTACTGCGCCGTGAGCGCGCCGGTGAAGCCCGTGGCCCCGAACAGCGTGATGTCGACCGAAGCCATGGAACCGCCTTGCGTCAGGAGGCCTTGCGAGCGACCTCGTCGTGGGTGAGGACCGTGGGACCTTCGGTGCCGCGGACCGTCTCGGCCGTGACGACGACCTTGGCGACGTCCTCACGGCTGGGGATGTCGTACATGACCGGCTGCAGCACGTGCTCGATGATCGAGCGCAGACCGCGAGCGCCGGTGCCACGCTCGAGCGCGAGCTCGGCCATGGCGTCGGAGGCGTCGGGGGTGAACTCCAGCTCGACGCCGTCGATCTCGAAGAGCCGCTCGAACTGCTTGGTGAGCGCGTTGCGCGGCTGCGTGAGGATGTTGACGAGCGCGTCCTGGTCGAGCTTGTCGACCGCCGCGATGACGGGCAGACGCCCGATGAACTCGGGGATCAGGCCGAACTTGAGCAGGTCCTCCGGGAGCACGCTGCTGAACAGCTTCTCGGGGACGGTCTTGTCCTGGACCGGAGCGCCGGTGGCGTTGAAGCCCAGGCCGACCTTGCCGTTGCGCTGCTCGATGATCTCCTCGAGGCCCGCGAAGGCGCCGCCGACGATGAACAGCACGTTGGTGGTGTCGATCTGGATGAACTCCTGGTGCGGGTGCTTGCGCCCGCCCTGCGGCGGCACGGAGGCCGTGGTGCCCTCGAGGATCTTCAGGAGCGCCTGCTGCACGCCCTCGCCCGACACGTCGCGCGTGATGGACGGGTTCTCGCTCTTGCGCGAGATCTTGTCGACCTCGTCGATGTAGATGATGCCCGTCTCGGCCTTCTTGACGTCGTAGTCGGCGGCCTGGATGAGCTTGAGGAGGATGTTCTCCACGTCCTCGCCCACGTAGCCGGCCTCGGTGAGGGCGGTGGCGTCGGCGATGGCGAACGGCACGTTGAGCATGCGCGCCAGCGTCTGTGCGAGGTAGGTCTTGCCGCAGCCGGTGGGGCCGACCATGAGGATGTTGGACTTGGCCAGCTCGACCGCGTCGTCCTTGGAGCGGCCCGAGGAGGCCTGGGCCTGCACGCGCTTGTAGTGGTTGTAGACGGCCACGGCGAGCGATCGCTTGGCTGCGTCCTGGCCCACGACGTAGCCGCCGAGGAAGTCGAAGATCTCCTGCGGCTTGGGCAGCTCTCCGAGGCTCAGCTCAGCGCCTTCGGCGAGCTCCTCCTCGATGATCTCGTTGCAGAGGTCGATGCACTCGTCGCAGATGTAGACGCCGGGGCCGGCGATCAGCTTCTTGACCTGCTTCTGGCTCTTGCCGCAGAACGAGCACTTGAGAAGGTCAGCGGTCTCACCGATGCGTGCCACGGATGGAGGCCTTTCCTCGAGATGTCGTCGGGATCACAGTACCTGCCGGCGTCTTCGACGTCATGGGGACGAGACAGGGGGGGACGAGCGCGGCCGGCGGCACGAGTCTGTCGTACCGCCGGCCGGAATCGTCAGACCGCGGGGGTCTTGAGCGTGTCGAAGACCTGGTCGATCAGGCCGTACTCGAGTGCCTGCTCGGCCGTGAGGATCTTGTCGCGCTCGACGTCCTTGCTGACCTGCTCCGGCGTCTTGCCCGAGGCGTCGGCGATCATCTGCTCCATGAGGGCGCGCATGCGCAGGATCTCGTTGGCCTGGATCTCCAGGTCGGAGATCTGTCCGCCGGTGCCCTCGGTGTAGGGCTGGTGGATCAGGATGCGGCTGTTGGGCAGCGCGAACCGCTTGCCCTTGGTGCCGGCCGCGAGGAGCACGGCCGCGGCGGAGGCCGCCTGGCCCAGGCACACGGTCTGCACGTCGGACTTGAGGTAGCGCATCGTGTCGTAGATGGCCGTCATGGCCGTGAACGATCCGCCCGGGCTGTTGATGTACAGCTGGATGTCGCGGTCGGCGTCCATCTGCTGCAGGCACAGGAGCTGCGCCATGACCGCGTTGGCGACGTCGTCGCTGATGGGGGTGCCCACGAAGATGATGCGATCCTCGAAGAGCTTGGCGTAGGGGTCGATGCGGCGGAACCCGTAGGAGGTCCGCTCCTCCCACTGAGGGATGTAGTAGCTCATGCGGTCTTACCCACTTCCTGGGCGTTGGAGATGACTTGGTCGATGAAGCCGTACTCCTTGGCCTGCACCGGCGTGAACCAACGGTCACGGTCGGCGTCCGCCTCGATCTGGTCGAGGGGCTGGCCGGTGTGCAGCGACTGCAGCTCGTTGAGCTGCTTCTTGAGCAGGATGGACTGCTCGGCCTGGATCTTGATGTCCGAGGCGGAGCCACCGATGCCGCCCGAGGGCTGGTGCATCATGATGCGCGCGTGCGGCAGCGCGTAGCGCTTGCCCGCCGTGCCCGCGGCCAGCAGGAACTGACCCATGGAGGCGGCGAGACCCATGGCCACGGTGGCGACGTCGTTCGGGATGAACTGCATCGTGTCGTAGATGGCCATGCCGGAGTCGACGGAGCCGCCCGGGCTGTTGATGTAGAGGAAGATGTCGGCCTCGGGGTCCTCGGCATTCAGCAGCAACATCTGCGCGCAGATGGCGTTGGCGTTGCTGTCGCGCACCTCGGAGCCGAGGAACACGATCCGCTCCTTGAGCAGACGCTGGTAGATGTGTCCGTCGAGGTCCGACGGGCCGGACTCGGCCGCCATGCGGTGATCGGAAGATGTGTTCACGCTCTCGACCCTAGAGGGCGGAGGCCCGGCATTCACGCGAAGACACCCCCTGTTCGCCCATGGCGTACTCCCCCGGCCGGAGCGGCGTCGGGGTCACCCGTCAGTCCGACGTCCCGGGGATCGTCTGGTCCCAGTCGATGACCGAGCCCGTGACCACTCCGCTCGCGTCGGACAGCAGCAGGGTCACGAGACCGGTCAGGTCCTCGGGCGTCGCGAGGCGGCCGGCCGGGAGTCGCTCCCCCGCGCGCTCGCGCCAGTCGTCGCCCGCACCGTGGAACCGGCGCTGGATGACGTCCTCGCCGTCGGAGTCCGTCCAGCCGATGTTGACGCCGTTGACCCGGACCCGGTCGAACCGGTGCGCGTACGCGGCGTTCTTGGTGAGCCCCGCGAGCCCGGCCTTGGTGGCCGAGTAGGGGGCGAGGTGCGGCTGCCCGCCGTGCGAGCTCATCGTGAGGACGTTGACGACCGAGCCGGGCTCGCCGCGCCGCACCATGTCGCCGACCGCGGCCTGCATGAGGAAGAACGGGCCGCGCAGGTTGACGGCGACGTGCTGCTCGAACATCTCCGGCGTCGTGTCGAGGAGCGAGCCGCGCTCGGTGAAGCCCGCGGCGTTCACCAGTCCGTCGACCCGGCCGTGCGCCGTCACGGTCGCGTCGACCGCGGCCCGGCAGGCGTCGACGTCGGCCACGTCGCACGCCACGAAGCGAGCGTCACCGAGCGTGGACAGCTCTCCGGCAGCCCGCTCCCCCACGTCGGCGCGACGCCCCGTGACGACGACCCTGGCACCCTCCGTGAGCGCTGCGCGGGCGATGGCCAGGCCCACGCCCTGCGTGCCTCCGGAGACGAGGACGACGCGATCGTCCAGCGAGCCCATCTCAGGCTCCCCCGGCCGACGTGCGGCGGCGGTCGGCATGGGCCGAGAGCGCGGCGTCGACCTGCTCGGCGGTCCAGCCCGCGGCGAGCGCCTGCTCGAGGAGCTCGGTCTGGGCGAGCGGCGTGAGGCCGTCGACGGGCTGGTCGAGGTCGAGGTTCGTCGGGAAGGGGTAGCCCTCCGCGGCCGCGGCCACGACGCGGTGGAGCGCGGCGGTCTCCCAGCCCGCCGACTGGCGCTCGCGCAGGACGGGGTAGACCGCCTTCGCGGTGCGGGCCCGGTCCACCGTCTCCATGGCCCGGCCGAACGCGGACGAGACCTGCAGCAGGTTGGCCACGCGCTGGATGTCGGCGGAGACGTTGGTGCCCGCGCCGTGGAGGAGCGCCGGGTTGAAGAACACGGCGTCACCCTGGGCGAGCGGCAGCTGGACGTGGTGCTGCTGGAAGTACGCGCGGAACTCGGGGCGGCGCCACGCGAGGTAGCCGGGCGCGTACTTCTGCGAGTGCGGCAGGTAGAGCGTGGGGCCGCTCTCGACGGGCATGTCGGCGTGGGCCACGGCGCCCTGGAGCGTGAGCACGGGCGAGAGCAGGTGCACGTGCGCGGGGTAGCGCGCCACGACCTCGTCGGAGAGGAAGCCCAGGTGGTAGTCGCGGTGCGGGTCCTGGGCCTGGCCGCCGGGACGGACGACGTTGACCTGCGACGTGACCTGGTAGCCCGGGCCGAGCCAGGCCGTGGAGACGAGCGCGAAGAGGTCGTTGGCGTAGTAGTCGACGAACGTCTGCGGGTCGGCCACGGCCAGCTTCTCGAGGGCGTTCCAGATGCGGTCGTTGGCACCGGGCTTGGCGAAGTGGTCGCCGTGGGCTCCGCCGGCGGCCTTCTCGGCGGCGATGACCCGCTCGAAGGCCTCCGTGGCGCGGTCGACGACGTCGAGGTCGTCCCAGGCGCCCTTCAGGACGACGATGCCGGGGCCCTCGGTGAGCGCGTGGACGAGCTCGGCCCGGACGGCGTCCTCACCCTCCGGTGTCGTGACGGCTGCGCGGAGGCCGGCCGCGTCGTAGACCACGACGCCCTGCTCGATGCTGTCCGCGTGGCGGTAGTCGTCGGGGTCGGTGGCCTCGGAGACGACCTCGACGAAGTCGTCGAGCGAGACGTCGTCGGGGGTGAGACGACCGGTGCGGGTGGTGGGGGCGATCGGCATGACGGGCTCCTGCGATGTCGGTGTGGTTCGTGCTCCACGCTAGGGCGCTCGTGGCACGATGAGGTGCTCTCAAAACCATCAAGAACACCTCATCGTGAGCGGAGTCACCCCCGTGCCGCACCGTCACAAGGTCCGCGAGATCGCCCAGCAGAGCGGGCTGAGCGAGGCGACGGTCGACCGCGTGCTGCACGAACGGCCTGGCGTCCGGGCGGCGACGGTGGCCGAGGTGGAGCGCGCCGTCGAGGAGCTCGACCGTCAGGCGTCCCAGCTACGGCTCGTGGGGCGGACGTTCCTCCTCGACCTCGTGATGCAGGCTCCCGAGCGGTTCAGCGCGGCCGTGCGCTCGGCGCTGGAGGCCGAGCTGCCCGCCCTGCGGCCGGCCGCGGTGCGGATCCGGTTCCACCTGGCCGAGGAGGCTGACCCTGCAGCGATGGCCGGCATGCTGCGGAAGGTCCGCGCCAAGGGCTCGCACGGGGTGCTGCTCAAGGCGCCCGACCATCCTGCGGTCGAGGCGGAGGTGGCGGCTCTGCACGAGGCCGGCATACCCGTGGTGACGCTCGTGACCGACCTGCCGGGCAGCGAGCGACGCGCCTACGTCGGCATCGACAACCGTGCTGCCGGGGCCACGGCGGCCTACCTGGTGGCGCGGTCGGCGGCGTCGGGCGACGTCCTCGTGACGCTGAGCCGCTCGGACTTCCGGGGCGAGGAGCAGCGGGTGGAGGGGTTCGTCGAGGCGCTGCGCACCCTGGCGCCGGGACGCGACGTCGTCGACCTCACCGACACCGACGGGCTCGACGCCACGACGCTGCGGGCCGTGCAGGAGGCCTTGGTGGCGCACCCCGACGTCGACGCCGTCTACTCGGTGGGCGGCGGCAACCGCGCGACCCTCGATGCCTTCGCGCGGGCGGGGCGGACGCTCGGCGTCTTCGTGGCCCACGACCTCGACGACGACAACACCGAGCTGCTCCGGACGCGGCGGATCAGCTACGTGCTGCACCACGACCTCCGGGCCGACGCGCGTCGGGCCTGCCGACTCGTGATGCAGGCGCACCGCGCGCTGCCCGGCGTGCCCAGCACGGTGCCGGCCCAGGTGCAGGTCGTGACGCCGTACAACCAGCCGTCGGCCTTCGCCCCGACCTGACCCCGGCCGGCGGTGGATCCTCCACCGTATGAGGGCCCATACGGTGGCAGATCCACCGCTCGACGGCTGGGAGCGCTTTCGGTGGAGGATCCACCGCTCAGACGGTGAAGGCCTCGCGGAAGCGGTCGAGGGCGAGGTCGCTGTCGCCGCTCGCCCAGGCCTCCATGGCCACGACGCCGTCGTAGCCGGCCTCGGCGAGGGCTCGGGCGACGAACGGCCAGTTGACCTCGCCGGTGCCGGGCTCGCACCGACCCGGGACGTCGGCCACCTGCACCTCGCCGAGGTAGGGCGCCGACTCCTGGATGAGCTCCACGAGGTTCCCCTCGCCGATCTGGGCGTGGTACAGGTCGAGGTTCATCTTCAGGTGGGGGCTGCCGACGGCGCGCACGAGGGCCAGCGTGTCGGCGGCCTTCGCGAACGGGGTCCCGGGGTGGTCGACGGCCGTGTTCAGGTTCTCGATCACGTACGTGACTCCGTGCGCCTCGGCCAGTCCCGCCACCCGCTCGAGCGTGCGCAGCGCGGCGAGCCACATGTCGCCGGTGACCTGCTCGACCGGAAGCACGGGGATGCCGCCCTCGCCCAGCCCGGTGCCGTGGATGTTGAGCGACGGGCAGGCGATGGCCTGCGCGAAGGGGATCGACTGCTCGGCCGTGCGCAGCAGGTCGTCGGCACCCTCGGGAGTGATGAGGTCGCCGGAGACGTATCCGGTCATGGACGTGAAGGTGGCGCCGGTGGCCTTGAGGGCAGCGGCGTCCTTCTCGGTCCAGTCCCAGATCTCGACCGCGAAGCCGGCGTCGTGGATGCGCTCGACCCGGTCGAGGTGTGCCTCGTCGAGGAACACCATCTCGGAGCAGATCGCGAGGGTGAAGGTCATGTCAGGCCTCCTGGGCCACGGCGGCGCGAGCGCCGGAGATGGATGAGTCGATGCAGGCCTGCGCGATGGCGAAGGCAGCGAAGGCGTCGTCGCCCGTGACCGACGGGGCGCGGCGCTCCTGGACGGCGGAGACGAACTCGACGAGCTCCCCCGTGTAGGCGTCGATGAGCAGCTCGGTGTCGCTGAAGGCCTGCGTCGCGTTGCGCCCGGACGCGTTGGAGACGCGGAGCGACGACTGCGAGCCGTCGCCCATCGAGACCATGCCCTCGGAGCCGAGGACCTCGCCGCGGACGTCGTAGCCGTAGACGGCCGCGAAGCTGGCCTCGGCCACGGCCTGCGCGCCGTTGTCGTAGCGGATGACGACGGTGGCGTGGTCGAGCAACGTCGGGTGGCCCGGCGCGGTGAGGGAGCCGGCGGTGGCCATGACATCCACCGCGCGGGCACCCGGGTTGAGCCAGTTGAGCGTGTCGAAGTCATGGATGAGGGTCTGGGTGAAGATCGTCCACGGCGGGACGCCGTCGGGGTCAGCGGGGCCGCGGCCCGGGTCGCGTGTGACGGAGCGGAGCTGGCGGACCTCGCCCAGGCCGCCGGAGGCGATCAGCTCACGGGCGTCCACGAACTCGCGGGCGAAGCGACGGTTGAAGCCCACCTGGAAGGCCACGCCCGCCGTGGCGGTGGCGGCACGGGCTCCGTCGATCTCGGCGAGCGACATGCCGGCCGGCTTCTCGCTGAAGACGTGCTTGCCGGCCTCGGCCGCAGCCGTGATGAGCTCGGCGTGAGCGGTGGACGAGGCCGTGACGACCACGGCGTCGACGTCGTCGGCGGCGAGCACGGCGTCGATCGACGTCTCGGCCCGGGCGCCGAGGGGCTCGGCCACGACGGCGGCCGCGCCCTGACGCGGATCGGCCACGGCGACGAGGGTGGCGGTGGGCACGCGGTGCGCCAGGACGGCGGCGTGCGAGGCACCGATCCGGCCGGCTCCGAGGAGTCCGACGCGCAGCGGCGAGGAGAGCGGGGTGGTCATGGCGGAGCCTTCTCGAGGAGGAACTAGAACGTTCTAGTAGAACGTGCTAGTACGCTACGGTGTGACCTGGGTCGCCGTCAACGTCGGCCCACGAGGGGAGGAGCAGCCGCGTGGTGCACCGTCCGACGCTTGCCGACGTCGCGCTCGAGGCCGGGGTCTCCCGGGCCCTCGTGTCGATCGTCATGCGCGACGTGCCGGGCGCGAGCGACGAGACGCGGGCCCGGGTGAAGGCCATCGCCGAGCGCCTCGGGTACGTGCCCGACCAGCGTGCCCGCCAGCTGCGGCAGTCGTCGTCGCGGCTGCTCGGCGTGACCTTCGACCTCCACCAGCCCTTCCACGGCGACCTCGTGGAGCACCTGTACACCGCTGCCGCCGAGCACGGCTACGACGTGGCCATCAGCGCGGTGGCGCCGAGCCGCGACGAGCCCGAGGCGCTGCGGGCACTCCAGCGTGAGCGCTGCGAGGCCGTCGTGCTGCTCGGCTCGGCCCTCGACGACGCCGCTCTGTCGGCGGGAGCGCGCGCCATGCCACTGCTCGTCGTGGCACGGCGCAGCGGCCTCGACGCCGTCCCGTCCGTCCGCAGCGACGACCGGGCCGGCGTGGGGCTCGCGGTCGACCACCTCGTCTCGCTCGGCCACCGCGCGATCGTGCACGTGGACGGCGGCACGGCCCCGGGCGCCGACGACCGCCGCGCGGGCTTCCGCGCGGCCGTGGAGCGGCACGGCCTGGGCGAGGCGCGCATCGTCCCGGGCGGATCCACGGAGACGGCCGGGGCCGACGCGGCCGAGGCCCTGCTGCGCGAGGGACTCCCCACCGCCATCGTGGCGTTCAACGACCATGGCGCGTCTGGCGTGCTCGACGTGCTGGTCCGCGGCCGCCATGACGTGCCGGGCGAGGTCTCGGTGGTCGGCTACGACGACTCGCGCCTCGCCGTGGCGCGCCAGACGCAGCTCACGACGGTCTCTCAGAGCGCAGGCGACCTGGCCCGCGCCGCGGTGGACGGCGTGCTGGCACTCCTCGACGGTCGGCGACCCGACGACGTCGTGCTCACCCCCGAGCTCGTGGTCCGTCAGACCACCGGCCCCACCTGAGGCGGGCTCGAGGCCTCGGCACCTGCCTGCAGGCAGCGTAGGCAGGTGCCGAGGAGTCTCAGGTGTAGAGCCCCGGCGCGGCCGGGATCTCCACGGGTTGACGCTCGCCGGAGCGCAGCGCCTGGACGCCCGCCTCGGCCACGACGTTGGCCGCGAAGCCGTCGAACGCCGAGGCGCCCACGACCTCGCCGCGCAGCGAGGCGTCGGCCCAGGCCGACAGCTCGAGGCGGTACGACTCGATGAAGTGGGCGACGAAGTCCGAGCCCACGGCCGAGGAGGAGGCACCGCTGACGCGGGCCACCACGGGCGTGCGGGGCTCCAGGCTGGCCGAGCCGCCGGACCCCACCACCTCGACGCGCACGTCGTAGCCGTAGCCGGCGTTGACGTAGACCTCGGCCGTGATCATCTGGCCGTTCTTCATCCAGATGGTCGCGAGCTGCGGGTCGCGGAAGCCCTCCACGATCGGCGACTCCACCCGGATGGCCGTGACGTCGTCGTCGAGCAGCCAGCGGAACGTGTCGAACTCGTGGATCATCGAGCCGGTCACGAGGCCGGCGTCGTCGGTGCTGGTGGCGTTGGACGCGTTGCGGTGGATGCCGTGCAGCAGCTTGACGTCGCCCAGGGTCCCGTCGGTGATGTGGCCCTTGAGGGACACGAAGCCCGGGTCGAAGCGGCGGTTGAATCCCACCTGGACGAACCGGCGGCCGGCCGCGACCTCGGCGTCGACGACGCGGTAGGCGTCCTCGGCCGTGACGGCCAGCGGCTTCTCGCACAGGACGTACGTGCCGGCCTCGATGCCCGCGACCGCGAGGTCGGCGTGCGTGAAGTCGGGCGACGCGATGACGAACGCGTCCACCTGGGCGATGAGCGCCTCGGGCGAGTCTGCTGCCGTGGCGCCGAACTCCCCCGCGACCTCCTGGGCGCGCGCGGTGTCCATGTCGAAGACCGAGACGATCTCGGCCGACGGGACCGCGGTGCCGAGAGTGCGGACGTGCGACGCACCCATCGCACCGGCGCCGACGACGCCTACCTTGAGCCTGCTCACAGGGAGACCCACTTTCGTTCGTCGGAGGACTCGACCATGGCGTCGAGGACCTGGGCTGCGGCGAGCGCGTCGTGGATGGTCGCGCCCTGCGGCTTGCCGCTGGCGATGGACTCCACGAGGCGGCGCGCCTCGATGATCTTGAGCTCGTCGAACCCGATGGGGTTGTTGGTGCCCGGCTGGAACGAGCTGAGCTCGCCGTCGCCCGGTCCGGCGTACTCGGTGGCGTAGAAGCTGTTGAGGTAGTCGCCGCCGCTGGGGACGGTGGAGACCCGCAGCTCGTTCATGCGGCGGAAGTCCCACGCCACGGCGCCGCGGGTGCCGTGCACCTCGATGCCGTAGGTGTTCTGCTCCCCCACCGCGACCCGGCTCGACTCGAGGATCGCCCGCGAGCCGTCCTTCAGGCGCAGCAGCGCGCTGACGTAGTCCTCGTTCTCGACGTCGCCGAGCTCGCCGGCGCCCTTCTCGTAGTGCATCGCACCGGGCAGGGCCGCGCGGCGCTGCGGGATGAAGGTGGCGCGGTCCACGACGAGCTCGTCGATCCCGGCGACCACGTGCTGCACGAGGTCGGCGGCGTGGCTCACGAGGTCGCCCAGCACACCGGTGCCGGAGTGCTCCGTGCGGAAGCGCCACGACAGGGCGGCGTCGGGGTCGGCGGAGTAGTCGGCCAGGAAGCGCACGATCGTGTGCTCCACCTCGCCGATGCGGCCCGAGGCCACGATCTCGCGGGCCCGGTCGACCGCCGGGACGTTGCGGTAGTTGAAGCCGGTGGCCGCCTGGACCCCCGCCGCCTCGACGGCCGCGACGATCTCGGCGGTCTCGGCCGAGCTCCGCCCGGCCGGCTTCTCCACCCAGAGGTGCTTGCCCGCCCGGGCCGCCGCCACCGCGACGTCGCGGTGGATGAAGTTGGGCCCCGTGATGCACACGAGGTCGACCTCGTCGTGGGTGACGAGCTCGCGCCAGTCGGTGATGAGGTGCTCGAACCCGTAGGCCGCGGCGGCCCGCTGCGTGCGGTCGTCGGGGGCGTTGTCCGCCACCGCGACGAGCCGGGGACGCAGCGGGGCCTCCGGGTAGTGCTGGAGGAGCCGGGACAGCGCGCGGGCGTGCACCTGGCCCATCCAGCCGAACCCGACGATGCCGACCCGGAGCTCGGGCGTGGACGTCTCGGTCACGCCTTGGTCTCCGTGACGTTCAGGTCGGCCTTCATCTCCTGCGCCACGGTGGAGTCCTCGCCCATGATGCTCGAGAGCTCGTGGGCCAGGGACTCCAGCTCGGCGCCGCCGGCCATCATCGAGGTGAGGTCCTCGAGGGTGAGCTCGGACTTGGGGTAGTCGCCGATGCTCTTGCCACGACGCAGCAGCATGAAGCGGTCGCCCACGGGATAGGCGTGGTGCGGGTTGTGCGTGATGAACACGACGCCGAGCCCACGCTCGCGGGCCTTGGCGATGTACTTGAGCACGACGCCGGACTGCTTCACGCCCAGGGCCGCCGTGGGCTCGTCGAGAATCAGCACGCGTGCACCGAAGTACACGGCGCGGGCGATCGCGACGCACTGGCGCTCACCGCCGGAGAGCGTGCCGATGGGCTGCTCCACGTCGCGGAGGTCGATGCCCATGGCGGACAGCTCCTCCTTGGTGATGCGCTTCATCTCGTCGACGTCGAGCTTCTTCAGCGGGCCCACGCCCTTGGAGATCTCGCTGCCGAGGAAGAAGTTGCGCCACACCGGCATGAGCGGCACGACCGCGAGGTCCTGGTAGACCGTCGCGATGCCCGCCGCGAGCGCGGCCCGCGGGTTGGACAGCGTCGTGGCGATGCCGTCGATCAACAACTCTCCGTCGGTGTGCTCGTGCGCACCGGCGAGGATCTTGATGAACGTGGACTTGCCCGCGCCGTTGTCGCCCAGCACGCACGTGACCTCACCGGCGCGGACCGAGGTGGAGACCTCGGAGAGCGCGATGATGTTGCCGTAGCGCTTGCCGATGTCCTTGACCTGGATGATGGCCGTGCCCTGCGCCGGCGGCGCCAGGGGCTCGACGCCTGCGATGTTGTCGGGTGTCTTCTGGTCGTCGTTGCTCATCGGGAGGCCTCCGCCTTCTTGCGAACCCATTCATTGAGAAGCACCGCGCCCAGGAGCATCACTCCGAGGAAGGCCCGGAGCCAGTTGTTGTCCCAGCCGGAGTAGACGATGCCCTGGTTGACCATGCCGTAGATCAGGGCGCCGAGTGCCGCACCGATGGCCGAGCCGTAGCCGCCCGTCAGGAGGCAGCCGCCGACGACGGCGCAGATGATGTAGATGAACTCCTGGCCCACGCCGGTGTTGGCCTGGACGGTGGAGGTCGTGAAGAGGAGCAGCATGCCCACGAGCCAGCCGGCGACGGCGGTCGTGACGAACAGGCCGATCTTGGTCTTGAGGACCGGGACGCCGATCTGGCGGGCCGACTGCTGCGCTCCGCCGACCGCGAAGACCCAGTTGCCGGCGCGCGTGCGCAGCAGGACCCAGGTGGCGAGCAGCGCGACACCGATCCACCAGAAGACCGAGGCGTAGATCGTCATGTTGCCGACCTCGAGCGCCGAGCCGAAGACCTTCTTGGCCTGGTCGTAGTAGGGGACGTCGGCCATGCCCTGGATGGCGACCTGGCCGATGAGGGCCTTCGTGCCGGCGAGGTCGATGCCCTGCAGCACGAAGAACGTGCCGAGGGTGACGATGAAGCTGGGCAGTCCCGTCTTCATGACGAGGACCGCGTTGGCCACCCCGATGCCCACCGCGAGGGCGAGCGAGACGAGGATCGCGACCCAGATGTTGAGGCCGTACTCCGTCGTGAGGATGCCGACGACGAGGCCGGTGAAGCCCGTGATGGCACCGGCGGAGAGGTCGAACTCGCCGCCGATCATGAGCATGGCCACGGCGACGGCCATGATGCCGATGGTGGAGGCGCCACGCAGCCAGGTGCTCGAGCCGGCGGGCGTCGCGAAGGTGTCGGTGGTGACCGCGAAGAAGACGAAGATGACGATCGCAGCGACGAGCGCGCCGATCTCAGGTCTCTTCATCAGGCGGGTGAGGGTCGACGTGGTCGCGATGCGTTCGTCGACAGGGGCTGTGGCTGTGGCCATGGTGTGCTCGCTCCGGATGGGGTCGGTGGGCGGTGGTGGGGCCCGGGACGTGCCCGGACCCCACCGAGGTGGTGCTTAGCGGGTGCCGTTGGCGGCGTACTTCAGGACGGCGTCGGCGTTGTCCTTCGTGACGAAGGCCGGACCGGAGTTGACGGGCTGGCCGCCACCGAGGTCGTTGCCGTTGATGCTCTTGAGGTAGAGCGTGGTGACGCCCACGAAGCCCTGGACGTAGGGCTGCTGGTCGACCGCGAACAGGATCGAGCCGGCCTGGATGTCCTTCACGACGTCCTCGGAGAGGTCGAACGTGGCCACCTTGGCGCTGCTGCCGGACTCCTTGACCGCCGCGACGGCGTCGATGGCGTACTGGCCGCCGAGCGTCAGGACGGTGTCGATGTCCTTCTCGGCCTGCAGCTTCGACGTGATGGTCGCCTGGACCGCGTTGTCGTCGGTGCCGTCGACCTGGAGGTTGGTCATGGTGCCGCCGAAGGTCTTGGCCGCTGCCTTGCAACGCTCCTCGAGACCCACGTTGCCGGCCTCCTGGATGACGCAGATGGCGTTCTTCTGGCCCTCGGACTTCAGGCGCTCACCGACGGCCTCGCCGGCGATGCCCTCGGACTGGCCGATGTGGGTGATGGCGCCGAAGGCCTTGAACTGGTCGACACCGGAGTTGATCGTAACGACCGGCACGCCGGCGGCGACGGCCTTCTTGATGCTCGACTCGAGGCCGTCGGGGTTGGCCATGGAGACGACGATGCCGTCGACCTTGTCCGCGACCGCTCCGTCGATGAGCTGCGACTGCTTGGCGGGGTCGGGGTCGGCGCTGTACTCGACCTTGACGCCGTAGTCCTTGCCGGCCTTCTCGGCACCGGACTTGACCCGGTCCCAGAACGCGTCGCCGGGTCCGGAGTGGGTGATCACGGCGTACGTCAGGTCCTGGCTGTTGGACTCGGTTGCGTCCTCCTTGCCGGTGCCGCTGCAAGCAGCGAGCAGCGTGCCGGCGACGACGATGGCGCCGGTGAGCTTGAGCTTGTTCATACGGGGTGTTCCTTCTCTTGGTGGGACCCGGCGGTCAGTGAGCCGTCGGGAAATTGAGTGCAGCGAGAGACTCCTCGCTGACGTGGGGCCACCGGGCGGTGACCACCTTGGCCTGCGTGTAGAACCGCACGCCTTCGGGACCGTGGATGTGGTGGTCCCCGAAGAGTGAGTCCTTCCATCCCCCGAACGAGTGAAACGCCATGGGGACCGGGACCGGCACGTTGATGCCGATCATGCCCACGTGGACGTCTCGCTGGAAGGTGCGAGCCACCTCACCCGAGGAGGTGAACACTGCGGTGCCGTTCCCGTAGGGATTGGCGTTGATGAGCTCGATCGCGGCCTCGAGCGACGGGACCCGGAGGACCGCCAGCACGGGACCGAAGATCTCGTCGGTGTAGACGCTCATGTCGGTCGTGACGTGGTCGATGAGGGTGGGGCCCACGAAGAAGCCCTCCTCGTGGTCCTCCACGACGAGGTCGCGGCCGTCGACGACGACCTTGGCCCCCGCCGACTCGCCCTGGCCGATGTAGTCGACGATGCGGTCGCGCGACGCCTTCGTGACGACGGGGCCCATCCCGGCGTCCGGGTCGGTGCCGACGCCCACCTTGATGTCGTGCGTGCGCTCGCGGATCTTGTCGACGAGCGTGTCGGCGGCGGGACCGACGGCGATGACGGCCGAGATGGCCATGCAGCGCTGTCCGGCCGAGCCGTAGCCCGCGGCCACGATGTGGTCGGCCGCGAAGTCGAGGTCGGCGTCGGGCATCACGACGGCGTGGTTCTTGGCGCCGCCGAGGGCCTGCACGCGCTTGCCGGTGCGGCTCGCGCCCTCGTGCACGTACCTGGCGATGGGCGTGGAGCCCACGAAGGAGACCGCGGCGATGTCGGGGTGCTCCAGGAGGGCGTCGACCGCCACCTTGTCGCCGTTGACGACGTTGAAGACGCCGTCGGGCAGCCCGGCCTTCTTGTACAGCTCGGCCACGAGCGCCGAGGCGCCGGGGACGCGCTCGGACGGCTTCAGGATGAACGTGTTGCCGGTCGCGATGGCGACCGGGTGCATCCAGAGCGGGACCATGATCGGGAAGTTGAACGGCGTGATGCCGGCGACCACACCGATGGGCTGGCGGAACGAGAACGAGTCGACCGAGCCGGAGACCTGGTCGTTGTACTCGCCCTTGAGCAGCTGCGGGATGCCGCACGCGAACTCCACGACCTCGCGGCCGCGCACGACCTCGCCCTTGGCGTCGTCGATCGTCTTGCCGTGCTCGCTGCTGATGATGGCGGCGAGCTCGTCCTCGTGCTCCACGAGGAGCTGGCGGAAGGCGAACATGACCCGCGAGCGGGCCGTGACCGACGCCTGGCTCCACGTGGCGAACGCCGTCCTGGCCGTCTGGACCGCGGCGTCGACGTCCGACGTCGAGGCGAGGCGCACCTGGCGCTGGGGCGTGCCGAGGGCCGGGTCGTAGACGTCGGCCGTGCGGTCGCTCTCGCCGGCGACCTTGGCGCCGCCGATCCAGTGGTCGTATACGTCAGTCATGCTTCTCGTCCTCGCTCAGGGAGTCGGGGGTGGGCGCCAGGTGGTGGCGCTGGGTGGACTTGTTCTGCTCGTAGGTGACGCGCGCGCTCTGCGTGGACTCCAGGACCGAGACCTCGGAGACCGGCACGTCCCACCAGGCCGGGCTGTCGGGAGCCGGCACGAGCGGGTCGGTCTCGACGTGGATCACGGTGGTGCGGGTGGACTCCTTGGCCTTGCGGACCGCGGCCTTGAAGTCGTCGAGGCCGTGGGCCACGAGGACGTCGGCGCCGAGGCTGGCCGCGTTGGCCGCGAGGTCGACCGGCAGGACGTCGCCGTCGAGCCCGGACTCCGTGCGGTAGCGGTACCGGGTGCCGAAGCGCTGCGAGCCGAGGCTCTGCGACAGGGCACCGATGGAGGCGTAGCCGTGGTTCTGGACCAGCACGACGATGACCTTGACGCCCTCGGCCACGGCCGTGACGAGCTCGGTGTTCATCATGAGCCAGGAGCCGTCGCCCACCATGACGAAGACGTCGCGGTCGGCCTGGTTGCCATGAGCGGCGTCGTCGAGCTCCATCTGATCGAGCACAGCCATCTTGACGCCGAGACCGCCGGCGACCTCGTAACCCATGCAGGAGAACCCGTACTCGACGTGGTAGCCCTTGCGGTCACGCGTGCGCCACAGCTTGTGCAGGTCGCCCGGCATGGACCCGGCGGCGCACAGGACGACGTCGCGGGGGTCGGAGAGCTCGTTGACCGCGCCGAGCACGGCGGACTGGACGAGCTTGTCGCCCGCGTCGTCGCGGTCGTAGGCGGCCTCGACGGTGGCGTCCCACGCGGCGGCGAGCTCGGTGGCCCGGGCCGTGTGCGCCTCGTCGGTGCGCCAGCCGGCCAGCTCGTCGGTGAAGGTCTCGAGCGCCAGCCTCGCGTCGGCCACCACGGTGGCGGCGGACAGCTTGAGCGCGTCGATACGAGCGACGTTGACGTTGACGAACCGCACGCCCTCGGCCGCGAACACGCTGCGCGAGGCGGTGGTGAAGTCGCTGTAGCGGGTGCCGACGCCGATGATGAGGTCCGCCTCCGCGGCCAGGGCGTCGGCCGCCGTGGTGCCGGTCGCACCGATGGCTCCGACGGCCTGCGGGTGGTCGTAGGAGAGCGAGCCCTTGCCGGCCTGCGTCTCCGCCACCGGGATCCCCGTGGCCTCGGCGAACAGGCGCAGGGCGTCGTCGGCACCGGCGTAGATGACGCCGCCACCTGCGACGACGAGCGGACGCTCGGCGGCACGGATGGCGGCCACGGCGCGGGCGACCTCGTCGGGCTGCGGGACGGGACGGCCCACGTGCCACGTGCGCGGCGCGAAGAGCTCGAGCGGCCAGTCGTGCGCCTCGGCCTGGACGTCCTGCGGCAGGCACAGCGTGACGGCGCCGGTGTCGGCCGGGTCGGTGAGCACACGCATGGCCTGGAGCAGGGCCGACGGCAGCTGCTCGGGGCGGTGGATGCGGTCCCAGTAGCGCGAGACCGAGCGGAACGCGTCGTTGACCGTGGCGTCCATCGACGACGGGTCCTCGAGCTCCTGCAGCACCGGGTTGGCGACGCGGGTGGAGAAGACGTCGCCCGGCAGCAGGAGGACGGGGAGACGGTTGATGGTGGCGAGCGCCGCGCCCGTGACCATGTTGGTGGCACCGGGGCCCACCGACGCCGTGACGGCCATGGCGCGCAGGCGGTCGTACTGGCGGGCGTAGGCCACGGCCGCGTGGACCATGCCCTGCTCGTTGCGGCCGTGGAAGAAGCGCAGGTGCGACGGGTCGTCGGACTGCTCCCGCTCGAGGAGCGCCTGACCGACGCCGGCCACGTTGCCGTGCCCGAAGATGCCCCAGCAACCGGCGAAGAACGGTCGGCTCACGCCGTCGCGCTCCACGTGCTGGACCTCGAGGAACCTCACGACGGCCTGGGCGACAGTGAGCCGCACGGTGCCGGTGCTGGTGGTCATGCGTCTCCTCCGAACGGGAGTCGTGGGTCGATGGTCTGGTCGGTCCAGGTCTCGCGGACCCAGCCGTGCTGCGGGTCGTCGCAGATGAGCCAGGCGCGCTCCTCGCCGGGACCGGCCATCACGTTCAGGTAGTACAGGTCGTAGCCGGGGGCGGCCATGGACGGACCGTGCCAGCCGTGCGGGATGAGGACGACGTCGCCGTCGCGCACCTCGGCCAGGATGTCGATCTCGGCCTTCTCGTGCCCGTAGACACGCTGGTAGCCGACGCCCTCGGTGCCGCTGGGGCTGCCCGCCACCTCGAAGTAGTAGATCTCCTCGAGCTGCGTCTCGCCGTCGCGCTCCTCGTCGTGCTTGTGCGGCGGGTAGGACGACCAGTTGCCACCGGGCGTGAGGACCTCGCACGCGATGATGCGGTCGGCCTCGAGCACGCCGGGGACGCCGAAGTTGTTGACCTGGCGGCTGGCCTGGCCCGCGCCGCGCATCTCGACGGGGACGTCGGAGGCGGGCAGGTAGGCGGGCTCGAGACGGTTCGTGGCACGAGCGGCCGGGAGGGCGAAGCGGCCACCCTGGGCCGACGTGATGGTGACGTCGGACTCGCGAGGCGCGTACACGACGTCGCTCGGGCCCGACCAGACGTCGGCGCGGCCCCGGAGCTCGAACGGCTTGCCGTCGACGCTGACGTCGGCGGATCCTCCGAGCGAGAGCACGAGGACCTCGTCCTCGCCCGTCGCGAGGGAGTACGACTCCCCCGCCGCGAGCGTGACGGTGCGCAGGCCGCTGTGGGTCCAGCCGGCCGACTCGGGGGTGACCTCGAGGGTCACGGCTCCCGAGGTGGTCTCTCCTGCGCGGATGACGTGCTGCGGCATCAGAGCATCGCCACCGTGGCGTCGACAGCGGCCTCGACGTTGCCGTCGTTGGGGTAGAGCAGCGAGCGGCCGACCACCATGCCGCGGACCGAGGGGTGCGCCAGAGCCTTGGACCACAGGGCGAACTGGGCATCCTGGTCGGCAGCGACCTCGCCGCCGAGCAGGAGGACCGGGAGGGTCGTGGAGGCCAGCACGGCGTCCATGTTCTCGACGACGGGAAGCTTGAGCCACGTGTACGCGCTGGTGGGCGCGAGCCCTGCGGCGACCGTGGCGGAGCGGACGACGGCCTCCACCGAGAGGTCGTTCACGACACGACCGTCCTGGCGACGGGAGATGAACGGCTCCACCATCGCCATCACGCCCGCCTCGGCGAGCTCGGCCACTGCTTGCGCGCACGCCTGCATCGTGGCCACGGTACCGGCGTCCTGCGGCTCGATGCGGAAGAGCATCTTGCCGCCCTGGAGGCGCTGGCGGGCCACGGAGGCCGCGTCGTAGCCGGTGAACCGGTCGTCGATCTCGAAGGACGTGCCCGCGAGGCCGCCGCGGTTCATGGAGCCGATGACGACCTTGCCGTCGAGGACGCCGAGCAGGAGGAGGTCGTCGAGGATGTCGGCGGTGCCGAGCACCCCGTCGACGCCGGGCCGTGCGAGGGCCCTGGCCATGCGCGAGAGCAGCTCGGTGCGGTCGCCCATGGCGAGCGGGTCGGCGCCGGCGCGCAGTGCACCGCGGGCCGGGTGGTCGGCGGCGACCAGCATGAGCCGACCGGTGCTGCCCACCAGGCCGCTGGGCTGACGGCGCTCGGCCCAGCCGCGCGCGATGGCGGCGGGGTCGGAGACCCGCAGGTCGATGATGCGACGGATCGCCTCGTGGTCGACGGTGGTCATGCGTTCCCCTTCTCGACGCGGCCGTGATCGACGACCGCCTGCACGACCTCGGAGGACGGCATGGCGTCGGCGCAGGCCAGCTGGCCCGCGACGTAGGCTCCGGCGGCGTTCGCGAAGCGCAGGGTGCGCTCGAGCGACCATCCTTCCAGGAGCCCGTGGACCAGTGAGCCGCCGAACGCATCGCCGGCACCCAGGCCGTTGACGACGTCGACGGGCGTGGGCGGCACGACGACGGACTCGTCGCCGCGCACCCCCAGGACCCCGGCGGGGCCCTGCTTGACGACGGCCGTGGTGACTCCTGCGGCGAGCAGCGCCTTGGCGGCCGCCTGCGGGTCGGTCTCGCCGATCGCGACCTGGCACTCCTCGCGGTTGCCGACGGCCACCGAGCAGTACGGGAGGACCTCGGCGATGGCGCGCGTGGCGTCGGCGGGGTCGTTCCAGAACATCGGCCGGTAGTCGAGGTCGATGATGGTCAGCTTGTCGCGACCTCGCGCCTCGAGCGCGGCGAGGTGTGCCTCGCGGCTCGGCTCCTCGGAGAGCCCGGTGACCGTGAACCACAGGATCTCGGCGTCGCGCACGGCACTGAGCAGATCCTTCTCGGGGTCGAGCTCGTCGGCCGAGATCTGCAGGTCGGGCGCGGACGGCTTGCGGTAGAAGTACAGCGGGAAGTCGTCGGGCGGGAAGATCTCGCAGAACGTGACCGGCGTGGGCAGCGCGTCGTACGTGCCGACGAGGCCGGCGTCGACGCCGAAGCCCTCGAGCGCACGCTTCACGAAGCGACCGAACGGGTCGTTGCCGGTCTTGCTCCAGAGGCCCGTGCGGTGGCCCAGCTGCGCGGCCGCGACCGCGACGTTGGCCGGGCTGCCGCCGAGGAACTTGGCGAAGGACGTGACGTCCTCCAGGCCCACCCCGGTCTGCTGCGGGTAGACGTCGACGCCGACGCGTCCGATGGTCAGGAGCTCCAGGGACGACGTCATACGGCGAGCGCTCCCTTGACGTAGGCGAGGCACTGCGCGACGTCGGCCTTGGGACCCACGCCCTCGGGTGCGGTCTTGAGCTTGAGGTCCTGCTCGAGGACGTACCAGCCGGTGTAGCCGTGGCCCTCGAGCGCGGAGATCATGGCGGCGACGTCGACCGACCCGTGGCCCAGCACCGTCCAGAGGCCCTCGGAGACGGCGTCGGAGAACGCGAGCTCGCCGGACTGGACGCGGGCGGCGACGGCGGCGTCGACGTCCTTGAGGTGCACGTGGCCCACGCGCGACAGGTTGGCGAGCGTGATGGCGACCGGGTCCGCCCCGGCGGCCACGAGGTGGCCCGTGTCGATGCAGAGCCCGATGTGCGAGCCGTCGAGGACGCGCTGCGTCTCCTCGGCGTTCTCCACGAGCGTGCCGATGTGCGGGTGGACCACGGCGACCAGGCCGCGCTCGGCGGCGCGGTCGGCGATGCGGTCGAGGTTGGAGAGCAGCGTCTTCCACTCCACGTCGCTCAGCTCGGGGCGCGTGTCGTACCCGTCCTGGCCGGTCGCGACGGCCAGCACGACGACGCCGGCACCGGAGGCGAGGCAGTCGTCGATGAAGGCGTCGACCTCGGGCATCGGGTCGTGGTCGGTGTGGACGACGACCGGCAGGAAGCCACCCACCGCCGACAGGCCGTGCCCGGAGAGGAGAGCGTTGCGCTCGTCGTGCGCGGCGGGCAGGAAGCCCTCCGGGCCGAACTCGGTGGCCGCGAGGCCGAGCTCCTGCATGTCGGTCAGCACGCGCTCGGCGTCGAGCTGGAATCCCCAGCCGGGCACCTCGCACACGCCCCACGAGATGGGGGCGCCGGCGATG
This sequence comes from Aeromicrobium sp. Root495, assembly GCF_001426755.1. Lineage (GTDB taxonomy): Bacteria > Actinomycetota > Actinomycetes > Propionibacteriales > Nocardioidaceae > Aeromicrobium. The sequence goes on along the minus strand of NZ_LMFJ01000001.1, from coordinate 667,616 downwards.
CGGGAGAGGGCGGTGGTCTCGGACATGCGGCGTGATCCTTGCGGTCGTGATTTGTCAGGACATGAGGCGTTTCGACACGAGTGTGTCCCGCATCACGGTCGATGTCAAGCATTTGTCAGGACATCTTGACGTGGGCATTCCGGGTGCTAGGTTGCGTGCATGCCGAGCCCTCGGATCACTCTCGACCGCACCAGCCCGGTCCCCCTGTACTTCCAGGTGGCCGAGCAGCTGGAGCGCGCGATCCTGGGCGGCGAGATCGAGGCCGGGCAGCGTCTCGAGAACGAGATCGCCATGGCGCAGGAGCTCGGTCTGTCCCGTCCCACGATGCGCCAGGCCATCCAGGTGCTCGTCGACAAGGGCATGCTCGTGCGGCGCCGCGGCGTGGGAACCCAGGTCGTGCGCGGCCAGGTGCGGCGCAACGTCGAGCTCACGAGCCTCTTCGACGACCTCAGCGCCGCCGGTCAGAAGCCCTCCACCCGGGTCCTGTCCCTCGAGCGGATCGACGCCCCGCTCGACGTCTCCGAGGAGCTGCAGCTCGCCGCAGGCGCCCCGGTCTGGTCGTTGCGGAGGCTCCGCATGATCGGGGAGCAGCCCCTGGCCCTCATGCACAACTTCCTGCCGGCCGACGTCGTGCAGCTGGGCGACGTCGACCTCGACTCCATCGGCCTCTACGCCTACCTGCGCGACGCAGGCTTCGTCATCCGGGTCGCCCGCCAGAGCATCAGCGCTCGGCGGGTCGGACCCGACGAGACGCACCTGCTCGCAGAGGACATCGACTCGCCGCTGCTGACGATGCAGCGCACCGCGTTCGACAACTCCGGCCGCGCGATCGAGTTCGGGCGTCACGCGTACCGCCCCGAGCTCTACAGCTTCGACATGACCCTCGTCGACCGCTGACCCCCCTCGTCCCCGCTGAGTGTGACGTTTGGGGGGTGAAATCGCCGATCTCACCCCCAGAACGTCACACTCAGCGGGTCAGCGCCTCTCGGCGTCGGCCTTGAGGGCGGCGAGGGTCCGCCGCATGCCGTCGACCAGCTCGACGTCGTGGTTCTCGGCTCCGCCCATGAACCACTTCGACGCGAGCCGCACGGAGAGGTTGGCCCGGCGCAGCGGCGATCGGCGCTCCACGACGCGGGTGCCCCCGTCGACGGAGCTGAGCTCGTAGGACCACTCGACGTTCGTGGGTCCCACCCAGAAGGCGAGCGCGGCGGTGCCGTCGTCCGACGGCGGCTTCCAGCGGGTGACCTTGGTGGTGGTGGGCCACACGACGGCACCCTTGCGGTTCACGTTGATCCCCTTGGTGCCCACCTGGGGCGCGTCGGAGATGAACATCCTCACCGTCTCGGGGCTGCGGCTGCTCATGGCGCGCAGGTCGGACAGCAGGCTCCACACCGCCTCGACGGAGGCATCGACGTGGATCTCGGCCTCCAGCTGTGGGAGTCCCGACGACGGGAACGCGGGAGGCACGTCAGCGTCCCTCGACCTCGGCCTTGATCTTCTGCAGCGTCTCCTCGATGCCGGCCTGGAGACCGCGCTCGAAGTTGTCGGTGCCGCCCAGCACGTACTTGGTGAGCGTGTTGGAGATGGCGGCCACGCCGTCGGGGGCCGTGCGAGCCTCGGTGAGCCGGGTGCCCGTGGGGGTGGGCTCCAGGTCGTACGTCCAGACCGTCCCGTTCTCGGCGATCTTGAGCGCGAGCGTCCGCTCGGGCTCGAAGACCTTGACGTAGGACCGGGTGGGCCAGACCTTCCAGCCCTGACGGTTGATGTTGATGGTGCGGGTGCCCCGCTTGACCTCGCCACCGCGGACGATCATCTTGCGGCACTGCGGGCTCCGCCGCCCCATGCCCTCGAGGTCGGAGACGACCTTCCAGACCTGGGCAGGCGGTGCGTCGATCTCGATGCTCGACTCGATGCGTTCACGGTTGGCCATGGCTCGTCCTTTGCGGGGGTGGGCGGGTGCGGCGGGAAGGTCAGGCGTGCGTGCCGGAGGCGAGGGCCTTGGCGTGGCGGTCCTTCGCGAGGATCCACTCGACGATCCAGTCGCCCACCCTCGGGTGGTTCAGCAGCGCGAAGTGGTGGGTGCTGGGGATGTACTCGAAGCGCGCGCCGTCGACGACGGGGCCCGTGCGTCCGACCCCCGTGGCCGAGGAGAAGTGGACGAGGAGGTCGCCCAGCACGGCGCTCAACGGATGACGCTGCGTGGCCCCGAGGGTGGCGGCGACGAAGTGGTACTCGGCCCGGGGCAGAGGGGCTGCGGCGATGCGATCGAGCCCCCACGCGCCGGTGAGGTCCTGGCCCTCCCACTCGTCGGCCGAGATGTAGCCGTGGCGCAGGTCGACGATGCCGGGCGAGCGCGTGTCGAGGATGGTGCTGAAGGCGCGGGACTCCGGGAGAAAGCGCAGCACCCGGGAGCCGAGGTGGGCGACCTTCTCGAGGTTGGCACCGGCATGGGGGGTGCCCAGGCACACGACGTCGCGGACGAGGTGCTGCCAGGTCTGCCCGCTCGCCGTGGCGTGGTTGGTGGCTGCCCGGACGACGAGGCCGCCCATGGAGTGCCCGACGAGGGTGATGCGGGTGACCTGGGTGGGCCAGGCCTCGACGAGCTGGCGGACGAGGGCGTCGAGGTGCTTGCCGTTCTCGGAGATGTGCAGGCCGGTGTTGTACCGGATCATCACCGGGGTGGCGTCGGTCTCGCGCCGCAGCCGGTCGGCGTAGGTGGTGTGGATCTTCTGCTCGCCGAGGGTCCAGGACTCCTCGTTCTCGCAGAGTCCGTGCAGGAAGAGCACCATGTGCCCGCCGGCCTCGCGGAAGGCGTCCTTGACCTGCCAGCCCGTGATGGGGACGTCCTCGCCGTCGACGCGGACGGACATGAGGATGGCCTGCGGGTCGTCGAGCATGCGGAGCTCGTCGCCGATGAGACCGTTGACCGCCGCCACGACGCTGCGGCCCAGGCGGGAGGACTCGACCGGGCGTCCGTAGCCGCGGGCCGAGAGGGAGCGGACGGAGCCGCTGGAGACGCGCAGGACGCCCGAGATGGCTCCGTAGACGGACGTCACGACGGCGTCGTGCAACGACTCCGGGACGCGGCCCCCGACGATGCGGGTGGCGCGGAAGGCACGCTTGGCGACGGCTTGGTGGACGTCGCGCGCCGTCTGGACCAGCAACCTGTCGCCGTAGTCCAGGGCGAGCGCCGCGACATCCGTGGTGCGGGCTGGCTCGGTGGGCATGTCTACATACTGCCGGTATCCGGAACGGATGTGAACCGGACGTGGCCGACTTCACCGCGTCTTCTCAGGCGCCCGACCCGGTTTACCACGGGGTCTGGGCAAACCTGACCCACCACGGGAAAGCACGACGCCCCACGGCCTACCGGCCGTGGGGCGTCATGTCTACCGTGACCCCGTGGTAAACCCGGGGCCGGTGAGGCTCAGGCCTCGTCGTCGGCGGAGCCGAGGCTGCCGTCGGCCTGGAGCGACTTGAGGTCGAGGTCGTTGCCGCTCTTGTCGGTGACCTTGGCGGACTCCACCAGGGAGGCCAGCGCCTTGCCGCGCAGCACCTCGCTCATCATCTCGGGCACGTGGTTGTGCTCCATGATGTGCTGGATGTAGGAGTTGGGGTCCTGGCCCGACTGCTGGGCGCGGCGGATGATGTGCGAGCTGAGCTCGGCGTCCTCCACCTGCAGCTCGTTCGTGGTGACGACCTGGTCGAGCACGAACTGCGCGACGATCGAGTCGCGCACGCGACGCTCCAGCTCGGCCTCGAACTCCTCCTCCGTCTGGCCCTCCTCCTCGAGGTAGCCCTCGAAGGTGAGTCCGGCGTAGGTGAGCTGCTCGGTGATCTGCTGACGACGCTGCGTGAGCTCCTCGGCCACGACGGCCTCGGGCAGCGGTGCCTCGACCTGACCGATGATCTCGTCGAGGACGAGGTCGCGGGCCTCGGCAGCCTGCTCCATGCGCTTGCCGCGCGTGAGGCGCTCGAGGACGTCGGCCTTGAGCTCGTCGACGGTGTCGAACTCCGACGCCGTCTGGACGAACTCCTCGTCGAGCTCGGGCAGGTCGCGCTGCTTCACGTCGACGACCTTGACGGTGACCTCGACGGGCTCGCCCTTGAGCTCACCGCCGACCAGCTCGGTGGAGAAGGTCGTGGTCTCGCCGGCCGAGAGGCCGGTGACGGCCTCGTCGAGTCCCTCGAGCATGCCGCCCGAGCCGACCGTGTACGGCAGGCCCTCGGCGGTGGCGCCCTCGATGGGCTCGCCGGCCTTGTCGGTGGCGGAGAGGTCGATGGTGACGGCGTCGCCCTCGGCCGCGGCACGCTCGACGTCGACGAACGTGGCGAAGCGCTCGCGCAGCGCGTCGAGCTGCTCGTCGACGTCGGAGTCCGAGACCTCGGCGTCCTCGACCGTCACGGCGATGGCCGCGACGTCGGGAAGCGTGATCTCAGGACGGACGTCGAGCTCGGCGGTGACCTCGATCGGCTCGCCGTCGGCGAACTTGGTGAGGTCGATCTCCGGCTGGCTGAGCGGCTGGATGTCGTTCTCGGTGAGCGCCTCGGTGTACCAGGTGGGAAGGGCCGCGTTGATGGCCTCGTCGAGCACGGCACCGCGGCCGATGCGCTGGTCGACGATCGCAGCAGGCACCTTGCCCTTGCGGAAGCCGGGCACGGTGATCTGGGAACCGATCGACTTGTACGCCTTGTCGAGATCGGCCTGGAAGTCCTCGAAGGGGACCTCGATGATGAGCTTCAGCCGGGTGGGGCTGAGCGACTCGGTCGTGGTCTTCACGTCGTGCTGCTCCTGCTGTCTGCGGAAATGGTCGGGGTGGGCCGATGATCGGCGCCGATGGCCGGTGCGACCGGCGAGCGCGAGGTGCGCGCCCGGGCTGCGAGGCCTGCCGTTCAGTCTCTCACGCCGGGCCGAACCGGGCCGAATCGGCACATGAGAGGGCCCTCATGACGGCCTCACCCACCCCTCATGCGGCCCCGGTGGACTGCCGTCATCAGCAGCATCCAGACCACGGAGGACATCATGAAGCGCACCACCCTGGCCGCCGGCGCGGCCGCCCTGCTCCTGGCCGGCGGCACCGCGGTGCTCGCAGCCTCACCCGCCCAGGCCGCCACGCCCACGTGCGGCGGCGTCACGGCCACGATCGTCGGGACGTCCGGCAACGACGAGATCGAGGGCACCACGAAGCGCGACGTGATCGTCTCCCTCGGCGGACACGACGAGATCGACGGCAACGGCGGCAACGACCTGGTGTGCGCCGGTGCGGGCAACGACGAGATCGACGGCGGCGCCGGCAACGACGTCCTCTACGGCCACACCGGCCGCGACGAGATCGACGGCGACCGGGGCAACGACTACGTCCACGGCGGCGCGGGCAACGACGAGCTCGAGGGCTCCGGCGGCGCCGACCGCGTGCACGGCAAGGCCGGGAACGACCTGGTCGAGGGTGGCACCGGCAAGGACACCGTCACGGGCGGCACCGGCAAGGACCGTGTCTTCCAGGGCGTCGAGCCCGACGACGACTGACCGCGGCTGACCTCGCGCTCCTCGGACCCTCCTGGTCCGGGGAGCGCGACGTCGTGCCGGGCACGGGGAGCGGGGACGGTCACGTCGGGAGGAGTCGGGCCGAGCCCGTGCGCACCCGACGTGCCGCGAGGAGACGCGAGCTGGCTCTCGGGTCGCGCCGGTCGCTGATGGCGTGCCACTCCATGCGCGTCTCGGTCGGGGTGAGCTCCACGACGCTGTGGCCGTGGTCGTCGAGGTTCACGAAGCGCACGTGCGGGTTGAGCGCCGTGATGGCCGACTCGATGGCCACCGAGACGGTGCGCGGCTCCGTTCCCATGAAGTCGTCGACGTTGTTGCTCGTGACCGAGGCGCACACGAGCTCCGTCGCCACCGGGCGGCCCTCGTGCACCACCTCGTTGGCCCAGGCGGTGTGGACGTCCCCGCTCAGGAAGACCACGTCCTCGACCCCCTCCTCGGCGATCCGCGCGAGCAGGGCCCGGCGGTCCAGCGGGTAGCCGTCCCACTCGTCGGTGTTGGGCTCGGCCGACCCCCACGACATCGGGTCGGTCGTGTCCTTGAGAGCCACCTGGTCGGCCTGGGGTCGGGGCGGCATGAGCATCGGCGCCACCATGACGGGGTTGCCGACGAGCTTCCACCGCGCCGAGGTGCTCGTCAGCCGGTCCACGAGCCACCCGTGCTGAGCCCTTCCGGTGATGGAGCGGGAGCCGTCGTCGAGGGCGGGCGCACCCACGTCGACCCGCTCGTCGCGGTAGCTGCGCAGGTCGAGCATGGTGATCTCGGCCAGGTCGCCGAAGCGCAGGCTGCGGAAGATCCGGACACCGTCGCCCGCACGCGCCGTGCCCGAGAGCCGCACGGGCATCCACTCGTCGTACGCCTTCAGAGCCGCCGCCCGACGCGAGCGCCACGGACCGTCCTGGGCGTCGTCCTGCTCGAACGCTCCCCCGGGCCACCAGCCGTCGGCCACCTCGTGATCGTCCCACGTCGCGATGAACGGTGCGGTGGCGTGGAGCGCCTGGAGGTCCGGGTCCGTCTTGTACTGGGCGTGCCTGCGGCGATAGTCCTCCAGCGTCCGGATCTCGCGGGGCGGGTCGTGCCGACGGACGTCCTGCTGGTCGTGGCCGTAGGAGTACTTGCCGGGCTCGTACTCGTAGAGGTAGTCGCCGAGGTGGATCACGGCGTCGAGGTCGTCGGAGGCGAGGTGTCGGTAGGAGCTGAAGTGGCCGGCCTGCCAGTTGGCGCACGACACGACGCCGAAGCGCAGCCGCTCAGGGCTGCTGTCAGCGGCCGGAGCGGTGCGCGTGCGGCCCACCGGTGAGACGTCGGGGCCGCTCACGAACCGGTAGAAGTAGGTGGTGCCGGGCTGCAGGCCCGAGGCGTCGATCTTCACGGTGTGGTCGCGCGCCGGGTCGCTGCGGACCGAGCCCGACCTGACGAGCCGCGCGAAGGCGGGGTCGGCGGCGACCTGCCACGTGACCGCGGTGCTTCCACCGCGACCCGAGCCCGGCCGGGCACCGGGGATCGGCGTGATGCGGGTCCACAGCACGACGGCGGTCGGGAGCGGGTCGCCGGACGCGACGCCGTGCTGGAACCGGTGGTGCTGCGCACCCGGAGCCGGGGACGGCCACGTGGCGACGGTCGCGATGCCTGCCGCGGCGGTGGCGCCGAGGCCGCCGACGATCACGTCGCGGCGAGTCAGGGTGGTGCGGCGGGAGCCGTTCCTCACGCACCTGTTCTCCCGAAGTCAGGAGAACGGATCTCCAGCCTGCGGTGAACGTCGTGCGTCGAACGGCCGAAGGGTGGGCCGCGTCAGCAGTCGCCGATGTACTTCGAGCTCGAGGCCTTCCAGGTCTTCAGGAGTGCTCCCCCGCCGTCGGTCGTGAAGGTGGTGCGAGAGATCGCGGTCGGGATGACCTTGGTCTTCGCCTTGCCGGCCTGGCCGACGATCTTCAGGCCCTCGGTCGTGGTGCACGTCTCGAGGACGATGACGGGCTTCGAGGCGTCGAGGTCGACCTTCACCGGCGCGACCCACCGCAGGGTGCTCGATCCCTCGAGCCGTTGACCCTGGCTCGCGAACGTCTCGATCACGGAGACGAAGTCGTCGTAGTACGAGGGGAGGTAGTAGGCGGCCAGCAGCTGCTCGGTCCGCTTCCGGTCGGCGAGAGCCGCCCGGGGATCACTCTGGAGGTCCTCGACGGCTGCGCTTCCGTCCTTGAGGGCCACCGTGGCCTGGTCGACGGCGTCCTGCTCCTCCTTCGTGAGCTGACGAAAGGCCGGGGGCGTCTTGAGGCCCTTCGGCAGCGGTGTCGCGCTGGGCGTCGCCGACGCCTCGGCCGTCGAGGGCTTGGCGGCGGGCTCGTCCTTGCCGTCGTCGGGGCCCCCGCACCCGGCCGTGAACGCGAGCGTGACGGTGAGCGCGATGAGTGGTGCGATGCGTCCGGCCTTCATGAGTGCTCCCCAACCTCGGTGACCTCGGATCATTCCGTGCCACGCGCTGTATCGCCAATCGATCCTGATTCGCTCCACAGGGTCTTGTCCTATTCGAAC
>NZ_LMFJ01000001.1:658419-659520 GCF_001426755.1 Aeromicrobium sp. Root495 | reverse complement strand
CCGATCGACTCCCACCCCTTGGTGGCTGGTGTCTCGGTGCTGCACGCGGGATTGGACCGGATGCCGTTGGATGCGTGGTCGGGTGTCGAGCCGGGTGAGGTGCGGCGGTTGTCGGCCGAGCTCGCCCGGGCGAAGGCGCGGATCTCGGCGCAGGAGATGGCGGCGGCCAGGGCTCTCGAGTCTGCCGGCGCTGCGCGCAGGGCTGGTGCGACGTCGACCGGGAACCTGCTTGCCAGGGACTTTGGAGGGGACGAGGGCGCCGCTCGACGGCTGGTGAACACGGCCAAGAAGCTCGAGTCCACCACCCACACCCAGGACGCCCTGTCTCGGGGTGAGGTGACGTTCGAGCAGTCCTCCGTCATCGCGAACGGCCTCGACAAGCTCCCAACTGACGTCACGGAAACTCAGCGCGACCTGGCCGAGCGGACGTTGCTCAAGGACGCTGAACGGCTCACGATCCGGGACCTACGACGGCGCACCGACCGGCTGATGGATGTCTACGCGGCCAAGCCCGACGTCGACGCCCACGAGAACGGAATCCTGGTCGACCGTGAGCGCATGGCCCGTCAGAACGCTTCGTTCGTGATGTGGGACAAGAAGAACGGCATGCACGGATACCGCGGCGAGGTCCCCGAGGCCGAGGCCGTCATGCTCCGCACAGCCCTCGAGGCCCTGGCAGCACCGTCCCGGGCGCACCTCTCCGACCCGGACGCGACCTTGGGCCCGGTGCCCGAGGACGCCGGCGACCCCGCCCACCGCATGGGCCGGGCGTTCACCGACCTCTGCTCCCACCTTCCCGTCGAGGAGCTTCCGTCCAACGGCGGAGTCGGCGCCCAGGTCGTCGTCACCCTCGAGCACCAGACACTTCTCGACGGCATCGCACCGGCCACGCTCTCGGACGGGACCCGGATCTCCGCCGGACAAGCCCGCAAGCTCGCCTGCCGGGTGGGCATCATCCCCATGGTCCTGGACGGGACCTCGCTCCCCCTCGACTACGGACAGTCCAAGCGATACTTCACCAAGTATCAGCGCATCGCCCTCGCCAACCGAGACGGCGGATGCTCTTTCCCCAGCTGCGACAGGCCACCCGAGTGGACCGAG
>NZ_LMFJ01000001.1:653284-658366 GCF_001426755.1 Aeromicrobium sp. Root495 | reverse complement strand
CCACGACCACCACTGGGAACACCACATCGCACCCGACGGACACGTCGAGTGGAGACCACCCGGGCACAGCACCTGGCAGCGCAACCCCCGCTTCCGGCCGGCAGATCCGTGCTGACCCGTCAGAACCCTGCCGGTCCGTCACGACTCGGCGGTGGGGTCCTCCGGCCACGCATGCTTGGGGTAGCGACCCCGGAGCTCGGCACGGACCTGCTTGTAGGGGCCGGCCCAGAACGACTCGAGATCCGCCGTCACCGCGGCCGGACGGCGGGCGGGGGTGAGCAGGTGCAGCAGGACCGGGACCCGGCCTTCCGCCAGACGGGGCGTGGCGGTGCAGCCGAAGGCATCCTGGATCCGCAGGGCCACCACAGGCTGCTCCGTGCCCGAGTCGCCATACCTCACGGAGGCGGACCTCCCGTTCTGCAGGGTCAGTCGTTCGGGGGCCAGCTCGTCGAGCCGGCCGGCGGCCGGCCAGGGCAGCAGCCGGCGCAGGGCGCCGAGCACGTCGATCCGAGCGAGGTCGCGACCCTGTCGGACCCGAGCGAGGTCGGGGCCCAGCCAGGACTCGACCCCGGCCAGGAGGCTCTCGTCGCTCACGTCGGGCCAGGGTTCGCCGAGCGCCTGGTGGAGGAACGAAAGCCGCCGACGCAGAGCCACAGCCTTCTCGTTCCAGGGCAGGACGCCCAGGCCGTCACGCGACAGCCCGTCGGCGACCGCGGCGGCGACCGCCTCGGCCGGAGGCTCGTTCAGGGCCACGGACGACAGCTCGATCGCGCCGAGACGAATGACCCGACGCGCGACGACGCGACCCTCGGTCCAGGTCACCTCGTCGGACTCGCGCCACGACGCGGAGGCAGCGTCGAGGGCCGTGTCCTCGTCGATGGGAGCCGCCGAGCGGATGGTCGCGTCGCGCGCCCCCGAACGCCTCTCCGCGTCGGCGATCGCGATCCACGGCACGCCGGACAGGGCCGGGTCGGCGGTCCGAAACGAGGCGCCGGTGCCCGAGACCATGAGGTAGGACGAGCCGCCCGGACGCCGGCGCGCGATGCGCCCCGGGTGAGCGAGTGCCACCACGGTGCCGACCGCGAGGTCGTCCGACATGGAGGTGCGCGGCTCGTGCCGCCCCTCCCCCGGCACGAGCCGCTCGAGCCTCGGGACCGACTCCGACCAGGAGCGCGCCGCGGGGCCGCCCCGACGAAGAGCCCGCAGGGCCGCCACCAGGTCGCCCCCGGGCGCGCGGACGTCGTCAGCGAGCATGGCCACCACCTCAGCGGCGCGCCGTGCGCCTACCGACTCCGCCCCGTCCAACAGGGCCCGAGCCAGACGCGGGTCGGCGGGGACCTGGGCCATGGCCAGGCCCCTCCGTGTGATCGCTCCGGACTCGTCGATGGCACCCAGCTCGAGGAGGGTCGAGCGCGCGGACTCCACGGCAGCGGTGGGTGGCGTGTCGAGCAGCGCCAGCCCGGCGCCGCTGACGTCGCTCCACGCGGCGAGCTCGAGGCAGAACCCCGTCAGGTCGGCCACCGCGACTTCGGGGAAGGGATGGTCGGCCAGGAACCCGTGGTCGGCGCGGGACCAGCAACGATGCACGGCACCCGGCGCCTCACGTCCGGCGCGGCCCGCCCGCTGGTCCGCCGAGGATCGGCTGACCCGCACCGTGGCCAGGGAAGGCAGGCCGCGGACCTGGTCGGTCCGGGGCTCTCGCGACAGGCCCGCGTCCACCACGATCCGCACCCCCGGGACGGTGAGCGAGGACTCGGCCACGGCGGTGGACACCACGACCCTGCGGCGCTGTCCGGCCGCAAGGGCGAGGTCCTGCTCCCGGGAGATGAGTCGGCCGTGCAGGGGAAGGACGTCCACGCCGTCGAGACCGCCCAGTCGGCGCATCACGCCCTCCACCTCGCCCACACCGGGCAGGAAGACCAGGGCGTCGCCAGGATCCGAGGTCAGCGCGTGACGGACGGTCGCCGCCACGTGGTCGAGGAACCGCTGAGGCACCCCGCGCTCATCGGTGGGCAGCACCCCCGGAGGGGGAGCCGACCAGTGCTCGGCGACGGGGTGCAGCGCCCCCGGCACGTCGACCACAGGGATGGTGGTCTGCTCGGTCCCCCGCGCCATGAGGGCAGCCATGCGCTCGGACTCGATGGTCGCCGACATCGCCACGAGGAGGAGGTCGTCCCGCACCGTGGCCCTGACGTCGAGCAGGAAGGCCAGCGTCAGGTCGGCGTCGAGCTGACGCTCGTGGACCTCGTCCAGCACGACCGCGGCCACGCCGGGCAGCTCCGGGTCGCGTTGCAGCCGGCGCAGGAGCACCCCCGTCGTCACGATCTCCACCCGGGTCGCAGGTCCGACCTTGCGGTCACCTCGGACCGAGTAGCCGACCGTCTCGCCCACGGGCTGGTCCAGGAGGCCGGCCAGGCGCCGAGCCGCCGAACGGGCGGCGATGCGCCGCGGCTGGGTCACCAGAACACGGCCCCCCGCGCCGAGCGAGGTCACGAGGTCGGCGACGGCGGGCGGGACCAGCGTCGTCTTGCCGGTGCCGGGCGGCGCCTGGACGACGGCCACGCCACCATCGCGCAGGGCCTCGACGAGCGCCGGGAGCCCTCCGACGACCGGGAGGTCGGGCGGGTCGTCCAGCAGCTGCCGGACCGGGTCGGGTCGCACGCCGCCGAACCTAACGCAGTCCGACGAGCGACGGCTCAGCCCAGCTCGAGCGGCCAGACCTCCACCACGCCCTGGGCGACGGCGCAGGGAGCCTGGGAGGCGAGTCGCACGGCCTCGTCGAGCGAGTGCGCCTCGATGATCGCGAACCCGGCCAGAGGTAGCTCCGAGGAGAGGAAGGCGCCCTCGCGGACCTCGACCTCGGCGCCGTCGTGGTTCCGCACCTGCAGCGGAGCGTCGGCGCGACCGATGATCGCGCCGGCCTCGAGCAGGGCCGCGTCATGGCGGTGCGCTGCGTCGCGCACGCTCTGCGCGGTGCCCTCATAACCGGCCTCGTCGCCGTACCCGATGGTCAAGAACTTCGGCATGTGTCCCCCCGGATGTCCGTGGGGCTCACGCTACGGCCGGGCCGCGACGCACGCACCCGCGCGGCGCGGACGGCGACGGCGGCCGTGGCGAACAGGACACCGCTCGGCTCGTCCCCCGAGGACGAGCCGAGCGGCGTGGTGTCTCCTAGTCGCTCAGCGCCGACCGACGGCGGACCAGGAGCAGCGCACCGCCGGCGAGCAGGGCCAGCCCGACCAGCAGGACCGCCAGTCGGCCGCCACCGGTGTTGGGGAGCAGCCCGTCCACGAAGCCGGTGCGCGAGGACTTGTCGGTCGCCGAGGCCACGGCCTTGGCCGGAAGATCCTGGTTGGCCGACTCCACCTGACCCTCGGTGGGCGTCGGGTCAGCACTCGGGTCAGCACTCGGGTCGGTCGAGGACGCGTCGGGCGTCTTGCAGTCGTTGTCGATGATCGCCTGGGCGTCGGGGCCCCAGTTCTGGCCGGGGAACGAGACGAGCTTGCCCTGCTTGGTGTAGCTGAACGGCGGGATGATGTCGCCGGCGTGGTTGGTGTGTCCCGGCGTGATGGCGTTCACCGAGGTGGTGATGGCGTGGCCGTTGTCGGGGTTGCCCGGGGGGACGTGGCAGAACGTGATCTTCTTGTTCTCGTTCTCCGATCGCGGGTTGGCGTTGCCGTTGCCGTTGCCCTGGCCCGCGTTCCCGGTGGCGGTGCCGTTCGAGCCCGCGCCCTTCTTGACCTGGCCGGGCGCCTTGGCGCGGCCCTTCCCGTTGGAGTTCGCCGGCGGGTTGCCGCCCCGCGAGCTGTCCGGGTTCTTGGGCTTCTTGGTCTTCTTGGGCTTCGGCTTGGCCTTCTCGGGCTTGTCGGGCTTGTCGTCCTTGGCGGAGACCAAGGTCGAGGAGGCCGGCCCTGCCACCGCTGCGGGGGCGCTGGTGGCGGGCAGGAGGGTGGCGCAGACGAGGACGAGTGCAGTCAAGATCTTCATCGCGGGGTCCGATCGGGAGGGAGGTTGGGAGGGAGTGACACCGCACGGCCGACGGCTCGGCCGTGCGGTCTGATCACCTCAACGCAGACCCCGATCAAAAGTCACGCACAAGTTGCGCACAACTTCGTCATCCCGGAAGGACCGTCTCGAACGGCCCTGCAGCCCACGGCGGCACGAGCCGGTAGCGGCGCGATGCGCCACTGTGAAGGGAGGGGCCGCGCGGCACCCGCCGGTGTCTTCGGACCCCGGAGGACCACTGGTCGGGATGACAGGATTTGAACCTGCGACCCTCCGCTCCCAAAGCGGATGCGCTACCAAGCTGCGCTACATCCCGGTGCCGCTCACGCGGCGTGCGTCATCCTACGCCGGACCCTCGCCTACCCTGACGGCGTGGCAGATCCCGTGGTGCTCGTGGAACAGCTGCTCGCCTCGCGGCCCGCCGTGTGCGGGAGGACCCAGGTCGTGGCCGTCGACGGACCGAGCGGCTCCGGGAAGTCGGTGCTCGCAGCGGACCTCGCCCAGCGGACCGGCGCGACCCTTCTTCGGGTGGACGAGCTGGTGCCGGGATGGCACGGCCTCGAGAGGGTTCCCGGGATCCTGGTGCACGACGTGCTCGAGCCCCTCTCCGTGGGCGAGGTGGCCAGACCCGCTCGGTGGAGCTGGGTCCGCGACCGGCCCAGCAAGCCCATGGCGATCGAGCCACCGCCGGTCCTGGTGCTCGACGGGTGCGGCAGCGGCTCCCGGGTGGTGCGACCGTTCCTGAGCGTCCTCGTGTGGCTCGACGGACCTGAGTCGCTCCGTCGGGAGCGGGCGATGTCGAGGGACGGCGAGGCCTACGAGCCCTGGTGGGACGTGTGGGCGGCTCAGGAGCGTCGGCTGTTCCCCGCAGAAGGGACGGCGGGAGCGGCGGACGTGCGGGTGGAGGTCGAGTAGGCCCGCGCGCCGGCTCGATGTCTGGCATCCGCCGGGCCACCTGGTGCGGACGACCGCCCTCGACCGGCGGCCAAGCCGCGGCGGCCCATGAGTGACGCGTCCGCTCCCCAGCGGGAGGGCTACGCGGTGAGGAAGTCGAGCGGACGACGATCCCTCGAGCGG
>NZ_LMFJ01000001.1:653075-653241 GCF_001426755.1 Aeromicrobium sp. Root495 | reverse complement strand
GTCTCGCCGTCCGCGTGGCAGACGGCTTCGCCGTGAAGAGAGCGGACGACGATCCCTCGAACGGCGGCTCCGCCGCGAAGGTGGGGCCCAGGAGTGAGGCGTCCGCTCCCCGTGGGGAGCGGCTCCGCCGCGATGAACGTGGAGCGGACGACGATCCCTCGAACGC
>NZ_LMFJ01000001.1:619376-653036 GCF_001426755.1 Aeromicrobium sp. Root495 | reverse complement strand
GTCTCGCCGTCCGCGTGGCAGACGGCTTCGCCGTGAAGAGAGCGGACGACGATCCCTCGAACGCCGCCTCCGGCGGGACGGTGGGGCCCATGAGTCTCACCGTCCGCGTGGCAGACGGCTTCGCCGTGAAGAGAGCGGACGACGAGACTCGAACTCGCAACATTCTGCTTGGAAGGCAGAGACTCTAACCAATTGAGCTACGTCCGCAGCGCTGCCGAAGCAGCGCGTCCATGATGCCACACGGCCCCGACCGACCAGCGATGAGGCATTGCGGTTGCCCTGACAGCCCGAAGGCATCATCGCTCGTCGCCAGCCGCTGGCGACCGACGAGGAATGAGGCTTTCAGGTCGCCCCAGCAACCCCAAAGCATCATCACTCGTCCGAGAGGGGTGCCGCTGGCGACGGAAATCGGCCATCATCAGCCATGCGCTCCGTTCTGATCACCGGCTGCTCCTCCGGCATCGGGGAGGCCACTGCGGCCCGCCTCGTGAAGGCTGGCTGGACCGTCCACGCCACCGCTCGCAGGCCCGAGACGCTCGAGGACCTCGCCGCGGCGGGGTGCCACGTGCACGCCCTCGACGTCACGAGCGAGGACAGCATGCAGTCCGCGGTCGACGCGATCCTGGGGGACGCCGGACGGATCGACGCCCTCGTCAACAACGCCGGCTACTCGCTGTCGGGGGCCGTGGAGACCCTCGACCTCGACGACGTCCGGAAGGAGTTCGAGACCAACGTCTTCGGCCTGGTCCGACTCAGCCAGATGGTGCTCCCGGGCATGCGGGCGCACGGCAGGGGACGCATCGTGAACATCTCGTCGATGGGCGGCCGGCTCACCTTCCCGGGTGCCGGGGCCTACCACGCGTCCAAGTACGCCGTGGAGGCCTTCTCGGACGCGCTGCGGTTCGAGGTGAAAGGCTTCGGCGTCGACGTCGTGCTGGTGGAGCCGGGGCTCATCACCACCAACTTCGAGCAGGCCGCCACCGCCACGATGAAGACCGACGACGACAGTCCCTACGCCGGGTTCAACGCAGCGGTCCGCACTGCGACGCAGGAGGCCTACCGCGGCCCGCTCGTGCGGCTCGGCGGGGGCCCCGACGCCGTGGCTAAGGTGATCGAGAAGGCCCTCGACGCCAAGAACCCCCGGCCGCGCTACCTCGTGACGCCGTCGGCCGGACTCTCCATCACAGGGCGCCGGCTGCTCGGAGACCGCGGCTGGGACCTCGCGATGCGCGCCCAGTTCCCCCAGCCGGAGTAGTGGGCTAGGACTTGCGGTCGAGCACGAGGACGGCCCGGTCGTCGTCGTGGACCGGGACGCGGTCGAGGATCTTGCGCGCCGCGTCGGCGAACTGCGACTTGGCGACGTCGACGGCAGCGCCGCGCAGCCACTCGACACCTTCGCCCACGCTCTGCTGCCGGGTCTCGACGACGCCGTCGGTGTAGAAGAGCAGCGCGTCGCCGGCCTCGAGGCGGCCGACGGTCTGGTGGAACTCCGGACGGGGCATGATGCCCAGCGCCACGCCGCGGGCCTCGTCGGCGGTCCACTCCTCGTCGACGGCCGACCAGCGCAGCACGGGCGGGTGCCCGGCGCTGATGATGGAGTACTCGCCGGTGTCGAGGTGCAGCAGGACGTGCACGGCGGTGGCGAAGCCCTCCTCCCAGTCCTGGCGCAGGAGGTAGTCGTTGGCCGAGGCGAAGAGGCCGAGCGGCGGGAGCGAGCCGATCAGGCCGCCCAGGGCGCCGGAGAGCTGCAGGGACTGTGTACCGGCGGCCACGCCCTTGCCGCAGACGTCGACCAGCACCATCTCCAGCTGGTGGCGGTCGCTGCTGAGGTTGGCCACGAGGAAGTCGCCGGCGAACCGCGCTCCTCCGGCCGAGCGCATGGCGGACTGCGAGCGCCAGCCGTCGGGCAGCGGCGGGACGACGCCCTGCTTCTGCAGGCGGTCGTTGAGGTCGACGAGCATCGCCTCACCGACGGGGCCGGGCAGACCCGTTCGGCGCCGCGAGGCCTCGAACAGGAAGATCGCCACGATGATCGCCATGGTGAGCAGGGTGCTGACCCGCCCGAGCGACATGCCGTTCTTGACGGACTCGTGGGTGACCGAGACGGCGAGGAAGACCATGTCGACGAGCACGAGCGTGAGCAACGGCTTGTAGCGCAGGGTGAGCGAGCCCAGCAGCATCGGCACGACGAAGGTGGAGGCCGGGAAGGCCATGTACTTCACGAGCGAGCCTGTCAGGAGACCGACGCTCAACACCAGCAGGACCGAGAGGACGACCAGCTGACCCTCGCTGGTGCCGGTGCGCCACCGGATGACACGGTCGCCGACCCAGCGCCACACGCTCGGCAGCACCCGCTCGACCAGGGACTTCATCCCCAGATCCTATCGGCCGCGCTGGCAGGTGGGGCACCAGAAGAGGTTCCGCGCGGCGACCGTTGCCTTCTGCACCGATGAGCCGCACACGAGGCAGGGTCGACCGTCACGCCGGTACACGTAGACCTCTCCCCCGTGGTCGTCGCGGCGGGCCGGACGTCCCATCGCTCCGGGCTCGTGCTCGGGCCGCACGGTGTCGATACGACCCGTCCGGACGCCCTCGCGCATGAGCACCACGAGGTCGTCCCACAGCGCGTCCCAGGTGGTGCGGGAGAGCTCACGTCCTGGTGTCGTCGGGTCCACGCCGTGCCGGAACAGCACCTCGGCGCGGTAGACGTTGCCGACACCGGCCACGACCGACTGGTCCATGAGCAGCGCCGCGATGCTCGTGCGCGAGCCGGCGATGCGGAGCCACGCCGGCTCGGGGTCGGTGCCCGGCACGAGCGGGTCGGGCCCGAGCCGCGCCAGCAGCGCGTCCACCTCGGGCGGCCCCAGCAGCGCGCACGCCGTGGGCCCGCGGAGGTCGGCGACGCGGTCCTCGGTCTGCAGACGCCAGCGCACCTGACCCCGGACGGCCGTGTCGCCGGGCCCCAGCTGCCAGCCGCCGAACAGGCCCAGGTGGACGTGCACCTGGTCGGCGAGCCCCTCGAACGCGACCAGGACGTGCTTGCCCCGCGCCGTGGCCTCGAGCAGGACCCGGCCGTCGAGCCGGGCCGCCCCGGCGTCGAACCGCCCCTGGGGCGACGACGACGCGACGACCCGCCCCCCGAACGCCTCGGTGAGCTCTCCGGCCAGGCGGTGGAGGGTGTGTCCCTCAGGCAAAGGTGCCGGTGTCCTCGTACCGCGCGAGGAGGTCGATCCGGCGCTGGTGCCGGTCGAGCCCGCTCCACGCGGTGGAGAGGAAGGCCTCGATGATGGCCTCGACCTCGTCGGTGGAGTGCATGCGCGCGCCGACCGAGACGATCTGGGCGTTGTTGTGCTGACGCGCGAGCTGGGCGGTCTCGACGCTCCAGGCGAGCGCGGCGCGAGCGCCCTTCACCTTGTTGGCCGCGATCTGCTCGCCGTTGCCCGAGCCGCCGATGACGATGGCCAGGGACTCGGGGTCGTCGACGGCCGCCTGGGCCGCGTCGACGCAGAACGGCGGGTAGTCGTCGTCGGCGTCGTAGGCGTGGGCCCCATGGTCGACGGGCTCGTGACCTTGGCCGGTGAGCCACTCGACGAGATGGGCCTTGAGCTCGAAGCCGGCGTGGTCAGCGGCGATGTGGACGCGCATGCGTCACCTTCCTGAGGGGGTGGAGGGGGCGAGAAGATCCTGCACGAAGTGCGTGAAGCCGTCACGGAGGGCCTCGCCCTCGAGGTCGCCCAGCACGTACCGCCGCGTGGCGGGACGCTCGGGCTCGAACGGGTCGTTCACGAGGAGGTCGTCGAAGACCTCGTCGAGGTTGCCGAGGTCGCCGCGGATGACGTAGCCCGTCTGGGTGAAGCGGTACTTCTCCCGGAAGTCCTCGACGGAGTCCTTCGTGGCCACGATGGCGTAGGGCTTCTCCGACATCAGGAAGTCCGACGCCACGCCGCACAGGTCGGAGATGAGGGCGTCGGCCCGGTTGGCGCACTCGGCGACCGTGAGGCCGCGCTCCACCTTGGGACCCCAGCGGTGGAGACGGCCCGTGCGCTCGCGGTCCTCGCGCAGGATCTCGTGGATGGCCTTGATGTGCTCGCGGCGCTCGGACCAGCGGTAGCTGAGGGGATGGGCCCGGAAGATGACCTCGACGTCGCGCTCCAGCAGTCGCTTCACGATCGTGGGGCCGAGGGCCAGCGACGAGAAGTCGGCCTCGCCGTCGAGTCCCTGCCACGTGGGCGCATACATGACGGTGGGCCGCTCGATCTCGCGGATGGGTCGCTCGGGCTTCTGGATGGTCCAGTTCTGCGGACGGCCGATGGGCACGAACTTCTCGCGCGGCATGTCGACGCCGTGCTTGGCGTAGCGGTCGATGGCAGCGGGTCCGGCGACGATGAGCTTGTCGTACATCACGTGGCGCGGGTGGTAGTTGCCCGGCTTGTCGGTGTCGCCGTGGTGGAGCCACACGTGCGTGGCCCGCTTGAAGCGCCAGAAGGTCTCGTTCTGCCGAGCGTTCTGGACGTAGAACACGATCTTGACGCGGCGGCTCACGAGCCGGCTCACGTCGTGGCGCACTCCGGTGCGGCTCAGCTGGACGAACGGCGAGTGCAGGCCGGCGCGCTTGATGATGAGCGAGGCGTAGCGCCGCTGCAGGTTGACGACCACCGGCTTGGCGTCGGCCTCCAGGAGGTACGGCTCCCACATGGCCAGCTGCGACGGTGCGCCCGACTTGCCGCAGTACGCGAGGAGCGAGCGGGTCCCGCGGGCACGGACGGCGCGGAGGATCCGCTCGCGCCTGAGATCGAGGACGAGCGTGGGCACGGCGGCGAGCGCGACCAGCAGAAGGATCACGAGGCCGACGACGGCGGCCACGGCCTCGTCGTCCACCCGGGTGAGGAGCGGGACCGACGCCGCAGCCGTGGCCTGGGCCACCGAGAGCCACGTGGATCGGAAGAAGGGCTGACGGGGCTTGCCGTCGGGGACGCCGTCCAGGCCGTACGCGAAGATCGTGGTGTCGGCGCGACGCGTGGCGAGCAGCGCGGTGGCGGCCACCAGGAGCCCGGCCAGCAGCGCGGCCACGGCGGCGTCGCCCCGCACCAGCGCCCCGACGAGCGACACGAGCGCGACGAACGCGGTGGTGACCCGGAGCACGATGCTGGTCCAGTCGGTCAGCTCCTCGCCCGCCCGCATCAGGACGAGCGAGCCCACGACGGCGACCGCCAGCACGATCGCGCCGCTGACGACGTGGGGCACCGCGGCGAAGCCGACGGCGCCGAGCACGAGGAGGAGCACGACGATCTTGACGAGGCGGGGCAGGGCCCTGGTCCGTCGCAGGACCGTGGCGCGGAACTCGCTCAGAGCAGACGGGACAGGCACCGCAGGAGTCTACTGGCCCCGCGCCGACCCCCGGTCGACCATGCCTCGCGTGTTACCGTCTCGCAGTCCTGACAGACGATCCGAGAGGCCCTCAATGAAGGGTGTTGTCCTTGCGGCAGGCGTGGGTTCCAGGCTCCGACCGCTGACGTCCAACAAGCCGAAGTGTCTCGTCGAGGTGAACGGCAAGCCGTTGCTCGACTACCAGCTCGACGCGTACCGAGCGGCCGGCATCGGCGAGGTCGTCATCGTCACGGGCTACGAGGCCGCCGCGATCGAGAACCACGTCCGGCACATCGACGACCTGACGATCCGGCTCGTCGAGAACGTCGACTTCGAGTCGACCAACAACATGTACTCGCTCTACCTGTGCCGCGAGCTGCTGCGCGACACGCCCTTCGTGCTCAACAACGCCGACCTCGCGGTCGACGACGACATCGTGGCGCGCCTGGTCCAGGACCCGCGGGGCGACCTCATCGCGGTCGACTCCGGCCAGTTCGACGAGGAGTCCATGAAGATCACGCTCACCGACGACGGCGAGCGCGTCACCGACATCGCGAAGACCATCACCGAGGACGTCGCGTACGGCAACTCCATCGACCACTACAAGTTCTCGGTCGAGTCCGCAGCGGCGCTGATGGCGCACGTCGTCGATGTCATCGAGGTCCGCAAGTCCCTCAAGGACTGGACCGAGGTGGCCCTGCAGACGCTCATCAAGTCCGGCGACCTGCCCATGCAGCCGCTCGACATCGCCGGCGCCCGCTGGGTCGAGGTCGACAACTACGTCGACCTCGCCATCGCCGACATGCTGTTCTCCGAGCTCGGCACCGAGCTCGAGGGCATCAAGGTCGCGTTCATCGACATCGACGGCACACTCGTGACCGGCGACGCCCCCATTCCCGGCGGAGCCGAGTTCGTGGAGCGCGCCCGGGCCCGCGGCATCAAGATCTACTTCCTGTCCAACAACTCCTCGCGGGCCAAGAGCGACTACGTCACCAAGCTGGCCGGCATCGGCATCACCGCCACGGTCGAGGAGATCGTGCTGTCCACCGACGGCCTCGCGAGCTTCCTGCTGAGCCGCAAGACCCGCGGCGTCTACG
The DNA here is from genome assembly GCF_001426755.1 of Aeromicrobium sp. Root495. Lineage (GTDB taxonomy): Bacteria > Actinomycetota > Actinomycetes > Propionibacteriales > Nocardioidaceae > Aeromicrobium. The sequence continues at coordinate 646,572 of NZ_LMFJ01000001.1, read as the reverse complement.
TGCTGGGCACGCGGGCGCTCAAGGCCTCGCTCGAGGAGCTGGGGCTGCCGGTCGTCGAGGACGACGCCGAGTACGTCGTGGTGGGCTACGACACCGAGCTCGACTACGCCAAGCTCCGCACGGCGTGCCGCAACCTCAACCGCGGCGCCGACATCCTCGCCACGCACCCCGACGTCTGGTGCCCGTCGGAGGACGGACCCATCCCCGACATCGGCGCCCTGCTGCAGATGCTCGAGGCCACCGTGGGCAAGAAGCCGGTGCACGTCTTCGGCAAGCCGCAGCGCGAGATGATCACGCACCTCATCACCGAGTACTCGCCCGACGAGGTGCTCGTGGTGGGCGACCGCCTCTACACCGACGTGACGCTCGCCAAGAACGCCGGCGTGCGCTCGGCCGCGGTGCTGAGCGGCGAGACGCAGCGCGACGCCCTCGACGGCGCGTCGGTCTCGCCCGACATCATCGTCCCGTCGGTGGCGAACCTGCTGGTCGGCTGATGGCCTCCGACAGGCTCAAGGAGCGAGTCGCTCCCTGAGCCTGTCGAAAGGCGCTCAGCTGAAGTCGAGCTCGCCCTTGCGGGTGCGCTTGAGCTCGAAGAAGTCGGGGAACGACGCGAGCGCGCGAGCGCCGTCGAACACCGTGCCCGCGGTCTCGCCGCGCGGGATGCTCTGCAGGACCGGGCCGAAGAAGGCCACACCCTGGACCTCGATGACCGGGGTGCCGACGTCCTCGCCGACCTTGTCGATGCCCACCTGGTGGGAGGCCCGGACGGCGTCGTCGAGGCTCGTGTCGTCGGCGGCCCGGGCCAGCTCGGCGGGCAGGCCGACCTCGGCGAGGACCTCCTCGTAGAGCGCGGTCTCGAACTCGCGACCCTCGTTGTGGCGCTTGGTGCCGATGGCCGTGTAGTACGAGCGCAGGGCCTCCTGGCCGTGCTGCTGCTCGATGGCGATGGCGATGCGGACGGGGCCCCAGCCGCGCTCGATCATCTCCTTGTACTCGTCGGGGACGTCCTTGCCCGAGTTGAGGACCGACAGGCTCATGACGTGGAAGACCGTCTGGACGTCACGCACCTTCTCGACCTCGAGCATCCAGCGGGACGTGATCCACGCGAAGGGGCACAGGGGGTCGAACCAGAAGTCGACCTGCTCCTTGGTGGAGGAGGCGTTGGCGGCGTCGGAGGAGGCGAGAGTCTCAGTCATGTCAGTCACAACACCGGACGACCCAGTCGCATTTCCTCCACGAGCGAGGCCACGACGGCGTCGAGCCTCCCGCCGTTGGCCTCGGCCACCTTCCGCTGGCGCTGGTAGGACGCACCGTGCTCGACGATGTCGAGCACGCCGCCCAGCTCGTCGGAGCATCCCAGCCGCTCCGCGACCGGAGCAAGACGCTCCACGAGGCGGCGCAGGTCGTCGGTCACGAGGTCCTCGTTGGCCTGCTCGTCGAGGATGAGGATCGCGTCCATGCCGTAGCGCGCGGAGCGCCACTTGTTCTCCTGGGCGAACCACGGCGCGAGGTCGGGGATGCTGCGTCCGGCGTCGAGCTCGCTCGAGAAGTGCTCGACGAGGCAGTGGGTGAGCGCCGAGATGCTGAGTAGCTCGCTCATGGTGGGGATGCCGTCGCACACCCGGACCTCGAGCGTGCCGAACTTGGGCGAAGGGCGCAGGTCCCAGCGGATCTCGTCGAAGATGTCGATGACGCCGGTGCGGGTGAGGTCGTCGACGTAGCCCTCCAGCTCCTCCCACCGCTGGAAGTGGAACGGGAGGCCCGCGGTGGGCAGCTGCTGGAACATGAGCGCGCGGTTGGACGCGTAGCCGGTGTCCTTGCCGCCCCAGAACGGCGAGGAGGCGCTGAGGGCCTGGAGGTGCCCGTAGTACGAGAGCATCGCGGCGCTGATGGGCATGACCTTGTCGCGGTCCTCGATGCCGACGTGCACGTGGACCCCGTAGATGAGCATCTGCCGACCCCACCACTGGGTGCGGTCCATGAGCGTGGCGTACCGCTCCTTGTCGCTGACCTTCTGGTGGTCCCACCGGGCGAAGGGGTGGGTGCCGGCGCACATCAGCTCGACGCGCAGCCGGTCGGTGACGGTGCGGATGAGATCGATGTTGCGCTCGAGGTCGGCGCCGGCCTCCTTCACGGTGTGGGCGACGCCGGAGACCACCTCGACCGTGTTGAGCAGCAGCTCCTGGCGGATGTGCGGGTGCTGGCTGCCGTCGAGCGGCGCGACGGCGTCGAGGACGTACTCGGCCACCTGGCGCAGGTCACCGGAGTCGGAGTCGACCAGGGCCAGCTCCCACTCGATGCCGACGGACGACCGCTCGGAGGTCGCAAAGGGGATCTTCACACCGCCCATCCTGCCCGACCTCGGGGCGCGAGCCAGTACGGTCTCACCCATGACCACCCCCTCCGACCCCGGCCGCGCCAGCAGCACGTGGAGGGCGGACCACCCGTGGGCCGTCATCTACGACCGGGTCAGCGGCAGCGACCGCCTGGGCGCCCTCCTGTGGCGCGTGGGAGCGGGCTCGAGCCTGTCCGTGCTGCACGGTCGGGCCCGTGACGCCCTCGTCCACGCCGGCACCGACGCCACCGTGCTCGACATCCCCTGCGGGGGCGGCGTGGTCCTGCGCGACGTGCCGCGTGGCTTCGCAGGACGCTACGTCGCCGCCGACATCTCCCCCGCCATGCTGCGGCGCACGGCCGAGGAGGCCGAGCACCTCGCCCTGAGCCACGTCGAGATCACGGAGGCCGACGTCCAGGCGCTCGCCTTCGACCACGGCACGTTCGACCTCGTCGTGGCCTTCACGAGCCTGCACTGCTTCCCCGACCCGGCACTCGCGCTGCGCGAGATCGCCCGCGTGCTGAGGCCGGGCGGCCGCCTCAGCGGAAGTGCGTTCCTGAACGATGCCGGGCCCCGCTTCACCCCGGTGATCCTCGCCGGCCGTGCCCTCGGCCTGCTGGGGCCCAGCGGCACCCGCAAGGACCTGGCCCGCTGGCTGGCCGACGTCGGCCTGGTCGACGTCGAGATCACCCAGGCGGGGGGCCTCACGTACTTCGGCGCCCGGAAGCCGGAGCGCGCACCCGACGCGTAGGCGCACGGTGAGACGGCGCGTGAAAGCATGGCTGACATGCCTGGCACCAATCTCACCCGTGAAGAAGCCCAGCAGCGCGCGTCCGTCGTCTCCACCGGGACGTACGACGTGGCGCTCGACCTGACCATCGGCGACGAGCGCTTCGGCTCCGTCACGACCCTCCGCTTCGAGGCGACCCCCGGGTCCTCGACGTTCGTGGACCTCGTCGACGCCGACATCAGCGCCATCACCCTCAACGGCACGTCGATCGACCCGGCGCTCTACGCCGAGTCGCGCATCCCGATCGAGGACCTCGCCGCCGAGAACGAGCTCGTCGTCGAGGCGACGCTGCCGTACTCGCACTCGGGCGAGGGCCTGCACCGGTTCGTCGATCCTGCCGACGGCAAGGTCTACCTCTACACGCAGTTCGAGGTGCCCGACGCCCGCCGCGTCTTCACGACGTTCGAGCAGCCCGACCTCAAGGCCGAGTTCACGTTCCACGTCACGGCGCCCGCGCACTGGCAGGTCGTCTCCAACTCCCCCAGCCCCGAGCCCGTCGTCGAGGGTGAGCACGGCACGTGGCACTTCCCCGAGACCAAGCGCATGTCCACGTACATCACGGCGCTCGTGGCCGGCGACTACGAGGTCGTGCGCGACACGTACTCCGGCGAGTACGGCGACATCCCGCTCGGAGTCTTCTGCCGTCAGTCGCTCGTCGAGCACCTCGACGCCGACGACATCTTCCTCATCACCAAGCAGGGCTTCGCGTTCTTCGAGGGCGCGTTCGAGATGGCCTACCCCTTCGGCAAGTACGACCAGCTGTTCGTGCCGGAGTACAACATGGGCGCCATGGAGAACGCGGGCTGCGTGACGTTCCGCGACGAGATGATCTTCCGCAGCCGCCAGACCGTGGCCGCCTACGAGGGCCGAGCCAACACCATCCTCCACGAGATGGCCCACATGTGGTTCGGCGACCTCGTCACCATGAAGTGGTGGGACGACCTGTGGCTCAACGAGTCCTTCGCGGAGTTCGCGGCGCACCACTCGTCGGTCGAGGCCACCCGCTTCACCGACGCGTGGACCGGGTTCACCAACGCCCGCAAGAACTGGGCCTACCGCCAGGACCAGCTCCCCTCCACGCACCCCATCGCGGCCGACAACTACGACCTGCACGCCGTCGAGGCCAACTTCGACGGCATCACGTACGCCAAGGGCGCCTCCACGCTCAAGCAGCTCGTGGCCTGGGTCGGCGAGAAGGACTTCTTCGCCGGGCTCCGTGCGTACTTCGCCAAGCACGCCTACGGCAACACCACGCTGCAGGACCTGCTCACGGAGCTGGAGGCCTCGTCGGGCCGCGAGCTGGGCTCGTGGTCGCAGGAGTGGCTGCAGACGTCGGGCGTCAACACGCTGCGCGCCACCTTCGAGGTGGACGGCGACGGCGCCTTCACGTCGTTCGCCGTGGAGCAGAGCGCCCATCCCGACTACCCCACGCTGCGTCGCCACCGCATCGCGATCGGCCTCTACGACCTCGTCGACGGCCGGCTCGTGCGCCGTGAGCGCATCGAGACCGACGTCCGGGGCGAGCGCACCGAGATCACCGAGCTGGTCGACCACCGCCAGCCCGACCTGATCCTGCTCAACGACGACGACCTCACGTACGCCAAGATCCGCCTCGACGAGCGCTCGTTCGACACGTTGCTCGGGCACATCGCCTCGTTCGAGGACTCGCTGCCGCGCGCCCTCGCGTGGGGAGCGGCCTGGGACATGACGCGCGACGCCGAGCTCAAGGGGTCCGACTTCGTCGCCCTCGTGCTGGCCGGGGTGGGCACCGAGACCGACCTCACGGCGGTCGCGTCCCTCCTGCGCCAGGGCTCGAGTGCGGTCAACCTCTACACCGCCGAGGCCGACCGGCCGCCGCTCGCCGAGCAGTGGGAGTCGGGCCTCTCGGGCCTGCTCGACGCCGCCGAGCCGGGCAGCGACCACCAGCTCGCGCTCGCGCGGGCCTACGCGGCCGCCGCCTCCACCCCCGAGAAGGTGCAGTCCCTGCTCGACGGCGCCCTCGAGGGCCTCACGGTCGACACCGACCTGCGGTGGACGCTCCTCACGGCGCTGGCCCGCATCGACGCCGTCGGCGAGGCCGAGATCGCGGCCGAGCTCGAGCGCGACAACACCATCTCGGGCCAGGAGCACGCCGCCGCCGCCCGCGCCATCCGCCCCGACGCCGAGGCCAAGGCAGCAGCCTGGAGGGCCGTGGCGGTCGAGAAGAGCACGCCCAACGAGACGCGCCGCCAGACCGCGCTGGCGTTCCAGGTCTCGGGTCAGGGAGACCTGCTGGAGCCCTACGTCGACGCGTACCTGCAGATGGCCGAGACGATCATCGAGGAGCAGGGCGTCTGGATCGGACAGGTCGCGCTCGTGTACCTGTTCCCGCTGGCCAACCCGTCGGCGCGCACGCTCGAGAAGGTCGACACCTGGCTCGAGAGCACGCAGTCAGGCCCCGCGGCCAAGCGCTACGTGCTGGAGGGCCGCGACGACCTCGCGCGCGCGCTCCGCGCCCAGTCCCAGTGACCCGTGAGTGTGACGGTTCTGTTGGAATGACGGCCGCGAGCCAACAGAACCGTCACACTCAGCGGGGACTGGTGGGGTGGGTCAGTGGTGGTCGGGGGCCTTCGCGATCTCGGTGGAGGGCGCCGGCGGCACGTAGTTCTTGCGGGACACGACCACCGAGAACAGGGCGATCAGCACGAACAGCACGGCGGGGGCGCCGACGAGCAGGCCCAGGATGCTGAGGGTGCTCTTCTCCGGCGCGGGCTCCCACGTGCTGGGGGCATCGGCCAGGGCGGCCGTGCTGGAGGCGACGACCATGACGACGGCCGTGGAGACCACGGCCAGGGCGCGGGAGAAGGTGCTCATGGACTCCATTCTATCGGCCCCTAGGCTGGAGACATGCCGACCTTCGACGTGACGTTGCCCGACGCCCTCGAGCTCGACAAGCAGGACTGGCACGCCCTGACGGGAAGTGCACTCCAGATCCTGCTGATCATCGTCGTGGCCCAGTTCTTCCGATGGCTGGTCAAGCGCCTCATCGCCCGCGTGGTCCGGCGGGCCGCGAGCGGGCACACGCCGGCCTTCCTCGCCAACTCCAAGGCGGGCGAGCTCCTGCAGGACCTGCGCCCCGGTGTCTCCGAGCGGCGCAAGCAGCGCGCCACCGCGATGGGCGACCTGCTGTCCTCGATCGCCAGCATCGTGATCCTCGCGATCGCGCTCATCATGATCCTCGACCGCTTCGGCATCTCCGTGGCGCCGATCCTCACCGGCGCCGGCATCCTCGGCGTCGCTCTCGGGTTCGGTGCGCAGACGCTCGTCAAGGACTTCCTCGCCGGCATCTTCATGATCATGGAGGACCAGTACGGCGTGGGCGACTCGGTCGACCTGGGCGAGGCGAGCGGCACCGTGGAGGCCACGGGACTGCGCGTCACGCGGGTGCGCGACGTCGACGGCACCGTCTGGTACGTCCGCAACGGCGAGATCATCCGCGTGGGCAACCAGAGCCAGAACTGGGCCCGCACCGTCCTCGACGTGACCGTCGCCTACGACTCCGACCTCGACGTCGTGCAGAAGATCCTCGCCGAGGAGGCACACGCGATGTACGACGACGACAAGTACCGCGGCGTCATCATCGAGGAGCCCGAGGTCTGGGGCGTCGAGCGGTTCGCCAAGGACGGCGTCGTCGTCCGGGTGGTGCTCAAGACCGCCCCGCTGCAGCAGTGGGTCGTGGCCCGCACGATGCGTCAGCGCGTGAAGGCGCGTTTCGACCAGGCCGGGGTCACCATGCCCACCACCTACGGACCCGTGGAAGGCCCCACCGCATGACCGACCCAGCTCCCAGCTTCTACGACGAGATCGGCGGGCACGCTACGATCGCCAAGGTCGTGGAGGTCTTCTACGACGGTGTCGCCGACGACCCCGTGCTGCGCCCCATGTACCCCGAGGAGGACCTCGGGCCGGCCCGCGAGCGCTTCACGATGTTCCTCGAGCAGTACTGGGGCGGCCCCTCCACGTACTCCGAGCAGCGCGGCCACCCCCGGCTGCGGATGCGGCACGCGCCGTTCGAGGTGACCCACGCGGCCAAGGACGCCTGGCTGGCCCACTTCCGCGACGGGCTCGACGCCGTCGAGCTGACCCCTGAGCAGGACCAGCAGTTCTGGGCCTACGCCCAGCACGCCGCCCAGTTCATGGTCAACACGGCATGATCAGCACGCCGGGCTAGGTCAGCCCTCCACCAGGACCGACTCGAGCGCCTCACGCTCGTCGTCCCCGAGCGGACGCGAGCGCTGCGTCTCGGCGTCGAAGCCCACCAGCACGGCCTCGGCCGCTCCGTAGCGGCCGCCGCCGAACCACGTCGTGGTGCGGTAGGAGGAACGGCCCACGTGCGTCACGGAGGTGGAGGTGGGGAGCACCCCGACGTCGGCCCGCACCGGCTCGCCGAGGTGGACGTCGACCCGGGCCAGCACGATGTGCCCCGGGCGCCGGTCGGGCATGAGGGCGGAGAACGCCAGGATGCGCGACTCCTGGCAGATCTCGAAGAAGCGGGTGGGGGTCACGCTTCCGTCGGGGCCGATGTCGCTGCGGCGCACCGCGAGGTCGAACGCGGGACCGTCGCCGCGCTGCTCCTGCGGGACGACCGGCCCGGTGCCGAGACGGACGGTCGCGAACGACTCGTCGATCCCGTCGGGGCCGATGTCGTGCACCGTGAAGTCGCCCTCGAACCGGCTCCGCACGAGCACGGGGGTGCGGCTCAGCTGCAGGGGCCGGCGGAACTCGACGTCGACCCGCGTCACGGGGGCGTCGAACGCCTCTCCGGAGCGGATGAGCTCGGCGCGCGTCTGCTCCGCGTAGTCGACGTAGACGACGTTGTTGACGTGGTTCAGCTGGTCCAGGTCGGCCCAGCGCATGGGGATTCGGGTCTCGAGCACGCCGCTCAGTCTCTCAGGGCGACTCGGACGGACCTAACCGACCACGGCGATGACGTCGCCCTCCTGGACGATCTGGCCCTCGGCGACGGGGACGCTCGTGACGGTGCCGGTGGCCGGCGCGTGCACGGGGAGCTCCATCTTCATGGTCTCCAGGACGGCGAGGACGTCGCCCTGGGCCACCTCGGCGCCCACCTCGGTGAGGAGCTTCCAGACGTTGGCCACGATCTCGGCGCGGGCCGCGACGCCCGTCCCGGCGGTCACGCGCGGACCGCCGGCTCGAGCAGGCGCAGGGCCTGGACGATGCGGTCGCGGGTCTCCTCGGCGTGGATGACGTCGTCGAGGATGCCGGCCTCCGCCGCGAGGTAGGGGCGGGCCACCTGCTCGCGGTAGTCGGCGGCCAGCTCGTCGCGCAGGGCCACCGGGTCCTCGGCCTCCTTGAGCGCACGACGGTGGAGCAGCGCCACGGCGCCTCCGGGTCCCATGACAGCGATCTCCGAGCCGGACCAGGCCCACGTGAAGTCGGCGCCGAGAGAACGGGCGCCCATGGCGATGTAGGCACCGCCGTAGGCCTTGCGCAGCACGACGGTGAGCACGGGCGACGTCGCCTCCACGTACGCCTTGAGCATCGTGGCGCCGTGGGTGATGACGCCCCGGCCCTCCTCCACCGTGCCGGGCAGGAACCCGGGGACGTCGACGAGCGTGATGACCGGAAGGCCGAAGCGGGCGGCCCACGCGACGAAGCGCGAGATCTTGACCGACGCCTTGGAGTCGAGGATGCCGCCGCGGGCCTTGGGCTGGTTGGCCACGATCGCGACGGGACGACCGTCGATGCGACCGAGGACGGTGACGACGCTGGGGGCGTACGTGGGGCTGATCTCGAACCGCTCGCCCGCATCGAGCACGCCGTCGAGCACGTCGTTGACGTCGAAGATGATGCTCGACTTCTCGGGCACGACGTGCGGCAGGCGGGCCACCGCGGCGGGGTCGGCCGGGACCGCCTCACGCACGGGCATGGGAGCACCGACGTGGGACGGCAGGAAGGACAGCAGGTCGCGGGCTGCCTCGAGCGCCTCGAGCTCGGTCTCCACCTCGAGGTGGGCCACGCCGCTCTTGCTCGTGTGGAGCGCCGATCCGCCGATCTCGTCGGCCGTGGCGTCCTCGCCCGTGGCCGCCTTGACGATGTCGGGACCGGTCAGGAACATCTGGCCCTGGCCCTTGACCATGATCGTCCAGTCCGTGAGAGCCGGGGAGTAGGCCGCGGCGCCGGCGCACGGGCCGAGGATGAGCGAGATCTGCGGGATCGTGGCGCTCGCGATGACGTTGTTCGTGAAGATGCCGCCACAGCCGTGCAGCGCGTGCACGCCGTCGTGGATGCGGGCTCCCCCGGAGTCGTTGATGTAGACGATCGGGTAGCCCTGGTCGATCGCGAGGCGCTGGGCCCGCTGGACCGTCTCGGCGAACACCGCACCGATGGCGCCCGAGGCGACCGCGGCGTCGTGGCTGGCCACGACGACGGGACGACCGTCGACGAGGCCCCAGCCGATGACGACGCCGCTGCCGCTCGTCCCCGCCGTGCGCAACGGCGAGATCTCGACGAAGGTTCCGTCGTCGAGAAGCATCTGGGCGCGCTCGCGACCCGTGAAGGTGCGAGCTCCTCGGGGCTCGACCCGCGTGAACCTGTCCTGACGCCGCTGCTCGAGGGCGTCGCGATGGGCAGGTCCGTTCGTCTGCTCCGCGCTCTGGTGCGCGAGGTCGACGGATGAGGTCATGAAAGCTCCCTAAAACATGAGGACATCCTCAAGTCTACACGAACATGAGGAGTTCCTCGCGTTTGCGCCGACGCGTTCCACGTCACACGCTCGACGTGCCGTCCGTTCCGCCGGGGCGGTCCGTGCGCTACGGTGCACTAAGCAAGCGCTTACCACTCTTCGAGGAGCCCTTATGACTGAGTCCCGCGTCGCGATCGTGACCGGAGCCGCCCGTGGCATCGGTGCCGCCGTCGCCCAGCGTCTCGCCGCCGACGGCCACGCCGTCGCCGTCGTCGACCTCGATGCCGCCGCGTGCGCCGGCACGGTCGACGCCATCACCTCCGCCGGGGGCAAGGCCCTCGCCGTCGGAGCCGACGTGAGCGACGCCGAGAGCGTCGACGCCGCCGTCGCCACGATCGCCGACGAGCTGGGTGCGCCCACGATCGTCGTGAACAACGCGGGCGTGCTGCGCGACAACCTGCTCTTCAAGATGTCGGTCGACGACTGGGACACCGTCATGGCGGTGCACCTGCGCGGCTCCTTCAACGTCACGAAGGCCGCCCAGAAGTACATGACCGAGGCGAAGTTCGGCCGCATCATCAACCTGTCGAGCACGTCGGCGCAGGGCAACCGCGGCCAGGCCAACTACTCGGCCGCGAAGGCCGGCCTCCAGGGCTTCACCAAGACCCTCTCGATCGAGCTCGGCAAGTTCGGCGTCACCGCCAACGCCATCGCCCCCGGCTTCATCCAGACCGACATGACGGCCGCCACCGCGGAGCGGGTGGGCGTCCCGTTCGACGACTTCATCGCCTACGCGGCCAAGGAGATCCCCGTGCAGCGGGTCGGCCAGCCCGAGGACATCGCCCACACGGCGTCGTTCCTCGCGAGCGAGGGCGCGGGCTTCGTGTCCGGCCAGGTCATCTACGTCGCTGGCGGACCGAAGGACTGACGACATGAGCGCCGTCGAAGGACTCGACACCACTGCCCTGCGCACCTGGCTCGACCAGGAGGCGCCGGGTCTTCTCGACGGCTCCCTCGAGGCCGCTCTCATCACGGGCGGCAAGTCGAACCTCACGTACGCCGTCACCGACGGCGTGCGTGAGGTCATCGTCCGACGGCCTCCGCTCGGGCACGTGCTGGCCACGGCCCACGACATGGGCCGCGAGCACCGCGTCATGACGGCCCTCGCCGACACCGACGTCCCGGTGCCCGCCACGTACGGCCTCTGCGCCGACGACTCGGTCATCGGCGCCCCGTTCTACGTCATGGAGCGGGTCTCCGGCACCCCCTACAGCCGAGCCTCCCAGCTCGAGGAGCTCGGCGGCGCCCGCACCAAGAACATCACCGAGCGGCTCGTCGACACCCTCGTGGCGCTGCACCGCGTCGACTACGAGGCCGTCGGACTGGGCGACTTCGGCCGCCCCGACGGCTACCTCGAGCGGCAGGTCCGGCGCTGGAAGAAGCAGCTCGACTCCTCGCGCAGCCGCGAGCTGCCCGGCATGGACGAGCTCATCGCCCGGCTGGAGAAGGTCCCGGCCAGCGGCGACGCCACGATCGTCCACGGCGACTACCGGCTCGACAACGTGCTGGTCGAGGACCAGCCGCCCACGGGAGACGTCGTCACCGCCGTCCTCGACTGGGAGATGAGCACGCTGGGCGACCCGCTCACCGACGTCGCGCTCATGCTGGCCTACCAGGAGCTGGCCGAGGCCGGCGCCGGCTCGCTCGGCAGCGGCATGGTCACCGACGCGGCCCTGGCCACCGGCTACCTCTCGCGCGACGACGTGCTCCAGCGGTACGCGCTGGGCTCGGGTCGCGACGTCTCCGACATCGACTTCCACCTCGCGCTGTCGTTCTTCAAGCTCGCGGTGATCCTCGAGGGGATCCACTTCCGCTACATCAACGGCCAGACGCTGGGCGAGGGGTTCGCCGGCATCGGCGACCTCATCGCGCCGCTCATCCAGGCCGGACTGCGCGCCTAGCCGCATCCTGTGGGCTAGGGTCGGGGCCGTGACGGCCGAGATCCTCGAACCCCGGCGCCGCCCCACGCAGGAGCGCAGCCAGCGGAAGTTCGACCTGCTGCTGAAGGTCGCGCGCGACCTCCTGCTCGAGGTCGGGTTCGAGTCGTTCACGTGCGAGGAGGTCGCGCACCGCGCCGAGCTCCCCATCGGGACGCTGTACCAGTTCTTCGCCAACAAGTACGTCATCGTGTGCGAGCTCGACCGCCAGGACGCCGTGGCCGTGCGCGAGGAGCTGCAGCGCTTCGCCGACGCCATCCCCACGCTCGACTGGCTCCGGTTCCTCAACCGGCTCGTCGACCACATGGCCGAGCTGTGGACGGCCGACCCGTCGCGCCGCGCCGTGTGGCACGCCGTGCAGTCCACGCCCTCCACCCGAGCGACCGCCGCGGTGACCGAGCGCGAGCTGGCCGCAGGGGTGGCCAACGCCCTCGCCCCGCTCACGCCGGGGACACCCCGCGAACGTCGCCAGATCATCGCCGAGGTGCTCGTGCACGTCGTCTACTCGATGCTCAACTTCTCCATCCGCGACGACCAGGCCCACGCCGAGGCGGTCGTCGAGCTCAAGCGCCTCCTCGCCGCCTACCTCCTCGCCGCCGAGGCCTGACCCCCAGCTCGGTTTACCACGGGGGGTTGGCAACCTGACCCATACCTCCGGAAGCTTCCGTAGGTATGGGCATGTCTACCGACTTACCGTGGTAAACCGTCAGGCGGTGAGGTGGACGTAGGCGGTGGCGTAGTCGCCGTCGTGGGTCAGGCTCACGTGCAGGGTCGTGCCGGCGAGGTGCTGGGCGACCTCGCCGTGCAGACGGATCCGCGGCCGGCCCCAGGCGTCCTTCACGACCTCGATGAGGTGGTGGACCTGCTCCCCCGTCACCGGCGGCTCGCCGTGCAAGGACGCTGACCACGCCTTGATGACGGCCTCCTTGGCCGCCCAGCGCACTGCGAGGTGACGCGCAGACCCACCGTTCCGGAGGGAGGGGTTGGTGCCCTGCGCGTCACCCCGCTCGCCCGGGGTGAAGACCCCGGCGAACCTGGAGCCGGCGACGTCGAGCTGGTCCGCGAACGAGGGCACGTGGACCAGGTCGACACCGACGCCGAGGGTCGTCATCGGCAGGCGTACACGCCGTCGCCACCCAGACGGGCGTCCGGGTCGAGCAGCATGGCCGCCTCGCGCTCCCGCACGCCCGCGTCGCCGAGGCGTCGCCCGGCGGGTCGGACGTAGGCGGGTGCGCCTCCGTACATGGCCTCGACGAGCCGGGTGCGGCCCGTGATGATCCGCTCCTCGGCGCGTCGGAGGTAGTCCTCACGCTCGTCGTCGGCGAGCGCCGTGACGAAGGCCTGCGGGTGCGCCAGGGCGATGATGCCCGCGACGTGCCCGAAGCCGAGGCTCGTGACCAGGCCGGCCCTGAGCCCCTGCGTCTGCAGCGGCGACCGCAGCCACACGAGGTGCTCGTGCTCGGACAGGACGTCGTCGACGCAGTCGAGGCTGCGGTTCGGCGGGACGATGCCCGTCTGCAGCACCTGGCTCAGCCCGATGAGCTGGAACGCCGCAGCACCTCCCTTGGCGTGACCCGTGAGGGTCTTCTGCGACACCACGAGGAGCGGGTTGCCCTCGCTGCGGCCCAGCGCGCCGGCGAGCCGCTCGTGCAGCTCGGACTCGTTGGGGTCGTTGGCATCGGTCGAGGTGTCGTGCTTGCTCACGACGCCGATGTCGTCGCCCGTGAGGCCGACGGACGCGAGGCCGCGGGCGAGCGGCGAGCGCTCCCCGCCGAGGCCGGCCGCCAGCGCTCCGATCCCGGGGGCCGGGATCGACGTGTGCACTCCGTCGGCGAACGATCCGGCGTAGGCCACGACCGCGAGGACCGGGAGTCCTGCGCGGGCCGCCACGTCGCCCCGGGCCAGCAGCAGCGTGCCGCCGCCCTGCGACTCCACGAACCCGCCGCGACGACGGTCGTTGGCCCGGCTGAGGTAGCGGTCCTTGATGCCCTTGGCCCGCATCACCTCGGTGTCGGCCGTGGCGCTCATGTCGGCGAAGCCGATGATGCCCTCGGTGGAGAGGTCGTCGAAGCCGCCGGCCACGACGAACTCGGCCTTGCCGAGACGGATCTTGTCGACGCCCTCCTCGACCGAGATGGCAGTCGTGGCGCACGCGGCGACCGGGTGGACCATCGCGCCGTAGCTGCCCACGTACGACTGCACGACGTGCGCTGCGATGACGTTGGGCAGCGCCTCCTGGAGGATGTCGTTCGGGTTGTTCTCCCCCAGCAGCGTGTTGATGTAGAGCGCGTGCATCGAGGACATGCCGCCCATGCCCGTGCCCTGCGTGTTGGCCACGAGCGCGGGGTGGACCCAGCGCATGAGCTCGGCGGGGGTGAACCCGCTCGACAGGAACGCATCGACGGTGGCGACGAGGTTCCACAGCGCCACGCGGTCGATCGACTCGATCATCTCGGCCGGCACGCCCCACGCCGCGGGGTCGAAGCCGGTGGGGATCTGGCCGCCGACGGTGCGGGTGAGCGCCATGCGACGCGGCACCCGGATCTCGGTGCCGGCCTTGCGGGTCACGGTCCAGTCGCCGTCGGCCGTGGGCTCGATGACGGTTCGCTCGGGGTCGGCGTCACGCAGGGCGCGGGCCTCCGACTCGCTGCCGACCGTGAAGCTGAGGTCGGAATCGAGGTAGACCGAGGTCAGCAGCGGGGCGGTGTTGTCGACCATGGAGCCGTCGTCACCGTAGGTCCGCACGCCGCAGCGCTCGACGACGGTGTCGTGGTAGCGCTCGTGCAGGTCGGCCTCGTCGACGGGCTCGCCGGACTCGGTGTCGTACCAGCCACGTGCGGCGTCGTCCCAGGAGACGAGACCCGTGCTCCAGGCCAGCTCGAGGACACCGGCCGCCGACAGCTCGTCGGAGACTTCCATCTCGAAGCGTGTGCGGGCCGAGCCGTACGGGCCCAGCTCACCGGCACCCACGACGACCACGAGGTCCTCGGGGGCCGAGGGCACGTCTCCCCACGTCGGCACGGGGTGCATGTCGAGCAGGGACGGCGGCGCGGGAAGCGCGGCCACGGTCGCGGCGTCGTCGTCGACGACGGAGCTCGCGCGGCTCGCAGCGGCGGCGGCCTCCTTGGCCAGTGCAGGGAGGTCGAGCCCGGCCGAGGCGAGCCCACCCGTGAGGTCTGCGGTGAGGGGCTTCGCCGTCGCAGCGCCCCGGGCCGCCGGGCCGCTGAGCTCGAGGAGCTCTGCCGCCATCTCGGCGGTGCTCCAGGTCCTGACCCCCGCCGCCTCGACGGCCTCGACGAGCGGGTCGTTGCCGCCCATGAGTCCCGTTCCGCGGACCCAGCCGATGATGGCGTGCGCGATGGTCACGCGGTCGGCCCAGCCGGACTCGGCCGACCACTTGGTCACGACGGCGTCGAGCGCGGCCTTGGCCTCGCCGTACGCACCGTCGCCGCCGAACATGCCGCGGTTGGGCGAGCCCGGGAGGACCACGTGCAGGCGAGCCGCCAGGTCGTGGTCGCGACCCGTCGTGGCCAGGCCACCGAGCAGGCGCTCGACCGACCACAGCAGGATGCGCGTGTCGATCTCGGCCCGGCTGCCGGCCTCGCTCAGCGTGCCCGCGACCCGTCCGGCCGCGAACGGCAGGAGCAGGGTGGGCACGAAGGCGGGCTTGAGCACGGTGGTGGTGCTCCCGACCGTCTTGGTCTGGGCCGTCGTGGTCCACGAGACGAGCGCGTCGACGTCGGAGAAGGAGGCCATGTTGGCCGGGACGACCCACAGCTGCGCACCCGCGCGGGCGTGGCGACGGTAGAGGTCCTTGTAGAGCGCGAGGCGTCCGCCGTCGAGGCTCGAGGTGGTGGCCACGACCGTGGCACCACCGGCGAGCAGCCCGCCGACGACGTCGGCGGCGATGGAGCCGCGACCGGCACCGGTGACGACGGCCACCTCGTCGGCCCACGGGCCCCGCTCGGTGCTGAGGGCCTCGTCGACGATCGCCAGGAGACGCTCACGCACCTCTGGCGCGACGGCGCGGTCGGCCCACCAGCGGGCCTGCCGGGCGACGATGTCGCCGGCACCGGTGAAGATCGTCTGCACGTCGTCGCCGTGGGCGATCCGCGCGACGTCCTCACGGGCGCTCGCCCAGCGGTCGTCGAGCAGCACGGCCCGGCGCTCGTCGAACGCGGGAGCGGTGAGGTTCATCCAGTCGCTGCCGAGCTCGGCCTCGACGCGCGCCAGGACGGCGGCGTCGTCGGCGTCGGACTCCGAGGGATCGACGAGACCGGTCGACGTGGAGAGTCCCAGCGTGGTGAGGACGTGGCGTGCGGTGGTGGCGAGCACGCCCTCGGGGCCGGTGATGGCCCCCGTGATCTCCCCCAGGGCTGCGGCGTCGACCGTGGCGCCCGCTCCCCCACCGGTGGCGGGGAGGTCGACGCTCACGCCGTGACGTGCCGCGACCGCCTGGACCGCGGCATCGACGGCCGCATCCACCTCGGCGCCACTCGTGGGCGCCGCGATGGTGGCGAGGTCTCCGCCGCGGACGCTCGCGCCCTCACGGGTGGCCTGCGCCAGCTCCGCGACGACGTGGCTGGCCCAGCCGGCACCGAGCTGCCACGTCTCCGTGACGCGCTCGGCGACCGCGGCCTGGCGCTTGCCGGTGGGACCGAGGACCTTCTTGAGGTGGTCGGAGACGGCCTCCGTGAGGACGGGTCCGAACGGCTTGTAGCCGCGGGCCAGGCCGGTGACCTGGTTCGCGAGCGTGGGGATGTCCGCCTCGGCCGCACCGTCGATGGCACCGAGCCCCAGCTCGCCGCCGAGGTCCACGAGGAGCTGGTTGCGGCGCGAGGACGCACCGTCGCACAGCGACTCGATGGAGTCGGCCGCACCGACCTGCTCCGGGCGGAGCTTGGTCCACCAGGCGACGAGCAGCTTCGTGCCGTCGGCCGCGGTGTACGGGAGGTCGGCGGGACGCGGGCCGCCGGTGGAGACAGGAGCGGCGGACGAGGTCTCGACCGGCCCGACCGGCGCCGCGGCCACGTCGGACGTGGCCTCGGGCTCGTCGTCGACCACGACCTCCTCGTCGGTCGAGAAGGCGGCTGCAGCGTCACGCTCGACGTTGAGCACCTGGACCGGGCCGTCGGTGGTGCGGGCGACCGCGGGCAGCTTGAGCGTCGAGGAAGCGAGGTTCGCGACGGTGGGCGCCTGGCCCACGCCGATCTCCAGGAAGCGCTCGACCCCCAGGCCGTGCTGCCCTGCCGCCCACGGCCCGGCACCCCCGCCGAGGTCGTGGTCGGTCGCGGCGAACAGCAGGTCCTGCGTCTCGATCCAGCGCACCGGGCTGGCGAACTGCCAGGCCAGGAGCTCCACGAGCACGCGGCGGCACAGCACGCCGGCGTCGTCGGAGCGCTCGATCGTCACGCCGACGTACTCCTCGATCTCGCTGATGAAGGACTCGTCGAGCGTGAACGGGCGCGGCACGAGGTTGGGGACGTAGCGTCCCTCGAGGATCGTGGGGTCGATCGTGGCGGGCAGCAGCTCCTCGAGCCGCGCGCGGAAGTCGTCGACACCCGGGTGCAGGACGCGCGAGTGGAACGGCACGTCGATGCCGGGGACGTAGATGAAGGCGGCCTTGCCGCCGTGCTCGGCGCGACGCCGTGCGACGTCCTTCTCCAGCTCCTCGAGCCCGGCGATCGTGCCGGCGATGGCGTACTGCGAGCCGCGCAGGTTGTAGTTCACGATCTGCAGGAAGGTGCCGGTCCTCTCGCCGATGCCGTCGACGTAGGCCGTGACCTCGTCGTCGGACAGGCCGATCTGGGACGGACGGATGGCTGCCAGCCTGTAGTCGCTGCGGCCCTTCGCGTCTCGAGGCACCAAGGTGTGCATGACGGAGCCGCGCTGGAACACGACCTCGACGACGGCCTCGAGCGGGATGACGCCCGAGACGGCGGCGAGCGCGTTGTACTCCCCCACGGAGTGACCGGCGAGGATCGCCCCCTCGACGAACGCACCCTGCTCGCGCAGCTCGGCGGTCTGGGCCGAGCCGAGGACGGCCATGGCCACCTGGGTGAACTGCGTCAGGAACAGGACGCCGTCCGGGTGCTGGTGGACGACACCGTTGGCGACGAGCCGCGTCGGGTTGTCGCGGACGACGGTGAGGATCGAGAAGCCGAGCACCGAACGGGTGTGCGCGTCGGCCCGGTCCCAGACCTCACGGGCGGCCTTGGAGCGCTGGTAGCCGGCCATGCCCATGCCCGCGTGCTGGATGCCCTGGCCGGGGAAGGCGTAGGCGGTGACCGGGGTGTCGAGCAGGACCGACGCGGAGAGGACGACCTCGCCGTCGGCCCGCGCGGTGACGTCGAGCACCTCGGCGCCGTGCTGCAGGCCCACCCGGTCGGCGCGCAGCTCGATCGCGGCGCCCGGCTGGAGTGGGCTGAGCCAGCGCGTGGTCCAGCCACGGACCGAGCGGCCCGTCTCCTTCGCCACGACGTGCTGGGCGGCGGCGGAGAGCCACATGCCGTGCGCGATCGGGCCGGGCAGCCCGGCGAGGCGCGCGGCGGCGAGGCTCGTGTGGATCGGGTTGTGGTCGCCACTGACCTGCGCGAAGGCGCTGAGGTCGGCAGGGGCCTGCAGCCTCGCGGTGGCCCGACCCTTGCGCGGGGTGTCGCGGGCGTCGTCGAGACGGCCACCGGCGCGGGCCGGATCTCCGGCCGGGGTGGAGCCGGCGCGGCCGCGGACGCAGAAGCGCTCGGCGAGCGTGGCAACGACGGTGCCGGCGTCGCTGATCTCGACGTCTACCGAGACGACGCGGCCCAGATCGGTGTCCTCGACCCGGGCGAGCGTGGCGACGACCGTCAGGGACGTCTTCACCGACGGCAGGCCATCGGTGGTGAGCGCGTGGTCGAGGTGGACGAGGTCGAGCATGCCCTCGACGACGGGGTGACCGGCGGAGGTCGTGGCGTCACCGATGACGGCGAAGACCGCGGGCCAGGCCAGGCCCACGAGGGCGTCGGGGGCCACGGTGCCGTGACCGCTCGTGACGGCGGCGTGGTCGGCCGCGAGAGCGGGCGACCACGTGACGTCGAGCGCCGCGGTGCCGTCCTGGACGGACGGGACCGAGCCGCCGGCGGCGCCGGTCAGCAGGACGCGCATGGCGTCGGCGGCCACGTCGACGCCGACGACGGGCGCGGCGCCCGTGGCCACGGCGGTCCCGGCGTCGATCGGGACGATGAGCTCGCGCTCAGCACCCTGGACCGGGCCCAGCGGCACGCGCAGCTCGACCGTCGTGCTGCCCGTGGAGACGAGCGAGGCACCGGTCTCGGGGTGCTCGGCGTTGCCGCCGTCGACGACGACCCAGCCGGAGCCGAGCCGCTGGACGGGGTTGCGGACCGTGCGGCCGGCCCACTGGACGTCGGGCGCAGCGAGCACGAGGGCGAGCGGGCCAGGAGCGCCGTCGGTGCGACGACGACCGGACACCGCGAGGGGGGCGTCGCCGGCCGCGAGGACGGCGTCGAGCGCAGCGTCCTCGAAGCGCTGGAGCAGCTCGGCCACGGGCTCGTCGACGCGGGTGATGCCGCCGATCGCCACCGGGCCTGGGATGACGCAGACCTCGTCGGCGCCGTAGCGCGGGTCGTGCGCCTGCCACAGGGAGTCCGAGCGCCACCAGCGGCGGACGTCGGCGTCGATGACCGGCACGAACGTGACGGGCTTGCCGGGGCGCTTGCAGACCTCGAGGAAGAACGTGACGTCGGCGGGGTGCAGGACCGCGGAGTCGAGGCTCGGGAAGAAGGTGCCGAGCGTCGTGAGGGCGGCTGCGGCGTCGTCGACCGAGCCGGCGTCGGCGAACGCCGTGGGGACCGGGCCGTGGTCGGCCTCGGCCAGGCGGGCCTCGACCCGCTGCACGAGCGCATGGAAGCGGTCACGGATGGAGACGTCGACCCAGCGCTCGGTCGCGCCGTCGTGCTGTCCGTCGTCGGCCGCCCCCGCCGGGACGGTGCCGAGATCGGCGAAGCGTCGGAGCAGCGCGCCGTACGTCATCGTCGCCACGTCGCCGAAGTACGGCTTGGCGGTGCGGTCGAGCGCCTCGGCGATCTCGTCGCGGCGCTCGGCCACGGCGTCGGCGTCGCCCGCCACCTCGTCGAGCAGGCGTCCGACGGCCGAGAAGGCGTTGTCGATCTCGTGCAGGTCGGCGCCGAGCTGGCTGCGGGCCGAGGCCATGCCGCCGGTCGCATGACCGGCGCCGATCCAGTCCTCCGTGCCCGGGGTGTCGACGAGGAGCTGCTTCACGGCGGGGGACGTCGTGGCCTCGAGCGTCGCCATCGCGGCCGTGCCCACCAGCACGCCGTCGAGCGGCATGACGGGCTGGCCGAGCGCACGCGACCAGTCACCGGTGAGGTACTTCGCCGCGACGTCGGGCGTGCCGATGCCGCCTCCCACGCACACCACGACGTTCTCGTGGGCACGCAGCTCGGCGTACGTCGTGACGAGGAGCTCGTCGAGGTCCTCCCACGAGTGGTGGCCGCCGGCCTTGCCACCCTCGATCTGGACGATGACCTCGTACGGCGCCACGGCCGCGGCGATCTTCAGGACGTCCTTCACCTGACGGACCGTGCCGGGCTTGAGCACGACGTGCTCAATGCCCACCTCGCGCAGCTCCTCCACGAGCGCGACGGCGTCGTCGAGCTCGGGGACGCCGGCGGTGACGATCACGGAGTCGACGGCGGAGCCGGCGGCGCGTGCCTTCTGGACCAGCTTCTTGCGACCCAGCTGGAGTCCCCAGAGGTACGGGTCGAGGAAGAGCGAGTTGAACGAGTAGGTGCGACCCGGGTCGAGCAGCGAGTCCAACCTGGCCACGTTCTCGGCGAAGATCGCCTCGGTGACCTGCCCGCCGCCGGCGAGCTCGGCCCAGAAGCCGGCGTTGGCGGCCGCGGCCACGATGGCCGGGTCGACCGTGGTGGGCGTCATGCCGGCGAGCAGCACCGGCGAGCGGCCGGTCAGACGCGTGAAGCGGGTCTCGACGCGCGTGGTCCCGTCGGGCAGGGAGACGGCCTTGGGCGCGTACGCCGACCACGTCCGGCTCCGACGCGGCATGGCGCCCGGGGTGGTGAGCTCACGGTGACCCCGACGGGTCGTGGTGGAGACGATGGAGACGCCGCGCGGGCGCGCCTCGGCGGCGGACAGCTTGGCGGCGAGGTCGGAGGGGCCGACGTCGAGCAGCCACAGGGCGCCGGCGTCGAGCACCGACTCCACCTGGGCGACCCAGTCGACGGGAGCCACGACGGAGTCCGTGGTGAGGCGGTGCACCAGCTCGGCGTCGAGCCCGGCGGTCGCGGCCCACTCGGCGGCGAGGTCGGCCGCTGGGGCGAGGTCGGGGTGGTGGAACGCCAGCTGCGCGGCCACGGGCTCGACGACGGGGGCGAAGGCCGCTCCCCCGGTGAGCTTGCGCTCGCGCTGGGCCTTCTCGGCGGCAGCGACGTCGCCGAGGAGCCCCTCGGCGAGGCGCAGCCCTGCCTCCGGGCCGGAGAGGACGACGGAGCGACGACCGTTGCGCAGGTGCGTGACGACACGCGCGGAGGCCGGGAGGTCGACGAGAGCAGCCTCGACGCGCTCGGGTGCGACGCCGGAGACGCTCAGCATGGTGCGACCCAGCAGGCCGGTGCGACGTCCGACCACCTGGGCGGCGGCGCCCACGAGCCGGGCGGCGGCGTAGAGCTTCACGGGGTCGACGCCGTCGAGGGCAGCCTCCAGGAGACGTCCCTGGGAGTGCCCGGCCACGCCCACGGCGCGGCTGACGTCGACGCCCTGGGCCCGCAGAGCGCTGAGTCCCGCGAGCTGCGTGAGGAGGATGCCGGGCACGGACGCGGCCGGCTCGGCGAGCAGCTCCGCGTCGGGGACCGCCACCTCGACGTCGGCGGACTCGGCGGTGGAGACGGCGTCGAGCCAGCCGAGGACGTCGACGGGGACGCCGGTGCGCAGGAGCTCGGCAGCCACGGGCGCCAACAGACCGTCGGAGCCCTGGACGACGCCCGCGACCTCGGACTCGAGCGCGAAGTCGCGCACGAGACGCGCGAGCGGCTCGAGCCACTCCCCGCCCTGGCCGCCCGCCACGAGGCCGAACGGGACGCCCTCACGCAGGTGCTCGACGAGCGGGCGAGCCGCTCCTCGGGACGTGCTGGGAGCGGAGAGATGGGCGGCGGAGGATGCAGTCGTCTCGATCGTCACGTGAGCCATCGTCGCAAAACATGAGGACAACCTCAAGTTTAATGCGAGGATTCCCTCACGTTTTATCTCACACCCCCGAGACGCACGAGGCCGCCACGACCCGGAGGTCGTGGCGGCCCGGTGGAGGCGATCAGGTCAGACGCCGCCGGTGAGCGTGAGCCCGCCGTCGATCGTGATGGTCTGGCCGGTGACCCAGGCTGCGTCGTCGGACAGCAGGAACGCCACGACGGACGCGATGTCCGCAGGCACGCCGAGCCGCTTCATCGGGTAGGCCGACGCCACCTCGTCCTCACGACCCTCGAACAGGGCGCCGGCGAACTTGGTCTTGACGACGGCCGGCGCCACGGCGTTCACCCGCACGGCGGGCGCGGCCTCGAGGGCCAGCTCCTGCGTGACGTGGATGAGCGCCGCCTTGGACGCGCCGTACATGCCGATCATGGGCGCCGGCTTGAGCCCGGCGATCGACGCGATGTTGACGATGGAGCCACCGTTGGCCTGCAGCGAGGCGTTGAACGCCTTCTGCGCCCACGACACGGCCGCCAGCACGTTGACCTCGAAGATCTTGCGGCCTGCAGACAGGTCCATCTCGATCATCCGGCCGTACGTGGGGTTGATGCCCGTGTTGTTGACGAGGTGGTCGAGGCCGCCGAAGTGCTCGACGGCCTTGGCCACGGCCTCGTCCTGGTGGTCGGCGTCGTCGGCCGGACCGGCCACGAACGCGGCCTTGTCAGGCCCACCGAGCTCGGCCACGGCCGCCTCGAGCGCCTCGGCCTTGCGGGCCGTGATGACGACCCGCCCGCCCTCGTCGACGATGCGCTGGGCCACGCCCAGGCCGATCCCGCGCGACGCGCCGGTGACGATCGCGACCTTCCCCTCGAAGCGGTTGCTCATCAGGCGCCCCGTCAGCTCAGACGCTCGATGACCATGGCCATGCCCATGCCGCCGCCGACGCACATGGACTCGACGCCGAACTGCTTGTCGTGGAACTGCAGCGAGTTGATGAGCGTGCTCGTGATGCGCGCGCCCGTCATGCCGAAGGGGTGGCCCACCGCGATGGCGCCGCCGTTGACGTTGAGCTTCTCGAGCGGGATGCCCAGCTCCTTGGCCGAGCCCCACGCCTGGACGGCGAAGGCCTCGTTGATCTCGTAGAGGTCGATGTCGTCGATGCCCATCCCGGCGTTCTTGAGCGCGGCCGGGATGGCCTTGATGGGGCCGAGGCCCATGATCTCGGGCGAGAGCCCGGTCACGGCGGTGGAGACGATGCGCGCGAGGGGCGTGAGGCCGAGGGCCTTGGCCTTCTCGTCACTCATGATCACGAGGGCGGCGGCGCCGTCGTTGAGCGGGCAGGCGTTGCCGGCCGTGACGGTGCCGTCGGGACGGAACACCGGCTTGAGGCCGCTGACGCCCTCGAGCGTGACGCCCGCACGCGGTCCGTCGTCCTTGGAGACGACGGTGCCGTCGGGCAGCGTGACCGGGGTGATGTCCTTGGCCCAGAAGCCGTTGGCGATGGCCGCCTCGGCCAGGTTCTGGCTGCGGACGCCGAACTCGTCCTGCTCCTGGCGCCCCATGCCGATGAGCGACGCGGCGTTCTCGGCCGTCTGGCCCATGGCGATGTAGAGGTCGGGCAGCTCGCCGGACTCGCGCGGGTCGACCCAGGCGTCGGCGCCACCCTCGGCACGCTTGGCCGTGCGGGCGATGGCGTCGCCGAACAGCGGGTTCTCCGAGCCGGGCAGGTCGGCGAAGCCGTTGGCGAACCGGCTGACGGTCTCGACGCCGGCCGAGATGTACGTGTCGCCCTCGCCGGCCTTGATGGCGTGGAACGCCATGCGGGTGGTCTGGAGCGACGACGAGCAGTACCGGTTCACCGTGACGCCGGGCAGGTGGTCCATGCCCGAGAGCACCGCGACGGCGCGACCGAGGTTGTGGCCCGCCTCGCCGGCCGGCTGGCCGACGCCCAGGTGGAGGTCGACGATGTCCTTGGGGTCCAGCTCGGGCACCTTGGCCAGCGCGGCCTGGACCATCTGGACGGTGAGGTCGTCAGGACGCATGTCCTTGAGCGAGCCCTTGACGGCGCGCCCGATGGGCGAACGGGCGGTAGAGACGATCACGGCTTCGGTCATGGTGGACCTTCCTGGTGCGGGGTTCGGTGGGAGGACGGTGGCGGCAGTGCTCAGAAGCCGAGGTCGCGGCCGATGAGCTCCTTCATGATCTCGTTGGAGCCGGCCCAGATGCGGGTGACGCGGGCGTCACGCCAGGCGCGGGCCACGCGGTACTCGTTCATGAAGCCGTAGCCGCCATGGATCTGCACGCAGTGGTCGAGGACCGAGTTCTGCAGGTCCGACGTGTACCACTTGGCCTTGGCAGCGTCGATGGCCGTGAATCGACCCTCGGTGTGGGCGAGCACGGCCTGGTCGAGGTAGGCCTCGGCCACCTCGATCTTGGTGACGAGCTCGGCGATGAGGAACTTGTTCCACTGGAAGGCACCGATGGGCTGGCCGAACGCCTTGCGGTCCTTCGCGTACTGGATGGTCTCCTCGAGGATCTGCTTGGCGTGCGCGATGTTGGAGATGGCGCAGCTCAGGCGCTCCTGCGGGAGCTTCTGCATCATGTAGATGAAGCCGCGGTCGACCTCGCCGATGACGCGGTCGTCGCCCACGCGGACGTTCTCGAAGAACAGCTCGGCGGTGTCGGACTCGGTCTGACCGACCTTGTCGAGCTTGCGGCCGCGGCTGAATCCCTCGTCGCCGGCCTCGATGGCGAACAGCGTGATGCCCTTGGCACCCTTCTCCGGCGAGGTGCGGACGGCCGTGACCACGAGGTCGGCGCTGAAGCCGTTGGTGATGAAGGTCTTGGAGCCGTTGATGACCCACTCGTCGCCGTCGCGGACGGCGGTGGTCTTGAGGGCGGCGAGGTCGGAGCCACCGCCCGGCTCGGTCATGCCGATGGCCAGCAGGGTCTCGCCGGTGGCGATCTTGGGGAGCCAGCGCTCCTTCTGCTCCTGCGTCCCGAGGGCGACGATGTAGGGGGCCGTGATGTCGGAGTGGATGCCCACGCACGAGGCCAGCGCGGCGCTGACCTTGCTGAGCTCCTCGGCGAAGACCGCGTTGAAGCGGAAGTCCTCGGCGCCGGCGCCGCCGAACTCCTCGGGGATCTCCAGGCCGAGCAGGCCCAGCTCACCGGCCTGCAGCCAGAAGTCCCGCGGGAGCGACTTCTCCTCGATGTACTGCTCGACGTGCGGGGTGACCTTCTTGGCGAGGAACGCTGCGCAGCTCTCGCGGAAGGACTCGTGGTCGTCGGTGTAGATCGTGCGGTCCATGCAGGCTTTTCCTTCGGTGGGGGCGAACGTTACGTGCAAGTAGGTAAGCGCTTGCTTAGTATGCATCGCGTGGTCCATGCTGTCCACACCCGCCCCGTCCCCGAGGAGCCTCACTCACATGACGACCGTCACGGCCCGCGAACGCCTCGTGCTCGCTGCTGTCGAGGCGTTCGCCGAGAAGGGGTTCACCGCCACGACGACGCGCGACATCGCCTCGCGGGCCGGGATGAGCCCGGCCGCCGTGTACGTGCACCACGACTCCAAGGAGGACCTGCTCTTCCACGTGAGCCTGCAGGGCCACCGCTCCGCCCTCACCGTCGTGGAGACCGCGTCGGCCGCGGAGTCCGAGCCCGTGGCGCGGCTGCGCCGGCTCGTGCACGACTTCAGCCTGTGGCACGCCGTCAACAGCCGCGTCGGGCGCATCGTCCAATACGAGTTCCACGCCCTCACCGACGCCCATCGCGCCGAGATCGCCGACCTGCGCCGCGACATCGAGCACGTGGCCCAGCAGGTCCTGCGCGCCGGCACCGAGTCGGGCGCCTTCCACGTCGACGACCTGGCCGGGACCGCCCGCTCCATCCTCTCGCTCAGCATCGACCTCGTGCGCTGGTTCGACCAGGAACGTCCGGACCAGGCCGAGCAGGTCGCCGCGCTCCACGCCGACCTCGCCGAGCGCATGGTCGCGGCGCACTGAGACGACGCCGAACCGTCCCCGGACGCACGAGCGGCGCCCCTCCCGTGCAGGAGGAGCGCCGCAGCGCGAGGATGCCGTGGCAGGTCAGGCCTGCAGGACGGCCTCGGCGTTGATGGTGATCGTGATCTTGTCGCCGATCATGACCTTGTCGCCGTCGAGCGGGATGTTGAAGTCGATGCCGAACTCCTTGCGGCTGATCTGGCCGGTGGCCTCGACGCCGAAGCGCGTGCCGCCCCAGGGGTCGCCGCCCTCGCCGAGCAGGTCGACCTTGAGCTCGAGGGGCCTGGTGACGCCCTTGATCGTGAGGTCGCCGTTGACGACGAGCTCGTCGTCGCCCTTGGCGAGGATGTCGGTGCTCACGAACGTCATCTTCGGGTGCGACTCGACCTCGAAGAAGTCGGCCGAGCGCAGGTGGTTGTCGCGGTCGGCGGTGCCGGTGTTGATCGAGGTGAGGTCGACCTCGACCTTGACGGACGAGGAGCCGAGGTCGTCAGCGGTGACGACGGAGCCCTCGAAGGTCTCGAACTTGCCGCGCACCTTGCTCATGATGTGGCGGACGGCGAAGCCGATCTCGGTGTGCGTCGGGTCCAGGACCCAGGTTCCGGTGGTGATGCTCATGGGGTTCTCCTCGGGAAGTCTTTGGTTGATCGTTCAACCATTTAGAAGGTACCATGAAGTTGAGACTTCAATCAACCACCTCGTCATCGTAGGATGGATCACATGACCCCCGTGACCGACTCCCCCGCCGAGACGCCGTGGCTCGACCAGGACCAGCAGCACGTCTGGCGCTCGTTCCTCGGAGGCGTCACGGTGCTCATGGACCAGCTCGACCGCGACCTGCGCACCCAGCACGGCCTCTCAATGGCCGAGTACGAGATCCTCGTGCGACTCTCCGAGGCTCCCAACCGCTCCATCCGCATGGCTGAGCTCGCCGCCGCCGTGGCCCACTCGCGCAGCCGCGTCACCCACACCATCGCCCGCCTGGAACGCGACGGCATCGTGACGCGCGGCCAGTGCTCCACCGACGGCCGTGGCGTGAGCGCCACGCTCACCGATCACGGCTTCGGCGTCCTGGAGCAGGCGGCCCACACCCACGTGAGCGGCGTCCACGCCCACTTCGTGAGCCAGGCGTCGTCCGAGGACTTCCAGGCCGTCGGCCGCGTCATG
>NZ_LMFJ01000001.1:610950-619330 GCF_001426755.1 Aeromicrobium sp. Root495 | reverse complement strand
CCCCCCCCCCCCCCCCCCGATTTGCGCCGTAGTAGACCGAACCCGACGCGGGACTTGGTCCAACGCGACGCAATCCTGCGTCCACAGGCTCGGGCCTGGTTTCTGTCCGTCCACAAGGGGCCCCCGGCCCCCTCCCGACGACGGCCGAGCGACGACACGGTGAGGGGATGCTCGACATCCCCGCCGGCCTGCTCGGCCGCCCGTTCACCCGCGTCGAGGCCAATCGCACCGGCGTCTCCGACCGCATGCTTCGGGGCCAACGGTTCGTGCGCATCCACGCAGGCGTCTACCGCACGGCCGACACCCCAGCCTCGCTCCCCCTGCTGGCGCGGGCGGCGCTGCTCGTGCTTCCGCCAGGATCGGCACTGAGCCACGTCTCGAACCTCCAGCTGCGCGGCTTCGCCGTCGGACCGGGGCTCCCCCTCCACTTCGCGAGCGACCACCCACATCAGCATGTCCGCGAAGGCGTGAGGCTTCATCGATATCTTCGCCCGGTGATCACCGAGATCGTCGACGGCCTGCCCGTCACCGATCCCCTGCGGACCTTCGTCGACGTCGCTACCCAGCTCGACGACCGCCGGCTGCTGCGGGTCGGCGACTGGTTCGTCGGCTCCCAGGGCGTCTCCCTCGAGCAGCTCCGGTCCTACGCGCACGACTCGCACCTGGACGGTGTGCGCCGAGCCCGCCGCGTGGTTCGGCTCGTCGCCGAGCGCGTCGCCTCGCCCCGCGAGACCGACCTGCGGTGGTGGCTGCATCGAGGCGGACTCCCCGACCCCGAGGTCAACGTGGAGATCCACGACGACCGGGGGCAGTGGCTCGCTCGAGGCGACCTGGTCTACCGGAAGGAGAAGGTGCTGGTCGAGTACGACGGCTGGCAGCACGAGCGCGACGCCAGGCAACGGCAGTGGGACCATCTGCGGCGCGAGCAGCTGGAGGCGGCCGGGTGGCGCCTCGTCGTGATCACCTCGGCCGACTTGAAGAATCCGCGGCACGTCGTCCAGCGCGTCCGTCAGGCTTTGGCCGCCCGAGCATGAACCAGAAATGCGCCGTATTGGACCGAACTCTCGGAAGAGTTCGGTCCACTACGGCGCAAATCTGGTGAGGGCGGGGTCAGTCGCGCGTGAGGCGACGGTGCGTGACGCGGTGCGGGCGGGCCGCCTCGGCGCCGAGGCGCTCGATCTTGTTCTCCTCGTAGGAGGCGAAGTTGCCCTCGAACCAGAACCACTGGGCCGGGTTCTCGTCGGTGCCCTCCCACGCCAGGATGTGCGTGGCGATGCGGTCGAGGAACCAGCGGTCGTGCGACGTGACCACGGCGCAGCCCGGGAAGTCGAGCAGCGCGTCCTCGAGCGAGGACAGCGTCTCGACGTCCAGGTCGTTGGTGGGCTCGTCGAGCAGCAGCATGTTGCCGCCCTGCTTGAGCGTGAGCGCGAGGTTGAGACGGTTGCGCTCACCACCGGACAGCACGCCGGCCTTCTTCTGCTGGTCCGGGCCCTTGAAGCCGAACGACGCCACGTAGGCGCGGCTGTTCATCTCGAAGTTCGCGACCTTGATGAAGTCGAGGCCCTCGGAGACGACCTCCCACACGTTCTTCTTGGGGTCGATGTTGGCGCGGGTCTGGTCGGCGTAGCTGATCTTGACCGTCTGGCCGACGTCGAGCACGCCGGCGTCGGGCTCCTCGCCGCCGGTGATCATGCGGAACAGCGTGGTCTTGCCGACGCCGTTGGGTCCGACGACTCCCACGATGCCGGCACGCGGCAGCGTGAACGAGATGTCGTCCCACAGCACCCGACCGTCGAAGGCCTTGGTGAGGTTCTTGGCGTCGAGCACGACGTCACCGAGTCGCGGTCCGGCCGGGATGTTGATGTCGCTCGTGTCGATCTTGCGGGCCTTCTCGGCCTCGGCGGCGAGCTCCTCGTAGCGCGCCAGACGCGACTTGCTCTTGGCCTGGCGACCCTTGGCGTTGGAGCGGACCCACTCCAGCTCCTTCTCGAGCATCTTGGCGCGCTTGGCGTCCTTCTGGCCCTCGATCTTGAGCCGGGCCTGCTTGGTCTCGAGGTACGTGGAGTAGTTGCCCTCGTAGCCGTGGATCTGGCCGCGGTCGACCTCGGCGATCCACTCGGCCACGTTGTCCAGGAAGTACCGGTCGTGGGTCACGGCGAGCACGGCGCCCTGGTAGTTCTTGAGGTGGCCCTCGAGCCACTGCACGGACTCGGCGTCCAGGTGGTTGGTGGGCTCGTCGAGCAGGAGGAGGTCGGGCTGCTGCAGGAGCAGCTTGCACAGCGCCACGCGGCGGCGCTCACCACCGGAGAGGTGGTCGACGAGGACGTCGGCCGGCGGGCAGCGCAGCGCGTCCATGGCCTGGTCGAGCTTGGAGTCGATGTCCCACGCCCCGACGGCGTCGAGGTAGTTCTGGAGCTCGCCGGTCTCGGTGCCGAGCTTGTCGTAGTCGGCGTCGGGCTCGGCCATCTCGGCGTACGCGGCCTCGAGGCGCGCCATCTTGGCCTTGATCTCCGACACGGCCTCCTCGACGTTCTCGAGGACCGTCTTGCCCTCGGTGAGCGGCGGCTCCTGCTGCAGCATGCCCACCGTGGCGTCGGGATCGCGCACGATGTCGCCGTTGTTGGGGTGGTCGAGACCGGCCATGAGCTTGAGCAGCGACGACTTGCCCATGCCGTTGGGGCCGACGACACCGATCTTGGCCCCGTGGAGGAACGACAGCGACACGTTGTCGAGGACGACCTTGTCGCCGTGGGCCTTGCGGATGTTTTGGAGAGAGAGAACGTAGTCAGCCATAGGGGTCCAGCCTATCGAGAGGCGCCCACCCTGCCGTGCGCGGCCGGGGGAGGCTACTTCTGGGCGCGCAGGATGCCGGTGCGGAACCGGCCGTAGCGGCCGAGCTCGGCGTTGACCGGCGCGAGCACCTGCTCACGGCCGATGCGGACGACGTCGGCGCACAGACGCTCCTCGGCCTTGCGCGCCCGACGCCTGGAGCCCAGGAAGCCGGCGAGCCGTCCGACGACGGCGAGCACGACGCCACCCACGAGCCCGGCGATCGCCACGAACCACGGGAGGTCGAGGCCACCCACCTGGCTCGGCGTGTCGAGGACACCGGCCACCACGAGCACGCCCCACACGACCCCGCCGACGAGGGCGAGGAGGGCGAGCCACTGCAGCGCGCCGGCCACGCGCCACCACAGCGGGGTGCGGTCGAGCGCGAGGTCGGAGCCGGAGACGGCGTCGTCGAGCGAGGTGATGACGGTGTCGGCGCGGCTGAGCGAGGCGTCGCGGACGGCGTCGCGCCACGGTCGCTCGAGGCCCACCGAGGCTCTCTCGGCGATCTCGCGCACCGCGCCCTCCACCTGCGAGCGCTGGACGCGCGACGTGACGGCGGTGGTCCTGGAGAGCTGGGCGGGCGAGAGGTCGGCGTCGAGACCGAGCGCCTCCGGGCTGGGCCGGCGACGGCTCGTCAGCGGGCGCAGCGGCAGCCAGCTGGTGTGCTGGAGGGCGCGGCGACGCGACGACGCCTCGATGGCCGAGACGAGCTGGGGGATGCCGGCGGCGTCGAGCAGGCCGAGGTCGAGGGCGTCCTCGTCGGTGGGGCCGACACCGGGCACCTCGGCCGTGCCGCCTGCCGAGGCGACGGCCTGGGCCGTGGCGTCGAGGTCGGAGGTGAGACGGTCCTGCGCCGAGTGCTTGGCCCGGATGCGTCGGGCGAGCTCCCGCTTGAGGTCGTCGACGCCGTCGCCGCGGGTGGCCGAGACGCCGATGACGGTGACGTCGGGCAGGCCTTCGTCGGCCAGGATGCGCCGGACGTCCTCGAGCGCTCGCTCGCGCTGCTCGTAGTGGATGCGGTCGATCTGGTTGAGGACCACGACCGTGACGTCGCGGTACTCGGCCATGGGCTTGATGTAGCGGTCGTGGATGGCGGCGTCGGCGTACTTCTGCGGGTCGAGGACCCAGACGAGGACGTCGGCGTAGCGCACGAGACGGTCCATCTCGAGGTGGTGCGAGACCTCGGTGGAGTCGTGGTCGGGGAGGTCGAGCAGCACGAGCCCGTCGAGCTTCTGGTCGTCGGCGGAGCGGTCGAGCATGCTCATGCGCGACACCTGGTGCCGCGCCGGGATGCCCATCCACTCCAGGAGCTCCTGGGCGCCGTCGGGACCCCAGGCGCACGCGAGGGCCCACGACGTGGTGGGACGACGCACTCCCACGCCCGCCAGCTCGAGGTCGGTGAGCTGGTTGAAGAGCGAGGACTTGCCCGAGCCGGTGGCACCGGCCAGCGCGACGATCGTGTGCTCGCCCGAGAGCCGCAGCCGTGAGCCGGCCCGTTCGTCGAGCTCGCGCGCCGGAGCGAGGACGTCCTTGCCGAGGCGGCCGTCGGCCGCCTCGAGAGCGGCGGAGAGACCGTCGAACCGCGCCGACACCTCACCGCGAGCTCCGTCGAACGACGGCTCCGGACCGGTGCTGGTCATGCGCTGGTTCCCCCCTCGAGGAAATCGGTGTGGCGTGCATATTCTGCCTGACGCGCAGCGTCACGGAGTGCGCCCTGGGCCGCCTCGACCGCCGCGGGCGTGTCGATGAGCGCGAGGTAGCGCGCCCGCTCCTGGGCCAGGAGCGCGTCGACGGCCTTCTCGAGGCTCTCGCGGCTCTCGACCACGAGCTGGTCGGTGACGCCCACGCCGAGGACGCCGCCCAGGAGCGTGCGTCCGGCGGCGACGGCCTTGGCATCACCCGATCCCTGGGGCGCGCGGCTCGTGAGCACCAGGACCATGACGGCCACGGCGAGTCCACCAGCTCCCAGGGCGAGGACGTCGGAGGAGAGTCGCTTGTCGGCGATCCGGGACCGCACGAGCTCGGTGACCTCGGCCTGCCAGTCGTGCGTGATGCGCTCGGCGCGCGTGCGGATGTCGTGGGAGGCGCGATCGAGGCCACGCGACGCCTCGAGGACGGGGCGACCCGTGACGGAGTCGAGCCAGCCACGGCTCGTGGCCTCGGCGGCGAACTCGGCGTTCTCGACCACGAGGGCCTGGATGGCGCTGGCGATGGACTCGGCCACCTCGGCGTCGCGGGTGCGCTTGCCGGTGACCCCGTCGAGGAAGCGGCTGCGGATGCGGCTGACCTTCTCCTCCACCGAGCGCAGGAGCTCGCCGGTGCCGACGAACTCCTGCCACCGGGTCAGGACGTGTCCGCTCAGGAGGCTGCCGTCGGAGAGCTCGCGCTCCACCACGCCGACCGCCTCGTCGTAGGTCTCGTCGACGTCGTCGGTGAGGTCGCGGACGGCCTCGACCTGCTCGCCCATCTCGTCGGCGACGTCGTGCGCGCGCATGACGGTGTGCCGCACGGCACCGTCGAGCGTCTTGAAGACGACGGCCTGGCGGCCCGCGGGGTCGGAGGCCAGGTCGTGCAGCCAGCTGCGGATGGGCGCGACGGCCGCGGCCGGGATGAGCCCGTCGGGGTCCACGCCCGACTCGGGGACGGTGAAGAGCGGGGAGTCCGAGAGCCCCCGCGAGGTCATCATGCGGGCCAGGTGACCGCGCACCTCGACGAGGTCGGACGGCGAGGTGCGATCGAGGACGACGGCCACGGACGTGCTGCGCTCGGACGCACGACGCAGGTAGTCCCACGGGACCT
Organism: Aeromicrobium sp. Root495; assembly: GCF_001426755.1. Taxonomy (GTDB): domain Bacteria; phylum Actinomycetota; class Actinomycetes; order Propionibacteriales; family Nocardioidaceae; genus Aeromicrobium. The sequence continues at coordinate 613,699 of NZ_LMFJ01000001.1, read as the reverse complement.
GGTCGGCGTACCGGGCGGCCGACGTGACGAACAGCCACAGGTCGGCGGCGGCGAGCAGCTGCGTGGCGATGGCGCGGTTCCCGGCGTCGATGGAGTCGACGTCGGGCGCGTCGAGGATCGCGAGGCCTCGGGGGACCCCCGGGGACGCCGCGAGGCGCAGGGCCGAGACGTCGTTGCTGGGCTGGTCGGTGCGCGGCAGGTCGGGCAGGATCCGGTCGGGCTGGAACCAGTGGGCGTCGTCGGGGTGGTGCACCAGGACGGGTGAGCGCGTGGTGGGCCGCAGGACGCCGGACTCGGTGACGCGCGAGCCGACGAGCGAGTTGACGAGCGTGGACTTGCCGGCGCCCGTGGAGCCGCCCACGACCGTCAGCAGAGGGGCATCGAGCTGCACGAGGCGCGGGATGACGTAGTCGGAGAGCTGGTCGGCCACGGCTGCCTGGGTCGCGCGGGCCACGGACGCGCCGGGGGTCTCGTACCGCAGCGTCGCGGTCGTCACCTCACCCAGGAGCTTGCCCAGAGCGTTCAGCAGCTCGACGGGCGCGTGGTCGCTGGGCACCGGGTCTCCTCTGTGTGTCTTGTCCGCGCGGGGTCGTGTGACCTCAGGTTAGTGGAAGCGGGGCCTGACGCAGACGGGCAGCCTCGCGGAAGGACGACAATTCGCTGCACGTCGCTCCACCTGCGTTCCGGACCGGCGCCGCAGGCATCAGCCGCGGCGGCTCCCGAGGGCCGGGGGGAGCCGCAGGTAGGGCCTCAGCTCGTGCATCGCGTCGAGCAGCGCGTACGTGCGCTCGACGCCGTGCGGCATGGTCCGCCCGCTCATCATGGCGGCGTGCAGGAACGACATCTGCGTGGCCAGGGCCTGGTAGCGACGGATGGCCTTCAGGGCCACCTTCCCGTGGTTCTTCTTGGCGTAGCGGCGGGCCCTGCGGCGGTAGCGGAAGCGCGACAGGTAAGGGATCTCGGCCGGGTGGATCCAGCCCCGCTCGCTGACGTAGGCCAGCGAGGACTCCAGGACGCGAACCTGCCGCACGCGCACCACGATGGCGAACACCCCGAGCAGGAACAGGACCGCGGCCAGGGCGAGGTAGGCCTGGATGAAGCCCCGGCCTCCGCCGTAGGAGAGCGAGCTGTTCCACACGGCGTGCAGGCCGATGCTGGCCGTGAGGCCCAGCACCACGACGATCACCTTGAGGACCCGGCTCCGGCACATCACCGCGATCCCGAGGGCGATGCCGAAGGCCGACGTGAAGAGCGGGTGGGCGAACGGGCTGAAGATGCCCCGGACGATGAAGGTGAGGGTGGCGCCCTCGGCCCCGGCGAGCTTGGTGTCGGGCGAGCCGAGATAGCTGTCGAGGTAGTAGCCGATGTTCTCGATGAAGGCGAAGCCGATGCCGACGATGCCGGCCAGCACCAGGCCGTCGAGGAAGCCGTCGATGACGCGCCGCCAGCGCACGAAGGTGAGCAGGAGGAACAGGCACTTGGCCGGCTCCTCGGTGACCGGGGCGATGACCGACGCCATGGTGTCCTCGGACAGGTCCCAGGTCTCCTGGATGAAGATCTGGAGCGCCAGGGCGATGGCCACCGCCACCACGCCGCCCCACACGAACGCGGCGATCTTGTAGCGACGCGGCTCCGGCTCGTAGCGGTCCAGCCACCAGTAGCAGAACCAGACCACGGGCAGCGGCAGGATCGCGTAGAAGATGGAGAGGCCGGCGCCCTCGGGATCGCTGCCCGAGGTGGCGATGAGGGCGGCACCGGCCACGCCCAGCGCAGCGACGAGGCCCACGAGCAGCTCCAGGGCGAGCCGGCCGCGCTGCTTGGGCGTCTCGCGGTAACGCGGCAACGGTCCGGTGGGGCTGGGCAGACGGGGCTCGGTCCCTGTCGTCGTCGCGTCATTCACCCGCCGAAGCCTAGGGGATCCGCGCGCTGTCGGCCGTTAGGCTGGCCCCGGGCCCGACGCGGGCCCGGGCGCCCGTAGCTCAGCTGGATAGAGCAAGAGCCTTCTAATCTCTAGGTCGCAGGTTCGAGTCCTGCCGGGCGCGCCATGTCCACCGATCCGCGCTCCCTCCCCCACCACCGGCCCCGGCTCCTGGTGCTCGTCCTCCTGGGCGGCACGGCCGGCACGTCGGTGCGGCACGCGACGGCGGAGGTCGTGCCGGTCTGGCACGACGTCCCGGTCGGGACGTTGGCGGTGAACCTGGTGGGGGCGTTCCTGCTGGGTGTGCTCCTGGAGGCGCTGGTCCTGCGCGGGGCCGACGTCGGGCAACGTCGGGACGTGCGCCTCCTCCTCGGCACCGGGTTCCTGGGCGGGCTCACGACCTACAGCACCTTCGCGCTCGAGAGCCAACGGCTCCTCGACGGCGGGCCGGCCGGTGTCGGCCTGGCCTACGCCGTCGGGACGGTCGTGGCCGGCCTGCTCCTCGCGGCGGCCGGGGTCGCCTCCGCGCGGAGGTGGCGGCCGTGATCCCGCTCCTCGTGGCCCTGGCCGGCGGCCTCGGCGCGGCCACGCGCTTCTGGCTCGACGGGACGCTGCGCGGCCGGTCCAGGGCCGTCGGACCATGGGCCACCGTCGTCATCAACGTGACCGGGTCGTTCCTCCTCGGCCTGCTGGTGGCCTCGGCCCCCGACGGGGCCTGGCACGACGTGCTGGGCACCGGCTTCCTCGGCGGCTACACGACGTTCAGCGCCGCGAGCGTGGAGGCCCTGCGCCTCGCGCAGGGCCGGCAGGGCGTCCGGGCGCTGGTCCACG
>NZ_LMFJ01000001.1:475082-610930 GCF_001426755.1 Aeromicrobium sp. Root495 | reverse complement strand
GGACTCACCCTGGGGTGAGTCCGAGCCACGGGCTGTGCAGTGGTGCGGTCAGGCCTTCTTGGCCGCGGTGACGGCTGCCTGGATCTGGTCGAAGGTCGGGACGCCGCCGCCCTGACCCTCCACGGTCTTGCCGTCGACCATGACGGTGGGGGTGCCGCTGACCTTCTTCTCGCGCGAGTCCTTGACGCCCTCCTCGATCCAGGGCTGGTACTTCTCCTTCTTGATGCAGGACTCCAGAGCCGCGTTCGTGGTGATGCCTGCGGTCTTGACGGTGTCGATCAGCTCCGGCGCCTCGGGGCCGTTGGTGCCCTCCTCGGGCTGCGCGGCGTACAGGGCGTCGTGGACCTTCTTGTACGCGGCCCCGCCCTGGGCGTCGTAGACGCAGAGGGCTGCGCTGCCGGCGCGGCCGGAGTACCCGTTGGGGCTGCCACCGTTGTTGTCCAGGAAGTTCAGGAGGCGGTACTCGATCTGGATGTCGCCGTTCTTGACCAGCCCGTCGAGCGCGGCGCCGAAGGCGGCCTCGAACTGCTTGCAGACGGGGCACTGGAAGTCCTCGTACAGGACGACCGTGACGGGGTCGGCGCTCTTCTTGACCACGGCGGCCGACGCGCCCGCGTCCTCCGGCGTGTAGGTGATGCCGAAGTCCTTGGTGGAGCTGGCCGGCGGCACGACGTCCTCGGCCACGGCGTTCTCGGACGAGGTCTTGGCGATGGCCCAGCCGCCGGCGGCGACGAGCGCCACGACGATCACGACGATGGCGACGGTGATGAGGTTCCGCTGCTTCTTGTCGGCCTTCTCACGCTCCTTGCGCATCTGCTCGGCTCGGGCGGCGCGCTGCTGACGGTCGTTGCTCACGGCTGCGGATCTCCTGGTCGGACGATGATGAGGTGCGGAGGCACCGAGGAGAACAACGTACGGCCCCCGGTCCTGGTTCCCGAGCGTACCGGCCGACCGTCGTGGGACGGACGGCCTAGGGTGGATCGGGTGAATGACAAGCTGGTGTGGATCGACTGCGAGATGACGGGGCTCTCCCTCGTCGACGACGCCCTCGTCGAGGTGGCGGCCCTCGTGACCGACTTCGAGCTCAACGTCCTGGGCGAAGGGGTCGACATCGTCGTGAAGCCCCCGGCCGCGGCGCTCGAGCAGATGAACGAGGTCGTCACGAAGATGCACACGAGCTCGGGCCTGCTCACCGAGCTCGACGCGGGCGTGACCCTCGCCGAGGCCGAGGAGCAGGTGCTCGACTACGTGCGCCAGCACATCCCGCAGCCCGGCAAGGCCCCGCTCGCGGGCAACTCCGTGGGCACCGACCGGGCCTTCCTCGCGCGCGACATGGCGGCGCTCGAGGGACACCTGCACTACCGGATCATCGACGTCTCCTCCATCAAGGAGCTCGCTCGCCAGTGGTTCCCCCGGGCCTACTTCGCGTCGCCCGAGAAGGCCGGCGGCCACCGCGCCCTCGCCGACATCACGGAGAGCATCGAGGAGCTGCGCTACTACCGCCGCACCGTGTTCGTGCCCGAGCCCGGCCCCGACACGGAGTCCGCCCGCGCCGTCGCGGCGGAGATCGTCGCCGCACGACACTGAGACCCACCCCTCACGGTCAGGCCCACCGCACCCCTGCGATATAGTCGTCGACGCTGCTCGCGCTCGCGCGGGCCGGCAGTGGTGGGTGTAGCTCAGTTGGTAGAGCACCGGCTTGTGGTGCCGGTGGCCGCGGGTTCAAGTCCCGTCATCCACCCCACTCGAACCCCTGTGCGCCTCGGCGCGCGGGGGTTCGCCCGTCTCGGGCGAGCGCCCTAGGAGCCCAGCTCGACGTCGCCCGCACCGGTCCTGACCCGGACGATCCCCTGTCCGCCGGGATCGTCGGTGAGGCCGTTCTCGACGTCGCCGGAGCTCGACCTCACGTCGACGGCGTAGCCGACGTCGCCGCTCGGCACCTCGGCGTCGACGTCGCCGTCGCCCGTGGTGATCTTGAGTGCGAACGGCTGCTTCGTGAACGAGGCGTCGACGTCGCCCGAGGAGGTGGTGGCCGAGAGCTCGGTGACCGCGAGGCGGTCGGCCTCGACGTCGCCCGAGCGCGTGGCCACCGTGACGACGCGGCCCTCGAGACCGTCGAGCCGGACGTCGCCGGCGTCGGTGGCCACGACGAGCGGCACTCCGGGCGGCACCTCGAACGTGACCTGCACGCCGCAGCCCGGAGCGAGCCAGGTCTGGCACGAGGAGTCGACGACGAAGTCGCTGCCCTTGCGCTGCAGGGTGTACGCGGTCTTCCGGATGCCGCTCGTGACCCGGGCGCGGACCACGAGGGTGTCCGAGCGACCCTCCACGAAGCGCACGTCGGCCTTCCCAGCCTGGACCGAGAGCTGGGCGGCGTCGGCGAGGTCGACCCGGGAGACCTGGGTGGTGGTCTTCTTGGACAGGACCGAGGCCACGGCCAGACCGCCGACGAGCAGGCCCGCCACGAGGACGGTGACCAGCACGGTGAGCATGGTCCGTGCGATGGGCGACGGGTCGTCGAGCTCCTCGTCCCGCAGCAGCGGGTCGGCGGGATCGGTCATGAGGCGTTCCGCGCGTGCGAGACGGGCACGACGTCGGGCGCGCCCATGCGGGCGGCGTCGGCGGTCTCGTCGTCGGGCATGGTCTGGCTCTCGCGCTCGGCCTCGACGCGCTTGACGTAGTGCTCCACCTCGGTCCGACGCTGCTTCTGGCTCCAGCCGAGGACGTCGCCCATGAGCTCGGCCACCTCCTCGGCCACGTCGGTGCCGCGGTCGAAGGTCTCGATGGAGATGCGGGTGCGGCGGGCGATGACGTCGTCGAGGTGCCGGGCGCCCTCGTGGGTGGCCGCGTAGACCACCTCGGCCCGCAGGTAGTCGTCGGCGCCGTCCAGCGGCCGGGCGAGGTCGGGCTGCGCGGTGACGAGGTCGAGGACCTCGGTGATGAGCGAGCCGTAGCGCCGCAGCAGGTGCTCGACGCGCCCGACGCCGATCCCGTGCTGGGCGGCCAGCCGGCCACGCTGGTTCCACATGGCCTCGTAGCCGTCGGCGCCCAGCAGCGGGACGTCCTCGGTGCAGCACTCGGGGACCTTGCGGTCGAGCAGCGCCGACATGCCGTGGACCGCGGCGTCGACGGCATCCTTGGCCATGACGCGGTAGGTCGTGTACTTGCCGCCGGCGATGACCACGAGGCCCTTCACCGACGTGGACACCGCGTGCTCGCGCGACAGCTTGCTCGTGGCCTCGTCCTCGCCCGCGAGCAGCGGACGCAGACCGGCGAAGACACCCTCGACGTCGTCGTGCGTGATGGGCTCGACGAGCACGCGGTTCACGTGCTCGAGGAGGTAGTCGATGTCGGAGCGGCTCGCGGCCGGGTGGTCCTTGCTCAGGCTCCAGTCGGTGTCGGTGGTGCCGATGATCCAGTGCCGACCCCACGGGATGACGAAGAGCACCGACTTCTCGGTGCGCAGGATCAGTCCGGCGTCGCCGCGGATGCGGTCGCGCGGGACCACGAGGTGGACGCCCTTGGACGACCGCACGTGGAACTGGCCGCGCTCCCCCGCGAACGACTGCGTCTCGTCGGTCCACACACCGGTGGCGTTGAGGACCACCCGCGCGCGGATGTCGAACTCGTCGCCGGACTCCAGGTCCTTGACCCGCGCCCCCGTGACGCGGTCGCCCTCACGCAGGAGCGAGACGACGCGCGTGCGGCTGGCCACGTGGGCCCCGTACGCGGCGGCCGTGCGCGACAGGAACATCGTGTGGCGGGCGTCGTCGACCTGGCCGTCGTAGTACTTCAGCGCGCCCACGAGGGCGTCGCGGCGCAGCGAGGGCATGATGCGGCGAGCGCCCCTGCGGGTGAGGTGCCGGTGGACCGGGAAGCCCTCGCCGTACCCGGAGGCCTTGCTCATGGCGTCGTAGAGGGCCACGCCGGAGCCGGCGTAGAACCGCTCCCAGACGGGGCGGGTGAGCGGGTAGAGGAAGGGGATCTCACGGACCAGGTGGGGTGCGAGCTTCTGGAGGTTCAGGCCACGCTCCTTGAGCGCCTCGGCCACGAGACGGAAGTCGAGCATCTCCAGGTAGCGCAGGCCGCCGTGCATGAGCTTGCTGGACCGGCTCGACGTCCCGGACGCGAAGTCGCGGGCCTCCACGAGGCCCACGCCGAGCCCGCGGGTCGCGGCGTCGAGGGCCGCCCCTCCGCCGACGACTCCCCCGCCGATGACGAGGATGTCGAGGGTCTCCTCACGCATGGCGTCGAGGGCGGCCTGTCGGGTCTGGGGAGAGAGCGGTACGGCGCGCATGCCCCCAGTCAACCAGTGTCGGACGGCAGCCGCGCCCTCACTCCACCCAGTCGAGCGTGCGCTCGACGGCCTTCTTCCACTGGGCGTAGCCCTCGGCCCGCTCCGACTCCTCCGTGGTGGGGCTCCAGCGCTGCGCCTCGGACCAGTTGCGCGACAGCTCGTCGGTGCTCGACCAGAAGCCGACCGCGAGGCCCGCGGCGTAGGCGGCGCCGAGGCACGTCGTCTCGGGGACCACGGGCTTGCTCACCTCCACGCCGAGGACGTCGGCCTGGACCTGCATGCAGAGCTCGTTGGCGGTGATCCCGCCGTCGACCTTGAGGATCTTCAGGTCGAGGTCGGCGTCGGCCACCATGGCGTCGACGACGTCCTTGCTCTGGTAGCAGATGGACTCCAGCGTGGCCCTGGCCACGTGGGCCTTGGTGTTGAACCGCGAGAGACCCACCAGGGCGCCTCGGGCGTCGGGCCGCCAGTACGGGGCGAACAGTCCGGAGAAGGCGGGCACGAAGCTCACGCCCCCGTTGTCGTCGACCGACGCGGCCAGCTCCTCCACCTCCGCGGCCTCGCTGATGATGCCCAGCTGGTCGCGCAGCCACTGGACGGCGGAGCCGGTGACGGCGATCGAGCCCTCCAGCGCGTAGACCGCGGGTGCGTCGCCGAGCTTGTAGCCCACCGTGGTGAGCAGGCCGTGCGTGGACCGGACGATCTCCTCGCCCGTGTTGAGCACGAGGAAGTTGCCGGTGCCGTAGGTGTTCTTGAGCTCGCCCGGCTCGAAGCAGACCTGTCCGAAGAGCGCGGCGTGCTGGTCGCCCAGGTCGCCGGCCACCGGGACCTCGGCGCCGAACGGCCCGTCCGCCACGGTGAGGCCGTACTCCTCCGACGACGAGGCGATCTCCGGAAGCATCTGCCGCGGGACGTCGAGGATCTCCACGAGCTCGTCGTCCCACGCCAGGGACTCCAGGTCCATGAGCATCGTGCGGCTCGCGTTGGTGACGTCGGTGACGTGCCGGCCCTCGGGGCGGTCGTCGGTGGCCGGGCCGCCCGTGAGCCACCAGATGAGCCAGGAGTCGATCGTGCCGAAGATCGCGTGGCCCGCCTCGGCGTCGTCGCGCAGGCCGTCGACGTTCTCGAGCAGCCACTTCAGCTTGCCGCCGGCGAAGTAGGCAGCCGGCGGGAGGCCCGACCTGTGGCAGATCGTGTCGCCGTGCTCGGCCTTGAGGACGGCGGCGATCTTGTCGGTGCGGGTGTCCTGCCAGACGATGGCGTTGGCGTAGGGCTCACCGGTGCGGCGGTCCCACACCACCGTGGTCTCGCGCTGGTTGGTGATGCCGACGGCCACGAGGTCGGCCGCCGTGAGACCGGCGGACTCGAGCGCCCCCTTGACCACGTCCTGGGTGCAGGACCAGATCTCCTGGGCGTCGTGCTCGACCCAGCCCGCCCGCGGCAGGATCTGCTCGTGCTCGAGCTGGTGCCGCGCCACCTCGGCACCGTCGTGGTCGAAGATCATGAACCGGGTGCTGGTGGTCCCCTGGTCGATCGCGCCGACGTACTGCTGCGTCATGCGCGTCACCCTAGTGCGGCCCTAGGCTCGGGGTGTGATCTCCCCGACACCGGTCCCCACGTCCCGCTGGTCGTGGCGCTCCGACCACTCCTTCCTCTCCGTGGGCTCGAGCCACTCCGTGCTGAGCATCGGGTCGTCCCACTCGTGCCTCTGCGTGGGGTCCGTCGGCTCGTTCGCGTCGGTCGGGTCGGCGTTCAGCGCCGGCTCGGTCCTGTCGGCCTTCTCCGCCCTCGGGCTGCTCTCGGCCTTCTCGTGGCGACGTCGGCGCTCGCTCCTGGCAGGTCCGGCGTCATGACCGACGTCGTGGTGGTGGGCGGGGGCCACAACGCCCTCGTGGCGGCCACCTACCTCGCTCGCGCCGGGCTCCGCGTCACGCTGCTCGAGCGGCTCGACCACGTCGGCGGGGCGGCGGTCAGCGAGCGGCCGTGGGACGGCCTCGACGCCCGCCTGTCGCGCTTCTCCTACCTCGTGAGCCTCATGCCGACCGAGCTCGTCGACGACCTCGGCCTGCAGCTCGAGCTCCGGTCCCGGCCCACCGCCTCCTTCACGCCGTACGTCCACGACGACGGGACGCCTGACGGGCTGCTCGTGGAGACCGACCCCGGCCCCGCCACGGAGGAGTCGTTCCGCCGGCTCACGGGCGACGACGCCGACCTGGCCGCATGGAACGCCTTCTACGACGAGGTGGCCACCCTCGCCGGGGTCGTGGCGCCGACGCTCCTCGGCCCGCTCCCGCGGGTGGAGGACCTGCGAGGGCGGGTCGACCGGACCATCTGGTCGGACCTCGTGGAGCAGCCGCTCGGGTCGGCCGTGCGGCGCAGGTTCGCCGACGACCTGGTGCGCGGCGTCGTGGCCACCGACGCCCTCATCGGCACGTTCGCCTCGCTCGACGATCCCTCGCTCGTGCAGAACCGGTGCTTCCTCTACCACCTCGTGGGCAACGGGACCGGCGAGTGGCGCGTGCCCGTGGGCGGCATGGGCGCCGTCACCGGCGAGCTGGAGCGCGTGGCCCGTGCGGCGGGTGTCGAGATCCTGACCGGCGTCGAGGTCACGTCGGTGGAGCCCGGTCCCGACGACGTGACCGTCCGGTCGGGCGACCGGTCGTGGACTGCGTCGCACGTGCTCAGCGGCATCGCGCCGTGGCAGCTCGACCGGCTGCAGGGCGTCGGCGACCGGCCCCGGCCGAGCGGCTCCCAGCTCAAGGTGAACCTGCTCGTGTCCCGTCTCCCCCGGCTCCGGTCGGGCCTGGACCCGGCCGTCGCGTTCGCCGGCACCTTCCACGTGAACGAGTCCCTCGACCAGCTCGAGGAGGCGCACCGCCTGGCCGTCGCGGGGACCCCGGCCTTCGCGACGGGCGAGCTCTACTGCCACACCCTCACCGACCGCTCGATCCTCGGACCCGACCTGGCCGGGACCGACGCCCAGACGCTCACGTACTTCGGGCTGCACACGCCGTACGAGAACCTGCCCGACGACGAGGCGACCGCGGCCGAGCACCGGCGCGTGGTCGAGGCCCTCGAGCAGCACCTCGACGAGCCGCTCGGGCCGCTCGTCCTGGGCGTGGAGGTCAAGTCACCGCGCGACGTCGAGTCGGCGCTGGCCATGCCGGGCGGGCACATCTTCCACGGCGACCTCGACTGGCCGTGGCTCGGGGAGGGCGAGTCCCCCACCTCCCCGGCCGAGCGCTGGGGTGTCGCCACGGCGCATCCTCGCGTCCTCGTGTGCGGCAGCGGCTCCCGGCGCGGGGGCGCCGTGAGCGGCCTCGGCGGCCACCACGCCGCCCACGCCCTCCTGGAGACCCTGACCTGACGAAGGAATCGACCTCTCGCCCGGCGACGGAGGAATCGACATCCGGCACCCCCGGTCCGGCCGAACGTCGATTCCTCCGTCCCCACCCCCTCGATTTCGTCGCGGCCGGGCCCGGCTGCTAGAGTTTTTCCTCGGCGCACAGCCGAGCACCCCTAGCTCAATTGGCAGAGCAGCTGACTCTTAATCAGCGGGTTCAGGGTTCGAGTCCCTGGGGGTGTACAGACACCGGCCCCGACCAGCAGAGATGCAGGTCGGGGCCGTTCCTCGTCCATCTCCGGCAGCCGACGAACGGGCGGGTTCGGGGAAAGCGGCGCGCCGGGCCCGCCCGTGCGGGACGATTCGGCCATGGGACGCACCGGGCAGCAGCTCCGTCAACGCACGACGCGGAAGATCGCGGGGTCGGGCACGCCGACGAGGCGGACAGGACGCGGGCCCGACCGCGGTGCCCGCCTGCGGTACTGGTTCGACGGCACGATGGCGCGCGGCACCCCCGCGCTCGTGGCCTGGCTCGCCGTGGCGACCCTCGGCCTCATCCTGGTCTTCTCGCTCTTCCTGATGGCCACGCAGTGGTCGACGGTCGAGGAGGACGGCAGCCGGCCCGGCTTCTTCCGCCAGCTCTTCATCACCCTCATGCACGCCCTCGACCCGGGCACGGTCGCCGGCGACACGGGCACGTGGCGCTTCCTCGTCACGATGCTGATCCTCACGATCGGCGGCCTCTTCATCGTCAGCGCGCTCATCGGGGTCATCGCGGCGGGCATCGACAACCGCCTGGCCGACCTCCGGCGGGGTCGTTCGCTCGTCATCGAGCGCGACCACACCGTGATCCTGGGCTGGAGCGACGCCGTCTTCGCCGTCATCCGCGAGCTCAGCATCGCCAACGAGAGCCGCCGGCGGCCCGCCGTGGTGGTCCTGGCCGACCGCGACAAGGTCGAGATGGAGGACGAGATCCGCGAGAAGGTCGAGGACCTGCGCGGCACCCGGGTGGTCGTCCGCTCGGGCTCCCCGCTCGACATCGGCGACCTCGGCCTCGTGGCCCTCACCGACGCCCGCTCCGTCGTCGTCCTGTCGGCCAGCGGCGACGAGCCCGACCACGAGTCCATCAAGACCCTGCTCGCCCTCACGCACGACCCCGCCATCACGGCGCCCGTCGTCGTCGAGATCGAGGACCCGTCGAACCTCGAGGCCGCGCGCCTCGTGGGCGGCGACAGGACGGTCGTGGTCGACAAGCAGGAGACCATCGCCCGGCTCCTCGTGCAGAGCGCCCGGCAGTCCGGCGCCGCTGCGGTGTACACCGAGCTGTTCGACTTCGACGGCGACGAGATCTACTTCCACACCGACACGCGCATCGCGGAGTCCACGTACGCCGAGGCGCTCCTCGCGTACGAGGAGGTCTCGGTCATCGGCCTGGCCAAGGACGACCGCGTCCAGCTCAATCCTCCGGGAGAGACCATCGTGGGCACCGGCGAGCTCGTGGTGGTGGCCGCCGACGACTCCACCCTCCCCGGCACGCCGCCCCTGCGCGGCGTCGTGGACGAGTCCGTCATGAGCACCGTGGGTCCGGCGCCGGAGGTGCCGAGCCAGGTGCTCGTCCTGGGCTGGAACACGCGCGCGCCTGCCGTGCTCCGCGAGCTCGACCAGTACGCGCAGCCCGGCTCGCGGCTCGACCTCCTGACCGAGCACGGCTCCCCCGTCCTGCCGCCGCTCACGAACCTCACCGCGACGGTGAGCCACGGACGCACCGCCGACCGCGCGACCCTCGAGGCCCACCCGGTCGGGGACTACGACCAGGTCATCGTGCTCTGCTACTCCGACCACCTGGACGTCCAGAGGGCCGACGCCAAGACGCTCGTCACGCTGCTCCACCTGCGCGAGATCGTCGGCGGACGCACCGACGGTCCCGCCATCGTGAGCGAGATGCTCGACGACCGGAACCGTGCGCTGGCCCAGGTGGCGCACGTCGACGACGTGATCGTCAGCGACGAGATCCTGAGCCTCATGATGACCCAGCTCTCGGAGAACGTCCGGCTCCGCCCGGTGTTCGAGGACCTGCTCGACGCCGACGGCGCGGAGATCTACCTGCGCCCCGCCGCCGGCTACGTGGACCCGGGTTCCGACGTCTCCTACGCGACGGTCGTCGCCGCAGCAGCACGACGTGGCGAGACCGCCCTGGGCTACCGCGTGGCGGCCGACGGCGACCGCGGCATCCTCGTGAACCCGGCCAAGTCGACCCGGTTCACGGTCGCCGAGAGCGACCGCGTCATCGTCCTGGCCGAGGGCTAGCCGCCGGCGCTCAGCCGCGCGCCTTCAGCGCGGCGCTGATGCTCGTGGGCGAGACGCCCACCTCGGCTGCCACCTCGCGGTAGGACATGCCGGCCTCGACGGCCGCGGCCAGCGCGGAGGCCCAGGCGTCCCGGGCCTCGGCGATGGCAGCCTCGTGGCGGGCCGTGGCCTCGTCGAAGGCCTGGCGAGCGGCGCGCAGGGCCGCCGGGACGGAGTCGTCGTACGCGGCGCGGGCTCGGTTCACCATGACGGCACCGTACCGGCGGGGAATAGCCCCTCGACGGACCGACGTTGCCCCTGACATGAAGATCTTGCTCACCGGGGGAACCGGTTTCATCGGATCGGCCGTGCTCGCGCGGCTCACGCAGGACGGTCACGACGTCGTCGCGGTCGTCCGCAGCGAGGACTCGGCCCAGAAGGTCCAGGCCGCCGGCGCCACCGCCGCCCTGGGCGACCTGACCGACCAGGAGTGGCTCGCGGCCCAGCTGCGCCAGGTCGACGGCGCCATCCACACCGCCGCCGCCGGCGACGGCAAGGACCCCGAGCGGGACGACGTCGTGCTCGCCGCCGTCCAGGACGCCTTCGCCGGCACCGACAAGTCCTACGTCCACACCGGCGGCATCTGGACCTACGGCAGCTCCTCCGACATCTCGGAGTCCGACCCCGACGCCGCGCCCGCCCTCACGGCGTGGCGCGTCGAGCGCGAGTCCCGCCTGCTCGCCTCCGGCCTCACCGCGAGCGTCGTCCAGCCCGCCGTGGTCTACGGCCACGGGCAGGGCATCCCCGCCATGGTCGCCGCAGGCCCCCTCATCGGCGACGGCACGCAGCACTGGACCACGGTGCACGTCGACGACCTCGCCGACCTCTACCTGGCCGTCCTCACGAAGGCCGACGGCGGACGTCGCTACGTCGGCGCCAACGGCCACAACCCCACCCACCGCGAGATCGTGCAGGCCGCCGGCGGCGACGTCACGCCCACGAGCGTCGACGACGTGCACGAGCGGTTCGGCGAGGCGTTCGGCGACGCGCTCCTCCTCGACCAGCAGGCGTCCGGCAGCGCGGCCCGCGAGGCCTTCGACTGGTCGCCCGACCGCCCCACCCTTCTCGAGGAGCTCGCCCAGGCCTGACCCGCGGAGCGGTGGATCCACCGCCGAGACCCTCGTCGGCTCGTCGAGCGGTGGATCCTCCACCGTAAGAGCGCTCAAACGGTGGAGGATCCACCGCCCCGACGGGGTGGTCACCATTCGGTGGCAGATCCACCGCTCGACGGGCTACTCGCCGACGGCCCGGCCGGGGCGGTGCTCGAAGATCAGGTGGGTCTCGGTCCCGGCCACCTGAGGCATGACGCTCAGGTCGTTCACGACCTCGCGCAGTCCGTCCGTCCCCTCGCACGCCACGTGCAGCAGGTAGTCGTACGAGCCCGAGACGTAGAACGCGTTGATGACGTAGGGCTTCTCGGTCATGATCCCGGCGAACCGCGGGATCGATGCCCTCGCCTCACGGCGCAGCACCACCGCGATCATCGCCTCGATCGTCAGCCCCAGCGCCGCCAGGTCGACGTCGGCGTGGACGCCACGGACCACGCCGCGCTCCTGGAGGCCCCGCACCCGGTTGAGGCACGTGGACGGCGCGATCCCGGCGCGTCGGGCCAGCTCGTTGTTGGGCATCCGGCCGTCGCGCTGCAGCAGCACCACGAGCTTCCGGTCGACGTCGTCGAGCACCTGAAGATCCTTCGGCGCCATGGGGGTCCTCCTGCATCGGTACGAAGAAGTCGGCCGAGCGACCACACCTCACAGAATCATCTTCACATCAGTTGCCCTTCCGAGGCGCATTTGTTCACCATGGAGGCATGAGAATCGGTGTGCCCACGGAGATCAAGAACCACGAGTACCGCGTCGCGCTGACGCCTGACGGCGTCGCGGAGCTGCTCCACCACGGCCACGAGGTCGTGGTCGAGTCCGGCGCCGGCCTCGGCTCCTCCATCACCGACGACGAGTACGTGGCCGCCGGGGCCGCGATCCTCGCCACGGCCGACGAGGTCTGGGCCACCGCCGACATGGTCATGAAGGTCAAGGAGCCCATCGAGGCCGAGTGGCACCGCATGCGCCGTGGCCAGGTGCTCTTCACCTATCTCCACCTCGCGGCCGACGCCGCGTGCGCGCAGGCCATCCTCGACTCCGGCATCACCGCCATCGCCTACGAGACGGTGCAGCTCTCCGACGGCTCGCTGCCGCTCCTCGCGCCGATGTCGGAGGTGGCCGGCCGCCTCGCCACGCAGGTGGGTGCCTACCAGCTCATGAAGCACGGCGGCGGCCGCGGCGTGCTCATGGGCGGTGTGCCCGGCACGGCTCCGGCCCAGGTCACCGTCATCGGCGGCGGAGTCTCCGGCACCCACGCGGCCCAGATGGCCGTCGGCCTCGGCGCCGACGTGACGATCCTCGACCTGAGCGTCCCGCGCCTGCGCGAGCTCGACGCCCACTTCAACGGCCGTGTCCGCACCATCCGCTCCAACCCGCTCGCGATCGAGCAGGCCGTCACGCAGTCCGACCTCGTCGTCGGCGCAGTGCTCGTGCCCGGTGCCAAGGCTCCGCGGCTCGTCAGCAACGAGCTGGTCTCGCGGATGCGTCCCGGCTCCGTGCTCGTCGACATCGCGATCGACCAGGGCGGCTGCTTCGAGGACTCGCACCCCACGACCCACGCCGACCCGACCTTCGCGGTGCACCAGTCGGTGTTCTACTGCGTCGCCAACATGCCCGGCGCGGTCCCCCGGACCTCGACGTTCGCGCTCACCAACGTGACCATGCCGTACGCCGTGGCACTGGCGAACCGGGGCTGGCACGACGCCCTTGCGAGCGACCCCGCCCTCGCGCTCGGCCTCAACGCGCACGACGGCCGGCTCTTCAACGCCTCGGTCGGCGAGGCCCTCGGCCTCGAGACCGCCGACCTCCTCCCCCTCCTCACCGCCTGACCCCACCCGGGGCAGGATGGCGCCATGACGACGTGGCAGAGCAGGATCGACGACGTCTGGGCGCGCGCGGACGAGGTGGAGCCGTCCGAGCTCGTCCGGCTCGTCGACGAGGCGGTGGGTGACGCACCCGCCGGGCCGGCCGCGTTCGAGCGCGCCGGCTCCTTCGACGCGACCGACCGTCCTGAGCTGGCTGAGCCCCTGTACCGCGAGGCGCTGCGGCACAGGCTCGATCCCGAGGTGCGGGCCCGTGCCGTCATCCAGCTCGCCAGCACCGTGCGCAACCTCGGCCGACCCGACGAGGCCGTCACGTTGCTGACCGACCTCCTCGACGACGACGCGGCCGGCCTGGGGGACGCCGCCGTCGCCTTCCGCGCCCTCGCCCTCGCCGACCTCGGCGACGAGCGCCGGGGCCTCGCCGACGTGCTGGCCGCTTTCGCGCCCCACCTGCCGGCCTACACCCGCTCGGTCTCGGCCTACGCCGAGGAGCTGGGGGCTCAGGGGACGAAGCGGTAGCCCAGACCCGGGTCGGTGAGCAGGTGCTCCGGCCTCGACGCGTCGGCCTCGAGCTTGCGTCGCAGCTGCGCGAGGTAGACCCGCAGGTAGTGCGTCTCGCGCTCGTACTCCGGGCCCCACACGTCGTGGAGCAGGGTGGCCTGTCGCACGAGCCTCCCGTCGGCGCGGACCAGCACCTCGAGCAGGCGCCACTCCGTGGGCGTGAGGTGGACGGCCTCCCCGGCGCGGGTCACCGTGCGGTCGTCGACATCGATCACGAGGTCGCCCGCGCGCACCGTCTCCACCGGCGCGCCGGCCCGGCGCATCGCCGCACGCAGCCGTGCCAGGAGCTCCTCCATGCCGAACGGCTTCGTCACGTAGTCGTCGGCGCCGAGGTCGAGCGCCTCCACCTTGTCGTCGGACTCCTGGCGCGCGGAGAGCACCACCACCGGGACCGACGAGGTCGCTCGGATCCGACGCAGCACCTCGATGCCGTCGAGGTCGGGCAGGCCGAGGTCGAGCACCACCACGTCGGGCTCCTGCTCCGCGAGCGACTGCAGGGCCGAGCGGCCGTCGGCGACGGGCTCCACCTCGTAGCCCCGGGCCCGCAGCGTGATGCCGAGCGTGCGTCGGATGGCGGCGTCGTCGTCGACCACCAGCACCACCGTCATGACAGGCTCCTCGGGGCCAGGGGCAGGTCGAGCACCACCGTGAGTCCACCGCCGGGGGTGTCCTCGGCCGTGAGGCTACCGCCCATGGCCTCCGCAAAACCCCGGGCCACGGCCAGGCCGAGCCCCACGCCGGTCCCGCCGGGCGCGTCGCCCAGACGCTGGAACGGCTCGAACAGCTGCTCGTGACGCGAGGGCGCGACGCCAGGTCCGCTGTCCACCACACGCACGACCACGCGGTCACCGGCGACCGCGCCGTCCACGCGCACCGCTCCGGGAGCACCGTGCTGCACGGCGTTCTCGACGACGTTGGCGAGGACCCGCTCGAGCAGGCCGGCGTCCGCGACCACGTCGGGCAGGTCCTCGGGCAGCTGGGACCGGACCCGGTCGGCGGGGGTCCGGCTCAGCACCCGCTGGACGACCGCGTGCAGGTCGACGCGGTGCGCGTGGGCCGAGACCGAGCCCGTCTGGAGCCGGCTCATGTCGAGGAGGTCGGAGATGAGCGCGTCGAGCCGGTCCGTCGACTCCTCGATGGTCTCGAGGAGGTCGGCACGGTCCTGGTCGCTCCATGCCACCGAGTCGTCGCGCAGGCTGCTGACCGAGGCCTTGGCCGCGGCCAACGGCGACCGCAGGTCGTGGGAGACGGCGGCCAGGAGCCCGGTCCGCATCCGCTCACCCTCGGCGAGGGCCCGGCGCTCGGCGCTCTCCGCGCGGGCCCGCTCCCGCTCCAGCAGCACCGTGGCGTGGGCCGCGACGGCCTGGAGCAGGGGCTGGTCCTGGCTCCGGACGGGTCCGCCCCGCAGCAGCAGCCGGTCCCCGGCTCCGAGCTCGAGCGCGGCGTCGGGCGAGGGCATGGGCGGTTCGCCCTGCGCCACGAGGACCGACCCGTTCGCGTCGACCACGGCCGCCCCGCGGAGCCCGACCAGCTCCACGGCCGCCGCGAGCAGACGAGGGAGGTCGTCGCCGGCGTGGACCAGGTTGTGGGCCAGGACGCTGAGGGTGTCGGCCTCGCGACGCGAGCGCGCCGCCTGCACCGCGAGCCTCGCGGCCCGGTCCACCACGAGCGCCACGGCCAGTCCCACCACCACGAAGATCACGACGGCCACGAGGTTCTCCGCGCTCGCGATGCGCAGCGACCGGAGCGGCGACGTGAAGTAGTAGTTGAGGAGACCACCGCTCAGGACCGCCGCGACGAGGGCCGGCCAGACCCCGCCCAGGAGGGCCACACCCACCACGAGCGCCATGAAGAGCATCGACTCCGAGGGCAGGCCGTGGAGGTCCGGCGTCGCCAGGAGGAGCGCGGTCACGAGCGGCGGGCCGACGAGCCCGAGGGCGAAGCCGGCCACGGAGCGTCGTCGGCCGAGCGCACCCTGCTGCCGCAGCACGGCGGCACTGCGTCGCGCCTCGGCGTGCGTCACGATGTGGACGTCGATGTCGCCGGACTCCGCGATGACCGTCTCCCCGATGCCGGGCCGCAGCAGCGTCGAGATCCGACCGCGCCGGCTCGCGCCCACGAGCACCTGGCTCGCGTTGACGCCCCGCGCGTAGTCGAGGATCCCGGCGGCGCTGTCGTCGCCCACGACGGTGTGGAACGTGCCGCCCAGCTCCTCGGTGGTGCGGCGCAGGGCCTCGAGACGTTCCGGCCCGGTCTGGCGCAGGCCGTCACCGCGGGTCACGTACAGCGCGTGCCACTCCCCGCCGCCGGTCCGGGAGGCGATCCGGGAGGCGCGGCGCATGAGCGACTCCGACTCCGGCCCGCCCGTGACCCCCACGACGATGCGCTCCCGCGCGGCCCACGTGGAGTCGATGCTGTGCTGCGCCCGGTACCGGTCCAAACCCTCGTCGACGCGGTCGGCGAGCCAGAGGAGCGCCAGCTCGCGCAGGGCCGCGAGGTTGCCCTCACGGAAGAACTGCCCCAGGGCGGCGTCGACCTTCTCCGCCGCGTACACGTTGCCGTGGGCCAGGCGGCGCCGCAGCGCCTGCGGGCTCATGTCGACCAGCTCGATCGCGTCGGCGGAGCGCACGAACCGGTCCGGGACGGTCTCGCGCTGCCGGACCCCGGTGATGGCCTCCGTGACGTCGTTGAGTGACTCGAGGTGCTGGATGTTCACGGTCGTGACGACGTCGATGCCGGCGGCGAGGAGCGTCTCGACGTCCTGCCACCGCTTCGCGTGGTCGAGGCCCGGGACGTTGCTGTGGGCCAGCTCGTCCACGAGGCACACGTCGGGCGCTCGACGCAGGACGGCCTCGAGGTCCATCTCGTGCTGCGTGGTGCCTCGGTGCTCGACAGCACGACGGGGCACCACCTCGAGGCCCTCGAGCCGCTCCGTGGTGCGGGGACGCCCGTGCGTCTCGACGATGCCCACCACCACGTCGGTCCCGCGCGCGGCCCGCCGAGATCCCTCGTCGAGCATGGCGAACGTCTTGCCGACCCCCGGCGCGGCCCCGAGGTAGACCCGGAGGCTCCCGCGAGCGCTGTCGACCATGGACTCAGTGTGCCCCTTCGACGGCCGACCGGACGGCGAGGTTGAGGTCCAGGACGTCGACCTTGGGCTCGCCCAGGAAGCCGAGCTGGCGGCCCTGGGCGTGGTCGGCCACGAGCCGGGCCACGACGGCCCTGCTCAGGTCGTTCTGCCGCGCCACCCGGTCCACCTGGATGCGGGCGTACTCCGGGGAGATGTACGGGTCGAGACCCGAGGCCGAGGTGGTGAGGGCGTCCGGCGGGACGTCGGACGGGTCGACGCCCTCCTCCGCGGCCACGGCGGCCCGACGATCCTCGATCGCCTTCAGCAGCTCGGGGTTGGACGGTCCGAGGTTGGAGGGCGCCGACGCCAACCCGTCCCAGTCGCCGGCCGAGGGCCGCGAGTGGAACCACGTGGATCCGCTGAAGTCCTGCCCGATGAGCCGCGAGCCCACCGTCCGGCCGTCGACCTTCACGAGCTGGCCGTCGGGGCGGCCACCGAAGGCCTGACCGACCGCCCACACGCTCGCGGGATAGAGGACGCCGAGCACGACGGTCATGACGGCGAGGAGGCGGAGGGCGGCCACGCCTTGGCGGGAGAGCTGCTGGATCACGAGGATCACCTGATTCCGGGGAGCTGGGAGAGGACGAGATCGATGAGCTTGATGCCCACGAACGGCACGACCACGCCGCCGAGGCCGAACACCAGGAGGTTCCTCCGGAGCACGGCCGCCGCCGACTGCGCGCGGTAGGCCACGCCCCGCAGGGCGAGCGGGATGAGCGCCACGATGACGATCGCGTTGAACACGACGGCCGAGAGGATCGCCGACTCCGGGGTGGCCAGCCGCATGACGTTGAGGGTGTCGAGGGAGGGGTAGGCCGCCACGAACATGGCCGGGACGATGGCGAAGTACTTGGCCACGTCGTTGGCGATCGAGAACGTCGTGAGGCTGCCGCGGGTGATGAGCAGCTGCTTGCCGATCGCCACGACGTCGATGAGCTTCGTGGGGTCGGAGTCCAGGTCGACCATGTTGCCGGCCTCCTTGGCCGCCGACGTCCCCGAGCTCATGGCCACGCCGACGTCGGCCGCCGCCAGCGCGGGGGCGTCGTTCGTGCCGTCACCCGTCATGGCGACGAGCCGGCCGCCCTCCTGCTCCTTCTGGATGAGCGCGAGCTTGTCCTCGGGCGTCGCCTCGGCGAGGAAGTCGTCCACGCCGGCCTCGGCCGCGATCGCGCGGGCCGTGAGCGCGTTGTCACCGGTGATCATGACGGTCCGGATGCCCATGCGCCGGAGCTCGGCGAACCGCTCGGCCATGCCCTCCTTCACCACGTCCTTGAGGTGCACCACACCCAGCGCACGGAACGTCTCCCCGTGACGCTCGGCGACCACGAGTGGCGTGCCGCCCGAGCCGGCCACCTCGTCCACCGAGGCCTGCAGGGCAGGCGGGAGCGGCGCCCCGGTCCACGCGACGACGGCGGACGACGCACCCTTGCGCAGCTCGCGCCCGCCCGGGAGGTCGACGCCCGACATGCGCGTCTGGGCCGTGAACTCCACGAGCTCGGCACCGGCCGGGAGGTCGTCCGGGGCCGAGCCCTGCTCGTCGGCCAGCTCGACGATCGAGCGACCCTCCGGCGTGAGGTCGGCGAGGCTGGCCAGCCGGGCCGCGTCCTGGACGACAGCGAGGGTGACCCCGTCGGCCGGGAGGAAGCGGGACGCCCGACGGTTGCCGTACGTGATGGTGCCGGTCTTGTCGAGCAGGAGCGTGCTCACGTCGCCGGCGGCCTCGACGGCCCGGCCCGACATCGCCAGCACGTTCACCTGGACCAGGCGGTCCATCCCCGCGATGCCGATGGCGCTCAGGAGCGCACCGATCGTGGTGGGGATCAGGCACACGAGCAGGGCGATGAGCACGATGGTCCGCTGCGGGGCCCCCGCCAGCTCGGCCATGGGCTGCAGGGTCGCCACGGCGAGGACGAAGACGATCGTGAGGCTCACCAGCAGGATCGACAGCGCGATCTCGTTGGGCGTCTTGCGCCGCTCGGCGCCCTCCACGAGTGCGATCATCCGGTCCAGGAACGTCTCTCCCGAGGCGGCGGTGATGCGCACGGTGATCTCGTCGGACAGCACGCGGGTGCCGCCGGTGACGGCGCTGCGGTCTCCACCCGCCTCCCGGATCACGGGGGCGGACTCCCCCGTGATGGCCGACTCGTCGACCGAGGCCACACCCTCCACGACGTCGCCGTCGCCCGGGATCACCTCGCCGGCCAGGACCTTGACGAGGTCGCCCACGACGAGGCTGGTCCCCGGCACGAGCTCCTCGGCCCCGTCCACGAGCCGTCGGGCCGAGACGTCGGTCCGGGCGGCGCGCAGCGAGGCGGCCTGCGCCTTGCCGCGTCCCTCGGCGACGGCCTCGGCGAGGTTGCCGAAGACCACGGTGAGCCACAGCCACACGGCCAGGAGCACCGAGAACGTGCTGGGGTCGGCGACGGCCGAGACGGTGGTGGCCACCGAGCCGAGCCACACGATGAACAGCACGGGGCTGCGCCACAGGTGACGAGGGTCGAGCTTCACGAGGGCCGCCGGGAGCTGGCGCCACATCTGGGCGAGATTCATGAGAGGGCCTCCGCGATGGGACCGAGGGCCAGGGTCGGGAAGTAGGTGAGGGCCGAGACCAGCACCACCACCCCGACGACGAGGCCCGCGAACAGGGGGGTGTTGGTGGCGAGCGTGCCGGCGGTGGTGGGGACCTTCCGCTGCCGCGCGAGGGAGCCGGCGAGCAGAAGCACCAGCACGATCGGGACCAGTCGGCCCAGCAGCATGGCGGCTGCGAGGGAGAGCTGGAAGAAGGTCGAGGTCACGGTGAGACCGCCGAACGCGCTGCCGTTGTTGTTGGCGGCGGACGTGAAGGCGTAGACCACCTCGCTGAAGCCGTGGCCGCCCGGGTTGCCCATCGCGTCGCCGGTGGAGGGCAGCGCCACGGCCAGGCCGACGCCGACGAGCACGAGCGCCGGAGTGACGAGCGTGTAGAGCGCGACGTAGGTCATCTCGCGCGCCCCGATCTTCTTGCCCAGCAGCTCGGGCGTGCGGCCCACCATGAGGCCGGCCACGAAGACCGCGAGGATCGCGACCACGAGGATGCCGTACAGGCCCGTCCCCACACCGCCCGGCGAGACCTCGCCGAGCATCATGTGGACGAGCGCCGTCCCACCCCCGAGCGGGGTCATGGAGTCGTGGGACGCGTTGACTGCGCCCGTCGACGTCCCGGTCGTGGAGACCGCGAACAGCGAGGAGGCCCACGTGCCCAGCTGGGTCTCCTTGCCCTCCATCGCGCTGCCGGCGGCGACGGCGGACTGTCCGTGGCCACCGGCCTCCGACCACGTGGTCACCGCGAGCGCCGTGCCCCACAGGAACGCCATGGCCCCCAGCACCGTGTAGCCCTGACGACGGTCGCCGAGGAGCGTCCCGAGCGTGCGGGTGAGGCTGACCGGGATGACCAGCAGGAGGAAGATCGCGAACAGGTTGGAGAGGGCGCTCGGGTTCTCGAACGGGTGCGCCGAGTTGGCGTTGAAGAAGCCGCCGCCGTTGGTGCCGAGCTGCTTGATGACCTCCTGGCTCGCGACCGGGCCACCCGGCACGGTCTGCGTCCCCCCGGCCAACGTCTGGACCGTGGTGTCCGTGAAGCTCTGCACCACCCCGAGCACCAGCAGCACGACCGCGCCGACGAGGGCGAGGGGCAGCAGGATCCGCAGGACGCCACGCACGAGGTCCACCCAGAAGCTGCCGATCGTCGAGGAGCGGGCCCGGGTGAAGCCACGGATGACGGCCACGGCGACGGCCAGGCCCACGGCAGCGGAGAGGAAGTTCTGGACCGCCAGTCCCCCGGCCTGGGCCGCGAAGCCCAGCGTCGACTCGCCTGCGTAGGACTGCCAGTTCGTGTTGGTGACGAACGAGACGGCGGTGTTGAGCGCCATGTCCCACGGCATCCCGGGAAGTCCCCGGTCCCACGGCAGGGCCGCCTGGCCCATCAGGATGGCCATGAGGAGCGCGATGCTCACCGCGGAGAAGGCCAGGACGCCCATCACGTAGCCGCGCGGGCTCATCTCGGCGTCGGGGTCCACGCCGACGACGCGGTAGATCCCTCGCTCGAGCCTCGTGTGCCGGGTGGACGTGAGGACGCGCGCCATGTGGTCGCCCAGCGGGACGTAGGCGAGCGCCAGGAGCGCGAGGAGGGCTGCGATCGTGAGGAGCCCGGAGAGCGTGTCGGTCATCGGCGGGCTCAGAACCTGTCGGGCCGCACGAGCGCGGCGACGAGGTAGACGAGCAGAGCGACGACGGCCAGCAGGCCGAGGACGTGTTCGGTGGTCATGACGCCATCGCACACCCGCTACGGCCGGGGGACGCCGGTCCTGACAGCGTCCTGACGGCTCTTGACGCGATCTTGACGCCCGGCCCGCCGACGACCCCCGTCGGGTGTGACGTGCGCCGCGTGGCCATACTGAAAGGCGATCCTGACGCCTGCTGCGAAAGAGATGCCCGTGCGAAACCCCCGTGCTTTCCTCCGTCCTCTGGCCGTGGGCGCTCCGGCGCCCCTCGCGGAGGTGCCGTTCAAGCCGTCGCGGATGATCCACTTCTTCGACCCGAGCAACCCCAAGATGGCCGACAAGGTCCCGTCGATCGCCTCGAAGGTCGACATCATCCTGGGCAACCTCGAGGACGCCATCAAGACCGAGAACAAGGAGGCCGCGCGCCTCGGTCTCGTCGAGATCGCCAAGAACACCGAGTTCGGTGACACCCAGCTGTGGGTCCGCATCAACAGCCTCGACTCGCCGTGGGCGCTCGACGACCTCACGACGCTCGTCACCGAGATCGGCGACAAGCTCGACGTCATCATGGTGCCCAAGGTCGAGGGCGCCCAGGACATCCACTACGTCGACCGCCTGCTGGCGCAGCTCGAGGCCAAGGGCGACGTCCAGAAGCCGCTGCTCGTCCACGCCATCCTCGAGACCGCGCTCGGCATGACCAACGTCGAGGAGATCGCCGCGGCCAGCCCCCGCATGCAGGGCATCAGCCTCGGTCCGGCCGACCTGGCCGCGAGCCGCCGCATGAAGACGACCCGGGTGGGTGGCGGCCACCCCGGCTACCTGGTCCGCGAAGACCCGACGGGCGAGGACCTCACGCAGGGTCGCACCACCTACCAGCAGGACCTCTGGCACTACACGATCGCCCGCATGGTCGACGCCTGCGCGGCCAACGACATCCTGCCCTTCTACGGACCCTTCGGCGACATCAAGGACGTCGTGGCGTGCGAGGACCAGTTCCGCAACGCCTTCCTGCTCGGCTGCGTGGGCGCGTGGAGCCTGCACCCCGTGCAGATCGACATCGCCAAGAAGGTCTTCTCCCCCAGCCCCGAGGACGTCGCGCACGCCAAGGAGGTCGTCGAGGCCATGGGCGACGGCTCCGGTGCCGTCATGATCAACGGCAAGATGGAGGACGACGCCTCCTGCAAGCAGTGCCTCGTGATGCTCGACCTGGCCAAGGCCCTGGCCGAGCGCGACCCCGAGCTCGCCGAGCTCTACGACCTGTGACCCAAGGAGCTGTGCGACCTGTGACCGAGAACGCCACCACTGATCTGTCCTCCCCTTCGGCCGTCAGGCCCAGGCGGAGCGTGCTGTACATGCCGGGCGCCAACGAGCGCGCCCTCGAGAAGGCCAAGAGCATCGACGCCGACGCGCTGATCCTCGACCTCGAGGACTCCGTGGCGCCGGACTCCAAGGAGCAGGGCCGCGCCAACGTCGTGGCCGCCGTCCGCTCCGGTGAGTACGGTCACCGCGAGCTGGCCATCCGGGTCAACTCGATCGGGACCGAGTGGCACGACGACGACGTGAAGGCCGCCTCGGAGGCCGGCCCCGACGCCATCCTCGTGCCCAAGGTCGAGTCGGCCGAGCAGGTCCGCTCCATCGTGGCCGCCATGGAGGCGGCCGGGGCACCCGAGAAGACGCAGCTGTGGGCCATGATCGAGACCCCCGTCGCCCTCCTGCACGCCGAGGAGATCGCGGCGGCCCACGAACGGCTGACCGTCGTCGTGATGGGCACGAACGACATCGTGAACGAGACCTACGGGCTCCACGTCCCGGGCCGCAACGCCGTCGTCCTCACCTCCCTCGCCTGGACGCTCATCGCCGTCCGGGCGGCCGGCAAGGTCATCATCGACGGCGTCTACAACGACGTGAAGAACGCCGAGGGCTTCGAGGCCGAGGCCCGCCAGGGCCGCGAGATGGGCTTCGACGGCAAGACGCTCATCCACCCCTCGCAGGTGGAGCCGGCCAACGTCGCGTTCTCCCCCTCCGAGGCCGACGTCGAGCGGGCCACCGGCCTCATCGAGACGTTCGAGGAGGCCAAGGCCGCCGGCCAGGGTGTCGTCACGTTCAACAACAAGATGGTCGAGGAGCTGCACGTGCGCGACGCGCGTCGCATCCTCGCCTACGCCGAGGCCCTCGAGGGACGCTGACGCCGACGCACGAAGGCCCCGGGACCTGTCGGTCCCGGGGCCTTCGTCGTCACGGTGGTCAGCGACGGGCGTGGAGGGCCCAGGTCTCGAGGGCACGAGCATCCTGGGCTGCCTGCACCTCGCGGCGCATGCGCGCCGACTCGAGGAGGACCTGGCGGTCGGTCTCCGACATCTCGTCCCAGGCGCGCTTGCGGGCCTGGCGGGGCTTGCGAGTCATGGCGTTCACCCCCTCTCCAGAGGTCGGGACGTTCGTCGTCGGTGTCGAGTCGGTCTGGGGCAGGGAGTCATGGATGGGCAGGTTCATGGCGCGCCTCCTTTCGGTGAGATGGCTGGATGGACTCGTGGGCGGGCAGGGGTCGTGAGCGAGGTCGCTCGGGTGGGGACATAAAAAAACCGCTCCTGGACGTGGGGTCCGGAGCGGCAGATGTGCCAGTGCGTGACTGGCCTCAGGTGAGAGCTCCGGTGAGTCGCGGGTCGACGGTCGAGAAGATCGTGGCCATGGGACTCACCTCCGGTGCTCTGCGGTTGCTCCCGGTCGGAAGCAGTTCAACCGTAACGCAGCGGGCCGACGGCTGTCGACCCGCTGCGTCAGGGTTTCTGGGATTTCTGTGGGACTACTGCTTGAGCTTGAGCGCCCGGGCGATCGTGAAGAACAGATCGGTCTGGTCGCTCAGGCCCACCACGTTGCCGGCCTGCGGACCGTAGCCCGCGATGCGCAGCTGCGTGCCGGTGTGCTGCTGCGAGCCGCCCTCGGCCGACGTCGCGTAGTTGATCGTCATCGGCTGGTCGTCGGCCGTGAGGAGGTTCGTCGTGAGGCCCGGGGTCGTGGAGCCGGCCTCGACGATCTGGCTCGTGTGGGCGTGGTCGGCGGTCACGACGACGAGCGTGTGCTTGTCCTTCTTGGCGAAGGCGAGCGCGGCCTGGACGGCCTCGTCGAGGTCCTTGGTCTCACCGATCTGGCCGCAGGCGTCGGCGGCGTGGTCCTGCTTGTCGATGCTCGCGCCCTCGACCTGCAGGAAGAAGCCCTTCTTGTTGCCCTGGTCGAGCAGCGAGATCGACTTCTTGGTGAGGTCGGCGAGCGTCGGCTGCGTCGACTTGCGGGCCGGGTTGTCGGTGCAACGGACGGGCGCCTTGGCGCCGCCGGTCCTCGTGGCGGCCGGGCCGGTCCAGCGGACCGGGAAGTTGCCGTCGGCGAAGAGACCGAGCACGGGCTTCTTCTGGTCGGCCTTCTTGACCGACTTCAGCGAGGCCAGGTCGTCGACGAGCTGGTAGCCGCGGTTCTCGGCCTGCTGCTCGAGCGTGAGCCCCTTGTACCGGCCCGCGGTGGCCTTCTCGGCGAACGTGGCCGCACCGCCACCGAGGGTGACGTCGGGGCGGGTGTCGAGCAGCTGCTCGGTGATGCTGCCCGCTCCGCCGTTCTCCTTGGCGTTGGTGGGGCACTGCGCCGTGGTGGCGCTGGGGCCGTAGCACTTGCGGCCCGTCACGTGGGAGACCTGGACGGCGGGGGTGGCGTCCTGGATCTCGGCGGTGGAGACGTCGCCGGTCTTGTAGCCGGCGCGCTTCGCGAGCTCGAGGAGCGAGGCCTGCGGCTTGCCCTTGACGTCGACGCTGATGGCACCGTCGTACGTCTTGGTGCCGGTGGCCCAGCCCGACCCGGACGCTGCGGAGTCGGTGACGTAGTCGGGCTTGCCGTCCTTCGTGACGGAGTACGTCGTGTACTGACCGGTGAGCGGCAGGGCGTCGATGCCCGGCAGGCGGCTCGCGGCGCCGACGATGTAGTTGCGGGCCGAGGTGATCTCGGAGTCGCCCATGCCGTCACCGATGAGGAGGATGACGTTGTCGGCGCGCCCGCTCTTGAGGGCCTTCTTGACGGCCGAGGTCTGGTCGCCGTCGAGGCGCTGGGCGCCGCCGTGGGAGGCGATGTTCTTGCTCGTCGCGACGGAGCCGACGACAGCAGCACCGAGGAACGTCGCCGCGACGCCGATGACGGCCGCGGAGCGCAGGGAGGAACGTGTCAGAGTCATGGGTCCAACCCACCGGCCCCGGGTGAACGGTCGGCGTCACCCGGGTGACGCCTGGTCAACGAGAACTAGTCAGTTCGAACTACTCTCCGCGCTCGTCGAGTGGCGCAAACCCAACCGCGAGTGGCGCAGATTGGCGCGACACGCCGTCCAAAAAGAGCCAATCTGCGCCACTCGGGGACCACTGTGGGCTGCGAGGTCAGTCGAAGTCGAGGCGGTCGTCGATCTCGTCGCGGGTGAAGCCGCTCGCGTAGAGCAGGTCGGCGGCGAGCGACCTGACCTGGGCGGCGATGGCGGCACTGTTGAGGGTCAGCGCGCTGGGCAGGCTGGTGACGGCGATGCGCGCCGCGTCGACGAGCTTCTGGCGCGCCACGTCGAAGTCGTGGTCCTCGGCGAGGTCGTCGGCGAAGATCCGCACGGCCTCGGCCATGGAGTCCACGGCGAGGGCGAAGTCCGCGGGCGGCTCCTCGTGGTGCCGGAGCATCGCCGAGGTCCGCCGGGCCAGGACGCGCGTGTCGCGGACGGCGTTGTCGAAGTTCTGGACGCTGCGCACGTACTGCTCGACCCGCTGACGCTGGCGCCAGCGCATGGGCGACATCCGCGCGATCTCGGCGACGTTGACGGCGGTGGCCTCGAGCGAGGCCACGAGCCCGGTCATGCCGCGCGCCGTGGCGAGGGCGCGCTCGGCGTGCTCGAAGTCCTGCTCGCGCAGGGCCCGCGCCACGTCGGCCAGGCTGAGCGAGAGCCGCTCCAGCAGCGCCTGGACCTCCCGGTCGATGTCGCGCAGCGGGTTCCGCGGCAGCAGGATCACCATGAGCATGCCGCAGACGCCCCCCACGAGGGCGTCGATGAACCGCGTGACAGCCGGGTTGCCGGCCCCTGCGACCGGGATGACGGCCGCCAGGAGGATGGAGGAGTTGGCGGCCTGCGTCAGGGCCAGGCCCTTCACCCCGAGCAGGGTGGCCACGATGACCGTGAGCGAGACGATGAGAGCCATCTGCCACGCACCGCGGCCGATCCCCAGGATGAGGAGCTCGCCCACGAGCACCCCCACGGCCACGCCGCCGACGAGCTCGAGGAGCGTCCTGCCCCGCAGGCCGGCACCGGCCACGAGGACGATGACCGCCGAGATGGGGGCGAAGAACGCCTGCTGGTGGCTCAGGAGCTCCGTGGCGATCGCGTAGGCCACGGTGGTGGACGCGCTCAGGCGCAGGAGCATCCGCCAGCGTCGACGCAGAGCCTGGAGCCGGTCGGCGAACGTCTCCTGCGGACGCGGCAGGTACCGCGCGATCCGTTCGTCGAGGGCTCGGCGCATGACGGCTCGGACCGGCCTAGAGGTAGAGGCCGGTCTGCTCCTCCTCGAGTCGCTCGGAGGCCACGGCGTGCAGGTCGCGCTCGCGCAGGAGGATGAACTCCTCGCCGCGGACCTCGACCTCGGCCCGCTCCTCGGGGTCGTACAGGACGCGGTCGCCCACCTCGACGGCGCGCACGTGCGCGCCGACGGCCTCGACCCGTGCCCACGCGAGACGTCTGCCGAGCGCGGCCGTGGCGGGGATGACGATGCCGCCGGAGGAGCGCCGGTCGCCCGCGTCGGGGTCGAGGCGCACGAGGAGCCGGTCGTGCAGCATCCGGATGGGAAGCTTCCCGGCGTCGGACATCAGCGGGTCAGTCGACGGATGCCCACGATGGCCGCGACGACCGCGGCGGTGCCCACGACGAGCGGGACGACGGTCTCGAGCCGGACGGAGCCCTGCTCGTCGACGAACTTGGCCTTGAGACCGGCCACGCCGCGGCGGGCCACGTTCTTGGGGTTGGTGCGATCGACGAGCTCGTCGACCGTGTCGGCCAGGCGGAGTCGGATCTGCTCGATCTCGTCGACCAGCTGATCGGTCTCTGACCTGCTCACGGAAGCACCTCTCGTCGGGGGAAGCCGGACGCCGGTCGGCGCACGCTCATTGCAAGGATAGGGGTCATGACGACGCGACTGCAGCCCGGAGACCCCGCCCCCGACTTCACCCTCCCCTCCGACACGGGCGAGAGCGTGACGCTGTCCGACCTCCGCGGCTCCAAGGTGGTCGTGTACTTCTACCCCGCAGCCATGACGCCCGGCTGCACCAAGCAGGCATGCGACTTCTCCGACGCCATCGATCGCTTCACGGGCGAGGGCTACACCGTCCTCGGCATCTCCCCCGACAAGCCCGAGAAGCTCGCGAAGTTCCGCGAGCGCGACGGCCTCGGCATCACGCTGCTCTCGGACCCCGAGAAGGAGGTCCTCACGGCGTGGGGCGCCTTCGGCGAGAAGAAGCTGTACGGCAAGGTCGTCACCGGTGTCATCCGTTCCACGTTCGTCGTGGGCGAGGACGGCTCCGTCGAGCACGCCGCCTACAACGTGAAGGCCACGGGGCACGTCGCCAAGCTCCGCAAGGACCTCGGTCTCGGCGCCTGAGGCCAGCTGCACGACGGGCCGGGTCCTAGACTCTGGCCCGAGCCGAAGTGGTGGAATCTGGTAGACACGCAGGATTTAGGTTCCTGTGCCTTCGGGCGTGCGGGTTCAAGTCCCGCCTTCGGCACTCACCCAGGAGGTCCCATGACCCAGCAGCTCGTGCCGACCGTCCTGGGTCGCGTCGCGATCGACGTCGACGGGTCCGGACCGACGATCGTCTTCTGGCCGAGCCTCCTCATGACCGGATCGCTCTGGGAGGGGCAGCGGCAGCATCTCGCCGCGACCCATCAGGTCGTCCTGGTCGACCCGCCCGGCCACGGTGCGAGCGACCCCTTGACGGACTCCTTCACCTTCGAGGAGTGCGCGCAGGTCGTGGTCGACGTGCTCGACCACCTCGGCGTCGAGCGGGCCGACCTCGTCGGCAACTCGTGGGGCGGCATGATCGGCGCGACGTTCGCGGCCCGTCACCCCGAGCGCGTCCGTCGTGCCGTGCTGATGAACGCCACGGCCTCCCCCGCCGGCCGTCGCCAGCGGCTCGAGTTCGGCGCGCTGCTGCTGGCCGCCCGGCTGCTGCGCGGCCTCCGTCCGCCCCTGACCCGCTCGGTGCTCAAGGCCTTCCTCGGCCCCACCTCGCTCCGCGAGCGGCCCGAGGCCGTCGCCCACGTCCGGGCCGCGGCTGCCGCGGTGGAGGTCTCGTCGGTGAGCCACGCCGTCAGGAGCGTCGTTCCCGACCGTCCGGACCAGCTCGCGCTGCTCGCCACCGTGACCGCCCCGATCCTGGTGGTGGCCGGGCGCGAGGACGCGACGTTCCCGGTGGAGGAGACCCGACGCATGGCCGGGGCCGCCCCGAACGCCACGTTCGTCGTCCTCGAGGGCGTCGGCCACCTGGCCGCGCTCGAGGACCCGGCGCAGGTCAACGCCTTGGTCGAGGACTTCTTGACCAGCGGCTGAGCCCCGGCCTGTGTGCTCCGCTCGCACCTCGGAGGACGCGTGGTCATGTCAGAATGTGCCGCATGATGCTGGTCGTGGGCGAGTCCATCGTCGACGTCGTGCAGCGTCCCGACGGCACCGTCACGGAGCATGCCGGCGGCAGCCCGGCCAACGTCGCGGTGGGCCTGGCACGGCTCGGGCTGGAGACCACGCTCGCCAGCACCATCGGCCAGGACGACCACGGCGCCCTCATCCGCATGCAGCTCGCCGACGCCGGCGTGCGCCTCATGGAGGGTCTCGCCGTCCCCGAGCGCACCGCCACCTCCACGGCGGTCCTCGACGACGAGGGCACGCCCAGCTACACGTTCGACCTCACGTGGGCGCCCGGTCCCATCCCGGCCGACCTCGCGCCCGACGCCGTCCACGTGGGGTCCATCGCGGCCTTCCTGCAGCCCGGGTCCGACGACGTCGAGGACCTGCTGCGCCGCGTCGCCCCCACGAGCGTGGTGACGTTCGACCCGAACATCCGTCCGGCCATGCTCCCGGCGCGCGAGCAGGTGCTGGCCCACCTGCGCCAGATCGTGCCGCTCACCGACGTGGTCCAGACGAGCCTCGACGACCTCGAGTGGCTGGCGCCCGGCGTGGACCCGGGGGTGGTGGCGCGTCGCTGGCTCGAGGCCGGCCCGGCCGCGGTCATCGTGACCATGGGCGCGAGGGGGGCCCGCATCCACACCCCGTGGGGCTCGATCATGGTCCCGGCCGCACCGGCCAGGGTCGTCGACACCGTGGGCGCGGGCGACGCCCACCTGGCGGGACTGCTGTCGGCCCTCGACGACGAGGCCACGCTGGGACCCGACGGGGCCAGCGAGCTCCGCATGGTGGACCTGGCCTTCTGGCGCCGCGTGGGCACCGTGGCGGCCCGGGCAGCCGCCATCGCGGTGGCACGCCCGGGCTCACAGCCCCCGTGGCGCGACGAGCTCTACGACTAGCCGGCCGACGGGGAGTGTCTCAGGGGACGACGATCAGGGGACGAGCTTGGTGAGGCCGGCCTTGATCTGACGGGACAGGCCCGCGCCCACCACCTTGGCCATGCCGGGGAGCGGGGCGTCGAAGCCGATGCGGTAGTCCAGGCGCGTCCCGCCGTCGCCCGTGGGCGTGAGCCGCTGCACGGCCCAGTGGCCCTTGAGCGGACCACCCTTGGTGATCTCGTACTCGATGAGGGTGGGCTCCTCGGCCGCCGTGACCGTCTCCTCGAACCCGGGCAGCGGCCCGATCTTGAGGCGCCGGACGGAGCCGACCCCGTTGCGCGAGGCCGCGCCGTCCTTGACCCGGGTGATCTTGGCCGGGGCGAACACGACGCCGAGCTTCTCGTGCTCGCTCAGGGCGGCGAAGACGGTGGCGGGGTCGGAGCTGAAGACGTGGGTCACGTGGACGCGCAGCGGTGCAGTCATGACCGCGAGTGTAGGGGCATCGCCGCCCGCGCAGGTCGCTAGTCTGTGCAGGATGTTCCGCGTCCTCTTCCACGAGCCCCGCATCCCGGGCAACACCGGCAACACGATCCGTCTGGCCGCCGCCACGGGCGCAGAGCTGCACCTCGTCGAGCCGCTCGGCTTCGACCTGTCCGACACCAAGCTCAAGCGCGCGGGGCTCGACTACCACGACCTCGCCGTCATGACGGTGCACCCGGACCTGGAGACGGCGTTCGCGGCCCTCGGCGACGCGCGGGTCTTCGCCTTCACCACCGGCGCCACCCGCGCCTACACCGACGTCGAGTACGTGCCGGGCGACGTCCTCCTCTTCGGTGCAGAGCCGACGGGCCTCCCCCAGGACGTCCAGGACCACCCGCGCGTGACCGACCGTCTCCGGCTGCCGATGGTGCCCGGGCGACGCTCCATGAACCTGGCCAACTGCGCCGCCATCGCGGTGTACGAGGCCTGGCGCCAGCACGGCTTCGAGGGCGGCTCCTGACCGCTCGGTGACGATTCGGGTACAGGTGCCGAAATCGCTCTCACCTGCACAGACGGCGACGTACCCTGGTCCCGGACCAAGGGAGCACGTGCACATGACGGTGAAGATCTCGGCCGCGAGGATCGCGGTCGCCGGGGCGGTGATGGCCGCGCTCGTGCTGGCGCTGTCCACCGTGTCGGGCGGGGCCAGCGACACGGGGACCGGCCCGTACCGACACGGCATCGTGGTGGTGGGCGACTCCATCACGGCGCGCTACGACGACGAGGTGGACAGCCCCAGCCAGGGCTGGTGGAGCTTCGTCGGCCGCCACTTCGACGCACCCGTGCGGACCTATGCGCAGTCGGGCTCGGGCTACCAGCGCCCCGGGCTGCGCTGCGGCGGCAACCGCTTCGTCGACCGTCCCGAGGCCTTCCAGGGACCGACGCCGTCGGTCTTCATCGTGGAGGGCGGCCGCAACGACTGGGCCTCGTGCCGCGAGGGCCACTTCGTGGAGTCCACCGACGCGGCCGTGACCAAGGCCGTCAACCGCTACCTCGGCCTCGTGAAGCGCCGCCTCCCGGCCTCGACCCGCATCGTCGTGCTCGGGCCGCCGTGGGGTCCGCTCGACCCGTGGCAGGGCCGGCGCATCACCTCGATCGTGCACACCGCCGCCAACCGCCTGGGTCTCGAGTACGTGAGCACCACCGGCACGCTCGACTCGTACGAGCGCGTCGTCGACGGCATCCACCCCAGCCGCGCCGGCAGCGCGGCCATCGCCGACCGCGTCATCGACGCCCTCGACGGACCCGCCACCCGCACCGCCGGCTGAGCCGCCGACCGGCGGCCGGACCTCGGCGGGCTCAGCTGAGGGCTGCGGCGACCTGGGGGGCGATCGCCACGAGGGCGTGGCCGCGGTGGCTGATCCGGTCCTTCTCCCCGGGGTCCAGCTCGGCTGTGGAGACGTCGTGTCCCTCGGCGGCGAAGAGCGGGTCGTAGCCGAAGCCGCCCTCCCCCTGCTCCGCGTGCAGGATCCGGCCCGGCATCTCACCCTCCACCAGGACCTCCTGGCCGTCGGGCGTGCAGAAGGCGATGACGCACACGAAGCGCGCCGTCCGGCGCTCGTCGGGCACGTCGGACAGCTGGCTCAGCAGGAGCGCGTTGTTGGCGGCGTCGCCACCCTCGCTCCTGGGCACGCCCGACCAGCGCGCGGAGAGCACGCCCGGCATGCCGTTGAGCGCGTCGACGCAAAGCCCGGAGTCGTCGGCGAGGGACGGGAGCCCCGTGGCCTCGAGGCAGGCCCGTGCCTTGATGAGGGCGTTGCCCTCGAACGTCGGCTCGGTCTCGGCCGGCTCGTCGTACCGGGCGACGTCGGACAGACCCACGACCTCGATGCCCGGGACGAGCGGCGCGAGGATGCGCTGGAGCTCGCCGAGCTTCTTGGCGTTGTTGGACGCGAGGACGACCCGTGTCCCGGAGGCGCTCACTGCCCGAGGGCCGCGACCTGCAGCGCGGTGAGGTCGGTGCAGCCCTTGGCCGCCAGCTCCAGGAGGGCATCGAGCTCGGCCTTGTCGAACGGCGCGCCCTCGGCCGTGCCCTGCACCTCGATGAAGGACCCGCTGCCGGTCATGACGACGTTCATGTCGGTCTCGGCGCGCACGTCCTCGACGTACGGGAGGTCGAGCATGGGCGTGCCGTCGATGATGCCGACGCTCACGGCCGCGATGGACTGCACGAGCGGCTCGCCCTTGAGCGCGCCCTGCTCACGCAGGTACGAGACGGCGTCGGCGAGGGCCACGTACGCGCCGGTGATGGCCGCCGTGCGTGTGCCGCCGTCGGCCTGCAGGACGTCGCAGTCGATCGTGATGGTGTTCTCGCCGAGGGCCTCGTAGTCGACCGCCGCACGGAGTGCTCGTCCGACGAGCCGGGAGATCTCGTGCGTGCGGCCGCCGATGCGGCCCTTGACCGACTCGCGCGAGGACCGGTCGTGCGTGGCCTGCGGGAGCATGGCGTACTCGGCGGTGACCCAGCCGAGGCCGGACCCCTTGCGCCAGCGCGGGACGCCCTCCTGGGCGCTCGCGGCGCACAGCACCTTGGTCTTGCCGAACTCCACGAGGCAGGAGCCCTGGGCGTGGTCGAGCCAGTTGCGGGTCAGGGTGACGGGGCGCAGCTCGTCGACGGCGCGGCCGTCCTCACGGGAAACCATGTCCCCGACTCTAGTGGGAGCCTCAGAGCGTGAAGACGTCGCCGCAGCGGACCATGTCGTAGGCGCCGGACCACGCGCTCTTGACGTCGGCCTCCACCTCGGCCGCGTCGGTCCAGGCCGGCACGTGGGTGATGAGCAGACGCTTCACGGCGGCCGTGGCGGACACCTGGCCCGCCTCCGCGCCCGTGAGGTGCAGGTGCGGCGGGTTCTCCTTGGACTCCACGAACGAGGCCTCGCACAGAAAGAGGTCGGCGTCGCGGGCGATGTCGAGCAGGACGTCGGTGGGACCGGTGTCGCCGGAGTAGCCGATGACGTGACCCTCGACCTCGATGCGCATGCCGAAGGCCGTGACCGGGTGGTCGACGAGGGCTGCCGTGACGCGGAAGGGGCCCACCTCCATGACGGGCTCGTCCTCCCACACGTGGAACTCCGACGACTCCGCCGGGTCCTCGCCGCCCGGGCCGCCGGCCCAGCCGAGGTAGTCCTCCCCGCCGCGCGGCGCGTACACCGGGATCTTCCGGTAGGAGCCGTCGGGGTGGTACTTGGCCAGCACGGCGAAGCTGGCCATGTCGATGCAGTGGTCGGGGTGCAGGTGCGAGATGGCGATGGCGTCGACGTCGCGCGGGTCGCAGTAGCGCTGCAGCTGGCCCAGGGCGCCGTTGCCGAGGTCGATGACGATGCGCCACGTGCGGCCCTCGTGATCGGCCTCGAGGAGGTAGCAGCTGGCCGAGGAGTCAGGGCCGGGGTAGGACCCCGCACATCCGACGATCGTGAGCTTCATGCCGTGACCTTCCCTACCGGCTGGGCGAACTGGTGCACCGCAGAGACTTCCGGTCCGAGGAATCTACGCCCCAGCACTCCGAAGTCCTCAGGCCGCCCGGTCGTGAGGAACCGGTGCTCGGGGGCGTCGAGTGCAGGATCGCGCTCCAGGTGCTCGCGGGCGAGCAACGCGTAGACGTCGCGCGCCGTCTCGTCGGCACTGGAGACGAGGCTGACGTCGTCGCCCATCGCGAGCGAGATGGCGCCCGCCAGGAGCGGGTAGTGCGTGCAGCCGAGGACCACCGTGTCGACACCCGCCTCGACCAACGGGGTGAGGTACTCCCGGGCGACGGCCTCGGTCTCGGGACCGCTCGTGACTCCGGACTCGACCAGCTCCACGAACCGCGGGCAGACCTGGGTGAAGACCTGGACGTCGGGGTTGGCGGCGAAGGCGTCGTCGTAGGCCTTGGAGGACGCGGTGGCCTGCGTGCAGAGCACGCCGACCCGGCCGTTGCGCGTGGCGCGGACCGCGCGGCGGGCCGCGGGCAGGATGACCTCGACGACCGGGACGTCGTAACGCTCCCGCGCGTCGCGCAGCACAGCGGCACTCGCGGAGTTGCACGCGATGACGAGCAGCTTCACCCCGGACTCGACGAGGTGGTCGAGGCACTCGAGGGCGAACTCGCGGACGTCGGCGATGGGCTGGGGGCCGTACGGCTGGCGCGCGGTGTCGCCCAGGTACAGCACCGACTCGTGGGGCAGCTGGTCGATCACGGCGCGCGCGACCGTCAGGCCGCCGAAGCCTGAGTCGAAGATGCCGATGGGTGCCGAGCTCATAGAGGACCCAGCCTAGGCTTTCTTGCGCCGAGGCACGAGCGAGACTCTCGGGCGACCCGTCCGGGACGTCCGGCCACGACCGTCCGCACCACGCCCGGAAGGCTCACCTGACCACGCCGCTCAGAGCGGGAGCTTGGGCTGCGGCGGGGCGTGCGACGGGTCGACGCCGTCGAAGAGGCTGCTCACCGACTCGCCCGCGTGGATGCGGGCGAGGGCCTCGGCGAAGAGTGGCGCGACACTGCGGACCCGCAGCTCGGGCCAGTCGGCCGGTGGCGGGACGGTGTCGGTGGTGACGAGCTCGGTGATGAAGGGGTGGTCGCGCAGGCGCTCGACGGCCTTGCCCGTGAAGAGGCCGTGCGTGCACGCCACGGAGGCGCTCAGGCAGCCCTCCTCCTCGAGCTTCGCGAGCAGCTCGACGATGGACCCGCCCGTGGCGATCTCGTCGTCGAGCACGATGGCCCGCTTGCCCCGGACGTCGCCCACGATGGCGTCGACGACGACCTTGTCGTCGGCCTTGCGCTGCTTGCTCCCGGCGGCCACCGGCAGGCCCAGCAGCCGGGCGAACTGCGACGCGGTCTTGGCGTTGCCGAAGTCGGGCGAGACCACGACGGTGTCGGTGAGGTCGGTGCCGCGGTAGTGGTCGGCCAGCTCGCCGATGGCCGTGAGGTGGTCGAGCGGCACCGAGAAGAAGCCGTGCACCTGCGGGGCGTGGAGCGTCATGGTGACCACGCGGTGGACACCGGCGACCGACATCATGTCGGCCACGAGCTTGCCGCCGATGGAGATGCGGGAGGCGTCCTTCTTGTCCGAGCGCGCGTACGCGTAGTGCGGGATCACCACGGTGATGGAGGCCGCCGACGCACCGCGGGCGGCGTCGACCATGAGCAGCAGCTCCATGAGGTGGTCCTGCGTGGGCGGCACGAGCGGCTGGATGATGTAGACGTCGCGCTGGCGGCAGTTGGCGAGCAGCTGCACCTGCAGGCAGTCGTTGCTGAAGCGCACGGTGTCCGACGGGGACAACGTCACGTTGAGCTCGCTGCAGATGCTCTCCGCGAGGGCCGGGTGGGCGCTTCCGGAGAAGACGACGATGTCGCGCACGGGACGAGGCTAACCGACCCGCGGCCCGGCCGGAACCGCCGACGACTCCCGACCCGTCCCGACGCCCGGCAGCCCCGCCCCCGAGCGGTGGATGCTCCACCGTATGAGCGCTCATACGGTGGCAGATCCACCGCCCGACAGGGCGGGCCGAACTTTCGGTGGCAGATCCACCGCCCGGCGGGTCAGGCCCAGAGCTGGCCGTCGAGAGCGTCCTCGGCCTCGTCGAGGGTGCCCTCGTAGGCGCCGGTGGACAGGTACTTCCAGCCGCCGTCGCACACGACGAAGACGATGTCGGCGCTCTCGCCGGCCTTGACGCAGCGGGCGGCCTGCGCCAGCGCCGCGTGCAGGATGGCGCCCGTGGAGACACCGGCGAAGATGCCTTCGGACTCGATGAGCTCACGGACGCGACGCACGGCGTCGCGCGGGCCCACGCTGAAGCGCGAATCGATGAGGGACTCGTCGTAGAGCTCGGGCACGAAGCCCTCGTCGAGGTTCCGCAGCCCGTACACGAGCTCGCCGTAACGGGGCTCGGCCGCGACGATGCGGACCTCGCGCTTGTTCTCGCGGAAGAACCGGCCCACGCCCATGAGCGTTCCGGTGGTGCCGAGGCCGGCCACGAAGTGGGTGACCTCGGGCAGGTCGGCCAGGATCTCCGGGCCGGTGCCGGTGTAGTGCGCGCCGGCGTTGGCGGGGTTCCCGTACTGGTAGAGCATCACCCAGTCGGGGTGCTCCGCCGCGAGGCCCTTGGCCACCCGGACGGCCTCGTTGGAGCCGCCCGCCGCGGGCGACGGGATGATCTCGGCGCCCCACATGCGCAGCAGCTGGCGGCGCTCCTCCGAGGTGTTCTCGGGCATGACGCAGATCATCCGGTACCCGCGGAGCTTGGCCACCATGGCCATGGAGATGCCGGTGTTGCCGCTCGTGGGCTCGAGGATCGTGCAGCCCGGCGTGAGCGTGCCGTCGGCCTCGGCGGCCTCGATCATGCTCAGGGCCGCGCGGTCCTTGATGGAGCCCGTGGGGTTCTGGTCCTCGAGCTTGGCCCAGATCCGGACGTCGTCCGAGGGCGAGAGCGTCGGGAGGCCGACCAGGGGTGTCCCACCGACGGAGTCGATGAGGTTCGCGAAGCGCGTCACGCGCCGCCGGCCACCGCGGGGAGGATGACGACGGTGTCGCCGTCGGAGAGCGCCGTGTCGAGACCACCGGTGAAGCGGATGTCCTCGTCGTTGACGTAGATGTTCACGAACCGTCGCACGGCGCCGTCGTCGAGGAGGCGCTCCTTGAGGCCCGCGTGCGCGGACTCGAGCGTCTCGACGAGCTCGGCGATGGACGTGCCGGAGCTCTCGACGGCGCGCTCGCCGTCGGTGTACGTGCGCAGGATGGTGGGGATACGGACCTCGATGGCCATGTCAGGCGTTCTCTCTCTGCTCGGGTGCTGCATCGTCATAACGCTCGACGACCCGGACTTCTTCCTCGGTCACCTCGCCGTCGACGATGCGGTACGACCGGAAGTCGACCGGACCGGACTCGTGGGCGCCGTCCCGGGTGGAGACGAGCACGTAGTGGGCTCCCGGCTCGCCGGCCAGGTTCACGTCGGTGCGCGACGGGTAGGCCTCGGTGGCGGTGTGGGAGTGGTAGATGACCACGGGCTCCTCGTCGCGGTCGTCCATCTCGCGGTAGAGCCGCAGGAGGTCGCCGGAGTCGAACTCGTAGAACGTGGGCGACATGGCCGCGTTGAGCATGGCGACGTGGCGCGTGGGCCGGTCGGAGCCGATCGCGCCGGCCACCACGCCGCACGCCTCGTCGGGGTGGTCGCGACGGGCGTGCTCGACGATGGCGTCGTGGATGATGCGCTCGATGGTCAGCACCCGCTGAGTTTATCGGCCGGGCGGTGGCCGCCTGCGGACGCACCCAACCCCTGAGACGTGCTAGTCGAGCGTCCCGACGAGGGTCTCCTGCACGAAGCCCAGCCAGTCGTAGATCTCGGCCACGGCCACGACCGCCTCGTCGTCGCTCTCGTGGACGAGCAGCGTGTCCTCGTCGCTCTCGATCCCGAGCCGCACCGACAGCGCGAGGCGGATGTCGGTGAGCGAGCGGAGCCAGGCCTGGGCGGCGGCGGGGTCGAGCTCGACCTCGACCACCTGCTCCTCCTCGCCGTCGTGCTGGAGCCCGCCGTCGACGAGCGAGCCGATGAGGGCCTCGGCGTTGGCCACCTTGGCCGACGTGAGCGACTGCTCGGTGTAGCGGCGGAACTCGGCCGCGTCGGCCGCGTCGTCCGCGTAGGCGTCGGGCAGGAGCCGCTGCAGCACCGGGTCCTCCGGGGGCAGTGCCGGTCCACCGATGCCGAGCTGGCTGGCGAGCGGGTCGGGGCTGGACTCGGACTCGCCGTTGCGGTCGCGCAGGAGCTCGACCACCTGGGCGGCGAGGCTCGCGATGAGGTGCGCCTCCCCCGGCTCGAACGAGGCGGTGATGCCGCCGCGCCGACGGCGCTTGAACGGCTTCACGCGTCGTCCCGCTGCAGCGTGGCCCAGAGCCCGTACTCGTGCATGGCCTGCACGTGCCGCTCCATCTCCTCGCGGCTGCCGCTGGAGACGACGGCCCTGCCTTCGTGGTGCACGGCCATCATGAGCTCGGTCGCCTTCTCGTCGGTGTAGCCGAAGTAGCTCTTGAACACGTAGGTGACGTACGACATCAGGTTGACGGGGTCGTTCCAGACGATCGTGACCCACGGGTTCTCGGTGCGCACGACGGTGTCGGCGTCGGGCTGGTCCAGCTCCACGGGGGCGGTCGAGGTCACCCCGCCATTGTGGCGCACGGCCCTGACGAGGCACGCTGGCCGGGTGACCTCAGCACCTTCGCCCTCGACGGCACTCCTCACCGACCACTACGAGCTCACGATGCTCCAGGCCGCCCTCGCCGACGGCACGGCCCACCGGCCCTGCGTCTTCGAGGTCTTCGCCCGCCGGCTCCCCGAGGGCCGCCGCTACGGCGTGGTCGGTGGCACCGAGCGCCTCCTCGAGGCACTCGGCTCCTTCCGCTTCGGCGAGGAGGAGGTCGCGTGGCTGCGCGAGGAGGAGGTCGTCGACACCGTCACCGCCGACTGGCTGGCCGACTACCGCTTCTCCGGCGACGTCTGGGGCTATGCCGAGGGCGACCTCTACTTCCCCGGCTCCCCCGTGCTCGTCGTCGAGGCCTCCTTCGCCGAGGGCGTCATCCTCGAGACCCTCGTGCTGTCGGTCCTGAACCACGACTCGGCCATCGCGTCCGCGGCGGCCCGCATGGTCGACGCCGCCGAGGGACGCCCCTGCATCGAGATGGGCTCACGACGCACCCACGAGGAGGCGGCGGTGGCCTCGGCCCGCGTGGCCCACGTCGTGGGGTTCGCCGCCACCTCCAACCTCGAGGCCGGCCGACGGCACGGCATCCCCACGACGGGCACGAGCGCCCACGCGTTCACCCTCCTGCACGACACCGAGCGCGACGCCTTCACGGCCCAGGTCGAGTCCCTCGGGCACGGCACCACGCTCCTCGTGGACACCTACGACATCACCGAGGCGGTGCGCACGGCCGTCGAGGTCGCCGGTCCGGCCCTCGGCGCCGTTCGCATCGACTCGGGCGACCTGCCGTCGCTCGCGCGCTCCGTGCGCGAGCAGCTGGACGCGCTCGGGGCGCAGGACACGCGCATCATCGTGACCTCCGACCTCGACGAG
Organism: Aeromicrobium sp. Root495; assembly: GCF_001426755.1. Taxonomy (GTDB): domain Bacteria; phylum Actinomycetota; class Actinomycetes; order Propionibacteriales; family Nocardioidaceae; genus Aeromicrobium. The sequence continues at coordinate 571,940 of NZ_LMFJ01000001.1, read as the reverse complement.
CACGCCATCGCCGCCCTCGCGGCCGCGCCGGTGGACGGCTACGGCGTGGGCACCGCGCTCGTCACCGGATCGGGCGCCCCCACGTCGGGGTTCGTCTACAAGCTCGTCGCCCGCGCCGACGACGACGGCACACTCGTGCCCGTGGCCAAGAAGTCCACGAGCAAGCTGTCCGTGGGCGGACGCAAGTGGGCCCTCCGTCGCCTCGGCACCGACGGCGTCGCGCAGGCCGAGCTCGTGGGCATCGGTCACTCGCCCGAGGACGACGGCGACGACCGGACCCTGCTCGTCCCGCTCGTGGAGGCCGGTGAGCGGGTCCATCACGACACCCTGGACGCGGCGCGCGCCCGCCACCAGGCAGCGATGGGCGAGCTCCCCGCAGCAGCCCACAAGCTGTCGCGCGGGGAGCCCGCCCTCGCCACGTCCTACGTCTGAGACGTCAGCGGACGACGACCTTCTGCCCCTTCGACGTCGACGGGCTCGCCGTCGTGGAGCCGAGGTACCGGACGGTGTAGGTGAACGAGCCGGCCTTCTTCTGCAGGACCCGGTACGCCGCCTTCCCCTGCCTGAGCAGCAGGGTCTTGACGACCGTCCTGCCGCGCAGCACCTGGACGCGGCCGATGGGCGTGGTCCCCTCGGCCGCGACCTTCACCGAGAAGCCGATCCGCTGGCCCTGACGCACGCTGCGGTCGTCTGCCGCGAACGTCGTCCGGGTTCGCGCCTTGGAGACGGACACCGTCCGCACCGCGCTCGTGCTGGCCGCGGCCAGCGGGCCCCCCGAGAAGCGTGCCGTCAGGCGGTGCTTGCCGGGACGGAGCGAGCTGAGCGGGACCGACGCGCGCCCCGAGACGAGTGGGCGGGTGGCGACCACCCTGGAGCCGTCGAGCACCGACACCTTCCCGTCGGCGTGCTCCCCGGAGACCTTGACGACAGCGGAGGGCGCCTTGCCGAAGGCCCACGACGACGGCGTGACGCCGAGCGTCGTGGTGGTGGCGAGCTCGTCGGCGAAGGCGTCCGTGGCCTGGCCCAGACGCAGGAACACCGTCTCGCCGGTCGCGTCGGCCAGGCCGTCGTTGTCGGTCACGCCGTAGAGCTCTCCGTCGGCCGCGACGGTGAAGCCCTCGAGCTTCTCCTGCGTCCAGCCCTTCGTGGCCCGCAGCGCCGGGAGGACGTCGATCGCGAGCTTCTTGTCGAGGACCGGGAGCGTGCCGTCCAGGCCACCGAGGCCGTCCTGGCCGGTCGGCACGTCGACGGTGTAGACCCGCTTGACCCGGGCCGCGGGGCCGTTGAGCTTGTCGCGCTCGACGACGGCGAACGTGTCGTCGTCGATGGCCGTGATCTCGGAGAGGCCCATCCAGTCGGAGGTGCCGCGCAGCGGCGACGAGAGCCGGTACCCGAACCAGTGCCAGGTGCCGTCGGCCACGTCGTAGCGGCCGATGCGTGCGACGTCGTCACCTTCGTGGTCGTCGAGCGGCGAGGCCGTGGGGACCTTCCAGAGCGGACGCTGGACGACGGTCCAGACGTGCTCGTCGCCCTGGGCGTCCGTCGTGGCCGTGACGCCCTCGAAGCCCCACTTGCCCACGTGGGCGGCCACGTCGGAGGGCAGCGAGACGGTCTGCTGCACGACGCCCGCCGCATCGGTGCGCACGAGCTTGTTGCCCGCGCCGGTCGACCCCTCCGAGGCGAGCCAGAACCCGCCGCCCGGCCGCGCGAACAGGCCCTCCACGTCGAGCGGGACCGCGGCCCCGGACCCGTCCTTGACGACCGTCTCCTTCGTGATGCGCGCCGGGGCCTGCGAGACGTCGACCGTGAAGATGCGACCGTTCGTGAGCACCGTGTCCGACGCGGTGTAGAGCGTGTCGGGATCGGTGGGATCGGCCGTCAGCGCTCCGAGGGCGGACCAGCCGATGGGCTTGCCGTCGACATCGTCGGACTCGATGGTCGGGAAGTCGTAGCCCTCGCCACCGAGCTGGTAGAGGCTCACCGAGGCACGGACACCCTTGGCGGCGTCGTCGGTCTCGCTCGAGACGGCCAGCAGGTTGCGCGACGGGATGGGCAGGATGCCCTCCGGACCGTTGGTGGCCGGCAGGACCTGGCGGTAGACCGGCTTCGCGGGGTCGTCGACGTCGTAGACGGCCACGAAGTTCGAGCGCTCGGAGCCGACGAACGCGTAGCGCGTCCCGTCGATGGTCGCGACCGAGAGGCCCTCGACCTCGATCCCCTTCTTGGCCGCGCGGTCCTCGTTGTGGACGCCCGTGCGCACCGCGAGCCGCTCCAGCTCGTTGCCGGCGTCCCACGCGACGGCGCCGGTCTGGGCGTCGAACACGGTCCAGCCGCGGGTGCCGCCCTTCCAGTCGCCCTCGTTGGCCGTGGCCACGTGCGTGTCGTCGACCCACTGCACGGCGTCGGGCTCACGCGCGACGTCGGTGATGGAGCCGCTCTGGTCGATCGTGCCGTCCTTGGCGGTGTCGATCCCGCTCACCGTGGCGGTGCCGGCGGAGAAGGCCCGCTTGATCGTGCGCGAGCGCAGGTCGACGACCGCGAGACCGTTGTTCTCCTGCAGCGAGACGATGGCCTCGTCGTCGCCGTTGATCGACACGTACTCGGGCTCGGGGTCGGTGGGCTCCACGAAGCCGGCGCTCGCGAACGACTCGAGAGCGGTCCCGTCCGGGTTCGTGAAGGGGACCTTGGTGGCGGTCCAGTCGGAGACGGCCCCGTCGAGGTCGAGGACCTGGACGAAGCCGGCCGGGAGCTGCGGGAGGTCGCCCTTGCTGAGGCCCGCGGGCTTGAAGTCCTCGTCGCGCTCGTTCTCAATGGCCACGATGCCGCGGGTGCCGGCCGCGTCCAGGTCGATCGAGTCCGGCTGACCGAGCAGGTCGATGCTGCGGACGCGCTTGGCGTCCGAGAGCCGCACGACGTCCAGACGCCCGCTCGGCTCCGTGAAGCTCTTGCTCGTGTTCACGACGACCAGCACGTACTTGCCGGCCACCGCGACCGACGTGGGCTCGTCCGTGGCGTCGCCGAGCTGGGTGAGGGACAGCGAGCCGTCGCCCTGCGGGTTCGCGGGGTCCGAGATGTCGAGGAACCCGATGCGCTTGCCGACGGCGTCGGTGTACACGAGGGTCTTGCCGTCGGGCGAGACGTCGGAGATCTCGGCGACGGTGGCCGAGGACGACGAGACGTCGGCCGGGAGGTTCTTGTACACCGGGTAGGTGGCCGTGCGGTGGAACCGCTGGGCCTCCTCGGCGCCCTGGCTGGGGGCCGGGGGCAGCACCAGCACGTACGCACTGAGGGCGAGGACGGGGACGGTCGCAGCGACACGACGAAGAGTCACGGGGGCTCCTGGATCGGGGGAATCGCCCGTAGCCTGGCGGCCCCGCCCCAACCCGGGGCAGCGTCCAGGTGAACGCCAGGAGAAGGTCTCAGCCGAGGAGCAGCGGCGCCAGCAGCTCGAGGGTGCGCTCACGCGCGGGCGCCGTCCGGGGATCGACGCCCTGACGGGCCGAGGCCGTGGGGTGCAGCATGACCTCGTCGACCTCGAAGCGCTCCGCGAGCTCGCGGACCTGGGTGGCCACGCGCTCCGGGGACCCGACCTCGCGCTTGGCGAGCTGGGCGTCGACGAGCGCCTGGGCCTGCGGCGGCAGCTCGGCCTTCTCGGCGTCCTCCACGAGGTCGAGCGCCTGCATGGGCAGACCGCTGCGCAGGCGGGCCATGGACTGCGCGTTGGGCAGGGCGAGCGCCGCGGCCTCGTCGTCGGTGTCGGCCACGACGGCGTTGACCGTGAGGAAGGTGGTGGGCTCCTGGCAGAGGTCGCTCGGGACGAAGTTCTGGCGGTAGTGCGCCAGCGCCTCAGCCGTCCCCTGGCCGGAGAAGTGGTGGGCGAAGACGTACGGCAGGCCCTTGGCGGCGGCCAGCTGCGAGGAGTACATCGAGGAGCCGAGGAGCCACATCCGCGGCTCCGTGTCGGCGGCCGGGGTGGCCTTCAGGACGTACTGCTGACGCGGCACGGGCACGCGGACGCCCTCGGAGCCCATGAGGGCGACGACGTCGTCGAGGTAGTTGGGGAACTGCTGGACGTCCTCGTCTCCACGGCCGGCCGCCCCGCGCAGGGCCCAGGAGGTGACGGGGTCGGAACCCGGTGCGCGACCGATGCCGAGGTCGATGCGGCCGGGATGCGCGGCCTCGAGCAGCGCGAACTGCTCGGCCACGGCGAGGGGCGCGTGGTTGGGCAGCATGACGCCGCCGGAGCCGAGGCGGATCCGCTCGGTCTGCGCCGCGAGGTGGGCGATGATGACCGGCGGGCTCGTGGCCGCGACCGACGGCATGTTGTGGTGCTCGGCCACCCAGTAGCGCGTGAGGCCGAGGCGGTCGGCGGCCTGGGCGAGACCCACCGTGGCGGCGAGCGCGTCGCCCGTCGTCTGGTCGGTGCGGACAGGGACGAGGTCGAGGACGGACAGACGCATACCGGTGTCAACGCATCGCCTCGCCGATCGCTTCCCCGGACTCCCCTCGGGAACCTGACCCATCCCTACGGAAGCTTCCCGAGGGATGGGTCGGTCTGCCAACCCCCCGTGGTAAACCGCGGTTCAGGGGGTGCGGGAGCGGAGGATCTCGGCCTGGCGCCGGTCGGCGCGGAAGGCCCACCGCGGGATGCCGGGGTCGCCCCAGAACGGCAGATGGACGTGGACGTCCTCGCCGTCGTCCTCGAACTCCATCCGGCGGATCTTGCGACCGCCCTCGGCGATGAACTGCAGCGCGTCGTCGCGGCGACCCTCGGCCACGAGGAGGTAGAGCACCTTGTGCTGGGCCGCGATGCGCGCCCAGGTCTGCGGGCGGCGGACGTGGCCGAGCAGACCGCGGACCTGCTCCACGAGCTCGGCCCAGTACTCGTCGCTCGTCCGGTCGACCTGGCCGATGGTGTGCCCGAAGTCGAAGTTGAGCAGCTGCACGAGACGACGCTCGGCGATGCCGGCACCTCGCACGGCCTCGTAGATGAGCAGCCCCTCGCGCGCCGTGCGGAAGCGGTCGCGCATGTTGGCGACGTCGACCAGCTGCTGCGTCATGGAGGAGCCCTCGCCCCGGATGCGCCAGGAGACCACGTCGCGGTCGAGCAGGTCGAACGACGAGGCGTGGGCGTAGGACCGGGCTGCCACCAGCTGGTCCTGGTAGTAGCCGTGCGTGGCGAAGGACCGGACGTGCGCGTCCCAGAAGGAGCGGCGGTACATCTTGGACCAGACCACGACGTTGGTCATCGCGCCCGACGCCGACTCGACGTCGACACCGTCCTGGCGAGCGGCGTGGGCCCGGCCGATCCAGTGCCCGGCCGGCCGGGTCCCCTCGTCGGTGAGCCGGTGGTAACCGCCCGCGGCGAAGTCCGATCCGCTGGCCCGCAGGCTCCCCTGGAGGTCCGCGTAGGCGCCGGGCAGCAGGAGGTCGTCGCCGTCGAGGAAGGCCACGTACTCCCCCCGGGCCACGTCCAGCGCCCGGTTTCGGGCCGCGTTGGGTCCGCCGTGGTCCTGTCGCAGGAGCGTGACCCGTCGGTCCTCGCGCGCCAGGGCGGCCACGACGTCGTCGGTGCCGTCGGTGGAGGTGTCGTCGACCACGATCACCTCGAGGTCGACGCCCTCCTGCGAGAGCACGGAGCGGATCGCGTCCTCCACGTAGGGCTTCACGTCGAACACGGGCATGATCGCGGTGACCAGACCCTCGCGGGTACGGCGGGAGCGACGCCACTGCGCCGCCCGGCCCAGAGGCGGGGGCGACACGAGGTCGTCGGTGACCGAGACCTCGCGCGACATGCCGCTGATCCTAGCCACGGCAGCTCACACCACCTTGGCGACCTTCCCGGCCGACGTGAGGGTGACCGTGACGGTGCGCTTCACCGAGCGCGAGGAGCCCTTCCAGGCGCAGTACCTGAAGGTGGAGCCCAGGCGCTGGTGCGGCTGACCGGCCTTCAGGACGAGGTCGCGGACGGACGTGCCCTTCTTCGCCAGGGACCTGAGGGAGGTGTCGCTGCGCCGCACCGAGCGGTCACGGCAGGCGTCGGTCCTCGCGCCCTCGGCCCGCTCCCACATCTGCAGGTACGCCTCCGAGCCGCGGGCCATGTCGTCGACGATCCCCTGACCGGCCTGCTGGCGCAGGTCCTCGATCCAGTCCGGGTAGAGGCCGTACTGCGCCACCCCGTCGGTGTTGATGTCGTAGACGCGCTGGCCGCTCACGTTCTTGTCGATCGTCACGCCGCCCAGCCCCTTGAAGGGGTAGGTGACCTTGTTCTTGGCGTCGGCCCCACGCGGGTTGCCCTGCGCGCCGAGTCCGTTGATGTCGGCGCCGTACCCGAAGCCGAAGTAGTAGCGCGGGTCGGCCCACCCCAGGTGCTGCTTCCACTTGTCGACGAAGCCGGCGCTGTCGCCCGCGTAGGGCGTGATGACGCCACCGGCCTTGTAGATGCGGGGGTAGGCATCCGGCGTCGACCACGAGTGGCTCGAGACGACCCCCGGATACTTGAGCTTCTCGGTCACGTCGAGCGAGGCCTTGCGGGCCGAGACGCTCATGTGGTCCGGGTCGAAGATCATCCGCTTGGCGGCCATGCGCTCGATGGTGTGGTCGCCGAGCGACGTGAGCCCGCGCGTGTTGCACGTGGGCCCGGACTGGTAGATCGGCAGCGCGATGGGCAGGTACAGCTTGGCGATCGCGCCGAACAGCGCGTCCTGCACGTCGGCCGGGACCGCGCCCGGCACGGCGGTGAGCTGGGTCCGGTCCTCCACCCCGGCGGCACCGGCGGGGCACTTCTGCATGTTCCAGAACGTGCCGGTCTCCAGGAAGTTGGCGAGGTTCACGAGCGGCGCCACTCCCCCGGAGTCACCGGCCACACCGGCCAGGCCGTTGTCGAACTTGTTGACGAGCTCCATCTGGCGCACTCCCATCGCGTGCACCTCGTCGAGCTGTCGATCGATCTGCGCGCTCGTGCACGTGGGCTTGTCGAGCTTGGACGAGCAGCCGAACAGCACGCTCGTCTCGATGCCCATGACCACGGCGAGCTTGCCCTGGTTGATGACCTTGCGGGCCTGCCAGGGGTCGGTCACGATCCGGTACCAGCCCCGACCGGGTCCGCCGCTCTGCGCATCGATGTAGCGCTCCAGCTTGCGCATGTCGTCGGCCTGGAGCCTCAGCGAGGTCATGTCGTCGCACGAGTTCCGCTTGAGCGGGTAGAGGTTGCAGAGCTGGTTGTTCTCGACGAGGAGGTTGACCAGGATCCGCTGCCCGCCGCGCCACGACCGCTCGAGCCACTTGTAGTACGTGCCCTCGTGCGTGAGCGAGTCCGGGGCCGGCCAGTCCTTGAAGGTCGGCCAGCCCACCGGGTCGTGCGTCCCGACCGGGACGCCGCTGCGGGTGAAGTTCTCCAGCACGGCGCCCGCACCGTTGGCGAGCTTGTGGTCGGGGCAGTCCTGCAGGGCGTAGGCCACGCCGTACGGATGCCACGGACGGCCGCAGTGGACGTCTCCGCCCAGGAACTCGAAGGCCATGCCGTGCGTGTGGGCGTCCAGGTAGCCCCGGACCTCCTGGAACGGGCTCGCGCCGCCGAACGGTCCGCCCTTCACGTTCGTGGAGATCTCGGGGTACTTCGCACACCCCGAGGCGAGACGGAGCGCGAAGGGAGCGGCCGCTCCCTGGGCGACCGCTCCCTTCGCCACCGCGAGCGCCGTCCTCGGCTGGCTGAAGGTGAAGCCCGACGAGGTCTTGCGCACGATCCACTCCGCCGCGGCGCTGGGCGTGGCGGCTGCCTGGACGCCGGTGGTGCCGGCCGAGGCCACGACGGTCCGGTCCTTCCCGTAGAGCAGGTAGGTGCCGAGGTCGGTGGCCTGGAAGGTGAGGGGCGCGGCCGACGAGAGCGTGGCTCCCGTCGCCGCGAACGTGGAGCCGGTGCGCGTGACCCACTTCTTGCTGGCCACGTCCTGGAGGGCGTAGCAGCCCCTGGCCATGGCGTAGCGGTCGGCGGGGACCGTGGCCCGGGCTGCGGGCGCCGGCACCCTGACGAGGGTCGGGTCCGCCTCGGCTCGCTGGGCGTTGACGGCGGCCCTCGCCGCAGCGGCCTGCGCGTCGGTCGTCGGGTCCTGCGTGGCAGAGGTCTGCTGAGCGCGCGAGACCGCGTTCTTGGTGGCGGCGTCGTCGTGCCGGTGGTCGTGACCGTCGGCCGACGTGTACTGGGCCGGGTCGCTCACGTCGGGTGCCTTCGCCACGACGGTCCTCTGCCCGTCGGGCGGCAGGCTGTTCACCCAGGAGGCGTAGGCGGGGTAGGTGGCGGCGCACAGCGCGACGCTGAGCACGGCGGCACCCACGGGCCAGAGGTCACGACGACGATTCCGTTGCACGCCCCACCTAACGAGACGTCCGTCCAGGAAGTCACGGGTCGGGTGTGACCTGCGCCACGCGCATGACGGTCAGGCCGGCTGGTCCTCGGCCAGCTCGGGCATGGTCTCGGGGAACGTGCCGAGACGCTCCACCAGGAAGCCGCCGGGGTAGGAGCGGATGCGCCGCGAGGCGGCGACGTCGAACTCCTTGCGGCGCGACGGAAGACGGGAGAGCAGCCGTCCCCGGAGCTCGAGCGAGCGGTGCGCCGCCTCGCGGACCCAGCGCGGGGGCACGGAGTACCCGAAGGCCCGCAGCAGGTGGTCGTCCATGAGCGCCTTGGAGAACAGGCCCATGAAGGGCCGGACGGGGCGAGGGTAGAACTCGACGAAGAGACCGAGCGTGGAGTCGGCCACGGCGCGCCCACCGGGGTCGTAGGCGAAGCGCCTCGCCTCGATCTGGTCGAGGAGCCGCTCGAAGCCGGCGTAGTCCTCGGGCATGCCCGTGATGTTCATGAGCCGTCCGAGACGCTGGTAGTAGCGGACGTCGGCCAGGACCTCGCGCTCGGACAGGGGCCGGTAGCCGTGCTGCTCGACCCATCGCACCGGCATCACCACGAACGCGCACAGGACGTAGAGCATGTCCTCGTTCGAGATGTCGTAGCTGCCGTGCATCTGGTTCATGCGGCGCACCGCGGACCGGCCGGGCCTGGACTCCATGCCCTCGCTCAGCACCGTGTCGAGCACGAGCACCGTGTCGTCGTGCCGCTTCTGCGTGTGCCCCTCGAACTGGTCGGTGGCCGCGAGCAGCCGTCCGATCGTGGGGACGGCGTAGGTGCGGAACAGCGCGAAGCTCAGGGCCTGCTGGAAGTCCCAGGGGAACTCGCGCTTCGCCACGATGCGCATGATCTGCTCGTACTGCGTCTCGGGGTCGAGGCGCTCGACCTCGCGCTGCCAGTGGTCGCGGGGCAGAGGGCGCAGGCGCATGGCCAGACCATACCGTGACAGTTCCACTGTCACAATGCCCTCAGAGCAGGTGCGTCCTCAGGAACGCGGAGACGTCCCGGACCGCCTCGGTCGCCGCGGGGCTCACGCCGGGCAGGCTGATGAACCCGTGGAGCGCGGAGTACTCCCGCTCCTCGACCGTCACGCCCGCGGCTCGCAGCACGTCGCTGTAGCGGCGGGCGTTGTCGGCGAGCGGGTCGTGGTCGGCCACGGCGACGAACGCCGGCGGGAGGTCGGCGTGCGACGGAGCCTTGATGGGCGAGGCCCGCCAGTCGTCCGTCCCGTAGGCCTCGCCGAGGTAGAGCCGCACGAAGGCACGCATGTTGGCGGAGGTGAGCACGGCCGAGTCGGCGAACTCGTCCTCCGACGGCCAGCGGTCGTAGGCCTCGACACCCGGGTAGAGCAGCACCTGGGCCCGCAGCGCAGGACCGTCGGCGTCGCGGGCGAGGAGGGCGGTCGTGGCCGAGAGCCCGCCGCCCGCACTGTCGCCCATCACGGCCACGCGCGTGGGGTCGGCGCCCAGGGTCTCGGCGCGGTCGACGACCCACTGCAGGGCGTCGACGGAGTCCTCGACCTGGGCGGGGAACGTGTGCTCCGGAGCGAGCCGGTAGGTGGGCGAGACCACGACCACGCCGGCCGCGGCCGCCACCCGGCTCGCGAACCAGGCCGACTGCTCGGGGTTGCCCTGCACCCAGCCACCGCCGTGCAGGTTGAGGACCACGGGGAGCGGCCCCGTGGACGCGGGTCGGTGCACGAGCACGCGGGCGGGACGGCCGGCGATGTCGGCGGTGTACTCCGTCGTGGTCACCGAGCGGTCGGGCGTGCCGAAGAGCCAGCGCCCGATGCCGGAGCGCTGGAGCTGCAGCCGGCCGGCGCGCTTGGCGGGGAAGTCCTTCGTCTCCTCGACGGGCTTGGACGCGGCACGCTCGAGGACGCCGAAGACACGGGTGCGCAGGGGGAGGGTCACGTCGTCACGGTAGTGGGGCCCCGGGCCGGCCGCTGGACGAAGCTCGTCGACCGGCCAGGGAGAAGGTCCTCGGCTCGGGGAGCGTGAGGCGGCTGCGCCAGTGGGTCAGCTGGAGGCGCGAAGGGCCCAGCGACGCAGGAGGTCGATGCGCTCCTGCAGCTGCTCCCCCGTGGCGGAGGCGGCCGGAGGGCCGCCGCACTGCGTGCGGAGCTGGCTGTGCGTCACGCCGTGCGGCGTGCCGGTGCGGTGGTGCCAGGCTCCGACGAGTCCGTTGAGCTCGCGGCGCAGCTCGCTGCGACGCTCGAACGCGGCGTCGCGGTCGACCTCGGCCTGGGCCGCCGCGCTGACCGCGGCCTTGGCCTTCTTGCTCCGGCTCGCCCGCAGCAGCTCGGCCACCTGGTCGGGCTCGAGGAGCCCGGGGATGCCGATGAAGTCGAGCTCGTCCTCGGCGAGGTCGGTGCCGCCGAAGTCGGCGCCGTCGTAGACGACGCGGTCGAAGGAGGCCTCGCTCCCGAGCGCCTTGTAGGTGCCCAGCTCGTCGTCGGCGGCCCCCTCGGCGGCGTTGGCCCGCGCCAGCATCTCGGCCTCGGCGGCGAAGAGGTCGTCCTCGTCCTTCACGGGGCGCCCGATGACGTGGTCGCGCTCGGCCTCGAGGTCGGACGCGAGACCCAGGAGCCTCGGCACGCTCGGCACGAAGATGGAGGCCGTCTCGCCCCGGCGCCGGGCCCGCACGAAGCGCCCGATGGCCTGGGCGAAGAACAGTGGCGTGGAGGTGGTGGTGGCGTAGACGCCCACCGCGAGCCGCGGGATGTCGACGCCCTCGCTCACCATGCGCACCGCCACGAGCCACGGCGAGGTGCTGGCCGAGTACTCCGCGATGCGCGCGCTGGCACCGGCCTCGTCGGAGAGGACGACGGTGGGCTGCTGCCCGGTGATGTCGCGCAGCAGGGCGCCGTACTGACGGGCGGAGTCCTGGTCGGTGGCGATCACGAGACCGCCGGCGTCGGGGATGTCGCGGCGGACCTCGAGGAGGCGGCGGTGCGCGGCATCGAGCACCGTGGGCATCCAGGAGCCCTGCGGGTCCAGGGCCGTGCGGAGCGCCTGGGCGGTCTGGTCCTTCGTGAGGGGCTCGCCGAGGCGGGCGGCCACCTCGTCGCCGGCCCGCGTGCGCCAGTGCATCTGGCCGGAGTAGGCCATGAAGAGGACCGGGCGGACCACGCCGTCGCGGAGCGCGTCGCCGTAGTTGTAGGAGTAGTCGGCGACGCTCTGCTTGGTGCCGTCGTCCTGCGGGGCGTACGTGACGAACGGGATGGGGTTGGCGTCGGAGCGGAACGGCGTGCCGGTGAGGCTGAGACGCCGTACGGCAGGCTCGCAGGCCTCCTGCACGGCCTCGCCCCACGAGAGGGCGTCTCCGGCGTGGTGGACCTCGTCGAGGATCACGAGCGTGCGCCGTGCCTCGACCCGGACGCGGTAGGCGTTGGGGTTCACGCCGAGGGCTGCGTACGTGACGCAGAAGCCGCGGAAGTCGGCGCCCAGGGCGCCGCTGCCGGCCAGGCCCGGGTCGAGCGTGATGCCGAGGCCCGAGGCCGCGAGTGCCCACTGCGTCTTGAGGTGGTCGGTGGGGGTGACGACGACGATCCGCTCGATCACGCCACGCTCGAGGAGGTCGGCGGCGATCGTCAGGGCGAAGGTCGTCTTGCCGGCGCCGGGGGTGGCCACGGCGAGGAAGTCACGGGGGCTGGTGCGGGCATACAGGTCGAATGCCGCGCGCTGCCAGGCCCTGAGGCGCTGGCTATGCATCGGTGCCGGAGTCGCCCTTGCCGTCGCCCTTGCCGCCCTTGCCGTCGTCGCCCTCGGACATGGACTCCCAGATGTCCTTGCACTCGGGGCACACCGGGAACTTCTCCGGCGCCCTGCTGGGGACCCACACCTTGCCGCACAGCGCCACGACGGGCGTGCCCATGACCATGGCCTCGGTGAGCTCGTCCTTGGGGACGTAGTGCGAGAACTTCTCGTGGTCACCGTCCTCGGTGCGCAGGTCGGTGCGCTCGTCGTAGACGGTCTGCGTGCCACCACGTCCGAAAAGAGCCACGGCAGCATCGTAGACGAACGGGCGGCCCGGATCGAGCCGCCGCGACGCTCTGGGCGGGAGCCGGCGCGCGACCGCGGTCAGTTCACGGTGGGGTCGGCCGGGAACGTCGTCCAGAACCGGGTGTCGTCGTCCTGGCGGCGCAGCACCGCGCTCCACAGCAGCTCGGGCTGGGGCGAGACGAGGTCGTCGTCGTGGGCCTCCACGACCACCCAGGACCCCTCCGCCACCTCCGCCTCGAGCTGTCCGCCGGACCAGCCCGCGTACCCCGCGAAGACGCGCAGCCCCTGGAGCCGTCCGGCGGCGGGCGGCTGGCCCTCGAGATCGACGAGTCCAACCTTTCCGGTCATGCGGCGCCACCCCACGGGGGGCTCCTGGTCGCCCACGACTCCGAGGGCCAGGGCCGAGTCCATCGCCACCGGGCCGCCGTCGAAGAGGCAGACCGGCGCATTGACGCGGGCGCCCCACGTGGGCAGGACGTCCTCGACGTCGGCGGGCGTGGGCCGGTTGACGATGACGCCGAGCGCCCCGTCCTCGTCGTGGTCGAGCAGGAACACGACGCTGCGCCAGAAGGGCCCGTCGTCGATGGCCGGCGTCGCCACGAGCAGACGACCTTGGAGAGACTCCATGAGCACTATGATGCCCACATGTCAGCGCAGCCGCCCGAGGTCGAGGAGTTCACCGTCGACCAGCTCGCCGCCCGCGCCGACATGACGGTCCGCAACGTCCGTGCCTACGCCAGTCGTGGGCTGCTCGACCCGCCGCGGCTCGAGGGTCGCACCGGCTACTACACGCTCGAGCACCTGCAGCGCCTCCAGCTCGTCCGCGAGCTCGTCGACCGCGGATACACCCTGGCGGCGGTGGAGCAGGCCATCACCGCCAGCCCCCGCTCGGCCGCCGGCCACACGCTCGACCTGCTCCACCTCCTCGAGGAGCCCAACCACGAGGTCGAGCCGGAGGTCACGACGCGCGACGCGCTGGCCGCCCTCGCCTCCGTCCCGCGCGACGACGCCCTCATCGACTCCCTCGCGGAGTACGGCCTCGTCGAGTGGATCGACGACGATCACGACCACGTCCGGCTCATGCAGCCCCAGGTGGTCCGCTCCGGGGCCGCCGCGGTCTCGCTCGGCCTCGACCCCTCCACGATCATCGCCATCTTCCCCGCGGTCCAGCACCACCTGCGCGCCGTGGCCGACGACTTCGTGAGCCGGGTCGCCGCCGACGTCGTCAACCCGTTCGTGGCCCAGGGACTGCCCGAGGACGGGTGGGACCAGGTCATCCGCGCCATCGAGAGCCTCCTGCCCGTGGCGAGCCAGGTGACCCTCGGGATCTTCCGCACCGAGCTCAGCCAACGCATCGAGACCGAGATCCACTCCCAGCTGGGCGACGTCTTCGACCGTCTGGTCAACCCACCCTCCGACGAGCAGTAGCCGCTGCTCCATCGGCTCCGGGGAAAGAGAATCCGCCCCCGACGCCGGAGGGAGAGGGAGGGTGGCGTCGAGGGCGGAGGTCGGGGTGGCCGGCTAGGCGGCCAGGGCCTCGCGGAGCCGCGCCATGAGGCCGCGCGACTCGTGCGGCTCGTGCGCGTGCTCGACCATGACGGCCTCGCGACCGCGGACCCGCAGCCGCTCGCCCGCCTGGAGCAGGTCGCCGCGCGAGCCGGCGGAGCGGGCCAGGACCACGCACTCCTGGGCCAGCGGCGCAGCCAGCTCGGGCACCTCCTCGGCGTCGTCGAGCAGACGGCGCAGGGTGGGGGCGGCCGTGGCGGCGCGTGTCCAGGCCTCGATGACGGCCGTCTCAGGGTCGTCGGTGCCGTCGCCCAGCGCGATGTCGAGCGCGCCGCTGAGGCGCTGCGTCCAGGTCATGTGGAGGCTCAGGAGGAGGTCGACGTCGGTCGCGAACACGTCGCGGGCGCCGTCGACGGAGTCGAGGAGGTCGTCCGGGGTGGTCTCGTCGCGGCGCTGCTCAGCAGCGGCGAGGACCTCGCGGAGGACGGTGGTGCGACGGTGGTGGGCATCCCAGGTCATGGTGGTGCTCCTTTCGTTTCCGTCGGTCACGCCCGGGAACATACTCTCGGTACGTACTCTCAGTATGTGTGGTTCACGGGGCCGTGCCAAGCGCAGCGGCTGTGACGGTCCCCACCCTCGGCCCAGGCCACCGGCGTACGATGAAGATCATGACCAGCGCGAAGGTGCATCCCGCCAAAGTCCTGCGCGCCGCGCGCAAGACCTCGCGTCGACAGGACTACTCCTCCAGCACCAAGCGCGCCCTGCTCGACAACGCGCAGGAGCTCTTCGCCGCGCACGGCTACTCGGGCACGTCGCTCGACGAGGTGGTGGCTGCGGCCCGCGTCACCAAGGGCGCGCTCTACCACCACTTCCCCAGCAAGCTCGCCCTGTTCGAGAGCGTCTTCGACCGCCTCCAGGACAGCACCACCCGCCAGATCCAGAAGCGCATCGACGCCTCCGACGACCCGTGGGAGCGCGCGCAGATCGGGCTCGAGTCCTTCCTCGAGGTCTGCCGCGAGCCCCACTTCCGCCGCATCTGCCTCCAGGAGGCCCCCGCGGCCCTGGGCCACGAGCGCTGGGCCGAGGCGGAGCGGGCCTCGTCACTGGGCATCGTGCGCGCCACCGTCGACGACCTGCTCGACGACCTCGGCGGAGCCGCCGAGCTGTCCGAGGCCTTCGCCATGATCTTCTACGGGGCCATCCGCTCCGCCTCGGAGTACGTCTCGGACTCCGACGACGGCGAGCAGGCCTCGGCCGACGTCCAGGCCAGCATCGGAGCCATCCTCGCCGGGATGCGCCTGCTGCCCTCGATCGACGGCGCCGAGGTGACGAGCGCCGACGTCAGCGCCTGAACCGGGTCACTGGACCGTGACGGAGCCGCCGTCCTTGGGGATGAGCTCGAGCCACACGTGACCGGGGTCGATCGTCACGGGTGAGCCGTCCTCGGCCTTGAACGAGATCGTGGCACCGGAGCCGCGCTTGTGCCACGTGACGGTGGTGGCCTTGCCGCCGCTGAGGATGAGGGCGTCGCCGTTGCCCTTGAGCTTGGTCTCCGGGACGGGGTTGCCCGCCGGGTCGAGGTAGCCGGCGTCGCCGATGTCGCAGTACAGGACCACGACGGTGTCGGCGCCGTACTCCTTCTCCGCGTGCCCGTTGGTGCGCTTGTACGTGCTTCCCGAGTACTTCCACTGCGTGGTGGTGGAGGGCGAGAACCGGACCGCGGCGGTGGTGGCCTTCCGGACCGACTTCTCCGTGGCCTCGGCGCCGGCCGACGACGTGGCCTCGGCCTTGGCGCCCGCCTTCGTGAAGGTCAGGTACGGGCCGGGGATGTCGGTGACCTTCGCGCGCCGGTCGAGCCGGGGCAGGTCCATGAGCCGGTTGTAGGGGCGCACCTTGTTGGGGTCGCTGCTGAAGCCGGGGGCGCCGAAGTCCTCGGACCAGACCGTGATGCCGGCCTTCTTGACCTTCTTGACCGTGCCGGCCGAGCCACCGGAGGCGACGATCTGACCGTCCACGGGCTTGGCGATGCCAATGTCGCTGGCGCGCATGGAGCGCACGTGGCCGACCGTGCTCGGCAGGTCGGAGTAGAAGAACGCGGCGAGACGCGTGAGGCCGCCCTCCACGAGCTCCTCGACGACCATGTCGGCCTTGTCGAGGCCCAGCTGCGGGGCACCACCCTCGGTGTTCTCGATCTTCACGACGAACACCGGGTTGGCGGGCCGGGACCGCATGACCTCACCCGTCAGCGGCGAGACCTGGACGAGCTTCTCGCTCGAGCCCTTCGAAGCCTCGGGATCGGCCTTCTCCTTCTTGTCCGAGGAGCAGGCAGAGACGACGAGGGCAGCCGTGAGCAGGACCACCGGGAGGCGACGGGTCATAGGGCAACCATGCCTCAGGGTCGTGAACACCCGACGTATTGGAAGGGGTGTGGCGTCGACGAGATGGTGCCTCCTCGTCGACCGGCTCTCGCGCCCGGGCAGATGTCGGAGGCGCCTGCCACGATGGACGGACGATGGAACACTTCGCGCCGGCCACCCGCGAGTGGTTCTCGCACGCCTTCTCGGCGCCCACCCCGGTGCAGGACGAGACCTGGGCGGCCATCGACCGCGCCGCCGACCACGTCCTGGTCGTCGCGCCCACCGGCTCCGGCAAGACGCTCGCGGCGTTCCTCTCCGCCATCGACCGCCTCCTGCACGAGGACGTCCCGGCCGAGGGCCGCGAGCCCGGGACCCGCGTCCTGTACGTCTCGCCCCTCAAGGCGCTCGCGGTCGACGTCGAGCGCAACCTGCGCTCCCCCCTGGTGGGCATCACCCAGGCGGCAGCGCGCCGGGGCGAGGCGTTCACGCCCGTGAGCGTCGGCATCCGCTCGGGAGACACCTCGCAGCGCGACCGCCGGGCCCTGCTGTCCAAGCCGCCGGACGTCCTCATCACCACGCCCGAGTCGCTGTTCCTCATGCTCACGTCGTCGGCCCGCGAGACCCTTCGCAGCGTCGACACGGTCATCCTCGACGAGATCCACGCCGTGGCCGGCACCAAGCGCGGCGCCCACCTGGCGCTCTCCCTCGAGCGGCTCCAGCAGCTCACCACCGCCCCCGTGCGGCGCATCGGCCTCTCGGCCACGGTGCGCCCGCACGAGGAGGTGGCACGGTTCCTCGCCGGCCAGGCGCCGGTCACCGTCGTGGCGCCGCCGTCGCCGTCGCACCTCGAGCTCGACGTCACCGTGGCGGTCGACGACATGACCCAGCTGCACCGCCCAGGAGACGGCGGCGAGGACGGCGAGGGCGACACCCAGAGCATCTGGCCGTTCGTCGAGGACGACGTCATCGACCGCATCCTCAAGGTCCGCTCCACCATCGTCTTCTGCAACTCCCGCGGGCAGGCCGAGCGGCTCACGTCCCACCTCAACGAGCGCTACGAGGCCCGACTGGGCCCCGACGCCCCCGAGGAGGACCGCATCCTGGCCCGCTCCCACCACGGGTCGGTGAGCAAGGAGCAGCGCGCGCTCGTCGAGGACGACCTCAAGACGGGCCGTCTGCGCTGCGTCGTCGCCACCTCCAGCCTCGAGCTCGGCATCGACATGGGTGCCGTCGACCTCGTCGTGCAGGTCTCCTCGCCGCCCTCGGTGGCCAGCGGGCTGCAGCGCGTGGGCCGCGCCGGCCACCAGGTGGGCGAGACGTCCCGGGGCGTCGTCTACCCCACCACGCGCCACGACCTCGTCGGGGCCACGGTCACGGCCCAGCTCATGCGCGAGGGCCGGATCGAGCGGCTCTCGGTCCCCTCCAACCCGCTCGACGTCCTGGCCCAGCAGACCGTCGCCGCCACGGCGCTGGAGCCGCTCGACGTGGAGGAGTGGTTCGAGACCGTGCGTCGTAGTGCGCCGTACGCGGCGCTCCCCCGCTCGGCCTACGAGGCCACCCTCGACCTGCTCGCCGGCCGCTATCCCTCCGACGCCTTCGCCGAGCTCCGCCCCCGCATCGTGTGGGACCGCGACGCCGGCGTCCTCACCGGGCGCCCCGGCGCCCAGCGACTGGCGGTCACCAGTGGTGGCACCATCCCCGATCGCGGCATGTTCTCGGTCGTCCTCGCGGCGGGCGACGACGACGCCCGCTCCGCGCCGCGCAAGGTCGGCGAGCTCGACGAGGAGATGGTCTACGAGTCGCGCATCAACGACGTCTTCACGCTGGGCGCCACCAGCTGGCGCATCCAGGAGATCACGCACGACCGCGTCATCGTGGTGCCCGCGTTCGGCCAGCCCGCCCGCCTCCCCTTCTGGCGGGGCGACGCCATGGGCCGCCCCGCCGAGCTGGGCGAGGCCATCGGCGCGTTCGTGCGCGAGGTCGAGGCCCAGGGGCCGCCGCCCGAGCTCGACCACCGCGGCGCCACCAACCTCAAGCAGTTCCTCGACGACCAGCGCGAGGCCACCGGTGTCCTGCCCACCGACCGCACGCTCGTGCTGGAGCGCTTCCACGACGAGCTGGGCGACTGGCGCCTCGTGCTGCACTCTCCGTGGGGCCGCCAGGTCAACGCGCCCTGGGCCCTGGCCGTGGGGGCCCGCATCACCGAGCGCTTCGGCGTCGACGGCTCGGTCGTGGCCAGCGACGACGGCATCGTCGCGCGCATCCCCGACCTCGAGGCCGGGTTCGACGACCGCGCCACGGAGACCGACTTCGCCGAGCTCTTCGTCATGGACGTCGACGAGCTGGAGGCCCTCGTGCAGACCGAGGTCGGCGGGTCGGCGTTGTTCGCGGCGCGCTTCCGCGAGTGCGCGGCACGCGCCCTGCTCCTGCCGCGGCGCAACCCCGGCGCCCGTGCGCCGCTGTGGCAGCAGCGCCAGCGCTCGGCCCAGCTGCTCGACGTCGCACGCGACTACCCCGACTTCCCCATCCTGCTCGAGACCGCGCGCGAGTGCCTCCAGGACGTCTACGACCTCCCGGCCCTGCTGGGCCTCGTCCGTCGCATCCACAGCCGCGAGGTCACCATCGCCGAGGTCACCACCGAGCGCGCCTCGCCCTTCGCCAACACGCTGCTGTTCGGGTACGTCGCGTCCTTCCTGTACGAGGGCGACACGCCACTCGCGGAGCGCCGAGCGGCCGCGCTCAGCCTCGACCCCGCCCTGCTCTCGGAGCTCCTCGGACGCGCCGAGCTGCGCGAGCTGCTCGACCCCGAGGTCATCGAGCGCACCGAGGCCGAGCTCCAGCGCCTCGCCGACGACCGCCTCGTGGTCGGACCCGAGGGCGCCGCCGACCTCCTGCGTCTGCTCGGCCCCCTCACCACCGAGGAGGTGCAGCACCGCTTCCGCGAGGGGTCCGCGCTCGAGGCCCTCAAGACCCTGCAGGACGAACGTCGCGTCATCGAGGTGCTCATGGCCGGCGAGGTCCGCTGGAGCGCCGTCGAGGACGCCGCGCGCCTCCGCGACGCCCTCGGCACGGCCGTGCCCCAAGGCGTGGCCGAGGTCTTCCTGCAGTCGGTGGCCGACCCCTTGGGCGACCTCCTCTCCCGGTACGCGCGTACGCACGGGCCCTTCACGTCCGACGAGGCAGCCCAGCGCCTGGGCCTCGGCACCACCGTCGTGGCCGACGTCCTGCGCCGCATGTCGCGCGACGGTCGGCTCACCGAGGGCGAGTTCCGCCCCATGGCCACGGGCAGCGAGTGGGTCGAGCCGGGGGTCCTGCGCCGGCTGCGGAGCCGCTCGCTCGCCGCAGCCCGTCAGCAGGTCGAGCCCGTCGACGGTGAGACCTACTCACGCTTCCTCACCGCCTGGCACCACGTCGACGGCTCGGGGCCGGGCAGCGGACGCAGCTCGGCCCGCGGAGCCGACGCCGTGCTGGCGGCGGTCGACCAGCTGGCCGGCGTCGCCCTTCCGGCCTCGGCCTGGGAGAGCCTCGTGCTGCCGGCGAGGGTCCGCGACTACTCCCCCGCGCACCTCGACGAGCTCCTGTCGGCGGGCGAGGTCGTCTGGACCGGCGCCGGCTCCCTGCCGGGGGCCGACGGCTGGGTGCAGCTCCACCCCGCCGACCTCGTGCTGCCCTCGGCCCGGGTCACCGAGGAGCCCGACGCCATCCAGCAGCGGGTGCTCGACGCCCTCGACGGCGGCGGCGCGTACCTCTTCGGCCAGGTGCTCGACCTCGTCCGCTCGCGCCAGGAGGTCTCGGAGCAGAAGCTCGACGACGTCACGGTGGCCGACGCCCTGTGGGGTCTCGTGTGGTCGGGCCGCATCGCCGGAGACACCTTCGCCCCCGTCCGCGCGCGACTCGGCGGACGCGGGGCCCACCGCGGCGGCACCCGCCCGCCGCGGGCGCGCCTGCACGCTCGCCGTGCGCTCGCCGCGGCCCCGCGGCAGCAGGCGGCACCGCCCACCGTGAGCGGCCGCTGGTTCCGGCTCGACCCGCCCACAGGCCCCGAGGACGCCACCCAGCTGGCCCTCGCCCGGGCCGAGTCGCTCCTCAGCCGGTACGGGGTCGTCACCCGCGGGTCCGTCGTGGCCGAGCAGACGCCGGGTGGATTCGCCGGCGTGTACCGCGTGCTGCGCGAGCTCGAGCAGACCGGATCGTGCCTGCGTGGAGTGTTCGTCGATCGGCTCGGCGCGGCCCAGTTCGCCTCCTCGGCCGCCGTCGACCGGCTCCGCTCCTTCCAGCGCGACCCCGACACCGAGCCGCCCGACACGCCGGCCGTCGTGCTCGCCGCCACCGACCCCGCCAACCCCTACGGCGCGGCGCTCCCCTGGCCCGAGGCCACGGAGCCCGAGACGGCCCACCGCCCCTCGCGCAAGGCCGGTGCCCTCGTCGTCCTGCACGACGGCGTGCTCGTGGCGTTCCTCGAGCGGGGCGGTCGCAAGGCCGTCGTGGCCACGGAGCACCCCGGACGGCTCCGTCCCGCCGCCGACGCCCTCATGAACGCCTTACGTCAGCAGCGGTTCGGTCGGCTCACCATCGAGACCGCCAACGGGCTCGCCGTCGAGGGCACGCCGTTCGGCGCCGCGCTGCGCGACGCCGGCTTCGTCCGGCACCCCAAGGGACTGCGCCACGACGGCCGGGGCACGGTGGGAGGAAGCCGTGCCTGAGGGCGACACCGTCTGGCGCGCGGCCCGACGTCTTCGCGAGGGGCTCGCAGGCCAGGCCCTCACCCGGTCCGACGTACGGGTCCCGCAGTGGGCCACCCTCGACCTCTCGGGGCAGGTGGTCGACGAGGTGCTCAGCCACGGCAAGCACCTGCTCATCCGCGTCGGTGAGGTCAGCATCCACTCCCACCTCAAGATGGAGGGCGTGTGGCACGTCCACCCTCACGGCACGCCGTGGCGGCGCCCCGCCCACATGGCCCGCATCATCCTCGAGACGCCCGGGAAGCAGGCCGTCGGGTTCTCGCTCGGCATCCTGGAGGTGCTGCAGCGCGAGCACGACAGCGAGGCGCTCGGCTACCTCGGCCCCGACCTCCTGGGCGAGAGCTGGGACCTCGACGAGGCCACCCGCCGGGTCACCGCCGACCCGGACCGTCCGGTGTTCCTGGCACTGCTCGATCAGCGCAACCTGGCGGGCCTGGGCAACGAGTACGTCAACGAGCTGCTCTTCGTGAGCGGCCTGCTGCCCACCCGGCCCGTGGGCGAGGTCCGCGACGTCCGCCGACTGCTGGCGCTGGGCCAGAAGATGCTCGACGTCAACAAGGACCGCACCGCCCGCACGTTCACCGGCGACACCCGCCGCGGCCAGGAGCGCTACGTCTACGGGCGCGAGAAGGGGCGCTGTCGGCGGTGCAGCACCCGTCTGCAGACGGGCAGCCTCGGCGACACCCCTCTCACCGCGCGCGACACCTACTGGTGCCCCCGCTGCCAGACCTGATCGGCATCGTCGCCCGAGCGGTCAGGCCTGGACGCGCTGCTCGGCCTTCTCGAACACCATCGCCTCGTCGAGGTCGGTGCGGCGGCTGTCCCAGGAGTCCAGGAACCAGTTCTGCCGGATGGTCCAGGGCGCCTTGCGGCCCTGCTGCGGGAGCACGTCGAGAGCACGCTGCACGTAGCCGGACTGGAGGTCGAGCGCGGGGGCCGAGTCGCCGTCGGCACCGTGAGGATCGGGCATCCCCGAGCTGTAGCCCTGGTCGCGCAGGTGGTTGAGGAACCGCGCCACGTACTTCCAGGACAGGTCGGCGCGCAGGGTCCACGACGCGTTGGTGTAGCCGATGCACCACGCCAGGTTGGGCACGCCGCTCAGCATGAGCCCCTTGTAGATGAAGCGCTCTCCGGGATCGACCTTCTCGCCGTCGACGTCGACGGCGACCTTGCCGAGCGCCGCCACCTTGAGGCCGGTGGCGGTCACGACGATGTCGGCGTCCAGACGCTCACCGGACTCCAGCACGATCCCGGCCTCGTCGAAGTGGTCGATGCGGTCGGTCACGATGGACGCCTTGCCCTTGCGGATGGTGCGCCACAGGTCGCCGTTGGGCACCACGCAGAGCCGCTGGTCCCAGGGGTTGTAGCGCGGCGTGAGGTGCTTGACGTCGAACCCCTCCGGGACGGAACGCGCGGCCCGCGTGAGGAGGATCTTCTTGGCCGCCTCGGGGAAGCGTCGGCAGAACTCGTAGAAGCCGATGGCCACCGTGGCGTTCTTGAGCTGGGTGGCGCGGTGCGCGGCACCGGCGGGCAGCACCTTGCGCAGGCCGGCCGAGAAGCCGTCCTCCTGTGGCAGCGACGTGATGTACGTGGGCGAGCGCTGGAGCATCGTGACGTGCTCGGCGTCGTCGGCCATGGACGGCATGAGCGTGATGGCGGTGGCGCCGGAGCCGATCACGACCACCTTCTTGCCCGCGTAGTCGAGGTCCTCAGGCCAGAACTGGGGGTGCACCACACGGCCGGCGAAGTCCTCCAGGCCGGGGAACTCCGGGGTGTAGGCCTCGTCGTAGTCGTAGTAGCCGCTGCAGAAGAAGACGAAGGACGCCGTCTGGGTGACGGTCTCGCTGCCCATGGACGACGTGACGGTCCACCGCTGCTCGGCGCTGGACCAGCTGGTGCTCTGGACGCGGTGGCCGTACTGGATCTTGTCGGCGATGCCGAACTCGTGGGCGGCGTCATTGATGTACTGACGGATGTCGCCACCGTCGGCGATGGACTTGCGGTGGGTCCAGGGCCGGAACGGGTAGCTCAAGGTGTACATGTCGGAGTCCGAGCGGATGCCGGGGTAGCGGAAGAGGTCCCACGTGCCGCCCATGCGCTCCCGGGCCTCCAGCACGGCGTACGTGCGGTCGGGCGCCATGGTGCTGAGCCGGTAGGCGGCCCCGATGCCGGAGAGTCCGGCCCCGATGATGATGACGTCGACGTGCTCGTGCTGCGTGGTCATGGTGCTCCTCAAATTCAGATACCGCCGGTATCTGAACCGTGCCACATCCGACGGGCGGCCGTCAATCAACCGGGCCTCCTTTACCATCGTGACGTGAGTGACACCGCCACCTCCTCAGCCGACACCGAGCCCGACCGCCTCCCCGAGGAGTCCCGGGCCCTCGCATGGTTCATGGTGGTGGGCGGCGCCGTCGCGCTCCTCTCCGCCGCGATCCTCATCGTCGAGAAGGTCGCCTTCCTCGAGGACAAGGCCGCAGGTCGCCCCACGGCGCTCGGCTGCGACTTCAACGCCTTCGTGAGCTGCGGCGGCGTCATCAACACGCCCGAGGCGTCGGTCTTCGGCTTCCCCAACCCGCTCATGGGCGTGGTCGGGTGGACCGTCGTGCTCACGCTCGGCGTCCTGCTCGTCGCCGGAGTGCGGTTCCCGCGCTGGATCTGGGCCGGTCTCCAGCTCGGCGTGATCTTCGGCATCGGCCTCATCACCTGGCTGCAGTTCCAGAGCATCTACGACATCGGCAAGCTCTGCCCCTGGTGCATGGTCGTCTGGACCATCATGATCCCGACCTTCGTGCTCGTCACCGCACGCAACCTCCGGGCGTTCGCCCCGGGGTCGGCCGTCACCCGGTTCCTCAGCAACTGGACCGCGCTCGTCATCGTGCTCTGGTACGTCGTGGTCGCCAGCGCCATCTGGTTCAAGTTCGGCGACCTGCTCTGGGCCTGACGGCCCGGAGCAGGTCCCCCGTCAGAGGTCCGCGAGCTTCGCCCGTTCGTCCGCCAGGGACCGGACGAGCGCACGGTCGGCCAGCAGCAGGAACTGGTCGCTGTACCCCGGGCTCTTGGCCACCTTCGCGATCTTGGCCAGCTCGGGGTGCGCCTTCTTGACCGTCGAGGTCAGCAGGGCGGCGTTGTCCTTCTGGACACCGTCCCACTGCGCGTTGGCCCGGTCGAAGACGGGGTTGTCCACCGAGTTGGTCGCGGTGCGGACCACCTCGGAGAAGTTGATCCGCGTGTCGCGGAACCGGTCGGTGGCCCTCAGGAAGGCCGAGCACATGGCCTTGCCGTAGGACGTCTCGTTGCACCCGTTCTTGTAGATCTTCTGCGCGTTGCGCCAGTCCAGCGTGTACGCCTGGCGCGTGATCGCGGCGTACTTCACCCGGTCGGACTTGTCGTAGGCGATGCAGGTGTCGAGGTTGCACTGGGCGCCCGGCCCGGTGGGGCCACGCTTGTCCAGGTACTTCGCGGCCTTCTTGTACAGCGCGGTCGAGCGCTTCTCGTCCGCGGTGCGCTTGTTGAAGGCGATGTTCCAGACGCAGTCGGTGTGGATCTGCTCGTACACCTCGGCCGCCTTCTTGGCATAGGCCTTCACCGCGTCCGACCGCTCCTCCGACGTGTCGGCGGCGTCGCGCAGCGTGCTGCTGAGCAGGCCGAAGGGACCGGCGGACACCGTCGGGACGTCGGACTCGGCGTCCCTCGCGTCAGCCGCCGTCTTCTCGGCCGCGGCGCAACCCTTCTGCTGGGACGCGATGGCCTTCGTCGTGGTGACGTCCTTGCCGATGATGTAGGTGCCGTCCGGGACCTTGGTCGTCGACGACAGCAAGGCAGCGCCCTGCTCCTTCTCCCAGGCGGCGAAGTCCTTGGTGTAGTCGTCGGCGCGGCCGTCGGCCCAGGCACGGCCGGCGAACCAGACCCCCACGAGGACGAGGACCAGCAGGACGAGCCCACCGATCAGGAACGGACGCTTCGATCGTGCGGACGCCGGCGGCGCAGTGTCGGTCGACATGACATTCCCCCCAGAGGATGTTCGGTCGACCGAACTCTAGGGCAGACGCACGCCTGTCGCGAGGTGGGCGACGGTCTGCGATCCCAGCTCCGCCTCGACGGCTGCAGCCACGCGTCGGTCGATCTCCGTGAGGGAGTCGTTGATGGCCCGGCCCACCGGGCAGTCAGGGCTCGGCGCGTGCAGGCCGATGACGTGGTCAGGGCCCTGGACGAGCCGCCACACGTCGGCGAGCGTGATGTCCTCGGGCTCGAGCGCCAGCTCCCACCCACCCTTGGCACCGGGCGAGGACGTGACGATCCCGGCCTCGCGCAGCGGACCCAGCACGCGCCGGACGTGCACCGGGTTCACGTTGGTGGACGCGGCCAGCTCGGTGGCGCCGATGGGGCCGCGCTCACGGAAGCCGGAGAGATAGGTGAGCACGTGCACCGCCACGGCGAACTGGGTGTTGGTGGGACCGGCCATGACCCCAGTGTTGCATACCGCCATCAACCCGGCTACGGTTTAACCAGCATCATCTCGATTGCGGTTACTTCCAAGGAGCACATCATGACCATCGCCGTCACCGGCGCCTCCGGGCAGCTCGGCACCCTCGTCACCCAGCAGCTCGTCACGCTGACCGACCCCTCGAACGTCGTCCTCGTCAGCCGGTCCCCCGAGAAGCTCAGCGGCTTCGCGGGCACCGACGCGCGCCGCGGAGACTTCTCGGACCCCACGTCCCTCGCCGACGCCTTCGCGGGTGTGGACACGTTGCTGCTCATCTCGACCGACGACGTGGACGGCCGGCTCGAGGGCCACCTCGCCGCGATCGACGCCGCAGTCGCGGCCGGCGTCCAGCGCATCGTCTACACCTCGGTGACCCGTCCCGAGGACGCCAACCCGGCGCAGGTCGTCCCGAGCCACGCCGCCACGGAGAAGGCGCTGCGCGACAGCGGCGTCGCCTGGACGCTCCTGCGCAACAACCTCTACGCCGACATGCAGCGCGGCACGATCGACGCAGCGGCGGCCACCGGCCAGCTCGTCACCAACATCGGCGAGGGTCGCACGGCCTACGTCACGCGCGAGGACTGCGCCGCCGTCGCGGCGCACGTCCTGGTCCAGGACGGCCACGAGAACCAGACCTACGACGTGACCGGACCCGAGGCCGTCGGCGCCGACGACCTGGCCGCCCTGGCCTCCAAGGTCTCGGGCTCCGACGTCGCCGTCGTGCAGGTCGACGACGCCGGTCTCGCCCAGGGCCTCGTGGAGCACGCCGGCCTCCCCGCGTTCGTCGGCGAGCTGCTCGCCTCGTTCGGTGCCGCCACCCGCGGTGGCTTCATGGGTGAGGTCACCACCGTCGTGGAGGACGTCACCGGCCAGCCCGCGACCCCGTTCGCCCAGGCCGTCGGACTCGCCTGACACGTCGGGCCCACAGCGCCACTCCGGGCGGTGGATCTGCCACCGTATGACGCCTCATACGGTGGCGGATCCACCGCCCGTCGGCGTCTGCGGGACGGCAGGGCCTCAGTGGGCCGCGTCGTACTCCTGGACCAGCGTGGCCGGGATCCGACCTCGCGCGGGGACGTCGAGTCCCTGCTCCACGGCCCAGGCCCGCACGGCCTTGGCGTCGTGGCCCGACGACGCGCTGGGGGTGCTCGTGCGTTGCTTGCTGGTTCCACGCACGGCACGGGCATGGCCCAGGTACGGGGCGATGGCGTCCTTGAACGCCGTGCGCTCCTCGGCCGTCAGGTCGATCTCGTACGAGGTCCCGTCGAAGGAGAAATAGAGGGTCGGTGAATTCTCGTCGATCGCATGTCCGCTGATGTCGGAGAAATACTTCTCAATCGTCTTCTTGGCCATTCGGCGAGTTTATCGCCTTTGATCAGGGAGTTGTTCCGACGAAGGGAAGCACCAGGCGGCACGGGACCGGACGCGGGTTCTTCGGGTCGAGAGCGTTGAGGACCAGCGCGGCGGCCACGGGGTCGGCGACGATCTGGAAGTGCTCGCTCAGGTCGAGGGCGCAGTAGTCCTGCACCGTGTAGTTCTTCATGCCCGGCTCGATGCCGCTCGTGTACGGCGTGACCAGCTCGTCGTAGCGGGTGACGATGTTGGTGTAGGTGATCCCCGGGACGATGGGTCCGCCGCCCGACCGCATCTTGGCGATGAAGTCCGAGTTCTTCAGGAGCTGAGGCCCCGCGGCGAAGTACGGCTTCAGCGCCGCGTTGATGATGGGGGTGACGCCGAACGGCGTGCCGATGAGGCTGAGCGTGCCGAGGGCGGCCAGGTCGGTGCCGTGCCAGATGGGCGCGATGGAGACGTACTTGTCGATCTTGGGGCCGCCGCCGAGGAACTTGGCATAGTAGTTGGGCACGACCGTGCCCTCGGAGTGACCGAGGATGTCGACCTTGGTGGCACCCGTGGAGGCGCGGACCTTGTCGACGAAGGTGGACAGCTGCGCAGCGCTCTCCTCCATGGGGCCGAAGCCGCCGAAGACCTGGTCGTAGGGCGGGGTGACGCCCTTGATCTGGCCGTAGGTGAGGGCGAAGACGCAGTAGCCCTCGTTGGCCAGCAACGGCGAGAACGTCTGCCAGTTCGTGGCCTTGCTGCCCGTGAGCCCGTGCACGAGCACGACGGGGTTGGGGTGCTTGGCCGACGGCTTGCACGCCCAGTTGTTGGCGCCCGGCGGATCGGCGTCGATGCCCAGTCCGGCGATGACCGCCGACGTCAGGAACGTGTACGGCACCGGCAACGGCGCGGGAGCGGCCTGCGCCGGGGCACCCCCCAGTGCGGAGGCAGCGAGTGCGAGCCCGAGGGCAGGAGCAAGGAGACGTGCGAGACGCATGAGGAGCCTTCGGCCGGCGAGTGGTAAACCGAAGTTACACCTCGGTGGGGGTCGTTGGGAACGGTGAAGAGGTTTGGTCTTCCAAGGTCATCCTCGACGTGCTCACCTCCACGGAGGTGAAGCATCAGGCGAAGTTGTCGACCAAGCGATCCCCCCCGGGGGGGGCACCGTCGAGCGTCAGATCCGTCTGGTGGTCCCGTCAACGAGGGTGACGCTGTAGGACCAAGCCCCGCCCACGCCCGGATGGTCGCCTCGGACCTCGCCGGCGGGCCACCAAGCGCTGAACCGACCGTCGTTGACCGTAGCTTCGACGTCGGGGCCGACGGGCGGGTGGACGGTGACGCCGGTGACGTCATCCCCCGCGTAGCCGCTCACCCAGGTGAACCACTCCTCAGTGGTGCCGAGCGACAGCCGTCCGGGAACGGTGACGGAGCCTCCGATGTTCCAGGTCTCCTCGATGCCGTCGCGCGCTGGCACGGGCGCCTTGGGTGGCTCAGTGTTGTAGTTGCCGAAGAACCCGTTCTTGCGGTCCGCGTCGCCGTCGGGCATCAGGCATGCACCTTCACCCGATGGGCCTTCGATGAGGACGTGGGTCCACTTCCCTCGCGTCTCGCTGACGAGTCGTTGCGCACGTGGGTCGTCGATCCCAAGAGCTGACCGGCAGGCCGTGTCGGCCGCGGTGGCAGCCGAGCCGGACAGGGGTACTGGGGTCTCGGCCCACGACGCGAAGGCAGAGCCGCCACCGTTCCGTGCAGGAATGACGACTGCCGCGGTCGCTGCGACGGCTACGACTACGGCTACGGCTACGGCTACGGCTACGAGCGAACGGGTACGGCTACGGCTACGGCTACGAGCGAACGGGTACGACGCGGCTTCCTACGACCTGGACCATGTCCACGGGGCCGGGTCGACCTCGCGCAGGACGACCTCAAGACGTTGCTCGACTCGTGACCCACACCGCACTCCTATTGAGATGAGGACGACCGTAGCAAAGTCTCGTCAGCTTGTCTGCCGCACAGGGCTCGTGGAGCTGCGGGGATCCCTTGCTGGCGCCTACGGTGCGGTGACGGGGCCCGACTCGATGCGCGCGTCATGCTCACGAGACGCGAATGGGCTCGCCCCAGAACCGGGGGCGAGCCCATTCGTGTCTCGTGGAGCTGCGGGGATCCCTCGAAGGCGGCTTCGCCGCGCCGGGGGGCCCGACTCGATTCACCGCTCCTTCTCACACGAGACAGCAATGGCCCCCGTCGCGCTGAGCGCGACGGGGGCCATCGTTGTCTAGTGGAGCTGCGGGGAATCGAACCCCGGTCCTCTGGCGCAGATACAGGACTTCTCCGGGTGCAGTTCGTCTGACGCTTTTCTCAGCCCCGGCGCTCGGACGAACGCGTCGCCGACAGGCTCAGCCACGAAAAAGTCCCGATCACGCCACGTGGCACGGCGTGATCAGCAAGTCCCCTAGATGAGACAGACGATCCGGGACGGGGACGCTCCCGGGTCTGCCCTTCACCAGTCGCTGTCAGGCAGCGAGGGCGAAGTCAGTGCGCTTGGAATCGGCACTTATAGGGTTCCAACGAACGTTTAAGAGATGACGTTGGCTTCTCTACCCGCTTCTTCTGCATCGAAACGACCAAAGTCGAAACCGATCAGCCCCTCTTGAGTTTTCAAACCCCTTGCGGGGCATCCATCAGAGTACAACCAACCCCCGACAAGCACTATTCCTTGGGCCGACGGGCCGTCGGGCGGTGACTTGGCGTCCGTTCGAGGACGCTTCGGGGGTCCGAACGGACGCTAACTCACCGCCCGAACGGCAGACGGACGCTGAGTCACCGCTCGGCGGGCTCGGGGGTGGGCGCGAGGTCGTGGGGGCGCAGGAGGAACGCTGCGGTGGCTGCAGCGACCACGAGCAGCCCCACGCACATGAGGGTGCCGCTGCGGAAGCCCGGGTCGAAGACGGCCGGGTCGGCGAAGTTGGCGCCGGCGATGCCCGCGAGCGGCGGGATGGCCGCCACCGCGAGCAGCCCCGCCGTGCGCGACACCGCGTTGTTCACGCCCGACGCGATGCCGGTCTGGTCGGCCGGGACCGCAGCCAGCACCGCGGTGGTGAGCGGCGCGACGAGGAGGGTGATGCCGGTGCCGAACACCAACGCGCCGGGCAGGACGTCGAGCCAGAACGACGCGTCCTCACCGATCCGCAGGTAGAGCACGAGTCCGAGCGCACAGACGAGCGGTCCGAGCGTCATGGGCAGTCGCGGCCCGACGCGGTCGCCCCATGCCCCGGCCTTGGACGAGAAGAGCAGCATGAGGATCGTGAGCGGCAGCGTGGCCAGGCCGGCCTCGAGCGGACCGTAGCCCGCGACGTACTGCAGCTGCAGCACGAGCAGGAACATCGAGCCGCTGAGCGCGCCGTAGATGGCGAAGGTGCAGATGTTGGCGGCGCTGAAGACCCGGTCGGCGAACAGCGTCATGGGAACGAGCGCGTGCGGCGAGCGGATCTGGTGCACGACGAACGCCACGAGCACCACCACGCCGGCGGCGGCCGGGATCCACTGCCCGGCCACGAGGCCGTAGGTCAGACCCGTCAGGGCGAGCACCGTGAGGACGGCGCCCTCGAGGTCGAGCTTCTCCTGCGCCCCCTTGGACTCCGGCACGTGACGCAGGGTGATGAAGACGATGGCCACCACGAGCGGCAGGTTGATCCAGAAGACGGCCCGCCACCCGACGGCGTCGACGAGGTAGCCCCCGACGAGCGGGCCGATCGCCGTCGTCACCCCGGCCAGGCCCGACCACAGGCCAATGGCCTTGCCGCGGTCGTCGGGGTGGATGGAGGCCGAGATGATGGCGAGGCTGCCGGGGGTGAGCAGCGCTCCCCCGACCCCTTGCAGCACGCGGGCCGCCACGAGCATCTCGATGTTCTGGGAGACGGCGCACAGCAGCGAGGCCGCACCGAACCACACGACGCCCACGAGGAACATCCGACGCCGGCCCAGCCGGTCACCGAGCGAGCCCGCCACCAGGATGAGCGCGGCGAGCGAGAGCGTGTAGCCGTTGACGGTCCACTGGAGCCCGGCCACGCCGCCGTCGAGGTCGCGGTCGATCGCGGGCAGCGCGAGGCTCACGACCGACCCGTCGAGGAAGGCCATGCCGGAGCCCAGCACCATGGCGGCGAGGAGCCAGCGGCCCGGGGCACTGGCGAGCCGCAGGTCGCTCACGGGGTGCTCGATGCCGGCAGGGCGAACAGCCGGGAGGCGTTGTTCCAGAGTACGTCGTCGAGCCATTCCTGGCCCGGGTCGAGCCGTTCGAGGACCTGCACCTGGTGCTCCCACGGGTAGGGGATGTTGGGGAAGTCGGATCCGAAGAGGATCTTGTGCTGCAGCTCGCGCAGCCGTGGCGGCAGCGACGTGACCGGCGGGTCACCCCAGAAGTCGACGAAGACCATGGTGGTGTCCACGCGGACCTCGTCATAGCGCGAGGCGATGTCGAGGAACTCCTCGGTCTCGGGCATGCCCATGTGGGCGATCACGAGTGGCAGCCGCGGGAACCGCTGGAGCAGCCGCTCCACCGACGCCGGTCCGGTGAAGTCGCCGGGCGTGGGGCCTGATCCGGCGTGCAGGACGGTGGGCACCTGGGCGTCCTCGAGCGCACCCCAGACCCGGTCGAGCAGCGGGTCGTCGGCGTGGAAGTCCCCGACCTGCAGGTGCGCCTTGAACAGCTGGGCACCATCCTCGATGCGCCGCGCGACGTACTCGGCCGCCTCGGGCTCGGGGTAGAAGGTGGCGCACGTCAGGGCCTCGGGCACGCGGGCCGCGAAGTCGTAGGTCCAGTCGTTCATGAACTCGGCCACGCCGGGCCTGTGGGCGTACGACAGGGCCGAGAAGTGCTTCACGCCGAGCGAGCGCAGCGTCTCGACGCGCTCGTCGTCGCTCCCCCGGTACGTGATGGGCCACTCGCGCCCCAGCTTGGGACCGGCCGCGTCGAAGTAGGCCCACACCTTGGCGAGCACGCGGGGGTGCATGAAGTGCACGTGCACGTCGAAGACGTCGTGTCCCGCGCGCAGGGCGCTCACGTCAGCGGATGCCCTTGAGGCGACGGCCGATCTCGCGCTGGGCGTCGGCCTTGAACTGACGCTCCGCGATGGCGTGACGCTTGTCGTACTGCTTCTTGCCGCGCGCCAGGGCGATCTCGACCTTGGCGTTCCCGTCGCTGAAGTAGAGGGAGAGCGGGATGAGCGTGAGCCCCTTGGCCTGCACCTTGTGCTCGATCTTGTCGATCTCGTGCCGGTTGAGCAGCATCTTGCGACGGCGCCGCGACTCGTGGTTGGTCCACGACCCCTGGGAGTAGCCCGGGATGTGCACCTGGAGCAGCCAGGCCTCGCCGTTCTCGATCTCGCCGAACCCGTCGACGAGGGATGCGCGACCCGCACGCAACGACTTCACCTCGGTGCCCACGAGGACCAGTCCGGCCTCGAAGGTGTCCTCGATGTGATAGTCGTGGCGCGCCTTCTTGTTCTGCGCAATCACCTTGCGCCCAGTCTCGCGGGGCATGGGTCCAGTCTGTCAGACCGGACCAGCGGGCAGGGTCAGAGCCAGCCGACGGGGTTGGTGGTCGCGCCGTTGGCGAGCACCATGAAGTGCAGGTGGCAGCCCGTGGAGTAGCCCGTGGTGCCGGAGTAGGCGATGAGCTGTCCGCGCTTGACCTTGCTGCCGGTGGAGACCACGAAGCGCGACAGGTGGTTGTAGATCGTCACCACGTTGACGCCGCGCTTGATGCCGTTGTCGAGCAGGACGCGGTTGCCGTAGGCGCCGTTGAAGTACTGCTGGATGACGGTGCCCGATGCGGCCGCCCGGACCGGCGTGCCGCAGGGGACGCCGAAGTCGGTGCCGTCGTGCAGCTTGTAGACGCCCGTGATGGGGTGCACCCGCATGCCGTACGGCGAGGTGATGGGTCCGTTGACGGGGTAGGACAGCGTGCCGCCTCCGTCGCCGCCCGAGCTCTTGCCGCCGTCCCTCTTGTTCTTGGCGGCCAGCGCGGCCAGCTGGTTGGCCACGCGACTGCGCTCGGCCTCCAGCTCGCGGACCTTCTGGGCGTCGGCCGCGAGCACCTCGTTGGCGGCGAGCTTGGCGGAGCGCTCGTCGGAGACGCGTGCGGCGACCGCGATGGTCTGCTTGCGGGCCTGCTGCTCCAGGACCTTCATGCGCTCGAGGTTGGCGGCGGCGGCCTTGCGCGCTGCGGCCACGGCGTCGCGGAGCTTCTCGACCTCGTCGCGATTGAGCTGGAGCATGACCTTGGCTGCGTCGAGCCGCTGGAGGGTCGCGATCTGCGCGTCGGCCACCGAGTCGGAGAGGCTGATCCGCTCGGAGAAGAGGCTGGGGTCCTCGCCCTGCAGGAGGTCGCTGAAGGCGCTCAGGCCGGTGTCGCCCTCCTGGAGCGTCTCGAGCGTGAACTGGCGGACCTGGTTCTCGGCCCGGCCCGCCTGGGCCGTGCCCTTGTCGAGCTCTTCCTTGGCCTTGGCGAGCGCGGCCTCGCTGCGCTCGAGCTTGGCCTGCATCTGCTGGTCACGCGTACGGGCCACCGAGAGCTTGCCGCGGGTGGCGCCGAGGTTCCCCTTGGCAGCAGCCAGCCTCGCTCGGACGGCGTTGAGCGAGGCGACGGCAGCGGCCATCTCCTTGCTCGACTCGTCGTAGCTCTGCTTGGCGGCGTCGAGCTTGCCGTTGACGCTGTCCTTCTTCTTGTTCAGGTCGTCCTTCTCGCCCGCCCAGCTGGGCGCGACGAGGGTGCCCAGCAGCGCCAGCATCGTCACCAAGGTGAGGAGCGGCCCCCAGGTGCGGAGGGTTGCGGGCGTGCGAGTCATGACCTGCCTTGGGGAAGAAGTGGCGGGTGTTACTCGTGTGACTCTAGGTGATGAAGCTCAGACGTCAAGGTATTTGCGCGTCATCACGAGTGTCGGGACGAGCGCGAGCAGCACCGCGAGGAGCGTCGTCCACCCCATGACGGAGACCGCCTCCTGCCACCTGACCCAGGTGGTGAGCTGGCCGAGCGTGTCCCTCAGGTACCCGTAGACCACGAAGTACATGAACGCCGCGAGGCCTCCGGCGGCCAGCGCGGCCGAGATGAGGGCGGCGATGAGCGACTCCAGCACGAAGGGCAGCTGGATGTGCCAGCTGGAGGCTCCCACGAGTCGCATGATGCCGATCTCGCGCCGGCGGGCGTAGGCCGTCATCCGGATGGTGTTGGACACCTGGAGGATCGCCGCGACGATGAGCAGGAGCGACGTGGCCAGGGCGGCCCACCGCATCTTCTCGAGGATCTCGAACAGCGGCCCGAGCAGCTTGCGCAGGGAGCTCACGTTGCCGACGCCGTCCATCCCGGAGACCTGGCTGACCACGCCGTCGAACTCGTCCGGGTTCTTCAGCGTGACGTAGTAGGTCTCGGGGAAGGCGTCGGGACCGAGGGTCTCGAGCTGCTTGCGGCCGGTCTCGGACTGCGTGAGGATCTGGCGCGCGCGGTCGTAGTTGTCGGCCGCCGACCGGACCTCGAAGCTCTTGACCTCAGGGTTGTCGTCGAGGGCGTCCTGGACGGCCTGCTTCTGCTCGTCGGTGGCCACACCACCCAGGCACGTGGCGCTGGGCGAGTTCTTGGTGCAGAGGTTGACCTGCAGCTGCAGCTTGTCGCCGTAGTACTTCTCGGTCCGGTCGGCCTGGCTCTGGATGAGCAGACCGAGCGCCGCCAGGAGCAGGGACACGGTCATGGTGACCACGAGGGAGATGGTCATGGACTTGTTGCGCGACAGGCTGGCGCCGAGCTCGCTCAGAGTGGTTCGCATGCGGGGTCCTCAGGACTGGTAGCCGTAGATGCCACGGGCCTCGTCGCGCACGATGTGACCCTCGTGCAGCTCGATGACGCGCTTGCGCATCTGGTCGACGATCGAGGAGTCGTGCGTGGCCATGATGACGGTGGTGTCGGTGCGGTTGATCCGGTCGAGCAGCTTCATGATGCCCACGCTCGTGGCGGGGTCGAGGTTTCCGGTGGGCTCGTCCGCGATCAGGATCTTGGGCCGGTTCACGTAGGCGCGGGCGACGGCCACGCGCTGCTGCTCGCCGCCGGAGAGCTCGTCGGGCATGCGGTGGCTCTTTCCCTCCAGTCCCACGAGCTCGAGGGTCTCGGGCACGAGCTGGTTGATCTCGGCGCGCGAGCGGCCGATGACCTGCAGCGCGAACGCCACGTTCTCGTGGACCGTCTTGTTGGGGAGGAGGCGGAAGTCCTGGAAGACCGTGCCGACCTCGCGGCGCAGCTTGGGCACCTTCCAGCTGGAGAGCTTGTTGATCTCCTTGCCGGCCACGTAGACGCGGCCGGTGCTGGGCCGGGTCTCGCGGAGCACGAGGCGCAGGAAGGTCGACTTGCCGGAGCCGGAGGCACCGACCAGGAAGACGAACTCACCCTTCTCGATCTCGAGGTCGAGGGAGGCCAACGCCGGACGTTTCTGCCCAGGGTAGGTCTTGGTGACCTTGTCGAAGCGAATCACTCAGCCGACTGTAGCCAGAGAGCCTGAGAGGTTCGACCAGGCGCGCCCGGGTGCCCGGCCCGGCCTGCCGTGCGAGTCTCGACACATGGTCGACGCGCACCGGGACGTCCTGCACGGCTACCTCACGCGAGGCCGCGAGGCCCTGCGCTGGAAGGTCGAGGGGCTGGGCGAGCACGACGCCCGCCGGCCGCTCACCCCCACCGGCACCAACGTGCTGGGGCTCGTCCACCACGTGGGCGTCTGCGCGGCCGAGTACTTCGGCGTCACGTTCGGTCGGCCCTTCGAGGGTCCTCTGCCCGACGTGGACGCCGATCCGCACGCCGACCTCGTCGTCACCGCCGACCTCAGCCTGGCCGAGACCCTCGCGCTCACCGATCGGATGTGGGACCACGCCGACGCCACCATCACCGCTCTCGACCTCGAGGCACCCGGACGCGTCCCGTGGTGGCCGGACGAGCGGGGCCACGTGACCCTGCAGCGGGTGCTCGTCCACATGGTCGCGGAGGCCCACCGCCACGCCGGCCACGCCGACATCCTGCGGGAGACCATCGACGGGCTGGCCGGGCTCAGGCCCGACAGCACCAACCTTCCTGACGGAATGGTCTGGACCGACCACGTGGCACGCGTCGAGGCGACGGCCCGGGAGGCCGCAGCGCGCCACGGCGGCTGAGCGCTAGGCCGAGCGCGCGAGGTGCTGGGCCACGTAGACCTCGACGGCGCGCGGCGCGAGGACCGCGTCGATCACCATGGCCGCGGCACCGAGGATGCCGCCCTGGC
Organism: Aeromicrobium sp. Root495; assembly: GCF_001426755.1. Classification (GTDB taxonomy): domain Bacteria; phylum Actinomycetota; class Actinomycetes; order Propionibacteriales; family Nocardioidaceae; genus Aeromicrobium. The sequence continues at coordinate 535,813 of NZ_LMFJ01000001.1, read as the reverse complement.
TGCCGGCGGCCGTGCCCACGATGCGCAGGTCGTGCGTGGCGAGCGGCAGGGAGCGCTGGTAGACGACCTCGCGCACCCCGGCCAGCAGGTACTCCCCCGCCTCCGACAGCTTGCCCCCGATGACGATGACCGACGGGTTGAGCAGGTTGACGCACGTGGCCAGGACCGAACCGAGGTCGCGACCCGCCTCACGCACCGCCTGCAGGGCCGTCACGTCGCCCGCCGTCACGGCGTCGACGATGTCCTGCGAGCTCTCGACGTCGAGGCCGTGCGCCCGCAGCCTGGCCGCGATGGCCGGCCCGGCCGCGACGGCCTCGAGACAGCCGACGTTGCCGCAGCGGCAGACCACGTCGTTGGCGGCGCCGGCCACGTGCACGTGGCCGAGGTCGCCCGCGGAGCCCAGCGCCCCGCGGAGGAGGCGCCCGTCGGAGACGATGCCCGCACCGATGCCGGTGGCGACCTTCACGAGCAGCAGGTGACGGTCCGAGCGCCACGACGTGACGTGCTCGCCCAGGGCCATGAGGTTGACGTCGTTGTCGACCAGCACGGGTCCGCCGAAGTGCTGCGCCATGTGCGCAGGGATGTCGAAGTCGTGCCAGCCCGGCATGATGGGCGGGTTGGCCGGACGTCCGGAGGCGTGTGCCACCGGGCCGGGCACGCCGATGCCGGAGCCCGCGACGTCGGAGACCGGGCGGCCGAGCTCGGCCAGCAGCTCCTGGACGATGGCGGCCGAGCGGTCGAGCACGGCGGTGGGACCGTCGGCGATGTCGGACTCCACGGTGCGCTGCGCCAGGACCTGGTTCGTCAGGTCGCTCACGGCGACGCTCGCGTGCGAGGCGCCCAGGTCGATGGCGACGACCACCCGGTCGCCGCCGTTCAGTGCGAAACGGGAGGGCGGACGTCCGCCCGTGGACGCAGCCTCGCCGACGGGTCGGAGCAGGCCGGCCACCAGCAGCGCGTCGACCCGGGCCGTGACCGTGGACCGGGCCAGCGACGAGAGCCGCGCCAGGTCGCCCCGGGTGCGGGGCGTGCCGTCCCGCAGGTGCTGGAACAGGTCGCCCGTGCCGACGAGAGACGGCGGGAGGCCCGCGGGGGCGTTCATGTCCATGAGTAAACCAGACCACCTTGCGAACGCGGGGTCAACGAAGAATGTCGGCCGACGTCGGACTTTTGCTTGACGAACAACAAAACCTGTGACTAGGGTCACGCTCATGTCTCACCCCCCGCTGCTCGAGATGCGCGGCATCGTCAAGGAGTTCCCCGGCGTCCGCGCGCTCGACGGAGTCGACCTCACCATCCGTGCCGGCGAGGTCCACTGCCTGCTCGGCCAGAACGGCGCCGGAAAGTCCACGCTCATCAAGGTGCTGGCCGGTGCGCACGGCATCGACGAGGGCACGATCCTCTGGGAGGGCCAGCCGGTCTCGTTCGCCGACCCGCAGGCCGCCCTCGGCACCGGCATCGCGACGATCTACCAGGAGCTCGACCTCGTCGACGGCCTGAGCGTCGCCGACAACATCTTCCTCGGCCACGAGCGGGCCCGCGGCGGCATCACACGCGACGCCGACATGAACCGCACGGCCCGAGGCCTCCTCGAGACCCTCGGGCACCCCGAGATCCGCCCCACCCGCGAGGTCGGCAGCCTCTCCGCCGCCGGCAAGCAGATCGTGTCCATGGCGCGGGCCCTGTCCCGCGAGGCGCGCGTCATCGTGATGGACGAGCCCTCGGCCGTCCTCGACCCCGACGAGGTCGACGGTCTGTTCCGGGTCGTCGACGACCTCCGCAGCGCCGGCAAGGCGATCATCTACATCTCGCACCGCCTCGAGGAGATCCGCCGCATCGGCGACCGCCTCACCGTCCTCAAGGACGGTCGGACCGTGGCCGGCGACCTCTCGGCCAAGGACACCCCCACCTCCGAGCTCATCACGCTCATGACCGGGCGCACCGTCACGTCGGTGTTCCCCCGCCGCTCGGCCCCGCTCGGCGACGGACCCGCCCTCCTCGAGGTGAGGAGCCTCGGACGCACGAGCGAGTTCCAGGACGTCTCCTTCGACGTCCGGCCCGGCGAGATCGTCGGGTTCGCCGGCCTCGTGGGTGCCGGCCGCAGCGAGATCGTCGAGACCGTCTTCGGCGCCCGTCGCGCCACGAGCGGCACCGTCACGGTCGACGGCCAGAAGCTGCGTCCCGGCTCGGTCGACGCGGCGGTGAGCGCCGGGCTCGGCCTCTGCCCCGAGGAGCGCAAGTCCCAGGGCCTCATCCTCGACGACGCGGTCTACCGCAACGTCTCCCTCGCGAGCCTGAGCCGCTTCTCCCGCTACGGAGTCACCACCGAGTCCGCCGAGCGCCGGGCGGCGCACGAGGCCACCCGCTCGGTCGACGTCCGACCCGACGCACCCGAACGCATCATCCGCACGCTCTCGGGCGGCAACCAGCAGAAGGTCGTCCTGGCCCGCTGGTTGCTGCGGTCGTGCAAGGTCCTGCTCCTGGACGAGCCCACCCGCGGCGTCGACGTCGGCGCCCGCGCGGAGATCTACGCGCTCGTCCGGGAGCTGGCCGACTCCGGCGTCGCCATCGTCGTCGTCTCGAGCGACATCGAGGAGGTGCTCGGTCTGTCCGACCGGGTCCTCGTGGTCGCGGAGGGCTCCGTCGTCCACGACGGTCCCGCCGACGCCATCGACGCCTCCGGCGTGCTCGACCGCATCCTCGCCACCCATGACCACCAGAACCAGAACGGAGAGGTCGCGTGAGCGGACTCCAGCAAGACCCGTCCCTGACCGTGCCCGCCCCCGCCCCGGCCCCCTCCAAGGGCGACCGCGGCGGGTCGGTGGGCGTGGCCCGCAACCTCGGGCTCGTGATCGCCTTCGTGATCCTGTGCGTCGTCGGGCTCATCACCGCGGGCGACCGCTTCGCGAGCGCCGACAACGTGCTCACGATCCTGCGCGCGGCCGCCGTCATCGGCGTCGTCTCCATCGGCATGACCTTCGTGATCACCGGCGGCGGGATCGACCTCTCGGTGGGCGCCATCGTGGCCCTGTCCTCCATCTGGGCCACCACCACCGGCACGCAGGCCATGGCCGACGACGTCAGCTGGGTCGTGATGGTCCTGAGCGCCGTGCTCGTCGGCACGGCGTGCGGAGCGATCAACGGCGTGCTGGTGGCCTACGGGAAGATCGTCCCCTTCATCGCCACGCTGGCCATGCTGGCTGCAGCGCGCGGCCTGGCGGAGATCATCGCCGACCGCAAGACGCAGATCATCCGCAACCAGGGCTTCCTCGACTTCTTCGGGGCCGAGCCGCTCGGCATCCCGGTCATCGTCATCATCTTCGCGCTCGTGACGGCAGCAGGCTGGTTCCTGCTCAACCGCACCACCTTCGGGCGTCGCACCTTCGCGGTCGGCGGAAACCCCGAGGCGGCCCGCCTCGCCGGCATCAAGGTCCAGCGCCACACCGTCTACCTGTACGCCCTCCTCGGCACCACGTGCGGCATCGCGGCCGTGATGCTCATGTCGCGCACCACCACCGGCTCGTCCACCCACGGCCAGCTCTACGAGCTCGACGCCATCGCGGCCGTGGTCATCGGCGGCACGCTGCTCAGCGGCGGCCGCGGCACCGTGATCGGGACCCTGTTCGGCGTCCTGATCTTCTCCACCCTCACCAATGTCTTCACGCTCAACAACCTGTCCACGTCGGCCCAGGCCGTCGCCAAGGGCGTGATCATCGTGATCGCTGTGCTCCTGCAGCAGCGCATCGCGGAACGAAAGTCGTAGCACCCGCAACGCCCCGCACGATCCGGCACCGCCTGCACCACGAAGTCCCCCACCACCTCAGGAGTCCCACATGTCCACGATCCGTCCCCGACGCCGCGGCCTCGCCGTCATCGGCGCCTTCGCCACCGCCACGCTGCTGCTGGGTGCCTGCACCAACAGCTCCAGCGACGACGGCGACACCAGCGACGCCATCGGCAAGAGCAACACCGACAACGACAAGTCGGGCGACAAGGTCGTCATCGGCTTCTCGGCTCCGGCCGCCGACCACGGCTGGATGGGCTCCATCACCAAGTCGGCCGTCGCCCAGGCCAAGGAGTACGACGACGTCGAGCTCAAGGTCGCCGAGGGCACCAACGACGTCAACCTGCAGATCTCCCAGGTCGAGACGTTCATCAACGACAAGGTCGACGCCATCGTCCTCCTGCCGTTCGACGGTGCCGCGATGACGTCGGTGGCCCGCAAGGCCATGGACGCCGGCATCACGGTCATCAACGTCGACCGCGAGTTCGACTCCCCGTTCGCCGCCCGCAGCACCGTCCTGGGCGACAACTACGGCATGGGCGTCTCCGCCGGCACCTTCGTGTGCGAGGACGCGGCCGGCAAGAAGGGCCTCAAGGTCGCCGAGATCGCCGGCATCGACTCCCTGCCCCTGACGCAGGAGCGCTCGAAGGGCTTCTCCGACGCCCTCAAGTCCTGCGGGCTGAAGGTCGACAACCGCGTGGCTGCCGAGTTCACCGTCGAGTCCGGCGAGAAGCAGGCTGCCAACCTCCTGCAGGCCGCGCCCAAGATCGACTACCTGTGGAACCACGACGACGACCAGGGTGTCGGCGTCCTCGCCGCCATCAAGAACGCCAACCGCGACGAGTTCACCATGATCGGCGGCGCCGGCTCGGCCGACGTCATGGAGGCCATCAAGGCCGACAACTCGGTGCTCAAGGCCACGGTCATCTACCCGTCCACGCAGGCCGCCGACGGCGTCAAGCTGGCCCGTCTGCTCGTCCAGGGCAAGTCGATGTCGGACCTCGCCGAGATCGAGGTGCCGCGCCAGCTCAAGCTCGCGGCGCCGATCGTGACCAAGGACAACGTCGACACGTACCTGCCGTCCGCGTTCCGGTCCTGACCTGAGGAGGGGTCCGCGGCCACACCGGCCGCGGGCCCCACCCCTCCCCCTTCACGACACCACCACGAGGACCCACGCATGAGCGAGACATCCACCGGGCTCGGCGTCGGCATGGTCGGCTACGCCTTCATGGGAGCAGCCCACTCCCAGGCCTGGCGCACGGCACCCGCCTTCTTCGACCTGCCCCTCACCCCCGAGCTGCGCGCGATCTGCGGACGCGACGCCACCGCCGCGGGCGACGTCGCCCGCCGCTTCGGCTGGCAGAGCGTCGAGACCGACTGGCGCGCGCTGCTCACCCGCGACGACATCGACGTCATCGACATCTGCACCCCCGGCAACACCCACGCCGAGATCGCCATCGCGGCGCTCGAGGCCGGCAAGCACGTCCTGTGCGAGAAGCCCCTGGCCAACACGGTCGAGGAGGCCGAGGCCATGGCCGCGGCTGCCGCCGCAGCGGCCAAGAACGGCGTCCGTGCGATGTGCGGGTTCACCTACCGCCGCACCCCCGCCGTGGCCTTCGCCCGCCAGCTGGTTGCCTCCGGGCGTCTCGGCACCATCCGCCACGTGCGCGGCCAGTACCTCCAGGACTGGCTCTCCGACGAGAACGCACCCCTCAGCTGGCGCCTCGACAAGTCGCTCGCCGGCTCGGGCGCCCTGGGCGACATCGGCGCCCACGTCATCGACATGGCCCAGTTCGTCACGGGCTCGAAGATCGCCACCGTCAACGGACTCATGGAGACCTTCGTCAAGACCCGCCCCGTCGGGGGCGAGCAGGCCACGCTCGGCGGATCGGCCTCGGCCGACGCGGAGCGCGGACCGGTGACCGTCGACGACGCGGCCGCCTTCACCGCCCGCTTCGTCGGCGGCGCCATCGGCGTCTTCGAGGCCACCCGGTTCGCGACCGGCCGCAAGAACGCCCTGCGGCTGGAGATCAACGGGACCCTCGGGTCCCTGGCCTTCGACTTCGAGGACATGAACGTCCTCGAGCTCTTCGACGCCACCGAGGACGCGGCCGAGGCCGGGTTCCGGCGGATCCTCGTCACCGAGGCCACCCACCCCTACGTCGCCGCGTGGTGGCCGCCCGGCCACGGCCTCGGCTACGAGCACGGCTTCACCCACCAGGTCGTCGACCTCGTGACCGACATCGCCAAGGGCGCCGACCCCGCGCCGTCCTTCGCCGACGGCCTCGAGGTGCAGCGCGTGCTCGCCGCTGTCGAGGCCAGCGCCGCCGACGGCACCACCCACTCGACAGGAGCTTCCGCATGACGCGTCCCATCACCCTCTTCACCGGCCAGTGGGCCGACCTCCCGTTCGAGGAGGTCGCGCGGCTCGCCGCCGGCTGGGGCTACGACGGTCTCGAGATCGCGTGCTGGGGCGACCACCTCGACCCCTGGGCCGCCGTGGAGGACCCGGGCTACATCCAGACCCGTCTCGACATCCTCGAGAAGCACGGTCTGCAGGTGCACGCCATCTCCAACCACCTCAAGGGTCAGGCGGTGTGCGACGACCCCATCGACGAGCGCCACCACGACATCCTGTCGGCCCGCGTCTGGGGCGACGGCGATCCGGAGGGCGTGCGCCAGCGTGCCGCGGAGGAGATGAAGCACACGGCCCGCGCCGCCCGCATGCTCGGCGTCGACACGGTGGTGGGCTTCACCGGCTCGTCCATCTGGAAGTACGTGGCCATGTTCCCGCCGGCCTCCGAGGCCATGATCGCCGCCGGCTACCAGGACTTCGCCGACCGCTGGAACCCCATCCTCGACGTCTTCGACGAGGAGGGCGTCCGGTTCGCCCACGAGGTGCACCCCAGCGAGATCGCCTACGACTACTGGACCACCCATGCCGCGCTCGACGCGATCGGGCACCGCGAGGCGTTCGGCCTCAACTGGGACCCGTCGCACTTCGTGTGGCAGGACCTCGACCCGCTCGGCTTCCTGTGGGACTTCAAGGACCGGATCTACCACGTGGACTGCAAGGACGCGAAGAAGCAGGTGGGCAACGGCCGCAACGGCCGGCTCGGCTCGCACCTGCCGTGGGCCGACCCGCGTCGGGGCTGGGACTTCGTGTCCACCGGCCGTGGCGACGTGCCGTGGGAGGCGTGCTTCCGCATGCTCAACACCATCGGCTACGACGGCCCCGTCTCGGTGGAGTGGGAGGACGCGGGCATGGACCGCCTCCTCGGTGCGCCCGAGGCGCTCGCCTTCGTGAAGGCCAACCTGTTCGACGCCCCGACGGCGGCCTTCGACGCCGCCTTCAGCTCGGGCGACTGACCGCACGGCCGGTCCCGCAGGGGGCGGGACCGGCCGTCTGCGGATAGCGTCGCGACCATGCGCCTCCCCGACCCCCGTGACGCCCTGACCCTCATAGGACGCAGCCCCGCGCTGCTCGAGCTGGGGCTCTCGCTCGTCCCCCGCGCGGCGGCCCTGCTCGACTCCGCCGAGGCGCTGCTCGAGCGCGCCGACGCCCTCATCGAGCGCATCGAGACCACGCGGCTCTCGGCCGACGCGGTCGTGGAGCGCACCGAGGGCACCGTCGACGACGCCAACAGGCTCGTCGTCCGGGCCGCAGGACTCGTCGGGAGCATCGAGCCCACGGTGGAGCGCGCCCAACGTCTCCTCGACGGGGCCGCTCCCTCGCTCGAGAAGCTGCAGCCCACGCTCGACCGCCTCGCCGAGACGACCGACCCCCACGAGGTGGACGCGCTCGTCTCCCTCGTGGACGAGCTGCCCAAGCTCGTCGGTCACGTCCGGGACGACGTCCTGCCGCTCCTCACGGGCCTCGACACCGTCGGCCCCGACATGCACCAGCTGCTCGACCTCGTGGGTGAGCTCAACGCCATGCTCTCCAAGGTCCCCGGCATCAGCCGGGTCCGCCGCCGCGCGGACGAGCGCGACGACGTCCAGCAGGACTGAGCCTCAGGCGCCGCTGTGCTCGCGGCGCCAGCGGATCCCGGCCTCGATGAACTCGTCGATCTCGCCGTCGAGCACGGACTGCGTGTTGCCGGTCTCGTACTCGGTGCGGAGGTCCTTGACCATCTGGTACGGGTTGAGCACGTAGTTGCGCATCTGGTCGCCCCACGACGCCTGCACGTCGCCGCGCAGCTCGTCGATGTGGGCGCGCTCCTCGGCCTTCTTGAGGGCGAGCAGCTTGGCCTTGAGGATCACCATGGCGCTGGCCTTGTTCTGCAGCTGGCTCTTCTCGTTCTGGCAGCTCACCACGACGCCGGTGGGGATGTGGGTGAGGCGCACGGCCGAGTCGGTCGTGTTGACGCTCTGACCGCCCGGGCCGGAGGACCGGTACACGTCGACGCGGATCTCCTCCTCGGGGATCTCGATCTCGTCGGTCTGCTCCAGCACGGGAACGACCTCGATGGCCGCGAAGGAGGTCTGGCGTCGGCCCTGGTTGTCGAACGGCGAGATGCGCACGAGGCGGTGCGTGCCGGCCTCGACCGAGAGCGTGCCGTAGGCGTACGGAGCCTTGATGGCGAAGGTGGTGGACTTGATGCCCGCCTCCTCCGCGTAGCTGGTGTCGTAGACCTCGACGGGGTAGTGGTGACGCTCGGCCCAGCGCACGTACATGCGCTGCAGCATCTCGGCGAAGTCGGCGGCGTCGACGCCACCGGCGCCGGAGCGGATGGAGACGAGGGCCTCGCGCTCGTCGTACTCGCCGGAGAGCAGCGTGCGGACCTCGAGCGACTCGATGGAGGCGCCGAGACGCTTGAGCTCGTTCTCGGCCTCCGTGAGGGAGTCGGGGTCGCCCTCCTCCTGGGCCAGCTCGACGAGGACCTCGACGTCCTCGAGCCGGGCGCGCAGGCCCGTGACCCGCTCGACGTCGGCCTGGAGGACGGAGAGCCGCCCCGTCACGCGCTGGGCGTTGGCCTGGTCGTCCCACAGGTCGGGGGCACCGACCTGCTCCTGCAGGTCAGCGATCTCAGCCCGGATCTTGTCGAGGTCGAGCACCTTCTCGATCGACGTCAGGGTCGTGCTGAGTTCCTTGATCTGCTCTGCAAAGTCAACGGTGGCCACCTCTTGACCCTACCGCCACCGAAAACGGCGTCTCGCCACGGCGGGGAGGGCGCCCCCGTCGCCGGCCGCCCGGACCCGGATCGACCAGCTCCGGGACCACCGCGCCGATGCAGGGGCCCGCGGCCCGTGGTGTGATCGGGCGGTGGACTGCTTGTTCTGCCGCATCGTCGCCGGCGAGGCCGAGGCCCACGTCGTGCTCGACGAGCCCGACGTGGTGGGCTTCCTCGACGTCCGCCCGGTCTTCAAGGGACACGTGCTCCTGGTCCCCCGCCGCCACGTGGACACGCTCGTCGAGCTGCCCGACGAGCTGGTGGTCCCCCTCTTCACGGCCGCACGCCGCACGGCCGACGTGGTGCGGACCGCGCTGGGTGCGCAGGGCAGCTTCGTGGCGATGAACAACGTCGTGTCGCAGAGCGTGCCGCACCTGCACGTCCACGTGGTCCCGCGCACCAAGGGCGACGGCCTGCGCGGCTTCTTCTGGCCCCGCACCAAGTACGCCGCCGACGAGGCCCCCGACTACGCCGCCCGCCTCCGCGAGGCCCTCACTCCCTAGCCCGTGGGCGGTGGATCCTCCACCGAATGGCGAGCCGGTCGGCCGAGCGGTGGATACTCCACCGTAAGAGCGCTCATACGGTGGAGTATCCACCGCCCACGCCACGTGGCTCGGGCTGCGAGGCGGGTCTCGCGCCACTAGCCTCGGCGCCATGAACGCGACCTACCTGACCGCGCCCGACGGCGGCGGCTGGAGCTTCCCGTGGTGGGCCTTCATCCCCGTCGTCGCCGTCTTCGCTGGTGTCCTGGTCTTCCAGTACCGACGCGCCGGCCGCGGACGCGCCTTCCCCCGCACGCCGGCCAAGGTCCAGTTCCTCATCGGGATCGGTCTCGTGGTCCTCTTCCTCGGGATCGTCGTCGCCGTCGAGATGACCTGACGCCCGGACCGCCGCAGGTGGTCGGCGCCCTGCGAATGACCCCTAGGCTGGTGCAATGAACCTCGTTCCGGTCTCCGCGACCTCGGCCGTCCTCGTCCTGGCGCTCGTCCTGGGTGGCTGCTCGGGTGGCGACGACGGCGCCGACCCCGTCGACGTCCTCTCCAGCGCCTCGGCGCCCGGCAGCGACTGGAAGCTCGACGTCGACGGCCTCTCCGCGGCCATCGGGAGCGACCTCGTCCCGGAGAAGGGCCAGGTGGCGGTCGTCGACCCGAAGCTGTCGGAGGACGGCACCGAGTCGGGCACCATCTCCGACGAGTACGGGGTCGGGTGGTCGCGGCCGGTCACCGACAGCAACCTCGCGGCGGCGTGCGACGAGCTGGCCGACTGGGTCCTGGACACGGCCGAGACCTTGCCCGGCGAGGTCGAGACCTCCGAGCAGAAGAAGCCCTCCCGCGCCTCGCTCGTGAGCTCGTGCCTGGCCACCGAGGACCAGACGGCCGAGACGGGCGAGTCGGTCTCCGACGGCTTCCTGGGCTATCCGAGCAGCGACCAGGGCGATCACCGCTACGGCATCTTCGCCGAGCTCCGTCTCGAGGGCGAGCAGCGCACCCTCCTCGCCGGGTACGTGGCGCAGCGCACGTTCTGAGTCGACAAGGAACGACCGCGGCCGGAGCCTCAGTCAGTCCTGAGGGCCGCGCTGGCCTCGGCGACGATCGTGGGGCGCTTCGTCCAGCCGGGCGGGGTGATGGCGAGGTCGAGCGGACGCTCGAGCCGCAGGCTGACCCGATCGTCGTCGACGTCGACCCATGCGACGCGCACCCCCTTCCCCGCGAGGTGGAGCCCGACGAGGTGTCGGGCCTCCTCCGGGTCGAGACGGACCTCCTGGTCGGCGTAGAAGTCGGCCTCGTCGAGGCCGTCCGCGGCGGCGAGGGCGGCGCCGTCGGCGAGGTTGGAGAGCGTCTGTCGCTCCAGGTAGGCATCGGAGGCGTCGACCACGACAGCGGCCAGCAGCACGAGGACGAGCAGGAACCCCAGAGTCAGCACCGTCACCTGGCCGTCCTCGCCGCGCCTCATCGTGCCGCCCGGTACGACCCGTAGGGCTCCACGTGGGCGCTCTCCACGGCGATGCCCGCCGGATGGCCGCCGAGGACGGTCGGGACGAGCGGGAGCGGCTGAACGGTGTGCACCCGCACCCGGACCGAAGAGCCCGGCTGGAGGCAGGCATCGGGCGTCGGCAGGCACGTGACGTCGACGTCGGCCTCGACGTCGTGGTCGCCGAGCGCCACGCGCGCCGCGCTGCGGGCCCGATCCAGAGCCGACTCCGGGTCCGGGGCGTCGAGGTACGCACGAGCGGCGACCTGGCTCGCCGACGACACGGCGTAGGCCGCCCGCTGCGTGTCGAAGACGGCCACGAAGACGTAGACGAAAGGCACCAGCAGCAGCACCGTGAGCCACACCAGCTCCACGACTGCGCTGCCTTCCTCGGGGCGAGGGCTCACGGCTCCTCCTCCTGGAGCGCTCGACCCGCGACCCGGACAGGCACGCTCGGGCCGAACAGCCCCAGGGCCGGCACCTCGGCACTCACCCGCACGACCACCGCAGTGCCACCGGCGACGGACTCCTTCCCGACGGTGATGTCGCGGGCGTAGTGGTCCGACAGCGCGGTGGTGATGATCGTCCGCGTCCGGGTGCGGGCGTCGGACGAGTCCGCGCCGACCGGGGCAGCGGCCCGGGCGCCGTCAGAGGCGGCAGCCGTGAGCGTGTTGCGCACGTGCAGCACCAGTCCCACCTGGACGATCCCCATCACGAGCGGGACGAGGACCAGCAGGACGAGCACGAACTCAGCCACGCTGCCCCGTTCGCCACGTCCCGGCGGGAGCACGATCAGCCGCCGACGGCTGCGAGCGCGTTGCTCAGCATGTCCTGCAGCTGGGGCCCGGCGACAGCGGTGATCGCGGCGACGAGGCCCGCGCTCATCACCGTGATCATCACCCAGCCCGGCACGTCGCCGCGCTCGTCGCGGGCAGGTCGGGTCAGGCTGCCGAGGGCTCGCCAGGTCGATCGCTTCATGTCGTTCCTCTGTTCGTCGTGGTCATGAGGTGAGCCGCAGGCCGATCCAGGCGGGATAGAAGGCGAAGAGCAGCGTGACCGGCATGATGAGGAAGACGACGGGGACCATCATCGCGACCTCCTTGCGGCCCCCTGCCTCGATCAGCTCACGCCGCGAGGACTCGCGGACGTCGGCCGCCTGCGCGTGGAGCACGTCGACGAGAGGTGTCCCCCGGTCGACCGCGACAGCGATGCCCTCGCAGAACCGCGCCACCACCGGGACACCCGTGCGCGCTGCCAGCTCGTCGAACGCCAGCGGCACCGGCGTGCCCGTGCGGATGCCGGCCAGCACCCGGCCCAGCTCGTCGGACAGAGCACCACGGCACACCTGAAGCACGCGCTGCAGCCCCGCCACGGGGCTCTCGCCCGCCGCGACAGCCAGCGCCAGGAGGTCTGCGACGGCCGGCAGCTCCTCCGCCATCTCCGCCTCCCGACCGGCCAGCCGGGCGGAGAGCCGGTTGTCGCACAGCAGGACACCGCCCACGAGGCCCGTGCCGCACAGCACCAGGAGGACGGGGGTCGACGTGCCGCGCGTCGACCACAGGAGCACCGAGAGCGCGACCGTCGCGGCCAGCCCCGCGCTGCCCCAGACCAGCTGCCGAGCTCGGAACTGCTCGACGGTGAACGGCCGACCCAGTCGGTCGAGCCGACGCTCGACGCTGGCGGCGCTGCCCGCCGTGTCGGCCACGGCGTCGGTGGCAGCACGCAGGGCGGGTCCCAGCAGGGCCGACCAGGCCGACCGTCGACCGGAGGAGTCCGCGTCGGGGTGGACGTCGCGCACGTACGGGAGCACGCGGAGCATGAGCGGGGGCCGTCGCACCGAGCGCCAGCCCGCGACCACGAGCAGCAACCCGCTGCTGAGCGCGAGACCGACGACGGCCCCGGTCACGACGCCATCACCCGCCGCTCGGCCGGCAGCCGGCCGAGGTGGAGCATCAGCCGGTAGGCGACGACGCACGCCACCGAGCCCACCCCCAGCACGAACGCGCCGGCAGGGGTGGCGTACCGCTGGATGGCGTCTTCCTGGGCGCTCAGGCTGAGCAGCACGAGCCAGGGGGCAGCCACCGCGAGTCGTGCACCGTTGACCGTCCAGGACTGACGGGACTCCAGCTCCTGTCGCGTGCGGAGGTCGTCGCGCAGGAACGACGAGAGCTGTCGCATCATCCGGCCGAGGTCTCCGCCGCCCACCTCGCGGGCGATCCTCAGCGCCTCGACCACCCGGTCGCCCGTGGCGTCGGCCAGTCGGTGCTTGAGCAGGTCGAGGCTGTCGGAGAAGGAGCCCGTGGACTGGTAGTCGCGGGCGAACCGGACGAACGGGTCACGCAGGGCCGCGGGGCCGCGCTCCCCCAGCTGGATGAGTGCCTCGGGCAGCGAGAGTCCGGCACGGACGGCCGAGGCGAGGTTGTCGACGGCGTCGGGCCACAGCTCGGAGTGCTCGCGGATCCGGCGCGCAGCGCGGGCCCGGAGCACTGCGATGGGCGCGGCCCCCGCCATGAGCCCGAACACGATCCCGATGGCCGGGACTCCGCTCACCCCGAGCATCACGAACGCACCCATCGCGAAGCACACGGCGCACGTCCCGACCACGCTCGAGCGACGGACGTCGGCCAGGCCGGCTCGAAGGAGCAGCGACTCGAGTCGACTCCTGCGACGGGTCCGCACCCGGGGTCGCCACGCCGGATCGACGACGGTCCACCCGACGAGCAGCAGGCCGAGACCCACACCCAGGCCGATCAGCGCGCCCACGTCTCGGACCTCTCCGGACCCCTGCCATGTCCGCGCACCAGCTCGCCGTCGCGTCGGAGGAACACCGGGTCGGCCTCGATGTTGCCGTTCTCGACCCGACCCGTCACCGCCAGCACCTCGGCCACGGCCCGCCGCCCGGACGGCTCCAGCGTCGTGTGCACCACGAGGTCGACCGTGGAGGCCACGGTGGGCACGACGAACGCCGAGCCGATGTTCTCGCCCGCGAGCAGCGGGAGGGTGCAGAGCTTGACGAGGGCCTGCCGCGCGGAGCTGGCGTGGATGCTGGCCATGGCCGGGAGGCCGGCGTTGAGCGCGAGCAGCAGGTCGAGGCACTCCGCTCCACGGACCTCGCCGATGATCAGGCGGCTGGGCCGCATGCGCAGGGCCTCCTTCACGAGGGCGCGAAGCTCGATGGCCCCGGTCCCCTCGAGGCCGGCCTGACGGGTCTGGAGGGGCACCCAGTCGGGGTGCTGGACCTGGAGCTCGAAGACCTCCTCGGCCGAGATGATGCGCTGCGTCCCCGGGATGGCAGCTGCGAGACAGTTCAGCAGCGTGGTCTTGCCCGCCTGGGTGCCTCCCGACACGATCACGTTCAGGCCGGCCTCGATGCTCGAGGTGAGGAACTCGGTCACCGGTCCGTCGATGCTCCCGAGCCGCTGCAGGTCCTCCAGGGCGTGGGCCCTCGCGACGAACTTGCGGATGTTGACGGCGGCGTGGTCGCGGGAGATCCCCTCCAGCACCACGTGGAGACGGTGTCCTCCAGGAAGCATGGCGTCGACGAACGGCTGCGAGATGTCGAGCCGGCGGCCCGAGCTCTGGAGCATCCGCTCGATGAGCTCGCGCACCTGACCGGCCGACAGGACCACCGGGGTCAGCTCGTGGAGGCCGTGCCGAGCGATGAAGACACGGTCGGGGGCGTTGATCCAGATCTCCTCGACGGTGGGGTCGTCGAGATAGGGCTGGAGAGGGCCGAAGCCGGAGACGTCGGCGACGATCAGCCCGACCATCCGATCCGGCTCGTCCAACGGTCGGACCGCCCCCGTGAGGCTCCGACGTTCGTGGGCCGCGACGACCTCGGCGGCGGCCCGCCGCACCTCTTCCACCTGGGTGCCGGGGTCGATGCGTCGCTCCCGCACCACCTCACGGACCCGCTCGGACAGGCTCGCCGTCGACTCCACGGTGGACCCCCTGCCCCGCGACCACAGACGTGGACACGAGGGCCAGCATCGCGGCCTGCCCTCATTCGTGCAAGAACCTATGTATTGGTTTGTGGAGAACCCCGGCGGTCGTGCCGGCCCCTCCCCTGGTCGGATGACCGGGGCGGACGCGGCGCGACATACTGCGGGCATGAGCCAGCGCATCTCGTCCTTCTCGAACGACGGCCTGACCTTCGACGTCATCGACTCCGGTCCCATCGACGGCGACGTCGTCGTGCTCCTGCACGGCTTCCCCGAGCGGGCGTCGTCGTGGGACGCAGTGGCCCAGCGGCTCCACGCCGAGGGCTTCCGGACCCTCGCGCCCGACCAGCGCGGCTACTCCCCCGGCGCGCGCCCGCCGCGCCGGCGTGACTACACCGTCGACAAGCTCGTGGGCGACGTCGCCGCCCTCATCGAGCTCACCGGTGGCCCGGTGCACCTGGCCGGGCACGACTGGGGATCGATGGTCGCGTGGTCGC
The DNA here is from genome assembly GCF_001426755.1 of Aeromicrobium sp. Root495. GTDB lineage: Bacteria > Actinomycetota > Actinomycetes > Propionibacteriales > Nocardioidaceae > Aeromicrobium. The sequence continues at coordinate 520,446 of NZ_LMFJ01000001.1, read as the reverse complement.
TCGCGGCAGCGCGCCACGACCTCGTCCGCACGCTCACGGCGTTCTCGGTGCCGCACCCGGCGGCGTACACGTACGCGCTCACGCACTCCACCCAGGGACTCAAGTCCTGGTACATGGGCTTCTTCCAGCTGCCCCGCATCCCCGAGCTCCTGGCCGGCTGGCGCGGCGGACCGCTGGAGAAGTGGATCTCGGCCGGCGGCATGACCCAGGCCGACGTCGACCGCTTCTCGCACGAGATCGTCGAGTACGGGGCCCTGCCCGGCGCACTCGGCTGGTACCGCGCCCTGCCGTTCGCCGACCGCGCCGCACCCACCCGCGTGGCCGCTCCCACCACCATGGTCTGGAGCGACGAGGACATGTTCATCGGAGAGGCGTCGCTCGAGGGCAGCCCTCGGTTCGTCGACGCCGACTACGAGCTGGTGGTGCTGAAGGGCGTGACGCACTGGATCCCCACCCAGGCCTCGGACGCCGCAGCCGACGCGATCCTGGAGCGGGTCCGCAGCATCGGCTGAGCTCGTCCCGGGCCGCCGGGCGGTGACTTGGCGTCCGTCTCCAGCCCGTCGTGGGCGTCAGACGGACGCTGAGTCACCCCCCGAGCGGCAGGGCCTGGCCGCGCGTCCTAGCCGACGCGGGCGAGCATGGCCTCGCGGAGCCGGGCCGGTGTCGCGTCGTCGGGGTCGAGCCGGGCCGCCTCGTCGAGGTCGGCGAGCGCCCCCTCGACGTCGGCCTGGCCGAACCGGGCCAGCGCCCGCTGCACGCGGGCCTGGGGCTCGGTCGGGAAGCGCTCGACCAGCGCATCGAGCCTCGACTCCGCCTCCGGAAGGTCGTTCCGGGCCACGAGCGCCACGGCCAGGGCCAGGCCCGACGCATAGGTGTCCGGGGTCCGACCGAGGCTGCGACGGGCCCACAGCTCGGTCGAGTCGATGGCCGGCTCGACGCCCTCGCTGGCCTGCTCGGCCAGGGACTGCGCCGCGAGCATGGCCACGTCGGGATCGTGCAGGCGCCAGCGGTAGGCGGAGGCGAAGTGCTCGTCAGCGGCCGCGGCCCGGCCGTCGGCAGCGGCTGCGACCCCGTCGGACAGGCGGACGTCGGCCCAGGTGGCACCGAGCCCGACGACCAGCCCCACGGCCGAGACCGCGACCACGGACCGTGGGACCCAGCGCTCGGACGTGGGCCCCGACGCCTCGGTGGTGGCGATCAGAGCACCGGCCAGGAGCGCGACCAGGCACGTCGTGGCCGGCGCGGTGAAGTGCGTCAGGAGAATGAGTCCGTACCCGCCGACGGCACAGGCCAGGCCCAGCGCGAGCGGGTCGTCGCCCTGGCGGATCCGTGCCAGAGCCTGCCGTCCGACGAGGACGGCGAGGGCCACGGCCACGAGCAGCAGCGGGAGCCCGCCCGTCAGCAGCGCTTGCAGCGGCCAGGCGTGGGCGGAGTCCGGCGGTGCGGCCACGCCGACCTCGCGCACCCAGCGGTCGTCGTGCACCACGCCGACGGCGTCGACGTATCGGCTGGGACCCACCCCCAGCGGCAGGTGCTCCCGCGCGAGCTCCCAGGACTCCTCCCACAGGATGCGGCGCCCGGTGACGGTGCCGCTGCTGAGCAACCGGTCGCGCGTCACCGGGAGGGCTAGGACGAGCACGGCGAGTCCCCCGACGACACCCGCCAACGGTCGCCAGGACGCACCGCGGAGATGGACGCCGTGCACCACGACCACGAGCAGCGCGACGAGCAGAGCCGCACGCGATCCCGACGCGGCCAGCGCCACGAGCGCCGCGACAGCACCGCCGACGACGACGGGCCTCCTGGTGCGGATCGCGGGACCGAGGAGGACGGCCAGCACCACCACGGCGACGATGCCCTGGTCGGTCGCGTTGCCGACCACGGTGCCCGTGCGCGTGGAGTCGGTGGCGGGGGTGACGGGCACACCGGCCAGCTCGAGCAGAGAGGCCGCCGCGACCACGGCTGCGACGGCGGAGAGCGCGACCAGGAGCACGTCGCGGCGCGTCGCGCGGGGGGTGCCGAGCAGCCGCGCGCCGGCCCAGGCGCAGCCCACGTAGAGGAGGAGGACCGGCACGCCCTCGTACCGAGGGAAGCGTCCGACCAGCGACGCGAACGGTGTGCCCCCGGCGAGGGACGCCACCACCACGACCAGCAGCCCTGCCGACACGGCCAGCACGACGGGACGCGGGAGCCTCCCCCGCCCCGGGACCGTCGCGGCCACGAGCACCCCCAGGGTCGCGACGACGATCTTGGGCCACACGTAGGGGTCGAAGGTGCCGGGCAGGAACGCCACGCTCGACCCGACGAGAAGCGCGAGAGCGACGACGACCCGCCGGTCCTCGGCCCAGGCCGTCCGTTCCACCATGGGCTGATTGTGCACGTGTCGGCCGCGGTGCACCCAGGAAGTAGCACTTCAGGATGGTTCGTCACGGTTCGCCGGACAGGTGTCCGTGCCGTCCCCTAGGTTCGCCGCAGACCACACCTCCGAAGGAACCGCATGCCTTTCTCCACCGACGCGCGCAGCACCGGCCGCCGCGTCCTGCTCGTCCTGCTGGCCGCCCTGACCCTGACCGCCGGTCTTCTCGCGCCGGCGCAGGCCCTCGCCGACACCGGGAAGATCTCGGGCACCGTCAAGAACGTGAAGGGTGAGGCCCTGCCCCTCGTCCCGGTGAACCTGTACCAGCTCCAGGACGGCTTCTGGGACCAGGTCGGGTACCGCGAGTCCGCCGACGGGGAGGGCACCGCCGCGCGGGGCACGTACAGCTTCACCGGTCTGGCGGCGGGCACGTACCGCCTCGGCGTCGAGCGCACCTCCACCTACGACCCCGAGACAGGAACGGAGACTGAGTACGCCTCCGACTTCTGGCCGGGCAACAAGCCGTTCGTCCAGGCCGGGACCGACGTCGTGGTCTCCAGCACCGCCCAGGCCAGGACGGCCAACTTCTTCATGATCGAGGGTGGCCAGATCCGCGGACACGTGACCAACGTGACCGAGGAGCAGGGCAATGAGCTCAACATCCGGGCCCATCGCCTCAACGCCGCCACGGGCGAGTACGAGCGGGTCAGGAACACCTCGGCCGGCGAGGAGGGGGCGTACGCCCTCACCGGGCTGCTGCCGGGCAAGTACCGCATCGAGCTCCACGACGGCAGCGGCACGTTCCTGACCGAGTTCTACGACGACCAGCCCACCGTCGCCACCGCCGAGGACGTCGTCGTCCCGGAGCCGGGCGATGTCGTCACCGGCAAGGACGCGTCCCTCGCCCGTTCCGGCCGCATCGCCGGCAGGGTCACGAACGCGGCCAAGGTCGGCGTCGCCGACGTCTACATCTCCATCTCGTCCTTCGACGACGCCACCAAGGAGTGGGTCGACGTCTCCTCCGGCGGGACGGAGGCGGACGGCACCTACTCCATCGGCGGCCTCAAGACCGGCACCAAGTACCGCGTGGCCTTCTTCGGCAGCGGCATCGGCTACCTCGACCAGTACTACGACGGCAAGGACGAGCAGCACGCCGATCTCGTCTCCGTGGTCGCGGGTCAGACCACCCCCGGCATCGACGCGGTGCTGCTCAAGCTCGGCAAGGTCACCGGAAAGGTCACCCTGCCCGACGGCAAGCCGGCGGTCGGGACGGTCGTGACGGCCTACGAGCCCGACGGCGACGGCGGCTGGGACTACGTCGCCGACGACGACACCTCGTCCACCGGCCTCTACTCCCTCGCCGACGTCCGGCCGGGCGCGTACAAGCTGCAGTTCAAGCCCAGCGGTCTTGCCTACGCCCCGGAGGTCTACACCAACAAGACGTCGCTGGCAGCGGGCAACGCCGTCGTCGTCAAGAGCGGCACCACCACGACGGGCATCAACGCCCAGCTGGCCAAGGCCGGAGCCATCTCGGGCACCGTCACGCTCCCCAGCGGCGTGACCGACGTGAGGGCCCGCTCGGTCGCCGCGGTCGACAAGGCGTCCGGAGAGGTCCTCTCCTACGGCCAGGCCAACAAGACGTCTGCCGGCACCTACGCCTACTCGATCAAGGGCCTGGGTGCGGGCTCCTACCGTGTGGACTTCGCTCGCGGGAGCGGCCAGTCCCTCGCCACCGGCCAGTACTACCGCGGCGTCTCCGAGAAGCAGGGGCCGTCCACCGCCACGCCGGTCAAGGTCAGCGCCGGAACCACCACCTCCAAGATCAACGCCACTGTGAGGACCGGCGGTGGCTCCATCCGCGGGACGGTGCTGAACCAGGCCGGAGCGCCCATCAAGTGCTACATGATGGCGCTCACCGACGACGGCTCCCGCTCCACCCGCGTGGCCTACTCGTCGGCCACCACCGGCGCCTTCACGATCAAGGGCCTCAGCACCGGCCGGTACAAGCTCATCGCCGTGAGTGGCTACGGCGCCGACGACGGCTGCTTCGTGGGTGTGGGTGACGACCGGTACAGCAACTACTACTACGACACCGACCCTGCGTCCGTCGGGCACATGAGCGCCCGGGAGTCGGCGGCCGACACCGTCTCCGTCACGGAGGGCGCCGCCACCACGCTGCCCCACGACCTCTACTACGGCCCGGTCACGGGGTCGACGTTCACCGCCGTCCCCTCCCCCGTGGTCACCGGCACCGGCAAGGTCGGCAGCACGCTGAGCTCCACCGGGGCCGCGCCGACGCCGCGGGCGGACTCGGTCGTGAGGCAGTGGTACCGCGGCTCCACGCCCATCACCCACCAGACCGGTCCGACCTACAAGCTCGTCGCCGCCGACGCCGGGACGCCCGTCTCCGTGCGGTACACGTACAAGAAGTCCGGCTACGTCGATCGCGGAGCCGGGTCCAGCGGCATCAAGGTCGCCGGCGTCAACCTCACGAGACCCACGATCACGGGCACCGCCGCCGTGGGCAAGAAGCTGACGGCCACCAAGGGGACCTGGGGCGGGTCAGGCTGGACCTACTCCTACCGGTGGTACCGCGGCACCACCAGGATCTCGACGAGGTCGGCCTACACGACCACGTCGAGCGATCGGGGCAAGACCCTGACGGTCAAGGTGAGCATCAGCAAGTCGGGCTACACCGGTGCCTCGGCGACGAGCGCCGGCCGGAAGATCTCCTAGCCCTACCTCCAGCACCTCAGCCAGTCGAGCGGGCCTGCAACCAGGCCCGCTCGGCTGCGTTCTGGGTGAGCTCGGCAGCACGGAGGTATGCATCCCGCGCCTCGTCGGACCGGCCCAGCCGACGCAGCAGGTCGGCCCGGGTGGCGTGCCAGGCGTGGTAGCCGTCGAGGTCGAGCTCCTCCACCAGGGCCAGGCCGACCTCGGGCCCGTCGAGCTCCGCCACGGCCACCGCGCGGTTCATCACGACGATCGGCGAGGGCGCCACCGCCAGGAGCTGGTCGTAGAGCGCCACCACCTGGTCCCACTGCGTGTCGGGGAACTCGAGGGCGTCGTCGTGGACGGCCTGGATGGCGGCCTGCAGCTGGTACGGACCCGGACGCCCCACCTGGAGGCAGCGTCGGACCAGGGCGTGACCCTCGTCGATCCGCTCGGCGTCCCAGAGCCGCCGGTCCTGCTGGTCCAGCGTCACCAGCATGCCGTCGCGCTCGCGCGCCGCCCGACGAGCGTCGATGAGCAGCATGAGCGCCAGCAGGCCGAGCGCCTCGGGCTCGTCGGGCATCAGCTGGACCACGAGCCTGGTGAGGCGCACCGCCTCGTCGCACAGCTCGCCCCGGATGGGGTCGGTCTCCTCGCTCGTGGCGAGGTAGCCCTCGTTGAAGACGAGGTAGAGCACGGCCAGGACGCCGCCGACCCGGGCGGGGAGGTCGGCCTCGCGCGGCACCCGGTACGGGATCTTGGCCTGCTTGATCTTGGCCTTGGACCGCGTGATCCGCTGCGCCATCGTGGTCTCCGGCACGAGGAAGGCCCGGGCGATCTCCGCGACCGTGAGTCCGCCCAGCATCCGCAGCGTGAGGGCGACCCGGTTCTCCGGCGCGAGCGCCGGGTGGCAGCACGTGAACACGAGCCTCAGCCGATCGTCCTCGACGACGCCCAGGTCGTCCGGCGGCGAGTCGTCGACCATGGTCACCGCCTCCTGCTGCTTGCCGTCGCGCTTGGCCTCACGACGCAGCCGGTCGAGCGCCTTGCGCGCGCCGACGGTCGTGAGCCACGCGCCGGGGTTGGGTGGCAGGCCCTCCTCGGACCACTTCTCCAGGGCCACGACGAGCGCCTCCGACGTCGCGTCCTCCGCGAGGTCGAGGTCGCCGAAGCGACGAGCCAGCGTCGCCACCACCCGGCCGTGCTCGGCGCGGAAGACCTGCTCCCACGCCCGGTCGGGCACGGACGTGGCGTTCAGGACGGCTCCTCCTGGAAGGGCCGCACCTCGACCTTGCCCTGGCAGGCGGCGGAGCCGCGACGAGCCCAGTCGAGAGCGGCGTCGAGATCGGCGACGTCGATGATCCAGAAGCCGCCGAGGAACTCCTTGGACTCCGAGAAGGGGCCGTCGGTGAGGATCGGCTCCGCTCCCGTGGCGTCGACCGTGGTGCTGGCCTCGATGGGCTGGAGGCCGCCGGCGAAGACCCAGCTGCCCGACGCCTGCAGCTCGGTGTTGAAGGCGTCGACGTCGGCGAACATCTTCTGCATCGTCGCCTCGTCGATCGAGGAGAAGTCCTCGGTGCCGTCGTGGTGCACGGAAAGCATGTACTGCGTCATGGTGGTTCTCCTCGCGGTGAGCGGATGCGGCCTCGTGCCCCATCCTGTCGTCTCACCCTTCCTACGAACAGGCTCGGCGCCGTACGACACCCACGCCGAAACTTTTTTCGAAGATGATGGGATGGGGGCATGAGCGTCTCCTATCCCCGGCTGGCCGCCCGCACCCTGCGCTTCACGCTGGGCGTGCCGCGGAACCTCTCCGTCTCGCCCGACGGCGCCACGGTCCGCTTCGTCCGCACCCCCGACGGAGTCACCCGGACCGGACTGCTGTGGGAGCTCGCCGTGCAGTCCGGCACCGAGCAGGTCCTGGTCGATCCGCGCGAGCTGCTGGGCGACGGCGGTGAGGAGCTGTCGGCCGCCGAGAGGTCTCGCCGTGAGCGCAGCCGCGAGTCGGCCGCCGGGATCGTCGGGTACGACGTCGACGAGACCGGCCGCTGGGCCTGCTTCCCGCTCTCCGGGCGGCTCTGGGCCACCCACCTCGGCACCCGCGCCACGCGTGAGCTGCCCACGCCCGAGGGCGTCATCGACCCCCGCCTCGACCCCACCGGCCAGCGGATCGCCTACGCCAACCAGGGTGCGCTGCGGATCGTCGACGTGAACGGCCAGGACGACAGGGTGCTCGTCGAGCCGGAGTCGCCCACGCAGGTGTGGGGCCAGGCCGAGTTCATCGCGGCCGAGGAGATGGACCGCTACCGCGGCTTCTGGTGGGCGCCCGACGGTCAGTCGCTCCTCGTGGAGCGCTTCGACGATGCTGCCGTTCCCACCTGGTTCGTGGCCGACCCAGCCAACCCGCAGCGCCCCGCCACCGAGCAGCGTTACCCCGCGGCGGGGACCACCAACAGCGACGTCACGCTCTGGCACGTGTCGCTCGACGGGACCCGCACGGAGATCTCCTGGGACCGCGAGGCCTTCGAGTACCTGGGCCGGGTCTCCTGGACCAAGCACGGCGACCCCGTCGTCCAGGTCCTCAGCCGCGACCAGAAGCACTCCCAGATCCTCGACGTCGACGTCGCCACCGGCACCACTGCGGTGCTGCGCGAGCTGCACGACGACGCCTGGGTCGACCTCACCGCCACCCCGCAGCGCATGGCGGGCGGGCGGCTCCTCACGCTCGAGGACGTTGACGACCGCACCCGTCTCCTGCTCGACGGCACCCCGCTCACCGACGACGCGTGGCAGGTGCGCTCCGTGGTCGGACTGCGGCCCGAGGCCGTGCTGGTCACCGCGTCGTCGGAGCCCACCGAGGTCCATGTCCTGCACGTCGGGCTCGACGGCACCATCACCGTGCTCACCTCGGGCCAGGGCGTCCACGGCGCCGTGACGGGCGGGCCCACGACGGTCATCACGCGCTCGTCGCTCGGCGCCGACGGCACCAAGGTCGTGGTGGTCGGGGCGGGCGAGGCGACGTCGGTCATCGCCTCGGTGGCCGAGCCGGCCCCGTTCCAGCCGGGCGTCACCTTCTTGCGCGCCGGTGAGCGCGGTCTCAGCACGGCCGTCCTCCTGCCCCGCGACCACGTGCCCGGCTCCGAGCGGCTGCCCGTGCTGATGGATCCGTACGGCGGTCCGCACGCGCAGCGCGTCCTCGCGTCGTCGCGGATGTTCCTCGAGGCCCAGTGGCTGGCCGACCAGGGATTCGCCGTGGTCGTGGCCGACGGCCGCGGCACGCCCGGGCGCGGCTCCGCCTGGGAGCGAGCCGTCCTGCACGACTTCGCAGGCGTGACGCTGCAGGACCAGGTCGACGCGCTCGCGGCGGTGGCCCAGGCCTACCCCGACGACGTCGACACCTCACGGGTCGGCATCACGGGCTGGTCCTACGGCGGGTACCTCGCGGCGCTCGCCGTCCTCGACCGTCCCGACGTCTTCCACGCCGCGGTCGCCGGCGCACCTGTGACCGAGTGGCGCCTGTACGACACCTGCTACACCGAGCGCTACCTCGGACACCCCGACGAGGTGCCCGAGGTCTACGCCGAGAACTCGCTGCTGCCCCGTGCCCCCCGGCTGGAGCGACCCCTGCTGCTCATCCACGGCCTGGCAGACGACAACGTGGTGGCTGCGCACACCCTGCGCCTCTCGTCGGCGCTCCTGGAGGCCGGCCGCGCGCACAGCGTCCTGCCGCTCTCCGGCGTCACGCACATGACGCCCCAGGAGGAGGTGGCCGAGAACCTCAAGCTGCTCCAGGTGGCGTTCCTTCAGGAGCACCTCGGCGCGGTGCCGAGCTCCTCAGCGCAGGGGTGAGTCGGGAAGGTCTGCGGGGCGATCGGGCAGGCGCTCGTCGCCCGGCATCCAACCGCCGTAGACGTCGACCATCTCGATGACGCGCTCGTCGAACGGGTCCACGAGCAGGAGCCAGGCGCGGTCCTCGGAGTCGTCCTCGCCCGCGAAGCTCTCGCGCCGCAGCTCTGTGCTGTAGCCCTCGGACTGCAGCGCCTTGACGATCTCGGCCGCGTCGTCGTCGGTGTCGAAGTAGATCGCGCTCACAGGACAAGCCTAGACCGAGGCGAGCTCGAAGTCGTCGAAGTCGAAGCCCGGGGACACGAGGCAGCTCACGAGCGCGTCGGCGTCGGAGGGGAGCGTGCGCTGCCAGACGTCGGCGGGGACGAGCAGCTGCGAACCGTCTGCGGGATCGGACCCCACCCGGTGGCTGGACACGTCGGCGGGGGCGTCGCCCGAGCCGCCCAGCTCCAGCTCGACCGTGCCGGTGTGAGCCAGCCAGACCTCGTCGCTCGCGACCCGGTGCCAGGCCGACGACTCGCCCGCCGGGAGGAGGAACCAGATGAGCGTGGCGGTCGGACGGACCCGGCCGTCGGGGAGCGTCACCTCGACGGGCGAGGCCCAGGTCTGGCGGAACCAGCCGCCCTCAGGATGCGGCTCGAGATCGAGCGTGACGGCGAGCGCGGGCTTGGACGACATGGTCCGACGGTAGTAACCTCGACGCGTGAAGATCTGAGACCCCCGTCATGTCCCTCTCATCGGGACGCCTCCTCGACGCGCGGAAGTCTCTTCATGTCTGTCCATCTTCAGCATCTTCATTTCTCCTGGCCCGACGGGTCCGACGTCCTCGACGACGTGAGCCTCGACCTCGGCCCAGGCGTCCACGGGCTCGTCGGGGCCAACGGCAGCGGCAAGTCCACGCTGCTGCGTCTCCTCATCGGCGAGCTCCAGGCCACGGGCGGCTCGGTCGACGTCGTCGGCGTCCTGGCGCACCTTCCGCAGGACCCTCTGCTGGGGTCCGAACGAACGGTCGCCGACGCCCTCGGCATCAGCACGGTCCGCAGCGCCCTGCGTGCGGTGGAGCAGGGCAGCACCGAGCCGAGCGACTACGACACCGTCGGCGACGACTGGGCCGTCGAGGACCGGGCCGCGGTCCAGCTGGCCGGACTGGGGCTCGGTCACCTCGGTCTGGACCGTCCGCTCGACGCCGTGTCCGGCGGCGAGCTGGTCCTCCTGGCGCTCGCCGGCAGGCTCCTGCGTCGGCCTGACGTCCTGCTGCTCGACGAGCCCACCAACAACCTCGACGGTCCGGCCCGGGAGCGGGTGCTCACGGCACTGAGGTCCTTCGGAGGAACGGCTGTCGTGGCGAGCCACGACCGGGTGCTGCTCGAGCGGGTGGACGACGTGCTGGAGGTCCGCGACCGGAAGGTGCGTCGGTTCGCCGGCCCGTACTCGGCCTACGAGGCCACGGTGGGCCTCGAGCAGGAGGCCGCCGAGCGGGTCGTGCGCGACGCCCAGGCCGACGTCCGGAAGCAGAAGCGCGAGCTGGCCGACACCCAGGTGAAGCTCGCCCGTCGAGCCCGCACCGGAGCCAGGGCCGAGCGCGAGAAGCGGGTGCCCAAGATCATTGCCCACGGCCGACGCATGCAGGCGGAGGTGTCGGCGGGTCGGCTCAGGAACGAGCACGAGGACAAGGCACGCGAGGCGCAAGGACGCCTCGACGATGCGGAGTCGGCCGTGCGGGACGACCGCGAGATCCGGCTCGAGCTCCCCCGCACCCGGGTCCCGGCGGGCCGCGACGTGCTGGTGACGCACGGCCTCGTGCTGGACCGGACCGGTCGCCGGGTCGACCTGCACGTCCGTGGGCCCGAGCGCATCGGCGTGGTCGGACGGAACGGCTCGGGCAAGACGACCCTGCTGGAGACCCTCGTGGGACGGCTCGCACCGGCGTCGGGAAGCGCTGGTCTGAGCGTGCCGTGCGGCTACCTCCCCCAGCGTGCCGATCTGCTGGACCCGACCCTCGACGTGGTCGAGAACGTCCGCCGTCACGCCCCCGAGACGTCGGTGCACGAGGTCCGGGCCCAGCTGGCGCGGCTCCTGTTCCGTGGCGACGCCCCGCTCCGTCCGGCGGGGACCCTGTCCGGAGGAGAGCGACTGCGGGCCAACCTGGCCTGCCTCCTGCTCGGCGACGTGCAGCTCCTCGTGCTCGACGAGCCCACCAACAACCTCGACCTCGTGAGCGTCGGCCACCTGGCCCAGGCCCTCCAGTCGTTCGAGGGCGCCTTGCTGGTGGTGAGTCATGACGAGCACTTCCTGGACGACCTCAGACTCGATCGGCGTCTCGCTGTGGATTGACCCTTTCCAGACTGGACCCAATACAAGTATGGTCACACCTGTACTCGTCTCGGGGTGAGACGACGAGGGTGAGGGAGCCCATCATGACCGTTCACCGCAGCGCCGTGCTCGGAGGCGCCACCTTGACCCTGCTGGTCGGGGTGACCGCCGGCCTTGTCGTCGGAGGGAGCGGCGGACTCCCGTGGGGCTCCCATCCTGACGCAGCGTCGGCGGCCACGGAGACGTCGTCCACACCTGTCCCACGGACGCCGTCCGAGCAGCCGCTGAAGGAGGGAGCCGTCGAGGTCGACCAGGCGGCCGAGGACGCCTCCTCGGTGGGCCGCGGCGCCATCCGCACGCTGGACGGTGCGGCCACGGCCTTCAGCACGTACGCGGTCTGGGTGGTCGGCTCGCCCGCGGCGCTCGAGGACCCGGCGCTCGTCGCCGAGACCATCGGAGGCACCGTCATCAACTCCGCCGATGCACAGCTCCTGGCCGGCATGCAGCGCTCCGCCGGCGACACGTTCGCCGCCGAGGACGGTGCCTACCGCGTCATCGGGCACAGCGGCAGCGCCGAGCGGCCCGACCAGGTCATGGTCGAGGTGGCCGCGCCGCTCTCGGTGAAGGGCAAGACGCGCTGGGCCGTCGTCGGCGGCGTCGTGCAGTGGACCAGCGAGGGCTGGACCGTCGCAAGCATCCAGCCGCGGGAGGTCCCGCAGCCGTCCGACGCCGACCAGGCCACCGACCTCAGCTCAGAGGAGCGCGCCAAGACACTCGCCGGCCTCGGGTGGCGACTCTTCGCCGACGAGCGGTGACCGCGATGAAGCTCCTCCCCAGACTCACGGCGGTCGCGGTCGTGGCCTCGGCGTTGGCTCTGCCGACCATCGCCGCGACCACGTCCCCAGCCGCGGCCGCCGTGACCCATCGCGTCCTCATCACCGGCGACTCCATCACGCAGGGTTCGTCCGGCGACTACACCTGGCGCTACCGCCTCTGGAACAAGCTTGCGGGGACGGCTTCGGGCAGGGTCGCCTTCGTCGGCACCCGCACCGACCTCTACGACAACGTGGGCCGCAAGAGCGGCTCGCAGCACTACGCAGCCTCGTTCTCGGCCAGGTCGCACTCCGCCCGGTGGGGCGACACATACGTCGACGAGCTCGACTCCATCGCCTCGCAGGTGAGCGCGTCCAAGGCCACCACGCTCGTGACCATGCTGGGCAGCAACGACCTCGCGTACAAGACGTCGCCCGGGGCCACCCTGGCCAACGTGAAGACCTACATCCAGCGCGCCCGCAAGGCCCGGCCCGGCCTCGACGTGGTCGTCGGTGAGGTCGTCAACCGCTACGACCCCTGGGCCGGCACCTACTCGCTCAACGACGAGTCCGGCGCCTACGCCACCAAGCTGCGTGCCCTCGCCTCGAGCCTCAGCACGTCGTCCCAGCGCGTCGTCGTGGCGTCCACGCGCAACGGCTGGGACGCCCAGAAGCACACGTGGGACGGCACGCACCCCAACCCCACGGGCGAGAAGCTCATCGCCCAGCGCGTCTCGGAGGGCCTCGCCAAGATCGGCGTCGGCAAGGCCTCGCCCGACATCACCGGCACCACCGCCTGGAAGGTGGCCGGCCCCAGGCCGAGCCTCACTCCGGCCTCGGAGGCGGCCAAGCTCGGCTGGACCCGCTCCTCCACGGGCGCCACGGGCATGTTCATCGAGCAGCGCCTCATCAACACCAAGGAGGCTTGGCGCCGCCTCCCCTACGCCGTCGCAGGCAGTGGCTGGACGGCCCAGCTCCTCGCCGCCGGCGGCACCTACCAGTACCGTCTCGTCCCCTCCAAGGGCTCGAGCACCGGTGTCGTCGGGGCCGCCGCATCGGTCAAGACCACCGGCCCGATGCCCGGCTCCATCCCCACTCTGAAGGTCGTTGCGGGGAACGGGTCCATCTACGGCGGTCACACCGCCGAGGCTTCCTGGGCGACGTCGAAGAACGCCACGGGCTACAAGCTCGCCACTCGGCTCATGTCCAACGGCAAGCTCACCTGGGCCAAACTGCCTTACGCCATCACGGACCGAGACTGGATGTTCGAGCCCTTGAAGACCGGGCGGCGGTACAAGCTCCGCATCCTGCCGGTCCGCGGGTACCTGTCCGGACCGTCCAAGATCTCAGGCGCACTGCGCCTCAAGGGCGTGCCGAGCGGTCGAACCTACGTCGCGCTTGGCGACTCCTACTCAGCGGGCCTCGGTTCGTCCGGCAAGTACACGGGCGGCGAGTGCATGCGCTCCGCGAAGGGGTGGGTGTGGCAGATGCAGCACAGCTTCAATGCCGTGACCAAGCACCTTGCCTGCAGCGGCGCCGTCATCAAGGGCCCTTCGGGATACAAGTCAGTCACGAACCAGCTGACCGGCCTGAAGTCCAGCTTGGCCGCCCACAAGGGGAGGCCCCAGCTGGTCACTCTCACGGTGGGAGGCAATGACGTGGGGTTCGCGTCCGTGTTGAAACGGTGCACCTTCGGCTCCTCGTGCACCGGAGAAGAAGCGCCTCGGATGAAGAAGATTCGGGCGATGAGAGATGAGTTGCACACCCTCTACAAGAAGATCAAGAAGGCGGCTCCGTATGCAGACATCGTGGTCGGAGGCTATCCACGAGTTCTTGAAGTCAACGGCACCTCGAAGAACGCTTTGTGCCAGGCAGTCGGGACGAACGAGCGAGCGATGGCGGCCCGGCTCACTGTCGCCTTGAACTCGGAGATTGCTCAAGCTGCCGGGAACGCGGGAGTGTGGGCGATGAAGTCCGATCTCATGGACACCTTCGACGGCCACGGCGCCTGCGCAACCACCGGCGAGTGGATTCACGCCGGAAAACGCGACGTAGGCGGCCAGCTTGGGATTGTCTCCGCCGCAAGCTTCCACCCGAAGGATGCTGGCCAGCTCGCCTATGCCAAGTACGTCAGCGACCTCATCATCGGACGGGCGAAGTGAGGCGCTGGCGAAGTGCGTCCTCTGTGGCCTGCGCAGCTCTCATGCTCGCGGCCTGCACGACGACCAGCCACGAACCTCCAGGGGCGATACCGACCACGGGCCTGACCGCGCCTCCGCCGGAGCCAAGCTTCTCCCCTCTGGAGCGAGGTGACGTCGTCGGCGAGTCGCCGCCCGCCCTGGCGACCGGACCGTCGGCCAAAGATCTTCGACAGTCATCAGCCGGACCGTCCACACGCGTGGCCGCGGAGTCCTTCGCCCTTCACGTGGTCAACTTCTACGCCGATGTTCGCCCTGAGCTGGCCGACGAGGCGATCCTCGACAAAATCGGCGCGGCGTCCCTCAGAGACTTCGTTCGGCGTTTCATCGTGCAGGACAAGGCTCAGCAACGGCAGATCGGGACTCAACGGCACGTCGACACCTCGGTGCCCATGTGGCTTCGCTCCGTCGCCGAAGGACCACAGAGCCGTCCGAGAAAGGTCTCCGTCGAAGTCGCCGCAAACGGTGTAGCGCCGGGAATTCCCTACCGAACGTGGTTCAAGACCCGCGTCGACGTCGTATGGGAGCAGGGACGGTGGAAGCTTGCCGATCTCTCGTCGTCAGTTGTCGGTCCGGACAGCGGCAAGGTGATGTCGGCTCAGGAACGCAGGGAGTACCTCACAGGAGAGGGCTGGCGTGAGATCAAGCCCTGACCTTCCCTCGTCTGCCTCCAACATGTTCCTGGGCATCGAGGCCGTGACCATGACCGCGATCTCCTCCCTCCATGGGCATGCTGGAGCACGGTCGGCCGCTCCGCTCCGCTACCTGACCTGCGATGTCGATGACTGACGCCCAGAGCACCGGTCATCCGAGGCAGTGGATGAGCGCCGTCGCCGCCTTGACCCTCCTCGCAGCGTGCAGCTCACCACCGACAGCTGAGCCTGAGGCCGACCATCCTGCGGACCTTCCCGGCGTCTCACCGCTGCAGCACCCGATCAGGGCGACCGATGTCCCCACCTCACCCGACGCGAGACCGTCGATGCGCAAGATCGCAGAAGCGGCTGCCTCCTTGAGCCGTGGTCGGCCCGGCGCCGAGACGTTCGCTCTGCAAGTCGCTCAAGCAATCTCGGACGTGCGTCGGCCTGCACTCGGCGTCGGCGACGTTCTCGAGTCGTTCGGGTGCGATCGCCTGCCGGAGGCGGTCCGAGACGCAGTGGTCGAGGACACGGCAGCGCAGGTCCGCTCCGAGACCGGCGGACATTGGAATCTGGACGAGGCTCTCTGGATCCGGTCGGAGCACGAGGGGCGTGGCTACGGCGTCGAGCTGGCCGCCGTCATGACTGACCCCAGCAAGTACGTCTGGTGGAACCTGTTCCGGATCGACGTCGGCGAGGAGGACGGTCAGTGGTGTGTCGGGCGCGTGGGGGCTGAACCGTTCCTTCCTTCGGACCCGTCACTCGACCGAGCCACAGCGGACATCCGCGACGCGCTCATAGGAACCGGCTGGCGGCGGGTCAGCCGGTGAGCCGATTCAAGACGGCGATCGCCCTGGCCCTGCTCGTCGCGCTCTCTGCATGTGGCTCCCAGGCGGGCAGTGGCCGACTGGCACCCATCGCTACGACCGGCCTGACCGCCGCGCCCCCGCCACCACCCTTCGAAGCCGTCGACGACGCCACGGAGGCCGAGGCCAACCCGTTCTCGCTCGTCGGGATGCCATCGGCGGAGAGCCTCCGGCTGGCGTCGGTGGGGCGACCGTCGCGGCTCGACGCCGAGAGGTTCGCCCTCGAGGTCACCAACTTCTCCCTCGACGTCAGGCCGCTCCTCGAGAACCAGGACGTCCTCGAGTCCGTGGCCTCGCCCTCGCTCAGCCGTCGAGCCACGACGTTCGTCGTCCAGGACAAGGCCGTCCAGCGCGACCACGCGACCCGACGCCATCTCGACGACCGCATCCCCATGTGGATCAGGTCCCGACCCTCCGGCCCCACCACGACACCCCGCGAGGTAGCCGTCGAGGTGGCCGGGGTCGTCGAGGTCCCCGTGCTCGGGTCGCGCACCTGGGTCCACGTGCGGGTCGACGTGGTCCGGCGCGACGGTGGCTGGCGTCTGGCCGACCTCTCCACCACCGATCGCGGCGCTGCCGACGTCACGAGCCTCGGCCGGCCGCCCCACCTCACGGGCCCCGGCTGGCGCGAGCTGGCTGCCGGGCGTCCTGGCCTCTAGAACGCGTCGAGAATGGCGTCCTTGCGTCCGCGGAACGCGGCCACGCGGTCGCGGGTCCGTTGGGGCTCGCCCACCTTCTGCAGGTTGGCGATCCCGGAGTCTCCTCGGTCGATCCCGGCCTGGATGCGGTCGGCCGCCGTGCTCATCCGGTCCACCACGGCGTCGAGCAGCGTCATGGGACCGAACTCGCCGTAGGCCTCCACCACGAGGTCGAGACGGCGCGCAGCCTCCTCCACGCCGATGTCGCGGTACAGCGGGATGCCCGTCCAGACCAGGAACGCGAGGTCGTCGACACGGCGGCCGGGGCCGGCCATGTCCCAGTCGATCATCGCGACGAAGTGCCCGCTCTGGATGATCCAGTTGTAGGCGCCGGGGTCGTGGTGGCAGATGACCTGGCCGTCCTGGAGCTCGGCCTCTCCTCCGCGCCACGGCCGGACGCCGCTGGGACGGAAGCCCTCCACCACGTCGTGGTACTCGCGGAGCCACTCCACGGCCTCCACCAGGACGGAGTCGAGGACGACCTCGTCGGCCGGGACACCGCGCCCCTCCACGTAGGAAAGGACCTCACGGCCCTCGTCGTCGATGCCCTCGACGTCGGGAACGCCCCTGAGGCCCTGGGCCTCCAGGTAGGCGAGCAGCTCGTGGACGGCCGGTGTCCAGGGCCCGGTGGGACGACGGACCGTCCGTCCGATCCGCGTCACGCCGCCGACTGCGCCAGGTAGATGTGTCTCCTCACTCATGCCTCCATCGTGACATCGACGCGCGTGACAGCATGACCCCGTGGGACACGGACATGGACACGGACACTCCGCCGTCGAGCGGCTCGAGGAAGAACCCCGACGCGGGCTGGGATCGGTCCTGGCGGTGATCGTCGGGATCATCGCGGTCCTGACCATCATCGCGATGGTCGTGCTGTGGCCGGACTCGTCCAAGATCCCGCGCTCGGCCAACCCCTACGGGCAGGAGGGCGTGAGCACGGTCGACGCCACCGTCACCCAGGTCGCGCCGTTCGACTGCGGCTCCGGCGGCGAGGGGCCCGACGGCCAGCAGAGCCTCAAGGGCGACTGCGCCAACGTCACGGCTCGGACCTCCGACGGAACCGCCACGTTCCAGCTGGACGCCGGACGCTTCCGCGCGGGGATGGAGAGCGGCGACAAGATCAGCCTCATCAAGCTCCAGCCACCGGGCCAGGAGGCCTCGTACGAGTTCCTGGACTTCAAGCGCGGCTTCCCGCTCACCGCCCTGGCCGTCGTGTTCTCGCTCCTCGTCGTGGCGGTGGCACGCTGGCGCGGCCTGTTCGCCATCGTCGGCATCGGCGTCACGCTCCTGGCGCTGTTCAAGTTCGTCCTGCCTGCGATCCTGTCCGGGGAGTCACCGCTCGTCGCCACGGTCGTGGGGTCGACGGGAATCATGTTCGTGGTCCTCTACCTCGCCCACGGCGTGAGCATCCGGACCACGTCCGCCCTGTTCGGGACGCTCTTCGGCATCGCCTGCACTGCCGCGATCGGCTGGGGAGCCACCGGCTGGACGAGCCTCAACGGCATCGGATCCGAGGACGACCAGACCCTTCTCGCCTCGGCACCCGACCTCAACATGCAGGCCGTCGTGGCCGCCAGCATGGTCATCGCCGGGCTCGGCGTGCTCAACGACGTCACCGTCACCCAGGCCAGCGCCGTGTGGGAGATGCGGGCGCTGCGGCCCACCGCGCGTGCCGGGGAGCTCTTCGCCTCCGCGATGCGGATCGGCCGCGACCACATCGCGTCGAGCGTCTACACGCTCGTCTTCGCCTACGCGGGATCGGCCATGACGATCCTCCTGCTCATCACCGCCTACCAGCGCGGCCTCGCCGAGATGGCCACCACGGAGGAGCTCGCCCAGGAGATCGTCCGGACGCTCGTCGGTGCCATCGGGCTGGTGCTGGCGGTGCCCATCACCACCGCGATCGCCGTGGTGCTCGCCCCCCGGCCGGAGGACGAGCCGCTCCCCGAGCCCGGTTCCACCACGGGTGGCTCGCACCGCGCGTAGGCTGTTCGTATGGAGTGGCTGTGGACCGTGCTGTTCGCGATCGGGGTGCTGTCGGCCCTCGTGATCGCGCTCGTGGTGTTCCAGCGCTCGCTCGACAAGCCGGGAGGCCGCGACGGCCTCGGCACGATGGGCGACGGCATGGGCGCCATGGGCAACTTCTTCGCCCCCGGCCAGGCCGACGCCAAGGAAGAGCTCGACCGGCAGAAGAAGGCAGCCGCGGTCATGCCCAAGGCCGAGGACGCCGACGAGAAGCACGGCGCCGTCAGCTACGGGGCCGACGGCCGCCCCAAGAGCATCCGCCTGAACGTCCAGCGCGACCGCGACGTCTGACCTGGCGATGAGCGGCGTCGACGAGCCCGAGCTGCCCACGCTGTTCGAGTGGGCCGGCGGGCTGGTGCCGCTGCGCCGGATGATCGACGCCTTCTACGACCGCGTCGAGGCCGACGACACCCTGTCGCCGTTCTTCCCCGGCGGGGTCTCCGAGCACCACCGCGCGCACGTCGCCGACTGGTGGGCCGAGGTCCTGGGCGGTCCGGAGACCTACACGGCTGAGCACGGTGGCTACGAGACGATGCTCGAGCACCACCTCGGGCTGTCCATCACGCCGGCCCAGCGCCACCGGTTCGCCTCCACCATGAGCCTCGCGGCCGACGACGCCGCGCTGCCCGCCGACCCTGAGTTCCGGGCCGCCATCGTCGGCTACCTCGAGTGGGGCACGCGGCTGGCCATGGAGAACTCGCAGCCGGGAGCCGAGCCGTTCGAGCACGCTCCCACGCCCCGTTGGGGCTGGGGCGTCGCCCCGCCGTACCTCCCCGACCACGACGTGTGACCGTGCTGCTGCGATCCGAACGGATTGACGGCAGCACGGTCACACATCGGGTCGGCCCTCTCCCGGGCTCAGAGCTTCCGGAGGACCGGCTCAGCGCTGGTCGAGCGGGAGGGCGATATCGGTGACCGAGGCCCCGATCTTGCCGAGCGAGGTCGCCTTGCCGGAGAACAGGGCGATCTTGTAGAGCGACCCGTTGACGGCCGCGAACCCCTTCACCTCCACGGTGCTGCCCTTGCGGATCGTGGAGTAGATGTCGAACCCGGTGTCGCCGGCGGCGTCGACGCCGAGCTTGCCCGTGGCGGCGAGGGTGCCGGAGTTCGCGGGCGACTGGAGCGCGATCTGGTCGAGGGTGGTGTCCAGGTCGTAGAGCGTGGTCGCCGTGTTCGGGTCGAGGTCGTTGTTGGTGTACGCCGCCCCGGTGATGCCCGCCGCGGGCGCGGTGGCAGGCGGGTAGGTCAGGGTGACGTCGGTTGCCGTCGCCGTGGGCACGACGGCGAGAGGCTGACGCAGGTTCTGGCCGTTGTCGCTGACGACGCGCAGTGCGTTCGCCGCCGGGTTGAAGTCCACTCCGAAGCTCGTGCCGCTGAGTGCGACGGTGAACCGCGTGAACAGGGTGGCGACGCCAGTGCTCGGGTCGACGGAGTAGACGCCCGCGCTGGCCTTGTTGTTCCCGACGCCGTAGAGCTTGCCGTCCTGGACCCGGTAGTCGATCCCGACGAGGCCGGTGTCTCCGCCGGTCAGGCCCTTGACGGTCACGGCCTTGCGGACCTGACGCGGCGCGCTGGTCTTGAAGCGCACCAGCTGCGTGCCGTTGGTGGCGAGCCCGACGACGTCGAGGCTGCCGCCACGCGACAGCAGAAGGCTGTGCAAGCCGCGGTCGCGGTCGTCGCCCGAGCCGCCGCCGGCCATCGCCGGCGCGACGGCCAGCACACTCGTCGCAACGATCGCGGTGACGCCCAGCGTGAAAGCTTTGCTCATCGTGTTCTCCTCAGACCTCTGGTCGCCGCATGCCGGTCGACTCATCGGTGTGTACGCAGCCCATCCGGGTCGCGTTCACGCGCAGTGCGACCGTCTTGCGCGAGACCGCCCATCCGTCCCGATCCCGGCGTCGAATGAACATCGAGGACCTCGCGTACGTAAACAGGAGCGAATACCGACGTCAGGAGGTTCGCCAGGTGGCAGCGCGAGGATCAGTCGCAGCGTCACTGGCGCGCGACGAAGGCGTCAGGGAGGCCTATGCCGCCCACGGAGGAGAGCTCTATCGGTTCGCCATGCGGGCCCTGGGTGACGCCGGAGCAGCCCAGGACGTGGTCCAGGAGACATTCCTGCGTGCCTGGCGGGCGGCTGACCGCTTCGACCCGGAGCTGGCGAGCCTTCGGGTCTGGCTGTTCGCGATCGCCAGGAACGTGGTGATCGACCACGCCCGACGCGTCGAGGCGCGACCGTGGTTGCGACAGCTCACGGAGCCGGCCGATCTCGAGGCAGCGAAGGACACCTCCCCGGACCCGAGCGACCGGCTGCTTCGCGGTTGGGTGGTCGAGGAGGCGCTGCGCCGGATCGGCGAGGACCATCGGCACGCGATCGTCGAGACCTACCTGCGAGATCGCCCCTACGCCGAGGTTGCCGGCGAGCTGGGCATCCCGGTGACGACCTTGCGGACGAGGGTCTTCTACGCCCTCAAGGCACTACGGGTAACGATGGATGAGATGGAGGTACTGCCATGACGGATGACACCCACCGGGCCATGCGTGAGTCGCTGGGCGCGTTCGTCCTGGGCCACCTCGACCCGATCGAGACCGCGCGAGTACGCGCCCACCTCGACGGCTGCGCGGCTTGCCGCGCCGAGCACGAGGCGCTGGCGCCGCTCGCCCTGGCCCTGCGCGACGTGGACCCGGACTTCCTCGAAGAGTCGCCGGAGCCAGGCGCCCTGCTCGGCGCTCGGATCGAGGCCACGATCGGGACCGAGCGGACCCGACGCCGCCGGAGAGCCGCGGTGCAGCGGACCCTGGTGGGGACCGCAGCCGGCCTGGTCCTGGTCGCGACCTTCCTCGCCGGGGGCCGGGTCGCGGGCGACGACGCCCCGAAGGCCGCGCCGCTCGAGACCGTCGCCGTGAGCAGCACGAGCAGCGGAGTCAGCGCCGACGCCGGGCTCGTCGACCACACCTGGGGCCTGGAGATCAAGCTCAACGCGACCGGTCTCGAGGACGGTGAGAGCTACACCGCCACCGTCGAGTCCGCGGGACGCGAGTACCCGGCTGGTGAGTTCGTCGGAGTCACCGACGTGGAGATCCACTGCAACATGAGCACGTCGGTGCTGCGGGACGAGGCCTCAGGATTCACGGTCTGGGACAGCGACGGACGACCTGTCCTCCACGCAGAGCTGTGATGCCGACGGCGACCCCGGCTGGCCGGGTCTGGTGGTCGGTGTCGAACCTCGTTGGAAGTCGGCGGGCTGAAGTCGTAAGGAGTGGTAAGGGCTGGTCACTGTGCGGCAGTCCGCGGGCGTTGGTCTTTGCCTCTACGTCGAGGCGCCCCCACTGACCAACAGCTGCTGCCCGCTGACCCAACGGGCCAGCTTGCTGGTGAAGTACTCGACAGCGTCTGCGACGTCGTCGACGGAACCCATCCGGGACCCGAGAGGACTACCGTTCTGCACCAGAGGTCGAAGTGAGTCTGGGTCGTCGTCGGAGTCGAAGTAGCCAGCGCCGTCTGTCGCCGTGCGAATCACGGTGTTCACGGTGATGCCGCGGACGCCGACCTCTTGGGCCAGAGCTCCGGCAAGGTACGCACCGGGGAGCTTGCTTGAGCCGTACAACCCGAACCCGGCATGCGGCTGGATGGTCGAGCTCGAGCCGATGTACAGAATGGCCCCGCCATCATTGACCGTTCGGGCCCCATGCTGAAGCGTGAAGAACGCACCCTTGGCGTTGACGCCGTACATGCGGTCGTAGTCCATCTCCGTGACGTCGAGGATCGGACCGCCTGTCTCGTCGATGCCGGCGTTCGCCACGACGATGTCGATACCACCGAAGTGGGTCATCGCGCTGTCGAAGAGGGCCCGGACCTCCAATGGTCGGGACACGTCTGCCTGAACGGTGATCGCAGAGGATCCTGCGGCCTGGATCGCCTCAACCGTTCTCTCGGCGCCGGCAGCGTCGCGGGAGTAGTTGACGACCACGTCGGCGCCCAGGCTGCCAAGCCGGATGGCGATGGCTTCGCCGATGCCGCGACTGGCACCCGTCACGAGCGCCACCTTTCCCGACAGGCTTCGACGGGCGGAGCGCGCCGTTCCTTCAGATGCGGCCATCTCAGGCACCGGCCCCGCCATCGACAGGCACGATCGCGCCGGTGACTGCGGAGGCCCTGTCGCTCAGAAGCCACGCAGCGGCCTCGGCGACCTCGCCGGCGGTGGCCATCCGACCGATCGGCGACGCGGCGTTGCTCGCTGCAATGATGCCCGGCGTCTTGGCCTCCCACTCATCCATCATCTCCGTGGCAGTTCCGCCTGGCATCAGACCATTCACCCTGATGCCCTCGGGTGCCCACGTGACGGCGGCAGTCTCGGTGATGCTGTTGAGCGCACGCTTCATGGCACCGTAGGCAGGCAACGGAGGGACGGCGCGTCGCGCGCCGATGCTTGAGGTGTTGACGATGGCGCCGCCGCCACTGGTACGCATCAGCGCGGCCTCAGCGTTCATGGCTGTCCAGTGTGCTCGGAAGTTCACGGTGAACTGCTGGTCGATGTCGTCGTCGGACGTGGTGTCGAGGGGACCAACCTGCTGTTGGTTCACACCTCCGTTGTTGAACGCTCCGTCGAGGCGCCCGTGCAGCTCCTGGACGTGCGCGATCGCTGCACGGATGCTGGCCGAATCGGCCAGGTCCATGGATACGGCGTCCGCAGTCGCGCCGTGTGCTCGGATGTCCGCGACGATGTGGTCCAGAGCACCGACGTTACGAGCCGCGAGCACGACAGCCGCGCCCTCCGACGCGAACAGGTGTGCTGCCGCAGCGCCGATTCCGCGGCTCGCACCGGTGATGAAGATGACTTTCCCGGTCAGGAGGCCGGCAGGTCGAGTTTCGTAGTTGTTGGTCATGGAGCAACCGTCACACTCGACTACGGGCAGAAACAGGCACAAGCAGTACTACGATCCGGGCCCGTCGCGGGAGGATGATGGCGTGATGGACAGACCAGAGCTTGCGGCATTTCTGCGTAGCCGTCGCCAACGGCTGCGGCCTGAGGATGTAGGCCTGCCGTCGGGCCCCCGCCGCCGCACACCAGGCCTGCGACGAGAGGAAGTCGCGGTCCTTGCGCATATCTCGACGGAGTACTACGTGCGGCTCGAGCAGGGCCGAGCGCCGAGACCTTCGGCGGGGGTGCTCGCGGGGATCTCCGGAGCCTTGCGTTTGACCGACTCCGAGTCGGATCACATGCACGCACTTGCCGGAAGCCCGCCGGCAAGCTCTGGCACACACAACCGCGTCGTCCGACCGAGCATCCTTGCGCTCCTCGAACGTCTGCCGCAGACCGCTGGAATCGTCATGTCCGCGGCGTTCGAGGTCTTGGCCTGGAACGACCTCGCCGTTGGACTCATGGAAGACTTCAGCGACCTCAGCCCCCGCGACCGGAACTTGGCACGGAAGGCTTTTCTCGGCAACGAACAACCGGGGGCTCGGTTGTACGGGATATCCGACGACGTGGAGTTTCGGCACAATGTCGTCCGGGAGCTCCGTTCAGTGGTCACCAGATATCCGTCGGACCCGCTCGTGGCGGACCTCGTCGAGGAGCTCCGTGACGGAAGTCATGACTTCGCGCGGTTGTGGGAGCGGCACGACGTCGCCAGTTCGCCGGCCCTCAGGAAGACGTTCCGAAACACCGTGGTCGGAGAGATCACCGTCGACTGCGACGCACTCACACTGACCGACGCCGACCAACATCTGATGCTGTACACGGCCCAGCTTGGATCTGCCGACGCAGACAAGCTCGCCCTCCTGGCGGTCGTGGGAAGCCAGCCGATCAATGTTGACGACGTCTCGAACTAGCCTCGCGTGTGGTCAGTCCCTGCGCGACGACAGCCCTGGGTCCATGACCCTTCGGCGTGACTGGAGAGCGCCCGGGCGCCACAATGTCACCGCTGCGCACTGTTGCTCCCGGGTCCATTGAGAGTGTGTACGCTGACGTCGTCAGGGCGACTGTTGAGCATTTTGCGGACTGGTTGCGGACTGTCGGGTTTGGCCCAGCCGCACCCGCTGCAGTCGCACGGCCTCAAACCCACGATCAGACGTTGAAGCGGAACAGAAGTTGGGGTTTTTGACTGTTGCTGAAAACAGTTGAAAAGTGAGTCTGACCTGCGAAAACGTTCCCCAGTATCGGTTGGCCGTCATTGGCCAAATCGGGCTGTTTTGGGACCTCTTGCGGACTGTTTGCGGACCGCTAGGCGAGCGGCCGGGGACACTCAGCCCCGACAAATCATCATTCGGCCTCGTCAACCGTATCGACTTGCAGTCGACTCTCCAATGCAGACGCGACGGCCTCGAATTCGAGGAGTGCGGCGGTTAGGTCCTCGACGATCTCGCGGGCAATAATCTCGGGCGCCGGCAAGTTGTCTGTGTCTTCGAGCGACTCATCGCGAAGCCAGGAGATGTCCAGGTTGACCTTGTCGCGCGCGATGAGCTCGTCGTGAGTGAACGACTTCCAGCGCTCGGACTCAACCCGTTCGTCGCGACTCTTTCCAGGTAGAAAGGCGTCGACGAACTCATCGAGGTGATGTCGCCGCAGAGGGTTTTGCTTGAGCGTGAAGTGCTGGTTCGTACGCAGGTCATAGACCCACAGCCTCGACGTCCACGGCTGCTCTGACGCCGGCTTCTTGTCGAAGAACAGGACGTTCGCCTTCACACCCTGGGCGTAGAAGATTCCGGTCGGCAGGCGCAGCATCGTGTGCAGGTCGTAGTCGGCCAGCAACTTCCGCCGCAGCGTCTCGCCGGCACCCCCTTCGAACAGCACGTTGTCGGGGAGCACGACGGCGGCGCGGCCGTTGATGTCGAGAATCGTCATGATGTGCTGGACGAAGTTGAGCTGCTTGTTCGAAGTGGTGACGACGAAATCCTGTCGCTCCACCGGCACGCTGGACGAGGTCCCGAACGGCGGGTTCGACAGCACCACCGACCAACGTTCACCGGGATCGGCGATAAGCGCGTCCCGCACCTCGATCAGCGAATCCCCGTCGGCGGTTCCGATGCCGTGCAGCAACAGGTTCATCGCGGCGAGTCGGGCTGTGCCGTCGACCAATTCGAACCCGGACGCGAACGTGTCGCGCAGGTGTGCACGTAGCGTTGGCGTGAGTGATTCGGCCCCGCGTGCGGCATGTTCGTGCGCTACGAGCAGGAAGCCACCGGTGCCACAGGCTGGATCGACGACTGTGTCGACGGGCTCGGGGTCGATCACGTCGACAATGCCCGCGATCAGGTCGCGTGGGGTGAAGTACTGGCCAGCGCCTGAGCCCTTGTCGGACGCACCCTTGGACAGGAGCTCTTCGTAGGCATCGCCCTTGAGATCAGTGCCGGAGGCGGACCAGTTCTCCTGGTCGATCAGGTCCACGATCAACCGCTTGAGCTTGGCGGGGTCCTGGATGCGGTTCTGTGCCTTGCGAAAGATCGTGCCCAGCGTGCCCGGCCGCTGCGCCAGGCCGACAAGGATCTCGGTGTAAACGAGTTCGAGTTCGGCGCCCTCGGAGTCAAGCAGCCTCTGCCACGAGTACTCGACCGGGACGATCTGCTGCGGGTTCAGCTTTCTGTTGGCTCGTTCGTGCGCCATCTTCAAGAACAGCAAGTACGTGAGCTGCTCCGTGTACTCGATGACGCCGACGCCGTCATCGCGGAGCACATTGCAGTATGACCAGAGCTTGTCGACCAAGCGGCGGGAGTCTGACACGGGAGGAGTCTTTCAGACGGCGCGCGGTGAACCGTAGGCCGCGTTAATCGCGTGGTTCGCTTCGCCGTTCAAGCGCCCTTCCCGAGCTGCGGCGACGATGCTGTTGCGCACATTGCGCACCAGGAACTCTGCGGACTGGCCTACAACCCAGACAGCGAGATCTTTCTCCTCCTGATGACGCTCGCGATTGCGCTGATGACGCTCGTACTCGCCGTGCAGAAGGTTGCCGTAGAGGATGTCCTCGAACGTCCCCACATTGTCTCCGACGCCCTCCTCAATTTCTCTGAACGCCCTTGCCATGTCCCACAGCGCAGGCTCTTCCGTGACTAAAGACCGTCGATATGCCTCGATGATGCGATCGACGCGCACGGCGTCCTGAGCGCCGAGCACAAACTTCCTCATAGCGAGGGCTCGGACAGTTCGGTGCCAGCGCTCGACGTCGGCGGGCTGTGACTGAAGGAGTTCTGCCGTTGAAACAGACACAGGAAACGCTGCACAAAGGCGGTCGTACTCGTTGGCAAGCTCAACGAAGAGTCGGAGGAGGACGGCATCCGTCGGCGCTGGGCCGCGAATTCGTGGTGTCCGGCTCACGCGCTGCTTACGGAGAGGCGACCGCTGAACGCGGCGGCAAGGAGAGAGCGACGGAGATTGGCCTGATGCGCTTTCGCGGTGGCCAGCTCATCAGTAAGTCGCTTGACCGCGTTGAGTTGCCGATTTGCCACGGAGACCATGCGCTGCTGATCTTCGAGAGGCGGAATCGGAAACTCCACCGGCTTGAGACGCGCGGCGGATAGGTGCGCGATGTTCGTCGTGATTCGAGACTCGCGCCTGAAGCGACCAGCCCGCATATGACGGCGAAACACGAGGAGTGCGAACTCAGGGAGCACGTCGTCGTTGGCTCTGAAGCGGATCAGGCTGTTGGTGAACGCCGTCTCAGCAGGAGCCCCGCGATAGATCGCGGGACGCCCGAGAAGGTCCGGGGTCTGTCCCTCGTTGAGAAGCACGTCTCCAGGGTGGAGCCTGAATCGATCGAACGTGTCCTCCGGCCAATGCATTTCCATTACGTCGGAGGTGTCGATGCGGTCTTCGAAGACGTTGGCGACGCGAAGGTAGGGCTTCATGTTCGGACCGTTGTGCCAGTCCGGATGGCGCTGCCGACCCAAGCCGACTGTCCCGGCCTCTGCGACTGTCACTCGCCTCCAAGACTCAGGGTATGCACTCTCGTTCGGGACGAGATCGAGCAAGACCGAGCTCACCATCACGCTAAGTCGGCGCGTTGCAGCTGCGAGGTATCGGCCTGCAGCGTCGAGACGGGAAAGATGGTCTTCGATGAGGTCAACGATTCGACGCTGTTCGTCGAGTTCGGGGAGCAACGGAATCGGGATCTTACGGACGTCCGCCACATTGATGTGAAGAACCGTGGAGCCCGCCGAGTTTGACACGATCCATGCTTGCGACTCGGGCGACATGAGACTGTACAAGAGAAAGTGTTGATCGATCCGATCGGCATCCAAGCGCAATAGGACAGTGCGCTGACCCAAGCACACAGGCGCGTCGCGTGGAACAGCGCCCACTTCGCCCATTGGGGCTTCGCGAGAGAAGATCAGGTCGCCGGGGGCTGGAGTCGCCCGGCGAGTCCAAGACATGTAAGTGTCTTTCGAGACCGGCTTGGCAGCGGCAATCGAAATCCGTCCCCGGCGGACGGCTCGCGTTCCAACGGAATAGGCGTACGGAGCTGCCTCTGTCCGTGGCGCAGTTCGGTGCTCGCAGTCGATTACTTGCGCGATGTCGCCAAGGACGGTCACGCGGTGAGTTCCGTGTTCAGTTCGTTGATGAGGTCGGCAGTGCGATCGCCAAGATCTCGGAGGGCCCCATCGGTGCCACCTCTTTCAGAGAAGGGGGCATCGTCGAGGTCATCTGCGGTGATTCCAGCGGATGATGCAATCACGGAAACCATGCGGTCGAGCCACCACCTTTCCTTGGCGCCGAAAGTGACGCCGGCCTGGTCCTGCTGGTTGAGCCAGCCGACGTACTTCTCATGGACGCGGTCGGCGTACGGGACGAGTTCGTTGTCGGTACCGACCGTATAGCGCAGCAGCGATACCAAGTCTGTAAGCGTGTGCTGCGGCGTCTGGCGCACGTTGGGCGCCTCGATCGCGACATAGGCGTCCCAGATGATGTCCGGGGTCCAGTTGTAGGGCGGGCGGGCGATCCGATCGGCGAGTTCACGGATGTCGTCGAATGCGATCCGTCGTTCCTTGGCCTCGCCAATGAGTTGGATAGCGGTGATCTCGCTGCGGTGCTCGTCGAGGTATGCGCGCCAGGAGTCGACGATCGATTTGGCACGCCCGGGGTCAACGACCCCGTGGGCGTCAAGCAGCACATCCTTGCTCACCTCGTCGATGACCCGGTCGTGCGTGGCGCGCAGTTCGAGGATGCGCTGCCGGAGGGTCGGGTTGGCGGCGATCGGCTCGATGGCGCTGTCGATGAGGTCGACCAGCGATCCACCAGCGTCGATGAGATTGGCTTGGACGTCGGGGTCGACGGCATCGACGAGTCCTCGGATCACGTCGCGCACAGGCGATCCGGCAACTGTGTCGAGCTCGCCGCGTTCCTCCTGGGTCAGCTCAAGCTCGAGTTTTGCGAGACGGGACGCGAGGGTCGCGGTCTCGTCCTCGGTGAGGTTGAGTGCTGCGGCCTTGTCGAGCAGCTTCTTCAACGGCACGGACTTGTCGCGGTTGAGCGGTGGATCAACGAAGTCGTGCTCGGTGACTCCAACCGCGTCGACGATGACAAATCGCGTCTTGGCCGTGGCGTCCGGGGTGACGGCCTGGAAGTCGGCTGGCGCGATGGTGCGAGCGCCGCGGCCCTTCATCTGCTCGAAGTATTGTGCCGAGCGAACGTCGCGCATGAAGAAGACACACTCCAAGGGCTTCACGTCGGTGCCAGTGGCGATCATGTCGACGGTGACCGCGATCCGCAGTGTCGGACTGGTTCGAAACGCCTGGAGGTGGCCCTTTGGGTCCCGCGCGGCGTAGGTGATCTTGGCTGCGAAGTCGTTGCCCTTGCCGAACACCTCCCGCACGGTGGTGACGATCTCCTCGGCGTGTGCGTCGTCCTTGGCGAAGATCAGCGTCTTCGGCACAGCCGAGCGACCGGGAAAGATCTCCGTGAAGAGCCGATCCCTGAACGTCTCGAGCACCGTGCGGATCTGCGACTTGGCCGTCACGGCCCGGTCGAGTTGCTTGTGGGTGTACTCGAGGTCTTCGTCGAGCGCCTCGAGCCGCTGTACACGGGTACGACGGTCGACCTTCGGGACGATCGTGCCGGCTTCGATGTTGCTTCCTTGCCCGCTGATCTCGGTGCGGATCCGGTAGAGGTCGAAGTCGACGTTGACCCGGTCGGCAACTGACTGCGGGTAGGTGTATTCGGAGACGAGGTTCTGCTGGAAGAAGCCGAACGTCTGCTTGCCCGGCGTCGCGGTCAAACCGATGACGTGGGCATCGAAGTAGTCGAGCACACCGCGCCACACCCCGTAGATACTCCGGTGAGCCTCGTCGACGATGACCAAGTCGAATGTCTCGGGCGGCATCTCGAAGTTATAGGCCACGGTGACCGGCGCGTCGGGCACGAAGTCGTCCAGGCCAGGGTCGTCACCGGCGGTCACGTTTTCGCCGCGGAGGACCTTGAAGACGCGTTGGATCGTGGAAATCAGCACTGCCGAGGAGCCGAGCATCCCGGCACTGGTGAGTTTGTCGACGTTGTAGATCTCGGTGAATCGACGGCCATCGTCAGGGGCGCGGTAGTTCTGGAATTCGGCAAGTGTCTGGTCGGCCAAGTTGTTGCGGTCCACCAGGAAAAGGATTCGGGTGAATCCGCCGTACTTGAGCAGCCGGTATGCCTCGGTGACGGCAGTGAACGTCTTGCCCGCGCCTGTGGCCATCTGCACCAGACTCCGGTCGAACCGTTGCTCCGCGAGGCTCCGCTCGATACCCTCGATCGCGGTGATCTGCGCCGGGCGCATGGGCGCCTGGTCGAGCGCTGGTAACGCGCGAACCTTGGCCCGCCAGGTCACGGCGCTTTCGTCGGCCTCGGCGTCGCGCAGGATCCGAGCCAACGTGGACGGCTTCGGGAAATGGAACAAGCGACGCGCCCGAGCGTCTAGGTCGTACCCGTTGGTGAAGTGAGTCTCCGTACCCGAGGCTTCGAAGACGAACGGCAAGCGACCTTCCACGGTCAGGGCTTTGAGGCGAACCTCGACGGACAACCCCTCCGCGTACATTGCTGACTGCCACTCGACGCCTGAAAATGTCGTCCCGACGGGCTTAGCCTCGATCACACCGACCGTGCGCTTGTCGACATACAGGAGATAGTCGGCGCGGCCGTGTCCAGCCGCCATGGCCACCTCGCGGACGGCGACTCCTTCGGACGCGAAAAGGTTGAGGTCCTTCTTGTCCTGCACCACCCACCCGGCTGCAGCGAGCTGAGCGTCGATGAGCACCCGCGCGCGCTGCTCAGCAGCGAGGCGCGCTTGGTTATCGGTGCTCATGATGCGGCAAGGCTATCGGTGCAGAGGGCACCTCTGGTGGCGTTCATCTGGAGCTGCCAAGATCGACTTCGTCGCACAGAAGTTGACACACCACGGCGAGTTCTCTCACCGGCACGTGGCAGGGGGGCGCTCGCAACCTGGCTGCTGGCCCGACGCATCCAAGTCTTCCAGTCAGGATTTCGCGACGACGATTGCGGCGGCGATCGTGGCAACGATGCGCCCGCCGCGCCGACTGAACCCCAACTCATCCATCACCTCGGATAGCAACTGATCTTCCGTGCGCAGCAGACCGTCGCTCGTCACCCAACGGATCACGTCGACTAACTCGGCCTCGCTGTATTCGACGATGGGCAGTCCGAATCGGATGTGAGGCCGTGGGAGCTGGCGCGATGCAGCGACAGACGGCATCACCATCGGTGTAAGAACGGTGGCCTCACCCTCGGGCTGGCGCACGTGCTCAGACTCGCTGATCGCCTCCATGTAGGCGTCGAAAGCGCGCTGGACCTCCGCGTCGGGTGTACGGAACCAGTCAGTGGACCAGATTCGGTGGAACTGCCATCCGAGTCGCTCTAGGTGCTCCTGGCGCAAGCGGTCACGATCACGGGCGGTATGCGATGAGTGGTAACTAGCACCGTCCGCCTCGATGGCCAGAACGTACCGACCGGGGATGGTTGGGTGCGGGACCGCGAAGTCGATCCGGTACGAACCAACCCCGTGTTGAGCGACCAGTGGCACGCCAACACCGTTCAGCCGGTCCCGGACGTCGATCTCGAACGGATTGAGCTGCGGGGGCACCTTCTCGCTGCCGAGATGGGTTCCGCCTGAGGCCATGAACTCGACGTAAGAGCGCAGGAGCTGCGCTCCGCGCTTGTTGAGGCGGCTCGGATCTAGGTCGGCCGCCGTGAACGAGCTAACCAGGGTCGCGCGCCGCTTGGCACGGCTCACTGCAACGTTCAGACGCCGCTCACCGCCCTCGTTATTGAGTGGACCAAACCGGTAGGCCATCCGCCCGTCAGCTGCTTTGCCGTAGCCGATCGAGAGGATGATGGCGTCGCGCTCGTCGCCCTGGACGCGTTCGAGATTCTTGATGAAGAATCGCTCCACGCGCGACTCGTCGAAGAACTCTTCCAGCTCGGGATACTTAGGAAGGCGCCGGCGCAGGGCGACATCGATCCGGTCCGCGTGGGTGATGCCCATGGTGATGACACCTAGTGACTCGGTCGCCCGAGTCTGCGCGTGCTCAATGACCAGGTCGACAACCTTTTCGACTTCGGCTGATGAAGTGCCGTCGCCGAGTGCGCCTCCACGGGGCACGTGCACGTACCTCAGAACTTCGTCGCCATGCGCGCCCGGGAACGTCGTGAGTGAGGAGTCGTAGATGTGGGCGTTGCTGAACGCGATCAGCCGCTCGTCCAAGCTTCGGTAGTGCCAGCCCAGGCTGCGGAACGGCGCGATCGGGATGAGGGCGTCGAGGATGGACTCGAAGCCATCAGTCATCGCGACGATCGAGTCTTCGGACGCTTCGCCGGCGGAGTCGGACTCATCGCTGGCGGACGTGTTGGCGAAGAAACTGGTGGGTGGAAGCTGGCGTTCGTCTCCGGCCACCGCGACCCGCTTTCCACGCATGATCGAGGGCACGGCGTCGGCAGGTGGGATCTGGCTGGCTTCGTCGAAGATGACGACATCGAACAGTTGACGCAGCGGCAGGATTTGGCTCACTACCAGCGGCGACATCGCCCAACAGGGCTTGAGCGCGAGTAGGACGTCGGAGGCATCATCGAGGAGCTTTCGCATCGGTTTGTGCCTGGTCTTCTTGTTGGCCTCGGCGCGAATCAGGGTTGACTGCTCGGGGTTTCGGTCCATCGTGGCGACCAGGTTCTCAGCGCAGGCTCGCCGAACACGATCGGGCGTCGAGGTGGTGTGCAGGTTGTCATCGCTGCGGAAGTCCTTGGCGATGCGGTGCAAGGTCGTCCCTTGGAACGCGCCCAAGGTGGTGTCGCTGGCACGCAAAGATTCCAGCACTGACCGTAACCACACAGACTGCAGAATCGTCGCGGCATCGTCAGGACGGACCCCTCGGCGGCGGCACTCGTCAAGCAACGGGCCGAACCCGGCGGTGATCAGCTGGCCCTCAAGCTCGTTGCGTCGAGGGAGGCGAAAGAGCGTGTCCTGGTCTGACGCCAAACTCTGCAGGCGAACTAGGAGCTCCGCGGTCGTGCGCGCCTCAAGACTTGCCGAGGAGTGCAGGAGAGCACCGAGCGCGCGCAGCTCGTCGCTCAGCGTGCCATAGGCGCCCTCGGCATCACGATGCGTTGCCGGGACCCGGGGAGGCGCCTCCCCACCGCTGGCCGCTGCCCAACGGCTGGCTAGGTCGCGCGCTGCGATGAGCTGCGCGCACAGGTCGGCGCGCTTCGGCTTCCGGGAGCCCACCCAGTACTTCCGCGCCCGCTTGATGGCCGCGCGTCGTGCGCCCAAGCCAAGCGTGACCCCGGCATGACGCCGTTCCTTCCGGGTGGAACTGGCTCCCACCAACGTATTGAGGTCCTCGGAGTAAACGGCGGCGTCCAGGGACCCACAGACGTCAGCGGCGGCGTCCAACAAGGCGAATACCTCGCGCCACTCAGAGAGCGTCACCGGCTCACGTAGGCCCGCGTCAGTGACAGTGTCACGAAGCGTCAGGCTGACCTGAGGCACGGTCTGCGTGCGGAGCTGTTGGACAGCGGCCAATGCGCATTGAGCTTGCTCCGGCACCGCAATGGGCGAACCGAACCACGGGCTCTCGGTGGCATTCGCGCTGAGCCCTCCGAGATCTGCGTACTCGGCAATAGTGCGCTTCGCCGCGGCGATGGTCTGTTCGGTGGAACCTTGCAACGCGGCGCCGGCCACACGGGCCTCAAAGTCGGCGTGACCGATGCCGATCAGTGCCGTTTGCAGGTCGAAGACACTCACGCCCCAAGGTTCGCGAGGCCGGTGCATCGATGTGTTGTGGTCAAGCAAGGACGTGCGGCTTGTGACCAACGAATGGTGCAAGTCGGCGAGGCGAGCCGACGGCGTTCGCCCAGCGCGGTCAAGGGTCGTCGCCAGGCTCTGCGCGACCTTGCGCCTGTTCCCCGCCCCGTCGTGCAGGTCCATCACCCATTCGTTCAGATCAGTTCGCTCGAGCCTCGACAACACTGCATCAATGGCGGCGCGCTTTTCCGCGACGAAAAGCACACGTTGTCCTTCGGCGACCAGAGTGGCGATCAGGTTGCTGATCGTCTGGCTCTTGCCCGTCCCCGGCGGGCCCTTAATGACCAGGTTCTGTCCGCTGACGACACTGTTGATGGCGTAGTTTTGCGAGGAGTCCGCGTCCAGGACCAAGAACTCGTTGGGTGGCGGGGTGTGATCAGGGGTGCTCTCATCGAGGTCGGACGAGCCCGACTCGCGCAGTGCTGCTTGTCCGTCAGGGTCACCGGCCAGTGCCGCGACAACGTCGTTGAGATCAAGCAGGTCCAAGCCGGCCTGTAGGTCATTGACCATCGGCAGCTTGGCGTAGGTGAAGGTGCCGACCACTGTCCGATCGATGGTGGCGAACCCCGGGATCTCGGCTGCGGTCTTGCCCAGAGCAGAGACGACGGTCGCGACGTCAAAATTGCCCTCGAGTTCGAGCATGCCTGTGAGCTCATCAACGTCTAGGTGCAGCCCGAACTGCTCGCGCAGAACGTGAACCAGAACCGGATTGACCTCGGCTGCGTCCGCAGCCTGCAGGACGAACTCGTCGTGAGACGCTGAGCTTGCCTTGATGGTGATCGGCCGCAGCACTATTGGGGCCATCGGTGGCCGTCCGCCAGCGGGAGTCTCGTCGATCCAGGTGGCCATCCCAACGGTCAGATAGCCGGCCGAGATGCCGCGCTCCTCCTCCAGTTCACGGACCTTCTTGTAGATGGTCTTCGCTCGCTTCGCAGCGTCTAGTCGATCGATCTCGCTCGGGAAAAGAGCCGCGAGCTTGACTGACCTCCCCGCAAGCAGGGAGGTCATGCCCCCGGGGGAAGCCTTCGCAAGATCGAGAGTGCCGGCCGTTAGATCGCGGTAGTAAAGGAGCGCGTTGCGTCGTCCGATGTCGATGAGGTCTTTGGTCCACCGTGTAACTGCGGCGGAGATCAGAGTCCGCCGCCGCAACTCGGAGGCGCTTGCGTCCGCGGTCTCAGCAATCACACCTGTAACTCCAGTTCCCCGTCGTCTCAATCCGCCCTCGGATGATAGTCCGGCCGGCAGTCACGTGTCGCCGTTCGCCGGGCTTTGGGCCAATTCGGTCCCAGTCACCTCCGCCGAACAGCCGCGGCCAAGGTCGTGAAGCCTGCGTATTTATCCCAGGCCTAGTTTCCGAGCTGCATTCGCGCATCTTTGACAGATTCGTCCTCAACGCGTTGCGGACTACATGCGGACTGTTTGCGCTCCACAAGCCCCTGACCTGTGGAAACACGGCGGTTCACACGTTGAAGCGGAACTCCACGACATTCCGCTACCGATCAACGGGAAAGCGCAGTCGGGTCAGGCGAGAAAATCCTCGATCGTTTCAATGATCGCAGCGTAGGCTCCGTCGACGTCGGAAAACTCCGGAGACAGGTCGAGGACTTCGCCGTCCATCAGTAGCCCGATGTCGGCCCATCCGCCTGTCCAGACGACGATCTCTGCCTCGTCTGCAGGGTCGACCAGCAACCGTATTCCGAGCGACTCAGGAACAATGACTTCGTCCCGGTCGCTCGTGATCGGCTGCGGCCATGCGGCCTTCTCATCGCGCCAGGTGAACGCGCTGACGCGCGCAAGACGTCGCCACTCGGGCACCAAGCGGGCGAGACGGGATGCCAACTCATCAAGATCGACGTGGTGATCCACACAGTCATCCTGCCCGACAGCGGCTCTCGTTGGACTCGCCGTCCCGCAGGCAACGTCACACGTCGGCGAGGTCGCCGGCTGAGACAACCAGCTGCCGAAGACCTTCCGTCGTCTCGACTCCGTGTGCGAGACGAACCCGTACGTACCGGCCATCAGTACTCGTGACCTCGGCCTCGATCCACGTCTCCAACGGCAACCGCGATTCGGAGGTGAACTCGGCAGAACTCAGAATCGGCGTCTTCTCGATGATCCGATGAACTCGATCGTCGGCGTCGCGAACGGTCAGTTCTAGCCACCCGGGGAACTCGGTCGAGTCCCACCTGACGACCGTCGCCCGGAGCTTCACACCAGCGAACTATGCCGCAGGGGTCGAACCGGAACTAGACATTGAAGCGAAACTCGACCACGTCGCCGTCGGACATGACGTAGTCCTTGCCCTCCATGCGGACCTTGCCGGCGGACTTGGCCGCGGCCATGGAGCCGGCCTCGACGAGGTCGTCGAAGGCGACGATCTCGGCCTTGATGAAGCCCTTCTGGAAGTCGGTGTGGATCACGCCGGCCGCCTCGGGGGCGGTGGCGCCCTTCTTGATGGTCCAGGCGCGCGACTCCTTGGGGCCCGCGGTGAGGTAGGTCTGCAGTCCCAGGGTGTCGAAGCCGACGCGGGCCAGCTGGTCGAGCCCAGGCTCCTCGATGCCGAGGTCGGCGAGCATCTCCACGCGCATGGCCTCGGCCTCCTCGTCGTCGCCCAGCTCCACGAGCTCGGCCTCGCTCTTGGCGTCGAGGAAGACGGCCTCGGACGGTGCCACGAGGTCGCGCATCTTCTGCTTGAGCGCCTCGTCGGACAGCTCGTCGGTGTCGCAGTTGAAGACGTAGAGGAAGCGCTTGGAGGTCATGAGGTGCAGGTCGCGCAGCAGCGCGAGGTCGAGACCGGCCTTGAGCACGCCCTCGCCCGACTCGAGCACCTCCTTGGCCTTCTTGGTCTCCTCGAGGACCGGCACGAGCGACTTGTCCTTGCGCGACTCCTTGTCCAGACGCGGCAGCGCGTTGTCGACGGTCTGGAGGTCGGCGAGGATCAGCTCGATGGAGATGGTCTCGATGTCGTTGGCCGGGTTCACGTCGCCGTCGACGTGCGTGACGTCCTCGTCGCGGAAGACGCGCGTGACCTGGCAGATGGCGTCGGACTCGCGGATGTGCGAGAGGAACTTGTTGCCCATGCCCTCACCCTCCGACGCACCCCGGACGATGCCGGCGATGTCGACGAACTGCACCGTGGCCGGGAGGATCTTCTCCGAGCTGAAGATCGAAGCGAGCGCCTCCAGACGGGAGTCCGGGACACCGACCACGCCGACGTTGGGCTCGATCGTCGCGAACGGGTAGTTCGCCGCGAGGACGTCGTTCTTGGTCAGGGCGTTGAAGAGGGTCGACTTGCCGGCGTTGGGCAGTCCGACGATTCCGATGCTGAGGGCCACGAGGAGCCAGCCTACTGGTGCGGGTTCTCCAGACGAAAAGCACGCAGCGTCTCGTCGTACCAGTCGTCGCGCAGGCCGAGGTCGCTCATGTCGAGGCGTCCGCACACCGCCTGCGACGGGCCGTTCTCCGGGTCGGTCACCGCCACGAGCTCGCCGAACCCGGCGTCCCAGCCGCGCTGCACCATCGCGCGCGCCGCCTCGGTGGCGTAGCCCCGGCCCCAGACCCTCGGCAGGTAGTGCCAGCCGATCTCGACGTCGTCGTTGCTGAAGCCCCGGCTGGCCGGGATCGGCACCAGCATCGTGACGCCCACGAAGCCGTCGTCGTCGAAGACCCCGAAGATCCCGGCGGCGGGGTGGTCGCCGGCCCGTGCCGGTTGGCCCGCGATGCGGTCGACGGCCTGCTGGCGGTCCGTCATCGGCACGCGCAGGCCGCTCCACCGAGCCACCTCGGCCCGGCCGAACAGGTCGAAGATCCCGTCGACGTCGTGGGGGTCGTCGGCCGAGAGCGGGCGCAGCGTCAGGCGCTGGGTGCGGACGGTGCGGGACAGGTCAGCCGACGACACGGACGCGCAGCCTGTTCCAGAAGCCCTCCGTGGCCGCCAGCTTGGCGCGGCGGGCCGCAGCAGCGGACCGCTCCCCCTCCACGGCGTCGTGGAACCCGCCGGTGGCGATGCCGGTGCCGACGGCCCCGGCCGCCGAGTCTCCGGCCCCCAGGCTGACGACGGCACCCGTGATCTCGGCGAGCCGACGGTGGCAGCCCGCGCACAGGGACCGTCCGGAGATCGTGTCGTGCGGGGCCGGCGACGTGCCGCACTCGGTGCAGGTGGTCATGGACCTGACCGTACGCCCGAGACACAGGGCGACGACAGGCTTCACGTCCGCCGATCTGTCCGCGCCCTGCACTACCGTCGAAGACATGACCCAGGTGGCGGCACCCAGCCCGGCACGCCTGGCGCGCCTGGACCTCACGAGCCGCCAGGTCATCTGG
Organism: Aeromicrobium sp. Root495; assembly: GCF_001426755.1. Lineage (GTDB taxonomy): Bacteria > Actinomycetota > Actinomycetes > Propionibacteriales > Nocardioidaceae > Aeromicrobium. The sequence continues at coordinate 482,386 of NZ_LMFJ01000001.1, read as the reverse complement.
GGCGCGTGCGCCGTCATGGGCGCCATCACCGCCCTCGACCTGCTCGACGGTGCGCTCGGAGCACCGTTCTCCGTCGGGTTCGTGCTGGTCGTGCTCACCGCTCCGCTCGCCGTCGAGACCGGCTCGCTCTTTCCCATGGGCCTCATGCCACCCATCCTGCTCGTGGTCGCGCTCGTCGTCGTCGCTGTCCTGGCGCCGCAGGCCATCGCTCCCGACGGCATGCCCGCCGACACCGGTCGCGCCGGCCGGGTCCTGGCCGGCACCATCGACCACGGCGTCACCCTCGTCGTCGGCCACGTGCTGGCGCTCCTGGCCATCGGTCTGCGCTTCATGACCGACCGTGACTGACGACGCCCCCGACCCGGAGCTTCTGGCTCAGGCCCACGCCCTCTGCCTCGAGGCCTTCGGCGCCGACGACTTCACGCCCGACGACTGGCAGCACGCGCTGGGTGGCGTGCACCTCTTCGTCCTCGACGACGACCTGCTCGTGGCCCACGCCGCCGTCGTGCCGCGGGCCCTGCGGTCGGGCGACCGGCTGCTCGACGTCGGGTACGTCGAGGCCGTCGCCGTGCGTGCGTCCCATCGAGGCCGCCGCCTCGGCCACACGGTCATGGCCGCAGTGGAGCAGGTGATCATCGAGGTTCACGACATGGGCGCCCTGTGCTCCACCGACGCCGGACTCCCGCTCTACCTCAGCCGCGGCTGGCAGCCCTGGCGAGGTCCCCTCGACCCCAGCGGCGACGTGCTCGTCCGGTCGGGCCGGCTGTCACCGGAGAGCCTCGACCTCGATGCCCCACTCACGGCCGACTGGCGCGCGGGCGACGTCTGGTGACCGGGCGTCAGCCCGTCACGCCGTCCACGAAGCACCAGCGCCAGGCCTCGCCCGGCTCGAAGCTGCGCATGACGGGGTGCCCGGTCTCCTCGAAGTGACGCGTGGCGTGCTTGTCGACCGAGGAGTCGCAGCAGCCCACGTGCCCACACGTCAGGCAGAGACGCAGGTGCACCCACTCGTGCCCGTCCCGCAGGCACTCCTCGCAGCCGTTGGGGGTGATGGGCGTGGGCACCGGAGCGCCGCAGACGTCGGCGAGGTGCTCGCAGCCCCGGCCGGCCTCCGGACGCAGCTCGGTCTCGCGCTCGGCCGTGCTCTCGTTCTCGGCCAGGCGGTCGAGGATCGACTCCTCCACGTCGAGGGCGTTCAGCACGCGCTGCAGCACGGACTGGTCGACGAGCCCGTCGTCGCGGATCTCCAGGACGGCCTGGCGCTCCTTGGCCAGCATCTTGGCGCGGGTGCGGCTGTACTGCGCGGTGGGCGTCTCGGCTCCGCCGAGCCGCTCCCACACCCCGTTGGCGCGATCGAGGGCACGCGAGCGGAGCCGCTCGACGACGTCGTCGGGCACCTCTCCCACCGCGTGCTCCTCGAGGTACTCGAGGCCGGCGTTGACCGCGGCCTGGTAGACGTTGGCCTCCTGCAGGTGGTCCTCGTGACGGTCGGGGCCCTCCACCTTGAGGGCGCGCACGAGCCACGGCAGGGTCAGGCCCTGGAGGAGCAGCGTGCCCACCGTGACGACGAACGCCACCATCACCAGGACGGGTCGCTCCGCGGTGTCCTCCGGCAGCAGGAACACGGCAGCGAGCGTCACCACGCCGCGCATGCCGGCCCAGCCGATGATGACGGGGGTGGTCCACGGCGGCGACGGGTCGGCCCGGCGGACGTGCGGGATCAGGCGCGGCAGGTACGTGGCCGGGAAGATCCAGATCATGCGGAGCGCGATCACGGCACCGAGCACCGCGGCGCTGGTGCCGATGATGAGGCCTGTGCCCAGGTCGCTGTCGCTCACGTCGGACACGATCGACTTGATCTGCAGCCCGATGAGGAGGAAGACGGCGTTCTCGAGGATGAAGGAGATCGTGGCCCAGTTGGTGCGCTCGAACATGCGCGACGTCGCCGACTGGATGGCCGGGGAACGATGGCCGAGGATCAGGCCCGCGACCACGACGGCGAGCACGCCCGACGCGTGGGCGTCGGTGCCGGGCAGGTGCAGCTCCTCCGCCGGAAGGTAGGCGAGCCAGGGGGTGAGCAGCGAGATGGCGACGTCGGTGAGGTCGTCGGTGACGTACCGGCGGACGAACGTGACGACGAGCGCCACGAGGTAGCCGATCAACGCACCTCCGACGGCCGAGACCACGAACTGGGTGCTCACCTCGGCGAAGCTCACGGTGCCCGCGATGGCGGCGATCGCGGCACGCAGGGTCACGATGGCGGTGGCGTCGTTCACGAGGCTCTCGCCCTCGAGGATCGTGACGATCCGGCGCGGCAGTCCCACGCGCCGGGCCACGGCCGACGCAGCCACGGCGTCCGGCGGCGCGACCACGGCACCGAGGGCGAGCGCCACGGAGAACTTCACGGGGAGCAGCCACCACACGACCAGGCCGACACCGAGCGTCGTGAAGACCACGAGCCCCACGCTGAGCAGCAGGATGGGCCGACGGTTCGCCTTGAAGTCGATGAGGGACGTCCGGATGGAGGCCGCGTAGAGCAGCGGCGGGAGCAGCCCGATGAGGACGATCTCCGGCGTCAGCTCCACGTCGGGGACGAACGGCAGGTACGAGCACGCGATGCCCGACGCGATGAGCACGAGGGGCGTCGAGGAGGTGAAGCGTTCGGCGAGCGAGCTGACCGCGACCGTGATGGCCACGATGATCACGAGCGTCAGGGCGAGTTCCACCCGTCCATTCTCCCAGGTCGTCCACGGTGCCGGCGACGGGCGAGGTCGGACGAGCCGGGTTAGCGTGCAGAGGACGAACCATTTCGGGGGAAAGGTCGTGCCATGACTCGTCGTACCGTCATCGCCTCAGCCATCGGGTGCCTCGTGGCAGCCACGCTCGTCGCCACGCCGACGTCGGCTCCGGCCCGCTCGTCGGGCGGCGGGTCGTCGCCGTCGCCCACCGCCTACGGTTCCGGCGGGGCTGTCGCCTCCGTCGACGCCGAGGCCTCCCGGGTGGGACTGGAGGTGCTGCGCCGCGGCGGCAACGCGGCCGACGCAGCCGTGGCCACGGCGTCGGCCCTCGGGGTGACCGAGCCGTACAGCGCCGGGGTCGGCGGCGGGGGGTACTTCGTCTACTACGACGCCAGGAAGCGCAAGGTCACCACGATCGACGGCCGCGAGACGGCACCCGCCGGCATCACGAAGGATGCGTTCGTGGATCCCGCGACGGGTCAGCCGTATCCCTTCACACCGCAGCTGGTCTCCTCGGGCGTCGCGGTCGGCGTGCCCGGGACGCCCGCCACGTGGGCGGCCGCCTTGCGCCGGCACGGCACGTGGTCGCTCGCCAGGACGTTGAAGCCGTCCATCGACCTCGCCCGGCGCGGGTTCGTGGTCGACGACACCTTCCGCAGCCAGACCCTCGACAACCAGAAGCGCTTCGCGGCGTTCCCGGACACGGCGAGGCTCTTCCTTCCCGGCGGCGACGCCCCCAAGGTCGGGACCCGGTTCCGCAACCCCGACCTCGCCGCCACGCTCACGTCGCTGGCTCGGCGTGGCCCGTCAGCCATCTACTCCGGACCGGTCGCCCGGGACATCGCGAGGACGGTCCAGGCCCCGCCCAAGGACCCCTCGTCCGACCTCCCGGCGCCGAAGGGCTCCCTGACCACCGCCGACCTCGCGGCGTACCGCGTCAGGTCCGCCGCCCCGACGAAGGTCTCCTACCGGGGCCTCGACGTCTACGGCATGGCGTCGTCGTCCTCCGGCGGTACTGCTGTCGGCGAGGCGCTCAACATCCTGGAGATCTACCGCCTGGGCAGCGGTCCTGCTCTCGCGCGGAGCCTGCACCTCTACCTCGAGGCCTCGGCCCGGGCGTTCGCCGACCGCAACGCCTACGTCGGCGACCCCGCCTTCGTCGACACCCCGACGAGGACCCTGCTCAGCCAGAGGTTCGCCGACTCACGCGCCTGCACGATCGATCCCGCGAAGGCCGCCACCAAGCCGGTCGAGCCCGGTGCGCTCAGCCGCTCCGGGAGGTGCGCCACCGGCAAGGAGCTCGAGAAGCCCGACACGGAGAACGTCTCCACCACGCACCTCTCCGTCGTCGACCGCTGGGGCAACGCCGCCTCCTACACGCTCACGATCGAGCAGACCGGAGGGTCGGCCATGACCGTCCCGGGACGCGGGTTCCTCCTCAACAACGAGCTCACGGACTTCACCGCCGCGTACGACCCGGCCGACCCCAACCGCATCGAGCCCGGCAAGCGGCCGCGCTCCTCCATGTCGCCGACGATCGTGCTCGACCGCGGCAAGGTCCGGTTCGTCGTGGGCTCCCCCGGTGGCGCGACGATCATCACGACGGTGCTGCAGGTGCTGCTCAACCGGATCGACCTCGGGATGAGCCTGCCCCAGGCGGTGGCCGCGCCACGCGCCTCGCAGCGCAACGCCGCCACGACGCCTGCCGAGCCGGCGTTCATCGAGAAGTACGGCGCAGCGCTGGAGCCCTACGGCCAGAAGCTCGTGCCGTCGGGCGACGCCTTCACGTCGCAGGCCGAGATCGGTGCCGCGGCAGCCATCGAGGTGCAGCGGGGCGGCCGTCTCACCGCGGTGGCGGAGCCCGAGCGTCGCGGTGGAGGCACGGCCCTGGTGGTGCGGGAGCGCTGACCGCGGGCCCGCGGGGCGGTGGGCTGGCGTCCGTCTCGCCGCCCCGACGGGGTCCAGACGGACGCAGACTCACCGCCCCCAGGCCCGACGGGGTCGGGACGGACGCAGACTCACCGCCCCCAGGCCCGACGGGGTCGGGACGGACGCAGACTCACCGCCCGACGGGTCGGGCGGGTCAGAGCTGGCCGGCGGCCTTCAGGTCGCGGCGGAGCTCCTGCGGCAGGGAGAACACGAGGCTCTCGTCGGCCGTGCGGACCGCGTCGGCGTCGGGGTGGCCGTGCTCGGCGAGATAGGAGAGGACGTCCTGCACGAGGTCGTCGGGGACCGAGGCACCCGAGGTGACGCCCACCTTCTTGACGCCGTCGAGCCAGTGGTCCTCGAACTCCGAGATGTCGTCGATGCGGTACGACGCCGAGGCGCCGGCGTCGAGGGCCACCTCGACGAGGCGCACCGAGTTGGAGGAGTTGGCCGAGCCGACGACGATGACGAGGTCGGCCTCCTTGGCGATCTCCTTGACGGCGACCTGCCGGTTCTGCGTGGCGTAGCAGATGTCGTCGGACGGCGGGTCCTCCAGCTGCGGGAACTTCTCGCGCAGCCGGCGCACCGTCTCCATGGTCTCGTCGACGCTGAGCGTGGTCTGCGAGAGCCACGAGAGCCGCGTGCCCTCGGGGAACTCGAGGTGGTCGACGTCGGCCGGGGTCTCCACGATCGTGATGTCGTCGGGGGCCTCGCCGGCCGTCCCCTCGACCTCCTCGTGACCCTCGTGCCCGATGAGCAGGATGTGCTTGCCCTCGCTCGCGAAGCGCTTGGCCTCGTGGTGGACCTTGGTGACGAGCGGGCACGTGGCGTCGATGGTCTTGAGGCTGCGCTCCGCAGCCTCGGCGTGAACCATGGGCGAGACGCCGTGGGCGGAAAAGACCACGGTGGCGCCCTCGGGCACCTCGTCGAGCTCCTCCACGAAGATGGCGCCACGGTCGGCGAGGTTGTTCACGACGTGCTTGTTGTGCACGATCTGCTTGCGCACGTAGACCGGCGCGCCGTAGAGGTCGAGCGCCTTCTCCACCGTGATGACGGCCCGGTCCACCCCGGCGCAGTAGCCGCGCGGGTCGGCGAGCAGCACGCTGCCTCCGACGGGGGGCATGCCGAGCGATACGTGGGTCATGAGGCCATCGTAACGAGTCAGTGCCAAGGCCTAGGCTGGCCGTCATGGCCCTGGAGACGAGTGCGGACAGCCCTGCCCCGCTGCGTCAGATCTCCACGCTCGTCGAGGGATACGTGCAGCGCCTCGGGGCCGTGTGGGTCGAGGCCCAGATCGCCCAGCTCAACCGCCGTCCGGGCGTCTGCTTCCTCACCCTGCGCGACCTCCACGCCACCATCTCCGTGAGCGCCACGTGCCATGCCAGCGTGCTCGACTCGTCGCCCGTGCCGGTGGTCGAGGGCGCCCGGGTCGTCGTGCACGCCAAACCCGACTTCTACGCCCCCACCGGCCGCTTCGCACTGGCCATCCGCGAGATCCGCCCCCAGGGCGAGGGCGAGCTCCTGGCCCAGCTCGAGCGCCGCAAGCAGCTCCTCGCCGCCGAGGGGCTCTTCGACCCGCGCCTGCGCAAGCGGCTGCCCCTGCTCCCCCGCGCCGTGGGCCTGGTCACCGGTCGCGACTCCGCAGCCGAGCGCGACGTCCTCGAGAACGCGCGGGGCCGCTGGCCCGGCGTCGCGTTCGTGGTGCGCCACGCCCTCATGCAGGGCCCGCAGTCGGCCCGGGCGGTCATCGCCGCAGTGCAGGAGCTCGAGGCCTCCGGCGAGGTCGACGTCATCGTCGTGGCCCGCGGCGGCGGGTCCGTCGAGGACCTGCTGCCCTTCTCCGACGAGGCGCTCGTCCGCGCCGTCCACGCCCTCACGGTCCCTGTCGTGAGCGCCATCGGGCACGAGCCAGACACCCCACTCCTCGACCTCGTCGCCGACCTCCGCGCCTCCACCCCCACCGACGCCGCCAAGCGCATCGTCCCCGACGTCCGCGAGGAGCTGGCCCGTGTGGTCCAGATGCGCGGTCGCGCCGCACACGCCGTCCGAGGCCGGCTCGAGCGCGAGCAGAACGGCCTCACGGCCCTGCGCTCACGACCCGTGCTCGCCCAGCCCACCACCCTGGTCGACACGCAGCAGCACCGCATCGACGAGCAGCTGGCACGGGCGCGTCGGGTGGTCTCCCACCGCCTCGACCGCGAGGCCGACACCGTGGGACACCACCTGGCGCGCGTCCGGGCCCTCTCGCCCCTGGCCACGCTGGAACGCGGCTACGCCGTGGCGCAGACCCCAGAGGGCCACGTCATCACGAGCGCCACCGACGCTCCCCCCGAGTTCACCGTGCGCCTGGCCCACGGGCTGGTCCACGTCGAGAAGCAGTCCATCGAGGAGACACCGCATGACCGAGAAGCCTGAGACCCCCGCGCTGGGCTACGAGCAGGCCCGCGACGAGCTCGTCGCCGTGGTGCAGCAGCTCGAGACGGGCGGCGTGGGGCTTGAGGAGTCCATCGCGCTGTGGGAGCGCGGGGAGCACCTGGCCACCATCTGCCAGACCTGGCTCGACGGCGCGCGCGAGCGCCTGGCCGCGGCCAGCGGGACCGACCACGAGGACTGATCCTCCCGCCGGACATTCTGTGCAGA
>NZ_LMFJ01000001.1:473971-475033 GCF_001426755.1 Aeromicrobium sp. Root495 | reverse complement strand
CCGATCGACTCCCACCCCTTGGTGGCTGGTGTCTCGGTGCTGCACGCGGGATTGGACCGGATGGGTCTCGATGCGTGGTCGGGGCTGGAGCCCGGTGAGGTGCGGCGTCTGAGTCAGGAGATGGCCCGAGCCGAAGCCCGGTTGGCCGCTCACAGGATGGCTGCGGCCAGGGCTCTCGAGTCCGCGGGTACGGCCCGGAGGGCTGGTGCGACGTCGACCGGGAACCTGCTGGCCAGGGACTTCGGAGGGGACGAGGGCGCCGCTCGACGGCTGGTGAACACGGCCAAGAAGCTTGAGTCCACCACCCACACGCAGGACGCCCTGTCTCGGGGTGAGGTGACGTTCGAGCAGTCCTCCGTCATCGCGAACGGCCTGGACAAGCTGCCTGCCGACGTGACGGACACGCAGCGCGACCTGGCCGAGCGGACCCTGCTCAAGGACGCTGAACGGTTGACGATCCGAGACCTACGACGGCGCACCGACCGACTGATGGACGTCTACGCGGCCAAGCCCGACGTCGACGCCCACGAGAACGGAATCCTGGTCGACCGTGAGCGCCTCGCCCGCCGGAACGCTTCGTTCGTGATGTGGGACAAGAAGAACGGCATGCACGGATACCGCGGAGAAGTCCCCGAAGCCGAGGCCGTCATGCTCCGCACCGCCCTCGAAGCCCTCGCCGCACCCTCACGAGCCCACCTCTCCGACCCCGACGCCACCTTGGGACCGGTGCCCGAGGACGCCGGCGACCCCGCCCACCGCATGGGACGGGCATTCACCGACCTCTGCTCCCACCTCCCCGTCGAGGAGCTCCCCTCCAACGGCGGAGTCGGAGCCCAGGTCGTCGTCACCCTCGAGCACCAGACCCTCCTCGACGGCATCGCACCCGCGACGCTCTCGGACGGGACCCGCATCTCAGCTGGACAGGCCAGGAAGCTCGCCTGCCGGGTGGGCATCATCCCCATGGTCCTGGACGGGACGTCCCTGCCCACGGACTACGGACAGTCCAAGAGGTACTTCACGAAGTATCAGCGCATCGCCCTGGCGAACCGGGACGGTGGGTGC
>NZ_LMFJ01000001.1:355544-473886 GCF_001426755.1 Aeromicrobium sp. Root495 | reverse complement strand
CCACGACCACCACTGGGAACACCACATCGCACCCGACGGACACGTCGAGTGGAGACCACCCGGCCACACCACCTGGCAACGGAATCCCCGGAACGAGGCGTCACCGGGTCAGCGCGGCGAGACGACCGCGAGCGACGCGACGTAGTCCTTGAGCTCGGCCCTGCCGACGCTGCCCGTGACCAGGGTGGTCAGCTCGCCCTCGGTGCGTACGTAGGTGACGTCGCCGTCCGAGGCGGTGCGCTCGGTCCACGAGGATCCGGCGATGTCGACCTGGCCGGCCGCCTTGCTGCCCTTGGCGAACTGCCGCACCAGGGTGGCGGCGCTCTTCTGGTCCTGCTCGAGGCCCACGTACTCGTCGTCGTCGGTCACGACGCCGAGGTGCCAGCGACCTTGGGTGAGGCGGGCCGAGGTGGCGCGCCAGCCGTCGGGAAGCTGCGGCGGCGAGAGCACGGCGTAAGGAACCGCGTCTGCCACCTGCTGGGCGGCCTGGGCGTAGTCGACGGACGAGGTGGGCTCGTCGGGCGTCACCGTGACCAGCCGGCCCACGACCCACAGGGCCAGGATGATGAGCCCCAGCACCACGACGGAGCGGACCACGTCCGCCATCGAGGGATTGCCCCTGCTGCTCGTGCCTGCCATGTCCCCACCAGCCTAGTGATCCTCGACTCCCCCGTCGGCCTTGGCCCCTGCCGCGGCACTGCGCCGCTAGGCTGTGCGCGTGGAAAGCCTCAAGCCCGCCGCCCAGGCCCCGGACCGCAACCTCGCCCTCGACCTGGTGCGCGTCACCGAGGCAGGAGCCATGGCCGCCGGCCGCTGGGTCGGCCGCGGCGACAAGAACGGGGCTGACGGCGTGGCCGTCAACGCCATGCGCAGCCTCATCAACACCGTGCAGATGAGCGGTGTCGTCGTCATAGGCGAGGGCGAGAAGGACGAGGCGCCCATGCTGTTCAACGGCGAGGAGGTCGGCGACGGCACCGGACCCGCGTGCGACGTCGCCGTCGACCCCATCGACGGCACCACCCTCACCGCCAAGAGCCTGCCCAACGCCGTCTCCGTCATGGCCGTGGCACCCCGAGGCTCCATGTACGACCCGTCGGCCGTCTTCTACATGGAGAAGCTCATCGCCGGACCCGAGGCGGCCGACGTCGTCGACATCCGCCTCCCCGTGGCCGAGAACATCGCGCTCGTGGCCAAGGCCAAGGGCATCTCCAACAGCGACGTCACCGTGTGCGTGCTCGACCGTCCCCGCCACCAGGGCCTCGTCGACGAGATCCGCGCCGCCGGAGCCCGCATCAAGTTCATCATCGACGGCGACGTCGCCGGCGGCATCACCGCCGCCCGCCCCGACACCGGCGTCGACCTGCTGGTCGGCATCGGCGGGACGCCCGAGGGCATCATCACCGCGTGCGCCATCAAGGCCATCGGCGGCACCATCCAGGGCAAGCTGTGGCCCATCGACGACGACGAGCGCCAGCGGGCCATCGACGCCGGCCACGACCTCGACCGCGTGCTCGGCACCAACGACCTCGTCACCGCCGACGACTGCTTCTTCGTCGCCACCGGCATCACCGACGGCGAGCTCATGGCCGGGGTCCGCTACGGCGCTGGCAAGGCCTACACCGAGTCGCTCGTCATGCGGTCGCGCAGCGGCACGATCCGCAAGATCACGAGCGAGCACCAGCTCACCAAGCTCCAGGCCTACTCGGCCATCGACTACGAGCACTGAGCCGAGCGACCGAGAACGCTGATCCCGCCTCCGTCATACTGAGGGAATGACTGGTTCAGGCGAGCAGTTCGTCCACCTGCCCTCGGGCATCGACCTCTGCTACGAGACCTTCGGCGATCCGTCCGACCCGCCCGTCCTGCTCGCGATGGGGCTCGGCGGCCCCATGGGCTGGTGGACCACGTCGTTCTGCGAGGCGCTCGCAGAGCGTGGGCACTTCGTCATCCGCTACGACAACCGCGACACGGGTCGCTCCACCAAGCTGCGCCAGCACAAGGTCGGCCGGGGCGCCGTCATCCGGGCGTTCCTGGGTCGCGGCGGTGCTCCCTACGGGATCTCCGACCTCGCCGACGACGCGTACGGGCTGCTCGACGCGCTGGGGCTGGAGACGGCTCACCTCGTGGGCGTCTCGATGGGCGGCATGATCGTCCAGACGATGGCCATCGCACACCCCGAGCGGGTGTCGTCACTCGTCTCCATCATGTCCACGACAGGACGGCGCACCGTCGGCTGGCAGCACCCCAAGCTCATCCCGGGCCTGCTGGCCAGCTCGGGCCGCACGCGCGACAGCTACATCGAGAGGTCGCTCAAGACGGGCGCGCTCATCGCGTCACCGGCCTTCCCCACGACGCTCGAGGACTCCGTGGCCCGGGCCGAGGAGACCTACGACCGCGGCTGGATCGCGAGCGGCGTCCTGCGCCACATGCTCGCCGTCCTCACGCAGCCCGACCGCACCGAGCAGCTGGGCGCGCTCACGATGCCGGTCACGGTGATCCACGGCCTGAGCGACCCGCTCGTGCACCGCTCGGGCGGGCGGGCCACGGCCGCCGCCATCAAGGGGTCGCACCACGTGGAGATCGCCGGGATGGCCCACGACATCCCCACCCAGCTCCACGCTGCCATCATCAGCGAGATCAGCGACACCGTGGCCCGCGCCGCCAAGGTCTGAGCCACGTGCGGCCCAACCCCCAGCACGCGTCGGAGGACCCCGAGCTCGTCCGCACGCTGGTCCGCGAGCATCCCTGGGCGACGATCGTGAGCCCGACCGCGGGCGGCCTCGTCGCCTCCCACTACCCCGTGCTGCTGGCGCCCGAGGCGGAGGACCCCGGGACGCCTCTCGCGCTCGTCACGCACCTCGGCCGACCGGACGACCGGATCCACGAGCTCTCGACGAGCGAGGAGCTGCTCGTGGTGCTGCAGGGTCATCACGGCTACGTCTCTCCCAGCTGGTACGAGCCGGGCTCCTCGCAGGCCCCCACGTGGAACTTCACGGCTGCCCACCTGCACGGCCGTCCTCACGTCATGGACACGCCGGAGAACCTCGCCACCCTCACGCGGCTCGTCGCGCACTTCGAGCAGCACGTCGACGAGCCCCTGTATCTCGACCCCGTCTGGGCGGAGCGTCCGCTGCGGGGCACGGTCGGGCTGCGCATCGAGGTGACCCGGTTCGAGCTCAAGGTGAAGATGAGCCAGGACAAGGACGACCGGTCCGTGCAGAACGTCATCGACCACTTGCATGCGTCCGGCCCGTACTCACATCCGGAATTGGCCCGGGACATGGAGCGCGAGCGAGCCCGTACCCCTAGACTCTGACCACCACGATTCCAGGGGGGAACCGAGATGGTTGCTGACTTCGAGAACTACGGAGACCTGTACGGCGGCGTCACCGCCGCCCAGATCCGGACCGCGGCCGAGACGCCGGCCCAGAACACCACCGTCATCCAGGGCCTGGCGGGCGAGCTCGACGGCGACGACCAGGCCATCGCCGGTCAGCTCGAGGGCGACATCGAGGCCGGCACGCGCTCCAACCCGCAGCAGGCCGCCCAGCTCTCGCGCAGCATCGCCCAGAAGGGCAACTACGCCGTCGGGCTCATGAACCAGTTCGCCGCCGCGGTCGAGACCTTCGACGAGAAGGTCGAGGACCTCAACGAGCGTCTGCGCACCCAGACCCAGTCCCGCTACAGCTCGGTGGTCCACGACCCCGACATGCGCGACGACCCCGATCGCCCCGACTACAACGAGCTCAAGGCGCAGGTGAAGTCCGAGCTCCAGGGCGAGTACAACACCGCCGTCACGACGCTCGACACCGCGACCGACGAGGTCGCCTCGATGTTCCGCAACTACAGCGACGAGAACGTCAAGAAGCTGCTCACCTCCGGCTACATCCCCCTCGGTGCCGCCACCCTGTGGCCCGACGTCCCCCTCACGCCCGACGAGAAGCGCCAGGCCCTGCAGAACGCCATCGACAACGGCACGCTCCCTGACTTCGCCACGATGTCGCTCGAGGAGACCCAGCAGTACATCCAGGACAACCCCGAGGTCTCGGCCGGACTCCTCGAGATCATGGCGCTCCCCCACCTGTCGCCCGCCCTCACCAACCTGGTCCTGGGCCAGGCGGCGGTCGACGCCGACATCCTCAACGGCGTCGTCGAGGGCGACGGCACCTACAACGACATCGCCGACTCCACGGCCCGCCTCCAGGCCATCAACGAGTCGATCGCCGACGGTCACAAGATGACGGCCTCCGAGGCGGCCTACATCGAGCAGTACCTCAACTCCGTGGGTGCCGAGAACCTCGCGGGCCTCTCCACCACCATCCGCAACGCGATCCCCTCCGGCATGCCGCCGTACGCGGCCGACTCCATGGTCGACCAGGCCATGCGGCCCATCGCCGACTCGATCCTCAACTACAGCAACCCCGAGGTCCAGCGCGACGACGCCGGCATCGACAGCGCCGCCTACCTCGGCAGCAGCCTGTCCCCCGCCGACGGCCGCATCTCCCTCAACGAGATGCCGCAGGCCATCCAGGACCTCGTCAACCAGCGCGTCGGTCACCCCGACGGCTCCGGCGGCCTGCTCGGCACCGCTCCCGGCGAGGAGACCGTCAACGGTCCCCGCGGCCGCGGTGGAAGCGGCGAGTACACGATCGAGACCATCGGCCAGGACCAGTTCAACACCGTCGACGGCCTCGGCGCCGTCAACGGCTGGGGCGACCTGCTGTCCAGCGCGTCCGACGGCGTGCGCCCCGGCGACCAGTTCGGCGTCGACCTCGCGCACCAGGCCATCGAGGTCAAGCAGGACCTCAACACGATCGACGAGACGGCCGAGTCGCACGGCTACTACACCGGTGGCGGTCGCGGCGGCGCCGGCCGCGAGTACCACGGGCTCGACTTCACCCAGGACGACAGCGGTGTCAGCGACCTGCTCGGCATCACGGCGCGCAACGAGAACTCCTCGTCCACCGTCCTGCTCGAGGACGACTCGCGGCGCGCGCTCCTCACCGCACCGTGGATCGACGCGTCCGGCGCCGAGGAGCTCATCAAGTCCGGCACCGACCACACGCAGGGTGGCGGCGGCGACATGGACCTGCAGGCCCGCGCCGCCTCCGAGCTCATGTCCGACATCGCCGGCGACCCCATCACGTGGGAGAACCGGATGGGCGAGAACATGAGCGACTCCGTGCTCGACGTCGGTTCGCGCTGGATCGACTCCTTCGGCCGGCCCGCCACCACCGGCACGCCCGACGGCGTGGGCCACGACGAGAACGGGGTCTTCGCGCAGCTCTCCAACGACAGCCAGGACGGGTTCCTCAAGTTCGTCGCCAACAGCGGCAACAGCAACGGCGAGGACCCGATCGCCTGGCAGGGCCAGGCCCAGGCCTACTTCGACAACCAGGTCCGCGAGGCGGTGCACAGCGGCGACACCGACGCCCTGCGCGAGGCCCTGCGCCGAGCTGGCGACTTCGACGGCCGCATGAAGTCGGCCACGATCGACTGGGCCTCCGACCGCACCGAGGGCGAGCACGCCGACGAGGTGGCCGAGATCATCGAGGAGAACCGTCGACGCGCCGCCACTGCCACCTCCATCAACGTGCTGTCCGGCATCGCCGGAACCGGCCTGGGCTTCGTGCCGGGCGCCGGCCCGTTCCTGAGCGGTGCGGTGGGCACGTTCACCGGACCCATCGTCGACGAGGTGCTGGGCGAGCAGGACGTGCCCAACTTCGACGAGATCGACGACGAGAACCGCGACCGGCTCCTGCAGGACGCCCGCCGCGACGCCGACAGCCAGCGCAACATCCGCATCGCCAGCTGGTACGCCGGGCAGTACGCCAACGACCCCGACTACGCCTCGGTGTACAACGCCGACGGCTCGCCCAAGTCGTACTACGACGCCTCCCAGGACTCTGCGACGCTGTCGGACATGTCACGCCTAGCCGACAACGCGCAGGACGACTGGAACGACCGCACGGGCGACAGCTTCAGCTTCAACGACACGTATGACGACACGTTCGACACCTCCCTGGAGAACGCCAACGCCGACAACGACAACACCGACGAGGACGGCGAGGCCGTCGAGCCGACCAACACCGACGTCCACGACGACGAGGCCATGCGCCGCTACCTCTACGGCCGCCACCTCGACGAGTGGTACGCCGAGAACCCGAAGCCTGAGGGCGGACCCCAGTACCGTGGCCGTCAGCCGGTGGCGCCGGAGAACGACTGGTCGCCGCAGGAGGACCACGTGGGAACGGATCGATGAGGCTCGCCGCCTTCCTGCTCATCGGTGCGCTCGCGCTCAGCGGCTGCACCTCCGACGACGACTCCCCGGAGCCCACCGTGACCCAGACGACTCCGTCCGACGACAGCCCCAGCACGTCTGCCTCTGCCTCTGCCCCCGGCGAGGACCAGGACGTCGTGGACGACGCCGTCACGTCCGCCATCACCTCCAAGGACACCTCGGCGCTGCGCACCGCGCTGCGTGAGGCGGGCGAGGCCGACGGCAAGGCCGCAGCAGACGGACCCCGCGAGCTGACCGCCGACGCCGATCTCCGCAGGAACTACCGGGTCGCCGGCTGGTGGAGCGACCGCTACAGCAGCGAGGCCGACTTCTCCGCGCTCTTCGACGACGGGGCGCTGCGCCCCTACGACGAGATCGCCCAGGACTCGGCCTCGCTCACGAGCCTGGCCACCCTCGCCGACCGCGTCGAGAACGACTGGCAGGACGAGACCGGCCAGCGCCTGAGCCTCAACGACACCTACGACGCCACGTTCGACGAAGCGGCCGGTCGGTGACCGAGGGGCCGGCCCCCGAGACCGACCCCGTCCACCTCCGACGCCGGGCCGACGGCGCGCTCGAGCTGCGCGTCAACGGCGTGTTCGTGATGGACGACGTCGAGACGACCTCCGAACGGCTCCTCGCCACCCACGTGCTCGACCAGGGCGCCCGTGAGGTGCTGGTGGGCGGTCTCGGCCTCGGCTTCACCGCCGCGGAGATGCTCGCCCAGGGCGCCCGAAGGGTGGTCGTGGCCGAGCTGCACAGGACGGTGGTCGCGGCCGTGCAGGACGGGCACGGGGCCGGACCGCTCGACGACGATCGCATCGAGATCGTCGTGGGCGACGTGCGCGACGTCGTGGCGGCCCAGGACCCGCAGAGCCTCGACGCCATCTGCCTCGACGTCGACAACGGGCCCGACCACCTCGTGCACCAGCACAACGCCGAGCTCTACCAGCCCGACTTCCTGCACGTGTGCGCCGAGCGCCTGCGCCCTGGCGGCCACCTCGTGGTCTGGTCGTGGGCCGACTCCAAGGAGCTCCGCCGCGACCTGCGCACCCACTTCGAGAAGGTCACCTCAATCCGCGTCCCGGTGCTCCTCGGGAACCGTGAGTCCGACTACTGGCTGATCTCCGGCAGGAAGCCGTAGCCGGCGCGGTATCGTCCCTGATCGTGGCTGACGCAGAGTTCCTCTACTCCGACCTCCTTCCGACCGGACCGGACGACACGCCCTACCGACTCGTCACGAGCGAGGGCGTCCGCACCGTCGAGGTCCCGCTGCCGGACGGGTCCACCAAGACCTTCCTCCAGGTCGACCCGGAGGTCATCCAGCGCCTCACGAGCGAGGCCGTGCACGACATCAGCCACTACCTGCGCCCCGCCCACCTCGCCCAGCTCCGCACGATCATCGACGACCCGGAGGCGTCCGGCAACGACCGCTTCGTGGCGCTCGACCTGCTGAAGAACGTCAACATCTCGGCCGGTGGCGTGCTGCCCATGTGCCAGGACACCGGCACGGCCATCGTCATGGGCAAGAAGTCCGAGGGCGTCCTCACGGGCAGCGACGACGCCGAGTGGATCGCGAAGGGCGTCTACGACGCCTACACGAACCTCAACCTGCGGTACAGCCAGCTCGCGCCGCTCACCACGTACGAGGAGAAGAACACCGGCACCAACCTCCCGGCGCAGATCGAGCTCTACTCCACGCCCGGCACCGAGGGGAAGGCCCCCGAGTACAAGTTCCTCTTCATGGCCAAGGGCGGCGGCTCGGCCAACAAGTCGTTCCTGTTCCAGGAGACGAAGGCGATCCTCAACCCCAAGCGCCTGCTCGAGTTCCTCGACGAGAAGATCCGCGGGCTCGGCACGGCGGCGTGCCCGCCGTACCACCTCGCCGTCGTCATCGGCGGCACGAGCGCGGAGTTCGCCCTCAAGACGGCCAAGTACGCCAGCGCGCACTACCTCGACGCCCTGCCCACCGAGGGCTCCATGAGCGCCCACGGCTTCCGCGACCTCGAGCTCGAGGATGAGGTCTTCAAGCTCACCCAGTCCTTCGGCATCGGCGCGCAGTTCGGCGGCAAGTACTTCTGCCACGACGTCCGGGTGGTGCGGCTCCCCCGCCACGGCGCCTCCTGCCCCGTGGCCATCGCGGTCTCCTGCTCGGCCGACCGCCAGGCGCTCGGCAAGATCACGGCGGAGGGCGTCTTCCTGGAGCAGCTCGAGACGGACCCGGCGCAGTACCTGCCGGACACCACCACGGAGAACCTCATCCAGGGCGGCGAGGTGGTCCCCATCGACCTCACCCTGCCCATGGAGGAGATCCTCGCCGAGCTCCGCAAGCACCCGGTGAAGACCAGGCTCTCGCTCACGGGACCGCTCGTGGTGGCCCGCGACATCGCCCACGCCAAGATCCAGGAGCTTCTCGACGCCGGCCGGCCCATGCCGGAGTACATGAAGAACCACCCCGTCTACTACGCCGGACCGGCCAAGACGCCCGAGGGCATGGCGTCGGGCTCCTTCGGCCCCACGACGGCCGGGCGCATGGACTCCTACGTGAAGGCCTTCCAGGCCGCCGGCGGGTCCATGGTGATGCTGGCCAAGGGCAACCGCAGCAAGCAGGTCACGGAGGCGTGCCAGGAGTTCGGCGGCTTCTACCTCGGCTCCATCGGCGGCCCGGCGGCTCGCCTGGCCCAGGACTGCATCAAGAGCCAGGAGGTGCTGGAGTACCCCGAGCTCGGCATGGAGGCGGTCTGGAAGATCGAGGTGGAGGACTTCCCGGCGTTCATCGTGGTGGACGACCAGGGCAACGACTTCTTCACCGACCCCTCCGGCACCGTGACCGTCCCGGTCACCGGCCTCAGGGTGCGGTCGGCCCAGTAGCGCTCGCGAGGGGCGCAGGTAACGTCGGCTCCATGACTGAATCTGGCTTCCGTATCGAGCACGACACCATGGGCGAGGTCAAGGTCCCCGCCGACGCCCTGTGGCGCGCGCAGACGCAGCGGGCCGTCGAGAACTTCCCCATCTCCGGCACGCCCATCGAGTCCGCGCAGATCCGCGCCCTCGCCCAGATCAAGGGCGCCTGCGCCCAGGCCAACGCCGAGCTGGGGATCCTCGAGCAGGACCTCGCCGACGCCATCGTCACCGCGGCCCGCGAGGTGGCCACCGGCGCCCACGACGCGCACTTCCCCATCGACGTCTTCCAGACCGGCTCGGGCACATCGAGCAACATGAACACCAACGAGGTCATCGCGACCCTCGCCACGAAGGCTCTGGGCCGCGAGGTGCACCCCAACGACCACGTCAACGCCTCGCAGTCGAGCAACGACGTCTTCCCCACCTCGATCCACGTGGCCGCCACCGCGTCCACCCTCAACGAGCTAGTGCCCTCGCTCGACCACCTGGCCACGTCGTTGGAGGCGAAGGCCGCCGAGTTCTCCCACGTGGTGAAGTCGGGCCGCACCCACCTCATGGACGCCACGCCCGTGACGCTCGGCCAGGAGTTCGCCGGCTACGCGGCCCAGGTGCGCAAGGGCGTCGCCCGGGTGGAGCGGGCCCTCGCGTCCACCGCGGAGGTCCCGCTCGGCGGCACCGCCGTGGGCACGGGCATCAACACGCCGCCCGGCTTCCCCCAGCGCGTCATCGAGATCCTCGCCGCCGACACGGGGCTGCCCATCACCGAGGCCACCGACCACTTCGAGGCCCAGGGCGCCCGCGACGGCATCGTCGAGCTCTCAGGGGCCCTGCGCACCGTGGCGGTGAGCCTCATCAAGATCTGCAACGACCTGCGCTGGATGGGCTCCGGTCCGCGCACCGGTCTGGGCGAGATCAACCTGCCCGACCTGCAGCCCGGCTCGAGCATCATGCCCGGCAAGGTCAACCCGGTCCTGCCGGAGGCGACCCTGCAGGTGGCCGCGCAGGTGATCGGCAACGACGCGACGATCGTGTACTCAGGCGCCTCGGGCAACTTCGAGCTCAACGTCATGCTCCCCGTCATCGCTCGCAACGTGCTGGAGTCCATCCGGCTCCTCGGCAACGCCTCCCGGGTGCTTGCGGACCGCTGCATCGACGGCATCACCGCCAACGTGGAGCGCTGCCTCGAGCTGGCCGAATCGAGCCCGTCGGTCGTGACGCCCCTCAACCGGCACATCGGGTACGAGAACGCGGCCGCCGTGGCCAAGAAGGCCGTCAAGGAGCGCAAGACCATCCGCGAGGTGGTGCTGGAGGAGGGCTACGTGGAGCGCGGCGACCTCACGGAGGCCCAGCTCGACTCCGCGCTCGACGTCATGAGCATGACCCACCCCTGAGCGAGCCTCACTGACGCTGGGCCAGCTGGTAGCCGTTCTCGTCATAGACGCTCGTCCACGACCCGCCGTGGGCCTCCTCGGCGTACGCCACGGCGTCGGGCGGTGATCCGACGCCGGCGTCCTGGTCGAGCAGGACGAACTCGGGACTCGCCTCTCCCACGCTCCCGATCCAGTAGACTCGGTGGTCGCTCACGAGGTGGGTCATGAGGCCGATGTCGGTCTCCACGCTCGCACCCTCGGGGACGAGCGAGATGACCTCGCGGGCCGCGGCCGCGCGCGGCGGGTCCTTCCACGTGTCGCCGTCGAGCAACGTCGAGAGCGGGGACCCGACGAGGGTGGTTGCCGTGACGACGACAGCAGGCAGGACGGCGAGGCGCAGGAGGGGGCGGCGCCTCATCGCGTCGACGGCAGCCACGAAGACGATGGGCATGAGCAGGAGCGAGTAGTGCCAGTCGGTGCCCCAGTAGTAGGGGTTGTCACCCACGAACCGCCACGCGAAGGTGGGCAGCACGAGCAGGACCCACGGCGAGAGCAGCGCGGCGAGGCCGGTGACCCCCAGCGTCAGCAGCACCGTGTGGGCCTTGCGACCAGGATCGTCGAGCAGGGTCTCGAGGACGCCGCGGTCCCCGCCCACGCTCGAGGCGTAGTCGTAGCCGCCACCGGGGTTGAACGAGGGGATGATCAGGACCAGCACGACGGCGGCGCCCAAGAGCCCCGCCACCGCCAGGCCCACGCCGCGGCGCCGCTCCCCCACGACCCACAGCGCGACGCCGACCATGAGCACCGTGAGCCCCAGGTCCTCCTTGACCAGCAGCAGCGGGAGGGACCAGCCGATGACGGCGCGGTACCGCTGCTCCACGAAGGCCGCCCCGGCGAGCGCGAGCAGCGGAGCACCGAAGGCCACCTCGTGGAAGTCGGCCTTCACCGCCGACTGGAGGCCGAACGAGAGCCCGTAGGCCACGCCGAGCGCCGTGCCGGCCCACCACCCGGTGTGCCGCACGGCCAGGGCGAAGATGACGTAGATCGAGAGTCCGAGCAGCACCGCCTGGGCCACGAGCAGCGTCTCGGCCACCGGCCAGATCCGGTAGAACGGCGCGAGCAGCGCGGTGACCGGCGAGAAGTGGTCGCCCAGGATGTTGAAGCCGGGGCCCTTGATGTCGACGATGGGCCAGCCGAGGCCCGCGTACCCGCGGACCGCCTGCTGGAAGATGGCGTTGTCGTACGAGGCCAGCTCGAAGCGGTCGTACCGGCGGACCGACAGCGTCGCGTAGGCCGCCGAGCACGCCACCGCCCAGAGCAGGACGGGCCAGACGGGACGCCAGGTCAGGAGTCGGTCCTTCACCGCGAGAGGCGCTCGCCGGTCTCGGCGTCGAACACGTGGATGCGGTCGCGCGGCACCACGAGCCGCACCGACTGGCCCGCCTTGAGCAGCTCGGCAGCGGACAGCTCGGCCACGCAGAAGTTCTGGAAAAGGTCGAACTCGATGAGGTCCTCGATCTCCTCCAGCCAGGCCTCCACCTCGGGCTCGATCTCGAAGCCGACGTAGACCAGCTGCGTGCCGCCGCGCCACTCGACGTCGTCGACGCGCGAGGTGAACTCGACCCGGTCGGTCACGGCCTGTCCCTCGGCCGAGGTGGCGTCGAGCCAGTCCTCGGGCCGGACGCCGACCACGACGTCGGTCCGATCACCGACGAGCCGCTCGAGCTCGCCGTCGAGGAGCATCGTGAAGACCGGGGTGACGAGCTGCTGACCCTCGGGCCGGGCCGGCAGCAGGTTCATGGCGGGCGTGCCCAGGAATCCGGCCACGAAGAGGTCGGCCGGGTGGTCGTAGATCTCCTGGGCCGAGCCGACCTGCCGGATCTCGCCGCGGTGCATCACCGCGACGCGCTCGCCGAAGGTGAGGGCCTCGGGGACGTCGGACGTGGTGAAGACGGAGGTGGTCCCGGACTCGCCGAGCCACTGCGTCGTGACGGAGCGGACGTGCGGCCTGACCCGGTCGGGCTGGGCCGAGAACGCCTCGTCGAAGAGCTGGACGTCGGCCCCGCGCACGAGGGCCTTGCCCACGGCGATGCGCTGACGCTGGGCGTCGGTGAGGTCGGAGGGCTTGGAGTCCAGCTGGTTCGTGAGGGCGAGCAAGTCGGCCACGTCGTCGATGCGCTCGGCGAGAGCCAGCTTGTCGACCTTCTTGCGCAGCCGGGCCGCGAAGGCCAGGTTGTCGTGGACGTCGAGGTGCGGGTGGAGGGCGAAGTCCTGGAAGACCAGGCCGATGCTGCGTCCTCGGGCATCGAGCGAGGTGACGACGACGTCGTCGAGCACCACCTCGCCCTGCGTGGGGGCGTCGAGTCCCGCGATGACACGCAGCAGGCCCGACTTGCCCGAGCCGGGCGGACCCACGACGGCAAGGGTGCTCCCGGACGGCACCGTGAGGCTCACGTCGTCGATCACCAGCTCGCCGCGCGGGGTGACACGCGTGAGGTTCCGCAGCTCCAACGAGGTCATCGGTAGGTCCTTCCGAGAAGCGTCAGGGCTCGACGCGGCATGACGAGCGCGATCACGAGCACCGGCAGGAGCCAGAGCAGTCCGGCCGCGGCCACGACGGCGTGGTCGTCGCGGTCGGCCGCGAGCAGGAGCGTGGCCGGCAGCGGACGCGCACCCTCGCTCGCGCTGAGGGCAGCCCCCAGCACGACGTCGTGGCACGCCACGACGACGACGAGCACGCTCGAGAGCAGCAGGCCCGGCCCGAGCGCCGGCACGGCGAACGTGCGGAGCTGCTGGCCCCGGGTGGCGCCGTCGGCGCGCACGGAGTCGAGCAGGTGCCACGGGGCGTTGCGGGCGACGGTGACCACGAACCACGTGGCGAGCGGGACGGTGACCCCGAGCATGGGGAGCAGCAGCGACCAGCGGTGGTCGAACCAGCCCAGGTCGAGCAGCTGGTCGGCCCAGGGGCCCGCGAACGCCACGAGGGGGGCGAGGAGGGCGGCCACCACGAGGCCGTAGACCACCCGACCGCCCCGGAAGGGCCGCCGCACGAGCACGAACCCTGCCGGCACTGCGACGAGCATGGCGATCACGGCCGCCGTCACGCCGACCAGCACCGACGTGGCGGTGGCGCGGCGGTACGTGGCGTCGCTCAGGACGGTGTCGAAGGCCGACCACGAGATGCCCTCGGGCCACAGCCCGCTGGGAGCCTGCGACGACGTGGCGACCGTGAACGTCCAGAGCAGCGGGAGGGCCGTGAAGACCGCCAGCACCTCCAGGCCGAGGACCGCCCACAGCGAGAGGCGCCGGGGCGTGTCGGCCACGAGCACGCCGACGGCCCCGGTGACCATCAGGACGGCGGCCACGCCGACGAGCAGCCAGCGGTCGGGTCCCGTGACGAGCAGGATCGCGACGTTGGCGACGGCGAAGCCGAGGAGGAACGACGCGGCGGCGGCGACGAGCCGCGAGCGGACGGTGGGGATCACACGACCCTCCTCACACGCAGGCCGAGGACGAGGACCGCCGCGACCACGGCCGCGAGCACGAGCAGCAGGACCGACATGGCGGCGCCCAGGCCGGTCTCGAAGGAGGAGAACGTGGTGTCCCACGTGAGCGACGTGACCGAGTCGAACCCGCCCGGACGGGCGGCGGGCGACGCGAGCAGCGGGGCCTCGAAGGAGCGGAGGGCGTCGAGGGCACGATAGGTGACGGCCACCGCCAGGGCGGGTGCGACGGCCGGCAGGACCACGCGCGTGAGGCGTTGGCGGGCGCTCGCACCGTCGACCACCGCCGACTCCAGCAGTCGAGGAGAGACGCGCTGCAGGCCGGCCAGCAGGATGATCGTGGTGATGCCGGTTCCCCGCCACACCTCGCTCGCGAGGACCGAGAGGACGGCCGAGGCGGTGCTCGTGCCGCCGAGGTCGAACCACTGCTGGACGAACCCGGTGGTGAAGGCGTCGCGCCAGACGGTGGCGGTGCTGATGCCCAGCAGTCCGAGCGGCACCAGCACCAGGACGCGGACCACGGGGGCGGCGACCGTGACGCGGCGCAGCGAGGCCGCGAACGCCGAGGCGAGGACGAGTTGCAGCAGGACCGCTGCGACCACGAGGCCGAGGGTGACGGCCACCGCGGCCCACCAGCTCCGGCTGCCGAGGAGTCCCGTGAGGTTGTCCAGGCCGACGAAGGTGTCGTCGGCCGGGGTGGAGAGCGAGGAGCGGTGGAGGGCGAGCCACACGCCGCGACCGAGCGGCCACAGCGTGGTGAGGAGGAGGAGGACGACGGCCGGCACGACCCACGGCCACGACGAGCCGAGGACCCGGCCCAGGCGCCGCCTCATCGGAGTCCACCCCCCACGAGGGTGCGCACGGCCTTCTGGCTCCGGGCGGGCGTGCTGGTGCTGCTCACGTCGTCGACGGGGAGCCACGTGTCGTCGAGAGCGACCCGTACCCGCTGCCAGTAGGGCGTGGACGGCAGCGCCACGCCCGAGGTCACGGCGGCCTCCACCACCGGTCCGAGGGGGTAGCCGGACCGCACCGTGGGCGAGTCGAAGGTGGAGGACTTGGCCGACGCGTGCCCGGCGCTGGTCATGAGCCGGGCGAGGGACTCGTCGGACTGCAGGCACGCGATGGCGTCGTAGGACTGCTTCGTGTGACGTGCGTAGAGCGGGACGCCGAGGCCGACGCCGGTGAGCGGCGCGACGCTCGTGCTGCTGACGGCGGGGTACGAGGTCCAGGACAGGTCGGTGGCCACGTCACGGAGTGCCGGGTCGGAGATGACCGAGCTGGGCGCGAGCAGGAACCCGTTGGGGTCGGCGGCGAACCGGGCGGGGGCGTCCTCCGACGGGCCCTCGCCGAGGCCGACCTCGGCGTAGTACTCCACGACCCCGGCGGCCACGCGTCCTGCGGCCGAGTCGAGGCCGAGGTCGGGCTTGCGCCCCGAGCCGTCGAGCAGCGTCCCGCCCGCGCCGGCCACGAGGGCGTTGACCCACGACGCCAGGCCCTGGCCGTCCGGGTCGTCGATCTGGACCGTGCCCCCGAGCCGCTCCGCACCGGCCAGCAGGTCGTCCCAGACGATGGGCTTGGTGGTGTCGAGACCGGCCCGCTCGGCGGTGTTGCCGCGATACCAGAGCAGGTACGGGTCGTACCACCACGGCGCCACGACGAGGGAGCCGTCGACGCTCGCCGCACCGAGGGCGGCCGGGAAGACGTCTTGGGCGAACGAGGCCTTGAGGTCCTCCGGGACGGGCGCGAGGTACTGGCCCGCGGCGAGCTCGGCGGTGAACGAGGAGTCGACGCTCAGGATGTCGATGCCGTCGTCCTCGGCCGCGAGCCGGCGCACGACGAGGCTGTGCCGGTCGTCGACGTCGGCCGGGAGTCGCACCACCTTGACGGTGTACTCACCGTCGGAGGCGGCCGTGCAGGTCTCGGCGAGCGAGTCGGCATCGACCCGGTCGGGACCCACGTACCAGCGCAGGGTGATGCCCTGGTCGCGCTGCGCCGGTCCCCCGCACGCAGCGAGGAGCACCAGCACGAGCGCGGCCATGACGCGCATCACTCCCCGGCTGCTCACGGCGACACTCTGCCACAGCAGCAGGCCTCGTTCGTGGAGCAGCCGGGAAGCGGTCAGAGACTGACGTCCTCGAGCATCTCCGTGACCAGGGCGGCCACCGGGGAGCGCTCCGAGCGCGTGAGCGTGACGTGTGCGAACAGCGGGTGGCCCTTGAGCTTCTCGACCACCGCGACGACGCCGTCGTGACGTCCCACCCGCAGGTTGTCGCGCTGGGCGACGTCGTGCGTGAGGACGACCTTGGAGTTGGCGCCGATGCGCGACAGCACCGTGAGGAGCACGTTGCGCTCGAGCGACTGGGCCTCGTCGACGATGACGAACGAGTCGTGCAGCGATCGCCCGCGGATGTGGGTGAGCGGCAGGACCTCCAGCATGCCCCGGTCGAGGATCTCCTCCACGACGTGCGGCGAGGCGACGGCCCCCAGGCTGTCGAAGACCGCCTGGGCCCACGGACCCATCTTCTCCTCGGAGCTGCCCGGGAGGTAGCCGAGGTCCTGGCCGCCGACGGCGTAGAGCGGGCGGAAGACCACGACCTTCTTGTGCTGGCGTCGCTCCATGACGGCCTCGAGTCCGGCGCAGATCGCCATGGCCGACTTGCCGGTTCCGGCGCGCCCGCCGAGGGACACGATGCCGATCTCCGGGTCGAGCAGGAGGTCGAGCGCGACGCGCTGCTCCGCGCTACGGCCCTTGATGCCGAAGGCGTCGCGGTCGCCACGGATGAGCTGCACCTGCTTGTCCGCGGTGACCCGGCCCAGGCCGCTGCCCTTGTCCGAGAGCAGGACGAGGCCCGTGTGGCACGGGAGGTCGCGGGCTGCGTCGAGGTCGATCGTGCCCTGGTCGTAGAGGTCGTCGAGGTCGAGGCTGTCGACCTCGAGCTCGGTCATGCCGGTCCAGCCCGACTCGAGGGCGAGCTCGGCGCGGTACTCCTCGGCGGCCAGGCCGACCGACGAGGCCTTGACCCGCATGGGCAGGTCCTTGGAGACGATCGTGACGTCGAGGCCCTCGTCGGCGAGGTTCTTGGCCACGGACAGGATGCGCGTGTCGTTGTCGCCCAGGCGGAACCCGGACGGCAGCGCGTCGGGGCTCGTGTGGTTGAGCTCGACGCGGATCGTGCCGCCCTCGGTGCCGATGGGCAGCGGGCGGTCGAGCATGCCGTGCTGGACCCGGAGGTCGTCGAGGAAGCGCAGCGCGGTGCGGGCGAAGTAGCCCAGCTCGGGGTGGTCGCGCTTGTTCTCGAGCTCGGTGATGACCACCACGGGGATCACCACCTCGTGCTCGTGGAACCGGGTGACGCTCGCCGGGTCCGCCAGCAGGACGCTGGTGTCGAGGACGTAGGTGCGGGCCTGGGGGGCGCTCTCACGTGAAGTCACGGCTGTCTCCTCGATGAGCCCGCGCGCCTCCTGCGCCGGCCCTCAATCGTCGGTGCGAGTGGGGCGGCTGATCTCAGGGGCGAGCGTCAACACCTTCGCAACGTACGTCCGCGAGATGGCGTCCCGGCGGCGACACGCGGGAGCGCGTCTGTAACGGCTGCGTGAACGGTGGACGCCGGGTCAGGCGCCGAAGCGGCGCTCGCGGCTCGCGTAGGAACGCATGGCGCGCAGGAGGTCGACGCGGCGGAAGGCCGGCCACAGGACGTCGGAGAAGTAGAACTCGCTGTGGACGCTCTGCCACAGCAGGAACCCCGAGAGCCGCTGCTCCCCCGACGTGCGGATCACGAGGTCGGGGTCGGGCTGGCCCTTGGTGTAGAGGTGCTCGGCGATGTGGTCGACCTCGAGCGTGTGCGCCACGTCCTCGAGGGAGCGGCCCTTGGCGGCCTCGTCGAGGAGCAGCGACCGCATGGCGTCGGTGAGCTCCTGGCGTCCTCCGTAGCCGACACAGACGTTGACCTGCATCTCGCCGTTCTCCGGCGAGCGACCTGCCCTCTCGACGAGGCGAGAGCGGGAGTCGACCGGCAGGAGGTCGAGGCTGCCCAGCAGGCGGACGCGCCAGCGGCCGTCGGCGGCGAGACGCTCGACGAGACCCTCGACGGCGGCCAGGATGCTGACGAGCTCGGCGTCGGGACGCTGCAGGTTGTCGGTGGAGAGCACCCAGAAGGTCACGGTGCCGACGCCGAGGTCGTGGCACCAGTCGAGGAACTCGTCGACCTTGGCGGCGCCGGCGAGATAGCCCTGCTCCAGGTCCTTGCGCGCGTCCTTGGCCCAGCGTCGGTTGCCGTCGACGATCGCGCCGACGTGACGCGGCAGACGGTCGGTGTCGAGGTTCTTCAGGAGACGACGCTCATATGCGCCGTACGCCAGGTCGCTGAGCCCCATGCCGCTAATCTCATCACATGACCAAGACCGAGCCCGAGGGCGTCCTGCGCGAGGTCAGTGACCGGCTTCCCCGGACCCTCGACGAGATCAAGCCCAAGCTGCGAGGCTGGCTCCACGCCGCCACCGCTCCGCTGGCCTTCGTGTCGTTCCTCGTGATGATGGTCATCGCCGACCGCACCATCGTGCGGGCCGGCGTCGCGGTCTTCATGGTCTCCGCGCTCCTGCTGTTCGGCTGCAGCGCCCTGTACCACACGCGCACGTGGTCCGACGAGGCTCGGATGATCTGGAAGCGCATCGACCACGCCAACATCTTCCTGCTCATCGCAGGCTCCTACACACCGTTCTCGCTGCTCATCCTGGAGCCCGCGCACGCGGCCATCATGCTGGGCCTCGTGTGGGGCGGTGCGCTGCTGGGCGTCGGCTTTCGCATCTTCTGGGTGGGTGCACCGCGCTGGCTGTACGTCCCGCTCTACGTGATGCTCGGCTGGGCCGCGGTCCTCTACTGGGGCGAGTTCTCCGACCAGGCCTCCACGGCCGTCCTCGTCTGCATGGTGGTGGGCGGCGGCCTGTACACCCTGGGCGCGCTGGCCTACGGCTTCAAGCGTCCCAACCCGTGGCCCCGTTGGTACGGCTTCCACGAGGTCTTCCACACGCTCACGATCGCGGCGTTCATCGTGCACTACGTGGGTCTGAGCATGCTGGCCTACGAGGTCAGGTAGCCGGACCGTCCCGGCCTAGCCGCGGATGAGGGCCAGGACCTCGTCGCGGACGCGGGACATGGTGGGCTCGTCGGCGCCCTCGACGTTGAGGCGCAGGAGCGGCTCGGTGTTGGAGGCCCGCACGTTGAACCACCAGTCCGGGGTGGTGACGGTGAGGCCGTCCATGCGGTCCTGCTCGGCGTCGGCGTACTGCTGGGCGATGGCCTCGACGACGCCCTGCTGGTCGGCGACGGTGCTGTTGATCTCGCCCGAGGCGGTGTAGCGCGTGAACTCGGCCATGAGCTCGCTCACCGTGCGGTCGCCCTCGGCCAGGGCGGCAAGGACGTGCAGCGCGGCGAGCATGCCGGAGTCGGCCAGGTAGAACTCGCGGAAGTAGAAGTGGCCGGAGTGCTCGCCACCGAAGACCGCGCCCGTGCGGGCCATCTCGGCCTTGATGAGGGAGTGGCCGACGGGCGTGCGGACCGGGACGCCGCCGTGCTCCGCGATGATCTCGGGGACGGCGCGCGAGCAGATGACGTTGTGCAGGACCGTGGCGCCCGGCTCGACGGCCAGGGCACGCGTGGCGATGAGACCGGTGATGGCCGAGGGCGCCACGACGGCGCCCTTCTCGTCGACGACGAAGCAGCGGTCGGCGTCGCCGTCGAAGGCCAGGCCGATGTCGGCGCCGGTCTCCAGGATCGCGGCCTGGAGGTCGACCAGGGTGGAGTAGTCGAGCGGGTTGGCGTCGTGGTTCGGGAAGGTGCCGTCGAGCTCGAGGTAGAGCGGGACGAGCTCGACGTCGAGCTGGGAGAACACACCCGGCACGGTGTGGCCGGCCATGCCGTTGCCGGCGTCGACGACGACCTTGAGGCGTCGGCCCGAGACGGGCGCGAGGCCGAGCAGGGTGTCGGCGTAGGTCTGGAGGAAGTCGAGCTCCTCGAGGCTCCCCGTGACCTCGGGCAGCTCGGTGCGGTCCAGGAGCGGGCCGGCTGCCTCGGCCATGGCTCCCAGCCCGGTGTCGAGTCCGATGGGGCGCGCGCCCGCGCGGCACATCTTGAGGCCGTTGTCGGGGCCGGGGTTGTGGCTCGCGGTGACCATGATGCCGGGCAGGTCGAGGGCGCCGGAGGCGCAGTAGAGCAGGTCCGTGGACGCGAGGCCGACGCTCACGACGTCGGCGCCGCGCGCCCGGATGCCGTCGATGACGGCGGCCGAGATCTGCGGGGAGGAGACGCGCATGTCGTGGCCCACGACGGCCTTGCCACGGCCGTCGCTGATCCCCGTCTCGTCGGCGAACGCCTCGCCGAGTGCTCTCGCGATCGTGGGGTCGAGCTGCTCGGGGACGGTTCCTCGGGTGTCGTAGGCCTTCACGATGGGCGCGAGACGGGGGTGCATCAGGGGTTTTCTCCCTCGGTGGAGCGGACGAGACGAAGGGGCGGGCCGTCGGGACGGGGCTCGGGCACCCGGCCCGCCTCGCGGACGGCGTCGGCGAGGGCGAGCAGGTCGTCGTGGCTCGGCTCGATGGTGGTGGGGTCCGGCGCGAGGCGCAGGACGGTCCACCCGCGCGGGGCCGAGAGACGCTGGGAGTGGTCGGCGCACAGGTCGTACGTGTGGGGCTCGGCCGAGGTGGCCAGCGGGCCGAGCACGGCCGTGGAGTCGGCGTAGACGTACGTCAACGTCGCGACGGCCTGCTGGGAGCACGCTGAGCGCGTGCATCGACGAACTGCAACCACGCCGCGAGCGTAGCCGCCCGGACCGACGCCGGCCTATAGGCTCACCGCATGACGTCCGGTACACCTGCGCCCTCCGGCGGGTCCTTCCCCGTCGAGGGCGTCATCAGCGGACCCCGACCCGGCCGGATGCGCCGCCGCCGAGGACGCGGACCCCGCGGCCCCTTCGCCCTGCCCGGCCCCTTGTCGCCGCGCTCGGTGCCGGCCCACCGCTCCCCGCGGGACTCGTTCGACCACCTCGTGGCCGCCGTCCTGGAGGCGCTCGAGAAGCACTTCGCCGCCGAGCCCGACGAGGTCGACGTGGTGGTGGAGGACGTACCGCTGCTGCCACCGGAGTGGACCGACGACGTCCCCCTGAGCTCCGTCGCGCGCCCGCCCGCGTCGGCCGAGGCCGGGACGCAGGATTCGGCCCGCATCGTCCTCTACCGGCTGCCGATCGTGGGTCGCAGCGTCGGCCCGCTCGACCTGGAGGACCTCGTGTGGCGCGTCGTCCTCGACCGCCTGGCCGAGGTCTGGCACGTCTCCCCCGACGACCTCGACCCGCGCTGACGGCACGCCGGGGCCGCGGGTCGACGCAGGACCCTGGCTAGGGACCGACGACGCGGACCCGCGGGCCGAGGGCGGTGACGGGCGTGGCAACCAGCGGGACCGACGCGATGCGTGAGCCGCTGGCGTAGGTGGCCGCCCCCACGACGTCGCCGGCGCCGCGCACGAGCACGACGGCGGCGCCCTTCGTGGTCAGCTCGTCGGCCAGGTCGAGGACGTCGGTCCGGCCGGCCTCCACCGTGACGGTGGCCTCGTCGACCTTCTTCATGGCGGCGTCGTAGGACACGAGGCGCACGGTGGCCGAGCGCCGGCCCACGCCGCTGAGGATGAGGTCGGGGACGCCCTTGGTCTCGTCGAGGCCGAGCGGCACGGCCGCTGTGCCGTCGAGCACCGGGGCGGACTCGGCCCGGGCGAAGTCGTCGGTGTCGGGCTCGAGGCGCACCGATGCGGCCACGGGCTCGTCCGACGTGAGCCTCAGCGCCACGGCGCCCGAGCCGACGGTGCGGGGCAGGACGACCTGACGCAGCCGCCCGGCACGGACCTTGAGGTCGGACAGCCCCTCGGGCACGAAGCGCCCCTTGGCGCCGAACGCCGTCACGCTGACCCGGGCCGTGGTGTCGCCCGGGTTGACGAGGACGAGGGTGCGACCCTTCTCCCCTGCGACGACGCCGGGGACCCACTGCGTCCGCGCCGGGTCGACGCTGCCGGTGGAGATCTCCGAGCCCTGGAAGACGGCGGTGGAGGTGTCGAGAGCCGACACGGTGAGTGCCCCGCGCAACCGGACCACGTGGACCGCGAGCTGGCGCTCGCCGGCCGCGAGGTCGGCCAGGCGGACGCGACGGGAGGCCCCGGCCGGGACGACGATGCCGTCGTTGTCGATCGCGTCGACGACCCCCTGGGTGTTCCACAGCTCGACGTCGACGGCGGCCGGGGTGTCGGCGGTGTTGGTGAGGAGCAGGGTGGACTGGTGCTTGGAGCCCGAGCCCAGCCCGGTGAACCAGGCGTCGTCGGCCACCGAGGGACACCCCGCGACGACCAGCCCTCCGCCGTCGTCCTTGGCGAGCCGTCCCGACACGAACCCCACGGCTCCGGTCCCTCGGCCCGACTGGGAGACCACCGTGGAGCCCTCGGGCGTGGTGGCCGAGCGCCAGGTCCGGGGATCTGCCAGTGCGTCGACCGACCTCGCGTCGGGCGCGTCGACCGAGTCCGACGTCACGAGGGGCAACGAGCGGGCGGTGGCCTCGTCGCCGGGAGACAGCTGGCCGGCCGTCGTGGACAGGCCGCCGGGGCATGCGTACGAGCCGCGGTCGAGCCGCACCTCGCGGGCCGGGGTGGACGACGGCTCGGCGGGGCCCACGACCAGGCCCGCCGCTGCGATGGCGGCCGTGACCAGGACCGGGAGCGCCAGCAGCCAGCGCGGGACACGGGTCCCGCGGCCGGCGCGCCCACCGCTCTCGATGCGACTCATGCGTCCACCTCCTCACCGAACGTGGGCTCGACGCGACGGCGCCTGACCGGGGCCGTCAGGACGAGCGCGGCGACCCAGAGGACGGCCAGCACGACGGAGCTGATCCAGCGCCAGCGTGCTGCCTCGGGCTCCTCCTGGCTCGCCGGGACGGCGAGCGTCCAGACCCGTGAGGTCTCGCTGTCGCTGCCGGCCCGCTCGAGGAGCGGCGCGGCGTCCACCCGGCCCTCGAGGTCGGGGTCGACGTCGGGCGCGTAGACGGAGTCGATGCCCACCGACGCCAAGGTCTTGACGTCGTCGGCGTCGGGTCGGGTGAGCAGGCTCTCCACGACGTCCTGCACGTCGCGGGAGCGGCCCCGCGGCAGGTCGAGCGCCTCCTGCCCGAGGTACGGGCCGGCGCCGTGCACCACGCGTGCGCTCACGCCGTCGGCGATCGTCCCCCGCAGGACCAGGACGTCGCCCGGGCGGGCCGTGAGGAAGACCGGCACGACGTCGGGCCGGGCGCGCTGGAGCGGGTCCTCGACCCCACGCCCCAACCACCAGGCAGCGGTGCCGAGCGGGAGGACGAGGGCCAGGACCGTCACGGGGACGAGCAGCCTGCGCGGGGCACCCACGAGCTCGCGGGCCGCGAGGAGCACCGCGGTGCCCAGACCCGCCACCCACACCACGACGGGCACACCGACCCAGGGGACGAGCTGTCCGCCCCCGGGCAGCGTGGAGGTGGTGGTGACGCCGAGGACCGCGAAGGCCAGGCCGACGACGGCGACGAGCCAGGACCGCAGGACAGCGGGGCGCGAGGCCTGAGGCACCAGCGCCAGCACGGCCAGCACCAGCAGCGTGGCCCCGAGCCACTCCGGAGCTGCGCCCGGCCCGCCGGCGCGTCCTAGCAGGACGTCGCGCACCGTGGCTTGTCCCGACAGGGCGTACCCCGCCTCCCACCACCAGCGCCACGGCACGGCGGCGCGCTGCCACGTCCAGGGGCCGAGCAGCAGGAGGGTCACGACGAGGGTGATGCCGACGTCGCGCCACGACACCCGGCGGGCCACCGCCAGGACCAGGAGCCCCACGAGACCGATGGGGAGCACGACGGGCGCGAAGGCGGTGGCGACCGCCCACCAGATGCCGAGCCGCAGGGCCACCTGCCAGCGCGGTCGCTCGGCGAGCTGGAGGGCCGTGTTGACCACGACCGGGAGCACGATGAGGGCCACCACGGTGCCGATGCGCCCCTGGGCCACCGCGCCCGTCGCGACGACGGCCAGGGCGTAGCCCGCGGCCCACACGATGCGGGTGGGGCGGTGCGGCGTGAGGATCCGCCCCAGGCGGTGCGCGGTGAGGCCGGCGAGCGGGACGCTGAAGAGCATCAGGGCCGACACGACCAGGCCCGGACCGAACCAGACGGGCGTGGCGACCACGGCCAGGAGCCCGGCGAACGTGGGGGCGAACCCGGAGGCGCCCAGCCCGACGTCGTGGCTGCGCTCGACCATGAGCTGCCACCAGCCGCCGGCGGTGTCGGGCGACGCCGGGAGCGCTCCACCGAGCAGCGACGCGCCGTCGAGACCGCCGAAGAGTCCGCGGCCCGCCACGAACGAGGCCACCACGAGCAGGAGGACCGTGACGAGCCACGGCCGCCGACGCAGCAGCGACGGGCCGTCCTCGAGGTCGTCGTCGTCGGGGTCCTGGTTGCCGAGCACGGGAGCCGTGGAGCGGCGGCCCACGGTCTCCGAGGTCTCGGGCCGCACGAGCGCGACCCCCACGTCGAGCACGGCGTCGAGGGCGTGCCGGTACGGCAGCCAGAACGGGGCGAGCAGGTGGCGGACCTCGCGGTGGCCCCGCCGGGCCTGCTCGGCCTTGCGGCGGCGGGCCGCCCGGATCCGACGCGGGTGACCGTAGACCGCTCGCACCGCCTGCAGCTCGTCGCCCGCGGACTCCGGGTCCTTGGCCACGAGGAACCCCAGCACGCGCAGCATGGCGCCCAGGAAGAGTCGCACCGACTGCCATCCGGCTCGCGCGCCCGTGGTGTTGGTCAAGATGGTGTGGAGGGCCGCGTGCCTGGCCTCCCACGGCTTGGGGTCGCCGACGGCGTGCGGACGGACCCGCCGGCGGCTCGCCTCGGCGTGGAAGATGATGCCCCGGGGCGCGGTACGGGTGCGGTAGCCCGCCCGGGCCACGCGCCAGCCGAAGTCGATGTCGTCGAAGAAGAGCGGGAGCTCGGGGTCGAACCCGCCGAGCTCCTCCCAGACCTTGCGCCGCACGAGCATGCCGGCGGAGTTCACGGCCAGGACGTCTCGCGCCCAGTCGTGCTGGCCCGCGTCGGGCTCACCCGTCTCGAGCCCGGTCTCCCGGGCGCCGGTGCTGGTGATGGTGAGGCCCACCTCGAGCAGCCGCTTGAGGGAGGGCCACTCGCGCACCTTGGGACCGACCACCGCGATGTCGTCGGCCGTGGTGGCCTCGTCGAGCAGACCGGCCAGGGTCCCGGACTGCACGGCGGCGTCGTCGTGCAGGAGCCAGATCCAGTCGGTGGGAGGCAGCGCCTCCACCCCGAGGCGGACGGCCTCCCCGAAGCCCGTGCCCGACCCGGCGTAGATCATGCGGTCGGCTCCGAAGGAGTCGCGCAGCAGGTCGGCGCCACGGTCGGTGGAGCCGACGTCGACCACGCGCCAGGCGGTGGGCGCGTACTCCATGTCGGCGAGCGAGGCCAGGACCTGGGGCAGCCAGCGGCCGCCCTGGTGGGCCACGAGAACGGCGCCGACGGTGGGTCGCGAGGGCAGCCAGGGGTGCTCTAGCTGCTCCTCCTCGTCCATTCCTGCCACGCTAGCGGAAGGAGCAAGGCGGCGGCTCGGACGGGCCGGGCCGCTCGGGCCTAGGCGCGCTTCTTGAGCTTGCGACGCTCCCGCTCGGAGAGACCGCCCCAGATTCCGAAGCGTTCATCGTGGCCCAGGGCGTACTCCAGGCACTCCGTCCGGACGTCGCACGTGAGGCAGACCCGCTTGGCCTCGCGCGTGGAGCCGCCCTTCTCGGGGAAGAACGCCTCGGGGTCCGTCTGGGCGCACAAGGCACGCTCCTGCCACAGGAGCTCCTCGTCCTGCTCCACGGGCAGATCCAGATCGAATGACATGGCCGTAATTACACGCTGGGTGACTAGCCCACGTCAAGCCGAATGCCAAAGATGTTGCCGATCCTCGGCGTGTCGCGCCGAATTACCCCCGATCACCGACCCCTGGCACGATGGACGCGTGACGACTCTCGCCGACCTGCTCCCGCGCCGGTCCTCCCCCGCCGGGCCGCTCGTGACCTTCTACGACGACGCGACGGGCGAGCGCGTGGAGCTGAGCGGGGTCACCACGGCCAACTGGGTGGCCAAGACGGCCAACTTCCTCGTCGACGAGCTAGACGCCGAGCCGGGGACCCGTGTCCGCATCGGCCTGCCCACCCACTGGCTGCGGCCCGTGTGGCTCCTCTCCGCCTGGGCCGTGGGCGCCGTCGTCACCGACCACGGCGCGCACGTCGGGGTGTCCGGACCGGAGCTCGAGGCCGACGAGCCCGTGCGGCTCGCCGCGTCCCTGCGCCCGCTGGGTGCACGCTTCGCCGAGCCGCCCGCCGGGTTCCTCGACGTCGGCGCCGAGGTCCCGTCGCACGGCGACGTCTTCGTGCCCCTGGACCCACCGCGACCGGACACCGCGGCCCTCGAGCTGGACGGCTCCGCGTGGACGCACGGGCAGTGGCTCGAGGCATGCGAGCCCGATCCCCGCCGACTCGTGGTCGAGGCCGCCGACCTGCAGGACGACGCCCGCCGGCTCGTGAGCGCGCTGCGCGGCGACGGCTCGCTCGTGCTGGTCGTGAACGCGGGTGCCGACACCCTGGATCGTGTCGCGGCCCAGGAGCGGGGCATCCGTCCGTGATGCGTAGACTCTGCGGAGCACGAGAGGACAGGACCCCCGCATGACTCTGGCCGACGAGGCGTCGCGCGCTGGCCTGCACAAGGTCGGTGGCCGCCCACCCTTCGGGAGCTACCTGCGCCAGGTGTGGGAGCGGCGCGAGTTCATCTATGCCCTGGCGCGCTTCCGCGTCGAGGCCGAGAACGGGCGCAATCGGCTGGGCATGGCCTGGGTCATTCTCAAGCCGCTGCTCAACGCGGGCGTCTACGGGCTCATCTTCGGACTCATCCTCAGCACCCACAAGGGCGTCGACGACTTCGTGCCGTTCCTCGTCATCGGCGCGCTCATGATCGAGTACTTCTCGACGTGCCTCACGATGGGCGCCAAGTCCATCACCTCCAACGCCGCCCTCGTGCAGAGCCTGAGCTTCCCGCGCATGGCCCTCCCGCTGGCGCTCGTGACCCAGCGCCTGCTCATGTTCATCCCCACGGTCGGCGTGATGCTCCTCGTGGCCGTGGCCTGGGGCAACCGGCCCACGTGGGAGTGGCTGCTGATCATCCCGGTCACCGTCACCTTCACGATCTTCAACACCGGCGTCACACTCATCACGGCTCGGCTCACCGTGCACTTCCGCGACATGACGCAGCTGCTGCCCTTCATCTCGCGCTTCATCTTCTACAGCACCGGTGTGTTCTTCTCCTTCGAGGAGCGGTTCCGGGACCACCCCACGGCGCTCGAGATCGTGGCGTTCCAGCCGCTCCACGAGTTCCTGACGCTGGGCCGCACGATCTTCCTGGGCGGGCCCCAGTACGAGGTCGAGCCCAAGTTCTTCATCTACAGCACCGTCTGGGCGATCGTCGTCCTGGCCCTCGGTGCACGATTCTTCTGGGCTGCGGAGGAGCGCTATGGACGCACCGACTGAGCGTCGTCCCGTCGTCGTCGCCGACGACGTGCACGTCGAGTACAAGGTCCTGGCCACGGGCAAGAAGCCCGGCGCGGCCGACTCCGGCCGACGGCTCATGCAGCGCACCCGCTCCACCCGCACCGTGCACGCGCTCAAGGGCGTCTCGTTCAAGGCCTACGAGAACGACAGCATCGGCGTGATCGGCTCCAACGGCTCCGGCAAGTCCACGCTCATGCGGGCCATCGTGGGCCTCACGCCCGCCTCGCGCGGGAGCATCTACGCGGCCTCGCGACCCAGCATGCTCGGCGTGGGCGCAGCCCTCATCAAGGACCTCTCCGGGGAGCGCAACGTCATCCTCGGCGGTCTGGCCCTCGGCCTCTCCATGGAGGAGATCCAGGCCAAGTACGACGAGATCGTCGACTTCTCCGGCATCCGCGACTTCATCGAGATGCCCATGCGCACGTACTCCTCGGGCATGACCGCGCGCCTCAAGTTCGCCATCGCCACGGCCAAGGACCACGAGATCCTCATCGTCGACGAGGCGCTCGCCGTGGGCGACAAGGGCTTCCGCGACCGCAGCGAGGCGCGCATCCGCGACATCCGCGACAACGCCGGCACCATCTTCCTCGTGAGCCACTCGATGCGCTCCATCCAGGACACGTGCAACCGCGTCATCTGGATCAACAAGGGCACGCTCATGATGGACGGGACGCCCGACGAGGTCCTTCCCGAGTACGCCAAGAGCACCTGAGCCCGGCGGCCTCCCCCGAGACGAGGGTGCCGCTCCCGAACGGGATCGTGGGCGCGCCCGGCGCGTGCCCGAAGCCCAGCTCCCCGACCATCGGGACGCCGAGCGGACCCAGCACCTCCAGCACGAGGTCGTGCACCTCCTCGACGGGGTCGCAGTCCTTTCAGCTCCCCAGCGCCACGCCTGCCACGCCCTCGAACCACCCGGCCCGCAGCAGCGCGTTGAGGTAGGCGTCGAGCCGGTACGTCCGCTCCCCCACGTCCTCGAGCAGGGCGATGCATCCGACGTGGTCGGGCACGGGTCCGGCGCCCAGGGTCATGGCCAGGAGCGCGACGGTCCCGCCCACGAGCGGGCCGGTCACCGGCGCACCGGTCTGGAG
Organism: Aeromicrobium sp. Root495; assembly: GCF_001426755.1. GTDB lineage: Bacteria > Actinomycetota > Actinomycetes > Propionibacteriales > Nocardioidaceae > Aeromicrobium. Next base: position 445,113 of record NZ_LMFJ01000001.1, on the reverse strand, counting down.
CACGACCGTGTCCGGTCCCCGCACGAGGACGGGCTCGTGCGGGGCGAACAGCGCCGAGCGCAGGCTCGTGACGGCGGCGGGGTGGTCCAGCAGCGGCGCGCTGGCCAGCATGGGCGAGAACCACGAGACGTCCGGGACGCCCAGCACCTCGCGGAGCCAGTCGTGCAGGGCCGTGACGTCCGAGCTCCCGAGGACGGGCTTGGGCTCGGCCGCGGCCATGCGCGCGACGTCGAGCCGGTCGAGCAGGCGGATCGTGCCGTACCCGCCCCGCAGGCAGAAGATCGCCCGGACCGACGGGTCGCACCAGGCGTCCTCGAGGTCGCGGGCCCGCTGCTCGTCGCCGCCGGCGAGGTACGGCGCGCGCGGGTGCCGGGCCGTGGCGCTGGGGCACGTCACCGGCACCAGGCCCCACGAGACGAGCAGGTCCTGCGCGCGCTCCAGGTTGGCGGCGACGATCGGTCCGGCCGTGGCCAGCAGGGCCACCCGGTCACCTGCCACGAGCGGGGCGGGGCTCATGGCGGGGTCAGCAGGCGCTGGTGAGGTCGCTGGCGTTGTTGGCCGATGCCTGCGAGTCGTCGTCCGACGGCGTGGCCGACGGGCTGGGCGAGGCCGAGGGGCTCGACGACGGCGACTCGGACGCATCGGGCGAGGCCTTCTTCTCGGCCACCCTGGCGTCGATCCGCTCCGACTTCTCGATCCCCTCGGCGATGAGCCGGTGGATGGCCGGGAAGTCGGGGTTCACGGTGTCGACGGCGGGAGGCACGAGCGAGACGGTGGAGATGTTCTGGCCCCGCGCCTTGAGGGCGAGGTCGGCGAACGGCCCGAACTCCTTGCCCGGGATGCTCGTGGAGATGAGCTCCTTGCTGGAGTTGCCCAGCTCGATGGCGTTGGCCAGGACCTTCTGCGGGCTGAGCTGGCCGAGCATGGCCGACATGAGGCACTTCTGCCGGCCCATGCGGGTGTAGTCGTCGGACTGCACGCGGCTGCGGGCGTACCAGAGGGCCTGCTGGCCGTCGAGCTTCTGCCGGCCGGGCTCGATGTACTTCTGCTTGTAGGCGTCGTCGTGGCCGAACATCGCGATCTGCGTCTTGACGTCCATCTCGACACCGCCGACGGCGTCGACGAGCTTGCGGAAGCCCTTGAGGTTGATCATGACCCAGTAGTTGATCTTGAGGTCGGTGGCGCCCTGGACGGCGTCGATCGTGGCCTCGAGGCCGGGGTCCTTGGCGTTCGGGTACAGGTCCTTGCGGTTCTGGGCCGTGGTGTGCACCGCGTTGATGAGGCACTCCGAGCCGCAGTTGTAGCCGTTGGGATAGGCCTGCAGCATGGGCGAGCCCTTGGAGAACGGCACGTTCTGCAGGTTGCGCGGCAGCGAGACCAGGACGGCTCGGCCCGTGTCGGCGTCGATGCTGACGACCGTGAGAGAGTCGGGCCGGATGCCGGTGCGGTCCTTGCCGGAGTCCGAGCCCATCAGCAGGATGTTGTACCGACCCTTGAGCGGCTGGCTGATCTTCTTGGCGGTGAAGACCTTGGTGACCACCTCGCGCTGCGCCTTCACGATCTGGGAGGCGTAGGCCGTCCCGCCCACCACGGCGACGCTCGTGGCCGTGGCCAGGAGCAGCACGAAGCCCCGGCGCCAGCGCGGCAGCAGCCGGGGACGCGCCAGGCGGATGGCGTCGACGAAGAGGATGAACCAGAGCACCGCGCCGCCGATGAGGACGACGCGCAGCCACAGGAGCACGGCCGGGTCGACGGCCAGGTTGAGGAGCTGGGCACGGCCGTCGCGGTGCGTCCAGAAGACGTAGCCGGCGGCGCCGACCACGCCGAACCACACGAGGGTGGCGAGCCAGCCGAGCACCTTGTGACCCTTGGCCACCTGGGCCGAGCCGGGCAGGAACACCGACATCAGCCCGAGCGTGAGGGCGCGACGGAACCTGAGGCGCGGCGAGTCGAACCTGTCGTCGTAGCCGCGGCCCAGGAGACTCGCGCGATGCGTCATGGTTCCTCGTCAGTCCGGCCGTCGAAGGTCCAGTATGACCGAAGGGTCGCGATGGTGGTGGCCAACCCGACTCATCGCGTCAGCAGGTCGAGGAGAGGTCGGCGGTGTCGTTGGCCTTGACCGGGTCCTTCTCGGCGGTCCCGACCTCGAGCGTGGGGAGCCGTGCCGCCGTGACGCCGACCCGGGGAGCGGCCTTCTTGCCCTCGGCCTTGTCGATGGCCTTGGACACCATGGACCGGACCTTCTTCCAGTCCGGGTTGCCCGTGTAGATGGCCGGCGGGACGAGGGAGACCGTGGAGAGCGGGGCCGACTTCGCCTTGAGCGCCAGGTCGATGAAGGTGGCCAGGTCGGACTGCGGGATGTCGGTGTCGAGGAGCGTCTTGCTCGAGTCGGCGATCTTCTGCACGTTGAGCAGGACCTTCTGGGGACTCAGCTGGTGCAGCATCGCGTTCATGACGCACTTCTGGCGGCCCATGCGGGAGAAGTCGTTGTTGAGCACGCGACTGCGGCCGTACCAGAGGGCCTGGTCGCCCGTGAGCTGCTGCTCGCCGGGCTCGATGTAGCCACGGATGGGCGACCCGATGCCGCCGATGGCGGTGCGCTCGCGGACGTTGAGGGTCACGCCACCCACGGCGTCGATCAGCTCGGAGAAGCCGTGCATGTTGACGAGCCCGTAGTAGTTGAGCTTGAGGCCCGTGGCCTCGGAGACGGCGTCCATCGTGGCCTGGATGCCCGGCGTGCGCTGACCGACGGTCTTGGCGCCGAGCTCCTTGGCGTGGTCGTTGGCCCAGGTGTTCAAGGCGTTGAGGTAGCAGCCGTCGCAGTCGAAGGTGTCGGGGAACGCCTTCTTCATGAAGGAGCCCTCGGGGAAGCGGATGTCCTGCAGGTTGCGCGGCATGCCGATCAGCACGGTGCGGCCGGTCTCGGCGTCGATGCTCGCGACCGTCATGGAGTCCGGGCGCATGCCGCTGCGGTCGGGGCCGGAGTCGGTGCCCATGAGGAGCACGTTGTAGCGGCCGGCCTCGGGCTTGCTCGTGGTCTCGGACGCGAAGACCGCACCGATGAACCCGTTCTGCACGCTCACGAGGTGGGCGGCGAAGAACATGACGCCGGCGGTGACCATGCAGAGCACGCCGTTGAGGCCCGTCATCCACAGCCGGTGCTTGCGCGGCAGCTGGAGGGGTCGGCCGAGTCGCCAGGCGTCGAGGAGCAGCAGGACCCACGTGACGGCGCCCAGGATCAGGAACCAGCGGCCGAGGGTGGAGATGCGCGGGTCCAGGAGGAGCTTGAGCAGGGTCTCGCGCGACGTGAGCGCCAGGAGGAGCAGGACCGAGCCGACGGCGAGGCACGTGAGCCAGACGCGGATGGCGATGCGGCCGATCGTGCGGTGACCGGTGACGAGCTGTGCCGACCCCGGCATGACGAGCGTCATGAGGGTCAGCGTGACGGCCCGGCGGAGCTGGATGCGGTCGGCTGAGGAGCGCGGGTCGCCTGCCAGAGCAGGTCGCGCAGCGGGGCCTTGGACGTCCATCGTGTCCTCACTGGGGAAGGGAATGAGGTCGTCCCGATCCTCACACAGAAGTCTCAAGGCGAGGTCGAGGTTGCCGCGCGACACGCCGAGCCGTTTCGCGCGGTGCGACGAGGGCGTGCACCCCGTCATCTACGCTCGGTCCATGCCCGAGCAGCGACCCGAAGACCGCTACGGCTGGCTCTACGGGGGTGCCGGCGAGGACGACCGAGCCACCCAGGTGGCCCCCGCCGGTCCCGACCTCCCCCCGCCCAACCTGCCGCCCCCCGGGCGCGGCGGCCGCGGCCCGGGTGGTTCGGACGGCGGCGGCGGGTCCAGCCGTCGCAGGGCCGGCACCGGCAAGCGGGTCTTCCGCATCGTCGTCGTGGTGCTCCTGGCGTGGCTCGCCTACCTCGTCATCGCGCCCTGGCACGCGTACTCCACCGTGAGCAAGGTCGAGTCCAGCCCGTCCGGCGACCGTCCCGGCTCGCAGCCGGGCACCACGTTCCTGCTCGTCGGCTCCGACAGCCGCAAGGGCCTCACCAAGGCCGAGCAGAAGGAGCTCAGCACCGGCGGCGACGGAGGCGGTCGTGGCCGCACCGACACCATCATGCTGCTGCACTCCGGCAGCGGCCCCTCGCTCCTCATGTCGATCCCGCGCGACTCCATCGTCGACATCCCGGGCTACGGCACCACCAAGATCAACGCGGCCTACGCCTTCGGTGGGCCCAAGCTCCTCGTGAAGACCATCGAGCAGAACACCGGCATCGCGATCGACGACTACGTGGAGGTCGGGTTCGGCGGTCTCGTCAACGTGGTCGACGCCCTCGGCGGCGTGGAGATCTGCCCCAAGGAGAACCTCAAGGACAAGGACTCCGGGCTCGACGTGAAGAAGGGCTGCCAGGACGTCGACGGCCGGACGGCCCTCGCCTACTCACGCAACCGCCACAGCTTCGCCTCGCAGGACATCCAGCGGGTGCAGAGCCAGCGCGAGGTCATGTCGGGCATCGCCCAGCGCGCCGCGCGCCCGTCCACGTTCCTGAACCCGTTCCGCTACTGGGGCGTCACCCACGGGGCGGCGTCGTCGGTGCAGGTGGGCGACTCCACGGGAGCGTACGACCTCGTGAAGTTCGCGCTCGCGCTCAAGGGCGCCATGGGCCAGGACGGTCTCAGCTGCACCGTCCCCGTCGCCGACTTCTCGGTGCGCTGGGACCCTGAGCGCAGCCAGAAGATGTTCGGCTACATCAAGGCCGACCGCACGCAGTCCATCGGCGACCTCTGCACCAAGGACGGCCTCCCGAAGGGCAGCTGAGCCAGCGCGCCGCTCGACGTGACCGGGTCAGTCGACGGTCATCTCGCCCAGCTCGGACCACTCCGTGCCGGGGACGGTCGCGTTGATGACGCGGGGCGTCTCCTCGAGGTGGGCGGGGAGGTCGGCCTGGGCCTGCTTGAAGTGCGCCGACGTCACGTGCGCCTCGGCGGCGTCGTCCTGGAAGGCCTCGATCAGGACGTACTCCTGCGGGTCCTCGAGGCTGCGCGACCAGTCGAACCAGAGGTTGCCCGCCTCGGCGCGCGTGGCCTCCGTGAAGGCTCGGGTGATCTGGGGCCACTCGTCGGCGTGCTCGGCCTTGACCCGGAAACGTGCGGTGATGACGATCATGGCTCCACCCTGCCCCCGCCCCGTGGACAGCGCAAAGGGGCGGGAGCAGGGCGCCCGGTCAGAGCGTGGACTGGACCCCGGCGAGGAGCTGGCGGGCCATCACGATGCGCTGGACCTGGTTGGTGCCCTCGTAGATCTGGGTGATCTTGGCGTCGCGCATCATGCGCTCCACGGGGTAGTCGCGGGTGAAGCCGTAGCCGCCGAGCAGCTGCACGGCGTCGGTCGTGACCTGCATGGCGGTGTCGGACGCGAAGGCCTTGGCCGCGGCGCCGAAGAACGTGAGGTCCTTGTCGCCGCGCTCGGAGCGGCCGGCCGCCGCGTACGTGAGCTGGCGAGCGGCCTCGACCTTCATGCCCATGTCGGCGAGCATGAACTGCAGGCCCTGGAACTCGGCGATGGCCTTGCCGAACTGCTGGCGCTCCTGGACGTAGCCGATCGCGTAGTCGAGCGCGCCCTGGGCCACGCCCACGGCCTGCGCGGCGATGGTCACGCGCGTGTGGTCGAGCGTCTTCATGGCGATGGAGAAGCCCTCGCCGACCTCGCCGATGATGCGGTCGCCGGGGATCCAGACGTCGTCGAGGTAGACCTCGAGCGTCGGCGAGCCCTTGATGCCGAGCTTCTTCTCCGGGGCGCCGAAGGAGACGCCCGCGTCGGACTTCTCGACGACGAAGGCCGTGATGCCCTTCGTGCGCTTCTCGGGGTCGGTCTGCGCGAGCACCGTGTAGTACTCGGACTCGCCGGCGTTGGAGATCCAGCGCTTCACGCCGTTGAGGCGCCAGCCGTCGCCGTCGCGCACGGCGCGCGTCTTCTGGTTGGCGGCGTCGGAGCCGGCGTCGGGCTCGGAGAGGCAGTACGAGAAGCCGCCCTCACCGCGGGCCAGCCGGCCCAGGTACTTGGCCTTGATCTCCTCGTTGCCGCCGATCTGCACCGGCAGCGACCCCAGCTTGTTGACGGCGGGGATGAGGGAGGCCGAGACGTCGACCCGGGCGACCTCCTCGATCACGAGGACGGTGGCGAGCGCGTCGGCGCCCGCTCCCCCGTACTCCTCCGGCACGTGGGGCGCGTGGAAGTCGAGTGCCTTGAGCGCCTCGTTGGCCTCGTGCGGGAAGCGTGCCCGCTCGTCGACGTCGGCGGCGAAGGGAGCGATCTTGGCCTCCGCGACCTGGCGGACCGCCTGGCGGATCGCCTGGTGCTCCTCGGAGAGGACGAACAGGTCGGGGGCGGTGTCGGTCAAGAACGCGGTCACGTGGGGGTGCTCCTCAAAGAATGCTTGGACGTCCTAGTGATTCTACGTCGCGAGAGGCTCGGACCCCGACTCGAGAGGCCTCCGGGCGACGAAGATCACAACAGGCCGATGAATGTCACACGCGTACGAGTCGCGGGACACCGGTACCTCCAGGCAGAGTTGATCTGTTGGGCCTGCAGTGTCTGGCCCTCCCCCCGCCATCCTCGACCCACTGGGAGATGACCGCGTGACCTCGAGCGCGAACGTTCCTGCTGCACGTCCCTCCGCCACCCCCGAGCGCATCACCACCGACGTGCTGCTCGTGGGCGCCGGCATCATGAGTGCCACGCTCGGAGCGATGTTGAAGACCCTCGAGCCCGACTGGTCCATCACGCTCCTGGAGCGTCTCGACCGACCCGCGCGCGAGAGCTCCGATCCCTGGAACAACGCCGGCACGGGCCACTCCGCCCTGTGCGAGCTCAACTACACGCCGCAGATGCCCGACGGCTCCGTCGACGTCAGCAAGGCCATCACCGTCAACGAGCAGTTCCAGCTCTCCCGCCAGTTCTGGTCGCACTCCATCGAGAACGGCCTGCTCAAGGACCCCGCCTCCTTCATCAACCCCGTGCCCCACGTGAGCTTCGTGGAGGGTCGCCAGAACATCGACTACCTGCGCAAGCGCTACGACACCCTGGCGGGCAACCCGCTCTTCGCCGGCATCGAGTTCATCGACGACAACACCGAGTTCGCACGGCGCCTCCCGCTCATGGCCGAGGGCCGTCCGGCCGACCAGGACGTCGCCATCAGCTGGACCGACCACGGCACCGACGTCGACTTCGGCGCCCTCACGACGCAGTACATCGACCACCTCTCCGACGAGGGTGCCGACGTCCTCTACAACCACCACGTCAAGAACCTCGAGCGCAACAGCGACGGCTCCTGGACCGCCAAGGTCAAGGACAAGGACGTCGGCCGCACCGTCACCGTCCACGCCAGGTTCGTGTTCGTGGGCGCCGGTGGCGGCGCCATCACGCTGCTGCAGAAGGCCGGGATCCCCGAGATCCGCGGCTTCGCCGGCTTCCCCGTGAGCGGTGAGTTCATCCGCTGCACCGACGAGGCCGTCGCCGAGAAGCACGACGCCAAGGTCTACGGCATGGCTCCCGTGGGCGCGCCGCCCATGTCCGTCCCGCACCTCGACACCCGCGTCATCGACGGCCGACGCTCCCTGCTGTTCGGCCCCTACGCCGGCTGGACGCCCAAGTTCCTCAAGGAGGGCTCGTTCACCGACCTGCCCTTCTCGATCCGGGCGCACAACCTCGCGCCCATGGCGGCCGTCGGCGTCACCTCCTGGGGTCTCATCAAGTACCTCGTGCTGGAGCTGGCCAAGACCCGCAAGGCCAAGGTCAACAACCTGCGCGAGTTCGCCCCGCTGGCCCAGGACGACGACTGGGAGCTCATCACCGCCGGTCAGCGCGTCCAGGTCGTGCGCAAGAAGGGCCACGGCGGTGCGCTCGAGTTCGGCACCACCGTCGTGAGCGCCGCCGACGGCTCCATCGCGGGCCTGCTCGGCGCCTCCCCGGGTGCGTCCACGGCCGTGTCGGCGATGCTCGACGTGCTCGAGCGCTGCTTCCCCTCGCGCATCGGCACGTGGGAGAGCAAGCTCAAGGACCTCGTTCCGTCCTACGGCGTCGACCTCTCCGACAACCCCTCGCTCCTCGAGGACCTGCGGCTCTACACGAACCGCACGCTCGGCCTCGACTGAGGCGGAGCCGGCGGGACGGACCGGCTAGCGGTCGCGGACGTTCGCGCCCTTGGCGCGGGCGACGTCGGCCAGCTCGGCCTGGAAGTCGAGCATCCGCTCGGTGAGCACGAGGTCACCCGTGGCCAGGATCCGCACCGCCAGCAGTCCCGCGTTGCGGGCGCCGCCGATGGAGACGGTGGCCACCGGGACGCCGGCCGGCATCTGCACGATGGAGAGCAGGGAGTCCATGCCGTCGAGGTACTTGAGCGGCACGGGCACGCCGATGACCGGCAGCGGCGTGACGGACGCGAGCATGCCCGGCAGATGGGCGGCTCCCCCGGCGCCGGCGATGACGACCTCGAGCCCGCGCCCGTGGGCCTCCCGGCCGTAGGCCAGCATCTCGTCGGGCATGCGGTGCGCCGAGACGACGTCGGCCTCGTAGGCGACACCCAGCTCGCTGAGGGCCTCGGCGGCCGCCTGCATGGTGGGCCAGTCGGAGTCCGACCCCATGACGATGCCGACCCGGGGGCGGGCCTGCGCGGACTCACTCATGTGGTGCTCCTTCGAGGAGGGCGACGGCGCGGCGTGCGGCGTCGAGCGTGGCGTCGAGCTGGGTCCCGGTCACGGTGACGTGACCGACCTTGCGGCCCGGCTTGACCGCCTTGCCGTACAGGTGGGCCTTGGCCTGGGGCACGGCGGCGAGGACGTCGACGAGAGCGGCGTCGAGGTCGTTCACGGCGCCGCCCAGCACGTTGACCATGACGGTCCACGGTGCCAGCGGCGTGGACGGCCCGAGCGGCAGGTCGAGGACGGCGCGCAGGTGGTTCTCGAACTGGCTCGTGACGGCCCCGTCGATGGACCAGTGACCGGTGTTGTGCGGTCGCATGGCCAGCTCGTTGACCAGCACCCGGCCGTCGGCGGTCTCGAACAGCTCGACGGCGAGCATGCCCGTGACGTCGAGCTCGGTGGCGACCAGGACCGCGATCTCCTGCGCCTGGGCGGCCAGGGCCGGGTCGAGGTCGGGCGCCGGGGCGATGACCTCCTTGCAGATGCCGTCCTTCTGGCGGGACTCCACGACGGGGTAAACCTCGGTCTGGCCCGAGGGGTTCCGCGCCACCTGGGCCGACAGCTCGCGTCGGAAGTCGACCCGCTCCTCGGCCAGGAGCACCCGGCCGGACGCGAAGGCCTCGGCGGCCTCGGCCGCCGAGTGGACGAACCAGACACCCTTGCCGTCGTAGCCGCCCCGCGTGGTCTTGACGACCACCGGATATCCGCCCACGGTCGCTGCGAACGCGTCGAGCGCCGCCGGGTCAGCCACGACCGCAGCCGCGGGCCCGGGGACGCCGATCTCGTGCATGCGCTCCCGCATGAGCGCCTTGTCCTGCGCGAAGAGCAGGGCGTGCGGTCCCGGACGGCAGGCGTGCCCCTCGGCGGCCAGCGCCTCGAGGTGCTCGGAGGGCACGTGCTCGTGGTCGAACGTGACCACCGGGGCGTCGGCCACCGCGGTGCGCAGGTCGGCCAGCACCGTGTGGTCCCCGACCACGTGGTCGGGGATGACCTGGGCCGCGCTCACGTCGGGTCCCTCGGCCAGCAGCCGCAGGTGGAGCCCCAGGGCGATGGCGGGCGGCTGCATCATCCGGGCCAGCTGGCCTCCGCCGATCACGGCGAGCTCACGTCCTGTCACGCGCGACAGCCTATCCGTGCGCGCGGAAGCCCCGACGCCGAGAGACCGTGATGGGCGAGACCTCGCCGAAACCACGCAGGGACCGCTGCGGCAGGGGCCGCGTCTCGAACTCCGCCGGGTCGAGCGCGCCGGCCGTGACCGAGTCGACGAGGACGCGGTTGCTCCGCGCCACGTCGGAGAGCCGAGCGGCCAGGTTGACCGGTGGGCCGAACACGTCGCCCAGCCGGTTGAGCACCGAGCCGGTGGCCAGCCCCACGCGCACGGACGGCAGCTCGGGCCGCTGGCTGATGTGCTGCACGACGTCGAGCGCCGTGACGACGGCTGCCCGAGGATCCGGGTTGACGAACAGGACGGCGTCGCCGAGCGCCTTGATGACGCGACCGCCGCCCGCCACGACGACGTCGGTGGCGCGGTTCTCGAAGTTCTCGACCAGCTCGCCCAGTCCCGCGTCGTCGAGCGTGTTGGACATCGCCGTGAAGCGGGACAGGTCGGCGAACCCGACGGTCATGGACGTGGACAGCAGCTCGGCGTCGACCGCACCGAGCGCCTCGACCCGCGCCGCCGCGGCGGCCAGCTGACGCCGCCACGCGTAGAGCATGACCCGCTCGAAGTCGGGCACCGTGGCGCGCGCGAGATCGACGGCCGACGCGAGGCGACTCTCGGCCCGGCCCTCCAGGACGTCGGCGCCGATCTGGTCGACGATCGTGGTGACCTGCCAGTCGGCGAGGCGCGCCATGGTGTGGCCCAGGGCCCGCGCGAGCCGCATGACGGTGTCCTCGTGCAGCATCCCCGACCGCATGGCACCGACGATGATCTCCACGACCTCGACGTCGGTGTCGCTGTACGCCACCTCGTCGCCGGCGTCGGGGAAGCCCAGGGAGCGCCAGAAGCGCTCCACCGTGACGAGGTCGGAGCCGGCCTTCTCCGCGACGTCGGCGCTCGTGAGGGAGCCGGCGTCGCCACGGATCAGCTGCGCGAGCTCCTCACGGAGTCGGACTCGATCGATCACACGGCTTCACCGGCGCCGTGCGCCACGTCGACGAGACTCGCGATGGTGCGGTGGAAGTCCTCGATGTGCGGGATGTCGCGGAGCTCGAGGCCGGCCTGCTCGCTGGCGTCGTGGATGATCAGCGTGCCGCAGCCCAGGACCCGGTCGTTGAGGTTCTTCTCGAAGGCCACGTCGTTGACGCGGCTCAACGGGATCACGCGACCCTGACGCGTCAGGATCCCCTTCTGCTCGACGAGTCGCTTGTTGGTGAGCGTGTACGTCCAGAGGTACCAGCGCAGGAACGGCAGCACCGTGCCCCAGAGGACGAGCACCACGGCGACCGCGAGCACGACGTAGCCGAGATTGCCGTCCCACGTGTCCTTGGTCTTGCCGAAGAGGAAGCCTCCTGCCGCAGCCACGACGATGAGGATCAGGAACGGGAGGAACAGCACCTTCACGTGCGTGCGCGTGGTGGTGATCGACTTCTCGCCGTCGAGCATGAGCTTGCGGGACAGGGCCATGACGGGATTCTCTCACCCCGGGACCTGCCCGCGTCACCCCTTCGGCATCACCGCGTCAGCAGAGGGGCCGTGAAGAGGGAGCGGAAGTCCCCCGGCCCGTCCACGGGGCCGATCACCGCGGCGCGACCCCGGTCGTCGCTGCCGGAGCCGACGTACGAGCGTTCCGAGACGCTCGCCGACCCTCGCGGGATGGTCCCCCGCGCCTCGGCACAGCCGACGTCGTCGCTCATGGGGGCCTGGGTCAGGTCGTTGGGGCTGCGCCACCGCCCGGCCGGGACGTAGCCCTGCCGGCACGGGTCGGGCGTCAGGGCCTCCACGAACGAGAAGTGGGCCAGCCCGTCGCGGCCGGGCGTCCGGGCACTGGCGAGGGCGTACGGCAGCGCGACGAGCGCCTGCTCGACGCCGTCGATGCGGTCGAACGTGATCTGCCCCAGGTCGGCGAGGCTGCCCAGCAGGGGGCCGAGCGAGGGCTGGAGGTCCTCGAACAACGCCGCCGTCTCCTGGGCGGCCGGCCCACCGCGACTGAGGATGAGGCGCAGGTCGCCGTCCTGGTCGCCGACGACCCCGGCGACGGTGCTGAGGTCCCCCAGGAAGCTCGCGATGACCGTGGACTGGTCGTCCTGGGTCTGGAGCACCGTGCCGCCGTCCCTCAGGACACGGCGCAGCGCGGGGAGGGAGGTCCTGGCCTCCTGCAGGATCGTGGCGGAGCCGTCGAGGATCTTCTGCAGGTCCTTCCCCGCGCCGTCGAAGGCCGTGCCCAGCTCGTCGACGACGGTCCTGAGGTCGTCGCGCGGCACGGAGGTGAGGAAGCGGTCGATCGTCAGCAGCAGCTCGGACTCGTCGACCGGCGTGGACGTGTCGGCGCGGTCGATCGTGGCGCCGGCCGCGAGGTAGGGCCCGGCGTCGCGGCGCGGCACGAGGTCGATGTACTGCTCGCCGACGGCCGATCGGTTGTGCACCTCGGCCGCGAGGTCGGACGGGATCCTCCAGGCGGGCTCGATCGCGAGGTGGGCGACCACCCCGTCCGTCCGGAACTCCAGCTCGTCGACCCGGCCCACCGTGACACCGCGGAAGGTGACCTCGGCCCGCTCGAACAGGCCACCGCTGTCGGCGAGCTCCACGGCCACCTCGTAGGTGGTGGGGCGGATCCGCTCCCACAGGCCGGCGTAGCGCACCCCCACGAACGAGGTGGCCACGAGCGCGACCACGGTGAAGAGCAGGAGCCGGCGCCTCATCGTCCGCCGCCCGTCAGGAGGCCGAGGAGCCCGTCCAGCGGCTCGGCCGCCGGGGTGGTCGCGGGCCCGGGGGCCGGGAGCCCCGTGGGGACCGGCCGGGGCAGGACCGTCGGAGCCCGGCCGGACGCGGGGACGTCGGGGACGACGGGCGAGAGCCCGGGGACCAGGTCGACGAGGCCCTCCCCGAAGCCCTGGTCGCCCCCGATGTTGCCCAGCAGGCCGAGCGGCGAGAGGTTCACCGTGACGTTCAGGTTGGTGTAGTCGCCCTTCACCGCGTCGAGGACGTTCTCGGGGAACGGGAAGTTGAGCGCCGCCGCGACGGCGTCGGGCAGTCCCTTGCCGTAGGCATCGAGCTGGGCCAGCACGGGACGCAGGGCCTCCAGGTCGGCGACGAGGTCGTCGCCGGACTCGCGGATGACGGCCGACGTCACGGCGCCGAACCGGGAGAGCCTCCCCAGCATGGCGACGAGCTGCTTGCGCTGAGCGGCGAGGCTCCTGATCCCTGGACCGATCTCGTCGAGGGCGCGCTCGACCGTGTCGCGGTCGGCGTTGACGGTCCTCGTCAGCCGGTCCACGTTCTCGAGCGCTGCCACGATCGTGCTGCGGTTCCGGTCCAGCGTGGACACGAAGGTCTCGAGCTCGCCCAGGAAGTCCCGGGCCCGGCCGTCGTCCAGGGCGGTGTCCAGCTCGCGGGTGATGGTCTGCAGCTGGGCCACGCCGCCGCCGTTGAGCAGCAGCGCCAGGGCGCCGAGCGTCTCCTCCACCTCGGTCCCCCGGCTCGTGCGCTCGAGCGGGACGGTCGCGCCGTCGGCGAGGCTCCCCCGCGGGTCGCCCGGCGCCTGCAGGTCGACGTACTTCTCACCGAGCAGGCTGGTCTGGGCCACCCGGACCCGCACGTTCGACGGGACCGGGACCGACCGCTCGAGCTCCATCGTGATGACGGCCTTCCACCCCTTGCGCTCGATGGCCGTGACCTTCCCGACGGTCACGCCGTCCCTGCGCACGGTGGAGTCGGTCGTGAGGTTGAGGACGTCGTCGAGCTCGGCGGTGACCGTGCGCGGATCGGGGCCGGCGTCGGGCGATCCCGGCAGCGGCAGGTCGGACAGCCCGCTGAAGCCGCATCCGGTCAGGAGCAGCACCAGGAGGACCGGGAGGAGGCGTCGCATCACGATCCTCCCGGGAGGTCGAGTCCGTCACGGATGATCGGCAGACCGTCGATGAGCCGGGTCAGCACGTCGCACACGGGCTTCGCGCCGTCGCCGGCCGACTTCTCGACGGCCGCGCAGACGACCTTGTCGATCGCGCGCGCGATCTCCGTGAAGTTGGCCCGCGTGCGGACCGAGCCGGCCGGCGCGTCGTAGGTCTCGACGAGGTTGGTGAAGCCCAGCGGCAGGAGGTCGACCACCTCCGCCAGGGCGGCCTTCTCCGAGACCAGGGTGTCCGCGACGTCACGCAGGCCCGAGACGTCGCGGGCGAGGGTGACGCGGTTGTCGCGCACGAAGGACTCCACCTCGCCGAGGCCGGTGGCCAGCGTCCTGAGCAGCGTGGAGATGTCGGCGCTGTCGTCGGCGAGGGTCGAGGACACTGTGGCGAGCTCCTCCGTGAAGCTGCGCACGTCGTCGTCGTAGTCGGCGAGCGTCCCGGTCACCTCGCTGAGGTTCTGCACCGTCCTCGACGCGTCGGCGCTGCCGTCGGCGAAGGTCTCGGTGGCGTCGGCGACGTCACGCAGCGCCCCGCGCAGCGGTGCGCCCTGGCCCTCGAGGAGGTCAGCACCCACCCCGAGCAGACGTGAGAGCGCGCCGTCCCGGTTCGCGCCGTCCGGCCCCAGCGCGCCCAGGAAGCGGTTCGTGGCGTCGAAGGTCTGGTCGAGCTCGATCGGCACGCCCGTGGACCTCACCCCGAGCGTGGCGTGGTCGGGCAGCGCCGCGCCACCGCGGTACGACGGGGTGAGCTGGACGAAGCGGTCGGCGATGACCGAGGGAGCGACGATGACCGCCTTGGCGTCGGCCGGCAGGGTGTACCGGGCGTCGTACGTCATGGAGACGAGGACTGACGTGCCGCGCGGACTGATGGACCGCACCTCACCGACGTTCACCCCCATGATCCGCACGTCAGAGCCCTCGTAGAGCCCCACCGTCCGGGGGAACACGGCGTTGACCGTCCGTTCCGTGTCGCGCGTCGCCACCAGGATCCCGGCCACGAGCAGAAGGGACGCGACGACGAGGACGACGAGGCGGGGGCGCGGTGCGGAGATCGGCATCACGGAGCCTCCTCCAGCCGCACCGAGTCCGGGACGTTGCCGAGGTAGGAGTCGAACCACGGGCCGCTGCCGATCGTGTTGTTGAAGACCCGCGCGAAGACGGCGAGCCGGTGGACCGTCAGGGCGAGGTTCTTCTGCTTCTTCCTCAGCAGCGTCACGACGGTGTCGAGGTCGTCGAGCGCCGGACCGATGGTGGCCTGGTTGTCCTTCACGAGTCCGCGGAGCTGGACCGACAGGTCGGCGCTGTGCTCCACCACCCCGTCGATGGCCTCGCGGCGACGATCGACCTCGCGAAGCAGGAGGGACGCGTCGCGGACGAGCGCCCCGACGTCGTCGCGGCTGTCGGCGAGCGAGCCCGTCAGGGTGGCCGAGTGGTCGAGCAGCCGACGGATCTCGGTGTCGCGACTGGCTACGGTGCGCGACAGTCGTGACAGCCCCCTCACCGCCGCCCGGACGTCGGGGCCGGACCCCTCGAACGTGTCGGAGACAGCGTCGAGAGCCGCAGCGAGCCGGGTGCTGTCGATCGCGTCCACCGTCTCGGTGAGGTCGCCGAAGGCGGCCACCACGTCGTAGGCAGGGTCGGTGCGACCGGTGGGGATCGCGCCCTCGAGGCGCCCCGTGCCCGCGGGGGTGATCTCGAGGTACTTGCTGCCGAGCAGGCTGCCCACCCGCACGGCGGCGGACGTGGACCCACCCAGCCGCACGACCGGGTCGATCGTGAAGCGCACGCGCACGTGGTCGCCCTCGATCGCGATGTCCTCGACGCGGCCCACGCGGACCCCTGCCACCTCGACCGGGTCGCCCGTGGACAGGCCGCTCGCGTCGGTGAAGTCGGCCGCGACGCTCGCCCCGCGCCCGATCGGGAGGTTCCCCACCTGCATGGAGCCCACGAGGAGGAGGACGCACACGGCGATGCCCACGAGGCCCACGACCGCCGGCCGCTCCTTCAGCCTGTCGATCATCCGGAGCACCTCGCGGCCGTGTCGACGAGCCTGATCCGCTCGAGCAGGTCGCCCACCACGGCGTCGATCGGCATCGCGGTGTCGATCCGCAGCCCGACCGAGCACACGTAGTAGTTGAACCACGACCCGTAGGAGGCCGTCCGCACCATCGTCTGGAGCTTCCCGGGCAGGAAGTCGAGCGTGTGGTCGACCACCGCCGTGCCCTCGGCCGAGCCCAGGGCCGCCGCCACCTCCTTGAGGTGGGCGAGGTCGGCCCGGGTGGACGGGCGGGCCTTCGCCACGAGGTCGGACGAGAGGCTCGTCAGCTCGTCGATGTGCCCCAGGGAGGCGCCGATGGCCTTCCGGTCCTTCGCGAGCCCCGAGACGAAGGACCGCAGCCCGGCGAGGAGGCCCTCGAGCTCGCGGTGCCGGTCGGCGACGGTCCCGACCGTGGTGTCGAGGTTGGTGACGACCGAGCCGATCAGCTCGTCGCGCTCCGCGAGTCCCGTGGTGAGCGCCGCGGTGCGTGCCACGAGCCGGCGCACCGTCCCGCCGTCACCCTGGAGCGTCTTCACGATGTCGAGGGCGAGGGCATTGACCTGGTCGGGGTCGAGGGCGGCGAAGAGCGGCTTGAAGCCCCCGAGGAGGTCGTTGAGGTCGAGGGCCGGCTGGGTGCGTGCGGTGGTGAGCATGGTCCCGGTGGGCTGGGCCGTGTCGCTCGAGCCGTCGTCGACCAGGGCGACGTACCGATCGCCCACCAGGTTCAGGTAGCGGACCTGCAGGCGCGACGCCGTGGTGAGGGCCAGGTCGTCCGCGACGTCGAAGCCGATCCTCGCCCGCGCGTCGGGAGTCACCGAGACCTTCGTGACCCGGCCGACCTTGACGCCCGCCACCCGGACGTCGTCGCCCACCTGCAGGCGGCTCGCCGACGTGAGCTCGGCCGTGTACGACCGGGTGGCGCCGCTCGAGCCGAAGGGGCGGATCGTGGCGGCGATCGTGACCACCACGAGGACCGAGGCCACGGCGAACAGGGCCAGCTTGAGGCCGGGCAGGCGGGGGTTCACAGCGACCCACCGAGCAGGAGGGAGGCGAGCGAGGAGGGCTGGACCCCGGTCGCAGCGGCCGCCTCGGGTCCCACCCCGTCGTCGAGGTCGATGGACGGATAGGGGATCTCGACGTCCGGCAGGCCCCGGCAGCTGGGGCCGGTCCCCACCTCCCCGTTCACCAGCGCGTCGTCGGCGGTGTAGCCCGCGGCCGGCTGGGTGATCGTGAACTCGCCGTTCACCGAGCCGCCACGGATCTGGGCCGCCGCGTCGTCGCGGGCCGCCTCGAACCCCTGCAGCGAGCACACGAGCTCGGGCGAGTACTCCGCGAGCAGCTCGAGGGTCGGGCGGCTCACCGACGTGGCCCGGCGGATGTTCTCCCGGCTCGAGGTCAGCAGCCTCGTCCCGGCGTCGGAGACGTCGCTCAGCCCCAGGACGAGCGACTCCAGGTCGTCCGAGCGGGTGGCCAGGGTGCGCGCCGTGGTGGACGCGTCGTCGGCCACCGCCAGCAGGTCGGGCGCGACCTCGGCGTACTGGCCGCTCACGTCGCGCAGCAGGGCGAGGTCACGCTCGAACGTCGGGGTCAGGCGGTTGAGGTCGGCGAGGTAGGCCGTGGCCGTCTCCATGGTCCGGGCCAGCTGGGTGCCCCGCCCGTCGAGGCTCGAGGAGAGGGCTCCCAGGGTGGCGGCGAGCTTCTGCGGCTGCACCGCGGTGAGCACGGGCTGCAGGTCGTCCACCACCTGGGTGAGCTCCACCGCCTCGGCCGATCGGTCCTCGGCCACGTGGTCGCCGTCGTCGAGGTGGTCGTCGGCCCGGACGACGTCGGCCGAGGTGAGCTCGACGTACTTCTGGCCGAAGAGCGTCGTGGGCATGATGCTCGCCCTCACCGCGGCCGGGATGCGCCGCGAGGCGGTGCGGTCGAGCTGGAGGTGCACGGCGGCACCGGACGCCGAGGAGTCGACCTTGCTGACCCGTCCCACGATGGCGCCGTTCATGCGGACGTCGCCGCCGACGTTCAGCTGCGCACCGGCCCGTCGCGCGTCGACGACCACGGTGATGTGGTCGGTGAACACCTTCTGGTAGGCGGCGACGGAGACCCAGACCAGGCCCGCGACGACCGCCACGTAGAGCAGTCCCTGCCCCCGCAGACGCCACGCGTCGGCGCGGCTCGTGGCGAGACCGCTCATCCGGTGATCCTCACGGTCGTGGTCGAGCCCCACACCGCGAAGCTGATGAAGAAGTCGATGAGGGTGAGGGCCACGATCGACGTGCGGATCGCCCGGCCCACGGCCACGCCCACCCCGGCGGGACCGCCCGAGGCGTAGTAGCCGTAGTAGCAGTGGACGAGGATGATGGCGGCGGCGAACACGAGCACCTTGCCGAACGACCACATCACGTCGACGGGTGCCAGGTACTGCGTGAAGTAGTGGTCGTACGTGCCGGCGGACTGCCCGAAGAGCCCCGTGGTGACGACGCGGGTGGCGTAGTACGACGAGAACAGGCCGATCGCGTACAGCGGGACGACCGCGATCACGGCCGCCACCATCCGGGTCGTCACGAGGAACGGGATGGACGGCAGACCCATCACCTCGAGCGCGTCGACCTCCTCGTTGATGCGCATGGCTCCGAGCTGGGCCGTGAAGCCGCACCCCACCGTGGCGGCCAGCGCGACCCCGGCGATGAGCGGTGCCGACTCACGGGTGTTGAAGTAGGCCGACAGGAAGGCGGCGAAGTTGGTGGCGCCCAGCTGGTCGAGCGCGGCGTGGCTCTGCAGGCCCACCTGGGCCCCGACGGCGTACGAGAGCGCGATCATGACACCGACCGTGCCGCCCACCACGGCCAGCGCACCCTGGCCGAAGGCGAGGTCGGCGAGGACCGAGCGGACCTCACGGCGGTAGCGCGCCAGCGTCCGCGGCGTCCACGCGACGGACTGGCGGTAGAACCGCAGCTGGTGGCCGAGCCGCTCGAACGGGCTCCACCCGTCGACGGCACTCATGACCGCGCCGCCCTCATGCGGACTGTCCGGGGAAGAGCTGCAGGTAGACCGCGCTCATGGCGTAGTTGACCGTGAACAGCAGGAGGAAGGTGATGACGACCGACTCGTTGACGGCCTGGCCCACACCCTTGGGGCCGCCGCCCGCCCGCAACCCCTTGAACGAGCCGACGACGGCCGCGATGGCGCCGAAGACGGCGCCCTTGAGCAGGCTCGAGGCCAGGTCGGGGATCGTGGCGAACTGGCGGAACGACTCCACGAAGACGCCTGACGTGCCGTGCTGCAGGACGACGTTGAAGAAGTACCCGCCCGCGATGCCGACGCCCATGACCATGCCGGTGACGAGCGTCGAGACCACGACGGCCGCGACCACCCGCGGGACGACGAGCCGGTACACGACGTCGACGCCGAGGACGCGCAGGGCGTCGATCTCCTCGCGGATGTTGCGTGAGCCGAAGTCGGCGCAGATGGCCGAGCCACCCGCCCCGGCGAGGAGGAGGGCTGTCGCGAGGGGCGCTCCCTCGCGCACGATCGCCACGACGGACGCCGCTCCCGAGAAGCTCTGGGCCCCGAGCTGCTGGGTGAGGCTGCCGACCTGCAGCGCCACGACCGCGCCGAGCGGGATGGACACGAGGGCCGTGGGGATGACCACGACACGCACGAGGTTCCAGCCCTGCTGCACGGCCTCCTTGGCCTGGAACGGTCCCGCGAACAGACCGCGGACGATGTCGGCCACGAACAGGAAGAACTCGCCGACGGCGTCCAGCACGGTGGGGCGCCGGGTCGTCACGCTCGTCATCGCGTCTCCGTTCGTCCGTGGGTCAGGCCTGTGACCTGAGGCACATCGCAGGACCGTACCATACCCGAGGGTACGGAGGGCCGATCCGCTGTGGCGCCGCTCACGCCGTGCAACGAGCCAGAGGCCCCGAGGCGACGGTCGGATCGGTACCGGACGGGCGTAATGTCGACGCGTGACGCACGCACCCGCCCCTCCGCAGAACGACGGCCGCGGCATCACGCTGGGTGTGGCCGCGTACCTGTGCTGGGGGTTCTTCCCGCTGTACTGGCCCCTGCTCGAGCCGGCCGGTGCGCTCGAGATCCTGGCGCACCGGATCGTGTGGTCGCTCGTCTTCGTGCTCGCGCTCATCGCGGGGACCGGTCGCTGGCGGGCCTTCACCGCGATCGCGCGGCAGAGCCGCCTCATGGTCGCTCTCACCCTCGCGTCCATCACGATCGCCCTCAACTGGGGCGGGTTCATCTACGGCGTCACCAACGGACACGTCATCGAGACGTCGCTCGGGTACTTCATCAACCCGCTCGTCACGGTGCTGCTCGGCGTCTTCGTGCTGCGCGAGACGCTGCGGCCGGCCCAGTGGGTGGCCGTGGCCATCGGCGGCGCTGCGGTCGTCGTGCTCGCGGTCGACTACGGCCGCCCGCCGTGGGTCGCCCTGCTCGTCGCGTTCTCGTTCGCCACCTACGGCTTCCTCAAGAAGAAGGCCGACCTCGGCACCTTCGAGGGACTCGGCATGGAGACGCTCATCCTCGCGCCGTTCGCCCTCGCGTTCCTGGTGGTGCTCCAGCTCCGCGGAGAGCTCGCGTTCGGCCACGAGGGCGCGGGGAACGTCCTGCTGCTGGTGGGCACCGGTGTGGTGACGTCCATCCCGCTCCTGCTCTTCGGCGCGGCCGCGACACGCCTGTCGCTCTCCACCATCGGCCTCCTGCAGTACCTCGGACCCGTGCTGCAGTTCGTCCTCGGCCTGCTCGTCTTCGACGAGGCCATGAGCGCCGCCCGCTGGGCCGGCTTCGTGCTGGTGTGGACCGCCCTCGTGATCTTCACCGTCGACGCGGTGCGCTCCCGGCGCCAGACCCTGAGGGTCGCCGCCGAGAGTGCCGCGTACTGACGGCTAGCGGGCGACCCGCGACGTCTGAGCGCTCACCCGGTAGGTGGACGTGAAGCCCGTCTTGGTCCCGGTGACCTTGACCTTGAGACGTCGGCCCTTCGCCCACGACGGGATCTTGAACTTCGACCGGACCGCCCCGGTGATCGGCTTGTTGTTGGCGTACCAGCGATAGCTGAGCTTGACCGGCGTCGGGCGCCACGTGCCGGCGTAGGCCGTGAGCGTCCGACCCACCTTGGCCGTGCCGGAGACCCGGACCGCCGACGCCGTGATCGTCCCGGCCTTGACGGTGGCGGTGGCGGCGCTCGTGCGGATGGCCGTCACGTACCCGGACTTCTCGCCCTGGATCGTCAGGCTGATCGTCTTTCCGAGAGCCGAGGCCGGAACCACGAGGGTCCTGCTCGTGCCGCTCATCAGCGTCACCCCGGCCGACGTTCGCCAGATGAAGGTCAGGCTCGAACCCAGGGGCGACCACGAGGCGGCCGTGCCTCCCGTGAGCGTCTGGCCCACCTTGGCCGTCCCGGTGATGGTGGGGGTGGCGCCGCCCATGCTCGCGCCGGCCACCGTGCTGGTCTGGCTCGTGCGCGTGACTGGGGTGTACCCGGACTTGCTGCCCGTCACCGCTACGGCCACCGTCCTGCCCGCGTACTCAGGGCGCAACGTCAGGTTGGCCGACTTGGCGGTCGTCAGGATCTGACCGTCGAGATACCACTGGTACGAGAAGGTCACCGGCGCAGGTTCCCACGTCCCGGGAGAGGCCGTGACGGTCTGTCCCGCCACGACAGAGCCGGCGATCGTCGGCACGGGGGTGCTCGTCATGTCCTGCGTCAGGACGGGCGAGGTCTGGGCGCTGGAGATGGCGCGGTCGTTGAAGTTCAGGCGCTCGGCCGTGACGACGACGACCAGCTTCTTGCCCGCCTGCGCCGAGGTCACCGTGAAGTCCGAGGCCGTGGCGCCCACGATCTTGGTGAGCAGCGTGGAGTCCGGCGCCACCTGGAACCACTGGTAGGACATGGTGTCCTGACGCGGCTTGAAGTCCGCTGCCGCCGCCGACAGCTTGTCACCCACCCGGATCTTGCCGTCCGGGCTCGCCGTCTGCTGAGAGATGACGGGGAGGCTCGGCTCCGCGAACACTCCGTTGCCGATCGGCAGGGTCGCGTTCCACGTGTCAGCGGTCGGGCTGGGGAAGGTCTCGTGCCGCCAGCCGTCCTTCACGCCGGTGACGAGCGCCACGAGGCACAGACCCTTGTCCGCGGCCGTGGGCACGTAGGACTGGCGGTCGGCGTCGGGGATGGGGGACCACTTGTCCATGTCCGTCGAGAGAGCGGCACCTGCCGTGCACAGGTACTGCGTGCGGTACCAGCGGAAGCGCAGGTCGACCCCGCGAGCGCTTCCGGCGAACCAGCCGTTGTCCAGCTCGTCGTAGCGCTCGATGGCGTCGGTGGCAGGGACGGGGTCGACGGTCAGGGTGTTGCCGATGCCGCGGTCGCCGCGGACGACGAAGTTCTGGGTGGAGAGTCCGGTGTAGGCGTTGCTCGACGTGGAGCACCTGGAAGCCACCCTGACCCGGTCGACGAGAGCGGCCGAGTCGAGGAGGTCGTTGTTGGCGTCGTTGATCGCAAGACGGACGACGTTGTCCTGTCCAGCGGGCAGCGGGACCTCCAGGGTCTCGACCCGCGTGACGTGGTCGAAGGGGGTCACGGACGACTCCGCCCATGGATTGGCCTGGTCACCGACCGCACGGTCGCCCTCGTCTCCAGGGGCGTGCCAGTAGTCGATGGCGTTGACGGAGTAGTCGACCGGCTCGGCCGGTGACGTCGCCTGGCTGAAGTACTGCGCTCCGGGCTGCCGTGCGTACTGGGTCTCGTCGCCGTCGCGCTTGAGCGAGATGGTGTCGCTCGGCGAAGCGGTCGTGTACGTGTGCACGCGCTCCTCGGTGGACATCGCGAGGTCCACCAGCAGGCAGCGGCTCGCCGCGGCCGAGGTAGCCGTCAACGTGAGCGCGGCGGTGTCACCGTCGTCCTCGGCACCGAGGTCGGTGGAGGGCTGACGCGAGGCACCGAGTGCGGACTCGTCGAAGATCTGCGCCGCCCTGCCCGTGGACATCACGAGGTACTGGCCGTCCTGGCCGTACGTCTGCGCCGAAGCAGCGCCCGCGGGGCTCCGCCGGGGGAAGTCGTTGAACGCCTTGGTGGCGATGACGGCTGCTGCCGGGTCACCGGCGAAGGCGGCCGTGATGCCCGCGGGCAGGCCGAGCGCGGTGCCCAGCTGCTCGGAGGTGGGGGCCACGGCGGCGGCCCCGGCTGCGACCGGCACAGCAGCGACGGTGCCGGCCACCAGCGTGGCGGCGATGAGATGGACGACATGACGTCGCATCGGACTCTCCCTTGTCCTGGGTGTTCCGTCGAGAGCGCTCTCCCAAGCGCTGGACGACGATTGAAGCGGTGCTGCGTGGTGCGTGGTGCGGTGCTGCTGCGGCTCAGTGACCGAGCAGGACGCCGACCGATCCCATGGCGTCCGAGGATGCCATGGCGGAGGTCTGGCTCATCAGGACGCAGGCTGCGGCAGCAGCCCACGCGACGATCAGTGTGGTGGCGCGACGATCCATGATTCTTTCTCCCTCGTGCTGAGCCTCCGGTCCCTCAACCGGCGGCTACTCCCTGCGCACAGTGTGGCATCGCGGAGGGGTCACTGGGAACGTTTTGGCCCGATCGGCTGCTGGCCGGCCGTCGCCGACCCCCACAGGGCGGTGGATCTGCCACCGTATGGGCCGTCATTCGGTGGCAGATCCACCGCTCACCGCGGGTGCTGGTTCTTTCGGTGGCAGATCCACCGCCCGACGGTCAGTAGCGGGCGGTGAAGCCGCCGTCGGCGTTGAGGAGCTGGCCGGAGACCCAGCGGCCGGCGGGCGAGACCAGGAACGCCACGACGTCGGCGATGTCCTGCGGGCGGCCGAGCCGCCCCAGCGGGTGGTACGGAACGAGACCCTCGCGCGTCTCGTCGTCCATCCAGCCGGTGTCGATCGGACCGGGGTTCACGACGTTGGCGGAGATGCCCTGCCCGCCCAGCTCGCGGGCGGCCGAGATGACGATGCGGTCGAGGGCTCCCTTGGACGCGCCGTACGGCAGGTTGCCGGTGGTGTGGTCGCTCGTGAGCGCCACCACCGCTCCCCCGCCGTCGGGGACCTGGCGCGCGAACGCCGCGATGAGCAGCAGGCTCGCGCGAGCGTTCACGGCGACATGACGGTCGAAGCTCTCGGCCGTCGTGTCGAGGATGCCGGACTCCACGCCGTGCGCGTGGCTCAGGACGAGTGCTTCCACCGGGCCCCGTGCCTCCACGACGGCCTCGAGCAGCGCTCCTGGACCATCGGGCGTCGAGAGGTCGGCATCGAAGTCGGTGCCGGCCAGGTCGGACGTCGCGACGTCCCAGCCGTCGGCACGCAGACGCGTCACGATCCCGGCGGCGATGCTGTCGGCGCGGGCGGCGCCGGTGACGAGGGCCAGGGGCACGGGGTCAGCCGAGGCGGGAGGCGACGGTGTCGCAGAGCAGGTCGAGGGTGGCGCGGGCCGGTCCCTCGGGCAGCTGGTGCAGGAGCTCGCGGGCGCGGTCGGCCTCGGCCTGGACGAGCCCGCGGGCCTCCTCGAGGGCCGGGTGCGTACGCAGCGTGGCGATGACCGAGGCCACCGTGTCGTCGTCGTGGATGGGGCCGGACAACAGGCGCACGAGCTCGGCGTCGGCCGGGTCGGTGGAGCGGCGGGCCAGCAGGGTGGGCAGCGTGGGCACGCCCTCGCGCAGGTCGGTGCCGGGCGTCTTGCCGGAGTCCTCGCTGTCGCTCGCGATGTCGAGGATGTCGTCGGCCAGCTGGAAGGCGGCGCCGATGCGCTCGCCGAACTCGGTGAGGAGGTCGATGACTTCCGGCGTGGCACGCGAGGTGAGCGCACCGAAGCGGGCCGAGGTGGCGATCAGGGAGCCGGTCTTGTCGGCCACGACACCGAGGTAGTGCTCGAGCGCGTCCTGGCCGTCGCGCGGACCGATGGTCTCGCGGATCTGGCCGTTGACGAGCCGCGAGAAGGTCTCGGCCTGTAGGCGCACGGCCTCGGGACCGAGGGAGGCCGTGAGGCGGGAGGCCTCGGCGAACAGGTAGTCGCCCACGAGGATGGCCAGCGTGTTGTCCCAGCGGGCGTTGGCGCTGGGCGCACCGCGGCGCACGTCGGCCTCGTCCATGACGTCGTCGTGGTAGAGCGAGGCGAGGTGCGTGAGCTCCACGACGACTGCCGAGGGCACGACGTCGGGGTGCAGCGGGTCGCCGAACTCCGCGGCGAGCAGCACGAGGAGCGGTCGGAAGCGCTTGCCGCCGGCGTCGAGCAGGTGGGCGGCGGCCTCCGCGACGAACGGGTCGGTGCTGTGGACCGTCTCGTGGAGCAGCGTCTCCGCCTTCTCCGAGCCGGCCTGGACGCGCGCCTCGAGGGCGTCGTCGGTGAACGATGCACCGAAGACGGAGCTGCGGGGGCGGGGCGTGGTCACCTCGGGACTCCTCAAGGAATGAACGATGGGGCTAGCGCACGAACGCACCCGCGTGCTGAGCCAGGTCGAGCACGGGCCCTGGGACCAGGCCCAGTGCGACGGTGGCCGCAGCGGATGCGGCGATCACCACGGTAGTCACCCGGCTCGGCGCCGCCACGGTCGGCCCTGGCGCGTCGGTGGGATCGGTGAAGAACATCAGCACGATCACCCGCACGTAGAAGTACGCCGCGACGGCGCTGACGAGCACGCCGACCACGACGAGCGGCCAGTAGCCGCCGGACCAGGCGGCGCTGAAGATGCCCCACTTGCCGATGAAGCCACCCGTGAGGGGGATGCCGGCGAACGACAGCATGAAGAGCGCGAAGCACCCGGCCAGGAAGGGCGACTCCTTGCCCAGTCCGGCCCACCGCGAGAGGTGGGTGGCCTCGCCGCCGGCGTCGCGGACGACGGTGACGATCGCGAACGCACCGATGGACGAGACGCCGTAGACGCTCAGGTAGAAGAGGATGCTCGAGACCGACGTGATGCGGTCCTCGTTGCCGGCGGAGCCGACGTAGGCTCCGGCGAAGCCCACGAGCAGGAAGCCCGCGTGGGCCACCGAGGAGTACGCGAGCATGCGCTTGACGTCGGTCTGGGCGATGGAGACCAGCGCGCCGAGCACCATCGTGATGATCGCGACGACCCAGATGGTGGGTCGCCAGTCCCACTGCGCGCCGCCGAAGGCCACGAAGAAGACCCGCAGGAACGCGATGAACGCCGCCGCCTTGGTGCCGGCGGCCATGAAGGCGGTGACCGGTGTGGGTGCGCCCTGGTAGACGTCGGGCGTCCACTGGTGGAACGGCGCGGCGCCGATCTTGAAGAACATCCCCACCGCGATGAGCGCGATGGCCGCCAGGAGCAGCGGCTGGTCACCGGTGCGGGCGCTCACCGCGAGGTCGATCTCCGCGAGCCCGAAGCTGCCGGAGAACCCGTACGCCAGGGCGGCGCCGTAGAGGAAGAACACCGACGAGAAGGCGCCCAGCAGGAAGTACTTGAGGGCCGCCTCCTGGCTCACGAGACGGCGCCGGCGCGCCAGCCCGCAGAGCAGGTAGAGCGGGAGCGAGAGCACCTCGAGCGCCACGAACATCGTGATGAGGTCGTTGGCCGTGGCGAAGAGCATCATCCCCGACAGCGCGAAGAGCATGAGGGGGAAGACCTCGGTGTGCTCCAGTCCGGCCTCCACGGCCTCGGCCTCTCCGGCCGAGCCGGGTGCGTCGGCCGCGCGGCCGGTGAACGGGCTCAGCCCGTTCTCGAGCCGGCGCTCGGCGAAGAGCCCGAGACTCAGGAGTGCGAAGACCAGCAGGATGCCCCACGTGAAGACGCCGGGTCCGTCGATGCTGAGGGCGCCCTCGAGCGCGACCTGGCCGCGGCCCTCGAGCGAGCTGCCCTGGACGGTGTCGAGCGAGCGGTAGACCCACACGGTGTCGGCCAGGGCCGCCACGACGCCCACGACGGCGACGCCCACCTGGGGCAGGAACCGCTTGCCGCGCGGCAGCACGGCCTCGAGCACGATGCCCACGAGCGCAGCCCCGAGGATGATGAAGACGGGCCCGATGAGCGCGTACTGGATCTCGGGGGCTGCGATGTCGGGCAGGTCGGTGGCGGTGAGGAGCGCGGTGCTGGACATCAGTGCCCCCCTTCCTCGGTCTTGGCCTGCTCACTCACGTCGACGGGTGTCCGTGGCGGCGGGTCGCCCTGGCCGACCTGGGAGATGACCTCGTCGACCGCCGGGTTGATGACGTTGAGCATGGGCTGGGGGTAGAAGCCGAGCCCCACGATGAGCACGAGCGTGGGAGCGAGCGCCGCCACCTCGCGCGAGCCGAGGTCGCGGAAGCCCTCGAGCCCCTCACGCAGCGGCCCGGTCATGACCTTGGCGTACATGATGAGGATGTAGAGCGCCGCGAGCACGATGCCGAGCGTGGCGACCGCCGCGGCCGGGACCGAGCGCGTGAAGGTGCCCGCGAGCACCATGAACTCCGAGACGAACGGCGCGAGCCCGGGCAGCGAGAGGCTCGACAGGCCGGCGACGAGCAGCACGCCCGACATGATGGGCGCCACCTTCTGCACGCCGCCGAAGTCGCCGATGCTGGCCGAGCCCCGCCGGGCGATCATGAGCCCGGTCACGAGGAACAGCGCCGCGGTGGAGAGCCCGTGGTTGAACATGTAGAGCGTCGAACCCGCCGTGGAGACCGTCGTGAAGGCGAAGATGCCCAGGATGATGAAGCCGAAGTGGGAGACCGACGTGAAGGCCACGAGCCGGCGGATGTCGTCCTGGCCGATGGCGCACAGCGCCCCGTAGACGATGCTGATGACGGCGAGCGTGATGACCACGGGGCTCGCCCACTCCGAGGCGCCCGGGAAGACGCCGAGGCACCAGCGCAGCATGCCGAAGGTGCCGATCTTGTCGATGACGCTGACCATCAGGACCGACGTCCCGGGCGTGGCCGACGCCGCGGCGTCGGGCAGCCAGGTGTGGAACGGGAAGAGCGGGGCCTTGATGGCGAACGCCGCCATGAACCCGCAGAACAGCAGCCGCTCCGTCGTGGTGCTCATGTCGACGTTCTGCAGGTCGCTCAGCAGGTACGACGCGTTGCCGTCCTTGGCCGACACGACGTAGAGCCCCACGATCGCGGCCAGCATGAGCAGGCCGCCCACGAGGTTGTAGATGAGGAACTTGACCGCGGCGTACGTGCGCTGCGGGCCGCCGTACGAGCCGATCAGGAAGTAGATCGGGATGAGCGTGGCCTCGAAGAGCACGTAGAAGAGGAACGCGTCGGTGGCCGCGAAGACACCGATCGCGAGGCCCTCGAGGACGAGCATCCAGGCCACGTAGGAGTTGACGCTGCGCCGACCGGGCAACCGGTCGTCCCAGGCCGCGAGCAGCACGACGGGGACCAGGATCGTGGTGAGCAGGATGAGGACGAGCCCGATGCCGTTGACGCCGAGCGAGTACCAGGCGCCGAGCTGCCCGATCCACTCGTGCTTCTCGGTCATCTGGTAGCCGCCGGACTCCACGTCGTACCGCGCCATCACCACGAGGGAGAGGGCCAGGGTGAGCGCGCTGAAGCCGATGGCCACCGCCTTGACGGTGGACGCGTTGGCCGAGCCGCGGGGCAGGCAGGTCACCACGAGGGCGCCGAGGAGCGGCGTGGCCGCCAGGAGGGTGAGGATCATGCGAGCGTCACCGCCAGGAGCGCGACCAGGACGAGGGTGGCACCGGCGAAGATGCCGAGTGCGTAGCTGCGGACCAGCCCGTTCTGCGGCTTGCGCAGGGCCTGGGACGCCTCCCCCAGCCGGTCGGCGAGTCCGGTGACGAAGCCGTCGATCCCCCGTCCGTCGAGGAACACGAGCGTTCGGGTGGTGTGCTGGACGGGTCGCACGACGAGCGCCTCGTTGATCTCGTTGCCGTACATCTCGTGCCGTCCGGCCCGGACGGGCCAGCGGACCTGGGAGTCCAGCGGGGCCACGTCGGCGACGGGCCGACGGCCGTAGGTGAGGTAGGCGAGCGTGGCACCCACCGCCACCACGGCGACGATGATCGCCGACATGGCCAGCGCCGGGATCGCGAGCTCGTGATGCTCGGTGTGTCCGACGACGGGCTCGAGCCAGTCGACGATCCAGTCACCCGCCAGCAGCGCGCCGCCGAGGAGCGACGCGGCGCCGAGGACCATGAGCGGGATCGTCATGACGAGCGGCGACTCGTGCGGGTGCACCTCGTCGCGCCAGCGCTTCTCCCCGAAGAAGGTCATCATCATGAGCCGCGTCATGTAGAACGCGGTGACGCCGGCGCCGAGCAGCGTGCCCAGCCCGACCCAGACGTTGTAGCCGAACGCCGCCTCGATGATCTTGTCCTTGCTGAAGAAGCCGGAGAACCCGGGGAAGCCGATGATCGCGAGGTAGCCCAGCGCGAAGGTGGCGAACGTGATGGGCAGCGACGTGCGGAGCGCGCCGTAGTGCCGCATGTCGACGTCGTCGTCCATGGCGTGCATGACCGAGCCGGCGCCGAGGAACATGTTGGCCTTGAAGAAGCCGTGGGTGATGAGGTGGAAGATCGCGAACGCGTAGCCCGCCGGGCCGAGTCCGGCCGCGAGCATCATGTAGCCGATCTGGCTCATGGTGGAGCCGGCGAGCGCCTTCTTGATGTCGTCCTTGGCGCAGCCGATCCAGGCGCCCACGAGCAGCGTCACGAGACCCACCACGACGACCGCCGTGCGCGCGGCCTCCGAGGCGTCGAAGATGCCGTTGCTGCGCACCACGAGGTAGACGCCGGCCGTGACCATGGTGGCCGCGTGGATGAGGGCCGAGACCGGGGTGGGGCCCTCCATGGCGTCGAGGAGCCAGCTCTGCAGCGGTACCTGCGCGGACTTGCCGCACGCACCCAGCAGGAGGAGCAGGCCCATGGCGGTGGCCACCGAGGTGCTGGCGGACCCGATGGAGGCGTTGACCGACGCGATGTCGGTGGTGCCCAGCTGGGCGAACATCAGCATGATCGCGAGCGCCATGCCGAGGTCACCGACGCGGTTGACGACGAAGGCCTTCTTGGCGGCGGCCGCCGCCGAGGGCTTGTGCTGCCAGAACCCGATGAGCAGGTAGGACGCCAGACCGACGCCCTCCCAGCCCAGGAAGATCACGAGGTAGTCGGCGGCCAGCACCAGCGTCAGCATGGCCGCGACGAAGATGTTGAGGAAGCAGAAGAAGCGGCGACGCCGCTCGTCGTGCGCCATGTACCCGATCGAGTACACGTGGATGAGCGTGCCGACGCCCGTGATGAGCAGCACGAAGAGCGCCGCCAGCGGGTCGTAGTGGTAGGCCATGTCGACGTGGAACGGACCGGCCTCGATCCACGTGAAGAGCACGTGGGTCACGGAGCGGTCGTCGGCGTCGCGGCCGGCCAGCTCGATGAACGCGACGACGCCCAGGACGAAGGAGGCAGCGGAGGCGACGGTGGCCACGAGGTGGCCCCAGGCGTCGGCCTCCTTGCCCCAGACGAGGAGGCCCAAGCCGCTCACGAGGGGGATGGCGACGAGCAGCCACACGAGATCGAGCACGCGTCTATCCCTTCAGCAGGTCGGCGTCGTCGACGGAGGCCGAGCGACGCGTGCGGTAGATGGACACGATGATGGCGAGCCCCACGACGACCTCGGCCGCGGCCACGACCATGACGAAGAACGCCGCGATCTGGCCGTCGAGGTTGCCGTGCTGGTGCGCGAAGGCGACGAGCGCGAGATTGGTGGCGTTGAGCATGAGCTCGATGCACATGAAGACGACGATCGCGTTGCGGCGCACGAGCACGCCCACCGCACCGATCGTGAAGAGGATGAGCGAGAGGCTCAGGTACTCGGTCACTCCTCGACCTCCCGCGGACCGGTGTCGGTGGTGTCGGCGGGATCGACGGGGTCCTTGGCGCCAGGCGCGGGCCGCACCTGGCCGCGGTCGCGCAGGACCTGCGACACCGAGTCGGGTGCCGAGGTGCCGTCGGGCAGGCGGGCGGGCAGGTCGACCGCGTTGTCCCGGGCGTACACGCCGGGCGTGGGCGGGTTGCCGGGGTGGCGACCCGTCTCGGCGTACTCGCGCATGCGGCGCTCGGCGAGCGTGGCCTGCGAGGCCCGGGCCCCGAGGCGCTCACGGTGCGCGAGCACCATGGCGCCGAGGGCGGCCGTGATGAGCAGTGCGCTCGTGAGCTCGAACGCGAGGACGTACGGGCCGAAGAGCAGCTCGGCCAGGCCGAACGGGTTGCCGTTCTCGTTGGCCTGGCCCAGCCCGGTGACGGCACCCGTGACCGTCTGGCCGATGGCGAGCACGGCCACGACGCCGAAGAGCAGGCCCACGACCGTGGCCGCGAGCCGCTGACCCGCGATGGTCTCCTTGAGCGAGTCCGAGGTGTCGACGCCCACGAGCATCAGCACGAACAGGAACAGCATCATGATGGCGCCGGTGTAGACGATGATCTGCACCGCGAACAGGAACGGGGCACCGAGCGCCGCGTACTGCACGGCGAGGCTGATCATGACGACGGCGAGGCACAGGGCCGCGTGCACGGCCTTGCGGGCGAACAGGAGCCCGAGGGCCGCGACCACCATGACGGGGGCAAGGGTCCAGAACGCGGTCATGGGCGCGTGTCCTGGGCCGGGTCCCGCGGCAGACGGGGCAGCGTCTTGCCGGCGTAGTAGTCGTGGTGGTCGTCGCTGATGAGCATGTCGTGCGGCGGCTCGAGCATGCCGGGCAGGAGCGGAGCGAGCAGGTCCTGCTTCTCGTAGATGAGGTCGGCACGGTTGTCGTCGGCCAGCTCGTACTCGTTGGTCATGGTGAGGGCGCGCGTGGGGCACGCCTCGATGCAGAGGCCGCACAGGATGCAGCGCAGGTAGTTGATCTGGTAGACGCGGCCGTAGCGCTCCCCCGGGCTGAAGCGGCCCGAGCCGTCGGCGTCGTCGATGTTGGAGGCGCCCTCGACGTAGATGGCGTCGGCGGGGCACGCCCACGCGCACAGCTCGCAGCCGATGCACTTCTCGAGCCCGTCGGGCCAGCGGTTGAGCTGGTGCCGGCCGTGGAAGCGAGGCGCCGTGGGCACCTTCTCGAACGGGTACTGCTCGGTGACGGTCTTGCGGAACATCGTCCGGAAGGTCACGCCGAAGCCGGCCACCGGATCCCAGAGCGCGCTCATCGCCGCACCTCCTTCTCCCGCTTCTCGCGGGTCGTCGGTCCTTCGGGCATGGGGGGCACGGGGTAGCCGCCGGCGAACGCGTCGGGCTCGGTCGGCTCGACCGGCTCGGGCTCGTCCTTGGACTTCCGCTCGGGCAGCAGGAACGACAGCGCCAGGACGACGCCGGCCGCGACGGCCGCCCAGACGAGCAGCTCCTGGTCGACCGAGCCCTCGCTGCGGAGCTTGCGGATGACGGCGACGGCGATGATCCAGGCCAGCGAGACCGGGATGAGCACCTTCCAGCCGAAGCTCATGAACTGGTCGTAGCGCATGCGCGGCAGCGTGCCGCGCAGCCAGATGAAGATGAAGATGAAGCCCAGCGTCTTGCCGAGGAACCACAGCACCGGCCAGTAGTCCTCGTTGAGCGCGCCGCCCCAGGCCTGGGACAGGCCGAACGGGGCGCGCCAGCCGCCGAGGAACATCGTGGTGGCCAGCGCCGAGACCGTGACCATGTTGACGTACTCGGCGAGGAAGAACAGCGCGAACTTGAGCGACGAGTACTCGGTGTGGAAGCCGCCCACGAGCTCGCCCTCGGCCTCGGGGAGGTCGAAGGGAGCGCGGTTCGTCTCGCCCACCATGGCGATGACGTAGATGACGAACGACGGCAGGAGCGGCAGGAAGTACCAGAGGTCGGTCTGGGCCGCCACGATCTCGCTCGTGGACATGGAGCCCGCGTACATGAAGACCGCCACGAGGGAGAGGCCCATGGCCACCTCGTACGAGATCATCTGGGCGCTGGAGCGCAGGCCGCCGAGCAGCGCGTACGTGGAACCGGACGACCAGCCGGCGAGCACGATGCCGTACACGCCCACCGACGTGACGGCGAGGATGTAGAGCACCGCGACCGGCAGGTCGGTGAGCTGCAGCGGCGTGACGGTGTCGGTGAAGGGGATCTTGGCCTCGGGGCCGAACGGGATGACCGCCCAGGCGAGGAAGGCCGGGATGGTGGCCAGGATGGGTGCGAGGACGTAGACGACCTTGTCGGCCGCCTTGACCACGAGGTCCTCCTTGAGCGCCAGCTTCACGCCGTCGGCGAGGCTCTGCAGCAGGCCGAACGGACCGTGCACGTTGGGACCGATCCGGTGCTGCATGCGGGCCACTACACGACGCTCGAACCAGATGTTGAAGAGCGTGTAGACCACGAGGATCACGAAGATCAGCACGGCCTTGAGCGCGACGACCCAGAACGGCTCGTTGCCGAAGAGCGGGCTCATGCCTGCACCACCTGGGAGGGTCCGGGCTTGAGGGTGACGGCGCTCGCGTGGTCGGCCGACAGGGCCGCGCGCAGGTTGACGCCGGAGTTGCCGGGCGCCCACACGACGCCGTCGGGCAGGTCGTCGACGACGGCGGGGAAGGTGGCCGAGCCGGCCCGGGTGGCGATGGTGGCGGGAGCGCCGTCCTCGATCCCGGCCGCGGCGAGGGTGGCCGCCGAGGCGCGGATGACGGCCGGGCGTGCCGTGGCCCGGTACAGGGCCTGACCGTCCTGGCCGCGTCCGTCGTCGACGAGCTGGCGCCACGTGGAGAGCACGACGGCCCCCTCGGCCGGACCGGCCGGGGACACCGTGGGTGCCGGGGCGCGCTCGCCGTCCCAAGGACCCACCTGCTGCATGAGCGCGGTGGCCTCGTCGGTGGAGCGGAAGCCCAGGGGCCGGCCCATCTCCTCCGCGATGCCGGCCAGGACCCGGACGTCGGTGAGCGAGCCGGCGACGTCGAGCACGCGACCGAAGCGGCGCGGGCGACCCTCCCAGCTGACGAACGTGCCGGACTTCTCGACGGGCGGGGCCACGGGCAGGACGACGTCGGCCAGGGCCGTGACGTCGCTCGCGCGGACCTCGAGGCTCACGACGAACGCCTTCTCGAGCGCGTCGCGCGCGACCTCGGGGTCGGGCAGGTCGTCGACCTCGACGCCACCGACCACCAGGCCACCGAGCTCGCCGACCGTGACGGCCTCGAGGATCGCCTCGAGACCACGACCGGGCTCCGCGGGCCAGGCAGCGACGCCGGGGACGGGGATGGCCGCGACGAGGTCGGCGCGGGCCGCTGCGGAGGACACGGGTCGACCACCGGGCAGCAGGGTGGGCAGGGCGCCCGCCTCCACCGCGCCACGGTCGCCTGCCCGCCGCGGGACCCACGCGAGCCGTGCCGGGCTGGCCGCGGCCGCGCTCAGGGCGCCGGGGACGAGGGCGAGGCGCTCGCCCACGAGCAGGATGTCGGCGGGGCCGAGGTCGAGGTCGGCGATGGCCCGGGCCTCGTCGCCCGGGCGGGTGGCGACCAGCTGGGCGTCGAGCTTGCGGGAGCCGCGCGTGAGGTGCGACGCGATGGTGACGACGCGCGTGCGACCGGCTCGGACCCCCTTGCGCAGGCGCAGGAAGATCATCCCGGCCTCGTCCTCCGGCTCGAGACCGGCCAGGACGACCCGCGGAGCGCGCTCCAGGTCGGTGAACGTCACGTCGGACCGCAGCGCCACCGTGGAGGCCAGGAACGCGGCCTCCTCGTACGAGTGGGCGCGGGCGCGAAAGTCGATGTCGTTGGTGCCAAGGACGGCACGGGCGAAGACGCTGTACGCGAAGGCGTCCTCGGCGGTCAGACGTCCGCCGGGCAGCACACCCACGGAGCCGGCGGCGGCGAGCCCACGGGCAGCGACGGCCAACGCGCCAAGCCACGACGTGGGCACGAGCTCTCCGGACTCGGGGTCGCGCACGAGCGGCGTGCGGAGCCGGTCGGGCTGCTCGGACCACGTGAACGCGAAACGGTCCTTGTCGGTGATCCACTCCTCGTTGACCTCGGGGTCGTCGCCCGCGAGACGGCGCATGACCTTGCCGCGCCGGTGGTCGACACGGATGGCCGAGCCGGAGCTGTCGTGCTCGGCCACCGACGGGGTGGACACGAGGTCGAACGGGCGGGCGCGGAACCGGTAGTCGGCGCTCGTGAGGGCGCCCACGGGGCAGATCTGGATGGTGTTGCCGCTGAAGTAGGAGTGGAACGGTGTCTCGGGACCGATGCCGACCTGCTGCTGGGCGCCGCGCTCCACGAGGGCGATGAAGGGGTCACCCGCGATCTGCTCGGAGAACCGGGTGCAGCGCGCGCACAGCACACAGCGCTCGCGGTCGAGCAGGACCTGCTCGGAGACCGGGTACGGCTTGGGGAACGTGCGCTTGGTCTCGGCGAAGCGGGTCTCGCCCTGGCCGTGGCTCATGGCCTGGTTCTGCAGCGGGCACTCGCCGCCCTTGTCGCACACGGGGCAGTCGAGCGGGTGGTTCACCAGCAGGAGCTCCATGGTGCCGACCTGGGCCTTGGCCGCCACCGCCGACGTCACCTGCGTCTCGACGACCATGCCGGCCGCCACCTCGAGCGTGCAGGATGCCTGCGGCTTGGGGAACCCGCGACCGTTGCCGGCGTCGGGCACCTGCACGAGGCACTGGCGGCACGCACCCACGGGCTCGAGCAGGGGGTGGTCGCAGAAGCGCGGGATCTCGGTGCCCACGAGCTCGGCGGCGCGGATGACGAGCGTGCCCTTCGGCACGCTCACCTCGACACCGTCGATGGTCAGGGTCACGAGCTCGACGGGGACCTGGGTCTCCTGGGAGGCCTCGAGGGTCATCGCGCCACCTCCGGTCGCTGCAGCATGGATGCCTCCGGCGGGTACAGCTCGCGGCTGGGCGCGAGCATGCCCGCCTCGAACTCGTCGCGGAAGTACTGGATGGCCGACGTGATGGGGCTCGTGGCGCCGTCGCCGAGAGCGCAGAAGGAGCGGCCGAGGATGTTGTCGCACAGGTCGAGCAGCAGCTCGATGTCGCCCTCGCGGCCCTGGCCGGCGTCGATGCGCTGGAGCACCTGGACGAGCCACCACGTGCCCTCGCGGCACGGCGTGCACTTGCCGCACGACTCGTGCTTGTAGAACTCGGTCCAGCGCAGGACGCACCGCACGACCGACGTGGTCTGGTCGAAGACCTGAAGCGCCTTGGTGCCCAGCATGGAGCCGGCCGCACCCACGCCCTCGTAGTCGAGCGGGACGTCGAGGTGCTCGGCGGTCAGGAGGGGGGTGGACGAGCCACCCGGGGTCCAGAACTTGAGCCTGGAGCCCTCGCGCATGCCGCCGCCCAGCTCGAGGAGCTCGCGCAGCGTGATGCCGAGCGGCGCCTCGTACTGACCGGGACGGGCGACGTGGCCCGAGAGCGAGTAGAGCGTGTAGCCCTTGCTCTTCTCGGTGCCCATGGAGCCGAACCACTCGATGCCGCCGCTCACGATGCTGGGCACGGAGGCGATGGACTCGACGTTGTTGATGACGGTGGGGCTCGCGTAGAGGCCCTCGACGGCCGGGAACGGCGGGCGCAGCCGGGGCTGGCCGCGGCGGCCCTCGAGCGAGTCGAGGAGAGCCGTCTCCTCGCCGCAGATGTAGGCGCCCGCGCCGGCGTGGATCACGAGGTCGACGGTGCGGCCGGACCCGAGGACGTCGGTCCCGAGGTAGCCGGCCTCGGCGGCCTCGCGGGCGGCGGCGCGCAGGCGGCGCACGACGTGCAGCACCTCGCCGCGCACGTAGATGAAGGCCTTCTCGGCCCGGATGGCCATGGCCGCGATGATGACGCCCTCCACGAGGGTGTGCGGGCTCGCCATCATGAGCGGGATGTCCTTGCACGTGCCCGGCTCGGACTCGTCGGCGTTGACCACGAGGTACTTGGGCTTGCGACCCGCCTCGGTCTCGGGGTCCTGCGGGATGAAGCCCCACTTCATGCCGGTGGGGAAGCCTGCGCCGCCGCGGCCGCGCAGGCCGGAGTCCTTGACGAGCGTGACGATCTCGTCGGGCGTCAGGGTGACGGCCTTGCGCAGGGCGTCGTAGCCTCCCTGCGCCTCGTAGGCCTCGCGCGTCCAGGCGCGGTCGTCGCCCCAGTTGCGGCTCAGGACGGGCGTCAGGGTGTCAGTCATCGGATCCGCCTCCCTTCACGTCGGCGTCGGACTCCTCGGCCACGGTCTCGGACTCGGCCCGCGCGGTGTCGGCCTCGGCGGCCCCGGCCTCGGCCGACTCGGTGGGGACCTCGTTGTCCTTCGAGTCGGCCTGGTCGACGTCGGGTGCCTTCCAGCCGCGCTCGGCGGCGATCTCGAGGCCCGCGAGCGACGGCCCGGCGGCTGCGGGGCCCTCGTCGACGCGTCCGTCCTCGAACCCGGCGAGCACGCGCTCGGCCTCGCGCCAGCTCGTGATGGTGGCCCCGCGCGTGGCGGTGACCGTGTCGCCGGACCGCAGCCGGTCGACGAGCTCGACGGCGGACTCCGGCGTCTGCTGGTCGAAGAACTCCCAGTTCACGGTGAGCACGGGGGCGAAGTCGCACGCGGCGTTGCACTCGATGTGCTCGAGCGTGACCTTGCCGTCGGCCGTGGTCTCGTCGTTGCCGACCTCGAGGTGGTCCTTGAGGCGCTCGAAGATGGCGTCGCCGCCCATGACGGCGCACAGCGTGTTGGTGCAGACGCCCACGTGGTGGTCGCCCATGGGGCGGCGCTTGTACATCGTGTAGAAGGTGGCGACGCCCGAGACCTCGGCCGCCGAGAGGCCGAGCAGCGCGGCGCACGTCTCGATGCCCTCGGTCGTGACGCTGCCCTGGACGGACTGCACGAGGTGCAGCATGGGCAGGAGTGCCGAGCGGGCCTGCGGGTAGCGGCCCATGAGCTCCTGGAGCTCGGCGACGGTCTCGGCGGGGAGCGTGGCGGCTCCGCTGACCTGCTCGCTCATCGGTCGACACCACCCATCACGGGATCGATGCTGGCGATGGCGACGATGACGTCGGAGATCATGGATCCCTCGCTCATGATCGAGGTGCCCTGCAGGTTCACGAAGGACGGGTCGCGGAAGTGCACCCGGTACGGCCGGTTGCCGCCGTCGGAGACGGCGTGGCAGCTGATCTCGCCGCGCGGCGCCTCGATGGACGCGTACGACTGGCCGGGCGGCACGCGGAAGCCCTCGGTGACGATCTTGAAGTGGTGGATGAGCGCCTCCATGGACTCGCCCATGATGTGCTTGATGTGCTCGACCGAGTTGCCCTGGCCGTCGCCGCCGACGGACAGCTGCGAGGGCCACGCGATCTTGGGGTCGGCCACCATGACCGGATCGCCCTGGGACTCGGCGAGACGGTCGACGGCCTGCTCGACGATGCGCAGGGACTCCCACATCTCCTCCAGGCGCACCCGGAACCGGCCGTAGGCGTCGGGCTCGTCCCACGTGACGACGTCGAAGTCGTACGTGTCGTAGCCCCAGTAGGGCTGCTTCTTGCGCAGGTCCCAGTCGTAGCCGGTGGCCCGCAGCACGGGACCGGTGAGGCCGAGGGCGA
Organism: Aeromicrobium sp. Root495; assembly: GCF_001426755.1. Classification (GTDB taxonomy): domain Bacteria; phylum Actinomycetota; class Actinomycetes; order Propionibacteriales; family Nocardioidaceae; genus Aeromicrobium. The sequence continues at coordinate 406,838 of NZ_LMFJ01000001.1, read as the reverse complement.
GGCAGCCGGCGAGGTCGAGGTGACCGATCCCCTTGAGCCGGCCCTTGAAGATGGGGTTGGCGTTGCAGAGCGCCGCGTACTCGGGCAGGCGCTTCTTCAGCAGGCTCAGCGTCTCGCGGATCTTCTCGACGGCACCGTACGGCAGGTCCTGGGCCACGCCGCCGGGCCGGAAGTAGGCGTGGTTCATGCGCAGGCCGGAGATGAGCTCGAAGAGGTCGAGGATGAGCTCGCGGTCGCGGAACCCGCACGTCATGACGGTGAGGGCACCGATCTCCATGCCACCCGTGGCGATGCAGACCAGGTGCGAGCTGATGCGGTTGAGCTCGAGCATGAGGACGCGGATGGCCTGCGCCCGCTCGGGCACCTCGATGTCGAGGAGCTTCTCCACGGCGGCGACGTAGGCGGCCTCGTTGCTGAAGGGGGCGACGTAGTCCATCCGCGTGCAGAACGTGACGCCCTGCGTCCAGGTGCGGAACTCCATGTTCTTCTCGATGCCGGTGTGCAGGTAGCCGATGCCGGGGCGGGCATCGGTGACCGTCTCGCCGTCGATCTCGAGCACGAGGCGGAGCACGCCGTGCGTGGAGGGGTGCTGGGGTCCCATGTTGATGACGATGCGGTCGCCCTCGACAGCCGAGGAGTCGATCGTGTCCCAGTCCTGGCCGGTGACCGTGAAGACCGGGCCGGTGGGGCTGTCAGTGGTGCCCGCGTAGGGGTCGGTGGTGGTCATGAGTAGCTCCTCCGCGTCTCGGGGGGTGCGGTGGTGCCGCCCTTGTACTCCACCGGGATGCCTCCGAGCCCCCCGCGAGCGCAGCGAGCGGAATGACGGAGTGTCCGGACTGGCCGCTGGGCGGTGATCACGAGTAGCTCCTTCGCGTCTCGGGGGGCGCCGTGGTGCCGCCCTTGTACTCGACGGGGATGCCGCCCAGCGGGTAGTCCTTGCGCTGGGGGTGACCGTTCCAGTCGTCGGGCATGAGGATGCGCGTGAGCGCGGGGTGGCCGTCGAAGACGAGGCCGAACATGTCGTAGGTCTCGCGCTCGTGCCAGTCGGCGGTGGGGTAGACGGACACGACGCTGGGCACGTGCGGGTCGGCGTCGGGGGCGGTGACCTCGAGGCGGATCCGGCGGTTGTGGGTCATGGAGAGCAGGTGGTAGACCGCGTGGAGCTCGCGGCCCTCCTCGTGCGGGAAGTGCACGCCGCTGACGCCCGAGCAGAGCTCGAACCGGAGGGCCGGGTCGTCGCGCAGGTGCTGCGCGGTGGCCACGAGGGCGGCGCGGCGGATGAAGAACGTGACCTCGCCGTGGTCGACGACGACCTTCTCGATGGCGTCGGGGACCTCCTCGAGCTTGACCGCGACGTCGTCGAACCAGCCGCCGTACGGCTTGGCGCTCGCGCCCGGCATGGCCACGGGGCGCGTGAGGCCGCCGTAGCCGCTCGTGTCGCCGGTGCCGTGGACGCCGAACATGCCCTCGCGGACAGCCACGACCTCGAGGGTGGTGCGGTCCAGAGGAGACGGCGTGGCCGGGACGTCGGCGCCGTCCGCCGCCCGCGACCCGGCACCCCCGCCGGCTGTCTCGTCGCTCATCGCATGAGGCCCTTCATGGCCGACGTCGGCAGCGCGGTGAGGGCGGCTGCCTCCTGCTCCTCGATCTCGGCCAGTCGGTGGGCGCCCAGCTTGGTGTGCTGGACCTTGTCGTGGAGCTTCAGCACGGCGTCGATCAGCATCTCCGGACGCGGCGGGCAGCCCGGGAGGTACATGTCGACCGGCACGACGTGGTCGACGCCCTGGACGATGGCGTAGTTGTTGAACATGCCGCCCGAGCTGGCGCACACGCCCATGGCCAGCACGTACTTGGGCTCGGCCATCTGGTCGTAGATCTGGCGCAGGACGGGCGCCATCTTGTTGCTCACGCGGCCGGCCACGATCATGAGGTCGGCCTGGCGCGGGCTGGGTCGGAAGACCTCCATGCCGAAGCGCGAGGAGTCGAACCGCGGGGCGCCGAACGTCATCATCTCGATGGCGCAGCACGCGAGCCCGAAGGTGGCGGGCCAGAACGAGGCCTTGCGCATGTATCCCGCGAGGCCCTCCACGGTGGACAGCAAGACACCACTGGGCAGTTTTTCCTCAATTCCCACGTCGGCCCCTCCTCGGTCCGTCGTGCTCCTGCGCGTCTGCGCGGGAGTCGGGCCCGACGCGGGGCCCCGAACGTGCAGTGCTGGATCGTTCCTTCGCTGCGCTCAGTCCCATTCCAGGCCTCCTCGGCGCCAGACGTAGGCGTACGCGATGAACACGGTCGCCATGAACAGGAACATCTCCACGAGCGCGAACCAGCCGAGCGAGTCGAACGCCACGGCGAACGGGTAGAGGAAGATGATCTCGATGTCGAAGACGATGAACAGCATCGCGATGATGAAGTAGCGGATCGACACCTTGCCGCCACCGTCGGGCAGCGGGCTGGGCTGGATGCCCGACTCGTAGCGGTCGAGCTTGGCGCGGTTGTAGCGCTTGGGTCCGGTGAACGGGGCGATGCCCACGCTCATGATCGCGAACCCGGCAGCCAGCACTCCGAGCACGAGGATCGGGGTGTAGACGTTCACAGCACCTCCTGGGCCGCTGGCGATCGTGCGCTTGTGAAAGCGTTCACAACGTGACGCGGGTCTCACCCTACGCCTGCCCCGGGGCGCTTGTAACTTAGGTCACACTAAGGTGACCGGAAGGATGGAACCGATGCAGCGGATCCTCGTCGCGGGGACCACCGGGACAGGCAAGACGACCGTCGCGAGAACCGTCGCGGAGCGGCTCGACCTGCCTCGCACCGAGCTCGACGCGCTCTTCCACGGACCGGGCTGGACGCCGCGTCCGGAGTTCCTCGACGAGGTGCGCGCGCTGGCGGCGTCGGAGCGCTGGGTGACCGAGTGGCAGTACCCGGCCGCCCGTCCCCTGCTCGCCGCGCGCGCCGAGCTGATCGTGTGGCTCGACCTCCCGGTGCGCGTCACGATGCGGCGGCTCGTGCGGCGCACCGTCCGACGTCGGCTCCGGCGCGAGGAGCTGTGGAACGGCAACCTCGAGGCGCCGCTGTGGACCGTGCTCACCGACGACGACCACGTCGTGCGCTGGGCCTGGAGCACGCGGCACCTGCTCGCCGAGCTCGTGCCCGCGGCGCAGCGCGAGCACCCCCACCTCGAGGTGGTGCGCCTGCGCACCCAGCGCGCCGTCGACGCCTGGCTCGCCACCCTCTGACCCCCCAGGTCGGTTTACCACGGGGTGTTGGTAAACCGACCCATCCCTACGGAAGCTTCCGTAGGGATGGGTCAGGTTGCCGAGGGGAGGACGGTTTACGTAGTTACCGTGGTAAACCGACCTCGGGGCGAAGGGGTCAGGCGGGCTTGGTGGAGTGGTGGAGAGCCACGATGCCGCCGGAGAGGTTGTGCCAGTCGACCTTGCCCCAGCCGGCCTCGACCATGCGGAGCGCGAGGCCCTTCTGGTCGGGCCAGGCACGGATGGACTCCGCGAGGTAGACGTACGAGGCCGGGTTGGACGACACCTTGCGGGCCACCGGCGGCAGCGCCTTCATGAGGTAGTTGGTGTAGACCGCACGGAACGGCGCCCACGTGGGAGCGCTGAACTCGCACACCACGATGCGGCCCCCCGGCTTGGTGACGCGCAGGAGCTCGCGCAGGCCCTGGACCGGGTCGTGGATGTTGCGGAGCCCGAAGCTGATGGTCACGGCGTCGAACGACTCGTCGCGGAACGGCAGCGACATGCCGTCGCCCGCCGTGAACGGCAGGTGCGGCAGCTGCTTCTTGCCGACCTCGAGCATCCCCAGGGAGAAGTCGCACGGCACGACGGTGGCGCCGGCGGCCCGGAACGGCTGGCTCGAGGTGCCCGTGCCGGCCGCCAGGTCGAGCACGGTCTCGCCCGGCCGCGGGGCGACGAGATCGACGACGCGCTTGCGCCACCGACGGTCCTGGCCCAGGGAGAGGACGTCGTTGGTGATGTCGTACCGCTGTGCGACGTCGTCGAACATGCGGGCGACGTCTCGGGGTTGCTTGTCCAGTCCGGCGCGGCTCACCTGTTCAGCGTAGGCCCCACCGCCTCACGAGAGCCCGGTAGGCTCGACAGGTGACTGAAGCCGGACTCGATCCCTCGGCGGCGCCGCTGGTGGCGCGGACCCGGCGCATCGACGACGCAGGCGACCTCGTCGCGCTGCTCCCGCCGCTCGACGACCCCGTCGCGTGGGTGCACCACGGCGACGGTCTCGTCGGCTGGGGTCGTGCCGCCGTCCTGGAGACCTCCGGGCCGGGACGTTTCGCCGAGGCCGACGCCTGGTGGCGCGAGCTGGCCGCACGCAGCGTCGTGCGCGACGAGGTGGGCGTCCCCGGCAGCGGCCTCGTGGCGTTCGGCACCTTCACCTTCGACGACGACGCCACCGGATCCCTCCTGGTCGTTCCCGAGGTGGTGGTCGGCCGCCGCGACGGCACCAGCTGGGTCACGGTCATCGGCACCTCCCTGGGCAGCGCTCCCCCGCTGGAGCCCGCCTCCGAGCCCCGCCGGACCGGCCCTGTCACCTTCACCGACGCCGAGGTCGACGCCGATGCGTGGACCGACGTCGTGGCCGCCGCCGTGAGCCGCATCCAGTCCGGACAGCTCGACAAGGTCGTGCTCTCCCGTGCTGTCGACGCCACCCTCGACGCCCCGCTCGACGTCCGCGCCCCGCTGGGCCGGCTGGCTCGCGACTACCCCGGCTGCTGGACGTTCCACGTCGACGGCTTCTTCGGTGCCACGCCGGAGATGCTCGTACGGCTCGAGCGCGGCCTGGTCACGTCACGCGTGCTGGCCGGGACCATCCGGCGCACCGGCGACGACGAGCGCGACCTCGCCCTCGCCGGGTCGCTGGCCCGCTCGAGCAAGGACCTCGAGGAGCACGAGTACGCCGTGCGCTCGGTCGTCGACGCGCTCACCCCGCACTGCTCCAGCACCAACGTGCCCGAGTCGCCGTACGTGCTGCACCTGCCCAACGTCATGCACCTCGCGACCGACGTCACCGCGGTCATCCGCGACGAGACCACCGCCCTCACCCTGGCTGCCGCCCTGCACCCGTCGGCCGCGGTCGGCGGCACGCCCACGGACGAGGCCGTCCGCCTGATCCGCGAGATCGAGGGCCTCGAGCGTGGCCGGTACGCCGGACCCGTCGGCTGGATCGGGGCGTCGGGCGACGGCGAGTGGGGCATCGGGCTGCGCGCGGCCCAGGTCGCGATCGACGGGGAACGCGTCCGGCTCTTCGCGGGCTGCGGCATCGTGGCCGACTCCAGGCCCGCCGACGAGCTGGCCGAGTCGCGCGCCAAGCTCATCCCGGTCATCGACGCGCTGCGCTGAGCCTCGACCGGTCGGGCTCGGGACGTCAGCGGTAGACGTCGGCCTCGAGCGACTCGCCCATGATGCGGGCGGCGAGCAGGCGGTGCAGACCGTCGAGGTGCCACAGGCCGGCGTCGCGGCCGGCGTCGGTGATGCGGGCCGCCTTGAGCTGCTCACCCGCCTCGAGCTGCTCGAGGTAGTAGCTCACCTTGGCCACGCCCACGTGCTCCTGCGGCGTCATGACGACGGTGTGGGGCGTGAGGACCATGGTCTCCCCCGCCCGCTTCACGTTGCTCTGGTCCTTGAGCTTGAGCGGGCCGGCGAACACGACGGCGAGCCACAGCAGCCGTCGCGTGCTCACCACCTTGGCGTCACCGGCCATGCGCAGGAACTCGTCGAGACGCTCCTGCGAGGAGTCGTCGAGGTCGGTGGGCGGGGCCGCGAGCTTGGGGCCGAGCCGGGGCAGCCTGACCATCAGGGGCCGTCCACGGGGAGCAACGAGGGGCGACGGGCGCTGAGCGAGTCGCCGGAGGACGTCCCCGTGAGCCGGCGCTTCACCCACGGCGCCGCGTGCGCACGGGCCCATGCCAGGTTGGCTGCGCGACGCTCGGCAGCCGTGAGCCGGGCCAGGGGCGGCAGCGGGAGGGGCTCGAGACGGTGCCGGACCCCCAGGGCGTCGAGGACGGCCACGGCCATGCGCTGGTGGCCGACCGACGACATGTGCATGCGGTCGACGTCCCAGAACCGATCGTCGCGGTAGTCACGCAGGCGCCAGAAGTCGACCAGCGTGGCGTCGTGGCGCTCGGCCACCTGCCGCACCAGCTCGTTGTAGACGGCAAACCGGCCCCGCAGGGCACCGAAGACCGGCGCGCCCCCGGGGTCGTAGGCCGTGAACATCACGACGTGGGCGCCGGCGGCGTGCAGCCGCCCCACGGCCCGGTCGTACGCCTCGACCAGCCGGTCGATGTCGATCCGCGGACGGAGCACGTCGTTGGCCCCCGCGTAGATGCTCACGAGGTCGGGCTGCAGGGCGAGCGCGGGCTCCAGCTGCTCGTCGATGATGGGGAGCAGCTTGCGGCCGCGGATCGCGAGGTTGGCGTACGAGAAGTCATCGACCTGGCCGTCGAGCACCTCGGCCACCCGGTCGGCCCAGCCCCGCACGCCGTTGGGACGCGTGGGGTCGTGGTCGCCGACTCCTTCGGTGAAGGAGTCCCCGAGCGCCACGTACCGGTGGAAAGTCACGTGCCCAGATTAGGCCAGGAGTCTTCCTCGCACCCTCAGACGACGTCCTCCAGGGCGTCGGCCAGGTGACGCCCGATCTCGAGGGCGGCCGTCGCTGCGGGGGACGGAGCATTCAGGACGTGAAGCTGCCGCGGACCACGACGCACGAGGAAGTCGTCGACGAGGGCCCCGCTGCGGTCGACGGCCTGGGCGCGGACACCGGCCTGCGCGGGCACGAGGTCGGTGGCGGTGAGCTCGGGCACGAGCTCCTGGAGGCTGCTCAGGAAGCGCTTCCGCGAGAGCGATCGCGCGACCTCGTCGACCCCCGTGCGCCACCACGAGCGGGCGAGCCGCCACGTGCCCGGCCAGCCGGCCAGGTCGGCGACGTCGCGCGCCCGGACGGTGCCCCACGTGTAGCCCTCACGGGCCAGGGCCAGGACGGCGTTCGGGCCGGCGTGCACCGTGCCGTCGAACATGCGGGTCAGGTGCACCCCGAGGAACGGCAGGTCGGGGTCCGGGACGGGGTAGACGAGCCCCTTCACGAGGTGGGCAGCGTGCGGCGTGAGCTCGAGGTACTCACCGCGGAACGGGACGATGCGCACGCCGGGGTCGACGCCGGCCAGCCGGGCGACGCGGTCGCTCTGCAGACCGGCGCAGGCCACGAGGTGGTCGGCACGGAAGACCCCCGACGAGGTCTGCACCACGACCCCCGACGCGTCGGCCCGGACCTCCTCGACCACGGCGCCCAGCACGAGCTCCCCGCCACCGTCGACGACGAGGTCGGCCAGGACGCGGCAGACGCCCACGTAGTCGACGACGGCCGTGGAGTCCACCCGGATGGCGGCGACACCGGCCACGTGCGGCTCCCGCTCCCGGAGCTCGCCCGGGTCCACGCGACGGCACGGGACACCGTTGGCCACGCCGCGGCGGAGCAGCTCCTCGAGGGCCGGGAGCTGCGCCGGACCGGTGGCCACGACCAGCTTGCCGCACCGGTCGACCGTGACGCCGTGCTGGCGGGCGAAGTCGGTCATGGACGTCGCACCCGCCGTCCCGAGCCGCGCCTTGAGCGAGCCGGGCGCGTAGTACAGCCCCGAGTGCACGACCCCCGAGTTGTGACCGGTCTGGTGCGCCGCGAGACGGTCCTCCTTGTCGAGGACCGTGACGTGGTGGCCGCGCCGGGTCAGCTCGTGGGCGGTCGCGAGGCCGACGATGCCGGCGCCCACGACCACCACGTGCTGACTCACGGGGCCAGCCTGCCAGTCACCGCCCTACTTGAGCGTCTTGCTCCCGCCGTGCAGGACGTTGAGGAGCGTCACGAGCCGCTTCTCGGTGGCGGCGTCGCGGGCGAAGGTCGTGAGGGCGAGCACGGGCTTGAACTTCTGCTTCGTGATGGCCTTGGCGTACGTGAACTCCTTGAGGCCGTCGGGGCCGTGGATGCGCCCGAAGCCCGACTCCCCCACGCCGCCGAACGGCAGGGTCGGCACGCCGGCGAAGGCGATGACGGAGTTGATCGACGTCATGCCCGAGCGGATCTGCTGGGCGATCTCCATGCCGCGCTTGGCCGAGAAGACCGCGCCGGCGAGGCCGTAGGCCGTCGCGTTGGTGAGGGCGATGGCCTCGTCCATGTCCTTCACCGGGTTGATGGCCAGGGTGGGGCCGAAGGTCTCCTCCGTGATCTCGGTGGAGTCCTCCGGGACGTGCGTGAGGATCGTGGGCTGCACGAACCGCTCGCCGATGGCGGTGGGGCCGCCCATCACGACGTTGGCGCCCTTGTCGACCGCGTCCTGGACGTGGCTGCGGATGATGTCGAGCTGCGACGGCATGGTGGCCGGGCCGAGCTTCTCGCCGGGAGCGGCCTTGAGGTCCTTGGCCTGCTCGGTGATCTCGCGGACGAACTCGTCGAAGACGCGCTCGTGCACGTAGACGCGCTCGGTGCCGATGCAGGTCTGGCCGGCGTTGGACATGCCGCCCCACAGGGCCGCCTCGGCGGCCGCCTTCACGTCGGCGTCCTCGTCGACGATGAGCGAGTCCTTGCCACCGGCCTCGATGATGACGGGGGTGAGGTTCTCGGCACACGCCGCCATGACCTTGCGGCCCGTGCGGCCCGAGCCGGTGAAGGCGAGCTTGTCGACGTCGGCCACGCACAGGGCGTTGCCGGTCTCGCCCAGCCCGGTGACGGTCTGCAGGACGGGACGTCCGGCCACGACCTCGGAGAACGTGTCGGCCAGCCAGCGGCCCACGCCCGGCGTGTACTCGCTCGGCTTGAAGACGACCGTGTTGCCGGCGGCGAGGGCGTACGCGATGGAGCCGAGGGGCGTGAAGACCGGGTAGTTCCACGGACCGATGACGCCCACCACGCCGAGCGCGTTGTACTGGACGTAGGCGGACTGGTTGGCCATGACGAGGCCCGAGGAGACCTTCTGCTGGCCCAGGACCTTCTCGGCGTGCTTGGCGGCCCACGCGATGTGGTCGATGGCGATGCCGATCTCGAGGATGGCGTCGCCGTGCGGCTTGCCGGTCTCGCGGTGCGACAGCTCGGACAGCTGAGCGATGCGGCGGGTGATGACGCTGCGCCACGTGAGGAGGTACTCGCCGCGCTCCTTGAACGACAGGGCGCCCCACCAGGCGGCGGCCTCGCGGGCCCGGGCGACGGCGTCGTCGACGTCGGCCTTGGTGTGGATGGGGTGGGTGCCGACGATGTCGCCGGTGGCGGGGTCGAGCGAGGTGAACGTCTCGCGGTCGGGCCCGGGGGCGTTGGCGACGGGGGTGGTGCTGGTGCTCTCGACGGTGGCAGTCATGGTCAGGCTCCCTTGATGAGGTCGGCGGCCTTCTCGCCGATCATGATGGTCGGTGCGTTGGTGTTGCCGCGCGGGACCCGCGGCATGACGGAGGCGTCGGCGATGCGCAGCCCCTTGACGCCGCGGACGCGGAGCTCGGAGTCCACGACGGAGTCGTCGTTCGAGCCCATCGCACACGTGGCGACGGGGTGGTACAGCGTCTGGCCCAGGCGGGCGATGGTCTCGAGCAGCTGCTCGTCGGTGGGCTCGAACGTGGGCGGCTCCCACGGTCCCTCGATGAGCTCGTTGAGCGGACCGGTCTTCACGATCTCGAGCGCCGTCCGGTAGCCGGCGAGCATGGCGTCGACGTCGGCCTGCTGCGTGAGGTAGGCCGCCTCGATCTCGGGGTGCCACGTGGGATCGGCCGAACGGAGCTTGAGGTAGCCCTCGCTCTCGACGCGCACGAGCGTGGGCGCGACCGTGATGGCCCGGCGGGTGGGCTCGTGCAGCCCGTTGTCGTAGAACCCCGTGGGCGTCATGTGGATCTGCAGGTCGGGGAGGTCGAGGTCGTCGCGCGAGGTGAAGAACGCGCCGGCCTCGGCGACGTTGGAGCTCAGCGGGCCACGTCCGAGCTTCTGTGCCTTGAGCATGTTGGGCAGGTCGAGGAACTCGGCCATGTCGGTGGTGTTCTGCGTGTAGGCGAGGATCCCCGCGACGGGGTGGTCCTGCAGGTGCTGACCCACGCCGGGCGAGTCGACCTTGACCTTGATGCCGTGCTCCTTGAGGTGCGCGGCGGGGCCGACACCCGAGAGCATGAGGGTCTGCGGAGTGTTCACGGCGCCGCCGGCGAGCACGATCTCCCCGCTGGCCCGGACCTGGTGCAGCGCGCCGTCGCGGACGTACGAGACGCCGACCGCACGGCCCTTCTCGATGTCGATCGTCGTGACGAAGGCCTCGGTGCGCAGCGTGAAGTTGGGGCGGCTCATGGCCGGGCGCACGTAGGCGTCGGCCACGGACCAGCGACGGCCCTTGCGGCACGTGACCTGGTAGTAGCCGGCGCCCTCCTGCTCGGCGCCGTTGAAGTCGTCGGTCTCCTTGATGCCGGTGGCGACCGCGGAGTCGATGAAGGCCCGGGAGAGCTCGTGGTTGTAGCGGCGGTCCTCGACGTGGAGCGGTCCGTCGCTGCCGTGGAAGGAGTTGCGCAGCCGGGTGTTGCCCTCGGCCTTCTTGAAGTAGGGCAGGACATCGTCGAAGCCCCAGCCCTCGGCGCCGTAGACGTCGCGCCACTCGTCGTAGTCGGCGTGGTTGCCGCGGATGTAGATCATGGCGTTCATCGAGGAGCAGCCGCCGAGGCCGCGCATGCGGGGCCAGTCGGCCCGGCGTCCGCCGAGCATCTTCTGCGGGTTGGTCTGGTAGCCCCAGTCCCACTTGGTCTTGAAGAGCGTCGAGAACCCGGCGGGCAGGTGGATCATGTCGTCGTCGTCCATGGGCCCGGCCTCGAGCAGCAGGACCTTGACGGAGGGGTCCTCGCTGAGCCGTGCGGCCACCACGCCACCGCCGCTCCCGGAGCCGATGACGACGTGGTCGAAGGTCTCGATGGGCATGCATGGCTCCTCATGACGACGTGACCCTGGACACACGGGCTGGCCCCATCGTGACACAAGAGGTGTCAGCGTGAGAACAGGTGCCGCGCGGCTTCGTCGATCCGGCCGGCGAGGGCCCGGCGATCGGCCCGGCTCACCGGGACCTCGACGACCTCGATGCCGCTCTGCGGGCGGGCCAGCGCGGCAGCCAGGTCAGGCGCTCCCACGCGCCGGTGGCCGACGCCGTGGGCAGCGCAGAGCGCCGCCAGGTCGGTTCCCGTGGGCGTCCCGAAGACCCGCTCGAACGCCTCGGCGTAGTCCGGAGCGCCCTGCTCGAGCGTGGAGAAGATGCTGCCGCCGTCGTCGTTCACCACCACGATCGTGAGGTCGGGTCGGGGCTCCTGCGGTCCGACGAGCAGGCCGTTGGCGCCGTGGAGGAACGTGAGGTCGCCGACGACGGCGAGTGCCCGTGCCTCGGGGGTGGCCAGGGCGGCGCCGATCGCCGTGGAGAGGGTGCCGTCGATGCCGGCGAGCCCGCGGTTGGCGAGGGCGCGGGGGGCGTCTGCGCGGGGCGTGGCGACGAGGTCGAGGTCGCGGATCGGGCTCGAGGAGCCGATGACGAGGAGTCCGTCGGAGGCTGCGTCCCAGACGGTGCGGGCGACGTCGAGCGGGGTCGTGCCGTCGAGCTGCGCGTCGACGGCCGCGCGGACCTGGGCGTCGGCGTCGAGCCAGGCCTGGAGCCAGCCGGGGTCGGCGGGGCCCGTGACCGCGAGCTCGTCGACGAACCTCACGTGCGGGCCGGCGGGGACCGGGAAGGTGGACTGGTCGCCGACGTGGACGATCTCGAGGTCCTGGCGGGCCAGGAGCTGCGTCACGGGCCTGGAGAGCGTGGCGTGTCCGACGCTGATGACGCGCTCCACCTCGGCGGCGAGGGGGCTGTGCGCCAGCACGAGCCGACCGGCGGTGAGGGCCGTGGGACTCGTGCGGAGACCCGAGCTGGGCTCGGCGATGACGGGCAGCCCGTCGGGAACGGGGGTGGCGGAGTCGCCCGCGACGACGACCGTGCGGGTGGGGTCGACCGTGTGCAGCACACGGCCGTCGCGCGGGATCGACATCGACCACTCCGGGCGTGCGGGCGAGTCCCACTCCCAGACGCGATCGGGGTCGAGGAGCGGCTCGTCGAGCTCGAGGTTGAGGTGGAACGGCGGCTTCGGGATCTCGTCGAACGAGTCGACGTACGGGAGGCCGGGAAAGATCTCTCGCTGGTCGGTGGTCTGGTTGGCGCCGGTCCCCCGGAGCCGGGCCGGGCGGTCGGCGGTGACGGCGATGACCGGGATCTTCGCGTGGAGCGCCTCGAGCATGGCCGGGTGGAGGTTGGCCACGGCGGTGCCTGACGTCGTGATGACAGGGACCGGCCGGCCGGACGCCTTCGCGAGGCCGAGGGCGAGGAATCCGGCCTCGCGCTCGTCGACCCGGACGTGGAGACGGAGGTGCCCGGCCCGGTCAGCGGCGTGGAGGGCGACGGCGAGCGGTCCGGAGCGCGACCCGGGCGCCAGGACGGCATCGTTCGCGCCCATGAACGTCCAGACCTCGACGAGCCGATACGCGACGAGTGACGCCGAAGCCCGACTCATGCCCCTCCTTCGTCCGACCGGAAATGATGCATTCCGGTAGCCAGGGTGACCCGGATGCATCGTTCCTCGTCCCCGGCCGGGCGGTGGCCGACGCGAGATGATGCAGAGCGGCTGCTCCGGCTACCCGGATGCATCATCTCCGGTCCCCCGCGAGGGCCTGGACACGGGCGAGGCGGTCGAGCCAGCGGGCGGTGGTCTCGGGGTCGGCGGCAGCAGTCGCCAGCGCGGCGGCGTCGGGCGTGACCCGGCCGACGGGCAGGTAGCCATCGACCGGGACGAGGGGCGCAGAGACCACGTCGCCGTCGAGCAGCGACGTCGTGGCGAGACCGCAGGCGTAGGGCAGCTCGGGCAGGGCGGCCGCGAGCGCGAGCCCGGCAGCGAGCCCCACCGACGACTCCACCGCGCTCGAGACCACGACCGGCAGACCGATCTGCTCCGCGATCCGCAGGCACGCGTGCACCCCGCCGAGCGGCTGGACCTTGATGACAGCGATGTCCGCCGCCTCGAGGTCGCGCACCCTCAAGGGGTCCTCGGCCCGGCGGATGGACTCGTCGGCGGCGACGGGCACCTCCACCCTGCGCCGCACGAGCGCCAGCTCCTCCACCGTGCGGCACGGCTGCTCCACGTACTCGAGCGTGGCGGCGTCGTGGAGCGCGCGCACCGCTGCCACGGCCTGCTCCACGTCCCACAGACCGTTGGCGTCGACCCGCACGCGGCCCCCGGGCCCGAGCGCCTCGCGGACCGCGCTGACCCGCTGCACGTCGTCGTCGAGGCTCTGCCCGGGCTCGGCCACCTTCACCTTGGCCGTCTGGCAGCCGGAGGCCCGGACGACCCGCGCCGCCTCCTCGGGACCCACGGCCGGGACGGTGCAGTTCACGGGCACGCGGTCGCGCACGGCGGCGGGCCACTCCCGGTGGGCGCTGTCCTGCGCAGCCCGCCACCAGCCCAAGGACTCGGCGTCGTCGTAGTCGAGGAAGGGACTGAACTCGGCCCAGCCGGCCGGCCCCTCCAGCACGACGCCCTCCCGCCGGGTGATGCCACGGAACCGCGTGGGCATCGGCAGGGAGTAGACGTGCGGCTTCACCCTGCGAGCGTAGTGGTGCGGCGTTGGGGAGACGTGCCTACGGTGAGGACATGTCGACCATTGCCATCGTGGGGGGCCACGGCCAGATCGCCCGCCGTCTCATCCCCCTCCTCGCCTCCCGGAACCACACGCCACTCGCCCTCGTGCGCAACCCCGCGCAGGTGGCCGAGCTCGAGGAGCTCGGCGCCCGCGTCCGGATGCTCGACATCGAGGCCGACGAGGCCGACGCCTTCGCCCAGGCCTTCGACGGCGCCCACGCCGTCGTGTTCGCCGCCGGCGGTGGCCCCGACGGCGACGTCGGACGCAAGAAGAGCGTGGACCTGGGCGGCTCGCTCAAGTCCATCGACGGCGCCAAGCAGGCCGGGATCCACCGCTTCGTGCAGGTGTCCGCCGTCGGCGTGGACGACCCGATCCCCGACGACACGGGCGCCGTGTGGCGCGCGTACGTGGAGGCCAAGCGGGACGCCGACGCCGCCCTGCGCACGTCGGGCCTGGACTGGACGATCATCCGTCCCGGCGGCCTCACCGACGACCCCGGCACCGGCAAGGTCGCGCTGGGCTCCGACGTCGCCCGCGGCGAGGTCACGCGCGACGACGTCGCCGCAGTCCTGGCCGAGGTGATCGACACCGGTCACGGCATCGGCAAGCAGTGGACCCTCATGGGCGGCGACACCGAGATCAAGGACGCCGTCGCCCAGGCCGACTAGCCAGGCCCGGTCGCCTGCTCGCGCAGCCGGACCCGGTCGGTCTTGCCGCCGGGCAGGCGAGGCACCTCGTCCACCAGCAGGACGTCGCGGGGCGCCCACCACCGGTCCACGCCCGACGCCTCGAGGGCCTCACGCACCGACTCGGTGCGCAGCGCGTCGAGGCAGACGGCGTCGGCGGGCACGACGAACGCCACCACCCGGTTCCCCCACTCGGTGTCGGGCACTGCCACCACCGCAGCGTCGTGGACCTCCGGCAACGAGCGGACGGCCTGCTCGACGGCGGGGAGCGGGACCTTGGAGCCTCCCACCTTCACGACGTCGTCCAGACGGCCGACGATGCTCAGCACGCCGTCGGTGAGGGTGCCGAGGTCGCCCGTGGCGAACCAGTCGCCCTGCCACGGCTCGTCCCCGTAGCCGTCGAGCAGCACCGGGCCGGACACGAGCACCTGCCCGTCCTCGTCGAGGCGCAGGTCCACCCCGGAGAGGGGCACACCGTCGTACACGCAGCCGCCCGCCGTCTCGCTCATCCCGTAGGTGCGGACCACCCGGACACCGGCGGCGCGCGCGGCCGCCACGAGGTCAGGGTCCACCGCGGCCCCTCCGACCAGCAGGGCGTCGAGGGTGCTGAGCGCGTCGAGCCGCCCCGCCGCGGCGAGCCGGTGCAGCTGGGTGGGGACGAGCGAGGCGTACCTGCGCTCGCCGCTCATGGCAGCGAGGGCCTCCTCGAGCCCCGCGTGCTCCTCGGCGACCACGGGCGGGTGCCCGGCCAGAGCCGACCGCACCAGCACCTGAAGGCCTGCGACCCCGGTGGTGGGCAGGGCGAGGAGCCACTGGCCCGGTCCGCCGAGCCGGTCGTGCGTGGCCTCGGCGGAGGCGACGAGCGCCTCCCGGGAGAGCACGACCTCCTTGGGCTCGCCCGAGCTGCCGGAGGTGTGGATGCTCAGCCGTCCTCCCGGCTCCGAGAGCCAGACGTCGAGCAGGGCGAGCAGCCGGCGCGGGTCGCCGCCGACGGGGTGCAGCGAGGCCGTCACGGTCGTTCGTCCGCGCCGTCCCAGGGGTCCTCGGGGGACGCCGACCGGTCGGCGGGCTGCGTCTGACGGCTCTGGTAGATCGCTGCTGCGGCGAACAGCAGGGCGCCCACCACGCACGACACCTTGATCCAGCCGGCCTCCGTCGTGATGGCCGACCACCCGGCGAAGCCCGTGAGGGCGAAGAGGACGAAGGGGAACGGCGGCTGCTTCGGCTTCTCGGCCTCGGGAACCCCCGCCTCGTCTGGAACGTCCGGCTCGGTCATGCAGCCAGGCTAGGCGACTGGCAGACTGATCGGTCGTGAGTACTGCTTCCGCCTCTCCGTCCGGGCTCGCCCTGTGGATCGAGGGCGCCCGTCCGCGCACGCTGCCCGCCGCCGTCGCACCGGTGCTGGCCGGCACCGGCGCCGCCGTCGTGGCCGACGGGTTCGTCTGGTGGAAGGCCCTCCTCGCGCTCGGCGTCTCGCTCGCGCTGCAGATCGGCGTGAACTACGCCAACGACTACTCCGACGGCATCAAGGGCACCGACGACGACCGCGTGGGTCCCCTCCGGCTCGTGGGCTCCGGCCTCGCCACCCCGGCAGCGGTCAAGCGCGCCGCCCTGGGCTTCCTCGGTCTCGGCGCCGCCCTCGGCGTGGCCCTGGCCGCCACCACGACGTGGTGGCTGCTCCTCGTGGGCGCCGCCGCGCTCGTCGCCGCCTGGACGTACACGGGCGGCCCGAGCCCCTACGGCTACCGCGCCCTCGGCGAGGTGAGCGTCTTCCTGTTCTTCGGCCTGGTCGCCGTCCTCGGCACCACCTACGTCCAGCTCGAGGAGGTCACCGGCACCTCCGTGGCCGCCGCCGTGGGCGTCGGCGCCCTCGCGTGCGCCATCCTCGTGGCCAACAACCTGCGCGACATCCCCACCGACACCGTCTCGGGCAAGCGCACGCTGGCCGTCGTGCTGGGCGACGCCACGTCGCGCCGCTTCTACGCGCTGCTGTGCCTCGTCGCCCTCGTGGCAGCGGTCGCGGCCGCGGTGGCCGCCGAGTCGTCCTGGCTGCTGCTGGCCTTCGTCTGCGTGCCGCTCGTCGCGCGGTCGGTCCGCACGGTCCTCGCGGGCGCCACCGGACCCGCGCTCGTCCCGGTGCTCAAGAAGACCGGCGTCGCCGAGCTGCTCTACGCCGTGGGGCTCACCGTCGGCTGCATCATCGGCTCCTGACGCGGTTGCCGCCTCGTCGGGGCTGCACCACGCTGGACCGGTGACCACCAGACGTATCGGGGTGGAGGAGGAGATGCTCCTCGTCGATCCCGCCACCGGCCACCTGACCGCGGCCTCGGCCCGCGTCGTCGAGACGGCCGACGACGACGTGGAGCAGGAGCTCTTCCTCCAGCAGCTCGAGATCCAGACCGACCCGACGGACGACCTCGACGACCTGCGCGGCCAGCTGCGCTCGGCCCGTCGGCGGGCCGCGCTCGCTGCGGAACGGGCCGGCGCCGCGCTGCTCGTGAGCCCCACCCCCGTGCTCGGGGGCGACCCGCACGACGTGACGCCCAAGGCGCGCTACGACCACATGATCAGCGCGTTCGGCGCCGTGGGCCGCCAGGCCATCACGTGCGGCATGCACGTGCACGTGGAGGTGGCCGACGACGTCGAGGCCGTCCGGATCGCCGACGCCGTGCGCCCGTGGCTCCCGCTCGTCGTGGCGCTGTCGGCCGGCTCCCCCTTCGACCACGGCGCCGACACCGGGCTGGCCAGCTGGCGCGAGCAGGTCTGGGACGCCTGGCCGAGCGCAGGACCGGGTGAGCCCTTCGGCGACGTCCGCGGCTACCGCGAGGTGGTGGAGCGGCTCGTCTCCACGGGCGCCGCCATCGACGCCCACGGGGTGTACTTCGACGTGCGCCTCGCAGAGGACCTGCCCACCGTCGAGCTGCGCGTGGCCGACGTCTGCACCGACCTCGACGACACCGTCCTCGTGGCCGCCCTCCTGCGAGCACTCGCCGAGACGGCGAGCCACGAGAGCGAGCCGGCCGCCTGGCGGGTCGAGCTGCTGCGGGCGGCCCGCTGGCGCGCCCGTCGGGACGGGCTCGAGGGGCACCTGGTCGACCCGCTCAGCCGACAGCTGGTCCCTGCCGCCGACGCCCTGGCCACGATGCTCGACCACCTTGACGCCGCCCTGCGCGAGAGCGGCGACCGCGAGCTCGCCCACGACGGGGTGCAGCGCCTGCTCACGCTCGGCTCCAACGCCGCACGCCTGCGCCACGTGGCGGGCGAGCCGGTCGACCTCGACGCCGTGGTGCGCGACCTGCGGACCCGCACCGACGCCTCCTGGCAGGACGCATGACGCGGCTGCTCGTGGGCGTCGTCTCCGACACCCACGCCCCGCGGTTCTGGAAGTCGATGCCGGCGGCGGTGGCCCGCGAGCTGCGCGGTGTCGACCTCGTCCTGCACGCGGGCGACGTGTGCCGGCCGTCGGTCCTCGACGAGCTGGCGGAGATCGCGCCCGTGCACGTGGTCCTGGGCAACAACGACGGCGACGACGTGGCCGCGTGGGGAGCACCCGAGACCCTCGAGCTGGAGCTGGCCGGCGTGCGCGTCGCGATGATCCACGACGCCGGCCAGAAGCAGGGACGGGTCCGACGCATGCGCCGCCGCTTCCCCACCGCCGACCTCGTGGTGTTCGGCCACTCCCACATCCCGTGGGACGAGACCGAGGACGACCTGCGCATCCTCAACCCGGGGTCCCCCACCGACAAGCGACGTCAGCCGCACGGCACCCTCGGCCGCCTCGTGCTCGCCGACGGCCGGGTCGAGTCCTGGGACCTCGTCACCGTCACGTGAGCCGAGGACCTGCTCCGTTGAGTCGGGCCGCCCGCCGCGTGAGGTGGTCGCGCTCGGCCTGGCTCGTCGCCCTCCGGGCAGCCTCGACGTAGAGCTCGGCAGCACGGGCTGGGTCGCCGTCGCGCTCGCGGAGGTAGGCCTCCACGGCGAGGTACCTCGGCACGGTCTCGTCGACCTCGTCGAGGGCGGCCAGTCCCGCCCGTGGGCCGTCCGCCTCCCCGACCGCCACGGCCCGGTTGAGCCGGACCACGGGGCTGTCGGTGATGCGCAGGAGCTCGTCGTACCACTCGACGACCTGCACCCAGTCGGTCTCCTCGGCGCTCGGGGCGTCGGCGTGCAGGGCTGCGACGGCCGCCTGGGCCTGGTACTCCCCCAGCCGGTCCCGTGCCAGGGCCCGCTGGAGGATGCCGATCCCCTCGGCGATCATCGCGGTGTCCCAGAGCGTCCGGTCCTGCTCCGCGAGCGTCACGAGGCCGCCGTCGGCGCGGGTGCGGGCCGGCCGCCGGGCGTGGTGGAGCAGCATGAGCGCCAGCAGTCCCAGGACCTCCGGGTGGTCGATGAGCCCGGACAGGAGCCGGGTCAGCCGGATGGCCTCGGCCGCGAGGTCGACGTCGCCGGAGTACCCCTCGTTGAAGACGAGGTAGAGCACGCGCAGGACCGTGGCGACGTCTCCCGGCTGGTCGAGGCGGACGTCGGCCAGGGTGCGCTTGGCCCGGCTGATGCGCTGCGCCATCGTGGCCTCGGGCACGAGGTAGGCCTCCGCCACCTGACGGGTGGTGAGGCCGCCGACGGCACGCAGCGTGAGCGCCACGGCCGACGACGGCGTGAGCGAGGGGTGCGCGCACAGGAAGTACAGCTGCAGGGTGTCGTCGCTGCCGCTCGCAGGTCCCGGCTCCGGCTCGTCGTCGACGCGCTCCTCGCGCAGGCGCCGGGCGGTCTCGGACCGGGTGGCGTCGATGAAGCGGCGCCACGCCACCGTGACGAGCCAGCCCTTGGGGTCGCGCGGCGGGTCGTCGGGCCACACCCGGACCGCCTCCACGAGCGCGTCCTGGACCGCGTCCTCGGCCGCCGCGAAGTCTGCTCCGCGGCGGACGAGGACGCTGATCACGGTCGGCGTGAGGCTGCGCAGCAGGACCTCGTCCACCGGTTCACTCCGTGATGGTGGGCATGGACTCCAGCAGCGGGCGCAGCTCGAGCCACTCGTGGATCGGTGCGCCGTCCTTGCCCGGGGCCGCGGACAGCTCCCCCGCGAGCTCGACGGCCCGCTCGTGGCTGTCGACGTCGATGATCATGAACCCCGCGATGAGGTCCTTGGTCTCGGCGAAGGGCCCGTCCGTGACGGGCGGCTTCCCCGCACCGCCGTGCTGGACCCACGAGCCCTCGGGCGCCAGCGCCGCCTCGCTCACGAACTCTCCCGACTCGCGCAGGCGGTCGGCGAACTCGTTCATGTAGCGGATGTGGTCCGAGATCTCCTCGGGCGTCCACTGGTCCATCGTGACGAAGCCCTCCGGGGCCGGCGCGCCGCGGTAGTGCTTGAGCATCAGGTACTTGGCCATGGTGTTCTCCTCCGGGTGGTGCGACCCATCATGGTCGCGTTCACACCGGGGACGGAGCCGACGCCCCGTTCTCGACATGTCGAGCCTCGACATGCTGTCGAGACTTCTCTCAGACGATCTGCGGCAGGAGGCCCGTGGCCTCGTACTCCTGGAGGCGCTCGGTCCAGGGAGCGAGGTCGAGGCCCCGCTCGGCGAGCCAGGCGTCGTCGTAGTAGGTGCTGAGGTAGCGCTCGCCGCCGTCGCACAGCAGCGTGACGATGCTGCCGTCCTGGCCTGCCTCCCGCATGCGGCTCGCGACCGTGAGCGAGGCCCACACGTTGGTGCCCGTGGAGCCGCCCACGAGGCGCCCGAGCCGGTCGCTCGTCCAGCGCATCGTGGCGATGGAGGCGGCGTCGGGGACGCGCAGCATGTCGTCGATGACCCCGCCCACGAAGGACGGCTCCACGCGGGGCCGGCCGATGCCCTCGATGCGCGACGCCGTGCCCGTGACGACGTCGGAGACGTCCTGCTCCCAGCCGTCGAGGAACGCCGAGCCCTCCGGGTCGGCCACGAGGAGCTGCGTGGGGTGGCGGCGGTACCGCAGGAACCGTCCGATGGTGGCGGACGTGCCGCCGGTGCCGGCGCTCACGACGACCCACGTGGGCACCGGGTGCCGCTCGGCCGCCATCTGCTCGAAGATCGACTCGGCGATGTTGTTGTTGCCGCGCCAGTCCGTGGCCCGCTCCGCGTAGGTGAACTGGTCCATGTAGTGGCCGCCGCACTCCTCGGCCACGCGCCGGGCCTCGTCGTACACGGCCGACGGAGAGTCCACGAAGTGGCACCGGCCGCCGTACCACTCGATGAGCGCGATCTTCTCGCGGCTCGTGGAGGCCGGCATGACGGCGACGAACGGCAGGCCCACGAGCCGGGCGAAGTACGCCTCGCTCACGGCGGTGGAGCCGCTCGAGGCCTCGACGACCGGGGCGCCGGGGCGGATCCACCCGTTGCACAGGGCGTGGAGGAAGAGGGATCGCGCCAGCCGGTGCTTCAGGCTGCCGGTGGGGTGGACCGACTCGTCCTTGAGGTAGAGGTCGACGCCCGGCGTGGCGATCTCGAGCGCGTGCAGGTGCGTGTCGGCGCTGCGGTTGGCGTCGGCCTCGACCCGGCGGATCGCCTCCGCGATCCAGGCGCGGTCGTCAGTCGACGTCTTCGGCACTGCGTGACTCCTCGATGCGTGCCGACATCCGCTCGGCCCGCTGCTGGACGTTGATGGCCAGCTGCTCGCGCAGGTGGGCGAGCGCGAAGACCGAGATGATCGACGACACGATGAGCGAGATCAGCAGGACCACGAGGTTGGCGAGGGCCGAGAGGTCGAAGACGAAGTAGCCGATGGTCCACGTGACGGCGTAGACCGCCGCGAACACCGCGAAGCGCGCCAGCGTGTACGTCCAGAAGGCCTTCATGGGACCTGAGCCTACCGGCGCCCCGGTACCGTGGAGGCATGGGCAAGGCGCTGATTCTCGTGTTCGCGGTCGTGCTCCTCGTCTATGCGTTCTTCGACCTCGTGGCCACGCCCGCCTCGCGCGTCAAGGTCCTGCCCAAGCCGCTGTGGTTCCTCGTGGTGCTCGTCCCGTTCGTGGGACCGCTCCTGTGGGTGGCCGCAGGCCAGCAGCGTCACCGGCCCGGACCGGGCGGTCGCCCGCATCCCCGTGCCCAGGGACCTGACGACGACCCCGACTACCTCCGCGGCCTCTGACCCCCTCTCCGGCCGAGCGGGTCAGTAGCCCTTCCACTCCGGGGTGCGCTTCTCGACGAACGCCATGACGCCCTCCCACGTGTCGGCGCTCACGAGCAGGTCGTCGAGCACCTCCTCCGCGCGCGTGATCGCGTCGACGGTGTCGGGGACGTCCTCGGCGAGGTCCATGGCCCGCAGCGACAGCCGGACCGACGACGGCGAGCCGGCCACGACGCGCTCGGCCATCGCCCGCGCCGCCTCGAGCGCCCCGCCCGCGGGCGCCACCTCGTTCACGACGCCCAGCTCGTGCGCCTCGGCGGCCGTGAGCCGACGGCCCGCGAGCAGCATCTCGTTCGCCACCTTCCTGGGGACGGTGCGGGGCAGCCGCACGAGCCCGCCCGCGGCAGCGACGAGACCCACGCCGACCTCGGGGACGCCCAGCCTCGCCCGCTCGTCGGCGACGGCGAGGTGGCAGGCCAGCACGATCTCCAGGCCGCCGCCCACGGCGTGACCGTTGACCGCGGCGATGATCGGCTTGTGCACGTCCTTGCGTGACGTCAGGCCGGCGAACCCGGTGCGCGGGAAGTACGGCTGGGCGCCGCTCGCGGTGTAGGCGAGGTCGTTGCCGGCACAGAAGCCGTCGCCCGCCCCGGTGATGATGGCCGCCCACAGCTCGGGGTCGGCGAGGTAGGCGTCGAGCACGCCCTCCAGCTCCTCGTGCGCGGGCGGGTGCAGGGCGTTGCGGGAGTCCGGGCGGTCGAGCGTGATCTCCAGGACCCGGCCGCGGCGCTCGACACGGATGAACTCGTAGGTCTCGCGGAAGGCCGGTGGCTGCTTCGCGAACGGCGCGGGTGTCGTGGCGACCCGGTTGCCCTGGCCCTTGCCGTGCACGTAGACCCGCTGGCCGAGAGGGTCGGCCTCGCCGTCGAGGAGTGCCACGATGCCGGGGTCGGAGCGCTCGGGCAGGGCCACGAAGCGTCGGCCGTCGGCCTCGAGCCGGCCCACGACGACGGGCTTGGGCCCCGTGCGCGGGTGGAGCACGGTGTAGGTCTCGATCCGCGCCCACCCGTCGGCGCGCCCGGCCAGCTCCACCCGAGGTCCGGCGTCGAGCTCGCCCTGGAGCCGCGCACTGTCGTCGTCGCGCCAGGCCCGGGGCTCGGTGGAGTAGACACCGACGGCGTACTTGGAGAGCAGGCCACCGTTGGCGCCCACGAGTCCCTTCGTGCCGTCCGCGCGGACGCGCTGCACCACCTCGGCGATCGCGTGCAACGAGTAGCCGTTGCCGGGGCCACCGAAGTACGGGAGGCCGCCCGTCACCGTGAGTCCGCGCGGGTCCTGCGGCGAGAGACCGAGCCCGTCGCAGACCGCCAGGACCGCGATCGGGTAGCAGCTGTAGAGGTCCCACCAGCGGACGTCGTCGATGCCGGTGCCTGCGATCTCGAGCGCGTGCTCGACGGCGGCGACGGCAGCCGGGTTGGCTCCGAGGTCGGGCCGCTCGAAGGAGGGGAGCTCCCGCAGGGAGGAGGTCCCGTGCAGGAAGACGAGCCTGGAGGGATCGACGCCCAGCTCGAGCGCCTTCCCGTACGACATGAGCAGCACCGCGGCCCCCAGGTTGACCTGGTCGCGGGCGACGAGCCGACGCGGGTAGGGGTCGGCGATCATCCGGTTCCCGTCGGCGACCGTCGTGAGCTCCTCCGGCGCGTGCTCCTCCCGGTCGGCCGCGAGCGGGTTCTGCGCGGCCACGTGCGTGAAGGGGGCGAACACCTCGCCCATCTGCCGGGCCAGCTCCTCGCGGGTGAGTCCCAGCCGGGCCCGCCGGGCGTGCTCGAAGAGCGCGTACTGCGACGTCGTGTCGATCAGGCCGTGCTCGACGTGGTGCCGTGTGACCATGCCGGAGAGTCCGAGTCCGCGATCCTCCATGGCGCCCTCGGCGTGCTCGGCGAACGACGGCTTCTCGTCGAGCGTCCGGGCGTGACGCTCGGTGGAGATGGCCTCGCCCGAGACGATCAGCGCGACCTCCTCGCGACCGGCGGCGATGTCCTGGCAGAGCTCGCGCACGAGCGCCTGGGGCGTCTGGCCGCCCGTGGCGTCGTAGATCGCACGGCTCGGGTCGGCTCCGATGCGCTGCGCGACCGAGCGCGGCGGGTTGTCGCTGCGACCGAGCGGCGCCATGGACGTCGGGATGGAGTCGGCGAAGGTGCGCGTGACCACGAGGGTGCCGAGCGCGGCCAGTGCGGCGTCGGCGTCGGCACCGGAGTCGGCCAGCGCGGCACGCGCGGCCTCGGCCCCCAGGTCGACGGGCGACAGCGCGCGGTACCCGGGGTCCCCGACCGGGTCGACGGCCTGGCCGACCCCCACCACGACGGGGGTGCTGAGCGGTACCTGCTGCTCCGACATGCGACTCTCCTCTTTACGGAACGAGTTTCGTCCGCAATGCTGAGGGTATGACGAGCCCGGTGACCGGCGCAACGGCGGGGCGCCCACGCGACCCTGCGATCGACGCCCGCGTCCACGAGGCCGCCTGCCTCGTCTTCGGCGACGTCGGGTGGGCGGGCTTCACGATGGACCGCGTCGCGCAGCGCGCCGGGGTCGGCAAGGCGGCGCTCTACCGACGCTGGCCCTCGAAGGCCGCGCTCCTTGCCGACGCCCTGGCGTCGATGCTGGCCACGGCACCGCACCCCGTGTCCGACGACGTCCGGGCCGACCTCGTCGGGCTGGTCCGCAGCACGACCTCGCTCTACGCCGGACCCCTCGGCGGAGCGGCCCGGCGCCTCATGACCGAGGCGGCGCTGCTGCCCGAGCTCGCCGAGGCCTGGGAGGCGATCCGGCACCGTCAGGTGTCGTCCGCCCGCGACGTCGTGGAGCACGCGGTGCGTGGCGGCCGGCTCGGGACCGACGTCTCGATCGGCCTGCTCCTCGAGGCGCTGCTCGGCGGCGCGTTGATGCACGCGGTCCTGGCCCCCGACGACGACCACGGGGCTCACGCCGAGCGCCTCGTCGACGCCGTCGTCGGACCGCTCCTCACCTGAGCCGATCCCGCGAGTGGCGCAAAGTGGGACCCGAGTGGCGCAGATTGGCACGACACGCCGTCTCGAAAGTGCCAATCTGCGCCACTCGCGAGGTCAGATGCGGATGGTGGCTGCCTCGCCGGGGTCGAGCCAGTGGATCGTTTCGGAACGGTTGGCCTGGGCGAGGCGGGTCTCGGCTGCCGGCCGGTCCTGCTGGAAGTGCGACCAGCCCTCGTAGTGCACGGGGATCACGGTGTGGGCCCCGACGAGATCGATGAGCTCGGCGCCCTCGGCGGCGTCCATCGTGTAGCGGAGCCAGCCCGAGAGGTAGCGGAACCGCACCGACCCGAGGTGGATCACGAGCGTCCCGACGTCGAGCCGCTGCGGCACCTCGCGCAGGTCCGGGTACAGCACGGTGTCGCCCGTGATCCAGAGCTCGCCGTGCTCCTGGCCCTCCCAGCGCAGCGAGAACCCGACGACGGGTCCGGTGATGGGCTCGGAGCCCACCGGACCGTGCCGGCAGGGGGTCGCGGTGATCGTGATGGTGGGCCTGTCGGGCGCCTCGAGCGTGGTGGTCTCCCAGGCGTCGAGACCGACGAAACGGGGGTCGGCGGCCCCCAGCGCCTTCGCGCCCTTGCGGGTGGTGACGACCGTCGGGACGTCCGCGAGCATGGCCCGGCCGGCATCGTCGAGGTTGTCGCCGTGGTGGTGGTGGCTCACGAGTACGGCGTCGACCGGTCCGACGTCGTCGAGGGCGAGGCCCGGGTCGGCGAGCTTGCGCGACGTCGTGCCCCAGCCGAAGAAGTAGCGGCGACCGGCAGCGTCGAACGTGGGGTCGGTGAGGATGCGCCAGCCGGCCACCTCGACGAGCGTGGTCGGTCCGCCGACATGGGTGATCTGAGCAGCCGTCATGGCCGCGATCCTGGCAGGCCGGGCTACCGCTTGGCCAGGAACTTCTGGATGCGGGCCTGGGCCTCGTCGGTGCCGACCCGGGCGGCGATCGTGGCGGCCTCGTCCTGGCCGACCTCGGCGCGGGTGGACTCCCAGCCGCTGCGGACGAGGCGACGCGCCTGGCCGTAGGCGCCGGGCACGGAGTCGGCGAGCTTCTGGCCGAGGGAGCGGGCCCGGTCGGCGGCACCGGCGTCCACGACCTCGCTCACGAGGCCCCAGTCCAGGGCGGTGTCGCCGTCGAGGACGCGGCCGTTGAGCAGGAGCTCCATGGCCCGCACCTGGCCGACGGCCCGAGGCAGCAGGTAGGAGAGCCCGATGTCGGGGGTGAGGCCGATGCCGGCGTAGGCCGTGACGAACTTGGTGGAGCGCTCGGCGACCACGAGGTCGGCGGCGAGCATGACGCTCAGCCCGGCGCCGGCCACGGCCCCCTGGACCCCGGCCACGACGGGCTTGGGGAGGGCGGCGAGGCGCTGCATGGCGCCGTCGAGCACGTCCGCGAGCTCGCGGAGGTAGGCCTGGGGGTCGTCGGCCGCGGCGAAGCTGGCCACGTCGCCCCCGGCGCAGAAGCGCGGCCCGTTGCCGGTGAGCACGACGACCGTGGCGTCGTCGTCGGCCTCGATGCGCTCGACGGCCTCGGTGACGGCCTGCGCGGTGGGCAGGTCGAAGGAGTTGGCGTCGGTGGGGCGGTTGAGCGTCAGGTGGGCGACCCCGTCGCGGACCTCGAGCAGCACAGCATCAGACATGGTCGCAGTCTCTCAGGTGCACCCACCGCGCCTGCGGTGACGTTCTGACGCGACTCGCCGGCGCGTCGCGGTCAGGACGTCACTGCGGGCGGAGAAGGGTCGTGAGGGTGCTCCGCATGACGTCGGCGGACTCCTCGACGCCCAGGCCGAAGTCGTGGCGGAGCGAGCTCCACGAGGGCCAGCTCGAGGCGATGAACAGTGCCTTGCGCAGCACCTCACGACGCTCACCCGCAGCGGCGACCTCCTGGGCGAAGACCTCGTCGGCGTCGCCCTGCACACGGTCCACGTGCTGGCGACGGCTCTCCTGGAGCGCGGCCGAGAACGGCTCGCCCAGAGCAGCCGAGCGGGCGGCCGGTGCCAGGTGCTCGAGCCTGGCGACCCGCATCGCGACGTAGGCCTCGATGCGCTCCTCGAGCGGCAGGTCGGCGTCGATGCTCACGCGCAGCTCGAGGTCGGCCTCGAGCCAGTAGCCCGTCGTGGCGACGAGCAGCGCCTCGAGGTCCTTGTAGTTCAGCCAGACGGTCCGCAGCGAGATGCCGGCCCGTTCGGCGATGGCCTTCCCGGTGGGCTTGAGCACGCCTTCTCGGACGAGCTCTGTGTGGGCGGCCACGATCGCGTCGCGGGTCCGCTCGCCCCGGGCGATGCGGCCGTCGGTGTTGTGCTGGCGCGGCACGGCCATCGGCGGAGCCTCCTCTCGGGTCGGGCCCAGTATGTCCTCCCGGCGGTCGTCCCCGAGGAAGGTTGACGCGGACGGAAAAAAGATACACCCTGTGTGCATGATTCCTGAGAGCCGCGTCACACCGGCCCCCTCGACGCCGCCGGAGACCGCCGGCGCACGCCTCGACGTCGAGGGCGTGACCGTCCGCTTCGGCGGCATCACCGCCCTCGAGGAGGTGTCCTTCTCCGTGCCCTCGGGTCACGTCGTCGGCGTCATCGGGCCCAACGGCGCGGGCAAGACCACGCTCTTCAACGTGGTGTGCGGGTTCGCCAGGCCGCAGCAAGGACGGCTCGCGCTCGACGGCTCGACGTTCAGGCCGAGACCTCACCGGCTCGTGCGCTCCGGGATCTCCCGCAGCCTGCAGGGCCTGGGCCTGTTCCCGGGCCTGTCGGTCGTGGAGAACATCGTGGCCGGGGCCGGCACGACGGCACGGACGGGCTGGTGGTCCGGCCTGCTGGCCCTGCCCCGCAGCGACCGGGACGAGCGCGAGCTGCGGGAGCGCGCCGAGATGCTGATGGACGAGCTCGACCTCACCCGGCACGCGCACGCCCAGCCCGGCACGCTCCCCTACGCCACCAGCAAGCGCGTCGCCCTCGCCCGCGCCCTCGTGAGCGAGCCGCGCCTCCTCCTGCTCGACGAGCCTGCGGGTGGGCTCGGCCACGACGAGGTCCTCGAGCTGGGCGAGCTCGTCCGGAGCCTGCCGTCCCGTGGCGCCGGCTGCTCGGTGATGCTGGTCGAGCACCACGTCGACCTCGTCATGGCCGTGTGCGACGAGCTGGTGGTCCTCGACTTCGGTCGCGTCATCGCTGCGGGGTCGCCGGCCGAGGTGCGCGACGACCCGGCCGTCGCCGAGGCCTACCTGGGCGCCGCGGTGGACGTCTGATGACCGCACCCCTCCTCCAGGTCAGGGGGCTGACCGCCGGGTACGGCGGGGCACCTGTCCTCCACGACGTCGAGCTCGACGTCCCCGCCGGCTCGATCGTCGCCGTCGTCGGCGCCAACGGCGCCGGCAAGACCTCTCTCCTCAGGGCGCTCTGCGGCACGATCGGCGTCACCGCGGGAAGCATCACGTGGGACGGCAGCGAGCTCAGCGGAACCCGGACCGAGGACCTCGTCCGGCGTGGCATCGCCCACGTCCCGGAGGGTCGGGGCGTCATCACCGAGCTCACGGTCGAGGAGAACCTGCGCCTCGGCCACGTCTGGCGCAAGGACAAGGCCGACGGCCGCCGGGCCACCGACGAGGTCTACGCCATGTTCGAGCCGCTCGTCCGCCGCCGCGGCAGCGCCGGCCACCAGCTCTCCGGCGGCGAGCGTCAGATGCTCGCCATCGGCCGCGCTCTCGTGGCCCGTCCGCGGCTGCTCCTCCTCGACGAGCCCTCGCTGGGGCTCGCGCCCAAGGTGACGGCGCAGATCATGGCGCTCCTGCGCCGGCGCTGCGACGAGACCGGCCTGACCGTGCTGCTCGTGGAGCAGAACGTCCGCAGCGCCATGTCCATCGCCGACCACGGGGTCGTGCTGTCGCTCGGCCGCGTCGTCGCGAGCGACACCGCCGAGCGCATCGGCGCCGACGACGACCTCCGCCACGCCTACCTGGGGTTCTGACATGGATCGCTTCCTCTTCCTCACCGTCGACGGGCTCGCCCGCGGGGCGACGTTCGCCGCCTTCGCCCTGGCCCTCGTCCTGATCTGGCGCGGCGCCAGGCTCGTGAACTTCTCCCAGGGCGCCATGGCCGCCGCCACGACGTACGTGGCCTACAGCGTCACGACGGCGAGCGGCTCGTACTGGCTCGGGCTCGTGGCGGCCGTCGTGGCCGGCCTGGTCATCGGGGCCGGCACGGAGCGCCTGCTCATGCGGCACGTCGACGCGAGCCAGCCGCTCAACACCGTCATCGTGGCCCTCGGACTCGTGCTGGTGATCCAGGCTGTGCTCGGCATCCTCTACGGGAGCGAGTACCGCCCGATGGACGTGCCCTTCAGCCGCACGCCGCTCAGCATCGGCGACCAGCCGCTGCTGTCTCCGTACGACCTCTTCGTCCTCGGCACGGTCGTCGCGGTCATGGCGGCGCTGGGCTGGGCCTTCACCCGCACCGACCTCGGACTGACGATGCGGGCCGCCGCCTTCGCCCCCGACATGGCGCGGCTCCTGGGGGTCGACGTCCGACGCATGCTCACGCTGAGCTGGGGGGTGGCGGGCGCGGTGGGTGCGCTCGCAGCCCTGCTCATCGTGCCGACGGAGCTGGGGGCGCACCCTCACGCGACCGACCTGGTCTTCGTCTATGCCTTCACCGCCGCGGTGGTGGGAGGCCTGGACAGCCCGGTCGGCGCCGTCGTGGGCGGCCTGGGCGTGGGGCTCGTCCTCTCCTACGTGAGCGGCTACTCCGGCAGCGACATCTCCGCCGTCGTCATCCTCGGCGTCCTCGTGGCCGTCCTGCTGCTCAAGCCGTCCGGCCTCCTCGGCCACACCTCGGCGCGGGTGGTGTGACGATGCTCGACCGCCTGTCGCACCACACGCTCCTGCGCCACCTGCTGCTGACGCTGGTCGCCGGAGCCGCCCTCGTGGCCCTGACCTACGGGCTGTCGCCGTACCGGAGCTACCAGCTGGCCACGGGCGCCGCCTACCTGTGCGCGACCGCAGGGCTCACGCTGCTCGTGGGCCTCTCCGGCCAGCTGTCGCTCGGGCACGGCGCCCTCATGGCCGTGGGCGCGTACGCCTGCGCCCTCACGTCGGCCGAGCTCGGCGACGCCGGGACCACAGGTCCCCTGCTGCTCCTCCTCCCGCTCGCGGCCGCCGTCGTCGTGACAGCCGCCGTGGGTGGCGTCGTGGGCCTGGCCGGGGCGCGGCTGCACGGCCCCTACCTCCCGGAGCTCACGTTGACGCTCACGATCGTCGTCCCCTCCATCACCACGACCTTCGCCGACCGGCTCGGCGGCGACCAAGGGCTGTCGGTACTCGTCGAGCCCGCGCCCGCCGGCCTGGGGGCCACCTTCCCGCTCGAGCGGTGGCAGGCCTGGATCGCGTGCGGCGCGGCGCTGCTGACGATGTTCCTCCTGGCCAACCTCGTCCACAGCCGCTTCGGCCGCGAGGTGCGCGCGGTCCGGGACGACGAGGTCGCGGCGCGCCTGGCCGGGATCGACGTGGCCAGGACCAAGGTCCTCGTCTTCGTCGTGAGCGCCGCCACCGCCGGGCTCGGCGGGGGTCTCCTCGCCGTGCTGACCCAGGCCGTCTCCCCCGGCGGGTTCTCGCTGGCCTTCAGCCTGTTCCTGCTCATGGCGGTGGTGATCGGCGGCATCGGACGGCTGGCCGGCGCGGTCTGGGGCGCCCTGCTCCTCGTCGTGCTGCCCGACCTCACCACGTCGCTCGCCGACCGCGTGGGCTCCTCGCCCGCGCTCGCGGAGCGTCTCGACGGCAACCTGTCGCTCCTCGTCTTCGGCGTGGTCCTGATCGTCGTGACCATCGCGTTCCCGCAGGGCATCCAGGGCCTGCTGTCCTCGGCCGCGGCCCGCCTGCCCCGCCCCTCCCGTCCCGGCCCGAGCCCGTCCAGCCCCACCCGATCCAGCCCGTCCCGTCCCACCTCAACCAGTTCGGAGTCCATCGATGTCTAGCCCCATGCCCCGTCTCCGGCGATCGCTCACGGCGATCGCCTCCCTGAGCCTCGTCGGCTCGCTCACCGCCTGTGGCGGAGGCGGCGACTCCGCCGCGTCCGCGCCCGGCGTCACGGCCGACTCGATCCTCGTCGGCACCCACCAGCCCCTCACCGGGCCCGCCGCCGCCGGGTACTCGACGATCTCGCCCGCCACGAAGGCGTACTTCGACTACGTCAACGCCAACGGCGGGGTGCACGGCCGAAAGATCACGTACACGGTGAAGGACGACGGCTACAACCCGGCCAACACCCAGAAGGTCGTCCGCGAGCTCGTGCTCAAGGACAAGGTGTTCGCCATCGTCAACGGCCTCGGCACGCCCACCCACACCGGTGTGCTCGACTTCCTCAAGACCAACAAGGTCCCCGACCTCTTCGTCGCGTCGGGCAGCCGCAGCTGGAACCAGCCGGAGAAGTATCCGACCACCTTCGGCTTCCAGGCCGACTACACGACCGAGGCCAAGGTCCAGGCCACGTACATCGAGGAGAACCTCGACGGGAAGAAGGTGTGCTTCCTCGGCCAGGACGACGACTTCGGTCAGGACACCCTGCGAGGACTCACCCAGGTCCTCGGCGAGGACGGCGTGGCCGAGCGGCAGAAGTACGTCACGAGCAACACCAACGTCGCCCCGCAGGTCGGCAAGCTCAAGGCCGCCGGCTGCGAGGTCGTGGTCCTCGCGACCGTGCCCGGCTTCACCGCCCTCGCGGTGGGCACGGCGGCCCGCCTGAAGTTCGCGCCCCAGTGGATCAGCACCTCCGTGGGCGCCGACCTCGCCACGGTGGGCGCCGCGCTGGGCGACGCGGCGCCGCTGCTGGAGGGCTTCCTGAGCACCAACTACCTGCCCTCGGCCTTCGACTCCGACGACCCCTGGATCACGCTCTTCCAGAAGATCAACAAGGAGCACAACGGCGACAAGCCGTTCACGGGCAACACCGTGTACGGCATGACGGCCGGATACCTCTTCGTGGAGGCGCTGCAGAAGACCGGCAAGGACCTCACGCGTGAGGGTCTGCTCGAGACCATGGCGTCCGGCGAGCTCGACGGCCCCGGCCTCACCTCGCCGCGGTACTCCGAGGACGACCACGCCGGCTACGGCGGCGCGCAGATGGCCAAGGTGACCGGGACGTCCCAGGACTACTTCGGCCCGGTCTACGCCACCGACGACCGCGAGAGCACGCCCGTGAAGGTGTTCGACGGCGAGGCGACCGCCCCACCCTCCGACGGCATCCCCAGCGAGTAGGTACCCGGCCGGCTAGCGCCAGTCGCGACGGCGGGACTTGCCCGTCGTCGCGCGCAGCGGCTCCGTCACGAGCTCGTACGACCGAGGTCGCAGCTCGGGGCGGAGCCGCTCGCGTGCCCAGTCGCGCAGCACGTCCTCGTCGGCCTCGTCGGTCTCGACGACGGCGTGCACGCGGTGACCCAGGTCGCCGTCGGGACGCGGCACCACCACCGACGACCGGACGAGCGGGTGCGAGTCGAGCACGGCCTCGACGTCGGCGGGATGGACGTTGACGCCGCCGGAGACGACGACGTCGTCGAGGCGGTCGAGCACGTACACGTAGCCGGCGTCGTCGATCCGACCGGCGTCGCCGAGCGAGTGCCAGCCGGGCAGCCCGCCGTCGCGCTGCATCTGGAGCTCGCCGTCGACCACGCGGAACCGGGACCCGGCACACGGTCGGCCCACCGAGCCCGGCCGGTCGAGCCACTCCCTCCCGTCGATCATCGTGAGGCCCTGCGACTCGGTGCCGGCGTAGACCTCGACGACCCGCTCCGGGCCGAGCCACCCGATCCAGGAGCGCTTGAGGTCCGGTGCGCAGCGCGCGCCGAGGTGGAGGACCGACGCCAGGCTCGAGACGTCGGCACGGTCGCGGTCCGGGTGCCGCCAGATGCGCTGCATCGTGGTGGGCACGAGCATCGCCCACGTGACGCGGTGCCGCTCCACCGCGGCGAGCCACTCCCCTGCGTCGAACCTCGGGAGGAGCACCAGCTCGTGCCCCGTCATGAGACCGCGCATCGCGTAGGTGAAGGGGGCGGCGTGGGTCAGTGGCCCGCTCACGAGCTGGACCGCGTCACGGGGGACGAACGGCGCCACGAGGCCGTCGGGGTCGACGGTCGCGGCGGCCGCGGCCCGGATCAGCTTGGGCGTGCCTGTGGTGCCCGAGGAGGTCGACAGCTTCCACGACGACGCCGTCCGGCTCTCGACAAGAGGCGGCCCCGGACGCCGAGCGACCTCGGGACGGTCGACGACGACCGCCGGCGCGGCAGCGTCGAGCACCGCCTGCCTCTCACGGACCGGAAGGTCGGAGGCGATCGCGAGCGGTACGCCCCCGGCCTTCCAGGCCGCCACGCACGCCACCACCAGGTCGATCCCGTTGGGCAGGCAGATCGCCACGACGTCGTCGACGTCGAGACCGTCCTCGACCCAGCGCCCCGCGACGGACGCGGCACGCGCGTCGAGCTGCGACCGGGTGAGGACCTCGTCGCCGCAGCGCACGGCCACGCGGTCCGGCGCCCGCGCGGCCAGCTCGGTGAACGCCTCCCCGATCGGCAGCGAGGGCATCAGGGCGTCGGGGCGAGGGACGCGTAGAACGCCTGGTGTGCCTGGGCGGCCCGCTCCCACGTGAAGCTGCGGGCGAGGTCACGGCCGGCCTCCCGGTCGGGCGGGGTCTCGAGCGCCTGGACCATGGCGGCGGCGAGCGAGAGCGGCGCGTCCCCGAACGTCACGGCGCTCCCGAAGACCTCGCGCAGCACCGGGACGTCGCGGGCGACGACCGGGACGCCGGCGGCCAGCGCCTCCATCGCGGCGAGCCCGAAGCCCTCCTTCGTGGACGTCATGGCCAGCACGGACGCCTCGGCCACGAGCGAGGGCAGGTCGGCCTCGTCGATCACGCCGAGCACCTCGTGGTCGACGTGCAGCTGCTGCGCCCGCCGCTCGAAGTTGCGCCGGTACTCGCGGTAGTCGAAGAGCGTCTCGCCGCCACCGAAGACGAGCCGAAGGTCGGGGCGGCGCCGACGCAGCAGCGCATAGGCCTCGAGCAGGTCGATGCTGCCCTTGCGCGGCTCGATGCCGCCCAGCGCGAGCACGTACGGGCCCAGCTTCTCGCGCCAGCGCTCGCGCCCGGCCGCGTCGAGCGCGCCGGCCTCGAAACGGGCCGAGTCGACGCCGTTGGGGATCACGGTGGGACGCAGGCCCCAGCCGAGCGCCACCTCGTCGGAGACGGTGCGCGAGACGCAGATCCGTGCCACGGGCTCGACGACCGCCCGCTCGTGGCACGCCGCGAGCTCGGGGGTCGTGAACTCGTCGAGGTGGTGGATGGTGCGCACGCACGGCATGGCCGCGTTGGCGCTGATGCAGTCCTGGGCGTGGACCACGTCGTAGCCGCCACGGTGGGGTGCGAACGCCCGGCGCAGCTCGGCGATGGAGCGGACGATCCGGGCGCCCACGTCCTCCCCGTCCACGGCCTCGAACGGGACGGCGTGCACCGTGACGGCCGCGTCCACCGGACGGAAGAAGGCGCGGTCGCCGCCGCGCGCGAGGGTCCAGACATGGACGTCCTCGCCCAGTGCGGCCAGGGCCTCGGCGAGCGCCAGCGTGTGCACCACGCCGCCGCGCGGCTTGGACGAGTACGTGAGCAGCGCGATCCTCATGCGGAACCGCCTTCCTGGTTCGATGCCGCAGCGGGCCGGCCGACGTAGGCGTCGGGACTGAGCTCCTTGAGGTGGTGCAGCACGCGCCGCGACCGCGCGACCTCGTGCTCGACGTCGACCTCGGCGACGGCGAGACCGCCCTTGGACCACGTGCGGGCCAGCACGTCGCCACCCGGCCCCACCACCTTGGCCTGGCCGAGGAACCTCAGGCCGCCCATGACACCGGTCTGGTTGGAGGACACCCAGATGACCTGGTTCTCGGCGGCTCGGGCGCTGTCGTAGAGGTCGAAGAGCCGCGACTGACGGTCCTGCGTCATGCGCGAGGCCCGGTCGGTGACGCTCGCGGGCCAGGCCGACAGGCACGCCACCACGGCCGCGCCGTCGAGGGCCAGCGAACGCGCGGCCTCCGGGAAGGTCTTGTCGTAGTCGATCATCAGCCCCATGCGTCCGACCGGGGTGTCGAACGCCCGGAAGGACGAGCCGGCCGCGAACGCGAGCGACTCCCCCGCGGGCTGGTGCACCTTGCGGTGGTGGCCCAGGAGCCCGTCACCGCTCACGCACACCGCCGACTCGTAGAGCTGCTCGCCCGCGTCCTCGGTGAAGCCGAGACACACCGTCATCTCGCCGGCGAGCTCCGCGACCTGCCGCAGCTCGGGCCCGTCGAGGGAGAGCGCCGGCGGGAGGGAGTCGGGGTCGGGGTGTCGCAGGTCGCCGATGTAGCCGCCGAGCGTGCCGTAGGGCAGCACGAGCAGGTCGGCCCCGTGGGTGCGGGCGTCCTCGACGATGCCCGCGATCTTGAGCAGCGCCCGCTCGACGTCGCGCCCGAAGTGGGCGGCGACGGCGGCCAGGCGCAGCGTGGGCACGTCAGGATCCGACCGTCACGGGGCTGCTCGCGCCCCTGCGCTCCAGAAGACGTCCGGCCACGTGCTCGGCGTCGCGGGCGATGCCGAGGAACCGGCCCGATCCCCACGTGTGCATCCACGGGAGGCCGACGAAGAACAGCCCGGGGACCGTCGTCTCGCCGCGCGTGTGGGTGGGGCGTCCGGAGCCGTCGAAGACGCCGACCTTCACCCACGAGTAGTCGGGTCGGTAGCCGATGGCCCACACGATCGAGGTGATGCCCTCGTCCCCCAGGTCGAGGGCGCGGGGCTCGTGGTCGGGCCTCCAGACCGGCTCGTAGTGCGGCTGCACCGGGGCGTCGATGCCGTTGGTATCGATGAATCGGTCGATGTCGCGGCAGATGGAGTTGTAGACGGCGTCGGCCGCGTCGAGCGAGCTGGTCAGCGTGGGCGCGAAGTCGAGCCGCGCGCCTTGGCCCTCCGTGAGCGCGCCGTAGAGCCGCATGCCCTCGCTCGCGAACTGGCGCAGGTCGATGTCCCGGCCGCCGTCGCGACCCGTCACGTAGTGGTTGGTCTTCTCGCGGGCCGCCAGCCCGCCGGGGTACTGCTGCACGGCGGTGTCGTAGAGACCCATGTCGCTCAGCCACGTCATGCAGTCACGGCCGCGGTAGGTGCGGGCCACGCGCGGAGCGGTGCCGAGCGCGAGGTGCACCTGCCGCCCCTCGAGGTGCAGGTCCTCCGCGATCTGTGCCCCGGACTGACCGGTGCCGACCACGAGGACCGCGCCCTCGGGCAGCTGGTCGGCGTTGAGGTACTGCTGGGAGTGGATCTGCGCGACCGCCGGGTCGATGGCCCGGGCGTAGGCCGGGACGACGGGTCGGTGGTAGCCACCCGTGGCGACGACGACCTGGCCGGCCTGGACCTCCTCGTGGCCGTCGGGGGTCCTGAGCGAGACGACGTAGCCGCCGTCCGGTGCGAGCCGGACCTCGGTGACGGTCGTGTGGGTGCGGACCGGCGGATCGAAGCTCTTGACGTAGCCGTCGAGCCAGGCCACCACCTCGTCGCGGGTCATGAAGCCGTCGGGGTCGTCGCCGTCGTACGTCCAGCCCGGCAGGCTGCAGTGCCAGTTGGGCGTGACGAGCGTGAAGTTGTCCCAGCGCGCCTCGGCCCACTCGTGGGCCGGCGTGGCGGAGTCGACGAGGACGTGGTCGACGCCCTCACGGGTCAGGTACCAGCTGATCGAGAGGCCGGCCTGGCCGGCGCCGACGACGAGCACCTCGGTGCGTGACGTGGTCATGGCTTCTCCTCGGGGAGGGGCGGGTGCATGCGGAGCACCTGGACGGTGTCGGCGGCGGCGAACGGGGCCGTCTCGCGGCGGATCTCCTCGAGCGTCGCGGCGGCCGACGTGCAGGCGAACCCGTACTTCGCGCGGACGCGGTCGCTCGCGATGCCGAGCGCCGTGGCGGCCCGGGTCACGAACTCGTCGACCGTGTAGGTCGTGCCCGGGCTGAGGTGGTCGTGCATCACGAGCGAGGGCGAGTAGAGGTCGGCACCGCGGCCGTCGGGCCAGCGGACCGAGACGGTCATCTCAGGCATGGACCGGCTCCAGGTACAGCTCGGGGCGGCGGTCGCGCAGGTGGAACATCGCGCGCCGCGCCGTGTCGAGCTCGGCCTCGACGTCGAGGTGCGCCACGGCGAGCCCGGCGTCGGTGCCGGTGGTGGCGCGCACGTCTCCGCCCGGCCCCACGATCTTCGCGTTGGCCACGAAGCGCAACGACCCGAAGGTGCCGTGCTGGTTGGCCGCCACCCACACGACCTGGTTCTCCAGGGCGCGGGCCTGGTCGAACAGGTTGAAGCGGTGCGTCCAGCGGTCGTCGGCGATGTCGTCGCCCGAGGCCGTGCGGGACGCCGGCCAGGCCGAGATGCACGCCACGACCTCGGCGCCGTCGAGGGCCAGCCCGCGGGCCGACTCGGGGAAGGCCTTGTCGTAGCAGATCAGCATGCCGAGGCGGCCGACCGGAGTGTCGAAGGCCCGGAAGACGTCGCCGGCCTCGTAGAACATGTTCTCGCCCAGCGGCTGGTGCACCTTGCGGTGCACGCCGAGCACGCCGTCGCCCGTGACCGCCGCCGCGCTGTTGTACCGCGTGCCGCCGTCCTCCTCGCAGAAGCCCACCACGAGGGTCATGTCACCGGCGATCTCTGCCACGCGGCGCAGCTCGGGCCCGTCGACGTCGGTCACCGGAGGGAGCGACTCCGGCGACTCGGCGTGGCTCCCGTCTCGACCGGCACCGAGCACCGAGAGGTACCCGCCGATGCTCGCC
Source organism: Aeromicrobium sp. Root495 (assembly GCF_001426755.1). GTDB lineage: Bacteria > Actinomycetota > Actinomycetes > Propionibacteriales > Nocardioidaceae > Aeromicrobium. Next base: position 369,489 of record NZ_LMFJ01000001.1, on the reverse strand, counting down.
TCCGGCAGGGCGAGGAGCGAGACGCCCTGGGCGCGTGCCTCCTGCGTGAGGGCGGCGATCTGGGCGAGGTTCTGCTCGACGTCGCGGCCGAAGTTGGCGGACGCGGCCGCCACTGCTGTGAGGCTCATGCTGTTCCCATTCCTGTGACGGTGGAGGTGACGGCCTCGGTGACGACGCCGTCGGGCCAGCGCAGACCCACGCCACTGCCCTCGACGAGACCGCCGCACGGGCGGGACTCCACGAAGGGCGGGAGGTCCGAGGTGGCTGGAGGGACCCCCGCCGGTTCGGCGGTGATCATGGCGAAGCCGGGGAAGCAGGTGAACCAGTCCCCCGTGGTGACGCCCCCAGGGGTGGGCACGGCCGCGACGTCGAGCACGGCCCGGCAGCCGCTCGCCTCGGCGAGCATGCCGGCGGTGCCCACGAGGCCGGACATGCTCACGTCCTTGGCGGCCGTGGGGGCCAGGGCGGGGACGACGGTGCCGAGGGCGCGCAGCTCGTCGGAGGTGCGGTGGGACGAGCTGTCCCACTGGCCACCCGCGTAGCCGGGGCGCCAGCCACCGCCGAGGTCGGCGGTGAGCCGGAGCCGCTCGCCGGGGCTCGCGCCACCGCCGGGGACCGGACGGTCGGCACGTCCCAGGGCCGTGACCGAGAGCGCCGCCGGCACGCCGAGCTGGGTGTGGCCGCCCAGGACGGGGACGCCCCAGGCCTCGGCAGCAGATCGCAGCCCGCTCATGACGCGGCGGGCGAAGGACGGGTCGCGCGCGCCCACGGCGTCGAGCAGGCCGACGGGCGAGGCGCCCATGGCGGAGAGGTCGTTGACGTTCACGAGGACGGCGCACCAGCCGGCCCACTCGGGGTCGCGCTCGACCATGGCCGGGAGGATCGCGTCGCACGCGGCGACGAGGTCGGAGCCGGGGACGGGCGCACCGTCGTCGCCGACGAAGCCCTGCACGGCGCCGGATCCCGGTCCGGAGAGCCCCGCGAGGAGCGCGCCGAGCGAGGCCTTGGTGGCGTCGACGAGGCGCTGCACGCGGGCGATGGGCCAGTCGACGACGACGTGCGGGTGTCCGTGGACCGTGACGCGCTCGCGGCTCGTCCAGCCGAGGCGGGTGAAGAGGCGTTCGTTCTGGGCCTGGATGGTGGCGTCGAAGCGCAGGGCTCCCACGGCCTCCGCCCGGGCACAGGCCGCGCGGACCAGGGCTGCGCCCACTCCGGCCCCGGCCGGACCGATCGAGCCTCGGGCGTCGGCCTGGACGGCCAGGCGCGAGCCGCGCCACCAGCCCAGGTCGCGCTCGGTCTGCATCACCTCGGGTGCCGGATGGACCCGGACTCCGCCGAGCACGTCGCCGGCCGGGGTGCGGGCCACCAGCACGACGGTGCGCGGATCGTCGTCCACCAGGTCACGGTCGCTGACGCTGAACAGTCCCTGCTCTCGCACGAAGACCTCGCGGCGGAGCTGTCGGTAGGCCTGGACCTCACGGGTGTCGGCCTCGACGACGATGTAGTCCTCGGGCGCCTGCTGCGTGCTCCGTCGGCCGGTGAGGATCCCGTTGTCGGTGAGGTCGACCGTCATGGTCAGGCCCCCTCGCAGCTCAGGGCGCTGCAGGCACCGCACGCGGCGCAGCCTGCGGCCTGGTCGGCCCCGACCATGCCGGCGACGCGCAGCGCGGTGGCCACCTGCCGTGTCACGTGCCCGACCTCGCGCGGCTCAGGCGCCGGCACGTGGTCGACGTCGGTGGCGAGCGTCCCGGCGAGCGGTCGGAAGGGGACCACGAACGGGTAGACGCCCATGTCGATGAGCTCCTTGGCGCCCTCGACGAGCTCGTCGGGATCCTCCCCCAGGCCGACGAGGAGGTAGGTGGAGACCTGGTTGTGTCCGAAGACCCGGACCGCCTCGCGCCACGCGGCGCGGTACTCGTCGAGGGAGACCGTCGACTTGCCGGGCATCCACTGCCTGCGGACGTCGTCGTCGAGCGACTCCACGTGGATGCCGATGGAGCGGGCGCCCGCGTCGTGGAGGTCGGTGATGGACGCGAGGTCGGCCGGTGGCTCGATCTGCACCTGGATCGGCAGGTCGGGCAGGACCTCGCGGACGGCCCGGACACAACGGGCCAGGTGGGTGGCGCCGCGGTCGCGCCCGTTGGACGTCCCCGTGGTCATCACCATCTGCTGGACGCCGTCGAGCTCGACCGCCGCCTTGGCCACCTCGGCGACCTGCTTCGGGGTCTTCACCGCGATCGTGGCGCCCTGCTCGAGCGACTGCTCGATGGCGCAGAAGCGGCAGCGCTCGGACTCGTCGTACCGCACGCAGGTCTGCACGACGGTGGTGGCGAGCACGTTGGCCGCGTGGAGCCGGGCGATCTTCTCGTAGCTCACGCCGTCCTCGGTGACGAGGTCGTAGAACCTCGGGCGGGACACGGCCTCGACGCCGAGACCGGTGTCCGCGCCGTCGAGCAGGAGCCGACCCGCACTCACGCTGTAGGGACTGCGGGGGTTGAGCGGGATGGCCGCACCGAGCCCGTCGAGCAGCACGTGGCCGTCGGCGCTCGGGCCGGCGCCGTTGGGGCGCGTCACCGGGGCGTCGAGCAGGCGGATGCCCTGGATGGCGACGTCGACCCGTGTCGACGTCCTGGCATCGAGGCTTCTCTCGGGGCTGGGTGCAGTCATCTCGGCCGCCTCAGAGGTTGTACGTCGAGTTGATGATGGCGCCCTTGCGCGCGTAGTAGATCAGCGCGTCCTGGACGTCGAGCGGGTGCGCCGGGATGACGCCCTCGATGAGGTCCTCCTCGCGGAGGCCGTGCAGCGCGAGGCCGAAGCGGCAGCAGTAGACCGTGCCGCCCTCCTTGATGAACGTCTCGAGCGAGGCGTTCATGTTGAGCTCGCCCGGGAAGCCGGCGTCGCCGGTCGTCGGGAAGCCACGCGTGGCCATGCACGCCAAGGTGCCGGGACCGTAGAAGTAGATCGCCGACTCGAAGCCCTTCCGCAGTGCACGGGTGGCCTGCAGGATCGCGACGAAGCTGACGCTCGACTCGTGCGGGATGCCGTGGACGAGGGTGAAGTAGGTCTCGCCGTCCTGGGCCTGGAAGTCGGGGAAAAGCTTGGTCGAGCCGTAGAGGTTGCTTCCCGGGGGAAGCGACGGGTGCGGGATCTCGGCCAGCGAGGTCTCGATGTTGGCCTTGATCTGCGCGTCGAGGTCGTCGGTCATGTCGTCTCCTGAGGTGAGGGGGCGGTTCCTGCGCCGGCCACCGCGGTTCGGTGGGCGGGGATCGTGGGGGCGCTCATCCGTAGAGCGCCTCGAAGTTGCCCCGGAAGAAGGCCTGGGCCAGCTCGGGGTCCTTGGTGACGGAGGCGAGGCGGGCGTGCTCACCCTCGAAGTCGCCCCAGGGGGCGTCGGTCGCGAAGAGGATGCGGTCCTGGCCGATGCCGCGGCGCTCGATCTCCTGCACGAGCCAGACCGGGGCGAAGCCGATCGTCCAGCTCGTGTCGGTGTAGACCTTCTTGCCGGCCTCGATCCAGTCGAAGAGCCGGCCGCCGATGAGCTTCATGTGGCCGCTCATCCCGCCACCGAGGTGGACGAGGTGGATCTTGGTGTCGTCGCCGTACTTGTCCACGAGCGTGCCCACCTGGTCGACGTCGGAGGCCGCGCCGGGCGAGGTGTGCACGTGGACCACGAGGTCGAGGGCGGCCGCCGTGGTGAAGATGCGGTCGAGCTCCTCGGCGCAGTCGGGGTCGGTGGGGTGGCCGCCGAGGAGGAAGCTCGTCTTGAGCGCCTTGACGCCCTGCTCCTCGGCGAGGGCGAGCGACTCGGTGTTGCGGGCGGCGTCGGAGGCCTTGGGCGAGACCCACAGCCCGCACGAGACGCGGTCGTCCTTCTGCGCCGCCTCGAGGGCCAGCGCGTTGAGGTCGAAGGCGACCTCGGGGATGGGCACGCCGTAGTTGGGGAGGACGAGCGCGCGCTCGGTGCCCTCCTCGTCGAGCGTGGCGAAGAAGTCCTCGACCGTCTCCTTGGCGGTGACGTCGGCCTGGATGGCAGGTCCGCCGTAGAAGGGGAACTCGGGCAGCCGGCCGATGTGGCGGTGCGCGTCCCACGTGGTCGAGGTCATGACCCCAGTCAGCGCCCGGCTTGTTTCCGGATGGTTACTCCCGGAACAAGTGGTCTGACGAAGGTCGTTGCGGACGTGTTTCGTGTGGCGTGGGTTACGCGGTGCGGCGTCCCAGGCCCTGCTCGGGGAGCAGCTGGAGGAAGAGGGCGTCGGCCTCGGCACACACCGTCTCGCCGCGGCGGACCTCGCCACGGACGAAGATCTTGCGACCCTCGACGCGCTCGATCCATGCCACGACGTCGAGCTCGGCGTCGATGGGGGTCAGGGCCCGGAAGTCGGTGCGCAGGTAGGCGGTGCGGGTGATGGTCCGGGCCGTCACGGAGGCGAGGATGCCCAGGACCTCGTCGAACAGGAGGGTCACCGCGCCACCGTGCGCGGCCATGCCGCCACCGAGGAACCAGCGCCCGAACGTGACCGTGCCGTCCACCCGACCGCCGCCGGCCGAGGTGATGTGCAGCTCCGGGAGCATCGCGTGGCCGCGCACCGGGACGCTCGGGACCCGGCCGTTGACCTGCCCGAGCTCATCGGTCTCCCGCGCCGCAAGGCGCTCCCGCCACACGGCGAGGTCCTGCGTGAGTGCGTCGACCGTCGGCCGGTCGAAGCCCGCCGAGGCCAGGGCGTCGTGCATGGCGTGCAGCTCACGCACGAGACCACCCCACGCTGCGGCGTCGTCGGGGTCGAGGTCGGCACTGAAGTAGGACTCCCAGCTCACGAGGGCACGCTACGCCGTCAGGGAGGTGCGCCCGGTCGCGTGTCCCACCTGGTGAGGTCAGGGCCTGCGCAGCAGCCTGCCGCTCACGACACCGTGCGCCGTACGGGTCGCGACGACGGTCCACGCCGTCAGCAGCAGGACGAAGAGACCGACGGCCAGGCTCTGCAGGGCGGGGTTCCCGGTGAGCGCCGCGAGACCCGACGCGCCCGTGACCACCGTTCCGAGCGGGAACGTGAAGGACCACCACGTGAGGCTGAACGGGAGGCCGTTCCGGGCCGCTCGCACGACGATCGTCGCCGCGACGAAGAGCCAGACGAGGGCAAGACCGAGCATCGGCAGACCGAACGCCAGCGTGAAGCCGCGCGTCCCGCCGTCGACGCCCAGGTGGTGCGCCGCCGTGACGGACTGGCCCATCGGCCCGAGCACGATGAACAGGGTCGGCACGCCCGCCGCAGCACCAGGCCCCACCCTCACCAGCCTGCGAAGGATGAAGCCGATCATCACGGCACTCGTCACGAGCGTGAGGCCGAAGAAGGACCAGCAGACCACGAGCATCGCCTGCTGGGCGGGACCGGCGGGCAGGTGCGGGACGAGCGCAGCGCCCGTCGCTGCGCTCACCATGGGCGGGACGACCGGCATGAGCCAGCCGCCGAACGCGGTGTCGGGCTGAAGGCCGTGGATCCAAAGCACGCGGAGCGGGACGAGCACCGTCGTCGCGAGACCGAACAGGGTCCCGACGCTCCAGAGCATCGCATCGACGGCCACGGCCGCCGGCAGGCCGACGACGCGGTGCCCCACGAGCAGCGTGCCCGCGCCCACCGTCATGAGCGCCATCGCCGGGGCGCCGTAGAACAGGGCCGCCACGGGGTCGTCGAGGTGCCGACGCGCGGTGGCGCGGTGGTGCATCCAGTGACCTCCGGTCGCGGCCAGGACGAGGACGAGCAGCACGGCTGCAAGGACCCAGGCCGCCACCGCGAGCCCCTGGAGCCCCGGCACGCCGACCGGAAGACCTGCCGCGGCGACCGCGACGATCCCCGTGCCCATGACCGAGGCGAACCAGCTGGGCAGCACGTGGCCGAGGAGCGGTGCGCCCTCAAGCTCCCGCAGCCACAGGGCTGTCCCGGTGCGGCGAGGGAGCTGGAGCGTGGTCATGCGTCCAGCCTCGTCGCGTCGGGCCGTCCCCGGTAGAAGCCTCGTTCCTGTGGATCCACAGGCAGGACCTGTGAGCAGCGGTACGGTGTGCCCATGCAGCACCTTCCCGACCTCGCCGCGCTCCAGCTGCTCGTCGACGTCGCGAAGCACGGGAGCATCGGGGCCGCGGGGCGGGCCAACGGCATCACGCAGCAGTCGGCGTCGGAGCGGCTCCGGGCCGTCGAGGCGCTGACCGGGCTCACGCTCCTCCAGCGCAGCGCGAGCGGGTCGACCCTCACGGAGGCCGGCGTCCTGCTCGCCGGCTGGGCCGCGCGGCTGCTCGACGTCGCGCACGAGGTGGACACCTCCATCGCCACGCTGCGTGACGACCGGCGTCATCAGCTGAGCGTCGCGGCGAGCATGACGGTCGCCGAGCACCTCCTCCCCCTGTGGCTCGTCCGACTGCGGCAGCAGCACGAGACGGCCGCGAGCCTCACGGCCACCAACAGCGAGCGCGTCCGCGCCGCGGTGCGCGACGGCTCCGCCGACATCGGGTTCGTCGAGGACGGTGCCGACGTCGGCGGACTGGCCGCGCTCGTGGTCGGGCGCGACACGCTCGTCCTGTGCGCCGCCCCCGACGACTCTTGGGCCGCCCTCGGTCGTCCCGTCACCGTGCGCGAGGTGGCCGAGCGGGCCCTCACGTGGCGCGAGCGCGGGTCCGGCACGCGCCGGGTCGTCGAGGAGGCTCTGACCGAGCACGGGCTCACCTCCACGGCTCCGGCCGTCGAGCTCACCACGACGTCGGCGGTGCGTGGCGCCGTGAGCGCCGGGAGCCCGCCCGCGTTCCTGAGCCGGCGGGCCGTCCAGTCCGACGTCGAGTCGGGTCGCCTCGTCGAGGTCCCGACCGAGAACCTCGACCTCACCCGCGACCTCACCGCCATCTGGGTCGGCTCGGGCCGTCCGCCCGCCGGACCCGTGCGAGACCTCCTCGCCATCGCCACCGCGACCACCCGCACCAGCCCCGCCGACCCAGGAGCACCCTCATGACCAGCGTCTTCATCACCGGTGCCAGCGGCTTCATCGGCCGCGCCGTCGCCGCCCGCCTCCTCGCCGACGGCCACTCCGTCTCCGGCATGGACCGCGAGGCGGACCCCACCCGCGGTGTCGTCGCCGGCGACCTCGCCACTCCTGGCGGGTGGCAGGCAGCCGCCGCAGGGACGGACGTCATCATGCACACGGCCGCTCTCGTCTCCAACCGCCCGACGCTCGCGGAGTCGTGGCGGGTCAACACCGTCGGCACCCGCAACGTCCTCGACGCGGCGGTCGCGGGCGGAGTGGGCCGCGTCGTCTACCTCTCGTCGGTGCGCGCCTTCTCCGACCTCGGCTTCCCCGACGGCGTCACGGAGCAGCACCCGATCCGCCCCGACGGCAACCCGTACGTCGACACCCGCATCGCGTCGGAGCAGGTGGCGCTCCAGGCGCACGCCGCCGGCGAGGTCCCGGTCACGATCGTGCGTCCCGGAGACGTCTACGGTCCGGGCTCGCGCCCCTGGACCGTCCTGCCGGTCGAGATGATCAAGGCGCGGCAGTTCTTCCTGCCCGCCATGGGCCGCGGGATCTTCAGCCCCGTCTACGTCGACGACCTCGTGGACGGCATCGTCCGCGCTGGCTTCACGCCCGAGGCCGCCGGCCACGTCTTCACCCTCGCCGGCGGGGTGGGCGTGCCCACGAAGGAGTTCTTCGGCCACTACTACCGGATGCTCGGCAAGCGACCGGTCCTCGTGCCGACCTCGTTCGCCCTGACGCTGGCCACCGCGGCGGCCGGCGTGGCCAAGGTGTCGGGGTCCGACAGCGAGGCCAACGCCACCGCCGTCCGCTACCTCTGCCGCACCGGCACCTACTCCATCGACAAGGCCCGACGCATGCTCGGCTACGACCCGCAGGTCGATCTGGCCGAGGGCATGCGCCGGGCCGAGGCCTGGCTCACCGAGCAGGGACTGCTCTGACCCCGTGGGAGCAGCGGGTCAGCGGTCGATCTTGGTGACCGTGAAGGACTTGTCGAGCTCGACCGTCACGTCCTCGCCGCTCGGCAGCAGGACGTCGACCTCGTAGACGTGGTCGCGGTCGTCGCTGCCGCTCGTCTCGGTGACCCGACCCTCGCCGGTGGCCTTGAGAGCGGCCTTGGTCGCCTTGTCGAGGGTCGCCCCGGTGAGAGCGCGGTCGTCGTCGGCGACGGAGGCGCTGGACGAGGCGCTCGGGCTGGGTGCCGGCGAGTCCGACGGCGTCGCGGCCGCGAAGTCCGACGCCTTGGCCGGGCTGTTGGTGACGGCGAAGGACTCGTCGAGCTCGACGTCGATGTCGGTACCGCTGGGGAGGGTCACCTCGACCTCGTACGCGGCGTCGTCACCGTCGCCGCGCTCGGCGTCGGTCACCGCTCCTCCACCCACGTACTTGAGCGCGGCCGCCGAGGCCTTCGCGCGGTCCTCGGAGCTGATCTTCTCGTCGCCACCGCCGCACGCGCTGAGGGTGAGGGACGCGGCGAGGGCGAGACCGACGATGGTGAGGGGCTTGCGCATGAGGTGCTCCTGGGGAGTGCAGTGGTGGGTGGGTGGCTGGCTTACGGGACCACTACATCCGGTGCTGGTGAGGCCTTCGTGAGGCGTGCATGAAGGAGCTCTTATGTTTGCTGCGCCTCGTCCTGCGGCTGCTCAGACCTCGAAGGCCATGTCCCCCGCCAGCGCGCGCGACGCGACGCCCGGCTGGTGGCCGTCGAGCAGCACCCCGGCGGTGAAGTCGGCGGCCAGCCCGTCGAACGTTCCGTGCCTCGCGAGCATGGCGTGCTTGCCGCCGCGCACGTCGACGAAGGAGACGTCGGTCGACCTGGAGATGCGACGTGCCGCCTCCTTCGCCTTGGCCGGGTCGGCGATCCGGTCCTCGGTGCCGTGCGCCACCAGGACCTGGCGGCCGCTCAGGTCGACGTCACCGTCCTGCGGGTAGACCCACGGGTTCAGGGCCACGACGCTCTGCACGCCCGGCTCCGCACCGGCGAGGATGGCGGCGCGTCCGCCGAGCGAGTGGCCTACGAGCCCGATCGGCAGCGAGGTCCCGAGCCGCTCCTCCACCTGCGCGATGGCCCAACGCGCGTCGTCGACCGGGGTGTGGGTGGTGTCCCAGCCCCGCGTCGAGTTGAGCACGCGGTACACCGCCAGCCGCTTGGCACCCGCCCGCGCGACCCGCCGCGCGACGGGGATCATCCGCAGCACCGACAGCTGCGTGGGGCTGACCATGGGGTTGTCCCGACGGCTCGCTCCGCCGTGCAGCACCAGGACGACCGCCTCGGCGTCCTTCGGCTCGGTGGTGGGGATCAGACGGGGAGCGTTGGGCATGCCGTGAACGTACCCGGAAGCACCGGATCGTACGCCTGCGATCTTGTTCGTGCCGACGGTCCCGGCCCGCAGGACGAGGCTCGTCGCCGACCACCCCGGTCGTACGTTGGGGCACATGACGACCCTCGGACTCATCGGAGCAGGAAACATCGGCAGCGCGGTCGCCAAGGCGGCTATCGCCCAGGGCTGGGACGTGGTGCTCAGCAACTCACGCGGGCCTGAGACCCTCAGCGACCTCGTCGCGGACCTCGGGCCGTCGGCCCGTGCAGCCACCCCCGCGGAGGCCGCAGAAGCAGCCGACCTCGCCGTGGTCACCATCCCGCTCAAGGCCGTCGGCTCGGTGCCGGTCGAGCCTCTCGCCGGCAAGGTCGTCGTCGACACCAACAACTACTACCCCGAGCGCGACGGGAAGATCGACGTCCTCGAGGACGAGTCGACCACCACGGCCGAGCTCCTGCAGGACCACCTGCCCGACTCCAAGGTCGTCAAGGCGTTCAACCACATCGGCGCCCTCGACATCGAGGGTCACGCCAAGCCTTCCGGCTCCGAGGGACGTCGTGCCCTCGCCGTCGCGGGCGACGACGCCGCGGGCAAGGAGCAGGTGACGTCGTTCATCGACTCGGTCGGCTTCGACGTCGTCGACCTCGGCCCGCTCGCCGAGGGCTGGCGCATCCAGCGCGACACCCCCGGCTACGGCCCGAGGCTCACCGCCGACGAGCTGAAGCAGAAGACCGACGAGGCAAAGCGCTACCGCGACCTCTGACCGGGATCACGACAGAATCTGCATCCGGCCCCAACGGGGGTGCCGGAGGCAGATTTTTTCGTCCCACACGGCCCTGACCAGCGTGATCAGAAGTTGATCATGTGGCCGGTGAGGCCGTGGAAGCCCTCCTGCAGCGCCTCGCTGAGCGTGGGGTGGGTGTGGACGTTGCGGGCCAGCTCGAGCGCGCCGAGGTCCCACTTCTGGGCCAGCGTCAGCTCGGGCAGGAGCTCGGAGACGTCGGGGCCGATGAGGTGGCCGCCGAGGAGCTCGCCGAACTCGGAGTCGGCGACGAGCTTCACGAAGCCCACCGGCTCGCCGAGGCCGTGGGCCTTGCCGTTGGCGGTGAAGGGGAACTTCACGACCTTCACGTCGTGGCCCTCGTCCTTGGCCTGCTGCTCGGTGAGCCCGAACGACGCGACCTGCGGCTGCGTGAAGGTCGCGCGGGGCATCATCCGGTAGTCGCCCAGCTCCATCGTCTCGACGTCGCCGATGGTCTCGGCCGCCACGACGCCCTGCGCCTCGGCCACGTGGGCCAGCTGCAGCTTGGCGGTGACGTCGCCGATGGCGTAGATGTGCGGGACGTTGGTGCGCATGCGCTCGTCGATCGCGATGGCGCCGCGGTCGGTGAGCTCGACGCCGGTCTTCTCCAGGCCGAAGCCCTCGACCCGCGGGGCGAAGCCGACGGAGACGAGCACGCGGTCGGTCTCGGCAGTGACCTGCTTGCCGTCCTTGCCGGTGTAGACCACGGTGACGCCGTCGTCGTGGTCGGTGACCGACTCGACCTTGGTGCTCGTGAGGATCGGGATGCCGAGCTTCTTGTACGCCTTGGTGATCTCCTTGGAGACCTCGACGTCCTCGTTGGGCAGCGCGCGGTCGAGGAACTCGACGATCGTGACGTCGACCCCGTAGGCCTTGAGCACGTAGGCGAACTCCATGCCGATGGCACCGGCGCCGACGACCGTCATGCGGCGCGGCAGGTCGCTGTTGAGGATCTGCTCCTCGTACGTGACCACGTTCTTGCTCTTCTCGACGCCCGGCAGCATCCGCACGGTGGAGCCGGTGGCGATGATGGCGTTCTTGAACTCGACGGTCTCGGTGCCCCCGTCGCTCAGGGCGACGTCGAGGCTGTTGGGGCCGGTGAAGGTGCCCGTGCCGTCGAGCTCGGCGATCTTGTTCTTCTTCATGAGGAAGTGCACGCCCTTGACGCGGCCGTCGGCCACCTCGCGGCTGCGGTCGAAGGCCTTGCCGAAGTCGAAGGAGACGTCGCCGGAGATGCCGAACTTCTCCTTGTCGTGGCTGAAGATGTTGGCCAGCTCGGCGTTGCGCAGGAGCGCCTTGGACGGGATGCACCCGACGTTGAGACACACACCGCCCCAGTACTGCTTCTCCACGACAGCCACGGAAAGACCCAGCTGCGCGGCACGGATCGCGGCCACGTATCCACCAGGACCGGCACCCAGGACGACGACATCGACTTCACGGCTCATACCTGGAGTCAACCATGACGAACTCGCCGCGATTCCAGGGGCGGGCGCAGTGAGACCGAGACCACCAGTGCAGGAGCCCGTCCCGTGGGGCTGGTCACACCGTCCAACAAGTGGTACATATGTACTGGATTTGGAGGTCCTCATGAACCGTCTCGCCCGCACCCTCGCCGTGGCCGTCACCGCCGCCGCGCTCGCGGCCGGCTCCCTCGTGGCGCCGGCCCAGGCCGAGGAGCCCGCGCCTGCCGCGCCCGCTCCCACCACGGAGAGCAAGGCACTGCGCGTGACCACGACCACCGGGGTGTCGCTCGCGGCGCAGGTCAAGGGCGCGGCACCGCTCGCCGCCCGGCCGACGGTCGTCGAGTTCACGCCGTACGGCGAGAACGGGGCCAGCTTCACGGTGGGACCGGACTACAACTTCCTCACCGTCCAGATCCGCGGCACGGGCGACAGCGACGGCGACTTCGACGTGCTCGGCCCCAAGACCCAGCAGGACGTCTTCGACACCCTGCAGTGGGCGTGCCAGCAGCCGTGGAGCAACGGCGACCTCGCCGTCGCAGGCTTCTCCGCGAGCGCCATCACGCTGTTCAACTCGCTCCACCGCAAGCTCCCGTGCGTCAAGGCCGCCATCATGCGGTCCGGCACGTTCGAGCTCTACCGCGACCTCCTCGTGCCCGGCGGCATCTCCAACTCGGTGCCCGGCCTCGTCGTGCTCCTCGGCATCGGCGCCCTGGCCCTGGCCCAGGGGCCGCAGCGCGTCACCCGCAATCCCGCATCGACCCTCGACGCGGTCCGAGGCCTCCTCACCTCCGGGCTCGACGCCGGCCTGCTGAACCCCACCCTCAACACCTTCTGGAAGGAGCGCGGGTTCCGCGGTGACGCCACCCGAGTCCCGACGCTCCTGATCGACGGCACCTTCGACGTCGAGCCTCGCGGCGACTACCAGGCCTTCCAGCAGCTTCGCTCGCAGGGAACGCCGGCCCGCCTCCTCGTCGTCGGCGCCCACGACGGTGCTCCTCGCGGCACCGACTTCGGCGAGGCACAGATCAGCGCCTGGCTCGACCACTACGTCCGCGGCGTCGACAACGGCACCGAGGACGAGCCCGCGGTACAGATGCTGCTCGCCAACGGCAGCCGTCAGGACCAGCTGCTCGGCAAGTTCGTCCGCTACACGGGCGACGACTGGCCCATCCCGGGCACGACGTGGACGCCGCTGTCGCTCTCGGCCAAGAAGTCCGGGACCAAGGCCTCCCCGACCGACGGGAGCCTCGCCCTCACGCCCGACACCACCACCAGCCGGCAGAGCTACGCGTCGATCACGTCGGTGCCCACGCAGACCGACCCGACGACGATCGCGGCCACCGGCGGCGGCCCCGACGGCGAGGTCAACAAGCTCCTCCGTGCGCTCCCGTTCTCAGAGACCATCAACCTGACGAACCAGACCGGCATCACCTTCACGAGCCCGGCCCTCAAGGCGCCCGTCACCGCTGTCGGACCGGCCACGCTCGACGTCCGGCTGTCGAGCCTGCTCCCCAACACGCCCATCTGGGCCGTGCTGTCCGACGTCTGGCCCGACGGGTCGTCACACCCCATGACCACAGGACGCCTCAACACCGGGTTCCCCGACATCGTGAAGAGCAAGTCGCTCTACTCCGACGGGCAGCTCGTGCAGCCGTACGGCGACTACAGCGCCATGAAGCCGGCCCTGCCCCTCCAGGCGAGGGACTACCACGTGGAGCTCTGGCCCATCGGCAACCGCTTCGAGGCGGGTCACCGGATCCAGCTGACCCTCGTCGGGCAGTCGCCGCTGTCGCTCCCGAGCCTGCCGTCCATCAACACGGTCACGCTCGGCGGCACGTCGGGCACCCGCCTCATGTTCCCGACGGTCCCCGGCTCCGACCTCGCCGCAGCACTGCGCTGAGGGCGCGCCCCGATCCCGTCGGGACCGTGGTTGGATCGGCGACATGACGCCGGAGCAGCTGGTCACCGAGTACCTCGACGCCCTGGGCGCCGCCGACGTGGAACGGGTCCTCGCGCTGTTCGGCCAGGACGGCACGGTCGTCTCACCGCTCTACGGGACGCTGCCCGCCTCCGCGTTCTACCCGCTCCTCTTCGCCGACACCGCCGAGTCCCGGCTCACGCTGCGCACCACCATGGTCGGCGAGAAGGACGGTCGGACGGTGCTGAGCTTCTGGTTCGACTTCGGCTGGACCCTGGCGAGTGGGGAGCCGGCACCGTTCACCGTGGTCGACGTGGCCGAGCTCGATGCCGACGGCCTCGTCGAGCGGCTGCACATCATCTACGACACCGCCCCGATCCGCGACGCCTTCGACCGCCAGAAGAGCTGACCACGCTTTCCCTCCAGC
>NZ_LMFJ01000001.1:170960-355513 GCF_001426755.1 Aeromicrobium sp. Root495 | reverse complement strand
TGGTTCCATGACCGCTCAACCGATCGACTCCCACCCCTTGGTGGCTGGTGTCTCGGTGCTGCATGCGGGTCTGGACCGGATGGCGTTGGATGCGTGGTCGGGTCTGGAGCCGGGTGAGGTGCGGCGGTTGTCCGGTGAGATGGCGAGGGTCGAAGCCCGGTTGGCGGCCCACAGGATGGCTGCGGCTCGTGCCCTGGAGGCTGCCGGTACAGCCCGACAGTCGGGGGCGACCTCCACCGGAAACCTGCTGGCACGCGACTTCGGAGGCGACGAGGCGGCCGGGCACCGGTTGGTCAAGACGGCGGCCAAGCTGGCCAAGACCACCCACACCCAGGACGCCCTGTCTCGGGGTGAGGTGACGTTCGAGCAGTCCTCCGTCATCGCCAACGGCCTGGACAAGCTGCCCGCCGACGTGACGGACGTCCAGAAGGATCTCGCCGAACGGACGCTGCTCAAGGACGCCGAGCGGCTCACGATCCGAGACCTGCGACGCCGCATCGACCGACTGATGGACGTCTACGCGGCCAAGCCCGACGTCGACGCCCACGAGAACAACCTCCTGGTCGACCGTGAGCGGCACGCCCGCCAGAACGCGTCGTTCGTGATGTGGGACAAGAAGAACGGCATGCACGGATACCGCGGCGAGGTCCCCGAAGCCGAGGCCGTCATGCTCCGCACCGCACTCGAAGCCCTCGTCGCACCCTCACGAGCCCACCTCTCCGACCCCGATGCCACGCTCGGACCCGTGCCCGAGGACGCCGGCCCGCCCACCGCATGGGCCGCGCCTTCACCGACCTCTGCTCCCACCTCCCCGTCGAAGAGCTGCCCTCCAACGGCGGAGTCGGAGCCCAGGTCGTCGTCACCCTCGAGCACCAGACCCTCCTCGACGGCATCGCACCAGCCACGCTCTCGGACGGAACCCGCATCTCAGCCGGACAAGCCCGCAAGCTCGCCTGCCGGGTGGGCATCATCCCCATGGTCCTGGACGGGACGTCCCTGCCCACGGAGTACGGACAGTCCAAGCGCTACTTCACGAAGTATCAGCGCATCGCCCTGGCCAACCGCGACGGCGGATGCTCCTTCCCCACCTGCGACAGGCCACCCGAGTGGACCGAGGCCCACCACCTCACGCCCTACTCCGTCGGAGGGAAGACCAACCTGCAGGACGGAACCCTCCTCTGCACCAGACACCACCACCACGTCCACGACACGGACTGGGAACACCGCATCGCACCCGACGGACACGTCGAGTGGAGACCCCCCGGCCACACCATCTGGCAGCGCAACCCCCGCAACGGGTCCGTTGCTACCTGACCGCGTGCTTCGCGGCCGGGTGGGCGGCCCGTGGCCGCAGCACGAGGTAGCCGAACGCTGCGGCCAGCACGTACATCACGATCGAGTAGACGGCGGCCGGGATGGCCACCTCAGAGCTGTCGAGCACGCTCAGGGCGATCGTCAGGGCGACGGTCGTGTTGTGGATCCCGATCTCCATGGAGCACGAGACGGCCTGGCGCTCGTCGACGCGGAGCAGACGCGCGCCCACGTAGCCGACGGTGAGGCTGATGAGGCAGAACAGGGCCATGAGAAGGCCCACCTGCTGGGTGTAGTCGACGATGTTCTCGCGCTCACCCAGGATGGCGCCCACCGAGACCGCCACGAGGACCACGATCGAGAAGATCCGCACCGGGCGGTCGGCCCGGTCGGCCACGCCCTCCGAGCGACGGCGCACCACCATGCCCACAGCCACGGGGACCAGCACGATGGCCACGACCTGCAGCACCTTGCCCAGCTGCAGGCCCAGGTCACCGTCACCGTCGAAGTGGCTGATGGCGAAGTTCGTGATGAGCGGGATCGTCACGACCGCGATCACCGAGTTGATCGCAGTGAGCGTCACGTTGAGCGCCACGTCCCCGTGGAACAGGTGGCTGAAGAGGTTGGCCGTGGTCCCGCCCGGGGAAGCCGCGAGGAGCATGACACCGACGGCGAGCAGCGGGTCCACGTCGAACGCCTTCACGAGACCGAAGGCCACGACGGGCAGCACCAGCACCTGCAGCACGAGAGCGCCCACCACGGCCCGCGGGCTGCGGGCCACGGCCCGGAAGTCGGCCACGGTGAGCGTGAGGCCCAGGCCGAACATGATGATCGCCAGCGCGATGGGCAGCCCGATGGTGATGACCGGTGAGGAGTCCATGCCGCAGCGTAGGAGTGGCGTGGGTCACACGGTTGCGTGCCTCAACCGAGCCGTCAGATCACGCCGTGCCGCGGGGGGACCTGGCCGTGCAGGGCCCAGCGCCCCAGGTGCTGGACCTTGTAGCGGACCGGGTCGTGCGTCGTGTGCGTGCGGGCGTTGCGCCAGTGCCGGTGCAGGCCGAGGGACTCGTCGGTCGAGGCGGCGCCGGCCACCTCGAAGAGCGTGCTCGTCACCTCGAGCGCGGCCCGGTCAGCCAGCACCTTGGCTGCGGCCACGGCGAGCGACGCCTCGGCGTGGAGCCCGGGGTCCCGCAGCGCGTAGGCACGGTCCACCGCCTCGGCGCCCACCGAGAGGGCCGACTCGGCGGCCCGCACCGTCACCTCGAGCTCGCCGAACCGCTGGACGAGGAGTGGGTCGTCACCGGCACTCGCCACCCCGGACTCGAACCACGGCCGGGTCCGCGTGCGGACGAACGTGGCGGCGTCGGCCAGCGCGCCACGGGCCAGACCCGCGTCGATCGCCGCGTGGAGGGCCTGGGCGTACGGGCCGTAGGCGTAGGGACCGGTCAGGGCCTCGGCCCGTGGAGCGACGAGCTCCGGGTCCACCAGCACCTCCTCGAGCAGAACGGTCCCGCTCCCGGTGGTCCGCTGACCGAACCCGGCCCAGTCGTCCTCGATCGTCACGCCCGGCGTGTCGGCCGGCAGGAAGGCGACGTGGTCGACCCCTTCGAGGTCGCGGGCCAGCACCGCCAACCACGAGGCGAACAGGCTGCCGGTCGCGTAGAACTTGCGGCCGTCCACCACCGGCCCGTCGGCCGAGTCCCGGATGGTGGTGCGGATGTCGGTGATGTCCCTGCCGCCGCGCTCCGACTGGGCGTTGGCCACCCGCGCACCGGCCAGCACGTCGTCCAGCACCCGCCGCCGGAGCTCCGGGGAGCCGGCGATCTCCACCAGACGCAGGTACACGAAGTGGCTCTGCGGGACCTGCGCGATGCTCGGGTCGGCGGTGGCGAGCAGCCGCGTGAGCTCGATGGCCTCCACCGCTCCCCCGCCGGGCCCGCCGTGCTCGGCCGGCACCGTGACGGCGAAGGCTCCGAGGTCGGACAGGGCACGCAGCTCCGCGTGCGGAAGGAGCCGGTCGCGGTCGCGCTCGTGCGCCCCCGCCGCCAGGTCGGGCAGCAGACGGCGCACGGCGTCGAGCACCGCCGACGCTCCTTCGGGGGCCAGGTCCGTCATGGGCGATCTCCTCGGGGTCGGGGCACCGGCACCACGGTGGCGTCTCGCGGGGGTCGGCATCGACCGGTCTCACGCACCGGACCGATCCCGGGCGGCCTGTCGAGTTTGTCGCCTCCTCACCTCGGGTACCTCCGGGTCCACTGCACCAACCACCCCGAGGGAGCGCACATGAAGGAGAACGAGTCCGGCGGACTGGTCGACAAGGCACGCGACGTGGCGAGCGAGGTGGCCCACGAGGTGAAGAACGCCGTCAAGGACGCCGCCCCCGTCATCCCCGGGACCCCGGGCAGCGGCACCCCCACGGTGGAGGAGCCCACCGAGCCGCACGGCCCGCTCCCGCCCAAGGCCGACCAGCACGGACCCGTCCCGCACTCGCCCACGGGCGCACCGTCGAAGGACGGCGATCTGGCCGCCGCCCAGCAGGGCGAGCGGCTCACCACCGCCACCGGCACGCCGCTGCGCGACACCGACCACTCGCTCAAGGCCGGCCCCCGCGGTCCCGTCCTGCTGCAGGACCACCACCTGCGCGAGAAGATCATGCACTTCGACCACGAGCGGATCCCCGAGCGCGTGGTGCACGCCCGTGGCGCTGCCGCGCACGGCGTGTTCCAGTCCAACGGTGCCGCCGCTCGCCTCACGCAGGCCGCGTTCCTGGCCGAGGGCGCCACCACCCAGGTCTTCACCCGCTTCTCCACCGTCCTGGGCTCGCGCGGCTCGGCCGACACGGTGCGCGACACCCGCGGCTTCGCGGTGAAGTTCTACACGACCGAGGGCAACTTCGACCTCGTCGGCAACAACATCCCGGTCTTCTTCATCCAGGACGCCATCAAGTTCCCCGACGTCATCCATGCCGGCAAGCCGCATCCCGACCGGGAGATCCCGCAGGCGCAGAGCGCCCATGACACCTTCTGGGACTTCGTGTCGCTGCACACCGAGGGTCAGCACCACGCCATCTGGAACATGTCCGACCGCGGCATCCCTCGCTCGTACCGGATGATGGAGGGGTTCGGCGTCCACACCTTCCGCCTCGTGAACGCCGAGGGCGAGACCACCCTCGTGAAGTTCCACTGGAAGCCGCGGCTCGGCGTCCACTCCCTCACGTGGGAGGAGGCGCAGATCGCGGCCGGCGTCGACCCCGACTTCCACCGTCGCGACCTCGCCGACGCCATCGAGGCGGGCGCGCACCCGGAGTGGGACCTGGGCATCCAGGTCTTCCCCGACACGCCGGAGCAGCTGTTCGAGGGGATCGACCTCCTCGACTCCACCAAGATCGTCCCGGAGGAGGTCGCCCCGGTGCAGGTCATCGGCACCATGACGCTCAACGCCAACCCGGGCAACTACTTCGCCGAGACGGAGCAGGTGGCCTACCACGTGGGTCACCTCGTCCCCGGCATCGATGCCACCGACGACCCGCTCCTCCAGGGTCGACTGTTCTCCTACCTCGACACCCAGCTGACGCGTCTGGGCGGCCCCAACTTCGACCAGATCCCCATCAACCGTCCGCACGCGCCGGTCAACGACATGCTCCGCGACGGGTTCCACCAGGACGCGGTCCACAGCGGGGTCGCGCCCTACCGTCCCAACTCGCTCGACGGCGGGTGCCCCTTCCTCGCCGGGGAGGACGTGAGCGGCTTCATCGACGTGCCGCAGCCGGTGCAGGCAGCCAGCAAGGTGCGCGAGTCCCCCACCACCTACGACGACCACTTCAGCCAGGCCCGGCTCTTCTACCTGAGCCTCACCCCGGTGGAGCAGGCTCACGTCGCGCAGGCCTACACGTTCGAGCTCGGCAAGTGCTACGAGCAGGCCGTCAAGGAACGTCAGCTGCTCGCGCTGGCCAACATCGACACCGGGCTGTGCGCCACCGTCGCCACCGGCCTCGGCCTGCCCGCGCCGGAGCCCACCATCGCCCTCACGGAGCCCACGCCCAGCCCTGCGCTGTCGCAGCTCGGCCAGACCTGGCCGACCGACGGTCGCCTCGTCGGGATCGTCGTGCCGGACGGGACCACCGACCTCGCTGCGGTGCGGTCGGCCCGCGACGCGATCTTCGCCGCCGACATGGTCCCGCTCGTCGTGGCCTCGCACGGCGGCGTGCTCGCCGACGACGCCGGCGAGCCGGTCACGGTCCAGCGCACGTTCTTGACGCTGCGCTCCATCGAGCTCGACGCCATACTGCTCGCGGGAGCACCGCCGGCGGGACCCGACGCCGAGCCGGGCCTGGATGCCAAGTCCGGCGAGCCGACGGCCGCCGGGCTCGACCCGCGCGTCTCGCTCCTGCTGGCCGAGGCCTACCGCCACGGCAAGGCCCTCGGTGGATGGGGCGACGCCGTGGCAGCGCTCGAGGCCGCCGGTCTTCCGGCCGGGGCCCTCGGCGTGCAGGTCGCGGACGACGCGTCCGAGGTCGTCGAGGCCGTGGTGGGCCTGCTGGGCGAGCACCGGGTCTGGGACCGCATCGCCTGAGCCACCCCGACGGGTCGACCCACGTCCGGGACCAGGCGGTTTGCCCGGACGACCTCCGGGTACGCCTGGTCCCGGACGACCACCCGAGCAGAGGAGAGACCATGAGCGAGCCCGCACCCGAGCCGGACACCGGACCCAGCGCACCGGTCGACCCCGTGCAAGAGGGCGCACCCGCCACCGGCCCGGAGGCGCCCGTGCCGCCCACGGGACCGACGAAGGACGAGGGCGGCTCCGATGGCTGACGGCCACGTCCCTCCGAAGGGCGTCCAGGAGGTCGGCCGGCGTGCCGTCCGCTGGATCGAGGAGGGCAAGGCCGGCCGGAACTTCACCGATGTCGGAAGGCACCGCGCCCACCAGCTGGCCGACGGGGACGCGGTGAGCGACGCGGAGGTCAAGAAGATGAAGGCCTACTTCGCGCGCCACACCGTCGACAAGGACGCCGACGGCTTCAAGCGCGGCAGCAAGGGCTTCCCCTCGCCCGGCCGGGTGGCGTGGGACGCCTGGGGCGGCGACGCCGGCGCGCGCTGGGTCGGCCGTCTCGACGTGGACTGACCGGCGCTGCCGGGCCGACCCTGCCCCGGCGGCTCAGACCGTCAGGACGAGCTTGCCGGTGTTGGCGCCGCTGAACAGCATGAGCAGCGTGTCCGGGAAGGCGTCGACCCCGCCCTCGACCACGTGCTCGCGGGCGACGAGCGAGCCGTCGGCGATCATCGCGCCCATCCCCTCGACGGCCTCGCCGTAGCGGTCGGCGTAGTCGAAGACCAGGAAGCCCGTCATCGAGGCCCGGTTCACGAGCAGCGACATGTAGTTCGCAGGCCCGGGGACCGGCTCGGTGGCGTTGTACGTGGAGATGGCGCCGCAGATCGCGATGCGCGCTCCCCGCCGCAGGTTCCGCAGCGCTGCGTCGAGCGTCTCGCCGCCCACGTTGTCGAAGTAGACGTCGACGCCCTTCGGCGCGGCCTCCTTGATGGCGCGGTTCAGGTCGCCCTGGCGGTAGTCGATGGCGGCGTCGAAGCCCAGCTCGTCGGTGAGCCAGGCGGTCTTCTCCGGGCCTCCGGCGATGCCGACGACGGTGCAGCCGCGGGCCTTGGCGAGCTGGCCCACGACGCTGCCCACGGCCCCGGCCGCACCCGAGACCAGGACGGTGTCTCCGTCCTGGAGCCGGGCGACGTCGAACAGGCCGAACCAAGCGGTCATGCCGGGCATGCCGAGCGCGCCGAGCCACGTGGCCGGGCCCGCCACGGACAGGTCGATCGGGGTCAGCTCGTCGGCCTTCACGACGGCGTGGTCGGCGATGCCGAGCATGCCGCTCACCGGGTCGCCCACGGAGAACCGCGGGTCACGGGACTCCAGCACCTCGCCGACGCCCCCGGCCCGCATCACCTCGTCGACCCCCACGGGCGGCACGTAGGACTTCACGTCGTTGAGCCAGCCGCGCATGGCCGGGTCGAGCGAGAGGTGCGTCACCTTGACCAGGACCTCGCCCTCCCCGGGGGCGTCGAGCCGGGTCTCGCGGACCGACCACGTGGAGGCGTCGGGCAGCCCGACCGGTCGCTGGGCCAGGTGGACACGGCGTGCGGTGACAGTCATGCCTTCGACGCTACCTCGGGCCCGGAGGGCGTTCGAGCCGGTGAGGTCGTGAGGTCTGTGAGGCCGTGAGGAAGGTTTGACGAGACCGCCACGCCGACGAGCCGTCGCCCGTCACACCGCGATCGCAGGATCGGACCATCCCGACCCGCACGCAGGAGACCTCATGACGACGACCACGCAGAGTCCGAGCCCGGTCACCCCGACCGAGCCGAAGCGCAAGAAGCGCCTCATCACCGACTGGCGGCCCGAGGACGAGGCGTTCTGGGCCTCCACCGGCGCCCCGATCGCCCGCCGCAACCTGGCCTGGTCGATCTTCGCCGAGCACCTCGGGTTCTCGGTCTGGCTCATCTGGAGCGTGAGCTCGGCGTTCCTCGTGTCCCAAGGCTTCGCCTTCACCCCCGAGCAGCTCTTCTTCCTCGTGGCCATCCCCAACCTGGTGGGCTCGCTCCTGCGTGTGCCGTACACGCTCGCCGTGCCCAAGTTCGGCGGGCGCACGTGGACCATGGTGAGCGCTGCGCTCCTGCTCGTGCCCACGCTCGGGTTCGCGTACGCCGTCACCCAGCCCGGCACGCCGTACTGGGCGTTCTGCCTCATCGCGGCCACCGCGGGCTTCGGCGGCGGCAACTTCGCCTCCTCGATGGCCAACATCAACTTCTTCTACCCGACGTCCAAGAAGGGCGCCGCGCTCGGTCTCAACGCCGCCGGCGGCAACCTCGGCGTCTCCCTCATCCAGTTCCTGCTGCCCGTCGTGGTGGGCGGCGCCGGCATCTTCGGGCTGGTCAAGGCCAGCGAGGGTGGCATCCACCTCGAGCGCGCGGCCTGGCTCTACGCGGCCCTCGCCGTCGTGGCCACGGTCGCGGCCTACTTCTTCATGGACGACCTCGAGGGACTGGAGTCCAAGCCGCGGGAGCAGCTGAGCGTCATCAAGCACCGCCACGTGCAGGTCATGGCGTTCCTCTACATCGGCACGTTCGGCTCCTTCATCGGCTACTCGGCCGCCATGCCGCTGCTCATCAAGCTCAACTTCTGGCGCCAGCCGCTCCCGTCGGTGGAGGGCATCGGCATCAACTTCGCCTTCTACGCGTTCCTCGGCGCGCTCGTCGGATCGGCCGCACGGCCCATCGGCGGCTGGCTCGCCGACCGCGTGGGCGGGGCCAAGGTCACCCTGTTCGCCTTCAGCGGGATCATCGCGTCGACCCTCCTCGTGCTCGTGGCCCTGAGCCGGCTCACCACGCTCCCGCCGCCGCCCTCCGCCGACCAGCTCGCGAAGATCGCCCAGGACCCGGCTGCCTTCGAGTTCCCGGCCGCCGTGCAGTCGGCGGTCGACTCCAACAGCGCGGTGTTCCCGTGGTTCCTCGCCGCCTTCCTCCTGGTGTTCGTGTTCAGCGGCATCGGCAACGGCTCGACGTACAAGATGATCCCGTCGATCTTCCGCCGCGACGCCGACGCCGACGTGCTGGCCGGCGCCGGCCCCGACACGGCCATCAAGAGCCAGGGCAAGCGCTCGTCGGCGGCGCTGGGCATCGTGGGCGCGATCGGTGCCATCGGCGGGTTCCTGATCCCCATCACCTTCAACAGCCCCTGGGTCAGCGACCCGCTCTCGGCCACCAAGACGGCGTTCTGGATCTTCACCGCCTTCTACGTCGTGTGCGCCGCGGTCACGTGGGCCGTGTTCCTCCGGGCCTCGGGCTCGCGCTACCGGGCGGTCTGAGTGACTGACACCCACTGCCCCTACTGCAGCCTCCAGTGCGGCATGACCCTGGCTCGCCAGGGTCGCCGCCTGGAGGTGCAGGCGCGCGCGTTCCCGGTCAACGAGGGAGCGCTGTGCCGCAAGGGCTGGACGGCCACGGGACTGCGCGGCTCGCGGGAGCGGCTCACCACCCCGCTCGTCCGGGACCGGGCCACCGACGAGTGGCGCGCCGTCGGCTGGGACGAGGCGCTCGACCTCGTGGCCGGCCGGCTCGCCGCCCTCCGGGCCGAGCACGGGCCGGACGCCAACGCGGTGTTCGGCGGCGGCGGGCTCACCAACGAGAAGGCCTACCAGCTGGGCAAGCTCGCCCGCGTCGCGCTCGGCACGCGGATGATCGACTACAACGGCCGGTGGTGCATGTCGTCGGCCGCGAGCGCCAACAACCAGGCCTTCGGCGTCGACCGGGGCCTGCCGTTCCCCCTCGCCGACGTCGAGCAGGCCGATGTCGTGGTCCTCGTCGGGTCCAACCTGGCCGAGACGATGCCGCCGGCCGCGCGTCACCTCGATCGTCTGCGCGAGCGTGGCGGGAAGGTCGTCGTCATCGACCCGCGCCGGACCAGCACGGCCGACCGGGCCGACCTCTTCGTCCAGCCCGTCCCGGGCACCGACCTGCCGCTCGCGCTCGGGCTCCTCCACCTCGTCGACGCCGCCGGGGCCGTCGACGAGGAGTACGTGGCGGACCGCACGGTGGGGTTCGAGGACGCCCGGCAGGCCGCTGCGTCCTGGTGGCCCGAGCGCGTCGAGCGGGTCACGGGCGTCTCGGTCCACCAGCTCCGCGAGCTCGCCGCCCTCATGACGAGCTCGCGACGCGTCATGGTGCTCACCGCCCGCGGCGCGGAGCAGCACGCCGACGGCACCGCCACCGTGCTCGCGTGGGTCAACCTGACCCTGGCCCTCGGGCTCCCGGGTCGTCCGTTCGCCGGGTACGGCTGCCTCACCGGCCAGGGGAACGGCCAGGGCGGTCGTGAGCACGGCCAGAAGGCCGACCAGCTGCCGGGCTACCGGTCCATCGACGACCCCGCCGCCCGCGCCCACGTGGCCGCGGTGTGGGGCGTCGACGCCGACGACCTCCCCGGGAAGGGACTCTCGGCCTACGAGCTGCTCATGGCCCTGGGCACCGACGGCGGGCCGCGCAGCCTCCTCGTGCTGGGCTCCAACGTGGTGGTCTCTGCGCCCAACGCCTCCCGCGTGACCGAGCGCCTCGCCTCGCTCGACCTCCTCGTCGTGGCCGACATCGTGATGAGCGAGACCGCCGCCCTCGCCGACGTCGTCCTGCCGGTCACGCAGTGGGCCGAGGAGACCGGCACCATGACCAACCTCGAGGGCCGCGTCATCCTGCGGCAGCAGGCCGTGACCCCGCCCGAGGGCGTCCGCTCCGACCTCGACCTGATCACCGGCCTCGCCGAGCGGCTCGGCGCCCCCTCCACCTGGTCGACCGACCCCGAGGAGGTCTTCGAGGAGCTGCGTCGCGCGAGCGCGGGCGGCAAGGCCGACTACAGCGGCATCGACTACGCCCGCATCCGCGCCGAGGACGGGGTCTTCTGGCCCTGCCCCGCGACCGAGGGAGCGCCGCACCCCGGCACCCCGCGGCTCTTCGCCCACACCTTCCTCCACGCCGACGGCCTCGCCCGCTTCGTGGCCGTGCAGCACGAGGGCCCCGCCGAGCCGGTCGACGGCGAGTACCCCGTGCACCTCACGACGGGTCGCGTCCTGGCGCAGTACCAGTCGGGCGCCCAGACACGTCGGATCAAGGACCTGCCCGACACCGGCGCCTTCGTGGAGCTGCACCCCCTGCTCGCCCTGCGGATCGGTGCCCACGACGGCGACCCCGTGTCGGTGCGGACCCGCCGCGGCGTCATGCGGGCCCCGGCCCGCGTCGTCGAGACCATCCGCCCCGACACCGTCTTCGTGCCGTTCCACTGGGTCGGGGCCAACCGGCTCACCTCCGACGCGCTCGACCCGTCGAGCCGCATGCCGGAGTTCAAGGTCTGCGCGGCCGAGGTGACCACGTGAGCACCGTCGTCGTCGGCCACGGGATGGCCGCCGTGGCCCTCGTGGAGCGACTCGTCCAGCACGGCGTCCCCGACGTCGTCGTGCTCGGCGAGGAGCGTGGGGCGCCCTACAACCGCATCCTGCTGTCGGCGGTGCTCGAGGGGACGCACCGTCCCGAGGCCATCGCGCTGCGTGGGACGAGCTGGTTCCGCGAGCACGGGATCGACCTCCGCCTCGGCACGACGGCGGTCGCCGTCCACCGCGACGAGCACGCCGTCGAGCTCGCCGACGGCAGCCGCGTGCCCTACGACCGACTCGTCCTGGCCACGGGAAGCATCCCCGAGCTGCCGCCGATCCGCGGGCTCGTCGATGCCGACGGTCGACTGGACGACCGGGTCCATGCCTTCCGCACGCTGGCCGACTGCGAGCGTCTCCTGGCCACGCTCCCCGGCGCCGCGAGCGCCATCGTGGTGGGCGGCGGACTCCTCGGGCTGCAGGTCGCCCGGGCCCTCAGCATCCGCGGCCTCCGCACCGAGCTCGTCGAGGTGGGCGAGCACGTGCTGCGTCACCAGGTGGACGGCCAGGCCGGCGCGATCCTCGCCCGGAGCCTCCAGAAGCTCGGCACCGCCGTCTACACCGGGGTCCGCGCCACCCGCCTCACCCCGACGGGCCTGCGGCTCGACAACGGGTACGAGCTCGACGCCGACCTCGTGGTCCTCACCGCCGGCAGCCGGCCGCGCACCACGCTGGCCCGGCAGGCCGGCCTCGAGACGCGCCGCGGCATCGTCGTCGACGACTCCCTCACCACCTCCGACCCCGACATCCTGGCCGTCGGCGACTGCGCCGAGCACGAGAGCCGCACTCCCGGCCTCGTCTCCCCCGCGTGGGAGCAGGCCCGGGTCGCCGGCGACCTCCTCGCCGGGTGCCCCGCCCGCTACAGCGGCCACCGCACGGTGGCCCGGCTCCGGGCCACCGACCTCGACGTCGCCGTGCTCGGCGACCCGGAGAAGGCCCTGGGCGAGGTCGTCCAGGTCTCCAACCCGGTGACGGGGACGCACAAGAAGCTCGTCGTCGACCGCGGGGTCATCGTGGCGGCCACGCTCGTGGGCGACCTGTCCCGCGTCGGCTACATCACGCAGGCCTTCGACCGCGGCACCGTGCTCGGCCCCGCCGAGCCGGGCGCCCTGCTCATGGCCCCACGCCCCGCCACCCCCGCGCCGCTCCCCGACGACGCCGAGGTCTGTGCGTGCGCCGGGGTGAGCGCCGGGCGCATCCGGGCCTGCTCCTCGATCGACGAGGTGCGCGAGTCCACCCGGGCCACGACCGGCTGCGGCGGCTGCCTCTCGACCTGTCAGAACCTGCTCTCTCCGTTGGTGAAAGGGATGACCTCATGAGTCCACATCTCCGCAAGCGCCTGGTCGTGGTCGGCCACGGCATGGTCGGCCACCGCTTCGTGCAGGCGGCCGTCGAGCGCGGCCTGTCCGAGACGTACGACATCGTCGTGCTGGGCGAGGAGGTGCGAGCCGCCTACGACCGGGTCGCCCTCACGTCGTTCTTCGAGGTGGGCGCCGACCGGCTCAGCCTGCTGCCCGGTGGCGTCTACGACGACCCTCGGGTGAGCCTGCGCCTCGGCACCTCGGCCGCCTCCGTCGACCCGGCCACGCGCACCGTCGTCCTCACCACGGGCGAGGAGCTGTCCTACGACGAGCTCGTGCTGGCCACCGGCTCGGCACCGTTCGTCCCGCCCGTCCCCGGCCACGACCTCGAGGGCACCTTCGTCTACCGCACGATCGAGGACCTCGAGGCGATCCGCGACGCCGCAGCCGGCGCCACGGTCGGTGCCGTCATCGGCGGCGGGCTCCTCGGGCTGGAGGCGGCCAACGCGCTGCGTCAGCTGGGGGTGGAGACGCACGTCGTCGAGATGAACCCCCGGCTCATGTCGGCCCAGGTCGACGACGCCGGCGGGCGCATCCTCGCCGGCCACGTCGAGAAGCTCGGGCTCACGATCCACACGTCCAAGGCCACCGAGCGCATCGAGGGCGACGGCCGGGTCACCGGCCTCACGTTCGCCTCGGGCGAGACCGTGCCGCTCGAGATGGTGGTGTTCTCCGCCGGCGTCCGACCGCGGGACCAGCTGGCCCGAGCGGCCGGCATCGCCGTGGCCGAGCGCGGCGGCGTGCTCGTGGACGAGCAGCTGCGCAGCAGCGCCGACCACGTCTGGGCCATCGGCGAGTGCGCGGCGCCCGCCGGGCGCATGTACGGCCTGGTCGCGCCGGGCTACACGATGGCCGAGATCGTGGTCGACGCGCTGCTCGACGGCGCCGGCACCTTCACGGGCGCCGACATGTCCACGAAGCTCAAGCTGCTCGGCGTCGACGTCGCGAGCTTCGGCGACGCGCACGGCACCACCGCCGACTCGGTCGACCTGGTGTTCTCCGACGCCGTCGCGGGGGTCTACAAGAAGCTCGTCATCAGCGACGACGGCAAGCACCTGCTCGGTGGCGTGCTGGTGGGCGACGCGAGCGCCTACGGGCTGCTGCGTGCCATGGTCTCGAGCCACATGGAGCTGCCGGCCAACCCCGAGGAGCTCATCCTCCCCGCGTCGAGCGGGGCCTCCGCCGTCGCGCTGCCGGCCGAGGCGGTCGTGTGCTCCTGCAACACCGTCACGAAGGGCGAGATCGAGGGCGCGGTCGACGGTGGCTGCGACTCCGCGGCGTGCGTCACCACGTGCACGCAGGCCGGTGCCACGTGCGGGTCATGCAAGCCGCAGGTCAAGAAGATCGTGGAGGACTACTTCACGAGCCAGGGCGTCGTGGTGGACCGCTCGCTGTGCGAGCACTTCTCCATGACCCGCGCGGAGCTCTTCGACGTCGTGCTCGTGCACGGCTACCGCAGCTTCGACGAGATCGTGCAGGCGCACGGCCGCGGGCGCGGCTGCGACATCTGCAAGCCCGTCGTGGCGAGCGTCCTCGCGAGCCAGCTCAACGGGCACGTGCTGGCGCAGGACAACCGGCCGCTGCAGGACACCAACGACGCCTTCCTCGCCAACATCCAGCGCAACGGCACCTACTCGGTCGTCCCGCGCATCGCGGGTGGGGAGATCACGCCCGAGAAGCTCATCGTCATCGGCGAGGTGGCCCGCGACTTCGGGCTCTACACGAAGATCACGGGCGGCCAGCGCATCGACATGTTCGGCGCCCGCATGGAGCAGCTGCCCGCCATCTGGAAGCGCCTCGTGGACGCCGGGTTCGAGTCCGGCCACGCCTACGGCAAGGCGCTGCGGACCGTGAAGTCGTGCGTCGGCTCCACGTGGTGCCGCTACGGCGTGCAGGACTCGGTGGCCATGGCCATCGCGCTCGAGCTGCGGTACCGCGGGCTGCGGTCCCCCCACAAGCTCAAGGGCGGCGTCTCCGGCTGCGCCCGCGAGTGCGCCGAGGCGCGGGGCAAGGACTTCGGGATCATCGCCACGGAGAAGGGCTGGAACCTCTACGTGGGCGGCAACGGCGGTGCCGTGCCGGCGCACGCCCAGCTCCTCGCGAGCGACCTCGACGACAACACGCTCGTCCGCTACCTCGACCGGTTCCTCATGTACTACATCCGCACGGGCGACCGGCTCCAGCGCACCTCCACCTGGATCGGCGCGCTCGACGGCGGTCTCGAGAGGGTCCGCGAGATCGTCGTCGACGACGCCCTGGGGCTCGGCAGCGAGCTCGAGGCGGCGATGGCGCGCCACGTCGACACGTACTTCGACGAGTGGAAGGCCACGATCGAGGACCCCGAGAAGATGAGGAAGTTCGTGTCCTTCGTGAACGCGCCCGGCACGCCCGACCCCAACATCGCCTTCGACACCTCGCGCGACCAGATCGTGCCGTCACCCAGCGCGGGTCCCGTGAGCCTCGGCGCGACGATCTCGGTGCGTGAGTCATGAGCGACGCCACCACCGAACAGCTCGTCGCCGTGTGCGCGCTCGAGGACATCGACCGCGAGGGCGGCGTGGCCGCTCTCGCGCACGGCGACGTCGTGGCCGTCTTCCGCACCTACGATGACCACGTGCACGCGCTCTCCAACTACGACCCCTTCGGCCACGCCTCCGTGCTGTCGCGGGGCATCGTGGGCACGCGCGGCGACCGGCCGTTCGTGGCCTCGCCCCTGCACAAGCAGGCCTTCGACCTGCGCACCGGCGTGTGCCTCGACGACGACACCGTGCGCGTCACCACCTATCCCGTCGTCGTGCGCGACGGCCAGGTCCTCGTGGGCCCGGCGTCCGGGACGGGACGCGCGTGAGCGACCTCCCCCTCAGCGGCTTCAGCATCGGGGTCACCGCGGCCCGTCGCGCCGAGGAGCAGATCGCGCTCCTGGAGCGGCGCGGGGCCGAGGTGGCGTGGGCGCCGACGTTGTCCATCGACCCCAACCGCGTCGACGAGCAGCGGCTGCGCGAGTCCACGGAGTCGGTCCTGGCCGAGCCGGTCGACATGCTGCTGGTCACCACGGGCATCGGCATCAAGGTCTGGTTCGACCGGGCCGAGGAGTGGGGCCTCATCGACCGGCTGATCATGCACCTCGAGCCCGCCGAGATCCTCGCGCGCGGGCCCAAGAGCGTCGGCGCCC
Organism: Aeromicrobium sp. Root495; assembly: GCF_001426755.1. Lineage (GTDB taxonomy): Bacteria > Actinomycetota > Actinomycetes > Propionibacteriales > Nocardioidaceae > Aeromicrobium. Next base: position 339,690 of record NZ_LMFJ01000001.1, on the reverse strand, counting down.
TGCGTCGGCGCGGCCTGCGGGAGCTCTGGTCACCGCAGTCGGAGTCCTTCGACGACGTGCTCGCGCACCTGCGAGGGCGCGACCTCACCGGGCTGCGCATCATCGTCCAGGAGCACGGGCAGTCGCTCTCCATGGTGGCCCACGCCCTGAGGCGTCAAGGCGCCCGGGTGGAGACGGTCACGATCTACCGCGTGGAGCCCGCGGAGGACCCTGAGCCCATCTTCGGCATGATCGAGCGGCTCGCCGCAGGACACGTCGACGCCGTCACCTTCACCTCCGCCCCGGCAGCCGCCGCGTTCATGGACGCCGCCATCTCCGCCGGGCTGCGCGACGAGGTCGTGGCCGCCTTCCAGGCCGATGCCGTGGCCTCGTGCGTGGGACCCGTCACCGCCGCCGCCTTCGAGCTGTGGGGCATCCCGACGATCTTCCCCGAGCGCTCACGCATCGCGGCCATGGTGAGGCAGCTCGAGGTCGAGCTGCCGGTGCGCCGGGCCGGGCTGCAGCTGGAGCTGGCGGGCGGCATCCAGCTGCTCCTGCACGGCGACGAGGTGCTCGTGGACGGCTCGCCCGTCAAGCTCTCCCCGGCGCCGGCCGCCGTGCTGCAGATCCTGGTGGCCAACCCCGGCAACGTCGTCTCCCGCCAGGCCCTCCTGGCCGTGCTCCCCTCCGGCACGGCCGGCTCCGAGCACGCCGTGGAGATGGCCGTCGCCCGGCTGCGCTCGGCCCTCGGCACCCGTGCCGTCCAGACCGTCGTGAAGCGCGGCTACCGCCTGGCGGTGGACGTCTGATGCGCCTCGTCACCGTCGCCCACGGCACCCGGAACCCGGCCGGCAACCTCGTGGCCGAGCAGCTCACGGCGGCTGCCGCGCACCGGCTCGGCGTCACCGGCACGTCCTCGTACGTCGAGCTGTGCGAGCCGCTGCTCGCCGACGTCATGGCCCAGCCCGCCCGCGGTGGCCAGCACGACGGCGAGGAGACCGTCGTCGTCCCGCTGCTGCTCTCCCGCGGCTACCACGTGGCCGTGGACCTCCCCGCCGCCGCACTGCGCTCCGCCGGGACCGTCACGCTCACCCCGCCGCTGGGTCCGCACGCCCACCTGACCCGGGCCCTCGCGGCCCGCCTCCTCGAGGCCGGGGCCCAGGTGGGGCAGCCCGTCGTGCTCGTCTCAGCCGGTTCCCGCGACCCCCGCGGTGCCGCCGACCTGCAGGGCGCCGCCGACCTCCTGGCCGCCCTGTGGCGGGCCCCCGTCGAGGTGGCCGCCTTCGCCGGGTCGCTCCCCCGACCGCGCGACGTCATCCGGCCCGGACACGCCGTCTCGCCCTACCTCCTGGCTGCGGGCCACTTCGCCGACCGCGTGGCCGAGGACGCCCGGGCCGCCGGCGCCGACCTCGTGGCCGGCGTCATCGGGCCGCACGAGGCGGTCGTCGACCTCGTGGTCGAGCGCGCCCTGCAGTCGGGTCAGTCCACCAGCAGGACGTCGACGAGGTCGCCGGCCTCCACCTGAGTGGTCTCCTCGGGCAGCACGGCGTAGCCGTCGGCCCGCGCGAGGGAGGCCACGAGGTGCGAGCCGGAGCAGCCGACCGAGACCGGGCGCACCCGCCACTGCCCCGGGTCGGACGTGTCGAGCTCGACCGCCACGTACTGGGTCCGGCCCTCCGAGGAGGGCCAGCCGTCGGTGACGGGGAGCCGGACCACGCGGCGGTGGGCGTCGGAGCGGCCCTGCATGGTCAGGAGCGCGGGCCGGACGAAGACCTCCCACGACACGGCCGCGCCCACCGGGTTGCCCGGAAGTCCGACGAGGAGGCGGCCGTCGGCCGTGACGCCGAAGCCCTGCGGCTTGCCCGGCTGCATCCGCACCGTCCAGAACCCCATCTCGCCGGTGCTGCCGAGGGCGGACTTCACGACGTCGTAGGCACCTGCGCTCACACCGCCCGTGAGGACCACGACGTCGGTGTCGTGCCGGACCTCTCGCAGGACCTCCACGAGGTGCCCGTCGTCGTCGGGCACGACGCCCGTGTGGACCACCTCGACTCCGGCCTCGGCAGCCAGCTGGGCGATCATCGCGCCGTTGGACTCCGGGATCTGTCCCCGGCCGAGTGGTGACCCGTCGTCGACGAGCTCGCTGCCGGTGGAGAACACGGCGAGGCGCGGGGTGCGGACGACCTCGACCTCGGTGTGACCGGCCGAGAGCGCCGCCGCCACGTGGCGCGGGCCGAGGCGGGTCCCGGCCCGGAGCAGCGGGTCGCCCACCGCGACGTCCTCGCCGAGGCGACGCACGTGCCGGCCCTCGTGACGGGGGGCCGTCAGGACGGTGACATGGGCCTGCCCGTCGACCAGACCTTCGCGCGTGTCCTCGAGAGGGACGACGGTGTCGGCCTGGGTGGGGACGACCGATCCGGTCATGATGCGCACGGCCTGGCCCGGGCCGAGGGCGGGATCGTGCTCGGAGCCGGCGGGGAGGTCGCCCACGACGTCGAGCACGACCGGGGAGTCGCCCGAGGCCTGCGCGACGTCGGCCCAGCGGACCGCGAAGCCGTCCATGGCCGAGTTGTCGAAGGCGGGGACGGCCAGGACGGCTCGGAGGTCGGCGGCGAGGGTCCGGCCGGCTGCCGCTCGGAGCGGGACCCGCTCCGAGGGGAGACGCCGGGTGGCGTCGAGGATCCGCCGCAGGTGCTCCTGGACGGAGACCGTGCCCGCGCCCACGTGCGGAGCAGCCACGTCAGCCACCGATGGCGTTCATGCCGCGTCCGGGCTGGAGGAACTCCGGGTCGTCGATGCCGTGGCCGGCCTGCTTGCCCAGCACCGAGGCGCGCAGGACGCTGTCGAGGGCAGCGTCGCGCTCCGTGCCGGAGAGCTCGGAGCGGAGCACGCGGCGCAGGTCGAGCTCGTCGCGGGCGAAGAGACAGTTCCGGACCTGGCCGTCGGCCGTGAGTCGGAGCCGGTTGCACGCCCCGCAGAACGGTGCCGTGACCGCAGCGATGACGCCCACCGTGTGCGGGCCGCCGTCGAGGTGGAACCGTTCGGCCGGGGAGTCGCCGCGCCCGTCGACCTCGGTGAGGCGCCAGCGCGCGGAGAGCGTCTCGAGGATCTCGTCGCGCGTGAGCATCGTGGAGCGGTCCCACGTGTGGCCCGCGTCGAGCGGCATCTGCTCGATGAAGCGCAGCTCGGCCCCGTGCTCGACGGCCAGGTCGACGAGGTCGTGGAGCTCGTCGTCGTTGACACCGCGCATGGCCACCGTGTTGAGCTTGAGCGGACGCAGACCCGACGCAGCCGCGGCACGGATGCCGTCGAGCACGTCGGCCAGGCGGTCGCGCTTGGTGAGCTCGGCGAACCGGTCGGCGCGCACGGTGTCGAGGCTGATGTTGACGCGGGACAGGCCGGCAGCAGCCAGCTCGTCGATCCGGCCGGCCAGGCCGATGCCGTTGGTGGTCATGCTGACCTCGACGGGTCGTCCCCCGACCGTGAGCGCCGCGAGTCGACGGACGATCTCGGCGAGGTCGCGGCGCAGGAGCGGCTCGCCACCGGTGAGGCGGAAGGTGTCGACGCCGTCGAGCGCTGCCACGCGGGCGATGGCCTCGATCTCGGCGGCGTCGAGCAGGGTGGACCGCTCGAGCCACAGGTTGCCCTGCTCGGGCATGCAGTACGTGCAGCGCAGGGAGCAGCGGTCGGTGAGGGAGACACGCAGGTCGGAGTGGACACGACCGAACGAGTCCACGAGGGGGTCGCCGGGACGGGCGGGTCGGGACGCGGGCCACTGGAGCATCGTGCTCATCGCGTCACATCCTTCGGGGCGGCTGCTGGTGGGTCGGGCACAATCGCGTGCATGACACCGGGACCACCCTTCGACGCCATTATCCTCGCCGGTGGTCGCGGGTCCCGCTTGGGAGGCGTCGACAAGGCCTCGCTCGTGCACGGCGGGGCGACCCTGCTGCAGCACACCGTCGATGCCGTCGCCGGCGCGAGGCGCATCGTGGTGGTGGGCGACCGGCCCCCGGTCGAGGGCCTGCTGCACGCCGTCGAGGACCCCGTGGGCAGCGGACCTGCGTCAGCCGTCGGGGCAGGCCTCTCCGCGCTGGGCGAGCCGGCCGACCTCGTGGCGGTCCTCGCGTGCGACGTGCCCGAGGTGGCCGCCGCCTTCGCCCTGGTGCGCGCCGCCGGCGGTCCGGCCATCGCCGTCGACGCCGAGGGACGCGAGCAGTACCTGCTGGCGGTGTACCCGGGAGCCGAGCTCCTTGCGCGCACCCGGTGCGACCTGCAGGGTGGCAGCATGAGACGACTCGTGGACGGCATCGCGCTCCGCCAGGTCCGGGTGGAGGCCCACGACGTGGACGTCCCGGCCGACGCAGAACGTTTCGGGATCGAGCTGTGAGCGATCACGACAGCGTCCTCCAGGCCTGGGTCTTCGAGGTCTCCCAGGAGCTGGGCCTCACGGTCGAGACCGATGTCGAGACCCTCCTCGACCTGGCCGGAACCGCAGCCCACGCCGTGGTCCGGCCGGCCGCCCCGCTCACGACGTTCCTCGCCGGGGCAGCTCTCGCGCAGGGTCGCACGCTCGAGGAGGTCGTGGCCGCCGTCGAGCGGGTCGTGGCAGCACGGGACTCGTCCTCACCGGACCCACACTGACGGAGCACCGTTTCAGGATGACGGCCGCCGCCTGCCCCACGACGTGAACTCCACCTCACGACCTCACCACGGTGACGGTGGTCACGGCTCGGGCTGCCCCGACGGGGTCGATGCTGGAGACTGACAGCACCACCGGATCGAGGAGGAACCATGACCAAGTCGCTCAGCTGCCCCTGCGGCGCCAACCTGGTGGGCGCCGACGAGGACGAGATCGTCAGCCTCACCCAGGCCCACCTGGCCGAGGCGCACCCCGGACGCGAGTACAGCCGCGAGATGATCCTCACGATGGTGGTCTGACACCCCGTCTGGAGGTGCGGCTGCCGCGCGGACGCGCGACGATGGGCGGCGTACCGACGAGACCGAGGAGGCCTCCATGGACGTTCCCAGGATGCTCGCCACCATGGCTCTCGAGCTCGAGCAGGACGGCGACCCGTCGTCGATGCTCGAGCGGGTCAGCCAGTACGCGCGACTCGCGCTCGGAGCCGACGACGCCGGGATCATGCGCATCCACACGCGCTCCCGCGTCGAGACGCCCGCAGCCACCACCCCGCGCGTCGACCAGGCCCACCAGCTCCAGGTGACGTTCGACGAGGGCCCGTGCCTCGACGCCATCACGGGTCGCGCCACGTACCACGCCGACGACACCGCCACGGACCCCCGCTGGCCGCGCTGGGGCCCAGCGGCGGCAGAGATCGGGATCCACAGCGCCTTGGGCGTGCGGCTCGCCACCAAGGCCCGCGGCTACGGCTCCCTCAACATCTATGCCGACCGGCCGAGCGCCTTCACCCAGGCCGACGCCGAGGTGGCCGAGCTGCTCGCGGCCCATGCCACGGCGGCCTTCGCCGCGGCCGACCGCGCTGCGGGACTGCAGACCGCGCTCGACTCCCGCACGATCATCGGCCAGGCGCAGGGCATCCTGATGCAGAAGTTCGACATCGACTCCGACGCCGCCTTCGAGTTCCTGCGGCGGATCTCCCAGCACGAGAACCAGAAGCTCATCGAGGTCGCCGAGGCGGTCGTGGTCCAGCGCGACGCCAACGCCCGCCCGATGAAGTAGGCGCCGCGGCTAGTCCCGCTGGGCCTGGACGACGGCCGTGCGGAAGTCGGTGAGGCCGCCCGCGGGGTCGGGGACGTGCTCGGCGATGTCGTGCTCGCGGCACACCATGTCGACCTGGAGGCTCTCCACGAGCGAGCTCACGAGGCTCGTCGGGGCGGGCGCCACGACGCCCGCGGCGAAGGCCGTCGTGTACGGCAGGAGGACCGGGACGGTGATGACCGGCGGCCTGCGGCGCCCCACCGCCTCCGCGAACGCCCCGATCAGCTCGCGGTAGGTCAGGGTGTCGGCGCCGCCGATGTCGAAGGCACGGCTCACCGACGCGGGCAGGTCGGCCGCGCCCACCAGGTAGTGCAGGGCGTCGGCCAGGGAGATGGGCTGGACCCGGTGGTTCACCCAGGTGGGGGCCACCACGAGCGGGAGGGCGACGGCCTTGCGGAGCAGCTCGTAGGAGACCGATCCCGGCCCCACCACGATGCCCGCCTGCAGCACGGCCGTGGGGACGCCGCTGTCGATGAGCTCCTGGCCCACCTCCCGGCGCGAGTCGAGATGCTCCGAGAGCTCACCCTCGGGCAGCAGCCCGCCGAGGTAGACGATGCGCGCCACTCCGGCCGTGGAGCACGCCGACCCGAACGCGCGAGCGATCTTCCGGTCCTCCTCGGCGTAGTCGTAGGTGCCGGTCATGGAGTGGATCAGGAACCAGGCCACGTCGACGTCGGCCGCGGCGCGGGTCAGCGTCTCGGGCGAGGCCGCGTCGCCCTCCACCACCTCGACGTCGCCCGACCACGAGAAGTCGGCCAGCCGGGCCTCGTCGCGCGTCAGGACCCGCACGGTCCAGCCATCGTTCAGCAGGCGGGTCGTGAGACGGGACCCGATGGCACCACTGGCGCCGGTCACGAGGGCTCGGCGAGACGTCATGGGACGACGGTGTCACGGAACCGGGACGCGCGCCCGCGATCCTGCTCGACCCTCGTCACGACGAGCGCGCCTCAGGGCTTGCAGCCGCCGACCCTGCCGACGTCGGGGTCGGCGAGGCGTCCGGCGTCGCCCTGCACGTCGTAGGCCGAGCAGTGGTAGAAGCTCAGGTTGGCGTCGCGGTCGACGGTGACCGGCCTCCAGACCCCGTTGCCCTGCGGCTCCAGGTACGGGAACGAGCGGGCCGTGAGCGGCGCCGCGCTCTCGTGCTTGAGGTAGTGGCCGAGCCACGCCTGGATGTAGACGCTCGAGAGCGCCTGGCCGTTGCGGCTGGCGGGCAGGACCAGCGGGATGTCGGTGTACTCCAGGTGGGTCGACGAGCGCGGGACCACCACCATGCTGTCCACGCCTGCGGCCCGCCACGCGTCGAACCCGGTGGCCCGCTCGCGCCCGGGGTCGGGCGCAGCGCCGGGCGAGCTCGGAGCGGGAAGGATGCTGGACCCGCCGCTCAGCACGTACGGAGCCACCGTGAACCCGTACTCGGACTGGATCCCGAGGCCCGGCACCGTGGGGGCGACGGGACCCACGTCGACCGTGGGCAGACCCGGGCCCGTGCCGCCCTGGAGCTTGTCGAGGGCGATGACCGTGGCGACGCGCGGGTCGGTGCCCTGCACCTTGGACACCGCGGCCGCGCCGAGCGAGTGCCCCATGATCGCGAGCCGCGTCGTGCGACCGGGAGTGAACGGCGCCGGGTCCGGGGACCGGTCGAACGAGGCGTGCACGGGGTTGAACGCGTCGACCTCGGTGCCCGCGGCCCCCGGGTTCTTGTAGGGCCGGTCCGGCGTGGAGAGGAAGAAGTCGATCGCGTCCTGCGTGCCGTACACGAAGTTCGAGGGCTGCTGGAACGGGACGCCGGGGCAGCCGGTCATCTCCCCCTCGACCGGTGAGGCGAGCAGGTTGCAGAACGGGAGGGCCGACCCCGTGGTGTGGGGCAGCGTCTCACTCGTCCCCTGGCCCTGGACGTCGAAGACGAAGGTGACGTAGCCGCGCTCCGCGAGGTCCTGGGCGGCCCAGTGGTACATCGGTGCCGAGCCCTGGACCGACCCCGGCGTGATGACGACGCCCGGGAACGGGCCGCGCAGCGTGGCCCCGGTGTACGGGTCCTTGGCGCCGGGCCTCGGCGTGAACATCGTGCCGCGCAGCAGGGCGCCGTAGCGGTTGGTGAAGGCGACCGGCGTCATGACGCCCCGCTTGCCGTTCCAGGAGGAGCGCAGGGGGTTGCCCGCGTTCCAGCCCGGAACCAGCTGGCCCGCGGTGGCCACGACCCGGGTGGGGTTGGCCACCTGTGTGAGCAGCTGGGCGACGGTCACGAGGCTCGAGGTCCGGACGAGCGCCGGCAGGTAGGCCGGGTTGCTCAGCTGTCCGCCCGGCCCCGTGATGCGCCCGTAGGCGTCGAGGACGTTCTTGGCGTCGCGCGCGACGAACTCCACGGATCCGGGCCGGGGCGGATCGGTGGCGGCCTCGGCGCCGGCGGGCAGCAGGACGGCGGTGAGGGCTGCCGCCGCGACGAGGACGGGCGTGAGGCGCGAGCGAGGCATGGGAGCAGACCTTCGGTCGGGAGGTGTGAGTGCGGTCACACCCTACCGACGATCGGGCATTTCTTGTCCGATCGTCCAGGATCTCCTCGAAGCACTTCAGCGCATGCTGCGCAGCTTGGCCCGGTCCGAGGCCTTGTCCGGGAGCGCGTTGAGCAGGGCGATGAGTCCGGCGAAACGGCGCGGGACGAGGTAGCGCGTGCCCGGCGACCGGGCCTCGACCACGCGGACCATGACGTCGGCGACCCGCTCGGGAGAGATCGCCTTCTTCATCTCCCGCTCGACGTACTCGGCGGCCATGGTCTCCACCTCGGCGTAGTCGGGGATCGTCGAGCTCCCCTCGCTCCGACCCGTGTCGAGGTCGGTGTCGGTGAAGCCGGGCTCCACGAGCACCACGTCGATGCCGAGGTGGGCCAGCTCCAGGCGCAGGGCGTCGGAGAGCGCCTCGACCGCGTACTTGGTGCCGCCGTAGACACCGGTCCCCACGACCGTCATGCGGCCGAGCACCGAGCTCACGTTGACGACGGTCCCCGAGCGCCGGGCCCGCATGGCCGGGAGGAAGGCACGCGTCACCTCCACGAGGCCGAGCACGTTGGTGTCGAACTGGTCGCGGATCTCGTCGGCCGAGAGGGTCTCCACCGGGCCGAGGAGCGAGTAGCCGGCGTTGTTGACCAGGACGTCGATGCCCTGGGGGTGGGTCTGCTCCACCGTCCTGACGGCCTGCGCGATGGAGTCGGCGTCGCGGACGTCGAGCTGCACGGGGATCACCGTGCCGGTCGCCTCGGCGGCGAGCGACTCGAGGCGCTCCAGACGGCGGGCCGCGGCGAAGACGGTGTGGCCCCGAGCGGCCAGCCGCAGGGCCGTGGCGCGGCCGATCCCGCTGCTGGCGCCGGTGACGAGGACGGACTTGCTCATGAGCTCTCCTGGTGGATCTGGTTTTCAGACTTACTGGTGGTCCGCTACCGTAGAGCACGTGAGTCCGAAAAGCCAACCCACGGTCGGCCCAGCCGGGCCGGACGACGTCCGGGGCTGCTCCGTCGAGGCCGCACTGTCGGCCTTCGGCGACAAGTGGTCGCTCCTGGCCGTGCGCGAGATCGCCCGCGGCACCACCCGGTTCGACGCCATGCTGCGCGAGACCGGGGCGAGCCGCGACATGCTCACCAACCGCCTGCGCCGGCTCGAGGACGTGGGCGTGGTGCACCGGGTGGCCTACCAGGACCGCCCCCCGCGGCACGACTACCTCCTCACCGCGAGCGGGGCCGACCTCCTGCCCGTGCTGGTGGCCCTGCGCGCCTGGGGCGACAAGCACGTCCCCGGCGTCGCGCCCGACCTGCTCGTGCACGACTGCGGCGCAACGGTCGACCCGGTCACGGCGTGCCGGGCGTGCGGCGAGGAGCTCACGCCGCAGGCCGTCACCTTCGTCGAACGGTCCTGAAGGGCGCTTCGGCTCCGCTCAGCGCTCGGCCACCTGGCGGACCGCGGCGGCCACGCGCTCGTGGACCTCGGGGTGGAACACGCTCGGGATGATGTAGTTCGGGCCGAGCTCCTCCGGCAGGACCGAGGAGGCGATGGCCTCGGCGGCAGCCACCAGGACGTCTATGTCGATGCCACGGCTCTGGGCGTCCAGCAGTCCGCGGAAGATGCCGGGGAACGCCAGCACGTTGTTGATCTGGTTGGGGTGGTCCGACCGGCCGGTCGCCACGACGGCTGCGTGCCGGCGGGCCAGGCCGGGGTCGATCTCGGGGTCCGGGTTGGCCAGTGCGAAGACGATCGAGTCCTCCGCCATGGCCTCCACGTCGGACGCGTCGATCAGGTTGGGGGCCGAGACGCCGATGAAGACGTCGGCGCCCGGCAGGACGTCGCGCAGCGACCCGGTGAGGCCGCCCCGGTTCGTGTGCTCGGCCGTCCACGTGAGGGACGGGGCGAGCCCGGGGCGGCCTGTGTGCACGACGCCCTCGACGTCGCAGACCACCACGTCCGCGGCCCCGGCATGGAGCAGGGTCTTGAGCACTGCGGTGCCGGCCGCACCGGCCCCGACCAGGACGATCCGGGCGGTGCCGAGCTCCTTGCCCACGACCCGCAGGGCGTTCTCCAGGGCGGCCAGGACCACGATGGCGGTGCCGTGCTGGTCGTCGTGGAAGACCGGGATGTCGAGCCGCTCCCGGAGGCGGGCCTCGATCTCGAAGCAGCGCGGTGCCGAGATGTCCTCCAGGTTGATGCCGGCGAACCCGGGCGAGATGGCCGCGACGGTCTCGATGATCTGCTCGACGTCCTGGGTGTCCAGGCACAGGGGCCAGGCGTCGATGTCGGCGAAGGACTTGAACAGCGCCGCCTTGCCCTCCATGACCGGCAGCGCGGCGTGCGGACCGATGTTGCCCAGGCCCAGCACCGCGGAGCCGTCGGTCACGACGGCGACGCTGTTGCGCTTGATGGTCAGCCGCCGGGCGTCCTCCTTGTCCTTCGCGATCGCCTGGGAGATGCGCGCCACGCCCGGCGTGTAGATCATCGACAGGTCGTCACGGTTGCGGAGCGGGTGCTTGGAGGCCACCTCGATGACACCACCGAGGTGCATCAGGAACGTGCGGTCGGAGACCTTCTTCACCACGACGTCGCTGACCGCGGCCAGCGCCTCGACGATCACGTCGGCGTGCTCGGGGTCCGACGTCGCCGCGGTGAGGTCGATGCGCAGGTGATCGATCCCCGACGGCGCCACGTCGAGCGCCGTCACCATCCCGCCCGCGGTCTCCACAGCCGAGGTCAGGCCGCCCACGGCCGCCCCGCCGGCAGGGACCTCCAGACGGACGGTGATGGAGTTCGAGATGCTGGGCGTCTTCATGAGGATCTCCGGGGTCGGCGACTGGGCAACCTCTCCATCCAAGGCCGCTCGGCCCGCCCGCTCCACCTACCTCTGGGTATACCGGCTGGTTGTGAGCGACCTCACCCGGAGGGTGCCTCGTCGCCCCGTCCGACCGGACGTCAGGCTGGAGCCATGACGGACACCAGGAGCACGGACCTCGCGGTCATCGGCGTCGGGTCGCTGGCCGAGGCCGTGGTCGAGGGGCTGTGCGCCGATCCGGTCGGGGCGCCCACGATCGCGCTCTCGCCCAGGAACGCCGGGCGGTCCCGCCGCCTCGCCGAGCGCCACTCGTCGTGCCGGGTCGCCGGCTCCAACCAGGACGCCGTCGACGCGGCCGGCACGGTTCTCCTGGCGGTCCGTCCACAGGACGCGCCGGAGGTCCTGGCCGACCTCACGTTCGGCCCCGACCACGCCGTCGTGAGCCTCATGGCGTCGGTGCCGCTCGCGCAGCTGGCCCGGCTCGTGGCTCCCGCCACCGACGTGAGTCGGGCCCTGCCCATGACGGCCGTCGCCGGTCGGGATGCCACCACGCCGGTGTTCCCCGCAGGGTCCCGCGCGGAGCAGCTGTTCGCGGGACTGGGCGAGGCCCTCCCCTGCCCCGACGAGCGGGCCATCGACGCCGCGTCGGCCGCCTCGGCCACCGTCGCGGCCTACTTCTCCTACGTCGACACCGTCGGCCGGTGGCTCGCCGACCAAGGCGTCGAGCCCGAGGCGGCCGGCCGCTACGTCGCGCGGATCTTCGCGAGCGTCTCGGCCGAGCTGGGCCAGGACGAGGACCTGGCCACGCTCCTGGTCGCGCACGCGACGCCCGGCGGGCTCAACGAACGCATCGAGCGCACGCTGCGCGACACCGGCTTCTACGCCCGGCTGGAGACCACGATCGACGACGTCTTCCACTCACTGCACTGAGGCGGAGGCACCGGCGGAGGCACCGGCGGACGCGAAACTTGTTCATTCAACTTGTCACATGCACAAGTTCTCCCTAACTTGAGCACAACCTGTTCACTGCTCATCGTTCGGAGATCTCATGGCCAATCTCACCCGCCTGCCCAAGGCCATCATCGAGTCCTACGAGTGGCAGTACGACGGCGCCTGCACGTCCTACTCCGTCGAGGAGTTCTTCCTCCCCGAGAACGCCCGGGGGGCGGACAAGCTGGCCATGGAGACCGCCGCCAAGCGCGTCTGCGGCACGTGTCCCGTGGTCAAGCAGTGCCTCGAGCACGCCCTCTCCGCCCAGGAGCCGTACGGCGTCTGGGGCGGCACCAGCCCCACCGAGCGCCAGCGCATCCTGGCAGGCCGGGACGTCCAGGCGGCGTGAGCAGCGCCGCAGAGCGCGGCGCGCCTGCTCGTGCGAGAGTGGCGGCATGACCATGGAGTGGGAGCACCTGGTGGACGACACCTGCACCACCGTCCGCCTGCCCTTCGGGCTGAGCGCCCCACGGGAGGCACGTCTCGCGATGGCCGCCGAGCTGAGTGCCGCGCGGGTCCGACCCGCCGTGATCGAGGACGCGTCCCTCGTGCTCAGCGAGATCGTGTCCAACGGCATCGAGCACGGGCAGGCCAACGACTCCGGCGAGCTCGAGGTGTCCTGGTGCCTGCGCGAGGACCACGTCCTGCTCAGCGTCGTCGACTCCGGTCAGGCCATCACCTTCGGACCGCGCGAGTGGTCGGACCACGCGCTCGGCGGTCGAGGGCTCGCCATCGTCGACGCCATCTGCCGCAACTGGGCGGTCGAGACCAAGAAGGGCCTGCGCGTCACGGCCCAGCTCGACTTCGCCGACGCCGGCCGGACCTGACCCCGAGGTCCTTCACTACGATCGCCTGATGAGCGCTCACCTGGTCACGAAGAACCTGACCGGCGGGCACGCACACCGGGTCCTCTTCGAGGGGCTCGACCTCACGGTCGCGCCGGGCGACGTCGTGGGCGTCGTGGGAGTCAACGGCGCAGGCAAGTCCACCCTGCTCCGGATCCTCGCCGGTGACCTCGAGCCGCTCGACGGCACCGCCACGACGGCCCCGGCCGACGCCTTCGTCGGCTGGCTCCCCCAGGAGCACGAACGTGTGCCGGGCGAGACGGTCGCGCAGTACGTCGGACGTCGGACCGGCGCCACGGCGGCCTCGCTCGCCATGGAGACCGCGGCCGAGGCGCTCGGCCAGGACGACCCCACCGGAGACCTCGCCGACACCTACTCCCGCACCTTCGACCACTGGATGGCGAGCGGCGCGGCGGACCTCGACGAGCGGCTGCCGCCGATGCTGGCCGAGCTCGGCCTCGAGGTCGACCAGGACGCGCTCATGACCTCGCTCTCCGGCGGCCAGGCGGCGCGGGCGGCCCTCGCGTCGCTCCTGCTCAGCCGGTTCGACCTCGTGCTGCTCGACGAGCCCACGAACGACCTCGACCTCGACGGGCTGGAGCGCCTGGAGTCGTTCGTCCGGGGACTGCGGTCCGGTGTCGTGCTGGTGTCCCACGACCGGGAGTTCCTGTCGCGCGTCGTCACGCGCATCGTCGAGCTCGACCTGGCGCAGAGCAGCATCTCGGTCTACGACGGCGGCTACGACGCCTTCCTGGAGGAGCGGGAGGTGGCCCGGCGACACGCCCGCGAGGCCTACGAGCAGTTCGCCGACACCAAGGCCGACCTCGTCGGACGGGCCCGCACGCAGCGCGAGTGGAGCTCCCAGGGCGTCCGCAACGCCATGAAGAAGTCGCCCGACAACGACAAGATCCGCAGGCGCGCGCAGAGCGAGTCGTCGGAGAAGCAGGCCCAGAAGGTTCGTCAGATGGAGTCCCGGATCGCCCGGCTCGACGAGGTCGAGGAGCCCCGCAAGGAGTGGGCACTGCAGTTCTCGATCGGCAGCGCACCGCGGTCGAGCTCGGTGGTCGCGACCCTCGACCAGGCCACGGCCACGCTCGGCACCTTCACCTTCGGGCCGGCGTCGCTGCAGGTGAGCGCGGGCGACCGGATCGGCGTCACGGGGCCCAACGGAGCCGGCAAGACCACCCTGCTGGGCCTCCTCCTCGGTCGGCTCCAGGCCGCCACGGGCCGGTCGAGCCTGGGGGCGTCCGTCGCGATCGGCGAGATCGACCAGGCGCGCACGGGACTCGCGGAGGACCTCGGGCTGGGCCACGCGTTCGAGGCCGCGGTGCCGGAGATGTCACCCGCCGACGTGCGCACGCTCCTGGCCAAGTTCGGGCTCAAGGCCGACCAGGTCACGAGCCGCGTGGGTGACCTCTCCCCCGGCGAGCGGACGCGGGCCGCGATGGCCCTGCTCCAGGCCCGTGGCGTGAACCTGCTGGTGCTCGACGAGCCCACCAACCACCTCGACCTGCCGGCCATCGAGCAGCTCGAGGAGGCGCTGGAGTCCTATGACGGGGCCCTGCTCCTCGTGACCCACGACCGCCGCCTGCTCGACAACGTCCGTCTCGACGAGCGGTGGCACGTCGAGGGCGGGCAGGTATCAGTCCTGAACGTCGGCTGAGCCCGCCTCGTCGACGAACTCGCGCAGCACCCGGGCGAAGCGCTCCGGGTCGTCGAGGTGCGGGAAGTGCCCGGCGCCCTCGAAGATCTCGACCCGGCAGTCGGGCAGCTCCTTCTCCACGCTCAAGGCGTGCGACGCCGGGATCATGTGGTCCTTCGAGCCCCACACGATCATCGTCGGGACGGGCAGCGAGCCCTCGAGGTGGTCGTGGGCGCTGATGCTCTGACCGCCGATGTCGATGACCGCGCGCGTGGTCTTCAGGAACGCGCGCCGGCTCTCCCGGTCCTCCAGCGAGCTGAAGCCCTTCCAGATCGCACCCACGTCGGCGCCCGGCCTCCAGCCCAGCCGCGAGGCCCGACGCCCGAGTGCCTCGATGCCCGAGAGCACCGGACCGGAGGCCACGACCCCCAGCACCTGGTCGGCGCCGGGCAGCGCCGCGGCGCGCAGCAGCAGGCTGACCTCGCGGCCGAGCCCGCCGCTGGAGACGAGCACGAGACGCTCGACCCGCTCGGGGAAGAGATAGAAGAACTGCATCGCGATGCCGCCGCCGAGGCTGTGTCCCACGAGCGTCACACGGTCGACCCCCAGGTGGTCGAGCAGGTCGCGCATCGCGGCGGCGTGCGCGCTGAGCGAGTAGTCGCCGAGCGGCTTGGCCGAGTCGCCGTGCCCGAAGAGGTCGGGCAGGACCACGCGGTGGTCGTCGTCCATCGTGTCGATGAGGTGCTCGAACTGACGCTGCGACCCCAGGATCCCGTGGATGAAGAGCACGACGGGGCCGGAGCCGCTGTCGACGTACGAGAGCTCGTGGCCGTGCAGCACGACCGTCTGCGGAGTCATGCGCGCCATGGTGGCCATCCTCGGGTGGTGGGGCGGGACGAGCCGCCGGACGGCGGGTCGGCACGAGCACCGGCTCTGCCATCCGTCAGCACGGAGCCTCCGACAGGATTCGAACCCGCGACATCCTTATTACAAGTAAGGCGCTCTACCGACTGAGCTACAGAGGCGTGCGACCGAGGCCGCACGAACATCGTAGCCACGTCCGGACGAGGCGCAGGGTGGAGGCTTCGACGAGACCGAGGGGCCCTTCGACGGCTGACGAGGACATCAGCGGGACCGGTGGGCATCTCGCTGAACGGCGCCGCGACCATCGTGGCCGGCGTGGCACTCGAGTGGCTCGTCGGCACCGTCGCGTCCGACCCCTGACGCGAGGCCCCCGGTCTCGGCATACTTGACCGGGTGACCTCACGCCCTGAGACGTTGCTCGCTGCCACCGCCGACCTCGAGACGCCGCTCGCCATCATCGACGAGGTCGCCCTCGAGGCCAACGCCCAGGACCTCCTGCGTCGGGCCGCCGGTGTGCCCGTCCGCGTGGCCAGCAAGTCGGTCCGCGTCCGCAGCATCATCGAGGGCACGCTCGCCCTCGACGGCTTCCGCGGCGTCATGTCGTACTCGCTCGCGGAGTCCTGCTGGCTCGTCGACCACGGCATCGACGACGTCCTGCTCGCCTACCCCACCACCAGCGCCGCAGGCCTGCGCGAGCTCGTGGCCGACGAGCGTCGTCTCGCCGCCATCACCGTCATGGTCGACTCGTCGGAGTCCCTCGACCACATCGACCGTGTGCTGGGGCTCGACCACCCCACGATCCGGGTCTGCCTCGACGTCGACTCCTCGCTCCGCCTCGGCCCCATCCACCTGGGTGTGCGCCGCTCCCCCGTGCACACCGCCAAGGAGGCCGGCCGGGTGGCGCGGGCCATCGCCGGCCGACCGGGCTTCCGCCTCGTCGGGGTCATGTTCTACGACGCCCAGATCGCCGGGCTCCAGGACACCTCGCGCGCCGTGCGTCTGGTCAAGAAGAAGTCGGCCGAGGACCTGGGACGACGCCGCTCGGCCGTGGTGGCAGCGGTCCGCGAGCACGCCGACCTCGAGATCGTGAACGCCGGCGGGACCGGGAGCCTGGAGGTGACGGGGACCGACCCCTCCATCACCGAGCTCACCGCCGGGTCCGGCCTCTTCACCCCCACCCTCTTCGACGGCTACGACGCCTTCGAGGCCAACCCGGCCGCGTTCTACGCGCTGTCGGTCGTGCGCCGACCCACCCGCGGCATCGCCACCCTGTTCTCCGGGGGCTACATCGCATCCGGTCCGGCCGGGGACTCCCGCCGTCCCACCCCGGTCTGGCCCGAGGGGCTGGAGCTCATCGGCACCGAGGGGGCCGGCGAGGTGCAGACGCCCGTCAAGGGCAAGGGCGCCCGCGACCTGCGGGTCGGCGACCGCGTGCTCATGCGGCACGCCAAGGCCGGCGAGATGTGCGAGCGGTTCGACACCGTCGCCCTCGTGGCGGCCGACGGCAGCGTCACGACCACACCCACCTACCGCGGCGAGGGGAAGAACTTCGGATGAGCGCCCGCACCGAGAGGCACTGGACCAACTGGGGCCGCAGCGTCACCACCACGCCGGTCAGCTTCGCCCACCCGGCCAGCACCGCCGAGGTCGTCGCGATCGTCGCCCAGGCCAAGGCCCAGGGCCTGCCCGTCAAGGCCTACGGCGCCGCCCACTCCTTCACGCCCATCGCCGCCACCGACGGCATCTGCGTGCGGCTCGACCGGATGAACGCCGTCCTTGCGCACGACCCCGATACCCAGCGGGTCCGCGTCCAGGCCGGCATCTCCCTGCGCGAGCTCAACCCGCGGCTCGACGCGCTGGGACTGGCCCTGCCCAACCTCGGCGACGTCGACCCACAGTCCGTCGCCGGCGCCGTCTCCACCGGCACGCACGGAACGGGCGACAGGCTCCACGGCATCAGCGCGGCCGTCGTGGGCATCCAGCTCGTCACGGCGTCCGGCGACGTCCTCGACATCGACGAGCAGCACCCGTGGTTCGGCGCCTCCCGCGTGACGCTCGGTGCCCTCGGCATCGTCACCGAGGTGACGCTGCAGTGCGTCCCGGCCTTCCTCCTCCGCGCACGCGAGGAGCCCATGGCGCTGCCCGAGGTGCTCGATCGCCTCCCGGAGCTGGTGACCGGCCACGACCACTTCGAGTTCTACTGGTTCCCCCACACCGAGAAGGCGCTGGTCAAGCAGAACGACCGTGTCCCGCCGGGCACAGCGCCCCGACCGCTCAGCCGCCTGCGCCACACGCTCGATGACGAGGTGCTCAGCAACGGCCTGTTCGAGGCGGTCAACCGCGTCGCGCAGCGCCGCCCGTCGTGGATCCCCCGGATCAACGCCGTCAGCGGCTCGGCGCTCTCGGCGCGGGAGTACACCGCGCCGTCGCACGAGGTGTTCGTGTCGCCGCGGCGCGTGCGGTTCCGCGAGTCCGAGTTCGCCATGCCGCGCGAGGCGCTCAGCGAGGTCATCGCCGGCCTCCAGTCCTGGTTCGCGACGAGCGGCGAGCACGTCAGCTTCCCCATCGAGGTGCGCTTCACCGCTGCCGACGACGTCTGGATGTCGACCGGGCACGAGCGGGACAACTGCTACGTCGCCGTGCACCAGTACCACCGGGTCGACCCGACGGCGTACTTCTCGGCCGCGCAGGACATCTTCACGGCGCACGAGGGCCGCCCGCACTGGGGCAAGATGCACACGCTCGACGCCTCGTACCTCTCCGAGCGCTACAGCCGGTTCGACGAGTTCGTCGCCGTTCGCGACGAGCTCGACCCCGACCGCCGTTTCTCCAACCCCTACCTCGACCGCGTCCTCGGCTGACCCGCCCCCCTGGCCTGGGGACGGTGACTCTGCGTCCGTCTGGACAGGGCCTGGCCTGGGGGCGGTGACTCTGCGTCCGTTCAGACAGGGCCTGGCCTGGGGGCGGTGACTCTGCGTCCGTTTGGAACCCTCGGCGGGCCCGAAACGGACGCCCCGTCACCGCCCCACCGGCCGACCCGCCCAGACGGCCGCCCCGTCACCGCCCCACCGGCCGACCCGCCCAGACGGCCGCCACGTCACCGCCCCACCGGCCGACCCGCCCAAACGGACGCCACGTCACCGCCCCACCGGCCGATCCGCCCAGACGGACGCCACGTCACCGCCCCACCGGCCGACCCGCCCAGACGGACGCCACGTCACCGCCCCACAGGGCGGGCGTCGGTAGGTTGGACCTCATGCGTGTCCTCGTCACCGGCGGCGCCGGCTACATCGGCTCCCACACCGTCGTGTCCCTCCTCGCGTCCGGCCACGAGGTGGAGGTCGTCGACAGCTTCGTGAACAGCAAGCCCACCGCCATCGCCCGTATCGAGGAGATCACCGGGGCCACCGTCCCGCTGCACCACGTCGACCTGCGCGACCGTGCCGCGCTCGGCCGGCTGTTCGGCGAGAGGACCTTCGACGCCGTCATCCACTTCGCCGCGCTCAAGGCGGTAGGCGAGAGCGTGGCCCAGCCCCTGCGGTACTACGAGAACAACCTCGGCTCCACCTACACGCTGCTCGACGCCATGGCCGAGCACGGCGTCCGCACGATCGTGTTCTCGTCGTCGGCCACGGTCTACGGCGCCGAGGCTCCTGTGCCGTACACCGAGGACTTCGACCGGCTCGACTCCTCGAGCCCCTACGGCCAGACCAAGGTCATGGTCGAGCGCATCCTCACCGACGTCGCGGTGGCCGACCCCACGTGGCGCATCGCCCTGCTCCGGTACTTCAACCCCGTGGGCGCGCACCCGTCGGGCCTCATCGGCGAGGACCCGCAGGGCATCCCCAACAACCTCGTCCCCTTCATCGCCCAGGTGGCCGTGGGCCGGCGCGAGAAGCTCTCGATCTTCGGCGGCGACTACCCGACGAAGGACGGCACGTGCGAGCGCGACTTCATCCACGTCGACGACGTCGCCGAGGGACACGTCGCCGCCCTGCAGGCCATCACCGCGGGCGACCCGCTCGTGCGGGCCTGGAACCTCGGTTCCGGCGAGGGCACGTCGGTGCTGGAGATGCTGCACGCGTTCGAGCGTGCCGTCGGGCACGAGCTGCCGCACGAGATCGTGGAGCGCCGCTCGGGCGATCTCCCGGCCTTCTGGGCCGACCCCACCCGGGCCGCCGAGGAGCTGGGCTGGCGTACCTCACGCACCATCGACGACATGTGCGTCGACACGTGGCGCTGGCAGTCGGGCAACCCCGAGGGCTTCCCCGACTGACCCCACCGCGAGATTCGCGGCCCCATGCACCGATGCGTCAGCGCAGACGGTGCATGGACCCGCGAATCTCGGACTGCTAGCGGCGGGCCTGGCTGATGGAGTAGAGCGCGACGCCTGCCGCGACGCCGGCGTTGAGCGACTCCAGCCCGGTGCTCATGGGGATGCTCACGAGCTGGTCGCACGTCTCCCCGACGAGGCGGGAGATGCCCTTACCCTCGCTGCCGATCACGACGACGAGCGGACCGTCGGCGATGTCGAGGTCGGGCAGCTCGACGTCGCCGTCGGCGGCGAGGCCCACGACCATGCAGCCGGCCTCCTGGTACGCCTTCAGCTGACGCGTCAGGTTGGTGGCCCGGGCCACGCGGACCCGCGCCGCCGCACCGGCCGACGTCTTCCACGCCGAGGCCGTCATCTGCGCAGCGCGACGCTCGGCGATGACCACGCCGTGGGCGCCGAAGCCCGACGCCGACCGCACGACCGCACCGAGGTTCCGCGGGTCGGTCACGCCGTCAAGCATCATGATGAGCGGCGGCTCACCGAGGTCCTCGGCGATCTTGAGCAGGTCGTCGGGGTGCGCGTAGTCGTAGGCGTTGAGCTTGGCCGCGACGCCCTGGTGCACGGCGCCACCGGTGAGCTTGTCCATCTCCACGCGGCCGATCTCGAGCATGGAGACGTGCTGGTCCGCGGCGAGCTTGAAGATCTCCCGCACGCGGTCGTCGCGCTCGATGCCCTCGGCGATGTAGAGGCCCGCGACCGGCACGGTGGCCCGCAGCAGCTCGAGCACCGAGTTGCGTCCGGCCACCCACTCGGGTCCGCCGTCGTCCTTGTTGCGCTTGGGGCGGGCGGCCTCGCGCCGGTCGACCGCCCGGTTGATCTTGTACTTCTTGTGGTTGGGGCGCTCCTCGGCACGGGGCGTGGGGCCCTTGCCCTCGAGTCCCTGCCGACGCCGTCCACCGGAGCCGGCGGTGGGGTTGCCCTTGCCGGTCTTCTTGATCGCGCCTCGACGCTGGCTGTTGCCTGCCATCAGTTGTCCAACACCTTCCAGCGCGGTCCTTGCGCCGTGTCCTCGATCTCGACCCCGGCGGCTGCCAGCTGGTCGCGTGCTCGGTCCGCCGTGGCGAAGTCCTTGTTCGCCCGGGCCTCCTGGCGCTGCTCTAGCAGCGCCTCCACGAGGGTGCCGAGCGCCTCGTGCGTGCGGTCGTCGCCCCCGGACGACTGCGCCCAGTGCGCCGAGAGCGGGTCGACGCCCAGGACGTCGAGCATGGCGCGGACCGAGGCCAGCGCGAGCCGGAGGCCCTCGACGTCGTTCTCGGTGACCAGGCGGTTGCCCTCGGCCACCACACGGTGCACCTCGGCGAGTGCCGCCGGCACCGAGAGGTCGTCGTCCATCGCGTGGGCGAACGGGAGCGTCACCTCGCCCGGCTCCACCGGACCGGTGAGCGCGACGGCCCGCCGGACGAATCCCTCGATGCGCTCGTAGGCGGTGGCCGCCTCGGCGAGCGCCTCCTCGGAGAACTCGATGATGGAGCGGTAGTGGGCGGCGGCCAGGTAGTAGCGCAGCGCCGGGGCGGGGACCCGCTTCACGACCTCGCTCACCATGAGCGTGTTGCCGACGCTCTTGGCCATCTTGGAGCCGCCCAGGTTGAGCATGGCGTTGTGCATCCAGAGTCGGGCGAACGGCTGACCGGCCGCGCGCGACTGCGCGAGCTCGTTCTCGTGGTGCGGGAACCGTAGGTCGAGGCCGCCGCCGTGGATGTCGAACTCGTGGCCGAGGTACTTGGCCGCCATGGCCGAGCACTCCAGGTGCCAGCCGGGCCGGCCACGGCCCCACGGGGTGGGCCACGACGCCGACTCGGGGTCGCCGTCCTTGTGGCCCTTCCAGAGCGCGAAGTCGCGGGGGTCGCGCTTGCCCTCGGGCGGGGCGTCCGGCGCGGGCAGCATGTCGTCGACCTTCTGGTTGGACAGCTCGCCGTAGGAGGGCCAGGACCGGACGTCGAAGTAGACGTCGCCCGAGCCGTCGTCGGCCGCGTACGCGTGACCCTTCTCGATGAGGGTCTGCATCATCTCGATCATCTCCGGCACGTGACCGGTGGCGCGGGGCTCGTACGTGGGCGGGCGGCAGCCCAGCACCTCGTAGGCGGCGTGGAGGGCGCGCTCGTTCTCGTAGGCGACGGCGAACCAGGGCCGGCCCTGCTCCTCGCCCTTGGCCAGGATCTTGTCGTCGATGTCGGTCACGTTGGCCACGATGGTGACGTCGTAGCCGGCCCGCTCGAGCCAGCGCCGCAGGACGTCGAAGACGACCTCCTTGCGGATGTGCCCGATGTGCGGCGGCCCCTGCACCGTCAGGCCACAGTGGTAGATGCCGACATGACCCGGGATCACCGGGTCGAGCTCGCGCAGCTGCCGCGTGGCGGTGTCGTGGAGGCGGATCGTCACCCGCCGATCCTACCGGTCCGCGGGCACTGGTCCCGCAACGCGAGATCGTCACAGCAGTCCCACGAGCCCCAGAAGTCACCTATCATCGGGAGATGCCTCGCCTCTTCCCCGGCCGGGTCGGCCTCACGGCCGTCGTCGCCGCCACGCTCCTCGCCACGTCGCTGACGCCCGCCCAGGCCGCCTCGAGCGACAAGGCGCGCCTGGCCAAGTGGTCGAGCACGAGCCAGTTCTCGGCCGGGACCTCCGACGGTGTGAAGGCCAGCAACGGCTCGCTGCTCCTCACGACACCCAAGCGGTCGATGACCTACGACGACCCCTGGGGCACGCAGCGCACGTGGTCCTACGGCACCTGGACCTCGCCGTGGCGCAGCGCCGACTTCGGCACGAAGGACGCCACCCGGCTCATCCCCTCGTGGAACGCCACCACCGGCTCCGACACCTGGATCCGGGTGAGCGCCCGCGTCCGGTCGGGCTCCAAGACCGGCAGCTGGGACGTCGTCGCGCGGTGGTCCTTCACCGACGCCAGCATCCACAAGACCTCCAGCACGTCCCAGGCCGACGACCGGTCCGCCGTGAACGTCGACACCGTCACGGCGGCCCAGGGCACCACGTTCGACGGCTACCAGCTCAAGGTCGACCTCGTGCGCAGGCCCGGAGCCACCGCCTCCCCCGTCGTCACCTCGGTGGCCGCCGCGGTCTCGAGCTACTCCACGCGGTCCACCGCCACGAGCCGGACGTCCATGACGGCCGCCAAGACGCTCGCCGTGCCCACGTACTCGCAGATGGTCCACGAGGGCCATCACCCCGAGTGGGACAACGGTGGTGAGGCCTGGTGCTCCCCCACCTCCACCTCGATGGTGCTGAAGTACTTCAAGTCCGGCCCCACGGCCAAGGACCACGCCTGGGAGAAGGGCGTCGACGGCCAGGTCGACCACGCCGCGCGCTACACGTACGACCGGCGCTACCAGGGCACCGGCAACTGGCCGTTCAACACCGCGTACGCCGGCCGCTACGGCCTCGACTCCTACGTCACGCGCCTGTACGACCTGCGCGAGGCCGAGCAGTTCATCAAGGCGGGCATCCCGCTCGTCGCGTCGATCGCGTTCAGCAGGGGCGGCCTCACCGGCTCGCCGCTCACCTCCACCCCGGGCCACCTGCTGGTGATCGTCGGCTTCACGAAGTCCGGAGACGTCGTGGTGAACGACCCTGCGGGGCCCCGCAACACCTCGGTCCGGCGCACCTACAAGCGCGCCCAGCTGGAGAAGGCGTGGCTCGGGGGCAGCGGTGGCGTCGTGTACGTCATGCACCCGGCGACGAAGAAGCTCCCCACCCCGACCGCCCGGTGGTCATGACACCGAGACGCTGATCCGGTGCCAGCCGCTCGCCCCGTCGGGGATCGGCTCGGCCCGCACGGCCGTCTGCGGCTCGCCGCCCTTGTCGATGGCGCGCACCTCCACGACGTGGTCGCCCTCGGAGGCGTCCCAGTCCCACGACCACTGCACCCAGGTGTCGGTGGACGGGACCCTCGCGAGCGTGGCCTCCTGCCACCGTCCGCCGTCGACCCGCACCTCCACCCCCTCGATGCCGCGATGCGGAGCCCACGCGACGCCCGCGACCGGGACGCGCCCGGCCTTCACGTCACTGCGCGGGACGTCGATCCGTGACTCCGTCTTGATGGGGCCCTGCTCGGCCCAGCCCCGGTCGGTCCAGTAGGCGCTGACCTTCGAGAACTGCGTCAGCTCCCAGTCGACCACCCACTTGGTGCCCGAGACGTAGCCGTAGAGCCCCGGCACCACCTGGCGGACGGGGAAGCCGTGCTCGATCGGCAGCGGCACGCCGTCCATCTCGAGCGCCAGGAGCGCGTCGCGGCCGTCGGTGAGTGCCGAGACCGGGGTCCCGCAGGTCCAGCCGTCGTCGGACGTCGAGAACAGGCAGTCGGCGTCGGCCTGCACCCCCACCTCCTTCAGGATGTCGGCGATCGGGACGCCGCTGAAGACGGTGTTGGAGATGAGGTCGCCGCCCACCGGGTTGGAGACGCAGCACATCGTGATCCAGGCGTCCTTGAGACCGCGGTCCACGAGGTCCTTGTACGTCAGGGTCATGGGTCGGTCGACCATGCCGTGGATGCGCAGCGTCCAGTCGGCGGGGTCGATGAGCGGCACGGTGAGGGCCGTGTCGATCCGGTAGAACTCGCCGTTGGGCGTCTTCCAGCGGGGCTGGACCGCGATGCCCAGGTCGGTGCCGGCGGGGGCCGGCACCCGGCCGGGCGCGGAGGCCAGGACCGAGCGGGCCCGCTCGACGTCGGCCCGGCGCGCTGACCGCGCCGACAGCACCTCGCCGAGCCCCCCGGCCACCACCGCACCCAGGGCCAGCAGCCCGCTCAGGCGCAGGAAGCGTCGGCGTCCGTCGGCATCCTCGGCGTCGGGTCGGGCGTGGGTCGAAGGGGTCCGGATCAGGAGCCCCAGCACGCCGGCCAGGACGAGTCCGCCCGCGGCGCACGCCAGGAGCCCGCCGACGGTGGTGTTGGGGCGGGCGACCACGGCCGCTGCCGACAGCACGATGAGCACGACGACCAGCGCGTTGGCCTTGACCGACGGCCACCAGCGGCCGATCACGGCGCCCAGCGCGACGATGGCCAGCAGCGTCACGACGATGGCGATGGGCTTGTCGGCCCGGCCCACCGTGGCGATGACCGGCTCGGCGACCCCGCCCGGGGTGAGCTGGACGGCCAGCTGGGCCACCGCGAGCACCGGGCTCTCGACGACACCGAGCAGGGCGGCCACGAGCTGGCTCACGGCGATGGCGGCGGCAGCGGCCACGACGCCGGCCCAGGTCCTCATGGATCCACTCACCAGCCCATTCTCCGCGATCAGGCATCATCAGCGTTATGAACCTGCCTCGGGTCGGCGTCGGCACCGACGTCCACCGCCTCGTGCCCGGTCGACCCATGTGGATGGCCGGCCTCGAGTGGCCCGGTGAGGATGCCGGGCTCGAGGGCCACTCCGACGGCGACAGCGCCGCCCACGCCATCGTCGACGCCCTGCTGTCGGCCGCCGGCCTGGGCGACATCGGCTCGCACTTCGGCACGGCCGACCCGCAGTGGGCCGGCGCCCACGGCACCGCCTTTCTCGCCGAGGCGGCCCGGCTCGTGCGCGAGGCGGGCTTCGAGATCGCCAACGCCTCGGTGCAGGTCATCGGCAACACACCGCGCCTCGGCCCTCGACGCGAGGAGGCGCAGGCCGTGCTGAGCGAGGCGATCGGCGCTCCCGTGAGCGTGAGCGCCACGACCACCGACGGCCTCGGACTCACCGGCCGCGGCGAGGGCGTGGCCGCGAGCGCCGTGGCCCTCGTCGTGCCGCGCTGACCCCGCCCGGACGACGAAGAAGCCCTCGCCACCGGCGAGGGCTTCTTCAGTCGTGCGGTGTTCTGCGGATCAGGACGCGAGGACCTCGTCGAGCCTGATCTCTGCCTTGTCCTCGTTGGTCTTCTCAGCGAGCGCCAGCTCGGAGACGAGGATCTGACGGGCCTTGGCCAGCATGCGCTTCTCACCGGCGGAGAGTCCGCGCTCGTGATCGCGACGCCAGAGGTCGCGGACGACCTCGGAGACCTTGAGAACGTCTCCGGAGTGGAGCTTCTCGAGGTTGGCCTTGTAACGACGCGACCAGTTGGTGGGCTCCTCGACGTGCTCGGCGCGCAGGACCCCGAACACACGCTCGAGACCCTCCTCGTCCACCACGTCACGCACGCCCACGAGATCCAGGTTGCACGCAGGCACCCGGACGACCAGGTCGTTCTGTCCGACGATCCTCAGGACGAGGTATTCGCGCTCTTCCCCCTTGATGGTTCGGGTCTCGATGTCTTCGATGACGGCAGCCCCGTGATTGGGGTAAACAACTGTTTCGCCGACAGAGAAAGTCATATAAGGGACACCTTTCCTAGGTGACCATTCTAACATGCCTCGCGGGCACCTCTTCGGGCGTTCCAAGGTGCGCACCAGCCTCCCCTCAGCCTCGGATAGGATCGAGGCGGTCGAGCCTGTCCGCTCGCCCGCTGCCCCGCCCCTCGACGGAAGACAGGTGCCTCGGTGCTCTCGGCCCGCCCCCGCCGCCTCATGACGGCCTCGCTCCTCCTCGCCGCCGGCCTCTCGCTCAGCGCGTGCGGCACGGGTGGCGACGCCCAGACCAACGCGGTCTACCAGCCCGCCATCGGTGCCAACCTGCGCTCCGGCGACGTCCAGCTCTACAACGCGCTGCTCGTCTCCAACGACGACGACACGTACACGCTCTCGGCCGGCCTGCTCAACAAGACCAAGCAGCCCGAGCAGCTCACCGGCGCTTCCATCACGCCGCTCGACGGCGGCGCCCCGGCCACGGCCGAGCCCAGCAGCACGGTCGAGATCCCGAGCGACCGGCTCCTCACGATCGGCTCCGAGGGCGAGATCGTCCTGAGCGCCAGTGACCTCGTCGCCGGCAAGTACGTCAAGCTCACGCTGACCTTCGCCGGCGCCGGCGACGTCAGCATCGAGGCGCCCGTCGTCGAGCGCGGCGAGGAAGGCGTCTACGACGCCGTCGCCGAGACCGAGGGCGGCGCTGCCGCCGAGGAGAAGGCCGCCGAGGAAGAAGCGGCGGCCGGACCCAACGAGGTCGCCTCCCAGGGCGCCGAGGGCGCAGCAGAGTGACGTACCGCCCCTGAGACCACGACAGAGCCCCCGGCCGCTGGCCGGGGGCTTCGTCGTTCGGTGGGTGGGGCGGTGCTCAGCTGTTGAGCTCGCCGGTGACGAGGTACACGACGCGACGGGCCATGGAGACCGCGTGGTCGCCGATGCGCTCGTAGTAGCGACCGAGGAGTGCGAGGTCGATGGCCGGCTCGATGCCGTGCTCCCACGTGCCGCCGAGCAGCGAGCGGAACAGGTCCTGGCGCAGGCGGTCCATCTCGTCGTCGGTGCTCTCCAGCTTGGAGGCCGCGTCGACGTCGCGGTTGGCGACGATCCGCGACGCTGCGTGCACCATCTGGTCGGCCACGGAGGCCATCGCCATGATGGTGGGCTGCAGGTTCGGGGGCACCGCGACGTCCGGCATGCGCAGGCGAGCGACCTTGGCCACGTGCACGGCGAGGTCGCCCATGCGCTGGAGGTCGGTCAGCATGCGCAGCGTGGCCACGAGCTGTCGGAGGTCGGTGGCGACGGGCTGCTGCGTCGCGAGGAGCAGCAGTGCGCGCTCCTCGATCTCCTCGGTGGTGTCGTCGATGAGCTTGTCGCCGGCGATCACCGACTCGGCGAGCGGGCCATCGGCATTGAGCAGGGCAGCGGTGGACGCGGACACGGCCTTTCGGACGGTGCCGGTCAGCGACACGAGGTCGTCGACGATCGCATCGAGCTGTTCGTAGTACAGGTCACGCATGGCAATCAGGCTAGGGCGAGGCGGTGAACGGAGGGCGACCTGCGGTGAACGAGGGGTGAACAGCCGCAGAAAGCCGCACGTCAGAGCGCTTCCGAAGGCGACCGGGAGATGAAGAGGGGCCTACGATCACGAATGTGGAGACCAGTACCGGACTAGCGGTCGCAGGAGCGATCGGAGCCCTGATCGGCGCGCTGGTGACGTATGTGTGGCGCTTCAGCGAGCACCGCCAGACCACCGTGCCGCAGGAAGCAGCACCCCTCGTGCCCCCCGGGGCCGACGCGGTGCTGTCCGTCCTCTCGTCCTCCGTCGTGATCCTCGACGCCTCCGAGCACGTCATCCAGGCGTCGGCACCGGCCATGGTCCTCGGCATCGTGCGCGACGACCGGCTCGTCTCCGACGAGATCCTCGACCTGGTCCGGCTCGTCCGACGGGACGGGCAGGTGCGCGAGGCCGACCTCGCCCTGCTCCCCCAGCGCGGCACCACCGCCCACGTGCACGTGCGCGTCGCCCCCCTCACGTCGCGCCTCGTGGTGGTGCTGGCCGACGACCGCACGCGCGAGCAGCGGGTCGAGGCCATCCGCCGCGACTTCGTCGCCAACGTCAGTCACGAGCTCAAGACGCCGGTCGGCGCGCTCAACCTGCTCGCCGAGGCCGTGTCCGAGGCCAGCGAAGACCCCGAGGCCGTCATCCGATTCTCCGCGCGCATGCAGGTGGAGAGCGAGCGCCTCACCCGGCTCGTCCAGCAGATCATCGACCTGTCCCGTCTGCAGAACGACGTCGCGAGCGAGGACGCCCACCTCATCAAGGTCGAGGAGCTCGTGCGCGAGGCGTGCGAGCACTCCAGCACCGAGGCGGAGCGCAAGCGCATCGACATCGCCATGTCGATCGAGCCCGACCTCCTCGTGCACGGCGACCGCGCCCAGCTGCACGCCGCCGTGAGCAACCTGGTCGAGAACGCCGTGACCTACAGCCCGGAGAACACCCGCGTGGCGGTCACGGCCGAGAAGCTCGACGACGACGTGCGCATCACGGTGGCCGACAACGGCATCGGGATCCCGGGCGCCGACCTCGAGCGCATCTTCGAGCGGTTCTACCGGGTGGACCCCGCCCGGCACCGCTCGACCGGAGGGACAGGGCTCGGCCTGTCCATCGTCAAGCACGTGGCCGCGAGCAACGGCGGCACGGTCGACGTCTGGAGCGAGCCGGGTGCCGGCTCGACATTCACCCTGGTGCTGCCTTCGCGGTCCCAGGAATTCGATGAGGAGAACGCGTGACCAAGGTACTGGTCGTCGAGGACGAGCAAAGCTACAGCGAGGCTCTGTCGTACGTGCTGCGCAAGGAGGGCTTCGACGTCGCCATCGCCGAGACCGGCCCGGACGCCCTGACGGAGTTCGAGCGGGGCGGCGCCGACATCGTGCTGCTCGACCTCATGCTGCCCGGCCTGCCGGGCACCGAGGTGTGCCGCCAGCTGCGCCTGCAGTCGTCGGTGCCGATCATCATGGTGAGCGCCAAGGACACCGAGGTCGACAAGGTGGTGGGGCTCGAGCTGGGCGCCGACGACTACGTCACCAAGCCCTACTCACCCCGTGAGCTCGTGGCCCGCATCCGCGCCGTGCTGCGTCGCGGCGCGGTCGACGACGTCGACGACGACGCCTCGCTCGAGGCCGGCCGTATCCGCATGGACGTCGAGCGTCACCTCGTCACGGTCGACAGCACCACGGTGAAGCTGCCGCTGAAGGAGTTCGAGCTGCTCGAGTTCTTCCTGCGCAACCCCGGCCGGGTCCTGACCCGCGGCCAGCTCATCGACCGGGTGTGGGGCGCCGACTACGTGGGCGACACCAAGACCCTCGACGTCCACGTGAAGCGCCTGCGCGCCAAGATCGAGGAGGACCCCGCCACACCGATCGTCCTCACGACGGTCCGCGGCCTCGGCTACAAGCTCGACGCCTGACCCAGCCCCCGTTCGACCCGATTTGTGACGTTGTTGCTGTCCTGAGGCTCTTTTGACAGCAGCAACGTCACAAATCGCGGGGACGGGGGTGGGTCAGCGGCCCTGGTTGGCGACGGCGGCGATGGCCGCGGCTGCGGCGTCGGCGTCGAGGTACTGGCCGCCCTTCGTGACGGGCTTGAGGTTCTCGTCGAGCTCGTAGACGAGGGGGATGCCGGTGGGGATGTTGAGGCCGACGACCTCGTCCTCGCCCAGTCCGTCGAGGTGCTTCACGAGGGCCCGCAGCGAGTTGCCGTGGGCCGTGACCAGCACGGTCTTGCCGGCGAGCAGGTCGGGGACGATCGAGTCGTACCAGTACGGCAGCATGCGGTCGAGCACGTCGGCGAGGCACTCCGTGCGCGGGAGCAGCTCGTCGGGGAGGTCCGCGTAGCGCGGGTCGGAGGCCTGGCTGAACTCGCTGTCGTCGGCGAGCGCGGGCGGGGGCGTGTCGTACGACCGACGCCACTCCATGAACTGGTCCTCGCCGAACTCCTCGAGCGTGGCCTTCTTGTCCTTGCCCTGGAGCGCGCCGTAGTGACGCTCGTTGAGACGCCACGAGCGACGGACCGGGATCCAGTGCCGGTCGACGCCGTCGAGCACGATCTGCGCCGTCCGGATGGCGCGGCGCAGGAGCGAGGTGTGGAGCACGTCGGGCAGGACGTCCGCCTCGCGCAGGAGGTCGGAGCCGCGAGCGGCCTCCTCGAGTCCCTGCTCGTTGAGGTCGACGTCGACCCAGCCGGTGAACAGGTTCTTGGCGTTCCACTCGCTGTGCCCGTGGCGCAGCAGGACGAGCGTGTAGGTCATGGCGCGAGCCTACTCAGCCCTGCTCGGACCACTCGCGGTGGATCTGGTGGAGCGCCTGCACGTAGTCGTCCTGCGAGCGCAGGCCCGCCAGCGTCCAGGTGTTCTCGACGACGACGTGCGGCAGCTCGGAGACGCCCAGCGACTCCGCCGTCTCGCGCTGCAGGGCCACGGGCGCGGCGTACTCGTCGCTCGCCACGAGGGCCTCGGCGGTCTCCAGCTCCAGGCCCACGAGCGCAGCCCGGCTGCCCAGCACGAACGGGTCGGCGATGTCGGCGCCCTCCAGGAAGTGCGCCCGCCAGAGCTGGTGCAACAGGTCCCGCTGGACGCCGTCGCCGGACTCCGCGGCCCACGTGAGCAGGCGCCACGCGTCGGTGGGGTCGGCGGGGACGAGGTCCTCGACGTCGAGGTCGATGCCGCTGATGCGGGCCGCGGCGACGGCGTCGCGCACGTCGGCCCGCTCCCCCGGCACCGCCGCACGGAAGGCGATCTCGACGGGCTCGCCCACGAGGATCGTGAACGTGGCCGCAGCCCGCTCCAGACGGGTGACACCGACGTACGACCAGGGGTCGGTGACGTCGCAGAAGACCAGCACGCGCATACGTCAACGCTACGCGACGTCACGTAGCACGGCTCCGCGAGGCCGGGGCCCTCTGACCAGGATCTGAGCACGCCCCGATCGAGCCTCCGAGCCACCTACGTTCGAGGCGTTCCTGACACCAGACCCCGAAAGGACGTGGTCGCGATGAGCGCCACCGATCCACTGAAGTTCGCGTACTGGGTGCCCAACGTCTCCGGCGGCCTGGTCACCAGCACGATCGAGCAGCGCACCGACTGGAGCTTCGACTTCAACGTGAAGGTGGCCCAGCTCGCCGAGCAGGTCGGCTTCGAGTACGCCCTGAGCCAGGTGCGGTACACCGCCTCCTACGGCGCCGACCAGCAGCACGAGTCGACGAGCTTCTCCCTCGGTCTCCTCACGCAGACCGAGAAGCTCAAGGTCATCGCCGCCGTCCACCCCGGCTTGTGGAACCCCGCCGTGCTGGCCAAGCTCATCATCACCGCCGACCACATCTCGGGCGGCCGCGCCGCGGTCAACGTGGTCTCCGGCTGGTTCAAGGACGAGTTCACGGGCCTCGGCGAGCCGTGGCTCGAGCACGACGAGCGCTACCGCCGCAGCGAGGAGTTCATCAAGGTCCTGCGCGGCCTCTGGACGGCGAAGCAGGAGGACGGCGGCTTCACGCACCTGGGCGACTTCTACCGGATCCACGACTTCACCCTCCAGCCCGGACCCGTCGACGTGCCGGGCCGCCCGCACCCCGAGATCTTCCAGGGCGGCAACTCCACCGCCGCCCGGCGCAACGGTGGCACGGTCTCGGACTGGTACTTCTCCAACGGCAAGGACTTCGACGGCTTCACCGAGCAGTACCTCGAGGTCAACCAGAACGCGGCTCTCGCCGGCCGCGAGGGCCAGGTGAAGTTCGGCCTCAACGGCTTCGTCGTGGCCCGCGACTCCGAGGACGAGGCGCACGCCGTGCTCGAGGAGATCATCGCGAAGGCCAACCCCGACGCCGTCGAGGGCTTCCGCCAGGCCGTGCAGCAGGCCGGCAGCAGCACGGGCGACGGCAAGGGCATGTGGAGCGACTCCACCACCCGCGACCTCGTCCAGTACAACGACGGCTTCCGCACCGGGCTCATCGGCACACCGCTGCAGATCGCCACGCGGATCGTCGAGTACAAGAAGCTCGGCGTCGACCTGTTCCTGCTGGGCTTCCTGCACTACCTCGAGGACATCGCCTACTTCGGCGAGAAGGTCCTGCCCCTCGTGCGCGAGCTCGAGGCACAGGCCGTCCGCGACGGTGAGCTCGCACCCGCGCGCTGACCGCGACCGAAAGAAGTGCCTGCCGGGGCGGTCAAGGCCCCGACAGGCGTGTCATCCCACTGAAGAGAGACAAGGAAGAGACTATGACCATCGCAGAGAGCATCACCGTCCAGGAGGCGCTCGCCTCCTCCCCGTGGGCCGGGCAGTCCCGCCCCACCACGCCCCAGGGCTGGCTCGACCGTGCCGCCGACGTCGCCGCGATCCTCGCGACCGACGCCGTCGAGCGCGACCGGGCCCAGGCCGTCCCCACCGCCGAGGTCCAGCTCCTGAAGGACGCCGGCCTCGTCACGTTGCTCGGCCCTGTGGAGCACGGCGGCGCCGGGCTCACGTGGGAGACCGCCTACCTGGTCATCCGCGAGATCGCGTCGGGCGACGGCTCGATCGGCCAGCTCATCGGCTACCACTACCTGTGGGCCTGGGCCGTCCGCCTCGTCGGCACGCCGGAGCAGGTCGCCGCCGTGGAGGAGCTCTACACGACGCAGAACCTGTTCTTCGGCGGCGCCGTGAACCCGCGCGACCACGACCTGTCCATCCGCGACGAGGGCGACGAGATCGTCTACAACGGCCGAAAGTCGTTCTCGACGGGCTCCAAGGTCAGCGACCTCACGGTGCTCGAGGGCATCCTCGAGGGCACCGACCAGCACATCTTCGCCATCGTCCCGAGCCAGCAGGAGGGCATCGCCTTCCACGACGACTGGGACAACCTCGGTCAGCGCCTCACGGAGTCGGGAGGCGTCACCATCACCGACGTCCGCGTGCCGTGGGCGGCGGCAGCCGGCTACGTCGACAAGGAGTTCGCCCCCTTCGAGCCGCTGCACTACGCGACGCTCAACCTGCCGACCATCCAGCTGGTGTTCGCCAGCTTCTACCTCGGCATCGCCGAGGGTGCGTTGAAGACCGCGACGGCCTACACCCGTGACCACACCCGCGCGTGGCCCTACGGCGGCGACGACAAGGAGCAGGCCCGCGACGAGTGGTACCTCCTCGAGGGCTACGGACGGCTGCAGTCCCAGCTCTGGGCCGCCCAGGCGCTGGCCGACGACGCCGGCCGCGAGATCTCCGCGCTGCTGCACGCCGAGCGCGAGGCGCTCACCCCGGAGGCCCGCGGCCACGTCGCCGTGCGCATCGCCGCGGTGAAGCAGCTCGCGACCGACGTCGCGCTGGAGGTGGGCACCAAGATCTTCGAGCTCACGGGCGCTCGCGCCACGAGCAACGCGGTGGGTCTCGACATCTTCTGGCGCAACGCACGCACCCACACCCTGCACGACCCGGTCGCGTACAAGCGTCGCGAGGTCGGCGCCTTCGCGCTGCTCAACGAGCTGCCCGAGCCCACCTGGTACACGTGATCGGCGGCTCCGTCCGCGATGCAAGACGTGGCGTGCCCGCGGGTCTCGAGCGACGAGACTCGCGGGCATGACCTTGCGCTTCGACTGGTTCCTGCCCACCACCGGGGACAGCCGGGCCCTCGTCGGCGGCGGGCACAGCGTCCCCGCCGACCTGGGTCGCGCCGGCGGTTCGATCGACACCGCCGGCCGCTTCCGGGAGCCCGACCTACGCTACCTCAGCCAGGTGGCCCGCACCGCCGAGGACCTGGGCTTCGACGCCGTCCTCACGCCGACCGGCACGCCGTGCGAGGACGCGTGGGTCGTGGCGTCGGCGCTGATCCCCGAGACCACGCGCCTCAAGTTCCTCGTCGCCCTGCGGCCCGGACTCGTCACGCCCACCCTGCTCGCCCAGATGGCGTCGACCTACCAGCGGCTCTCCGACAACCGCCTGCTCCTCAACGTCGTGGTCGGCGGAGACCCCTCGGAGCAGCTGCGCTTCGGCGACCGCGTGCAGAAGGACGAGCGCTACGCCCGCGCCGCCGAGTTCCTCCAGGTGTTCCGTGAGTCGTTCACCGAGGCCGGCTCCAGCTTCACCGGCGAGTACTACGACGTGGAGGACGCCCGCACCCGTCGCCCCGTGCAGGTCCCCGAGATCTACCTCGGGGGCTCGTCGGCCGCCGCGGGTCCCGTCACCGCCCAGCACACCGACGTGTACCTCACGTGGGGCGAGCCGCCGTCCGCCGTGGCCCAGAAGGTCGCGTGGATCCGCGGGCTGGCCGAGGCCGAGGGGCGCACCGTCCGCTTCGGTGTCCGCCTCCACACCATCAGCCGCGACCGCTCCGAGGACGCCTGGGCGTTCGCCGACGCGATGCTCGCCCAGCTGGACCCGGCCGAGGTCGAGAAGGCGCAGGCCGTGATCGCGTCGAGCGAGTCCGAGGGCCAGCGCCGCATGCGCGAGCTGCACGGCGGCACGTTCGACCGCCACGACGCCCGCTCGCTCGAGGTGCACCCGGCCCTCTGGTCGGGCGTGGGCCTCATGCGCAGCGGCGCCGGCACTGCTCTCGTCGGGAGCCACACCGAGGTGGCCGACCTCGTCGAGGAGTACGCCGCGGTGGGCGTCGAGGAGTTCGTGATGTCGGGCTACCCGCACGTCGAGGAGGCGTACTGGTTCGCCGAGGGCGTCCTCCCGATCCTGCGTCGCCGCGGCGTGCTGGCCTGAGCCCGGCGCAGCTCGCTCAGAACGGCTGATGGGTGCCGAACGTCCGCTGCCAGTAGGTGAGCGGACGGTGGTCGGACGTGTTGGCGTCCAGCACGTCACCGAGGACCAGCACGTGGTCGCCGGCCTCCACCAACGAGGCGACGCGCAACGCCACCCAGGCGTGACGGTCGAGCAGGGCGGGAGCGCCGTTCTCCAGCTCCCACGGGACGTCCACGAACTTGTCGTCGCCCTTGCCCGCGAAGCGCAGCGCCACCTGGTCGTGGTGCGCGGCCAGGACGTTGACGCCCACGATGCTGCCCACCGACAGCCGGGACAGCAGGTTGGACGAGCGGTCCAGCGAGACGAGGAGCATCGGCGGCTCCATCGAGAGCGACGAGAACGCGCTCACCGTGGTGCCGTGCGGGACGCCGTCGTCGAGGGTCGTGACCACCGAGACCGCCGCGGCGACGTTGCCCATGGCCGAGCGGAACGACTTGCGCAGGACCTCGGGGTCCACGTCGAGGGACTGCTCGCTCATGCGCTGGCCACGGTGACGACGATGATCTCCATGCCCTCGACGGTAGGCAACGCGACGCGGGTCGAGGGCACGGTCTCACCGGCTGGGAAGGAGGACGACGAGTCCGTCCTGAGGCGTACGGTGCGCTGCGCCGGTGCTGCAGCCCGGGCGCCTGCGGGTCAGCGCGCTGGGTCGTCGGTGCTGGCGGGACGCAGGTTCTGGAAGGCGTCGAGGTTGCGCGTGGACTCACCGCGCGACTCGCGCCACTCCCACTCCTTGCGGATGGACGTCGCGAAGCCCAGCTGCAGGATGGTGTTGAACGACTCGTCGGAGTACGTGAGGACGGAACCGAGGATCCGGTCGACCTCCTCGGGCGTCACCGCGTGCAGCGGGATGCGGCCGTCGAGGTAGATGTCGCCCGCGGCGTCGATGGCGAAGGCCACCCCGAAGAGCTTGAGGTTCTTCTCCAGGAGCCAGCGATAGACGCCCTCGTGGTTCTCGTCGGGGTTGCGCGCGACGAACGCGTGGATGCCCACGGCGTGGCGACCGATCTCGAGCCGCACCGTCGTCTTGAGCTTGCGGACGCCCGGCAGGTCGACCTCGATGACGTTGCTGCCGTGCTCGACGTGGTCGAGCTCTGACTCGCGGACGACCTGGAGGATGGTCTCGCGGGGATCGCTGGTGCTGGTCATGGACGGCCTTCCTGGGCGCGGGCATAGACGTCGAGGGTGCGCTCGGCGGTGACGTCCCAGCCGAAGCCCGTGGCGTGGGCGACGGCCTTCAGCCCCATCTCGTGGCGGAGCGCCGGGTCGTCGAGGAGCCGGGCGAGGGCGTCGGCATAGTCGTGCGGGTCGTGACCGTCGACGAGCAGGCCGGTGACACCGTCGGCCACCGCCGTGCTGAGGCCTCCCACCCGCGCCGCGACCACCGGCGTGCCGCAGGCCTGGGCCTCGATGGCCACGAGCCCGAACGACTCGTTGTGCGAGGGCACCCCCACGACGTCGGCGGCGGCGTACCACTGGGCGAGCTGAGGCTGCGTGACGGTGGGGACGAACCGGACGACGTCGGAGAGACCGAGGTCGTGGACCAGGTCGGTGAGGGCGGTGGGCCGGTCGAAACCCGAGCCCGAGGCGCCGCCGACCACGGCGAGCTGGAGGCGGGACCGCCGGGCCGGGTCGCGTCGCACGAGCTCGGCCACCGCGCCGACCAGGACGTCGGGTGCCTTGAGGGGCTGGATGCGACCGGCGAACAGCACGAGGTGCGTCTCGGGGTCGATGCCCAGCGCGGCGCGGGAGGACTCGCGGCGGCCCGGCACGAAGACGTCGAGGTCGACACCCGGGTGCACCACCTCGACGTGCTGCGGATCGGCGCCGTAGAGCTGCACCAGCTCGCGGCGCTCCTCCTCGGTGTTGGCGATGAGGCGGTCGGCGAGACGCACGATCTCCTCCTCGCCCGCGATGCGTCCGGCGGGCTCGGCGCGATCGCCCTGCGCGAGCCGGGCGTTCTTGACCTTGGCCATGGTGTGCATGGAGTGCACGAGCGGCACGCCCCAGCGCTCGGCGGCCACGGTGCCGACCTGGCCGGAGAGCCAGTAGTGGCTGTGGACCAGGTCGAAGTAGCCGGGCCCGCGCTCCACCTCCACGCGCAGGACGTCGCGCACGAAGCCACAGAGCTGGGCGGGGAGGTCGTCCTTCGTGAGGCCCTCGAAGGGTCCCGCAGGAACGTGGTGCACCGTGATGCCGCCCTCGGCCACGACCGAGGCGGCCTGGTGCCGCGAGGTGGCCCGCGTGAAGACCTCGACCTCGATCCCGCGCAGCGCGAGCTGGCGCGAGAGCTCCAGGACGTAGACGTTCATCCCGCCGGCGTCGCCCACGCCGGGCTGCTCGAGCGGCGACGTGTGCGCCGAGAGCATGGCGATGCGGCGAACGGGACTCACGACCCCATCGTCTCACCCGCGCGGGAACCAGCACCTGGGAGCATGGAGACATGAACAACCCCACCGCCGTCGTCACCGGAGCGAGCAGCGGCATCGGTGCCGCGTCCGCCCGGTCCCTCGCCGCTGCCGGCTACACCGTCGTCTGCGCCGCCCGCCGGGCCGATCGCATCGAGGCGCTCGCTGCCGAGATCGGAGGACGGGCCGTCGTGTGCGACGTCACCGACGCCGCGCAGGTCGCCGCCCTGGCCGACGCCGTCGGCCCCACGCTCGACCTGCTGGTCAACAACGCCGGTGGCGCGGTGGGACTCGACCCGGTCGAGGACGCCGACCCCGACGACTGGCGCGACATGTTCGAGACCAACGTCCTGGGGACGCTGCGGGTGACCCGCGCCCTGCTGCCCGCCCTCGAGGCGAGCGGCGCCGGCACGATCCTCAACGTCGGGTCCACCGCCGGCCGCATCGCCTACGAGGGCGGCGGCGGCTACACGGCGGCCAAGCACGGCGTGGCCGTGATGACCGAGACCCTGCGCCTGGAGCTCGTCGGCCGACCGGTGCGGGTGTGCGAGGTGGCGCCCGGCATGGTGCGCACCGACGAGTTCGCGCTCACGCGCTTCGACGGCGACCAGGCGCGCGCCGACGCCGTCTACGCCGGGGTGAAGGAGCCGCTCGTGGCCGACGACGTCGCCGACGTCGTCACCTGGATCGCGACCCGGCCGCAGCACGTGAACGTCGACCTCGTGGTGGTGAAGCCGCTCGCCCAGGCGGCGCAGCACAAGGTCCACCGCGAGGGCTGATCCTCCCCCAGCACGACGAAGGCCCGCCGGAGAGATCCGGCGGGCCTTCGTGCGTGGGTGGAGCGTCAGTGCATGATGATCGGCGCTGCGTTGCCGTCCTGGTCGTCGAGCAGGTGCGACTCCTCGCGCTTGCGCGGCAGGAAGTACACCGGGACCAGGGCGACGACGAGCATCGCGAGGGCCACGAGGTACGTGCTGCCGAACCCGTCGGCCATGTCCGAGAGCACCGTGCTCTGGAACCGGTCGCCCAGGCCCTGCATGATCTCCAGGGCGCCGGCCGGAGCCGGGATGCCCCGGTCCTTGGCCGCCTCGATGGCCTGGGCCGCGGAGACCGCTGCCGAGTCCTTGAAGTGGTTCGTGAGGATCACCGTCATGATGGCAATGCCCGTGGCGCTGGCCACCTGCTGGACGACGTTCAGCAGGGTGGAGCCACGCGCGACCTCGTGGGACTTGAGGGTCTTGAGCGCCGACGTGAAGATGGGCATCATCGTGGAGCCCATGCCGAGGCCCATGATGAACAGCCACCCGATGATGTGCCAGTACGGCGTGCTCGGGTCGGTGGACTGGCTCAGGCCGAAGAGACCGACCAGGATCCCGACGAAGCCGAACGGCACGATCCGGCCGACCGGCATCTTGTCGGTGAGCGTTCCGGCGATGGGCATGGTGAGCATGGCGCCGAGGCCCTGGGGAGCGATGAGCAGACCGGCCTTGAGCACCGACTCGCCCCGCACCTGCTGGAAGTACGTGGGCACCAGGAGGAGCGCGCCGAAGAACGCGGCGGCGAACAGGAACATCACGATGAGCGAGACCGCGAGGTTGCGGTCCGCCAGCAGCCGAAGGTCGAGCAGCGGGTTGGTCTTGGCCAGCGCATGGAACACGAACGCCACGATGAGCAGCACGCCGATGACCGACGGGATGATGACCGTGGCCGACTGGACGGTGCCCTCGCCGGGGATGGACGAGACGCCGTAGAGCAGGGCGGCCAGACCGGGCGACATGAGCAGCACGCCCACGACGTCGAGCTTCTCGCTGGGCACCGGCTTGTCGGCGGCCAGCACGCGCTGGGCGTAGACGAGCGCGATGAGGCCGAGCGGCAGGTTGATCAGGAAGACCCAGTGCCACGAGGCGGAGTCGATCAGGACGCCACCGAGGATCGGGCCCATGATGGGGCCCAGGAGCATCGGGATGCCGAGGATGGCCATGAGGCGACCCATGCGGTGCGGTCCGGCGGCCTGGGTCATGATCGTCATGCCGAGAGGCATGAGCATGCCGCCGCCGAGGCCCTGCAGGACGCGGAAGGCGATGAGTGCCTCGATGTTCCACGCGGTGGCGCACAGCGCGGAGCCGAGCGTGAACAGCGCGATGGCCGTCATGTAGAGGCGCTTGGTGCCGAAGCGGTCGGCCGCCCAGCCCGTGAGCGGGATGACCGCGGCGAGCGCGAGCATGTAGCCGGTGGCGGTCCACGCGACGGTGGAGTACGCGATCTCCTGGCCGTCGCTGGAGAGCTCGGTCTGGAACGTCGGCAGCGCGACGTTGACGACGGTGACGTCGAGGATCGACATGATGGCGCCGAGGACGACGACGCCCGCGACCACGAGGATCTCCCGTGTGATCTTGTCGTCGTCGACCGGATTGGTCTTGACGGTGTCAGTCATGTGCTTCCTTCATGCAGATGCGCAGGGACTCCCCTGCGAGGATGGGCCGCAGCGCCTCGGTGAGCGCGACGGCTTGGTCTTCGGGGACGCGTTCCGTGAAGGCACGGACGGCGCGTCGTTTCTGCTCGAACTGCTGGTCGACGATCTCCCAGCCCCGCTTCGAGAGGGACACGAGCTTGACCCGTCGGTCGTCGGGACTCTCGTGCCGGTCGAGGATGCCGACCTTGACCATGTGGTCGATGTTGCGTCCCGCCGTGGCCACCGAGAGTCCGAGCCGCTTGGCGATCTCGTTGATGGGCGTCGGTCCGTCGGCGTGGCCCAGCACGAACAGCGTGCGGGCCTGGCTGAAGGACAGGTCGCTCTCCACGAGGAGGTCGGCGGCGTCGGCGCTCGCGAGGCTGAAGATCTTCTGGACGAAGGTCTCCAGGGTCTCGAAGAGCTCGGACGAGGTGGTGGTCACCGGAAGATCCTAACGCCGATGCAACCATTGTGAAAATGAAATCTTTGTGACATCGCAAACACTTTCCGGTGACGGGCGCCGTCGGATTTCATGGCGAGAGGCCTGGCCCCTAGACTGGCAAGGCTCGGACACCTTTGAGCATTCCCCACCGCAAGGACATTTTTCGCATGCCCACCTCCACTCGCGCGGACCTGCGCAACGTGGCGATCGTCGCCCACGTCGACCACGGCAAGACCACCCTGGTCGACGCCATGCTCCAGCAGCAGGGCAACTTCGACGAGCACCACCAGCTGACCGAGCGCGCGATGGACTCCGGAGACCTGGAGCGTGAGAAGGGGATCACGATCCTCGCGAAGAACACCGCGGTGCGCTACAACGGCCCCGGCGCCCCCGAGGGCGGTGTCACGATCAACATCATCGACACCCCCGGGCACGCCGACTTCGGTGGCGAGGTCGAGCGCGGCCTCTCCATGGTCGACGCCGTCGTCCTGCTCGTCGACGCCTCCGAGGGCCCGCTGCCCCAGACGCGCTTCGTGCTCCGCAAGGCGCTCGCGGCCAAGATGCCGGTCATCCTCGTGGTGAACAAGGTCGACCGTCCCGACTCGCGCATCGCCGAGGTCGTCGACGAGACCTACGAGCTCTTCCTCGACCTGCTGCCCGAGGACGCCGGCGACGACGCCCTCGACTTCCCCGTCGTCTACGCCTCGGCCAAGGCCGGTCGCGCCTCCACGACGCAGCCCGCCGACGGTGGCCTGCCCGAGGACGAGAACCTCATCCCGCTCTTCCAGACGATCATGGACGCCGTCCCGGCCCCGGTCTACACCGAGGGCGCGCCGCTCCAGGCCCACGTCACCAACCTCGACTCCTCGCCGTTCCTCGGCCGTCTCGCGCTCGTGCGCGTGAAGGAGGGCGAGCTCAAGAAGGGTCAGCAGGTCGCGTGGATCAAGCGTGACGGCTCGATCGA
Source organism: Aeromicrobium sp. Root495 (assembly GCF_001426755.1). GTDB lineage: Bacteria > Actinomycetota > Actinomycetes > Propionibacteriales > Nocardioidaceae > Aeromicrobium. The sequence continues at coordinate 298,699 of NZ_LMFJ01000001.1, read as the reverse complement.
GCGCACCAAGATCACCGAGCTCCTCATCACCGAGGCCCTCGAGCGCAAGCCCGGCGAGAAGGCCGGCCCCGGCGACATCGTGGCCATCGCCGGCATGTCCACCATCACGATCGGCGAGACGCTGGCCGACCCCGAGAACCCGGTCGCGCTGCCGCTCATCCACGTCGACGAGCCCGCCATCTCCATGACCATCGGCACCAACACGTCGCCGCTGGCCGGTCGCGAGAAGGGCACCAAGGTCACCGCCCGCCTCGTGAAGGACCGCCTCGACGCCGAGCTCATCGGCAACGTCTCCATCAAGGTCCTGCCCACCGAGCGTCCCGACGCCTGGGAGGTCCACGGTCGTGGCGAGCTGGCGCTCGCGATCCTCGTGGAGCAGATGCGTCGTGAGGGCTACGAGCTCACCGTCGGCAAGCCGCAGGTCGTCACCAAGGAGGTCGACGGCAAGATCCATGAGCCCGTCGAGCGCCTCACGATCGACGCGCCCGAGGAGTACCTCGGCACCATCACGCAGCTGCTGGCCGTGCGCCGCGGCCGCATGGAGCAGATGGTCAACCACGGCACCGGCTGGGTCCGCATGGAGTTCCTCGTCCCGGCCCGTGGCCTCATCGGCTTCCGTACCGAGTTCCTCACCGACACGCGCGGCACGGGCATCGCCCACCACGTGTTCGAGGGCTACGAGCCGTGGGCCGGCGACATCTCGACGCGCCCCAGTGGCTCGCTCGTGGCCGACCGCGCCGGCGCCGTCACGTCGTTCGCCATGACCAACCTCCAGGAGCGCGGCACGCTGTTCGTCGAGCCCACCACCGAGGTGTACGAGGGCATGATCGTCGGCGAGAACTCGCGCGACGACGACATGGACGTCAACATCACCAAGGAGAAGGCGCAGACCAACATCCGGTCGGCCACGTCGGACAACTTCGAGAAGGTCATCCCCCCGAAGAAGCTGTCGCTCGAGCAGTCGCTCGAGTTCTGCCGCGAGGACGAGTGCGTCGAGCTCACGCCCACGCACGTGCGCATCCGCAAGGTCGTGCTGAACCAGTCCGAGCGCGCCCGCGCCGCCAAGGCGCGTCGCTCCGGCCGCAGCTGATCCGTCGCGACGGCCCCGCACGATCCTTGGATCGTGCGGGGCCTTCGTGCGTCCTGGGCCGGCCGCGCCCGGCCTAGGCGAGCAGCGCCCCGACCACGGACACCGCGGCAGCAGCCGTGCGGACCCGGTCGGCCGCCAGGAGCCGCTGCACCACGGCCGCCGTGCGAAGGCGCCCCAGCCGTCCGTGCGCGGGAGCCGCGACCAGGCCCGTCGTGACCAGGGCGACCGACGTCGCCACCACGGCCACGACCGTGCCGGTGCTCGGCGAGCGGTCCAGCAGGGCCCAGACGATCGTGCCCAGCAGAGCGGCGTACAGCGGCACGACCAGACGGACGATGCGTCGGGAGTGGGCCTCGTGGGCACTCGACCAGTCGTCGTCGCCCACCTCCGCCAGCGCGGGGTAGACCACGGCCGTGACGGTGAGCTGGAAGCCGAGGTGCACCGCCGTGACGGCCAGCAGCGCCTCGTGCGCGCTCAACGCCCGCTCCTCACCAGCCGCGGCAGGCCGAAGGCGGTCTGCACCTCGTCGGCCACGAGGACCGACGTCGGGGCGGCCCCGGTGATGCCGGGGAGCCCGGCCGCGGTGACGAGGTCGTCGTCGAGATGGAGCAGCTCGCCCTGGTTGAGCGACCACGGGACGTGGGTGTTGGGCACCCACCACGTGCGACCGAGGTGCCGGGTGTGCAGACCGAAGCGGGCACTGACGAAGACCGAGAGGTCGTCGGGCTCGGCGATCGGTGCACCGCGACGGACGACGATGCGTCCGCCGGCACCGCGCGGCGTCGGCCAGCGGCGGCTGGTGCGGTAGTCGAGGACGTCGCCGTCGCGCTCGAGCGACATCCGGGCCCAGGTGTAGGGCGTGGCGAAGGCGAGCCGGGCGCCCACGCTCACGCCGAGGCGGTCGGCCTCGAGCGACCGGAACACCACGCCGTGGCGGCCCTCGTCGTCGACGGAGTAGAGCCGCACGTTGGTCTCGAGGAAGGTGCCGAGCCACGGCACGGCGGGCCCGCGACCGAACCCCGCGCCGCGCATCGTGAAGGGGATGAGGCCGACGTACGTCGCGCCGTCGAGGACGTCGGGCCGGGTGCCGGCCGGCAGGAGCGGCGCGACCCGTTCCGGGTCCACCGCCCAGTGGACGAACGTGAGGTCGGCCCACGTCTGACGCATGATCCGCGGCCCCGTGAGCTCCGGCGCATGGGGGCTGAGGGTCGTCACCCCGCCATCCTCCCCGCCCCCACCCCATCCGGCCCCGCGACCTGAACAACCTCCCGGGCGGTGACCTGGCGTCCGTTCCGCCTGTGCCCAGCCGTGGGGCGGTGACTTAGCGTCCGTTCCGCTTGGGCCGGCCGTCGGGCGGTGACTCAGCGTCCGTTTCGCCCGTGCCCGGCCGCGGGGCGGTGACTTCGCGTCCGTTTCGCTTGGGCCGGCCGTCGGGTGGTGACTCAGCGTCCGTTTCGAACCCGATCGCGGCGCCAGACGGACGCGGGCTCACCGCTCGAGCGACGCGTGGGACCGGCGACGGCGGTCGGGATCGGCTCCTGGAGCTGGCGCCACGTCGCACCGAAGCTGGGGGCAGGGCCGTCATAGCCGCACCGCACGAGCATCGTGTGGATCGCGACCACCATGCTGATGGGTCGTCTTGCCAGCTCCTTGGTGATCTGGACGTACTCGATGTCGAGGTCGCGGAGGTCGGCGAAGCGCGTGATGTCGCGCAGGTACTGCGACCGTTCGGTCTGGTGGTGCCCGCCCTCGTACTCCGCCGCGGCGTTCCAGCGCGGGAAGGCCAGGTCGAGGATCGCGACGACCACTCCGTCGGCCCGCAGCTCGAGGTTGGCCACCGGCCACGGAAGGCCCGCGAAGACGATCCTGGCCCGGCACGTCGACTCCTGAGGTGACGCAGACCGCGGATCGAGGTACCGACTCACCCATCGCGCCTGCGCGGCACCCTCTCGCCAGCTCTCCGTTGTCACCAGCTCCCTGAGCTCGAGCAACGTCATGTGCTCCTGGTGCAGGAGCTCGTCCCCGATGCGGATCGCCGCCATCACGGTGGCGTAGCGGCAGAGCTCCACGTACGCGGCGGCCGGCGAGACGCCCTCGGCGGTGCAGGGAGGCAGGCGGTCGGTGCGGTGCAGGTCGATTCCGTCGAGGTCGAGGTGCAGGTCCCGCCCCACCACGAACTGGAGGCGCTCCGCCGGGACGTCGATGCCGAGCTGCCTCAGCCGCGTCGCCCCGGTGACACGGGCGTCCGACGGCATCGCGAGGCGGGCGGCAGCGATCCAGTCGGCCTCCGTCATCTCGTGGTCGACGTGCACCCACACCCGTGGGAACAACCTGCGGAACCGGCGGCCCCGCAGGACCTTCTCCGAGTAGCCGGCGGTCAGCAGGGCCTCGCGATGGAAGGGGCCGGTCCGGAACTGCTCGTCGATGATGCGCACAGGACCATCCCACGACCGCCCTGGGTGGTCGAGCCACCGCTGTCATCGAGCTTGTGGAGGGCCGTACGGACGCGCGAGACCTGTGGACGACCTCGGGGCGGTGGGTCAGCGTCCGTTTCAGGGCCCGAAGGGGTTGCAAACGGACGCCAACTCACCGCCCACACGGCAGGGCCGGGCGAAACGGACGCCAAGTCACCGCCCCCACGCTCGGGCCAGGCGGAACGGACGCCACGTCACCGCTCGGGGGTCAGGCGACGCCGGCGGGGCGGAGCTGGATGGAGATGCGGGGGCCGACGGGCTTGGCCGTCTTGAGGACGGCGTGGTCCCACGTGCGCTGGCAGGAGCCGCCCATCACCAGGAGGTCGCCGTGACCGACGACGAAGCCGATCTGCTCGCCGCCGCCTCGGGGACGCAGGCTCAGGCGGCGTGGAGCGCCGAGCGACACGATGGCCACCATGGTGTCCTCCTCGCGCCCCCGACCGATGCGGTCGCCGTGCCAGGCCACGCTGTCGCGACCGTCGCGGTAGTAGCAGAGCCCCGCCGACACGAAGTCCTCCCCCAGCTCCTCGCGGTAGTGATCGTTCAGCGCGGAGCGCATCCCCTCGAGCGACGGGTCGGGCCACTCCTGGCGCGGCCCGAAGTGGGCGAGCAGCCGGGGCACCTCGACGACCGAGTCGTACATCTCCCGACGCTCGGCCCGCCACCTCACGGAGGTCTGCAGCGACAAGAACAAGGGGTCGGCACCGTCGACCCACCCGGGCCGGACGTCGACCCAGGCCCCGTCGCCGAGCTGGCGCCGCTGGAGCCGGGCGTCGAGCGGCCCGAGCGTGGGCTCGTCGGCCGTGTCGAGCAGCGACGCCTGGAAGTACACGCCTGCAGACTACGCGCATTCGAACGGATGTTCACCCCCGGCCGGACCTCTTCTGCCGGAGCACTACCCTGGCGACCATGGACGTCAGCGCGTGGGACCAGGTGCTCGACCACGTCGATCGCGTCGTCGCCGGGCACACCGGCACCACCGGGGCGCTCGAGGCCGACGTCGCCGGCCTCCTCGCCCAGGCCCAGGCCGACGGCTTCGTCGACCGCGAGCTCGACCCCCTCGACTCGGCCCGCTGGCTCGTGCGGCTCCTGCAGGTCGAGGAGCAGGTCCACACGGGTGACGACGCCACCCTCAGCACGGTCCGCGTCATCATCACGCGCTGGCTCCACCCCGGCCGCCTCGACGTCTGACCGGCCGGGCCGCCCAGCGCCGCGACGCACGACGGCCCCGCCCACCCGGAGATGTGACGGGGCCGTCGAGGCGATCGGTCAGTCGCGCGGGGCGTCGCGCACGGGCCGCTCGGTCAGGGTGACCTCGGAACCGGCGTGCTCGGTGTCGGTGGCCTCGGACGGCTCCACGACGAGCGCGAAGTCACCGTCGTGCTCCTGCACACCGGTGGCCACGGCTTCCTCGATGGCCACGACGCCGAGGCGGTGCTGCACCACCACGGGGTCGGTCTGCAGGTCCCGGTACAGCGAGAAGGTGAGCAGCGCCATCACCAGCACGAAGGGCAACGACGCCACGATCGTGATGGCTTGCAAGCCGTTCAACGCCTCGTCGCCGCCGATCACCAGCATGATGGCCGCGACGGCGCCGGTGAGCGCGCCCCAGAACACCACGGTCGGCTTGCTGGGCTCGGTGGAGCCGCGCTCGCTGAGCGTCCCCATGACGATGGAGGCGGCGTCGGCACCGGACACGAAGAAGATGCCCACGAGGACCATGACCAGGATCGTGGTGATCGAGGCCAGCGGGTAGTGGTCGAGCAGCGCGAACAGTGCGGAGTTCGAGTCGACCGAGCCGTCCTGCGCGACGAGGTCGCTGGAGGCACGCTGCTGGGCGATGCCCGCACCGCCGAAGACGGCGAACCACACGAGGCTCACGAGGGTGGGGACGAGCAGGACGCCCGTCACGAACTCGCGGATCGTGCGACCACGGCTGATGCGCGCGATGAACATGCCGACGAACGGCGTCCAGGAGACCCACCACGCCCAGTAGAAGATGGTCCAGCCCGAGAGCCAGGCCTCCATCTCGTCGCTGCCGCTCGCGGCGGTCCGCGAGGCCATGGTGGTCATCTGCGTGGCGTAGTCGCCGAGGATCGTGGGCAGCAGGTTGAGGGTCAGCAGCGTCGGTCCGGCGACGAACACGAAGAAGGCCAAGGCCAGCGCCAGCACCATGTTGATGTTGGACAGCCACTGGATGCCCTTCTCGATACCGGAGATCGCCGACGCGATGAAGGCGATGGTCAGCAGCACGATGATGCCGACCAGCACGGCCTTGCCGACGCCGTCGACCCACCCGTTGAACTTGAACCCACTCGCGATCTGCAGCGCGCCGAGACCGAGCGAGGCCGCCGAGCCGAAGAGCGTCGCGAAGATGGCGAGGATGTCGATGGCGCGTCCGGCCGGACCCTCGGTGCGACGACCGAAGAGCGGCTTGAACACCGACGAGATGAGCTGAGGACGTCCCTTGCGGAACGTGCTGTAGGCGATGGCGATCCCCACGACGGCGTAGATGGCCCAGGGGTGGAGGCCCCAGTGGAACATCGTCGTGGCCATGGCCGTCTGGAGCGCCTCTTCCGTCTGCGGCTTCGACGTGCCGGGCGGCGGCGAGGCGTAGTGCGTCAGCGGCTCGGCCACGCCCCAGAACATGAGCCCGATGCCCATGCCGGCGCTGAACATCATGGCGATCCAGGAGACGGTGGAGAACTCGGGCTTCTCGCCGTCCGCGCCCAGCGGGATGCGGCCGTACTTGGAGGCTGCCAGGAAGAGCACGAACAGGACGAAGAACGAGGACGAGAGCACGAAGAACCAGCCGGTGTTCGTGGTCACCCAGCTCTGCGCCGACGACGACGCCGACCCCAGGTTCTTGGAGCTCACGAGCCCCCAGACCACGAATCCGATGGCGAAGAGTCCGGTGACCCCGAACACCACCGGATCGATGCGGCTCCGCCAGGTGGCGGGCCGTGCAGATGTGTCGGTCATGGTGAGAAGCCCCCGTCTCGTCAGTGCAGTCGTGTCTCTCGCAACGTCAGGTCGCTCCCGGAGCGCCGGGAAACAACCTTTCGACCATAGTCGGGATCAGACCGTTTCGCACATCGTCGACGGGGTAGCGCCCCGACGGAACGCCTCAGTACTGGCTGCCTCGCAGCTGGGCGAGGTAGACGAGCGCTGCCACGGTGCCCGCGAGCGCGAAGATCCCGATGGGGTTGCCGCGCGAGACGAAGGCGTCGGCGAGCAGCGCCAGGGCCAGGATGCCGAGCCAGGCCGGCTTCTGGAGCGTCTGGGCCCGCTGGAAGTCGTCCGAGCGACGGACCGCGCAGTCGACGAAGGCCAACCCCTTCACGGCGAAGAGTCCCAGCCAGATCACGAAGAGGAGGTTGGGCAGCACGGCAGACATGTGCGAAGGCTACCGGGACACACGACAACGGGCCCTCCCGTCAGGGAGGACCCGTTGTGGTGGTGCTGGGGCGATCAGGCCTTCTTGGCGGCCGGAGCCTTCTTCGCAGCCGGAGCCTTCTTGGCCGCGGGGGCCTTCTTGGCGGCCGGAGCCTTCTTCGCAGCCGGAGCCTTCTTGGCCGCGGGAGCCTTCTTCGCAGCCGGAGCCTTCTTGGCCGGAGTGGTGGCGGCCTTGACGGTGGCCTTCTCGGCGGCGGCCGTCTTGTTCTCGGCGACCTTCTTGGCGGTCGAGGTCTTGGCCGTCACGGTCTTCTTCGCGGCCGAGGCCTTCTTGGCCGGCGACTTCTTGGCCGCGGGAGCCTTCTTGGCCGCGGGGGCCTTGGGGGCGGCCGGAGCCTTCTTCGACGCCTTGCTGACCGTGGCCTGGGCCTCGGCGACAGCCTCCTCGGCGGCCTTGCGCGCCTCGGCGATGTTCTTCTTGGCGTCCTTGCGCAGGCTCGCCACGAGACCCTCGGCGGTCTTCTGGACGTCGTCCAGCTTCAGCGCCTTGGCCTGGGCGACGAAGTCCTCGCCCTTCTTGACGAGGTCGTCGTAGGACGACTTGGCCTTGGAGGTGTAGTCGTCGTAGGACGCCTTGGCCTTGGACTGCACGTCCTCGACGAGGCCGGTGGCCTTCTTCTGGACGTCGTCGACGTCGAACTTCTTGAGCGTCTCGCTGAGGTTCTTGACCTCGTCGAGCAGCGACTTGATCTGGGCGTTGACCTGATCGGTGATCGTCATGCTTCCTCCTGGTTGGCTTCGGTGACTACTTCGGTGAGCTCTGCGTCCGAGACGCTCTCAACGCCCACGAACGAGCGGTAGATGTCGAGCAGAGCCGTCTTCTGCCGCTCCGTGAGACGGGCGTCGAGCGCGATGGCGTCCTCCACCATCCGAGCCCCCGACTCGTCGACGTCGAGGATTCCGGCCCTGACGTACAGCGACTCGGCCGAGATGCGCAGCGCCTTGGCGATCTGCTGCAGGACCTCTGCCGAAGGACGGCGCACGCCTCGCTCGATCTGGCTGAGGTAGGGGTTCGAGACCTCCGAGACCTCGGCCAGCTGTCGCAAGGACATCTGCGCCTGACGTCGCTGCTCGCGCAGGTAGTCGCCGAGTGCTCCGGCGGTCTTCTGCACGTCCAGCTTGGCCATGTCTCCACTCTGCTTGCATTTGCAAGCAGATGCAAGCAGGAGAGCATGCGAACTGCCTCACATTGCTACGCCTGCGTGTCACACCAGGGGGTGACGCCTAGAACGCCGGGCGGACCTCGCCGACGGGCTGCCCCCCGCCGAGCACCACGGGAGGGCGGACCAGGCCGGGGGCGCCGACACCGTGCAGCTCGAGGATCCGCCGCATCACCACGAAGAGCGGTCGCTCCGCTCCGTCCTCGATCTTGAGCGCGAAGGCCCGTCCGTCCGGCAGGCCCACCACCAGGACGCTCTCGGCCCCGGACTTCACGAGTGCGCCGGGGACGTCCCGCACGAGGGCCAGGTCGTCGCGGCGGGTCCCGCTGACCCACTGGGGGTGCTCGGTCATGGCACTCACGAGACGCGCCTCCGCCGACCCCGGCGCGCCGCGCCGCAGCGCGCCGATCCCCCGCGCGAGGTGGGACAGCGGCGTGGCGAGGAGCGGAGCGCCGCAGCCGTCGGTCCCCACGGCGTCGGGCGGACCGCCCACCAGCTCGGTGAAGGTCTCGGTGATGCCGACCTGGAGCGGGTGCTCGGGGTCGAGGTAGTCGTGCGTGGACCAGCCGTTCGTCACGCAGGTCAGCAGCATGGCCGCGTGCTTGCCCGAGCAGTCCATGAAGAGCGGGTCGCGGGTGCCCCCGCGACGCAGGACCTCGGCGTGCTCGTGGCCGTCGAGAGGGTAGGAGGGTGGCGTCTGGAGGGCCGACTCGTCCAGCCCGGCCCGCACGAGGATGCTGCGGACGCCGTCCACGTGGAACGGCTCGGCGGAGTGGCTGGCCGATGCCAGGGCGAGGTCGGCGCCGTCGAGCGGCAGACCGAGGCGCAGCATCCCCAAGGCCTGGAAGGGCTTGTTGGCCGAGCGCGGGAAGACCACCGTGCTGGGGTCCCCGAGCGACCAGGTGACCTCTCCGTCGGCGTCGACCCCCACAGCCACGCCGCGGTGGCGGCTCTCGACGAGTCCTGAGCGCACGACCTCTGCCACGACGTCCATCGGGCCAGCCTACGGAGCCCGGGACCCACCGGGAAGGACCCCGTCACTTCACTCACTCTTCTCACTCGCTTCACTTCTGTCCCATCGTTGCCTACCCTGGGCGGACCTGGTTTCGCGCACTCGGGCGCGCTTCCCTCGACCAGCCCCGGAATGAGCAAGGTGTCTCCATGCCCCGACGTGCGCCGTCCCACGGCCGTCTGTCCGCCCTCGCCGCGTGCGTGGCGGGCCTCGTCGCCGCCACCCTCCTGGTCCCCGCGCCGGCAGCCTCGGCGGCCGCTCCTTCGCGTCCGGTCCTGACGCACGTCACGCCGCGGACCACCAGCGTCGTCTTCTCGTGGGCCCCCGTGAAGGGCGCCACGAGCTACGTGGTGTGCCTGCGACGCACCGCGAAGGACGCCGCGTGCGCGGCCCGCACCCCGCGGCTCACCACCACCCGGGCCCGTCTCGACGACCTCACCCGGCGCACGGGCACCGACTACGTCGCCACGCTCGTCGCCTACAACCGCAGCGGCCACCGCACCTCCGCCGTCCGTTCCGTCGAGCTCGCCCCTCTCCCCACGCCGGCCCGCTCGGTGAAGCACACCCAGACCCTCTCGAGCGCCACGTTCACCTGGTCGCCCGCCACGCACGCCACCGCGTACGTCCTGTGCCTGCGCTCCGCACCCACCGACACCGGCTGCCTGCGGACGTCGGCCAAGGGACCCGCGCTCAAGGCGACGATCAGCGGTCTCACCTCGCGCCCCGGCACCGACTACTACGCCTACGTCATCTCCTACAACAGCGACGCCCGCACGCGATCGGTCGTCTACAAGCTCGACCTCGCGGTCGCGCCGGTCACCACGACGACGCTCGGCACGGCCACGACGACCTCGATCCCCCTGAGCTGGACCACGGCGCGCAACGCCGAGCGCTACCTCGTGGAGGCCTTCACCTCCTCCGACCTCCGGAGCGGACGACGCACCGTCGCCACGACGTCGCCCCGCGCCCGGATCTCAGGGCTCGTGCCCGGGCAGCGCTACTGGATCCGGGTCCGGGGCAGGAACGGCACCACCGCGGGCCCGACCTCGCCCGTCGTCACCCGGTCGCTGCCCACGTTCGCCGCGACGGTCCAGCTCGCCACCTACAACCTGTGCGGCCAGGACAAGTGCCGCGACGCCGCGAACGAGCGGTACGTCAAGGCGTGGCCCTACCGCAAGAAGCTCGCCGGGGCGGCCGCCCGCGCCACGCGCGCGGACATCCTCTCCACGCAGGAGTCCGGCGACAAGGACACCAACTTCATCACCCAGCTGCCCGGTTTCAAGCGGGCCGCCTACCTGCACGCCAAGTCGCTCTTCTACCGCACGTCCAGGTACACGATGCTGAGGTCCGGCGGCCTGACGCTCGACGCCAAGCGCAAGCGCTACGCCGTGTGGGCCGAGCTGCGCGACCGCACCACCCGCACGCCCTTCATCGTCGTCGACCCGCACCTGGAGCCGGCCAAGGGCCGCACGGGAGACACCCGACGCGAGGCCCAGATGCGCACGCTGCTGCGCCAGGTCTCGGCGCTCAACCCGGACGACCTGCCCGTCGTCTACGCCGGCGACTTCAACTCCAACGGCGACAACGCCGACCAGCGCAAGTACTCCGGCGGCTACGACGCCGTGGCCAAGGTCTTCGGGCTCCGGAAGCTCCCCAACGCCCTCACGGTGGCCCGCCGCACCGACGGCGACGTGCAGAACACGGAGTACAACTCCGCCAACCAGGGCATCGTGCGGCCCATCAAGAACGGCGACCACGTCGACCAGGTCTGGGTGTCGCGCTCCGTCGCGGTCAAGGTCTGGCAGCTGCGTCCCGACATGAAAACGGCGAAAAGCTACAGAACCCCGTTCGCGAGCGACCATAATCCTCTGAGAGTCGTCCTGGTCGTGCCAGGGCTGAGGGAGAAGTCATGAAGCGACGCACCATCATGCTGTGCGCGCTCGTGGGGGTGGTCGTGACGACGACCATGCTCGCCGGCGTGCCGTCACAGGCAGCCACCAAGCCCGGACAGGTCGGGCTGGTCTGGTTCACCAAGGCGAGCAGGACCTCGCTCACGATCACGTGGGGCAAGGTCTCCGCAGCCACGCGGTACGAGGTCTTCGTGGGCCGCTCCAGGGCGGCCGTCGCCGACTCCCGTACCCCGCGGGTCCGCACCACCTCCGCCGCCGCCAAGATCACCGGGCTCGCCCCCGGCGCCGACTACTGGGTCCAGGTCCGCGGCATCAACAGCGGGGCCAAGGGGTCACGCTCGGCCCGTCAGGCGCATCGCACGATCGCCGCCCAGACCACGGCACGGCCGCCGTCGTTCAAGCTCATGACCTACAACGTCTGCTCCGACGCGGGCCCGTGCGACAAGACGTGGGCCCAGCGCCGACCCCATGTGCTCGACCGGGTCAAGACGTACGTCCCCGACGTGATCACGTTCCAGGAGGCCGCCAGCAACTTCGCCGACCCGAGCGAGCTGCCGACCCTCCTCCCCGGCTACACCCAGGTCGAGTACAAGTCGGCCAAGCGCCTCTTCGTGCGGTCGTCGCGCTTCTCGGTCGCTCCGGGCAGGACCACGCTGCCCGACCAGCCGGACGTCTTCGACTGCGAGTCCCGGGTGCGCTCGTGCTGGATGAAGATCGGCCCCAGCCCCGCCTCGGTCACGCCGGGCAAGTCCCGCTACGCCGTGTGGGCCGAGCTCATCGACCTCCGGACCCAGAAGCACCTCATCATCGTCGACGTCCACACCACCACGACGGTGAGCGGCAGGGAGGCGGAGTCGGCGCTCTCACGCGGTCGCGAGACCAAGGCCGTCCTCGAGAAGGTCAAGCAGTACAACACCGAGGACCTGCCGGTCGTCTACGCGGGCGACTTCAACTCGCACCGCAACCGACCCGACGACTTCGTCCGCACCGAGATGGCCAAGAAGGGCTACGCCGACTCCTTCGAGCTGGCCCAGGAGCTCGTCGGGCAGCACCGCAACAGCTACAACGACTGGCAGACCACGCCCAAGACGAGCGTCCAGTGGGGCGACCACGTCGATCACGTGTGGGCCGTCCCGCAGCAGGTCCGCGTGCTCTGGTGGCACCAGGCCGAGCGCATCACCGACGGCCGCTACGCGAACCTCGGGTCGGACCACAGCCCCCTCGTCGTGAGGATGCAGGTCGAGTAGGCGCGATCCTCGCGTAAACTTCGGCCACGGCCTGTCACGCTCAGCGTGCCGGCCGTCCCCGATCCTTCGAGCACCATCCAGGGAGCACCGTGGTCACCCGCAGAGGCACGCCCGCGCGACGTCGCGTGGCCACGCGCCCAGCCGGTCCGCCGCCGCCTCCCTCAGGTGGTCGTCGCCGCACCACGTCCGGCGGAGGCCGGCGCCGACCGCGGCGCTTCTCCGCCGCCTGGCTGGTCGTGGCCGGCGTGGCCGGTGTCGCCGTGCTGGCGGGGGGTCTCTGGGCCACCCGCACGCTCGCCGACGCCGACGACGCCCCTCCCACGGCGCTGCGGGCCACCAAGGTCTCCACCACGAGCGCCGAGCTCGACTGGAAGGTCGCCGACGACGCCGACCACTACGTCGTCCGCGTCGGTGCCGACCGCTCCCTGACCAAGAACACCGTCAAGGTCGAGTCCCGGACCACGAAGGTGGTCGTCGAGGACCTCAAGGCCTCGGTGCCGGGCAAGGAGCAGTTCTTCCGTGTCGACGCCGTGCGCGACGGAACCGTCACCTCCTCGCGCACCGGGCGCTTCAGCCTCGCCCCCGCCCGCATGGCCAAGGTCTCGGTCGACAAGCGCTCGGCCGGTGGCGTACGGCTCGACTGGAAGGCCGTCGCCAACGCCCGCCAGTACGACGTGCAGGTGGCGCGCGACAAGAAGTTCACGAAGAACCTCACCACTGTGCGGACGCTCGGCCCCGGCTCGGGCTTCGTGCAGCAGGGACTCTCGGCCGACTCGCGGTACTGGTTCCGCATCCGACCCGTCGGTGGCGACTCCGTGGGTGCCTTCGGCGCACCGGTGGCGGTCACCACCCGTCCGCGCGAGGTGGCGTTCAACATCGCCACGTGGAACGTCTGCTCCGAGAAGTGCTCGGGCTACGCGGGGCGTGCCCGCGTCATGGCCGACTACCTCAACGAGAACCAGGCCGACGTCTTCGTCCTCCAGGAGTCCGGCGGCAAGCGGGTCGGCGCCACCACCAACGCCATCTTCAGCGGCGGCAAGCGGCAGTTCGTGCGGGCCACCGGCGGAGCCAAGGCGCGCTACGTCTTCTACCGTCCCGAGCTGTTCCGTCAGCTGTCCGGCGGCAACTTCGACATCGGCGACGGTCGCAACACCACGTGGGCCGAGCTGGCCCTGCGCGAGACGGGTCGGCGCTTCATCGTGGTCGACGTCCACCTCGAGAACGGTCACGGCAACGACGGCAAGCGCCGGCGCGAGGCCAACCGGATGGTGGCCCGGATGGAGGCCATCAACACGGCCGACCTGCCCATCATCTACGCCGGCGACTTCAACTCGGGGCGTCACCGTCCCTCGGACTCGCCCGGCGCCATCATGCGCCAGGTCGGCCAGACCGACGCGGTCGACCTCGCCGACGAGCCCGTCAACCGCGACATCAACACCGGCCACACGTTCGCCACCACCGTGCTGCGGTCTGGGGCCCACGTCGACCACATCTTCGTGTCCAAGGAGTTCGAGGTGCTGGGCTGGAAGCAGCTCGCCCGTCTCGCCGGAGGCCGGTACGCCTCGCCCGTCGTGTCCGACCACAACGCGCTCCGGGCCACCGTGGCCCTCGATGCCCGGAAGGTCGACGTGGGCGAGCCCACGCCCACCACCTTGGTCTCGGGGCTCACGTCGGACGGCCTGCAGTGACATCCTGGTCCGCATGACCGAGCTCCACGCCGTGATCCCCGCCGGCGGCGCCGGCACCCGCCTCTGGCCGCTCTCTCGCAGCTCGCACCCCAAGTTCCTGCTCGACCTCACCGGGTCGGGTCGGAGCCTCCTGCAGGAGACGTGGGACCGGCTCAGCACCTTCGTGCCGCCCGAGCACATCCACGTGGTCACCGGCCCGGCCCACGCCGCGCTCGTGCAGGAGCAGCTGCCGGGGCTCACGAGCCTCTTCGTGGAGCCGGCGCCACGCGACTCCATGCCCGCCATCGGCCTCGCCGCCGCCGTCATCGAGGAGCGCAGCCCGGGTGCCGTGATCGCGTCGTTCGCCGCCGACCACGTCATCGCCGACGTCGCCGCCTTCGAGGACGCCGTCCGCCAGGCCGAGGCCGTGGCGCGCAGCGGTCTCGTCACCACGATCGGCATCGCGCCCCGCTCCCCCTCCACGGCGTTCGGCTACGTCGAGGCCGGTGACGCCCTCGGCGTCGACGGCGCGCCCGACGGCCGTGCGGTCGTCCGGTTCGTCGAGAAGCCCGACGCCCAGACCGCGCAGTCGTACCTCGACGCCGGCACGTTCAGCTGGAACGCGGGGATGTTCGTGACCCGCACCGACGTCCTGCTCGACCACCTCGCCCGCCTGCAACCAGGGCTCCACGCCGGCCTGCGCACCATCGCGGCCGCCTGGGACGGGCCCGACCGCTCCGCGGTCCTCGCCGACGCCTGGCCCACGCTCACCAAGATCGCCATCGACCACGCCGTCGCCGAGCCCGTCTCCCTCGAGGGCGGCATCGCCGTGGTGCCGGGCGGCTTCGACTGGGACGACATCGGCGACTTCGCCGCTCTCCAGGAGCTGGGCGGCGCCTCGAGCGACGGCGTCGTGTGGGTCGACGCCGACGGCCTGGCCCGGGCCGAGGACGGCACCACGATCGCCGTCGTGGGGCTGCGCGACGTCGTGGTGGTCCGCACGTCCGACGCGCTGCTCGTCACCACGCTCGACCTCGCGCAGCGGGTCAAGGAGGTCCCGGCCCTCCTCAAGGAGACCGGGCGCGACCACCTGGTCTGACCCGAGACGGTGGGGTCAGACGAGGTCGGTGAGCTCGGTGACGGGGGCGTCGACGTCGGGCGTGAAGGCCTGGGCCACCTCGCCGGTGCCGAAGGCGCGCAGGGGCCCGTCCTCCTCGTCGGCGTAGACGGCGTCGCCGCGCTGCAGCGACACCCGCTCGCCGTGCCGGTTGACGAGCTCCACCTCGCCGCCGCAGCAGACGAGGATGCGCCGGCCCTCGTCGGGCAGCAGTGCTCCGTCGGGCTCGGCGGGTGAGCTCTGCGTGACCGACAGCGCGAACTCGTGGAGCCCGGGCGCGTAGACGTCGGTGGAGAACCCGAACTGCCGCGGCGTGACGCGGGCGAGCCGGGACATGCCTCGGTCGAGGCAGCGGATGAGGCCCTCGGGATCCAGGTGCTTGCTCGTGAGGCCGGCGCGCAGGACGTTGTCCGAGGACACCATCACCTCGAGACACATGCCGCTCAGGTGGGCGTGGATGATGCCCGCGCCCAGGTAGGCCGCCTCGCCGGGCTGCAGCGTGAGGCGGTTCAGCAGGAGGGACAGGACGATGCCCGCGTCACCGGGGTGGTGCCGCTGGATCTCCACCGCGGTGGCGTACGCCCGCTTGACGTCGATCCCCTGCGCGAGTGCCTCGGCGCACGCGTCCACGACCGCCGCGACGTCCTCGGCCGACGGCGGCTCGGTGACGACCTGCTCCACGAGACGCACGATGCCGGCGAAGCCGGGCTTGAGCCGGAGCTCGTCGGCGAGCGCCTGCACGTAAGGGACCGGCAGCGGCGCGAGGACCCGCAGGATCTCCGCCGTGGGGCGGAACCCCACGAGGGTGTCGAAGGTGGTGAGCGCGTAGACCATCTCGGGCTTGGGGTGGGGGTCCTTGTAGACCCGTTCCGGTGCGTCGAACGGGACGCCCGCCGCCTCCTCCGCCGCGAACCCGGCCTGCGCGAGGGCGCTGCTCGGGTGGACCTGGATGGAGAGCGGACGGGAGGCCGCGAGGATCTTGAGCATGAAGGGCAGCTCGCCCACCGCGTCGCGCAGTGACACGGGTCCGTCGGGGCCCGGGACCATGGCCGGCCCGAGCGGGTGGGTGCCCATCCAGACCTCGGCCATGGGCCGGTCGCCCGACGCGGTGCGCAGGAATGCGGGGATGTCGTCAGTCGATCCCCAGTCGTAGTCCTGGGACGGACAGTCGAGCGGCCTCATGGCCTCAGCCTAGGCTGCGGGGCCGGCGTGCCGGGCGCCGACGTGGGGTGACGTCGGGCACCGGCCGACAACGACCGGGTCAGTCGCGCGGACCCTTGCTGTGCCGCGGCTTGCGATCGAAGCCGCCGGCGTCGCCGCCACCCTTGTAGCCGCCGCCGGACGGCTTGTTGCCCTTGTAGCCACCACCGGAGGGCTTGCCGCCCTTCTTGTAGCCGCCCTGCTTGCCGGCGGGACGGCCCTGGGGCGGCCCGTCGTCGGGCTTGAGGTCGATGAGCCGGCCCGAGATGCGGGTGTTGGCCAGCGCCTCGAACACGGCGTCGGGCAGGTCGGCCGGCAGCTCCACGATGGTGTGGGTCATGCCGATCGTGATGCGACCGAAGTCGGCCCGACGCAGCCCGCCCTCGTTGGCGAGCGCGCCCACGACGGACGACGGCCCGATCTTGTGGCGCTTGCCCACCGCGATGCGGTAGGCGGCCATGCCCTCGGAGGTGGGCCGGGGGGCCCGGTCGGCGCGGTCGCCGCGATCGGGACGCTCGCCACGGTCGGGACGCTCCTCGCGGGAGCGCTTGCTCTGCGGCGGGTCGGGACGCAGGAAGAACTCCCGGTCGTCGACGCCCATGACGGCGAGCGCCGCCGCGACGTCGAGCATGGCGACGTCGTTCTCCTGGGCGTACTCCTCGACGAGGCTGCGGAAGACGTGGAACTGCGGCGAGCCCATGCTCGACGTGATGGCCTGCGCGAAGCGGCCGGCCCGACGGGCGTTGACCTCCTCGACGCTCGGCACGCCCATCTCCTCGATGGGACGCCCGGACACCCGCTCGATGGCCGACAGCATGCGGCGCTCGCGCGGGGTGACGAACAGGATGGCCTCGCCGCTGCGCCCGGCCCGGCCCGTACGACCGATGCGGTGGACGTAGGCCTCGGTGTCGTGCGGGATGTCGTAGTTGACGACGTAGGAGATGCGGTCGACGTCGAGGCCACGGGCGGCGACGTCGGTGGCCACGAGGATGTCGATGGCGCCGGACTTGAGCGCGGAGACGGTGCGCTCGCGCTGGGCCTGGACGAGGTCGCCGTTGATGGCGGCGGCCGAGAAGCCCCGCGAGCGCAGCTTGTCGGCGAGCTCCTCGGTGGCCTGCTTGGTGCGCACGAAGACGATCATGGCGCCGCCGGGGCCCGCGCCCTCCTGCGTCTTCTCACCCACGGGCTCGACCTCGAGGATGCGGGTGAGCGCGTCGATCTTGCCGTGGTGGGCCACAGGGATCCAGCGCTGGCGCACCGTGGTGGTGGTGGTCCGCGAGGCCTTGGTGGCGATGTCGAGCGGGTCGTGCAGGTAGCGCTTGGCGAGCGAGCGGATCTGCGGCGGCATGGTGGCCGAGAAGAGCGCGACCTGCTTGTACTCGGGGGTGTCGGCCAGGATGCGCTCGACGTCCTCCGCGAAGCCCATGGCCAGCATCTCGTCGGCCTCGTCGAGCACGAGGTGCTCGAGCGAGGAGACGTCGAGGCTCTTGCGCTCGAGGTGGTCGATGACACGACCGGGCGTGCCGACCACGACGTGGGCACCGCGGCTCAGGCCCGAGAGCTGGGCGCCGTAGGAGGCTCCGCCGTAGACGGGGAGGATCCGCAGGCCGCGACCCTTGGCGTACGTGGTCATGGCCTCGCACACCTGGAGGGCGAGCTCGCGCGTGGGCGCGAGCACGAGGGCCTGCGTCTGCGAGCGCGACGGATCGATCTTCTCGAGGATGGGCAGGGCGAAGGCGGCGGTCTTGCCCGTCCCGGTCTGCGCCAGCCCCACGACGTCGCGACCCTGCAGCAGGGCCGGCACGGCGAGTGCTTGGATGGGAGTGGGTGACTCGTAGCCGAGTCCCGACAACAGCTCGACCGTGGAATCGGTCAGGCCGAGGTCGGCGAAGGTGGTGGTACCGGCGTCGGACGGCTCGGTCATGATGAAAAGCTCCTGAAGAAAAGGGCACGGTCCACGGGCGGGGATACGGCTCCGGGCATCGTGCGCATCCCGTATTCTTCCGTACCGGTATCGACTTCACCAAAACGTTGCAGAGGAGCCCGCGATGACCTCGAGGTCCGGCTGGACCGCCGTGGCACGCCGGTGGCCCCTCGTCGTGCTTCTGGGCGCCCTCGGTCTGGGGGCCGCCGCCCTCGTCCTGTCGGGCCAGACCACGCGCTACGACGGCAGCGCGGAGGTGCTCATCCAGCCCACCTCGCCCGCCACGTCGTTGTCGGGACGGGCCGTCGAGTCCTACGCCCACGTGCTGGGTGGGACGGCGCTGGAGCAGCGCGCCGTGAAGGCCCTCGGGCTCGAGGACGCCGGCGACGCCGAGGTCCGGGGGGAGGTCGTCGGGAACAGCTCCGTCGTCCGCGTCGTCGTGCGCACCACCGACCCCGAGCGGGCCGCGCAGCTCGCCGGCCAGGTGGCCGAGGAGCTCGTGAGCTGGATCGCCTCGTACCAGGACCGGGCCGCCGAGCGCGCCGGCGAGGACGCGCCGGACCTCCCCACGCTCTCCCCCATCGTCATCCAGGAGGGCACGGCGTCCTCGCAGCCCGTCGAGCCCGACGCACGTCGCACCTACGTCCTGTTCGGCCTGGCCGGCCTGCTGCTCGGCCTGCTCCTCGCGGCGCTGCGCAACCTGGCCACCGCCACGGTCACGTCCAGCGACGCCCTCACGGAGCAGGTCAAGGCGCCGGTCATCGGCGCCGTCGCGCAGGACCGTCACGTCGCCGACCACCCGCTCATCTCCACGCTGAGCAACCAGCACCCGCGGGCCGAGGCCATGCGGATCATCCGGACCAACCTCCAGTTCCTCGACGTCGACCGCGTGAGCAACGTCTACGTCGTCACCAGCAGCGTCGCCGGCGAGGGCAAGACCACCACCGCGTCCAACCTCGCCATCTCGCTCGCCCAGTCCGGCCAGAACGTCGTGCTCGTCGACGGCGACCTGCGCCGCCCCCGGTTGCACGAGGTGTTCGGGGCGGAGCAGAACGTGGGGCTCACCAGCGTGCTCGTGGGCAAGGTCCCGCTCGACTCCGCCGTGCAGGGGACCGACGTCCCCGGCCTCGACGTCCTCACGAGCGGCACGCGTCCGCCCAACCCCTCGGAGATCATCCAGACCGCGGCCATGGAGACGGTCCTCATCGAGCTGGGCCGCCGCTACGACATCGTCCTGGTCGACGCTCCTCCGCTGCTCCCGGTGGCCGACGCCGCGCTGCTCTCGGTCATCTCCGACGGAGCCATCCTCGTGGTGCGGCACGGGCGCACCGGCCACGACCAGGTGCGCGCGGCCTCGGAGCGCATCACCACGGTCGGCGGCCGTCTCCTCGGCACGATCATCTCGATGTCGCCCAAGAAGGAGACCGCCCGGTACGGCTACGGGTACGGCTACGACGACGGCAAGGGGCGCCGGCGCCGCTGACGCGGGTCAGCGCGGGGGCAGTGCGTCGAGCGTCTTGGCGATCGACGTGACGGTCTCGACGATGAGGTCGGCCACCGCACGGTGGACCTTGGGCGCACGGCCGAAGGGGTCGGGCACGTCCTGGTCCGAGGGCGCGCTGCCGCGCCGGCGCGCGGCGTCGGCGCACAGCTCCTCGAGCGACGCGGCCGAGACGCCCTGGGTGAGCGCGTCGAACTCGCGCAGCGTGAAGGTGCGCCGCAACGCCTGGGGCTCCATGGCGAGCACGGCGGAGCGGTGCTCGCGCGTGGCGGTGAGCACGAGGTCGGCGCCCTCGAGGTGACGCTCGGTGAGGGGACGGGACAAGAAACCTTCAGGGTCGAGGTCGAGGCGGGCCATCTCGAGGCGCACCATGCTGTCGACAGGCTTGGCGTCCCAGCCACGGACCCCGGCACTGCCGATCTCCAGCTGCGTGGCGTCGGTCATGCTGCGCAGGGCGATCTCCATGAGCGGCGACCGGCAGATGTTGGCCGTGCAGACCATGAGGACCGAGGCGCGCGAGACTCTCATGCCCTGAGCTCTCGGCGCACGTGCAGGCCGGCCTCGGGGTCGACGACGACCTCCTGGGCCGCAGGCACGCCGTCGGCCAGCAGGGTGAGGCCGGGGTCGACGTTGCGCTTGACGAGCGCGAGCGCGATGGGGCCGAGCTCGTGGTGACGGGCGCTGGAGCCCACGAAGCCGACCCGGCGTCCCTCGTCGGTGACGACGTCGGTGCCGTGGGGCGGGAGGTGCTCCATGGATCCGTCGAGGTGCAGCAGCACGAGCCGGCGCGGGGGGCGACCCAGCGTGTGGACCCGCGCGACCGTCTCCTGGCCGCGGTAGCAGCCCTTCTCCAGGTGCACAGCGCTGCCGAGCAGCCCGAGCTCGTTGGGGATGGCGAGGTCGTCGGTGTCGAGACCGAGGCGCGGCTCGCCGTCGGCGATGCGCAGGGCCTCCCAGGCCCACGTCCCGGCCGGGGGGCCGAACCGCTCGGGGAGCGACGGCAGCTCGGTGCGGGCGACGAGCTCGTACCGACGGGTGCCGTCGACCACGCGGCCGATCACGGCGTGCTGGTCCGACGTCTCGCGCACCTCGACGCGCGACATGAAGCGCATGCGGTCGAGGAAGGCCACGAGGGCGGCCGCGGCGCCGGGCTCGGTGTGGGCGCGGAAGGTCTCGCCGTCGTCGACGCCGGTGAAGGCGTGCTCGACGCGGCCCTGCGGGCTCAGCAGGAGGACGTCGGTGACGACCCCCGGCGCCAGGGACTCCAGGTGCTGGGTGGTGAGCGCGTGCAGCCACGTGAGGCGGTCGGGGCCCGTCACGTCGATGACGTCGCGGTGGGAGAGGTCGACGAAGCCACGACCCGTGAGCAGGTCTCGCTGCTCGGGCCCGATGGCGCCGTAGTGGGCGGCGACCCCCGTGTCGGGCGCGTCGCCCTCCACCGCGCCGTGGAGCTGGAGCAGCGGGCTGGTGCGAGCGGTCGCGCCGTCGAGGTCAGGCACGGGCGAGACGCCCCCAGAGGTGGGACTGCAGCTCCTGGCCCTCGGCAGCCATGTCGTAGGCGTACATGAGGTCGCCCTCGACCAGCCCGTACATGCGCTGGCCGGCGGTGTACTCCTTGGCGGTGACGGTGCGGGCCACGACGTCGGTGGCCAGCGTGATGCGGGGGCCGTCGGCCACGCCGTACCAGATCTCGGCGTAGCCCGTGGGGTGCGCCAGCACGAGCTCCACGGCGATGCCGCTGGACTCCTCGCCCTCGACGGAGGGCGCCGGCCCGGCCGGACGCAGGAAGCCCGTCTCGATGGCCCCGGGCCGCACGCGCTTGCCCGTCTCGTCGGTGATCCAGGTGCGGCTGAAGTAGTGCAGGAACGGGCGCGTGTCGTGAGCGAACGCGACCTCCTGCTCGAAGCCGAAGGACTCGATGGTGGGGTACTCACCCTTGCCGCTGCCCTGCCACGTCCCGACGAGCCACGTGAGGGGTCGCACGTCGGGGTGGAGGTCCGCTGCGATCTCGAAAGGCATGTCTCTCATGCTATCCGCCGCTGGGTGAGGCCCCGTACTACGCTCGCCCCGTGAGAGCCGTCGTGCAGCGGGTGAGCGAGGCCTCGGTCGTGGCCGACGGCACCGAGACCGGCCGCATCGGGCCCGGCCTGGTGGTCCTGCTCGGCGTGACGCACGACGACGACGCGGCTCTCGCACGGCGCACGGCCGACAAGGTGGCGGGCCTGCGCATCCTGCGCGACGAGCAGTCGGTGGTCGAGGCGAGCGGCTCGGTGCTGGTCGTCAGCCAGTTCACCCTCTACGGCGACGTCCGCAAGGGCCGACGCCCCACGTGGACCGCGGCGGCTCCGGGACCCGTGGCAGAGCCCTTGTACGACGCGTTCTGCGCCGCGCTGCGGGCCCACGGGCTCGACGTGGAGACGGGGGTCTTCGGCGCAGACATGCAGGTCAGCCTGGTCAACGACGGTCCCACGACCCTGCTCGTCGACCTCTGAGACCTGCGTCTCGACGCGCCCTCCCAGGCCTGGTTCTGACCATTCTTTCAGGATTCCCCCGTATTCTGGGGAGTCCTGCCTGCCGCCATCCGCGACGGGCTCGACGAATCGGAGCACGATGGCGCGACGCATGAGGCGCGGCTACCAGGGACCTGGTCAGCGCCGGGCCGGTGGCGTGCCCTTCCATCGTCGGCACCGCAAGATCGTCCTGGCGATCGTCGGGACCCTCGTCGTGGTGCTCGGCACCGCCACGGGCTACGCGTTCTACCTGAACCACCAGCTGGGCGGGATCGACAAGGTCGGCGGCATCACGACGCTCCCCGACCGCCCCGACCCCGACGAGGGCAAGGCGCTCAACATCCTGCTCCTGGGCTCGGACAAGGGCAAGAAGATCAAGGGCGAGAGCCAGGACACCACGATCGAGCAGGACGCCGCGGCAGCTGTCTGGCCCGACGGCAAGTACCGCAGCGACACCCTCATGATCGTGCACATCTCGGCCGACCGGAAGAACGTCTACCTGTCCTCCATCCCACGCGACACGTACACGATGCTGTACAACGCCGAGGGCAAGCCCGAGCACATGGAGAAGATCAACGCGGCCTTCTCGTACTACGGCCCCAAGGGGACCATCAGCACCGTCGAGCACATGACGGACGTGCGGATCAGCCACCTCGCCATCATCGACTGGGAGGGCTTCAAGGATCTCTCCACCGCCGTGGGGGGCGTGCCCGTCTTCATCCCGCGCGCGTTCTACGACCCCAAGCAGGAGATCCAGTGGAAGGCCGGCGAGCAGACGCTCAAGGGCAAGGAGGCGCTCGCCTACGTGCGCACCCGCTACGGCCTCCTGCGTGGCGACTTCGACCGCATCGCCCGTCAGCAGAACTTCATCCGCGCCATGATGAAGAAGATGCTCTCCAAGGGCGTCACGTCCAACCCGGTCCGCCTCACCAAGACGCTGGGGGCGGTCACCAAGCACCTGACGATCGATGCCGAGTGGGAGACCGCCGACCTCCGTGCGCTCGCCCTGTCGCTGCGCGGCACCACCACCGAGGACGTCACGTTCCTCACTGCGCCGGTGGCCGACACCCGCACCGTGCCGGTCTACGGCAGCGTCGTCGACCTCGACCCGCTCAAGTCCAAGCGCATGTGGCTCGGGCTCCGCGAGGACCGCATGGACGAGTACATGAAGCTCTACCCCGACGACGCCCTAGCCGGCGACAAGGAAGTCAGCTGACCGCTCGGACCTGAGGTCCGGCTCAGCCGCAGGCCGACCGGGTGCTGACGTCGTTGGCGGCGGGCTGGATGCCCGGGGTCGTGCTGAGCACGGCACGACCCGGTGCGCCGGGCGCGGTCGTCATCCGCACCGAGACGGCGACGTCCTCGCCCGGCTTCAGCCGCACCGGCACGACCGCGACCTGCCGCCCGTCGAGCGTGCCGCCCGAGACGGTCTGCCGCTTGCCGTCGATGCTGATCTCGTCGATGGACCCGCCGCGGGGCGCGAAGATCCGCACGTTGACACCCTGCACCCCGCGCGGGAAGAACGTCCCGCGGCCCGTGACGCTCACGGGCAGCCGGCTCGCGTTGGCCGGGGCGCTCGACGCGAGCGAGGTGCGCAGGTCGAGCACCTGGCGGTCGCCGTCGAGGCAGCGGATCGAGCGCAGCGCCGAGCCGGACTCGAGGTAGTACTGCATCTTGGCGCCCGTCGAGTCGTTGAGGTAGACCCCGACAGCGGGGTTCTTCCGTCCCCCGGGGAGCACGCCGGACAGACCCGTCCGCCGCACGGCCCCCTCGATGGAGTCGTCCTTGGACCAGACGAGCACCCGGTTCTCGCGGGCCGAGCGCACGAGCGCCTCGACGACGCGCTGGGCGTCGGCGTCGCCGCCCACCATCGCGTCGAAGATGCTGCGGGCCGCGTCGGCGAAGACCCGGTCCTGCTGCGCCAGGTCGTCGGCGTAGCGGAGGTACACGCCGTGCAGCAGCTCGTCGACGGCCGAGGAGGCGGTGAGCTGGGTGCCGTCGTCGAGCAGGACCGGACCGACGCCGTCGAGCAGGTAGCCGAGCGTCACCGGGTCCACCGAGATGACGCCGTCGAAGGTCGTGTCGAACGCCTTGTCGGCGAAGGCCCGCACGATCTGCGCCGCCCGCGGGAAGTCCGGCGTGAAGTTGGCGTCGCGGAAGTCGGTGGCCATCGCCGTGGAGAACACCGACTGCTCGTCGGCCGTGAGCTTCACGACCGGCTTGTCGGCGATCCCGATGGTGGCCGTGCCGCCCTGCTTGCCCATGGAGAGCTTGCCCTGCTTGGCCGTGATGACCGAGAGCGACCCGGGCAGTCCGCCCGTGGAGCGGACCTCGGCGTTGTTCTGGACCACGAGGAGGTAGCGCTTGGTGCCCTCACCGCCCAGCATCTCGGGCAGGAGGTCGGCCGCGTCGTGGGCGGCGGACGCCGCGAAGGCACCCGTGGCCACGTCGGAGCGCAGACGCGTGATGGGCTCGCGCAGCCGTCCCACGAGCGACCCCGTGTCGATGGAGCCGAGCTGCCGGTCGGCCTCGGCGAGCACCTCGTCGGCCCGGTCGAGAGCGGGCCTCAGCGTCCGCAGCGCCTCGAGGTCGATGCGCCCGTCGCGGGGCGTGAAGGTCTGGATGCCGATCTTCTGGGACACGTCGACCACCGGGGGGACAGCTTCCTCGGCGATGAGGTCGAGCTGGGCAGCCACCGTCCTCATGGCTCCGATGTCGTCGCCCACCACCGGGACGTGCGAGCCGAGCGCCCACAGCGGGCCCGAGGTGTGGCGGTGCGCGTCTGCGGTGGAGTCGCGCAGCTGCGCCGCGGTGCTTCGAGCGTCGTCGGTGCTTCCTTGGGCGAGCTGGAGCAGGAGCGTGGTGCTCTGCTCACGCGCCCGGTCGAGCGCGACGGCAGCGCGCGCGGCCTGCCACACGAAGAAGACGAGGAGGAGCAGGAGGAGCGTCACCAGGGTGGTGGTGACGGCCTGGCGCGGTGAGACGTCGTCGAGCCCGACGCGCCGGAGCACGCGACGGACCTGCCGCCCGGGGCGGCGGCTGGCCATGACGGCGAGCCCGGATCAGCCGCGGCGGCGACGGGTGGCGATCACGCCGCCACCGAGCACGAGGACGACGCCGGCGATGAGCAGCCAGAACGGCAGGCCACCCGTGTTGGGCAGGATGCCGTTGCCGTTGTCCTGGGAGCCGTTGTCGGCGCCGTCGTCGGCAGCGCGGGGCAGCAGGATGACCGTGGCGGAGGCCGAGCGGACGGCACCCGGGAGCGGGCCCACGAAGGCGGCCGGAGTGACGGTGGCGTCGCCCGTGACGGTGGCGGAGGCACCGCTGGCGTCGGTGTAGGTGCACGAGGCCGTGACCTTCTTGGGCGTCACGGTCTTGACGACCGGCGTGTCGAAGGTGTTGGTGAGGCTCGAGCCCTTCGTGGAGACGGTGTCCCCGAGGAACGTGAGGCTCAGCGGCGAGCAGCGGACGCTGGCCGAGGCACTGACGGAGACCGGGTCGCCGCCGTAGAGCTTGCCGCCCGGCACCTTCACCGAGAGGGTCGGGTCCGGGTACGTGTCGTCTGCGGCGAACGCAGTCGAGGGCACGAGGGCCGCGACGAACGCCGCGAGGACCAGCGCGACGAGAAGGTGCATCCGCTTCATTGACGACTCCCAGTTCATTCGAGTTCCTAGCCCGTTAAACGACCGCGGCTTCCGAACGCTACGCAGTCCCGGCAGGGAATCTTCGTGATTCGTCAGCATACTCACGCTCGACGGGGTATACGCCACAGCGAGGGGTGGCCCGAGTCACACGGGCCACCCCTCGCTGCGTGCTGTCCTGCGGCTGGCTCAGGAGCGCGCGAGCGCTCCGTCGAGCTCGATCGTGACGTCGGCGACGACGCCCTGAGCGGCCACGACGGACTGGTCCACGGCCTCGGCGCGCGGCGCGAGCGTGCGCAGCGTCCAGTCGCCGGGACCGGCGAAGAAGCGGAACTGGCCGGTGGCCGAGGTCGGGACCTCGGCCGTGAACTCACCGGTCCGGTCGAGCAGGCGGACGTACGCGCTGGAGACGGGCTCACCGCCGCGCAGCACCACCCCCTGGATGACCGACTGGTTGGCGACGTCGACGCCCTCGAGGCTGGGCCCACCCTTGGTTGCTCCACACATGTCAGGCCTGCCCGGGCTCGTCGCCGACCGCGACGGGAACGCCGCGCAGCGAGCCGTACTCGCTCCAGGAGCCGTCGTAGTTCTTGACGTTGGGGTAGCCGAGGATCTCGTTGAGCACGAACCACGTGTGCGAGCTGCGCTCACCGATGCGGCAGTAGGCGATGGTGTCCTTGCCCTCGTCCAGGCCGGCACCGGCGTAGAGCTCCTTGAGCTCCTCGTCCTTGCGGAAGGTGCCGTCGTCGTTGGCGGCCTTGCTCCACGGCACGTTGCCTGCCGTGGGGATGTGACCGGCGATCTGGGCGGCCTCCTGCGGGAGGTGGGCCGGGGCGAGCAGGCGACCGGCGAACTCGTCGGGGCTGCGCACGTCGATGAGGTTCTTCGTGCCGATGGCGGAGACGACCTCGTCGCGGTAGGCGCGGATGTCGTCGTTGGGCTCCTGCGCCGTGTAGGTGGTGGCCTCGCGGCTGGGGACCTCGGTGGTCAGCTCACGGCTGTCGAGCTCCCACTTCTTGCGGCCGCCGTCGAGCAGGCGCAGGTCCTGGTGCCCGTAGTACTTGAGGTACCAGTAGGCGTAGGCGGCGAACCAGTTGTTGTTGCCGCCGTAGAAGACCACGGTGTCGTCCGTGGAGATGCCCTTCTCCGACAGGAGCGCCTCGAGGCGGTCCTTGGAGATGAAGTCGTGGCGCACGCCGTCCTGGAGGTCCTTCTTCCAGTCGAGCTTGATGGCGCCGGGGATGTGGCCCTTGTCGTAGGCCTCGGCATCCTCGTCGACCTCGACGAGGACGACGGACTGGTCGCCGAGGTGCTCCTCGACCCAGTCAGCGGTGACGAGCGCGGATTCGCGGCTCATGGTGTACCTCCGTGTGCTGCCCGGTGAAGGGCGTTGATGGGACTAGCGGATGAAAGGTGGTGCGGGCGGTGGTGCAGATCAGGTGGTGGCGGAGCCGCCGAGGCCCAGCCGGCGGCCGGCCAGGTACAGCTCGCAGCCCAGGCACAGGCCGACGGCCGCGTTGAGCACGGCGGCCACCAGGGCGAACGCCGTGGCCACGAGGCCGAGCGTCGGGGCGCCGGCGGCGTAGGCGGCCAGCGCCACCAGCAGGAACGCGAGACCCACGACCTGCGCGAACGTGGGCGGACGCGAGTCCTCCAGGTCCCCCGGGGGCGACAGGCGCGGCCGGACGACCCGACGGAAGAACAGCGAGTACGGCGAGTACTGCAGCCCCCCGAAGGCGCTGACCGCGAAGATCGCCGCCTGCAGGGCCAGCAGCGTCACGGCGACGGGCTGCGGGGCGACCAGCGCCACCGCGAGCACGACGCTCGTGATGGCAGCTGCCACGCGCAGACCGCGCGGGTCGACCTGGGTGGGTCGGGGCATGGGGTGCTCCTGGAGATGCGTCGACACGTCGACGACGAGTGGGGGTTCGGGCGACGGTGAACGGACTGGACGGCTCAGGGCCGATTCAGTCGTTCAGCAGGGACGACACAGCGCGGAGCGCGTGCGGCAGTTGTCGACTGCGCGGCGCCGCGTGAGGTGGGTCGTCTCGAACACGTCTCCCAGAGTAGGGGGACCTGCGGATGACGTCGCATCCGAGTCTCGCATGCTGGAACGTCGTCTCATTTATTGAGATCGACGCCAGCGCGAACGGCAGCGAGCGTCGTCAGGACCTGGTCGCGACGCGGCAGGCCGGAGGCCCTCCGGACCACGACGCCCGCCGGGTCGAGCACCAGCACGGTGGGCGTGCGCATGATGTCGAGCTCGCGCACGAGGTCGAGGTGGGACTCCGCGTCGATCTCCACGTGGACGACGCCGGTCTCACGGGACACCACGTCGGACAGCAGCGCCTTGGTGGCTCGGCACGGGCTGCAGAACGCGGTGGAGAACTGGACCAGCGTGGCCTCGGTGCCCAGCGGCACGCCGATCTGCTGCGCCGAGAGGCGCACCGCGTCGTCAGGACGGCCGGCGGGGACCGGGACCGTGGGCGCGGTCTCACGGAAGCGCCCGTTGCGTCGCTGGTAGAGGAGCCCCAGGACGACGCTCAGCGTCAGGGCCACCACGAGGACCACGAGTCCGGTCATGGACCCAGGCTAGCCCGCTCCCCCAGGGCGCCTAGGCGAACGGAGCGGTCGCCAGCTGGCCCGCGAGGTGCGCCACGGGCCCGACGAGCGCAACGGCCGCAGCCGCCGGGAACCCCCATCCCTCGGCGGCGTGCAACCGCCCCCGGGACCAGCCACGGCCGAGGACCTGCCCCAGCACCGCGACCACGGCTGCCACCGGACCGACCACGAGGCCGAACCACGGCGTGAGCAGGTCGTCGAGCAGGAGCGGCACGAGCGCGCCCGCCACGGCCCCGGCCAGGACGGCGGCCCCCGCCACCACGACCCGGTCGCCGGGCAGGTTCCAGACGAGGAGGGCCAGGCCCGCCGCACAGGCGACGACGGTCACGACGTCGGGCCCCCCGGTGGCACGCACGGCGCTGACCCAGCCCGAGCCCAGGGCGGCCACCACGGCGAGGCTCACGGCGAGACCGGTCGAGAGGACGAGCCGGGGTCGGCCGTCGCTGCGGAGCATCTGCGCCACCAGCGCCACGAAGACCGCGGCCGCCACGGCGGGAAGCACACCGACCAGGACCCCCGACTGCACGAAGGTGATCTGGCTGGCCCGCTGACCGTCGGCACCGGCCAGGACGTCAGGCCGGGCGGCGACGAGGGTCGAGACCACGCCGGCGACCAGGGCGGGCGCCAGGCGCGGGCCCCGGACGATCCGCCCGCGCTCGTCGGCCGCGCCGGGAGCGGCGGCCACGAGCACCTGGACCAGGAGGACTGCGGCGCACACGAGGACGATCTCGTCGGTCCACGCCGTCAGGACCAGCAGCGCCAGGAGCACGCAGGACAGCAAGGATGCGTAGGCGCGGGACACGTCCAGAAGCATGACAGGTGGCAGTGTGACGTTGTTCGCACATCCGTCACAGCCTGGTGACTGGGCTGTCACATCCGTTAACCTGAGGGTTCAGTCAGGTGTCCGGACGGCGACGTCCCGGTCTCTCACTGCCGGATCCGGAGGTCCACCACGTGTCCCACCTGTTGCTGCTCACCCGAAGCACACAGTCCTCGGTCGAGGTGCTGCCCTCACTCGCGCTGCTCCCGCACCACGTCAAGATCCTCCCGGCCGAGGCCAGCGCCCTGCTCGACGCGCCGCCGGCCGACGCCGTCCTCGTCGACGGTCGCCACGACCTCGCCCAGGTCCGCAGCCTGACCCGCGTCATCCGCACCACCGGCATCGAGTGCCCGCTCGTCCTCATCCTCACCGAGGGCGGCCTCGCCGTCGCGGCCGCCGACTGGGGCATGGACGACGTCATCCTCACCACCGCGGGCCCCGCCGAGCTCGACGCGCGCCTGCGCCTCGCGGTCGGCCGCCTCGCCGCCGGCCAGCAGGGCGAGACCGAGTCGCACGTCATCTCCTCCAGCGGGCTCGTCGTCGACGAGGTCACCTACACGGCCAAGCTCGAGAACCGCACGCTCGACCTCACGTTCAAGGAGTTCGAGCTCCTCAAGTTCCTGGCCCAGCACCCGGGCCGCGTGTTCACGCGCCAGCAGCTGCTGCAGGAGGTGTGGGGCTACGACTACTTCGGCGGCACCCGCACGGTCGACGTCCACGTGCGTCGTCTCCGCGCCAAGCTCGGCACCGACCACGAGACGCTCATCGGCACGGTGCGCAACGTCGGCTACCGCTTCGTGGCCACCAAGAGCGACGAGCGCGAGCCCGTCGACGAGGCGAACCGCGCCCCGCACCGCGCCTGAGGCACCGTGCCCCGACTCTCCGCGCACGACCTCGTCGAGCTCGTGCTCGACCACGGGTCCTTCGCCTCGTGGGACGAGCCCATCGACCTCTCCCAGCACTCCGACGCGTACCGCACCACGCTCGAGAAGGCCGCTGAGCGTGCCGGCACCGACGAGTCGGTCATCACGGGGCGCGGCACCGTCAACGGCCGGGCCGTCGCCTTCGTCATCAACGAGTTCGGGTTCCTCGCCGGCTCCATCGGCCAGGCCGCGGCCGACCGGATCGTCTCGGCGGTGCGCCGCGCGACCGCCGAGGGACTGCCGCTGCTCGCCTCCACCGCGTCGGGCGGCACCCGCATGCAGGAGGGCACACCCGCCTTCGTGCGGATGATCGACATCTCCCGCGCCCTCATGGACCACAAGGCCGCCCATCTGCCGTACCTCGTGCACCTGCGTCATCCCACCACCGGCGGGGTCTTCGCGTCGTGGGGGTCGCTCGGGCACATCACCGTGGCCGAGCCCGGCGCCCTCGTGGGTTTCCTCGGCCCCAAGGTCTACGAGCTCCTGGAGGGTCGACCCTTCCCGGCCGGCGTGCAGGTGAGCGAGAACCTGGCCCACCGCGGGATCATCGACGCGGTGGTCCTTCCCGAGGAGCTCCCCTCCATGGTCGACCGGGCCATCGGCCTGCTGGTGGACCCACCCACCGACGGCACGCGCCCGCGCCGCACGCAGGTGGCGGAGCGGCGCGGCACCGCGTGGGACGCCATCGAGACCACCCGCCGCCAGGACCGGCCGGGGGTCCGCGAGCTGCTGCGTCACGGCAGCGACGCCACCGTCCGCCTCCAGGGCACCGACGAGGGCGAGCGCGACAGCACCATGCTCGTGGCCCTGGCGCGCCTCGACGGCGTCCCCTGCGTCGTCATCGGTCAGGACCGGTCGCGCCAGACGGCGCAGACGCCCATGGGGCCGGCCGCCCTGCGCGAGGCCAGACGCGGCATGCGCCTCGCCCACGAGCTGGGCCTGCCCCTGGTCTCCGTCGTCGACACCCCGGGGGCCGAGCTCTCCCCCGAGGCCGAGCAGGGCTCGGTCGCCGGCGAGATCGCTCGCTGCCTGGCCACCATGGCCACCATGACGGTGCCGACGGTCTCCGTGCTCCTCGGGCAGGGCTGCGGCGGCGGTGCGCTCGCCCTCCTGCCCGCCCACCAGGTCGTCGCAGCCCAGAACGCGTGGCTGTCGCCGCTGCCGCCCGAGGGCGCGAGCGCCATCGTCCACGGCGACGTCGAGCACGCGGCCGAGATGGCCGAGCAGCAGCGCGTCAGCGCGTTCGACCTGGCCGAGATCGGCTTCGTGCACCGTCTCGTGGCCGAGCCCGAGGACGACTCGTCCGAGGCGTTCTCGGCCGCCGTGGCCGCCGAGGTGGCCGACACCCTGCGTTCGCTGCTCTGACCGACGGCGCGGCAGGATGGGGCCATGAGCGTCATCGATGACCTGGCCCGCGCCGCGCACGACGCCGACGGGGTGGCGCCGTTCAACGAGGCCACGCTGCTAGCCCTCGCGGCCGGCGACGTGCCGCGTCTGCACCTCGTCGACGAGGTGTCCGCGGCTGTCGCCTTCGGGGACTCGCCCGCCGAGCTGGTCGTCCATCCCGAGCACCGTCGTCGGGGCGTGGGGCGTGAGCTGCTCGAGCGGGCGCTCGTCGAGGACGCCACGGCGTTCTGGGCCCACGGCGAGCTGCCGGGGGCGCGGGCGCTGGCGACGTCGGCCGGCCTGAGCCCCGCCCGGACGCTGCTCGTGCTGCGACTCGACCTGGGCGACGAGGCCCCCGTGGAGCGCGTGCCCGACGGCGTGACGCTGCGATCGTTCCGCCCCGAGGACACCGACGCCGTCGTGACGGTCAACGGCCGCGCGTTCGCCACGCACCCCGAGCAGGGCGCCATGGACCGGGCCGACTTCGAGCGTCGGGCCTCGAGCAGCTGGTTCGACCCGGCGGGGCTCTTCGTCGCCGAGCGCGACGGCGAGGTCGTCGGCTTCCACTGGACCAAGGTCGAGGAGGCCGCTGACGGTGAGCGCCTCGGAGAGGTCTACGTGGTGGGCGTCGACCCCTCGGCCCACGGCGGTGGCCTGGGTTCGGCACTCACCGCTCGCGGGCTGCGGTTCATGCACGAGCAGGGCATCCGGACCGTCGACCTCTACGTCGAGGCCGACAACGAGCCCGCCCTGCGGACCTACCACCGGCTCGGCTTCGTCGAGCACGCCCGCGACACCCTCTTCACCACCCCCGAGCGGTGAGCTGGCGTCCCTTTTCGCCGCCGACCCCGGCGAGCGGTGGCTTGGCGTCCGTTCCGAGCCTCAGCTGGACGAGAAACGGACGCTAAGTCACCGCCCGACGGGCATAGCCCGGCCTAGGGGTCAGCTGACGCCGCGCTGGAGCGCGGCGGCGAGGCGGCGGACGGCCCTGGGCGCCGAGGTGCCGAGGCCGACCATGTTGGCGTAGCCGTGGATGAGTCCGTCCTCGCGCACGTGCTCGACCTTCACGCCGGCAGCACGCATGGCCTCGACGTACGCCTCGCCCTCGTCGAGGAGCGGGTCGAACCCTGCCGTCACGACGAAGGCCGGAGCCACCCCGGTGGGGTCGTGCCGCAGGGGTGAGAGCCGACGGTCCGCGGTGTCCTCGTCGCCGACGAGGTAGTTCTCGCGGGCCAGGTCCATGAACTGCTTCGTGAGGAAGAAGCCCTTGGCGTAGGTGAGGCGGCTCGGGGCCTCCTCGACGAAGTCGGTGGCCGGGTAGATGAGCAGCTGGAACACCGGAGGCGCGGTGCCCGTGCGCACCGCCTCCTGGGCGATGACGGCCGAGAGGTTGCCGCCGGCGCTGTCTCCGCCGACGGCGATGCGCTCGGGGTCGATGCCGAGGCCGGTGGCGTGCTCGACGACCCAGGTCCACGCGGCCCAGACGTCGTCGAAGGCGGCGGGGAACGGCGCCTCGGGGGCGAGTCGGTAGTCGACCGAGACGACACGCACCTGCGCCTCCTCCGCGAGCACGCGGCAGAGCGCGTCGTGGGAGTCGAGGTCGCCGTAGATCCAGCCGCCGCCATGGATGAAGAAGAGGGCCGGCGAGCGCCCGTGCAGGCCGCGGGGCGTGTAGAAGCGCAGGCCGATGGAGCCGGCGGGTCCGTCGATCGTCCGGTCGGTGACCGCGCCGATGGGCTGCTTGCCGCCACCCAGGGCGCTCTGGGACGCGATGACGCGACGACCCTTGCTGATGGGCAGCGTCTCGGCCGCCGGGCCCTCGACCTTCTGCAGCGCGAGGATCAGCTGCATCTCCGGGTCGAGCGTGCGTCCGTCGATGACGACCGGCTTGCCGGCGAGCCTGCGCAGCACCGGCGCGGGGAGGGAGAAGACCACCTGGGCGGCGCCGGAACGCACTCCCCCGAGGACCGAAGACAGCGACACCATGGGCGCGACACTAGCCCACACGGACCGCCCCGCGGCACCGACACGGAGTGCTCGTTCACGGTCCGTTCACGCTGAGGTGGAAGCATGGACACGTGGACACGTCCGATCTCGACGAGCTCGCCCCGATCGAGGCCCCCGCCTCGCCCGACGAGTTCGATGTCGACCCGCCCTTCGACCCCGCTGCCGGCACGCTGCCCGAGGACCGCTTCCTCGACCGCGAGCTGTCCTGGATCGCCTTCAACTCGCGCGTGCTCGAGCTCGCGCAGGACCCCGAGGTCCCCCTCCTGGAGCGCGTCCGGTTCCTCTCGATCTTCGCGAGCAACCTCGACGAGTTCTTCATGGTCCGCGTCGCGGGCCTCAAGCGACGCATCGCTGCCGGCGTGGCCGTGCCGTCCACGAGCGGACTCGCACCGCGGGCCGTGCTGGCCCAGAGCCTGCGCGAGAGCCACGCACTGATGACACGCCACGCCCACGCGTTCTCCGACGACGTCGTGCCCGCCCTCGCCGAGGTCGGCATCCACCTCGTGCACTGGGCCGACCTCACCGGCGAGGAGCGCGCGCACCTGGCCACCGTGTACCGCGACCGGGTCTTCCCGGTGCTCACCCCGCTGGCCGTCGACCCGGCCCACCCGTTCCCGTACATCTCCGGCCTCTCCCTCAACCTCGCGCTCGTCATGCGCAACCCCGAGACCGGCAAGGACCACTTCGCCCGCGTCAAGGTGCCGCCCATCATCGACCGGTGGATGCCGGTCGGCGACGACCGCTTCATCCCGCTCGAGGAAGTCATCGCCGCGCACCTCGACCTGCTCTTCCCGGGCATGGAGCTCGTCACGCACCACGTCTTCCGAGTCACGCGCAACGAGGACCTCGAGGTGGAGGAGGACGACGCCGAGAACCTCCTCAAGGCGCTCGAGAAGGAGCTGCTGCGCCGACGCTTCGGCCCGCCCGTGCGCCTGGAGGTGCACGAGGACATCGACGACGAGGTCCTCGACCTGCTCGTCTCGGAGCTGGGCGTCAAGCAGGACGAGGTGTTCCGCCTGCGCGGCCCCCTCGACCTGCGCAGCCTCGGACAGATCGCCGACATCGACCGTCCCGAGCACAAGTACGAGGCCTTCATCCCCGGGACGCACTCGCACCTCGCCGAGGTGGAGACCGCCAGCCCCGCCGACCTCTTCGGCGCCCTGCGTCGTCGCGACGTCCTCGTCCACCACCCCTACGACTCGTTCGCCACGAGCGTCCAGCGGTTCATCGAGCAGGCGGCTGCCGACCCGCAGGTCCTCGCCATCAAGCAGACCCTCTACCGGACCTCCGGCGACTCCCCCATCATCGACTCGCTCATCGACGCGGCCCGGGCGGGCAAGCAGGTGCTCGTCCTGGTGGAGATCAAGGCCCGCTTCGACGAGCAGGCCAACATCCGGTGGGCCCGCAAGCTCGAGCGCGCCGGCTGCCACGTCGTGTACGGGCTCGTCGGCCTCAAGACGCACTGCAAGCTGGCCCTCGTGGTCCGCGACGAGCCCGAGGGGCTGCGCCGCTACGCCCACCTCGGCACCGGCAACTACAACCCCAAGACGGCACGTCTCTACGAGGACCTCGGGCTGCTCACCACCGATCCCGACATCACGAAGGACCTGCTCGACCTCTTCAACAACCTGTCCGGCTTCGCCCAGCAGACGCGGTACGAGCAGCTGCTCGTGGCGCCCGCCGCCCTGCGCAACGGCCTCGTCGACCGCATCGATGCCGAGGTGGCCCACCACCGGGCCGGTCGACCGTCCGGCATCCGGATCAAGGTCAACTCCCTCGTCGACGAGGTGCTCATCGACAAGCTGTACGAGGCGTCCCAGGCGGGCGTCCCGGTCGACCTCGTGATCCGCGGCATCTGCGCCCTCAAGCCCGGGGTCCCGGGACTGAGCGAGAACATCCGGGTGCGCAGCATCCTCGGGAGGTTCCTCGAGCACAGCCGCGTCTACTGGTTCTCCGGCGGCGGGGAGGCGGAGGCCTGGATCGGCTCGGCCGACCTCATGCACCGCAACCTCGACCGCCGCGTCGAGGTCCTCGTGAAGATCCCGTCGCCCGACCACGTGGCGTCGCTCGGCACGCTCCTCGAGACCTCCGCCGACGACGACACGACGTCGTGGCACCTCGAGGCGGACGGCGAGTGGGTCCGGCACAAGGGCGGTCTCGACCTGCAGGCAGAGCTCATCGCCCGCGCCCGCCAGCGCCGGGCCCTCCGCTCCTGAGCGCCGGCCTCAGCAGCTCGCGAAGAGGGCCGCACCCGACCCGGACATGAAGGTGTCGGTGTCGGGGTCGTGGTCGAAGTCCAGGCTCAGCGTGGAGCCCTGCGTCGTGGCCGACCGCAGCCGCAGGGTGTCCCGCACCTGGCCGGTCCGCCCGATGAACTGTCCCGACGTCAACGCCTCGCGGACCGGCAGCTGACGCCGGGCCAGGTCGGGGTCCGAGAAGGTCATCGCGAGCTGCAGGCGCTGACCGCCGAAGCCCTCCTGGCCGGTGTCGGAGAGGGCGCGGCCGCTGGCCGTGTACGGCTCGAGGTCGCCGACCCGCTGGAGCGCCGCCGAGGCTGCGTCGAGGTCGTCGGGGTCGGAGACCTCGGAGGAGGAGCAGCCCAGCACCCCGCGCTGCACGAAGATGGAGGTTGCTCCGGCGAGCGCCTGGGTGGTCTCGGCGACGGGCCGGAAGGACGCGAGCGAGCGCGAGCGGCCGTCGTGCACCCGGTCGGCGGCCCTGACGGCGGAGGCCAGGTCGCTGGCCACCAGCAGGCGCTGGCGGGGGTACAGGCGCACGGTGGCGAGGAGGTCGCTCACCTGGGCGGCACGGAGGTCGGTGGCGTCGGCCGTCCAGGTGTCGCCCTCGCGCGTGTAGCCCGAGGTCTGCAGCCCCTCCTGGACCGTGGTCATGGAGAGGTCGTCCTCGAACCGCGTGACCACGACGCTGCTCTCGGCCGACTGGGAGAAGGCCTCCCAGCGCAGGTCGTCCACGGACCAGCCGAAGGCCTTCTGCAGGCCCTCGGCCGTGGAGGCCAGGACGGAGCGCGTGGACACGTCGCGGGTGGAGGCGGCGAGCGCGAGCCGACCACCGTCGGACGCGTCGGACGGGAAGACGTCGCGCACCTGCGCCCAGTCGGTGAAGCTGAAGGTGAGGGCGTTGCTCGGGACGGAGTCCAGGGCGGTGGCGAGATCGGGCCGTCCGCCCGGTCGCCAGCCCTGGGAGGCCCACGCCACGCCGGCCGCCGCGACGAGCACCACGACGCACAGCACGACCCGGCCCACGGGGCCGGTCACGCCCCGGGCGAGGCGGCTGCTGGCTCGACGCATGGGACTCCTTCACCTGGTCGTCACCTGGACAGGTGACAATGTGCAGCATGGCAGGTGAACGGCTGACCACGGCCGCCGGCGGGATCGTCTGGCGCAAGCGACCCCCGGGACCCCACCGGCGGTCGCCCGACAAGTCACCCAAGGTCGAGGTCCTCGTGATCCACCGGCCCGGCTACGACGACTGGACGTTCCCCAAGGGCAAGCCCGACCCCGGCGAGGACCTCGCCACCACCGCCGTCCGCGAGATCGCGGAGGAGACCGGCCTCCGCGTCCGCCTGGGCCACCCCCTGCCCGCCACGCAGTACCGCGTGGCCAGCGGCGACAAGCGCGTCAGCTACTGGGTGGCCCGCACCGTGGGCACCGACCACGAGCCGTTCACGCCCAACCGTGAGGTCGACGAGCTCCGCTGGGTCCGCACCGGCGAGGCCCGGGCCCTGCTCACCTACTCCCACGACGTCGAGCTCCTCGATGCCTTCTCGGCGCTGCGCGAGAAGGACGGTCACCGGACCCGCACCCTCGTGGTGCTGCGGCACGGCAAGGCGGCCGACCGCGCAGACTGGAAGGGCGACGACATCGACCGTCCGCTCGTGCGAGCGGGCGTGGACCAGGCGCGCGCCGCCGCGGCCTCGCTGGCCGCCTTCGGCGGACGCCGCGTGGTCACGAGCCCGGCCCTGCGCTGCATCCAGACCGTCGAGCCCTTCGCCCACAGCATCCAGACCTTCCTGCAGCTCGACGACCGCCTGGGCGAGGACACCCGCGCCAGCTTCGTGCAGCGATCGCTCGAGGGTCTCCTCGTGCGCAAGCGCCCCGTCGTCATCTGCACGCACCGGCCCACGCTCCCCTGGGTCTTCGACGCGGTGGGGCTCGACGCCGTCGACCTCAAGGTCGGCGAGGGTGTGGTCATCCACCACCGCAAGGGCGTCGTCCTCGCGTCCGAGCCGCTGGCTCACCCGGCACACCACTGAGGCCTGGGTCACGTCAACCGGACAGCAGGTGAACAGATCTTCTGGCCGCTGACCTGCGGCGGAACCCGATCGTTATGCGACCGTTCACCTCTCGTTCACCGTCGTACCGGGTCGCGGTCACCTGGGCTCCCTAGCGTCACCGGCGTCAGAAGTCTGTGATTCCCAGAGAGGGACCCACCCGTGAAGAGCACCACCCTGCGTAAGACGGCCCCCGCGGCCGCCGCCCTCACCCTTCTCGTCGGCCTG
This sequence comes from Aeromicrobium sp. Root495, assembly GCF_001426755.1. GTDB lineage: Bacteria > Actinomycetota > Actinomycetes > Propionibacteriales > Nocardioidaceae > Aeromicrobium. Next base: position 260,513 of record NZ_LMFJ01000001.1, on the reverse strand, counting down.
AGCGCGTGTGGCGCCGGCAACGAGGACTCCCCCAGCGACGGCGGCTCGAGCGACGGAGTCTCCGGCACGCTCAACGGTGCCGGCGCCAGCTCCCAGGAAGCGGCCGTGGCCGCCTGGAAGGCCAAGTTCCAGTCCGCCAACCCCGACGCGACGGTCAACTACGACCCGTCGGGCTCCGGCGCCGGTCGCGAGCAGCTCATCGCCGGTGGCGTGCAGTTCGCCGGCTCGGACTCGTACCTCGACGAGGACGAGCTCAAGCAGCTCAAGGACAAGTGCGCCAGCGACGTCGTCGAGGTGCCCACCTACGTGAGCCCCATCGCCGTCATCTTCAACCTCGACGGCGTGAAGGACCTCAACCTGTCGCCCGCCACCGTCGGCGCCATCTTCGAGGGCAAGATCACCACGTGGGACGACGACGCCATCAAGGCCGACAACCCCGACGCCGACCTGCCCAGCACGAAGATCACGCCCGTGCACCGCAGCGACGACTCGGGCACCACGAAGAACTTCACCGACTACCTCGACCAGGCGTCCGACGGCGCCTGGACCGGTGGCGCCGTGGAGACGTGGCCCGTCAAGGGCGGCGAGGCTGCCGAGGGCACCTCCGGCGTCGTCCAGGCCGTGACCAACGGCCAGGGCACGATCGGCTACGCCGACGAGAGCCAGGCCGGCGAGCTGAGCAAGGCCGCCATCAAGGTCGGCGACGACTTCGTCGCTCCCACCACCGAGGCCGCCTCCAAGGTGCTCGACTCCGCCACCCCCGTCGAGGGCCGCGACGCCACCGACCTCGCTGTCGACGTGGACCGCAAGTCCACCGAGGCGGGCGTGTACCCGGTCGTCCTGGTCTCGTACCAGATCGCGTGCCAGACCTACTCCGACGAGAAGGTCGCCGAGCTCGTGAAGTCGTGGCTGTCCTACGTCACCAGCGACGAGGGCCAGACCGCCTCCAACGAGACCGCTGGGAACGCGCCGCTGCCGGCCGACTTCGCCAGCAAGGTCAAGACGGCCGTCGACACCATCAAGGCTGCCAGCTGATCCAGCCGGTCCCGGTCCTGCCCCTCGGGGCGGGACCGGGACCGCTGTGGTCGGACCGCCACCCCCTGAAAGACTGGAAGGAACCGCGTGAGCACCTCCACCGCCCCGGACGCCCGGACCAAGCCCGTGCAGCGTCCCGGTGATCGTGTGTTCTTCGGGCTGTCGTACGGCGCCGCCCTCCTCATCCTGCTGACGCTCGCCGGCGTCGCCATCTTCCTCACGGTCGAGGGCATTCCCGGCATCACCGCCAGCCCCGACGAGGTCAAGAGCGGCGAGAGGTTCCTTCCCTACGTCGGACCGCTCGTCTTCGGCACGCTCCTCGCGGCCGTGATCGCGATGATCATCGCGGTGCCGGTCGCCATCGGCGTCGCCCTCTTCATCTCGCACTACGCGCCGCGCCGCCTGGGCGCCACCTTCGGCTACATCATCGACCTGCTGGCCGCCGTGCCGAGCGTCGTCTACGGCGCCTGGGGCATCGCCTTCCTCGCCGGTCAGATGGTGCCGATCTACCAGTGGCTCGAGGACAACCTGGGATTCATCCCACTGTTCGCCGGTCCCGCGTCGGCCACGGGCCGCACGATCTTCACCGTGGCCATCGTGCTCGCGCTGATGATCCTGCCCATCGTCACGGCCATCTGCCGCGAGATCTTCCTGCAGACGCCGCGGCTGCACCAGGAGGCCGCCCTGGCCCTCGGTGCCACGCGCTGGGAGATGGCGCGACTCGCGATCTTCCCCTACGCCCGGTCCGGCATCGTCTCGGCCGCCATGCTCGGCCTCGGTCGTGCGCTGGGCGAGACCATGGCCGTCGCCATGGTGCTCTCGGCCAGTGGCGTGGTCACGTTCAACCTGATCAGCCCGACGAACCCCAGCACGATCGCCGCCAACATCGCCCTGAGCTTCCCCGAAGCCAGCGGCCTCTCGGTCAACGCGCTCATCGCGTCGGGCCTCGTGCTGTTCGTCATCACCTTCGTCGTCAACTTCGCAGCGCGGGCCATCGTGGACCGTCGCAAGGAATTCTCAGGGGCCAACTGATGACCTCGACCATCGAACCCACTCGTCCCCCGCGTCGTCGCGACGTCCTGGACGACCTCGAGAGCCGCAAGCTCCCGACGAGCGCCGCGCGCATCGTCGTCGGCATCGCCCTGGCGGTCGTCGTCCTCGGGGTCGTCGGCGGACTCGGACCGGCCAAGTCGGTCGTGCTGGGCTGGCTCGTCACCTTCGCGCTGCCGCTCTGGTCGCGCGTCGTGGAGGGCTCCCGCAAGGCGACCGACCGCCTCGTGACGCTGCTCGTGTGCTCGGCCTTCGGCCTCGCGCTCATCCCGCTCGCCAGCATCGTCTGGACGGTCGTGAGCAAGGGCGCCCCGATCCTCGGCTCGCAGTTCTTCACCTACTCCATGCGCAACGTCGTGGGCGAGGGCGGCGGCATCTACCACGCCCTGGTCGGGACGCTGCTCATCACGGGCGCCGCCACCGTCATCAGCGTGCCGATCGGCCTCTTCACCTCCATCTACCTCGTCGAGTACGGCGAGGGCAAGCGCATGGCCTCGGCCATCCGCTTCCTCGTCGACGTGATGACGGGCATCCCGTCCATCGTCGCCGGCCTGTTCGCCTACGCCCTCTTCGTGCTGTTCTTCGGCGAGGGCGTCCGGATGGGCATCGGCGGCTCCGTGGCGCTGTCGGTCCTCATGATCCCGGTCGTGGTGCGGGCGTGCGAGGAGATGCTCAAGCTGGTGCCCAACGAGCTCCGGGAGGCCGCGTTCGCGCTCGGCGTGCCCAAGTGGCGCACGATCTCCAAGGTCGTGGTCCCCACGGCCCTGGCCGGCATCGTCACCGGGATCACGCTGGCCATCGCGCGCGTGATCGGTGAGACGGCGCCGCTGCTCATCGTGGCGGGCTACACCGACTCGGTGAACTTCAACCTCTTCGACGGACGCATGGCCACGCTGCCGGTGTTCGCGTACTCCTCCATCCGCAACCCGGGCGTGCCGCCGGAGTTCGCGCTCGACCGCGCCTGGGGCGCGGCGCTCGTGCTGCTCCTGATCGTCATGCTGCTCAACCTCATCGCCCGCCTCGTCTCGTACCTGTTCTCGCCCAAGGGCGAGAAGTAAGGCCGAAAGGACCACTCATGGCCAAGAGCATCGACGTCTCCGACCTGGACATCTTCTACGGCGACTTCCTCGCCGTCGAGGGCGTCACCATCCCCATCGCGGCGCGCTCCGTGACCGCCTTCATCGGCCCGTCCGGCTGCGGCAAGTCGACCTTCCTGCGCTCGCTCAACCGCATGCACGAGGTCATCCCCGGCGCCCGCGTCGACGGCAAGGTCCTCATCGACGGCGAGGACCTGTACGGCTCCGACATGGACCCCGTCAACGTCCGACGCATGATCGGCATGGTCTTCCAGCGCCCCAACCCGTTCCCCACGATGTCGATCTACGACAACGTGCTGGCGGGGCAGAAGCTCAACAGCAAGCGCATGAAGAAGGCCGAGTCCGACGAGATCGTCGAGCGGTCGCTGCGCAGCGCCGGCCTGTGGGCCGAGGTCAAGGACCGGCTCAACCGTCCCGGCTCGGGCCTGTCGGGCGGTCAGCAGCAGCGCCTCTGCATCGCGCGGGCCATCTCGGTCCAGCCCGAGGTGCTGCTCATGGACGAGCCGTGCTCGGCCCTCGACCCGATCTCGACGTCGATCATCGAGGACCTCATCCACGAGCTCAAGACCGAGTACACGATCGTCATCGTGACCCACAACATGCAGCAGGCGGCGCGCGTCTCCGACGAGACCGCGTTCTTCAACCTCTCGGGCGTCGGCAAGCCCGGCAAGCTCGTCGAGGTGGGCCGCACGGAGAAGATCTTCTCCAACCCCGAGGACCCCGCCACCGAGGCCTACATCCAGGGCCGGTTCGGCTGAGCCCCGACCCGCTCACGCAGAAGGCCCCACCACGTTCGCGTGGTGGGGCCTTCGTGCGTACGGGTGGTCGGTCAGTTGCCGGGGATGACGACGCGGAGCACGAAGTACGTGATGGCACCGACGGACGCGGCGGCCGGGATCGTGATGATCCAGGCCATGATGATGCCGCGGGCCACGCCCCAGCGGACGGCGCTGAAGCGCTTGGTGGCGCCGGCGCCCATGACGGCCGACGTCATGGTGTGCGTGGTGGAGACGGGGGCGTGGGCGTAGATGGCCATGCCGTAGAGCACGACGGCGGCCGTGGACTCCGCGGCGAAGCCGCGTGGCGGGTCGACCGCGATGATGCGGCGACCCATGGTGCGCATGATGCGCATGCCGCCCGACATCGTGCCGAGCGAGATGGCGCTGGCGGCCGCGATGACGACCCACAGCGGGATGTCGTCGTTGGCCGCCGTGTGCTCGCCGCCGGCGATGAGGGCCAGCACGATGACGCCCATGGTCTTCTGCGCGTCCTGCAGGCCGTGGCCCAGCGACAGCGCGGCGGCCGAGAGCACCTGGGCGAAGCGGAAGCCCCGGTTGATCTGGTGCGGGTTCCGACGTCGGAAGATCCACATGATCGAGGTCATGGCCACGAAGGCGCCGCAGAAGCCGATGGTGGGGCTGAGGATCATCGGGATGGCGACCTTGTCGATCACCTTGTCCCAGTCGACGGTGACGCCGGCGGCCAGACCCACGCCGATGAGACCGCCGATGAGCGCGTGCGACGAGGACGACGGGATGCCGAAGTACCACGTGATGAGGTTCCAGGTGATGGCGCCGACGAGCGCGCTCAGCACGATCGTCAAGGCGTGCTCGGGCGCAGCGACGGCATCGAAGCCCTTGAGGATGTCCTTGATGGTCTTGGCGACCTCGACGCCCAGCAGGGCGCCCACGAAGTTCAGGATCGCCGCCATGGTCAGCGCGATGCGCGGCGTCAGGGCCCGCGTGGAGACCGACGTGGCGATCGCGTTGGCCGCGTCATGGAAGCCGTTCGTGTAGTCGAAGAACAGCGCGATGCCGACGGTGATGATCACCAGGGCCAGGACGAGATCCACTCAGGACTCCTTGACCGCGATCTGCTCCACGGTGTTGGCGACCGACTCGAGAGCGTCGATGGCGTGCTCGAGCGAGTCGACGATGTCCTTGAGCTTCAGCACCTCGAGCGACTTGTAGCTGCCGCTGAAGAGGTCGGCCACGATGCGTCGGTAGGAACGGTCGCCCTGGTTCTCGAGACGGTTGATCTCGATCCAGTACTCCTCGAGGTCCTTCATGGTGCGCAGCCGTGGCATGGCCTCGGCCGTGAGCTGCGTGGCGCGCTGCAGCACCTCCACCTGCGAGGCGAACTGCGCGGGCAGCTGGTAGATCTCGTAGAGGCCGACGAGGTCGACGGTCTCCTCCATGAAGTCCATGACGTCGTCGAGGCTGCTGGCGAGGCGGTAGATGTCCTCGCGGTCGAACGGCGTGATGAAGGTGCTGTTCACCGCGCGGACGATGCTGTGCGTGGTCTCGTCGGCCTGGTGCTCGGCCTCACGCATCTTCTCGCCGATGGCGGCCTTGTCGCTCTCGGGGTCCAACATCTGCGCGAGCAGGTTGGCGCCGTGCACGAGATGATTCGCCGACTCGGCGAAGAGGTCGTAGAAAGAAGTCTCTACAGGTCGGATGCGGAACCGCACTCCATGCTCCCGTCACGTCAGGTCAGGCCGAGACAATGCTAGGGCCTCGGACGCGAGAACTGTCAATCGCCCGGACACCTATGGGCCTCGTCACAGAAACCCTGCCGTCACAGACGGGTCCTGGCAAGAGCCGCGCCGACTCAGGAGCTGGAGAGGCCGAGGAGCTGGTCGACCTCGCACTGGCTCAGCTTCTCGTCGCTCTCCGAGGCAGCGATGATGAGGCGACTGGTCGTCTCGATCTCGTCGAGGGCGGCGTCGTCGCGCAGTCGCTGGTCCAGCGGCTCCGGGGTCATGTGGTGCTCCAGGGGGATGGCTGCGGACGACGCACTGGGGGGAATGAGCGTCGCCTCGTACCGAGGGTACCCCCGCCTCCGGGGCGGAGCACCGAGTTGTCGCAAACGACATCTGCCGTCCGGTGTGTCAGCGACCACACATCCGGCGCATGAGCTCGGGCACGGCCTGGTCGGCGGGCGCGTCGAGCGGCAGAGGCGACGTGACGGCACCGGCGCGGAGCCCGTCGAGCGCGAGCGCCAGGTAGCGGCGCCAGAGCTCGGGCTCCTCCTCGGTGGTGATGGCGCTGAGCGCCACGAGCTGGACCCCCAGGTCGATGGCCCGGACGTCGGGTCGCAACGTCCCCTGGGCCTGGGCCCGCTCGACGAGTCCCTCGAAGACGAGCTCGAGCCGTTTCCTGCCGTCGGCGACCTGCTGGTCGTCGACGAGGGTCTGGGCCATGACCTCCTTGAGGCCGCGGTCGGCGACCTGGCGCTCCACGAGGCGCTCGAGGAACCACGTGAGCCCGGCCCAGCCGTCGGGCTCCTGGACGGCCTGCTCGCCGAAAGCCGCGATCTCGTCGAGGCGGGAGCGGAAGAGCGCGCGCACGAGCTCGACCCGCTCGGGGAACCGTCGGTAGACCGTGCCCACGCCGATGCCGGCCCGGCGGGCGATCTCGTCGTAGCCGGCGTCGAGGCCGTGCTCGGCGAACACGACGGCGGCGGTCTCGAGGATGAGCTCGCGGTTGCGGGCGGCGTCGGCGCGCAGCGGCCGGTCGGCCTCGCTGATCACGTCGCTCGCGGGAGTCATGAGGCCATGGTACGCGACCGGAGCCAGCTCTCCGTTTCGTGCGGGACATCACACGGCAGAAGTGGAGCAATCTCTCCGGTTGGGCGTAGAGTCAACCGGAGCAGACTTTCCACTTCTTTCGGAGCACCCATGATTGACACCCTCACCACGGACCGATCGCCGGCGGAGATCCCGCCCGACACCGTGGACCACACGGACAACCCGCACCACGCGACCCGCTGGCTGATCCTGGGCGTCATCGCGCTCGCGCAGCTCATCGTGGTGCTGGACGCGACGATCGTGAACATCGCGCTGCCCACGGCCCAGGAGTCGCTCGGCTTCTCCAACGACAGCCGTCAGTGGATCGTCACCGGCTACGCGCTCGCCTTCGGCTCGCTCCTGCTGATCGGTGGACGCCTGAGCGACCTCGTGGGACGCCGCCCCATGTTCATCGCCGGCCTCATCGGCTTCGCCGCAGCCTCCGCGGTCGGCGGCGCGGCCCAGAACTTCGAGATGCTCGTCGGCGCCCGCGTGGCCCAGGGCGTCTTCGGCGCGCTCCTCGCACCGGCCGCACTGTCGCTGCTGACCGTCACGTTCACCGACGCGGCCGAGCGGGCCCGCGCGTTCGCCATCTTCGGCGCCATCTCCGGCGGCGGCGGCGCGATCGGCCTCATCCTCGGAGGCGCGCTCACCGAGTACCTGTCGTGGCGCTGGTGCCTCTACGTCAACGTCCCGCTGGCCGTCCTCGCCGTCGTCGGCGCGGTGCTGCTGCTCAAGAAGCAGCCGCGGCCCGAGGACGCCAAGGGCATCGACGTGCCCGGCAGCCTGGTCGTCGTGGCCGGCCTGGTCTCCTTCGTCTACGGCCTCGCGAGCGCCGAGTCAGACGGCTGGAGCAGCGCCACGACCCTCGTCTGCATCGGGCTCGGGCTGGCGCTCCTCGCGGTCTTCGCCGTCGTCGAGAGCCGCGTGGCCGACCCCCTGCTCCCGCTCCACATCGTGTGGGACCGCACGCGAGGCGGCTCGTTCCTCGTCGTGGCCATCGTCGGCATCGGCCTCTTCGCGGTCTTCCTCTTCCTCACGTACTACGTGTCGCTCACGCTGGGCTACAGCCCGCTCAAGACCGGCTTCTCGTTCGTGCCGATGATCCTCGGCATCATGGTCACGGCCACGGGCTCGGCCGGGCTCGTCGCGAAGATCGGCCCGCGCATCCCCGTGCTGGTCGGCATGCTCGTGGCCGCCGTCGGCATGGTGCTGTTCGCCCAGCTCGACCTCGAGAGCACCTACGCGGCGCACATCCTTCCGGGTCTCGTCATCACCGGCCTGGGCGTCGGCCTCTCCATGGCGCCGGCCTTCAGCGCGGCCACCTCCGGCGTCGACGCGGAGCACGCCGGCGTCGCCTCCGCGTCGGTCAACACGTTCCAGCAGATCGGTGGTTCCATCGGCACGGCTGTGCTGAGCGCGTTCGCGGCCACCGCGACGTCGGACTACCTCGTGGGCAAGGCGCCCTCGGAAGCCAACCAGGCGCTCGCAGCGATGCACGGCTACACGACCGTGTTCTGGTGGTCGGCCGGCATCTTCGCCGTCGGCGCGCTCCTCTGCGGCGCACTGCTCCGCAGCGGCCCCGTCTTCCTCGACCCCGACGCCGCTCCGGTGCTGGGCCACTAGGAAGCGGTCCGACGTGTCCACCCTCAGCGGGCACCAGCAGGACACGATCCGGGCGACGGCTCCCTCGTCGCCCGGATCGGGGCTGTCCGGACTGGTCCCGGCCCTCCCTCTCGTCGCCCAGGCGGCGCTGCACCGGCTGCGGGTCGCTCGCGGGCTGCGTGAGATCGCCCTGCTCGCCGGACTGTGGTTCTTCTACAGCGCCAGCCGGCTCGTGGCCGCCGACGACCTCGCCGCGGCCCGTGACCGGGCGGCATCGGTCCTGCACGTCGAGCAGCTGCTCCACCTCGACCCGGAGGCGTGGCTCAACCGCACGCTGACCCCCGTGCTCGAGATCTCGGTGCCGATGTCGTTCTGGTACGCCTCCCTCCACTACCTCGTGACGCCGACCGTCCTGGTCTTCCTCTACTTCTGGCACCGCAGCGAGTACGGCCGGGCGCGGAACGCCATCGTCATCGGCTCGGCCCTCGGGCTCGTCGCGTACGTGCTCATCCCGACCGCTCCCCCGCGCCTGATGTCCGGCCACGCCTACCTGGACACGCTGGCGCACACCGCTCCATACGGCTGGTGGTCGGGGCACGCGTCGGCTCCCGCCGGGCTCGGACACATGACGAACGAGCTGGCGGCCATGCCGTCGCTGCACGTCGGCTGGACGGTGTGGGTCGCGTGGGCGCTCTGGCGACACCTGGGTCTCGTCGGGCGCGGCCTCGCCTGCCTGTACGTCGCGGGCACCACCTTCGTGGTCCTGGCCACCGGGAATCACTGGCTCCTCGACGCTGTTGCAGGTGGCGTGGTCGTCGCCGTCGGGATCGTCGTGTCGGGCCGCATCGAGCGACGCCAGAAGACGTCACCATGACGTCGGTGCTGCTCGGCTTCGCGTTCGCCCTCGCCGAGTCCGGTCTCGGGCTGGGTGCCTTCTTCCCGGGCGAGGTCGCGATCTCGGGCCTGGCAGCCGGTGCTCACGACCATCTCGCGCTCATCGCCCTCGGCGTCGCCGTGGCCCTCGGCGCGACGGCGGGCGACCACCTCGGCTACGTCGTGGGGCGGCTCGGCGGCACGCGGCTGCGCGAGTCGCGGCTCATCGCCCGGCTCGGCGTCGCCCGCTGGGACAAGGCGGCCGAGCTGATGCAGCGGCGCGGCTTCTGGGCCGTGCTGGCGAGCCGTCTGCTGCCGCTCGTCCGGACGGTCATGCCCGTCGTGGCCGGCGCGGCCCACCTGCGGTACCCGGCGTTCGCGGCGGCATCCGTCCTGGGCGCGTTGGCCTGGTCGGGAGTCTGGGTGGGCGCCGGCGCGGGTCTCGCGGCCAGCGGCATCCTCGGGCACCCGTGGGTGATCGCCGGCGTCCTGACCGTCGGCCTGGTCGCCGTCGTCGTCCGGTGGCTGCTTCGTCACGGACGTTCTCACGCCGGGGACCCCACCCCGACGCCGGACGTCGAGCCCGTCGCGACGCCCGGGACGCTACCCTGTAGTTGAACGTACAACTTTCTTCAGGAGCCGCGCCATGGCCAGCACGACCTTCGACGCCCCGGTCGTCGCCACCGCAGGCTCCACCGAGCCCGACGCCCCACTCGTCGTGCTCCTGCACGGCCGTGGCTCGAACGAGCAGGAGATCATCAGCCTCGCTCCGCTGCTTCCCGTCGGGGCCGCCTACGCCGCAGTGCGCGCGCCCATCGCCGAGGGCGGCGGGTTCGCCTGGTTCGCCAACCGCGGCATCGGACGCCCGGTCGCGGAGTCGCTCGCGGAGACCATGGCCTGGTTCCGCACCTGGCTCGACGACGTCGCGCCGGCCGGCCGGCAGGTGGTGCTCGTGGGCTTCAGCGGCGGCGCGGCCTTCGCCGGCGGCCTCGCCCTCAGCGACCCTGCCCGGTTCGCCGGTGCGGCCATCCTGTTCGGGACCCTCCCCTTCGACGCCGGAGTCCCCACCACGCCCGGCCGGCTCAGCGAGCTTCCTGTCTTCGTGGCCCACGGCGAGCAGGACACCGTCATCCCGGCTGAGCTCCTCGCCCGCACCTGGAGCTACCTGGACGACGAGTCGGACGCCCCGCTCGTCGCGCTCCGCGTGCCGGGCGGCCACGGCCTGACGTCGGAGATCGTCACCGCCGTCGGTCGCTGGATCGTCGGCGCCCTCCCCACGGACTGACTCACCCGGGGGCCCTCTGCGATACTCGCTCCAAGGCCCGTCGCCACACCGGGCCGAGGGCCTCTAGCTCAACTGGCAGAGCAGCGGACTTTTAATCCGCGGGTTGTGGGTTCAAGTCCCACGGGGCCTACTACGTCTGACCTGCGCAAACACCTACTTCAGGCGGTAGGGCCGGCTCGGGCCGCATGGCAAATGCATGGCAACCCCGCCGTGACGGCGCGCCGATCTTCTCGACAAGCCCCGCCGCGTCGGTCAGCGCGCTGTCGCCGCGCGCCACCACAATGGAGGCGTGCTGAGAGCCTTCGTCGACGAGTCGTACTGCGACGAATGGTTCTACATGGTTGCTGCGGTGGCCGACGACGAGACCTGCAGGTCCATGACGGCCGCGCTCAACGATCTGGTCGCCGACCTGGCGTTCGGCTTCGACGACATCGAGCCCGGCGCCGAGCTGCACGGGTACGAGATCTTCCAGGGGGCTGGCCCGTGGGGCGGCGTCGACCTGTCGACGAGGCTGTCGGTCGCCGGTCGGGTGCTGCAGGTTGTGGCCGAGCACGACGTGGCGTTCATCATCCGCGGCATCGATCGTGTGGCCCAGGCCAAGAAGTACAACGACGCATACGAGCCGTACCCCCTCGTGCTCACGCACATCTTCCAAGAGATCGACAAGCACGCCGGCGTCATTGGCGAGCGCGCTCACGTCACCTGCGACGAGATCCACCAGCACGACCGCCACCGAGCGATGCTCGACAGGCAGCGAATGACAGGCACGCCGACGTACAACCCGAGCAAGCTGCAGCGCATCGTAGATCGGCTGGAGTTCATCTCCTCAGATCAGAGCCGCATGATCCAGGCCGCGGACATCGTCGCGTACCTCAAGCACCGAGCCGTCTCTCGACCTAACGCCCGCCGTCCCGAGCGGCGAGCTCGGCAGCGCCTCTGGAACATCATCGACTCGCAGGTCGCGCACGACTACTGCTGGGAGCCCTAGAAACGCCAGCGGCCCCGAAGAGGGGCCGCGGCTGGATAGGAGGCACAACAGGCGTCCTGCGGCTCACGATAGCGCAGATCGACGACGAAGGCGCCTCATACGGGTGTGACTTCTCCCCAGGTATTCACACGTTTTCCACAGTTTCATCCACAGTGCTCACCGCGCTTCTGGCGGTCGCAACGCGCGCAGGATGGCGGACCTATCCGTCTCGGCCAGGTGTGCGTATTGCTGCGTGGTGCTGGGTGAGACGTGGCCGAGGAGCTTGCCGACGTCAGCCAGCGACACGCCGTTCTGAATCAGCCAGGACGCGTAGGTGTGTCGCAGGTCGTGGATTGTGGCGTGCTCGAGCGCGACCGGCTCCTCGTCGGTACCGAGGTTCGCGTTCGCGACGGCAGCGCGGAAGACGGTCGCCCAGTTCGACCGGTGCACGACGGTGCCGGCCGTCGTCGTGAAGACGAGCCCGGACCGGCAGATCCCGGTGCGGTGCGACACCGGGCACGGTCCGGCTGTGCGCTTCTTCTTGGCGAGCTCAACGACGAGGTCGTCGGGCAGGGGCACGACGCGAGCCCTCTTGCCCTTCGGGTATGCCTTGATCTCGCCCTGCACCTCGTCGAAGACGTCGACGACTGTGACCTGCTGGCGCTTGAGGTCGAGGCGGTGCCAGTGGAGGCCGGCCAGCTCGCCGAAGCGCATGCCGGTGTGTGTGAGGAACTGGACGAGGAGCTCGTCGTCGTCGGTCGGCAGCTGTTCCAGGATGGCCTGGTACTCGTCGTGCGTGAGGTAGCGGTTCTTCGTCGGGGTGACGGGCGGCAGCTTGATGCGAGCCGCGGGGTTGGCGACGAGGATCTCGGCGTCGACTGCGGCGTTCAGGCTGGCCGAGAAGAGGTGCACGATCCGCTGCACGGTCGCCGCGCTGAGCTTGGTGCGTCCCAGGTCGGCCGCCCAGGACTTCACGTCTTGTCTCGTGATCTGTCCGAGGGGTATGCCGGTCCACTTCGGGATGAGGTGGACGTCTCGGCGGTTGGCGTCGCGTGCGAGGGTGCCCGGCTCGACGGTGCGACTCTCCCACCACTCCGTGCACCACGAGTCCCACGTCCGCTTGTGAGCGTCGGGGTTGCGCTGGAGGGAGCGTCGGGTGTCGACCTCCTTCTTGCCGGCTTCGCGGAGGGCCTCGGCTCGGTGCTTGAAGGTGCCGGCGCTGCGAACCACGCCCTGTGAGTCGCGGTACTTGCCGGCCCATCGGCCGCTGCGTTGCTTCTCGGGCCAGGCCATCAGACGTCGAAGCCGAGGCGGCGAGCTGACCGGCTGCGCTGGCGCTCGGCCCGCATGCGCCGGAGCCGCTTCACGAGCACGGGATCGAAGGCCAGGGCGTCCTCGCGGTCGAGGAGGGAGTTCAGCACCTGGTAGTAGCGCGTGGCCGACATGTCGAACTTGTCGCGGATCGCCTGCTCTTTCGCACCGGCGTACTGCCACCACAGCCGTTCGAGCTCGAGGATCTCCCGGTCGCGGTCGGCGAGGCTGGGCACGTGCCGCACGCCGCGGGGCGGCAGCGATTCGCGCTCGGCGGGGTCGAGAGAGACCTCCCGGTCAGGCCCACTCATCGTCGGCCCCCACGACCTGCGAGCCGGTCTCGATCGTGTCCTGAGCGACCAGCACGGGGTCGCGGTCGCTCGCAGCGTTGAGGCGGCATGCACGCAGGAGGACCTTGCCGTTCTTGTCGAGAGCGATCTTGGAGAGGCCGCCGGCCACGACGCGCCACTCGACGATCGAGCGGGAGATGTTCTCCATCTGCGCCTCGGCCCAGGTCTGCTCGTCGGGGACGGGGTGTCGGTAGGGCTTGGTCATGCGATGGCTCCTGTCTGCTCGAGCTGTCGGCCGCGGGCGGCGTACCAGATGCGCCAGGACTCGACGGCGCGCTTGGTGGTGTTGAGCTCGCGGGCGAGGGTGCCGGCGTCGCAGCCGTAGCTCCACTCGGCCTGCTTGTAGGCGTGGGTGTCGATCACGTAGCCAGACGCATAGATGTCGGCTCGGCGTTCGATGCGCGGCGAGCTGCTGGTGTCATCGTGGATGACGTGGGCGAGCTCGTGGGCGAAGGTAAATTCCATCTGCGCCACGGTCAGTCGGTGATCGAGGAGGATGAGGCCGTCGCCCTTGCGGTAGCAGCCGCGCTTGCCGTCCAGGTAGCAGTGGACAACGTCGACCTCGAGCTCCGCGGCATGCCGAAGGAGCTCGTGCATGAGGGCAGTGGTCACGGTTCCTCCGTCAGTTCTCGCTGCTCGCGCTCGATGTCTTCCTCGGTGGCGCGGAAGGCGTCGGCCGCCTCCAGGTCCTCAGTTCTATCCGCAGCGTCTGACGTTTCGGTCGCACTACCAGAACGCCGACGACGATCGCGGATGTCGGTTACCGGCGTGTCGCGCGCGCCCTCCGAGCGACGGACTTCCTCGAGGTCGCGAATCCATACGGTGGCATCTGCGCCGAGGGCAAAGGCGATCCGCACCAGCTGCTCGACGTGGACCGGCCGGTCGGTCGTGAGGAAGTTCGCGAGTGTCGAGCGCGGCATTCCTGCCCGGTCTGCCACCTGCTGCTGAGTCAGGTCGGTCGCCTTGAACGCGTCGCGTATCAACTCCAACGCACGCTGGTTCACTGCTCCGCGAGCCACGCTGTCTTGTCCCATATAGGGAAGATATCCCATTTAGAACACGCTGGCTAGATGTCCTTGCGTCGTGTCCCATTTGGGACTAACTTCGTCTCATGTTCGAAATGGGACGCGACGTGAAGGCATCCGTCGCAGCAGAGGTGCGAGCGGTCATGGGTCGCAAGCAGATCAGCGGAGCAGATCTGAGTGACTCCACCGGCATCGCACGGTCCACGCTGGCTCGGAAGATCAACGGCCGGGTCGGCTTCACGGTCGACGAGATCTTCACGATCGCTTCGGCGCTCGAGGTGAGCGTCGTCGATCTCGTTTCGCCGGCGGCATCGCAGTGGAGCGCGGCATGAGCTCTCTCGCCTCTCACCAGGGCCGCCGCTGGTTCGACACGGCGCAGGCCGCGGAGTACAGCGGCTACTCGTACCTGACTGTTCTCCGCGCGCTGGAGTCCGGTGAGCTCAAGGGCAGCCAGAAGGCGAAGGGTTGCCGGTGGCGCATTCGCCTCGACCGCCTCGATGAGTGGCTCGAGGGTGATGCCGCATGACCGCCGTGCAGGCCGATGTGGTCGGTGACCAGCTCGAACTCGACGTCCGCCCGCTGGTGATCCCGCCGCGGGTCAAGGGCTCCACGATCCAGGAGCGGTTCGAGTCGTTCCACTCCCTGAACCCGTGGGTGCTGACCGCGCTCGAGCGCCTCACGGAGAACGCCCTAGCTCACGGTCGTAGCCGTCTCGGGGTGAAGCACTTCGTCGAGGTCCTCCGCCGCCAGTACGGCCGGCAGACGACGGGTGACGAGTTCCGCCTGAACAACGACTACGCGTCCCGGTACGTCCGGCTGATGATCGCCGGTCATCCCGAGTGGTCCGAGCACTTCCAGCTCCGCGGCCTCCACACCGAGTAGTCGCCACCGACCTTCCTCCTCCCGGGGGCGGTCCGGACGTTGCGCGCCAGGGGCGCCCGGACTGGCCCCCTCCACTCCACCGACAGGAGAACCCCATGAACGACGCTCTGCAGAGATTCCTCGGCCTGATCCGCCCCGACAAGGTCTTCGTCCTCCAGCACGCGCACTGCGGGCACATCGCCCTAAAGTCAGGCCGCCGAGCCAGCATCGAGACCGCTCACCGCATCGCCTTCTCACGCGGCATGCACGCGTGGCGTGTCCGCCTCGAGCCGAAGAACCCACCGCTCGGCACCTGCGACAAGTGCCAGCGCGAGGCGAAGGCCCTGACCGTGAAGGCCGGTCGCCGAGGCAAGGCCCCGGTGACCGCATGATCCGCCTCGCTGCGCTGCTCGCGGCCATCGCGGTCGTGTTCGCCCTCTACCAGGCCGGCGTCGTCCCACTGCTCCCCGCTCAGCTCCTCATGGCCGCCCTGATGTTCCTGGCCACCGCGCTTCTCGCGAGGAGCGCGCCGTGGCGGACCTGACGATCACCCTGCTGTCCGGCCTCAAGGTCGGCGCCTGGCTGGTCCCGTGCGTCGCCGTGGCGTGCTGGATCGAGCGGCGGTACCTGCGATGAGCCAGGCCACTCGCGGCGTGATCCCGATGCCGGCTGGCGTCGGCGTGATCCCGTCCACCGGCCAGGTGCCGCTCGCGTGCCCGGTCTGCGCCGAGCACGTCGCGCTGGCCGAGGTCTCGACGGCCCCGGACGGGATCCGCGTCACCATCCCGGCCGACCAGCACACCCTCCTCGAAATCCACCGATCCAAGTTCCACCCCGACACCCCAGGAGTCATCTGATGGTCACCTCGAAGCCCGCCACCAAGGCCACCTCGAAGCCCGCCCGCAAGCCCGACGAGGAAGCGGTCGGCAACATCCGCCCCGCTCCCCCGAAGCCGCCGCGGAAGGTCGAGACCCTGTTCGCGGCCTACCTGCCTGACTCGTTCGGTGACCTCGTCGTCTTCGGTCGCAAGATCGACGCCGCCGAGTACGCCCTCGATCAGGAGCCGGCGTGGAAGGTCGTGGAGCTCCGCAAGGGCGTGAAGCTGGCCGTCGCGATCGACGCGAAGAACGGCCAGTGGACATGAGCTGGTACACGTCCGAGCGCGACGAGTTCGTGCAGATCGGCAGCCAGGTGTTCAACCGGCGCCACGTCATCGCCCTGTTCAACCGAGGCAAGCACGAGACGGTCGTCGTCACGCCCGGCGCCGAGTTCCCGGTCGATGTGCCGATGTCCGACGCCGCGAAGGCCCTCGGGGTCCCTGCCTATGAGGAGTCCCGATGACGGTCATGTACCGCCCGATGGGCGACAAGTCGTGGCAGCGGCCCGCTGGCGATCGCCGGTCGTCGCAGTTCTCGGCCGAGTGGAAGGACACCCTCAAGCTGCTGGCCCGTGAGGTCGAGCTGCTCGGCGGCGAGGACATCACGATCGAGCTCGACGTCCTGCCGGGTGCGATCCGCGTGGACTCGCTCGGGCTCAAGGCGAACCAGACGCCGCTGTCGCCGGCCGTGGTCGTCTCGTTCGAGACCGAGCACGGGACGTTGGTCTACCGCAACGACGCGCTCGACTCCCCCGCGTACAGCGCAGCGGGCGGCTGGCGGCACAACGTCCGCGGCGTGGCCCTCACCCTCGAGCGGCTCCGTGACATCGAGCGGTACGGGGCCTCGGACCGCGGCCAGCAGTACGCCGGCTACGCCGCGCTGCCTGCCGGCTCCGGTGGGGTCCCGCTCGGGGGCATGACTCGCGACCAGGCGGTCGCCGTCCTTGCCGAAGCTATCGCCGTAGACGTCCGCAACCTGCAGACGGACCCTGACAGTCTCCGTCGCGCGTTGCGCCGAGCTCGCAAGGTCGCACACCCGGATGTCAGCGGTGACCGCTTCCTCTGGGACGACCTTGAGCAGGCAGCGAGCGTCCTCGGGATCGACTCGTGATGGTCGGCGTCAAGCCCGGGACGTGGGACTGCCCCACGATCACGGTCACCGATGACGACGTGCGCGTCCTGGTGCGCGGGGTCCCGATCTCCAAGCTCGTCCAGCTCCCCCGCACGCGCCGCTGGATGATCTCGGTCCGCGGCTCCGACGTGCCCCAGCCGTCCGAGACGTACCGGCACCGCGAGCAGGCCATCGACGCCATCCGAGCGATGTACGCGGGCGGCGTCCCTGAGGACCACCGGCACCCCGAGATCGCTGAGTGGGTCCGAAGGGAGCGGGGCTGATGCCGTGCTCACCACGCATGACGAAGTGCAAGGCCGACTGTCTCCATCGGCGTCGTGTCCGCGACTACCAGGAGGAGCGGATCCGTCAGGAGGACCTCGCCCGCGAGACCGCGAACGGGTGGGAGACGGAGTACCGCGAGTACCTCGAAGAGCACCCGCTCATCACGTTCCACGAGTGGCTCAAGCAGACGAAGAACACCCCCGAACCGGTCGAGCAGGAGGAGGCGGCGTGAGCACCACGGAGCCTCGTGTGGGCCGCAGGATCGAGACGAAGTGCTCGAGCTGCGGCGGCAACCGGCTTGCGTCGAAGCACGACGACGAGCTGTGCGGGCCATGTCGCAACAACTCGTCGTCCGAGGTCTCGGTCGCCTTCCACGGCGCGTGGGTCCGTCGCGGTCTCGTCTACTACCCGAGGGCGTCATGACGGGCCGGTCGAAGACGAACGGCCAGGTCGGCACCTGCGTGGTCTGCGGGAAGCGCGGCTACGCGTCGAAGCAGACCGCCAAGAGGGCCATGAAGCGGCTGTACCCGGGCGATCACCAGTCGGTGTACCGGTGCGGCGACGTGTACCACTTCGGGCACCTCCCGATGCAGGTCCGGTCGGGTAAGAAGTCCCGCTCGGACGTCCGTGAGAGCCGTCGGGGGTGGTCGTGATGACGCTCCTGAGGGTCGGTGATGACGTCGTGCTCGAGGACGGGCGCGAGGGCCAGGTGTGGGTGCAGCCGCGGCCGGAGGACTGGCAGGTCGACGTGGCCCTGGGGACCGAGTTCGCACGTGTGCGTGTGGACAGCGTCCGTGTGGTGGCAAGGCAGCTCCCGGAGATCAGGGACACCCTGCACACCGCCCGCCTGGTGAGGGGCCGCATCGACCACCAGTGCGCGAAGTGCCGACGCCTCGTGAAGGCCGGCAAGGAGTACGTGCGGTCCGTCGTGTTCCCCGGCCACACCTCTGGCGCTGCCGGGGCCCGCGGGACGCCCGGCGCACGACCTCACCATCAGGACCTCTGCCTCGTCTGCGCGAGCAAGTTCCGAGCCACCCACCCGAGCAACCTCCTACCGAAGGACCCCTCATGAACCCGCTGTGCCCGCTCTGCAAGGCTCCCGTGCTCGTCGCTCGAGGCGCGGTTGGGGGCGAGGACGTTGTGCTGCAGCCCGCACGCCTCACGTTCATCGGCGAGCATGCGGTCGCTGTGGTCGGCGGCTTTGCGTGGCGTCCTGGGCGCGTGTGCGATGCCATCGCCAACGAGCTCGCCACGACGCGGTCTCGCGCGGTGGAGATCGCCATGCGACTCCTCGACTGGCACCTGCCCCACGTCTGCGCTGCGGGGTCGACTGCCTGATGTGGTTCAAGGTCGACGACAAGCTGCACGACCACCCGAAGGTGCAACGGCTCCTGGAGGGCCCGGACGAGACGGACGCTCTCGCAGCCATGGGTCTGTGGGCACTCGCGGGGTCCTGGTCAGGTGACCAGTTGTCCGACGGGCTGGTCTCTGCGTTCGTCCTGCGCAGGTGGCACTCGAGGTGGCGGGAGCTGGCGGCGTTGCTCGTCGGGGTGGGCTTGTGGTCCGTGGTCGACGTCGAGGGTCGGGAGCATCACGCGTTCCACGACTGGACGGACTACAACGACCTGCGCGAGAAGATCCTGGCCGACCGTGAGGCCGAGCGCATGCGCATCGCGCTGATGCGTGACACGAAGCTCGTCACGTTCATCAAGAAGCGCGACCAGGACCGGTGCCGCTACTGCGGTTCGCAGGTCCGCTGGGGCAACCAGCGTGGCCCTGCGGGGGCGACGTACGACCACATCAAGCCCGTGATCAAGGGCGGCAAGAACACGTCCGAGAACGTCGTCATCGCCTGCCGTGGCTGCAACTCCCGCAAGCGCCACCTGACCCTCAAAGAGGCCGGAATGCGCCTCCTGCCGCCCGGAACCATGGGCGCCCCGGCGGTCGAGGAGCGGACCCCCGAGACCGCCGCCGTACTCAGTTCCGAGGGGTCCACACACGGGTCGGGTCGGGTCGGGTCGGGGCCCCAGAACGTACTCAGTTCCGACTCAGAACAGCCAGGGACCCCGACCGACTCCTGAACGACCCCGCACCACCAACCCACGAAAGGCGCGACCATGACCAGACGAAGCGACCGCACTCCCGAGGAGCTCCCGGCCCTGCCGATCCCCTCGGCCGTGCAGCACCTCAACTACCCCGGCGACGTCCGTGGCCAGCTCGGGACCGTGATGGGTCCGATGCTCCCCGGCGAGGGCATCCCGAAGGGCCAACTCCTCACCGTCGTCGAAGAGACCTACGACCTGGCCACCGACACCACGCGTCTCGGCCTCACGTACGGCGAGGTCCAGCTCAGCGCGGACGGTGCGGCATGAAGTCGTCGGTGTCGGCCCGCCTGACCGAGAAGGACGACCGGCGTCGCGGCATGACGCTCGACGAGCTCAAGGTGTTCGTCGAGCAGTGCGACGAGAACGGTCTCCCGGGGCACGCGACGCTCCGCACGAACGTCGGTCTGCGCGGCCAGCTCGTCGAGATCATCGGATCCGTCGACGAGTCCGAGCTACGCGACTGGACGGCCCCTCTCGAGACCCGGATCCCGAGGACGTGGGTCCTCGCTGGCTCGATGTCCGAGGCCCGCCACGAGCTCAAGGCCCGCGACATCGAGCACCGCAGGAGCCTTCGGACGGGCGCAGTCCGCGCGTTCACACCCCTGTCTGGCCGGTCTGTCCTGAACGCCAAGATCCAGGCCGGCGATTGGTTCCTGCAGTTGCCTGGCGCCCCCGAGTCGACCATCGCCCTGTTCGAGAAGGCGCTCGTCGCCCAGGGCCTCACCTACGCAAGCTTGGAGATCCTGCTGTGACTGACACGACCGCACCCCAGACCCGTTCCTTCGACGAGCTCAGCACGTCCGGGCTCCTCTGGTACATCAACCACGAGCTGCTGCACCCCCGCGGCTACGCGCTCGCGATCGAGGCGTCCGACGACGAGTCCGGCACGGTCGGCGGCTTCGCGATCCTCGGCGACGGCAGCGAGGCATGGTCGTTCGCCCCGGAGATCGACGCCGTCGAGTACCGCGCCCGTGTCGACGCCCTGATGCCGTCCGACCTCGACCCCGCCCAGCCGCTCCGAGCTCGTGTCGACGAGCTCGAAGCCCACTTCGACACCCTGATGGGCTTCATGGTGAAGCTGGCCGAGGTCGCGGGCGAGCAGCCACCGTCGACTCTCGTCGACGGTGTCGAGGACCTCGTCGACGCGACGATCACGAAGATGGTCAGCGGTGACGGGGCGTGAGCGACGACCAGCGCGACGTCGATCCCGCGGCCATCGAGATGGACGCCGTGCACGACATGCTGCACCTCGCGAGCATCATCCGGCGTGCGGCTCTGATCCGACCGTTCGGGCCCTCGTCGGTGGCTCTCCACGCAGCGGGCGTCACAGTCATGCTCACCCCGGCCGAGGCTGAGGCGGCTGCCGCCGCGGTCCTCGAGTCGGACTGGCTCGAATCCAAACTGGCACGCCATGGGGCCGAGCAGCGTCTTGCCGAGCTGAACGAGGTGCGAGCCGAGATCCAGGCCGCCCGGCCGCCCGGATACCGCCCTGACCTCGACGAGCTCCGGGCCAACGCCGCCGTGGCCGCACGCGAGCTCCGCGACCATGTCGCAGCGACGTGCCCGGGTGACCACGAGCCGAAGCAGCATCGCGACCGCAGGCCCCCGTGGTGCAAGGCGTGTGGCCGTGACTGGTCGGGCATCCAGCATCGTGACGTGGCGCCGTCGTGAGCGCGTCTCGGTTCTCCGGTGTGGTCCGGGGTCTGATCCTCAACCGTGCGGGCATGGCCTGTGAGCGGTGCGGGACTCAGCGGGCCCCGTGGACGGGCTGGTCGGTCCACCACCGTCGGCCGGCGGGCATGGGCGGCGACCGGCGCCCGGAGACCGTGACAGCCGCGAACGGGCTACTGCTGTGCGGCTCCGGGATCACGGGGTGCCACGGCTGGGTCGAGAGCAACCGCACCGAGTCATACGACCTGGGGCTGCTCCTGCGCCGCCATCAGGTCCCCACGGCCGAGCCGGTCCTACTACGCCGTGGCCTGGTGCTCCTCGACGTCGACGGCAACTACATCCCCACGGAAGGGCAAGCCGCATGAGTTACATCCCAGAGCACCTCGCACCGTTGGTCCCGGCGATCACCTACAAGCCGGGGTGGACATTCGGGCGCCGCGACGAGGTCGAGCCGGACGGGTCCGGTGGCCTGAACCTCGACATCGTGTCCGACACCCCGGACTCGTTCAACTTCGACCGCCGCATCCGCGTGCGCCACTCCTTCCTCGTCCCGCCGGCGTCGTACAACCGCGACGTGTGGGCGGCGTGGATCTTCGACCGCATCCGCGACGTCGAGACCCACGAGGCCGGCGAGTTCTTCCGCCTCCACGGCGTCCGGGAGTTCGCACCTCACCACGGCAACGGCGAGGACCCGTACCGGGTGTGGCACGTCAGCGATTGGGCCACGGCCGCCAAGAGCTCTGGTGACGCATGACCTGCATCGTCGGAGTCGTCTCTGAAGGCGACGTGTTCATCGGCGGCGACAGCGCGGGCTCGTCGGGCTGGTCGATCGTCCATCGGGCTGACCAGAAGGTCTGGGCCAAGGACGGGTACGTCTTCGGCTTCACGACGTCGTTCAGGATGGGACAGCTGCTGCGCCATGCGCTCGATCTGCCTCGCCCCCCGTGGCACGTGAGCCGCGAAGAGCTCGAGCGGTTCATGGTCACGACGTTCATCGACGCGGTCCGCGGCTGCCTCAAGGAAGGCGGCTTCGCGCAGCGCAAGGACGAGGTCGAGCGCGGCGGGGAGTTCCTCGTCGGCGTCGAGGGCCGACTCTTCAAGGTGTCGAGCGACTATCAGGTCGGAGAGAGTCTGGACGGCTACGCCGCGGCCGGATGCGGTGAGGAGGTCGCCCTTGGGGCGCTCTACGCGCAGGACTCCATGGGTGTCCGGCCCGCCGAGCGCATCGAGAAGGCGCTGGCCGCCGCTGCTCATCACTCCAACGGCGTCGCGGCGCCGTTCGTGGTGGCCGTGGGTGAGTCGTCATGAGCACCCGTTCGCAGCGCGACGAGCTGGCCGAGATCATCCGGGGCAAGGCGGAGCGGTACTCGGGGGTCAGGGCTGAGGCCGCGGCTGACGCTGTCATCGCCGCTGGCTGGCTCCCGCCTGTCGAGGCGGCCGAGCGGGTCAGGCTCGCGAGCGAGGGCCAGGGCCGCGAGGTGGTGCACCTGGGGCCGCCGGTCGGTTCGGGCGTGATGCCGTGCTGCGGCCGGACCCCGCTCGAGGTGCCGCGCACGGACCGCATGACGTATGAGAGCGAGTTCGTGACGTGCAGTGTCCAGGTCGAGCGTCTGGCGGCGCTGCTGGGTGAGCTCTACACCGCGGCGGGCGCCCTGATGTACGTCAGCTCGCCGCACCGGTTTCTCAGCGGCCGAACGGTCGCGGAGGCGATTCACGTGAACGACTTCGCCGCCATCGCGAGCGTCTCCGATCAACTCGACGCCCTCGCGGACGGGGTGCCGCTGTGACCGCGCCAGAACAACCACCACGAGAGGTAACCATCATGAGCGAACTGGTAGACCCGGTCGAGATCGAGCGAATCGTCGGGGTGCCTCGTCACGCATCCCAGCACCAGGCCCGAGCCGTGTCGTCGGAGCGGAAGGTCTATGTGCTCCACAGTGTCGAGTGCGTCCAGGAGTACGCCGACCTGAGGGAGTGCCCGTACTCGGCTGCCCTTGGCGAGGGTATACGGGAGCAGCAGTGGCCGGCTGACGCCCCGACGCCTGTCTTGATCGACTCGGAGTCTGGGCAGCTGTGCCCCTCGGGGCAGTGGTCCTATGAGGACCTGCACGCCGGCGGTTGGGCGTACCCGTTTCAGGAGGACGAGGACAGCAACATCACGGGCCTGGGGCACCAGGACGCGACTGCCTTCGCCTCAGAGGTGAACCGGTACGACGTCGAGATCTGTGGCATCGACCTGGGCGAGGACGACAAGGATGCCGTCACGCCGGACCAGGTGGCTCACCAGTGGGTGCTGCTCGGGGATGACGACGAACGTCTGCAAGTTTGCGAGCCGGGCGAGCCGGGCGCGCTGCCTGTTACGACGATGTGGGGTGGCAGGTGATCCGCACCGAGACGTGCGTCCTGCTGACGTGCGATGACTGCTCCGAGGCTGCCCCGTTCCTTGAGGACATGGGCACCGCCCACTGGCCATCGCTCGAGGCGGCGGTGGAGGACCTCGTGACCGGCGTCGACGAGGAGTTGCGCTGGACGATCACTGAGGGCCTGCAGGTCTGTGACCGGTGCACGCTCAAGCGCCGCTGCAAGATCGACGGCCACGATTGGGAGGGCTGGTGGGCCTACCCGCGTGACCCTGCTCAGTGGATGCGGGTGTGCCGGACCTGTGGTGAGAGCGAGCAGTCGGCTTCGGAGCCGCCGGTGGCTGAGCAGGAGGTGCCGCGATGACGCCGGAGCGACACGAGGAGTTCATGGCCCTGCTCGCCGAAGCTCACCGGTCGGCTCGGGCGGCTCTCGCCCGGCTGGAAGCGGCCAAGGCCCGACAGGAGTACGAGCAGCGGCACCCGGTCAAGGCGTTCCTGAGGTTCCTGTTCGGCGGGCCTCTGCAGTACGGAGGAGCCGCGGGCCAAGACGCCCTCGTCCGCCTCGACCCCGCTCCCGCTCGAACCGGGCACGCCTGGCCGTGTTCACTGTTCTACGTCGGGAACTGGCAGGACGGGAAGCCGCTCGCCCGGTGTGCCCACCATGACGGCTGCCCCACCCCGACAATCCCGGTGCTGCCGAGTGAGCCGGGTGCGGTGATCCGGGCGACGGTCAACGGCTACGGGGAGTCGCTGGTTCTCACGCTGGAAGATCCCGGCACGCAGTACCCGTGGCTGTTCACCTTCGCTGCCGGGGTCGATTGGTGCACTGACGCCGACATCACCGCCTGGGAGCCGCTCCTCACCCGCTCCGAGTGGGCCGAGGCGGTCGGTGTCGATGAGCTGATGGACAGGTCCTCGGAAACCGGCGACCCGGATGATCTCTACCGGCTGATCGCTGCCTTCCTCGGCCGTGTGGACGGTGCCTCATGAGCATGCCGAACCAGAGCCTCGCGGCACACGTGCTGATCGACCACGAGTCGGGCGTGGTGTCGATCGACGGTCAGGAGTTCCCGTGGCATCTCGAGGCCGAGGGTCCTGTGGTGGACCGGCGGGACGACGTTCCCGACTTTGCGGTGGTCCATCTGCCTTTACTGGTGCTGGGTGCCGTCGAGGAGATCACGACGTTCCAGCAGGACCTGGCTTGGATGGTGGCTGAGGGTGAGCGGCAGCGGGAGGCTGCGCTTCTCGAGTTTCGGTGGTGGTGCCGTGAGCAGCGAGCTCGTCGGCTCCGTGGGCTCGCTTCGGGTGGCCTGATCCCTGCCGGGTCTCAGGGTCTGGTGGTCATGTGAGCGCCGCGTCTGAGGGGCTGGGTCCGGACTGTCGGTACGTCGGTCGTGACGAGCCGCGTGCGCTGCCTGGCCGACACGTCGTGTCCGACGTCGACGAGCCTGGCCATGATCCCGAGTGCAGGGGGTGCCTGCCGTGCCCGAAGGACCATTGCGCGGTGTGCGGGGTGGAGCACGTCGAGCATGAGCGTACGTGCCCGTCGTGCATTCACAGCGCGAAGGAACGGCTCCGGTCGGTGTACGGGCTGAACAAGCATCTCGACGATCAGGCGTTGCATGGGGTGACGAAGACGGGCCGGCTGATCGCTGCGTTGCCGATCCCTGGTGGTGACGCGGTCGTGCTGACTGGTCCGGGGTCGCAGGGTGACGCGGAGATCAAGCCGCTGCGTCATGGGCTCCGTGCGTCGTCGCGTCCTGCTGATCGGTCGCACGAGCTCCGTGGGGAGCCGCTGCCGACGCGTCGGCTTCTGCAGCAGTGGGAGGACGTGTGGCGTGCCGAGCTGGGCGCTCCGTACGAGGGGCCTGTGTCGTCGCGGTCGTCGGAGCCTGGCCGGTCGTTGCTGTCGACGGCGAAGTTCCTGATCGAGCATGTGTCGTGGGCTGCTCAGCGCACGGAGTCGTTCCCGGACTTCGTGCGTGAGGTCGCCCGTCACGCCGCGCTGCTCGAGGTCCTGCTGAACGACGGCGTGCGGCCTGAGGCTGGGGCGGCGCCGTGCTTCCGTTGCGCGGGGGATCTCGAGCGCCATGCGGCCGACCCTCTCCCGTGCGCTCACGCCCTCGCCGCTCGGAAGGTGGCGAAGAGGTACGACGAGCCGGGCTTCACCACGGTGCATCTGCTGCGCTACGCCGAGCAGCACCTCCCCGAGTGGTACGCCGAGCACCGCACCTGTCAGCAGGGCGGGACCTCGGACACCTACGTGTGCGCCCGTTGCCACTGGCGTTACGACCAGCAGGCGTACTGGCTGACGGTCCGTGAGGAGTTCGAGCGGGCCGAGGCTGCCCGTCGTGCCGAGCAGGTGGTCGAGCTGGCCAAGGAGCTGATCCCCGAGGGCCTCGCCCCGCACCAGGAGGCGTGGCTGCGCAGCATGTACGGGCCGGCCGGGAAGCCTGCCGAGCCGACGTCGCTCGCTGATCCGGGACGCCGCCGATGAGGCGCGGCACCGGCGTGACGGTGAAGGAGATCGCGGCGTTCCTCAACCTCAGCGAGGGGCGGGTGCGCGTGATCATTAACGAGCACGGGATCGAGTCAACGGGCAGTGAGTGGAAGGCGAAGCTCTACGACCTGAGGTCCGTGCTGCGCGTGACGGGCGCCCGCGACCGTGCCGCTCGGCTCAACTGACGTACCAACAAAGTAGGTGCAAACGTATTGACGAACGTATGTACACGTGAGATGGTTACGACATGACCACGAAGCAGACCACTGCAGCAGCTCTGAACCTGGGCGACCAGCTCGTCACCGTCGACGGCAAAGTCCGAACGATCACCGGACTCGACGTGACTCCCGCCGCCGTGCGCATCCGCACCGGTCGCTCGCAGCACTGGATGCGCGCGAAGGCTAACGCCGTGTTCACGGTGGCGTCGTGATCGTAGAGCTTGAGGCTGCGGCCCGCGCCTGGTTCGACCGTCAGCAGGCCAACCGCACCGACGCCGGTCGGAAGCGCGAGGACGGCCAGCTCTGGCAGTGGGAGGACCTTGTCGAGAGCGACAAAGCCGCCTACCGAGCTTTAGTTCGTCCGATCGTGGACGCCGTCTTGGAGGTGGCCCGATGACGACCGCCGAGCACGAACGGTGCAAAGCAGGCTTGAAGGCCCGCTCGGTCGCGGCAGGCTATCCGCCGCACGTGGGCTTCGGTGAGCTGCTCGTGCAGCTTGACGAGGTGACGACGGCCGACCGTGACCGCCTGCGGGAGATCGAGCGCAACGCCGCCTACTGGTACACGGCAAGCGCATTGTGGGCGAAGCTGCCGGCGGACCAGCCCGGAGACCGCAGCCCGCGAGCGACCGCTCACCGCCGGCATCATGCCGAGATCGCCGAGCAGCTCTGGCTCGCGGCAAACGTCGCTCTATCGAAGCTGATCCACAGTGCGTCATGACGGATGTAGATACGCTGTTCGGCATGGCTCCTCGCGCTCCCAAGAAGGCCCGCTCGTTCCGCTGCGACGACGCTACCTACGACGCTGCGATGGCTGAGGCCGAGCGCCGTGGTGAGTACCTGTCTGAGGCGATGGTGCAGTTCCTCAAGGACTACGCCGCTCACGAGGACGCGCGCGCCCCGTCGGCCTGACACGCCGTGCCGTGAGGTTCGCTCACGCGTTCGAGTGGCATGGCATACACTCAGAACCACGGACGACGTGTACCCAGAACCGGGTCGCGTCCGACACCTCGGCCTCACGCTCAGCGTGGGGCCTTCGTCGTGTACGGGGGTGGCCCGTGGCCAAGCACGCAGGCAGGGCGACGCGGCGGTACCGCAAGCTCAAGGCCCTGTTCCGGGATCTGTGCGAGCGGCAGCAGCGACCGTGCTGGCTCTGCGGCCAGCCGATCGACTACACGCTCCGCTACCCACACGACGACTCCTGGTCGCTCGACCACCGGTGGCCACTCGCGACGCATCGCCACCTCGCCGAGGACCCGGGCAACTTCGAGGCGTCCCACCTCGACTGCAACCGCCGCCGCAACAAGCGCGGCGCCCCCGCATCGCTCGGTGAACGCTCACGCGAGTGGTGAAGGGGTAGGGGCGTTCGGATCGCTGGCCCGAAGGGGTGCGGCCCCGAGCTCGCCGGTAGGGGGCCTCTCCCCCCGGATCTCTCAGGGGGGTCGCGCGCACGCGCACGCGATAGGGGGTGTGTGCGGTGGCTGCCAAGGGCTCGAAGCCAGGCGTCGTCGTTCCGACCGGAGGCCCCTCGTCGGAGTGGACCGTGGGGCAGCTTCGGGCGTGGGCGAAGTTCTTTCACCTCGACCTCGGTAGCGCCCGCCGGAAGCCGGAGATCCTCGAGCGCGTGCTGGCCAGCATCGACCCCAACGTCGAGCCGGCAGAGCCGACGCCTCTCCTCGACGCGACCGAGCGGTCCATCGCGAAGGCCATCGCAGACCAGGTCCTCGACGCCGAGCTGCACGCCGGCCCCATTGAGACGCTCCGAATCCTGGCCCGCAAGATCGACGAGGAAGACCAGCGCTGGCGGTACGCGATCGAGTACGCCCGCGAGAACGACATCAAGGCCAAGCCCCCGCCGGTCGACAACGTCTCGATCCCCACGTACCGCAACTACTGCGAGTCCCTCGGGCTGACGGTCGCCGGCGCGAAGGCGGCCCCTGCGAAGGGGGGCGCGGCCGGTGGCGAACCCAAGAAGTCGAAGCTCGGGCAGCTCCGGTCGGTCCACGCGGGCGAAGGGGCGTAAGCCGCTCGTCGGCTGCACCGTCCCTCGCATCTTCACTCCGCCGCTGGCGCCGCTCGAGCCGCGGTCAGCGGCCACCGAGAAGCGGACCCTCGGGTACGCCGTCATCGACTTCGCGACCGACGTCCTCGGGATCGAGCTGTTCCCTTGGCAGAAGTGGCTCCTCGTGCACATGCTCGAGCTGCTGCCCGACGGGTCCCCGCGGTTCAAGTCCGTGGTCGTGCTCGTCGCTCGCCAGAACGGCAAGAGCATGCTGTCGGTCGTCCTGGCCCTGTTCTTCATGTACGTGCTGGGGCGCGAGCTCGTCGTCGGCACCGCTCAGGATCTCGACGTCGCCGAGGAGATCTGGCAAGAGGCCGTCGACATCGTCGAGGAGAACCCCGAGCTCAACGCCCTCAAGCTCAAGGTCTCGAAGGTCAACGGAAAGAAGTTCCTCGAGCTGACCTCCGGCGAGCGGTACAAGGTCAAGGCCGCCAACCGTCGAGCCGGCCGTGGCCTCTCCGGCGACCTGATCCTGCTCGACGAGCTGCGCGAGCATCAGACCTGGGAAGCCTGGGGCGCGATCACCAAGACGACCACCGCCCGCGCGCTGGCCCTCGTGCTCGCCATGTCCAACGCCGGCGACGCCACGAGCGTCGTGCTTCGCTACCTGCGCAAGCTCGCCCACGCGGCCCTCGGTGACCCCGACGGGCTGGGCGATCCGGCCGAGGTTCTCGCCGACGAGGAAGAGGGCGCCGAGCTTCTCGAGGAGTACGACTTCGAGGACGACACGCTCGGGATCTTCGAGTGGTCGGCGCCGCCCGGGATGGCCAAGACGGACCGTACCGGGTGGGCGATGGCGAACCCGTCGCTCGGCTACACCATCACCGAGCGCACCCTCGCCGCGTTCTGCCGCACCGACCCCGAGTGGACCTTCCGTACCGAGAACCTGTGCCAGTGGTCAGACACCACGCTCGAGGGCCCGTTCCCTCCAGGCACCTGGGAGTCAGGATTCCCGGCTCGCGCGGAGGACGACGACGCGCTGCTCGAGGACGAGCCGCTCTCCAAGATCCGCAAGAAGTCCCCGATCCGGTGGGGAGTCGAGCTCTCCCACGACCGCACCCGCGCGTGCATCGGCGTGGCCGGCTGGCGCAAGGACGGCTCCGCGCACGTCGAGGTCGTGGCCTCGCGCTACGGCACCGACTGGCTGGTCGCCTGGTTCACCGAGCGGGCCGAGAAGTACGACGGCATCGAGATCGCCCTGCAGACACGTGGTGCCCCGATCTCGTCCATGCACGATGAGCTAGCCGCGATCCCCGGCGTGACTATCCACAAGTGGGAGGGCGCCGAGATGGGCCGCGGCACGGGCGCGTTCTACGACGCCGTGACGATGCCCGGCGGGTCGCGGATCCGCCACAATCGGCAGCCGCTCCTCGACGTCGCCGCCGCGGTGGCCGTGACCAAGCCCAGCGCCGACACGTGGCTGTGGGATCGCTCGAAGTCGCCCGCTGACATCGGCCCCCTGCTCGCGGTGAACGCGGCGTATTGGGCTCTGACCATGATCGAAGAGCCGCCTCCGAAGTCGGCCTACGAGGACTACGACCTGATGGTCGCGTGAGGAGGCTCCGGTGAAGGATCTGCGCACGCACGTCTCGCGTCGAGTGATCGTCGAGACCGACAGCATGACCGTCGAGGGCGTCATCGCCCGGCTGACCGGCACCACGATCGAGCTCGAGAACGTGATCCTGCTGACCGAAGGCGCCGCTCCGCGGTCCTTCGACGGCGTGCTCGTCATCCCGTCCGACCGCGTCGCCTGGGTGCAGGTTCCCTGATGGTCGTCTTTCAGACGCTCGGCGAGCTCTCGACACATCTTGAGGACAACGGCGGCGGCGTGCTCGACGTCGTCGACCCTGGCTACTCGCTGCTCGAGGGGTCGTTCGATCCACGTGACGTGTGGTCCGAGCAGCCGTCGGTGCGAAAGGTCGTCGACTTCATCGCCCGAGGCCACGCCCCGATCCCCCGCAACCTGTACCGCCGCGTCAGCGACACCGAGCGCGAGCGCGTCACCGACCACCCCATCGCCCGCATGCTCAAACAGCCGAACACCACGCCCGGCATGACGGCGTACCGGTTCTGGCACACCATCATCGTCGACTACCTGATCTACGACCGCTGGTGCATCCTCCCCGAGTGGAAGCCCGACGGCGAGCTCGAGCTGCACCGCGTGCCCGCGCGCAAGGTCCGCTTCAAGACGAACGGCCTCGACGAGGTCACCCACGTCGTCATGTTCACCGACGGCCAGCGTCGCGAGTACGACGCCTCCAAGTTCATCCTCGACCACGGCTACGCCCATTCCGGCGCCAACGGCACGTCGCCGATGACCACGCTCAGCGACATCCTGCGCGAGCAGACCGAGGCGGTCCAGTACCGCCGTGACGTGTGGAAGCGGGGAGCGCGCTTCGGCGGCGTGGTGACCCGCAAGACGCCGTGGCCGAACGACAAGGCGCGCAACCGGTTCCGCAAGGGCTTCACGCAGTTCGCGCGTGGCGGCGCTCAGTCCGGCGGCTGGCTCATGCTCGAGGACGACATGGACGCCAAGGCCCTCGACGGGGTCAAGCCGTCCGACACTGAGGATCTCGCTGGACGGACCCTGTCGGACATCCAGACATCGTCGGCCTACCACATCGCACCCGAGCTGATCGGTGCCCGAGAGGGCAACTTCTCGAACGTCAAGGCGTTCATGGAGGCGCTCTACGGCCCGGCCCTCGGACCCATCATCACCTCGGTCGACCAGTCCCTGAACGCGTGGCTCACGCGCGCCACCGACCTCTACATCGAGGCCAACGTCGACGCGATGCTGCGCGGCAACTTCGAGGACCAGCTCAAGACGTTGCAGTCCGCGATCGGTGCACCCTGGCTCTCTCGCAACGAAGGCCGCGCGCTCCGCAACCTTCCCCCGGTCGACGGCGGCGACGAGCTCGTCACGCCGCTTAACGTGCTCATCGGCGGCCAGGCCAACCCGCGCGACAGCGCACCCAAGGGCGTCGACTACCTCGCCGACCTGGTGCCGCCTGAGGGCCTGCAGTCGAAGGCGGTCCGCACCGTCCGTGTGAAGGCTCGCGCGAACGAGACGTATACGGCCAAGACTGTCCAGGTCCTCTCCGCGTTCTTCGCCCGCCAGAGCGGCGTCGTCCTGTCCGCGCTCGGCGCTGACGACGATGACTGGTGGGACGGCGAGCGGTGGGACACCGAGCTCGCCCAGGACCTGTTCAAGCTCGCGTCCATGACGTCTGAGGACGTCGCCAAGGCGACGCTCGAGGACGCCGGCCTCGACCCCGACGAGTACGACGTCGACCGCACGTTGAAGTTCCTCAACGAGGTCGCGAAGTCCCGGGCGGCGATGGTCAACGCGACGACCAAAGAGAAGCTCGACGCGAAGGTCCGATCGGATGACGAGGACGACGCTCCCGCGGACGTGTTCGCCGAGGCCAAGGACTCCCGCGGCGCCGAGATCGCCACGACGCTGATCACGACGTTCTCGTCCTTCGGCGCACACGAGGCAGCGCAGCAGTTCGCGCCGGACACTGCGACGAAGACGTGGATCGTCACGTCGTCAAACCCCCGCTCGTCCCACGCCTCGATGGCCGGAGAGACGGTGCCGATCGGGGAGAAGTTCTCGAACGGCATGGACTGGCCGGGAGACCCCGGCGGCGGCGCCGACGAGGTCGCCGGCTGCCTGTGCGACCTCGAGATGACGTTCAGCTAAACCACCCCGACCGGAGTGAGGCGCCGCGGCGCCGGCTTCGCCATGCCCTGAGGAGGGCCGCACATGTTGATCAAGTCAGCGCCCGTCCAGATCAAGGCTTACGACGAGGACGCCGGTGTCTTCGAGGCCATCGTCAGCGTCTTCGGCAACAAGGACTCCTACGGCGACATCGTCGTGCCAGGAGCCTTCGCCGAGTCACTCGCCGAGTGGGCCGCGAAGGGCGACCCCATCCCGATCTACTGGTCGCACCGGATGGACGATCCGGACTTCAACATCGGGCACGTGCTCGAGGCGAAGGAGACCGACAAGGGTCTGTGGATCAAGGGCCAGCTCGACCTCGTCGACCCCCTCCCCGGATCCAAGGCCCCGCAGGTGCACCGGCTCATGAAGGGCCGCCGCGTCACGCAGTTCTCGTTCGCCTACGACATCGTCGAGGCCGGCTTCGTCGAGAACGACGACGACTACTGGTACGAGCTCCGCCGCCTCAAGATCCACGAGGTCGGTCCCACGCCCATCGGCGCGAACCAGGAGACCGAGCTCCTCACCGTGAAGGCCGCCGCCGGCGTGGCGCGACAGATCGCCCGCGACGTGAAGGCCGGCCGAGCGATCTCGGCCAAGAACGAGACGACCCTGCGCAAGGCGTTGGAGTCCATTCGTGACTCCGCCACGCAGATCGAAGACGTCCTCTCCGTCATCGACGCAGAGGCAAGCAACGACGACGAGAAGGCCAGCGGTCACGGCCGGACCAAGGACGAGGAGACCCCCGGGTCCAAGTCCGAGGAGTCCGGTTTCAACCCGTCCGCGTTCACCGAGTCGGCGCTCCAGGCAATCCAGCTCGCGACCGCGGGCTGACCAACCAGAAGGGAAAGTCATGGAGAAGTGGGTGCGCCTCCTCAAGGAGGCACAGGCCGCGGCCAAGGCTGCTCAGGAGATCGCCGCCAAGGCCAAGGCCGACGGCGACCGTGAGCTGACCGAGGACGAGGCGCGCGACTACGCCAAGCACTACGCGCTGGCGCAGTCCAAGAAGACCGATTCCGACACGGCCAAGAAGGCGGCCGACTCGGCCGCGTTCCTCAAGTCCATCGAGGACAGCGACGACGACGTCGACGACGACGTCGACCTCGGCGGCGGTGACCCCAACGACCTCGGCGGCCTCGGCGGCAAGGGCGGCGGCACCAAGGTCAAGCACCGCAGCTTCGGCCAGCGGTTCGTCAAGTCCGCCGAGTACACGGCGTTCCAGAAGGCCAACCCCTCCGGCGTCGGCGAGGGCTCCCCCGTCGACATCGGCAAGGTCAAGGTCGGCAGCCTCGATGACTGGTTCTCCGGTCGCAAGGCGCTCACGTCGCCGCAGGCCCGCATCCAGAACATCCGGGTGCCGATGGTCGACATGGTCGACCGGGACCGCCTGACGTTCCTGGACCTCATCAGCCGTGGTCAGACCGCGGGCAACTTCGAGTACGTCCAGGTCATCGCGGTCACGCGCAACGCCGCCGTCGTCCCCGAGGCCACCTCGGGTACCGACGCCGCCGCGCTCAAGCCGGTCAGCGAGCTGTCCACGCAGCTCGCCGACGCGAAGGTCTACACCTACGCCGACGGCTACGACGTCACGAACCAGCTCCTCGCTGACGCCCCGGCGTTCGCGACCTACATGGACGCCGAGCTGCGGTACTCGCTCGACGCCGTGGTCGAGGACAAGATCCTCAACGGCACCGGCATCAACGGCCAGCCCAAGGGGATCTACAACACGACCGGCGTGCAGTCCGTCGAGTACACGGCCTCGCCCGTGGGCGCCGACGGTCTGCCGGTCGACGCCACGGTCAAGGCGTTCATCCGCGCCGCCCGCATCGGCATCCTCAAGGTCATCCGCGTCGCGGGTGGCAACGTCGACGCGATCGTCCTCTCGCCCGAGATGGACGCCGCGCTCGACCTCCTGCAGGACAACGACGGCCGCTACTACAGCGGCGGTCCGTTCGGCGGCGGGGCCAACACCCTGTTCGGTCGCCCGCGCGTCACGAGCGAGAAGCTCATCGACACCCACGCGGTGCTCGGTGACTTCAAGCAGGTGGCGCTCCTGGACCGTGAGGGCCTGTCCGTGGTGGCGTTCAACCAGCACAAGGACTACGCACAGCGGAACATGACCTACGTCCGCGGCGAGCTCCGCGCGGCGCAGGTCATCTGGAAGCCGGCCCGTCTCGTGATCGTGAAGCCCGCCGCATGAGCGCGCGCGACACGGTCGGGATGATCACCGTGGACGGCATCCGGTACCGCCCGGAGGAGGCGAAGGCTCTCGAGCTGGAGCCGTCCGAGCCGACGCCGGTCGTCGATCCGTACGCCGAGGCTTCGGCCCAGGCGAAGGCGCAGGCCGAGGCCGACGCCGCCGAGCTCGAGCAGCTCCGTGCGGCGTCGACCCCGGAGGGGCGCGAGCAGGCCGAGAAGGACGCGGCCGAGCTCGAGGCCCTGCGGTCTCTCGTGGGTGACCCCGAGAAGCTGCAGGCCAAGCTCGACGAGCACGCCGCGTCGGCGAAGGCGGGGGCGGTCACGACCGCTGCCGCGCAGCCGGCGAACAAGGCGCGCACGCCGCGCGGCAAGGGCGCCTGATGCCGGGCCCGCTGGACGATCTCGCGGCTGTCGGTGACCTGACGAAGCTTCTGTCGGGCGACCAGGCCGCGGCCGTCCAGCGGGCTCAGCGCGCCGTCCGCAGTTACTGCGGGTGGCACATTGCGCCGGCGTTTACCGAGACGCTCAAGCTCGACGGTGACGGCAGCAACTTGCTGTTCCTGCCGTCGCTCAAGATCGGTGAGATCGTCAGCGTCGTCACTGACGGTCGTGTCGTGGACCTCGATCAGGTCGACGACTCCGAGGCCGGTTACCTGCAGCTCAACGCGGGTTGCTGGTCGCCTCGCCCTGGCAAGACGTTTGTCGTGCTCACGCACGGCTACGAGAATGCTCCCGAGGACGTGGTCGCTGTCGTGACCGCGGTCGCCGCCCGTGCGATCGACTCCCCGTCGGGCCGCACCCGCGAGCACGCCGGCGAGATCGACGTCGGCTTCGCCCTAGTCGGTACCGGGGTGTCCGGCGGCATCGCGCTTCTCGAGCACGAGAAGGCGATCCTCGACCGCTACCGGGTCAGCTCGTGAGCATCCTCTCGTCGACCCAGCAGACCATCACGCTGCTCACCGCGGCCACGACCAGCGACCACGGCCGCGAGGTCGCGGACTGGAAGAAGCCGCCGGCGGCCGAGGACGACGTGACGGGGTGCTCGTTCCAGCCTGGCCCCGGCCAGGCCGACGACGAGAACCGCACCGGCTCATCCGCCACCGCGCGCGTCTTCCTCCCTGCCGGCACGCAGGTCACCGCCCGTCAGCACGTCCGTGGGCCCGACGGCCTGGACTACAAGATCCTCGGCGAGCCCGAGCGCCACGAGTACGGGCTGCGCTCGGACCACGTCCTGCTACGACTCGAGAGGTGGCACGGCTGATGGCCACGCGCATCCGCATCAAGATGAACGACCAGGGCGTCCGTGACGTGCTGCGGTCCGAGGGTGTGCGGGCAGACCTGCTGCGGCGCGCTCAGGCGATGGCCGACGCTGGCGGCGAGGGCATGGAAGCCTCGTCCGAGGTGGGCCAGATCCGCGCACGCGCGACGGTCCGCACCGCCACCCCGGACGCCATGCGCGCCGAAGCCGAGGACCGCGCCCTCACGCGAGCGATCGACGCCGGCCGTGGCTAAGGTCGCGAGCTTTGCGGACGTCGAGGACCTCCTGACCACGATCCTCGCGTCAGTCGGCACGCCGGTTGCGTCGCGATTGCCGGACGAGCTGCCCGACGAGTTCGTGCGCGTCATCCGCACCGGTGGCGCTGGCCGTGTCAGCCGGATCTCCGAGCTCGCGACGGTCGTCGTTGAGGCGTTCGCCCAGACCGAGGCCGACGCCCTGGCGCTGCTCCGCGCCTGCGCTGAGGCTCTGGCCGAAGCGGAAGGGACCAAGGTCGCCGGCGTCCTGCTCAAGACGGTCACCGAGCTCTCCGGCCCCGGCAACCTGCCGACGCCCTCCGTACCCCGTTCGCGCTACACGCAGACGTTCGACCTCCACCTGAAAGGCACCACACCATGACCAAGGCCCAGGACTCACAGCCTCCCGTCGACGACGTCGTGCCCGCCGAGGCGCCGGCCGTCGAAGCGCCCGACACCGCCACGGCGGCGAAGGTCGCGATCACGCTCTCTGTCACGCACACCACGCGCGACGGAGAGACCCACGAACCCGACACGGAGGTGGACCTCTCCGCCGCCGAAGCCCGCCACGTGCTCCACATCGGACACGGGCGCCTCACCGCACCGAAGGGAAGCCAGTCATGACGAAGGCACTCGAGAACATCCGCATCTACGGCGACCACGACGGGGCGGTGTACGTGGGCGACCTCGGAACCACGTTCCCGACCGGCCTCGCCACCCCCGACGACGGCGACTTCCCGGAGGTGGGGTGGATCTCCGAGGACGGCGTCGACGTCAGCACCGACAAGGACGTCGCGTCGTTCAACGGCTGGCAGGGCGGCAAGCTGGTGCGCCGTCGTGTCACCTCGACGACGGACATGTTCAAGTTCCAGGCGCTCGAGGAGAACCTCGTGACGATGGGGCTCCTGCTGCCCGGCGCGCTCATCACCACGGCGGGCGGGATCACGCGCATCAAGCCGGCCGCCGGCACGATCACCG
Organism: Aeromicrobium sp. Root495; assembly: GCF_001426755.1. Taxonomy (GTDB): domain Bacteria; phylum Actinomycetota; class Actinomycetes; order Propionibacteriales; family Nocardioidaceae; genus Aeromicrobium. The sequence goes on along the minus strand of NZ_LMFJ01000001.1, from coordinate 223,888 downwards.
ACGAGCGGGCGTTCATCGCCGACTTCGTCGACGGCGACGTGCACAAGCGGTACGAGGTCATCCGGGGTGAGGCGATCTTCAGCGGCACCATCCCCCACAAGAACACGGACATGACGATCATGGAGTTCGAGGTGACGATGTACGAGTACGAGATCGTCACCAACAACCCCGCGCTCGTCACTGCCTGACACAGACCCCGGCAGGGCGAGTGTGTCGGCGCTCGCCCTGCCGGTTCAACCTCAGCCGACGCACCCCGACAGGAGCCGACGAATGACCGCACCACGGAACGCGAAGCAGCCCACCGACCGCAAGCCCGCCGCGAAGCGGGCCCCGGCCAAGAAGGCCGCGGCCAAGCGCCCGCCCGCCAAGAAGGCGACGCCGGCTCGCAAGCCGCGGGCCACCGGCGTGCAGGCAGCGAAGAACGAAGCGACGCCGTCGTCGAGGAAGGACCTCGTCGTACCTCTCGACGGTGTCGACTACGTGCTCGACGAGGACGTCTTCGACGACGTCGAGATCCTCGAGATGCTCGGCGAGATCCAGAACAACGACGCCCTGCACATGCTGCCCGGGCTGATGAAGCGCATGCTCGGCGAGGACCAGTGGCGCGGCTGGAAGGAGGCGCACCGGCTCGAGTCCGGTCGCGTCCCGACCGAACCGATGAGCGAGTTCCTCTCCGAGATCTTCGCCGCGCTGAGCTCGGGAAACTACTCCGCCTCGCCTACCTCCTAGTCGAGCACAGCGGGGCTCTCGAAGCCGACTTCCAACGCTTCTACGGGGTCGACCTGATCGACCTCTACCGCGGCACGCTGAGCGTCCGCAAGGCCGCCGCGCTCGCCACCTACCTCCCGGCGGGTGCGGCGGTCTACATGTCCGAGGGGTCGGACGAGTCCATGAGCGAGGAGTGGCACCTCCTGCGGCTGATGGAGTTCCGTCTCCGCGCCCTCGAGTACCACCAGGTCAAGGACAAGGGCACGAAGCCCGAGATCCTCCCGACCCCGTCCGCGCTGACTGAGCAGCTCGAAGCTGCTGCTCAGCAGCAGGCTCGGCACGACTTGGCCCGCGAGCGTCACATCGCCCGCGTGCAGGCCAAGGGCCACACCTCCTAGCCGGCGCGTCCTTCTCGGGGACGCGTCGTGCAGGTCCTCCGCGACGGTCGCTCGTCGCACGTCATCCGCCGTGAGCAGGTCTGCTCCCGGCTGGTCCGCCGCGCCCGAACGGAGGACCGATGGCTGCAACCGAGCTCGCAACCGCATACGTCTCGCTGGTCCCATCTTTCCAGGGCGTGCAGGGAGAGGTCGCTAGGGGCCTCGCCCCGGTCGACGCTGAGGCCGACAAGGCCGGGCGTCGTGCCGGGAAGCGGTTCGGCGGCGGCATGCGGATGGGCGTCGGCAAGATCGCCGGCGCCCTGGGTGCGGCGTTCGCTGCGGTCAAGGTCAAGGACTTCCTCGGCGACGCGATCGGTGAAGCGCGGGAGTCCCAGAAGGTCGGCGCGCTCACCACGCAGACGATCAAGGCGACCGGCGGCGCGGCCAATGTGACCGCGTCTCAGGTCGGCAACCTCGCGGCGGCGATCTCGAACAAGTCCGGCATGGACGACGAGGCCATCCAGACCGGCGCGAACCTGCTGCTCACGTTCAAGAACGTGCGCAACGAGGCCGGCAAGGGCAACAAGATCTTCAACCAGGCGACCCAGGCCGCGACCGACCTGTCGGCCGCGGGCTTCGGCAGCGTGTCCTCGGCGTCGGTGCTGATGGGCAAGGCCCTCAACGACCCGATCAAGGGCATCTCTGCACTCGGTCGATCGGGCGTCACGTTCACCGAGGACCAGAAGAAGCTCATCAAGGGCCTCGTCGAGCAGGGCAACACCCTCGCGGCGCAGAAGATCATCCTCAAGGAGGTCCGCGGCCAGGTCGGTGGCGCGGCTGAGGCGTCGGCTACTGCCGGCGAGAAGCTCGCGGTCACGTGGGGCAACTTCAAGGAGACCATCGGCACGGCGCTCCTGCCGCTGATCGACAAGCTCGCGACGTTCGTGGGTGGTCGGCTGCTGCCCGCGCTGCTCGATCTCGGCCCGTCGATCGCTCGAGGCGTCGCGGTGATCCGCGGCTTCCTTTCCGGCCTCGGCGGCGACACTGACCGCGCCGGCTCAAGGGTCGCTCAGTTCCGCACGACGGTCGCTCAGGTGTGGTCGGACGTCAAGTCGATCTTCACCGACGGCGTGTCGATCGTGCGGTCCCTGTGGAGGGCGTTCGGCGACAACATCCTGCAGTACGCGAAGGCGTCCCTCACCAATCTCCTGACGATCCTGCGCGGCACGTTCTCCATCATCCGCGGCATCTTCAAGGTCTTCTCCTCGCTGCTCCGCGGCGACTGGCGTGGGGTGTGGGACGGGATCAAGCTGATCCTGCGCGGCGCGTGGGCGGTCATCCGTGGCGTAGTGGCCCAGGGATGGAACGCCATCCGGTTCGCGTTCAAGAGTGCCGCGGTGGTCGTAAAGGCGATCTTCCGTGAGATGTGGTCGGGCATCGGCAACCTCGCTCGCTCTGGCGTCAACGGCGTTGTGTCCGCGGTGCGCGGGCTGCCGGGCAAGATCCGCGCACTCGGCGGGCTGCTCAGGTCCGCCGGCCGCGCCGTCCTGTCGGCGCTGCTCGATGGCCTCAAGGGCGGGTCGGGCTTCGTCTCGGAGGTCGCCGGAAACATCTGGCAGGTGGTCAAGGGCTCGATCAACGCTGCGATCAGCAAGATCAACGGCGCGCTGCCGAACAGCATCGGCAAGGGGAAGATCTCGGTCGATCTGCCGGACAACCCGATCCCGCAGCTTGCGAAGGGCGGAATCGTCAAGGCCCGTCCGGGCGGCACGCTGGCGCTCCTGGCCGAGGCGGGGCAGGACGAGATGGTCGTCCCGATGGGGTCCGCCTCGACCGACGGATCGAACATCTCCCCGCTGCCCGCAGGTGGATCTCAGGGCGACGTCGTCGAGCTGCTGCTCCGCCTCATCGAAGCGGTCGAGGCCGGGCACCGGCTGGTCCTCGGCGGGCGCGAGTTCACGCTGGCCGTTGCCGAGGCGAACCACCAGATCAAGCGGAAGGGCGGGGCATCGTGACGGCATCGCGTGGGGCGCCGTACTTCCTGCAGGTCGGCGGGTCCTGGAAGCACCTAGACAACGTCGCACCGGGGGTCTCGATCAGCGCCTCTCGTCCGGCGTCTCTGTTCACCACGATCGGAAACGTGGTGTTCGCGCAGGTCGCGCCGGTCGTGAAGCGGGTCTGGGGCTTCTCGTTCGAGCTCGAGGATCCTGAGGCAACCCGCTGGCTGGACTACGCAGCGTCGCGTCCGGACGCCGAGGTGTGGCTGCTGGACACCGTGCTCGCGCAGATCAACATGCTGGATCCGCGAAGCACTGAGGGGCGCAGCTCCGCGACGATCGCCGTGGACGAGGTGCTGATGCCAGCGTTCACTGTGGGCGAGCAGAGCGAAGTGCGTGTCCGGGCCGGTCAGAACTATCACCTGTCCTACACGACGATCCGGACTGCTGGCGCCACCATTGGGACGATCGAGGTTGACGGGGCGGTTGTCCCGATCGTCGCTCCGGCGGGCACCGGCGCGCGTCGAGGTTCGGTCTCCTTCCGGCCAGCCGCCGACCAGGGCGCAGTCATCGCCTGGACGTTCGCGAACGTCACGACCGCGGCTCGCCTGACCGAGGGGTCTGTCGACAGGCTGGGATTCCTGCCCTCGCGTGGAGCGACGCCGTGCCAGGTGCTCGTCAGTGACGGCGCGCCAACGTTCAAGATGTCGTGGCATGACCGGCTGGCGCTGGCCGACTCGTCCTACGTCCTCACCGAGGTCGGCTGATGCGGGCCCTGCCTGCCGGTTGGCCGGACCCTTCCGAGGTCGTGCAGGAGCCGCCGGCGGTGTACCTGCGGGTCGAGGACTCGTCCTGGCCGCCGGCGTCGGTGATCGACGGTGAGGCTCTGCCGGCGGGGACGACGCGTGTGGGCGAGTGGTCGGTCACCGCGAACCTCGACGCCCCGCTGATGCCGGGGCAGATCAACGCGGCCACACAGTTCCCGATCGCTGAGGCTTCGTGCACCATCCCGCAATCCAAGAGCGGGCTTCTGGCTCCGTGGCGGGCCGGTGACGAGGCCCCGCCGAAGTCCGGGCAGTGCGAGCTCGTCGCGTCCTATGACGGGCCGTCGGGGTCGACAGCGTTTCTGCTGGGAAAGTTCATCCTCGACCCCGTCCGCGGGAAGCTGTCCGACAAGTTCCTGACTCTCACCATGGTCCAGGATCTCGTCAAGCTCCGGCGCGCGAATCGTGTGAAGAACGACTGGCCGAGCGCCTTCGGGTCGAGCTTCGGAAGCACGTCTCTCCTGCAGGCCGCCGCGCTGCGCAACGGGTACGACATCAGTTTCTCGGCCGAGTTCGGCACCGAGCTCGACGGGGCCTACTTCCCGCGGAAGACGGACGAGCTCTCGGCCATGCAGGAGATCGCTGCCGCCAACCTAGGAGCGATCTTCCTCAGCCTGGACGGGACAACGATCCGTGTCCTCGACGCCCACTACCTAGCCGGCGAGGGCTCTGTCGTGGAGACGCTGCAGGTGCAGGACCGCTTCGAGGACCTGGCTTGGGCGCAGGACCCTGGTGCCGTCGCCGACCGGGTCGAGGTCAGCTTCGTCCCACCTGACTTCGACGACACCCCGTGGGGTGCGGCTCCGTTCGACGCCGCACCGATCTTCCGGTTCCCTCCCGGGGCGAAGGTCGCGGCGGGTGCGACGAAGACGTTCACGTTCGACCCAGGCACCATCGTCTTCCCCAAGTTCGCGGGCCCGACCTCGGTGTACAGCACGTCCGCGCGCGACGGCAATGGCACGAGCTCTGTGGACCTGCTCGTCGCCGTGGTCACCCAGGTCAACTCGTCGACCTGGAAGGTCGCGGTCACCAACGACACGGGTGGCACCCGGTACCTGCTGGCGCCCTGGTACCCGTCGGGCACGGTCGGGTTCACCGACTTCCCCAGGGGGACTCGTTCGGCGGTCGTCGGCACCCGGGACGCGGCCAGCGTCAATGAGCCCGAGGTCCTCGCGTGGGGTGCATCCGAGTCAGCGGCGACGAACACGCTGACGTTCAATCTGGGTCGAAACATCCAGGATCCCGACGACGCCGAGTGGATCTTGGACCGGATCGTCGCGCGTGTGCAGTCGGCGTCGTGGACGGTCGACGACGTCAACGTCGTCCCTCACCTGGGTCGCGAGATCTCCGACCTCGACCGGCTGCTTTACCCCGACGTCGACTTCGATGCCACGGCGATGGTCACCGGGATCACGACGTCGGGCGACAGCTCGGGCATCAAGCAGTCCCTGTCCCTCGCGATCCTCGGCTGACCGCCGAACGACCGCACCTTCGACCCACTTTGAGGAGAACGTCTGATGGCAACTCGTACCGTCGTGCTCGACCGCGGCTCTGGACCTGACTGGCGTGACAGCGGCGACTCGATGCTCGTCTGCCGAGTCTTCCGCGGCGAGGCAGGCGACACCCTCGTCTACCCGACGCCGCAGCCGGTGCCGATCACAAACCCGCCCTCCAGTGTGGAGCTCGAGGTAGGCGAGCCGTACCGGTTCGCGTCGACCGTCGCTGGCGAGGACGTCATCGTGGCGTTTGTGACTGCCGGCGCCGGCGACCTGCTGATGAAGGATCTCGTGCCGGTCGATCCATCGACCCTCGAGCCCAGTTCCGCGCCCGAGCCGGCTTGGTTTGTCGCGCTGCAGGAAGTGCAGGAGGGCGTTGAGACGATTCCGGAGCAGGTGAGCGCGGCGCTCGCTGCTGACGAGAACGTGGTGGCCGCGGCCGAGGAGGCTGTCGCGGGGGCCGTCGCGGGAATCGGCGTCGTAACCACGACCCAGGCGCCGGAATACCTGCGGAACCGGTTCAAGAATCCCCAGCTCAAGGGCGGCCTGTCCGGCGGGTCGACCGGGTCCTCGGGCGTCTCGCAGAACATCGTGGAGATCACGACGGGCCTTCCCTCGGGCTTCTCCTACGGCATCGAGAACACACGCGTGGCCGGCTCTGGCACCACGTCGGTGTGGGTCGGTTACCTCGGTGGCTTGACGTCCGCGTCGCCCTACGTCGTACCTGTGACGCCCGGTGAGGTCATCAGCATCGGCGCCATGGTCAACTCGCAGTTTCCGACTGGTGCGACGTCGATGAACGCCCGCATTCGTGCCCGGTTCTACAAGGCCGACGACACCTCCCTCTCGCAGGTCGACGGCACCGCCACGGCCCTCGCAACCGACACATGGGAGTTCCGGGCCACCTCGAACATCACCGTCCCCGCAGACGCTCACCACGTCGTCGTCGAGGTCATCGTGTCGGCAGTCGGTGCGACGTCGGTGACAGGCGTCAAGACTCGCGCGACCGGGGCCATCGTCATCAGCGGCACCCTGCTGACCGCCGACATGTACGGCGACGGAACCCGTAACCGGTGGGGCTGGAAGGGCGCTCCTCACACCTCTGAGTCGGTGCGCCTGTTCCGCTCTACCGCCGAGGACGCGAAGCTGAACCAGCTCTTGTCCAACGGCCTCGGCGTCGCGGTCACGATCACCGGGACCACGTTCACCGTCACCGAAACTGTTGACAGCAAGCCACTGGTTACGACGATGAAGCGCGTCAGTTCAAAGAACGGCGGCTTCACGTTCGACACCAAGACGTTCAACGGCGCCGCCTGTCAGGTCGTCGACGACCAGATCACTCCGATCCGCACCCAGCTCGACACGGTCGGCGCCGGCCACGGTTACATCTGCATGGCCGTATTCGACAACCCCGACGGCAAGACTGGTGCGGACATCGGCTCGGTCTGGACCGACGGCTCGCGCGAATACGTCCTCGCCGCACTGACGACCGACAACAAGCTCAAGGTCATCGGTTCCTACGCCGGCACCCCGGTGACGTCGGCCAACGTCAACCCGACCTCAAACCTGACCCACGTCTCCGGAGCAACGCATACCGGCGCGATCGTCTACACGACGAAGGTCACCGGGTCGGCTGGGTCGGGCAACACGATGCTCTCGCCGGGGTCGACCACCCGCAACCGGCTGAGCCTGTGGCTCGACGGCATTGAACTCACCGCTGACGGCACCTACTACGGCCGAGAGTTCATCGTCCGCGAGACATACGAGGTTGTCGACTATGCCTCGCTCTATGACGCGCTCAAGGCCAACATCGGACAGGCCATCGTCACGACCGCAGCAACAGCGGCCGGCGCGGTGCTGGTGCAGAACGTCTACAGCTTCCGAGGCGCCGGCACCATGCTCATCACAGCCACCCTCGACGAGCTCAAGCCGACGACGCTCGGGTGGTGGGGCGCGATCCAGACCATGCCACTGGCCATCGCTGGCATGACCACCCGCCGATACGTCCCCGGCATGGGCACCGTCGGCGGTATCGACTGGTCCGCCGGCACCGACTACACCTCCTACGCCGCAACGAACATCCTCACCGCCGCGGCCGAGAAGGTCGCGGGTCAGATCTCACCGTTCCACCTCGACACCGTCGAGACCGGTGGCATCGTCCAGCTCGGATTCGTCGGCGGGTACCTGCCCTTCCGCGCCTCCTCCGCCGCACGCAGCGCCCGACGCCTCACAAACTCGGCGTCGCAGCTCTGGGACATGCGCAACAACAAGAAGGCGTACCCGACGCTCACGACGGGCGAGGCTGCCGGCTGGGGGCACATAGAGGCCGTGGCCTTCCACGCCCATCTCAGCCCTGCTCAGGTCGCCTCGGTTCTTCAGCGCAAGAACGAAGCGCTGACGTCCTACGCCGCGCTCGCCTCAGTCGCTGGGCTGGCAGTCGCGTGAGCAGGTTGAACTCTGGAAGCGTAAAAACCACCTCAGGAGGGGCCGCATGATCAGGTTCAACCGTTACGCTCCAGCACGGCTGCTCGGCGCCGACGTCCGCATAGTTAGCCTCGCGCTGGCTGCCACCGCCACCGTCAGAGCGTACGACTACCTGACTGGCCACGACACCCAGGCGAGGCCGCCGCAGCCGGGGCAGACGCCGGTGCTGGTCGGCATCGAAGCCGCCGCCCCGTTGTGGCTCTGGGGGCTGGGCATCCTGGCCGGCACGACGGCGCTGTGTGTCGGCATCTACGTGCTGCGGGCGCACTTCCTCGTGTGGGCTGGTCATGTGTGGCTCTTCGCGGTCTACCTCGCGTTGACGATCGGGCTGACCGCCGGCTATCTCGATCGGCCCTGGCTCGACGGCGTCCGCTCCGGGGCGGGCCTCGCCCTCCCGACGGTGCTGCACTGCCTGCTCTGGTGGCGGATGGGGCCGCACCCGGTGATGGTGAAGGAGGCCGCCAGTGCCCGCGCCTGATGTCTCGTCCAACCCTTGGGTGATCTACGCCGCGATCGTGGCTGCGGTCCTCGTGGCTGCCGCCACCGCGTCCGAGAATCTCGCCAAGATCTTCGGTCGTTTCGGCCGCGGCTACTACGACTACGCCGAGCGCCGCCGCGAAGCCGCGGTCGAGCGTCGCGGCGTGGAGTACGCGAACCTCGCAGCTACCGTGCGCCGTCTCGACGGCCAGGTCGGCAAGCTCGAGCGTGACCGTGTCCTGCGCGACGCCGAGAACAGCGCCACCGTGGCCCGGCTGGAGGGCGAAGTTGTCGCCTGGCGGGCATGGGCCTTCGAGGTTCGGAAGGCCGCCGCTGCCGAGGGCATCACCCTGCCCGAACCGCCCGCCGGGCACTGACCGCCGCACCGTCCCAGCCCCGCCGACCTGAGGTCGCCGGGGCTTCGCCATTCCCAGGAGGCACCATGTCTGCACCGCTGACCCCGTCCACCCTGCTCGCCGTTCTCAAGGCCGAGGGCCTCACGGTCAAGGAGGTCCCCGGCTGGCGTGACCGCTGCCGCTGCCACGACGGCTCGCACGAGAAGGGCCTCGGTCGTAACTCCCGCGGCTGGGGTGACGTCAACGGCATCGTCGTGCACATCACGGCCGGCAACCTCGGCAGCAGGACCGTGCTGCAGTACATCCGAGACATCATCAACGGCGACCCTAACGTGCCGACCAAGAGCCAGTTCGTCGTCGAGCCCGACGGCACGGTGTGGCTCAACAGCGCCGGCAGGTGCAACCACGCCGGGCAGGTCGGCACCTCGGTGCAGGCACACCTGCGCGCGGCCGACTTCTCGACCGACAAGTCCTACGACGCACGCTTCCGCGGCACGGGGGCCGACGGAAACGCGTTCACGATGGGCATCGAGAACATCGCCGCCAAGACGATGACGTCGGCGCAGCGCACGTCGTCGGTGAAGATCTGCGCCGCAGTCGCCCGGTACAAGAAGTGGGACGGGCTCGAGTCCGTCGGCCACGGCGAGATCTCTGCGCAGCGCACGAAGGCGGACCCCAACCTGGACATGGGCCAGTTCCGCCGCGACGTCGCCGCCCGCGTGGCCGGCGTGACCGGACCGAAGCCGGCCACGCCCCCCGCGGAGCCGGCGAAGGTGGCGATCGAGCGTGTCGTGTCGTGGAACCTCAAGGCCCCCGAGCTCGTCGGGAAGTGGCCGGCCTGGGTCATCCGTCGCGCCCGCCAGGTGAAGCTGCTGCTCGCCATGGCCGCCTCGGTGCTCCTCGTGCAGGAGGCCGGCGGCCCGTCAAAGGTCAAGTGGTACGACAAGGCCCTCGACAAGCTCGGCCTAGCCAACGCCGGCGCTACCAATGGGGCCGGATCGGGGAAGTGGCGAGTCATCTTCTACCGCAAGAACCGGTGGACGAAGGTCGCGGCCGGCCTCTACGACCTGCCGCTCGACACGCTGTACCGGGGCGACCAGAAGCCCATGGTGTGGGCCGTGCTGAGGAACAGGGTCACCGGCGAGCGGTGGCTGTGCGTGTCGTACCACCTCGAGAACGAGTCCGGCGCGGACCTCGCGCGGGTGCATCAGATCGCAGCGATCTTCGCCAAGGTCGCCCGCCTCCGCGGCCAGTACGGCGTCGCCCCCGACCATGTGGTGGTCGGAGGTGACGCTAACAGCCGGGCGTGGGTGCGCGATTGGGTCGCCGAGAACACCGACTACCGGGACGCGTTCGACGTCGCCGCGACGGTCCGTGACAAGGGCATCGCGTCCATCAACCGGTGGAAGGTGCCCGCCGCGGGCGAGCGGGAGGACGCCGTCTTCGTGCACAAGACGGCCGACGTCGAGCTGGCCGACCAGCGCGACGGCCACAAGTCCTCCGACCACAACCCCCAGGTCGTCGACGTCAACGTCGCGGCCTGGCCACCCGAATAGGAGCAGTCGCATGAGCAGCACGACCGTCAGCCGGCCCCGCCGGCGCACCATCCGATCCGCCTTCCAGGCAGCCGTCGCGTTCGCCGGCATCGTTCCGCTGATCTACGAGGCAGCCACGAACCACTCGCCCGAGGCGGCAACGGGCGCAGCGGCCGTCGGTGTCGGCGTCTGCGCGGCCATCACGAGGATCATGGCGCTCCCGGCCGTCGAGGGATTCCTGCAGCGGTACGTGCCCATCCTCGCGGCCAACCCGTCGCCCGCGGCCGGCGACGACGGGTAGCGCACGCAGCTCCAGCCAGGCCCAGCAGAGACGCCCCCACCGCTTCGGCGGTGGGGGCGTCTCTGTGCGTTGTGGGTTTGGCGTCAGTTGGCGGATTCGCCGGTGCACTCGGCCAGCGCGGCTGACCAAGCGGCATCGTCGACCGAGCCCTTGCCGATCTCACCGCCGAGCCCTGCGAAGTACGCCTGCCCGCCGTCGGGGGCGTAGCCGATGAACTTCCGGCCGTCTGTGCAGTCGCCGTACTCCATGTACGCCTGCTCGTCACCGTTGGCCACGCACCCCTCATAGGTCTTCGGGAGCGTCTTGCCAACCATCCACACGTCGCTGCACGCCGGCGAGCTGCTGCTGCCGGCGGTCGAGGCATCGTCCGAACCTCCGCCGCCGCACGCAACGGCGGCGGGGAGCAGGAGCATCAGTGCGAGGACGCGAGCTGGTCGGAGCATGGCCGACACCATAGCGGCGCGGGGATCAGGCGGGGGTCAGAACCAGTCGTCGCGAGGCGGGTTGGGGTCGACCTCGACAGGGCGGAGGCGGGCCTGCGGGAACCAGTCCGTGTGCACACCGCTGCCGTCGGCCTGCTCGTCGACGTAGGTGACGAGGGCTTCCCAACCGCGGCCGGCTCTGCGCCACCCGACGACGAAGCCTTGCCAGGGGCGCTCGTAGCGGTGGCCACGCTTCACGAGGACGAAGTGGACGCGCTCGTAGCGCGGCCACCTGTCGAGCTTGCTCGGGTTCATCCCCACGCGGGCAGGATAGAACACGTGTTCGACAGAGGGCCTGCCCGCGCATGGCAGATTGCATGGCAACTGCGCGATATGGCGCAGCATGCGGTGATATGCGTGATCCTCCGTAAACGGCGTCTGACCTGCGACTATGCCGCTCGCGACATCTCGGCGCAGCCCCGTACATGACCGGCGGTTCTCACTTTTAATCCGCGGGTTGTGGGTTCGAGTCCCACGGGGCCTACTGATCGGGGCGCGTACTGCGGCGGTGGTCAGTGCGGCGAGGACATGTCTGGGGCGGTGGCGTCCCAGCTGGCGAGCAGCCTGAGGCGTTCTTCGGACGCACTGCCGGGCTCGGCCGTGTAGACCGTCATCACCTGCGGTCTCGCGCCGGTGGCGGAGAGGTTCATGGAGTGGAAAGCCACGTCGATCGTCCCGGCCTCGGGGTGGTTGAACTGCTTGCGGCCCGCGAAGTGCAGACGGACGTCGTGCGACGCCCACCGGGTGCGGAACTCCTCGCTCACCGTCGACAGCTCACCGACGAGCTCGCGCAGCGGCTTGCTGCCGGGGTCGCGGCCAGCCTCGGTCCGGAGCAGGGCCACGGTCACGTTCGCCGCGCCGTCCCAGTCGGGGAAGAAGTCGGCGGCCGTCGTGTCCAGGAACTGGTAACGGGCGATGTTGGTGCGGCCCGGGTCGTGCGCGAAGACCGGCGAGTACAACGCCCGGGCGAGCGCGTTCGAGGCGATGATGTCGAGGCTCCCGTCGGCCACGAAGGCGGCCGAGCCGACCACGGAGTCCAGCATCCACTGCACCTGCTCCGTCACCTCGTGCCGGGCACTGCGCCTCGCCGTGCCGGGCTTGGTCCGGGCGACCCGGGCCAGGTCGAACAGGTACGTCCGCTCCGCCTCGTCGAGCCGGAGGGCCCGTGCCACGGCATCGAGGACGTCCTCCGAGACCCCCTTGATGTGACCCTTCTCCAGGCGGGTGTACCACTCGGTGCTCACGCCGGCGAGGACCGCGACCTCCTCGCGGCGCAGTCCGGGAACGCGGCGACGGGCGCCGCCCTCGGGCAGCCCGACCTCGCGGGGCGACAGGCGAGCACGTCGCGTCGCGAGGAACTCCTTGATGTCGGCGCGGTTGTCCACCGTTCCACCGTACGCCGGACCAGAGACCGGATGGGGCGCGTCGTTCACGGAGGATCGACCGCCTCGACCGTCACGGTCATGCTCCCGGGCAGGTCCGCCAGTCGCTCGAATCCCTTGGCCATTCGTCCGACGACCACGATGCCGTCGTGCCGGGACTGGTCTCCGTAGTAGAGGACCAGGTCGCCGTACGGCGCGTAGTAGCCGATCGCCCCGACGTCTGGATCGGCTCCTGAGGGAGCGCCCTCGGTGGAGAGCGCTTGCCGAAGTGCACCGGTCTTCTCCACCCCGCCGTGGTCGTTCATCGTCAGCTCGAGCGGCAGCTGCTCCAGCAGGTCCCGTCCTGTCGGGGTGTCGAGGACCGTGCCGTCGACCTGGGCCTCGCCGAAGCGGATCCTCACCGGGGTGCCCTCCTGGGGCGCCGGGGCAGAGGCCTCGTCCCGCTCAGGCGCACCGGCCGCCGACGTGGTCGACCCGGTGCGGGCGGGACCGTCGCCCCGGCCGTCATCCGAGCACGCGGCGACCGAGGCCACCGCCAGAAGCGCCGCGAGGCGGAGCGCCACGCTCGCGGGTCTCACGATCCCACCGGGGCGGCGTACTCGTCGTCGGTCACGGGCTCCAGCCAGTGCACGACGTCGTGGTCGTGATCGCTCTCGTTGATCGCCAGGTGGACCATGAGCCGGTCCGGGGCGGCTCCGTGCCAGTGCTCCTCGTCCGCCTCGAAGAGCACGCGGTCGCCGGGACGGATCACCTCGACCGGTCCTCCGCGCCGCTGGCACAGCCCGACGCCCTCGGTGACGAAGACGGTCTGGCTCAACGGGTGACGGTGCCAGCGGGTCCGTGCGCCCGGCATGAAGTGCACGAGGTTGGCCGTCACGCGTGAGGGCTCCGGCGCTGCTGCGACCGGGTCGATGTACACGTCGCCCGTGAACCAGTCGCCTGGACCCTTGACGGTCTCGAGGGAGCTCCGGGTAATCTGCATGGGTCGTCCTTTCGGGTCGTTCCGGGGTCAGGGCTTGATGAGGACCTTGAGGCTCGTGCGGTCGGCCATGTCCTGGTAGCCCGCGGGGACACCGGCGAGGTCGGTGGTGACGTCGAAGACGCGGCCCGGCTCGATGGTGCCGTCGAGGACGTCGGGCATGAGCTCCTCGATGTAGGCGCGCGTGGGCGCCGGGCCGCCGACGAGTCGGACGTTGGGACCGAAGAGGCTCGCGAACCCCACCGGAGCGTCCTCGTACTGCGGCACCCCGACCCGGCTGATCGTCCCACCGGGGCGCACCACACCGACGGCCTGCTCGTAGGCCGGCATGTGGCCCACGGCCTCGAGCACGACGTGGGTGCCGTGACCACCGGTCAGGTCTCGGACGCGAGCGATGCCCTCCTCGCCGCGCTCGGCCACCACGTCGGTGGCGCCGAAGTCCCGGCCGAGGGCTGTGCGGGACTCGTGACGGCCCATCAGGATGATCTGCTCCGCGCCGAGCCGCCTGGCCGACAGGACGGCGAGCAGGCCCACGGCGCCGTCGCCGATGACCGTGACGGAAGATCCTGGCGCGACGCCGCCCGCGACGGCCGCGTGGTGGCCGGTGCCGAGCACGTCGGAAAGGGTCAGGAGCGAGGCGACGAGCGCCGAGTCGTGCTCGACCGGGAGCTTGACCAGGGTGCCGTCCGCGAACGGCACCCGCACGGCCTCGGCCTGGCCGCCCTCGCCGGGCAGGGTGTCCCAGAAGGCGCCGTGCACGCACGACGTCTGGAGCCCCTCCCGACAGAAGACGCAGGTCCCGTCCGAGATCGCGAACGGTGCCACCACCAGGTCGCCCTTCCGCACGGTGACGACCTGCGACCCGACGTCCTCCACGACGCCGATGAGCTCGTGGCCCATCCGCGCGGGGCCCGCCGTCGAGGCCATCGAGGCGTAGGGGTGCAGGTCGCTCCCGCAGATGCAGGAGGCGGTGATGCGGACCAGGGCGTCCGTGGGCTGCTCGATCACGGAGTCGGGGACGTCCTCGATCCGGACGTCGCCTGCGCCGTGCATGAGTATGGCCTTCATGGGTCTCCTTCGCGTGGGGGTGCTCTGGGATCCATCACACCGGACGAGCAACGAGCGAGGAAGGTCGTCTTGATGGGGGTACCAGCTCGACCCCCCAGGCCCACCGATCCTCGGGCAGGCTCGACGTGACGACAGGAGACCCATGGACCTGAAGCAGTTCCTGGACCACGTGGATCGAGGTCAGCTCATCGAGGGCGGCTCCGAGCACCACGCGTTCATGCATGCGGCCTCGCAGGAGGCCTTCCGCATCACCGCCGAGCTCAACGGCACCTACCGCACACCCGACGAGGTCCGGGAGCTCCTGACTCGCCTCACCGGTCGCGACGTCCACGAGTCCGTCGCTGTGTTCCCGCCGTTCCACAGCGAGTTCGGCAAGAACCTGCGGCTGGGGATTAACGTCTTCATCAATCTGGGCTGCCGCTTCCAGGACACCGGCGGGATCGTCATCGGGGACGACACCCTCATCGGCCACGGCTGCACCCTCACCACCCTCGATCACAGCATGGACCCGGCCCGACGCGCCGACATGCTGCCCGCCCCCCTCGTCATCGGACGCAAGGTCTGGCTCGGCGCCAACGTGACGGTGGTCCCCGGCGTCACGATCGGCGACGGGGCCGTGGTGGGAGCCGGTGCTGTCGTGACGCGCGACGTCGAGCCCGACACGGTCGTCGCCGGCGTGCCGGCCCGCGTCATTCGGGAGACCGGGTTCCACGCCTGAGCGCAACCATCAGGCCCTGCCGAGCCCAGCGCCTCGCCGCTGACGGGGGGGCCCTAGTACCGTCTGGGGCGGGTCCGGTCTCGTCCCATCTAGACGCAGACCGGGTCAAGGCCCCGCCACGGTGCACCAACACCCGGCGGGGCCGTCCTACGTCCGGGCCGGGATCGTGGTCCTCAGCCGAGGTTGATGGAGAACGGTTCGCCCGCGCTGACGGCCCGCACGTAGTCGACGATCCACTCGTCGGTGAGCGACTCGATGCCGATCGCCTCGAACGCCCGGGTGGCCGGCGCCACGATCTCCTCGGGCGGACGACCCGCGAACTTCTCGCGCAGGTCTGCGTCGACGCCCTCGACCTGTGCAGCGATCGTGGTGAACAGCCGATCGAGGTCGCTCTGGTTGGGCTTGAAGTCCATGGCCCCAGGATATGACGCGCGCCGCGCGGGGGTGGACCACGTCCCCGTCCTCCCCGGAAGGGCGGCCGGGGACGTTCCGCACGCCTCGATCGAGGCCGAGTCGCGCGGAGCCGGGCCGATCCCCCAGAGGGAATCGACGTCGACGGTGTTCTACCCCGGACCGACCGTAACGGCAGGCACGCCACGCCACAACGTGGATCTACTCACGCGTAACCTTTGGCGACCTGTCACGTTCCCGCGGCAGCAGGCACGTCAGCACCCGGGCGCCCCGCGACGGGAGACGTACCGTGAGGAGCATGACGACTCGCACCCTCGGATCCTCCGGCCTCACCGTCTCTGCACCCGGCCTCGGCTGCATGGGCATGAGCCAGGCCTTCGGCCCGCGCCCGCCGCGCGAGGACATGATCACCTTCCTGCGCGAGGCCGTCGGTCGGGGCGTCACGTTCTTCGACACGGCCGAGGTCTACGGCCCGTTCCACAACGAGGAGCTCGTCGGCGAGGCACTCCGTCCGGTGCGCGACGACGTCGTGATCGCCACCAAGTTCGGCTTCGCGTTCGACGCCGACGGCAAGCAGACCGGCGGGACGGACAGCCGGCCCGAGCACGTCCGCGAGGCCGTCGACGGCTCCCTCTCCAGGCTCGGCATCGAGACGATCGACCTGCTGTACCAGCACCGCGTGGACCCGGACGTGCCCATCGAGGACGTCGCGGGCGCCGTGAAGGAGCTCATCGAGGCGGGCAAGGTGCGTCACTTCGGGCTCTCCGAGGCCGGCGTCACCACCATCCGCAAGGCCCACGCCGTGCTGCCCGTCACCGCACTGCAGAGTGAGTACTCCCTGTTCTGGCGCGAGCCGGAGGAGGAGATCCTTCCCGTGCTCGAGGAGCTGGGCATCGGCTTCGTGCCGTTCAGCCCGCTCGGCCGCGGCCTCCTCACCGGCACGGTGAAGTCCGGCACGGCGTTCGGGAAGGGCGACATCCGCGCCACCCTCCCGCGCTTCGAGAAGGAGGCGCTCGACGCCAACCTCGCGCTGGTCGAACTCGTCCGCGCCGTGGCCGAGCGCAAGCAGGCCACCGTGGGCCAGGTCGCGCTGGCCTGGCTGCTCGCGCAGCAGGACTGGATCGTCCCCATCCCCGGCACGCGTCGGCTCGAGCGACTCGACGAGAACCTCGCCGCAGCCGACCTCGAGCTCACGTCCGACGACCTCGCCGAGCTGGACGCGGCCTCCCGCAGCGTCCAGGTGGTGGGCAACCGGTACCCCGACGCGATGCAGCGGATGATCGACCGCTGAGTCGGACGACGGCGGCTCGCTAGGCCTCGAGCAACGTCTTGAGCACCTGGAGGTCCGCGGTGACCGCGGCGGCGTC
Organism: Aeromicrobium sp. Root495; assembly: GCF_001426755.1. Lineage (GTDB taxonomy): Bacteria > Actinomycetota > Actinomycetes > Propionibacteriales > Nocardioidaceae > Aeromicrobium. The sequence continues at coordinate 206,926 of NZ_LMFJ01000001.1, read as the reverse complement.
GCGCTCGTACGCCTCGTCGCTCACGCCCTCGAGCCGGCGCAGCGTGAAGACCACCTCGCTCGACTCCCCGTCGGCGAGGACGCGCATCGGGTTGGTGTTGACCTCGCCCGACGGCAGGGTGACGTCGTGGTCGAGCACGCCGAACGGATTGGTGGGCGCGAACTCGAAGGAGATGGGCCCCATGGGCGACTCGGCCGTCCAGCGACCGTCGACGAGCTCGACGGAGCTGCCGAGTCCTTGGGCCCACGCGGGGATGTTGCGCGGGTCGGCGACGTAGGCGTAGACCTCGCCGGCGGGGCGGTCGATCGAGACGCTGAGGTGTCGTGAGCTCGTGGCCATGACGCCACGGTAGTCCCCGTCGCCGACACGACGGCGCCGGAAAAGCACGAGAGCCCCGAGTGGGTCGGGGCTCTCGACTGACCGTCCATGATCGGGGTAGAACCTCGACGGTCGTCTCCAACCTATGCGCGGCCCCTGCGGGTGGCAAACACGGCGCGCCGGGTCAGGGACGGTCGCTGAACCGGGGCTTCCGCTTCTCCGCGAAGGCCCTCTGGCCTTCTGCGAAGTCTGCGGCCTCGAGGAGTCCGATCTGCCCTGCGAGCTCAGTCCTGAACGTCTGATTCAGCGGTCCGAGCGTCGCCTCGTTGATGGATGCCTTGGTACGCGCGTAGGCCACGGCCGGTCCGTTCGTCAGCTGGTCGAGGACCTTCTGGACCTCGGCCTCGTAGTCGGCGACCGGGTGGACGCCCCCGATCAGACCCGCCGCAGCAGCCTCGCGGGCGGGCAGCTTCTCGGCCAGCAGCGCCAGGCGCAGCGCCCGCGCGCGCCCCACGGAAGCTGCGACGAGGGCGGACGCCCCGCCGTCGGGCATGAGACCGATCCTCGTGAAGGCGAGCAGGAAGTACGAGTCCTCGTCGCTCAGCGTGAGGTCGGCGGCCAGGGCGATGGGGACTCCGATGCCCGCGACCACCCCGCGGGCCAGGGCGACGACCGGCAGCGGCGAGGTGGTGATCGCGCGGACGAGGCGCTCGCCGGCGTCGATCGTGCTCGTCGAGGCCCGGTCGGCCGGCCTGTCGTCGGAGATGTCGGCGCCGGAGCAGAACGCCCGACCCTCGCCGGCCAGCACCACGACCCGCACGTCGGGGTCCGACGGCGCCTGCTCGACCGCCTCGGCCAGCTCGTCGAGGATCACGTCGGTGACCGCGTTGAGCCGCTCGGGACGGTCGAACGTGAGACGCAGGACGCCTGCTTCCTTCTGCACCTTCATGGGTCCTCCTGAGGACGGCGGTTCGGACGGTCAGCCGACGAGCGACGCGAGCCGCTCGGTGATGACCTGCTCGGCGTCGGCGATGATCTGGTCGACGACGTCCTTCACGGAGGCCACCTCGTGGATGAGGCCCTGGGTCTGGCCCGCCCACCACATGCCCCCCTCGAGGTCGCCCTCGGCCAGCACGTTCTGCCGCCCGCGGGCCCCGGAGGCCAGCTCGGCGACGTCGGCGAACGTGGCGCCCGGCTGGGCACCGATCTCGGCGATCTGCTGGCTGACGGAGTTCTTCACGACGCGCGCGGAGTTGTGGAACTGTCGGAAGACCACGACGGTGTCGAGCTCGGTGTTGGCCACGATCTGCTGCTTCACGTTCTCGTGGATCGGCGCCTCGTCGGTGGCCATGAAGCGCGTGCCCATGTTGGCGGCGCAGGCGCCGAGGGCCAGTGCGGCGGCGAGGCCACGGCCGTCTGCGAGACCGCCGGAGGCGATGACCGGGATGGACAGGGCGCGCGTGGCGGCCGGGATGAGCACGAGCCCGGGCACGTCGTCCTCGCCGGGGTGACCCGCGCACTCGAAGCCGTCGATGCTGATGAAGTCGACGCCCGCACGCTCGGCCGACAGCGCGTGGCGCACCGACGTGGCCTTGTGGATCACCTTGACGCCGGCGGCCTTGAAGTCGGGGAGGTGCGGCTTGGGGCTGGACCCGGCCGTCTCGACGACGGTGATGCCGGCCTCGACGATGACCCGGCGGTACTCGTCGTACGGGACAGGGTCGATGGTCGGCAGGATCGTGAGGTTGACGCCGAACGGCTTGTCGGTGAGCTCACGCGTGCGGGCGATCTCGGCGGCCAGCGCCTCGGGCGTGGGCTGGGTGAGGGCCGTCAGGAATCCCAGGGCTCCGGCCTCGGCGACCGCCGAGATGAGCTCGGCCGTGCCGAGACCCGTCATGCCGCCGCAGAGGATGGGGTGGTCGACGCCGAAGGTCTCGGTGAGCTCGGTACGGATCATGCGGATTCTCCTGAGGTGGGTTCGATGGTGGCGATGATGAGGCGGGCGAGCGCACGGTAGGCGTCGAAGTGGTCGAGGCCGGCGGCCGCGGTGACCTCTCCACGATGGATCCCCTCCATCGTGATGCCGGCGACGTAGCCCAGGAACGCGGCCCCCTCGATGCCGGCGGCGAGCTCCTGGATGCGGGCCGCCGCGATGGCGGTGTTCCGGCCGTAGATCTCGCGGGCGAGGGGGTGGGACTCCAGATCGGCGAAGAACGCGGGCGACCCCGGCTCCAGCTCGTCGGCGATGGAGCCCAGGTACACCCGGATCCTCTCGGCCTGGCCGCCCGCCGCCGCTGCGACCCTGGCCTCGACGCGCTCCGTGGAACGCCGGAAGAACGCTCGGACGACGACCGCGACGAGCTGCTCCTTGCTCGGCGCGATGGCATAGAGCGTCGACTTGGAGCAGCGCAGGCGAGCGGCGACGTCGGCCACCTGGAGCTCGCGGAACCCCTCGGCCAGGAACAGCTCGACGAGAGCGTCCAGCAGCTGCTCGCGGCGCGTGGAGCGCTCGGTCGTCGTGGCGGGCACGGTCCGACCGTATCACCCTGGGTGTACTCATAGGAGTTCCCTGGTACAGTTTTGCGTACACTGCCCATCTCGTCCCCGGGAGCACCGTGCCTGCCAACCGCCTCATGCCCACGGAGGAGTCGGCCGACCTCATCGAGCTCACCCGCTCGATCGTCGACAAGGAGCTGCGACCGGCCGTCGACGCCTTCGAGCGCGACGCCCGCTTCCCCCGCGACGTCTTCCGCACCCTCGGCCGCGCGGGGCTGCTGGGCCTGCCGTACCCGGAGGAGCTGGGCGGCGGCGGACAGCCGTACGAGGTCTACCTGCAGGTCGTCGAGGAGATCGCCACGGCCTGGGCCGCGGTCGGCGTGGGCACGAGCGTCCACGCCCTCAGCTGCTTCGGCCTCTTCGAGGCCGGGACGGACGCGCAGAAGGAGCAGTGGCTCCCGGACATGCTCGGTGGCGACCTGCTCGGCGCCTACTGCCTGTCCGAGGCCCACGCCGGGTCGGACCCCGCCGCCATGAGGACGCGTGCGGTCCGCGAGGGCGACGAGTACGTCCTCAACGGCGCCAAGGCGTGGACCACGCACGGCGGCCAGGCCGACTTCTACAAGGTCATGGCCCGCACGTCCGACGACGGCGGACGTGGCATCTCGTGCTTCCTCGTCCCGGCGGACACGCCGGGCCTCACGGCGGACCACCCCGAGCAGAAGATGGGCCTGATGTCGTCCACGACGGCCACGATGCTGCTCGAGGACGTGCGCGTGCCCGTCGAGCGTCGGCTCGGCGAGGAGGGCCAGGGCCTGCCCATCGCGCTCGCCGGACTCGACGCGGGACGGCTCGGCATCGCGGCCGTCGCCGTCGGCGTGGCGCAGGGTGCCCTCGACGTCGCCGTCGCCTACGCCAAGGAGCGGGAGGCGTTCGGCAAGGCGATCATCGACCACCAGGGGCTGGGCTTCGTCCTGGCCGACATGGCCGCCGCCGTCGACTCGGCCCGCGCCACGTACCTGCACGCCGCCCGCCTCAAGGACGCCGGCCGGCCCTACGGCCGCGAGGCCTCGGTGGCCAAGCTCGTCGCCACCGACAACGCCATGAAGGTCGCGACCGACGCCGTCCAGGTGCTCGGCGGCGCCGGCTACACCAAGGACTTCCCCGTCGAGCGCTACATGCGCGAGGTGAAGGTCATGCAGATCTTCGAGGGGACCAACCAGATCCAGCGTCTCGTCATCAGCCGCCACCTGGCACGCTGACCCGCCCCACCACCCGAACCGTCAGGAAGAGAACGTCATGCAGCTCAAGGACACCGCCGCCGTCGTCACCGGAGGAGCCAGCGGGCTCGGAGCGGCCACCGCCGCCGCCCTCGCGGCCCAGGGAGCCACCGTCTTCGCGCTCGACCTCCCGTCGTCCATCGAGTCGGCGCCGGCCGTCGACGGCGTGGTCTACGTCGAGGCCGACGTGACCGACGAGGCGCAGGTGCGAGCCGCCGTGGGCACCGCGGCCGACTCGGGCGTGCCGCTGCGCACCGTCGTGAGCTGCGCCGGCATCGGACCGTCGATGCGCATCCTCAGCAAGAAGGGCACGCACGACCTCGGCCTCTACGCCAAGGTCGTGCAGATCAACCTCGTGGGCACGTTCACCGTGCTGGCCGTCTCCGCCGAGGCCATCGCGAAGACCGAGCCGCTCGAGGACGGCCAGCGCGGCGTCATCATCAACACGGCCTCCGTCGCGGCGTTCGAGGGCCAGGTCGGCCAGGTCGCCTACGCGTCGAGCAAGGGAGGCGTCGTGGGCATGACGCTCCCCGCCGCCCGCGACCTCGCCCAGCACGGCATCCGCGTCAACACGATCGCGCCGGGCATCGTCGAGACCCCGATGCTCGCCACCGTGAGCGAGGAGTTCCGTGCCGGGCTCGCCTCCGGCGTCCCCTTCCCGCAGCGCCTGGGACGCCCCGAGGAGTACGCACGGCTCGTCACGATGCTCGTCGAGCACGACTACCTCAACGGCGAGACCATCCGCATGGACGGCGCGCTCCGCATGGCTCCCCGCTGACCCACCGCTCCCGGGTTTACCACGGGGTCTGGGCAAACTCGACGCCCCACGGCCGGTAGCCCGTGGGGCGTCGGCACTTCCCCAGACCCCGTGGTAAACCGGGTCAGGCGGGCTTGGGCGGGAGGGAGCGGGCCTGCTCGAGACCCCGGTCGACCCAGTCGTGGAGGTCCTCGTCCGACTCGCAGCCCGCGGCGGTGACGCGGATCCAGCCTCGCGTCTCCCGGCCGCTCATCACCATGGGACTCGTGTGGGGCAGCGCGAGCACGTCGTCCGCGTCCTCCAGCGGCACCCTGACCATGATCCCGCCGTGCGACGAGGCCGCCACGGCCATGTGGCCATGGAGCAGGAAGGCGACCCCGCCGAACATCCGGCGCTCGGAGATCCCGTACTCGAGACCGACGAGCGAGCGGATCCGTTCGGCAAGAGCCTCGTCGAATGTCATGGATCCATCGTGATCCCAACCGTGCGACCAGCACAATGGAGCCTGTGAGAGTCACCGTGCTGGCCGATGGGCGCGTCGGGCCCCGGTTCATCGCAGGGGTCCAGGCGTGCCTGGGCGCGCGCGACCGCCTCACGGTCATCGCCAACACCGCCGACGACCACTGGTTCCTCGGGCTGCGCATCTGCCCCGACCTCGACGAGATCATGACCACGCTCTCACCCCACGGCCTGGAGGGCCCGGTCGAGACGTGGAACGCCCAGGACGTCCTGACCGCGCACGGGACCGGCGGACGGAGCCTGCGGCTCAGCGACCGCGCCCTCGCCACGTGCCTCGTGCGCACCGATGCACTGCGCAGCGGAAAGACCCTCACCCAGGCCACGCGTCGGCTCATGGACCGCTGGGAGCTCTCCACGGAGCTCCTCCCCATGAGCGACGACGAGCTGCAGACCCGCCTGCGGGTCGAGGTCGGCGGCCACAGCCGCGTGATGTCCCATGCGGAGTACTGGGAACGTCACCAGGGGCTCGCCCCCGTCACCGACGTCCGGCTGCACGGGCTCGAGATCGCCAACCCGGCCCCCGGGGTCATGCGGGCGGTCATGGAGGCCGACGTCGTGCTGCTGCCCCCCGCCGACCCCGCTGCCGCGATGGGCCCGCTCGTGCGGCTGGCCGGGCTCGGCGCCGCGCTCCGCACCACCACCGCGCCGATCATCGGGGTCTCCCCCGTCGTCGGGAAGGCCGCCGTCCCGGGGGCCAGCGACGAGCTCATGGTGGGCCTGGGGCTCGACGTCGGAGCGCCGGCCGTGGCTGCGCACTACGGCAGCCGGCGGTCCACCGGCGTGCTCGACGGCTGGCTCGTCGACTCCTCCGACCTCGACCGGGTCCGCGCGGTCGAGGAGCTGGGCGTCGAGTGCCGCACCACCACGATCGACGTCCACCATCCCGAGACCATGGCTCGCGACGCCCTGCAGCTGGCGGCGGCCATCGGGCACCGACCGGAGCGCTAGGCCGGGCCGCCGGGCGCAGACCGGCTCGACCTGCGGTCAGAGGCGCTCGGCGAGGAACCGTCTGATCTTCTCCACCAGGACCGCGTGCTGCTGCTCAGGCACCCAGTGGCCGGCGCCGTCGACGACCTCCATGGTCACGTTCGGCAGGACCGCCGCACCCTCGACGAGGTCGGGCGTGAGCACGCCGTCCCCGATGCCCGGCACCATGACGATGGGCACGTCCTTGGCCGCACCCACGTACTTCTTGCGCAGGCTCGCCGGCACCTCGGCGGTGAGGAACCGCCGGTACATGGCCACGCCGGCCCGTGCCCGGTCGCGGTCCCGGTAGCGCTCGAGGTAGACCTCGGTGTCCGCGAGGCGAGGGCCACGTCCGGCGCCGAGCTTGTAGACCGTGCGCAGGAAGCGCTGGTCCAGGCCCTGGTGGGCGAAGCGCCCCCACGGTCCGGCCGCGACCAGCTGGTAGCCGAAGCGGTGCAGTGCCTTCACGGGGATGGCCGCCCACGGCGCGATGATCGCCACAGCCACCACACCGCGGACCAGCTGGGGTCGGCGAGAGGCGACGAGCAGGCTCACGAAGGCGCCCCAGTCGTGGCCCACGAGGACCGGCCGATCGAGGCCCAGGTGCTCCACGAGGGCCTCGACGTCGGCCGCGAGGGTCCGCTTGTCGTAGGCGTCGCCACCCGGCGCGGGCACGCTGCTCCACCCGTGGCCCCGAAGATCGAGGGCGATGACGTGGTGGTCGACGACGAGGTCGGCCAGGACGTCGCGCCAGATGAGGAAGTGCTGCGGCCAGCCGTGCACGAGGACGAGGCTCGGGGCGTCGGGCCTCGGCGTTCCGCCCTCCACGTAGTGCAGCGTCACGCCGTTCACGTCGGCGTAGCGGTGCTCGAGCCCGGGCAGGTCAGGAGGCAGGTCGGTGGGCTTGGTGCTCATGCCTGTCACCCTCCCACGCCGACTAGGGTTCAGGACATGCCAGCACCTGCCGAGGGCCTCGGGCGCAGCCGTCAGAGCGCCGTCTACCGCGAGGGGATCCACGGCCGACGTCCCGTGGTCCCCACCGACTTCGCCGAGCTGGAGCGGCGGGCCCGCCGGGCCTGCTCCGCGGAGGCCTGGGCCTACGTCGCCGGTGGCGCGGGCGAGGGTCGCACGATGACCAAGAACCTCCAGGCGTTCGAGCGTCGCTCCATCGTGCCTCGCATGGCGGGCGGCAACACCGAGCGTGACCTCGGCGTCGAGCTGCTCGGTCGGCACCTGCCGGCTCCGGTGCTCCTCGCCCCCGTGGGAGCCCTGGCCCTGGTCGACGACGAGAGCGACGTGAAGATCGCCCGCGCCGCGGCCCGCCACGGCCTCCCGTACCTCTTCAGCAACCAGGGCTGCCAGAGCATGGAGGAGTGTGCCGCGGCCATGGACGGCGTGACCGAGGGCTCGCCGCGCTGGTTCCAGCTCTACTGGAGCACCGACGAAGACCTCGTCGACAGCTTCATCGCCCGCGCCGAGGCCGTCGACGCCGGTGCCCTCGTGGTCACGCTCGACACCACGCTGCTCGGCTGGCGTCCCCAGGACCTCAACCTCGGCTCGCTCCCGTTCGCCCGGGGCATCGGCATCGCGCAGTACACCTCCGACCCCCGCTTCAACCAGATCGTCGAGGACCGCATCGCCGCAGTGACGTCGGGAGCCGTCGAGGCCGAGAAGCCCGAGGTGACGCTCGGGGCCATCCGCACCCTGCTGGCGATGTCGCGGCGCCACCCGGGCGCCACCGTGGCCAACCTCCGCTCGCTCGTGCCCCGCGCGAGCGTCGAGACCTTCCTCGACATCTACTCCAACCCCGGCCTCAGCTGGGACCACATCGCCACGCTGCGCGACCGGACCCGGCTCCCCGTCGTGCTGAAGGGCATCCAGCACCCCGACGACGCCCGCCGCGCCTTCGACCTCGGCGTCGATGCCGTGGTGGTCTCCAACCACGGCGGTCGCCAGGTCGACAACGGCATCGCCAGCCTGGACTCCCTCGTCGACGTGCGCGCCGCCGTCGGACCCGAGCCCACCGTCCTGCTCGACAGCGGCATCCGCACCGGCGCCGACGTCTTCGTGGCCCGGGCGCTCGGCGCCGACGCCGTGCTGCTCGGACGTCCGTACGTGTACGGCCTCGCCCTCGACGGGGAGGACGGCGTGCACGACGTCGTCTCCAACGTGCTGGCCGAGCTGGACCTCACGATGGCCCTCACGGGCGTCGGCTCGCTCGACTCCATCACGCCCGAGCACGTGCGGGGCTAGGCTCTCGGGCAGTCCGACCAGAGGAGTCCCATGCGCGCCGTCGTCTGTCACCAGCAGGAGCTCACCGTGAGCGAGGTCCCCGACCCCGTGCCCGGTCCCGGTCAGGTGCTGCTCGAGGTGACGCGGGCCGGGATCTGCGGCTCCGACCTGCACGCCCGGGTGCACTCCGACGCCACCGCCGACGCCACCGCCGACCTCGGCTACACCGACTTCATGCGCTCGAGCCACCACGTGGTGCTCGGCCACGAGTTCACCGGCGAGGTCCTGGAGTACGGGCCCAAGACGCGACGCAAGTGGAAGCCCGGGACACCCGTCGTGGCCCTGCCCCTCCTGCGTCAGGCCGACGGCCTGCACATGACCGGGCTCAGCGAGAAGGCTCCCGGCGCCTACGCCGAGCGGATCCTGGTGTCCGAGCCCGTGACCATGGAGGTGCCCGACGGACTCTCAGCCGACCTCGCCGCCACCACCGAGCCGCTCGCCGTCGCGTGGCACGCCGTGCGCAAGGGCCAGGTCGGGAGCAAGGACGTCGCAGTCGTCATCGGCTGCGGCCCCATCGGCCTCGCCGTGATCCTCATGCTCAAGGCCTCCGGCGTGAAGAAGGTCATCGCGAGCGACTTCTCCGCCGGGCGCCGCGCCCTGGCCGAGCAGTGCGGCGCCGACGTCGTCGTCGACCCGGCGCAGGACTCGCCGTGGACGTCGTTCCAGGACACCAAGCGCTACCTCACGGGGGCCGACGACTTCATGGAGCTCGGCATGAGCACCATGGAGAAGCTCCGCGCCGTGCCGCTCCTGCCCTGGTGGCGCGTCTTCGACGTCGCCGACAAGCTGGGCGCCACTCCTCGCGGACCCGTGGTCTTCGAGTGCGTCGGACTGCCCGGGATCGTCAACGGGCTCATCACGGCCGTGCCGCTCATGACGCGGATCGTGGTGGTGGGCGTCTGCATGGAGGACGACACCTATCGTCCGAGCCTGGCCATCAGCAAGGAGGTCGAGCTGCGGTTCGCCTTCTGCTACGACCCCGGCGAGTTCCGCCAGACCCTGCACATGATCGCGTCGGGCAAGGTCGATCCGGGCCCCCTGGTGACGGGGACGGTCGGGCTCGAGGGCGTCGCCACGGCCTTCACACAGCTGGCCGATCCCGAGGTCCACGCCAAGATCCTGGTCGACCCCCGGAGCTCTGCCACCAGCGCGTGAGGTGAGCCACCGGCCAGTTCCGCAGAACGCCGGACCCGGGAGGTCCGAACGCCTAGCCTGACGAGCACTCCTCCCGAACGGAATCACTCATGCACGCTCGCCCGGCCGCCCCGCTCCTGGCCGCCCTCGTCACCCTCCTCACCCTCACCGCGGCTCCCGCCCTCGCGGCCGATCCCGCCGATCCCCCCGCGTCCGACGACGCCGTCGTCGCGGCCGTCGAGTCAGCGCTCGTCGAGGCCCGTACCGCGACGACCGCCTCCCGGCGCAGCAGCTGCCTCGCGGCCCAGGCCGCCGAGGTCGCCGAGAAGCGCGCCGCGGGCAACGCCACCTCCATCGACGTCGAGGCCGTGCGCTCCACGTGCAAGGTGCTCAAGGTCTTCGCCGTGAGCACCACGAGCAACGGGTCCGCGGAGTCCATCGCCGCACGGCTCGTCGAGCGCGAGGCCGTCGTCGTCACGAGCCGCAACGTCTTCGCCACGCGCCACGCAGCCGCCTCGTCCCGCGCCGGCGCCGACGCCCCCGCCTTCACCGTCCTGCTCGTCGCGGAGCCGCGCCACGCGGCGTCGTTCGTCGGGGTCGACACCACGGCCGTCAACAGGTCGTTCAGCGCGGCTCGCCGGATCAAGCCGGCCGTCAAGCACTCGGCGTGCCTGCACACCGCGGCCCGCGCCATCTCCAAGGAGAGCGTGGCCTCGGCCGGCACCACGCGCCTCACGCAGAAGAAGCTCGACTCCATCAAGGCGACGTGCAAGCTGCGCGTCCTCGGCTACTCGACGTTCGAGGCCCGGCCCGGCGCCAAGGACGTCGTGGCTCGCACCAAGAAGCTCAAGATCTTCACCGTCTACGCGGCTCGTCGCACGCCCGTCAGGTACGGCGCGGCCGTGTACCTCGACACCGTCGGCGGCACCAAGCGCATCGTCTTCCTCGCGGGCCAGCCGAGGTAGCGCACCGCGTCCGGCTCCGCCCGGACCGACGATGAGGGTCCGTGGTCGTCCAGACGACCACGGACCCTCATCGTTCGTCCGGACCCGTCATGGCCGACGCGGGCTGAACAGGTTGGACGACGCCCTCTTGTTTTTAGTTGAATCTTGAACTACATTGGGAGCAACTTCTCAAGGAGGCACCTCATGCCCGCCATCACCGCTCCCGACTGGACCGTCCTGCCGCGCACCGTCGCCGCACGTCCCGACGCCGAGGACCGCACGGTCAGCACCATCACGACTGCTCCCCAGGGCTACGAGGGCGAGGGCTTCCCCGTCCGCCGCGCGTTCGCCGGCGTCGACGCCCGCCAGCTCGACCCCTTCATCCACATGGACCAGATGGGCGAGGTCGAGTACTCGCCGGGCGAGCCCAAGGGCACGCCGTGGCACCCGCACCGCGGCTTCGAGACCGTGACCTACATGATCGACGGCGTCATGGACCACCAGGACACCCACGGTGGCGGCGGCAGCATCTCCGACGGCGACACGCAGTGGATGACCGCCGGCAGCGGCCTGCTCCACATCGAGACCCCGCCGGAGTGGCTCGTCTCGAAGGGCGGCCTGTTCCACGGCTTCCAGCTGTGGGTCAACCTCCCGCGCGAGCAGAAGTGGCTGGCCCCGCACTACCAGGACCTGCGCGCTTCCGAGGTCGGCCTCGGCACCTCGCACGACGCCGGCGCCCTCATCCGCGTCATCGCGGGCGAGGTCGACGGCATCAAGGGTCCCGGCAGCACCTACACGCCCATGACGATGGTCCACGCCACCGTCTCCCCCGGCGCCGAGCTCACGCTGCCGTGGCGCACCGACTTCAACGCCCTCGTCTACGTCATGAACGGCGACGGCTACGTGAGCACCTCGCGCCGCTCCATCGGAACGGGCCAGCTGGCGGTGCTCGGTCACGGCGAGACCATCACGATCGGTGCCGACCAGGTGCAGGAGTCGCGGCACCAGGCGCTCGACGTCATCGTGCTCGGAGGCCTGCCCATCCGGGAGCCCATCGCGTGGGCCGGCCCGTTCGTCATGAACACCAAGGCCGAGGTAATGCAGGCGTTCGAGGACTTCCAGAAGGGTCGGCTGGGCACCATCCCGACGGTCCCCCACGCCGACGTCCAGGGCGAGATCGTCGACTGACCGGCGCACTACGCTGGCCCACGTGACTTCACCCCTGGACCTCCTCGGGACGTGGACGCTCGAGCGGACCATCGACGACCGGGCCTCCGGCGAGGCCCGGTCCGTCGCCGGCTCCACCCACCTGTCGCTGCTCGACGACGGCCGCGTCCGCTGGGACGAGTCCGGCGTCATGCGCTGGGCCGCCCACGAGGTCCCCGTCAGCCGAACGCTCTTCGTCGAGCAGCGCGGCGACGACTGGTTCGTCACGTTCGAGGACGGCCGCGACTTCCACCCCTGGAGCACCGAGACCGCGGTCGACCACGACTGCCCGCCCGACGTCTACACGGGTGCCATCACGGTGCACGGTGCCGGCGCGGAGGTCAGCAGCTGGAGCGTCACGTGGACCGCCCGCGGACCCGCCAAGGACTACACGATGGTGAGTCTGCTCTCCCGGGCTGAGTAGCCTGACGCCATGCTCACGTTCCGCAGCCCGTGGTCGGCCGCCTTCGGCGTGGTCTCGGTGCTGCACCTCGTGCTCCTCGGCGCCGACGTCACGCCGTGGGACAGCATCACCAAGTGCCTCATCGCCCCGGTGCTCATCGGCTGGGTCGTGAGCGTCCGCGGCCCGCGCCTCCTCGTCGTCGCGCTGGCCTTCTGCTTCCTCGGCGACCTCTTCCTCGAGATCGAGCCGCTGTTCGTCGTGGGCATGGCCGCGTTCGCCGCCGGCCACGTGTGCTTCATCCGGCACTTCGTGTCTCGCGGCGCGGTGGCCGGGCTCAGGGCGCGACCCTGGCTGCTGCCCCTGCTCGTGCTCGTGGCGGTCGGCCTGGTCGTGGCCTGCTGGGACGGCCTCGAGCCGGCGCTGCGCGCTCCCGTGCCGTTGTACGCGCTCCTCCTCGTGGGCACCGCGGCCAGCTCGCTCGTGGTCGACCGCGTCGCCGGGCTCGGCGGGCTCTCGTTCCTCGTCTCCGACGGGCTGATCGCGCTCGGCGAGGCCGGTCGCATCGATCCCGACGACCTCGCCCCGAGCCTCGCCGTCATGACGCTCTACGTGCTCGGCATCCTCGGGCTCGCCGTGGGCATCGTGCGCGAGCAGCAGCGCAGCCGGGCCACCGACTGCTGGCCCACCCTCCCGCAGCAGGTCTGACGTGGCGCGTCGACCAGACCGGGCCTACCGCCGCGTCGTGCGGACGTTCGCCGTCATCTTCCACGTCCTCGGCTTCCGCTTCACGGTCGAGGGCGAGGAGAACCTCCCCGTCCACGGGCCCGCCGTGCTGGCGAGCAACCACATCGGGTTCCTCGACTTCACCTTCATCGGGTACGCCGCCCGCGAGCGCGGCCGGCTCGTGCGCTTCATGTCCAAGAAGTCGGTCTTCGACGCACCCGTGGCGGGCCGGCTCATGCGCGCCATGAAGCACGTCAGTGTCGACCGGTGGACCGGCGCCAGCGCCTACCGCGACGCCCGGCGCCGGCTCGACGACGGCGACGTCGTGGGCGTCTTCCCCGAGGCGACCATCAGTCGATCGTTCCGCCTCAAGCCGTTCAAGCCCGGCGCGGCCGGCCTGGCCATCTCCCGGGGCGTGCCGCTCGTGCCGTGCATCATCTGGGGCTCACAGCGCGTCATGACCGTGGACGGTCGTCGTTCGCTGCGTCGCGGCAAGGCCATCACGATCACGCTCGGAGCACCGCTCCACGCCTCGCCCGACGAGACCGTGCTGTCGCTCACCGAGCGGCTGCACCACGCCATGGAGGCGCTGCTCGACGAGGCCATCGCGAGCTACCCCGACCAGCCCCGGAACGACGAGGACCGCTGGTGGATCCCGGCGGACGCGGGCGGCACGGCTCCCGACGTCGAGTCGGCGGCGAGGCTCGACCGCGAGGCCCTGGCGCGCATCGGCGCGCCCTCGGACTGAACCCGGTCAGGCGGCGAGGGGCCAGCCGGTGGGGTCGTCGAGGTCGCGGCCGACACGGCGTGCGTAGGCGTTCCAGTCCTCGGCCCGCTCGGCGTACCACCGGCGCTGGTGGGCCATGAGGTCGCTGAGCGTGGCGGTGCCGACGTGCTCGTGGCGGGCGGCCTGCTCGACGGCGACGTCGCGAGCGGCCCGGGCGTCGCACGAGGCGTCGTGCGCGTTGTCGATGCCCACCTCGTAGTAGGCGGCGACGTCGACGAGCCTGCGCTGGCCCAGCTCACCGCGCGTGAGACCCCAGTCGACGACGAAGGGATCGACCACGAGGAGACGGTCCCACTCCGGCTCGGCGACGTCGTGGCGGCGGCACTCGGCCTGCAGCATGGTGAGGTCGTAGGCCGCGTTGAAGACGACGAGCCCCACCTGGCGCTCCACGAGGCTCTGCACCCACTCGGCCACCACCGCGATCTCGACGTCCGCCGGCGGGGCGTCGGCCAGCATGGCGTCGGAGATGCCGTGCACCGCAGCGGAGGCGGGCGGCACGGGGATGCCGGGATGGATGAGCCCCGTGATCTCGAACCCGGGCTCGTCGAGCAGGGCGTAGCTGATGACGCGGTCGTGGCGAGGGTCGACGCCCGTGGTCTCGAAGTCGAGCGAGGCGAGCGTGACGTCGTGCCAGCCGCGGTGCGCGCCGCGGGCCGGTGCCGACGGCGAGCAGGCGATGCACCAGGTGCGCCAGGCGCCCGGTCGACCCGTGAGCCGGCCGCTGCCGGCCAGCACGTGCTGGGCGCACGCGGCGCAGAGTCCGTCGAACGAGTTGGCCCGCACCGCTACCTCCTGATGGCTGCTGCTCTGCACGGTAGACGCGGGGTCGGACAACCGGTGGGACCGACACGGGCCACACCCGGCGGCTAACTGGTACATTCGTACCACTCGCCGTAGGAGGACCCCATGACCCATCACCCGTTCGACGGATCCGTCACCGTCATCACCGGCGCCGGCAGCGGTATCGGCCGCGCAACGGCGCTCCTCGCGGCACAGCGTGGTGCCACGCTCGTGCTCACCGACGTCGTGCCCGACACCCTCGCCGAGACCGTCCGGCTCGTCGAGGCCGCCGGCGGCACGGTGGCCCACTTCGAGACCTTCGACATCACCGACGCCGAGGCGGTCAAGGCCTTCGCCGCCCACGCCCACGAGCGCACGGGCCCCGCCCGCGTGGTCATGAACATCGCCGGGATCTCCACCTGGGGACGCATCCAGGACCTCACGACGGAGCACTGGCAGCGCACCGTCGACATCGACCTCATGGGGCCCATCCACGTCATGTCGGCGTTCGTGCCCGGCATGATCGAGGCCGGCCGTGGCGGCCACGTCGTGAACGTCTCCTCGGCCGCCGGCCTGCTGGGCCTGCCCCTCCACGCCCCGTACAGCGCCGCCAAGTTCGGGCTCCGGGGCGTCAGCGAGGTGCTCCGGTTCGACCTCGAGCAGCACGACATCGCGGTCACGCTGGTCTGTCCGGGCGCCGTCGACACCCCACTCGTGGGGACCGTCGACATCGTCGGCGTGGACCGCGACGACCCCAAGGTGGCGCGCAGCGTCGCGAAGTTCCAGAAGCACGCCGTGACGCCCGAGCAGGCCGCCCACAGCATCGTGAGGGGCGTGGAGCGCGGCAAGTACCTCGTCTTCACGTCGCGCGACGTGTGGATCGGGCACCTGGCCCAGCGCTACGTGCCGTTCGGCTACGCGTTCGCGATGCGGCGGCTCAACCGGGTCGCCTCGCGCCTGCTCACCAGGGCGACGACTCAGCCCTCGTCGGTCGACGCCTGACGCTCGGGGCGATCGCCGTCCTTGCGGTCGCGGAGCTGTCCGCGCAGGTCCTTGACCTGAGCCTTCCGGCGTCCGGCCGCGAGCCCGGCGAAGAGAAGCACCACCGTGAGCAGCACCGCCACACCCACCCCGATGGCCGACGCGGCCCGGAACCCGGGTCCGTCGACGTCGAGGATGCGCTCGCCCGCGTGAGCGGCGTTGCTGTTGCCCGCCACGATCGACAGCGTCAGCCAGTTGGGCAGCGCCAGCAGCACTGCCACGACGAGGATGATGCCCCGCCACGTCCAGCTGAAGAACCGTCGGCGCAGCTGGACCACGAGCAGCAGCGGCACGAAGGTGAAGAGGAAGCCGTAGAACAGCCCCCACAGCGTGCCGCTCGTGAAGTCGCCGCCCACCTGGTCGGCCACCCGCTGCGCCCACCAGCGCGGGAAGAACGCAAGTGCCACGAGGTACGTGACGTAGCCCAGGGCCACGAGCACGATGGCCATCACGGCCCTGCGCACCCACAGCGACGGGGTGACGTCGGACTTCACGTACACGCGCTCGTCGGCGCTTCCCTGGCGGATGGGCGTGCCGGATCCGTCGGGACGATCGCCGGGGTTCCGCTCCTCGTGGCTCATGGCCTCATCATGACACCGGCCGGGCCACGACGCCGGACGACGATCAGCGGTTGACCGCGGCCCAGTCGTCCCGGGTCCAGGTGCCGGTCTGCGGGCGACCGATCTTCGCCTGGGCCGACCTCACCGCCGACTCGAGCGAGGTCCCGAAGTACCCCGTGCGGTACCGGAGCCCGCGGCCGATGGCCTTCTGGAGCACGAGCACGGACCTCCCGGCCGAGCCCCGGCGCAGGGTGGTCCCGGAGTAGTGGGCGAGCCCGTAGGCCCGGGCCTCGTCCTTCGTCATCCCGGAGGTGGCGTCGCTCGCGACCTGGTCGGGCGCGAGCGAGACCCACGTCGCCTGGTCGAGCGTCCCCGTGAGCGGGAGGTCGTGCGTCTTCTGCCAGGCGTAGACCTGGGTGCGCGTCTCGGCGTCGAAGACCCCCGTGGTCGAGGCGCCGACCAGACCCTGGCCCGTCCTGACCGAGGCGACCTTCGAGCCGAGCGCCGACGTCGGGTGGGCCGACCGCTTGGGCAGCGACACCGCGGCACGGCACGGGTTCGGGTTGGCCGTGGAGCGCGTCTGGGCCGGCTGTCCGGAGAAGACCGCGCACGGACCGAAGTCGGTGGGCTGGACCTTCCCGGTCCAGAACGAGGTCGTCCCGCGGGCGCCGTTCCAGGAGAACGAGACATGGACGTGGTCCACGTGGTCGTAGCTGGGCCGCCAGCCGTCCGACGCGCGGTACGCACCCCAGATCTTCTGGTTGTAGATGACGTACATGACGCCGAGTCGGCGAGCGTTGCGCCCTCCGTCCCGCGTCAGCCAGGCCAGGAAGTCGGCCGCGGCCGCCTTCTCCTTGGTCGTCCTCACCGCCACCATCCAGTCCCAGGCACGTCCGTCCGAGTGCTCCGACGTCCCCTCGGTGCACGAGCGCGCGGTGCTGCCGCTGCGCCCGACGCCGTAGGTCGTGATGACGAGGTCCCGCAGCTTCTTCAGCCCTGCGGTCTCGCCGGGCTGGCAGGCCGACTGCGGCTGGTACATCGGCACCGGGTCCAGGTCCTTCGGCAGGCTGACGGGAGCCTTGAGCCCCTTCGGGCTCGCGGGGAACGTCACCGGCGGCCCGTCGTCGGCGGCGGTGCCGGACGTGACGGTGGCCACGACCAGGACCGACGACAGGACGGCCGTGCAGACGGCGCGACGAAGCATGGTTCCCCTCCCCAGACGGCTCTCTCCCGTGAGCCGTCCTCCATGATGCGCCCGGCCATCTCCTTTCGCAGGGAAACGGGTAGGTTCGTGATCGTGCGTATCGCGACGTGGAACATCAACTCCGTCCGCAGCCGCATCGAGCGGGTCACGGCCTTCCTCGAGCGTCACGACGTCGACGTCCTGGCCCTGCAGGAGACCAAGTGCCGTGACGACCAGTTCCCCGGCCTCGAGCTGGCGGGCATGGGCTACGAGTACGCGCACTTCGGGCTCAACCAGTGGAACGGCGTCGCCGTCATCTCCCGCGTGGGGCTCGACGACGTGGCCACCTCGTTCGCCGACGACCAGCCGCAGTTCGGCGAGCCCGAGGTGCTGGAGGCCCGCTCCATCGGGGCCACGTGCGGCGGCATCCGGATGTGGAGCCTCTACGTGCCCAACGGCCGCGAGCTCGGCCACGCGCACTACACCTACAAGCTGGCCTGGCTCGAGCGCCTGAAGGTCGCCACCGAGCAGTGGCTCGCCGACCAGCCCGACCTTCCCCTGGCCCTCACGGGCGACTGGAACATCGCCCCCACCGACGACGACGTGTGGGACATGTCGGTCTTCGAGAAGAGCACGCACGTCTCGCCGCCGGAGCGCGCCGCGTTCCAGGCCATGCTCGACGCCGGCCTCACCGACGTCGTGCGCCCCCACACGCCGGGCCCCGGGGTGTACACGTACTGGGACTACCAGCAGCTCGCGTTCCCCAAGAAGCGCGGCATGCGGATCGACTTCGTGCTCGGATCGCCCGCTCTCGCGGACCGCGTGAGCGACGCGTTCATCGACCGCGAGGAGCGCAAGGGCAAGGGCGCGAGCGACCACGCGCCCGTCGTCGTCGACCTCGACTGAGATATCAGCGTCCGTTCAGCCGCCCCGAACGCCCTACGGCTAGGCTCACGACGTGCCATCTGCCACCAAGCGCCAGCTCCCTGTCTGGCAAGAGTCGATCCTGCTCATCGTCACGGCACTCGTGATGGCCATCATCGTCAAGGCGTTCTTCCTCCAGGCGTTCTACATCCCGTCGGAGTCCATGGAGCCGACGATGCTCGTGAACGACAAGATCCTCGTGCAGAAGGTCTCGTACTGGAACGGCTCCCCCAGCCGCGGCGACATCGTCGTGTTCGACGACCCGGGGGGCTGGCTCACGCAGGACGAGACCACCAAGGCTTCCAACCCCGTGCAGCGCGGGCTCGAGGCGATCGGTCTCTTCCCCACGGGCGGTCACCTCATCAAGCGCGTCGTCGGCGTGGCCGGTGACCGGGTCGCGTGCTGCGACGACCAGGGCCGCCTCATGGTCAACGGCAAGGGCATCGACGAGCCGTACCTCATGGACCCCGCGGCCAACACCGACCGACGCTTCGACGTGAAGGTGCCGGCCGGACACATCTGGGTCCAGGGCGACAACCGTGGCAACTCCGCGGACTCCCGCGAGCACCAGGGCGACCCGGGCGGAGGCTTCATCTCCACCAAGGACGTCGTGGGCAAGGCCTGGTTCCGCGTCTGGCCCTGGAAGCGCATCGGCTTCACCGGCGGCACCGACAGCTTCGCCGACGTCCCGGCCCCCAAGAAGTAGCCCCACCGTCGAGGCAGGCGGGGAACGCTCAGCTGGCCCAGGTGGGGCGCAGCGGGAAGTGCGCGTCGCCGTCGGGGCCGACCTTGACGCCCAGCACGTGGTGCAGACCGATCTCGTTGCGCTCGAAGGCGAGGCGTGACCCGGCCATGTAGAGGCCCCAGACCTTGGCCGTGCCGAGGGAGACCTCGCGCAGGCACGCGTCCCAGTTCTCCTCGAGGTTCTCGCTCCAGGCCTTGAGGGTGAGCGCGTAGTGCTCGCGGATGTCCTCCACGTGCCGCACCTCGAGGCCGTTGTCGTGCATCGCGGTGACGATGTGTCCGACCGGGGCCAGCTCGCCGTCGGGGAACACGTAGCGGTCGATGAAGGCGCCGGCCTTGGCGCTGAGCGAGCCGTCGCGGCGCGTGATGCAGTGGTTCAGCATCCGCCCGCCGACCTTGAGCTTGCTCTGCAGGAACGTGAAGTACGACTCGTAGTTGCGCACGCCGATGTGCTCGAGGAGGCCGATCGAGCTCACCGCGTCGAAGCCGGTCTCGATGACGTCGCGGTAGTCGCCGAAGCGGACCTCGGCCAGGTGGTCGAGCTCCTGGCGCTTGATGGCCTGCTGGGCCCACTCGGCCTGCTCCTGCGAGAGGGTGACGCCGATGACCTTCACGCCGTAGTGCTGCGCCGCGTGGCGGACCATGCCACCCCAGCCACAGCCGACGTCGAGCAGACGGTCGCCGGGCTTGAGGTCGAGCTTGCGGCAGATGAGGTCGTACTTCTCGAACTGCGCCTGCTCGAGCGACGTGTCCTCCGTGGGGAACACGGCGCACGTGTACGTCATCGACGGGCCGAGCACGTGCTCGTAGAACGTGTTGGAGACGTCGTAGTGGTGGTGGATGGCCTCGGCGTCGCGCGTCTTGCTGTGCCGCAGGCCCTCCATGACCCGGCGCCACTTGGGCAGGTGCTCCTCGGGCGGAGGCGGCGGCGGCTTGAGGTTGGCCACGCCGAGGCTCCGCACGATCTGCACCAGCTCGGACGGGCTCGGCATCTTGAGGCTCAGCTTGCTCTGGATGAGCGCCATGGCGTCGTAAGGGTTGGCGATGGAGACACCCTCCATCTCCAGGTCGCCCGCCACGAAGGCCCGGCCGAAGCCGAGGTCGCCGGGTGCCGTCATGAGGTAGGCCAAGCCGCGCTCGTTGAGCAGGCGCACGGTGAACGGCGCATCCTCGGAGCCTGCGGAGCTGCCGTCGTAGGCCTCGAACCGGAAGGGCATCCCTTCCTTCATCAGGCGCTCCACGGCCTGGGCGATGGTCAGCTTGACGCCGGTGTCGACGCTCATGAGTTCCTCACCACTTTCTCGAACAGGGTGCTGAGTCGTCCGTCGGCGTCGTAGCGCGCGCGGACCGCATCCAGGATGTCTCCGCCGTAGAGGCGGCGGAAGGTCGCTTCGTCGTAGAAGGACTCCGAGTACAGCGACTTGTGGCCGCCGAGCGAGTGGACCTTCTCCTCGATGAGCCGGTTGACCCCACCGGCCGGGTGGTCGGCCGGCACCTCGACGGTGCCCCAGAAGCCGACGTTGACGTAGATGTCGCCCGGTCGCAGCGGGTACGTGGGCCACGCGCGGGTGGTGCGCAGCGGGCAGAGCCAGACGGGGCGCATCCCCACGGCCTCGTCGAACCACTCGACGAAGTCGGGGACCGCCTCCACCGGGACCTCGATGTCCTGGATGACCTTCTCGCGGCCCGGGACCTTCTTGATGCGGTCGAGCAGCGCGCTCAGGCCGACCTTGGAGTCCAGGCTGATGAGGCGGTGGTAGACGTCGCTGCGGCGCCAGCGCCGGGGCCACAGCCGGCGAACCGTCGGATTCTGCACGCCGAACGCGCCGGAGCACCAGAACCAGTCGGTGTCCCAGCGCCAGAGGTAGTCGAGCATCGTGAGGCGGTCGGTCTCGCGCTGCTGGATGGAGCGGTAGTAGATGTCCTGTCCGGCGTAGTCGCTCGTGGGGCCCGGTGAGTCGGTGAACGTGGCCAGGGTCAGGTAGGTCTCGGTGGGCGTGAAGGCCGTGCCGTCGATCCCGTCGACCCGCTCGCCGTGCCACTCCCCCGACGTGACGATGTCGGCCATGGCCTTGGACGCCGACGTGAGGTCGTCGAAGCGGACGTGCCGCAGCGCCACGAAGCCGGGCACCTTCTCGAGCCTGATGCGCAGGCGGGTGGCGTAGCCGAGGCTCCCGTAGGAGTTGGGGAACGCCTCGAAGAGGTCGGCGTGCTCGTTGTCGGGGGTGGCGGTGACGATCGTGCCGTCGCCGGTGAGGACGTCCATCTCCAGGACGGACTCGTGCGGGAGGCCGTTGCGGAACGACGTCGACTCGATGCCCAGCCCCGTGACCGCGCCCCCGAGCGTGATGGTGCGCAGCTGCGGGATGACGTACGGGATGAAGCCGTGTGGCAGGACCGCGTCGACGAGGTCCTCGTAGGTGCACACGCCCTGGACGTCGGCGGTCTGTGCCTCGACGTCGATGGCGATGACGCCGTCGAGGCCGGAGACGTCGAGACCCGGCACGTCGTTCTCGGCCCGGGGGCGGAACAGGTTGGACGTGCGCTTGGCCAGCCTCACCCGCGACCCGGCGGCGATGGCGGCGTACGACGCGAGCAGCTTCTCCACTGCTGCCGCATGGGCTTCCTGGCCTCGCAGGTCGTGCACTGACTTCACGCCATCCAGCCTAGACCCACACTTTTCGGGCAGGTCACCGACTCGTTGCGGGAGACAACAAATGTCAGCGCAGGAGCCAGACGAGGGCCTCGCCGCCCCCGCCGAGGCGCGCGGAGGGCTCGTGCGTGAGGCGCAGCTCGTCGCCCACGGTGAGGGACTCGCCGTCCACGACGACGATGCCGTGGGTGACGTGGATGAGCACCCGCTCGGCCTCCGGGATGGTGAGCAGGGTGTCGATGGGGCGGGCGACCAGCAGGTCGGCCGGCGCGTGGACCGGGACGCTGAGGTGCAGGCCGGGCGTGTCCGGCACGACGTCGACGGCGTACTCGGGCTCACCGTCGTTGGTGGAGCGCAGCATCATCTGCACGAAGCGCAGGGGCTCCTCGGGGTGCGCGTTGTTCTCGCTGTGCTCCACGCCGGAGCCGGCGCTGAGCCGCTGCGCCGCGCCGGGCCGCACGTGGCCGCCCTGGCCGGTGGTGTCCTCGTGGCTCAGCGTCCCCTCGAGCACCCACGTGACGATCTCGACGTCCTCGTGGTGGTGCGGCGCGTAGCCGTGGGAGACGGGGATGCGCTCCTCGTTGATGGCGATGACGGCGCCGAAGCTCGTGTTGTCGGCGTCGTAGTGGTCGCCGTGGCTGAAGGAGTGCCAGGTCTCGATGCCGTCGCGCCGCGTCACGAACCGCTCGCCCGCAGGCCTCAGGTCACGCATAGCCGAGCTCGTGGAGTCGGGCGTCGTCGATGCCGAAGTGGTGCGCGATCTCGTGCACCACGGTGATCCGTACCTCGTCCACCACGTCGTCCTCCGTGTCGCACATGTCGAGGATCGGCGCGCGGCACACGACGATCCGGTCAGGCAGTACCCCTGCGTACGTGGAGTCACGCTCGGTGAGCGCGATCCCGTCGTAGTAGCCGAGCAGGTCGGGGTCGTCCGCAGGTGCGTCGTCCTCGATGAACAGCACCACGTTGTCGAGCAGCGCGGCCAGCTCAGCGGGCACGGACGCCAGCGCCTGCTCCGCCAGCTCGGCGAAGCGGTCCTCACTGACGTCGACCATGCACCCATCCTGCCCGAACCCGCCCCGACGGCCTATGCTGGGCCGCGCCGCGCCCCGTTCGTCTAGCGGCCTAGGACGCCGCCCTTTCAAGGCGGTAGCGCGGGTTCGAATCCCGTACGGGGTACTTCATCGCGGCCGGGCTCGCAGCCGAAGAACCCGCTGCGACTGCCTCAGGCCACGGCGAACACGTCACCCGGGGTGATGACGGAGCCGGTGGTGGCGGCGTAGGAGCGGTCGATGGCGGCGAGCACGCGGTCGAGCGCGAGCTCGCGCTCCTCGGCGGGGAGGTCGCGCAGCGGATTGCCGTTGAGCAGGGCGAAGCCGTGGACGGCCGACCAGCAGGTCATCTCGGCCTCGACGCGCGCCGACGGCGAGAGGAACCCCACCTCGACCAGCCCGTCCAGGGCCTCGCCGAGCAGCGTGTACGGCCGGACGGCGAGCGCACTCAGGCTGGTCTGGTCCATCTCGGGATGGGAGGAGAAGGCCACGCGGAACAGGCCCGGCTCCCCCAGCGCGAAGGACACGTAGGCCCGGCCGATCTCGGCCAGCCGGCGCCGGGCCCTGAGCACGCCGTCCGTCTCGTCCACCCGCGCGAGCCGTTCCTCCATGGCGTCCACGAGAGCCTGCATGGCGAGGCCGGAGACCTCTACGAGCAGCTCGTCGCGGTGGGCGAAGTGCCGGTACGCAGCGTTGTGCGAGACACCGACGCGCCGCGCCAGCTCTCGGATGCTGACGCCCTCCGGACCCTCGCTCCGGGCCGCCACGAAGGCGGCGTCGACCAAGGCTCTGCGGAGGTCGCCGTGGTGGTACGCGGACCCGCTCATGCCGTTCAGCCTAGCCGACGTGCCGCTCCATGTTGACAGTGCCAACCCAGGCCTGCACACTCATGTTGACGCCATCAACTTCAGGAGCACCCGTGTCCCGGAAACATCTCGTCCTGCTCACCGTGTGCGCAGCGACCCTGACGATCAACCTGTCCGCGATGATCGTCAACATCGCCCTCCCCTCCATGGCCCGCGAGCTCGACGCCGGCACGCGGGACCTGCTGTGGATCGTCGACGGCTACAACCTCGCCTTCGCCTCGCTGGTCCTGGCCATGGGCAGCCTGTCGGACCGGTTCGGCCGCCGACCCGCGCTGATCCTCGGCCTGGTCGGCTTCGCCCTGACGAGCACGGCCGCCGCCCTCGTGGACACCAGCGGGGCCCTGATCGCCACCCGCTTCGCGATGGGGGTCTTCGCCGCCGTCATCTTCCCGACGACGCTCTCGATCATCGCCAACACCTTCACCGAGCGTCGCGAGCGCGCCTCCGCCCTCGGGCTGTGGGGTGCGTCGGTCGGCGTCGGCGTCGCCCTCGGCCCGGTCGTGGGCGGTGTCCTGCTCACGCACTACTCCTGGCAGAGCATCTTCTGGGCCCTCGTCCCCATCACCCTGGTCACGATCGCCATGGCCGTGGCGTTCGTCCCGGAGTCGCGCGACCCCTCGGTGCCCCGCATCGACAAGTACGGCTTCGGCGTCTCCGTCGCAGCGCTCGGCACGCTCACCTACACGATCATCGAGGGTCCCGAGCACGGCTGGCGCAGCGTCGAGACCATCAGCGGGTTCGCCGCAGCGGCCGTCCTCATCGTGATCTTCATCCTCGTGGAGCGGGCTGTCGAGCACCCGATGATCGACGTCACGCTCTTCCTCGACCGTCGCTTCAGCGCCGCGTGCGCGGCCGTCACCATCGCCTTCTTCGCGCTGTTCGGCTTCGTCTTCCTCATCACGCAGTTCTTCCAGTTCGTCCGCGACTACACCCCGGCCGAGACCGGCGTGCGGTTCCTGCCGGTCGCCCTGTCCCTCGCGGCGGCCTCGATCATCGGCGGCCAGCTGGCGCCGCGGATCGGCACGAAGCTCGTGGTGGCGCCCGGCCTGGCCCTCCTGGGTGGCGCATTCCTGTGGATCTCGCAGGTCACGCCCGACGTCTCCTACCCGAGCGTTGTGGTCCCCCAGATGCTGATGCTCGGCATCGGCATCGGGCTGGTCAGCACCCCGGCGACCGAGTCGATCCTGCAAGTGCTCCCGCCGGCCCGCGCCGGCGTCGGCTCGGCCGTCAACGACGCCACCCGTGAGCTCGGTGGGACGCTCGGCGTGGCCGTGGTCGGCTCGATCTTCGCCTCGCAGTACTCCGACAGCCTCATCTCGGCGCTCGACGGACGGGTGCCGGAGAAGATGCTCGCCGAGGCCGCCGACTCGGTGGGCTTCGCCGACGCCCTGGCCAGCCGCATGCCGGGCATCTCCGCGGTCGTGGACAGCTCCTTCATCGACGGCCTCAACCTGGCCTGCATCATCGTGGGCGTCCTCTGCCTCCTCGGTGCCGCAGCCGGGCTCGTGGCGCTGCCCGGCGACCGGTACGACCCGCTCGCCGAGGGCGACCTGAACCAGGACGACCCCAGCGAGACGGTCGGCGCAGGACGCACGGCCTGATCCGGAGCCGGGCCGAGGACGACGCGAGGAAGGGCACAGCCGGTCGCCGCGGTCGAGCAGTCCGCCGTCCTCCATCGTGAAGACCGGCCACCCCCGCGCGTCCTCGCGGGGGTGACCGGACGCAGTGGGGCTACCGCAGCGGCAGCAGCGGGTTGAGGACGAAGAGCACCCGCCCGAGCACCGAGGAGACGAGCGGGATCAGCCCGCCGCTCCCGGAGAAGCTGGGTCCGGGGTTCGTCCCCACCGTCGTCCACGACGCGACCACGGACTCCGGCACGAAGCCGTGCCGCACGCGCTGCGGGTGGTCGCCGACCGGCAGGTAGGCCAGCTCACGGCCCGTGGCGAAGTCGATCACCGCGACGGCGTCGGAGTCCGAGAGCGAGATCCAGCAGGTGTCGTCGAGGCCCTCGACCGACCAGTACGGCTTCTTGTACCCGTGGCCGGTGGTCTTCTCGTCGTAGAAGCGGGCCTCCCCGCTCTCACGGTCCACGAGAGCCGCGTAGTCGTCCATCGTGCCGGCGACGCAGAGCGTCTTCCCCGCCGCGTCCATCGCCAGCCCGTGGTGCGCGGAGTCGTTGACGTACTCCTCCAGGGGGACGTCAGGGATCCGGTTGGGCAGGTCGATGAGCCGGGTCACCCGGCCGACCCTCGGCTCAGGGATGCCTCCGGCGGTGTAGGTGACCTTGCCGTCGAGGTCGGCCGCCTGGGTGTCGAACTCCACGATGCCGTGGAAGTACGAGACCTGGAAGTAGATGAAGCGCTGGTCGGGGGCCACCGCCATGGGCCGGACCGCCGAGCTCATGCCCTCGTGACCCGCCTCGGCGAGCTCCTTGCCCATGTCCCACCGGTGCGTGATGCCGAAGGTCTTGTTGTCGACGATCTCGTACCAGCGGTCGCCCTTGATGGCGTCGTGCAGCGGACCGATCTTGATGGGACCGATGGAGTTCTGGTCGCCCGGCAGGTACACCTTGCCGATCGAGGCGTGGTAGATCCGGGACCCGTCGGGCGAGTAGTTGTTCTCGTGCGGGGTCTCCCCCGAGGCGAAGGAGCGCAGACGGTCGCCCATCTTCACCTGCTTGCCGTCGACGGTCTCGTCGACCATCGAGTACTCCACGACCTGCGCCTTGGTGGAGTCGCTCACGAGCAGCCGACGACCGTCGGGCGAGAGTCCCATGTGGTCCGTGCGGTAGCCGTCCATCTGCTGCTCTCGGACGATGCTGTCGGTGCTCCCGGCCGCGGCCTTGGCCAGGTCGACCCAGACGACGTCGGCCAGGCTCGGGCGCGAGACGGCCACGAACCGGCCGTCCTTCGTCGTGAACATGTCGTCGACGAGCTGGTCGTGGCCCTCGCCCGGGCCCTGCTGGATGAGGTAGTAGAACGCCAGCTGGTCCGGCTTCTTCTGGATGTCGGCGATCTCCTGCGCGCGGTCCGGCGCCAGGTCGATGCCGGTCTTGAGGATCTTCTTCGTCCGGGCGTCCACGATCGTGGCCGTGCCGGCCCAGTTGTTGCCCACCAGCATGACGTCTCGCAGCGACGGGGTGGCCGCCTCCGCACTCTCCGCGACCGGGTCGCCCGGGCCGACGACAGCCAGGACGGAGGCGGCAGCAGCAGCGGTCGCCGCTGCGACAAGTCGGGCAGTGCGCATGAGGGCTCTTCTCGGGCGGGGGAACGGGAAGGTCTGGTGGGAGTAACGACGGTCACACCATTTGGTTCCGCCGACCTCTCAGCTTCCGTCGCTGGGCACGGTCGGGCAGACCCGTCCTGGATTGGCCGGACGTCCCCGGGGTACGGGTCCCGCATGGAAGATCTCTGGATCGGTGCCGTGCGGCACGGTGAGAGCGTGGCCAACGTGGCGGCCTCCTCGGCGGCACGGGACGGACTCGACCTGATCGACGTGGCCGAGCGCGAGGCCGACGTGGAGCTCTCCGAGCTGGGCCGCAGGCAGGCGCAGGCCCTGGGCCGTCGCCTCCGAGGGCTTCCGACGTCGGACCGGCCGGGTCTGGCGCTGGTCTCGCCGTTCCTGCGCGCGCGGCAGACGGCCGAGCTGGCGCTGGAGGGGATGGACGTGCCCGTCCGCGTGGACGAACGGCTCCGCGACCGCGATCTCGGCGTGCTGGACCTCCACACCGCCCAGGGGATCCGATCGACGTTCCCCGACGAGGCCGAGCGCCGACGTCGGCACGGGAAGTTCTACTACCGCCCGCCGGGCGGCGAGTCCTGGACCGACGTGGCCCTGCGCCTGCGCGCCGTGCTGCGCGAGGTGGAGCAGGACCGCCCTGCGGATCGGGTGCTGGTCGTCGCGCACGACGTGGTGGTCACGCTCCTGCGTTACGTGCTGGAGGAGGTCGACGAGCCCACGCTCATGGCCGAGGCCGCCCGCACCCCCATCGGCAACGCCTCGCTCAGCAGCTGGGTCCGCACGCCCGAAGGATGGGCCCGAGAGCTCTTCAACGACGTCGAGCACGTGGAGGCCGAGGCTGACGCCGAGCCCACCTCCGAGGAGCCCCGGCGATGAGCACCTCCAACGTCCGCACGCTCACCCCAGCGGCCCTGCGGGCGTGGCCGCTCCCGGACCCCGCCGGCGACAAGAGCTCCCGCGGCACCGTCCTGGTGGTGGGTGGCGCCCGGGCCACGCCGGGAGCCGTCCTGCTCGCCGGCACGGCCGCGATGCGCGCCGGCGCGGGGAAGCTCCAGCTGGCCACGGTCGAGAGCGTCACGACCGCCCTCGGCATCGCCGTGCCCGAAGCCATGGTGATCGGTGTCCCCGAGACCCCCCGGGGAGCCGTGTCGCGCGAGCTGCCCCACGCGCTGCTCGACGTCCTCCCGCGCGCCGACGTCCTGGTGGTCGGTCCGGGGCTCGTCGACGTCGACGAGTCCGAGGCGGTGCTCGAGCGCGTGCTCGCCGAGGCCGCCGACGACGTCGCCGTGGTGATCGACGCCTACGCGCTGGCCGCCCTCGCCCACTCGCCCGAGCTGGTCCGGGGCCGCAGCCCGCGACCGGTCCTCACGCCCAACGTCGGCGAGGGCGCTCAGCTCCTCGGCCGCGACCTGGGCGACGACCTCGCGGCCGAGGCCAGGGAGATCGCGGAGCAGTACGGCTGCGTCACCTCGCTCTTCGGGCACGTCGCCGACCCGGACGGCGGGCTATGGCACGACGAGACGGCCGACAGCGGCCTCGGCACGTCGGGCAGCGGCGACGTCGCGGCGGGGCTCACCGCCGGGCTGCTGGCCCGCGGCGCAGAGCCGGCGCAGGCCGCGTGCTGGGCGGTGCACGTGCACGCGGCCGCCGGCCAGCGTCTGGCCGTGGAGCACGGCCGGACGAGCTACCTCGCCCGCGAGATCGTCGACGGCATCGCACCGGCCCTGGCTGCCCTTGTGGTCTGAGGCGCTGTCGACGCCGCCCGGCCACAGGCCCCGCGGACGTCTCCGAAAGACGTCCTCCGAGCCGGATACCGACGGTCCCTCGAGCCCTCGGCGACGCATTCCGCACCATTCCAGGGGTGATCGTTTTGGATACACCGTCGTGTCGCAAAAAGGGCCTCTGACCTGCGAAAACACAGTTTGGGTATTCGCTCACGACCACCTAGGATCACGGGGTGATGCTCTTCGTGGTCCTCTTCCTCAGTCTGGCCCTCGTCGCGCTCATCGGGGTCGCCGTCGTCTTCGCTGTCACCCGCGCCACGGCGTGGGTCGTGCAGCGGGTCGAGGCCCGCGATGACGCGCGATCCACCGCGCCCTCCGCGCCCGACACCTCCGCTCGCGAGCGCGTCTCGTCCGAGTCGTCCAACGCGCGATCGGCCGCCTGACCTCTGCGTATCCTGGCCGGATGTCAGCCGGCCGGTTCGCCCCCTCGCCCTCGGGCGACCTGCACGTGGGCAACCTGCGCACGGCGCTCCTGGCCTGGTTGTTCGCCCGGTCCACCGGCCGCGTCCTCCTGCTGCGCGTCGAGGACCTCGACCGCGTCCAGCCCGGCTCGGAGCAGCGCCAGCTCGACGACCTGCGCGCCCTCGGCCTGGATTGGGACGGACCCGTCGTGCGTCAGAGCGAGCGTCGCGACCTGTACGACGAGGCCGTCCGCTCGCTGACCGCCGCTGGACGCACCTTCGAGTGCTTCTGCACGCGGCGCGAGATCCTCGAGGCGCCCAGCGCACCGCACCTCCCGCCGGGCGCCTACCCCGGCACGTGCCGCGACCTCTCGGACGCCGAGCGGGCCCGCCGCGCCGCCGAGCGACCCCCGGCCGTCCGGCTGCGCGCCGACGTGCAGGAGTGGACGGTCCACGACGTGCTCGTCGGCAGCTTCACGGGCGTGGTCGACGACGTCGTGCTGCGACGCAACGACGGCGTGCCGGCGTACAACCTGGCGGTCGTGGTCGACGACGCCGCGCAGGGCGTCGACCAGGTGGTACGCGGTGACGACCTGCTCACGTCGGCCCCGCGCCAGGCCCACCTCGCGTCGCTCCTGGGCGCCGCCCAGCCTGAGTACGCGCACGTGCCACTGGCGCTCAACGCCGAAGGTCGGCGCCTCGCCAAGCGCGACGGCGCCGTGACCTACCGCGAGCTCACGGAGCAGGGCGTCGACGTCCTCGAGATCATCGGCACGTCGCTCGGCCTCACCGGCTCGCCCCAGGACATGCTGGCCGCCTTCGACCCGGCCGCCCTCCCCCGCGACGCCTGGACCTTCGTCCCGCCCGCGACCTGATCCACCGGCGCGTCCGCCTCCTACGACACGGTCGTGAGGAAGTCCGACATGAGGCGCGTGACCGCCTCCGGCTGCTCGATCGTGCTGGAGTGGCCCGCGTCGGGAACGACCTTGAGCAGGGCTCCCGGGATGGTGGAGGCGATGACCTGGGCCTTCGCGAGGGGAGTGGCCGTGTCGTCGGCACCCACGATGACGAGTGTGGGTGCCGTGATGGAGCCGATCTCGTCGACCACCGGCAGGCGGTCCGTGACGCCCCGGATCGCCTTGGTCATGCCTGAGCGCGGGACCTTGCGGAGCATCCCCATCCACTCCTCGGCGATGGCCTTGGACGCGCCTGACGCCACGACGGCGGGCGAGAACATGAGCGGCTCGACCTTCTTCCGCACCGGGGCGATGCCGAAGAGGCGGTAGACCGTGGCGAGCAGCTTGTACTGGGAGACCTTCTCCGGGTCCTCAGGGCCGGCGCTGGTGTCGAGCAGGATGAGCGACAGCACCCGCTCGGGGTGGCGCGCAGCGAGCCGCATGCCCACGAAGCCACCCATCGACAGCCCGCCGTAGTGCACGGCGTCGAGGCCCAGGTGGTCGAGGAGCGCGAGCAGGTCGTCGGTGAGCGAGTCCATGTCGGCCTTGCCGTCGGGCGCCTCCGGGGTCTGGCCCTGCCCACGCCAGTCGACCGTGATGCAGCGGAAGCGGTCCT
The DNA here is from genome assembly GCF_001426755.1 of Aeromicrobium sp. Root495. Taxonomy (GTDB): domain Bacteria; phylum Actinomycetota; class Actinomycetes; order Propionibacteriales; family Nocardioidaceae; genus Aeromicrobium. The sequence goes on along the minus strand of NZ_LMFJ01000001.1, from coordinate 176,301 downwards.
TGAGGGCGGCGACCTGCGGATGGAACATCCAGCCGCTGAAGAGCAGCCCGTGACCCAGCACGAGCGCTGGCGCGTCCTTCGGCCCCTCGTCGGTGTAGTGGAAGGAGATCCCGTTGACGGCTGCGTGCGGCATGGCGCGAGCATGCCAGACCGCGCGGCGGTCGTCGCGCCGGACAGGACCGTCGACGACGGCCCGACCTGTCGAAGCGGTGGGAGCCGCTCGGTCAGGAAGCTCCGGCCTGGAGCGGAGGGGTGCCCACCACGGTCTCGACCGGCGTGACCGTGGCGACGACCGGGAGGCCTGCCCTCTCCCAGCCCTTGATGCCGCCGACCACGTCGGCGGCGAGGATCCCGAGCGACGTGAGCGCCGCCGCCGCGAGCGACGACGTGTAGCCCTCGGTGCAGAAGACGATCCACTCCTGACCCACCCGCGCCTGCGGGAGCCGGGCACCCGAGCGTGGGTGGAGACGCCACTCCAGGTGGTTGCGCTCGACGATGAGCGACCCCGGGACCTCACCGTCCATCTCGCGCTGCCAGGCCGGACGGATGTCGACGAGGATCGCCCCGTCGGCCACGTGCGCTGCGGCCTCGGCGGGCTCGAGCCGACGGATGCGGGAGCGTGCGTCGTCGAGGAGGGCGTCGACGTCGGCGAAGAGGAGCCCGGTCATGAGGCCCGCCGCTCGACGACCTCGACGGGCAGCTGCTCCTCGGGGTCGTCGGTCCAGATCTGGGCGAGGGGGACGAGACGGTGGTCCTCGACGTCGTAGAAGCTCATCGTCTCCAGAGGCGGCGAGTAGGCGTGGACGCTGACGGCCGTCCGGCTCTGCGTGTTGCGGACGTCGTGGACGTAGTGAGGGCCGAAGACCACGGTGTCGCCCTCGGTGCGGGCGTGGTCGCGCAGGATGCCGGGCCCGTCCACCCAGGAGGACTCCGTGAGCTCGCCCTCCACGACGCTGAACGCTCCGCTCGAGCCGCCGTGGTCGTGGAGCTGCGTGCCCTGGTCGGTGGTCCAGCTGATGAGCCAGAGATCGACCTGGTCGTCGCGGTACAGCCGCACGTGCCAGCGCTCGTCGGCGTCCGCACGGACGTCGTACAGACCCGCCCGGACGTCGGCGGCGACCGAGCTCGTCCAGTCGACGAGCTCAGCCATGGGGATCGGCTCACTCATGCCTCATTGATAGATGTTCGGGCGTCGTCCATGGGCGGTTCTCATTCCTCGGGACGAGGCTCGACGAGGTCCGGCCGTGCGGTAGTCGGGCGGCGAAGCACGGCGGACCACCCCGTTTTGTCCCGCGCCCAGGGCGTGCGTTAGAGTTGCGGTCGCGGTTCACGCCGCACTGCATCAAGGCCCCGTGGCGCAGTTGGTTAGCGCGCCGCCCTGTCACGGCGGAGGTCGCGGGTTCGAGTCCCGTCGGGGTCGCAGACGATCGTGGGCCCACACTGCACGTCAGTGTGGGTCCACGTTTTTTTTGGTCGTGGAGCGCCGCCACGCCGGGTGGCGGTGCCTCAGCGTCCGTCTCGCGCGCGATCGACGTTCAGGACGGACGCCAGGTCACCGCCCCACGGCCACGGGCCGCGTCGGGATCGGGCCGCGTCGGGATGAGGTGGGTCACAGCGGGAACATTCCCGCGGGACTAAGTAGTTGAACGTTCTATGACCTCAACCATCACCGCTCCCTACGTCCTCTCCGACGAGACGCTCGACCTTCTCTTCCGCGAGGCCCGCACCGCCAACTCGTTCACCGACGAGCCCGTGAGCGTCGAGCAGGTCCGTGACATCTTCGAGCTCACCAAGTTCGGGCCCACCGCCATGAACAACCAGCCGCTGCGCCTCGTCGTGCTCGAGTCGCCCGAGGCCCGCGAGCGCCTGCTCCCCCACATGGGCGGGAGCAACCGGGCCAAGACGGCCGCCGCCCCGCTCGTCGCGATCCTCGCCGCCGACACCAACTTCCACGAGCGCCTGCCCGAGCACTTCCCGCACTTCCCCGGCGCGAAGGCGATGTTCGAGGACGACGCAGCCGCGCGCGAGGAGAACGCGGTCTTCAACGCCGCTCTCCAGGTGGGTTACTTCATCGTGGGCGTGCGCGCCGCCGGCCTCGCCGCGGGCCCCATGGGCGGGTTCGACAAGGCCGGCGTGGACGCCGACCTCCTGGCGGGCACCGGCTGGAAGTCCCTCGTCGTGGTGAACCTCGGCCACCCCGGCCCCGACGCCTGGTTCGACCGCCTCCCCCGCATCGCCTTCGAGGACGCCGTCGCCGTCCTCTGAGTCCCGGCGGCGCCGTGAGGACCGACCCGCCCCGCAGCGCGGCGACCCCCTGGTCGCGCTGCGGGGCGCCTGCCCGCGGGAGCCGGGACGCCAGAACCTGGTTTCGGAGCGCCCGGCGAGGTGGGATAAGGTTGCCGACGTCCTTCGGGGCACGGCCAGGTAGCTCAGTTGGTACGAGCGTCCGCCTGAAAAGCGGAAGGTCGCCGGTTCGACCCCGGCCCTGGCCACCAGCACGGCAGCAGCTCCTCGGAGCCGCTGCCGTCTTTCTTTTGTCCCGCCGACACCCCGTGCGCGGGTCACGCGGGATCGCGTCAGCGGCTCCTATTGAGAAACCTTGCTCCAGAACTGTTTCGTCCCGGCGGCAAAACGGTTATGGTCGTCTCAACCGATGTTTTGAGAAAGGTAATCTCACTATGGCGAAGCGCTCCACGCCCAGCACCGAGGCGGACTACGTGGTGGTGGGCTCCGGCAGCTCCGGCGCCGCTGTCGCCGCCCGTCTCGCCCAGTCCGGCGCGAGCGTCATCATGCTCGAGGCCGGTCGTTCCGACGACAAGGGACTCCACGGCTACTTCACGAAGAAGCCCGGCATGGTGGCCCCGATGCACTTCGAGGAGAAGCTCGAGAAGGGCTTCGACTGGGGCTACAAGTCCGTGCCGCAGGAGAACGCCGGCGGTCGCGAGATGCTCGTGACCCGCGGCAAGGTCATGGGCGGCTCCAGCTCCGTCAACGGCATGGTCTACGTGCGCGGCAACCGCGCCAACTACGACTCCTGGGCCGCCGAGGGCAACACCGGCTGGTCCGCCGACGAGGTCAACGCCGCCTACAAGCGCTCCGAGGACTTCGAGGACGGCGAGAACGCGTACCGCGGCTCCGGTGGACCCATCAAGGTCAGCCGCAGCACGATCACGCAGGAGGGCACGCGCCAGTTCATCGAGGCCACCTCGGAGACCCTGGGCGTCAAGATCAACGACGACTACAACGGTGCCGAGCAGGAGGGCATCTCCGTCATGCAGGAGAACGTCCGGGACGGCATCCGCTACTCCTCGACGCGTGGCTACGTCCACGACCTCAAGCCCCGGACCCTCGAGGTCCAGACGCAGGTCCTGGCCACCAAGATCGTGATCGAGAACGGCCGCGCCACGGGGGTCGAGATCCTCGACCAGGGCAAGAGGACGCCGGGGCGCCGCACGATCCGCGCCAACCGGGAGGTCATCGTCTCCGGCGGGTTCGTCAACAGCCCGCAGCTGCTCATGCTCTCCGGCATCGGGCCGGCCGACCACCTGCGCAGCCTCGGCATCGACTGCATCGCGGACCTGCCGGTGGGCGACAACCTGCACGACCACCTGTTCCACCCGCTGTCGTTCCGCATGTCGACCATCACGCACAAGTCGACCCCGCTCTTCTTCCTGCAGGGCCTCGCGAAGAACGCGTTCGGCAAGGACACGTTCCTCAACCACTCGATCTTCGAGTCGGTCGGCTTCGTCCGCAGCTCGATGGCGACGGACGTCCCCGACATCCAGCTGCACGCCATCCCGTGGGCCTACCCCGACCCGGGCGCCGGCTACCACGGCAAGGCCAAGCCTGCGGCGCACCCGACGCTGGGCGTCTTCTCGACGCTCATCTACCCGAAGAGCCGCGGCACGCTGCGTCTCGCGTCCGCCGACCCGACGGCCGCTCCCCTCATCGACTACGGCTACCTCGACGAGCCCGACGACCTCAAGGTCTTGGCCGAGGGCACCGAGATGATCCGCGCGATCATGTCGCACTCCTCGTTCGGCGGCTCCGTGAAGGAGGAGTCCTACCCCGGCAAGGCGGTCACGAAGGACAACCCGGAGGAGATCCGACGTCGTGCGGTCTCGGTGATGCACGCGGTCGGCACGTGCCGCATGGGCGTCGACGAGCGCGCCGTGGTCAACCCCGACCTCACGGTGCGCGGCATCGACGGCCTGCGGGTGGTCGACGCCTCGATCATGCCGACCATCACGGGCGGCAACACCAACGCGCCCTGCTACATGATCGGCGAGCGGGCGGCGGACTTCATCCTCGGCAACGCCTGACGCACCGAGGCCCGGGAGCCGCCCTCGTGGCGGTTCCCGGGCCTCGTGCTGTCAGGACCTCAGGACGCCAGCCACGCGCCGATGCGCTCGTTCACGGCGTCGGGTCGCTCGAGCTGCAGGAAGTGGCCGCAGTCCTCGAGCACCTCGGTCCGGCTCCCGGCCGGGAAGAGGTCGGGAGCGTGCGCCACGAGCTCGGCCTGCACGCAGCCGTCGTGGCGGCCGTGGAGGTGGAGCACCGGCGCCACGGGCCTGCCGAGGAACATCGCCTTGGCGCCCCTCACGAAGTTGGCGCGGTAGTAGAGCAGGGCGGCCTGCCGACGGGCGCGGGTGTCGAGCGAGACCCAGAGGTGCGCGAGGTCGTCGGCGGCGTCGTAGCCGGGGGACCACTCGCGCCACAGGTGCGGGACCAAGCGGTCGAGGGTCCGATCGGCACCCGGGAGGGTGTTGAACAGCGCGTACCAGCTGAGGCCGGCCTGGCGAAGGGCGAGCCGACGCTGCGACCAGTGCCCGAACGGACGCAGCACGGCGCCGGCCGGAGGGACGGCCAGGGAGACGAGCCGGGCGAACCGGTCGGGTGCCACCTCGGCGACCCGCCAGACGGTGACGGCGCCCCAGTCGTGGCCGATGAGCACGGCGTCGGCGCCAGCGCCCAGGGCGTCGGCGATCGCGACCGCGTCGGCCGCGAGGGCCCGGGCGGAGTAGTCGTCGTCGGGGGCGAGCTCGGTGGGTCCGTAGCCGCGCGTGAACGGGGCGACGGCCCGCCAGCCGCGGTCGGCGAGGTACGGACCGAGGTGTCGCCAGGTCCAGGCCGTGTCGGGATAGCCGTGGAGGAGCAGGGCGAGCGGCGCCTCCGGGTCGCCCCAGGCCAGGGCCCCGAACGTGAGCCGGGACGTCCTGACGGTGATCTGATCGGGCTCGCTCATGGGACGACCCTAGGCTCGACGGACCTGCCGGGACCGTGGGCTGGGCCACAGAGTCCGCTCCACATTCTGTGCAGAACCTCTTAATCTTATTCGAAT
>NZ_LMFJ01000001.1:167234-170949 GCF_001426755.1 Aeromicrobium sp. Root495 | reverse complement strand
ATGACCGCTCAACCGATCGACTCCCACCCCTTGGTGGCTGGTGTCTCGGTGCTGCACGCGGGACTGGACCGGATGGCGTTGGATGCGTGGTCGGGTCTGGAGCCGAGTGAGGTGCGGCGGTTGTCGGCCGAGCTGGCCCGGGCGAAGGCGCGGATCTCGGCGCAGGAGATGGCGGCGGCACGAGCGCTGGAGTCCGCCGGCACGGCCCGGAAGGCTGGCGCCACGTCCACCGGCAACCTGCTGGCGCGCGACTTCGGAGGCGACGAGGCTGCCGGGCACCGGCTGGTCAAGACCGCCGCGAAGCTGGCCAAGACCACCCACACCCAGGACGCCCTCGCGCGGGGTGAGGTGACGTTCGAGCAGTCCTCGGTCATCGCGACCGGTCTGGACAAGCTCCCGGGTGATGTCACCGAGACCCAGCGCGACCTCGCCGAGCGGACGTTGCTCAAGGATGCGGAACGGCTGACCATCCGGGACCTGCGCCGGCGGACCGACCGCCTCATGGACGTCTACGCGGCCAAGCCCGACGTCGACGCCCACGAGAACAACCTCCTGATCGACCGGGAGCAGGCCGCGCGCCGGAACGCTTCGTTCGTGATGTGGGACAAGAAGAACGGCATGCACGGGTTCAGGGGCGAGGTCCCGGAAGCCGAGGCCGTCATGCTCCGCACGGCCCTCGAGGCTCTGGCCGCGCCGTCCCGCGCCCACCTCACCGACCCTGATGCGACGTTGGGGCCGGTCCCGGAGGACGTCGGCGACCCGGCCCACCGGATGGGCCGCGCGTTCACAGACCTCTGCTCCCACCTCCCGGTCGAGGAGCTGCCGTCCAACGGAGGCGTAGGAGCCCAGGTCGTCGTCACCCTCGAGCACCAGACCCTGATCGACGGCATCGCGCCGGCGACCTTGAGTGACGGCACCAGACTTTCCGCGTCACAGGCCAGGAAGCTCGCCTGCCGAGTCGGGATCATCCCCATGGTCCTCGACGGGACGTCACTGCCCACCGAGTACGGACAGTCCAAGCGGTACTTCACGAAGCATCAACGGATCGCCCTGGCCAACAGAGACGGCGGGTGCTCCTTCCCCACCTGCGACAGGCCACCGGAATGGACCGAGGCCCACCACCTCACCCCCTACTCCGTCGGCGGAAAGACAGACCTGCAGGACGGCACCCTGCTCTGCACGAGGCACCACCACCACGTCCACGACCACCACTGGGAGCACCGGATCGCCGCCGACGGACACGTCGAGTGGAGACCACCGGGCAGCTCGGCGTGGCAGCGGAACTCGCGGCACCGAGCATGACCGGGACCCCGTCAGGAACCGGTGAAGACCGGACGTCGCTTCTCCACGAACGCCAGCTTGCCCTCACGGTGGTCGGCGCTCTCGCGGAGCTCTGCCCAGGTCGTGGCCTCCCGGGCCAGCTGCTCGCGCAGGGCCGGGAGCACCGAGGCGTTGAGCAACGCCTTGGTCGCGGCGTACGACCGGGTGGGGCCGCCTGCGAGCCGCTCGGCCAGGGCGGTCGTGGTCGCGTCGAGGTCGGCGTCGGGCACGACCCGGTCCACGAGGCCCCATTCCGCGGCGTCGGAGGCGGGGACCTTCTCGGCGAACGTCATCATCTGGGCGGCCCGTCCGATGCCGACCCGGGCCGGCAGGGTCGCGGTGATGCCGCCGTCGCCCGACAGGCCCACGCGGGCGAAGGCCAGGAGGAAGGAGGCAGACTCGCCCGCCACGACGAAGTCCGAGGCCGCGGCCAGGGAGACCCCGACTCCGGCGGCCACGCCCTGGACGCGGGCCACGACAGGCTTCGGCATCTCCCGCAGGGCCAGGACCGCCGGGTTCACGATGTCGCCGAGGATGCTCTCGCCCTCGGCGAGGCCGCCCTGGGCGCGCAGGTCCCAGCCCGAGCAGAACGCGCGTCCGGAGGCCGAGACCACCACCACCCGCACGGTGGGGTCGTCGGCCGCCGCCTCCAAGGCGTCACGAAGGGCCCGGCCGAGACCGGGGTCGAGCGCATTGAGCGCGTCGGGCCGGTCGAGGCGGAGCTCGAGGACGCCGTCCACGAGCGTCACCGCGAGCGGGCTAGTGCTGGTGCTGGTGCTCGACATACAGAGCCTCCTGGGCGAAGGTCGCGACGCGGCGGCCGGACTCCGACCACATCCGTCCGCGGTAGGTGTAGCGCTCCGACGTCGCCGCCTCGAGCTCGGTCTCCACGAGCCAGCGGTCCTGGGGCGACTGCAGGTCGTGGAACCACATCACGTGGTCCAGGCTCGGACCGGGCTCCACGTGGTCGTCCCAGCCGGGCGAGTCCGGTGTGGTCAGGTCGGAGACGAAGGCCTGGGCACAGGCCCGGGCCAACGGGTCGGGGGCCACCGGGGCGTGGAAGCCGACCCAGAGCCGGCCCGGAGGGGTGCGTTCCGTCGGCACGGGCTCCTGCGTGTGGACGAGGGCGGGGAAGCGGCTGGCCCGCTCGACGCCGTCGGTGGGGCGGGGCAGGTCGTCCCGGTCCGACGACGTCACCGTCGACGCGGCGTGGAACGAGGCGGAGGCGGTCAGGATCGCCTTGCCGGCCTGCCAGGCGGTGACGCGGCGCGCCGAGAACCGTCGGCCGTCGAGGTCGCGGTCCACGCGGAACACCACCGGTCGTGTCTCGTCGCCGGGACGGAGGTAGCGGCACTGCAGCGAGTGCGGCAGCCGAGCGTCGTCCACGGTGCTGCCGGCCGCGGCCAGGGCCTGGGCCGCGACCTGCCCGCCGTAGAGGGCCTTGAGGCCGGCCGACTCGAAGGTCGAGCGGAAGACGTTGGTGTCCACGCGCTCGAGGTCCACGAGCTCGGCGAAGGTGGAGCCGGGGGCGAGGAGATCAGTCACGAGCTGTCCCGTCATGCGCTGCGCACGGCGCCGGGGAACCAGCCCGAGCGCTGCAGGGCGTGGGCGACCTGCTTGGTGCGCAGGCCCAGGTCGGGCAGCACCACACCGAGGTCGTCGAGGGTGTCCACGTCGATCCGCGAGCGCAAAGGCGCCTCGGTGAGGCCGCGGTGGCCCCGCTTGCTGTGGGCCATGGCCGAGCCCTCGCCGTAGGCGGCCGAGAGCGAGCAGCCCTGGAGGGCCGTCAGGATCGTGGTGCCCGTGCCTGCGGCGTCGGGAACGAAGCCCTTCTCCCGCGAGGCCGCGGCACGCAGCACCGCGTCGAGGTCACCGGGCTGCAGCGCAGCGAGGTCGGACGGCACCACGGCCACGCCATCGGCCCGGCGGTGGGTGCCGAGCCAGCGAGCGGCCTGGGTGACGCCCTGGTTGAGCGGGTCGGCCCACAGGAACGGTCGGTCACGCAGCACGGTGGCGCCGGCCGACCGGGCGTGCGCCGTCATCTCGTCGTCGACGGTCACCACGACGACGGTGCGGACGCTCTCGGCGAGCCGGATGCTGTCGAGCACGTCGAGCGCCATGGCGCGGGCCAGCTCGGCCCGGGCGGCCGGGGTGCACTGGAGACGCGACTTGGCCACGCCGAACGGCTTGACCGGCAGCACGATGGACCACATCGGGACGACGGTGTCCATGTCAGCGATCCGCGGTGGCCAGGGCGAAGGAGCCGGCGGGCGGGGTGACACCGTTGTCGCGGCACCAGGCACCCGGGTCGCGCTGCGCCTTGCGGCGCACGCCGTCGGTGGTCTCCAGCTGCATGGGCACGGGCGGCAGCGGCGGCATCTCGATGCCCTGCTCC
>NZ_LMFJ01000001.1:42633-167155 GCF_001426755.1 Aeromicrobium sp. Root495 | reverse complement strand
GCGCGGCCCGAACATGGCCAGGTGCTTGTGGTAGAGCAGGCCGATGTTGTCGGGCACCGTGCGAGCCGTGTTGATGTCGTGGGTGACGATGAGGAACGTGGCATCGATCTGGGCGTTCAGGTCGATGAAGAGCTGGTTGATGTACGACGTGCGGACCGGGTCCAGGCCGGAGTCGGGCTCGTCGATCAGCAGGATCTCGGGATCGAGGACGAGGGCACGGGCCAGGCCGGCGCGCTTGCGCATGCCGCCGGAGATCTCACCGGGGAGCTTCATCTCGGCACCCGAGAGGCCGACGAGCTCCATCTTGTCCATCACGATCTGACGGATCTCGGACTCGGACTTCTTGGTGTGCTCACGCAGCGGGAACGCGACGTTGTCGTACAGGTTCATGGAGCCGAACATGGCGCCGTCCTGGAACAGCACACCGAACAGCTTGCGGATCTCGTAAAGGTCCTTCTCCTTGCACGTCGCGATGTCGACGCCCTGGATCCAGATGTGACCCTCGTTGGGCTTCAGCAGACCGATCAAGGTCTTGAGGAAGACCGACTTGCCGGTGCCCGACGGGCCGAGCATCACGGAGATCTCACCGGCGGGGATCGTCAGGGAGACGTCCTTCCAGATGAGGGAGCTGCCGAACTTCTTGGTCAGACCCTCGACGACGACTTCGGTGCCCATGGCGCGGGTCCTTCCAGGTTCGGGTGGATACCTCCTCGGACGAGGCGGTGTCGCGTGACAGGTATCACGTTAACGATCGTTCTGTATAAATGCAACAGACTATCTCAAAAAGATCAGGACGGGTCGGCCTGGACCACCACACCGGCCTCCAGGAGCGACCCGACGTCGGCGACGCCCCACTCCTCCAGGACGGCGCGGGTGTCGGCACCCACCGCGGGGGGCGCGGCCGGGGTCGCCGCGTGGGTGCGGCTGAACCGAGGTGCCGGGGCCGGCTGCGTCACTCCCCCGACCTCTACGAAGGCCTCTCGCGCCGCGAGGTGCGGGTGCTCGGCCGCCTCGCCGAAGGAGAGGACCGGGGCGACGCAGGCGTCGGTGCCCTCGAACACCTCGGTCCACTCCGCCCGGGTGCGTGAGGCGAAGGCCTCGGCCATGGCGTCCCGCAGGCGGGGCCAGGTCTTGGGGTCGCTACGGTCCGCGACCTCGGCGGGGAGGCCGAGCAGCGTGACCATCTGCTCGTAGAACGCGGGCTCGAGCGCTCCGACGGCCATGTGCTCGCCGTCGGAGGTCTCGTAGGTGTCGTACCAGGGCTGGCCGCCGTCGAGCATGTTGGCGCCGCGCTTGTCGCGCCACAGCCCCGCCGACATCATCCCGTGCAGCAGCCCGGTCAACGAGCTCGCGCCGTCGACGATCGCGGCGTCCACCACCTGACCCCGGCCCGAGCGCTCGGTCTCCCAGAGAGCGGCGAGGATGCCCATGACGAGGAAGGTGGACCCGCCGCCGAAGTCGCCCACGAGGTTGAGCGGCGGGACCGGGCGCTCGCCACGACGCCCGATGGCACCGAGTGCTCCGGTGATGGCGATGTACCCGATGTCGTGGCCCGCTGCCTTGGACAGCGGTCCCTCCTGGCCCCAGCCCGTCATGCGGCCGTAGACCAGGCGGGCGTTCCGCTCCCAGCAGTCGTCGGGACCCAGACCCATGCGCTCGGTGACGCCGGGTCGGAAGCCCTCGATCAGGACGTCGGCCTGCTCCACGAGCGACAGGACCGCGGCCACGCCCTCGGGCGAGCGCAGGTCCACGACGATCGAGCGCCGGTTCCGCCGCGTGACGTCCTGCAGCGGCGGAACCCCGCTCGCACCCTTGCCGGGACGCTCCACCCGCACCACCTCGGCTCCCATGTCGGCGAGCAGCATGGCGGCGTAGGGGCCGGGGCCGATGCCCGCGAGCTCCACGACCTTCAGCCCGCTCAGCGGGCCTCCGGTCGAGTCGGCCTCGGGCAGCAGGGCGTCCACGGACTCGGGCACGGGTGTTCCTCTCGTCGTGCGGTGGGGTGCAGGTGGGCCGGGCGCCGTCAGTCGGCGTACAGGCCCTCGATGTCGTCGGCGTACTTGACGTGGATGACGCGGCGCTTGAGCTTGGCGGTGGGCGTGAGCTCGTCGCCGTCGGGCAGCCACGCGGTGGAGAGGATCCGGAACTTCTTGACCTTTTCGTTGCCGTGCAGGTGCTCGTTGCCGCGCTCCACGGCCGCGGCGACCTCCGCGTTGATCTCCTCGGAGGCGGCCAGCTCGTCGAGCGAGCGCCCCTCCAGACCGAGGCGTGCGGCGTACGTGGGCAGGGCCTCCGCGTCGAGGGTGATGAGCGCCGTGACGTACTTGCGGCGGTCGCCGATGGCCACGATCTGGCCGATGAGGGAGCTCTCGCCCTTGATGGCCGACTCGATCTGCGCGGGCGACATGTTCTTGCCCGACGCGTTGATGATGATCTCCTTCTTGCGGTCCACGATGGAGACGAAGCCGTTCTCGTCGACCGTTCCGATGTCACCGGTGTGCAGCCAGCCGTCGGCGTCGAGCGCTGCGGCCGTCGCCTCGGGCTCCTTGCGGTAGCCCACGAAGTTCAGGTCCGAGCGCACGAGGATCTCGCCGTCCTCGGCGAGCCGGAGCTCGACGCCCGGGAGCGGCCGACCGGCCGTGCCGGACTTGAAGTCGGCCACCTGGTTGAAGACGTTGAGCGAGCCCTCGGTCAGTCCGTAGGCCTCGAGCATGGGGACGCCCACGGCGCGGAAGAACTGGGAGAGCTCAGGCGCCGACGGGGCACCTCCGACGAACGCGGCCTTGAGCCGGTCGAGGCCGAGGCGCGCGAGCAACGGCTTGAGGAGCTCGATGCCCTCGGCGTGCTGGGCCTCGAGGGCCGAGAGGTCCTCGGCCGAGGCGCCGGAGCCGGACTCCGCGGCCTGCACGGCGCGGACGCCGACCTCGATCGCGGCGAGCAGCGCGGCACGGCGCTCCTCGTCGGGCTCGCCCGCCGCCATGCCCTCGATCGCGACCTGCAGCTTCTCCCACAGGCGCGGGACCGAGAAGAAGGCATCGGGGTGGACCGTGACGAGGGCCTTGGGCACCTGGGTCATGTCGGGGCAGACCGTGATGGTGGCGCCGTAGGCGAGAGCCATGTACTGCACCGTCACGCGTCCGCCGGCGTGGGCCATGGGCAGGAACGAGATGATGTTCTCGGTCGGCACGGGCAGCCCGGCGTCCATCGCACGCTGCGCCGACATGACCGTGCGGTGGGACCACTGGGCACCCTTGGGCGGACCCGTGGTGCCCGACGTGTAGATGAGCGTCGCGACGTCGTCGGGCGTCACGGCCTGCCAGACGGCGTCGAGGTCGAGCGCGGGGTCACCGGACTCCTCCAGCTGGGCGAGCGTCATCAGACCCTCGGAACCGTCGCCGTCGACCAGGACCACGTGCTCGACCTGCCCGCCAAGGGCGGCCACGGCCGCCTGGACCTTCTCCAGGAACGCGACCTGCGTGACGACCACGCGGGCGTCGGCGTTGCGGAGCTGGTGCTCGATCTGCTCGGCGGGCGAGCTGTTGAAGACGGCGAACGGCACGGCGCCGACGTGGCTCGCGGCGAAGTCCACCAGGTGGCACTCGATCGTGTTGGGCAGGATGATCGCGACGGAGTCCGCGTGCTGCACACCCAGCCCGGCCAGACCGGTGGCGACCTTGCGGGCCCGGACGTCGAGCTCGGCCCAGGTCAGCTCCACCGACCCGTCGATCGTGCGCAGGGCGGTCTTGTCGGGGTAGGTCGCGACGACGCGCTGGAACGCGGCGGGGATCGTCGTGGCCTCGAGCGGCGCGCCATCGGTGTCGACGCGGGCCGTGGTGGTCTCTGTCATCGGGCTGCTCTTCTCTGGTGGGGGGCGGGGTGGGAGTGCTTGCTACCGGGCGCGGCGGCCGAGCCGCCGACGCCAGTCGTGCATGCCGGTCAGACGGAGCGCCATCTCGGTGACGGCGCCCTTCCGGGGCGTGTAGGGGTACCAGTGGATCTCGTTCTTGAGGTCGACCCGCTCGGTCACGAACGCCTGCTGGCGGCAGTACTTGCGCACGCCGTTGGCGCCGCCGAAGCGGTGGCCCAGGCCGGAGTGCTTCCAGCCACCCATGGGGAGCGGGAACTGGAAGACGTTGGTCATGGCGTTGTTGATGTTGACGCCGCCGGTCTCGAGCGCGGCGCCCACGCGACGGGCCCGCTCGTCGGAGGAGGTCCAGACGCTGCCGGCCAGTCCGTACGGCGAGTCGTTGGCGAGCCGCACGGCCTCGGCCTCGTCGGCCACGCGCATGACGGGCAGGAGCGGCCCGAAGGTCTCCTCCGTCATGCACGACATGGTGTGGTCGACGTCGACGAGCACGGTGGGCAGGTAGAAGAGGCCCTCACCGGTACGCCGGCCTCCGGTGACCACGCGCGCACCCTTGGCCACGGCGTCGGCGACCTGGGCCTCGACGATCTCGATCTGTGTCTCGGTGGCCATCGCGCCGTACTCGGCCGTGAAGTCGCCCTGGCCGTCGTGACCGACGCGCAGAGAGCTCACCTCCGCCGTCAGGCGGGCGAGGAAGTCGTCGTAGATGCGGTCCTCGACGTAGACGCGCTCGACGGCGACGCAGGACTGGCCGGCGTTGAAGAGGCCGCCCCAGATGGCGCCACGGACGGTGCGCGTGAGCTCCGCGTCGTCGAGGACGATCATGGCGTCCTTGCCGCCCAGCTCGAGGCTGGCCGGGATGAGGCGCTCAGCGGCGCGGATGCCGATACGACGGCCGGTGGCGGTGGAGCCGGTGAACTGCACCATGTCGACCGCGTCGACGACGGCTCGGCCGGTCTCGCCCTGGCCGGTGGCGCAGCCGAGCACCGGCGGGGCACCGATCTCCTCGTTCCACGCACGGACGGCCTCGGCCCAGGCCACCGGAGTGACCTCGGACGGCTTGGTGAGGACGGCGGCGCCGGCCATGAGCGCGCCGGGCACGTCCATCATGGGCATGGCCAACGGGTAGTTCCAGGGCGTGATGACGCCGACCAGCGGGTAGGGCCGACGCAGGATCCGCAGCTTCTTGGTGAGGGAGGCCGGGCCATGGGGACGACGGGTCTCCTCGGCGAGGAACTCCTCACCGTGCTTGGCGTAGTAGTTGATGACCTCGACGCACACCATGAGCTCGATGGAGGCATCGCCCCACGACTTGCCGGCCTCTCGGTGGACCAGCCCGAGCAGGTGGTCCTTGTGGTCGACGATCCAGTCGAGCCAGCGGAGCAGGTACTTCGCCCGCTCCGCCGGACCGAGGGCCTCCCACGCGGGCTGCGCCTCGCGCAGACGGGCCGCCAAGGCGTCGACGTCGGCGGCACTCATGTCAGGGACCGACGCCACCTGCTCGCCGGTGGCCGGGTTCACGACGTCGAAGACGCTCGTGCTGGGCTTCTTCCTCCGCGGCGCACGCTTGACCGCGTCGGGGGTGAGCTCCTGGGTCATGACTTCTCCTGGTGGGCGCGTCGGGACGACGCATTCGATGGCGAGGGTGCGGGGCAGATCGTCCGGAGTGGAATAGACTTAAAGAGACAACCGGTTTCATGAAAGGTCTCTCGATGAGCCCCTCGCAGGCGGACGCTTCGTCCAAGGCCAGCCGTCCGCGCGGTCGTCCGCGCCTCGACATCGACCTCGGCGCCGTGGCCGACGCCGTGGCGCAGCTCTTCGCGGAGGGCGGGATGGACAACGTGTCCATCCACGAGGTGGCCGAGAAGCTGTCGGTCTCGAGAGCCACGCTGTACCGCACGGTCCCCACGAAGGAGGACCTGCTGAGCGTGCTCTTCGACCGGAGCACCAAGGAGCTGCTCGAGTCGGCCATCGCCGTGACGGCCGAGCTGGACGAGCCGCGCGAGCAGCTCGACGCCCTCATCCGGCTGCAGATCGGTGCTGCCATCCGCATGCGGGGCTACATGCCGGTCTTCTTCGGCGGAGGCGGGCTCTCCGAGGAGGCCTACGAGCGCTGGCGCCAGTTCACCCGCGACTTCGAGGACGTCTGGGTGAAGGTCGTCGCCGCCAACATGGAGGCCGGTGACATCGAGGCGAAGGACGCCAAGATCGCGACCCGCCTCATGCTCGGCTCGTGCATCTGGGTGTCGCGCTGGTACCGGCCCGAGGGCCCCTTCGACGAGGAGGCCATCACGGAGACGGCCGTCTCGCTGCTGCGCCGCGGCCTCCCGGTCGGTGAGCCCGGCTCGCTCTGACGTCATCGGTCAGCCCACCGGACGCAGGTTGCGCTGGTAGGTGATCATCGCGCGGTTCATGTTGAACCCGATCGCGCCGATGACCTCGCCGTCCCGCAGGGCCTCCACCAGGAGCGCGGGCTTCTCGGGATCCTCCGAGACCAGCTTCAGGGCGTCGGCTCCCCGCAGGTAGCCGGCGGACTTGATCTTGACGTCGTACTGGTCGGACCAGAACGCCGGGATCGAGACGATGGCCTCGCGCTCCTCGTGGTCCAGCAGCGCGTTGGTGGCCACACGGTCCCCCATGTCGCGGGCGTTGGACCAGTGCTCGATGCAGACCGCGCCACTCGCGTGGGGGTGCGGCCAGGCTGCCACGTCACCGGCGGCCAGCACGTCGCGCACGGGTCGGCCGGACTCGTCGAGAACCGTCCCTGTCTCGTCGCACACGAGGACGCCGCGGTCGAGCCTGAGTCCCGAGCCGTCGAGCCACTCCGTGTTGGGGACGGACCCGATGGCCACCAGCACGACGTCGGCCGGCAGGGACTCGCCGTCCTCGAGCACGACGGCGCTGGGACGCTCCGCACCCTCGATGACCTTCACGCCGCTCCCCAGCCGGAACTGCACGCCGTGCGACTCGTGGAGCCGCACCGCACGCTCCCCCGCCTCGGCCCCGAGCACGGGCATGGGCTGGTCGGCGACGTCGACGATCGTGACCGAGAGGTCCCGGGCGCGGAGCGTGGCCGCGACCTCGCACCCGATGAAGCCGGCGCCGATGATGACGACCCGGGAGTCCGGTGACAGCGAGGCCTCGAGCTGCACGACGTCCTCGAAGGAGCGCAGCGTGTGGACCCCGGAGGCCGGCACCTCGCCCGGCCAGTCCCGAGCCCGCCGACCCGTGGCGACCACGAGTCGGTCGTACGGGAGCCGCTCGCCGTCGGCGAGGACGAGCTCGGAGGCGTCGCGGTCCAGACCGGCCGCAGCGACCCCGAGGCGCCACGTGGCGTCGGGCGCCTCGCCGGCCAGCATGCAGTCGTCGGTCGAGAAGGTGCCGGCCAGGAGCTGCTTGGACAGGGGCGGCCGGTCGTAGGGGCGGTGGGTCTCGTCGCCGACGACCACGACCTCGCCGGTGAAGTCCGCGCCGTGCAGGGCCTGCGCGGCCCGCCAGCCGGCCAGGCCGGCCCCGACGATGACGACCCGTCCGACGTCCTCCGACATGTCAGGCGCCCAGCTTGATGGCGGCGACGGGACACATCTTGGCCGCCGTCTCCACCTTGGTGCGCAGCTCCTCGCCGGGGTTGTCGTCGAGCACCTGGACGACGTCGTCGTCGTCGCCGATGTCGAAGACCTCGGGAGCAGCCACGACGCAGTCGCCGTGGACCTCGCAGTGATCGAAGTCGACCGTGATCTTCATGTCTGGTTCCTCTGGGACGGGACCCCGGTCACGCCGGGGTGAGGGTGACGGGGAGGTTGTAGACGCCGCGCGAGTACGCGTCGCGCACGTACTCGATGTCGCCGTTGGGCTGGATGTCCTTGGTGCGCTGGAGCAGCTCCTCGAAGAGGACCTTCATCTCCAGGGAGGCGACGTGCTTGCCGAGGCACTGGTGCGGGCCGCGACCGAACGACACGTGCGGGTTCTTCTCGCGGGAGAGGTCGAACTCGCGCGGGTTGTCGAAGGCACGGGGGTCGAAGTTGCCGGCCACGAAGAGCATGAGGACGATGTCGCCCTCGCTGATCTCCTGGCCCTGCAGGACGTGGTCCTCCGTAGCGGTGCGCACGAGGTGGGTGAACGGCGAGGCGATGCGCACGATCTCCTGGATGGCCGACGACGGGATGTCGGACTGACGCTCGCGCAGCCACTTCATCTGCGTGGGGTTGCGCATCATCTCGTGCATGCCGTGGGACATCGCGGTGCGCGTGCTCTCGGCGGCGCCGCTGGCCAGGAGGGCGACGTTGCCCATGATCTCGTCCTCGGACATCGCGTCGGCGCCTGCCGCCACGATGCGCGACATGACGTCGTCGCCCGGGTTCTGGCGCTTGGCCTCGGCCAGCTCCGTGGAGTAGACCATGAGGTTGCCGATGGCCTCCATGACGTAGTCGAACGACGGCGTGATGCGGGTGTCGAACGGTGCGGCGAAGGTGTCGACCCACGAGAAGAACTTGGCGCGGTCGCCCGGCGGGACGCCGAGCACGTCACCGAGCGCCTCCATGGGCATGGCGTGGCCGATGTCCTGGACGAAGTTGAACTCCCGCTTGTCGAGCGCCTCGTCGATGATCGTGACGGCGTACTCGCGGAACTTCTCCTCGAGCTTGGCCACCACCTTGGGCGTGAAGCCCTTGCTCATGACCTGGCGCTGAGCGCGGTGACGCTCCCCGTCCGACGTCAGCATGGCCGGCTGGCCACCCATGGTCGGGTCGATGGGGGTGACCTTCCACATGTTCACGTAGCCGCGGTCGGCCGCGTAGCGCTGCTGGTTGCGGTCGACCTCCCAGATGTCCTCGTTGCGGCTGACGACCCACGCCTTCTCGATGAGCATCGGGTCGTTGAACTCCTGCATGAAGCAGGGCTCGTTGTCGCGGATGTAGTCGAAGTGGTCGAGCGGAAGACCGAACGTGGTCGGGTCCCCCTGGGCGTACGTGTCGGTGCTCAGGACTCCGAGCTCAGAGGCTGTGAGGGTCATGGGGGTTCTCGTCTCCTTCGACGGGTCGGTGCGAGGTGCGGCGGGCTGGTCCGGAGTGCGGCAGGACGACCGTGTTAGTTTTTAGCCTTCGCATCTCATAAAGACGACTGTATGACGCGGGTCACGCCCTGTCAACGACATATTGGCACAAATGTCGTCATGAGTCACTGACAGCATCTACTGAGCGGCGAGCTCCGCCCCGAGGGACGACACAGCCCCACCCGGCAGGGACGCCGGGCGGGGCTGGGTCAGCTGCTGAGGATCAGGCGTCGACCGGACGGCCGATCTCCTCGAGATGTGTGCGGTACTTCTCGTACGCAGGCGCGAGCGCCGGAACCAGGCCGAGCAGACCTGTCACTCCCCCGGCGACCTTGATCTTGCGGGTGGCCAGGGCGACGGGGAGGTTGATCTTCCCGAGCCAGAATCGGTGGTTGTCGTCGCCCGACATGGTCAGGTCGACGGCCGGGTCCCCGGCCAGCGCCTCGTCGCCCGTGGTCAGGACGGCGGGGTCCTGGGTGGCGTCGAGCAGGAAGGTGGCGTCGGGACCGGTCACGTTGATCCGGAAGGACGTGTCGGCCTTCACGAACTTGGGGCCGATCTCGGGGTCCGTCGTGAGCGACTCGTAGAACGGGGTCAGGACCTCGTAGATCTCGTCGGTCGAGGAGAAGGTGCTCATGGGCTTCCTTTCGGGTCGTCGTCGACGGATGTCGGCGTGAGGCGGGTGAGGTTGGTTCAGGCGGGCGAGAGGTCGCTGATCTTCCAGGTCCCGTCCACGCGCTGGGCGACCACCCGGACGCGGCTGCCCTGGACCTCGGCCTCCTTGGCCGAGGCGCGGGTGGACGTGATGTTGACGAACAGCAGCAGGACCACACGGTCGCGCGTGGACGACTCGACGCCACGTGCGGTGACCTCGGCCTCGGCCGTCACCCCGCCCTTGGTCGCTGCCGGCGCCACCGTCCCCGTCACGAGCTTCGAGTACTCCTCGCGGAAGTCGCCCGTGAGCCACTTCTGCTCGCTCGCCAGGTCGGAGGAGACGGTGGTCGGCGTGTAGGAGAGCAGCTTCACGACGTGGGCGGCCACCTCCTTCGGGGCCTCGTCGCGCGGCGACTCCCCGCGGACGTGCAGGACGTTCACGACGACGAGGACCACCAGCGCCACGGCGAGCACCAGCGTGACGACGGGCAGCAACGGCCCTCGGCCCTGGCGGCCGACGACGCGCTGGACCGCGGGCCCGTCCCCTCCGCCTGCGGGGTCCGCAGCGTCGGTGACGTCGGTGGTCGCGTCCTTCTCCTTCGTGCTCACTGGACGAACTCCATCCCGTTGATCTTCCAGTCGGCGTCGTTCCGCGTGAGCTTCACGCGGATGCGGTAGGTCCGGGTGGTGGGCTTGCCCGCCTTCTCCCGGATCACGGCCGTAGACGCGACCAGCACGGTCGCGTCACGGTCGGAGGCCGAGGTGACGGCGGCCGCGTCGACCGTGCCGGTCGCGTCGACCTTCTTCTCCTGGACGATCTGGACGAACTGCGCCGCGATGTCGTTCACCTGGTTCTTGAACTGCCCGGTGGTGCGCCCGGCCATGGCTTTGAGCTTGGGCCCGACGTCGTCGGAGTCGAGGGTCGTGAGGTCGAGGACCTGCTGCTTCGCCACCTCCACGGCCTCGGTCCGGCGGTCCTCCGCCTGCGCATCCGCGCGCCAGACCAGGCCCTGCCAGACGAGCAGGCCCACGAGCGCGGCGATCAGGACCAGCCACGCCGTCCGTGAGACGCGGTCGAGCAGGCCCATCATCGGCCCACGCTCAGGAGGTCCTCGAGCGTGTCCTGCCCGCCGCCCACGGCGCCCGAGAGGGCGTCGAGGAAGAACGTTCCCGGAGCGCCGTCGCCCTCGGCCCCGTCGGGGTCGTTGGGCGTGTCGCCGACGCGGATCTGCGCCTTCTGGCGGTCGACCTCGACCCGGTTGAACACGTAGCCACAGCTGAAGGCGTACGGCCCGCGACGGTCGTTGGTGGGGCAGGGCGCGTTGCGCGCGCCGCGGACCACGAGCGGCGAGTCCTTGGCCACCTTGCAGTAGGAGTCACTGGGCGGCGCCAGCAGCGTCTTGTCGTCCGGGTCGCGGAACTTGTTGGCGCTCGCGAAGCCGGTGGTGCACACCGGCGGGTCGAACCCGGCGCGCAGCGACAGGTTGATCGACGGCAGCGGGTTGTCACGACGCGAGACCGGGAGGGCACCCACGAACATGGTCTGCAGAGCCGGGATCACGGCCAGGGCGTGCTCGACCGCGGGGTTGTAGACGTCGAGCACCTTGCCGATCGAGGCCACGTCGGCCAGGGTCTGCGCGAAGATCGGGTCCATCGCCTCGGCGAAGTCGCCGATCTCGGTGAGGAAGGCGTCCGAGCCGGTGAAGATCGAGCGCAGGCCCTTGTCGTTCTTCTCGAGCTCGGAGGTCACCGAGTCGAGGCTGTTCACGAACGACCGGACGTTCCCGTCCATGTCCTTCTGCGTCTGGAGCACCGGACCGAGGTCCTCGATGAGCCCGATGGTGGGGCCCACGTTCTCGTTGGCCTCCGCCACGAGGTCCGAGGACGAGCGGATGAGGGACCCGAGCTCGTCGCCGGTCCCGTTGAACGCAGTGTCGAGCTCGTCGAGCGTCGTCTCCAGGTCCTTCTCTGGGATGGAGCGCAGGAGGTCGTCGGCCGAGGTGAGGACGGTGTCGGTCGTGGTGGGCAGGTCGGTGCGGTCCACCGAGATGGTGTCGCCCCCGCCCAGGACCTGGGTCACCGAGGAGTTCTCCGGCGGGACGAAGTCCACGTACTGCTCACCGATCACCGAGGCGCTCCGCACCTGGGCCATCGAGTCCGCGGGGATCTCGGACCCGTCGTCGATCTGCATCGTGACGAGCACGCCGCCCTCGGGTCCGACGTCGAGCTTCTTGACCTGCCCGACCTCCGTCCCGCGGTACGTGACGTGGGCCTTGGGGTAGAGACCACCGGCGTCCTCGAGGTTCATGACGACCTCGTAGCGGCCCACGCCCAGCTGGGCCGGGATGCGCACGTAGAAGAGCGCCATGACGAGCAGCGCAGCGATCGTGATCACGCCGAACAACGTGAGCTGGATCCTGACGAGACGGCTGAGCATCACTGGCCTCCGAGGAGTCGCTCGAGCAGGTTGGGCTCGCGGGCGGGTGTGGGCGTGGCGCTCGGCCCGGGCTTCGAGCCGGCCTTGGGCTGCTCAGCGGCCTTCTTGCCGGTGAGGCCGTCGACGAGACCGTCGACCAGGCCAGGCAGGTCCCCACCGTTCGCGCCGGGCTCCGCGGTGAGTCCCTCGACGGGACCCGTGAGCGGGTCCTCGGACTGCGCGGCCGCCCCGGTGGGCAGACCCATGATGTTGGAGAGCACGCCGTCCAGCGGCGTGAGTCCGATGAACGTGTCGGCGATGGTCTCCGCGTTGACGCGGAAGGTCGCGAACAGGTTGAGGTAGTCGCTCCGGGTGTACTTGTAGAGGTCGCCCGTGGGGAACGGGTAGGTGAGGAGCTCCACGACCTTCGGCAGGTCGGACCCGGCGCCGGCCAACGACTGGGTCACGGGCTTGAGGTTGTCGAGGATCTCCGCGAGACCGTCCTTGTTGTCCACGAGCGTGGTGCGGGAGACCTTCTCGATGCGCGAGAACGACTCGACCGTCCGGCGGAGCGCCGGGACCTCCTCGTCGAGCGCCTCGACCCCCTCCGGCAGCGTGTCGAGCGCCCGCGTGATCGTGGCCTTGTCCCGGTTGAGGGTGCGGGCCGCGGTGCGCAGCTGCTCCATGGCGCCGAAGATGGAGGTGCGCTGCCCGTCGAGGGTCTGTGCGGCCTCGTCGATGCGGCGCACGAGCGAGCGGGTCTGGGCGGTCCGCCCGCCGAAGGCCGTGTTGACCTCCTGGCTGATGACCTTGATCTGCGGCAGGCCACCACCGTTGAAGAGCATCGAGGCGGCCGTGAGGACCTCCTCGGTCTCGGGGTACCGCTCGGTCCGCTCCAGCCCGATCGTGGCGCCGTCGCGCATCGGTCCTGCGCGGACCGAGCCGGGCTTCGTCGCGTCGCCCTCGCCGTCGGACGGCGAGGTCAGCTCGAGGTACTCGGCGCCGAGGAGGCTCTTCTGCGCCACCTTGGCCGTCACGTCGGACGGCACGTCGGCATCCTTCTCGAGACCGATCGTGAGCCGGGCCGTCCAGCCGTCGAGCTTGATCTTGCGCACCGAGCCGACGGTGACCTCCCCGTACTTCACCTCGGAGTTGGGCACGAGGTTGGTGGCGTTCTCCAGCAGCACGGTGGCCTGGACCGCGTCGCCGCTGCCGCCCTTGCTGAACGGCAGGGAGTAAGAGTTGAGGCCGGTGAAGGAGCAGCCGGTCAGGCTCGTCGCCGCGGCCACGGCTCCCAGGGTCGTCATCAGTCGTCTGTTCATCGCGATGCTCCGAGCTGTCCGAGGAGGTCGGTGGCGCTGCTGGACTTCTTGCTGGTCGCACCCGAGGCGGACGTTCCCTTGCGGCCGAGGATGTTGGCCTCGTCCGGCGTCTTCACCAGGTCCGGCCCGACCCCGGTCTTGTCGGTGGGGTTGATGCCCACCGGCGGTGCCGAGATCTTGAGGAGCTGGACGAGCGGACCGAGCGCGTTGCGGCAGTCGGTCGTGGAGCCGCCGAGGGAGAACAGCGCACCGCACACGAGGTAGGCCGGGTCGCCCAGGTTGGCAAGGGCCAGCTCGCCGGCCGCGCCGGTGATGCGCGGGTCGAGGATGTTGTAGAAGTTCGAGAGGGCCGTCGGGGCGAGCTGAAGCGTGTCGCCCACCGACTGGCGGTTGTCCGCCACCAGGTCGGTGACCTTCTGGAGCGACTCCAGGGTGTCGGCGAGCTGGACGCCCTGCTTGCCGAAGAATCCCTTGGTGCCGGTCGTGAGCTTCTTGAAGCTCTCGATGCCCGACGTGATGTCGTCGGAGTTGCGGTCGAGCACCTTGGAGGCCGTGGCGAGGTTGCTCTCGAACTGGCGGATCTGGGCGTCGCTGCTCCGCAGCGCGCTCACGAAGACCTGGAGGTTGCGGACGGTGGCGAAGGTGTCGCCCTTGTTGTCCGACAGCGTCTCCGCCGCCTTGGACAGGTCGGTGATGGTCTGCTTGATGTCGGCGCCCTTGCCGTCGAGGAAGCCGGCCGAGGCCTTCACGAGGTCGGTGGCCGCTCCGTTCTTGTTGGCACCCTGCGGGCCGAGGGCGTCGGTGAGACGCACGAGCTGGTCCTTGACCTCGTCCCACTCGACCGGCACGGTCGTGCGGGAGACGGGGATCGTGTCGCCGTCCTTCAGCTCCGGGCCGCTGTCGTAGACCGGCCCGATCACGATGGAGCGGACCGAGACCAGCGACTTGGAGACGATGGCGGCCTTGGCGTCGGCCGGCAGCCGCCGGTCGTCGTCGAGCTCCATGGTCACGGTCACGCCGGCGCGGTGGGGCTTGATCTCGGTGATCTTGCCGACCGGGACGCCGAGCACCGTCACGTCGTCGCCCACGTAGATGCCCTTGGCCGCGGTGAACTCGGCCTTCAGCTCCTCCTTCTGCGTCGAGCGCAGGAAGAGGACCATGGCGGTCACGAGGACCAGCACGATGACCGCGATGACGATGTTCCGCGTGCGGGAGCCGAGGATGTTGTCCATCACTGGTCGCCCTTCTTGATGTAGCCCGTGGTGTCGGAGTTGATCAGGCTCTTCAGGATCGAGTCGACGTTGGCCAGCGACTCCGGGGCGATCAGGTTGGGGATGTAGGCCTGGAAGAACGGACCCGAGCCCACCGCCTCGCCGAGCGACCGCGCGTACTTGGGCAGCGTCTGCAGCACGAAGCCCAGGTCGTCGCGGTAGTCGTTCAGGACCTTGGAGATGTGCTTGATCTCCGTGAGGTCGGCGCCGATCGTCTTGCGGTTCTCGGCCACCAGGAGCGTGATCTGGTCGGCCGCCTTGCCCACCTGGTCGAAGAGGACCTCGAGGCGTTCGCGCTGGGAGCTGATCTCGGCGAACACCCGGCTGCCGGCGGCGAAGAGGTCGGTCACCTGCTTGCTGCGGTCGGCCAGCACCGAGGACACGACGCTCGCCTGCTTGAGGAGCGCGTCCAGCTCGGCGTCGCGCTTGCTGATCGTGCGCGAGAGCCGGGAGACGCCGTCGAGCGCGTCGCCGAACTCCTCGGGCGTGGCCTCGAGCACCTTGGTGAGCGACGTGAACGAGGTGGTCACCTGGTCCACGTCGATCTCGCTGTTGTTGGCCGTCAGACGTCCGAGGACCTCGCTCACCGCGTAGCCGGGGCTCGTGCGCTGGACCGGGATGGTCGACTCGTCGCCCTCACCCCCGGGCTCCACGGCGAGGTACTTGCTGCCCAGGGCGTTCTCGCTCCTGACCGCGACCTTCGTCTTGTTGCCGAGCTTCACGCCGCCCACGCGGAAGGTGATCTCGACGTGCTTGCCCTCGAGCTCGACGCCCTTGACGCTGCCCACCGTGACGCCGTCGATCCGGACGTCGTCGCCGGAGCGCGCGCCGCCGGCGTCGCTGAAGTCGGCGGAGTAGGTGGTCTCGCCCAGCACCGACCGGATCCGGTTGATGTTGAGGGACGCAGCCACGATCGCGACCGCGATCACGATGCCGATGAGACCGATGATGGCCTGGTTCCGCTCGCGGAGACTCTTGCCGGCCATGTCAGTTGGCCCCTTC
This sequence comes from Aeromicrobium sp. Root495, assembly GCF_001426755.1. Taxonomy (GTDB): domain Bacteria; phylum Actinomycetota; class Actinomycetes; order Propionibacteriales; family Nocardioidaceae; genus Aeromicrobium. The sequence continues at coordinate 151,575 of NZ_LMFJ01000001.1, read as the reverse complement.
CTTGCATCGGTCGTTCTTGGCGTAGAGCGTCGGCGAGATGATCGAGGTGGGACTCTCGCTCGTCTCCCCGGTGCCGGGGACGTCGATCTTCACGCGGACGCCGCAGAGGAAGAAGTTGAACATCGAGGCGTTGGAGGAGAGCCGGCCCGCACGCTGGAGGCCGACCTTGACGTGGCTCAACGTCTCGCGGATGTAGGGCTCCACGGAGTTGAGGTTGGCGGCCACGACGCCGAGGTTGTCGACGTTGGTCTTGAGCCCTGGCCGCACCGCCTCGAGGAACTCGGCCACCTGCGTGCCCAGCGAGCTGAGGGAGGCGAGACCTCCCACGAGCTGGGTGCGGTTCTTGTCGAGCTTGTCGACCAGGTTGTCGAGGTCGACGACCAGCCGGTCCACCTGGCCGCGTCGCTCGCCCAGCGTCTCGAGCGTCGTGGACAGCTCCTTGATGACGCTGCCGATCAGCTCGTCGCGCTCGGAGAGGTGCGTCGTGAAGGAGGCGACGTTGGCGAGCATCGACTCGTAGGCACCGGACTGCCCCTCCGTCAGGCCGATGATGTTGGAGGTCAGCTCGTTGACCTCCTCCGGGTCGAGCGCCTGCATGAGCGGGTCGAACCCGGCGAACAGGTCGTCGAGCTCGAGGGCCGGCTGGGTGCGGTCCTCGGGGATCGTCGCGTTCACCGGGAGCGCCGGCGCGCCGGGCTCCTTGCCGGGGGTGAGGTCGAGGTAGCGGTCGCCGGTGAGGTTGGCGTACCTGACCCGGGCCTGCGTCGACTGGGTGACGGCGAGGTCCTTCGGCACCGTGAACGTGACCAGCACACCGCCCTGCGGGCGGAGGTCGATCGACTTCACGGAGCCGATGGCCACGCCGGAGCCGCGGACGTCGACGTTGTTCTTGAGCCCCGAGGCGTCGCTCAGGACGGCCTTGTAGGTCTTGCTGCTCTCGATCCGGATCTGGGAGAACGTGATCCCGACGAGGGCCACGAGGGTGCCGGTCACGACCACGAAGATCACGACGAGGCTCAAGGTGGAGGTCTTGAAACGCATCAGCTCGTCCCCTCGCTCGAGTCGACCTCTTCGTTGGCGAAGAAGTTCAGCAGCTCGTTGAGACCGGAGTTCCCGAGGAACGAGCGGACCGTGTCCTGGTAGAGCGTGATCGGGTCCTTGCTGATGCCCACCGGGTCGGTGGAGTCGGTGTAGACGTCCTTGGTCCCGTCGTCGAACTGGATGTGCGGCGGGTGGATGAACGTCCGCGTGGCCTGCTGGTAGCACTTGGGGCCGACGCCCGTCACGAGCTTGGGCAGGTTGGACTGGTTGTACGGCTTCATGCCCGGCAGGAAGCCGGCGTCCGCGTCGGCCGCCGGACGCTTGCGACCCAGCGCCTCGCCCAGGATGTTGACGTGGTCGATGAGTCCGTCGAGCGTGCACGGCAGCGCCGGCGAGTACTCCTTCAGGAGCCGCGAGGGTCGCAGCAGGTTCTGGACGGTCGCGTCGAGGGGTTGGTCGAACGACTCGATCAGGCCGCCGACGCTGTCGGCCGCCGGGACGATGTCCTTGAGCAGGTCGTCGAAGTCCTTCTGGGTGTCGGTCACGAGGTCCGTCGTGGTGTTGAGCTGGTCTACGGTGTCGATGGCCTGCGGCAGGACGTCGTTGACGTTGCGTCCCACGTCCTCGGTGAGCTGGAGGTCGTCGCCGAGCTGGTCGAGGTGGGGGTTGAGCGCCTCGAGGTAGTTGTCGGTGTCGGTGACGAGGGAGCCGAGCTTCTCGCCGTTGCCGTCGAGCGCCGTGGCCATGGCGGTGAGCGTCGTGTTGAGCTTCTCCGGGTGCAGCGCGTCGAGGATCGTCATGGCGTGCTCGAAGACGTCGTTGGCCTCGATCGTCGTGTCGGTGGAGCGCACGATCGCGCCGGCCTGGATGACGTCGGTGACCTTGCCGCGGGGCACGTCCAGCTGCACGAACTTGGCACCGAAGACGGTGGTGGCGCGGATGGTCGCCTTGACGCCGGCAGGGATGCTGCCGACCTTGTCCTTGTCGATGGCGACGTCGATGGCCACTCCGTCGCTCTGGACCTCCACGCCGCGGACCTCGCCCACCGGCACGCCGAACGCGCGGACGGACGAGCCCTTGTCGAGCTGGAGCCCGGCCCGGTCCGAGACCACGGTGACGTGGGTGACCGAGACGAAGGCCTTCTGGTACATGCCGATGAGGAGCGCCACGATGAGCGCGATCACGAGCAGGCCGGCGACTCCCTTGACCTGGGTGCCCAGGCGCGATGTCTTCTCTTCCATGCCACTCATCCCGAGATGTTGAGGGTGTCGGTGGAGCCGTAGAGCGCGAAGCTCAACAGCATGTCGGTGAACAGGACCGTCACGAGCGAGAGCCGGACGGCGCTGCCCACGGCGCGGCCCACCCCGGCGGGGCCGCCCTTGGCGTTGAAGCCGTAGTAGCAGGAGATCGACATGATCACGACGGACATGAACAGCACCTTGATGAAGGAGATGATGATGTCCGACGGGATGAGGAAGGTGTCGAAGTAGTGGCCGTATGCGCCGGGCGACTGGCCGAAGCCGAGCGTCACGATCGCTCGCGTCGTGGCGTACGACGCCAGGAGGGCCACCGAGTACAGCGGGATGATGGCCACGAAGCCGGCGATGATGCGCGTGCTCACGAGGTAGGGAACCGTGCGGATCGACATGACCTCGAGGGCGTCGATCTCCTCGCTCACGCGCATCGCGCCGAGCTGGGCCGTGAAGCCCGCCCCGACGGTGGCGGTGAGCGCGATGCCCGCGATGGCCGGGGCCGCCAGACGGGTGTTGATGTAGGCGGAGATGAAGCCGGTGAGGGCCTCGACGCCGATGTTGCCCAGCTGGGAGTAGCCCTGGAGGCCGAGCTCGATGCCGGCGAAGCCGGTGAGGAAGGCCACCACCATGACGGTGCCGCCGATGACGGCCAGCGCGCCGGTGCCGAAGCCGACCGCGGCGATGAGCCGGATCACCTCCCGCTTGTACCGGGTGATGGCCGTCGGGATGCCGGCGAAGGCCTGGACGTAGAAGGCCATCTGCTCGCCCACGGCGAACGTGAACCGGCCGGGGACGCGGGGGATCGACTTGATCGCCGCGATCTGCCGCGCCCGCGCCTCGGCCGCGATCTCGCGGCGTGACTCCTGGAGGGTCGTCATCGCTCAGCCTCCGAGCTGAAGGTAGATGGTGGTGATCGCCGAGTTGATGACGAGCAGGATCATGAGCGTGAAGACGACGGTCTGGTTGACCGCCTCCCCCACGCCCTTGGGTCCGCCCTTCGCGTTGATGCCCAGGTAGCAGGCCACCAGCGCGGCGGCGACGCCGAAGGTGAGGGTCTTGATGAGCGAGGTGATGAACTCGGGCGCGCCCGTGACGAGGGTCAGGTTGGCCACGAAGAGGCCCGGGCTCGCGCCTCCGATGACCACCGAGAACAGGTAGGTGCCCACCAGGCCCACCACGGAGACGACGCCGTAGAGGCCGAGGGCCACGGTGGTGAAGGCCAGGATGCGCGGAGCCACGAGGCGGTGCATGAGGTCCAGCCCCAGCGTCTCCATGGCGTCGAGCTCCTCGCGGATCTTGCGCGAGCCGAGGTCGGCGCACACGGCCGTGGCACCGGCGCCGGCCACCACCAGCACGCTGCAGAAGGGGCCGAGCTCCTGGATCACCGCGAACCCGGCACCGGCGCCCGCGAGGTCGGTGGCGCCGATCTCCTGGAGGAGCTGGTTGATGAAGAACTGCACGACCACCGTGAACGGGATGGTCACGAAGATCGCCGGGAGGATCGAGACGCTCGCGATGAAGACGGTCTGCTCGAGGTACTCCTGCAGCGGGAACGGACGGCGGAACATGGCGCGGAACGAGTCGCCGGCGAGCGACACGAAGCTCCCGACGCGGTTGAGCGCAGGCGTCATAGTGAGCGCCATGGGTTCCCTCCCTTTTTAAGGCTTGCGATCTCATTAACGACGGACAGTGCTTCAGGTGACGCCGATCACAAGAAAAACTTGTGACCGACGCGATCAGCGCACGGGCCTCAGCCCGAACGTGCCGGAGATGATGTCGCGCTGGATCTCGTTGGTGCCGGCATAGATGGTCGGGGCGATGCTGAGCCGGAGGTGTCGCTCCATGTCGAACTCGGTGGAGTAGCCGTAGCCGCCCATCATCTGGACGCCCTCGAGCGCCACCTTCTTGGCCGTCTCGGTGACCTTGACCTTCGCCATCGAGGTCATGCGGACGCGCTCCTCGGGGCTGCCCAGCTCCTGCTCGACCATGTGGACGGTCGCGTAGGTGAGGGCCCGCGCCGACTCGATCTCGATCGCGAGGTCGGCGATGCGGTGGCGCAGGGCCTGGAACGAGCCGATGGGCGAGCCGAACTGCTCGCGCTGCGTCACGTACTCCAGGAGGTCGTCGAAGGTCCGCTGCGCCATGCCGAGGCCCTGGGCGGCGCACACGAGACGCTCGCCGTTGAGGCCGGCCATGACCTGCTTCCAGCCGGCACCCTCCTCCCCCACGATCGCGGACTCCGGCAGGAGGACGTCGGTGAGGAAGAGGTCGTTGACCTCGCTCCCGCCGAGGGTGGAGATGGGACGGATCTCCAGGCCCGGCGCGTCGGCCGGGAGCTCGAACATCGTGAGTCCGGCGTGCGGCTTGTCGCCGCGACCTGTCCGGGCGAGGACGAGGATCGTCGTCGCGAACTGGGCGTCGGAGCACCACGTCTTCTGGCCGTTGAGGCGGAACCCTTCCTCGACCTTCTCGGCCCGGCAGGAGATGGCCGCAGCGTCGGAGCCGGCGCCGGGCTCGGAGATGCTGATGGACATCACGGTCCCCGAGCAGATGGCTCCGAGTGCCGAGCGCTTCTGGTCCTCGGTGGCGAAGCGCTTGTAGATGCCGGCCACGGTGTGGCTCGAGCCCGCTCCGTGCACCGGGACGAGACCGCGCCAGAGCTCCTCGAACAGGATGACCTGCTCGGTCAGTCCGCCGCCGCTCCCGCCGTACTCCTCGGGGATCGAGACACCGAGGTAGCCCGAGGAGGCGAGCTTCTGGAAGAGCCCGTCGTGGTGCTGCTCGGTCCCGTGGTCGGTCAGGGCGTCACGCTGCTCGCGGGTCCCGCACTCCTTGCGCGAGAAGTCCCGAACCGCGACGGCGAAGTCGCGCTGCTCCCCCGTGAAACCCGTTACCGACATCGTCCGCCCTTCCATCTGGACGGCCACAGAGATCCGAACGATCGCTCTGTAACCAGACGACAGATTCGTTACGGTGTCGTGACCATCCTTTTATGAGGTCCTGCGTCTCAATACTAGGTAGGAGTGTGATCTACGTCAACATCCTGGCCGCACTGATCGAGCCCGCCGCTGCAACCGCAGCCATCAGAACGATTCGGACAGCGCCCTTCGCAGGCGAGACGACCGTCTCCTGCGGTGCGGGGGCACCCCGATCCAGGTTTGGAACTCCTTGGTCAGGACCTTTCGCGCGATGTGAACGATCGTTTATCATGAGCCGACATCATCGCCCGTGAAGGAGCCAGCGCATGAGCGCCCAGCACGCCACTGCCGCCCCCCGGGCGGATCGCCCCGTGTTCACCGAGGCCCAGGCCGAGCTGCGGCACCGCGTCCGCACGTTCCTCGAGGAGGAGGTCGTCCCGGCCTATCCCGACTGGCGCGAGGCCGGCCGTCCGTCGCGTGAGTTCTGGGTCAGGGCGGGCGAGCTCGGGATGCTGGGCGTCGGCGTCCCGGCGGAGCTCGGCGGCCGCGAGGGCTCGGACTTCCGGGACAGCGTCGTGGTGACCGAGGAGATCCAGCGACTCGGGCTGGCGGTGGGAGGCCTGCGCGTGCAGACCGACATCTGCATGCCGTACCTGCTGCACCACGCGTCGCCCGAGCAGCGCGAGGCGTGGGTCCCCCGCATGACCCGCGGCGAGGTCGTGGCCGCCCTCGCCATGTCGGAGCCCGGGGCCGGCTCCGACATCAAGTCCATGTCGACACGCGCCGTGCGCGACGGCGACCACTACGTCGTGAACGGAGCCAAGACCTTCATCTCCAACGGCGCAGAGGCCGACCTGCTGATCCTGGCCGTCAAGACCGACCCCGACGCGGGCCGCGAGGGCCTGAGCCTCCTGCTCGTGGACACCACCACGCCCGGCTTCACCCGCGGACGCAAGCTCGACAAGCTCGGGCTCGCGGCCCAGGACCTCGCCGAGCTGGCGTTCACCGACATGCGGGTGCCGGTCGAGAACCTCGTGGGCGAGGAGGGCTCGGGCTTCTCCTACCTCACGTCCAACCTCGCGCAGGAACGCCTCTCCATCGCGGTGAACTCGCAGGCCGCCGCCGCGGCGGCGCTCGCCTGGACGGTCGAGGACCTGGCCGGCACGAGGCCGAGCCAGTCGGTCAAGTTCGCGGTCGCGGCGTGCGCCACCCGCGTGGCTGCCGGGCAGGCGCTGGTCGACGAAGCGCTCGGACGGCTCGTGGCTGACGAGCTCACGGGCGCGCACTCGGCGCTCGTGAAGCTGTACTGCACCGAGCTCCAGAGCGAGGTGGTCTCCCGCCTTCTCGAGCTGGCGCCGCCCTCGGCGTACCGGGCCTCGTCACGCGTCGGGCAGGCCCACCTCGACGGTCGGGTGAGCCGCATCTACGGCGGGTCGAGCGAGATCATGAAGGTCATCGTCGCCCAGGACCTGGGGCTGTGAGTCGGCCGTGACGCGGGACGAGCAGATCCTGGCCGCCGCCGAGGCACTCTTCTTCGAGCGCAGCTTCGACGGCGTGGGCGTCGACGAGATCGGACGCGCCGCCGGGATCAGCGGGTCCGCCATCTACGGCTACTTCGACAGCAAGGCCGAGATCCTCTCCAGCCTGTTCGACAAGATCCTCGACACGCTGCTGCGGCGCATGGGCGAGGTGGACGACGACCCGCGCCGCGAGCTGGAGCGGATCGTGCGCTCCTTCGTGGAGCTCACCGTCGAGAGCGAGGCGCTCGCGGCCATCTGGGTGCGGGAGCAGAGGTCTCTCACCGCCGACGACCGACGGCGGCACGAGCGCCGGCTGCGCCACGTGAGCGAGCGCTGGTCCACGTGCCTCGACCGCTGCTACCCCGGCCACACCGCCGACGAGCTCACCACCGTGGCCCGCGGGCTCCAGCTCATGCTGATGTCGGAGTCGCTGCGACCCTCGACGGGACGGCACGCGAAGGACCCCGAGGAGCTGCTCGTGGCCATGGCGCTCGCGAGCCTCCAGGCGCTGGAAGGACGCTCCTCCGCTCAGACGCCCCTGGCGAACGGCACGAGCGCGGCCTCGAAGGCGTCCGCCGCCTCCAGCATCGGGTAGTGCCCGCAGCCCTCGATCTCCACGAGGGTGCTGTCGACGAGCCGCTCACTGAGCCAACGGGCGCCCTTGGCCGAGTGCACGGGGTCGGCGGAGCCGATCACCTGGAGGACCGGCTGACCCACGCGGAGCAGGTCGTCCATGAGGTCGGTCTCGAGCATCGAGCGGTAGCAGGCCACCGCGGCCCACGACGGCATCTGCAACGAGACGGCGACGAGCCACTCGAGGACCGCGGGGTCGGGCTGGGCCGCGAAGCCCGAGGCGATCGTCTGCACTCGCGAGGCGACGCGCTGCTCGCTCTCCGCCTGCACGAGCGCATCGATCGTGGCCTCGGGAGAACGGCCGAAGGGGAAGGCCTCGCTCCTGCTGGCTCGGAGCCCGTTCGACCCCACGAGCACGAGTCGTGCGACGCGGTCCGGATCGGTGGCTGCGAGACGGAACGCGACCTGGCCACCGAAGGAGTGACCCACCAGGGTCACGTCGCGCAGGTCGAGCGCCTCGAGGACCCGGCGGAGGTCCTCGGCCAGGTCCTCCACGGCGTAGCCGGAGAGGGGCCGGTCGGAGAGCCCGTGGCCGCGCTGGTCGACGCACACCACCCGCAGCCCCGCCTCGACCAGCACCCGGACCTGTCGGTCCCACAGCTGGTGGTCGAGGCCGAACCCCGACACGAGGACCGCCACGGGGCCCTCACCCAGGTCCTGCACGTGCAGTCTCGTTCCGTCGACGTCGACGTGCACCACGGCGGGCTCCTCAGGTCGTCCAGCAGGGGTCATTGATTTTTGATTCCCTTTGTCCCAATAATAGGCAGAGGCGCGCGCCTGCCGCCAGCCCCCGTGCACGACCCAGCCCGAGGACCCGCCGTGACCGAACCCGCCCTGTCCGTGACCCACGAGGCCGGCGTCGCCGAGATCCTGCTGACGCGGCCTGAGGTGCTCAACCGTTTCGACCCACAGCTGCACGTCGAGCTCACGGAGACGCTCCACTCGCTCGCCGCGGACGACTCCGTGCGCTGCATCGTCCTGGGATCGACCGGCAAGGCGTTCTCCGCCGGTGGGGACTTCGCCCTCATGGAGGCCGCCCATGCGGATGCGGCCGTGCGCGAGGAGATCGTCGGCGACGCCCAGCGCCTGCTCGACGCCTTCGTCGACCTGCCGCAGCCCGTCGTCGTCGCGGTGCAGGGGGTCGCCGTCGGGCTGGGTGCGACGGTGGCACTGCTGTGCGACGTGCTCGTGGCTTCTCGCCGGGCCTCGCTCTCCGACACCCACGTGCACGTGGGACTCGTCGCGGGCGACGGCGGCTGCCTGGTCTGGCCGCAGGCCATGGGGCTCGCCCGCGCGCGGCGCCACCTGCTGACGGGCGACCCCCTCGACGCCGAAACGGCCTTCACGATCGGCGTGGTCACCGACCTCGTCGAGACGCCGGAGGAGACCCTGCCGGCTGCGCGCGCCGTGGCCCGTCGGATCGCCGGTCTCGCACCGCTCGGCGTGCAGGGCACCAAGCGCGCCCTCAACGCCGGGGTCCGCGCCAGGGCGGACGAGGTGGTCCCGCTGGGTCTCTCCCTCGAGGCCGAGACCCTCGCCAGCGACGACCTCCTGGAGGGCATCGCCGCCTTCCGCGAGCGTCGCGACCCGCAGTTCGCCGGGCGATGAGCGCCGCCGAGCAGCGCTCTGACGGGCCGCTCGCCTCGCACCCGCTGTGTGCAGGGTGCTCCCCCGCCGCCGGCGCGCCCGACACCGTCTACACGGTCTCGGGCCCGGCGTCGGTGCGCGGCCGCGTGCGGCTCCACGACCGCCACCAGGGCTGGGCCCGCATCGCGCACGGCGGTGTCGTCGCGCTCACGCTCGACGAGGCCGTCGGCACCCTCCTCACCTCGATGGGGCTGCGCGCCGTCACGGCACAGCTCGACGTCTCCTACCTGAGCCCGTGCCCGGTCGGCATGTGGCTCGACGTGGAGGCACGCGTGCTGGAGCACGAGGGGCGGCGGCGCGAAATCGAGGTGGTGCTGCGCCGGCACGACGCCGAGCGGCCCATCGCCACTGCCCGCGCCACCGCGCTGGAGGTCGCCGACGACCACCCCGCCTTCACGGTCCCCGCCGGCTGAGCCTCGGCCTCGACGAGCGTCAGAGACCGAGCGTCGAGGCCATGGCCTCGCGGGCGTCGGAGAACGACGCCGCCACCCGCTGCAGGGCCCGCGCGTCGGCGAAGGCGTGCGCGATGGGGTACTCGCGCATGTAGCCGTAGCCGCCGTGGAGCTGCATGCCCTCGTCGGCCGCCACGAGGCAGGTCTCCACGGCCGCGGTCCGTGCCAGCGCCGCCTGCCCCGACGTGAGCGAGCCGTCGACGGCGGCGGTGAGGGCGGCGTCCACCGCCAGCTGGGCCAGCTCGAGCCGGACGCCCACCGCGGCCAGGGCGTGTCGGGTGTTCTCCAGCTCGGCGAGGGGGCGGCCGAAGACCTTGCGCTCGTGGACGTACGCCACGGTCAGGTCGAGGGAGGCCCGGGCGGAGGCCACGGCGACGACGCCGACCCAGAGGTCGAGGTCACGACGAAGGATCGCGGCGAGGCCGTCCCCCGGGAGCGCCGAGGGCACGGCCGCGACCACGAGGTCGGCCTGACCGGACTCGCGGGCCCCGAGGGCGTCCTCCACGGGCGAGCGCTTCACGGTGACGTCGGCACCCGAGACGACGGCGACACCGTCCTCGCCCGCGCCGACGAGGAAGAGGTCGGCTGCGGAGCCGGAGACCACACCGGCCAGCTCGACGTCGGCGTCGTCCGGCTCGACCGCACGACCCAGGCCGGCCACGGAGGCGACGACCTCGCCGTCGGCGAGCGACGAGACCCAGCCGTCGCGCTGACCGTCGTCGGCGTGGGCCAGGACGAACGGCAGGCAGACCCCGCTGTGGACGGCGATCGAGAGCGCGAGCCCGAGCGCCCCCGCTGCCGCGACCTCCTCGACCAGCACCGCGGTGAACCGAGGGTCCTCGATGCCTCCGCCGCCCAGGTCCTCGGGAGCGACGATCGCGAGGAAGCCCTGCTCGGCGAAGGAGCGCAGAACCTCGTGCGGCAGGACGCCGGCCTCTCGCCACTGCTCGAGGTGAGGCACGACCTCCGCGGCCACGAGCTGCCGCACGCTGCCGCGAAAGTCCTGGTGGTCCTTGTCGAACACCGCCCGCTCGACCACGGTCAGCCCCGCTGGTCGAACCGACGACCGAGGTACTCCGACGCGATCCTCGTGCGCTGGATGGCCGGGGTGCCGCCGGCGATGGCCCATCCGACGGCGTCGCGGTGCAGGCGCTCGATCTCGTACTCGGCGGCGTAGCCGTACCCGCCGTGGAGCTGGATGGCGATGTCGGTGACGCGCTTGACCATCTCGTTGACGTAGCACTTGGCCACGGACGCCTCGAGGGTGTCGGGTGCGCCCGTGCCCGCGTTCGCGGCGGCCCGCCACACGAGCAGGCGTCCCGCCTCCACCTGGACGACCATGTCGGCCAGGCCGGCCTGGACCATCTGGAACTCCACGATGTCCTTGCCGAACTGCTGACGCTCCTGGACGTACTTGGCCGTGCGGTCGAGCGCCGTCTGGGCGATCGCGAGGCACGCCGTGCTGTTGCCGAGGCGCTCCACGGAGAAGGCCGTGAAGAGCTTGTTGAAGCCGCCCTCGGGGATGATGATGTTCTCGACCGGGACGCGGACGTCCTCGAACGTCATGTCCGCCGAGCCCACGCCGCGGTGACCCATGAGCTCCTCCTGCGGCCCGAACGTCAGGCCGGGCGTGTCCTTATCGACCAGGACGGCACCCATGCCGCGGCCGCCGAGGACGTCGCTGAAGCGCACGTACACCAGGTACTGCTCGGCGTGGCCGGCACCGGAGCACCAGCGCTTGCTGCCGTTGATGACGACCTCGTCACCGTCGATCCGCGCCTTGGTCTTGGCGTCGGTCGCGGCCGAGCCCGCGTCGGCCTCGGAGATGCAGATGGCGATCGTGACCTCGCCCGCGGCGACCGGGGGCAGGAAGCGCTGCTTCTGCTCCTCCGTGCCGAACAGGTGGATCACGCGGGCCGGTCCGGCCGACGCCTCGAAGATGGGCCACGCCGACAGCGGGTTGGCCTTGGCGAACTCCTCCTGCACGAGCAGGGCGTCGAGGAGCGGGCGACCGCCTCCGCCGTACTCCTCGGGCAGCGGCAGCGCGAGCAGGCCCTGCTTGGCGAGGTACTTGCGGTCCTCCACCGGCATGGGGGTGCGCTCGGCGTCCCACTGGCGGGCCAGCGGGGCGTACTTGTCCTGGGCGATCTGACGGGCCAGGGCGCGCAGCTCCTGCTGCTCGTCGGTGAGCTCGAACATGGTGGTCTTCTTCCTGGTCGGCTGGACGGGGTCCAGGGTCAGCTGTTGGTCCAGACGGGTGGGCGCTTCTCCACGAAGGCGCGGGCTCCCTCGGCGGCGTCGTCCGAGGCGCGGACGGGGCCCGTGAAGGCTTCCTGCCGCTCGAACGCCTCGTCCAGGGGCCAGTCGGCGGAGTCGATGACGATGCGCTTGGCCGCCTTGAGGGCCAGGGGTGCGTTGGCAGCGATGCTGCGAGCGAGCGCCACGGCCGTGGCCAGTGCCTCGCCGTCCGGTGCGACGCGGTTGACGAGCCCGAGCTCGAGGCCGCGCCGGGCGCTCACGGACTCGCCGGTGAGCACGAGCTCCATCGCGACGGCACGGGGGATGCGGGCCGGGAGGCGCAGCACTCCGCCGGCCGCAGCCACGAGTCCGCGCTTGACCTCGGGCAGACCCAGCTGGGCGCTCTCGCCGGCGACGATGAGGTCGCACGCGAGGGCGATCTCGAGGCCGCCGCCGAGGGCCTTGCCCTCGATGGCGGCGATCATGGGCTTCGCGGCCGGCTTCTCCACGATGCCGAAGCCCCCCCGCACGGCGTGGCGCGGACGCTCGCGGGTCGCGGCGAAGGCCTTGAGGTCCATCCCGGCACAGAACGTCGGACCGTTGCCGGCCAGCACGACCACCGAGACGTCGTCGCGCTCGTCGACCTCGTCGAGGCGGGCCGCCACGAGGTCGGCGGTCGGCTTGTCGATGGCGTTGCGCACGTGGGGTCGGTTCAGCGTCACCACGGCGACGCCGTCCTTCACCTCGAGCAGGACCGCCTCGGACGGCTCGGTCATCGCGGCGCCATCCGGATGGCCCCGTCGAGGCGGATCGTCTCGCCGTTGAGCATCGCGTTCTCGATGATCGCTCCGGCGAGGTGGGCGTACTCCGACGCCTGGCCGAGGCGGCTGGGGTGCGGGACGGTCCTGGCGAGGGAGTCGCGGACGTCCTGGGAGAGACGGGCGAGGATCGGGGTGTCGAACGTGCCGGGCGCGATCGTCATGACGCGGATGGCCTTGCTCGCGAGGTCGCGCGCGGCCACGATCGTCATGCCGTGGATCCCGGCCTTGGCCGAGGCGTACGGCATCTGGCCGATCTGGCCCTCGAACGCAGCGACCGAGGCGGTCAGGATGACGACACCACGGTCGCCGTCGACGGGCTCGTTCTTGGCCATCTCTGTGGCCGCGAGCCGCAGGACGTTGAACGAGCCGAACAGGTTGATCGAGACGACCTCCTTGTAGAGGTCGTAGTCGCCGGCGGTCCCGTCGCGGTTCACGAGGCGCACCGCGCCACCGCGACCTGCGCAGTGCACGACCGCCCGGAGCGGCCCGTGCGACGCCGCCAGGGCGATGGCCTCGGCCACCGGCTCCTCCTCGCGCACGTCGGCGCGGACGAAGGACACCCGGTCGCCCAGCTGCTCGGCCACCTCACCGCCGTTCTCGGCGTAGTCGGCGATGACGACGTGGGCCGCGCCCTCGGCGAGCAGGTGCTCGACGGTCGCGAGGCCGAGGCCGGACGCGCCGCCCGTGACGACGGCGGAGATGCCAGAGATGTTCATGCGTGGTGCTCCTGTGCTGGTGGGGGTGCGAAGCGGTCCTGGAAGGAGGTCAGAGCCGCTCGATGATCGTGGCGTTGGCCATGCCGCCGGCCTCGCACATGGTCTGGAGGCCGTACCGACCGCCGGTGGCCTCGAGGGCGTTGAGCATGGTGGTCATGAGCCGGACGCCCGAGGCGCCCAGCGGGTGGCCCAGGGCGATGGCTCCGCCGCGCGGGTTCAGGCGCTTGGGGTCGGCGTCGAAGTGCTTGGCCCAGGCCAGCGGCACCGACGCGAACGCCTCGTTGACCTCGTAGTGGTCGATCTCGTCGATCGTGAGGCCGGAGCGGGCGAGCACCTTCTCGGTGGCCGGGATCGGACCCGTCAGCATCGTGAGCGGGTCGTCGCCGGCGAGGCCGAAGGCGTGGAAGCGGGCGCGGGGCGTCAGCCCCAGCTCGGCGGCCTTCTCCTCGCTCATGATGAGCATCGCGGCGGCGCCGTCGGTGAGCTGCGAGGAGTTGCCGGGCGTGATGTTCCAGGTCGCGATCTCGGGGAACCGGGCCACGTACTCGTCGGTCTGGAAGACGGCACGGAGCTTCGCCAGGCCGTCCTGCGTGGTGCCGGCGCGCGGGGTCTCGTCGAGGGAGACCACGTCACCCTCCGGCGTCGTGATGGGGACGATCTCGCCGGAGAAGTCGGTGGCGAGCGCGTTGTCGTGGGAGGCGGCCGAGAAGGCGTCGAGGGCGTCGCGGTCGAACCCGAAGCGCGTCGCGATCAGCTCGGCGGAGACGCCCTGCGGGATGAGGCCGGGGGCGTAGCGCTCGGCCACGGACGGGCCGTACGGGTCCTGCCCGATGCGCGAGGTCAGCATGGGGATGCGGCTCATCGACTCGACGCCCGAGGCGATGGCGATGTCGTACGCACCGGCGATGACGCCCTGCGCGGCGAAGTCGGCGGCCTGCTGGCTCGAGCCGCACGCGCGGTTCATGGCCACCGACGGGACGGACTCGGGCAGGCCGGCGGCGAGCCAGGCCCAGCGGCCCACCGGACCGGCCTGCTCACCGACCTGGCTCACGCAGCCGGTGAGGACGTCGTCGACCGTGGCCGGGTCGAGGTCGTTGCGCTCGACGAGCTGGCGCAGGGTCTGTCCGAGCAGCTCGACCGGGTGGACGCCCGAGAGCGCGCCGCCGGGGCGGCCGTCCTTGGGCGCCTTGCCCTTCGCCATGGGGGAACGGACGGCGTCGACGATGACGGCGGTGCGGGTCATGACTTCTCCTCGGGGTCGTGCGGGGCGGGTGCGGGCTGGGTCGCGACGAGTGCGGCGGTGTCCCAGTAGTAGGCGCGGATGGTGCGGACCTTGTCGCCGTCGAAGCACCAGCGCTCCAGCGCGCCGGAGGGGACGGGCGGTCCGCCGGAGGGCGAGACATAGGTGAAGACGAGCTCGGCCACGACGCCGGAGTCGTCGGCCGTCACGCTGCGGACCCGCAGCGCGGTGGGTCCGACGGGAGACTCCGCGGCGGCCATCCCCGCGAAGATCTTGCGGAGGATCCGGGCGCCCTCCACCCGGCCGCCGTAGGGCAGCGAGACGGGCCACTCGATCGACGCGTCGGCGACGAAGTGGTCATCGACGATCGCGGTGAGGGCGTCGGCGTCACGCCCGCTGACGGCAGCGTAGAAACGCTCCACCACTGCAGCGTGAGCCGCTGCCGAGGACTGTTCGGAGCCCATGTCCACTCCCAGCACACCAGGCGGTTCTTTTTGAACCGCAGTGTCTCACAACTTACTGCGTGCCTTCCGCGGCGTCAACGCGGTTCGTCGCGAAGCAGTGCCGGGAGCAGGAAGTACTCCATCTTGGCGGCCAGCTCGGCCTGCTCGGAGGCCACGCGATACCGCACGGACGCGGCCACCAGCTGGACCCACTCGGCGATGGCCCGGGTCCCCAGGCCGTCGCGCAGGACGCCCTGCTCCCGGGCCTCCTCGAGCAGCGGCTCGAGGATGTCGACCACGACGTCGGTGAGGGCCGACGGTCCCGACATGAAGAGGAAGGCGCGCTGCTCGGGCATCGCCTGGGCGAGGTTCTCGGCCTCGGGGTCGGAGGCGGCGAGCTGCACCATCGTCATGAGGACCTGCATGACCTGTCCGCGCAGCGGGAGCGAGCGGTCGACGGGGGTGGCCTTCACGACCTCGCCCAGCTCCCGCACCCGGGCAGCCATGGCGAGCTCGACGATCTCGTTGCGGCTCGAGACCCAGTCGTAGACGGTCTGCCGTACGACGCCGGCACCCTCGGCGATGTCGCTCATCCTCGTGCTGCGCACGCCGCGCTCGAGGAACAGTCGGCGCGCGGACTCCAGGATCCGCTCCGGCGTGGCGGTGTCGCCCTCGCGCTCGGTCACGGACTCCATGGATCGCACCCTAGGCAGCACGACAGACTGCGTCAATTGTCGTGCTGCGTGTCGGGGCGCTCCATGACGGCCACCATCGTGGCCCGGGCTGACGCACAGCGCCGACCCTGCGCGTCCTCGAGGGCCGCCTCCAGGAACTGGAGCCTGCTGCCGCCCGGGAGCGACGAGGCCCGCACGGTGACCTCGCCGTGCAGCGGCCGGTGGAACTCCAGCTGCAGGTTCGCCGTCGCCGGGACGAACCGCGCCGACGCCCTCATGGCCAGCACGCCGAAGGCCTGGTCGGCCATGGCGGCGAGGATGCCGCCGTTCACCGCGCCGTTGGGGTTCAGCGGGAACGGGCCGGGCCCTCCACGCAGGAGCGCACCCCGCTCGGTCAGCTCGAGGCACGTGAGCTCGAGCGCAGCGACCGAGCGCCACGCGGTGGCCCAGGCCACCCACTCGCCGCCAGGGGCGTCGGGCAGGGGCCAGAGGGACTCGGAGGGCACGGTCACGGGATTCTCCTGCGTCATGAGTGATCGTTCGCGATCTCGGCCAGCCAGCACCGGATTGACTGTTGCCAAGGGGATGCCTCGTGGTGCAGTCTTGAGAACGATCGTTTACATTGAGGTCGAGGACCACTATCCTCGACCGCATCCGACGGAGCAAGACCCTGGCCCGGCCAGGCCCGCTCCAGGCCATCATCAGGAGGACCCGATGAGCTACAACCTGCCGACCGAGAACTCGCTGCGCGGGCCCTTCCAGCCCATGCGGTTCGAGGCCACCGTGGACGAGTGCATCGTCACCCACGGCGAGATCCCCAAGGACCTGGCCGGCGGCTTCTACCGCACCGGTCCCACCTGGAAGCGCCCCACGAAGCAGGGACCCAACGCCCTCCTCAGCATGGACGGCATGGTCCAGGGCCTCACGTTCGAGGACGGCGAGGCGTACTTCAAGAACCGCTGGATCCAGACGCCCAAGTACGTCCTCGAGGCCAAGCACAAGCAGGGCATGTTCGAGTGGACCGACAACGGTTTCGGCGACTGGCGCGACACCGCCTACGGCGAGGTCATCCGCGACGCCGGCAACCGTGGCGTCTCGCGCGGCGTGGCCAACATCAACATCTTCCCGTTCGGCGACGAGATGCTCGCCTCGAGCGAGCAGGGCGGCCCGCCCATCGCGATCGACCCCATGACGCTGGAGACCAAGGGCATCGTCCCGTGGTCGCCGCGGCTCAGCAGCGGCCTCCACACGCCCGCCGCCTACGGTGACGCCACGTTCTCGGCGCACCCGAAGTGGGACCACGACACCGGCATGCTCTACGGCTGGGCCTACAGCGACGAGGCCCCCTACGTGACGATGCACTACGTCTCGCCCGACGGCGAGGTGGAGTCGCGCGAGCTGTGGGACGCCCCCTACAACACGGTGGCGCACGACGTCTGGCTCACGCCCGAGTGGGTCGTCATGCCGTTCCAGCCGTTCCTGGTGGACAAGAAGCGCATCGAGAAGAACCTCAACGTGTGGGAGTGGAACGAGGAGCTCCCCATCGTCATCGCGCTCATCCCCCGCCACGACCTGCAGGGCGAGATCCGCTGGATCAAGACCGACCTGCCGCCGCAGTACGTCATGCACACGATGTCGGCCAACGTCGTCGACAACGTCCTGCAGCTCGACGGCCCCATCTTCAACCGGCCCCCGTTCCCGTTCGAGCAGGACTTCGCCGAGGGCGACGACATCGCGCTCTTCTTCTCCATCGCGAAGAGCTTCCTCGGCCGCTGGAACATCGACCTCGCCACGGGCAAGGCCACGTCGGAGCAGCTGTCGGACCGTCCGTCCGAGCTGCCCAAGGTCGACGAGCGCTACTACGGCAAGGGCTACGAGTTCGGCTACCAGGTCGGCGGCATCATGAAGGGCTCGGGCATGAAGATGAACAGCCTCGTGGTCACCAACATGAAGACCATGGCCGAGCAGGTCCACGTGATCCGCACCGACGAGCCGGCCGCCGTGCTGGAGGCGACGTTCGCGCCACGCTCCCCCGACGCGCCCGAGGGCGACGGCTACATCATCGTGCCGGTCTCCTGGTGGGCCCAGAAGCGCGGCGAGTACCAGATCTTCGACACGCACGACATCACGCAGGGCCCCATCTGCAACATCGAGCTGCCCTTCCAGATGGGCTGGACGCCCCACGGTCACTGGAAGGACTTCCGGTGACCGGATGACCCGCACGGGCGCTCCGGACCACCGAGACGCGCGATGCTCCTGCGACGGAAGGTGCCCGTGAAGCACACCGTGAGAACCGGGATCGCGGTGGCGGCGATGATCACGGGCGCGGCTGTCGTGCTGGGCTCAGTGGCAGGACTCATCGCCATCGTGCCCGAGACGGGGCGCGACCTCGGGGCCAGTCAGTCCCAGGTGCAGCTCGTCATCGACGTCACCGCGGTCGCCCTGGGGGCGCTCGTCCTGCCGTTCGGTGCGATGCTCGACCGGTACGGCCGCCGCCGCGGAGCGCTGTGGGGCTTCTCGGGCCTCGCGCTCGCGCTGCTGGCCAGCTCGGTCGCGGACACCGTCCCGGAGATGTTGCTGGCCCGCACGGCCACCGGGATCTTTGCCGCGATCGGCTTCCCCGCGACGCTGGCGACCCTCACCTCGATCGTGAGCGAGGACAAGCGCCCCCGGGCCGTGGCCGCGTGGTCGGCGGCCACCATGGCCGGCGGCACCGCGGCGCTCCTGATCGCCGGGGCGGCCGCCGAGGTGGGCCACTGGAGGGCGTTCTTCGTCGTGATGGCCGGCCTGTCCGTGCTCGTCGCGCTCGGGACGCTCATCGCGGTGCCGGAGACTCGTGATCCGGAGGGATCGCACGTCGACGTGGTCGGGTCGCTCCTGTCCATCGTCGGGATCGGTGCGGTCATCGTGGCGATCATCGAGATGCCGGTCCATGGCATCACGTCCGCCAGGGTCGCTGGGACCCTCACCGTCGGCGTGCTCTTCATGACGCTGTTCGTGACGTGGTGCCTCCGGGCGTCCCAGCCGCTGATCGACCTCCGGCTCCTGAGGAACCGCAGGTTCTCCGCCGCCGTGTTCTCGGTCCTGCTGCTCTACCTGTGCGCGTACGGATGGTTCTTCCTCTCCTTCCAGTACGGCTCGTACGTCTTGGGCTACGGCCCTCTCGCTGCCGCAGGCCTCCTCCTCACCAACGCCGTCGCGACCGTCCCGGCGAGCTTCTTCGGACCAGCGGCAGTGCGCCGGTGGGGATTCCGAGCAGCCATGACCGCCGCGCTGCTCGCCGCAGCGGCGGGACTGGCGATCATGGCTGCCACGGGCAGTGCCCGCGACCCCGTCCTCCTGGCGATCGGGTTCTGCGCCTTCGGCCTCGGCCTCGGCCTGGGCATGACGCCGGCCACCGAGGAGATCATCAGCTCGCTGCCGGGCTCGCGCCAAGGTGCAGCGTCGGCCATCAACGACGTCGTCAGGGAGCTGGGCGCCGCCTCGGGCATCGCGGTGTTCGGTGCCATCTTCAACGCGTACTACCGCTCCAGCATCGACGGGGCGGGACTCGCACCCACGGTCGTCGGTCCCGTGCGCGACAGCCCCGCGATCGGCACAGCCGTAGCAGCAGATCGGCCCGGTGTCCTGGCGGCCATCGAGACGGCTGTGGTCTCCGGGTGGAACGCGACCTTCGTCGTCGGCACCGCGGTCCTTCTCGTCGCGGCCGTCTGGGTCTGTGCGCGATCAGGCTCTGCGGCGGCGAGCCCGTCCGCGACGGCGCCTACCTCCTGGGAAGACACCCCCGGGCCGAGGCGCTCCACCGCCATGTAGGTGGTCCTTCGTGATCACCAGCGTCGTCAAGGCGTTGGGAGCCGGCACCGAGACCGGGCAGCACACCGTGCTCGTCGTCCGCCTGGGCCCGGCCTCGAACAGGTCGACCGACTCTGCCTGGAGCCGGTCAGCGCCGGCGGGCTGCCGACAGTCCCAGCAGCGCGGCAGCTGCTGCCGTCAGGAGACCGATCGCGGCCACCCTCGGCGAGAGCGCGCCTCGGCGGGTCTCGTCGGTGACCGTGACGAGGTCGAGCACGTCGACGGCCAGGTTGACCCCGGTCCACAGCGGGCGGGCCGTGGGCCGAGCGAGGAGCAGGCCGAGCCCGAGTCCGAGGTTGCGCGAGGCCATGAGCCGGGTGAGCACCGCGCCCGAGGGATGGGCTCGGAAGTCGAGCCCGTAGAGACGTCCGGCGGCGCGAGGTGCCGTCACGGCCACGGTCCCGAGGGCGAGCCGGTGCACGACCAGCGCGGTGTGGGGATCGATCTTCATCGTTCTTCTCCTTCTCACGAGACGACGAGCGGGGCGCGGTGCACGCTGCCGTCGACGCCGCGGAACTCGCGGCCGGGCGGCGGCAGCACCCGTTGCAGGACGATGAGGGCGCCGGCCAGGGCGAACACCAGAAGGCTCCCCACGAGGAACCAACCCTGGCGGAACGGCTCACCCGCGGGCTCGCTGCCGATCACGCCGACCGTGAGGGCGACGAAGAAGACGCCGACCGCAAGGTACGTCCAGGTGAGCAGCGGGTCCAGACCGGACGAGTCCCCACGTCGCGCCAGGGCCTGGATGGTGGCTGGGGCGCACATGGCGTAGGTGACGAGGAACGTCATGAGGTAGATCGGGTCGTCGAGGTAGGTCTTGGTCACCGACCAGAACACCATCCCGACCGCGAGAGCCGCCAGGACGTACCCGAGCCACTGCCGCTGGCTGAGGCGCGGCGCGTACTCGTTCCGTCCGTACCGGATGGTCTGACCGAGGAAGACGAGCTCGAAGCCGAACGTGACGATCAGCCCGCACCAGAAGAGCGGCAGCATCCAGGCCCCCGCGACACCCTCGTAGTCGGTGAACCAGTGCCGGGCATGGATCAGGAAGCTGCCGTCGTGCGCGATGAAGATCGTCGTGGCCCACAGGGCCATGGGCGAGCACTGGTCGCGGCGGGCCGCCCGTGCGCAGGCGTAGAAGTACGTCCAGTTGGCGAGGAAGGCGAGCGCCCCGAAGGCGCAGGCCAGCACCGCCTTGTCGTCGATGACCTGAAGGACCGCGATCTCGTCGTACACCTGGCCTCCTCAGACCTTGGCCGGGGCGCGGGAGACGCCCTCGGTGTCTCGAGGGGACTCGCCGTCGGGAAGGACCCGGAGCAGCCACACGTTGGCCACGCCCCAGCAGACCGCTGTGACCGTGAAGGCCATGAACGGCACCGAGCGGAAGACCTCGTCGAGCGGCCACAGCGCAGCCTGGAAGGCCACGACGATGAACACCACGAAGACCTCCTGCCGCGGGGACTGCCCGAGGCCGCTCCCCCGTCGCAGGGCGAGTGCCGTGCTGAAGGGCAGCGCCCAGAACGCCGTGACGGGGAAGGACACGAGGTAGAGCTCGTCCCCCAGGACTGACTTCGTGACCGCCCAGACCGCCCCGATCCCGAGCATCATCGCGATGCTCAGCAGCGCGAACGTGCGGTGCGAGACCTGCGGGAGCAGCTCGCTCCACCCGTACCGGATGAAGATCGCGACGAAGACGAGCTCGATCACCGAGGTGGCGATGAGCGCGAACCACCAGGCCTTGACCCACCAGTGGTCGTAGGTGTTGAACCAGTCGTCGTACTGCAGCACGAAGCCCAGGTCGTGCATCGCGAACCAGCCGACGGCGGCGAGGGGTGCGGTGTAGACGTGGTGACGGGCCACGAGCCTGAACGACTCGATGAAGTACGAGAACGTGAACACTGCGGCCACCGCGAAGCAGGCCAGCACCCAGTTCCGGTGGTCGTCGATGGACCCGAGCACCGCCACGGGGTCGTAGGACCCGGGCGACGTCACGCCGAGGCCTTCTCCGATGCGGGCTGCAGGACGTACTCGGCCGGGTCGAGATGCTTCATGCGGTTCCACCAGTCGAGGTAGGTCCACGGACCGCTCACGACGACGCGCCCCGCCTCGTTCCGGTAGTACGTCGTCATGCCCTCGTGCGACCAGATGGCCTGGCTCAGGGCCTCGTCGAGCTCCTCGTTGTAGGACTCGAAGACCTCGCGCCGCACCTCGATCGTCGAGACGTCGCCCGAGGCGAGGTGCTCCAGGGCCTGCATGACGTAGCGGACCTGGAACTCGTCGGCGATGATCGCGCTGCCGCCGTGGCCCGCGTTGGTGTTGGGGCCGTTCAGGATGAAGAAGTTCGGGAAGTCCGGCACCGTCACGCCGAGGTAGGCCCGCGCGTCGTGGAAGCCCCACTGCTCGGCGAGCGTCTGTCCCGACGCGCCGCGGATCTCCATGGGCCACAGGAACTGCAGCGTCTTGAAGCCGGTGGCGAGCACCAGGACGTCGACGTCGAAGACCTCGCCGCCGACCGTCTCGACCTTGTGGCCCTCCACACGCTTCACGCCGTCGGTCACGAGCTCGACGTCGTCGCGCTGGATGGTCTCGAACCACCGGTTGTCGAGCAGCGGGCGCTTGCCGTAGGGCGGGTAGTCCGGGATGCAGGCGTCCCAGAGGTCGGGGCGGTCCGCGAGCTGCTCCTTGATGTACTTCGTGAGGAAGACGCGGTGACGCTCGTTCTGGGCGTTGATGGAGCGCTCGGGGTGCGGCCACGTGGGGTCCACCTGGAGCGAGGCGTGCAGACGGTCGCTGAAGTTCCAGAAGGACCGGAGTCGGTACCAGCGGATGTAGGTGGGCACGCGGCGCATGAGGTAGCGGACCGCCTCGGGCACGTCGCGGTGGTAGTTCGGGTGCGGGATGGCCCACTGCTTCGAGCGCTGGAAGACCACGACCTTCTCGGCCTCGCCGGCGATGGACGGGACGAGCTGCATGGCGCTGGCTCCCGTGCCGATGACGCCGACGACCTTGCCCTCGATCTGGACCGAGGGGTCCCACTCCGCGGTGTGCATCGAGGGGCCGTCGAAAGCGTCGATGCCCTCGATGGGCGGGACGGACGGCCGGTTGACCATGCCCACGGCGCTGACGAGGACGGGCGACTCGATGACCTCGACCTCGCCGGAGGCGTGCCGGGCGCGGACGGTCCAGGTGCGCGAGGCGGTGTCGTACGCGGCGCTCTCCACCTCGACGCCGAACTCGATGCCGTCGCGGACGCCGTGCTCCGCCGTGAGTCGCTCGAGGTAGCTGAAGACCTCGGGGCGCTTGGCGAAGAAGCGCGACCACTCGGTGTTGGGCGCGAAGGAGAACGAGTAGAGGTGGCTCGGGGTGTCGACGCCGCAGCCGGGGTAGATGTTCTCCAGCCAGGTGCCGCCGATCTCGGGGTTCTTCTCCAGGATGCGGTAGCGGATCCCGGCGGCCTCGAGCTTGAAGGCGAGGCTCAGCCCGGAGAGGCCGGCGCCGATGATGACCACGGAGAGGTCGTCCTTGGCGGGACCGGTGATCTCCACGTCGCGCGAGACCACGCCCAGCTCCTCCGCGAGGAGCGGGCCGTACTCGGCGGGGACGTCCTCGACGAGCGCGACGCCCAGCATGGTCGCGACCTGCTCGGCCGAGATCTCGGGGAACGTCCGCCCCGACTTCTCCGACCGCAGGATCGCGTCGTGGGCCGCGTCGCGGATCTCGCGCTGCACGTCCTTGGGGAGGCTGCCGCTGTCGTTGTCGTCGAGCACCTTGCCGGGCCTCGGACGGTACGGGTCCTGGAGCCAGCGGTCGTCGCCGGTGAGGTGGGCCAGGACGAGCACGAGGGTGGGGATGTTGGCCTCGTCGAGAGCCTCACGCAGCGCAGGGTCACGGACGTCGGGCGTGGGGTGGGACACGAGAGGCCTCCGGCGGTTCGTCGAACGGAGCCGAGCCTCGACATCCGTCCGGGTGAGAGTGCGCGACCGAATATTGAATGTCGCAGTCTCAATATATCCCCAGAGAGGGTGGCCACGTCAACGACTTCTGGGGCACTGAGTCCAAAAAATGGGGTCAGGGCTGCCGAAGGAGCGTTCTCGGCCGTCCAGGCACGCAGGAGGACTGCCCTTCATCGGACGGACGACCGGGACCTCAGCGGGCGACGCCGGCGAGACCGTGCACCGTGAACCGCGTCAGCTGGTCCACGAGCAGGTCGCGCTCGGGAAGGGTGCCACCGGCGAAGAGCCAGTCGCGATGGATCGTGACCGACAGCGCCATGCCCACGATGAGCCGCACCGCGATGCGCGGCTCGAGGGTCCAGCTCCTCAGGTCGGACTCGACGGCGAGGATCTCGGCCAGCGCGTCGAGCATGGGGGCGAAGGTGAGGTCGAGGTCGGGGAAGTCGCCCTCGTGGTCCTCGTAGGCCAGCGCGGCCAGCAGTGCGAGCAGGAGGCTGCGCTCCTGGTCGATCACCACGAGCAGGTTGTCGTAGAACTCGCGGACCTCGACCTCGCTCTCGCGGGAGCCCCGCGGCCGGTCGTTCCACCCGGCGCTGAAGGCCCGCACGAACTCGTCGACGGGACCGATGACGGCCTCGCGGAACAGCACGGCCTTGGACGGCACGTGCCGGAAGAGGGTCCGCTCGGTGATGCCCGCCGCCGCGGCGATGTCGCGCGTGGTGGTGCCCCGGTAGCCCCGCTGGGCGAACAGCCCGGTGGCGGCGTCGAGCAGCTTCTGCCGGTTCCGGGCGCCGATGAGCCGGCGACCGTCCGCTGCAGCACCCGCGCTCATGTCCGACACCCTACGGACGGACCGCCCCGCCACCGGGACCGGCTCAGACCGCGCCGACGAGCGACCCGCGGCGTGACTCCTCGGTGGCGTAGCAGAGCTTCTCGGCCCGGATGACCCGGTAGAACACGACCCACGTGATGATCAGGAACGGCACGTACGCGCCGACGGGGAGGTAGAACCCGATCGCCCCGTTCCAGGCGAACGGCCCGGACGTGAAGAAGAGGCACAGCATGCCGGTGGAGCCGACGATGGCCATCCAGAGGTTGAGGTAGAGGAACCAGCGCGGGAAGACCTGCGGACCGCGACGCTGGGTCAGACCGGCCATCGCAAGGCAGAAGAGCTGCATGCTGAAGGCGGGGAAGAAGAGCAGGAACTCGAGCCACGTCATGTCGCTGATGAGCTGCACGAGCTCCGGCGAGCGATCGGCGCGGTAGTAGGCGCCGGCCCAGAAGATGAAGGGCAGGATGAACGCGACGGCGTTCACCGCTCCGGCGATGAACGAGGTGATCGACCACATCGGGAAGCGGCGGCCCTCCTCCATCCGCGCGATCTGCATCGAGACCATCGCCGACCACGGGATGAGCAGCGTAGCGCCGAGCAGGCCCGTGAGGATGCCGAGCTTCACCATGTTGAGGTTGTCGTACTTGGCCAGCAGCTGCTCGCCGGTGAGCTCGGGCGACGGCGGCGGGATGAAGCCCGAGAAGACGGCCAGTCCCACGAAGAAGAGCACGCCGAAGCCGATGCCGCAGGCCCACAGGCCCAGCTGGAGCTTCTCGTGGGCGTACTGCGACGGCGTCAGGGGCTCGGACTGCAAGGTCGTCATGGATCGGCTCCGTGCTCGGGGCAGGTCCTCGGTGAGACCCGCGTCACAGGCACAATAGCGTCAGTGTTCACTGACATCAATACCGCCTCCGCATTTCTGAGTCACCCCGTCTCAGGCAAGATCTCGTCTGCGGATCGGCCTGACCGTAGAGTTCTCGCGTGAGTCGAGAGCAGAAGATCCTCCAGGCGGCCGAGCGCCTCTTCTCCGAGCGGAGCTTCGACGGCGTGGGCATCGACGCCATCGGCAAGGAGGCCGGCATCGTCGGGTCCGGCGTCTACCGCCACTTCAGCAGCAAGCAGGAGATCCTCGCGACCCTCATGGACGAGGTCATCGACGCCATGCTGCTCCAGGTCCCCGAGACCACCGACGACCCCCGCGCCGACCTTCGGGCGCTCGTGGCGGTGCACGTCAGGTTCTGCCTCGGCCGCGCCCAGCTGGCCGACATCTGGCAGCGCGAGAACCACCTGCTCACCGACGACCACCTGCGCCGGTTCACCCGTCGCCAGCACCAGTACATCGAGCACTGGGTCGGTCTCCTGGACGCCTGCTACCCCGGCCACCCGCGCGAGGACCTCGTCGCGACCATCCGCGGCGTCCACGCGCTCATGTCCTCGGACACGACGCGACGCGCGGGCAGCCGGCCACCCGCGGACCTCGAGTCGCTGCTCGTCCGGCTCGCCATGGCAGCCATGGACGGGCTCCGCACCGAGGACTGACGTCAGGCGTCCGGAGGCGAGGACCGGAGCAGGTGCTTCTGCACCTTGCCCGCCGGGTTCCGCGGCACCGGCCCGTACCGCAGGACGCGAGGCACCTTGTAGTCCGCCACGAGCCCGAGGCAGTGCGCCCGCAGCTCCTCGATCGTGAGGGCGCGGCCGGGCTCGAGCGTCACGACCACGACGACCGTCTCGCCCCAGACCTCGTCGGCCTCACCCACCACGGCGCAGTCCGCGACGGCAGGGTGCCGGACCACGGCCTGCTCCACCTCGGCCGAGTAGACGTTGCGCCCGCCCGTGATGATGACGTCCTTCATGCGGTCGACGAGCTTCATCGACCCGTCGGGCCGCACGTGGAGCAGGTCGCCGGTGTGGAGCCAGCCGTCCCGGACCGCCTCGGCCGTGGCGTCGGGGTCGTTCCAGTAGCCCTTCATGACGGCCTCGCTCCTGAAGCACAGCTCGCCCACCTCGTCCGGGCCGACCGGCTCGCCGTCGGGCCGCACCACCATGGCCTCGACGAACGGCTGCGCCTGGTGCCCGGACGAGTCGGGGCACGACCGGACCTGGTCCATCGTGGAGAACAGGCCGGTCGGGCCCGCCTCGGTCTGTCCGCACTGCTGCGTGAAGGACACGGTCGGGAACGTCTCGAGCAGCTGTCCGATCGCCTTCTCGGGCATGGGCGCCGCGCCGAACACACCGATGCGCCAGCTCGACGTGTCACGCGTGCGCGCCGACGGCTCGCGCAGCAGCAGCTGGAACATCGTCGGCACCCCCAGCAGCGCCGTGATGTGCTCAGTCTCGATGACCTCGAGCACGGCCGCAGGCTCGAAGACCGGGACAAGGACGTTCGTCCCGCCCAGCAGCGCCATCGCGTCGAGGTAGACCACGCCGCCGGAGTGGTAGAGCGGGGGCAGGTGCAGGTACCGCTCTCCGTCCGTCATCCCGAGCGACGTCACCTGCGCCAGCGCGGCCCAGATCGCGCTGTGGTGGCTGTGGAGCACGCCCTTGGGTCGGCCGGTGGTGCCGGAGGTGTAGACGATGAGCGCGTCGGAGGCCTCCGTGGCCCGGTCCTCGACCACCGGCGCGACCGAGTCGTCGGCCAGCGAGGTCAGGGCCCGGACCTCCACCCCTGGCACGTCGGCGAGGGCGCTCCCGACGGTCGCCTCCTCGGGAGCCCCGACCAGGACGACCCGGCTGCCCGAGTCCTCGACCACGTGGCGCAGCTCGGGCGGCGCCAGGCGCGTGTTGACCGGCACCACGATCGCGGCGAGCCGCAACGTGGCGAAGTAGGCCACGACGTTCTCCGGGGTGTTGGACGCCACGATCGCGACCCGGTCGCCGGGTCGCACGCCCGCGGCGGCCAGCGTGCCGGCAGCGCGAGACACCTCTGCATCGAGCCGGCGCCAGGTCCATCGCCGCTCGCCGGCCACGAGCGCCTCGCGCTGCGGCACCCGAGCGGCCTGCTGCGCGACGAGTCCTCCGAGCGTGGGCACACGAGCCTCCTGTGATCGATCGTTCTCCTTCGAAGGCGAAGATACGGCCTGGTGCGGAGGATTGATAGCGTCGTGACGTGAGCGATCTGCGACTCAGAGCCGAGCCCAAGCTGCACGGCGACGACCTGGCGGTCGGGGACTGGATCGAGCTGGGTCCACGCACTGTCCCCCTCGAGGAGATCCTGGAGTTCGGCCGTCGCTGGGACCCGCTGCCCATCCACACCGACCTCGTTGCCGCAGCCGCCTCGGTCTTCGGCGAGGTGGTGGCGAGCGGCATCCACACCCTGGCGCTCTACTCCGTGATGGCGTCGCAGGACTTCATGCAGAGGCTCGCCCTCGTGGCGGGCAAGGGCATCGACCGGATGCGCCTCCCGAGCCCCGTCCGCCCCGGCGCCACGCTGTCGCTGCGGATCGAGGTGACCGGCCTCCGGGACCACGGGTCCACCGCCGACGTCGCCACGCACGGGGTCATGACGGACGACGACGGCCGGGTCGTGCTCGATCTCGCGAGCATCCTCGTGGTGCGCATGCATCCTTGACTTTAGAGACAGCCTGCATCAATAATCGGGCATCCATCCGACGTCTCCTGCCCGAGGACGCCCGTGACCGCCGCACCTCCGCACTGGACGACGATCGACTGGTCCGCGCACACACACTCCGCGGTCGTCTCCGGGCGCACCGTCAGCTACGTGGACTACGGCGCCGGGGACACCGTCGTGCTCGTCCACGGCCTCGGCGGCTCCTGGCAGTCCTGGCTCGAGAACATCCCTGCGCTCGGCGCCCGGTACCGCGTCATCGCGCTCGACCTTGCAGGCTTCGGGCTCTCCGACCCTCTCCCCCACGAGAGTGACATGACCGCCCACGTGGAGACGGTGACCGGCCTGCTCGACTCCCTCGCGCTCGACGACGCCATGGTCGTGGGGCACTCGCTCGGCGGGCTGGTCACGCTCTGCGTCGCGATGTGGCGACCCGACCGGGTCCGAGCGGTGGCGCTCGTCTCGGGCGGAGGCATCCCGCTGAGCGCGGCCCGCCTCGCCCTGATCCTTCAGGGCTTCCGCCTCTTCAGCCTCCTCATCCACCTCCCGGGCGTGGCCTCGCGGGTCGCCCGACACGCCGTCCTCCGGCGCGTCCTGCTCGGTCCGGCCCTGGGTGACTGGCGCTCGATGTCTCCGGAGCTGGCCCGGATCGCGATCCCCCTCATGGCCGCGCCGGGGTTCGTCAGCACCGCGCGGATAGGAGCCGCGGCTCTTGCGGCCGTGGACCCCCGGCTCGTGCGCGCCCAGACCCTCATGATCTGGGGAGAGAACGACCGGATCCTCCCGGTCCACTCCGCCCGCGCCATGGTGCGCCAGATGCCCGACGCCCAGCTCGTGGAGCTGCCCGGCATCGGCCACTGCGCCATGTTCGAGGTCCCGGACGAGGTCAACCGGCTGCTCCTGGAGTTCCTCGACCAGCACGCCCATGAGTCCGTCGACGAGAGGCACCGCGATGAGCGAACCGGATGACCTGACCCGCCAGGCCCACGAGGAGCTCCGGAGCTGGGGCTCGGAGGGTGCGCTCAACGCCCTCGACAGCCTCATGTGGCGCACCGAGCGTCCCCCGAGCGACTCGTGGACCGGCGTCGTGCTCGACGTCCTCGGCACCAGCCCCTCGTGGGAGCACATGCAGGCCGCCCACCGCTGGGCCCTCCGCCTCGTGCCGCGCTTCGGCGAGAAGGTGGTCGACCCGGCCCTGCCCACCGGTCCGCCCCGCTGGACCCCCGACCCGGACTTCGACCTCGACCACCACCTCCAGCACGTCACGCTGGACGCCCCCGGCACCATGAAGCAGGTCCTCGAGCTCGCCGAACAGCTCGGCGTCAGGCCCCTCGACCGTGGGCGACCCCCGTGGCGTGCCGTCTTCGTCGACGGCCTCGAGGGCGGACGTTCGGCCTACCTCCTGCAGGCCCACCACGTCGTCATGGACGGCGCTGCGGCCACCCAGCTCTTCTCTCGCATCCTCGACCGCGCCCAGGACGCGGAGTCCGTCGCCGTCGAGGAGCCGGCGCCCCGGCCGGCGGTCAACCGGCTCCAGGCCACCGGGCGAGGACTTGCCTGGCAGGGGTCGGCCGTCCCGGGGTTCGTGTCCAAGGTGGCCGACGCCGCGGGCAAGGCCGTCGCCGATCCCCTCACCGCCTGGAACGGGGCCGCTGCGTACGCCCGCTCGGTGGCCAGGGTCGCGCGACCGACGCCCTCGGCCGAGTCCGGGCTGCTCCAGCCCGGTCCACGGACCACGTGGCGCTTCGGCGTCCTGGAGTGCGACCTCGCCGACATCAAGAAGGCCGGCAAGTCCGCCGGCGGCACGGTGAACGACGCCTTCGTGTCGGCGATCCTCGGCGGCCTGCGCCACTACCACGCCGAGCACGACGCCGAGCTGGGCGACGTCCCCATCTCCATGCCCGTCTCCGTGCGTCGCGACGACGACCCCATGGGCGGCAACCGGTTCACCGGCGCCTTCTTCGCCGCCCCGTCGGGAGTAGCGGACCCGGCCGACCGGATCCGCGCCATGCGCGAGCGGGTGGCCCAGGTGCGCGCCGAGCCTGCGCTCGACTTCCTCAACACCGTCATCCCCTTCATGAACCTCGCGCCGACGCCCGTGGTCTCGACCGCGATCACCGCCCTGGCGACGAGCGCCACCCTCACCACGAGCTGCTGGCCCGGCGTCCCGTTCCCCACCTACTTCGCCGGGGCGCCCTTCGAGCGGATGTTCGTGTTCGGACCGCTTCCCGGCACGTCGATGTGCGCGGCCCTCTGCACGCACGTGGACACGTGCTGCATCGGCATCAACGTCGACGGCGACGTCTTCCCCGACACCGACGTGCTGTGGGCGAGCCTCCAGAAGGGTCTCGACGACGTACTCGCTCTGGCCTGACCTTCGGCGCCCTACTCGGGCGCGGGCCGGTGCGCGACGCCGTGGAGCAGCAGCTGCGTGAGCTCCTCGACCTGACGGTCCCGGCCGGGCCGCCGCTCGCCCTGCACGAAGACCCAGTCGTCGAGCACGACGAGCGACAGCACCGAGCCGACGGCCACCGCGACGGTCACGGGCGGGTCGATGCCGGCCCAGTGACGGGCCCCGCCGTGGTCGAGCAGGAGGCCGCGCATCGTGGAGAGGTTCACCGCGAACTGGTCGACCACGCGGCCGGCCACCTCGGCCAGGGCCTCGTCGCCGCCCTGGACCCGGGCCGCGAAGAGGGTCCGGAGCAGCTCGCGGTGCTTGAGGACCAGGTCGTAGAAGCCCTTCACGAAGGTCCGGGTGATCTCGAAGGGGTCGGCCGACGCCAGCGGCTCGGTCCGCCACGACGCTGCCCAGTCGGTCACGAAGTCGGAGAACGGCGCGAGGATCGACTCCTCGAAGATCTCGGCCTTGGACCCGAAGTTCCGGAAGATCACCGGCTCGGCCACCTTGGCCCGCTCGGCGATCTCGCGAGTTTTGGTGCCGTGGTAGCCCTGCTCCGCGAACAGGTCGTGTGCTGCTCGGAGCACCAGGGCGCGGACCTCGGCCGGTCCTCGACGCACCTGGCGCCGGGGCGATCCGTCCACGTCTGCCATGCCCTCAGCCTACGCATCGAAGTATTTCGAGCAATGTTGTTTCATAAATGCTCTTCATCCTTTAAGTTAGTGCCACTCACTTAAAGTGACCTGGGCAACACGACGCCCGGTCCCGGACCACGGAGCACCAGACATGGCACTGAAGACAGAGATCGACTCCGGCCTCATGAAGGCGGCCGTATGGTCGGGCATCGTCCTGATCGTCGCGATGGTGATCGCCCAGGGATTCCTGATGCACTTCATCCCGCCGCCGTCGCCCGACCTCTCCGCGGACGAGCTCGCGCAGAAGTTCATCGACCGCAAGAACGAGATCCGCCTCGGCTGCCTCATCCAGTGCATGGCCTGGGGCTTCTGGGCCACCTGGTCCATGGCGATCACGATCATCATGCGCAAGATGGAGCGCGGCTACCCGATCCTCACGTACTGCTCGATCGCCCTCAACGGCGGCGGCTACGTCTTCTTCATCCTCATCCCCATGACGTGGGCCGTCATCGCCTTCCGCCCGGAGACGCTCGACCCGGAGATCATGCAGATCATGAACGACTGGGTCTGGTTCGACTTCCTGTTCACGTGGCCCCCGTTCGCCGTGTTCATGGCGCTCATCGGCGTCGCGATCCTCAAGGACCACAACGTCCCGACCCTCTACCCGCGCTGGGTGGCCTACCTCAACTTCTGGTGCGCCATCCTCATCTTCCCCGCCGGTCTCATCGCTTTCTTCCACACCGGGCTCTTCGCCTACGACGGCATCGGCGCCTTCTGGATGCCGTTCGCGGTGTTCTTCGGCTGGATGATCACGATGAGCGTCACCACGTTCCAGGCCATCAACCGCATCAAGGCGACCCAGGTCGCCGCGCTGTCGGACGACGAGCCTGCGCTCGTCTGACCTGAGCCCCAACCATGCATCAGCAAGCAGCCTCCACGCGGCGGCGAGCCATCGAGCTCGCCGCCGTGTGGTCGGGCGCGGCCTTCCTCGCGCTCTACCTCGTCGCCTTCATGGGCATCGCGCGGTTCGTCCCGCCGCCCTCCCCCTCGCTCTCGATCGACGAGGTCTCCACCCTTTTCTCCGAGCACCGCTTCTCGATCCGGCTGGGCATGGTGCTGAGCCTCGTGTTCAGCACGCTGCTCTTCCCCTTCTTCTCGGTCATCTCCTCGCACATCGCACGGATCGAGGGACCGGGCGGCGTGATGGCCCGCATCCAGTTCGGCGGCGCCACGCTCCTCATCGTCTTCTTCCAGCTCTGCAGCATGATCTGGCTGACCGCGACCTACCGTCCCGACCTCGCCGACGGCACGCTGCGCATGCTCAACGACCTGGGCTGGCTCACGTTCGTGATGGTCTTCCCGGCCTACGTCTTCCAGCTGGGCTGCATCGCGGTGGCCTCGTTCCTCGATCGGTCCGAGAACCCCGTGTGGCCACGGTGGGCCGGCTACCTCAACCTCTGGATCGCACTGTCGGGCGCCGGAGGCGGGATCGCCGTGTTCTTCACGTCCGGCCCGTTCGCCTGGAACGGGGCCATCGGCTTCTACCTCCCCGTCATCGCCTTCGTCACCTGGATCGTCACGATGACCGCCCTCATGCACCGCCACGCCACCCGTCCCGAAGGAGCCGTCTCATGACGCAGACCGCCACGCCCGCCGCGGCGACACCGCCCCACACCGGCTCGATGGAGGCCCGCGTCCAGCGCGTCCTCATCCTGAGCGGTCCGCTCATGATGGTGATGTGGATCGGCGCGTTCCTGGCGATCGCCGGCTTCATCCCGCCGTCCGACCCCAGCGCCTCCGCCGACACCATCGCGCGGATGTACACCGACAGCTCCACCTCCATCAAGGTCGGCATGGTCATCGCGATGGCCGGCTGCGCCTTCCTGGTGCCGTTCGGCATCGCCATCTCGGGCCAGCTCAAGCGGATCCGCGGCGCCAAGGCCCTGGCCGACGTGCAGATGGTCTCGTGCGCGCTGCTGTCGCTGGAGTTCATCACGCCCATCGCCGTGTGGATGGCCACGAGCTACCGCGCCGAGGGCCGCTCCGCCGAGGTCACCCAGGCCATGCACGACCTGGGCTGGATCCTCTTCATGACCGTCATCTGGTCGCTGTGGGTGCAGCTCATCGCCGTCGGCGTGGCCATCCTGCTCGACCGCAGCGAGCGGCCGGCCCTCCCCCGCTGGTTGGCCTACCTCAGCCTCTGGGAGGCGCTGCTCATCCTGCCGGCCGGCACCGTGCTGTTCTTCAAGGACGGACCGTTCGCGTGGAACGGCGCCGTCGGCCTCTACGTCCCGCTCGTCACGTACTCCGTCTGGATCCTCAGCACCACGTGGTGCATCCACCGGGCGCTCGGCGAGCAGGTCGCCGAGGGCACCGAGCCCGGCTGATTGAATGGCCCGGTGGCGACGACGAGGCGGTACCCGCACCCGCGCGGCGACGCCCGTGCCGCCATCGCGGCCGCAGCGCGTCGGCTCTTCGCCGAGAAGGGCTACCTCGGGACGAGCCTCAAGGACCTGGCGGCCGAGTCAGACGCGTCCATCACCCTCATCTACCGCTACTTCGGGTCCAAGGCCGGACTGTTCGACGCGGCGCTGATCGAGCCCGGACGTGAGTTCGTCGACGAGTTCGTCCGCAGCTGGGACGCCGAGGACGCCCGCGGCTCGCACGAGGCGCTCGTGGGCGACCTCGTCCGACGCCTGTTCGCCTTCGTCTCAGACAACCGCGGACTGATCCTCGCCTGGTCGGAGGCCACGCGATCGAGCTCCGACGACGTCATAGGCGGCGGCCAGCACGGTCAGGGGCTCCGCGCGCTCTCCTCCGCGCTCCTGGGTCGGGGCGGCGAACCGACGCTGGACGCCACGGCCGCGGAGACGGTCGTCGCCTGCACCGCGAGCCTCGTCGTGTCCGCCGTCCTCATGGAGGACGTGCTGTTCCCCCCGGCCACCGCCCTCGCCGACGTCGAGACGCGCATCGCCGCCATCACCCGCTTCGCCCAGGCCGGCGCCCGCGCCGAGCTCGAGCGATCCTCCGCCACGCACGGCTGACGGGCCCTTCCCGACGAGCTCAGTCGCTCGGGCGAAGGGGTGGCCTCAGATGCCGAGGGCCTCGAACGAGTCGTTCTCGTGGATGGCGTGCGACATCCTGTGCAGGATGGCGCGGCACACGGGCACGGTCTGCATCTGCGGCTGGTACCAGGCGCGGCCGATCGTGAACGCCCACGCGGAGTACGGGTAGAAGAGCGAGCGACGGTAGGCCAGCTTGGCCTCCTCGAACGTCGGTGCCTGACCGCCGGCGGCCTCGAGCTTCTCGAGGTAGTCCTTCAGCAGGTCGTCCTCCCAGGCCCGTCGGTCCTCGGGCTCGCACGCCGAGCTCACGAAGTACGCGAAGTCGTAGGTCCAGCTGCCGCGCAGCGTCGCCTGCCAGTCGGTGATCCCCATCCTGCCGTCGTCGGTCACGTACATCTGTCCCACGTGGCTGTCGCCGTGCAGCAGCGTGGGCGTGGCGTCGGTCAGGAGCTGCAGGCTCTTCTCCGTCCCCTCCCACAGGCGCGCGGCTTGGCCCAGCAGCTCGGGCGGGTGCACGTCCTCGCTCCGCGTCATCCCCACCGCACAGCGACCGCCCATGTCGATCATGTCGGCCACGTTGTGGAAGTGGTCGTTGGCCGTCTTGAGCTTGGCCAGGGCCGGGGAGTCCCACCAGGCACCGTGGTAGACGGCCATGTTGGCCAGCACGTCCTCCACCTGCGCGCGCGTGAGGGGCTCCGTCGCGTCGATGAACCGGGCGCCCTTCGACACGGCGATGTCATCCATGATCACGAGGCTGCGACCGGTCCGACGGTCTGCTCCGCCCCAGTATCCGGACGGCGCCTCCATCTTCAGGTCGGGTCGGTAGTCCATGTAGAAGTGCGTCTCGCCGTGCAGCACGTCCGCACCACCGAGGAGCAGCCGCTGGCTGAAGGAGCTGGTGCTCTTCGTGTAGAGGATGGTGGGCAGTCCTGCTGCCTGGCCGGCCGCGTTGTACTCGACGCGGAGCGCGGCGCGCTCGGACGTGCCGCTGGACCCTCCGGGACTGGTCCACGAGGTCACCTCGGCACCGGGCACGTCCGCGCACAGGACGGCCGTGAGCCACTCCCTGTTGAGGGAGACACCGTTCGCCGGGATGTCGGAAGCCGTCCGCGGGGTCGGCGGGCTGACCCGGTCACGGAGCGTCGCCGCTCCCACGGTGAGGGCACTTCCGGCCAGCTTCAGCTTCGCGTTCATCGTCATCCTCGTCCGTGATGTTGAATGTCATTCAACATTGTGGGAGACGACGCTACTCCCGCGGTGTGGCCCGCGTCACACGCCCCCGTCGACCCGCGACCACTGTGCGTCCCGCTCGTCGGCGCGGAGGTGGTGCTCGAGGAGCGCGAGGTACGTGATCGAGAGGGTGACGAGCGAGGCCACGAGGAACCAGTAGCGGGCGTCGTCGAAGAGCTCGGGCGACAGGGCCGGGAAGAGCCCCAGGGCCAGCCCGCCGGGACCGATCACGGTGGCCCACGCGAAGGCACGCGACTGGCCCAGAGCGTTGCCGCGGTTGAGGATCCAGGGGACGAGAAAGACGACGGCGACGACCTGGGTCCCGGCGAGGCTCACCAGGTAGAGCGGGTCGTCGAGCACCGACTGGAGCCACCAGACGCCCGCGAACGCGAAGACCTGGAGCAGCACGTAGGTGCCGACGAAGACCCACCGAGGCAGGTGCGGTGCCACGAGCGGCTGGCCCAGGACCAGGAACTGGCGCACCATGGCCAGCTCGATGACCACGGAGATCACCATGCCCACCCAGAACAGCGTGAAGTACCAGGTCCCGACGTCGTTGACCCAGTAGTCGTAGCGGAGCGCGAACGAGCCGTCGTGGGCCAGGAGGAACGCCGTCATGCCGATGGGCGCCGCAGGGACGCCGTCGCGAAGGCCACCCCGGAAACCCTGCACGATCTGCACGAACCCGGCGATCCAGGCGACGGCCGTGAAGACGAGCAGCGGGACGTACGGCTCGTTGATGCGCGCGATGACGTCGGCCGGGTCGTACACGGCGTCACCGCCCCCGCAGGGCGGTCTGCGCCGCGAGGCGTCCCGGCCAGCCGCTCACGCCGCCGCCGGGGTGGGAGCCCGCGCCCGCGTGCAGGTAGCCCTCGATGGGGCCGGCGTATCCTCCGAGCCCGGGCGCCGGACGGTTGCCGAGCAGGCGCAGCGGCGTCATGTCCACGTGGAAGTACGAGCCGTTGGGGACGTTCCAGAGCTCCATGAGGTCGCCCGGGCTCGTCTCCACCCGGCCGATCTCGGTCTCCAGTCCGTCGAGGTGCTGCGTGACGCTCGACATCACGGCCTTGGAGAGCGCGGGCTTGGCCAGGTCCCACCCGCCGGCCGGCTGGGCCGGCACGTTGGAGGCGAGGTAGACCACCTCCTGCCCCGGCGGGGCGAGCGAGTCGTCGGACGCCGACAGCACCGCCATGTAGACCGGCGGGGAGGGCAGGGACTCACCGCGCCGGACGAGGGCCAGCTGCTGGAGCTGCTCGTCGAACGTGCCGGTCATGAGCGAGGTGCGCCGGACGTCGAAGCCGTCAGGACGGTCGGCCTTGGCGAACCGCGCCCGGCCCGAGAGGGCGAGGTCGATCTTGAACGTGGCCATGTTGTTGCCGCTCGCGGGCATGGTGGCCACCTTGGCCCGGGTCGCCGAGTCGACGACGCCCTCCTCGAGGAGGCCTCCGTACATGAGCTGGGGCGCCACCGCGGCGAGCACGCCGCGTCGAGCGCTGATCGCGGTGCCGTCGGCCAGGCGCACGCCGGTGGCCCGGTTGCCCGAGACCACGACGTTCACGACGTCGGCGTCCACCCGGACGTCGGCGCCGTGGGAGCGTGCCTTGGAGGCGAGCGCACCCATGATCGTGCCCATCCCGCCCCGGGGGCGCTGGACGCCCGGCGCCTGGTGGACCGCGGCCAGGCCCACGCAGTAGAACCCTCCCCCGTCGGCGTCGATGGGGCCGATCATGCTTCCCCAGTAGGTGGCGAGCGAGCGCATCTGGTCGGACTCGAAGACGTCGGCCATGAGGTCGACGAGGTTGCTCGACATGATCTGCCCGAGCCGACGACGGACAGCCTTGCTGGGCGCCAGGCGCAGCAGCAGCTTCCCGATCTCCCCCTTGGGCAGGTCCGAGAGCTGGCGCGGCATGACCGTCCGCAGGGCGTCGAAGATCCAGGCCAGGGCGGGCTGCAGCTCGGCGTAGGCCCGGGCGTCGGCCGGCGAGAACCGGCGCACCTCATCGAGCGTGCGGCCCAGGTCGGAGAAGAGCAGGAGGGTCTCGCCCTCGGGGCCGAGCCAGCCGTAGGGCGCCTCGACGGGGCTGGTCCGCAGACCGTGGGCCCGCAGGTCGAGGT
The DNA here is from genome assembly GCF_001426755.1 of Aeromicrobium sp. Root495. Lineage (GTDB taxonomy): Bacteria > Actinomycetota > Actinomycetes > Propionibacteriales > Nocardioidaceae > Aeromicrobium. The sequence goes on along the minus strand of NZ_LMFJ01000001.1, from coordinate 114,334 downwards.
CGTCGATGATCGACGTGCACGACATGAACATGTCGTCCATGGCCCCCAGGCTCAGGACGTGCTCGGGCGCCTCGGGGAGGTAGGCGTGGCTCGCCGAGAGCCCTCCGACGATGGGCCGACGCTCCAGCACCACCACGGAGGATCCAGCCTCCGCGAGCGTGCACGCGGCCGACAATCCGTTGTGCCCACCACCGACCACCACGTAGTCGTACGTGGCGGAGGCAGCGGGCGTGCGTGCGGCGGGGCTCATGGACGTCCTTCCGGATACGACAATGCGACAGTGTTTGTACATCTGTCGCCTGTTCGCTAGTGTGACCCAGCACACGGCGCCCTGTCCAGTCCGGCGCCGACCTCGAGGAAGGCCCGTCATGGAAGCCCGCGTCAACCGCTACCTCATCTGGACCGGGCCCGCGATGGTCCTCATCTGGTTCGCGACGTTCATCTTCGTGATGGGCTGGTTCCCGCCGTCGGCCCCGAGCGCCAGCGCCGAGGAGATCCGCGACCTCTACGCCGGCGACACCACCGCCATCCGCATCGGGCTCGTCATCGTCATGGCGGCCTCGGCGCTCCTCGTCACGTGGGCCGGCGCCATCGCCCACGTGCTCTGGCACATCGACGGGGCCAAGGTGCTCGCCGCCGTGCAGCTCGTCTCGTGCGGACTGCTCTCGCTCGAGTTCATCACGCCGATCGGCGTCTGGATGGCGGCCGCCTTCCGTTTCGACGACCGGTCGGCAGAGGTCACCGAGGCGCTCCACGACGTCGGCTGGATCCTGTTCGTGACGGTCATCTGGTCGCTCATCGTGCAGATGGTCTGCATCGTCGTCGCGATCTTCATCGACCGTCGCCCGGAGCCGGCCCTGCCCCGCTGGCTCGGCTACCTCACCGCGTGGGCCGCCGTGCTGATCCTCCCCGCCGGCATGGTCCTGTTCTTCAAGGAGGGCGCCTTCGCCTGGAACGGCGTCATCGGCATCTACGTCCCGCTCGCGGCGTTCGCGATCTGGATGGGCACGCTCAGCTACCAGGTGCACCTCAGCCTCACGCGCCAGATCGAGAGCGAGGGGCGTGCTGCCTGACGTGCTCGCGGGCGCTCGGCACTACCCTGCTGGCATGGACGAGGCCACCGCGACGCTCGTGCGCGCGGCACGGCAGGCGTTCGCGCAGCACGGTGTCGAGCGCACCACGATGACCGACGTCGCGCGGGCGGCTGGCGTGGTCCGGCAGACGGTCTACAACACCGTCTCGGGACGCGAGCAGCTCATCGAGCTGGCGATGATCCAGTGCTGCGAGGACCTTCAGGAGCAGATCGACGCCTTCGAGCTCGACGCAGACGACCCGTCGGAGGCGCTCGTGGAGTTCTTGGCGCGCGCGGTGGAGATCGCCGGCAACGACCCGGAGCTGTCACGGCTCTCGGCCGCGCTGACTCCCGAGCAGGTCCAGGCCGTCTTCGGCGGCTCCTACCCCGTGCAGGCGCTCATCACCCAGAGCCTGCACCCGCTCCTCGAGCGGGGCGTGCGGGCGGGACTCCTGCGCGACGGCGTGAGCGTCGACGAGGCGGGCCGCTGGCTCCAGGGCGTGCTCACCTTCTCGCTGCGCGACGCCGACGACCCCACCACGCTGCGCCGCGAGCTACGGACCTTCGCCCTCCCCTCGGTCTTCCGGGTCTAGCGGATCCGGCCGATCAGCAGCCTGTCGACTCGCGGCTCATGGCGTGCTGCGCGGCCAGTCGTCCGGGCCAGCCGGTGACCCCGCCGCTGGGGTGGGCGGCCGCGCCGGCGAGGTACAGACCCTCGACGGGCGTCTCGTAACCGCCGAAGCCCTTGGCCGGGCGGAGCTTCCCCAACCGGTTGACCAGCATGTCGACGTGGAAGAACGCACCCGAGGGAGCGGCGTACCGGGCCTCGAAGTCGGCCGGCGTGGTGACCACGCGGCCCACCTCTCCCTCCACGTCGAGGAACCTCTGGGCCGAGGCGAAGACCTGCTTGTCGTAGGCGGCCTTGGCCGTGTCCCAGCCTCCGTCAGGGCGCAGCGGCACGTTGGAGTGCAGGTACAGGACGTCCCCGCCCTCGGGCGCGATCGACGGGTCGGCGGCGGAGAGCACGGCCATGTAGACCGGCGGGTCCTCCACGTTGAGACCCACCCGCAGGGCGTTCATCTGCGCCACGTGGTCCTCGAGCGTGCCGGTCATCAGCGTGGCCTTGCGGACGTCGGCGTCGTCACGCAGCGCCCGGCGGCGCTCGGCGGCGGGGAACCCCACCCGACCGGAGGCCGCGAGGTCGATCTTGAACGCGGCCACGTTGATCGAGCTGGAGGGCACCATCGCCACCCGGTTGCGCTCGGTCCGGGTGAGGGCCTCGGGCGGCACGAGCGATCCGAAGGTGGTCTGCGGAGCCAGGTTGGACAGCACGCCGTGGCGGGCGGAGACGGTGGACCCGTCGGCCAGCCGCACGGCGACCGCGCGCCCGTCCTCGACGACGATCCGCTCCACCGGCGCGTCCAGGCGGAGCTCACCGCCGTTCGTCTCGAGGACCCCGCGCATCGCTCCGACGAGGTTGCTCATCCCGCCACGCGGACGCAGCACGCCGGGGCCGCGGTGGACACCGGCGAACCCCAGCACGTAGGCGCCGCTGCCGATCGCGTCGGACGGCCCGATCATGCTCGTCCAGTACGCCCACAGTCCGCGCATCGCGTCGGACTCGAAGGTCTCGGAGATCCACTCGAAGGCGTTGTCCGTGGCCAGGCTGCCGAGGAACCGCCGCGTCGCCCTGTCGGGGCGGTGCTTGAGGAGGTACTTCACGAAGTCCTTGGGCCCCCAGGCCGAGGGGTGCTGGACGAACAGCACGTCGACGAGGTCCATGACCCAGTTCATGGGTCCCTGCAGCTCCTCGTAGACGCGGGCGTCGTGCCGCGAGAAGTGCTGGATCTCGCGGACGGCCCTGCGGACGTCGTGCCAGAGCAGGAGGGTCTCGCCCTCCTCGTCCACCCAGCCGTACGGATGGTCGAGCGGGATGGTGTCGTACCCGTGCCGGGCCAGCCCCATCTCACGGGCGAGCGGGGTCTGCGCCATGAACATGTCGTCCATCGCGCCGAGGCTCAGGAGGTGCGCGGGCGCCTCGGGGAGGTACGCGTGGCTGGCGGAGAGTCCACCCGGGATCTCGAGCCGCTCCAGCACGCACACCGATCGCCCCGCCTGGGCGAGCGTGGCGCCGGCGGCGAGCCCGTTGTGCCCGCCGCCCGCCACCACGTAGTCGAAGACCTCGTTCATGACCGCACCGCTGCCGGCACGCGTTCGAGGTCAGGCTCCGGTGGAGGTCCGGCCGCGCGGAGCCGGTGGATCCAGACCGAGAGCCCGGTGAGCGTGCCGAACGCGACCACGCCGGACGCCAGGTACTGCCACGTCCTGAAGCCCTCGCCGTAGGCGCCCATCGTGACCGCCCACCAGAGGATGACCATCCCGGCGAAGCAGGCGTAGATGACAGGTGACTGCGCCACGGCCGAGCGCCGACGCAGGACGAGCGGAACCACGGCGAGCGGGATGACGTACATCGTCGTCGACGCCAAGGCCTGGTGGAGCGGGTCGTCCCAGACCGTCGTCTGGTACTCCCAGCAGAGCACGAAGAGTGCAGCACCGCCCCACAGGAGCGCGTTCCACTGGGCCTGCGAGCCGTTGGGCAGGTACTCCTTGCGGCCCACCCGCATGGCCTGCGTCATGAAGACGAGCTCGAGCAGGAACGCGCTCAGGAGACCCAGCCAGAAGAGCTTGAGGAACCAGTGGTCGTAGGTGTTGAACCACGTGTCGAACCGCGCCACCACGCTCAGGTCGTGGGCGAGCCACAGGAACGTGCACGGCAGGGGGATGGAGATCCACCCCTCCCGCCGCGTCATCACGACGGCAGTCACCATCGCGACGTTCTGCAGCACCATGGCCAGGCCGAAGCCCAGCAGGATCGGGACAGGGTGGTCGTCGATCGCGCTCAGGATCGTCTGCGGGTCATACATGGCTCGACGTCAGAGGACCGAGATGGTCGAGGGCTCGAGCTCGGGCTCGGTGCCGTCGAGCTTGGCCTGGGCCTGCCCACGCAGCGCGCGGAAGATGAGCCAGCTCTGGATGGAGATCCAGACCCCGAACAGCGAGAGCGGCGACCAGAAGACGAGGAGTCCGTCCCAGGCGAGCGGGCCCGTGCGCGGGATGAAGGCGAACGCGCCGGCCTCGAACATGAGGGTGATCCAGAGCGAGAGGTAGCCCCACCAGCGCGGGAACGGGTTGTTGGGCACGAGGGCCGTCGCGGAGCGGAAGCACAGCACGGAGATGCCGATCCAGAGGAAGATGTAGTACTGGTCCGTCGTCACGAGGGTCAGCGTGCCGAGCTCGTGCATCACGGTCGTGACCTCGGGGTCCACGCGGTCCTGCGTGTAGGCGGCCGTGCCCCAGAAGATGGGCGGCAGCATGAGCCAGATCGACATGAGCGCACCGCTCACGAGCGACAGGGCGCTCCAGATCTTGGCGCCGCCGGTCTCGACGCGGGCCATCTGGATGGCCACGACAGCGAGGATCGGCATCATGAAGGCGCCGGTCCAGCCGGAGATGACCGCGCCCCACTTGATCTTGTCGTTGTTCTCGGAGTACCAGTCCGCCACCTGCTGGGCGCTCCACTCCGGGTTCTTCGTGGGGACCTGCTGCAGCAGGAAGATCAGAGCGAGCGCGTAGATGACCGCGAGGCCGATGCCCCACCAGAGGATCGCTCGCTGGCTCGTCTCGGAGAAACGACTGACGGTCGCGCTCATGGCGACTCCTTTGTGAGAACTCGTGGCAGGAAAACCTTGCCGTGGATGTGACCTGGGCCATAAAGTATCAGACTGAACGCTCGGTTTTAATACTTGTGAGAGAGAAGGTCTGAAAAATGGCGTCCCTGGGAACCGCACCACCGCCCGACGACACGGAGGCACCCAAGAAGGTCAAGCGGATCCCCGGCGAGGAGGGGACCTGGATCTTCATCTTCGGAGACATGACGGTCTTCGCCGTCTTCTTCTCCGTGTTCCTGCAGTCGCGGATCGGCGACCCGGACGGCTTCGCGAGGGACCAGGCCGAGCTCAACCAGAACTTCGGTGCGATCAACACCGCCCTGCTGCTCGTGAGCTCGCTCTTCGTGGTGCTGGCCATGCGCGCCGTGCAGTCGACGACGCAGCGTCACCTCGCGCCCCGGCTCATCGCCGCGGCCTGGCTCTGCGGCGCGGGCTTCCTGGCCATCAAGATCCTCGAGTACACCGAGAAGATCCAGCACGACATCACGCCGCAGACGAGCGACTTCTTCATGTACTACTTCGTGCTCACCGGCCTGCACGCGTTCCACCTGGTCATCGGCCTGGTCGTCCTCGTGGTGCTCTACAAGCTGAGCCAGAAGCCCGAGATGACCAAGAACCAGTACTCCTTCTTCGAGGGCGGCGCGTGCTTCTGGCACATGGTCGACCTGCTCTGGATCGTCCTGTTCCCCCTGATCTTCCTGGTGAGGTGACCATGTCCGTGCACACCGTCTCGGCCGACCGTCCGGCCGACCTGCTCAAGTCCTCGTCCACCGTCGTGTGGCTCTTCCTCATCGTGGCCACCGTGGTCTCCTGGGCCCTCGGCACCGACCACGGCGGCATCGAGAACCACACCGCTGCGAGCCTCATCATCCTGGCCGTCGCGTTCGTCAAGATCCGCTTCATCGGGCTCTACTTCATGGAGCTCAAGGACGCTCCGCTGGTGCTGCGGGCCATCATCGAGGCCTACTGCCTCGTGGTCTTCTGCGTCGTCACCGGGTTCTACCTGGCAGGCTGAGCGCGTGACCTCACGCTCACGGCCTCGTCCCCAGCAGCTGCGCGCCGCGGCGACCGAGGAGAAGATCCTCGACGCCGCGGCGTCGCTGTTCGCCCAGCACGGCTTCGAGGCCGTGACCACCAAGCAGCTGGCCATCGCGAGCGGCGTGGCCACGGGTGCGCTGTACCACCACTTCGCCGGCAAGGACGAGCTCTACCAGGTGGTGCTGCAGCGCGTCCTCGCCCGCCGAGCGGCACTGCCCGACGGCCTGCTCGACGGCTCGCTCTCGGCACGGGACCGCCTGACGGGCGTGATCGAGTGGTGGGTCGACAACCTCGTGAACGACGAGACCTTCCGCCTGTTGCTCAACCGTGAGCTCCTGAGCCCGCACTCCGACGAGCCGCAAAGCCTCTTCCACACCGTCTTCCACGACGCGATCGGGGTCTTCAGCACGGCCATCGCCGACGCCCTTCCCGACGCCGACGTCAACGCCGCGGCCGCCACGGTGTTCTCTCTGTCCTACGGACTGGCCAACTTCCGCGGCATCTACGAGATCTTCCCGGTCCCCGGGGCACCCGTGGCGGGCTCGCGCCAGATCGCCGAGCACGTCACCCAGGTCCTGCTCCACGGCCTCACCGTCGAGCCCTGATACGTCGGTCAGGGGGTGACCTGGCGTCCGTTTCGACCCCGCTTGCAGGCCTGAACGGACGCTAACTCACCGCGCAACTTGTCAGCGGGCGGGAAGGGCCTCGACCAGGCGGCGCAGCTCGGCCACCTCGGAGCGCAGGTCCTCGTCGAGGGCGAACGGCTCCTCGCCGTCCTGGTCCACCGCGCGCAGGAGGCACACGAAGTTGGGGAAGAACCACACCAGGAACGCGGTCACGGGGAGCCACCACACGAACGCACCGTTCCAGGCGAGCGGGCCGGTCTTGAAGAAGACCAGGAAGCTCGCGGGCGTGAACATGAGCGAGAGCCACAGGTTCAGGTAGCCGAGCCAGCGCGGGAAGATCGGCTCGGTGCGGGCGTCGATGAGCACGGCCACGCCGAAGATCGCGAGCTGGAGCACGAACGTGCTGATGACGCCGAGGAAGAAGAACCAGCTGATGTCGAACAGGGCCTGCGTCACGGCCGGGTCCTGCCCGACGCGGAACGTGGACACGAGCATGAAGACGTAGGGGATCACGAACTCGATCGTGGCGAGGGCTCCGAGCGCCAGCTGCGTGTAGGCCAGGATCGGCCGCGACCTCTCGATGCGCAGCATCTGGATGGTGAACGCGGTGAAGAACGGCATGAGCAGCGTGCACGACGCGAGACAGATGACGATGCCGATGCGGATCGCCGTGCGGTCCGCGTCGATCATCGCCGCCACCTCGGCGGGGCTCTGGTCCGGCGACGGCGGCGGGAAGAACCCAGCCACGACGAACCCGAGGACGAAGAGCGCGCCCATCACCGGGCCGGCCCAGATGCAGGCCTTCTGGACGATGCGGGACGTGCGGGTGCGCGAGCGCAGGCGGGTCGTCGCGACCGGCACGGGAGTCTCTGCGGTGAGCGTCATGTCAGACCCGCCCCGCCACGGCAGGCTCGGTCGCGCGGCCGGCGTCGGGCCCCGCCTCCGGCACGTACTCCGGCATGCGCCACGTCAGCCACGTCATGGCGAGGGCCATCGCCAGGGAGGCGCCGCCCACGAGGTAGTAGGTCGTGGACTGGAAGTCGGGTCCGAAGAGGAACGACGACGCACCGAAGTAGAAGACGGTCATCATGAGGAAGCCGCCGCACATCGTCATGGACATGCCGCGACGCGTCCGGCGGCGCAGGAGCGTCATGATCGCCACGCCGGGGTAGCTCAGGACCGTCAGGGCGAAGATGTCGAGGTAGATCGGGTCGTCCATGGACTGCTTGAGCCAGGCCCACGCGACGAACATCGCCGCGCAACCGCCCAGGAGTCCGAGCCGCCACTGCCACTCGGTGACCCGGGGGGCCAGCTCCTCCTTGCCGTACTTCACCGTCTGCGCTATGAAGATGATCTCGGAGACGACGGTGAGCGTGATGAGGGCCCAGAAGAGCTTGGGGAACCAGTGGTCGTAGGTGTTGAACCACGTGTCGAACTTCAGCACGAAGGAAGAGTCGTGCGCGAACCAGAAGAAGAGCAGGAAGACCGGGATGGGGTAGGTCCGGTCGCGCTTGGCGGTCCGGTACGCCGAGATGAACCAGATGTAGTTGCCGATCATCGCCACGGTGCACAGCACCATGACCGGGACGGTGTGCTCGTCGAGCGCGTCGAAGACCGCTCCGGGGCTCGAAACGTCGGACAGCATGCTGGCTCCTCGCATGTAGAGAGTGTTCACTCTCTAGGCAGAGTAGCCTGGGTCACACCTTTTGGGAAGAGTCTTCTCACAAAGTCCGGTCGGGCCGGTGCAGCGTTGCGCCGACCAGCATGCGCGTGAGCTCGTCGAGCATGCGCTGGCCCCGCTGCTCCTCGGGGAACACCGACCCCTCCACGAGCGTCGTGGCCGTGACCGCCACCATCGCGATGCGCACGGCTACCGGGACGTCGAACACCAGGTCGTGCGTCTCGGCGATCGCGTCGCCCACCTGCTCCAGCCGACCGAGTGCCCGCTGCAGTCCTGCCCCGAGCTGGTCCGTGCCCGCCACCGCGGCGAAGAGCGCCCGGTTCTCACCCACGAGCCGGTGCAGCTCGGACACGAACTGGGCCAGCACGTCGGCCGGCTCGCCGCCGGGGAGCGGCGCCGCCAGCCAGCGCTCCGTGAACGCCTCGATGAAGACGTCGAACGGGGCGAGGACCGCGGCCTCGAAGATCCGCTCCTTGCTGCCGTAGATGCGGAACATGGTGGGCTCTCCGACCCCCGCGCGCTCGGCGATCTCCCGGGTGGTGGCTCCCGCCAGGCCCTTCTCTGCGAACACGTCGACCGCCGCCGCCAGCACGAGGGCGCGCACCTGCGCCGACGAACGGCGAGGACGTCGGGGCGGGGAGGTGGTCATCGCCGCAGTCTAGGCACCTGGCCGCGCCTCAGTAGGAACGCGGGAGCCCAAGGCTCCGCTCGGCCACGAAGTTCAGGATCATCTCCTTGGAGACCGGCCCCATGTTGAGCATCCGCACGATCCAGAAGTACGTGGCGAGGTGGAAGTCGACGGCCACTCCGTTGCCACCGTGCACCGAGATCGCGGCGTCGAGGGCCCGCAGGCCGGACTCCGCGCCGAGGTACTTGGCGATGTTGGCCCGCTCCCCCACCTCGAGCCCCTGGTCGTAGCGGGCACACGCGACGTCGATCATGTGCACCGCGGCCTCGAGGTGGATGTGGGCCGCGGCGAGCGGGTGTGCCACCGCCTGGTGGGACCCGATGGGCACCCCCCAGACCTCCCGCTCCCGTACGTACTGCGTGGCCCGGTCCAGCGCGTAGCGTCCGATGCCGGTGCAGATGGAGCCCGCCAGGATGCGCTCGGTGTTCAGCCCGGTGAACGCCACGGCCAGGCCCTGACCCTCGTCCCCGACCCGGTCCTCCACGGGCACCCGGACGTCGTCGAAGAAGAGCTGCCAGCTCTGCTCGGGCTGGTTCATGACCGTCCGGATGCGGGTGCGAGTCAGGCCGGGAGCGTCGGCGTCGACGACCAGCACGGACAACCGGCCCCGGCCGGTCTGCTCGTCCTGGCCGGTTCGCGCCACGACCATGATCTTCGAGGCGCTCTCGACGCCGGTGATGTAGTGCTTCTCGCCGTTCAGCACGTAGTGGTCGCCGTCGCGCTCGGCGGTCGTGGCGATGCGGTGGGCGTTGGAGCCCGCATCGGGCTCGGTGATCGCAAAGGACCATCGTTCGCGGCCCGTGGCCAGGCCGGGCATCCAGCGCGCCTTCTGCTCCGCCGTGGCGCTGCGGTCGATGATCGTGCCGCCGACGCCGGGAGAGAACAGGATCGAGAGTGCGGGGACGCCGGCTCGTGCCGTCTCCTCGACGACCATCGCGATCTCGGTGAGGCCGTAGCCTCCTCCGCCGTGCTCCTCGGGGAGGTGGACGCCGAGGAAGCCTCCTGCCGCCAGAGCGTCCCAGAGCTCCTGGGCGTTGCCGCCGGTGTCCACCTGCTCCTGGAAGTACGCGGGCCCGAAGCCGCTCGCGATGGAGCGCACGGCCGAGCGCAGCGCCTGCTGCTCCTCCGGCGTGGTGAGCGGGCTGGGGGCGGGGCTCGTCGTGGTCATGCGTGCTCGTCCTTCGATGGGGAGGTGTCGTCTCGGGGCACCACGAGCTGGCGCTCGAGCCGCGCAAGGTCCTCGGCGCCGACGCCGTGGCGCAGCAGGTACTCCCGCGCGCTGCCGGCCATGTCGCGCACGGCGGCCAGGGACGCGAGCATGGCCGACGCATCCGCCCCGTGCAGCGCCGTGACGTCGGCCTGCCCGTCGGGCACGTGCGTCGAGAGGTCGATCGTCGCGAAGAACTCCGGCGTCAGGAGATCCTGGGTGACGGCGTAGTCGGCGGCGACGAGCTCGTCGCTCACGCCCAGGGCACTCAGGACGAGGGCCACGACGAGACCGGTCCGGTCCTTGCCGGCCGTGCAGTGCACGAGGGCGGGCAGCGCGTCCGGACCGGCGAGGGCGGAGACCGCCCGGCCGATCTCGGGCCCGAGCCGCCGGAGCGCGGCCTCGTACAGCACGGGCAACGAGACCCGCAGCGCCGGCTCCTCGATCACCAGCAGCCCGACTCCCACGTGCCCGTGGACAGCCGTCACACCCGGGAGCGATGCGGCGACCGACGGACGCTTCTCGCGCTCGCCGTCCGAGCGCAGGTCCACGATGGTCCGCAGCCCCAGCGCCGTGAGCTCGCCGAGCCGGTCGGACGCCGGGCCGGGCAGGTCCGAGCGGAACAGCCGGCCCCGAGCGACCACGGCGTCGCCACCGACGGGGTAGCCGCCGACGTCACGCAGGTTGAAGGTGCTCTCGACGGGGATGCGCCGACCTGTCCCGCGCGGCGTGGAAGCACTCACGCACCGACTATAACCATTAGTGGACAGTCGATCTCATAAATTATGGGCGGAGGCCGCCCACCACCCGTTCGGGACCGGCGTAGACGTTAAAGGACGATCCACGCGAGAAGCCGACGACGGTCACGCCAAGGGCCTCGGCCAGGTCGACGGCCAGCGAGGAGGGCGCGCTGACAGCCGCGATGACCGGGATGCCTGCCATGGCGGCCTTCTGGACGAGCTCGAAGGAGACCCGGCCCGACACCTGCAGGACGTGGCGCGTGAGCGGCACCCGCCCGTCGCGCAGCGCCCACCCCACGACCTTGTCGACCGCGTTGTGGCGCCCCACGTCCTCGCGGACCGCCAGCACGGAGCCGTCGGCGCCGAAGAGGCCGGCCGCGTGCACGCCGCCCGTCTCGTCGAAGAGCTCCTGCCCGGAGCGGAGCAGGTCCGGAAGGCTCGCCAGCACCTGCGCCGACACCGTGACGGTGTCGGCGACGGGGCTGAAGTGCGAGGTGGTGGCGACGGCATCGATGGAGGCCAGCCCACACACCCCGCACGAGCTGGAGGTGTAGACGTGGCGCTGGCGGTCCATCGCGACGAGCGCTCCCGGTCCGGAGACCTCGGCGTCCACGACGTCGCCCTCCGCGTCCTCCGGTCGCAGCACGGCGCCGAGGTCGGCAGCGCCGCGCAGGACCCCTTCGGAGAGCAAGAACCCGGCCGTGAGGTCGAGGTCGTCTCCGGGGGTCCGCATCGTGACCGCATACCCGCGCCCGTTGACACGGATCTCGAGCGGGGCCTCCACCGCCAGCACGTCGGCGCGCGCGGCGGATCCGTCGGCGCTGACACGGAGCGGGGTGGCCGGGCTCGATCCCGTCAGGCGCACGGGACGAGCCGGACGATGACGGACTTGGAGGTGGGCGTGTTGCTGCCCACCGCCACCGAGTCGAGCGGCACGAGCGGGTTGGTCTCGGGGTAGTAGGCCGCCGCCGATCCCCGCGGGGTTTCGTAGGCGACGACGCGGAACCGCGGCGCCACACGCTCGCGGTCGTCGTCCCACACGGCGTGGAGATCGACGTGGTCGCCGTCCTCCAGGCCCAGCGCGAAGATGTCGTCACGGTGCACGAACACGACCCGGCGCCCGCCCTCGATCCCGCGGTAACGGTCGGAGAACCCGTAGATGGTGGTGTTGTACTGGTCGTGGCTCCGCAGGGTCTGCAGCACGAGGTGGCCCTCAGGGACGTGCAGCACGTCCATGGGCGACACCGCGATCTCGGCCTTCCCGCTCGCCGTCCGGAACGTCCGTGAGTCGCGCGGAGGGTGCGGCAGGACGAACCCGCCGGGCCGGTCGGCCCGCGCGCTGAAGTCGCCGAAGCCATGGACGACCCGGGAGGCGTGGTCGCGGACGACGTCGTAGTCCACCGCCATGTCGTCCCACCCGATGCCGTGACGGTCGGTGCCGTCGGACTCGCGTAGCGCGGCGCGGGCCAGGCCGGCCACGATGGCCACCTCGCTGCGCAGGTGCTCCGAAGCCGGGTCCAGCACGCCCCGCGACGAGTGGACCGACGACATGGAGTCCTCGACCGTGACGAACTGCTCGCCGGCCTCGGTCACGTCCTTCTCGGTGCGTCCCATGGTGGGCAGGATGAGCGCCGTCCCACCCGTGACGAGGTGCGAGCGGTTGATCTTGGTGGAGATCTGGACGGTCAGGGACGTGCCGCGCAACGCCTCGGCCGTGACGGCGGTGTCGGGCGCAGCGTGCAGGAAGTTGCCGCCGAGACCCACGAAGACCTTGACCTTGCCGTCGCGCATGGCGCGGATGGAGTCGACGACGTCGAGTCCGTGCCTGCGCGGGGGCTCGAAGCCGAACTCGGCCTGCAGGGCGTCGAGCAGCTCCTCGTCGGGCTTCTCGTAGATGCCCATGGTGCGGTCGCCCTGGACGTTGGAGTGCCCGCGCACGGGACAGACCCCGGCGCCGCGCTTGCCGATGTCGCCGCGCACGAGCGCGAGGTTCACGACCTCCTTGACCGTGGCCACGGAGTTGCGGTGCTGCGTGAGACCCATGGCCCAGCAGTAGATGGTGGCCTTGGAGTCCCGGATCATCTCCGCGGCCTCGACCACCTGCGCGCGGCTCAGCCCGGTGGCCCGCTCCACGACGTCCCAGTCGACGGCGCGCACGTGCTCCGCCCAGGCCTCGAAGCCCTGCGTGTGCTCGGCGATGAAGTCGTGGTCGAGCGCGTCCCACTCCACGAGGAGCGAGCCGAGCGCCTGGAACAGGGCCAGGTCGCCGTTGACCTTGATGGGCAGGAACAGGTCGGCGAGATCGGTGCCGCCGCCCACCACACCTCGCGGCTTCTGCGGGTTGCGGAAGTTCACCAGGCCGGCCTCGCGCAGCGGGTTGATCGAGATGATCTTCGCCCCGCGCCGCTTGGCCGTCTCCAGCGCGGACAGCATGCGCGGGTGGTTGGTGCCTGGGTTCTGCCCGGCGATCACGATGAGCTCGGCGTCGTAGAGGTCGCGCAGGCTCACGCTGCCCTTGCCGATGCCGATGGACTCCCCCAGCGCCACGCTCGTGGACTCGTGGCACATGTTGGAGCAGTCCGGCAGGTTGTTGGTGCCGAGGGCCCGGACGAACAGCTGGTAGACGAAGGCAGCCTCGTTGGAGGCCCGGCCGGAGGTGTAGAAGACGGCCTCGTCGGGCGAGTCGAGCGCATCGAGCTCCTGGGCCACGAGCGTGAACGCGTCGTCCCACTCGATCGGCTCGTAGTGCGTGGCCCCGGGCCGCTTCACCATGGGGTGAGTGATCCGCCCGGCCTGTCCCAGCCAGTGCTCGTCGTGGGAGTCGAGGTCGGCCACGGAGTGACGGGCGAAGAACTCGGGCGTGGCACGGGCCTTGGTGCCCTCCTCCGCCACGGCCTTCGCGCCGTTCTCGCAGAACTCGGCGGAGTGCCGGTGGTCGGGGTCGGGGTCGGGCCAGGCGCAGCTCATGCAGTCGAAGCCGTCGGCCTGGTTGAGCTTCAGCAGCGCCTGGGCCGAGCGGGCCGCGCCCATGTGGCCGACGGTCCGCTGCATGGCCACCCGGACGGCCGTCACGCCGGCGGCCGCCTCCTTGGGCCCGTGCACCTCGAGCGTGCTCTCGTCGGCCGTGCCGAAGCCCGGGGCCTCGACCCGGTCGTCCGTAGGACGCGTGGAACGATCCGTCATGCGAGCCTCCTGGGGGCCGTGGGGACGCCGCCGATCCAACCCTACGTCGCGGAGCCGCCGAGCGTGATCGCAGTCACGAGCGCCCCGCGCTCAGGCCCGGTCGTGGAGCGTCACGTGGTACCCGTCGGGGTCGGCGAAGGTGAAGGTCCGCCCGAAGGGCCCGTCCACCGGCTCGGCCACGATCGTGTGCCCGTCGGCGAGGAGCGCGTCATGGATCTCCTGGACGCCGGTGGCGTGGAACCACAGCGCGGCACCGATGCCGGGCTGGGACACGGACGAGAGGTCGGTGCCGGGCACGAGGTCCCGCAGGGCGAAGGCGATGGGCTCGGTCTGGAACACCACCGCGTGGGGCGGCCCGGCCGGCGAGCGGACCAGGCCGAGGTACTGCTCGTAGAACGCCTGCGAGGCGCCGAGGTCGCGCGCCTGGAGGGAGATGAAGTCGGGACCGGTGACCGGCATGGGTATGGCTCCTTCGCCTTGATGTCAGTTATCTGACATCGCTGAATGTATGTCAGACTACTGACATGAGTCAAGGCGGCATCGACCTGGACACATCGCTGGGGTACCTGCTGAAGCAGGCCTCGAGCGCGCTGCGCGCCGCGATGGAGGACGTCCTGCGGCCGCTCGGGATGACCATCACGCACTACTCGTGCCTCGAGCTGCTGTCACAGCGACCCGGCCTCTCGGGCTCCGAGCTGGCGCGGGGCGCGTTCGTCACCCGCCAGTCGATGAACGTGCTCCTCCAGGCCCTCGAGCGCGACGGCTTCGTCACCCGCCCGGCCGAGGCGGCCGTCGGCAGGGTCCTCCCGACGCAGCTCACGCCGAGCGGCCGACGCAGCCTCGCGCAGGCGACCGAGGCGGTCCGGTCCGTCGAGCTCAGGATGGTGGGCGGCCTGACAGCGGACGAGCGGGCCGGCGCGTCGAGGATCCTGGGGAGCATGCTCCGGTCCCTGCAGGAGGCGCCCTCGTGATCCACCTGGTCCCGCTCGTCGACTGGTCCCGCGACCCGTCCCAGCCCTACGCGCCGGCCAGCCTCGCCGAGGAGGGGTTCGTGCACTGCGCCGGTGACGAGTCCGTCGCCCTGGCCGTCGCCAACGCGTTCTATCGCGGCGCACCCCGCCCCCTGCTCGCGCTCGTGATCGACGCGGACGCCCTCCGGTCCGACGTGGTCCTCGAGGCGGCGCACCCGGCACCGCCCGAGGGCGTCTCCACCGACGTGCTGTTCCCACACGTCTTCGGCCCCGTCGACCGCGACGCCGTCACGTCGGTCCTGCGCGTGGTCTGGGACGAGGACGACCGTGCGGTCTCCCTGGAGCCGCACGAGGCCTGAGCGGACGCCGGGTTGCGCCCGGCACCCGCGGCAGGTGCGATGAGGGCATGGCCGACGATCCCCACGACGACGAGCGCTGGCTCGTCGTCGACGGACGACGCTGGCGGCGCACCGACCCGAGCCTCCCGGACGACGTCGTCGAGGCGCTGAAGGCGCACCTCGGCCGCGGGCGCTCGGGCGTCAGGACCGCGAAGCGGTCCGGCGACGACGCCGCAGTCTCCCGGGCGCGTGAGCGGGTGGGGCTGGCCAAGCGCGGACTCGGGGAGCGCGGCGAGCGGTGGTGGGACCGCAGCGAGCAGGAGCGCCTCGACCAGGCGCGTTCCGCCCTGGCGGAGCTGGAGGCGCTCGACGAAGGAGTCTCGGACTAGCGCTCGCCCACTGCGAAGAGCTGCGTCCGCGCGACGCTGGCGTCACGCTGCGGGGCGAGCGCGAGCCGTCGTGGGTCCGCCATGAAGCCGTCGAGGGCTGCGCGGTCGGGGAACCGGAACAGCTGCACCTCGTCGGGCGTCCCACTCCCGTCCTCGTCGGTCGACAGCACCCGCTGCAGCACGGTTCCTCCGTGCTCCGGCACGAGCGCGAGGACAGCGTCCTCGTAGTCGGCCATGGCCTGTCGGCGACCCGGCAATGCCCAGAGCAGGCAGCACAGCCGCAGCTCGGCGGCACCGTCCTGACCGTCGGCCACGGTCAGGCCTCGTTCAGGGCGGCGGCGGCCTTCACGACCGCGACGAAGTCGTCCGCACGCAGGTCGTCAGGGCCGAAGAGGTCGACCGCGCGACGGGTCCCGGCGTCGAGGCTCGCGTTGAAGACCGACGTCGGGTCGGGCACCGAGGCCCCCTTGGCGAAGGTCACCTTCACCTTGTCCTTGTACGTCTCGACGGTGCAGATGAGGCCGGACCTGGAGAAGGTCGGCACGCCGTCGGGGTTGGAGGCCTTCTTCCACTTGGCCTCCTCGTCCACGCCCGGCACGGCCTCGTGGACGAGGTCGCGCACGGTCCGGACCAGGTCGTCACGCCAGTCGTCGCTCATGGGCCGGAGCCTACTCAGCGCGGGCGCCCACGAGCCACCAGTCGGGCACGAGCGCGTCGTAGAGAGCCTCGAAGCTCGCGACGTCGGGCTCGCCTGCCCGTTCCAGCCAGGCCTGGATGACCCCGACGGTGCCGGAGGCCACGAAGCGTGCGGCCGCGTCGGCCGTCACGCCGTCCGGCTCACCCTCGAGGTGGAGCGGCACCCGGAGCCGGCCGGACCGCAGCACCTGACGCGACGACTCCAGGAAGTGCTCCGACAACATCCCGTGGAGCGCCGCCGAGCCGGCGTCCGACGCGAGGCCGCGGCGGTAGATCGGTGCGTGCGTGCGCACGTGCTCGAGGACGCCCCTCGTCACCTGGTGCACTGCAGCGGCCGAGGGGTCGGCGAGCAGGTCGGCGCGGAGCGCGTCGAGCTCGGACAGGAGGGCCGCCTGCAGGAGGTCGGTGGTCGAGTCGGCGTGCTCGTAGAACGTGGAGCGGTGGACTCCGGCCGCCCTCGCCACCTGCGTGACCGTGAGCTCCGAGACGGGCGACGTGCGGGCGAGCTCGAGCACAGCACGATGCAGCCGGTCACGGCTGCGCCTGCGTCGGACGTCCACGGTGCACCACCTCGTTGATCGGGGGAATGGCGTCAGGCTATCCGACGTTTGTAGTATTAGAACTCCGACACCTGTCGGACAACGACGAAGGAGAACATCATGGCGACCTATGACGTGGCAGACCGGTCCGCGATCGTGACCGGAGCAGGATCAGGGATCGGGCGCGGCGTGGCCCTGCTGCTGGCCCAGAACGGTGCGGCCGTGCTCGTGCACGACCTCGACCCGTCCGCGGCCGAGGCCGTGACCCAGGAGATCCTGACCGCCGGCGGCACCGCCGCGGCCTTCGTCGGCGACGCGTCCGACCCCGAGGTGGCCCGCGCAGCCGTCGCGGCCGCCGAGGAGCTCGCGCCGCTGCGCATCGCCGTGAACAACGCCGGAGTGGGCGGACCTCCCGCCCCGGTGGCCGAGTACCCCGAGGACGCCTGGCGCAAGGTCATCGACGTGAACCTCAGCGGCGTCTTCTACTCGATGAAGGCGCAGATCCCCGCGATGGCGTCCCATGGTGGCGGCGCCATCGTCAACATGGCCTCGGTGCTCGGCTCGGTCGGCATCGCCGGCTCGTCTGCCTACGTCACGTCCAAGCACGCGCTCCTCGGCCTCACCAAGAACGCCGCCCTCGAGCACGCCGCCGACGGCGTCCGCGTCACGGCCGTGGGCCCCGGCTTCATCACGACCCCGCTGCTCGAGGCCAACCTCGACGCCGAGGCCCAGGCGGGCCTGGCGGCCAAGCACGCACTCGGCCGCCTGGGCACGGTCGACGAGGTCGCCGCGCTGACCGCGTTCCTGGTCTCCGACGCCGCCTCCTTCATCACGGGGAGCTACCACCTCGTCGACGGCGGCTACGCCGCCCAGTGAGGTCGAGGCCCTGACCCGGTCGCCGCGTCGGCACTGGCCAGCCACCGGGCCGGATGGGCAGTAAGGTCCTGAGCATGGCCCAGACCTACGTGCTCGTCGACGGTGAGAACATCGACGCCACGCTCGGACAGTCCATCCTGGCCCGGCGGCCACAGCCCCAGGAGCGGCCGCGGTGGGACCGTCTGCTCACGTGGGCCGAGGACCTGTGGGACCAGCCCGTCTCCGGACTGTTCTTCCTGGCCGTCAACGGCGAGATGCCCATGTCGTTCGTGCAGGCCCTCACGGCACTGGGCTACAAGCCCATCCCGCTGTCGGGCTCGCCGGACCAGAAGGTCGTCGACATCGCCATCCAGCGCACGCTCGAGGCGCTCAAGGAGCGCGACGGCGACGTCCTGCTGGCCAGTGGCGACGGCGACTTCATCCCCCAGATGACCGACCTCCTGGGGTCGCGCCGCACGGGGCTCATCGCGTTCAACGAGCTGCGCAACGGCGCGTGGGCCGGCCTGGCCGACCGCGGCCTCGAGCTCTACGACCTCGAGTACGACGTCCGGGCCTTCAACACCGAGCTGCCTCGCCTGCGCGTCATCGCGATCGACGAGTTCGACCCGCTCCAGTTCCTCTGAGCGGGAGCCCTGTCATGACGTCGGTCGCGGACGAGGAGCCCCTGGCGGGCGCGGTCCTCACGGTGTCCGTGGAGGCACCCACCTCCCGGCGCCGACGCGTCCTTCGGGTCGCCACCCTGCCGCTGCGCGTCTACGCCGCCGGCCTCGGGGTCCTCGACGAGCCCTCGTTCGGCGACGTGGTCGTTCGTCGGCGCGACGACGCGTCCGAGGTGCTGCGCGTGGCGGTGCACGGGTCCGAGGAGACGGCCATCCAGGTGGCCCACGTGCGGGCCCAGCTGGAGGAGCTCACCGAGGACGAGTTCCTCGAGCGCTGGAGCATCGACTAGAGCTCCACCCCGGCGCGCTGCCGTTCCCGGCGGGCCACCGTGAGCGTCAGCACCGAGCCGACCACCCACACCAGGAGGACCGCGGCGCCGTGCAGGCCTCGGTGGTGGAGTCCGAGGACCAGGCCGTCCGCGGCGTCGAGCGCACCGCCGTGCAGCAGGTAGGGCGTCAGCCCCGACCATGGGTCGGGGAGCATCTCGGTGGCCGCCCCGGTCAGCAGCGGCCCCGCGGACAGGACGAACAAGAAGGTCGCGACCGCGATCCCGTACACGCCCAGCAGACTCTCCAGGGCCGTGGTGGTGACGGCCGCGACGAGCGCAGACGCCGCCACGACGACACCGAGCCACGGCCCGGCGCCTGCGGCGAGGCCGACGACGAGCGCCACGACCCCCAGCCCCACCGAGCCCGCTGCCAGGCGGGCGACCCGGCCCAGCCCGGCCAGGAAGGTGTCGTCGACGGGGCCCGCCCGGACGGTCGCGACGATCGCGAGCAACCAGCCGAGGACCACGGCCGCGAGGACCGAGGTCCGCACGAGCCCGCGTGACGGCCCTTCGCCCGGCGGCTCGCCGACGTAGGCGACGTCGTGCGTGGAGGTGTAGCGCGCCAGGACGTCGAGTCCCTGGTCGCGGAGCTGCGCGTCGAGGCGGCCGCCGTTGGCCGCTGACAGGAGCACGCGGGTGCGGTCGTCGCGGAGGTCGATCACGTAGCCGGCGACCGCACGACCGTCGGCCACGGCTCGCTCGGCGTCCCGCGTCGAGGCCACCGCAACCGCGTCCAGGCGACCGCCGCCGCGCTCACGGAGGTCGTCGGCCGCGAGCCGGGCGACGGCGTCGGGGCCGGCCACGACGACGTCGGCGTGGTGCAGTGACGGGCGTCCGGCGGCGAGGCTCCAGACCACCAGGGCCTGCCCCAGGACGACCACCACGAGGACCGCCGCCGTCACCGTCGAGCGGGTGCCTGCACGCATGACACGCAGCGTACTGAGAATGGGGGCATGCCCCTCGCCCGCACGCGCGCCCTCCGCGTGCCGTGGCGACTGCGGGTGCTGCTCGTGACGGTGCCGGCCATCGCCCTCATGGCGGCCGCTCTCGCGGTGGCGCCCGACCCCGATGCTCCCGCCGCCGTCTCCACGACCCCGGCGGAGCTGAGCCCGTGCCAGCCCCTGCCCGCGGCCACGACGGTGGACCAGCTGAACCTGTTCGTGGGGGCGCTGCGCGGCAGCGGGGAGTTCGAGGGCGCCGACGTCGGAGCCGACACGACGCTCCAGGACGGCCGTCGGCTCTGGGTCTTCGGCGACACCCTCCGTTCCCGCGACTACGACGGGCAGCGCTTCGTGCGCAACTCGATGCTCCTCTTCGACCCCGCCTGCGTCCGGGTGGTGACTCCGGCCGACCGCGGCGCCCTCGTCCCGGACCGCAAGGACGGGGTGGGCTACTGGCCCATGTCCGTGGCGAGCATCCCTCGCGACGGCTACGACCTCGTGGGCGTCGGCCTGCAGCGGGTCAAGGGCTCCGACGCGCCGGACGGGCCGCAGGCCTTCGACAACCTCGGTCCCTCCTTCGCCCTGTTCATCGTGCGGCGCGGAGGAACGCCTCAGCTCGTCGACGTCGAGGACTTCGGGCGCGACAGCAGCGACCCCAGCCGTCCCACGTGGGGTGCTGCAGCGGCGGTGCACGACGGGTGGGTCTACCTCTACGGGACGGCCCGCCCCCGCGACGCCGCCAAGAAGCTGGTCTTCGGCTTCTCCCTCCGGGTGGCGCGGGTCCGTCCCGACGACATCACCGACACCTCCCGCTGGCAGTACTGGAACGGCACGCGCTGGCAGGGCTCGGCGTCCGACGCCGTCCAGCTCATCGACGCGGAGGGCGGGGTCTCGCAGACCCTCAGCGTGTTCGAGCAGGACGGCCGCTGGTTCGCCGTCAGCAAGCGCGACGAGTTCCTCGGCTCCGACCTCGTCATCTGGTCCGCGCCCTCGCCCACCGGGCCGTTCACGGCGAGCGCACCGCTGGCCTCCATCCCGTCGGACGCGGGCACGGGAGCGCTCCGCTACATGCCGCTGGCCCATCCCGACCTGCTGCCCGAGCCCGGCACGGTCGTGGTGTCCTACAGCCAGAACAACACCGACCTCGCCAAGGTGGCGGACGACCCGTTCCTCTACCGGCCGCGCTTCCTGCGCGTCCGCCTCCCGGACGTCCCCTAGATGTGTGGGTCGGGCGGCATACGGTCGAGGCATGAGTGAACGCACCGACCTGCTCGAGTCCCTGCGCAAGCATCGCGAGCTTTTCCTGCTCACGGTCCGGGGGCTGACGGACGACCAGGCCCGCAGCGCGCCCACGGCCAGCGAGCTCACCCTCGGCGGCCTCGTCAAGCACGTGGCCTCCACGGAGCAGGAGTGGACACGGTTCGTCCTCGACGGCCCCGCCGACCAGAACCAGGTCGACTGGCTCGACATCGACTGGACCGACCCGCCGCCGGAGGTCAAGGCACGCCAGGAGGGGTTCCGGCTCCTCGAGGGAGAGACGCTCGACGGCGTCGTCGCCGACTACCGCGCCGTGGCCTCGGTGACCGACCGGCTCGTCGAGACCACCGACCTCGACGCCACGCAGCCGCTGCCCGAGGCTCCCTGGTTCGAGCCGGGCGCCAGCTGGAGCGCCCGGCGCGTGTTCCTGCACGTCGTGGCCGAGACCGCGCAGCACGCCGGCCACGCCGACATCATCCGCGAGTCCATCGACGGCCAGAAGTCCATGGGCTGAGCCACTCCCCCCGCGCTAGGTTCGCAGGCATGGACCTCGGACTCTCTGGACGCACGTACATCGTCACCGGCGGGAGCCGAGGCCTCGGCCTGGCCACCGCAGAGTCACTCGTGGCCGACGGCGCCAACGTCGTCGTCTCGTCCCGCTCGCAGGAGTCCGTCGACGCCGCCGTCGAGCGGCTCGGCGAGCGCGCCGTCGGCGTGGCGGCCGACAACGCCGGCGAGGACACCGCCACGGCGCTCGTGGCCGTGGCTCAGGAGCACTTCGGAGGGCTGCACGGCGCACTCGTGAGCGTCGGCGGACCACCGGCCACGAGCGTCACCGACACGACCGACCAGCAGTGGCGCGACGCCTTCGAGTCGGTGTTCCTCGGCGGCGTGCGGCTCGCCACCACCGTGGCCGAGAACCTCTCCGACGGCGGATCCATCGCCCTCGTGCTGTCCACGTCGGCCAAGGCCCCCATGCCGGGGCTCGCCATCTCCAACGGGCTGCGGCCCGGACTCGCCATGGTGGCCAAGACGCTGGCCGACGAGCTCGGTCCGCGCGGCATCCGCGTCAACGCGCTGCTTCCCGGCCGCGTCGACACCGAGCGCGTCCAGGAGCTCGACGCCCTGAGCGGCGACGCCGCGGCCACTCGCGAACGGGTCGAGAGCAGCATCCCGCTGCGCCGCTACGGGCGCCCCGAGGAGTTCGGCCGCGCCGCCGCGTTCCTGCTCTCGCCCGCCGCCGGATACCTCACGGGAGTCAGCCTCCCGGTCGACGGCGGGATCACCCGCGCGCTCTGAGCCCCATCCCGGGGTGGGGCTAGCGGCGAGGAAGGACGGCGGGCTC
Source organism: Aeromicrobium sp. Root495 (assembly GCF_001426755.1). Classification (GTDB taxonomy): domain Bacteria; phylum Actinomycetota; class Actinomycetes; order Propionibacteriales; family Nocardioidaceae; genus Aeromicrobium. Next base: position 92,031 of record NZ_LMFJ01000001.1, on the reverse strand, counting down.
GGGTGCTGCCTGGTCCGCGGGCGTCCAGCCGGGCGGACCGAACACGTAGCCCCACTTGGTGCGCCAGCCACGCGCGGACCGCACGTCGCGCGCGATCTCGACGTAGTCGCCGTACTGCAGCTTGAGCAGGTTGTACGTGTCGACCTTCTTGGTGAGTCCGTACGTGGGACGCTGCTTCTCCTCGGCGAACGACCTGAAGAGCCGGTCCCAGACGATGAGCATGCCGCCGTAGTTCTTGTCGAGGTACTCCGGGTCGCTCCCGTGGTGGACCCGGTGGTGCGAGGGCGTGTTGAAGACGTACTCGACGGGCCGCCACAGCTTGTCGACGAGCTCGGTGTGCACGTAGAACTGGAAGATCAGGTTCACGCCGAAGGCCACGTAGAGCGTCCAGGGCGCGAAGCCGAGGAACGGCAGCGGGAGCCAGAAGAAGAACTCGAACCACGGGTTCCACTTCTGTCGCAGCGCGGTCCCGAAGTTCATGAACTCGCTCGAGTGGTGGGCCTGGTGGCCGGCCCAGGCGATGCGCACGCGGTGGCTGAAGCGGTGGTGCCAGTAGTAGCCGAGGTCGACCCCCAGCACCACCAGCACCCAGTACCACCACGTGTCGGTGGGCAGCTGGAACGGCGCGAGGTAGGTGAAGACGGCGATGAAGGCGAAGAAGGTGACGATCTTGAACGCCGTGAGGAAGAAGAGCGAGAGCACACCCATGGAGATGGAGGCGCGGGCGTCCTTCAGGGCGTAGCCCGTCACGTTGTCGTCGTGGTCGAGCCACTTCAGGGCGGCCATCTCGATCACGATCGTGAGCAGGAAGAACGGCGCCGCGTACGTCACGGGGTTCTTGAGCGGGTCCAGCAGGTCCTCCATGCGTGCTCCTCACGTCCGTTCCAGATATGACCTTTCGGTAAGTTACCACGAGGTCATACTGTGCGCTAGCCTGTTCCCATGGCTCGTCCCAACGCCGGAACCAAGGGCGTCCCCCGGATCGACCGCGAGCAGCAGATCCTGGCCGCAGCGTCCGAGGAGTTCGGCACGCAGGGCTACGCGGGCACGTCGGTGGCCACCGTCGCCGACCGCGCCGGGATCTCCAAGCCTCTGGTCTACAACTACTTCGGCTCCAAGGACGGCCTCTACGCCGCCTGCCTCGACCGCGCCGGCGCCATCCTCGGCGACGAGATCGAGCGCATCGCCGGGGGCGACGCCGTCGGCATCGACCGGGGCATCCGCACGCTCGAGGGCATGTTCTCGGTGCTCGAGCCGCAGCCCTACCTCTGGCGGCTGTCCTTCGACCCGACCGCCCCCGCCACCGGCGACGTGGCAGGCATCGCCGCCACCCACACGGCACGGCTGGCCAAGCTGGCGCACGAGGGTGTCGCCGAGCTCCTGGAGCTGGCCGGGGTCACCGACGAGCTCGACGTCTCGGCCATGACCGGCGTGTGGCTCGGCATCGTCGACTCCCTCGTGAACTGGTGGCTCGACCATCCCGACCAGACGGCGGAGCAGATGACGCAGCGCAGCATGCGCCTCGTCGCTGCTCTCTTCGTCGACGCCGCCGGCCAGGACCTGTCCCGATGAGGTCGGCCGCCGGGCAGGTCGTCGTGATCACCGGCTCCTCCAGCGGCATCGGCGCGTCCGCCGCCCGTCAGCTGGCCGCACGCGGCGCCGTGGTGTGCCTGCTCGCCCGCCGCGCCGACGAGCTCGAGCAGGTCCGTGCCGCCATCCAGGCCGACGGCGGCGAGGCCTACGCCTACCCGGTCGACCTCACCGACGACGCCGCCACCCACGCCACTGTCGAGCAGGTCCTGGCCGACCACGGCCACGTCGACGTGCTGGTCAACAACGCGGGCCGCTCCATCCGACGCTCCATCAAGGCCTCGCTCGACCGGCTGCACGACCACGAGCGCGTCATGGCCGTGAACTACATCGGGTCGGTGCGCCTCACGCAGGCGCTGCTGCCGTCGATGCTGGCGCAGGGCCGCGGTCACGTGGTCTTCAGCTCCACGATGTCGACCCAGCTCCCCATCCCCCTCTTCTCCGCCTACCTCGCCAGCAAGAGCGCGGTGGAGTCGTACGCGCGCTCCCTGGCCGCCGAGCTGGGCCACGACGGCATCAGCACGACCATCGTCTACTTCCCCATGGTCCGCACCGAGATGTCCGGCGCCACCGACATCTACGCCGCCATGCGGATGATGAGCGCCGACCAGGCCGGCGGATGGCTCGTCAAGGCCGCCCTCGACCGCCCCACCCGCGTCACGAGCCTCGCCGGCGCCGTCACCGAGGCCGGCATGGCCGTGCTCCCCGGCGTCATCACCAAGGTCTCCGCCCCGCTCTTCCGTCAGATGGACCGCAACCTGCGGCGCCGCACCCGCTCCTGACCGACCTCGGATCGACCTATCGGCGGACCGCCACGGCGAGTAGCATCCGAGGGAGTCCGCACCACCCCGCGGGCCGACCCCGTGGAGCGCCCACCACCGCGCTCCAGAACCTCGACAGGAAGCACCACCGTGACCACTGCACCCACGCCCGACCCGGCCGGATCCGTCTTCGGCCACCGCCACGAGCAGGTCGTCTTCTGCCACGACGAGGCGAGCGGACTCCGCGCCATCGTCGCGCTGCACTCCACGGCCCTCGGCCCCGGACTCGGCGGGACCCGGTTCTACCCGTACGCCTCCGAGGCGGCCGCCCTCGCCGACGTCCTCGACCTGAGCCAGGGCATGGCCTACAAGAACGCCCTCGCCGGCCTCGACCTCGGCGGCGGCAAGGCCGTCATCATCGGCGACCCCAGGACCCTCAAGACCGAGGCCCTGCTGCGCGCCTACGGCCGCTTCGTCGAGTCGCTCGGTGGCCGGTACTTCACCGCGTGCGACGTCGGCACCTTCAGCCCCGACATGGACGTCATCGCCCGCGAGACCTCCTACGTCACCGGCCGCACCATCGAGCACGGCGGCGCCGGCGACTCCTCGGTCCTCACCGCCTTCGGCGTCTACCAGGGCATGCGCGCGAGCGCTCAGCACGTGTGGGGCAGCCCGTCGCTCGCGGGCAGGACCGTCGGCATCACCGGTGTCGGCAAGGTCGGCAAGCACCTCGTCGCTCACCTCGTCGAGGAGGACGCCCAGGTCGTCGTCACCGACCCCAGCCCCGAGGCCACCGCCGCCATCACCGCACGCTTCCCCCAGGTGCGCGTCGTGGAGTCCGCCGAGGCGCTCGTGGCGGAGCAGCTCGACGTCTTCTCTCCCTGCGCCCTCGGGCACGCCCTGAGCGACGAGGTCGTGGCCGCGCTCTCGGCCACCGTCGTGTGCGGCGGCGCCAACAACCAGCTGGCTCACGAGGGCACCGCCAAGCTCCTGACCGAGCGCGGCATCTCCTACGCGCCCGACTACTGCGTCAACGCGGGCGGCGTCATCCAGGTGGCCGACGAGCTCGACCCCCACGGGTTCTCGTTCGAGCGCGCCCAGGCCCGTGCCACCGGCATCTTCGACACGACGCTGGCCGTCCTCGAGCGCGCCTCCTCCGAGGGCATCACCACGGCGGAGGCCGCCGACCGCCAGGCCGAGCAGCGGATGCACGCCGTCGGCCGTCTCGGTCAGATCCACCTGCCGCGCTGAGGCAGGAGCCGCTCAGGAGCCGGCTGCGTCGTCGATCGTGAGGTCGACGGCGTGGCCGGCCGCGGCCCCGCGGCACAGCGCACCCACCTGCCCGGCACCTTCGAGGGACACGAGCGACGGGTCCGGCAGGAACCGGACCAGCGTGCCTGACGTGCCGTCGGGCTCGATGCTCTCCGGGTCGCCCACCGGCAGTCCGCTCTCGTACCGCGTGCGCCAGGCGCCGTCGTCCCGTCGGTTCTCGTGGACGAGCCACGCCGACGCAGCCGTCACGACCGACATGCCGGAACGCCGGAAGCCGTCGGCCAGCACCTCGTCGCTGCCGGCGTCGAAGAACCTCAGGTCGGGCGTGGCCATCACCGGCTTGACCACCGGGACCCCACGCGCGTCCAGACGGGTGTCGGTGCCGCGGCCGTCGTCCTGCACCGACCACGAGCCGTCGTCATGACGACGCACGTGGACAGCCCGCGTGCTGCCGTGCACGGCCTCGTCGAGCGCATACGCCAGCACCTCGAGCACGAGGTGCTCGAGGCTGTCGCCCTGCCAGTGCGAGAGATCCTCGCGAACCTGCCGCACATGATCTGGATCGACGTAGGTCGTCCAGTCATGCGTGGTGCGCAGGCCCGGCAGCATCAGCTGGCGTCGCGGTCCTTGTACCGGTCCGGATCTGCGAGATCGGCATACTGCTCGGGGATCGGTTCACCCGAGTCACCGTGGAGTTCTCGTTGCAGGTTCCCGAAGTCGGTATCAGGTGTCCGATACTTCAGGTCGCGTGCAACCTTGGTCTGCTTTGCCTTTGCACGGCCGCGCCCCATGGGTCGACCCCCTCGCACAGAATAGTCAGTGATGTCGTGCTGCTCAGCCTACCCAACATCTCCACGGAACGACGCAGTACCCCCAGGTCCAGCGTGTTTCCCGGGGGTTCGGTCCTGCGGTTCAGGGCCGGATCAGGCGTGGTCCCCCGTGAGGGTGACGGTTCCGCCGGCCCCGTGGACACCGGCATCGGCGACGTCGCCGGCCACCCAGGCCTCGATGCCGTGCTCGGCGAGGAGGCGGATGGAGGCGTCGGCGTCGTCGGGTGCCACGAGCGCGACCATGCCGACGCCCATGTTGAGCGCCTGCTCGAGGTCGGCCTGCGCGACCGACCCGACCTCGGCGACGAGCGAGAAGATGGCCTGCGGCGTCCAGGTGGTGCGGTCGATGCGGACCGACACGGAGTCGGGCACGACGCGCTCGAGGTTGGCCGCCAGCCCGCCGCCCGTCACGTGGGACATGGCGTGGACGTCGAGCTTCCTGACCAGGTCGAGGCTCGGCAGCGTGTAGAGGCGCGTGGGCACGAGCAGGGTCTGGCCCAGCGCGCCGCCCAGCTCGGGGACCTCGCGGTCGAGCTCCCAGCCGGCGTGCGTGAAGAAGACGTGGCGCACGAGCGAGTAGCCGTTGGAGTGCAGGCCCGACGACTTCATGGCGATGACGACGTCGCCCGGCCGGACGAGCTCGGCGCCGATGACCTGGTCGGCCTCGACGACGCCCGTGGTGGAGCCCGCGATGTCGTACTCGTCGGGAGCGAGGAGGCCCGGGTGCTCGGCGGTCTCGCCGCCCAGCAGCGCGGTGCCGGACTCGGCGCACGCCTGGGCGATGCCCTTGACGATCTCGGCGATGCGCTCGGGCACCACCTTGCCGGTGGCGATGTAGTCGGTCATGAAGAGCGGCTCGGCCCCGCAGACCACGAGGTCGTCGACGAGCATGCCGACGAGGTCGAAGCCGATGGTGTCGTGCTGGTCCATGCGCTGGGCGATCTGGACCTTGGTGCCCACGCCGTCGGCCGACGTGGCCAGCAGAGGACGGCGGTACGACTTGAGCGAGGTGGCGTCGAAGAGTCCGGCGAACCCGCCGATGCCGCCCACGACCTCAGGACGGCGGGCCTTCTCGACCCACTCCTTCATGAGCTCGACCGCGCGGTCGCCCTCCTCGATGGAGACACCGGCAGCGGCGTACGACGCGCCGGCCTGGTCGTTCACTGGATCACCTTGAGGGGCTTGGCGTCGGTCTCGAGCAGGTGCTTGCCGATGAGGTCGTCCTCGGGGAGCGCGACGGGGTAGATGCCGTCGAAGCACGCCCGGCAGAGGTTCTCCTTGGGCACGTTGGTGGCCTCGACGAGGTTGTCGAGCGAGACGTAGGCGAGCGAGTCGGCTCCGATGGAGCGGCAGATCTCGTCGACGCTGATGCCGTTGGCGATGAGCTCGGCACGCGAGGCGAAGTCGATGCCGTAGAAGCACGGCCACTTGACCGGCGGGCTGGAGATCCGCACGTGCACCTCGGCCGCACCGAACTCGCGGAGCATGCGCACGAGCGCGCGCTGGGTGTTGCCGCGGACGATGGAGTCGTCGACGACCACGAGGCGCTTGCCGGCGATCACGTCGCGCAGGGGGTTGAGCTTGAGCCGGATGCCGAGCTGACGGATGGTCTGCGACGGCTGGATGAAGGTGCGGCCCACGTACGAGTTCTTGACGAGCCCGTGGCCGAACGGGATGCCGGACTCGGCGGCGTAGCCGATGGCGGCGGGGGTGCCGGACTCCGGCACGGGGATGACGAGGTCGGCGTCGACCGGGAACTCACGGGCGAGCTGGCGGCCAATGTCCTGACGCACCGTGAAGACGCGCTGGTCGGCGATGGTGGTGTCGGGCCGCGCGAGGTAGACGTACTCGAAGATGCAGCCCTTGGGCGCGGCCTCGGCGAAGCGCTCGGTGCGCAGGCCGTCCTCGTCGATGGCGATGAACTCGCCGGGCTCGATCTCGCGGATGTACGAGGCGCCGACGATGTCGAGGGCGGCGGTCTCGGAGGCGACGACCCAGCCGCGCTCCAGGCGGCCGAGCACGAGCGGGCGGATGCCCTGCGGGTCGCGCGCGGCGTAGAGCGTGTTCTCGTCCATGAAGACGAGGGAGAAGGCTCCGCGCAGGCGCGGGAGCACCTCGAGGGCGGCCTCCTCGACGGAGCGGTCCTGGTACGAGGCGAGCAGGCTGGCCATGACCGACGTGTCGGTGGTGGCGGTCTCGCCCTCGCCCTTGCGACCCTTGGCCTGGTCGGCCGTGCGCTCGAGCAGGAGCTGCTGGAGGTCGTGGGTGTTGGTGAGGTTGCCGTTGTGCCCGAGGGCGACCGAGCCGTTGGCGGTGGGCCGGAACGTGGGCTGCGCGTTCTGCCAGACGCTGGCGCCGGTGGTGCTGTAGCGCGCGTGGCCGATGGCGATGGAGCCCTTGAGCGACTCGAGCGTGGACTCGTCGAAGACCTGCGAGACGAGGCCCATGTCCTTGTAGACGAGGATCTGGCGCCCGTTGCTCACGGCGATGCCTGCCGACTCCTGCCCACGGTGCTGCAGCGCGTACAGGCCGTAGTACGTGAGCTTGGCGACCTCCTCACCGGGAGCCCACACACCGAAGACGCCACAGGCGTCCTGGGGTCCGACGTCCTGGGGGTCGATGTCGTGCGTCAGCCGACCGTCACCACGTGCCACGGGTCCAGTGTAGGGGGCTCGCAAGGCTTACCGTGACCACATGGTGCTTGCACTCGCCTATGGCCTCGCCACGGCCGTGCCGCTCGTGGGCGGCGCGGCGATCGGGCTGCGCTGGAAGCTGCCCCAGGAGGTGCTGGCCGCGCTCATGGCCTTCGGCGCCGGGACCATGGTCGCCGCGGCCGGCGAGGAGCTCTTCGGACCGGCCTTCGAGGCCCTCCCGCACCTGGAGGCGGGAGGCGCGCTGCTGCTCGGCGCGGGCGTCTACGTGACCGCCAACCACTGGCTCGACCGGCGGGCCGCCGGCGGGGCCGTGGGCCTCGGACTTCTCCTCGGTGCCGTGCTCGACGGCGTGCCGGAGAACGCGGCGCTCGGCGTCAGCCTCTCGGACGGCGGTCTCGCCCTGCTCGTCGCGATCGCGGTCGGCAACATGCCGGAGGCCATCGGGAGCGCGTCGACCCTGCGCGACGACCCGAGCATGGGCGCCCGCAAGGGGCTGCTGCTGTGGACCGTGACCGGAACGGTCCTGGTCGTCGTCACGGTGGTCGCCCACGCGGCCGCCGACGTCGTGAGCCCGGACGCGATCGCGCTCACCCAGGCCTTCGCGGGAGGGGCCACGATCGCGGTGCTCGCCGACACCCTCATGCCCGAGGCGTACCGCGACGGTGGCTGGTGGGTCGGGCTGGCCACCGCGGCCGGGTTCCTCGCCGCGTACCTGCTCGGCTGAGCCGACCGGGCCGACCTCGGCCAGGATGGGGTCATGGACAACGACACCCTGAGCGTGGAACGGACCATCGCAGCGCCGGCCTCGGCGATCTTCGCCTATCTCTCCGACGCGGCCAAGCACCAGGAGATCGACGGGTCGGGGACCGTGCGGGGAACGCGCGGGGACTCAGAGCCGCTCTCGATCGGGTCGGTGTTCGGCATGGCGATGCACATGGGCGTCGGCTACCGCACCAGAAACACCGTCATCGAGCTCGTGCCCGACCAGCGCATCGCGTGGCAGACCACCGGCCTGGGCGGACTCGTCGGGGGCCGGATCTGGCGCTACGAGCTGGAGCCGGCGGGCGAGGGCAGCACTCTTGTCCGGGAGACCTGGGACGTGAGCCGGGACAAGCAGAAGTTCTTCCTGAAGCGCAGCAAGATCCCTGCCGCCAACCAGGCCGGCATGCGGAGGACGCTCGAGCGGATCGCCGGTCTCGTCGAGCGCTGACCGCAGCGCATTCCTGTGCGGCGGGCAACGACCATGGCGCCGGTCGTGCCGCGCGGCCTAGGGTGGGCGTGACCCCCGTCACACCGCCCGACCACGAGGAGCCCCTCCATGGCCGACCTGCCCGCCGCGACGTTCCTGACCGACTTCCACGCCTACCGCGCGGAGCACCAGCCCGACGACCCGTGCTGGACGTACCTGGAGCGCACCTGGACGTGGGCCGAGGCCTGGGACGACGTTCGCGCCTTCGCCGGCGCCCTGCAGGCCGAGGGCATCGGCCGGGGCGACCGCATCGCCTTCCTCGACAAGAACAACCCCGCCACGCTCACCGCCACCCAGGCCGTGTGCCTGCTCGGCGCGGCCAACGCCATCGTGAACTGGCGCCTCGCAGGTGACGAGCTCGACTACGTCATCAACGACGCCGGCGCACGGATCCTGTTCGTCGGCCACGAGCTGCTGCCCTCGATCGAGCTGATCCGCGACAAGCTCACGACCGTCGAGCGGATCATCGTCGTGGGTGGGGAGTCCGACGAGCTCGAGGCCTGGGTCGCAGCGGCGTCGCCGGTCGAGCGCCAGGACGACGTCGACCCCCACGACACGTGCCTCGTCATGTACAGCTCGGGCACCACGGGGCGCCCCAAGGGCGTCATGCTCAGCCAGCACAACATGGTGGTGCACACCCGCTACGCCGGCGGCGACGTCGAGTACGGCGAGGGCGACATGATGCTCATCGCCATGCCGATGTTCCACGTCGGAGGCTCGTCCTACGCGCTGTTCGGCCCGGCCACCGGCACGCACGGCTTCATCATCCGTGAGGTCGACGCCACGCTGCTCGCGGGCGCCATGATGGCCGGCGTCACGCACGCGTTCCTCGTGCCCGCCGTCGTCGCAGGTCTCCTGCAGGCCGGACCGCAGGCCATGGGCCTGTTCAGCCGGCTCAAGGTGTTCAGCTACGGAGCGGCGCCCATGCCGCTCCCGGTGCTGCGTGGGGCGCTCGAGCACTGGCCCACCACCACGTTCATGCAGGTGTACGGCATGACCGAGATGGCTGGTGTCGTCACGATCCTCGACGACGCCGCGCACCGCGACGCCGACCACCCCGAGCGGCTCGTGAGCGCCGGCAAGCCCATTCCCGGCGTCGAGGGACGCGTCGTCGACGCCATCACCCTGGAGGACGTCGCCCCCGGCGAGTCCGGCGAGCTGTGGTGGCGCACCGAGCAGGCCACGAGCGGCTACCTGGGCCGGCCCGAGGCCACCGAGGAGCTCCTCACGCCCGACGGGTGGCTCCGCTCCGGCGACATCGGCCGCGTCGACGACGAAGGGTTCGTCTTCATCGAGGACCGCGTGAAGGACATGATCATCACGGGCGGCGAGAACGTGTACTCGCCTGAGGTGGAGCGGGTCCTGGCCGAGCACCCGGCCGTGCTCGAGCTGGCCGTCATCGGCGTCCCCGACGACCGCTGGGGCGAGACCGTGAAGGCCGTCGTGGCGCTCAAGCCCGACCAGAGCGCGTCGGCGGAGGAGCTCATCGCCTTCGCGCGCGAGCGGCTTGCGCACTACAAGGCGCCGTCGTCGATCGACGTCATCGAGGCCCTCCCCCGCAACCCCTCCGGGAAGATCCTCAAGCGCGACCTCCGCAAGCCCTACTGGGCCGACCGCGACCGCCAGGTCTGACCCCCGGACGGTTTACCACGGTGTGTTGGCAACCTGACCCATACCTCCGGAAGCTTCCGGAGGTATGGGCATGTCTACCGACTTACCGTGGTAAACCGTCTCGCCAGACGTGTGACAGGTGGGACTCGTGGGACGTACCCTCGGTCCATGCGTCTGGTGCCTTCCCCCACCGCGCGGCTCGTCGGAACGCTCGTCGCCGCGCTGTTGACCGCTGTCCTGACCCCTCTCGGGTCCTCCACCGCGTCGGCGGTCACCCCTCAGGCCCCCGGCAGCCACCGCGGCTACGCCTTCGACGCCTGCCAGGCGCCGAGCCAGAAGGTCATGGACGCGTGGGGCCAGTACTCGCCGTACCAGGCCATCGGCATCTACGTCTCCGGCAACTCGCGCTACTGCGGCGACAAGTACCAGCCCAACCTGAGCAGGACGTGGGTCATGGCCAACGCCGCCAAGGGCTGGCAGTTCATGCCCATCCACGTCGGCTACCAGTCGCCGTGCTTCAAGAACAACCCCAGCAGCCGGGTCCAGAAGAAGAAGCTCCCCACCAGCACGGTCAAGGCGCGTGAGCTGGGCATCAGCGACGCCAACGAGACCATCGCCGCGTTCGCCAAGTACGGCCTCGGCAAGAACAGCGTGAGCTACCTCGACCTCGAGTGGTACGCCCGCACCACCACGTGCGACAACGCGATCCTCGCCTTCATCGACGGCTGGACCGACCGCCTCCACGCCAAGGGCTTCCGTTCCGGCGTGTACTCCAGCGGCTCCGCGGCCATCGCCCTGCTGAACGAGGTCCGCGCGGGCAGGAAGAAGGTCTCGTTCGTCAAGATGACCAACCCCGACCAGGTGTGGGTGGCCTGGACCAACAAGAAGGCCGACACCGACGCCGGCCCCTACCTCGCCGACAGGTACTGGGCCAAGCAGCGCATCCACCAGTTCCACAACGGCACCGACGAGACCTACCGCGGGCACACGATCAACATCGACCGGAACTTCATGGAGGTCGGGAACGGCTGGCAGTACTCGGCCGACCCCAAGGCGTGCGGCAACGTCACCATGACCTACAAGACGTACCCGCTCCTGGCGAAGGGTTCCACGGCCCCGCAGGTCCGCGCCCTGCAGTGCGCCCTGAAGCAGCTGGGCCTCAAGAAGGACGTCACGAGCGAGGTGGGGGCAGGCACGATCGCCGCCGTCAACGCGTACCGCAGGAAGAAGGGCTGGGCGCAGACCGGCCAGACCACCCCCGGCTTCTGGACCGCCCTGCTGGCCGAGGGAAGCACGCCCTACGTGCTCAAGTACGGCGCGACGGGTGAGCGCGTCTGGCGTCTGCAGCGCTCGCTGCGGGCCGCCGGGTGCGACTACATCTCCACGGGCGTCTACGACCACGCCACCGAGCGCTGCGTCTCCCGGTACCGCAAGGCCAACGGGCAGACCGGCTACATCACGGTGACCACCGACGTCTGGGCCAAGCTGCGGGCAGCTCACCGCCTGTCATGACCGTCCTGGTGTCGGCGCACCGCGGAGGCTCCGGCAACAACCGCCCGGGCGAGAACACGATCGCGGCGGTCGAGCGGGCCGTGCGGATGGGTGCCGACTACGTCGAGTTCGACGTCCACCGGTCCCCCGCCGGTCGACTCGTCGTCGGACACGACGCACCGGTGGACGAAGGCGGTGTCCTGCTCGCCGACGTCGTCGCAGTCCTCCGCGCCGGTGAGAAGGTGGGCGCGCACGTCGACCTCAAGCTGGCCACGGGCGAGCACGAGGCGGTCGCCCTGGTCGTCGCGGCGCTCCCGCTCGAGCGCATCGTCGTCACCACGTCGGAGGACGCGAGCATCCCGCGGCTGCGGGCCTGGTCGGCCGCCCACGCACCGGGCCTGAGGCTGGGCCTCTCCACCGCGGCGCGCTCGCACCGCGGCACGCTCCCGTCGCGCTGGCTCGCGCGGACCGCCGCCTGGTTCCCCCGCGCCCGCATGCGCCGGGCCGGGGTCGACGTGGTGGTGAGTCACCAGCTCATCGCGCGGTACTGGCTGCGCTCCTGGGCCCGCCGACGCGGCCTGCCACTGCTCGTCTGGACCGTCGACGGCACCGACGCCCTCCGCTACTGGACGTCGGACCCGCACACCTGGATGGTCACCACCAACCACCCCGACGTCGCCCTGGCCCTCCGCCCCCGCTGAGTGTGGTGGGGTGAGTCAGGTGAGGGGGAGGTGGGGGCTGAGGTCGGAGCGCTCGCCGCTCGCGCGGACCGAGGCGTCGGCCCATTCGAGTGTGCCTCGGGCCAGGCCGATCCAGGTGAGGGCGTCGGTCTCCACCACGGCCGGCGGCGTGCCACGGGTGTGGCGGGCTCCCTCGATGCACTGCACCGCCGAGTAGGGCGGGACGCGGACCTCGACGCTGCGACCGGGCGACCTCTGCGCAAGGACGGCGAGGAAGTGCTTCACGAGGGGCTTGAGCACCTCGCGCCCGGACTCTCCGGCGTCGAGCCGAGCGAGCAGGTCGGCGACCTCGGCGTCGGGCAGGGGCGTGAGGAGACGGGCCATGCTCAGCCCAGCGTGGCGCCGAGCACGGCGGGCAGCGTGGCCTTCCACTCCGCCATGAGCTCGTTGACCGGGACGGAGAACTGGCCCTCGACGGTGATGTCGGTGCCACCGGTGCGACCGATCGACGTGAGCGTGACACCGTGCTTCTCGGCCAGGGCGACCAGCTCGTCGTGCCGGTCCTCCACGACCGTCACGACCGCGCGGGCCGTGGACTCGCTGAAGAGCTCGACGAAAGGGTCCTCCAGCGCGACCGTGACGCCGACACCGTTCCGGAACGACGCCTCCGAGATGGCCTGCGCCAGGCCGCCGTCGGAGAGGTCGTGCGCACTCGTGACGAGGCCCAGCTTCGAGGCCTCCTGCAGGACGGCCGCGAGAGCCTGCTCGGCCTCGAGGTCGACGACCGGCGGCAGGCCACCGAGGTGGTCGTGCACCACGCCCGCCCACGCCGAGCCGGAGAGCTCGTCGCGCGTCTCGCCCAGCACGACGACGTGCTCGTCGGGGCCGGCGAAGCCCTGCATGACGCGGCGACGGACGTCGTCGATCACGCCGAGCACGCCCACGACGGGGGTCGGCAGGATGTTCGTGTCGCCGGTCTGGTTGTAGAAGCTCACGTTGCCGCCGGTGACCGGGATGCCGAGCACGGCGCAGGCGTCCTTGAGGCCGTGGGTGGCCTGCTCGAACTGCCACATGACGTCGGGGTCCTCGGGCGAGCCGAAGTTGAGGCAGTCTGTGACGGCGAGGGGCAGCGCGCCGCTCACGGCCACGTTGCGGAAGGCCTCGGCGAGCGCCAGCTGCGCGCCCGCGTAGGGGTCGAGCTTGGCGAATCGGCCGTTGCAGTCGGTGGAGATGGCGACCCCGAGGTTCGTGTCCTCGTCGACGCGGACGATGCCGGCGTCCTCCGGCTGCGCGAGGACGGTGTTGCCCTGCACGTAGCGGTCGTACTGGTCGGTGACCCACGACTTGTCGGCCAGGTTGGGCGAGGAGACCATCGCCCGCAGCGCGGCCAGCAGCTCGTCGCCCGAGGCGGGACGGGCGAGGGAGTCGGCCGTGTCGGCCTGCAGGGCGTCCTGCCAGGAGGGGCGGGCGTAGGGCCGGTCGTAGGTGGGGCCGTCGTGCGCCACGGAGCGCGGGGGCACGTCGACGACGGTCTCTCCGTGCCAGTCGATGACGAGGTGGTCGCCGTCGGTGACCTCGCCGACCACGACGGCCTCGACGTCCCACTTCTCGCAGATGGACATGAACGCGTCGAGGTGCTCGGGCTCCACGACCGCCATCATGCGCTCCTGGCTCTCGCTCATGAGGATCTCCTCCGGCGAGAGGGACGAGTCACGCAGCGGCACGGTGTCGAGCTCGACGTGCATGCCGCCGTCGCCGGCGGAGGCGAGCTCGGAGGTGGCGCAGGACAGGCCCGCTCCGCCGAGGTCCTGGATGCCGTTGACGACCTTGGCCGCGAACAGCTCGAGGGTGCACTCGATGAGGAGCTTCTCCATGAACGGGTCGCCGACCTGCACCGCGGGACGCTTGGACGGGCCGGTCGACTCGAAGGTCTCCGACGCGAGCACGCTCACGCCGCCGATGCCGTCGCCGCCCGTGCGGGCGCCGTAGAGCACGACCTTGTTGCCCACGCCAGATGCGAACGCCAGGTGCAGGTCCTCGTGGCGGAGCACGCCGACGCACAGCGCGTTGACGAGCGGGTTGCCGAGGTAGGTCTCGTCGAAGACGACCTCACCGCCGACGTTGGGCAGGCCGAGGCAGTTGCCGTAGCCGCCGACGCCCGCGACGATGCCCGGCAGCACGCGCAGGGTGTCGGGCGCGTCGAGCGGGCCGAAGCGCAGGGGGTCCATGACGGCGACGGGACGCGCGCCCATGGCCAGGATGTCGCGGACGATGCCGCCGACACCGGTGGCCGCACCCTGGTACGGCTCGACGTAGCTGGGGTGGTTGTGCGACTCGACCTTGAAGGTGACGGCGTAGCCCTGGCCGATGTCGATGACTCCGGCGTTCTCGCCGATGCCGGCGAGCGTCTTGCCGAGCGGGGTCTCCTGCGGCAGGTCGCCGAACTTCTTGAGGTGCACCTTGGAGGACTTGTAGGAGCAGTGCTCGCTCCACATGACCGAGTACATGGCCAGCTCCGCGCCGGTGGGGCGTCGACCGAGGATCTCGCGGATGCGCTGGTACTCGTCGGGCTTGAGTCCCAGCTCCTCCCACGGCTGCTCACGATCGGGGGTGGTGGAGGCATGCTCCACGGTGTCCAGGGTGGGGGCGTCAGGCACGGGGCCAGCCTACCGGCGTGGGCCCCGGCGGAAGAATCTGCACCGGGCCGCGAGCACGGGGGACGGTCAGGCGCCCATGCCCGCCCACGTGGCCTCGATGCTCGCCCCCACGTCGACGAGCTGGGTCTTGGTCACCTCGGGCTTCTCCAGCTCACGCTCCACGTACTTCACGACGAACCGCTTCACCTCCGCGTCGATCCCGGCCACCTTCTGGAGCATCGACGCGCGCAGCCCGGACGCCTTGAGGTCCAGCTTCACGTCGCGGGCCTTGGGCGGCTCGATGTCGATCACGATCTTCAGGTCCTCCGTGGCGCGGGCCTGGATGTGGAGCGGGATGACCATCTCGCCGTGGAACCGGTGCTTGTCGACCTGGAGGTTCACCTCGAAGTCGAGCGAGACGGGGATGGTGACGCGGTAGCGGATCATGTCGCCGTCGAGGCGCTCCGCCGAGGCCTCGCCCATCTGCCCGGTGGCCGTGGCCTCGGCCGCGCGGCCGGGCCCGACGCCGATGGGACCGAGCTCGACGGGGGCGCCTGCCATGCCCTGCACGACACCGAGGATGCGCTCCTTGCTCACGGCTTCCTCGAAGAACAGCCGACCGAACTCCTCGTACGTGCAGGGCTTCATGCCGAGACGCTACCGCCGCGAGCACCTGGGTGTCTCGGCTCGATGGGAGCTGTCAGTGCCAGGCGCCGCGCGTGTACTGCTCGGGGTACGGCGCCTCACGCCAGGGGACTCCCAGCTCGTGGGCCGCGCGCAGCGGCCACGCCGGCTCGCGCAGGGCGACGCGGGCGAGCAGCACGACGTCGGCGGCACCGTCGACGAGCAGCTGCTCGGCCTGCTCCGGCTCGGTGATGAGGCCGACCGCGCCGGTGGTGAGGCCCGAGGTGGCGCGGACCTCACGGGCGAACGGGACCTGGTAGCCGGGCCCGACCTCGATGGGAGCGGGCAGCAGTCCGCCGGAGGAGATGTCGACGACGTCGACGCCGCGGGTCTTGAGCGTGGCCGACAGGCGGGCCGTCTCCTCGACCGTCCAGCCGTCGTCGAGCCAGTCGCTGGCGGAGAACCTGACGATGACGACCTTCTCGTCGTCGAACGCCTCGCGCACCGCGTCGACGACCTCGAGGACGATCCTGGTCCGGTTCTCGAAGGATCCGCCGTACTCGTCGTCCCGCCGGTTGGAGAGCGGCGACAAGAACTCGTGGAGCAGGTACCCGTGGGCGGCGTGGACCTCGACGGCGTCGAAACCGGCCTCGTCGGCGCGGCGGGCGGCGGCCGCGAAGTGGCCCGGCAGCGCCTTGACCTCGTCGAGCGTGAGGGCGCGCGGCTCGTCGTAGCCGGGGAACGCGACGGCCGACGGTGCGACCGCGGTCCATCCGCCGTCGGCCTCGGGCACCGTGCCCTCCTCGCCCGCGAACGGGGAGAACGTGGACGCCTTGCGACCTGCGTGGGCCAGCTGCACGCCGATCGGCACGCCCTGGGCATGCACGAAGTCGACGATGCGGCGCCAGGCGTCGGCCTGGTCGTCGTTCCAGAGGCCGGTGTCTTCGGGGCTGATCCGGCCCTCGGGGACGACGGCGGTGGCCTCGGTGAGGATCAGGCCGAACCCGCCGGTGGCACGGGCGCCGAGGTGGGCGAGGTGCCAGTCGGTGGGCACACCGTCCTGCTCCGTCACGGAGTACTGGCACATCGGGGCCAGCCAGATGCGGTTGCGGGCGGTGACGCCGCGCAGGGTCAGGGGCTCGAGGAGTCGGGGCACATCAGGTCAGAACGCGGCCGACGCCGAGCGTGTTCCCGGCCCTGCTCGCTTCAGTCGCCGTAGGGCTCCGCCTCGGGGGTGGAGCCGACGGCCAGGGTCCGTCGACGTCCGCCGGGCAGCCGCTGGGCGAGGTGGCCGAGCGGCTCGACCGCTCCGCTGAGGATCGCGACGGCGGAGTTGAGGTTGGGGATCGCGGCACCCAGCGCCTCGAGGCGCGGCAGCAGCTGGTCGAAGGTGTTGCCCAGCTCGACGAGCTGGTCGAGCGTGCCGCCGGGCTGGAGGAGCTTCTCGAGCATCCCCTCCTCCTTGACGAGCTGCTCCAGGAGGCCGCCCGGCTCGAGGATGCGCTCGACGGCGCCGTCCGCAGCGAGCAGGTGGTCGAGCGGACCGTCGGGCGCGAGCATGCGGTCGATGGGGCCGCCGTCGACAAGGAGCCGCTCGAGCGGGCCCTCCGGCGAGAGCAGCTTGTCGAGCGCACCGCCGGGCGCCAGGAAGCGGTAGAGCGGGCCGTCCTCGGAGAGCGCACGGTCCAACGCACCGCCCTCCTCGAGGAGCCGGACGAAGGGCCCCTCCTCCGAGGCCATCCGGTCGACGAGACCGTCGCGCGCGAGCGCCTTGCCGAGCGGCCGGTCGTCGGCGGTGAGGTCGGCGATCATGTTGCCGAGCGCGACCACACCGTGCTCGTCGGACAGCAGCTTGGCCACCTGCTCGAGGAGCCCGCCCTCGCCGATGAGCTCACCGATGCGACTGCCGTACCCGCCCTCGCGAAGGATGGGACCGTCCGGCGCCGCGAGCTGGCCGAGGGCCAGGGTCGTGCGCGTGGCGGAGATCGTGATGCGCAGCGGCAGGGTGGCGAGACCGACGAGGTTCATGCCGGTCAGCATGGACCATGCCATCGGCCGTTGTCACGGTATGGCCGCAACGGCGCCCGGTCAGGCGCGCGCGACGGCCGCGATGATGGTGAAGACGGCCGCGACGAACGAGACGGGGAGCAGCCACAGGGCCGCCACCACGACGGTCACGGTGGTGCCGATCTTGGGCGGCAGGAAGTAGCGCGCCCGGGGCAGGTCGCCGATCCCGTCGATCCAGCGGCCCGTCATGCCCACGCCGCTCCACAGGCCCTTGAGCCGGGAGAACGCGCGCCAGCCCCCGCCACCGGCGACGGCCTCGAGCACGCCCCGGGTCTCGTCGGCGCGGCCGCTCAGGTTCACGGCGATGCCCAGCTCCGTGGCCAGTCCGACCGGGTCCTCGACGGCCTTCAGGACCTTGTACCTGCGCCCCGCGAAGGCGGCGGAGACCAGCGCCATGGCGATGCCGACGGCGAGCACCACGAACCGCCCCGGTCCGTCGAAGGTGGGTGCGAGCGCCAGCACCGTGATGATCAGGGGCAGCGGCAGGACGAGCAGCGCGAGCGTGGGCCAGCGCAGCACGCGCGCGGCGAGCACGATGACCTGCGTCGCCCGCTGCGCCGCCTGCTCGGTCTGCCCGTCGACGCGCGACGTGACACCGTCCACGGCGCGGTTCGCCCGCGTTCCCCACGACTTCCTGCCTGCCATGCCACCACTCTAGGCAAGCGCCCTAGGCTCCTGCTGTGGCTGTCGTCCTCTCCTTGCTCTCCGCCCTCGCGTACGGCGTCTCGGACTTCCTGGGCGGCCTGTTCTCCAAGCGGTCGGGGCCGTGGCAGGTGGGCGTCGTCGGCCAGTCGTCCTCCACCGTGGCCAACCTCGTGGTGGGCCTCCTCATCGGCGGGACGGTCACCGGCCAGGACTGGGCCTGGGCCGCCGCAGCAGGTGTCGGCGGCGGGATCGGCACGGCCTTCCTCTACCGCGGTCTCGCGGGCGCGCGCATGGGCGTCGTGGCACCGCTGTCCGCCGTCGGCACGGCGCTGCTGCCCGTCGTCGTGGGAGTCGCCACCGGCGACCGGCCGTCGACCCTCGCCGTCTTCGGTGTCGTGTGCGCCTTCCCAGCCATCTGGCTGATCTCCCTGGTCACGGAGGAGGACCCGTCGCACCGCGGCGGCGTCGTCGACGGGATCCTGGCCGGCCTCGGGTTCGGCCTGCTCTTCGCCTGCCTGGGGCGGATCGGGGAGGACGCCGGCATCCTGCCCCTCGCGCTCACACAGCTCGTGTCCGTGGGTGCGATCATCCTGACGGCGGTGTCGTTCCGACAGGCCTGGGTCCCCCGCGACCGGGCCGCCTACCGCGCCGTCCTCATGGGACCGCTCGGCGCCGCAGCCACGGGCTGCTTCCTCTTCGCGACCCACCACGGCCTGCTCTCGGTCGTCGCCGTGATCTCCGCGCTCTACCCCGCCTCGACGGTGCTCCTCGCCTCGCTCGTCCTGAAGGAGCGGATCCAGGCGTGGCAGGGCGTCGGCCTCGCCCTCGCCGCTGCCGCCGTCACCCTCGTCGCCCTGGCCTGACCCGCCGCCACGCATCGGGTGGCGCAGAGTGGGTCCCGACTGGCGCACATTGGTCCGACACGCCGTCTCGAAAGTGCCCTTTTGCGCCACTCGCGGGGGTTGGGGGGGTCAGAGGAGGGCGGACGGGGTCCAGGCGGGCCAGCGCGCCGGGCTCACGAGCACGCCCGCCTCGTAGACCGCGACGACGCGGTAGGGGTCCCGCGCGCTGGTGTTGTCGTAGAACGTCGTGGAGGTGGCGAGGTCGCGGGCCAGGGCCACGAGCGACCAGAGCCGTTCGTACCGCTCCCGGATCTTGCGCTCCGGCACCGAGTGCCCGCCGCGGGCCACGCGGAAGCCGACCCGGGCCACCGACGTGCCCTCCGGCACGAGCACGACGTGCAGCTCCACCAGGTACCCGGCGGCCAGGGCGCGCCGCACCAGGTCGACCTTGCTGGGGTGGCTGAAGACGGTCTCGGTGATGAATGACGACCGCGCCGCGAGCAGCCGGTCGCGTTCCTCCGCGGCCAGCTGGGAGGCGTCGTACGCGTGGGACTCGGCGTCGTCGGGCCAGAGACGGGCGGCGATGACGTCGGCGTTGACGAACGGCAGGTGCGTCCGAGGCTCCAGGACGCGCTCGGCGTAGGCGCTCTTCCCCGACCCGTTGGGTCCGGCCAGCAGGTGGAGGACGGGGGCGGACGGCGGGGCGCCCGGTGGCAGGGGCTCGGTCACTCCTCGGAGGCTGCCGAGCCGTGCACGACGGTGACGCCGGCTGCATCGGCCTCGACCCAGCCTGTGATCCCGGCCGCCTCGTACTCGGCGGCGAAGTCGAGCTCCTCGCGAGACTCGGCGATGCGCTCGACCCACTCCGCGCGGACCAGCGCCTGCTCCTGGCCGTTGAGGTCGTCGTAGGGCTTGAGACCCGCAAGGACCCGTCCGACGTCGCGGTGACTCACGGCGCCGGAGGCCTCGAGCTCCCGGCCGATCCGCGCCCAGTGGTTGAGCTGCTGCGCAGCGCTGCGGCTCATCACCGCGCCGACTGCCTTGGCAGCGTCGTACAGGTCGTTCTCGATGCGCATCGGTGTCGCCATGGCAGAGCCTCCTGACGGCAAGCGTAGCACTCTGCTACACCGCGTGGCTCACTTGAGGAACTTGCTCGTGCTGCGGTCCTTGAGCGCCTTTCCACCGGTCTGGCAGGTGGGGCAGTACTGCAGCGAGGAGTCGGCGTAGACCACCTCGGCCACGGTGTCGCCGCAGACGGGGCAGGCCTCGCCCGTGCGTCCGTGGACACGCATGCGGGTGCGCTTGCTGTCCTTCAGCTCGGACGCAGGCTTGCCCGCAGCCTCGGCCATGGCCTCGGTGAGGACGTCGTGGATCGCAGCCTGGAGCCGCGCCACCTCGTCGTCGGCGAGCTCGGAGGCCAGGGCGAACGGGGACATCCTGGCCGCGTGCAGGATCTCGTCGCTGTACGCGTTGCCGATGCCCGCGAGGATCTTCTGGTCGCGCAGGAACCGCTTCACCTGCATGCGTCGGCCCTCGAGCAGCGGTCGGAGCTCGAAGCCGTCGGCCAACGGGTCCGGGCCGAGCGCGGCGATGCCCGGGACGTCCTGCGGGTCGCGCACGGCGTAGATGGCCAGGCCCTTGCGGGTGCCCGCCTCCGTGACGTCGAAACCCGTCTTGGGTCCGTCGCCGACGTCGAAGCGGACCCGCGCCGCGATGGGACCGTTGCCGATCTTGAGCCGCTTGTCCGCGAGGTTCTCCGACCACCGGAGCCAGCCCGCCTTGGCGAGGTGGATCACGAGGTGGAGCCCGTCGACGTCGATGTCGATGAACTTGCCGTGCCGCGTGACGTCGGTGACCTGCAGGCCCGCGAAGGCCGACACGGGCGGGTCGAACGTCTTGAGCACGGCGAACGACGCCGGCTCCACCTCCACGAGCACCGCTCCGTCGAGCTTCTCGCGCAGGAATCCGACGAGCGCGTCGACCTCCGGCATCTCGGGCACGGTCCCAGCCTAGCCCCGCCCGACGCCGCCCCGCCGGCAAGATCTGCGGACCGCCTAGGCGTCGTGACGGGCGAGGAAGCCCTCGATGGCGGGCCACGTGGTGCGGCGGGCGCCCCGGCCCGAGAGCACGCCGAGATGACCTCCCGGCGCCTGGACGAGCTGGACGTCGGGCGAGCCGGTGAGCAGGTCCACGAGGTGCCGGACGGCCTTGAGCGGGGCCAAGGTGTCGTTGAGCCCGGCCACGACGCACACCGGCTTGTCGACGGCGGCGAGCCGGACCGAGCGTCCGCCCAGCTCCATGGCGCCCGTCGCGAACTCGTTGCTGCGCATGATCACGTGGTAGAGCTGCCCGAACGTGCGGCCCGGGTAGGCGTACATGTTGGACATGAACCGGTCCACGCCCTCCAGCTGGGCGAGGAAGTCGCGGTCGTCGGCGTGCATGAGCATCGAGACCGGCTTGGTGAGGTACTTGTCGAAGGCCGAGAGCTGGAAGCCCAGACGCGTGAGGGGCGCCGGCACGCCGCCCAGCGTGCGGTACGTGGCGCCGACCAGCTGACCGCCCACGGCGTCGAGAGGCCTCGCGAGGGCGAGCAGCGGCACGGCCCGGAGGTCGAACGGGCTGGCCACGGCGGTGGCCGAGGCGATGGGCAGCAGCGGGTGTGCCGCCGTGGTGAACATCGTGAAGATGCCGCCCAGGCTCCAGCCGGCGAGGTGCACCGAGTCGGCGCCGGAGTGCTCCACCGCCGTCTCGACCGCGGCCGGGATCACGGTGTCGACCCAGTGCTCGATGCCGAGGTCCTTGTGGCGGAAGTTCACCGGCCCGTAGTCGACGAGGTAGACCGTGCGGCCCTGCTGCACGAAGTACTCGACGACGCTCCCGCCACGGCGCAGGTCGAACGCGAGGGCCGGCGCGGCGAGCGGCGGCACGAGGAGCAGCGGCCGGCCGTGCGTCGTGACCCCGGGCGCGGAGTCGTAGCGGTAGAGCGTGGCGTGCTCGGTGCGCTCGATGCGGGTGCGGGGCATGGGGCGGAGGTCGGCGATGGGCCTGCGGCGCACCTTGTCCCCCAGGTTCGCCGCAGCGGCTCCGAGGTCGCGCGGGAAGCGAGGCATGAGGTCCACGGGTGCATCCTCCCAGGAAGGTCCGCATCGTGGGCACGAGAGGCGTGCGGCGGACGTCGGCCCTAGGTTCGAGGGATCGTGAAGACAGGGGAACGCATGAGACGCCTACTGGTCCGCTCGCTGGCGGCCGTCGTGGTGGCACTCGCCGTCACCGCCGGCCTCGGCGCTGCCTCACCGGCCTCCGCCGCCGACGAGCCGGTCGTCGTGGTGGGCACCGAGGGCACGTACCCGCCCTTCACGTTCCACGACCCCGACACCGACGACCTCACGGGCTACGACATCGAGGTCGTCAAGGCAGTCGCCAAGGAGGCCGGCTGGCGCCTCACGTTCGTCGAGTCATCCTTCGACTCGCTCTTCGTGGCGCTCGACTCCCAGCGCATCGACGTCATCGCCAACCAGATCTCGATCAACCCCGAGCGGGAGGCGAAGTACGGGCTCAGCACGCCGTACACCTACTCGCGCGGCGTCATCGTCACCCCGTCCGACGTCGACGACATCACCACGCTCAAGGACATCAAGGGCCTGCGGGCCGCACAGTCCACCACCAGCAACTGGGCGGGGGTGGCCAAGGAGGCCGGGGCCAAGATCGAGGCCGTCGACGGGCTGTCGCAGGCCGCCAAGGTGCTCGAGCAGGGCCGTGCCGACGTCATCGTGAACGACAACATCGCGATTCTCGACTACCTCGCCACGAGCGGCACGAAGAAGATCAAGATCGCCGGCGAGGCCGAGGGACAGCAGACCCAGCAGGCGTTGATGTTCCGCAAGGCCGACTCCCAGCTCAAGGAGCAGGCCGACGCCGCGCTCCAGACGCTGCGTGACGACGGCACCCTCAAGCGCATCTCCGAGGACTACTTCAAGGCCGACGTCTCCATCGAGGACGGCGGCGAGGCGCAGGCCGAGGGCCGAGCCGGACGCAGCGCGCTCGACGTCGTGAAGGACCAGGCCTGGCCGGTGCTCAAGGCCCTCGTCAAGGTCACCATCCCTCTCACGGCCATCAGCTTCGTCGTCGGCCTCGCGCTCGCGCTCGGCGTGGCCCTGGCCCGCATCTCGCCGCGGAGGCTCCTCTCGGTCCCGGCCGGTGTCTTCATCTCGATCGTCCGCGGCACCCCGCTCCTGCTGCAGCTCGCGATCGTGTTCTACGGACTGCCGGAGATCGGGCTCAACTTCGACCGGTACGTGGCGGCCGTCCTCGCGTTCAGCATCAACATCGCCGGGTACGCCGCCGAGATCATCCGGTCCGCGATCCTGGCCGTGCCGAAGGGACAGACCGAGGCCGCCCGCACGATCGGCCTCGACTACCGCCAGACCCTGCGTCGCGTCGTCCTTCCCCAGGCCCTGCGCACGGCCGTCCCGCCACTGTCCAACTCGTTGCTGTCGCTCGTGAAGGACACGTCGCTGGCCTCGACGATCCTCGTGGTCGAGGCCTTCCGCGTCACGCTCAACGCCGCCAACGAGAGCACCGAGTACCTCGCCCTGCTCATCCTTCTGGGCTTCTACTACTGGGTCGTGTGCTGGATCCTCTCGATCGGACAGCGCCGGCTCGAGACCCGATTGGACCGGTACGTCTGATGACCACTCCCCTCGTCCGCGTCAGCGGACTCACCAAGACGTTCGGCGACACGGCCGTGCTCAAGGGCGTCGACTTCGAGGCGGCGGCCGGCACGTCCACCGTCCTGCTCGGACCGTCCGGCTCGGGCAAGACCACCGTGCTGCGGAGCCTCGACACCCTCGAGATCCCCGACGCAGGCGTGGTCGGGATCGGGGACGTCGAGGTCGACTTCGGGACGCTCCCCGCCCAGGGTCGCGACCGCGAGGCCCGGCTTCGGGCGCTCCGGGCGCAGTCCGGCATCGTCTTCCAGCAGCACCACCTGTTCCCGCACAAGACGGCACTCGAGAACATCATCGAGGGCCCGCTCGTCGCCCAGCGACGCCCGCGGGACGAGGTGGTCGCCGAGGGGCGCGCCCTGCTCGCGCAGGTGGGCCTCGAGGACCGCGAGGACTCCTACCCGTCGCAGCTCTCGGGCGGCCAGCAGCAGCGGGTGGGCATCGCCCGCGCGCTCGCCATCAAGCCACGGGTCGTGCTGTTCGACGAGCCGACGTCGGCGCTGGACCCCGAGCTCGTGGGCGAGGTGCTGGCGGTCATCAAGGACCTGGCGACGCAGGGGTGGACCACGCTCATCGTGACGCACGAGATCCGCTTCGCCGAGCAGGTGGCCGACCAGGTGCTCTTCCTCGACGGCGGCGTCGTGGTGGAGCACGGCCCGCCCGCCCAGGTCATCGGCGATCCTCAGCAGGAGCGGACCCGCACGTTCCTCCGCCGGGTCCTTCACCCCGGAGCCTGAGGTCCGCTAGCCTCGTCTCAAGTGGTACGGCCGTCCAAGACCAACGGGGGATGACATGGGACTGCTCGACGGGATCGGCGGGTTCCTCACCGGAGCGAGTCGCTCCGCCTACGGCTGGATGGACGTGCCCGGCACGACGACCCTCGACCTCCCGGCGGGGGAGGTCAGCATCTACTACTGCGAGGTCGGTCAGCGCAGCGACAACGGGCGGCGGTTCGAGCCGCCGTCGTCGCTCGAGGTCGGCCTCGGTCCCGAGGGTGGCCAGCCCGTGCCCATCGTCCCCGGCCGGATGCCGCTCAGCGGCGAGCAGCCCACGCAGGACGGCGTCTACCAGTTCGTGAAGCTGGGCGAGGTCGTCGTCGACGCCCCGGGCCGCTGGGTGGTCACGGCCACCGGCGGTGAGGGCGGCCGCCCGCACCTCCGTCTCGGCACCTGAGGAGCGTGGCCCAGCCATGAGCACGTCCGACTACAGCCTCCAGGGACTGCACCACGTCCAGCTCGCGGTCCCGGAGGGCGCCGAGGACGAGTGCCGACTCTTCTGGGGCCAGGTCCTGGGCATGACCGAGGTGCCGAAGCCGCCGGTCCTGGCCGCCCGGGGCGGCTGCTGGTTCCGAGGCGGAGGACTCGAGGTGCACCTCGGCGTGGAGCGCGACTTCGCACCCGCACTCAAGGCCCACCCCGGGATCCTCGTCGGCTCGATCCAGGCCCTCGCCGACCGGCTCGAGCGGCACGGACACCAGGTCACGTGGGACGACCACTTCCCCGGCCACCACCGGTTCTACGCTGCCGATCCCTGGGGGAACCGGCTGGAGTTCCTGGAGCCTCACGCCTAGCCGAAGGTCAGCACGAGCAGCGCCACGTTCAGCGTGATCACGATGGCGGCCACGACGCTCGCCGCCAGGGTGGTCGAGCGCCGGTTCACGTGCTGGCCCATGACCGAGCGCCGAGCGGTGAGCACCACGAGGGGCACGAGCGCGAACGGGATCCCCATGGACAGGATCACCTGGGAGACGACGAGCGCCCGGCTGGGATCGACGTCGAGCAGCAGCACGACCAGCGCCGGGATCACCGTGATCACCCGCCGGACCACGAGCGGGATCCGAAGACCCAGCAGGCCGTCCATCACCTCCGCACCGGCGGCCGCACCCACCGACGTGGAGGCGAGGCCCGACCCCAGCAGCGCGACGGCGAAGAGGAGCGCCACCCCCGCCCCCAGCTCCGAGGACACGACGTCGTGCACGCCGGTCAGGGTGTCGGTGCCCGGCAGGCCCGCGAGCGAGCGCGCGGCGACGAGCAGGAGCGAGAGGTTGAGCAGCCCCGCCACCACGAGGGCGGCCACCACGTCGACACGCGTGATCCGGAGCAGCTGCGGGACGTCGTAGCCGCTCCCCCACCGCTCGACCCGGTGGCTCGTGAGGCTCGAGTGCAGGTAGATGACGTGCGGCATCACGGTGGCGCCGATGATGCCGGACGCGAGCAGGACGCTCTCGGACCCGTCGAACCGCGGCACCAGGCCGGCGACGGTCTCGCCCGCGTCGGGCGGCGCGACCACGAGGCCGGCGAGGAAGCCGACCGCGATCAGGGCGAGGAAGCCGATGATCGTGCGCTCGAGGACCTTCTGCCCCCGGGCGTCGCCGACGAGGAGGAGGACGAGCGAGACCGAGGCGGTCAGCACGGCCCCGACCACGAGCGGCAGGTCGAAGATCAGGTACAGCGCGATGGCGCCGCCCACGACCTCGGCGAGGTCGGTGGCGATGGCGATGGCCTCGGCCTGGCCCCAGAAGGCCAGCCGTGCCGGCCTCGGGAGCCGGTCACCCAGGTTGCCCGCGAGCGAGCGTCCCGTGACGAGGCCGAGCTTGGCCGACAGGTACTGGACGAGCACCGCCATGACGTTGGCGAGCACCACGACCCAGACGAGCGTGTACCCGAACTCGGCCCCCGCCGTGACGTTGGTGGCCACGTTGCCGGGGTCGACGTACGCGACCGCAGCGATGAACGCGGGGCCGAGCAGACCGAGCCGGACGGCCAGGCGGGACGGGACGAGCACGCCGACAACCTAGCCAACCGGCACGTCAGCGGTAGGAGGGGCGTCCGCCCTGCGAGCTGCCACGCGAGGACGATCCGGCCGCGGATCCCTGGCTGCGACCTCGGCCGCCACCCTGGCCGCGGGACTGTCCGCCGCCCTGGCTGCGCGGCTGGCCGCCGCCCTGGCCACCGGAGCGGCTGCGGTTGCGGTTGCGGTTCTGGCCCTGCGAGCCGCCGCCGGAGCTGCGGCCCTGGCCACCGCCCGACGAGGGCTGCACGGCGACGATCTCGCCGGACTCGGCCAGCGTCGAGGCCGTGAGCGTGGCCGGGAGACGGTCGGCGCGGTGCTGACGAGCAGCGACTCCGGCCTTGCGCTGCAGCGCCACGACCTCGCGGAGGTCCTCGGGCGTGGTGAGCGTGATGACGGTGCCGGCCTCGCCCGCGCGCGCCGTGCGGCCGGAGCGGTGCGTGTAGGCCTTGTGCTCGGCCGGGGCGTCGTAGTGCATGACGAGCTTGACGTCGTCGACGTGGATGCCACGGGCCGCGATGTCGGTGGCCACGATGACGGCCGCGTCGCCCTTGCTGAACCGGGCGAGGTTGCGCTCGCGGCGCGACTGGTTGAGGTCGCCGTGCAGGTCGACCGCGTCGATGCCGCCGGTGGTGAGCTGACGCGCCAGGCGCGACGCGCCGCGACGGGTGCGGGCGAACACGATGGTGCGCGGGTTCTGCTCGAGCAGACGGTGCGCGGTCTGGAACTTGTTGGTGCGCTCGGCCACGATCAGGTGGTGGTCCATGGGGCCCTCGAGGTCCTTGGACGACTCGATCTCGTGCAGCACGTGCTCGGGCAGGTGGCGCTTGACGAGACGGTTCACGTCGCCGTCGAGGGTGGCCGACAGCAGCAGGCGCTGGGCCGCGCGCGGCGTGGCGGCCAGGAGCGCGTCGACGGGCTTGAAGAAGCCGAGGTCGCACAGGTGGTCGGCCTCGTCGAGGACGGTGATCTCGACCTGGTCGAGGCGGCAGTCGCCGCGCTGCACCAGGTCGCCGAGGCGTCCGGGCGTGGCGATGACGACGTCGACGCCCTCGCGCAGGCGCTGGGCCTGACGGTTGATGGGCATGCCGCCGAGGACGGTCATGAGGCGCAGGTGCAGCGGCTCGGCCAGCGGCGAGAGCGCGCGGTGGACCTGGGTGGCGAGCTCACGGGTGGGCACCAGGATGATGGCGCGCGGCGACTTGGGCTGACGCTTGCCCTCGGCGAGGCGCGCGAGCACCGGGAGGCCGAACGAGAGCGTCTTGCCGGAGCCGGTCTTGGCACGGCCCAGGACGTTGCGGCCCTTGAGCGCGGGCGGCAGGACGGCGATCTGGATGGGGGTGGGCGCGGTGATCTCCTGGCGGGCGAGCGCACGCTCGAGCGGGACGGAGAGACCGAGGGAGGAGAAGGTGGGCACGGCGGTGCCGGGGACGGACGGATTCATGGAAGAGCTCTCAGACAATGTTGTGTGCCCGAGATTCCGAACGTCGCGCGATTCGCGACACGTGGTCGGGCCGAGCGCCTCACCGACGGTGACGTCGGGGCGGTCGTGACTCATGCAGTCTAGCGGGCTGCGCGCGGTTCCGACGAATCCCTGGGAGGGACGTTGGTCACGCCAGGAGGTCGGCGTACTCGCTGTGCTTCTCCACGAAGCGAGCCACGTAGGGGCACTCCGCGACGATCTTCTTCCCTTGCGCCCGCACGTCGTCGAGCGCCCCGGAGACGAGCTTCGAGGCGAGACCCTGCCCCTCGAACTCGTCGAAGACCTTGGTGTGGGGGAAGACCAGCACGTCGGCGTCGTCGGCCGACGGGACCGCCTCGGTGAGGCCGGCGAAGGTGCCGTCGACGGCGATCTCGTAGCGGTGCTTCTCGGCGTTGAACGTCACGGTGTGGCTCATGCCTGCCACAACGTTCAGACGAGGGTGAGGATTC
Organism: Aeromicrobium sp. Root495; assembly: GCF_001426755.1. Taxonomy (GTDB): domain Bacteria; phylum Actinomycetota; class Actinomycetes; order Propionibacteriales; family Nocardioidaceae; genus Aeromicrobium. Next base: position 63,633 of record NZ_LMFJ01000001.1, on the reverse strand, counting down.
CCAGGACGCCCACCGCCACGGCCAGCACGAGGGACACCCCGATCAGGACGGCGTGCACACGGAAGAAGGCCGTGGGACGCCCGTCCGCGTCGCGGGCGCGACCGTCCTTCGTGACGCGGCGCCAGAACTGGGGCCAGATGAACAGGTTCCAGGCGGCGACGACGAGCAGGAGCAGCGACCAGGCGACAGGAAGTTCCACGCCGGGAGCCTATCCGCGCCGTGGGAGCGACAGCGGTCAGGCTGACGCCAGCACCTGCCGGACGGCCGACGTGAAGAAGCCCAGCCCGTCGGTGCCGGGACCGCAGAGGTCCTCGACGGCGTGCTCGGGGTGGGGCATGAGTCCGACCACGTTGCCGCGCTCGTTGGTGATGCCGGCGATCCCGCGCAGCGACCCGTTGGGGTTCACGTCGACGTAGCGGAACACCACGCGACCCTCCCCCTCGAGCATGTCGAGCGTGGCGTCGTCGGCGACGAAGCCGCCCTCGCCGTTCTTCAGCGGGATGGTGATGCGCTGGCCCACCTCGTAGTCGGAGGTCCAGGACGTGGAGGCGTTCTCGACCTCGAGCACCTGGTCGCGGCAGATGAACGTGCGGTGGTCGTTGCGGATGAGCGCACCGGGCAGCAGGTGCGACTCGCAGAGGATCTGGAAGCCGTTGCAGATGCCGAGGACCGGCAGGCCTCCCTGTGCCGCCGCGATGACCTCGGTCATGATCGGGGCGAAGCTCGCGATGGCTCCGCAGCGCAGGTAGTCGCCGTAGGAGAAGCCGCCGGGCAGGATGACGGCGTCGACGCCCTGGAGGTCGTGGTCGCCGTGCCAGAGAGCGACGGGCTCACCGCCGGCCAGACGGACGGCGCGCTGGGCGTCGGTGTCGTCGAGCGACCCGGGGAACGTGACGACCCCGACCCTCTGGCTCATGCATCCACCCGGACGGCGAAGTCCTCGATGACGGGGTTGGAGAGCAGCGTCTCGGCGATCGTGGCGATCTCGGCGAGGGTGGACTCGTCGACGTTCTCGACCTGGAGCTCGAAGCGCTTGCCCTGACGGACGTCGCTGATCCCGGAGAAGCCCAGACGGGGCAGGGCGCCGTGGACGGCCTTGCCCTGCGGGTCGAGAATCTCAGGCTTGGGCATGACGTCGACGATCACACGAGGCATGGCTTGATCCTACTGGTCGGCGTCGAGGGGCCGGAACGCGGAGAGGAACGCGCGGGCTTCCACGCCCGGCGTCCGACTCACGCCCCTGCTGCGCGACCGGTCTCAGAGCTCGCGCTTGAGGATCTTGCCGGTGGACGTCATGGGCAGCTCGTCGCGGAACTCCACGACGCGCGGGTACTTGTAGGCCGCGAGCTGCTCCTTGCCCCACGCCACGAGGTCGGCCTCGGAGACGTCGTCGTGGTCCTTGTTCTTGACCACGACGGCCTTGATCTCCTCGCCGTGCGACTCGTGCGGCACGCCGATGACGGCCACGAGCGAGACGGCCGGGTGGCTGATGAGGATCTCCTCGATCTCGCGCGGGTACACGTTGAAGCCGCCCCGGATGATCATGTCCTTGGAGCGGTCGACGATGAAGTAGTAGCCGTCGGCGTCCTTCTTGGCGAGGTCGCCGGAGCGGAACCAGCCGTCGTGGATGGCCTCCGCCGTGGCCTCGGGGCGGTCGTAGTAGCCCTTCATGACGTTGTGGCCCTTGATGGCGATCTCGCCCACGGCATCCACGTCGTCGGGGACGTCGGACCAATCGTCGTTGATGAGCTTCATCTCGACGCCCGGGATGGGCTTGCCGATGGAGCCGACCCGGGGCTCCTCGCCGAAGACCGAGAAGGAGGCGACCGGCGAGGTCTCGGACAGGCCGTAGCCCTCGAGGATCGTGACGCCGAAGCGCTCCTTGAACTGACGGTGGATGTCGACCGGGAGCGCCGACCCGCCCGCAGCGGCGACGCGGAGGTTCTTGGCCAGGGTCTCGACGTCCACGCTCTCGTCGAGCGCACCGAGCAGGCCCCAGTACATCGTGGGGACGCCGGCGAAGTAGGAGACCTGGTGCTTGGCCATGAGGCCGAGCGCGGCCTTGGCCTCGAAGCGAGGCAGCATGACGATGGTGCCGCCGAAGGCGATGGCGCCGTTCTGGATGCAGGTCTGGCCGAAGGAGTGGAAGAGCGGGAGCACGCAGAGATACGTGTCGGGGTTGGTGGCGTCGGCGCCGAAGAGGTCCTTGCCGGCCAGCGCGTTGTCACGCATGTTGCGGTGCCGGAGCTCGGCGCCCTTGGGCTGGCCCGTGGTGCCCGACGTGTAGAGGATGACGGCGGTCTCGTCGTCGTCGACCTCGACGGTCTCGAACGTCGGGGGCTGCTCGGCCACGAGGGGGGCATAGTGCTCGGGGCCCTCGAGCGGCGCCGGCGCAGCCGAGTCGAGCTTGATGAGGAAGAACTGCTCGCACGACTCGGTGGCCTCGAAGCCCTCCCAGGCCGCCTCGCCGATGGGCAGGTCGGCCGTGCCCTCGAACGCGAAGTAGGCCTTGGCGTCGGAGTCGGCCAGGTGGTACGCGACCTCGCGACCCTTGAGCAGCACGTTGAGCGGGACGACCGTGGCGCCGGCCTTGAGGATGCCGTAGTAGACGATCGTGAAGTACGGGAGGTTGGGGCACGAGAGCGCCACCTTGTCGCCGGGCTCGATGCCGCGCGAGACGAGGAGGTTGGCCACCTGGTTGGCCGCGCCGTTCACCTGCGGGAACGACAGCTCCGTGTCGCCGAAGATGATGGCGGTGCGGTCGGGGTACTGCTGGGCTGAGGTCTCCAGGAACGACGCAAGATTGGCCATGATGACTCCTCGGTGCAGGCGGGGGTGAGGTCTGGCTCACACCCTACCGAGGGTACGGTCGTGCGTCAGAACCGCTCTCCCGTGAGCTGTTCGTAGGCCTGCACGTAGCGCTCACGCGTGACCTCGACGACCTCGGCGGGCAGGTCCGGGGGCGGCGTGTCGGACGCCCGGTCCCAGCCGCTCTCGGGCGACACGAGCCAGTCACGCACGTACTGCTTGTCGTACGACGCCTGGGCGCGCCCCGGCTCCCACGTGTCGGCGGGCCAGAAGCGAGAGGAGTCGGGCGTGAGCACCTCGTCGGCCAGCACGATGGTGCCGTCGGGGCGGCGGCCGAACTCGAGCTTGGTGTCGGCCAGGACGATGCCCCTGGCCCGCGCGACCGACTCGGCCCGGGCGTAGACCTCGAGGGTCAGCGTCCGGACGTCCTCGGCGGCCTCACGGCCGATGGTCTCGACGATCGCCTCGAAGCTCACGTTCTCGTCGTGCTCGCCGAGGTCGGCCTTCGTGGCGGGGGTGAAGATGGGTTCAGGCAGCCGCGATCCGTCGACGAGCCCCTCGGGGAGCGCGACACCGCACACCTCGCCCGTGGCGCGGTAGTCCGCGAGCCCGGAGCCGGTGAGGTAGCCCCGCACGACGCACTCGACGGGGAACATCTCGAGCTTCTCGCACACGAGGGCCCGGCCGCGGACCCGCTCCGGGACCTGGGTGGAGATCACGTGGTTGGGCACGATGTCGAGCAGCTGGTCGAACCACCACAGCGACATGCGCGTGAGGATCTCGCCCTTGTCGGGGATGCCCGGCGACAGCACGAAGTCGAACGCCGAGATGCGGTCGGAGGCCACCATGAGGAGCTCACCGCCCTCGAGCTCGTAGAGGTCTCGGACCTTGCCCGAGTGGAGGTGCTGGGCACCGGGGACGTCAAGAGGCACGGGAGACAGCCTAGCGGCGCTCCCGCTCCGGGCGGGTCCGCGGGCGAGCCGCTGAGACCCGCCGACCCGGCCGGCCGTGGCCCTCGTGCCCGGCCTCTCGCGGCTCAGGAGAAGACGTCCCACCAGGCGGGGTCGTAGAGCACCGCGGCGAGCACCGCACCGACGGCGACCACGAGACCGACCCAGCGGTACGGAGGATCCGGTGCAGCCATGGCGCAGACAATGCCAGACTCGTGGCCCGGCGGACAAGGCGCGACCGGGCGCGGCCACCGGTCGGGTCTCGGCTGCCCCAGCTCCTCGACCCGGTCAGGCGAACAGCGCCCGGAGAGGGCTCAGAGGATGTCGCCGGGGGCGTAGGCGGCAGCCTCCGGGTAGCGGCGGGCCAGCTCCTCGATGCGCGAGACGACGTCGCCCACCTGCGCGACGGCCGCGCCGGTGAAGGTGAGGGGATCCGCGACCTGGGAGGAGATGTCGCCCTCGCTGAGGCCCAGGCGGGAGTCGGCACCGAGCCGCTCGAGGAGGTCGTTGCGGGCCGTGCCCTTCTCGCGCATCTCGAGCGCGACGGCGACGGCGTGCTCCTTGATGGCCTCGTGGGCGACCTCGCGGCCCACTCCCGCCCGCACCGCGGCCATGAGCACCTTGGTGGTGGCGAGGAAGGGGAGGTAGCGGTCGAGCTCGCGCTGGATGACGGCCGGGAAGACGCCGAACTCGTCGAGCACGGTCAGGAACGTCTCGAAGAGGCCGTCGGCGGCGTAGAACGCGTCGGGGAGCGCCACGCGCCGGACCACGGAGCACGAGACGTCGCCCTCGTTCCACTGGTCGCCGGCCAGCTCGCCCACCATGGAGGCATAGCCCCGCAGGATGACGGCGAGGCCGTTGACGCGCTCGCACGAGCGGGTGTTCATCTTGTGCGGCATGGCGCTCGAGCCGACCTGGCCGGGCTTGAAGCCCTCGGTGACGAGCTCGTTGCCTGCCATGAGCCGGATGGTGGTGGCGAGGTTGGACGGCGCCGCCACGAGCTGGACGAGGGCGGTGACCACCTCGTAGTCGAGCGAGCGCGGGTACACCTGTCCGACGCTCGTGAGGACATTCTCGAAGCCGAGGTGGCCGGCGACGCGACGCTCCAGCTCGGCCAGCTTCTCGGCGTCGCCCCCCAGGAGGTCGAGCTGGTCCTGCGAGGTGCCGACCGGCCCCTTGATGCCCCGCAGCGGGTAGCGGACGAGGAGGTTCTCGAGGCGGTCGACGGCCACGAGCAGCTCGTCGGCCACGGTGGCGAAACGCTTGCCGAGGGTGGTGGCCTGGGCGGCGACGTTGTGGCTGCGGCCGGCCATGACCAGCTCGGCGTGCTCGGCCGAGAGCCGTCCCAGCCGCACGAGGGTCGCGACGGCGCGACCGCGCAGCACCTCGAGCGAGGCCCGCACCTGGAGCTGCTCCACGTTCTCCGTGAGGTCGCGCGACGTCATGCCCTTGTGGATGTGCTCGGTGCCGGCGAGGGCCGCGAACTCCTCGATCCGCGCCTTCACGTCGTGGCGGGTGACCCGCTCGCGCTCGGCGATGGACGCGAGGTCGACCTGGTCGACGACGGACTCGTAGGCCTCGATGACGCCGTCGGGCGTCTCGATGCCGAGGTCGCGCTGTGCCTTGAGCACGGCGATCCAGAGCTGACGCTCCAGCACGATCTTGTGCTCGGGCGACCAGATGCGGGCGATCTGCTCCGAGGCGTAGCGGGAGGCCAGGACGTTGGGGGTGCTCACGCTCCTATTCTCTCAGGCGTCCTGCGAGGCCCGGAGCGCGATGTCCGTGCGGTGGTGGGCGCCTCGCACGGAGATGAGCTCGATGCCGGCGTAGGCGCGCTCCCGGGCCTGGGTCAGGTCGTCACCCACGGCCGTGACGGCCAGGACACGGCCGCCGGCCGTGACGAGCCGGCCCTCCGCGTCGCGTGCCGTGCCGGCGTGGATGACGTCGACTCCCTCGAGTGCGTCAGCGGCCTCGACGCCGTCGATGACGTCGCCCGTGACCGGGGCGGCCGGATAGTTCTCCGAGGCCACGACCACCGTGACGGCGGAGGCGTCCTTCCAGGCCGGCAGTCCCACCTCGGCGAGCGAGCCCGTCGCCGCTCCGTGCAGCAGCGTGGACAGCGGCGTGTCGAGCAGCGCCATGAGCGCCTGGGTCTCGGGGTCGCCGAACCGGGCGTTGAACTCGATGACCCGCACGCCGCGGCTCGTGAGCGCGAGCCCGGCGTAGAGGAGGCCCTGGAAGGGAGTCCCGCGGCGCGCCATCTCGTGGACGGTGGGCACGAGCACGCGACGCGTGACGTCGGCGACGAGGTCGTCCGGCGCCCACGGCAGCGGGGTGTAGGCCCCCATGCCGCCGGTGTTGGGACCTGCGTCGGCGTCGAGGGCACGCTTGAAGTCCTGAGCAGGCTGCAGCGGCAGGACAGTGGAGCCGTCGGTGATGGCGAACAGGGAGACCTCGGGTCCGTCGAGGAACTCCTCGATGACCACGCGGTCGCAGCGTGCGGCGTGGTCGACGGCCTCCTGGCGGTCGTCGGTGACGACCACGCCCTTGCCGGCGGCGAGGGCATCGTCCTTCACGACGTACGGAGCGCCGAAGGCGTCGAGCGCGGCCTCGACGGCCTCGGCGGTGTCGCACACGCGGGCCAGGGCCGTGGGCACCTCGGCCGCCGCCATGACCTCCTTGGCGAACGCCTTGGAGCCCTCGAGCTGGGCGGCCTCGCGGCTGGGGCCGAAGCACGGGATCCCGGCGGCGCGGACGGCGTCGGCCACCCCTGCGACGAGCGGCGCCTCAGGGCCGACGACGACGAGCTCGGCACCGAGCGACACCGCCAGCGTCGCGACGGCCTGGCCGTCGAGCGGGTCGACCGCGTGCAGGGTGGCCACGCCCTCGACGCCGGGGTTGCCCGGCGCCACGTGCACCTCGGTGACGTTGGGGTCACGCGAGAGTGCGAGGGCGAGGGCGTGCTCACGGCCGCCGGTTCCGATGACGAGGGTCTTCACGGGACGTCAGCCTAGTGCCCGGCGGACGCCCGGGAGGTATCGAGGCAGGGACCTCGAGACCTGCTCGGGCTGCTGCGGCGCTGGGTGTCCCTGCTCAGTCGAGCAGGTCGTGCACCAGGATCGTCTGCTCGCGGTCGGGACCCACGCCGATGGTGGAGATCCTGGAGCCGCTGATCTTCTCCAGCGCCGCCACGTAGGCCTGGGCGTTGGCCGGCAGGTCCTCCAGCGAGCGCGCTCCGGAGATGTCCTCGGTCCAGCCGGGGAAGTACTCGTAGACCGGCTTGGCGTGGTGGAAGTCGGTCTGCGTCATGGGCATCTCCTCCACGCGCTCGCCGTCGATCTCGTACGCCACGCACACCGGGATCTGCTCGAAGCCGGTGAGGACGTCGAGCTTGGTGAGCACGAAGTCGGTGACCCCGTTGATGCGTGCGGCGTAGCGAGCGATGGGGGCGTCGTACCAGCCACAGCGGCGGGGCCGGCCCGTCGTGGTGCCGAACTCGCCACCGTTCTGGCGCAGGGTCTCGCCGTCGTCGTCGAAGAGCTCCGTGGGGAACGGGCCCTCGCCCACGCGCGTGGCGTAGGCCTTGACGATGCCGATGACCCGCGTGATCTGGGTGGGCGCGATGCCGGAGCCGGTGCAGGCGCCGCCGGTGGTGGCCGACGACGACGTGACGAACGGGTACGTGCCGTGGTCGACGTCGAGCAGCGTGGCCTGGCCCGCCTCGAGCAGCACCGTCTCGTTGCGCTCGAGCGCCTCGTGGAGCAGCAGCGGGGTGTCGGCGACCATGGGCCGCAGGCGCTCGACGTAGCCGAGCAGCTCCTCCACCACCTCGTCGACGTCGACGGAGCGACGGTTGTAGACCTTGGTGAGGATCTGGTTCTTGAGCTCGAGCGCGCCCTCGACCTTGGCTCGCAGGATCTTCTCGTCGAAGAGGTCCTGCACGCGGACGCCGAGGCGGTTCATCTTGTCGGCGTAGGTGGGGCCGATGCCGCGTCCGGTGGTGCCGATCTTGCGGCTGCCGAGGAAGCGCTCGGTGACCTTGTCGAGCGTGCGGTTGTAGTCGGCGATGACGTGCGCGTTGGCGCTCACCACGAGACGGCTCGTGTCGATGCCGCGCGCCTCGAGACCGTCGATCTCGTGGAAGAGCACCTCGAGGTCGACGACGACGCCGTTGCCGATGACGGGCGTGCAGCCCGGGCTCAGGATGCCGCTGGGCAGCAGGTGCAACGCGTACTTCTCGTCGCCGATGACGACGGTGTGACCCGCGTTGTTGCCGCCGTTGAACTTGACCACGAGGTCGACGCGGCTGCCGAGCAGGTCGGTCGCCTTGCCCTTGCCCTCGTCGCCCCACTGAGCCCCGACGATCACGACTGCAGGCATGGGATCGCACCACCTCGCACAGAAGACAAGCCCCGGTCACGGGGCTCTTACCGACGCAGCCTATCGGTTGTGCACCTACGCTGACCATTGATGACGACTCCCGACAGGCCATGGGTGCTGGTGGCCAACGCAGCGGCCGGTGGCAACGACGACGAGATCGTCGACGCGGTGGTCGCCCTGCTGCGCCCCGAGATCGACGTCGTGCTGCACCGGACCTCGAGTCCCGAGGAGCTCGAGCCGGTGGTCAAGGAGGCGGTCGGCGGCACGGTCCTGGTGCTGGGCGGCGACGGCAGCATCCACGCCGTCGTGTCCGCGCTCGACCGGTTCGACCTGCTCGAGGACGTGGCCGTGGCCGTCGTCCCCCTCGGCACGGGCAACGACTTCGTGCGCACCATCGGCATGGCGGAGGACACCATGGAGGCCGCCGGCCAGGTGCTGTCGTGCACCGAGCGCCGCGCCGACCTCGTGCGCGACCAGGACGGCGAGATCGTCATCAACGCCGTGCACGTGGGTCTGGGCGTCCACGCCAACGTCGCCGCCGAGCCGTGGAAGAAGGCGCTCGGCCCGGTGGGCTACGCCATCGGCACGATCGTCGCCGGAGTCACGGGGCGCGGCGTCGACGCCGTCGTGGAGATCGACGGCCAGCGCGTGAAGTCGCCCCGGCGGCTGCTGCAGGTGGCGGTCGGCAACGGCAAGTACGTCGGTGGCGGCGCTCCGCTGCTCCCCGACGCCGACCCCTTCGACGGGCTCCTGGACGTCGCGGTCTCCTGGTCCACTCCGCGCTGGCACCGGCTCGGCTACGCCTGGCGCCTGCGCCGCGGACGCCACCCCATGCGCGACGACGTGGTCTACCGCCAGGCCACCACCGTGACGGTGCGCGGCGAGAGCATGGCCGCCAACCTCGACGGCGACATCGGCGAGCCCGGCCGCACGCACACCTGGACGGTCCAGCCCGGCCGTCTTCGCCTTCTCGTCCCCTAGCCCGGTTCACCACGGGGTCGGGGGAGACGTGACGCCCCACGGGAGATCTCCCGTGGGGCGTCAGCGCTTGCCGTGGGGCGTGAGTCAGTCGACGAGCTCGGCGTACGCCTCGGGGCTCGACTCGTGCAGGAACTCGCGGCAGCGGTGCGCCTCGGCGTCGTCGCCCACGCGGACCGACGCCTCGGCCAGTGCCGCGAGCGAGCGCAGGAAGCCCTGGTTGGGCTCGTGCGACCACGGCACGGGGCCGTGGCCCTTCCAGCCGTTGCGGCGCAGCAGGTCGAGCGAGCGGTGGTACGAGGTGCGCGCGAAGGCGTAGCCCTCGAGGTCGAGGCCGTCGTCCAGCGCGCCCTCCGCGAGGAGGGCCCACCCGAGGGTGGAGTCGGGGTGCGCGGCCACGACGTTGCGCACGTCGGTGCCCTCGGCGATCTCGGCGGCTCCGGGGTCGGCCGGCAGCAGGGTCTCGGGCGGCTCGCCCAGCAGGTTGCTCATGCCCTGACCCTAGCCAGCCGACCCCGGAGGTCGTTCACGCGCAGCAGACGCTGTCCGCGACGACCGGTGCGGCGGCGACCCGGCGACGACGGACGGCGGACGTCGCGAGGAGCGCGACCGTGCCGGCCAGCCCCACCGCGGCGAGCCCGCTCACCAGCGCCACCGCTGCGTCCATCCCCGGCAGCGTGTCGGCGGGTCCCGTGGCCGACCCGAGGATGGCCGTGACGACGGCGATGGTGACGGCGCCGCCCACCTGGACGCTCGTGTTCACGAGGCCCGAGGCGAGTCCCTGCTCGTGGTCGGCCACGCCGGACGTGGCCTGCGAGTTGATCGACGGGAAGCACAGCGCGAAGCCGACCCCGAGCAGGACGATCGTCGGCAGCAGGAACGCCGCGTACGACATGCCGGCCGTCGCCCGCAGGAAGAGCAGGTAGCCGCCGAGGAACGCCGCCATGCCGAGCCCGATGAGCGGCACCGTGCCGAACCGCTCCAGCACGGCGTCGATCTTGAAGGCACTCAGCACCACGAGCAGGCCCGCCGGCAGGAAGCCGAGCGCCATGGCCGTGGGCGACCAGCCGAGCACGTCCTGCAGGTAGAGGGTCACGACGAACTGGAACGCGGCGTAGCTGCCGAACATGAGGGCGCCGATCGCGTTGGCGTGCAGGATGTGCGCCGACCGGGCGATGCCGAGCCGGAAGAGCGGGTGGTCGTGCCGGGACTCGACGGTGAAGAACGTCGCGGCGAGGGCGAGGCTCACGACGAGCGACCCGACGGTCTGCGCGCTCGTCCAGCCCACCTCGGGCGCCTGGACGACGGCGAAGACGAGGAGCAGGAGCGCGGCGGTGCTGGTGACGGCACCCACGACGTCGAAGTGGGCGAGGGAGAAGCGCTCCTTGGCCGCGCGCGGCACGACGGTCCAGCCGGCCGCGAGGATCAGGAGGGCCAGCGGGCCGGGGAGCAGCATCGTCGCGCGCCAACCGACCTCCGTGAGGATGCCGCCAAAGACGAGGCCGAGGGAGAAGCCGCTGGCGCCGCACACCGTGTAGATGCTCAGGGCGCGGCTGCGCGCGGGGCCCTCGGCGAAGGTCGTGGTGATGATCGAGAGGCCGGACGGGACCGTGAACGCTGCGGCCACGCCCTTCACGAAGCGCAGGGCGATGAGGAGGGACGGGTCGCTCACGAGGGCGCTGGCCACCGAGGCCACGCCGAAGACGGCCACCGCAGCCAGGAACACCTGGCGCCGGCCGACGAGGTCGGAGACGCGCCCGCCCAGCAGGAGCAGGCCGCCGTAGCCGAGGACGTAGCCGCTCACGATCCACTGGAGCATCGACGGTGCCATGTCGAGCTCGGCGCCGATGGAGGGCAGGGCCACGCCGACCATGGAGATGTCGAGTCCGTCGAGGAAGAGGGCGCCGCAGAGGACGACGAGAAGGATCCACGTGGACCGGGTCCAGCCGTCGCGCTCCGTGAGGTGCAGCGGCGGGACGTCGGTCCCGGGGCGGGTGAGGAGTGAGGTCATGTCGGCCACGTTATATGCATGTGCATTAGATTCGCAAACAAATATTTCGTTAACATATTGTGCACGTGGATGTTAAGGTGATCACATGACGAAACGCGCCGACGACGCCCTCGCGACGTCGTGGCACGAGCTCATGGCGCGGTACAACCGGCTCGTGTGCCGCCTCGACCGCGAGCTCCAGGCCGAGCACGGACTCACGTCGTCGGAGTTCGAGGTGCTGCAGCAGCTGCGGGGCTCGGACGAGTCGCTCAGCATGAGCCGGCTCGGCGAGCACGCCCACCTCACGCAGAGCGCGCTCTCCCGGCTCGTCAGCAAGCTCGAGGCGGCGGGTCTCGTCTCGCGAGCCATGTGCGCCGACGACCGCCGCTCGGTCCGCGTGTGCATCACGCCGGCCGGCACGGAGCGATTCGACGCCGCCCGGCCCACCCAGCGCGCCATCCTGCGCGACGAGTCCTCGGAGTGCGCCACGGCCGCCGAGGGTCTGCTGCTCCCCCGTCCCTGAGGTCGCCGGCCCACACCCCACGGAAAAGACTCACTCCCCACGGCCTGCAGGCCGTGGGGAGTGAAGTCTTCCGTGGGACCGTGGTGAACCGGGCCTGGGGTCAGAGCTGGGTGCCGGCGGAGCGGAGGTCCTGGCAGGCCTGGACGACGCGGGCCGACATGCCGGCCTCGGCAGCCTTGCCCCACGCGCGCGGGTCGTAGACCTTCTTGTTGCCGACCTCGCCGTCGATCTTGAGGACGCCGTCGTAGTTGGCCAGCATGTGGCCCGCGACGGGGCGCGTGAACGCGTACTGCGTGTCGGTGTCGACGTTCATCTTGACGACGCCGTAGTCGACGGCGTCGGAGATCTCCTGGGGCAGCGAGCCCGAGCCGCCGTGGAAGACGAAGTCGAACGGGGCGTCCTTGCCGTACTTGCCGGCGACGGCCTCCTGCGCGGCCTTGAGGACCTCGGGGCGCAGCTTGACGTTGCCCGGCTTGTAGACGCCGTGCACGTTGCCGAACGTGAGGGCGGTGAGGTAGCGGCCCTTCTCGCCGAGGCCCAGGGCCTCGACGGTGGCCAGCGCGTCCTCGGGGGTGGTGTACAGGTGCTCGCCCATGCCACCCTCGACGCCGTCCTCCTCGCCGCCGACGACACCGATCTCCACCTCGAGGATGATGTTCGCCGCCGCTGCCTGGGCGAGGAGCTCCTGGGCGATGACGAGGTTCTCGTCTAGCGGCACGGCCGAGCCGTCCCACATGTGCGACTGGAAGTACGGCAGGCCGCCGCCCTTGACCCGCTCGAGCGAGGCGGCGATGAGCGGCCGCACGAAGCCGTCGAGCTTGTCCTTGGGGCAGTGGTCGGTGTGGAGGGCCACGTTGATCGGGTACTGCTTGGCGACCTCCTGCGCGAAGGCCGCGAAGCCCAGCGAGCCCGACACCATGTTCTTGACGGTGGGGCCGGAGAAGTACTCGGCGCCGCCCGTGGAGACCTGGATGATCCCGTCGGACCCGGCCTCGGCGAAGCCGGCGAGCGCGGCGTTCAGGGTCTGGGACGAGGAGACGTTGATGGCCGGGTACGCGAACGACTCGCGCTTGGCCTTGTCGAGCATCTCGGCGTAGATCTCGGGGGTTGCGACGGGCATGCAGGCTCCTCCAGAGGGGTAAGGCTTGCGTCGCAGCCTAGTACCCCAGCTCCTTGGCCATGGCACGGGCAGCCACCTGGATGGGGCTCCACACCGACGAGAACGGCGGCGCGTAGGCCAGGTCGAGCATCACGACGTCGTCGACCGTCATGGCGGCGGTGATGGCGACCGCCGCGGCATCGATCCGCAGCCCCGCCCCCTCGCCACCGACCACCTGGACACCGAGGAGCCGACGGGTGCCGCGGTCGGCGACCATGAGGACCGTCATGGGCCGGGCCGTGGAGAGGTAGCCGGCGTGCGTGGTGGTGTCGATGGCCACGACCGCCGGGTCGAAGCCCGCGTCCTCGGCCTGCTTCCGGCCGAGCCCCACGCGCGAGACCTCGAGCGAGCAGAACCGGGTGATGGCCGTCTGCACGACGCCCGGGAAGGCCCAGTGCGGCTCCTCGCCGAGGAGCTCGGCCGCGAGCGCACCCGCCACGACCATGCCCTGCTTGTTGGCGTGGGTGCCCAGCGCGACATGGACCCGCTCGCCGGTGGTGCGGTCGACGCTGGCGACGCAGTCGCCGGCGGCCCAGAGACCCCGATGGCCCTCGACCCGTCCGTGGGGGTCGACCAGAAGAGCGCCCTTGGGGCCCGTGGCGACGCCGGCGTCCTGGGCCAGCCGGGACCGGGCGCCCACGCCGAGGCCGAGGATGACGAGGTCGGCGGACAGCTCCTTGCCGTCGACCACGACGGCCGACACCCGGCCGTCCGTGACCCGGAACTCGCTCACCGCGGAGCCGGTGCGCAGCTCGATGCCACGCGCCCTCATGGCGTCGGCCACGTGCTCGCCCAGCTGGGGCTCGATGAGTCCCAGCGGCACCTCGCTGCGCTCCACCACCGTGGTGTCGAAGCCCCGGGTGGTGCAGGCCTCGGCCATCTCGAGGCCGATGTAGCCGCTTCCGACGACGACGACGTGCCGGGGACGGTCGGCGAGCGCGTCGAGCACCGCCCGGCCGTCGTCGAGCGACTGGACGCCGAGGATCCCCTGGGCCTCGATGCCGGGGAGGTCTGGTCGGACGGGCTCCGCCCCGGTGGCCAGCACCAGGTGGTCGAACGCGACGTCGCCGTCGCTCGTGCGGACCGTCCTGCCCTCGAGGTCGAGCGAGAGCGCCTCGACGCCGAGCCGCAGGTCGATGCCGTGACGCACGTGCTCCTCGGGTGTGCGCGCCACGAGGTCCTCGGCGGAGTCGACCTCGCCCGCGACCCAGTACGGGATGCCGCACGCCGAGTAGGAGACGTCGTGTCCGCGCTCGAGCACCACGACCTCGTGCTCCTCGGGCAGCTGACGCCGCAGTCCTGCCGCGACGGACATGCCCGCTGCGTCCCCACCGATCACCACGACTGTCGCCATGGCCCGAGCCTAGGAGGGGCGGCCCACCTCCGCAGCGCGGATCGTCTTCTCGAACCAGAGCGCCGCGTAGGGGTTGTCGTTGTACGCGGGGACCTCCCGGTAGCCCGAGCGGTCGTAGTGACGGCGCGCGGCCGCGAGGCTCGCGTGCGTGTCGAGCCGCAGCAGCGTCGAGCCGGTACGCGCCGCAGACTCCTCGGCCGCCTGCAGCAGCCGGCGCCCCAGGCCGCTCCCCCGCGCGTCCTCGCGGACCCAGAGCCGCTTCACCTCGGCCGTGCCCGGCTGGAGGGTCCGCACCCCGACGCAGCCCAGCACGTCGTCCCGCGAGAGCGCCAGCAGCAGGGCGCCGCCGGGAGGTCGGAACGGCTCGACGTCGTCGGGTCCGGGGTCGAACCCCTCGGGGAACGTGGCCGCCAGCTCGGCGAAGTACTGGTGCGCCGCCTCACGCGCCGCCCGGGAGCCCGGGTCGACGGCGGAGATCCCGACCGCGCTCATGAGTGGCCGGCGTGGAGCCGTACCCAGGCGTGCATCGCGATGGCGGCCGCGGCACCGGCGTTGATGGAGCGCGTGGAGCCGAACTGGCCGATCGCCAGGGTCGTCCCGCAGGCGGCCACGGCCTCGTCGCTCAGGCCGGTCCCTTCCTGCCCCAGGACGAGGGCGCACGACCTCGGCAGCCGAGCGGTCTCGAGCGGGACGGAGCCCGCCACGTTGTCGACGCCCCACAGCGGCACGCCGTCGGCCTGCGCCCAGGCCACGAGGTCGTCGACGTCGGGATGGTGCTCGACGTGGAGGTAGCGATCGGTCACCATCGCTCCCCGCCGGTTCCAGCGTCGCCTCCCCACGACGTGCACGGCCGCGACGTTGAAGGCGTTGGCGGTCCTCACCACCGAGCCGATGTTGAGGTCGTGCTTCCAGTTCTCGATCACCACGTGGAGCGGGTGGCGCCTCGTGTCGAGGTCGGCACGGATGGCCTCGACGGTCCAGTAGCGGTAGGCGTCGACGACGTTGCGCCGGTCGCCGTCGCGCAGCAGCTCGGGGTCGAGCCGGTCGTCCTGGGGCCAGTCCCCGACCCAGGGACCGACGCCCACCTCGAGCGGCGGCCCTTCCTCGGGCCCTGCCTCAGGCCGTGCGTCAGGCCCCGACACCGAACTCGGCCCGGTAGGCGCGCATCGCGTCGAGGTGCTCGGCGTGCCGGCCGGTCTCCTCGAGGTAGGCGACGACGTCGGACAGCGTGATGATGGCGTGCACGGGCACGCCGGTGTCGCGCTCGACCTCCTGGATGGCGGAGAGCTCGCCCTGCCCGCGCTCCTGGCGGTCGACCGCCACCACGACGCCCGCCACCTCGGCACCGGCGGCGGCGATGATCTCGAGGACCTCGCGCACGGCCGTGCCGGCGGTGATGACGTCGTCGATCACGAGGACCCGGCCCTGCAGCGGCGAGCCGACGATGGTCCCGCCCTCACCGTGGGCCTTCGCCTCCTTGCGGTTGAAGCACCACGGGACGTCGCGGTCGTGCTGCTCGTGCAGCTGCACGGCCGTCGCCGCCGCGATGGGGATGCCCTTGTAGGCCGGGCCCAGGAGCACGTCGAAGGCAGGAGCCCGGTCGACGACGGCGGAGGCGTAGAAGCGTCCGAGGCCGGCCAGCTTGGCGCCGGTGTCGAGCTGGCCGGCGTTGAAGAAGTAGGGCGAGCGGCGCCCGGACTTGAGCGTGAAGTCGCCGAAGCGCAGCACCTCGTGCTGGAGCGCGAACTCGATGAACGCGCGCTGGTAGTCCTGGATCACAGCCCCAGCCACTCCTTCTTGGCGGGCAGCGGATCGACCTCGGCGTTGGGGTCGGCCTTGTCGGTGATCTTCAGGAGGTCTCCGACCACGACGTTGCGGTTGTCGGTGTGGAACAGCTCCGAGCACGTGAGCATCGTGAGGAGGGGCTCGGTGGGCGGCTCGCCGCGCAGGTCGGGATCGGGCACGGGCTGCAGGGGCCACGACGTGGTGAAGGGGACCGTGATCTTGTCGCCGGCGTTGCGGAGCTTGTAGGTGAAGACGTACTTGCGCGTCTCGACGACGACCTTGTCGCCCTTGCGCAGCTTCAGGAAGTCGCGGAACGGCTCGCCGTGCGTGACGCGGTGCCCGGCGATCACGAAGTTGCCGATCTGACCCGGCTTGGCGCCCTTCTTGTACCAGCCGACGCCCTCGGCGAGTGCCTTGTCGCTGAAGCCCCGCACGATCGGGACCTCGTAGTCCTTGCCGAAGCGCTCGACGCGCAGCAGCCCGATGGCGTTGCCGTCCTTGCCCTGGCCCCACGCGTCGGCGATGAGCCGCTTCTCCTCGGCGTGGTGCTGCTTGGCGACGATGTTGGTGCCCCAGTACTGCCACGCGCCGTAGCCGAGCACCCCGAGACCTGCGAGCAGGAGGAGGACGCCGATCATGCGACGGACGCCGAAGCGCCGTCGGCGCCGTGGCGCGGACGGGGGGAACGTGGAGGGATCGGCGGTGGTCATCGTCGCCCATTGTCTCATCCGGATGCGAACCGTGGGGCGCAGTGACGGAGGTCTCGCCCCCTTGCGACACCTGACCCCTCGGATGTCCTATGATCATGTCGACACCCCGCCGTTTCACCCCCCGAGAACGGCGGGGTGCTTCCATGCCCGGGGAGCCCAGCGGCCGTTCAGGCCATGAAGCCCAGCGGTGCGGCCGCCACTCCCGGGAAGACCTTCGAGCGGTCGACGGTCGGGAAGCGGCTCGCCAGGATCTCGCCCAGGACCGAGCGGTAGTCGGTGGTGACAGCGAGGTCGCCGTCGACCTGCTCACCCGCGTCGAGACCGGGCCAGCGAGCGTAGTACTGACCGCCCCGGACGCCTGCGCCCATGGCCAGGACGCAGTTGCCGTAGCCGTGGTCGACCCCCGCGGAGCCGTTCTCCTGCAGCCGCCGCCCGAACTCGCTCAGGGTCACGACCGTCACGCGGTCGCCGGCCGCACCGAGATCGGTGAAGAAGGCCGCCAGGTTGGTGGCCAGCTCCTTGATGGTGGCCTTGACGTTCCAGGACAGCCCCACGTGGTGGTCCCACCCGCCGGCGTCGATCGCCACGGCCTTGACCCCGACACCGGCCTTGATGAGCTGCGCGCCGTGCTGCAGCGCGGTCCCGGCGTCGGAGTACTGGGCGTACGTGGCCCTGCTGGGCTGGTTCTTGACGGCTGAGCCGATGGTCCTGGCGCGCGTGGCCAGGTCGAGGGCGTCGATGCCGGCCGCGCCGACCATCCCACCGGCCTTGGCGTAGGAGCTGCGGATGAGCGCCGACGACGCCTGGAGCAGCCGGGCGTCCTCCGCCAGCGGCATCGCGAGGTCGTCGAGGCGCACCGCGGAGAGCGACGGCGCCGACCCGATCATGGCGGTCGGCGTGGTGGTGGTGCCGAGCTGCAGCTGGTCGAGGACGTCGGGCGAGGACGAGAGGCCCGAGATCATCCGGTTGATCCAGCCCACGCGCGCGGAGCTGCCCGGGTCGGCGTCCTCGACGGCCTCCATGGCCTCGAAGTGGCTGCGGTTCGGTGCCGGCAGGCCGATGGCGTGCAGGGCGGCGAGCTTCCTGGCCTGCCACCACGGCGAGAGCGGGGCGAAGGCCGGGTGCAGGCCGAAGGTCTCGTCGGCGTGCAGGAGCGTCGACGTCGCGACCTTGGTCGTGGGCCGCGCCCGGGCATAGGCCGCCTCGGCGTGCGGAACGACCATGGAGAGACCGTCGGCGCCCCCGCGCAGCGACAGCACGACGAGCACGTTGCCGTCGGTCTCGCCGTAGACGGTCGAGGTGAGCACGTCGCCGACCATGGACGTGACGACGCCGGCCATGGTGGCCAGCCCCGCCGCCCTGAGCAGCGAGCGGCGCGACACGGAGTAGTCGGGGCAGCCGCAGTCGATGGGATCGTTCACTTCAAGACTCCTTGCGGTGTGTTGAGCAGGACGCCCCTGATGACGGTGAGCTCCCAGTCCGACACCTCGGACACGGTCGTGAAGCGGTCGTCGGGCTTCCGCCCGAGCATCGCCGAGACCGTGGAGACGACGCCGGCCTCGGGCACCCGGCCCAGCAGGATCCGCGACTGGTGGTCCACGAGCTCGTCGAGCCTGCGCGGCCAGGCCGCCGGGAGCGAGCCTGCGACGCTCGGGCGCGAGAGCGACGACGACTTCCACCAGTTTCCGCTCAGCGCATAGTGGGTCTGCCAGCTGCGCACCATGCGGGCGGCCGACGCGTAGGTGGCCGTGGTCTCGGGGAAGCCGTCAGGACGCGGCCAGCGGTAGGGATCCTGACCGATGCTGCTCGACATCCACAGGGCGTGCTGCACGAAGGAGGACTCGTCGTCCGTCGGACGTGTGGGGCGCAGGCCCAGGACCCGGGCGGTGGCCACGACGTCGTCGACCGGGGCTCGCATGCGCCGGCGCCGGGACGCGAGGAACTCCGGGTGCGTCCGCAGCGCTCGGAGCGTGGCCTTCACGTCGCTCCCCGACCTCGTGTAGGCCGAGGCCACCGCGCGGACGAGCGTGCTCGACGGGGTGTCGGACACGAAGCGCTGGCACAGGCGCAGCGAGACGCGACGCGCCGTGGCCGGGTGGAGCGCGAGGTAGGACAGCAGGGCCTGGAGGGCGGGGCGGCCGTCCGCGGAGGTGTTCCTGTGCGTGAAGCCCAGCACCCTGACGGTGCCGGTCCAGTGGTCGCGGGGGTCGTAGGACGCCGCGAACCCGTCGAAGACCTTGACCTTGAAGCCGGTGAGCAGCCGGGCCGCGTTCTTGACGTCGGACTCGGTGTACCCCGTGGTGCGTCCGACCGTGAAGAGCTCGAGGAGCTCCCGGCCGAGGTTCTCGTTGATGCCGTTCTTGGTGTTGTCGTAGTTGGTCAGCCAGCCCGACATGGCAGGGTGCACGACCGCCTGCTGCAGCAGCGTCCGGTAGCTCGTGAGGGCGTACCGCCGGATGAGGTTGTCGTAGCCGTAGCGCCACGGGAAGGACTTGTCCTCGTGTGCCGGGACGTAGAGCAGGTTGCTCCAGAAGTCGACCATGACCTCCTGCACGTGGCGGCGCGTGAGCAGCTTGCGCGCCATCGAGTACCGGTTGAACGCGAGGCCGTACTCCCACGCGCTCGACCTCTCGCTCTTGACGTTGGCCCACGCCGTGGCCGGTGAGTGCTTGAGCTCGGGGTACCAGCCGATGACGGCCTCGGCGGCGGTGTCGGCGGTCCTGGACGGGGTGAGCTGCTTCTCGAACCACGCCACGCCCGAGCCCGCTGCCCGGACGTCGCTCACGAGCTGGTGGTCGACACCGAGGCCGAACCGGCTCACGAGGTGCCGATTGGCCTCGGAGAGGACCGAGGGCTTGGTGGCAGCACTGCGTCGAGTGGCCATGGGGGCTCCCTCCCCTGGACGCGTCGCTCGGACGTCGCGTACGTGACTCAGCACCGTCTGTCGACGGCGTGATCCCTCGGAGGACTCCCAGCCTCGTCGGTGGCACCATCCTCGCACCGGCAGGTCGGCCTGTCGACGGGTCTAGGCTCATGGGTCATGAAGACTCAGAGTCGACGTCTCGACGGCCTGGGCACGACGATCTTCGCCGAGATGAGCGCGCTCGCCGCCCGGACCGGAGCCGTGAACCTCGGGCAGGGCTTCCCCGACACCGACGGACCCGACGCCGTCGTCGACGTCGCGGTGGCCGCGCTGCGGTCGGGTCGCAACCAGTACGCCCCGGGCATCGGCGTGCCCGAGCTGCGCGCCGCCGTGGCCGACCACCAGTCCCGCTTCTACGGGATCGCGCTCGATCCCGACCGCGAGGTCGTGGTGACCACGGGCGCGACCGAGGCGATCGCCGCCGCCGTCCTCGGCCTGGTCGACCCGGGCGACGAGGTGCTGGTGCTCGAGCCGTACTACGACTCCTACGTGGCCGTCATCCAGATGGCCGGCGGCGTGCGCCGCCCCGTCACGCTCCGGGCACCGGACTTCCGTCTCGACGTCGAGGCGCTGCGCGCTGCCGTGACGCCCCGCACGACGGCCGTGCTGCTCAACACGCCGCACAACCCCACCGGCACGGTGCTCACACCGGACGAGCTGGCTGCGGTCGCCGCCGTGGCGGTCGAGCACGACCTGGTGGTCATCAGCGACGAGGTCTACGAGCACCTCACCTTCGGCGTCCCGCACGTGCCGATCGCCACGCTGCCCGGCATGGCGGAGCGGACCCTCACGATCTCCAGCGGTGGCAAGTCGTTCGCCTTCACGGGCTGGAAGGTCGGCTGGGCGAGCGGTCCGGCTCACCTCGTCGACGCCGTCATGGGTGCCAAGCAGTTCATCACCTACACGTCGGGCTCCCCGCTGCAGCCCGCCATCGCGGCCGCCCTGAGGATGGACGACGCGTACTTCACGTCGTTCACGGACGGGATGCGGGAGCGCCGCGACCTCCTGTGCGCGGGGCTCGAGGCCGCCGGCCTGAAGGTCTTCGTGCCGCAGGGCACGTACTTCGCCACGACAGACATCCGCCCGCTGGGCTTCGACGACGGCCTCGACTTCTGCCGGCGCCTGCCCGAGCTGGCCGGCGTCGTGGCTGTGCCGCACCAGGTGTTCCACGACGACCAGGACGCCGGCCGTCCCCTCGTCCGCTGGGCCTTCTGCAAGCGCCCCGAGGTCCTCACCGAGGCCGTCACCCGCCTCACCCGCGCCTTCACCTGACCCGAGCCCGTCGGGCGGTGACTTGGCGTCCGCTCCGCGGGGCCACCCCGTCGGGCGGTGACCTGGCGTCCGTTCCGCGGGGTCCACCCGTCGAGCGGTGACCTGGCGTCCGTTCTCGTGCTTGAGCTGACGCCGAACGGACGCCAGCTCACCGCCCTGGGCTGCGAA
>NZ_LMFJ01000001.1:42506-42599 GCF_001426755.1 Aeromicrobium sp. Root495 | reverse complement strand
CCCCAGTCACGGGGACTGAGGCTTCTGGCGGAGCCGCCTGTCGGAATCGAACCGACGACCTTCACATGACGAGGAGCCTGCTTGATACCGGAG
>NZ_LMFJ01000001.1:0-42458 GCF_001426755.1 Aeromicrobium sp. Root495 | reverse complement strand
CCCCAGTCACGGGGACTGAGGCTTCTGGCGGAGCCGCCTGTCGGAATCGAACCGACGACCTTCTCATTACGAGTGAGATGCTCTACCGACTGAGCTAAGGCGGCGAAAGGTTCCCCGAGGATCGCCCGGCGAACCTCGTCGAGTCTACCGATCGCCGGGGCCGAGATGAAATCGGGCCTCCCCTAGGATGGCCGCGTGAGTGAGCGCGACGAGGTCCTGGCCGAGCTGGAGGACATCCGGTCCAGCATCGACAACGTCGACGCTGCCCTCGTGCACCTGCTGGCCGAGCGTTTCAAGAGCACCAAGCGGGTGGGGCGGCTCAAGGCCGAGCACGACCTCCCGCCGGCGGATCCCGAGCGTGAGGCGCGTCAGATCGCGCGGCTCCGGGCGTTGGCGATCGATGCCGACCTGGACCCCGCCTTCGCCGAGAAGTTCCTCAGCTTCATCATCGACGAGGTCATCCGGCACCACGAGGCCATTCGCGGCTGAGCCCGTTCACTCGGCCTTGCAGAGGGTGCCGTCCTTGGGCACCGTGCCGTCGACGAGGTACATGTCGATCGACTTCTGGATGCACGCGTTGCCCGACAGGTACGCGGTGTGGCCGTCGCCGTCGCGGCTCAGCAGCACACCGGTCTTGAGCTCGTCGGCCAGTCGGCGCGCGTTCTCGTACGGGGTGGCAGGGTCGCGCGTGGTGCCGACGACCACGATGGGAGCCGAGCCCGTGGCGTCGATCGTGGGCTGGGGGTTCGTGGCCTCCACGGGCCACAGGGAGCACCCGCCCGCACCGAGGGCCAGGGCTCGCCCGAAGAGCGGGGAGACCTTCTCGAACCGCGGGACCTGCTTCTCCATCTCGGCGAAGGTGGGCCGGTCGTCGGCGTCGAGGCACGAGACGGCCGAGATGACCTGTCCCTGGTTCGACGTGTACTTGCCCGACGCATCGCGGTCGAAGTAGATGTCGGAGAGCCGCAGCAGCACGGTGCCGTCGCCCTTGACGGCCGCCTGGAGCGCCTGCGTGAGGATGGGCCAGGACTCCTCGGAGTAGAGGGTGACGGCGATGCCGTAGAACGCGTTGCCCTCGGTGAGCACGCGGCTCGTGCCGGTGCGCAGCGGCGTGCGGTCGATGGCCTCGAGCAACGAGCTGAGCTTCTGCGTGGCCTGCTCGGGGTCGGAGCCGACGGGGCAGGCGTCCTTCGTGGCGCAGCTGGCGGCGTAGGCGTCGAAGGCCCGCTGGAAGCCGGTGGCCTGGCCCAGGGCGGACTCGATGGTGGACTCGTCGGGGTCGACGGCGCCGTCGAGGACCATGCGGCCGACCGTCTGGGGGAACAACGTGGCGTAGGTGGCGCCCAGCTGCGTGCCGTACGAGGCACCGAACCACGTGAAGGTCTTCTGGCCGAGCACGCCACGCACGACGTCCATGTCGCGGGCAGCCTCCTCGGTGGAGACGTGGGAGGCGAGCTCGCCGGAGCGCTTCACGCAGCCCTCACCCAAGGTGCGCGTGGCGTCCTCGAACTCCTTGACCTCGGCCGGGTCGTCGGGAGTGGGGTCGCTGGCGACGTAGGCGTCCATGGCCTTGTCGTCGAGGCACGTGACGGGATCGCTCAGGCCGACGCCCCGGGGGTCGACGCCCACGACGTTGTAGGCCTTGCGGACGCCGTCGCCGAACGACGTGGCCATCTGCCCGGCGAAGTCGACGGCCGAGCCGCCGGGACCACCGGGGTTGACGAACACGACCTTGCTGCTGTCGCTCGTGGCGTCGACCCACCGGACCCGCAGGCGCAGGGTCTCGCCGTCGGGCTTCTCGTAGTCGACCGGGACCTTGACCCAGCCGCAGCGGTCGCCGTCGCAGTCGGACCACGAGATCTTCTGCTCGTAGAAGGACTTCAGTGGCGCCGCGCTGGCCGGGGCCGGTGCAGGCTCGGGCATGGCGCGGGACGAGTCGTCGCCACGGGTGAGCACGACCGCGACCACGACCCCCGCGACGAGGACGACGGCCAGCAGGACGAGCAGGAGACGGGCACGCATCAGTCGAGGAATCCGATCATCATCGCTTCGAGGGACAGCAAGGGGGCGGCGTTGGCGGCGAGCGCCTCGCGTGTCTCGACGATGGCACCGATGTGGCGCATCGTCGACTCGGGGGTCCACAGCTCGGCGAGGCGCTGGACCTGGTCGGTCACGTCGGCGTTGACGAGCGGCGCCGTGGGCGCGAGCTGGGCGGCCGCGACGTCGCGGCACAGGGAGAGCAGGTCGAGCAGGACGCCGTCGATGGAGTCGCGGGCGAGGCGGGTGCGCCGCCGCTTCTGCTCCTTGTCGAGTCCCGACAACGCGCCGGCATAACCGGCGGGGCGGCGGCCGCGGTCCTCCACGCCCCAGGACTGCTTGAGGTCGTCGAGCTCACGGGCGTCGGCGTCGTCGGCCACCTGCGCGGCGCGCTGCGTGGCCTCCTCGTGGATGCGCTGGGCCGCCTCGAGCGCGCTCCCGATGCCGCGCAGGCCGCTCGGGATGGCGAGGATGCGGCGCCGACGCTCCCGCGAGGCCTCGTCGCGGGCGAGGCCACGCGCCCGACCGATGTGTCCCTGCGAGGCGGCCGCGACCGCGGCGGCGAGCTGCGGCTCGATCCCGTCGCGCTGCACGAGCAACGACGCGATGGCGTGGGTGGGCGGGGTGCGCAGCAGCACGGGCCGGCACCGCGACCGGATGGTGATGAGGACGTCCTCGACCGCAGGGGCGCACAGCATCCAGACGGTGTGCTTGGACGGTTCCTCGATGGACTTGAGCAGCGCGTTGGCGGCCTGGTCGGTGAGCCGGTCGGCGTCCTCGACGACCAGCACCTGCCAGCGACCGAGCGCGGGGCGCAACGCCGCCTTGCGGACGTGGTCGCGCGCGACGTCGGTGCCGATGGACAGGCCGTCGGTGCTGATGATGGTGATGTCGGGGTGGCTGCCCGCGGCGGCCGTGGTGCACGAGTGGCACTCACCGCAGCCCCCGCGCTCGCACTGCAGCGCCGCCGCGAAGGCGAGGGCTGCGTTGGAGCGGCCCGATCCGGGCGGACCGGTGAAGAGCCAGGCGTGCGTCATGGACGGCCCGCCACCGTGGGCGGCGTCCTGCGTGGCGGCCCGCAGGGTGGTGACGACCGAGTCCTGCCCGACGAGGTCGTCCCACACGCTCATGACGACGCCTGTCCGAGCCACGGCTCGACGGCGGAGCGCACGAGGGCGTGCACCTCGTCGGGGGTCCCGCCGGCATCGATGACGAGGTAGTGCTCCGGGTCGGCTGCCGCGAGGGAGAGGAAGTGCTCCCGCACCCGGGTGTGGAACTCCAGCGGCTCGGCCTCGATGCGGTCGGGCGAGCCGGCGCGCGCCAGGCCGATGGTGGGGTCGACGTCGAGCAGGATGGTGAGGTGGGGGCGCAGGTCCTCGGTGGCCCAGCGCGCCACCGGCTCGAGCTCGGCGACGGCGAGGTGGCGGCCTGCTCCCTGGTACGCGAGCGTGGAGTCGACGTAGCGGTCGGTGACGACCACGGCCCCGCGCCGCAGGGCGGGCAGCACGAGGGAGTGCACGTGCTCGGCCTTGTCGGCGGCGTAGATGAGCGCCTCGGCGCGCGGGGACGTGAGCGGCGAGTCGGGGCTGAGCACGAGCGAGCGCAGCGTGGTGCCGAGCTCGGTGCCGCCCGGCTCGCGGGTGAGGACGACGTCGTGGCCCAGGCCCGAGAGCCAGCCCTGGAGCAGGGCGGACTGCGTGGACTTGCCCCCGCCCTCCCCGCCCTCGAGGGCGATGAAGACCCCGGAATCGGTGAGGAGCGCTGCCATGGGGGCGAGCCTAGTCGGCCCCGCCCACGTCAGGACTTCTTGGTGGTCCCGGTCTTCTTGGCGGCGGTCTTCTTGACCGTCGCCTTCTTGGCGGCCGTCTTCTTGGTGGCAGCCTTCTTCGCCGTGGCCTTCTTGGCCGTCGTCTTCTTGGCGGTGGACTTCTTGGCCGTCTTCTTGGCGCCCTTCTTGGCCGGGCCCCTGGCACGGCGCTCGGCGAGGAGCTCCTGGGCCCGCTCCGCCGTGAGCGTCTCGAGCGCGTCGTCCTTGCGCAGGGTGGCGTTGTACTCGCCGTCGGTGACGTAGACGCCGAAGCGCCCCTCCTTGACGACGATGGGGCTGCCGCTCACGGGATCGTCGCCGAGCTCCTTGAGCGGCGGCTTGGCCGCGCGCCGGCCGTAGGTCTTGGGCTGGGCGTAGATGGCCCGGGCCTGCTCCTCGGTGAGGCTCAGGAGCTGGTCCTCGCTCTCGAGCGAGCGGGAGTCGGTGCCCTTCTTGAGGTACGGGCCGTAGCGACCGTTCTGCGCCGTGATCTCCGTGCCGTCGACGTCGGTGCCCACGACGCGCGGGAGCGTGAGCAGCTTGACGGCGTCGTCGATGCCGATGGAGTCCAGGGTCATGGACTTGAAGAGGCTGGCGGTGCGCGGCTTGGCGCTCTTGGGCGAGCCGTCCGGCAGCGCCTCGGTGACGTACGGACCGAAGCGGCCGTTGCGAGCCAGCAGCTCCAGGCCGGTCTCGGGGTGCGTGCCGAGCGACTTCTCCTGGCCGGCCGGGTTGGCGAGCAGCTCCTTGGCGAGCTCGAGCGTGAGCTCGTCGGGGGGCAGGTCCTCGGGGACGTTGGCACGCGTGGGGACGTCGACACCGCCGTCGCCGGGCACCATGGGCGGGCCCTCGACGTACGGGCCGTACCGACCGACGCGCAGGTTGATGTCCTCGCCGATCGGGAACGTGGCGAGTCCGCGCGCGTCGATGTCGGGAAGGTTCTCGATGAGGCGCTTGAGACCGGTGTCGCCCTCCTTCTCGCCGCTCCAGAAGCCGGTGAGCACGGCGACGCGGTCCTCGCGGCCGTGCGAGACCTCGTCGAGGACGTCCTCGAGCTGGGCGGTGAAGGAGTAGTCGACGAGACGCTCGAAGTGCTGCTCCATGAGCCGGACGACGCTGAACGCGATCCAGGCCGGCACGAGCGCCGTGCCCTTCTTGTAGACGTAGCCGCGGTTCTGGATGGTGCCGATGATCGAGGCGTACGTGGACGGCCGGCCGATCTCGCGCTCCTCGAGCTCCTTGATGAGCGAGGCCTCCGTGTAGCGCGACGGCGGCTTGGTGTCGTGCCCTGCGGGCGTGAGCTCGTGGGCGGTGACGGGGTCGCCCTGCTGGAGCGTGGGCAGCTTGGTCTGCTGGTCGTCGCCCTGCGCCTCGGGCTCCTCGACCGTCTCGACGTACGCCTTGAGGAAGCCGTGGAAGGTGATGGTGCGGCCCGACGCCGTGAACTCGACGGGCGTGCCGGACTCCGGGCCGTCGCCGACGGTGGCGGCGAGGCGGATGGAGAGCTGCTCGCCCTTGGCGTCCTTCATCTGCGAGGCGACGGTGCGCTTCCAGATCATGTCGTAGAGCCTGCGCTCGTCGCCGGAGAGACCGGTCTGCTCGGGCGTGCGGAACTTCTCGCCGGCCGGACGGATGGCCTCGTGCGCCTCCTGGGCGTTCTTGACCTTGCCGGTGTAGGTGCGCGGGGCGTCGGGCAGGTACTGCGGCCCGTAGAGCTCGCGGACCTGCGCGCGGGCCGCGGTGAGCGCCGTCTGCGACAGGGTGACCGAGTCGGTGCGCATGTAGGTGATGTGGCCGCCCTCGTAGAGGCGCTGCGCGACCTGCATGGTGCGGGCGGCGCCGAAGCCGAACTTGCGCGACGCCTCCTGCTGCATGGTGGTGGTGCGGAACGGTGCGTAGGGCTTGCGCGTGTAGGGCTTGGCCTCGACGCTCGTGACCTTGAAGGGCGCCTCGCGCAGCCCGGCCGCGAGCGCGGTGACCCGGGTCTCGTCGAGGTGGGCGACGTCGGCCGACTTGAGCGTGCCGTCGTCGGCGAAGGCCTGGCCGGTGGCCACACGCTTGCCGTCGACGGTGACGAGGCGGGCGGGGAAGATGCGGGCGTCGGTGACGTCGGGTCCGGCGTCGAACGCGGCGTCGAGGTCCCAGTAGGAGGCGGAGCGGAACGCGAGGCGCTCACGCTCGCGCTCGACGACGAGACGCGTGGCGACGGACTGGACGCGGCCGGCGGACAATCCGCTCATGACCTTCTTCCAGAGCACGGGGCTGACCTCGTAGCCGTAGAGACGGTCGAGGATGCGGCGGGCCTCCTGCGCGTCGACGAGGTCCATGTCGATGTCGCGGGGGTGGGCGATCGCGTACTGGATCGCGTCCTTGGTGATCTCGTTGAAGACGATGCGCTTGACCGGGACCTTGGGCTTGAGCTCGTCGAAGAGGTGCCAGGCGATGGCCTCGCCCTCGCGGTCCTCATCCGTCGCGAGCACGAGCTCGTCGGCGTCCTTGAGGAGCTTCTTGAGCTTGGTGATCTGCGGCTTCTTGTCGGCGGACACCACGTAGACCGGTTCGAAGCCGTTCTCGATGTCGACGCCGAGCCGCGCCCAGGGCTCGCCCTTGTACTTGGCGGGCACCTGGTCGGCACCCTTGGGAAGGTCGCGGATGTGGCCGACGGAGGAGTCCACGACGTAGCCGTCCCCGAGGTACGACTGGATGCTTCGCACCTTGTTGGGGGACTCGACGATCACGAGCGTGGTCACGATTTACCTCTCCTCGTCGGCTCGCCGGCGGCAGGGTGCCGTCGTCGTCAGCCTCGACGGGCACACCGTAGCGCGCCCTGTCAACGCATTCACATCGCGCATCGGCCGTAGTGATTCACGCCATGGGCCGGACGCGAGCTGTCCGAGGTCGATGGAACCATGGGCCGGTGGGGTTCTCGGGGTACGCGCGGCTGTGGTCGGACCGGCAGGTCCGTCGCGTCTTCGTGGCCGCGTTCCTGGCCCGCATCCCCATGATGGCGCTGCCGCTCGTCCTGACGCTCGTGGTCGTGGAGGGCATGGGTCGCTCGTACGCCGAGGCCGGCCTCGTGGCGGCCGCCGAGACCATCGGCTCGGCCGTCGGGTCGCCCTGGCGTGGACGCCTGCTCGACTCGGTCGGCCTGCGCCGCGCGCTCGTGCCGTCGCTCGTCGCGGTCGTGGTGGTCTACCCGCTCATGGCCGTCGCGACGTTCTGGTGGCTCGTGCCGCTGGCCTTCCTCGCAGGCATCTTCCTCGTGCCCATCTACGCGCTCGTGCGGCTCTCGCTCGCCGTGCTCGTGCCCGAGGAGGAGCGGCGCACGGCGTTCGCCCTCGACGCGGTGGTGGCTGAGGCCTCGTTCATCATCGGGCCGGCCGCCGGAGGGGCGCTCGTCGTGCTCGTCTCCCCCGAGGTCGCCATCACGGCCGTGGGCCTGTGCATCGCCGCCGCTGCCTCGGTGTTCTGGTACACCGACCCACCCATCCGTTCCGAGGCGTCGAAGGACCGTGAGCCGTCGAGCACCCGCGAGCCCTGGCTCACGGCCGACGTCCTCTTCCTCTTCCTCGTGTGCGTGGGCGCCATGGCCGCCCTCATGTCCACCGACCTCGGCATCATCGCCGCGCTGCGCGAGCTCGACAGCGTGGGTCTCGTGGGCCTCGTCTATCTCGGCTGGGGTGCGTCCTCGCTCGTCGGCGGCCTTCTCTACGGTGTCTGGCACACGTCCATCCGGCCGTCGTACCTCCTGCTCGCGCTGGGCCTGCTCACCATCCCCGTCGGGGTGGCGCACGAGCCGTGGGCCCTCGCCCTCGCCACCATCCCGGCCGGCTTCCTCTGCGCGCCCACCATGACCGCCTGCACGGAGTGGCTCGTGAAGCTGGTGTCGGAGGAACGCCGCGGCGAGGCGAGTGGCTGGCAGGGCACCTCGTTCACGGCCGGCGGCGCGGTCACGGCCCCCCTCATCGGCCTGGCCATCGACCACGGCGGCGCGGCGGTGGGCTTCGCGGCGGGTGGCGCCGCCGCCACGCTCATCGCCGTCGGATCCCTCACCGCCCAGCGCCTCCACCGCCCCGCTGAGTGTGACGTTTGCGGGGCGAAACGGCCTCTCCGCGCCCGCAAACGTCACACTCAGCGCCAGCGGCGGGCTGAAGGCCAGGTCTGCCACCACGCTGGCTGATCGAGAGTCCACGAGCCCTGCGGCATCCGCATCGCGTGAAGCTGCGCTGCTCTGATCCTCGCGATCGTGCGCCACGGGTCCTGGTGGTCGAGGACCGTGACGCGGACGACCGTGCATCCATGCCTCTCGAGCAGCTCTTCGCGGCGGTTGTCGTGGGTGTGCTGCTGCAGCCCGCGGTGATGCCCGCCGTCAGACTCCACGACCAGGCCGGTGCTCGGATCAACGACGTCGACGACACCCAGGAGGTCACCGTCGGGACCGAAGAGGGGGACGTTGACGAGGACGTCGGTGACCTCCGCCCTCGAAGCGAGCAGACGCGTGCGCGTCTCCCACGGACTGGCCGCTCGGCTCGACGCGCGATCGACGGCTGCTCGAGCCTGCACGATGCCGCGGACCTTGAAGTGCGACGCGATGACCCCTCGGACCGCGCTCAGAGTCGTGTGCGGTCGGCCGCTGGTCGTGCTCGTCGCCATCTCGATGACGACGGTGGCCTCGTCCAGGCTGGCAGCCAGCCGCGCCTCGTCGAAAGCGGCCCGTGCCAACGTGGTCATGACGACGCCCTCCAGGTCGATCAGCTCGTCGGGATGGGTCAAGCCGCGGAACGGCTCCACGATGTCCCGCCGACGGAGCTGCGTCCTCGGCAGGCAGTGGACCAGGGCCGTCCGTACACCGCTCGAGCTCCAACCATCGAAGAAGTCGTTGCCTTGGAGCCGCAGCGACGCCCACCCGCCCAGAGCGGTTCCTGGAAGCAGCAGCCCGACAGCGTCGTCGACGCGTGCGTCCTGGACCGACAGGTCGGAGCCGGCCACACGAAGAAGACCGTGAGCTCGCCTCTTCAGAGCCGGCCCACGGAGCTGGTCCCTCGTGAGACCTGCCTCGAGGTGCAGCGCCGATCGCCTCGCGTCCCCATGCTCCATGGACGGTGATGCTCCCGACCATCCGTCCGAAGGGCGAGCCCACCGTCCACACCTCGCTGAGTGTGACGTTTGCGGGGCGAATGGGCCTTTCCAGGCCCGCAAACGTCACACTCAGCGGGGGCCGGGGGTCAGGGGGTGAGGAAGCCCTCCTCGACGAGGGTCCGGACGCTCGGGCGGTACCTCTCGCGGACCTCGCTCGCGTCCTCGCCCAGCAGCCCGGCGATGGCCTCGAGGAGCTGGCCGGCCGTGAGGTCGCCGTCACTCGCGCCCACGAGACCGGCCTCGACGGTGTCGAGCGAGGCGGTGCGGCACGGACCCGACGTGAGCCGCGCGACGATGCGCTCGGGATCGCTCGCGCCCGCGCGTCCGTAGGTGTCCTGGACCAGACCGTCGGCCTGGCGCCAGGCGCGGTCCAGCACGTCGCCGTCGGCGAGGGCGTCGGTCCGATCCCCCCACGCCGTGACGTGCGGGGCCATGGGCTGCACGACCTCGTACGGCCAGGACTCCACCCGGACCGACGGGACGGCGCGGTCGGCGCGACGCAGCTGGATCCAGCCGAAGCCCATCGCCTCCACGCCCTGCTCGGTGAACCACGAGAGCCAGCGGTCGTACTGCTCCACGTAGTCGGGACGGTGGCGAGCGCCGGCGTCGGCGAGCCACATCTCGGTGTAGGACGCCAGGTCGAGGACCTCACGCTGCAGCACCCAGGCGTCGAGCCCCGTGGGCGCGACCCAGCCGGACAGTCGTTCCTCCCACGGCTGGCCGTCGGCGTGGACCCAGGCCGCCAGCACCTGGCACCAGCCACCGGGCTCGAGGTGGTCGGCCGAGCCCTGCACCACGCGGCGCACGACGTCGTCGCCCGGGAACGACGTCTCGCGGTAGACGAGTCGTTCCTCGCTGGGCGGCGAGACGACGAACGGCGGGTTGGTGGTGATGAGGTCGAAGCGCTCGCCCGCCACCGGCTCGTAGAGGCTGCCGTCGCGGACGTCGACGTCGACGCCGTTGAGGGCGGCGGTGAGGCGGGCCGCCCACAGGGCCCGCGGGTTGACGTCGGTGGCCACGACGGCGTCGGCGTGGGTGGAGAGATGCAGGGCCTGCACGCCGCACCCCGTGCCGAGGTCGAGCGCCCGGGCCACCGGGTCGCGTCGGGTCAGCTGCGCGAGGCTGTTGGACGCCTCACTGATGCCCAGCACGTGCTCGGACCCCACCTCGACGGGCTGCTGGTCGAGGCCCGGCGTGAGGTCGGCGACGACCCACCAGTCGTGACCCTCGTCTCCGTAGGGACGGACGTCGACGAGCGCGCGGACCTCGCCTCCCGAGACGGCCAGGACCTCGGCGGCGACCAGCGCGTCGACGAGTCCCGGCAGGGCACGCTCGGCGTCGTCGCGGGGCACGGACAGCTGCAGCTGGAAGAGACGCACCACCGTGGCGAGCGGCGACCCGTCGGCCGTCGCGCGACGCGCCGGGGTGGTCTCGTTGCGACCCAGGGCGTGATGGGCGTCGGCGCCGAGAAGCCCGAAGACCCCGTCCACCGTGAAGCCGGTCTGGCGGAGCCGGTCGCGCAGCTGGTCGATCATCCCTTCACCCTGTCAGAACGGCAGGACCCCCACCGGCGGCGGCCGGTGGGGGTCCTGGTGCTGCGAGGCGCTACTTCGCCGGAGCGGGCTCCGGGTCGGGCTCCTCGATCACGGTCGGTGCCGACGGTCCCCCGTCGTCGCCGATCGCGATCGGGCGACGCTTGGAGATGTAGACCGCGGTCACGATGATGACGACCGAGACGGCAGCGATGCCGTACCGCACCAGGTTGTTCTGGTCGTCGCCGTAGCTGAACTTGATGATGAGCGGCACCGCGAGGAGCGCGACCAGGTTCATCACCTTGAGCAGCGGGTTGATGGCGGGACCGGCCGTGTCCTTGAACGGGTCGCCGACCGTGTCGCCGATGATCGTCGCCTCGTGGGCGGGCGATCCCTTGCCACCGTGGTTGCCGTCCTCGACGAGCTTCTTGGCGTTGTCCCACGCTCCACCGGAGTTGGCGAGGAACACGGCCATGAGCGTGCCCGTGCCGATGGCGCCGGCGAGGTAGGCACCCAGCGGGCCGATGCCGAGGCCGAAGCCGACGGCGATGGGCGCGAAGATGGCCAGGATGCCCGGGGTGGCGAGCTCCCGCAGCGAGTCACGCGTGCAGATGTCGACGACCTTGCCGTACTCGGGACGACCCGTGCCCTCCATGATCCCTGGGATCTCGCGGAACTGGCGACGGACCTCGTAGACCACGGCTCCGGCCGCCCGGCCCACGGCGTTGATGGCCAGGCCCGAGAACAGGAACACGACCGCGGCACCGATGAGCAGGCCCACCAGGTTGCTGGGGTCGGCCACGTTGAGGATGCCGCTGAAGGCGTACGTCTCGACGGCGTTGATGTCGGCCGCGTTCTCGGCGTTGAGGCCCGCGGACTGCACGGCCCCCTTGATGGCGTCGGTGAACGAGCCGAACAGCGCCGTGGCCGCCAGGACGGCCGTCGCGATGGCGATGCCCTTCGTGATGGCCTTGGTGGTGTTGCCCACGGCGTCGAGCTCGGTGAGGATCTGTGCGCCCTCCTCGTCGACGTCGCCCGACATCTCGGCGATGCCCTGCGCGTTGTCGCTCACGGGACCGAAGGTGTCCATGGCCACGATCACGCCGACCGTGGTGAGGAGGCCACAGCCCGCCAGCGCCACTGCGAACAGCGCCACGGTGAGCGAGCCCGCTCCGAGCAGGAACGCGCCGTACACGGCAGCACCGATCACGATGGCGGTGTAGACGGCGGACTCGAAGCCGACCGAGAGGCCCGAGAGGATGACGGTGGCCGCTCCGGTGAGCGACGTCTTGCCGACGTCCTGGACGGGACGCGTCTCGGTGCCGGTGAAGTAGCCCGTGAGCGCCAGGATGACCGCGGCCAGCACGATGCCGATGAGCACGGCGACGATGGCGATGACGCGCGGGGAGATGTCGAGCCCGGGCGGGGTCTGACCGCCCACCTGCGCCACCGTGGCGACGAGGCTGTTGGAGTCGATGCCCTTGAGGTCGTCGAAGCTGCTGGGGAGGTAGAACCAGGCCGCAGCCGAGCAGAGGACCGCGGAGAAGGCCGCCGACAGGTAGAAGGAGCGGTTGATGGTGGTCAGGCCGCTCTCGCCCGCACGGGGCTTGGTGAGGAAGACGCCCAGGATGGCGGTGACCGCACCGATGGCCGGGACGATGAGCGGGAAGACGAGACCCTCCTCGCCGAACGCGACCGAGCCGAGGATCAGCGCCGCGACCAGGGTGACGGCGTACGACTCGAAGAGGTCGGCCGCCATGCCGGCGCAGTCGCCGACGTTGTCGCCCACGTTGTCGGCGATCGTGGCCGCGTTGCGCGGGTCGTCCTCGGGGATGTTGTTCTCGACCTTGCCCACGAGGTCGGCGCCGACGTCGGCCGCCTTGGTGAAGATGCCGCCACCGACGCGCATGAACATGGCGAGGAGCGCGGCACCGAAGCCGAAGCCCTCGAGCACGGTGGGGGCGTCGCCCTGGTAGATCAGCACGACGGCCGCAGCGCCCAGCAGGCCGAGGCCCACGGTGAGCATGCCGACGGTGCCGCCCGTGCGGAAGGCGATGCGCATGGCCGGCTCGCGGCCCTCGTTCTGCGCCGCGGCGGCCACGCGCATGTTGGCCTTGGTGGCCAGCGACATGCCGAGGTAGCCGATGGCGGCCGAGAACAGGGCGCCCGCGAGGAAGGCCACCGACTGACCGATGGAGACCTTCCAGTCGTAGTCGAGCACGAACCTGCCGAGCAGGAAGAGCAGCACCACGACGGGCAGGGCGAAGAAGGCGAGGGTCTTGAACTGTCGCGTCAAGAAGGCGGTGGCGCCCTCCTGGACGGCCTGGCCGATCTCCCGCATCCGCTCGGTCCCCTCGTCAGCTGCGAGGACCTGGGAGCGGAAGAGAGCCGCGAAGACGAGTGCTAGGACACCGATGCCGGCCACGATCGCGACGTACGTCGTGTTCGTGCCCGACAGGGAGATGTCCTCGGCAGCCGCAACGAACGTTGCGTTGGCCATGAGTTCCTCCAGTGGTCAAGGGATGTGCACACGGGGTTACCGCGACCCAACCAACCACGAGAGTGTGACGCACGCGACACCGGGGTCAGCATGCGGACAGGCCCACAGCAACCATCCAGGCCCCCGACAGCGGGGTCAGGGACGCGCGGCGCGGGCCTCGTCGACCGAGGCGTGCAGACCGAAGACCTTGTCGAGGCCGGTGATCTGGAAGATCTTGAGGATGCGCTCCTGCGTGCACACGATGTCGAGCGAGCCACCGTCGGCCCGCACGCGCTTGAGAGCGCCGACGAGGACGCCGAGGCCCGTGGAGTCCAGGAAGTCGACCTTCTCGACGTCGATGACGAGGCGCGTGGCACCGCGGTCGACGGCCTCGACGACCGCCTCGCGCAGGCGCGGAGCGGTGTAAACGTCGATCTCCCCACCGACCTCGATGATCTCGAACGGTGGTGCGGAACGGGTGGCGAGTGCCAGATCCATCGGATTCCTCCTGTGCGACCGATTCAACCACGCGGTGCCACGCCCTGCCTCTCGCCGTCTCGCGTCGCGCTGGGTCGCCAGTGGGAGGATGACGGGGTGCGTCCCGACGACCTGCTGGCCCGTCATGCGGACCGCGTCACCCACCTGGAGCAGGTGCCTGCCCGGGACGCGGTGGTGGAGCCATGGCCCGACTGGGTCGACCCCCGGGTGCGAGCCGTCTTCGAGGCCGAGGGCGTCGACGCGCTGTGGGGCCACCAGGCCGAGGCGCTGCACCACGTACGGGCCGGACGGCACGTCGTGGTGGCCACCGGGACGGCGTCGGGCAAGTCGCTCGTCTTCCAGGTCCCGGCGCTCGACGCCCTGGCCCGTGGCCGCGAGGGCGCCGCGCTGCACGGCTTCCGCGCGCCCACCACGCTGTACCTCGCGCCCACCAAGGCCCTGGCCGGCGACCAGCTGCGTCGGCTCGGGCCCGCCGCCACGCTGGGTCGGTTCGCCACGGTCGACGGCGACAACTCCCGCGAGGAGCGCGCGTGGGCGCGCGACCACGCCGACTACGTGCTCACCAACCCCGACACGCTGCACCACTCGCTGCTGCCCACGCACCCTCGGTGGAGCCGGTTCTTCGCCGGGCTCCGCTACGTCGTGATCGACGAGGCACACCACTACCGAGGCGTGTTCGGCGCGCACGTGGCCCACGTGCTCCGACGGCTCCGACGGGTCTGCGCGCACTACGGCGCCGACCCCGTCTTCATCCTGTCCTCGGCCACCATCGCCGACCCGGCCGTCTCCGCGGGGCGACTCACGGGCCTCCCCGTCGAGGCCGTCACCGACGACGCGTCCCCCCACGCGGGGCGCGACGTCGCGCTCTGGGAACCTCCGCTCGTCGGCGCCGCGCACCCCAGCCAGCCGCCGACCCGCAGGTCGGCCACCACCGAGGCCGCCGAGCTGCTCACCGACCTGGTCGTCGGCGGCACCCGGACACTCGTCTTCGTGCGCTCGCGCCGAGGCGCCGAGCAGGTGGCCCTGTCCGCGCAGCGTCGGCTCGACGAGGTGCATCCCGAGCTCCGCGGCCGGGTGGCCACCTACCGCGGCGGCTACCTCCCGGAGGAGCGGCGGGCGCTGGAGGACCGGCTCCGCTCCGGTGACCTCCTCGGCCTGGCCTCCACCAACGCCCTCGAGCTGGGCATCGACGTCGCCGGGCTCGACGCCGTCGTGAGCGTCGGGTTCCCCGGCACCCGGGCCGCGTTCTGGCAGCAGCTCGGACGCGCCGGCCGGTCGGGGCAGCGGTCCCTCGGCATCCTCGTGGCCCGCGACGAGCCGCTCGACACCTATCTCGTGCACCACCCCGAGGCGCTGCTGCACGCGCCCGTCGAGGCCACCGTGTTCGACCCCGACAACCCCTACGTCCTCGGACCGCACCTCGCGGCCGCCGCCCAGGAGCTCCCGCTCACCGAGGCCGACCTCCCCCTGTTCGGACCCCGCGCAGCGGAGGGTGTCCAGGCGCTCGAGCAGGCGGGCTGGCTGCGTCGGCGCCAGGCCGGGTGGTTCTGGACCCGGCGCGACCGTGCCGCGGCCCTCGCCGACCTCCGCTCGGCCGGAGGACGGCCGGTGCAGATCGTCGACGGGCCCACGGGGCGCCTCGTCGGCACGGTCGACGCCGGATCGGCCGACGCCACGGTCCACACCGCCGCCGTGTACGTCCACCAGGGGGAGCCGTACGTCGTGGACGACTACGACCCCGACGAGTCGGTCGCCGTGGTGCACGCGGAGGTCCCCGACCACACCACGTCGGCGTCCTCGCAGAGCGAGGTCACGATCGTGTCCACGGAGCGCACCCGGTCCTGGGGCGAGGTCGAGGTGTCCTTCGGGATGGTCGACGTCACCAGCCAGGTGGTCTCGTTCGCCCGCCGAGCACATGACGGACGCCTGCTCTCCGAGGAGCCGCTCGACCTCCCCGAGCGCACGCTCCGCACGAGCGCCGTCTGGTGGACCCTGTCGCCCGACGCCGTGGAGCAGACCCTTGCCGGCGCCGACGTCCCCGGCGCGGCCCACGCCGCCGAGCACGCCTCCATCGGCCTCCTCCCCCTGCTCGCCACGTGCGACCGGTGGGACCTCGGCGGTCTCTCCACGGCGCTCCACGCCGACACCGGCCGGCTCACCGTGTTCGTGCACGACGGACATCCGGGCGGGGCCGGGTTCGCCGAGCGCGGCTACGACGTGGTGGTGCACTGGCTGCGGGTGACCCGCGACGCCATCGCCGCGTGCGAGTGCCTGACGGGCTGCCCTTCGTGCGTCCAGTCACCCAAGTGCGGCAACGGGAACGAGCCTCTGGACAAGGCAGGAGCGGTGGCGCTCCTGGACCGGGTCCTGCGAGACGCACCCTCCCCTGAGGCCGCGCCCGCGAGTCAGGACTGACGCGCGCGGTAGGCGGCCACGGCGTTGCGGTTGCCACACGCCGTGCTGCAGTAGCGGCGCGAGCGGTTGCGCGAGAGGTCCACCACGACGCCCTCGCAGGTGTCGTCCTGGCACACCCCGAACCGGCTGGACTCGTCCTGGCGCACGACGTCGACGACGGCCATCGCCGTCTCCACGAGGATCCGGTCGGCCAGCGGCCAGTCCTCCTGCACGGCATGGAGGTGCCAGTCCCAGTCGTCGTGACGCACCAGACGGGGCACCGCACGATGCTCGGCCAGCACCTCGTTGACCAGCTCGACTGCGTCGTCGCGCTCGGCCAGGAGGAGCGATCGCAGTCGCGGCCGGACGGTCTGCACCGCGAGCAGCTCGGCCTGCGTGCGGTCGTGCCGACCGGTGTACGCGTAGGCCGCCATGAAGGCGTCGAGCTGCGCCACGGAGTCGAGCGTCTCGGGCTCCTCCGCGGAGTTCACCAGGAACGCGGCCGCCTGGAGAGCCACCTCGACGTCATGGGCGAAGACCATGTTGACACCTTACACCGGACGACCGTACCGTCATGACCCATGAACCGCTTGACCCATGACACTGCCGAGGTCCGCGCCCGGTCCCGGGCGAGCACCGGCCTGGTGCTGGCCGTCGTGTCGGCCGCCTCCTTCGGGCTCTCCGGCCCCCTCGGGCGAGGGCTCATGGACGCGGGATGGTCCCCGGCGGCCGCGGTGGCCGCCCGCGTGGCGATCGCCTCCCTCGCCCTCGCGCCGTGGGCGGTGACCCAGCTGCGCGGTCGGTGGGGGGTGATGGTGAGCGGATGGCGGACCCTGCTCGTCTACGGCCTCGTTCCGGTGGCGGGGTGCCAGCTGGCGTTCTTCAACGCGGTCCTGCACCTCGACGTGGGCGTGGCCCTCCTCGTGGAGTACACCGCCCCCGTGGCCATCGTCGTGTTCTTGTGGCTGCGGCACGGCCAGCGGCCGCACCGGCTCACGGTCGTCGGAGCGGCCGTGGCCGCCGCCGGGCTGGTGCTCGTGCTCGACCTGCTGGGCGGGGGCGGCGTCTCGTTGTCGGCGGTCGGGCTCCTCTGGGCCCTGGGGGCCATGGTGGGCGCGGCCACCTACTTCGTCATGTCGTCCGACGAGAGCCACGGCATCCCCGCAGCCGCCCTGGCGTCGGGTGGGCTCGCGGTGGGCGCAGTGGCCCTCACCGCGGCGGGCGTCGCCGGGCTGGTGCCGTTCTCCGCCGCGACGGCCGACCTCACGTACCGCGGGACCACGGTGCCCTGGTGGGGTCCCGTCCTCGCTCTGGGCGTGCTGACCGCCGCCGTCGCGTACCTCACCGGCATCGAGGCGTCGCGTCGACTGGGGTCGCGGCTGGCCTCCTTTATCGCCCTGAGCGAGGTCCTGGCCGGTCTGCTCTGGGCCTGGCTCCTCCTCGACCAGCTGCCCCAAGGAATCCAGCTCGTGGGCGGTGCGCTCGTGGTGGTGGGCGTGGTGGTGGTGAAGGCCGGCGAGCCCGCCGCCGACGCCACGCCCGAGCCCGTCCCCGAGGCGACTGCTCCACCGACCCCTCACGGCGGCGCGTAGTCGGTCGGAGCCGCGCGCGCGTCGACCTCGCTGACCCAGCGCCGCTCCCACCACGAGCCGCTGACGAGACGGGCCGTCACGGTGGCGACGTCGAGGTCCATCCGACAACGCGACAGCACGGCGTCGTTCTGCCGGGCCACCTCCCGCGCTGCACGGCACCCGTCGTCGCCCGAGAGCGAGGCCTGTGCCCCGGCCAGCGCGGCCAGGTCGGCGGCCGCCGCCACCCGATGCTTCATCCGGACGAGCAGCGCGGCCTGGAGGACGACCGCAGCGAGCAGGCCCAGCACCACGCCCACGGCGATGGCGTGCACGGTCACGCTGCCCGCGTCGCCGTGCCGGCCCGCCGACCTCACGGATCCTCCTGCGCAGAGACCGCCCGGGCCTCGAGCCTCCGCGACCCCACGTGCGGCAGGAAGGGCAGGCCGCGCCGCACGCTCACCTGCACCGTGACCATCCCGTCAGAGCGCTCGACCCGGACGGCCGCTCCTGCGGGCGCACCTCGACGGGCCACGTCCGCGGCCGCTCCGACGGACTCGCCACGCGCCACCAGCCGGGCCGCCTCCCGGGCTGCATCGGTGAGCTGGACCTGGGTGAGCCCGAGCGCGACCACCCAGGCGAGCAGGAAGGTGAACACGACGCCGAACGGCGCGATGACCGCCATCTCGGCCGTGACCATGCCGGACTCCTCCTCCACGGTGCGCCGCACGGCTCACCTGCCTCGCAGCGGTGTGAACGGCAAGCCGTCCCGGACGAGCTCGACGAGGCGCAGCGGGTCGAGCGCCGAGCGGATGATCGACGAGAAGAGGTCCTGGAACCACTCCCCCTGGGTGAGCCTGACGAGGACAGCCGCGACGACGCACGCGCCGAGGCTGCCGACGGAGTACTCCGCCGTGGTCATGCCTCGCTCGTCGAGCCGGCTGGACTGAAGCTTCATGGTTCTCCTTCTGACGGGCGGGTGGCCGGGTCCACCGGCCACCCGCCTGCACGTCGGGTGGTGGGGACAGGTCAGAAGCCGGGGATCAGGTCGGGGATCTTGGACAAGACGTCCTTGACCAGCCCGCCGAACCACTCGCTCTGCCCGATCTTGACCAGCACGCCGCCGACGGTGCACGCGCCGAGCGTGCCGACGGTGTACTCGGCCGTGGTCATGCCCAGCTCGCCTCGACGCGTGCGCAGGAACTTCTTCATGGGGCTACCTCTCGTTGGATGGTGTGACGTCAGAAGATGGCGACCTCGGGCCCTGACCTGCCGCACCTCCTCGGCGCCTGTGGAGACGGGACGTCGCGACGGGCGGGCTGTGGAGAGCCGTCATCCCAGCCCCAGGTCGAGGCCGGCGAGCACGCCCATGACCGTGGGGACGACGCCGACCAGGAAGAAGGCGGGCAGGAAGCACAGCCCCAGCGGAGCAGCGGTCTTGACGGCGACCCGGCGCCCACGCTCGCGCCGTTCGCCCTGATGGACCCGTCGCTGCTCCACCGCGACCTCGTGGACCACGCGGGCCACCGGCATGCCCGACGTCTCGGCCCGGCGGAAGGCGCGCCCCGTGGGCCCCAGCACGGGATCGGACGCGAGGTCGTCCCAGACCGCGCGAGGGTCCGACGCGACCCGAAGGCGTGCCGCGACGCCCTCCAGCTCCTCGGCCAAGGGGGCCTCCACGACGGCGGCCACCATGGACAGCGCCGCTCCCGGTGGACGCCCCGCCTCGAGGGCGGCCACCACGAGGTCGAGCGCCCTGGGGAGCTGGGCCCCCACACGCTGTCGGCGGCGGCGCTGTGCCGCGGGCTCGGCGGCGGCACGCCACCGCCGCCCCACCAGGAGGACACCGAGCGACGTGAGCAGCCCGGCCACCGGACCCAGCACGAGGATGCAGAGCACGGGGAGGGCCATCACCACGCCGAGCCAGGGTCGTGCCGCGGCGGAGGCGCGCTCCTCCGCGAACCGGCGGCGAGCACGACCGGCCGAGCTGCCGGGGACGAGGAGCCAGACGCCGGCCGCTGCGGACAGCGCGCTCACGACGATCACGTCGGGTCCTCGGCCGCGTCGGCGAGACGATCGATCCAGGCCGTGCCGGCGCACGCGAGGGCGGCACCGGCGGCCAGGCACAGGGCACCCGGGACGGTACGGGTCAGAAGCACCAAGGGGTTGGAGCCCAGGCCGGCTCCGAGGCCGAGGCCGAGGACGGGGAGCACCGCCATGAGCCGGCCGGTGGCCCTGGCCGGTGCGGCCTCGCCGCGGACCTCGCGTCCCAGGTCGACGTCGTCGCGGACGGAGGAGGCCAGGCGCTCCAGGACGCCCGCGAGGGGCACCCCGGCCCGGTCGGCCAGCGCCCAGGCCGCCGCGAGGTCGGCCAGGGCCTCGGCGCCGGGCCTGCCGGCCGCGACCTGCAGCGCCGGCACCGGATCGGCACCGGCCGAGAGCCCCGCGGCGACCGGTGCCAGCACCGCCACCTCCTGGGCCACCCCGCGCAGCGCCTCGCGGGGCAGGACCCCGGCCCTGATCTCGGCGGCGAGGAGGTCGAGGGAGGCCGCGACCTCGGTCCGGCTCTGCGCCACGTGGATGCGCCGACGCTCCGCCCGCCAGCGGCTCCACGCGAAGGCCGCGACCCCCGCGCCGGTGGCGAGCGTCAGGCTCGAGGCGAGGTCGTGGACGAGGATCGCCAGCGCGGCGAGGCCGACGAGCACGACGAGCGGTCGGGCGACCGCTCGCGCCGCGATCCTCCTGGTGTGGCCCGCGGTGCCGAGCCGCACTCGCGCCACCACCGCGGGTGCGGGTCGCGCGAGCAGGAATGCGCCGACCGTGGCCGCCCCTGCCAGCCAGGTCCACCCGCTCATGGAGCACCCCACCGGTCCTCGAGGCGCTCCAGGCCCGGACCGCCCGACCAGCCCGTCGCTCCCCGCACCAGGGCCGGCAGGGCCCGGACGAGCCCGGACTCGTCCCTCCCCAGCACCGCGACCTCGCGAAGCTGCCGCGGCCCGCCGCGGCGATCGAGGTGCAGCACCAGGTCGAGCCCTGCCGCCAGCTGGCTGTGGACCGCGGCCCGAGGGAGGCCGGCGGCCACCCCGAGCGCCTCGAACCGGGCGGGGACGTCGGCGGCGGAGTTGGCGTGGATGGTCCCGCAGCCGCCCTCGTGCCCGGTGTTGAGCGCCGCCAGGAGCTCGGCCACCTCGGCCCCGCGGACCTCGCCCACCACGAGCCGGTCGGGACGCATGCGCAGCGCCTGGCGCACGAGGTCGCGCATCGTCACGAGGCCGGCGCCCTCCACGTTGGCCGGCCGGGCCTCGAGGCCCACGACGTGCGGGTGCTCCGGACGGAGCTCGGTGGAGTCCTCGACGACGACGAGCCGCTCCTGCGGAGGGACCAGGCCCAGGAGGGCCCCCAGCAACGTGGTCTTGCCCGACCCAGTCCCGCCCGAGACCACGAAGGCGGCCCTGCCGAGCACGAGCCGCTCGAGCCAGGCGACGGCGACGTCGTCGACCGTCCCCGCCTCACGGAGGTCGGCCAGCGAGAACGTGCGACGAGCCGGCACGCGCAGGGAGATGAGCGTCCCGGGGCGCGCCAGCGGGGCGAGCACGGCGTGCAGACGCGTGCCGTCGGGGAGCCTGGCATCGACCCAGGGACTGGCGTCGTCGAGACGGCGTCCCGCCTGCGCGGCCAGCCGCTGGGCCAGCCGACGGACCTCCTCGTCGGACGCGAGGTGGACGTCGGCCGGCTCGAGCCCGGACCCGCGGTCGACGTGGACACCGTGCACCCCGTTCACCAGGACGTCGGTGACGCCGGGCTCGGACAACAGGTCCTCGAGCGGTCCGGCGCCTCGGGTCTCCCGGCGCAGGACGTCGACCACGGCGAGGACCGTGCCGGTGGAGTGGACGCCCGGCTCGGCGAGCAACGCGTCGGCGACGGTGCGTGCCGTGGGCTCGGCGGCCGATCCGGCCAGTCGCCGCCGGACCCGGTCGACGAGCTCCGGCGCCGCGCCGGTCATCGGGCCGGCCCGTCGGACCCCTCGAGCCCCAGGAGGTCGAGCACGTCGGCTGCGGCGCGCTGCCACCGCCTGGACCGACCCGGGCCCCGGCCGCTCTCGACGCAGAGCCCGATGCGGCGCTCGTGCCTCACCCGGGCGACCGTGGGAACCCCCAGCAGCTCTCCGACGGCTGTGGCCCCGGTGCCGCCCCGGGCCCCGGCGGAGACCGCGACGACCGACGCGCAGCGCTCCTGCAGCTCCCGCACGGCACGACGACCCGCCGCCACCGCGTGGACGCGCTCGGGCACCACGAGCACGGTGAGCACCGAGCGCGCCAGGGTGTCGTCGGCTGCCTGCTCCCTGGCGGCCCGGGGGACGTCGGCCACCACGACGTCGAAGCCTCGCACCGCGGCGTCGAGCACCCCGCCCACGGCCTCCGGCAGACCACCCTCCGCGCCGGGCGCCAGGACGGCGACGCCGTGCGCCCGAGGCAGGACGCGCGGCAGGGTGGAGGCACCGAGGGAGCCGTCCACCTGGAGCAGCTGGGGCCACCGCGCACCCTTCGCGTGCTCCGCACCCAGCACGAGGTCCAGACCTCCCGACGACGAGTCCGCGTCGAGCAGCAGCGTGCCCAGGCCGCGACCCGAGGCCCCCAGCGCGAGGTAGCAGGCCAGGGTGCTGGCACCGGCCCCACCCACGGCGGGGACGACGCTCACCAGGCAGCCCTCGCGTCGGCCGTCGAGCACCTGGAGCACCTCCGTCACCGCGTCGTCCTCCTGGCCGACCACGGCGACGCCCGACGCCCCGACGAGCACGGCGGGCGCCCAGGCGGACTCCCGCTCGCGGCTGACGAGCACGACACGGTCGCGACGAGACAGGTCCGGCCGGGCCAGGTCCTGGCCCACCAGCACGGCGGAGGCCGTGCGCCAGGACCGTCGCAGGCCGACCTCGTCGTGCGCCACGTCCGGCGTGGCCCCTGCGGCAGCACACCAGCGCAGAGCCGCCTCGAGCAGCACCGGATCGGAGGTGGCGACGAGCGGCGAGCCGTGGTCGGAGGAGGGCGAAGGACGGGCGCGTCTCGGCATGGTTCCACCGTCGGGGGCGGCGGGCGAGGACGCGACGACCTTCTCCGGAGCTGTGGACGGCGCCGTTCGCGCCCCGCCGCCCTGTGGACGACCCCTATGCTGAGGACGTGACCACAGCCGGGACACGTTCGGCCGCGTTCTTCGACCTGGACAAGACGATCATCGCCAAGTCGAGCACGCTGGCCTTCAGCAAGCCGTTCTTCCAGGGCGGCCTGCTCACCCGGCGCGCCGTGCTCCGCAGCGCCTACGCCAACTTCATGTTCTCGCTGCAGGGCGCCGACCACGACCAGCTCGAGAAGATGCGCGCCTACCTGACGCAGATGATCGCCGGCTGGGACGTCGCCGTGGTCCGCCAGTGCGTCGCCGAGACGCTGCACACCGTCGTGGACCCCATCGTCTACGCCGAGGCGGTCGAGCTGATCGAGCAGCACCAGGCCGCCGGACGCGACGTCGTGATCGTGTCGGCCTCGGGGAGCGAGGTCGTCGAGCCGATCGGCGAGATGCTCGGCGTCGACCACGTCATCGCCACCACCCTGGTGGAGGAGGACGGCCGGTACACGGGTGAGGTCGCGTTCTACGCGTACGGCCCCCACAAGGCGGCCGCCATGCGCGCGCTCGCCGAGGAGCGCGGCTACGACCTGG
The DNA here is from genome assembly GCF_001426755.1 of Aeromicrobium sp. Root495. GTDB lineage: Bacteria > Actinomycetota > Actinomycetes > Propionibacteriales > Nocardioidaceae > Aeromicrobium. Next base: position 19,295 of record NZ_LMFJ01000001.1, on the reverse strand, counting down.
CCGACTGCTACGCCTACTCCGACTCCGAGACCGACGTGCCGATGCTCCAGGTGGTCGGGCACCCCTTCGCGGTCAACCCCGACAAGACCCTGCGCAAGGAGGCCGAGGAGCGCGACTGGCCGGTCCTCACCTTCGGGCACCCCGTCACCCTCAGCAGCCGGCTCGCCCTCGACACCACCACGGGCAAGGCGGCGGCAGCGCTGCTGCTCGCCGGTGGCGCCGGAGCGGCCGCCGCACTGCTCGCCCGGCGTCGCACCCGCGGCGCGTCCTGAGCGTCGTCGTCGCGCTTGCGCGCTTGTGAACGAGTGCGCACAACGTTACGAGTGCGTAGGGGTTCCCCGGCTCGTGCTCGGGGCGTAGAACTGAGGCACAACACCACAGACGACCAGTAGCTTCGGTACCCACGCGGCGATCACCCTTCTGACAGGGCAGTCACGTCCGGGACATCCGCGATCAGGGATCACGCGGCCCCGGCTGACATCTTGAGACAGCACGCTTGGTAGCCGACCCTGCTGGCCCCTGACCGGCGTCACCATCCAGGTGACGCCGGTTTCTTGTGCTCGACCGCACTCCCCTCGGCAACCTGACCCATACCTCGGGAAGCTTCCGTAGGGATGGGTCGGTCTGCCAACCCCCCGTGGTAAACCGGGCTGGGGGGTCAGGTGAGGGGGGAGGCTTCGGCGGCCTTCGTGAAGGCGGTCGGGGCGTAGAGGAGCCACTGGTGGACGCCGGTGGTGTCCCCGCGGGAGTAGCCCTCGAGCCCGGCCCGGTAGGCGATCTCGTCGGCGGCGTGACCGGCCTCGGGCACCGTGACCGACGCGGGGTCGACACCGCGCGTCACGAGGACGAGCCGTTCGGCGGCCCGGGCCACGACCCCGTTGTGCGAGAGGAACGCGGACGCGTCGGCGATCTCGGCATGCACGAGGGCCGCCACCACGAGCGCGGGGGCCTGGGTGGGTACCGCGAGCGAGCGGGCCAGCTCGGTGAGGCGGGCCACCCCGTCGGAGGACGCCGGACGGCCGAGGTCCTCGTCGGCCACCGACCCGGCGGCGGCCAGGGCGTGCAGGCGGGCGATGGCCTGGACCGGCGAACGCTTCCAGATCTCGGTGAGGCCGAGGAGCTCGGTGCTGAGGCGCACGGCGGCGCGACCCGTGGCGTCACCGCCACCCGACGTGAGCACGTCGACGTCGGGCTCACCGCCCTCGAGCCGCGACGTGGCGGCCGCGCCCAGCAGGAGCGAGCGGGCGGTGTGGTCGGGCGTGCTGCGCCGCAGGCCACGGTCGCGCAGGACGGCATCGATGCCGTCGCGGGCCGCCGCGAAGGCAGAGGGAACACCCTCGAGCGAGGCGGCGGCTAGGAACGGGTCGACGGGGGACACGGGCCCAAGGTACCGGGCCGCCAGTGGCCCGAACGGTAGCCTTCAGGGGATGAACACGGCGGGCCAGATCCTCGGCAGCTCGTCCCCCACGGGACCGAGCGGTGCCGAGCGCGCCGCCGCCTGGCTCGTGGCCGACCAGCTCTCCTGCGTGCTCCACGTGGGCGACAGCCCGCTGGCCTACGTCCTGGCCGACCAGGGCCACGAGGTCGTGGTGGCGGGCGACGACGTGGTCCGTCGCCGGCACCCCGACGTCCTCTACGTGCGCTCCGTCGGCGAGCGCCTCCCGTTCCGTCCCGACGCCTTCGACGTCGTGGTGGCGCCCGAGCTGCGCGACTCCCCCGTGGCCCTCGCCGACTACGCCCGCGTCCTGCGCCCCGGTGGCCTGCTCTCCACGCTCACCCGCACGCACGACCGGTCCATCCCGTGGATGCGCCGGCTGCGCGAGATCGTGGGCGAGCCGCCACAGCCCCGCGACCCCGCCGACACCTTCGGGGCCTCGGGCCTGTTCACCGACCCCGAGTCCACCGAGATCGGGGCGTGGGAGCAGCTCGACCTGCCCGGTCTGCTGCGCTTCGCCGAGGAGCTGGGCGGCACGCCCGGAGCCCCGCTCGACCCCGCTCAGCACGCCGGCGCGGTGCGCAACCTGTTCGGCGAGTACGCGGCGCAGACGGGCACGCTGCGGGTGCGGCACCAGACCACGTGCACGCGGGCCCGGGTCGTCAAGGACACCACCCAGGAGCCGGAGGAGCAGCCCGACACGTTCCTCCTCGACTTCCGCTGAGCATCCTCGGCCCGGCGCGTCGCCACGATCTGTCGGTGCTCGTGCCTACCGTGAGGGACATGGACTACTCACTCACGCAGCTGGGGCTCGCCGTCGTGTGCGAGGCGTGCGAGGGCGAGATCGACCTGCTCGAGGACGAGCTGGGCTCGGCCCTCTGCCGCCAGTGCGGCGTCGCGTTCCTCGTGGAGGTCTCCCCCCGGCGTCTCACCGCCTAGGGCAGCCCGCGTCGCAGTCTCCGTCCCGCGAAGGATCAGACGTCGAGGCGCTGGCCCGAGCCGACGAGCTCACCCCGGTCCTCGGGGTCGTCCGACGACGGGTCGGGGCGCGACAGGGCCGGGATGAGGAACGGCAGCGCGAGGACGGTCCAGACGTAGCGGTCCCAGAGGATCGTCGTCATGGCGCCGATGATGGCGTAGCCCATGACCGGCAGCACGAGCAGGACGTAGGGGTCCGGGAGCCTCGCCGCGCGCAGGAACACCGAGCCCAGCATGACGAGGTAGACCGCCAGGCCGATCACGCCGATGCCGGCGGCCACCTGGAGGTAGATGTTGTGCGCCTCGAGGATCTCGGCGAGGCCCTGGCCGATCACGGGGTGCTTCTGGAAGGAGTCCCACGCCTCCTGGGCCAGCTGTTCTCGCGCGACGTCGGACCCGCCGGCCGAGCCGCCACCGAAGAGTCGGCCGAGCGCGTTGTCGGAGCTGTCGTCACCCTTGAGGTAGGCCTGCGCCACGAAGTAGGCCACCGGGATGGCCGCACCGAACAGGGTGACCGCCACGCCCACCGAGCGGCTGAAGACGACGTAGAGCACGATGACGGCGGCCAGGGCCAGCAGCGCTGCGCGGCTGCCGCTCACCCAGACACCGAGACCACAGCCGGCGGCACCGGCGAGCGCCGTCCAGCGGTACGCCTTGGGCAGGACCGTCCAGAGGAACGGGCACAGGGCGAAGCCGAGCATGGCTGCGAGACCCATGATGTTGGGGTGCGTGGAGTAGCCCAGCCGACGCCCGAAGTCGACGACGCCGACCGTGAAGGCGAAGCCGAGGTTGAGGATGTTGCCCGCGACGTACGAGGCCGCGAAGGCGATGAGCACCTCGCGGCGCGGACGCCACCAGGAGAAGACGATCGGCAGCAGGAGGGCGCCGATCGCGAGCCGCATGAGGAACGCGAGGCTCCCGACGGGGTTGTCGCTCAGCACCGAGCTCACGATGCCGACGATGAACAGTCCGCTGGCACCCGCGAGGTAGAGCGGCTCGCGGGGGAATGGCCGGCCCATGAGCACCGGGATCAGGAGGCCGAGCGCGGCGAAGAGGATGAGGTCCGAGAGCGACGCGATGCCGAGCGCGGCCACCGGTCGCAGCCGGTCGAGGGGTGACAGTGCGATGCCGAGGGCGAAGAGCGCGATGGCGGCGCCCTCGAAGCCCGCGGCGAGCACGAGGCACAGCCCCACGGCCATGGCCACCGCGAACCCGGCGCCGATGGTCGACCCCGTGCTGATGGTGATGAGCAGCAGGAGCAGGACCGCCACCAGGAGGGCCGGACCCGCGAAGGCGACCGCGGCACGCAGCCGCGGGCTCGGCGCCAGCGTCTGGAAGGGGGTCATGAGCGGGAGAGCGTCGAGGCCTCGTCGCCGGACTTCTGGACCTGCTCGGGCTTGACGGCCGTCGGGAGGGCCGAGCCGTAGCCGTAGCCGTGCCCGTAGCCGTAGCCGTAGGCGTCGTCGCTCGCGCGACGCGGCGTGCGGTTGAGGACGCAGCCGAAGAGCCGGCCCCCGACCGTCTCGACGCGCTCGACCGCGAGCCGCAGCTGCTCACGCGTGGTGGACCCGTGGCGCACGAGGAGCAGGGCGCCGTCGACCTCGGTGAGCAGGATGGACGCGTCGGCCACGGGCAGCATGGGCGGGGCGTCGATGATGACGGTGTCGAACTCCTTGCGGACCCGCGAGAGCAGGTCGCGCATGGCTCGGGACTCCAGGACCTCGGCCGGGTTGGGCGCGGCAGGCCCCGTGCCCATGAAGGAGATGCCGCTGACGTGCGGCTGGATGGCCTGCTCGATGGTGGTGCGACCCACGAGCACCGACAGCAGACCGACGGAGTTCTCGAGGCCGAGGAGCTCGGCGACGTTGGGGTTGCGCATGTCGGCGTCGATGAGGAGCACCGAGCGGCCGGACTGCGCCATGGAGATGGCCAGGTTGGTGGCCGTGAGGGTCTTGCCCTCGTTGGGAAGCGCGCTGGAGACGAGGATGGCCTGGCGGTCGGCGTCGAGCTTCACGAACTGCAGGTTGGTGCGCAGCACGCGGAAGGCCTCCGCGAGGTTGCCGCCGGTCTCGGCGCTGAGCGGCTCCTTCTTGACCTGCGGGTAGAACGGCAGCGTGGCCAGCACTGCGCTCGACGTGATGGTCTCGACGTCGCGGCGCGACTTGACGGTGCGGTCGAGCAGGTCGCGCACGAGCGCACCGGCGATGGCCACGAAGAGGCTCACGAGCAGTCCGGCGGCCAGGTTGAGCGGCACGTTGGGCGCCACGGGCGAGGAGCGGAAGCTGGGGTCGGCGGCGATGCGCGCCGTGACGGCGGCGGTCTGCCCCGAGGCTGACGGGCGCTCGAGCCGCTTGACCAGCGCGACGATGGCATCGGCCTCGGCGCCGGCGATGAGCTGGGCCTGCTCCGCGGTGTCGGCGGTGACGTCGATCTGGATGTTGTTGGTGCCCGTGACGACGGTGGCCGAGATCTGGCCCGCCAGCTCCTGGGGCGTCTCGTCGAGGTCGAGCCGGGTCACGACGGTGTCGAGGACGGCCGGGTCGACGGCGAGGTCGGCGTAGGAGGCCACGCGCTGCTGCAGCGTGTAGGCGGCGACGTACTCCGTGGTGCCACCGCCGGGGGTGGACATGAAGATCTTCACGGTGGAGCCGTACTGCGGTGCCATGGTGAAGACGAGCGCGACCGTGGCGATGGTCCCGAGGAGGAACGCGACGAGCGCGAACTTCCATCGCGCTTGCAATGTTCCGAAGAACTGCCGCAGCTCCACGTACTTCCCCATTCATCGATCAGACGACGGACAGGTCGTCATGGCATGCCGAGTCTATGCCACGACCTGGGGCGCGACCGATCATTCACCGCGCTCCAGCAAGCCCCTCCGAAGGACAGAACGAGTCAACCGGGCCGGAGTTATGGCGAGCAGGGCCGCTGCGGGGTCACGGAGGAGCGCCGTCACCGCCCCGTCGGGCGGCCACGTCGCGGGCCGTGGGCGGCCCGGGATCAGGAGGTCAGGCCGCCGTCGACGACGATGACCTGACCCGTGAGGTACGAGCCGGCGGGGTCGGTGAGGAACTGGCAGACGCGGGCGATGTCCTCGGGGTAGCCCAGTCGGCCGGCCGGGGTGCGGCGCTCGATCTGCTTGAGCTGGCCCTCGTCGAGACCGTGGCTCATCTCGGTGCGCAGGTAGCCCGACGCGATGCTGTTGACCGTGATGCCGCGTGAGCCCAGCTCGCGGGCCAGGGCGCGGGTCAGGCCGTCGAGGGCGGCCTTGGACGCGCTGTAGACCGCGAGACCGCGGTAGCCGGAGAGGCCGACGATCGACGAGATGTTGACGATCGAGCCGCTGCCCTTGGCGAGCATGCGCCGGCTCACGAGGCGCGACATGTAGATCGTGCCCTTGATGTTGAGGTCGACGACGGTGTCGATGTCGTCGTCGGAGAAGAGCCCCAGGATGCCGTCGCGGGCCACGCCGGCGTTGTTGATGAGGACGTCGATGCGTCCCCACTTCTCGATGACGGCCTTCACGAAGACCTCGGCGTCGGCGGACCTGGCGAGGTCGGCCGTCCCGAACAGGAAGCGGTCGGCGGTCTCGGGGTCGGACTGCCAGGCCTCCACCTCGGCAGTGATGCTCCGGGCGCAGGTCGCGACGATGTCGCCGGCGTCGAGGTAGGCCTGCACGATGCCGGCGCCGAGGCCACGGCTGCCGCCCGTCACGACGACGACGCGGGGGCCGGTGGGGGTGGCTGCTGCGGTCATTCTGATCTCCTGACGATCTTGCTTCCGGCGGTGGTGATGTCGTCGACGAACGTGATGCTGCGGGGTCGGGCGGCCGGCACGAGGTCGGCACACGCCTCCCGCAGGGCGACCTTGAGGACGTCGAGGTCCTGTCCGGGCGCGGCCACGACCTCGAGGGCCACCACCGCACCGACCATGGGGTTGGGACGACCGTAGACGCGGGCCATGTCGACTCCCGGCACCGCCCCGACGCGCTCCTCGATGGGGAGGGGGTGCACCTTGACCCCACCGACGTTGATGACCTCGGAGGATCGTCCTCGGAACTCGACGCGGTCGCCGACGACCTCCACGAGGTCGCCCGTGGCGCGCCAGCCGTCGGGGTCGACGGGCGGCTCTCCGTGGTAGCCCAGCATGCCGATGCGCGAGCGGATCCAGAGCTCCCCGTCGACGACCTTGAGGTCGACGTCGGCGTCCTCGCCCCGCTCGAGGGCCTCGACGGACAGACCCGGTCGCCCGTCGCGCACCGAGCCGGTGGAGCCGAACTCCGACGCGGCGTAGACCTGGGAGACGGCGGCGGCCGGGAAGGCGGCCTGCAGCTCACCCAGGAGCGGGCCGGGAATGGCCTCGCCGCCGAGCGTGATCTGCTGCAGGACCGGCAGGCCGGCGCCGTCGGAGCGGGCCTGCGCGAGCAGGAAGCGCCAGTAGGTGGGCGTGGCGCTGGCGTGGGTGACGTCGAGCGTGCGCATGGCCTCGAGGCCCTCGATGGGCCGACGCGGCGCCGGGGCGACGAGCGTGGCGCCCGACGCGAAGACGTGGAGCAGGACCTGGAGGCCGGCGAACTGGTGGAGCCCGTAGGCCAGGAGCCAGCGCTCGCCGACCGCGGGCCGCACGCGGCGCGTGCTGCGCACGAGCCTGGCCCAGTCGTGCCGGACCCCTCGGGGGGCGCCGGTGGTGCCGGTGGTGAGCACGAGGTGCGGGCGCGAGGCGGGAGCCTCGAACGGCTCGGCCGACGAGCCCGGGTCACCGTCGAGGGCCTGGTCGGTGGTCCACGTGGTGGGCGCCAGCGCGGCGAGGTCGGCGTGGTCGGTGACGAGGAGCTCGTGCTCCATGCGGTTCAGCAGGTCCGCGGTCTCCTCGCGCCCGCTCGACGGCGGTGCCGGCGGCGGGTAGAGACAGGCCTCCACGCCCACGAGCGAGGCGGCCGCGAGCAGCGGCACCACGACGCGCGCCTCGTGGTCGGCCACGGCGAGACGACGGACACCCTCGGCGCGCAGCCGGGCGGCCGCCCGTCGGGCGGCGTCGGCGAGCTGCCCGTAGGTCAGCTCTTCGTCGTGCGTGACGACGGCCAGACGGTCGGGGTCCTCGACCTCCACCCGCCGCAGGAGCTCGTACAAGGTGTCAGGCCGGAAGCGCTGCGTAGAAGGCCTGGATCTCGCCCAGCGTCTGCGGCATCTCGCCCGAGGAGTAGGGGTCGCTGCCGTGGACGTCCTCGAGCGTGGCCGAGAGCTCTGCGGTCTCGAGCGAGTCGAGCTCGGCGCCGTCGGCGTAGAGCGGCGTGCTGTCGCCGAATCCCTCGGGCAGCTTCTCGATGCGCGTCAGGAAGTCGGTCACGGTGCGCTCGACGTCGGCGGGGGAAGTCGTCATGGTGGTGGTTGCTCCTCGATCACGGCCGGCGGATGGGTCCGGCACTTCGTCAACGAACTCCGCGCGCGGAGGTCACGGTGCTGGAGGTCAGGCGGGGCGACGGGCTCCGACGATCCCGTAGCCGAACGTGCCGTCCCGCCAGAACGCCTCGAGTATGTCGCACGAGCCGACGAAGGCGGCGTGACCCTCGACGCCGATGAGATCGACGACCGCGTCGTGGTGCAGCTCGGCGTTGGCCCGCCAGCGGTCGAAGGTGGGAAGCGTGGCCTGGGTGAGGTCGTCGGCCACCTCGACCTCGAGCCCGAGGCCCCGGACGGCCTCGACGTAGTAGTCGAGGGACTCGAAGTGGGCGTCGCCGAACGCTGCGCGGAGCGTGGCGAAGTCGACACGGCGCTCGCGCACCTCGCGGAAGGGGATCTCGCGGAAGCGGAGCAGGTCGCACAGCACGAGCCGGCCGCCGGGGCGCAGGACGCGCGCCATCTCCGAGAGCAGCGCGGGCCGGTCCCGCATGAGGTGCGCGGACTCCAGCGCCCACGCGACGTCGAACGAGGCGTCGGGGAAGCCGTTGTCCATGCCGTCGCGCTGCTCGAAGGTCACGCCGTCGAGCCCCAGCGAGGCAGCGCGCTTCCGTGCCGTCTCCACGCCGACCCCGCTCGTGGTGATGCCGACGACGTCGACCCCGTGGGCCGTGGCCATGGCCACGGCCGGCGCGCCCGAGCCGCAGCCGACGTCGAGGACGCGGGTGCCCGAGGGCGCCTCGTCGAGGTGGGCGGCGGCGACCATCCGTCCGGTCAGCGCGCGCGTGGCGACGTCGAGCGGGTCGTCGGCGTGGTCGAAGACTCCGTAGTGCAGCTCCTCGCCGAGCAGCAGGGCCCAGGCGGCGGTGATGTGGTCGTAGTGCGCGGCGGGGTCGTACGACGGCGTCTGCGGGGACTCCGAGCTCATGCGGTCTTCTCCTCCTGGGGTCCGCGGGACCCGACGCGACGGGCTGGCGAGCCCATGACGACGGCCCCGGCGGGGACGTCGGACAGCACGACCGAGTTGGCGCCGATCATGGCGTCGTCGCCGATGGTGACGCCGCCGACGAGCACGGCGTGGGCTCCGACGACGACGCGGTCACCGATCGTGGCCCACTCCTGGACCTCGTCGCCCTGGGGCTCGTAGTAGCGCCCTGCGCACGTGACGCCGCCGGCGAAGGTGACGTCGTCGCCGATGACGACCCCGTAGCCCATGGTGACCCCGACCGGGTGGGCCAGCATGAAGCCGCGTCCGATCTGCATGCCCGGGCCCAGGTCGGCGCCCACCAGCACGTTGCCGAGCGTGCGGAGCTGCTCGGCGAGGCGCACGCGGCCCGAGCGGGCCAGCACCTGCTGGGCGCGCAGCACGAGCGAGGCGAGCAGCCCCGGGAGCGAGGGGAGCCGCAGCACGACGCGGAGCCACGACGCCGTGGACCCGGGTCGGTAGCGCTCGTAGTCGGAGAACACGAGCTCCTTGAACGACAGGGTCTGCGCCGACAACGGCACCGCTTCGGTAGACATCGGGGCGAGCGTAGTACAGCAGCCGCGCGCAGACCGGAGGTCGTGCGAGAATTCACGCCGTGGACCGCACCCCTCTGCCGATGCCGCTTCGCATCCTCTTCAAGGGCGCCTCGACGGTGATCTGGACCTCGTTCATGAAGGGGCCGCGCACCGACCTCGCGTACCCCCGCGTCGTGGAGCGCAACCTGCTCCGGCGCGGGCTCCCCGTCCGACCCGAGGTGCGGGCCGTCCCTGCCGAGCGCGCCAGGATGATGCTCCGCACGTGGGAGACCGAGGTCTCTCAGCTCTCCCCCGACGTCATCGTGCTGCACTGCGGCCACATGGAGACGATCCACGTCTTCATCCCGCGCTGGCTCGAGCGGCACGTGCGCGGGACGGCCGACCGACCCGGCTTCTTCCGGGAGCGGTACCGCCGACGCCTCCTCGACCCCGCCTTCGGTCTCCTCGCCAAGCTGCAGAAGCAGGTCGACCTCCGTGTCCCGACGCGGTACTTCGACCGCCGGACCCGCAAGTTCGGCGCCACGCTCGAACGCTACGTCCGCCGCTCGCGCACCGTGGCGAGCCCGCTCGTGCTCGTGATCGGCCTCGTCCCGCACGGCTCGCGCTGGGACACCTGGTTCCCGGGGATGGCGGCACGCCTGGAGCAGATGGACGCCGAGCTCCGCGCGCTCGTGCAGCGCGTCGACCACCCCGACGTCCGCTACGTCGACCTCATGCCTCTGTACGCCGAGCACGCCGCGCGTGGCGAGGAGGCCTGCCCCGACGGCGGCCACTTCACGCCGCAGTTCCACGCCGACGTCGGCGACCTGCTCACCGCCGAGGTGCTCGCCTGGGGCGAGCAGCAGACCCACCTCGACTGGTAGCCCCGGCCGGCTCCCGCCGACCGAGGCCCGTCCGGGACGTCAGGAGATCCGGCGGATCCAGAGCGAGGACGGCGGGTTGATGTCGTCGTCCACCGGCACGTAGTCGGCGAACCGCTCCCGCAGGACCGACTCGTCCTGGTGACGGATCATGGGCGCCGACAGCACGACCTCGAACGCGGAGTTGAAGGCCAGGAACGTCTGCACGACCATGGCCTCGTTCCAGTAGACGGGCCAGCGCTCGCCGAACAGCCACGTGGACGACGGGTAGGGCGTGTTGTACGGGAAGTGGACGTCGTGGATGTGCACCCACACGCCCTTCTTGACCTGCGGGAGCACCTCGAGGAACAGGTACGCGACGTCGCTGTCGATCTTGAGGGCGTGGGTGGAGTCGATGAACAGCACGTCGCCGTCCTCGAGCTCCTGGAACTTCGAGACGGGGACGTCCTGGACGAAGCCCTCGACGAGGTCGAAGTCGGGGAGCGTCCGCAGCGCGTCGAAGGGGTACGGCTCGACGCACGTGATGTGCAGCGGGTCGCCCTCGGCCTTGTTGCGCTCGGCCGCGAGGGACGCGTAGAAGGTGGACAGGCCGGAGCCGACCTCGAGGTAGCGGCGGGGCTTGTGCTCGCGCAGCATGAAGTAGAGGAACCGGGCGTCGAGCGCCGGGTAGCCGGGGCCGAACCCACGCCGCGTGTTGGCCAGGTAGTCGCCGGTCTGCTCGACGAACTCGGCGTCCCACTTCTTGGCCAGGTCGTCGAGGGTCTCGGTCATGGCAGGGACGTCGATGTCGAGGCCGGCGAGGGCGCTGGGCTTGTCCCACCGCGCCTTGGTGGCCTCGATCTCGGTCAGGACGGGCAACGTGGAGTAGTAGTCGCCCTTCTTGACGATGTTGTAGCCGAGGGCCTTGCCGAGCCGCTGCGCGCCACGGATGCGCGCCTTGCGCGAGCCGAAGACGACGCGGTCGAGACCGTTGACGACGGGTGAGGGCAGGAAGCGCGCGGCGCGTTCCTTGGCCGAGGGAGTGGGCTGCTGCTCAGGCAGGAGGCTGACCATGCGGAGATCGTACGGGACGCGGCTCCCGCTCGGAGCCGCTTGTCGCGAGTATGCTCACGGCGTGCCGGACGCCAACCCCGGGCCGCGACCGGACACCGACGAGCAGCCCCTCCTCCCCGACCCGCCGCCCCCGGTCACCGGCACCGCGCGGGGCGGGTTCACGTTCCTGCTCATCGTGGGTGCCACGTTCGGCGTCCAGTTCCTGATCCTCGCCTCGGGCGTCATCTCGGCCCGGGTGCTGGGGGTCGAGGGACGCGGCGTGGTGGCCCTCGCCATGGCCATCGCGACCTTCGCCGCCCAGCTCAGCTTCGGGGGCAGCCTGCCCCCGGCGATCACCAAGCTGCTGGCCGAGCGACGCGTGGGCGCCCGCGACGGCTTCGGCGCCGTGGCGCGTCGCCGCGGTTGGCTCCTGGTGCTCCCGGCCCTGGTGGCCGGTGCGCTGGTGCCGGTCCTGCACCACGGGGCCGACGTCGAGGAGCAGGTCGTCACGGCCGTCGTGGTGGTCGTGATCACCCTCCAGACGATCCTCTTCCTCGTCCTGGCCGGCGGCCTGCAGGGCGAGGGCCGCCTCGTCCGGATGGCGTGGGTCGCGCTCGCCCCGCAGGCCGCCTTCGTGGTGGCCCTCTCCGTCGCGCTCGCCGCGGACTGGTCGTGGGGCGCCACGTCGGTGCTCGTGGCCTACGTCGCCGCCAACGGGCTGGGCCTCGTGCTCTCGTGGTTCGCGCTCCTGCGCCGCGGCGGCGGTGAGCCCATCGAGGAGGCGGCCCTCTGGACCGAGACCCGGCGCAACTACGTGAGCGGCGTGCGACCCCTCGACGGCCTCGGCATCGAGCGGCTCCTCGTGGGCGGTCTGCTCGGCACCACCGCCCTCGGGCTGTTCGCGGCGGCGACCGCCGTCTCCAACTTGTGCCGCCTCGTGAGCACGGCCATCAGTGTCGTGGTCCTGCCCCAGGTGGCCCAGCACCAGGAGGACCCCGACGGTCAGCGCGCCGTCATCCGCCGGTGGACGGGGGTCACCGTCCTCCTCGTGGTGGTCATCGTGGCCGCCCTGGAGGTGCTGGCCGAGCCGATCATCCGCCTGGCCTTCGGCCAGGAGTTCCTCGGTGCGGTCGCGTGCGCCCGCTGGCTCATCCTGGCCGACGGCCTGTTCGCCGTCCGGCGGGTGTTCATCGCCGTGCTGCAGGGGCAGGGACGAGGCGGCGTGGCGTCATGGGTCGAGCTCGCGCTCCTGCCCGTCCTGGCGGTGGGGATCGTGGCCGCCTCGCTCTCGGACTCCCTGACGGGCGTGGGGATCACCCTCGCCCTCGTGGGCGGGCTCAGCTGCCTCGCCCTCGGGTGGGCCGTGGCGCGCCGACCGCGCGCCCGGGTCGTCCGCGGCCGCCATCGCGCCTGACCGACCCCCGGGCGGTCAGGCTCAGTCGCGGGCGAAGATGCCGTCGATCTGGAGGATCTCGCCGGTGGGCGAGGCGTAGCCCTGCTCGACGACGACGAGGTGGAAGCCGTGGTCGTAGGCCCAGGAGACCGCCTCGTCGACGAGCATCCCGCCGCCGTACAGCGGCACGAACGACAGCTCCAGCTGCAGTCCCACGCACGACTCCACGGTGTCCGCTCCGCCGGCCAGCACCTCCCGCTCGAAGCCCTGGGTGTCGATCTTGAGGAAGGGCGCCCGGTGGTCGGCGAGGAGGTCCGGCGTCTCGTCGTCGAGGCGGGCGATGGTGATGGTCTCCTCGCCGACGTAGGTGACCTGCGGTGCTGCCTCCACGTGCGCGTCGAGCATGGGCAGCAGCGAGCTGCTGGTGCTGTTGGACGCGATGTTGATGACGGCCTCGCCGGCCTCCGAGCCGAGTCCCTTGTGGCGGGTGCTCCAGCGCGGGTCGGCGGCGCTGCCCTCGGTGAGCGCGGCGAAGGCCGAGGCCTGCGGCTCGAACGAGACGATGTCGCCGCGGTACCCGAACTCGCGGAGCTGGCGACCGTAGCCGCCGTCGGCCGCACCGACGTCGAGCACGAGGTCGACCCCGAGCCGCTCGAGCAGCATCTGGCGGCGGGTGGCGGGGTGGCGGCGCACCTCGAAGCCTCGGCGGCCGAGTCCGCGGACCGCGGCGTGCATCAGCGTGTGACGGGCACTCATCGTGCGATCCTCTCGTACGGACGTCCCTGCTCGTCGACCCCCAGGACGGTGCGGCCGAACTCCTCGGGCGTGACCTCGTCGAGCTCCTGCGTGACGGTGAAGTCACCCTCGACGACCGTGCGGATGGCCGCCCCGATGCTCTGGGCCGTGAACTCGCAGGCGACGCCGGTGCCGGTGGCCTCGACCTCTCGGGCGCGCACGACCGAGCCGGTGGTGACGACCGGGACCCCGGCCGCCTGGGCCTTGCCCATGATGCCGCTCGGGCCGTTGTTGGTGAGGGCGAGCGGCACGACGTCGGCGGACGCCACGAAGCGGTCGAGCGTGTCGTTGTCGAGGAACTCGTCGCGGGCCACGACCCGCTCGCGGTCGCGGGGCTCGAGCGAGTCCAGCCACTCCTGCACGCCGGGCTCGAAGCCGCCGGCCAGGACCAGCACGGCGTCGAGGCCGGAGGCGTCGATGGCCTCCAGGATGAGCGGGGCGTTCTTGCGCGGGCCCACCGCGCCGAAGATGCCCACGACGACCTTGTCCTGAGGCAGACCCAGCTGCTCGCGGTACAGGGCGGCGTCGCGCGCGTGGGCCGAGCTGTAGTGCGGGTCCCGGACCCGGCGCACGATCCACCCGCGAGCGTCGTCCTCACGTCCGCTGAACCCCACGACGCGGTGCAGGCTGCGGCGCAGCATGGCCACGACGGCGAGCGTGGCCTTGGGACCGCGCAGGCGCCAGCCGGTGAGGTCGGTGAGGCGCAGGCGGGCGGGGTAGCGGGTGAGCATGAAGATGACCCGCGGGCGACGGGTGAGGCCGCGGAGCTGGCGCGGGGCGACGGCCCACCACCGCTTGAGCGGCTGGTCGCCGTCCATCAGCACGACCCGTCCGACGGGGACGCCCTGCACGCCGGTGCGGCACCAGTCGGCCGAGAGCCGCGCGAGGTCGGCCGTGGGCGGGCGCCGGTCGTCGAAGACGCCGACCGCCTCGAAGGAGTCGGAGTCGAGCAGGTGACCGAGGTAGACGCGCAGCGAGGGGTTCTCGACCCCCTCGTGGGTCGTGAGCATCACGACCGGTCCGTGGTGGACGGCGACGCCGGCGACGGCGGCCACCGCCTGGTAGTGATGCCCTGCGTAGTCGGGCTCGACGATGACGGTCGCCGTGCGGTCCTGAGCCATGCCAACCTTCCTGTACCGACCCCTGTGGAGTCGGCACACCCTACCAAGATCGACCGCTTCGGGACCGTTCTTCGGACCGCGCTCGGCGGGCCGTCGCTCTAGCGGGGAGCGAGCACCTCGAGCAGCTGCTCGTGCGCGACGAGGGCGGCGTCCCTGCGCTGCTCGAACCGCCGACGTGCCCGCTCGGCGTCGTCGGGCCCCGCTCCGCGCACGGCCTCGACGACGGCGGCGGGAAGGTCGTCGCCGACGCGCACCAGGTGCCCCGGCTCCACGAGCTCCTGCAGGCAGCCGGTGTCGTAGGCGACCGCCGGGACGCCGTGGCGCAGCGCGTCGAGCACGACGAGCGGCTCCGCCTCGTTGACGTAGGTGCTGGGGAACACGAACAGGTCGATGTCGCGGTAGAAGGCGTCGACGGCCGGGCCGTCGAGGCGACCGGGTGCCGCCACGCGGTCGGGGTGCCTGCGGACCACGTCGTCGACCAGGGCCTGTGCCTCCGGGGAGGAGCACGGGCCCGCGAGGAGGAGCCGCGCGTCGAGGCCGGCGTCGAGCGCCCGGTCCAGTGAGGCGACGACGTCGGCGAGGCCCTTCTCGAGCGACAGGTTGCTCAGGTGGCCCAGCACGAACGCCCCGCCCACGGGCGCGTCCCCCGGGGGCACAGGGCTCATGAGGCCCGCGTTGGAGCACGTGAGCACCCTGGCCGCTCCCGGGTAGAGCTCTTGCAGGCGCGCCGCCATCACGTCGCCCAGCACCACGTGGACGAGCCGCGGTCCGCCGCACCGGACCAGGGCGGCCATGGCGGCCGAGCGCTCGTGGAGGTAGCTGTAGTTGTGGTGGTGGTAGGCGGCCGGGCGCCGGGTCACGCGCGCCAGCAGCACGAGCAGCGCCTGGTACCAGACCAGCTCGCCGCCGGCGCCTCCCACGTACAGGCTCCCCCGGCCCGGGGCACCGACCAGCACGACGAGGAGGCCGCGGACCAGGCGCACCAGGCGCCGGGCGAGGCCCGCGTCGTCATTTGTGTCGACCCGGACGAGCGGCCGCGCGGAACGGCCCGCCAGGCGCTCGGCGACGTCGGCCGTGACGCGCGCCGCCCCGTGCATGGGGGGCGGGAACGGTCCGACGACGCGGACCGGCCCCCCCGAGGTGCTTGCGGTCATCCCGCCGCGGGCTCGCGCACGTAGACGTGGTTGAGGCCCTCGATCTGCAGGAGGCGGTACCCCGCCCGGCGCAGGAGCTTCGTGGTGGCGATGACGGCGCGGACGCGGTGGTCGTCGAACTCGACGCAGAGGCAGAGCGGCCGCATGCCGTCGCCGAGCATCTGCTCGATGACACGGTGCTCCGCACCTTCGATGTCGAGCTTGAGCACGGCCGCCTCGGTCTCACCGGCGTCCTCGACGAGACGGCGGACGGTGGTGACCGGCATCTTCTCGACCGTGGAGGTGGAGGTGCCCGAGGGCGTGGTCTCGCCGATCATCCAGGACTCCTCCCAGACGTCGTCCTGGGCGAACTCGAGCTCGGTGACCGAGGTCCAGACGCCCACCGGGATGAAGGTGAGGTCGGACCCCAGGCCCTCCACGTGCTCGACGGCGGCCGGGGTGGGGTCGGCGGTGTAGACGCGGTAGCCGAGCCGCAGGAGCTCGAGGTCGAAGGTGACGTCGGTGCCGGCCCCCACGCAGAAGGCCGGGCCCGCGTCGGGATCGACCGAGGGGATCCACCAGCCGCCGTAGTAGGTGCCGAACCGCTGCATGCCCGCAGGTCGCTCGGGGCGCAGCCACGCCTCGAGGAAGAAGATCGCGAGCTTCATCTTGGCCTTGGCGAGGAACACACGTGCTCTCGACATCCGAACCCTTTCGAAGAGGATCTCCCCCGGTGGACCGCAGTCTAGGGGTCGGGACCCGTCCTGGCGCCACTCTGCGGCCGGATGCCGTGCCTAGACTCGTGCCGTGAAGTTCCTGAACGACCTGCAGCCCTCGCACGACCTCACCTACAACGACGTCTTCATGGTGCCGGGACGGTCCGAGGTCGCCTCGCGGTTCGACGTCGACCTGTCCACCGGCGACGGCACGGGCGCCACGATCCCCCTCGTGGTGGCCAACATGACCGCCGTGGCCGGGCGCCGCATGGCCGAGACCATCGCGCGCCGCGGCGGCGTGGCGATCGTCCCGCAGGACATCCCGCTCGACGTCATCGCGCGGACGGTGGCCCGCGTCAAGGCGGCGCACACCGTGTACGACACCCCTGTCACCGTCCCGCCGGGCACCACGGTGGGCGAGGCGCTCAGCCTCCTGCCCAAGCGTGCGCACGGCGCTGCGGTGGTGGTGGAGGACGGCAAGCCACTCGGACTCTTCACCGAGCGCGACGGCGCCGAGGTCGACCGGTTCGCCCAGGTCCACGAGGTCATGTCCACCGACATCCGCACGGTCGAGGCCGGACTGGACCCCCGCGAGTACTTCGACGTGCTGAGCGGCAGCCACCTCAGCGTGGCCCCCGTCGTCGACGGCGGCGAGCTCGTGGGCGTCATCACGCGCAAGGGCGCGCTGCGCTCCACGGTCTACGCGCCGGCCCTCGACCCGGCCGGCCGTCTCGTCGTGGGCGCCGCGGTCGGCATCAACGGAGACGTCCGGGCCAAGGCGGCCGCCCTGCTCGCCGCCGGGGTCGACGTGCTGGTCGTGGACACGGCCCACGGCCACCAGGTCAAGATGCTGGACGCCCTGCCCCTCGTCGTCGCGGCTCGAGACGAGCACGAGCAGCGCACCGGGCGCCGGATCCCCGTCGCGGCCGGCAACGTGGTGTCGGCCGACGGCACCCGCGACCTCGTCGCGGCGGGTGCCGACATCGTGAAGGTCGGCGTCGGGCCGGGTGCCATGTGCACCACCCGGATGATGACCGGCGTGGGCCGTCCCCAGTTCTCCGCCGTGCTCGAGTGCGCCGAGGCCGCCCGCTCCGTGGGCGCCCACGTGTGGGCCGACGGAGGTGTGCGCTACCCCCGCGACGTCGCGCTGGCCCTGGCCGCGGGCGCGGCCAGCGTCATGGTGGGGTCCTGGTTCGCCGGCACGTACGAGAGCCCCGGCGACCTGCGGACCGCCGCCGACGGCCGCCTGTACAAGGAGTCGTTCGGCATGGCCAGCTCGCGCGCCGTGGCCAACCGCACGCGCGACGCCGCCGGCTTCGAGAAGGCCCGGATGGCGCTCTTCGAGGAGGGCATCAGCTCCTCACGCATGTTCCTCGACCCGGAGCGCCCCGGGGTCGAGGACCTCGTCGACGCCGTCACCGCCGGTGTCCGCTCCAGCTTCACCTACGCCGGGGCCCAGAGCCTTCCGGAGTTCGCCGAGCGGGCCGTCGTCGGGCTGCAGAGCTCGGCCGGGTACGACGAGGGACGCCCGCTGCACACCAGCTGGTGAGCCGGAGGCCCCCCGGCAGAAGGCCCCGTTCCCAGGACCGGTGGTGCAGGACGACGCGGCGGCCGGTCCTGGCCCGACCCGGGTCGGAAGTCCTGCAAGATGGCTCGTTCGGGTCATCTGTCGGCCCGCCCGAGTGGGTACGCTTCGTGGCACGAGGACGAACGCCGCCCTGAACGGGAGACCTGGGGCGGCAGCCATGGACAACAGGTCCCGGGCGTTCGGGGGGTGGGACCGTCTGCCTGTTCCGACTCGTCGACCAGGAAGCGCCTACGTGCTGACCCACGCCCTGCGACGCACCGTCACCACTGCCATGGCCGTCGTGGCCTCGCTCGTCGTCCTTGCATCGTCGACCACCGTCGCCCTGCCGGACGACGCCGTCGCAGCAGCCGCGGCCCCGAGCTGCGGTCCCACGCGCTACAAGCCGGACGGATCGGCCTGGCGCTGCAGGTTCGCCGACGGTTTCGGCGGCAGGTCCCTCGACCGCAGCCGCTGGCAGCCGGTGACCACGAGGACGAGCGGCTACGCCATCAACCGCGACTGCTACTTCGACAGCCCGCGCAACATCGCCGTGAACCGGGGGACCTTGCGCCTCACCGCACGAAGGACGTCGAAGCCCTTCACGTGCAAGAGCCCCTCGGGCAGGTACCGCTCGTCCTACACCGCTGCGAGCCTCACCACGCTCGGCCGGTTCCAGCAGACCCACGGACAGTTCGAGGCTCGCATCCGGTTCCCCGGGACCCGCGGGCCCGGCACCCACAGCGCGTGGTGGCTCTTCCCCACGAGCCGCGCGTACGGTGGCTGGCCGTGGGCCGGTGAGATCGACATCGCGGAGTTCTACGCCCAGTACCCCGACCGGGTGGTCCCGCAGCTCCACTACGTGCCGCGGGTCGACGCGGGCGTCGCTTCGCGCAGCAACTACTACTGCATGATCTCGAAGCCGTCGGACTGGCACACCTATCGCCTCGTATGGTCCCCGACCCTGCTCACGATCAGCTATGACGGCAGGACGTGCCTCTCCTACACGCTGCTCCCGGCGCGGGCCGAGTCCGGCCGTTCGATCGCGGCCGGCAAGCCCTTCGACAAGCCGTTCACCCTCAACCTGACCCAGGGAGCGGGACTGGGCGACAACGCGCCCACCGCCGGGACGGCGTTCCCGGCCACGATGGTGGTCGACTACGTCCGGGCCTGGTCCTGACGCCCTGGCCGGACCACGGTCGAGACCGATGTGGGCGCCCTGCTGACGCCGTGCGAGCTTCCTGACAGCCGCACCGGAACCTGAGACGATCACAGTCGTTAAGACTCTCGAACGTTCCACATCAAGCAGATCGGAAGTACACACATGACAGTTCTGGTGACAGGCGCCGGCGGG